>NZ_CP003560.2:0-3102500 GCF_001682195.2 Flammeovirga sp. MY04
CTAATTATTGTTTATAACTTTAGAACTATTAGAGTAAAAGCATTATTTTAGCATATTGTTTCATTAATATTTTGAGCCTAACAAGAGGAGGATTTTACACATGGGAAATGATGGTGTTGCAGTTTGGCGAAGTTGCCTAGATATTATTAAAGATGAAATCTCTGCACAGAGTTTTCATACGTGGTTTATACCTATTAAACCCGTTAAATTGGAGAATAATGTCTTAACCATTGCTGTTCCAAGTCCTTTTTTCTATGAATGGCTTGAAGAATATTATGTACACGTTCTTAAAAAAGCAATTAGTGCTGTTTTAGGACCACAAGGTAAATTGGAGTACTCTATGATGATGACTCGTAGACCTAAAAATGCTCCATTTACATTACAAAGAGGCCAACAGGCTCCACAACAGCAACAGAATTTTGATCAATCTTCATCATATGGAAATATGAATCAAAATTCAGGGTACAATCCTCAACAATTTAATTCGCCACAACAACAACAAGGAAGAACTCCTAATCAAGGGAATTTCAACTCTCCTTATCAAGAAAATAACAACCAGAATCCTTCACAAGGGGGAATGCAAGGTGGTGGATTTAATCCACAACAACAGCAACAAAGACCTGCAAATCCAAACCCATATGCGAAGGAGAATCTAGAGAAAAATAGATCGAATTACATGCAGAATGAGGGATTTAATACTCCTTCTCAAAACCCTGCATCGAATAACGATATGCAAGGTTACCCTGATGGAAATAATTTCTATAATTCTAATCAAGGTAACTCTTCTTATGGAACGCCTCCTCCAAATAATATTGGAAACAACCTTTGGGGTGAACAGGCGCAAAATCCATTACCTCAGAATAATCCACAAAATCAAAATCCTCAACAACCAAATAAGAGGGAATCTTTAGGGGGAACTCAATCCAATAGTTATCAAAACCCTCCTCAGTATAGAAAAAGTGGTAATAATGCTATGCCTCAATACCGTAATTCTCAGCAAAACAGAATGATGGAAGAGCAGCAGCAACAACACCAACATCGTCCTCAAACTCCTCCTCAGGGCGGAAACATGGATGGTTTTGTAGATCACTTTAGAGTGCCTAATGCACAAGAAAGTACATATAGAGAATCTTATTTAAATCCTACTTATACTTTCGAGACATTTATTGAAGGAGATTGTAACCGTTTGGCCAGATCTGCGGGTATCGCTATTGCTAAAAAGCCAGGGGCTACTGCATTTAACCCTTTAGTAGTTTATGGAGGTGTTGGTCTTGGTAAAACACACTTAGCACAAGCAGTAGGTAATGAAGTGAAGTACAGTGACCCATCAAAATTCGTTTTGTATGTGTCGTCTGAACAGTTCACTACTCAATTTATTGAAGCATTAAAGAACAATAATGTACAGCAGTTTACCAACTATTACTTACAAGTAGATGTACTTATTGTAGATGATATACAGTTCCTTGCTAAAAAGGAAAAAACTCAGGAAAATTTCTTCCATATTTTTAACCGTTTGCATCAAAATGGTAAACAGATAATCATGACTTCCGATCGTCCTCCAAGAAGCTTGGAAGGCTTAACAGATCGTTTATTGTCAAGATTTAAGTGGGGATTAACTGCAGATATTCAAAAGCCAGATTTTGAAACTCGTGTAGCGATTGTAAAACAAAAATTGATGTCTGAGGGAGTGATGGTTCCTGATGATGTTGTTGAATATTTAGCTTACAATATCGACTCTAATATCAGAGAGTTAGAAGGAACGTTAGTTTCTCTAGTAGCCAATGCATCCTTGATGCAAAAGCAGGTAGATTTGGACATGGCTAAAAATGCTTTGTTGAATATCGTCAGAAATACAGAGAAAGAAATTACCATTGAGTTTATCCAACAAATTGTAGCAGAGTATTTTGGTATTTCAGTTGACGAACTAAAATCGAAAACAAGAAAGAAAGACATTGCTCAAGCAAGACAGATAGCCATGTATTTCTCTAAAGAATACACTAAAGAACCATTAAAATCTATTGGTAATCAGTTTGGTGGTAGAGATCATAGTACTGTTGTGCACGCAAGTAAAGCAGTAACGAAACGTACTGCATCTGATGCTTTATATAACCGTATTTTGGAAGAGTTATTAGATCAGATGAACATTAAAAGTAAAGGATAATAAACACATTTTCCCTTGCCTAAATTAAACGACAATCAAAAGCTTTTATTCACTCAATTAATAGCCCTAGTATTTATATTTATTGGGTTCTATTTTATTGATAATACCAGGAAATCCTCCTACGAAACAGACATTTGGCATGTTGTAGCAAGTGAAGCTATTGCTTTGGTAGAAGTGGAACACCCTTCAGAACTTCTATCTGTAAAAGATTCATCTTCTTTTTTTAATGCTGTAAAGGGCCTCGGAGGCGGAAAACAATCTGATAAAGTACTCTCAAAGTTTTTAATTCTTCTCGATTCTGCCGTTCAAAACCCTACTTTAGGAGTGAAAGGGAATGTCTATTTTTCCTTAAATTCGACGGGTAGTCAACCCACTTCTTGGTCATTTTATATCCCAACAGAAGAACGTTTTTATATCGACTATTTTCAGCAATTAAAGAGTTTACCTAATAAACGCTTTAACAGAAAATACAAAGGTGTTGAAGTACAAGAATTCGAATTGGATGGATCATTATTGTCTGTTGCCAAAATCAGGAATTTTATTGTCGCCTCTACTGATGCTTTATGGATAGAAGAAGCCATTAGAAATGATGGTGAGCGTTTTTATGACGAATATTATTTTCAAACCCTAAATCAAAATTTTAAGGAATACAATACATCTTTAGCAGACGGGGTGAATGTTTGGATTCGTTCTAGTGCAGTTGTGGATTGGTTTGAGAGTATGAATAATTTAGGGGTGACTCATCCTTTTCCAAGTTTGATGGATTATACTTTTGGTCTAAAATTATTCGAATGTGCTGAAAAGAAAAATGAGGTTTCTATTAAAGCCCATAATACACTAGATCCAAATAGTTTCTTGTCTTATGTCGATCATACACTGAGTTCATCAAAAGATTTGGCTCATAGATTAATGACGGACGATATAGCCTTTTATGAAAGATGGAATGTGAATGATGTAGATGGATTTATTAAATCATCTCAATCTTATTCCATAAAAAATAATCCAACTTTTCTTCAGCAAAAAAATAAACTATTTGATGCTCACGGCATAGATCCTACATTGATTACACATCATTTAAAAGGGGATTTTGTAAAAGCAACTGTACCATCAGTTACAGGAAGGGATTGGAGTAATATTTATTTTTTTCAAGTGAATGATCAAATCGGTATCGATAAAGATTTAATTGATTTGAAAAGGGCTTATGAAAAATCCAATCAACAAAAAGCAGAGATCATTGGCCGAAATGGTTTTTCTATTCTACGATTAAAAGTAAATAACCTTACAGGTATGGTGTTCGGCCAAAAGTTTGACGCTAACAGCGAGGCCACCTATTTAGTAAGAGTAGATAAATTTTTAGTAGTTGCTACTGATCTTCCTATACTTTCGAAGTGGCTTAATGATTGGTTGATTAAAAGAAGATGGTCGAAGCAAAAAAGATTTCAGGAATTGGTGACAAAGCTGAATAGCTTGCAATCGAAAGCCTCTTTTGTGATGAACACCACTGCTTCTTGGTCTTCTATGATGAATAGCTTTTCGAAACCCTACCAGAAATATCTTACCCGTTATAGACAATTATTATTGAGCTTGAACTTTCAGGTGTGGTCATATAACAACAATGAGTTTGAGTGGACAGCATTGTTTAGTGGTGACCTAAAAGAAGGAAAAACAAAAAGTACAGAATTATTATTCTCTAGAGAAACTGGTGTTGATTTAAAATATCCACCATTCTTATTTAATAATGAAATGGGTAACCCGGAAGGGTTTGCTTTGATTGATAAAGAAAACATTTTAGAGGCCTATAACTTTACAGGAGATACGGTTTTTTATCAAGAATTTGATTCTTTACTATCTTCTAAACCAGAATTGATTTGGGATACTGAACATAAAGCATCACTTTTTGTTAGTCAGAACAATAAAGTATTACACCTCAATAGAGAGGCACAATATTTTAATGATTTTCCAGTACAACTTCCAGATGTTTCTCAGATAGAATATTTAAAATGGTTGCCATGGCATGCCGATGGTAGTAAAGAATTCTATCAAAATACAGAAGGTGTCGTATTAGCTGTAGACACATTAGGTAATATATATGGTATTGATTTGGATGGTCAATTAAAAGGAAAATGGCAACCTGTGAATACGTTACATAGATTATGTATGCCTCCATATGTCTTCGAGTCCAATGCTAAAAAATACGTCATTACACTTTCTAGTGAAGGTAAATTAATTCTGTTTGACCATAAAGGAAATTACATGAAAGGTTTCCCTAAATTGTTCAAAAAGAAAGTATCGCCTAAGTTATTCGTTGAGGAAGATGCTACACTAGGAGATACCAAAATTGCCTTTATTTCTAAAATTGGTCAGATTGTAGAATTGAACGCAGAAGGAGAGGTATTGAAAAATGAAATGCTTGGTGATAGAGCATCGAATAGAAGGTTCCAATTGTTGATTGATGAAGCTAGAAATAGAAATTATCTGATTTTGAACCAAAGATATGGGAATTTACAGGTGATGAACAGCGGGGGACAGCAACTTTTTACCAAACAATTTAAAGAAAACTCTTTAGTGATTGGTCAATATTTTGATTTTGGTGTAGATGCCGAAATCGTTGTCATTACTTTCCCGAAAGAACAAAAGGCCTACCTATTCTATTCTAATGGTCAACCGTTTATCTCTTCTCCAATATCAAATGATAAGGAGGTAGAGATTATCTATAAACCTGAGTTACAACAATTCATATTGGTTTCTTCAGTTGATAACAAAACAGAAATACGTACTATAGATCGAAGAAATTAGGTGATAAAAACTAAAATACTGTTAATCTCACTACAAAGATCAATCTAATGTATATTTTTGTAGTGTCAAGTGTTTTCACATAACAACAAGACAAACAATGATTAAGAAAATATTTATAGTATTAATTGCTTCAGCAGCATTATTCTCTTGTGGTAAAAAAACAAGAACTAAGAAAGAAGCAAGACAAATAGCTTTAGGAGTGGATACTCCAGATTATACTGCTTTTAATATTGAAACAATGCATACCGAGGATGCAGTGCCGAAAAATAAATTGAAAGCAAAAGTGCAGATGCGTTACAAAAACGGTAACGAGAGGTATCCAGAGGGGATTGATATTGTTACTTATGATCAAGAATCTAGTGAAGAATCATCTCACTTAATTGCCGATAGTGCTATCTATACAGCCGACAGTACCATGTATACAGTTTATTCTAATGTGGTATTGGAAGATTATAAAAAAGGACAAAAATTAGAAACAGATACGTTACACTTCAATAAGGAAACAGGCGATATTTTTACAGATGATAATGTGAAAATTACTACTGAATATGAAATTGTAACGGGTAAAGGTATGCGTGCAAACCAAAATGATCCGGAGAATTACGAAATTCTTCAAGTGACTGGTTCAGTGTACGTAGAGTAATCTTTAAGACATGAAAAAAACGATATTGGTAGCACTTGGTGCTGCCTTTTTCATTATTGGGGTAAATGAAACTTTTCACCACGGTATCTTGGCCAGTTATTGGTTGTTTATGTTATCAGGTGCTTGTTTTTTAGGAATCCAATTTTCGAAAAAAGCTACAGACAAATCAGAAGAAACACCTTCTAAGTCATCTACTTCTAAAAAATCTTCAAATAGAAAACGTAAAAAGAAATGAATTGGTCAATTGTTTTTAGAGAATTAAAGTTCTTTACATTTTTTGTTATTGGCTATATCCCTGTTTTTTTAGGGGTGATGTACGTAATTCAAGAAGAGCCTAAAATGTCTTACTTTTATCAAGGTATGTTAGTGGCATTTATTGTAACTTACGTAGTAAGAACAATATTATTTATTATGAAAAGCATTGACTAACATGAACATCAAAAAGCCTTTTTTAACCCTAATCTTACTTTTTCCTTTTTTTGTACAAGCCCAATTTTCTTTAGATCAAGAGGAAAGTTCGAAATACATTATCGATCAAGAAAAAGTATCTGATCATAAAGTTCAGATTTATAATGTCTGTTACGATCCTTCAACAAAACCTATATTTCCAAAAGAGAAAGATTTTAAAAATGATCAATGGATCTACGATGCTTTGCATAATAAGGAGGATAAAAAAGGAGAGTTTTATCTTTTGATGTCAAGAGGTACGGCAATGCTTTCACGACCTGTTTTTACTAAGGAACAATTGTTATCAGTAGGTTTTCAGAAAAAATGTATTGAGGGTTATTCTGTATCTAAAACAGATAAATTATTTGAGGCAGAAGGAAGCAAATTTAACCCAACGTACGAGTTTATAGTAGATGTATTTTCTGCTGATGATGAAGTAGATCAACCTCATGTGAAAAGCATGATTTCTACATTGGGGGAAATTACGTGGGATAATAAAACAATTAAGCCCACGGAAACTGTAGTGAAAGTAGGTTTTAATTTTGATCGTGTAATGATGCAAAAGACGACTTACCTTACAAGGCAAATCACTTTTTATTATAAAATCGAAGAAAATAAAACCTTAGTGCAATACTATGTGCTTAGTTATGTGTATTCACTTCCTCCTTCATTTGTTGGTGGGGCAAAACTAATGATCAACAAAGTAAACGAAGGTGTTTTGTTTGGTTTTAACGCTTCAGAGAATTATCAATAAGATCTAAAAAATAAAATATCAAGATATATAGAGGGGATTTAGTAAATAAGTCCCTTTTTTATTGCATACTCTAAGAATAGATTTTAACTTTTAAGTAAGTAATCTCGATCAATCAAATCAGGTTATTAGAATTTTTTCATCAATAGATGAATGTAGCAATCGACAAATTTTAAAATAGAAGTCGGAAATCTAAATCCATGAATGGACTTTATATAGAATACTCTTGGTGGTGGATGTTTTTAGGAATAGCACTATGTGCTGCCGCCACTTATTTTTACTATACTCAGAAACAAGTTTGGACATTAAACATCAATAGAATTTTGATTGTATTGAGGTTTACTGCCCTATTAATGATATTTTTCTTGTTGTTGGACCCTATGATTAAGAGTCTGCAGCGTTATTTCGAAAAGCCAATCATCTCTTACATTATAGACGATTCTGAGTCTATGATTGCCACACTTCCTTTAGAAAATGTCCAAAAATTAATGGGTAAGATAAAAGGGACAGCAGAGGAATTGGAAGCTAATGGTTACACCACAAAGTTCTATAACTTGGATGGTGAGTTGATCGAAAAGAAGAATCTTGAACAGCTTACCTTTAATCATAAATCGACCAATTTGAGTAATTCGATTCAAAAGTTGGAAGAATTAAATGAACATGAGAATCTAGCAGGTATTACCCTTGTTACTGATGGTATTTTTAATCAAGGTTTTTCTCCTTTATATGTGCCTTCTGTAGTGCCAGTTTATACGGTAGGTATTGGTGATACTATTCCTCAGATTGATTTGCAAATTAAAGATGTCTATGCAAATAAAATAGCTTATATGGGGAATAAATTTCCTGTGATCGCTGAGGTGGTTAATGAAGGCTTTGTTGGAAAAATTGTCGAAGTATCATTAAGTAATAATGGTAAAATCTTAGAGAGAAAAAGATATAAGATTGCTAACGAAAAAGGATTCGAACAAATAGAGTTCTTAGTTGAGGCAAAGAAAAAAGGGTATCAGAAATTTACGGTATCAGTTAGAAATTTAGATGGGGAGTTCTCGAAAGAGAACAACGTGAAATCAACTTATGTTGAGGTGATCGAAGGGAAGGAAAAGATTTTATTAATTGCCAACGCCCCTCATCCGGATATCAAGGCAATTCGTGCGGGTGTGGAAAAAATAAAAATTACGAGCTACATATTTATATACCTGGCTTAAAATTCAAAAATGGAATAGGCTACGATAAAACGGCTAAATATGATTTGGTCATCCTTCATGAATTCCCTAATATCAAACAGAAAGCAGGGTTACTGATCAAAAAATTCTTGAAGGAAGGATTGCCTATTTGGTATATTGTTGGCGATAAAACGGACATCAATTTATTTAATGCTCAAAACGATTTATTGATGATTAAAGGCTATAGAGGTCAAAAAGATAAAGTAACTGTAGCTTTTAATGATGACTTTAAAACCTTCACTTATAAAAAAGAACAAAAGAAAACATTGGAACGTATGCCTCCTGTAGAGGTTCCTTTTGGAGAATATACAGTAAAATCTGGAAACGTTTTGATGTATCATAAAATTGGGAGTGTAACTACTTCTAAACCTTTTATGATGATAGGTGAAAACAATGATGTGAAGACGGCTGTAACCGTTGGTACTGGGTTGTGGCAATGGAGATTGCATGAAGGACTGCTAAATCAAGATGATGAAGCGGTAGATGAATTGATTAGTAAAGTCATTCAATATCTATCTACTAAAACAGATAAGAGAAGATTTAGAGTCAATACAACTCAATCCGAATATTCTGATATTGAAGATGTAGTGATTGAAACTGAAGTATATAACGATATCTATGAATCGATTTATGGACAGACTATTGATTTGGTTATCCAAAATGATAAAGGAGAAAAATCAACTTATACTTTCTTAAACTCATCTCCTTACTTTAAATATCATTTATCTGATTTATCCGAAGGTGTTTACTCATTTAAAGCCTCCACAGAAATTGAAGGTAAAACAGAAGTTGCAAAAGGTAATTTTACTGTGAAAACAATGGAGCTGGAAGCATTGAATCCTACTGCAAATTTTGATTTACTAAGGAATATATCTGATAAAACAGGTGGCGTTTTTTATGAAGAGGCCACTATTGATGCCTTTTCTGATGTATTAAAAGGAAATAAAGCACCTCAAAAAATTCATGCAGAAGAAACTTATAAAGAGTTGGGATCTACATTTTGGATGTTGATATTTATCTTTGTACTTCTCTTCTCAGAATGGATTATCAGAAAAATTTATGGAGCATTTTAATTATTTAACTTAATACGTTGCTATTTCAATTGCTAAACAAATAATAGATGTACAACTCTTTTAAATACTATGGTTATTTTATACTTTATTATTATGAATTCAATATTAAAAATTCGTTTTCATGATAATTAGTGTAAAAATTACATTAATATAAAAGATGTATCTATTTTAATAGATATTTTCTCTAAATAAAATTTACCTTTGCAATGTGACAATGAGGTACTGTATTTGTATAACTTCTATAACATTACACAGTGTTCGAGAGTTATTCTCATAGAGTGTCTCACATCCAGCACTGAATATATTTACACGCATAAACAGAGTACCTAATTAATATGGGATTCAACAAATTGACCACCAAGGAAAAGGCTTTAAAAATAAACCTAGATCCTAATATTTATGGTTCAATTGCAGAAATTGGAGCAGGACAAGATGTAGCTGCAAATTTCTTTAAAGCAGGTGCCGCTTCAGGTACAATCGCTAAAACAATGTCGGCTTATGATATGGCTTTCTCCGATGCAATCTATGGCCCTGAGCCAGGAGGAAGATATGTTTGCCAAAGCAGAGTAGAGCGAATGCTTCATAAGGAGTTTAGCTTATTAGGAGAACGTCTTCCAAATAGAGCAGATGATACATGCTTCTTCTCTTTTGCTGATACCGTAGAACAGTTAAACTTTAATAGAACCAACCAAGGACACGGATGGCTTGGAATAAGGTTCCAAACCAAACCAAATGGTGGAGCAAATGAAGTCGTTCTACATGTTGAATTAAAGGACAATGATCCTTTGATGCAACAAGAGACCATTGGTATTCTAGGTGTAAACCTTATCTATGCATGTTTTTACATGACAGACAATGTGGATGATTTCTTAAGTTCTCTAATGGATGAACTGAGTATTCATAAGATTATTGTCAATTTTGTAAGAGTTACTGGTCCAGACTTTATGGATGTGGATAACCGTTTATTAAGTTTATTACTTGTTAAAAACGGATTAGCTAAAACAACAATGTTTGGTCCTGATGGTCAAGTAGCTTTACCTCAAGATTTCCTTTATAAGAAAAACATCTTAGTATTGAGAGGTCGATTTAGACCAATTACTAAAGTAAATATTGATATGATGGAACGTTCTTATGAGCACTTTAAGAACGATCCCGATGTAGATGAAAATAATATTGTAACAGTTGCCGAGTTAACGCTAGCCAATCTTAGAATTTCTGATGATAGGAAAAAGGCTGAGAGCGACTTCCTAGACCGTATCGATATGTTATGCTCTCTAGGTTACACGGTAATGATCTCCAAATATCAAGAGTACTACAGATTAACAAACTATTTATCTCGATTTACAAGAGGTAGAAAAATTGGTGTGGCTGTGGGTATGTACAACTTGGAGTATATTTTCACTCCTAAATACTACGAACACTTAAAAGGTGGTATTTTGGAAGCATTTGGATATCTATTTGGTAGGAATATCAAATTATATGTTTATCCTTCTTTATCTAGAGATCATGAACACCAAGAAACAAAAGTGTTGACAAGTAGCGATATTGTTCTTGAAAAAGATATTCGATCTTTATTTAAAGCGATGAAAGATGCGAATAAAATCGAGGACTTATCAGATTGTAATACTGAGAACCTCAATATTATTTCTGATAAAGTTTTACAATTGATCAAACAAGGTGATAAAGCTTGGGAAAATATGGTTCCACAGGTAGTTGTCGATCAAATAAAACAATTTTGTTTGTTTGATTACCCTTGTTCTGTTGAAAAGAAAATTGAGATTGAAAAATCGAGAAAAGAATTTACTCGTCAGAGACAGCGTGAAGCGATGAAGAGAAGTTCTAAAGAACTCGTTTAGAGATATTTTAATCATATAAATGAAGTCACTTTCTAATTTTTGAAGGTGACTTTTTTTTATTTATGATATAAAGTAATGAGTAAACGAACTCAGGTTTATATTATTTATCAAATAATTAAAGAAAACTTCGGTTTTTCCTTAGGGTGCAATATTGAGGTTTGAGGTTAATTTTGTATTATTGATTATAATCCAAACGTTATCATGGTACATCAAGAATACACATCCTCTTTATCGTCTTTATTAACTGACCTTAGTGGGCATAAAGAGTCCGCATGGTCTTATTTGTATATTAATTACCAATCTATGGTGGTTAATTTGGTTAAAAAAAATGGAGGTGATGAAGAAGCCGGTAAAGAAATATTTCAGAATGTAGTTATTGATCTTCATAAGAATATCGAAAAAGGAAAATTGAGAGAAGACTCCAACCTTAAAAACTACATATATACACTGGCTTATAATCAATGGAGGGTTTACCTAAGGAATAATAAAGGAAAGAATGATGAATTAGATCACGATAATTCTTTATTAGATGAATCGGTAAACTTTGATGAAGAACAATATGAACTGTTTGATGATTTGTCAGGAATCATCAGTCAATTAGGAGAAAAATGCCAAGACCTAATTTTATCCAAGTATTCTAAAGTGAAGATGTCCATGGCAGAAATTGCAGAACAAATGGGTTTTGCTAATGCGAGATCGGCCACTTCTCAACTGAATAAATGTATGGAAAAGGCAAGGAATGAAGCAGTAAAAGTGCTTAAATCTAAAGAAATGTAGTATGGAAAATCAAGAACTTACGACATTATTTGATGCCTATATTGAAAATCAGTTATCGTCTGAAGAAGTGGAATCTTTTAATTTAAAATTAAAAGAGGATGCACAGTTCAAAAAAGATTTTCAAGCGCATCAATTATTGATCAATCATATTGAAAACGGTTCAATAAAAAAGGAATTAAATGATTTTGAAAATCGATATATTCCTGATAAAACCACTTTAATTGATGACTATTTAAATAATTCATTATCTGAAGAATTAAAACTCTATGTAGAGAATAAATTAGAAAATGATGAAGAGTTTAAACTAGAAATCGAAGCACAGCAGTTATTAATTGAGCAGGTTAAAAGAAAAGTATTAAAAGAGAGGTTGAAGACGTTTGAATCATCGAATACAGAAGATGAAAAAACGGAAGCCAAAGAAGTAGTATTTAAAGTAGAACACCCTCAGGAAGAGAATCAAAAAAAGCAATTTATTTATACTAGAGTAGCCGCTATTGCTGCCTCTGTATTGATTGTACTTTTTGCTGGAATTTACTACTTAAATTCAAATTCTTCTCCTAGTTCACAAATCACATCAATAGCAAAGTATAGCATTGATATTGAACAAAAGAATAAAGGGATGGGTTTTGCTCAGTCCGATTTAGAAAAAGTACAAGTGAAAATCTATAAAAGTGAAATGCTAAAAGGACAATATAAATTTGATGATGACGTGTTATCAATTTATGTAGGAAAAGCACCTAAATCTCAAGTAGAATTGTTATTTGATGCTACATCAGATCCTCCATTTTTACTTACAATAGATAAAGAAAAATACTATGTTGACTTTACAGAGTCGCTTAAAAAATTGAAATAACAAAATTGAGGTGGTTTCATTGTAATTATGAAACCACCTCTATTTTTTTAGTGATTTATCGTCCACCTAAACCAATTCACTACTCTATTCTTTTCGAATGTGAAACCCAATCCTGCATCTTGATAATTAAGAATCATGTAAGGCTTGTCATTCCAAAGAAAAGTAGGAGCTCCATAATGCTCAAGGTCTTTTACTTTATCGATGGAATCATATATAGATATACCTTTTGACGTACTCTCTTGATAGGAATCAAAGGCTTGAATCATTAATACTTCGGTGGTTTTATTTCTAAAAATATATTTACCTACTTTACCATCATCTTTATAATATAAAACCGCCCAATTTCCTAGATCAATTTCGTTGTAGGTCTTATCCAACTGTAACTCTTCAGGCAGGGTGTTATCAATTTTTTCTTCTGAAGCATCAAACACTACTTTCTTATTAGAAATCTCAGGAGTTTCTTCAAAGAAAGAGTTTACCCAATCGACAAAGTTATCGTAGTAGGATGCTTCTTTATTCATTTCAGCCATCAAAACCTTTTTATTATAGTTATTGATGTCACTATCCGAATGAAGGTGCTTAAATATGCTTTCGGCAGATTTATAGTTTTCATTTAATGCTTTACTGATACCCTGAATTAAATAAGCATTTTCTGATATACTCTTATTGATTTCTTGAAGGTGTTGTTGTAAATCTATGATTGTACCACTCGCAGCATCTTGGTTTCCTCTTATTGAATAAGCACAGGCTAGATTGATATATGCTGTTTCATAATGTGGATCGAGATCAATAGCAGTTTTGAAATCTTCTATTGCTTCATCGATTGTATCAAATTGCATATCTCGATGAATAAGGTTTGTTTTGACTTTCTTTTTTACTCTAACATCAAACTCGAAAGGGTAAATATAAGGGTATAAAGATTGATCAGTAATTTTATCGAGATAGATGTTTAATTTACATACTCCAAGGTTGTTATGTATCAGTTTACTTGGGAAGTGATTCAGAATATAGTTTAGACAGTTATGGGCTGCTTCATATTGTTTAAAGGAATAAAGGTTTTGCCCAAACTGATAGATATTGACCAAACCTTCTACTTCTGTAATGGCCTTCAGAACAATTTTTTTTCTTTCCTCTAAAGGAGGGTATCCTTTAAGGTGTTCGCTTAAATGATAGTTTTCGTAGATCTTGGTTAATATTTTAGGGAAAAGTAAATGGGTTTTATATCCAGCGATTGCTCCATAAAATAGACCAAAACGATCGGCTTTATCTTCTAATTCTTCGTTGGAGTGTAAATCAGAATCGTCTGAAAACCCAAAGTTACTTGCATGGTTTTCAAAAAAATGACCTAATTCATGTCCAACAATACAAGCGAGTGCACTTAATGAATCTTCTTCAAACTCTACACATAAGTCATAAACCTTTTCATCTATGTAAATAAAATGATTGCTACTGCCTGGGAAATACTTAGCAATATATTGAGGTTCTTCAGAAATTTTTAAAATGGGTAAGCTTCTATTATCACCTTTTCCTCTAGCGATATTTTCTAATACTTGTAAGGTCGTTTGATGCTTATAATGTTGTTTATCAAGGAATTGTCCTTTAGTGATAGAAGCAGTCAAAATAAAGAAAAGGAATAGAATATAATAGGTTCGTAAAATCATTTATGATTTGTCTTCTTAGTTAAAATCGAGTTGAAAAATAGATATATTATATAATTATATCAAACAAACTCAATATTAATATTAGGTAAACAGTATCAATTTTATATTAAAAAAATGTATTTCAGAATTCTATTTGTAATGTTAAATAACAGTAAATCAGTTGTTTGTGTTTTGTGCTTATGAGAAAAATATAAAACCTGCCAAATTGCATTTTTATTTTATTCAACTGCCACTACTTTTGTATTACAAACATTCTCATTCATTACTTGTGCGACAATTATTAAAACTATGAAAACTAATTTACTACGAGCATTTATTGTTCTCTCACTAATTTTTAATTTTATCTCTTTTTCATCTTATGCTAAAAAAGGGATTTCCTACAATTTTATAGCTTCTAAAGATGCGAAATCTGTTGTCTTATCTATTGAAAACATAGAAGGAGCAGAGGTGTATATTCATATTGAAGACATGGATAAACAAGTCATTCTAGAACGTAAAATAAAAGATGAGGATAAGTACAGTACAGTACTTGATTTCAATTGGTTAAAAGTAGGAAAGTATATTTTTACCATGTCATTTGAAGACAATAAAGTCGACAGAGAGTTTTTTATTACGCCAGATAAAAATGCCATTTTCATGAATTACTCAATGACGTCATTAAATACAGGTTTAAAAATTTCAGTAAATTTTGATAAGTTATTGTTAATAATTGGAAATAACCTCAACGGAAAAGTAAAACTCACGTTATACAATAACAGAGATAAGATAATGTACGAGAAAAGATTTATTGCTGGAGCGATGAAGCTAAAACGTTTAGATCTTTCAAATTTCCCAGAAGGAACGTACACTGCAACTCTAATTTATGGAGATAAAAAATACTCAGATTCATTTACGATTCTGTAGTTAAAAATATAAAAGTAATAATTCATTTCATTTCATACTAAGTTGGAAAGGTAGTTTAGGCATCTAAGTTACCTTTTTTTGTGTCCAATTTTTAGTATTGAATGAAGATAAAAAAAGCCTTTGATAGTTTTCTATCAAAGGCTTTTGTTTTGCTAAAGCTGAAAATTATTTCAACTTGATTTTTCTCATACGGATGTTTTCTGGAGTTACCTCTACTAACTCATCCTCTCTGATATATTCCATACACTCTTCTAAAGAGAATAAACGCTTAGGAGCAATCTTACTGTTATCGTCTGATCCAGCAGCACGCATGTTGGTTAATTTCTTACCTTTAATTACGTTTACTCTTAGATCCATCGGTCTGTTGAACTCACCAATTACCTGACCTTCGTAAATGTCTTCAGTAGGATCTACGAAGAAAATACCACGATCTTGTAATTTATCTAATGAGTAAGCAGTAGGAGTACCAGTTTGGTCAGAAATAATTGCACCATTTGATTTCGTAGTCATTTCTCCTTTAAAAGGAGCATACTCTTTAAAACGGTGTGTCATAATTGCCTCTCCTGCAGTTGCAGTAAGGATATTATTTCTAAGACCGATAATACCTCTTGATGGAATTTGGAACTCAAGGTGTTGCATGTCGCCTTTTGGCTCCATAATCAATAATTCACCTTTTCTTTGAGTAGCCAACTCGATAGCTTTACCAGAAACCTCTTCAGGGACATCAATGACTAATGTTTCGATTGGTTCGTTTTTAACGCCATCAATTTCTTTGTATAAAACCTGAGGTTGACCTACTTGTAGTTCGTAACCTTCACGACGCATTGTTTCAATCAATACAGCCAAGTGAAGAATACCACGACCGTAAACGATAAATCTATCTTCAGAATCTGTTGCTTCTACTCTTAAAGCAAGGTTCTTTTCAGTTTCTTTGTATAAACGATCACGTAAGTGACGAGATGTTACAAACTTACCTTCTTTACCGAAGAATGGAGAGTTGTTAATCATAAACAACATACTCATTGTTGGTTCTTCGATCGCCATACGTGGAAGTGGATCTGGGTTTTCAACAGTTGTCACTGTGTCACCGATTTCGAAATCGTCGATACCAACAATTGCACAAAGATCACCTGCATGTACTTCTGCAACTTTCTCTCTACCCAAACCTTTGAAAGTTTGAAGTTCTTTAATGTGTACTTTTTTAGTAGATCCATCCGCTTTAGCTAAACCTACAAAAGTTCTTTCTTTTAAAGTACCTCTTGTTAAACGACCGATAGCGATACGTCCAACGAAGCTTGAGAAGTCAAGTGAAGTAATTTGTAATTGAGGGTCACCTTCTGGAGATGGTGCCTCTGGTACTAAATCTACGATACCATCTAAAAGAGGAACGATAGAGTCTGTTGGGTTTTCCCAATCTGTACCCATCCATCCTTGTTTAGAAGAACCATAGAAAGTAGGGAATTCTAATTGTTCTTCAGTAGCATCAAGATTGAAGAATAAATCAAATACTTGATCATGTACCTCGTCTGGTCTACAGTTAGGCTTATCTACCTTGTTGATTACAACAATTGGTTTAAGACCTAAAGAAAGTGCCTTGCTAAGTACAAATCTTGTTTGAGGCATTGGACCTTCAAATGCATCAACTAAAAGTAATACACTATCCGCCATTTTTAATACACGTTCTACCTCACCACCGAAATCGGCGTGACCAGGAGTATCAATAATATTGACTTTTACTCCTTTGTATTCAATAGCAACGTTCTTAGAAAGGATAGTGATACCTCTCTCACGTTCCAGGTCGTTGTTATCAAGAATTAATTCTCCAGTTTCTTGATTCTCGCGGAACAATTGTGCCGCGTGCAACATTTTATCTACCAATGTTGTTTTGCCATGATCGACGTGAGCGATGATAGCAATATTTCTGATACTACTCATGATTTTTATTAAGTGAACGGACAAAGATAGTATAAGAATTTTAGTTTAATAACTTTCATCATGAGATATTAATAACTATTGTCTATAAACTATAATTAATTGTTTTTCATACGTTTAAATTTTACAAACAATTAACAAGAAAAAATTTGCGAAATCGGTTGCGGAGATTGATATTTGTAATAACGATTAATAAATCAGTTGGTTAACTAAAGCAACACCCCCTAGAATTAAATAATTAATAACCTACTATAAATAACGAGTAATTATGTCAAACGAAGTAAAATTCTCAAAATTCTTGATAGGATTGTGTTTGAATACTGGCAATTCCTTTCAAACTATCGCAAAAAACCTTGGAATTAGTGCGAATACAACAGAACTTAATAATTTAGCAAGTCAATTAGAATCAAGAGGTTTAATATCAAAAGTTAAATATTCTTCTAAAGAAACATTTGCAAAGTTAACAGCAAAAGGCTCTAAACAGGCTTCAATTTTAATGAATTCTGCCGTTTAGATTCAACAAAAAGACTAGGTCTTAGTACCTAGTCGTCCTACAAGCTTTTATCGAATACAATTTAGTAAACTTACATAAGTCAATAACCTAACTAATACTACCATGTCCACAGAAAAGAAAATTTCGAAATTTCTAGTAGGCCTCTGTTTGAATACAGGAGGCTCGTTTCAAGATGTAGCTAAAAATTTAGGCATTTGTGCAACAACAGATGAAATTGAAGCACTCGTAAACAGAATGCATCACAAAGGTTTAATTAAAGATGTGAAATCAGAAGGTTATAAAACCAAAGCATCTTTAACAAACAAAGGTATCGAACAAGCTCAATCTTTAATGGAGTGGGCTGTTTAACAAAGTGAAAAGAACAACAACAGAAAAGCTGCTTTATTAAGTTATAAAGCAGCTTTTTCTTTTATTGAATCTGAATGAATGATCATCAAATTCTAGTTTAAGTCTTATCTCCTGATTCTTATTTTAGATAATCACTATTTCCTTTATCGAAAAGTATCACACCACCGAAAGATGGAACCATGCTGCCCATTATAGCTTTTTCGGTAAGTAATTGTCCATCAAAGCTGACAATTTGTTCTAAAGTATTTGTTTGAATGATAAAGGAATCTTCTTTTTCTAAATAAATCACTTTACTAAAGTTGATGTTATTTAAAGGAGCTCCATCAATACCTATCATTCTCCATGTTCCTTCTATCTTTTTCTCAAAACCCATATCTTGAGAAACATCTCCAGTCATAGAAACGACTCTTCTTTTATTTCCATACTCTGAGATATATAACTCCATATCTCGTTTTGTGAACATTTTCTTTACCGTAGTTTTGTTGATTTTCCTTGTTAGCTCCCATTTTTCTCCAGTTTTGACAAAAGCAATACCGGCTTTATTAAATACTGTTACGTCATCAAACTTTTTGGAGTACAAAGCCAATCCATTAAAGAAGATATGCTTTTTATAACCAATACCTTTAACGATACCTTTACCATTTTTTGTTTTCTGAAGATGTTCCTCATCAATTAATTGACCTATTTCTTTCCCCTCCTTATTAATGAGGGTATGATGATTTACCTCTGTGATATCACCTTTGAAATCTTCTGCATGAGAATATTTTGTCGGAAGAACTAATTTTCCATTTAGATCAATATATCCCCATTTATTTTTGATGTTCACCGCAGCAAAACCAGAAGAAAAGCTTTTTGCTTTATTATACTGAGCATTGATCACCCATTTCCCTTTCTTATTAATATAGCCATACTTCCTATCTTTTGCTGTCTTACCATCTTTCTGGGCGAACGCTAATCCTTCTTTAAATGGACCAATTTTCTTGAATTCAAATTTTGATAAGGCTTTGCCGTTAGCATCAACAATCCCTCTCAATTTTGATTTTCCCTTCTTAGAAACAATAGCATAATCATCACCGATAATATGATAGGTAAATTCTGATAGTTCGTTTATACCCTTAGTCTTTTCTGAAGGAGGGAGAGTAGTTGATTCCCAATTTCCGTCTGCTTTTATTTTATATACCTGATTTTGTCGATCAATGTATTTTACTTTATTTGTTCCACTTAAAGGTGCTGAATTTTGATGAGTAAACTCTGATAAAGTATCACCTTCAGATGAAATAATTCCCCATAAATTATCTTTTTGGGCTATAAAATGAGTACTATCTAATGGAAATATTTTTTGATATACGAATGGACTTTTTCTGTTCCCTTCAAAATCAATTAATCCTTTTTTACGACCAAAACCTGCAATAGTTACCCCACTACTATCCTCCCAAATTTTTATAAAATCATCCGATAAATAATCATATTCTTCAGTTAGTAATTCATTTCCATTGTAGTCAATCGCATTATATACATTTCTAGGTTTTACAACAATACTACCACCTTTATGAATTGACCAAGCGTTAACGAAGTTCTCGGCTTTAATGTATTCAGTAGGTAAAACGACTTCACCATGATAATTAACAAAACCAATTTTTTGATCTTTCCTTAACATGGCAATTCCTTCTTTTTTCTCCCATATTTTATCAAAACCTAGTATTTCCTGATAAACAGGAGGGAGGATGATATTCCCTTTTTCATCTGCATAGCCTTCAAACTGATAACCAATGAGTGTTTTTCTATCGATAGGATCATATTTTGGTTTACGCTGCAAACGAGCAATGGAGTTATGGTATGGATGCATTTCATCTACCGGTATTTTAGGCTGGAATGCCCATTTACCTGTTTTTAAAAAGCGTCCCCATTTACCATCCTGTTTGATGTTAGCACCTTTATCGTCTAAATAAATTTTTTCGTATTTACATTGAAGAATAAAGCGGCCATTTTTATCAATAATTCCCCATTTTCCTAAACTACCATTTCCTTTTTTAATTGTGTACCAATTATCATACAGCTTAGAAAAACCATTGTACTCTATCGGGATTACTATTTTTCCTTCTGTATCTATAATACCATACGACTGATTTTTTCTTACGATTGCTTGTCCATCTTTAAAATCAGAAATAACACTATAGATAGGAGGAACAATAACTTCAGCATGTTCGTTAATTACTCCATATTTCCCACTTTTTGTTTGGAACCATGCTCTTTGATTATAGAAGTTACCCATGTTTTTAATTCCATAATCATTGCCATTGTCATTGATTTGTCGTTTTACAGTTCCTTCTATATTCACAAGACCATCCCATAAGGTATCAATCGTTATACGGGCCCAATCCGAATAATTGTAATCGTCAAGAACTATATTCTTAAATGTATTTTTATATAATGGTCTTCCTTTCTTCTGATCAATTAGATAAAAAGCATTCTTCCCTTCACTTTCTTCTCTTCTAGCAATTGTTAATCCTGATTTTTGGTCTTCTAGAACATAAAAAAACGAAGCAGCATTTAAAATGACTTTTCCAGTTGGAGCGACTAAATATTTATCGCCAAGAATATCCACCCAAACAGGAGTACTCAGATTAGAAGCTTTCACTTTTTGAGCTTCCGATTTTAAATACAGTTGTTTTTGATAATTCAGTAATTCACTTTCCTTATTGAATGATTTTTCTTCTTGAACACTACCATGTTTATCAAGAACATAGACTGCTTTTAAAGGGCCTCCTTTTATGCTACCTACTAAATGATTTTCATCTAAAAAGTCTAGACTTTTATATTTTGGAGCAACTTGTTCCTCACCTTTACTATTTAAAAATCCAAATTGGTGATTATCGTGAGTGATGAAGACATGTTGTTGTTTTTCTATATTTTGATATTTAGGAGGAAAAATTTCTTTTCCATCAACAGATAAAATGCCTTCTTTATTTTGATGATGTATCCTTAGAAATGGAAACAAAGGCGAAATACTTTGATAAGGTTTAACTGATAAGGTTTGATGGTCTTTATTGACTAAAAAGGCACCTTTTTCATTCCAAACAACAAAAAGGTCATCTTCTAAATACTCTATTCTTTGATATACAATAGGAAAAATTTCTTTACCATTTTCTGATAATAGTCCCAAAAGATTGTTTTTACCAACCCTAAAATAAGTGAAGTTATGTAGAGGAGTGGCACATTGATAGTTTGCTTCTACTACGATGTTGTTATTTTGGTCTATGATACCCCACTTTCCATCTTTTACAAATGGTAAGTGCTGCTGTCCTATGCTGATTAACGGTAAAAAAAGAAGAAAAAATGATATTCTATAAGACATGATTATTGATTTAATGACCTTATCAAAAGGTAGAAAATCATGCCAAAAAAACATGAGTCATCCCTTAAATATTGGATTATACCTATATGAAATTTCAGCGTAGGATTTCCATTTACTTATAATGGATGCAAAAGCTTTTCGAAGTCGATAAAAGGGAGATTTATTCCTTTTCCTTCCAAACAAAGGGGCATATATGTTGATTAAACGTTCAACATAATGCCTCTTTTTTTGTATTATTTCCATTAAAAACTCATAAACTAAAAGAGCTATATTTATTAGTTTTAGTCTTACTTCCCACGATTGTACTCTAATAGATTGCAACCCTAATTCTGCTTTACAACATCTAAACATTTCTTCAACTTCCCATCTTTTCATATATGAAAAGAGCATTTCCCACGCTTGATTCTTTGTTTCAATAACTAAATTTGTGAGTAAATAAATTGGAGATCCTGCACGTTTGTATTCTCTAATCACTATTAGTGTATATTCCTGATTTTTCATATCGGGGTGTTTGACTTTTTTCCAAGTAATAAGTTTTCGTGCATACTTTTTACGCTCTTTATCAAAAGTCACCTTAAAGCTTTTGTTCTTCATTCCTCTTGAAATATGATGCGTTAATCGTTTACCTTTTTCATCTATTAAATATTTGTTAGACATCCATCGAACTAAGAAACTTTGCTCAAATCGTTCTGCAAATTCCAAGACCGTAACATTAGCATAACCTCTGTCAAAAACATGTAAAACTGCATTGTGAAAGCGATTATGTAACTTCTTAAAACCTCTCCAAATAAAATTAGACCACCACTCTTTAAATAAACCTGATCGCGAATAAACATTGAATTCGAATAGAGATGCTCGTTTAGATAGTGCAGTTAAAACAACTCCTTCAACTTTAAAACCAGGTACATGAATAAAACCTTTAACGGGAGGATTATAATAACCTGGTTTAATTTTCACTAACCTTTTGGCTCGACTACTATCGACTGCCGAAAGACCTTCCAGACGTATTGACTCGTGCTTCTCCAATACTGATCCGTCCCAAATTAAAATAGGTCGAACTTTTTCTGCGAGCATAGATGAAATTCTATCGTAGCTTTTGTTCCTAAAAAACTCAGAAATTATACTTGAACACCAGTTATGACTTCTTATTAATTTACCAATTCTTTTTACTCCAGCGTTGCCATGGATATTACCGGAAAGCAAAGTGCCTAATTCTGTCAAGAGTAATGATTTTGTATTATTTCTATTCTCTAATATTGAATGAAATAATTCATTAAAGGTTTTTACTAATCGTAAATCAAGAGTCTTATGTAACTCTTTGAGTAAAGGAGAAAGATAGTTTTGACTTTGGGATAGTAAATAATTGATTGGGTTATTTTTCTTAGTAAATACTTTATTTAGTAAATTAAGGGTAGAATGAGTCATAGTTTTAAATAGTTAAGGTTATTTGGTACTTACAATAACTATTTTTTGGCTCAAAAATAAAAATGAGTCATCCCTGTATTATTATAGTCATATAAATTAGGGATGACTCATGTTTCTATGATGGAAAAGTATTGCCTAAGCAATCACTTTAAAGTTCTTTTTAACAGCATCGACTTTCTCAAAAAGCTCTTCTTTTGTTGGGGCTACAATAGTAATGTGTCCCATTTTTCTTTCTGGTTTAGTCATGTGCTTTTCGTAAAGGTGAATATACACTCCTGAAAGTTGAAGTACTTCATTAAGACCTTCGTACTTTGCTACGCCTGTATATCCTTTTTCACCTAAAACATTTACCATTGCAGAAGCTGATCTTCTGGATGTATCTCCTAAAGGTAAATTTAAAATAGCACGAATATGCTGGTCAAATTGAGAAGTTAGGTTTCCTTCAATAGTTTGATGACCACTGTTGTGAGTTCTAGGAGCTATTTCGTTAACAATAACATTCCCTTCTTTATCCACAAAAAATTCAATAGCCAATAAACCAATAAAGTTCATTTTTGTAACTAAAGTTGTTGCGATCTCTTTGGCTTTTTGTTCTACTTCATCAGAAATAGTAGCAGGAGATAACAAATAATCAACTAAGTTACTTTCGTGATACACTACCTCTACAGCTGGAAAAGTACTGATTTCCCCATTTTCATTTCTTGCAGCGATAATGGCAATTTCTTTATCGATATCAACCATTTTTTCTAGAAGTGATGGAGCCTCAAATCCTTTAGAAAAGTCCTCTTCGGTTTTCATCACTTGAACGCCACGACCATCGTAACCACCTTTACCCACTTTCATGACTGCCGGAAGCATATCCTTATGGTTGTTTAATTCATCAATAGAATCGATTAGCACAAAAGGTGAGGTTGGAATATCGTTATCGATATAAAATTGCTTTTGTACCCTTTTGTCCTGAATCATTTTAATATGATCTGGCTTAGGGTAAACAGTTAAACCTTGTTTTTCTAGGTCAAATAAAGCATCTGTATTTACATTTTCGATTTCGATGGTTAACACATCAATATCTTTTGCAAATTCCATTACCGTGTCGTAGTCGTTTAAAGAACCTACAACAAATTCATGAGCAGTAGCTTTGCAGGGTGCATTTGGATCAGGATCCAAAGTTTTCACTTGAATGTTCAGGTTCATTGCCGATTGGATCATCATACGTCCCAATTGACCACCACCTAAAACGCCCACCTTTTTCATAGAGTTTGTATAAATTAATTGAGCCACCCAGACAATCTAGATGGCTCTATTTAAAATCAAATGATTAAAGATCAAAACCAATGTCTGATCGGAAATATTTTTTATCGAACTGAACGGTTTCTGCAGCTTTGAACGACTTAGTAAGAGCAGATTTCATATCAGGACCTTTACCTGTTAATGCAATTACTCTTCCTCCATTCGTAACAACTTCGCCTAATTCACTAAATGTTGTTCCAGCATGAAAAGCTGTAACATCTTCTAATTTATCTAGATCAGTAATTTCTTTGCCATTTTGGTAAGCTTCAGGATATCCACCAGAAACACACATAACCGTTGTCGCAAAACCGTCTTCAAATTCAATTGAAGCTTCATCTAATCTACCTTGACCAGCAAGATCAAGAATTTCAAGAAGGTCAGATTTTACTCTTGGGATAACTACTTCCGTTTCCGGATCACCCATTCTAGCATTATATTCAATGACGAATGGCTTGCCATCCACTTTAATTAGACCAAAGAAAATGAAACCAACATAGTCGATACCATCTTTAGCTAAACCATCAATAGTAGGCTTAACAATAGTTTCATCGATTTCTTTCATGAAAGCGTCATCAGCAAATGGAACGGGAGAGATGGCACCCATGCCACCAGTATTCAAGCCAGTATCACCTTCTCCAATTCTTTTGTAATCTTTAGCTTCTGGTAAAGTGATGTAGTTTTTACCATCAGTAATTACAAAAACAGAAAGTTCGATACCGTCTAAGAATTGCTCTACAAGCACAGATTTACTTGCTTCGCCAAATTGGCCGCTAAGCATTTCTTTAAGGCTTTTCTTAGCTTCTTCTAGAGAATCGATAATAAGTACACCTTTACCTGCAGCCAAACCATCGGCTTTAAGAACGAAAGGAGGTTTTTGCATTTCTAAGAATACGTAACCGCTTTCAATAGTCTCTAAAGTAAAAGTCTTTGATGCTCCTGCAGGAATATTATGGCGTACCATAAATTTCTTAGAGTAATCTTTGCTACCTTCTAATAATGCACCTGCCTTTTTAGGACCAATAACCTTTACATGCTTAAGTGCATCATCGTTTGCAAAATAATCTGCCACACCTTCAACTAATGGTGCTTCAGGACCTACGATAAGCATATCGATGCCCTCGTTTAGTACAAACTGAGCCAATTTTGGGAAATCGGTCACAGAAATATTAATATTTTGAGCAATATCTGCCGTACCAGCGTTTCCTGGTGCTGCATAAAGTTTTGTAAGCTTATCACTTTGGGCGATTTTCCACGCTAATGTGTGCTCTCTGCCCCCGGAGCCAAGAATGAGTACTTTCATCTCTTGATTATTGTTGAAGTTATGTCGGAATAATTTATGCAAATATGCAAAAAATATCCTTAAAGAGGGTAGAGGATTCTTTATAATTATTGACTTATCTATTAAGAATTAATAAGTTGTAGTAACCAAATCTTAACTATTTAAAATGAAAGCTATTATTACTCGCACAAATTATCATCCTTTACAAACTACAGGTCATTTTCAGTTACTGGATAATGACGGGGTAGAAATATTTTGCTGTGATACTTTAGAACTGCCTTGGAAAGAGAATAAGAACCGTATATCATGTATACCGTTAGGTCATTATAAGGCAACATTTAGAACAATAGGTGCATATGCTAATCGTTCTTTTCATATTCAAGAACTAGATGGAGGCGAGGTAAAAGGTAGATCACATATTTTAATTCATTCAGGCAACTTTTTTACTGATACTAAAGGATGTGTTCTCTTAGGGAGGGGGTATGCAGACATTTCACTTAAAAAAAGAAATATTCAACAGGACAATGTATTGGATCTGCTTAATTCTGGAAACACCATTAGTGAGTTAATAGGTTTAACATGTGATTTTACCTTAGAAATTGTCAGCTCTCAGAAAGAAAAAATAAGTGATGAAACCGCTGAATTAAGTATTAAAGATAAAGATTTTGTTAGAGTTAATGTGAAGTCCACCCTGAATTTAAGGTCTGAGCCATCTACTCAAAGTAGTATTATAAAAAGGTTACAAAACGATACCTTATTAGAGGTAATAGGAATAAAAGGAGAATGGGCTGAGGTGAAAAGTGTGGGTGTAGAAGGTTGGGTTTCTATACGCTATATCGATCAATTTGATGATAAAGGACAAGTAAATGTTGAGAATGGGTATCTTAATATCAGAGCTGAAGGAGATATTAATGCTTCAAAAGTAATTGAAGATGGGTTACTTATGGGTGAAGAAGTGAGGGTGATATCTAAAAATAAGGATTGGTTGAAAGTTGTTGCAAGGGAGTTTTCTGGTTTTGTACATAACGAGTATCTGAAAAAAGAAATTTAGTATTTCAATAGGTAAACATTGTATTTTTAGATGAATTGTAAATAAGTATAAATAAAGATTTGTTTAAGTGTAAAAAAAATACTTATTTGATTTCAGAACATTATAACAATGTAAAAAAGATATAAACATGTACTACTCTGTACATTAAAAATATTCGATTAGTTGGAAGTTTGTTTGTTAGTTTAGTTTTAGTGAAAAGAACTTGTGAAATTCATAGGTTCTTTTTTTTATAAAAAATATATTTAACTATTTGATTATCAGTTGTAAATTTATATATTGTAATACCTTAACTCAATAAAAGACAATTATCTTAAATAATAACACCATGCTTTCAATGAACTCTACACAATTAAATAAATCAAACCGTGTCAAAATTAAATACTTTAGATCTTTTAAGAATAAGACTTCTGTTCAAGAAAAAAAGGATCTTTCGCCAACACGTCTTAGAACATTGATATATGAACTTTATGTACAATTAAGATCCAGTAATCCAAATGTCACACTAATCGATTGTATAGACATTTTATCTAATCGTTATGCTTTGTCTTCTGAAGCTTTATTAGTTAGAATAAGTAGATAGTATAATTAGTAGTGACTATAGGATTATTTTGATACCTTAAAATTCCTTTTAGGCTGAGATAATTTGTTTCTTCTCCTAAAAGGAACTTTTTTTTCGAAACAAAATTAGTTCAATCATGTTTATATAATTAGCTTATTTTCAGTTTTTGATATAAGTATATAAAGTTTATTATATAACTATTTCTAGATACATCCCTATTTACGAGCTATATAGTTGTACATTAGAGATAATTAGATGTATTTGTGAATAAGTTCAAAAATTGAAATATAGAAGGAACTTAATTATTCGCCACTCTTAAATCATATGCTGCCATGGTTACGTATTTTCAAATTACATTAGAAGGAGAATTGAAATATTCTGATATCGTTACTCCAATATTTTTAGTAGTTTCAAATCGAAACAGCCAACTAAAATTTGATTTGGATACGAATGGCGAGATTCTTTCAAAAAGCGAATATGAAACGCTACTAGACTCAGGTAAAAATCAATACGCTGATTCTAGAATCTACGAAACTTTCCTACAATTAAGGGATCAAGGTGTAGATGCAATGTTACAAGATTATATTGATGAATTAATTGGTGAATTCGAATCTGAATTTATCATTAACAAATTAATCGATTTAGGCATTTTTGAAGAAGAACAATCTTTAAGAAATGCATCATAAAATTGTCACCCAATTTACTATCATTATAAAATACTCATAATAAAAAATTAGTTGAAAGTTTGTTTGTTAGTTTAGTATAAAAGAGCCCATATTTTTATGGGCTCTTTTATTATTTATATTTTCTATCTTCTTTAGATTTAATCTAAATTTATTGTATTCAAACGGCTATGTATATACTAATATTGTAAATAAGGTTATTTCTAGTTGTATTTATAGTAGAAAATCAATATGTGAATATTTGAAGATAATGTTGCACTTTATTTGATTCGAGTGAAATTTATTAATCGAAAATTTGTGTAAACTTGTGTTAATGCATTCATTTGTAAATGTAATATTTACAAGTATTTAATAACCTATCCTACAAAGCCTACCTATGAAAATAAAATTTAACTTCGAATTCATACAAAATGATAACACTAAACAAGGAGTTCTTATAATAAATAAAACGATTGGAAAACAACCTATTTATGATATCAGATCTAATTCTGAAGTGAATATCACTTTGCTAAATGAGGTAGTGAAGTTATATACTGAATCAAGAGTTTATGAGATTTTTACAAGTGCTAGAAGGAACAATGATATACTTACTTGTGAAGAATATAAAAAAATATTAATCCATGAGGTACCTGAAAATATAATTTCAAGCGTACTTCAAGAAATGAAGTATTGCATTCATCAAGATGAATATCAGCAAGCTTCATAAGATATTATTTAGTTGAAAGTTTGTTTGTTAGTTTAGTTTAAGAAGGAAAGAGTGTTCGATTTTCGAGTACTCTTTTTGTTTTTTTTGTACCTAAGATTGTATCTTTTGATAATATTTTAAATTTCTGTTCATTATATTTGAAGCCTTGAAAATTTTGCACAGAAGTTGCAAGAGATAATGACAGACTATTCTAAAATTATTCAATCTCATAAAGTATAGATGTTCGATAGCTTAAAAAATATTAAGTTCTTATTCCTTTTTGTCCTCTTGATGTGTGCGCAGCAATCCTATGCACAATATTCGAAATGGAAAGTAGGTTTTAGTGCGAACTCTCAACTGATGTACTTTAATTCTAAGATTGATCAGTCACAAGCCTCTACTAGTCCTATACAAGAATACAATCTTCCAAATCCAGGATGGGGGTATGGTTTTACTCTAAGTACCGATTTTCAGGTTATCGATGGTTTAATGGTGGGAGGTAGCTTTGGGTTTTCAAAATTCGATAGTGATTTAGATAAGTATCAACAAGTTTCCAATGCGCGATCAGAGATGAGGACTTACTCTCTCTATGGAGATTTATATATTTTAAAATTCATTCCTAATTACTTTTTACCTCATATCAAAGAAAATTTCTTTGTGAGGTTATCTCCTTTAATGCACAAAGGATTAACAGAGTATCAATACATGGAATTGTCCAATGGAGGTTCTGGAGGTAATGTCACAGGTATAAAAAACAATGGGGAATTCACCTCTTTTGGTTTGTTGTTTGGTGTTGGCTACACTCAATATGTTTCAGATAAGTTTAGTGTATCAACAATGTTAAATATGGACTATTCATTTGGTTCTTATAAAGAAGTTATTAATAACTATTCTACTTCAGAAGTGAGTGAATTAAAGTCCAACATGTTTTTGGCAAGACTTAATGCTGAGGTGAAAATTGCTTACGATATAAAACAAAAACTTCCTTTATGTCCAATAGAATCTTGTGGTGTCCAACAAGAACATACCCATGCAGTTTTAGGTGGAGCTAGAGTTAGAGGAAATAAATACAAACACAGACAGAATCAAAAGTATGGCGATAAGCATAGAGGACAAGTAGATAAAACGAAAAGAAAGAAAACAAAAACAGAAAGACAGCAGGAACGTATTCAGCGTAAAGAAAAGAGAAATAGAAAGAGAATTCGTATCATTGGTGCTGGACATTAATAAAATTTTAGAAAAGTAAATCTTAACATATACGCCAAAAACATTATTTTTGTCAAAAAAATAGATTATTCCTAAATAACTTCATTCAAATTTGAAAGATGATGATTATATTTCGGAAAATTTGGTATATCTAAACACAACATGACTATACATAAAGAAGGACATTCCTTACTGATCACTTTGTTGATCGTTTTTTTTGTCTTAAATGCAGCATTATTTTATTTCATTCCTGAAGCAAAAGTAATTCAGGGGATATCTATCACCGTAAGTGTTATTTTCTTCTTATTAATTCTTCAATTCTTTAGAAACCCTAGAAGAACAATTCCCCAAGGAGAAAATTTAGTAATAGCTCCAGCAGACGGAAAAGTAGTTGTGATTGAGCAAACGCAGGAAGATGAGTATTTCAAAGATGAAAGAATTCAAATTTCAATATTCATGTCTCCTGTAAATGTACATTTAAGTAGGAATCCAATTTCAGGTGTAATTAAGTTTTTTAAATATCATCCTGGTAAATTCTTAGTAGCTTGGCATCCAAAATCAAGTACTGATAACGAAAGAACGACTTTAGTGTCAGAAAATTCAAATGGTGTTCAAGTATTGTATAGACAAATCGCAGGTGCTTTAGCAAGACGTATCAGATGGTATGTGAATGAAGGAGATGAAGTGAAACAAGGAGAGGAATTTGGATTTATCAAATTTGGCTCTCGAATCGATGTTTATTTACCATTAAATGCTAAAATAAACGTTGAATTAGATCAGAAAACACGAGGTGGAGAAACTGTTATCGCCACATTATAATCAAGGTATTATTAAAAAAAGCCATCATATTTAAATATGATGGCTTTTTTTATAGTTCAAGAACTAAACCGTCTTCTGATAAAAATACATTTTCTGGTAGGTCCTTTTGAACATCAGCATGCAGTCCCATTTTATGTCCGATATGGGTAATGTATGCTTTTTTAGGCTTTAACTCTTTAATAACTTCCTTGGCTTCATCTAATGTGAAATGAGATATATGCTTTTCCTTTTGAAGGGCATTAATAACAAGAATATCTAAACCTTTTAATTGATCCATTTGATCAGCTTCTATTCTGTTGGCATCTGTGATGTAAGCAAAGTTTTTGATTCTATACCCAAGAACCGGTAGCTTGTAATGATACACTTCGATAGGTAAAATGTCTGTTTTACCTACTTTAAATGTTTTGTTTTTTTCTAAAGTGTTTAAATTAACAGAAGGTACTCCCGGATATTTTTCTTTGGCGAAGATATAACTGAATTCTTGTTTTAATTGATCAAAAACAGGTGCAGTAGCAAATAATTCGATAGGTTTCATGCCATTTAAAAAATAAAACCCTCGAATATCATCCATTCCTGCAGTATGATCTTTGTGCTGATGAGTAAACAATAAACCATCTAGTTGAGTAATTCGCTCTCGAAGCACTTGTTGCCTGAAATCTGTACCAGAATCGATAATAATACTCTCGTTATTATCAGTTTGTATATGTATACTACTCCTTAGTCGTTTGTTTCTGTAATCTAAAGATGTGCATACTTCACATTGACAACCAATAATAGGTATTCCTTGGGAAGTTCCAGTTCCTAAAAATGTTATTCTCATTCGCTTATATAGAAAAGTCGTTCTCCACTACTTGTTGATATAACTCAACATTTTTCTCGCTTAAATTTGAAAGATCAATATTGATTTCTTTTAAAATATCCATCATGGATTGAATCTTTCCTTCCTGACTATAATACTTGTTTATGATGGCTACTTTGGCATTCTTTATCAAACAGTAACCGGACTTGAAGCTACCTTTCTCATACCTTAAATGATAATCTGTTTCGGTAAATAAGTCTTCTAGTTTGTTCTGTAAATGTTTAGTAGGCTTTAATGTACTTTTAGATTTGGACATATAAAAAACTGAATAAATTACACTAGTTGGTAATTTATTCAGTTTCTTATTGATATCAAATAGAAGTTATCTTAATTATTGGTGACTTTGTTGACAACATTTACCAAGTTGTCAAAATTTAATGGCTTTGGTAGGTATTCATTAATGCCTACTTCCTTGAAGTCATCCATTGAATAATTTTTTGCATTACCTGTAATAGCTACAATAGGAATATTTTTCTTCTTGTCATCATCAAGGCCTCTAATTTTTTGAGCACACTCCATGCCGTCCATAACAGGCATATTGATGTCTAGAAGAATTGCATCGTAATCTCCTTTGGCTAATTTATCTAGGACTTGTTGTCCGTTTTTTACAGAAATTATTTCGTAATTTTGAAATTGTAGTACTTTGCGTGTAATGTTTTGGATTACAGAACTGTCTTCTGCAACTAATATTTTTTTTCCCATTTGCTTAAAATAGTTTCAGATTGATTACAGAATATGTTGAATTTTGTATTACTTCAACTTTTCGTAGTGGTTTTCTATTATAATTCTACAAACATTAACTGAAAAATAAAAATTATAATATAATAAATCAGTTAATCTCAGAGAATCCAAAGCCTAAGTACGGAATAAGTCAAATAATAGTTGAATTTTTAATAAAGTTCCATCAATGCGTTTCATAATTTTATCCCTTTTATTATTCCTATCTTTAGGACTCACTTCGTTTTTTCATCCAATACATTTATCGGTATCAGAAGTTAATTTTAATCAGGAATCTAAATCTATAGAAATATCGTCAAAAGTATTTATAGATGATTTGGAAGACGGAATTGTTAATATTGGAGGGCCGCGGCTTCATTTATTTACAGAAAATGAAGTGGAAGATAGTGACCAATGGATAAAAAAATATTTTGATAAAAACTTAAAGATTAAAATCAACGATAAAGATGTTGCTTTTTCGTGGGTGGGGAGAGAAACGGATCAGAAAAGAGATATTCAAGCCGTATGGGTGTATTTGGAAGTTTCAGGAATTCGAAAAGTGAAAAATATGGAACTTGAAAATACCTTATTGTACGATGTGCATGAAGATCAAAGAAATATGTTACATTTAAAATGTAACGACACAAAAAAAAGCTGGCTATTCGATTTAAAGAAATCTATTGAAACAATTCAATGGTAAAAGTTGATTAATCCTTAAAATGATTTTATATTAAATAAATAAACTAGAAATAAAATACTGATGATTGCTTTGTATGTAATTTAATCCATTAGTTTTTATTACAACGTTAGCTCATTTACTCTCAAAAGATTTTCTATGAGACCGCAAACATATAAACTATTAAGAACCTTACTCTTATTAACTCTTGTATTTATAGTAGGTTTAACAGACGCACTTGCTACACATATTCGTGCAGGTGACCTTACCATGAGAAGAAAACCTAATGGTGGGGAAAGAGAATATATCATCACTGTTATACTTTATAGAGATGTCAATGGTGTGCCTGCTGGTGAAGGTTTAATTGATTTTGGCGATGGAACAGAACCTATTTTTGTTCAAGCTAATAATTTAAATCCTGGTGATTACACTGAAGATGGAGAGACACAGATCTTAATTTATCAAGCTGAACACAATTTTCCATCTAACGGAACATATAAAATAAGCTATTTCGAAAGAAATAGAAATCAAGGTGTTCGAAATATGGATATTTCATCCGAAACACCATTTTTTATACAATCAGAATTTTTGATTAATCCTGTTTTAGGTCTTAATAGTTCTCCTGTATTATTAATTCCCCCAGTGATCAAAGGGGCAATTGGTCAACGATTTGTCCATAATGCTGGAGCTTTTGATGTAGACGGTGATAGCTTATCCTATCGTTTGACGGTTTGTTTGCAAGGAAGAGATACTCCTGTACAAAACTATAGATTTCCGGACGATCCTAATGAAGAATGGTCAAAGGTAACTGAACAATGTGAAGAACCTGCAGATTTTAGAATTGATGAAATTACAGGTGATTTGATTTGGGACGCTCCTTTTGTTGCAGGACAGTACAATGTGGCCTTTTTTGTAGAGGAATGGAGAAATGGAATTTTAATCGGTTCTGTGAATCGTGATATGCAAGTGATTATTGACGATATCGTCAATTTAAGACCCATTATTGAAGCACCTGCTGATACCTGTGTAGTTGCAGGAGATCCAATATTAAAACAAGTATTTGCTTATGATCAATCCAATGCTCCTTGTTACAATACAGATTCAACATTGGATTGGGGGCCTCATAGAGTGTCTTTAAGAATCGCTCAGAAAAGTGATGCTGTACCTATTTCTCCTTATTCCGAAATGGATTTCAATGTTGTGAATGGTGGAGTGAACGATTCTGAAGCAACTGGTGCATTCTCTTGGACGCCTCAATGTTCAGATGTTCGTCAAGAACCTTATAAAGTAACTTTTAGAGCATTAGATCATCCTAATTCTAGAAATCAACAATTAGGTACTTTAGAAAATTGGCATATTAGAGTATTAGGGCCACCTCCGACAGGGCTTGTTGCTACTCCTCCGAATTCTACTGAAATAACCAATAGAGATATTAAAGTGACTTTAAATTGGGATGCTTATAATTGTGAGGGTGCCGATAAAATAAGAATTTACCGTAAAAAGGGTTCCATTGATTTCAACCCTGAATGTGAAACAGGTTTACCGGCATGGACAGGATATGAATTTGTGGATGAGGTAGATGCTAATACGACTTCCTTTGTGGATAGGACTGTTCAACAAGGAGCGAATTATTGCTATAGAATTTATGCTACTTTTGGTCGTCCACAAGGAGGAGAAAGTGTTGCTTCCAATGAAGATTGTGCTTTTATACCTGATGGAGCATATATGGTCCAAGTAGATGTTGAAGAAACTAGTGAGGATAATGGAAAGATGAATCTTCGTTGGACAGTTCCTCAAGACTTAACACCAGGTAAAGTACCTTTCTATAATGTTTATAGAGGTGAAGGAAACGAAAGATTAGATGATAGTGAATATCAAAAAATTAATTCGTCTTTAATAGCAGGACAGGATACCACTTTGATGGACATTCTCATCAATACAGATGAAACGCAATTCCATTATTTAGTGGAGCTTTTAGAAGGAACCAATACCTCTGATGCTGTAGCTTTTGATACTACTTTACTGGCATCAAGTACTCGATTAAGAAGTAATCCAGCTCTTGATTATATTGATTTGATATGGGAAGCAAATGTAGGTTGGAATTTAACACCTGATACTGTTGAGGTAGGAGTTAATAAAGTGGCTGTATATCATAAAATATATCGTAAAATTGAAGGAGATGAAACAAATTTCAGTTTATACGATAGTGTATTTGTACATACGGAAGGTTTACGTTACAGAGATAATGGAAAACCAGATGCTCCTTTAGACGATAAAAAATTATATACTTATTACATCGAGACCATAGGCTCTTTTGAAGTTCCTGAAATCGCTGAACCACTAATCAACCGTTCTCAAGAACTAACGGTAGAACTACTAGATACTATACCTCCTTGTCCTCCAACTCTTCAATTAACTAATTATGAAGAAGGGATAAGAATGGATAGTTGCTTGATAGAGCCATTTAAAGATGGAGATAAACTCTGTAATAAAGATCGTTTTTCTGTTCAGTTAGTATGGAGAAATATGATTGGTGCTGATTGTGATGATGATATAGTGAAATACAATATTTATTATAGTAGAAGAGCTTCCTTCTCTAAAAATGAATTTGGTGCTCCAATAGCAACCATAGATCATCCTATTGGAGTGCCATTAACTTCTCCAGTATCTTATTTAATTGATAATAGAGAATATGTGGAAGGATCTTATGCCGTTGCAGCAGTCGATGATTCTGGCAATGAAAGTATTTTAAGTAATGTAATCATTCAAGATAATTGTGTGTATTATGAATTGCCAAATGCATTTACACCAAATGGCGATAATTATAATGATACTTTTATTCCAATGCGTTGTCCTAGATTTGTTGAGGGTATAGAATTTACTGTTATCAATAGGTATGGAGCGAATGTTTATTCTTACAAGTCCGTAGAAAATGATGGTGATATTGAGATAAACTGGGATGGAAAAGATAATAATGGTAACGAATTAGAACCTGGTAATTATTATTATAAGGGAACCTTGAAAACTTATCGTTTAAAAGCTGAGGATGAAAAGGTAGAGATAAAGGGAAGCTTTGTGATAATAAAAGGAAATTCATCTCAATAAAATTGACATAAATTTATAAATGAAGGTCATCTTAAGGGAGATAATCCCAAAAGATGACCTCTATTTTTTTGATCTCAAAAAACTAACATTACTTGATGAGTACCCTTGAAATTGAAATTTGAACAGGTATTCATTTAAATACTCCTTTAATACCAAAGATTCTCCTAATATTTTTCGCTTAACTCAAATTATTATAATAAATAAACAATCATTTTTTTTAATTTTGATCTTCCTTGAATTATAAACTAATCAACATGAAACTAAAGGTAATTATTAGTGGTGGAGGTACAGGAGGACATATTTATCCTGCAATAGCGATAGCGAATGCTTTAAAGGCTTCTAATAGCGATGTAGATATTCTGTTTGTAGGTGCTGAAGGTAGAATGGAGATGGATAAAGTTCCTGAAGCAGGCTACGAAATTGTTGGTTTACCTATTAGTGGTATTCAAAGAAGATTGACATTAGAAAACCTGAAATTTCCTTTTAAATTAATCAAAAGTTTGTGGAAAGCAGGTGAGTTGATTTCTTCTTTCAAGCCTAATGTTGTCATTGGTGTAGGTGGTTATGCTAGTGGTCCAATAATGTGGATAGCACAGAATAGAAAAATACCTACTGTAATTCAAGAGCAAAATGGATATGCAGGATTAACCAATAAAATTCTAGGAGGTAAAGCAGAGAAAATTTGTGTGGCCTACCCTAATATGGAATATTATTTTCCAAAAAGAGTGATAGAATTTACGGGTAATCCAGTACGTCAAGATATTGTAGATCTATCTTCCCAAAAAGAGGAAGGATATAAACAATGGGACTTCTCTTCTGATAAGCCAGTTTTATTTGTTTTTGGAGGATCATTGGGAGCTTTAACACTAAATGAATCCATGGCAAATGGCGTTGATAAATTACTTGAAGCAGGTGTGCAAATCATTTGGCAAACGGGTAAATATTATCACGAAAGATATCATCAAAAATTTGGTGGAAGAGAAAAAGAAGGTTTACATGTTGTTGCTTTCATTAAGGAAATGGAAAAAGTATATGCCATTTCAAATGTGGTAGTAGGTAGATCAGGTGCCTTATCAATTTCTGAATTGTGTTTGGCAGGGTTACCAACTATTCTTGTTCCATCACCTAATGTCGCAGAAGATCATCAAACTAAAAATGCTATGGCGTTGGTAAATGAAGGAGCGGCGATTTTAGTAAAAGATGTAGATGCGAGAGCGCAACTAGTAGATGAAGTTTTGACTTTAATTAATGATAAGGAAAAACAGGCATCATTAAGTCAATCAATTTTAAAATTAGGGAAACCTAATGCAGCTAACGATATCGCTGCTCAAGTGATTAATGTAGCAGAAAGACACTATAAAAAGTTTAATTAGAATGTTACCACCGTATATATATTTTTTAGGAATAGGAGGGATAGGAATGAGTGCATTGGCCAGATGGTTCAATGCAAATGACATAAAGGTGAGTGGTTATGATAAAACAGCAACTGATCTAACAAAGCGTTTGGTTTCTGAAGGTATCACTGTTCATTATGATGATTCGATAGAGGATCTTCCTCAAGAACTATTAGCATACGATAAGAAAGATGTTTTAGTGGTGTACACACCTGCAATACCAAATACCCATCAAGCAAAAAACTATTTGATAGAGCAAGGATATACCTTGAAAAAAAGAGCTGAAGTTTTGGGTATGATCACTCAATCTAGTTTTACAGTAGGTATAGCAGGAACACATGGTAAGACGACTACTTCATCCATGTTATCGCATATTCTTACTCATGCTGGAAAAAACTGTTCTGCATTTTTAGGTGGTATATCAACCAACTACAATACCAATATGCTTTTAGGTGATAGTAACCGAGAAGATCATATTGTAGTTGTTGAAGCAGATGAATTTGATCGCTCGTTTTTACAACTATCACCAAACATTATTGGAGTGACAAGTTGTGAAGCAGATCATTTGGATATTTATGGTGATGAAGCCTCAGTTTTTGAATCTTTCCAAGAATTTATCAATAAATTACCTAAAGACGGTAAATTATTTTTAGAGGCTAAAATTGATAAATTAAGTGGACAAAAAGGAGTTACTCAATTTAACTATGGTTTAACTTCTGGAAATACTTTTGCCCATCAATTAGAGATAAAAGATGGGAAATTTATTTTTGATGCCACTTTCCAAAATGGCGTAGAAATTAAAGAAATTAATCTATCTCTTCCGGGTTTTCATAATGTTGAAAATGCTTTGTTAGCGATGTCAATAGCTCTTGAAGTTGGCTTAACTCCAGAAGATGTGAAAGAAGGTATTACGACCTACAAAGGTGTAAAGAGAAGATTTGAAAAGTGGGTAGATACTGAAAATAAAGTATATGTAGATGATTATGCACATCACCCTACAGAAATTACTACTTTTATAAAGTCATTAAAAGCCCTGTATCCAGAAGAAAAAGTAACGGTTATCTTTCAACCACATTTGTATTCCAGAACATCTGATTTTGCAGATGGCTTTGGAAAAAGTTTATCATTAGCAGATGAAGTATGGTTATTGCCATTATACCCTGCAAGAGAAGAATTTGTGGAAGGAGTAAATTCCGAAATGTTAATGGGTAAAATCTTACATGATCAAAAAAAGATTGTGGAAGATGATCAATTACTCAACGAAATTCACGAATTTAAGGGTAGAGTTATAGCCACTGTTGGTGCAGGGAATATCGATCGTTTCACTTCGCAAATTGCAGACATACTTACTTCAAAATGAGTAGAATTAATACATTAAAGCATTTTTTAAATCAAAAAGGAGTAGTAAGCTTACTATTAGTTATTGTACTGATGCTTATTTCTATTGTTTTTGCATTTACACATTCTGCAGAACAATCTGAAGGAGAGCTTATTATTAACGTTTCTAACTTTAATGCTCCACGCTTTGTGGAAGATACTGAAGTAAAAGATGCTATATCTAAAATGAATTTGGATAAAGCAGGGGTGAAGATCAATTCTATAAAAGATATTGAACAAAAATTGAATGAAATTCAGTTTGTGAGAGAAGCCCAAGTGTCTAAGGATATCAAAAATAATTTAGTCATTGATATCGAACAAGATAGACCTATTGCAAGGGTAATTACTCCATCAGGAAAATCAACATATATCAATCAAGATGGCAAACTGATTGGGCTATCAAAAAAATATTCTGCTCGAGTTGTATTAATCACTGGAAAAGGTGCTGAGAAGCTATTGGATAAAAAGTTTTTAAAGGAAACAGCTTATGGAACTAGCTTTTTGGAATTTGTTAATACACTAAGTAATGATCGATTTTGGAATGCTCAAATTACCCAATTAGAGATACAACCTAATATGGATATAGTAGCTTACCCACAAGTAGGAAAAGAGAGAATAGAATTTGGTTTGCCTACAGGTTATACCAAAAAACTGGGTAAGCTAAAATTATACTATAATTCAATTGTAGCCAATAAGGGTTGGAATGTTTATAGGAATATAAAATTGCAATATGAGGGACAAATTGTTTGTAATTGATTAATTTACAATTTGAAATATTTGCTTTTTTAGGAACATATTTAGAAATTTTGTTCCTTAAAACGAATTTTTTAATGAGTAACTCCTCCAAAATATAGATTAAACCCGCAACGTTACTTGTCAAAATACACTTTGAATATGGAAGAAAAGATTATAGTAGGGCTAGATATAGGAACAACTAAGGTGTGTGCCGTAGTTGGTAGAATGAACGAACATAATCAGTTGGAGATATTAGGCCTTGGTCATGCAGCTTCTGAAGGAGTTCGTGATGGAACGGTTAGTAATATTGCTAAAACTACTGAAGCGATAGATCAGGCAATTACAGATGCAGAAAATGATTCCAATATTGAAATAAATGTTGTGAATGTCGGTGTGGCAGGTAAGCATATCAAAAGTTTTAGACAACATGGAAGTATTACTCTTCCTCATCAGGAAGATGAAATATCTGTAACAGATGTGGAAAGATTAACGAATGATATGTACCGTGTGATTACAGAACCTGGTACAGAAATTATTCATGTTCTTCCTTTGCATTATACTGTAGATAGTGAGGAAAAGATAAAAGATCCTGTAGGAATGGCTGGTGTAAAATTGGAAGCAGATTTCCATATTGTTACTGCAAACAGCAATTCTATTCGAAATATTACAAAATGTATTGAGAGAAGTAACTTAGAAAACGATCAAATGATGTTGGAACCTTTAGCATCAAGTATGGCCGTACTTTCTGAGGAGGAAAAAGAAGCAGGTGTTGCAATTATCGATATTGGAGGAGGAACAACTGATATTGCAATATTCTATGATGGTATTATCAGACACACAGCGGTAATTCCATTTGGAGGCGATATCATCACTTCTGATATCAAACAAGGTTGTGCAGTAATGCAAAACCAAGCAGAATTATTAAAAGTGAAATTTGGACAGTCTATGGCTGCCAATACAAAAGATTCTGATGTAGTAGAAATTCCTGGAATCAATAATAGAACACCAAAAGAAGTATCTATTAAAAATCTTGCTTACATCATCGAAGCGAGAATGGAAGAAATTATTGATCTTATTTCTGCCGAATTGAAAGATTCTGGTTATATGGACAAATTAGCTGGAGGTTTAGTATTAACTGGTGGAGGAGCCAAACTAAGAAATCTTCAGCATCTATTTGAATATAAAATTGGATTGGATACTCGTATTGGATATCCTATCGAATTCCTTGGTAAATCTCATGGTTCTGATAGAGTAAAAGATCCAAAGTTTGCTACAGCATTAGGATTGGCTTTGGCTGGTTTTAAATCTATTGATGAAAGAGATAAAAACCGTCCAAGAAGCATTTATCAACAGCCAATTCAACAAGAAGAAAAGAAGAGAATCTCTCAAGATAAATCAAAAGTAGTCGAACCAACAAGCCCTCGTGGAAAGAACATTTTTTCTGACTTTTTACAAAAAGCGAAAGATTTGTTGATCGATGACTATGATGATGATGAAGATTATAAAGATTAAATTGGATTTTTTCAATACTCTTAGGACTAAGTACTAAAATTATGTAATTTCATATCAAGGAATTGTAATTTTTTAGAGATTGTTCTAAGAATAGTATAATCTTTCGATTATTGCTATTAATTTAGCAGTAATTATTTGTAATAGAATTTACGACCTTTTGTAAGGTCTTTAAGAATAAATTTTTTGAGTCTATGACTGAAACGAGCTACGAGTTTGATATGTCTAGCAACCCTGCTGCTAACAAAATTATCAAAGTGGTTGGTGTTGGTGGAGGAGGCGGTAATGCTGTCCGACACATGTACGAACTTGGAATTCACGATGTGGATTTCTTTATCGCTAATACTGATAAGCAGGCTTTAGAATCTAGTCCTGTTCCTAATAAAGTACAATTAGGCCTTGAGTTAACTGACGGCCTCGGTGCAGGTGCAAAACCTGAAATCGGAAGAGAGTCTGCATTAGAAACTAAGGATGAAATCAAGCAATTTTTATCGAATGGTACTAAAATGGTATTTATCACTGCCGGTATGGGTGGTGGTACAGGTACTGGTGCTGCTCCGGTAATTGCTGAGATTGCTCGTAGTTTAGGTATCCTAACTGTTGGTATTGTTACAATGCCTTTCAGGTTCGAAGGAAAGCCTAAAGAAAGACGTGCCTTAACTGGTATCGAAGAATTAAAAGAACACTGTGATACAGTATTGGTTATTTTGAACGAGAAACTGAAAGAAGTTTATGGTCGTTCATCTATGCGTGAAGCATTCTCTCAAGCAGATAATGTTTTAGCAAGAGCTGCAAAATCAATTGCAGAAATCATTACTGTTGATGCATATATCAACGTCGATTTCGAAGACGTTAATACTGTAATGAGAGAAGCAGGTACTGCTGTAATGGGCTCATCAATTGAATCAGGTGAAGACCGTGCAATTAGAGCTACTGAACAAGCAATCGCCTCTCCATTATTGAATAACACGGATATTACTAATGCTAAATACATCTTATTATCATTAGTTGTAAGCGATTATGACGATCTTGATATGGCTGAATTGGAGCAAGTAACAACTTACATCCAAGACAGAGCAGGTGAAGAAGCGGAAGTAATCTTCGGTGTTGCAAAAGATGAGTCTTTAGGTGATGCTATCAGCGTTACTGTTATTGCGACAGGTTTCGAAACTGATAACGAGTTACCTAAGGGTGATTTTTTTAACAAAGGGGAGTCTGGCTTAGGTAGAAAAATAAATACACCTAATGTAACTAAGCCTGAACCAGTAAAAGTAGAGGTTGAAGCACCTCAAGTTGTTGAAGATTCTCCTGAAGTGAAAGCTGAGGAAGAAATTTCGGCGGCTCCCCAAACAAGCGAAGTTCAAGAAGAAAGAACAAAAACAGTTTATTCTTTAGAGGATGATTACGATGCTCCTACTCCTGAAATTAAAAAATCAGAAAACGAAGAAGCATTAGAAACTCCATTTGAAGGTCGATTATCTAGTTATAAGAAAATTGACTCGATGAAAGATATCTCAAGTGAAGAACTGAAAGATCTTAGAGATGTTCCAGCTTATTTGAGAAGAGGAGTGAAATTGAATTCATCAAAAGAAGAAGAATAGAACACTATAGTTTTATAAATTAAAAAAGGTCGAAGATTTAAGTCTTCGACCTTTTTTGTGTTTTATATACCCTTGTAGAGGAGAAGTTATATTATGTTTCGTCCCTGGCATATTCGGAGGGGTTGCACCCCTCCTTGTGTAAGTGAGAAGAATGATGTTCCTTATTCGGTATGAATATCAATGTTTTAGATACTTTATCTTTAGTTATTTACGAGGGTGATACAATCTAGTTGAAGGTTTTAATGTCCTCATATATTCGGAGGGGTTGCACCCCTCCTTGTGTAAGAGAGATGAATGATATTCCTTATTCGAAATGAATATCAATGTTTTAGATACTTTATCTTTAGTTATTTACGAGGGTGATACAATCTAGTTGAAGGTTTTAATGTCCTCATATATTCGGAGGGGTTGCACCCCTCCTTGTGTAAGAGAGATGAATGATATTCCTTATTCGAAATGAATATCAATGTTTTAGATACTTTATCTTTATTTTATTTACGAGGGTGATACAATCTAGTTGAAGGTTTTAATGTCCTCATATATTCGGAGGGGTTGCACCCCTCCTTGTGTAAGAGAGGTGAATGATATTCCTTATTCGAAATGAATATCAATGTTTTAGATACTTTATCTTTATATTATTTACGAGGGGTTGCACCACCTCGTAGTAATTGTAGAGGTGTATATTAAAGCATTTATTTTATCACCTTACCTTTTACCTCTTACTTTATAATTATCCCTAGCAATAAATCAATGGGCCTTTGATACTCCACTTTTAAAAAAACTCTCCTTATTCCCTATTAGTTATTACTTAAAACCGAGCGTTAGATTAGAAACTCCTAATTCCTATCTCCTAATTCCTAATTAAAAACGAGCATCAATATTGCTACCTGCTACCTAATCTACGCTTTCGTCTCCGTCACCGCTTTCCTATTCGTATAAATCAAATTCAAAATAGAACCTGCAACCACTAATAGCATTCCCATAAGTACTTGCCATGAGAAGAATTCGCCAAATAATAAGATACCGTAGGCAACACCATAAATTACACTACTGTAGTTCATACTAGCAACTGTTGCTGTATCATCATCAGATTGATATGCTTTAGTTAAAAGGATCTGACTAATTTGTGATAAGATACCAATCGCTAATAAGGCCACCCAATCCCAACCTGCAGGAGTGGTCCATTCAGTAAAATAGCACCAAACTCCCGTTAAAGGAACGGCGATGAATGGGAAGTAAAATATGATGACCACCGGATGTTCTTTGCCTTTTAATTTACCTATCGCTGTATAAGCCCCTGCAGCTGCAAGTGCACCTAGTACAGAAACAACAAGGTAGAACATATCAACATCTGGGTCGAAACCTTTAATAACCACTACACCTACAATAGATAAAATGAAAAATAGGTATTGGATAGGTTTTAATGTTTTGTTTAAGAAGAGCACTGCTAATACTGCAGTAAAAAGAGGAGCTAGATTTTGTAAGACCACTGCTGTGGCTAATGGTAGATTTTGATAACTTGCAAAAAGTAATACCATACCTAAAGTACCTACAAAACCACGAGTTAATAACCATCCTTTGTTGTTACCCCATACGTTTACGTTTTGTCTTTTCAGGGTTACGTAACTGATGACGAATGCAATCAATGCTCTAAAAAATACGATTTCTTGAGGAGGAATGTGATTAATAACTTTCACAATTACCTGCATACTCGTTATGACGAAAGCAGATAAAAGCATTTGTTGAGAACCTTTGCCTAAATGTAGTTTCATGTAATTATTTGTCCATATAAAAATTGGTTGACCAAAAGTAATGTAAAAAATGTGAATTATTCTATTTCATTGACATTTATCAATAACTATTTATGATTTCAGGGTGTAAATTGCCATTCATACTTGAATATGAACTGAATGCACTCAAATAATCATAAAGAAACTTGTTACCACTGCGGGGAAGATTGTGTCGATGAAATCATAACAAATGATGAAGGAAAGAAGTTTTGTTGTAATGGTTGTCATATGGTATATGACTTATTACAAGAGAACAATCTATCTGATTATTATCGATTAAATAATCAACCTGGAGTACAACAAAAAGGACGCTCTCAAAAAGAAAAATTAGCTTACCTAGACGATGATGTTATCCGCAGTAAACTGATTGATTTTACAGATGGAAACATCGCAAAACTGTCTTTCTATCTTCCTCAAATACACTGTTCATCATGTATTTGGCTCTTGGAAAAACTGCCTGAATTACACGGAGGCGTATTAGAATCTAAGGTCAATTTCTTGAAACGTGAGATCTATATCACTTTTGAAGAAGATAAAATCACCTTAAGATCTTTAGTAGAGATGTTGATTAATTTAGGTTATGAGCCATTAATCAACCTTGATGATCTTGAAAAGAACAAAAAAGAGAAACAAAGAAGGAGTCAGGAGAAGTCATTTTACATTAAGTTAGGTGTAGTTGGTTTTTGCTTTGGTAATATCATGATGCTTAGTTTTCCTGAGTATTTAGGAATTACCGTAGAGGATAAGGATTTTATTGATCTATTCGGTTACCTTAATCTGATTCTAAGTTTGCCCGTATTTTTCTATGGGGCTAAGGATTATCTGACATCCGCTTGGCAAGCCATCAAACACAAAGGGGTAAATATTGATGTCCCTATCTCACTAGGTATTTTTGCCTTATTCTTAAGAAGTGCTTTTGAAATTTTGATGGAAACAGGAGCAGGCTACTTAGATTCTTTAGGTGCCTTAATCTTCCTACTTTTAATTGGTAAGTGGTTCCAACAAAAGACATTTGATAATATCTCCTTTGAACGTGATTATAAATCATATTTCCCAATAGCAGTCACTAGAATTGTCAAAGGGGAGAAAGAAAATATTCCATTAAGTAAGCTAGAGATCAACGATACACTAGAAATCAGAAATGGAGAATTAATACCTGCCGATGCGATCTTGAAAAGAGGAGATGCTCAAATAGATTACAGTTTCGTGACAGGTGAATCTAAACCTGTGGGTAAGAAATCGGGTGATTTATTATATGCAGGTGGTAAGCAAACTGCAGGTGTGATTCAGGTAGAAGTGACCAAAGAGGTATCACAGTCGTATTTAACGAGACTTTGGAATGAACAAACGTTTACGGAAGAAAATACAGCGGACTTCTTACAATCTAAGACCAATGTGATTAGTAAGTGGTTCACTTTAGTTATTCTATTAGTCGCGTCTATTGCTGGTGTGTATTGGTGGAATGTGGATGGACCCACCCATGCGGTGAATACCTTTACAGCAGTGTTGATTATTGCTTGTCCATGTGCATTGGCCTTAAATGCTCCTTTTGCATTAGGTAATGCGATGAGAATAATGGCTCGTTTCGGTCTTTATGTGAGAGATGTTCGAGCTGTAGAAAAAATGGCCAGTGTTAATCACTTAGTATTTGATAAAACAGGCACGATTACTTCGGCTAAAGAGCAAGGAATTAATTTCGAAGGCGATGTACTTTCCGATCATCAAAAAGCTATGGTTTATGCCTTAACTTCTCAGTCCACTCACCCGGTGTCAAGCAGAATTGCAGACGTTATGAAATCATTTGATCAAAAATTATCAGTAACTGATTTTAAAGAGGTCGAAGGAAACGGAATTGAGGGTATCGTAGATGGTGTACCTATGAAAATGGGTAAAGCAGCTTTTGTTTCTGCTGAAGGATTTGGTAAGAAAACATTCCAAACGGTTTCCTATGTTCAAATAAATGATGAAGTGATTGGTCGATTTACCTTAGCACAATCATTAAGAAAAGGCATTGATAAACTGTTACATTATTTAGTAACGAAGGGCTATGGTATTTCATTGTTGTCAGGTGATAACTCATCGGAGAGAGAAAGGTTGCAAAAGATCTTTCCTGAAAATACCGAAATGAAATTTGATCAATCGCCAAAAGATAAGATGGATGATATTCAATCACATCAATCCAATAAAAAAACAGTATTGATGATTGGTGATGGCCTAAATGATGCAGGTGCTTTGAAACAATCTGATGTAGGTATTGCTGTAGCGGAAGATGCTCATCAATTCTCACCTGCTTGTGATGGTATTTTAGCTGCCAATAGAGTGAAAGATCTCAACAAATACCTCCGTTTTTCTAAAGCTGCAGTTCGAATGGTGTATGTTGGGTTCGTCATCTCATTCTTTTATAACATTATAGGGTTAAGCTTTGCGGTTCAAGGAAATTTATCTCCATTAATTGCTGCGATATTGATGCCTTTAAGTTCTATTTCTGTGGTACTTGTCGGCATGATGGGTACAACTTGGGCAGGAAGAAAGTTTGTGATCAATAACTCTAATAATTAGAAAAATCATTTGAGGTTGTATCCTCAAAATGTTCGAAAAATATAGTGGTATGGAAGGTATGTACCCCCAAGGTACATACTTTTTGTACCCTTTTTTGTATCTACTCTAAATGATGTTGTATCTCTAATTGTATGTTGTACACTTTTTATTTTAATGAAGATTCTAAATAGGTTTGTCATCAGGTAGCAACAAGTTTAACTTCAGTAATATCCAAACTTACAATCAGCTACTATTCTTTTATTTACAATCTAACTATCAAAAAGATGAACAACATCTACAAGAAGTTCCTCATTGGACTTTCTGCATGGCTCATGACGATGATGCCATTTAGCGGAGCTATGGGTCAGATTGACTCTGGCGCTCCTTATGCGACAAAAGACCACGGAAAACAAGTCATCGGTTATGTCCCTAACTGGGACGCTTGGAAAGGTCAGGATTTCAACATTCCGAAAGGTTCTCTCAACCACTACAACATTGACTATTCTCAGTATACTATTTTAAACTTCTCCTTTTTTGGAGTGGCAGTCGATGGTTCTCTACATAGTGGAGATTTGAGAAACAAACAAATCTATCAAGAAGGTACAATTCAACAACCGGGCGATTTGCTTCATCCCGACAAGTACTCTTCTCACGATCAAGCAATGGTTTTAGGTTTCCCTCAAGAATTTTGGGGATGGGACGATGTCCTTTATGAACTAGGTTATGAACCAAAACCAAGTGGAGCTTACAACGGTTGGATTAGAACAGCTACGGGTGAGCAAGGCGAATGGCCTTTAACAGAATATCCATCTCCGGGTATGATTAAAATTGCACATCAATATGGTGTGAAAGTAATGGCGTCTATTGGTGGATGGTCGATGTGTAAGCATTTTCCTGAAATGGCAGCAGATCCAGTTAAGAAAGCAAGATTCATCCAAGATTGTGTTACTCTTGTAGAAGAATATGGATTTGATGGAATCGATATCGATTGGGAATATCCAGGTCCATTTGCAGGGATGAACTTTACAGGCACGGAAGACGACTATCATAATTTCACTCTTTTGATGCAAGATATTAGAGCAGCCATCGGACCAGACCGTTTGATTACAGCAGCTTTTTCTGCAGCTCCAACTAAATTGAAAAACTTAGAATGGGCAGAGTTGGATAAGGTGATGGATTACTACAATATGATGTCATATGATTTTCATGGTGGTTGGTCAGGTATTGCGGGTCATAATTCACCTCTATATCCTTACCCTGGAGAAGAGTGGGGAGATTTCTCATGGCATACGACTTTCTCTTACATGAGTGATTCTTTAGGAATCAATTCTCAGAAAATATGTATGGGTATGGCCTTTTATGGTCGTGGTGTGGTAACTGATGGACCAGCAGGTGTTAACGTTCCAACAATCAAAAAAGACGTGACTTTCTCTGTGGACGGTCCAGTATCTTCTGCAGCCGATTTAAATAACTGGGGAGCAACGGAAGGTTCTCCATACTATTTCCAAATCAAAGAGGCAATTGCTTCTGGAGGTTGGACAAAGCATTGGGATGATAATGCGAAAGTTCCTTACTTAACGAAATCAGCTGGAGGAAATAATTATTTCACTTCTTATGATGACGAACAATCGATTACTCTAAAATCAGAATATATTAATGATAATGATATCGGAGGTGTAATTATCTGGCAGGTATTTACTGATTGGAATGTAGGTCCAGAAAATGGAAAAGTGGGTACTTATCCATTATGTCCGACAACAGTACCTGAATTGGCTCATGTTGTAAACAAAGTTTTTGCAGAAGGATCAGGTCCATTCAACCCTGCACCAGTGGTAACTATTACTTCTCCGGCAACTATTGATACTCCAACTTTAGAGGATGTTACATTCACATTCACCGCAACAGACGACGTTGCAATAGCTTCAGTAGAAGTAACTGTCAATGGAAGTGCGGTTACTCCAACAGTCAATGCAGGCACCTATGAAGTAACTTTCACTCCTTCCTCATTCGGAGAGCAAGCCATTGTTGTAACAGCAACAGACGATCTTGGAAAGACGACAACTAAAACTGCATCGATCTTAATTAACGATACAAACGTTCCTAATCAAGCACCAACGGTTACTATTACATCTCCGACGGATGCATCTACTTTAACAGTAGCTACTTTGGAAGCTATAGAAATTATTGTTGATGCTCAAGATACAGATGGAACGGTTGAATCAATTGCTATTGATGTAGATGGACAATCTTTTACAGCGTCACCGGCTTCATGGACTCCATCAGCATTTGGTCAGTTTACTATTAATGTGACAGTAACTGATAATGATGGTGAAACAGCGACTGCTTCATCTACTATTACTATAGAAGAAGATGTTGATACAGGAGGAGGAACTGGAAATTGTGATGCTCCAGAATATGCTGCTTATCCTGCAATTTACAACTCAGGTGATGTCGTAAGTCATGAAGGTGTGCTTTACGAGGCCCAAGTAAACAATTTGTATAATGTAGTTCCGGGAACGGCAGAACACTGGTGGAAAACATTAGGACCATGTGAAGTTGGTCCAATTGCTCCAACAGTATCATTTGCTACTTTGGTATCAGGAACGATCATGCAAAATACGTTACCATATATCATTGATTTAACAACAAATAGTACTGACGAAGACGGAACTGTTGCTTCAGTGGTAGTTACTGTAAACGGTACTGCAGTTTCAGGTGATACTTACAGTGCAGAAGCTTATGGCGATTATGAAATCGTTGCAACGGCTACAGATGATACTGGTTTGACGAGTTCAACGACTGTCAATATCACTTTATCTGAAGTACAGCCAATAGCACCAACTGTAACCTTAACCTCTCCAGGTACAGAGACAGTGCAAACAACGCTTCCTTATTCTTTCACTTTATCATCAACATCAAATGATGAGGATGGAACAATTGCTTCAACAGTATATACTGTAAACGGTACTGAAGTATCAGAAGGAACTTATGAGGTAACCGCTTACGGTTCTTATGTTGTAGAGGTAACAGTAACCGATAATGATGGTTTAACAGCTTCACAATCTGCAACAGTTATTGTAGCAGAGGTGCCTGATGTAGTAGATTGTCCTCATCCAGTTTGGGAATCAACGGCAGTTTATACTGGAGGTAATCAGGTGGTGCATAATGGAAAAATCTATAGAGCGAAATGGTGGACTCAGGGTGATGAGCCAGGTAATGGTGATCCTTGGGAAGATACAGGTGAAGTATGTGGTAATGGCGGTTTAGGTGATGTTGTCCCTACGGTTGCCTTCTTACATCCAGCAGGAGATACGTATACTTCACTCACAACAATTGATATTGAAGTCGATGCTCAAGATGAAAATGGGGTAGTTTCTGATGTAGTATTAAATGTAGATGGAACTTCGGTAAATGGAAATAAAACAACATTTACTCCAACAGCTTTTGGTAGCTACACAATTACTGCCACTGCAACTGATGCACAAGGAAACGTAACTACAGTAACTAAAGTGGTACAGTTTACACAATCATCAGTAAATGATGTGAACCCAGACGGTACCATTAATTTGACAGGTCCATTTGCTCCAGCACCTTCAGGATCTCAAAGAATTATTGGTTATGTTCCTACTTGGAAAGGAAGTCCTGGCGATTTGGATTACACTAAAGTAACTCACGTAAATGTTGCTTTCTTAACCTTCTACCAAAACAACCCAGCAGGATATAATTCTCCGTCTTTCACCAATGGGGAGTTTAGCGATGAGTCATTGCATGTATTGGATTCTTTATTGCCGATCATCGTACCGAAAGCACACAGCCAAGGAGCTACAGTATCCATCGCTTTAGGTGGAGCGGAAGATTTCGGTTTCCTGCATGTAATGGAACAGTATAGAGACAACCCAGCTGTCATCGATGCTACTGCAGATAAGTTGATTGCCTTTGTAGATAAGTACAACTTAGACGGTATTGATTTGGATTTAGAATGCTGGTGGGCTGACCCTGCAATTTCAGGAACAGCAGAACAAGGCGGTCGTACAAGAGGAACAGATCAGTGGGGTGGTGAAGTAGAGCAAGGTGCACATCCTGCATCATACGGTCTAACTTTACTAGCGAAAATGATCAGAGCGAAACGTCCATCTATGATGTTATCTAGTGCTGTTTTTGCGACTCCTTGGTATGGCAATAACTACGATGCAGATCTAGTAGCTTACTTGGATTGGTTAGGGTTGATGACCTATGATTTCACAGGATCATGGAACGATTCACCTATCGGACCGCACTCATCTCTTTACGATGTAGACAACAGTAAATATACCAAAGCATCTGATGCTAACCCGATCTATTCAGTAGAAACATCTCTTCGTTATTGGTCAGGTACATGGTCTACTTGGCAGGGATCTGGTCATGGAGTAGATAAGAATAAGTTAGCAATTGGTGTACCTTTCTATGGTTATGATTTGTCAAGAACCAAAGCAGAAACAGGACAGGGAGCGAATGGATTCTACTTCATAGGTTATGATGAAATCTTAGATTTATACCCGAACGCAGATACTTCTTATGATCCAAACGATGCCAACGGATTGAACGGATATGTTGGATTAGACGGAAGAGAAATCTATTTCGAAACGCCTAAAGGTGCAGCGGCAAAAGTAGCTTACTCAAGAGATAATGGTTTACAAGGAACAATTATCTGGGAGCTCACTTTTGATACTCAAGATGCATCAAAGAGTCTTTTAGTTGCGATGAACGACGTGTTGGCTCCAAGTGGAACTAGACAGTTGATTGCTGATCAATCTTTAGAAGAAAAATTACTTGAGGTGTCAACTTATCCAAATCCATTTAATGATTTAACTACTCTTCGTTTTAGTACAGAAGAATCAGGTCAGTTAAGTCTACAATTATTCAATCTTCAAGGAGGTTTAATTTCAGAGATGCAACAAGTCATTGATGAAGGAAACAATCAATTGAAGTTGGACGGATCGAAGTTGCCTTCGGGAGTTTATATAGTGAAAGGACAAGTGGGTAATCAGCAGTTTATTAAGCGAATTATCAAAAAATAGAATAACGATTGACGAAAATAATTTAGTTCATTAAAGTTAGATAGAGGCAGGGCATTTGTTCTGTCTCTATCTTATTACTACTTTAATTAAAGATTTTACCAGCTATTTAAGTTTCAAATAAGTCATTGATAAAGAAATCGATAATTGTATTCTAGAAATAAAAACTTATATTAGGGTAACAACACAGTTAAAAGCGATTTCTCAACACAACTAACTTTAATGAATACCTTCAGTCTAATGAATAAGGTAGCGTTGTATTATTTTATTACAATCTGTTCTACCTCGTTCGGATACGATGCAACAAATAATTCTACTGTACCAACCAAACTAACTGCACTAAAAGCTAAGCAAGGATTATCTCACAACAACGTTACGGCTTTAGTTCAAGATAAATACGACATCCTTTGGGTAGGCACAGAAGACGGATTAAATATGTACGACGGCAATAGCATCACGTCGTTTCAAGACAACTCTGAAAAAAAGTTGACTTTTAACTCTATTCGAACTTTAGAGTTGGATCCACTCATGAATAAAGTTTGGATTGGCACCAATGGCTCCTTGGAGTTTTATGATTACGAAAGAGATAATTTCTACCGGGAACATATTACTTCGAACCATAATACCATAGAAGATGTTTGCAAAATTCTTTGGGATGATGATTTGAATAAGATTGTCGGCGTCTCTAATCAAGGAGTCTTTAGGGAAAGTAAAAATGGATATCGATTAATTTCCAAGGAAACTTCTCAAATTAATTCGATTGAAAAAATGGACAACCTTCTTTTTGTGGCAACGGAAAGTGGGGTGAGTTTATATGACTTAATATTGAATCAATCCATCCAACAATATCAATTTGATGATTTAAATGGAAAACAGATTAAAGTGTTAGAAGTTTTTGATCATTCACTCTATTTAGGAACAGCTCAAGGAGAAATTTATCGATATGAGGATCATCAGTTAGTACGATTGGCAGATATTGGTCACTCTATTAAGACAATTACGAAAGATCAGAAAGGAAATATTTGGGTAGGTTCGGAAAGTAATGGAGCGATGATTTTGACACAGGGAGAGGAATTGCAACATCAAAAAATATTGAATAAAAAGATATCTTCTAAAACTATCAATACAATTTATGTGGGGAATGACAATATTGTCTGGCTGGGAAGCTTTGGTAATGGATTATTGCAATGCAATTTAAACGATCCTTTCTATACTATAACAGAAGGTGAAGGAAATGAATTGGGACTGAAAAATGGGAGTGTGACAAGTATTTTGAACGATGATGAGAAAATATGGATAGGTACCGATGGTGGGGGACTTCATCATGTGGATTTACAAATGATGAGCACCAAGGTCTTCTTGCCTTCTAAAAGTATTCTTTCGCTAAAGGAAGTGAATGGTATTTTATGGGCAGGCACCTATAAAAATGGTCTGTATTTTAGTCGGGATAAAAAGAATTTCCAAAAATTAAAGCTGTTTGATGATCAAGGAAATACTATCGAAAAAGAAGTGGTCTGGGATATTTTGGTCGATAACACCACTTATTTATGGATGGCTACATCAAATGGTATATTAAAATATAATCTCCATACGAAAGAATTAAACCGATATAATTATCAAGAAGATAATCCGAATTCATTATCAAATAATGATTGCCGTAAAGTATTTAAAGATATCAAAGGGGATATTTGGATAGGGACATTTCATGGATTGAATCGTTACAGAAAAGAATCAGACGATTTCAAGAGACTTTATTTTAATAATAAAGAGGAGGATAATATGAACATCAATAATGCAATATTATCTATCTATGAGGACGATAAATTGAATTTTTGGGTAGGTACTTTCGGAAAAGGATTGTGGCGACTAAACAGACAAGAAGATTTATTTGAGGTTGAAGAGATAAATACTGCCTTGCCAAGTCTGTTTATTTATAGTATTGAAAGTAGCGAAGGGAATAACCTATGGCTGTCGACCAACAAAGGCATTACTGTTTATAATACTAAAACCAATACTATTCTAAATTATAATGCTGCAGATGGGTTGCAAGGACCTCAATTTAATGTTGGAGCATCAGCAAAATTAAGTGGAAAGTATTTGGCTTTTGGGGGTACGAATGGAGTGAATATTTTTAATCCTAATAAGGTATTGAATACAAGTGTTAAACCTTTGAGGCCTATTATTAAAAATGTTATTGTTCATTCATCAAAAGTACCTTTCAATACTAAAAAAGTAATCTATAAAAATCATCTAATCCTATCTCCTGAGGAGAGGAATTTCTCTTTTGAGTATGTGGCGGTTGATTTTAGACAAAATCATAAACAAGAGTATCAAACAAGGTTATTGGGATTTGATAATCATTGGCAAACCACAAAAAGCACCTCATCTATATTGTATTCTAACTTTTCTCCCGGAGAGTATACTTTTCAAGTGCGAGCAAGATATCCTCATCAAGAATGGGGGGCAATACAATCTTTTAAACTTCAACTATTGCCCTACTTTTATGAAAGGCTAGAGTTTAAGTTGTTTTGCACTTTATTGTTACTGATTATGGGTGTTTTCGTCTATCGATGGACGATCAAGAAGATGGATAGAAATAAGATGAAGATGGAAGGTATTATCAATGATCGATTAAATGTTTTGATTTCAGAGGAACAACTACTGTCTGATATTGAAAATCAAAAAGCAGATTTGATAAAAGAAACACTCGATAAAAGAGAAAAAGAGTTAACCACTCATGCCTTAAGGTTGCTTCATTTAAATTCTTTGATTGAACAACTCGACGATAAATTACTACACCTACAACAAAATCCAGAAGAATTTACCATCAATAAAATAAAGAGTATCCGAAGAGATATAAAAAATGCCGAAAATTTAGAGAAGGAGTGGGAAGTGTTAAATCAATTATTTGCAGAGGTGAACCAACCTTTTATAAAAGAACTACAAGAGTTAAATAAAGGATTAACCGATGGTAATTTGAGGTTATGCTATTTAATACGCTTGAACATGAGTACGAAAGATATTGCCTCTATAATGGGTATATCAATAAATAGTGTGAAGGTAGCTAGAAAGCGATTAAGAAAGCGTTTGGATTTATCTTCTGATGTATCGCTGAATGATTTTATTCTAAATTTAGGAAAATAAAAAAGAGGTGAGTCATAATAATGACCACCTCTTTCGTGTTAAATTAAAAGTGTTCTTACTGAACATTTTCAATATCTCCAGAACCCGATACTTTAATTTTAGTTTTTGTCGGTGTTCCTTTATATCTGATATCGCCCGATCCTGAAACCGTAGCGTTAATCTCTTCTTTAGCGTAACAGTCGACATCCCCAGAACCGCTTACCGAGATTTGAACTGTTTTAGAAACTAGATCAAATGCATTTACATCAGCAGAACCACTTACTTTAACAGTGAAATTGTCTGCCTTACCATTTACATCAATATTTCCTGATCCACTTAAAGAGGTCGTTAAAGAAGTACAGTTTACTTCACCTTTAAAGCTACCCGAACCACTTCCTGAAAATACCAACTGATCTCCTTTGATTGGATTCTTACCTACAACATCACTTGAGCCAGAAAATGAGATTTTGTTTAAGTTGGAAGAATAAGTTAATGTTACTTTTGCATTAACATTTCTCACACCCTTTCTTGGTTTAATAACCAATTTACCATTAGAAACCTCGGTGATGACATCTTCCACTTTCGTGTTTCTAAACACCTCAATTTCTGCTTTGTCTTTGTTTCCTGCGATAAGTGTGACATCAATAGCTCCAGAGATACCAATAGATTCAAATGATTTTAAATCTCTGACTGTTTGTGCGCTTAGTGCATTGATTACTAATAAAAAAGTAACGATCGATGATAGAATAAATTTTAATTTCATTTTATTATTGTAGATTTGTGATCGAGTTATAACTAATACCCGACATTTATTTTACTTCAGTTAATTGAATAGTGTGTTTCAAAGTAACCATTCAGACAAAAGACCAACAGAAATCATAAAGGTTGCATAAAATGGATAAAGTATATAAAATTGGGTTACTTTAGTCATCCTTTTTTTGGAATTTATTAGTGTAATTCGTGTTTTAGAAATTGATATCAGAAAATAAATTATCTCATGAACGACTTGACAAGACAAGACTTTGAGGTTACTAGGCTTGGAAAAGCTACACTTACTTCACCACTTTATAAAGAGTACAAAAAAGAAGATGCTCCGCATAAAGAGTTTATTGAGGATTCAAGAAGAATTATATATGATGCATCATTATCTGCTTTTGAAGAAGCAAGAAATAGCGATGCTGATCCTATCTCCTTCCTAAAAGCAGGACCTAGAAAAAAAATATATTTTGATCCATCGAAGACAAAAGCTGCAATTGTAACTTGTGGTGGTCTTTGCCCAGGAATTAATAATGTAATCCGTGGATTAGTCAACGGTTTATATTATAGATATAATGTCAAAAATATTTGGGGTGTACAATATGGTTACCAAGGTTTCATTTCGGATTACGGACATGAAATGGTAAAATTAACTCCTAACGTTGTAAAAGACATTCACTTATTTGGTGGTACTATCTTAGGTTCATCAAGAGGTCGCCAAGATATCTCAGCGATGGTGGATACTTTAGAAAGAGAAAACATCAACATCTTATTTACTATTGGTGGTGATGGTACACTTTCAGGTAACCATGTTATTCACGAAGAAATTGAAAAAAGAGGTTTAAAAATCGTTACTGCCGGTATTCCTAAGACAATCGACAACGATGTAAACTTCATGACAAAAACTTTCGGTTTCGATACAGCATTCTCAACTGCAGCAGCAGTAGTAAGAGATGCACATAACGAAGCAACTGGTGCTTACAATGGTGTAGCTATCGTAAAACTAATGGGTCGTGACTCAGGTTTTATTGCAGCAAATGCAGCATTGGCAATGCCAGATGTAAACTTTGTATTGATTCCAGAATCTAAATTCGACTTATACGGTGAGAAAGGTTTCTTGAATACTTTAAAGAAAAGAGTAGAAGAGAGACATCATGCACTAGTAGTAGTAGCCGAAGGTGCTGGTCAGCATTTATTCGAAGATAATGAAAATGAAGTAGTGAAAGATAAATCAGGTAACATCAAGCATAAAGATATTGGTGTATTCTTGAAAGATGAGATCACTAACTACTTGAAAGAACAAGATATGGAAGCGACTGTAAAATACATCGACCCTTCTTATATCATCCGTTCTGAAGTAGCAATTCCTGCCGATTCTGTATTCTGTAACGATCTTGCATTAAACGCAGTTCACGGTGCAATGGCTGGTATTACTGACTTCGTGGTTGGTCGTTGGCATAACCAATTTACTTACCTTCCAATCCCTGTAGCAACAGCATCAAGAAAGAAAATTGATATTGATGGTGCATTATGGTGGTCAGTATTAGAAACTACAGGTCAGCCTGTTGATATGACAAATGATTAATTGATAGATGTAAAAATCTATTATTATATATGAAGAAAGGCATCCTTTGGGATGCCTTTTTTTGTTTTCTTAAAATTTCGTGAATTATAACAATACTGAGAATATTGAAAAAATTCTTAAATAATCTATTATGAAAATATTACAATTTCTATTTGCTTGATGTTTAGTTGTTTGTTGTAGGTAGTTATTAATTATTAGAGATTAATTAATGGTTAATTGTTTATTTCTGATCAGTTTTTTTTAATAATCTAAGATATTATAGAAGAATATTAATAATTTAGAAAAAGTTAAAAATAATCAATTTAATATAAGTGTTATTGGATTGTTAACATTAATATAAAATTGAATAATCGTTCATTATTGTATTATATGGGGAAATAATTTAATATTTTATAGGTATTACAATTTATTTTATGTTAAATGAATGGAAATTCAAAAACCATAATTTTAATTTGTAAAACAAAATGAACTGACAGACATTTTTTAAACTGAATCGAGTTATTTGAATATTGAAATGATAAACTAAGACAATTTTTTAATAATCAATTTCAATAAACTAATTATAAAACTTCTAATTAATTACTCATGTCCTTTCAAGCAAATCAGAAAGAACCTATTGCCATTGTGGGTATAGGTTGTCGTTTTCCTGGCGATGTAAATTCCCCAAGTGATTTTTGGAAAGCATTAAAAGCAGGCTTTAATGGTATTACAGATGTTCCAGAAGATCGTTGGAGTATCGATGAATACTATGATCCAAATCCAGATAAAGCTGGAAAAATCAAACAAAAGAAAGGAGGATTCATTAAAGACATCGATAAATTTGATGCAGAATTCTTTAAGATTTTCCCTAAGACAGCAGAAAGAATTGATCCTCAACAAAGACTACTTTTAGAAACTACATACAATGCATTAGAAGATGCGGGTATGAAATTGGAGGACTTTAAAGGATCAAAAACTGCCGTTTATATGGGAGTTTTCATGAATGACTATTGGGATATTCAAGCTTCTCAAGCTCAAAGAAATCACGTTAGTCCACACGTTCCAATGGGTGTGTCTTTAACTTCAATTGCGAATAGATTATCATGGCAATATGACTTAAAAGGACCATCTGTTACTTTAGATACTGCTTGTTCGTCTTCTTTGGTAGGTGTACACTTAGCATGTAATTCAATTTGGAATGAAGAATCTGAATTTGCTTTAGCTGGCGGTGTAAATTTAATGATTCGTCCTGAGTCATCATTAATGATGTCCAAAGGTAACTTCTTATGTCCTGATGGATATTGTAAATCTTTTGACGCTAGAGGTAATGGTTACGTAAGAAGCGAAGGAGTAGGTGTTATCTTATTAAAGCCTTTATCAAAGGCAATTAAAGATGGAGACGATATCTATGCTACGATCAAAGGAACAGCGGTAAATTCTGATGGTTATACTGAAGATGGATTTACAGTTCCAAATCCAACAGCTCAGACAGATATGTTACGTCAAGCGTATAAGAATGCAGGTGTAGCTCCTTCGGAAGTTGCTTTTGTTGAAGCTCACGGTACAGGTACAAAAGTGGGAGATCCTATTGAAACAAGCGCATTTGGAAAAGTATTTTCAGAAGGTAGAGATCAAGAAAAGCCACTAGTGATTGGTTCTGTGAAATCAAATATGGGACACTTGGAGGCCGCAGCAGGTATTGCAGGTATTATCAAGTTGGCCTTGTCAATTAAGAATAAACAAATTCCTCAAAACCTCCACTTTGAGACACCTAACCCAGGTATCAAATTTGATGAGTGGAAACTTAAGGTACCCACTCAGTTAATGGACTGGCCTTCTGATCAAATTATTGGTGGTATTAACTCTTTCGGTGCTGGTGGTACGAACGCTCACGCAGTATTGGAAGGATATAAAGAGGAAAAAAATCAAATAGTAAATAAAGAAGAGACTTTATTAGAAGATGATATTTCATTGTATTGTATTTCTGCTCAATCAGAAAATGCATTGAAAAAAATGGTAGAAAACCATATCACTTTCTTGAATGAATCTTCTGAAAGTTTACAAGATATTTGCTATAATTTAGGTCAATATAGATCGAATTTAAAATATCGTTTAACAATTGCAGTAGCAAGCAAAGAAGAGTTAGTAGATGCTTTAGAAGCATACCTAAATGATGAAAACAGAGTAGGTATGGTTTCTACAGAAGATACAGGCTTCAATCCCAAAGTAGGTTTTATCTTCTCAGGACAAGGACCACAATGGTTTGGAATGGGTAGACAGTTATTGACTACAGAACCTGTATTTAAATCTGTAATCGAAAAAATAGATATCATTCTTCAGAAAATTGCGGGTTGGTCATTATTAGAGGAACTAGTTAAATCTGAGGAAGAATCACGTATTTCTGAGACAAGAATTGCTCAGCCAGCAATTATGGCTGTGCAAATTGGTCTAATGGAAATGTGGAAAACAGCAGGTGTGCAACCTGAAGGTGTTGTTGGTCACTCTATTGGTGAGGTAGCTGCAGCATATACTTCTGGAGCATTAACCTTAGAACAAGCTGTAGATGTTATTTATAATCGTTCGAGAGGTCAGGATAAAGCAACAGGTAAAGGAAAAATGCTTGCAGCTGCTTTAACTGTTGAAGAAGCACAGAAAGAGATTGTTGGTGTGGAAGATGTAGTTTCAATTGCAGCTATCAATGGTCCTAAGATGCTTACTTTCTCTGGTGATGAAACTCCTCTAGAAAAAATTGCTGAGCGATTAGATAAAAGAGATATATTCCATCGATTCTTAAGAGTAAATGTTCCATTCCATTCACATCATATGGAACCTCTTAAAGATGAATTGATTTCGGATTTAAGACACATCCAACCACAAGAAGCAACTATTGCTCTTTATTCTACAGTTTCAGGAAAACAAGAATCGGGTGCACATCTTGTATCAGAATACTGGTATTCAAATGTAAGGGAATCAGTTTACTTTACAGATGCCGTTAGAGAAATGATCAAGGATGGTTTTAATACTTTTGTTGAAATCGCTCCTCATCCGGTATTGGCTACTGGAGCTGTAGATCTTTTAAAAGAAGCAGGGGTAGAAGGTCACCTAATTACATCAATTCGACGTAAAGAAGCTGAAAAGCAAATCTTTATGCAAAACTTAGGGTTAGTGTATTCATTGAATTATGCTTTACCTTGGGAGAAAGTATGTTCTGGAGCAACAAAGAAAGTAGCTGTACCAAAATATCAATGGCAAAAGGAATCTTTCTGGTTTGAAACTGAAGAGCATAAAGCGAAAAGAACGGGTACTAAAGTACACCCAATGTTGAATAGTAATGTGGCTTCTAATGTAAATAAAGGAAACTTTATTTGGGATATCCAATTGGATAAAAATGAAGAGCCATATATTCTTGATCACCAAGTGGATGATGTAATTATTTTCCCTGGTACAGGACACTTAGAAATTGCGACAGCTGTTGGTCAGGCCTCTTTTGGCGAAAAATTTGGTTTCCTAGAAAATGTTACGTTCGAGAACGCCTTATTCTTACCTGATGATGGTGAAATGCCACATGTTAGATTAGAAATTAGTTCAACTGAAGGCGATTATACTATTTCTACTAAACCTAGAAATCAAGAAGATGCTGAATGGACAAAACACTCTTTTGGTAAGATCAATGCTTTAGGAGATCAATTTATATCTACTCCTTCTGATATCAACGAAATTAAAGAAAGAATCAATAGAAGAATGCCGATTGTACCAATGTACAATGAGTTAAAAAGTGCAGGTCTTCTTTATGGTGATACTTTCAGAGCAATTACTGGATTATGGACTGCCAAAGATGAAGTTTTATCAGAGGTTACACTTCACGATTCTATAGAATATGGTGTTGAAAGATACAATGTACATCCTGCTGTACTGGACGCTTGTCTGCATACCATTTTTGCAGCAAAGAAAAATGAAGCTGAAGCAAAAAGAGGAATTTACCTTCCTGTAGGGATTGATCGTTTTAAAGTTTTTGCTCAACCAAATAAGAAAGTATATACTCATGTTACAGTTACTGAATGTACTGATGCTTACTTGAATGGTGACTTCCAAGTATATAATGAGGATGGTACGTTAGTAGCAGAAATTCAAGGTTTTAAAGGAAAGTATATTGAAGGTTCAAGAGGGGAAAGTAAGAATGAAATCTATAAACCTTGTTATGAATATCAGTGGGTACTTCCTGAAGAAGAAATTCTGAATGATGAAAACGCTAAAGGTAAATATTTAGTATTTGCTGATAATAAGGGTATTCATCAATCGATCTCTAAAAAGTTAGAAGATAATGGTGGTAACGTTATTACGGTAACAAGAGGGTTGAATTATTCTAATGCTAATAATTCGAAGTTCACTATCAACCCTAGAGAATTGGCACATTATGAAGATATGATTGATGCTGTTGGTCAAGATCTTCAGCATATAGTCTACTTATGGCCATTTGATGTTCAGACCTCAGAGACAGATACGTTGGAGGTCTTTACTCAATTGCAAGAGGACTTTAGTATGTCTACTCTAAACTTGGTGAGAACTATAGGTGGTAAAGATTTAACAGTACCTACTTGGTTAATCACTTCAGGTTCTGAAAAAGTACTTCAAGAAGAGAACGAAATTCAATTGGCTCAATCTCCTGTTTATGGCATTGGTCGTGTAGCTAAAAATGAATTCCCATTATTACCTGTAAGAATTATTGATCTTAGTCAAGATACTAGAGATGAGGATTTCGATAAGTTGGTAAATATCATTTCGACTAAACAAGAAGGAAAAGAAGAGGAATCAGAATTTGCTATAAGAAATAATGAAGTATATACTAGAAGATTAGTTGCTGTTGATGGTGATATAGCAGATGAAAGAGCACCAAAACAAATGAATGCTTTTGGTTCTGCTTACCGTGCGGAAGTGAGAGAAAATGGTATCTTAAATAGTTTAGCTTTAAGAGAATTCTATCCTGAAACTATCCAAAAAGAAGAAGTTCGCATTGCTGTAAAAGCAACGGGGCTAAACTTTAAGGATGTTGTAAATGGCATGGGAATTCTTTCTCAAGAAGCTGTTGCTGGAGGTGTTGCAGAAGATACTCTTGGTTTGGAATGTTCAGGCATTGTTACAGAAGTTGGAGAAGGAGTTTCTCATGTAAAAGTTGGGGACGAAGTTATTGCATGGGCAGCTTATAGTTTAGCAGGTGTTACAACTGCTCCATCGCATTGTGTTGTAGCAAAACCATCGAATTTAAATTGGGAAAAAGCGGCTTCATTATCTGTTGTTTATTTAACTGCTCATTATGGTTTAAATCATTTGGCTCATATAGAGGAAGGCGATAAAGTCTTAATTCATGCAGCAACAGGTGGTTTAGGTTTAGCAGCCATTCAACTGGCACAACATGTTGGAGCAGAGATTTATGCAACTGCAGGTTCTGAAGAAAAACGTGAATATCTACGTTCAATTGGAATCAAAAATATATATAACTCAAGATCATTAGATTTTGCAGATCAAATTAAGGCAGACACGAATGGTTATGGCGTTGATGTTGTTTTAAACAGTTTAACTGGTAAAGCAATCACACAATCGTTTAAGTGTTTGGCACCATTTGGTACTTTCGTTGAAGTTGGTAAAGCAGACATTTACAATAACTCTAAACTTCCATTAAAACGTTTCGGAGAAAATATCTCTTTCCATGTGGTTGATTTAGATCGTTTGATGGCTCAAAAACCAAAACTAGCAGCCAAATTATATCAAGAAGTTACAGATCTATTCAAAGAAGAAAAAGTTGAAGGTCATCCATTAAAGGTGTTCCCAGTTTCTGAAGCTGGTGACGCTTTAAAATATTTATCTCAAGTAGGACATATCGGTAAAGTGATTGTTTCTATGCCGGATGAAGCGGTAGATGTTTTACCTGCAAATGATCTGAAATTTGATAAAAACGCTACCTACGTTGTTTCAGGTGGTGCTTCAGGATTTGGTCTTGAGGTGGCAAAATGGATTGCTGAAAATGGAGCAGGTGAATTGATTCTATTATCTAGATCAGGTGCTAAATCTGACTATGATAAAGAAGTGATTGCTTACATGGAGTCATTGGGTGTGAAAATCCAATTACCTAAAGTGGATATTACCAACGAGGAAACGCTTAAGACAATTTTTGAAGAAGTAGCCTTACCAATTAAAGGTATCGTGCATTCAGCAGCAGTATTAGATGATTGTACTATGCCGAATCTTGATTCAGATCGCTTCATGAGAGTTTACTCACCAAAAGCGATGGGTGCATGGGCTTTACATAAAGCGTCATTGGGCCACGACTTAGATTTCTTCTTGTCGTTCTCTTCAATTTCTGCTGTATTTGGTCTTCCTGGTCAGGCAAACTATTCATCAGCAAATAACTTCTTGGATAGATTAGCAACCTATCGTCAGTCATTAGGCTTAGCAGGTAACTCTGTTAATCTAGGTGTATTGGGCGATTATGCAGGTATGTCAAAAGACGGAGGTCAAGTAATTGATGTCTTAGAAGCACAAGGTTGGACTATGTTAACTCTGAAACAGATTAGAGAGACATTCTCAAAAATTATCTTGCAGAGAAGTACACAAAGAATGGTAGCCAACTTGGACTTTAAACGTTTCAAGGATTTCTTCCCTCAATTAGCCACAGATATGCGTTTCGCAGAATTAATGAATTCTGATAGTGCAGATGGTTCTGGAGCAGGAGGGTCTTTAAAAGATCAGGTAATTGCTAAAGATGGTGAAGAAAAACACACTTTCTTACAAGAGCAATTGCAACATGCATTAGCAAAGATTCTAGGTACATCACCTGAAAAAGTGGATATTCCAACACCAATTTCAAAAATGGGTCTTGACTCATTAATGCAGAACCAAATTAGAAACTGGATCTCTCAGAAATTGGAAGTAAATTATCCATTGATGAAAATTGCAAAAGGACCTTCTTTGGTTGAATTAGCAGAGGATCTTATCAAAGGATTTGAGACTGAAACGACAGAAGAAAAAGTACCTGAAATTACAACAGATATTTCTGGTATTGAAGATGCAGAAGATTTGGAAACTCTTGGCGATAAGTGGTTTGTTCACCGTAAGAGAGAAGATGATGCTCGTGTTCGTTTATTCTGTTTCCATCCGGTGGGAGCTGGTGCATCAATGTTTAATCATTTCCTTTATGAGGCACATAATGATATTGATGTATATGCAGTTCAATTGCCAGGTAGAGAAAATAGAAAAGATGAAACATACTTCACTGAATTCTTTGATGTTATTGATGAGTTAGAAAAACAAATTCTACCTCTACTAGATAAACCTTTTGCTTTCTATGGTCATAGTTTTGGAGGTATCCTAGCTTATGAATTACAACATAGATTGAGAGAAAAACATCAGCTTAGCCCAGAACATTCATTTGTATCTGGTACGATCTCAGCTCATCTTACTCCGACTTGGAGAAATGAAAGAGATACCATTCATAAGACTGCCGATGAAACAAATTCAGAAGCTAAATTAATGGGACTAATGTCATACATCGACGATGAAGCTTTCGTTCGTCAGATTCTTCCTGTTATGAGAAAAGATATGGAGTTAATCATGGGATACGACTATCAGGATAAAGACAACTTTACTTGGCCAATTACTGCTTTCGCAGCAGAGGAGGATGAAGTTGTATTACCTGAGGAGATGAAACCATGGGAACAACATACAAACAGTGCTTTTGAGCTTCATGTATTGCATGGAGACCACTGGTTCTTATCAAGAAATAAGGAATTTATCTTGAATAAGGTAGCAGAAAATTTATTATCAAAAGAATTGATAGATTAATTTGAGTGAGAGGGGGCTGATCTTTCAGTCCCCTTTTTTAATATGATAAACTTAACTTTTACGAACTCAACCAATTCGGATACTTTTTGTTGTCCATTTACTTTTCACAAACTATTTGATATTGATAAAGAAGAAGCTAATCGTTGGTTACATCCAAAGGAAGTATCTTTTTTTAATGCTCTTGTAGAAAGAAGGAAACAGACGTTTTTATCAGGTAGAAAGGCCATAAAGCAGCTTTTATTTAGTATTGTTCCAATCAAAGCTCATCAAATTGAAATTGGGAAAGGGATTTTTGAACAACCATTTATAAAGCATCAATCATTTCAAGGATGGGAATGTTCAATAGCTCATTCTCAAAGTCATGTAGCTTCAATTCTTTTTCCGAGTGATTTAATTATTGGGATTGATGTGGAATCGAATCAAGAGGAAATGTCTGCAAAAACTAAGGGGCAGATTACTTATCAGGAAAAAATGCTTTGCTTAGCTCAAGGAGTCATTGATGTTGAATTAAAACTTTGGTCTGCAAAAGAAGCATTATCGAAATGCTTAAAAACTGGTCTGACGATACCATTTACAATTCTTGAGATCAATTCAATAGTAGAAATGGAGAATCAAGTTGAAATTACTTTTAAAAATTTTCCACAATATAAAGTATCTCAATGTATTATAGAAGGTGAATGTTTGAGTGTTTGCTATCCTATTCAATTGTCATTAGACAAAAAAATAGCACCATGTCTCCATGATGCTATTCTAATATAATTAATCCAGTTACGGTAAAACTGGAGCTTTTGTAATATCTTCAGGAATCTTAGATTCTAACGATTTCAAGAAAGCAGCAATGTTGCTCACTTGCTCCTCATTAAGATCTTTATTTGATTGAAGCTTAGCCATAATTTTAATAGCATCTTCTAATTTAGCTACCGATCCATCGTGGAAATAAGGAGCTGTTTTAGTGATATTTCTTAAACTAGGCACTTTGAAGAAATACTTATCTGATTCATTACCTGTAGCGTCTTTTCTTCCTTCATCATAGTGACCTGAAGCTAATAGTTTAGATCCAGTCATCGTCCAGTAATCGCCATACAAACCGAATTTTTGATACATCTGAGCACCTAATTGGTTGCCCGCATGACAAGTAGTACATCCTGCTTCTTGGAAATCTCTAAGACCTTGAGCTTCTTTTGCTGTTAAAAGGAAAGAAGAAGTTTCTTTTTCCATAAAACGATCAAAACGTGAAGGGAATACTAGTGTTCTTTCGAATGCACCAATAGCTTTACCTACATTATTAAAAGTAAGAGGCTTCTTCTCGTTAGGGAATGCTTCTTTGAAAAGCTTTACATACTCAGCTACTTCAGAAAGTCTAGAAACTACCTGTTTCTCGTCTTTCATTGCATGTTCTACAGGGTTTAAGATTGGACCTAAAGCTTGCTCTTCTACATCTGCTGCACGACCGTCCCAGAATTGTACGAAATCAAATGCTGCATTGTATACTGTTGGAGAGTTTCTTTCACCGTTTACCTGAGTATCACCCGGCGATGTTGGTAAGTTATCCACACCGAAAGTGGCTAAATTATGACAAGAATTACAGCTAATGTTACCATCATTAGAAAGACGAGTATCATGGTACAACATCTGACCTAATTTGACCTTAGCATCATTTAAAGGGTTGTCGTCTTTAACTGGAGCAGTAGCAGGCTGTTGGTCAAACATTCTTTTGGCCATTTGCCATTCTTCTTTCGTTACTTTAGCGTATTCTTTTTTATCAGATTTCTCTGAACCGCCACCTGAAGAACAGCTAAACGAAATAGCTGCTAATACAAAAAGAGTAGAAATTAATCTCATTTTCATTAGATTCGAATTAAGTTTGATAATAAATTTAGGTTTTAAGTTTTTAATCCAAGTTATAAATTTGTACTCAGACAAATATTGACTAATTTTTGATGTGGAACAGTTAAATGAAATATAGTTAATTCTTAATTAGTTTTTTAGCTGCAAACACCCAAATTGAATCAATATTAATTATTGTCTTGGAGTTAACTTTAGAGTTCATGTTGTGATCAAAATCACTTACATTCATATCTAATACCAAAATTACATATTTTACTTTAAAGTAGTTGATTATTTACTAGGTTGGACAATTATTTTTATCAAAAGATTGTAAACCTAACGATACCATATAAATGAAAGTATTAATCCCTGTTGCAGGTCGGGGGTCGAATTTAAGGCCACTTACCAATACGCAACCTAAAGCATTACTTCCAGTAGCTGGAAAACCTGTTATCGCTCATATTATCGATAAATTTATAGAAACAGGTTTTGATGAGTTTATTATTATCATTGGGTATATGGGAGCTAGAATAGAATCCTTTATTCAAGAAAATTATAAAAACACTAAAATCAAATTCGAATTTGTGGTACAAATACCTAGAGAAGGGTCTGCACATGCTGTGTTGGTTGCAGAGAAACACATTCTCGAAGAAAAAGAAGTAATGATATGTTTGGGAGATTCTATTGTAAATATAGACATCGAACAAATGCTAAAGGTACCCAATTCTGTAGTAGGTGTTCAGAAGGTAGAAACGCCGGGTGATTATGGTGTGACTGAATTAAAAAATGGAACTAAAGTTAGAAAGTTTATAGAGAGGCCAACTATTCCAAAATCAAATATTGGTTTGGTCGGAATTTATAAAATCACAGATGTTCCTAAACTGTTGGATGCCATGCGCTATGTATTGGCTAGTAATAAAACAGTAAATAATGAGTTTGTGATCACCGACGGTTTACAAAAAATGTTGCTAGAAGGTGTGGAGTTTGATATTCAATTTGTAGAAAATTGGTACGATTGCGGTGCAAAATATTCATTACTTGAGGCTAATGCTACATTATTAAATCGACCGGATTTTAATGCCACTAAAATAGAGGATGTGAATAGTAAAAATACCGTGATTATTCCTCCTGTAAAAATTGGTAAGAATACTGTCATTAAGAATTCTATTATTGGACCAAATGTAGTGATTGGAGAAGAAGCTAAAATCGAAAATTGTAATATCAGTAATTCTATCATTGGGGCTTATACAGATCTAAAAGATTTATTACTGAAAAACTCTTTGGTCGGCCACGATTCGACTTTAAAAGGGGTGGCACAAAGTTTAAACTTAGGAGACCATACTGAAATAAACTTTGGAAACTGATAAAATAAAAGAGTGGGATCAGTTCTATCTTAATAAAAATGCTTTTGGTGATAGCTATAAAGAACTAAAAGCATTTTTGGAAGATATAAAGGAGAAAAAGAACCTTTTGGACCTTGGAAGTGGGCAGGGGCGAAATGCACTAATGGCTGATGCCTTAGGTTTCGAAGTAACAGCTGTGGACCTTTCTAAGGTCGGGATTGATCAAACTGTAGCAACATCAAATAATAGGGTGAAAGGAATTGTTGCCGATATCTTTGATTACAATATTGATCAAATGTATCAGGTTATACTACTTGATGCTGTCATTCATTGTCAGTTCGAAGATTTAGATAATGAAAGTTTATTATTTGATCGAATCGAAAAATCCCTCGTAAATTATGGGTATGTGTTGTTAATTACACATCAGTGGAATATGAGAGAACAACATCTCAAATCTTTATTTAAGAAAGATTATCCTAATTTAGAATATCAATTCAATCATCATATCGCTCATCGATATTTGCCTCCGCATGAGACAGAAGAACATGTAATGGAGATGTCGATGATGTGTTTTCAAAAAAAGAAATCATGAAAAAGACGGCACTAATCACTGGCGCAACTTCGGGAATAGGTAAAGCAACTGCAGAATTATTTGCTGATAATGGCATTCGTTTAATTATTTGTGGAAGAAGGGCGGATCGCTTAGAAACTTTAAAAGTACAATTAAGTGAGAAAACAGATGTACATACTTTGTCATTTGATGTAAGAGATAAAAAAGATGTATTTGCTAAGATAGAAAGCCTTCCAGCAGATTTTGCTCAGGTAGATATTTTGGTAAATAATGCAGGAAATGCTCATGGTTTATCTCCAATCCAAGACGGAGATGTAGATGATTGGGATGCGATGATCGACATTAATGTGAAAGGTTTGTTATATGTTTCTAAGGCTATTATTGCTCAGATGACAGAAAGAAAATCAGGACACATTATTAATATTGGTTCTATTGCCGGTAAGGATGTATATCCTAATGGTAATGTTTATAATGCTTCGAAGTTTGCAGTAAATGCATTAAATGAAGCAATGAGATACGATCTAAATGAATTTGGTATACGCGTTGGAGCAGTACATCCGGGATTGGTACATACTGAGTTTTCGGAAGTAAGATTCAAAGGGGATACTGAAAGAGCAGAAGGAGTTTACCAAGGGTATACACCTTTGTACGCAGAAGATATTGCTGATGTGATTTTCTTTATGGTATCAAGAAGAAGTTCCGTAAATATAGCTGACTTGGTGATTTACCCAACCGCACAAGCATCAGCAACAATATTGAATAAGAATTTATAGGACATAATTAAGCCCTAGACTTACGTTTAGGGCGGTTTTCAATAAGCATGTTTCAATTTTTTGAAGCATGCTATTTTTTTAATAGAAAAGGTCGTCATTACCTAGTTCTTTCTTAAGGTCTTGTCGGAAATAAGCAGTATATCCTGCAGTAACTAAATCCAATGCCTCTTTCTCCGATTGTGGAACAATTAACTCTCCATCCTTCGATGCACAGATTACTTTTGAATCTTTGAAAGTCTTGAAGCAATCAACTAATTGTTCCATTAAGCTTTGTACTTCCATGATTATAATGGTTTAATAAAGTAGTCCTGTATTACATAAAACTCTTTATTTGATTGATAAGTTTCTTATTAGTTCAATTATTAAGAAAATATAAGATAATTCTACAAATTATGCATAAAAAAAGCCTTTCCAAAAAATGGAAAGGCTTGATTTATTTTTAATAAAAGATTACTTCATAATTGTCTCCTCACGGTCTGGCCCCATAGAAACCATAGTGATTGGAACACCGATATAATCTTCAATATATTTTACGTAATCTAGAAGTGCTTGAGGTAACTCTTCGAAAGGAAGTTTTACATCTACTTCTTGATTCCATCCTTTAAGCGTAGTATACACTGGCTCTTTGATGTCTTCTAAGTCGTATGGAACCTCTGTAGTTTTTGTACCGTCTTTTAACAAGTACTCAGTACATACTTTGATTTCCTCGAAAGTATTCATTACGTCAGCTTTCATCATGAACAACTCAGTAGCACCGTTTAGCATTACTGCGTATTTCAAGATTGGAAGGTCTAACCAACCACATCTTCTACGACGACCAGTAGTTGCACCGAATTCATGACCAAGGTTTTGAAGATCCTCACCAGTTTTATCAAATAATTCTGTTGGGAATGGACCAGAACCTACACGAGTACAGTAAGCCTTAAAGATACCGTAGATATTCTTCTGAGCGTTAGGAGCAACACCTAAACCAGTAGAAGCACCTGCAGCGAATGTGTTAGAAGAAGTAACGAAAGGGTAAGAACCGAAGTCAACATCCAATAAAGAACCTTGAGCACCTTCAGCCAATACTTTCTTACCATCTTTAAGAGCATCGTTTACGAAGTACTCAGAATTGACAAAGTTTAAAGTCTTTGTGTACTCCACAGCTTGGAAGAATTCTTCCTCCATTTCTGGAAGCATCTCAGAGAAATCGAACTTATAGAAGTTTAAGATTTCAACGTGCTTAGCTTTTAATGCTTCGTATTTTTCTTGGAAGTTTTCCGAGAATAAATCACCAGTTCTTAAACCAACACGAGCTGATTTATCTTGGTAAGTTGGTCCGATACCTTTTAAAGTAGAACCAATTTTTTGATCACCTTTACTTTTCTCGTAGGCCGCATCAAGTAGACGGTGTGTAGGGATAATTAAGTGAGTTTTCTTCGACAATAAGATTTTGTCTTTCACTTTATAACCTGCTGTTTCTAATTTTTCGATCTCCTCACGGAAGATACGAATATCAAGAACAACACCGTTTCCGATAATATTTGATGTACCTTCTTGGAAAACACCTGAAGGGATTTGATGCAGAACGAACTTTTTACCATCAAATTCCAATGTGTGTCCAGCGTTTGGTCCACCTTGGAAACGTGCAACAACGTCATATTTTGGAGCGAGGACATCGACAACTTTGCCTTTTCCTTCATCTCCCCACTGCATGCCTAAAAGAATATCCATCTTGTGAATGAATTATATTTTTGATATGTATTAATTTAATAGAAATGAGATTACGACAATCTCAGTGTCTGTAGGGCTTTACTTCTAGAACTAGAAGTTTGAAATACCTTATCCAGCTTTGTTATTTTCAAAAGCTTGGTTAATTGAGTAGGAGAGGAGATCAGTAACATACGTCCATTTCTTTGTGATATATCCGTATATAATCTCACTAACATGCTCAAGCCTCCACTGTTCATATGATTAATATGAGTGGCATCAATAATAAAGTCAGTTATTCCAGACCTTGTGAAAAGTTTAGAGTCTCTAATGAAACTTTTCTCTTCAGGATGGCCGAGGAAATCACCTTTTAACTTCACTGTGATCACTCCATCATAAATTAAGAAGCTGTATTCCATAAATTTCTAGTTTTACCTAAGTTCAAGGAAATATTTCATCGAAATCAGGTTTTTTGTGAAAAACCTCACAAATATAACTTGAACAATTTTAGAAATACTCATCAAAACCAAATTTATTTTAACTTCATGTCTTAAAGTGTGTTTCTTTGGAATTAATAACGATTGAACGGTTATAAATAATTCACAGTTTTATAAGAAATCAACTTTTAATTGTGAAATATTTACAATTAAACAGTTATTTGATTGTAAATTTGACAAAATTGATGTGAACATAACCTACTGAGGATATTATTTTTAAGTCAGTTCAGTTTATAATAAAAAAAGATCATATTTTTGTGTCAGAACTAACAAATTAGGTAATGAATACGTTTGGAAAAGCATTTCGAATCACAACTTTTGGAGAATCTCACGGTCGTGCGATTGGTGTAACCATTGATGGATGCCCAGCAGGCGTACCGTTTGACCTAGAATATATCCAAAAAGAATTAGATAGAAGAAAACCTGGTCAGTCTAAGATTACGACTCAGAGAAAAGAGGCAGATAGTGTTGAAGTACTATCTGGCGTTTTCGAAGAAGTAACTACAGGGACACCTATCGCTTTATTGATTTGGAATCAAGACCAAAGAAGTAAAGATTACTCTCACATTAAAGATGTTTTCAGACCATCCCACGCTGATTACACTTACCATACTAAATATGGAGTGAGAGATTATAGAGGAGGAGGAAGATCTTCTGCAAGAGAAACTGCAGCTCGAGTAGCAGCAGGAGCAGTCGCTAAATTATTTTTAAAGAGTTTAGGAATCGATTTCCACGCTTACGTATCTGAAGTAGGAGACGTAAGGGTATCAGATGATTATTCAACATTTGATTTTGATGAAATCGAGAAAAATATTGTTCGTTGTCCTGATCCTGTAAAGGCAGAGCAAATGATCGAACTAATTGATGGAGTACGCAAGGATAGAGATACTATCGGTGGTATTGTTTCATGTGTAATTTCTGGTGTTCCAGCAGGTCTTGGTGAGCCCGTTTTCGATCGTTTAAACGCTGAATTAGGTAAAGCAATGCTAAGTATCAATGCTTGTAAAGGTTTTGAATACGGAAGCGGCTTTGAGGGAACGAAACTAAGAGGATCTACTCACAACGATGCCTTTTATACAGATGAGAGTGGTAAAGTAAGAACTAAAACCAACTTATCTGGCGGTATCCAAGGAGGTATTTCCAATGGAGAAGATATTTATTTTAGAACAGCATTTAAGCCTGTGGCAACGATTATGGTTGATCAGGATTCTATCGATAAAGAAGGAAATGCTGCTACTGTTTCTGGAAAAGGACGTCACGATCCATGTGTAGTTCCAAGAGCAGTGCCAATCGTAGAAGCGATGTCTGCTTTAACTATTGCAGATATGGTCGTAAGATCGAATGGTAATCGATTGGATCAGTTTAAAAAATAGTAAAATAATAAGGCTGTATCAATAACCCCGGATTTAAATCTGGGGTTTTTGATACAGCCTTATTTGTTATTTCAGAGCTACTCTAAGCTTTTTAATTTTATTTCTAATCTTGTTACTTAAGGAAATGTCTTGAGCAGGAAGATCTTCTTGATACTCTTTACCTCTTTGAATCACTTCATTAGTAAAAATACGTGAACTAATTCCCCATTTCATTAAAAATGTATCTGTTCCTTTATTGCTTTTTACTCTTCCTGTAGATTTACAACCAAAGTGATAAACAAAACTATTTCCTAATCCTTTAAATTCTCGAACACCCATTTGGTAGAACTTCATAGATAAATCGGGGTCCGAACTAAAACCTGGAGTATATTCAATACTCATACCTCCAGCTAAATCCCAAACATCAATATGCATAACATTTGGTGGCCATGTACTTCCCCACCAATCAGATCTTGAGAAAGAAGAAGTATCTTTTTCTATTTCTTCTTTTTTGAATGTTTCAATATCTCGACCATAATCTTTTACCAAAACACATGGATTACCTGTGTCAAAAGGCTCAATCATAGTACTAGAAAACATGAAATCTTTTTTACCATATCGAACAATCTCTTCCTTGAGTTGACCATCCCAATTTTGAAGAGGGTACATATCATCATTCATATACAAAACATATTCCGATAAGATCAGAGACCTGCATGCATTCAAAGCATAACAAATACCAATGTTTTCTGGAGAATATACGTAATCTAAACCTTGTTCTTTTACCCATTCTAAGGTGCCGTCTTTCCCTTCATTAATAATAATGATAATTTGAAGATTCGTAGAACTGTTCTTTTTCAGACCTTCAATACAAAGTTTCAGATAGTCGATATTATTCCAAGTAGGAATAAGTACCGAAAAGTCATATTGATTATCAGAAGATGATTTTAATTTTTTCTCTATAGAATTAATCATGTATATATCGATTTCATAATTTCTAGTTCAAAAATAAATATAATCCACCGATATCAATTAATAATTTGATAAGCATTAGAAATTAAATACGCATTATTACTGTCCGAATAGTTTTTGGTTTATAAAAATCTGTAATAAATTGAGTGTAAATTAAAACATCATCAAGCACTAAATTTTTTTCACTATGACAAACAATAATTTTTCAGCACCACATCGAATTCTACATTGGCTGATTGCATTTACTATGTTATTCATCACTCTGACAATTTTTTTAAGAATGAATTGGATGAATAAATATTTGATGAGTGATATTATTACTGAACAATTATCAAATCTTGATATTTCCATCACTAAAAAAGATTCCGTAAAAATTGCCAAAGTAATTCGAGGGCAAATGTGGACATGGCACATTTATGCAGGCTATTTGATGATCGGGCTGTTATCTTTAAGAGTCTTATTGAATATAAAAGAGAGAGGAATTAAGCTGGCAACAATTTCTTCTTCTGAGGCCACAGGAAAGGAAAAATTCCAATGGGTGTTGTATGCATTATTTTATGTACTTGTCGGTGCATCATTATTAACCGGAATGTTTATTATTAATGATATTGGTGACCATGAATTAATGGAAGATCTGCACAAACTTTCGTTGTACTACTTGGTTGGTTTCTTAGTGATTCACTTAGTAGGAGTGGTAGCAGCAGAATTAACCGATCAGAAGAATATTATTTCTGAAATGATAAGTGGTAAGAATAAAAGTTAGTATCACTTTATAAATAATAATAGAGACTGGATAGGTGCTTTTTAGCTATTTTATACTAAAAAGCTTTTATCTAGTCTTTTTTTGTGAATAGATTTTTGATTGAAAATGAGTGTTTTAAGATTGTCTTTACTGATACACACCCAAACATAACCAATAAACACCTCCTAGAAGCTGTAATGTATTTTTTTGCGATTGATAAATAAGTTTTATTAATGACATTAACAGTATGAATCTATTAAAATGGAGTGTAGCATTAATCATGTGTAATTACTTATTCGCATGTTCCTCACCAAAAAGCAAACAAACAGAAACAAAGAAAAAGAAGCCGAATATCATTTTACTTTTGGCTGATGATATGGGATATGGTGAGATGGGTATTTATGGACAGAAAGTGATAAAAACACCCCACCTAGATCAATTAGCGAAAAAAAGTATGAGATTCAGTAATTTCTATACTGGAACTTCTGTTTGTTCACCTTCAAGGTCATCACTTATGGTTGGTTTACATACAGGTCACACAAACATTAGAGGAAATAGTGGACAAGTAGGAGAGAAATGGGATAGGGTAGCATTAAAAAAATCTTCTGAGACAGTGGCTGAAATGCTTAAGAAAGGAGGATATCAAACAGGTTTTGTGGGTAAATGGCATCTGGGATTACCAGAGGATGAATCTACTTGGGCATACAATAGAGGATTTGATTTTGCCATGCAGGAACAGTGGGGTATTTCCAATAAAGGAGAAGAATTTGATGAAAGAATGCATTGGATTAATGGTCGTCAGGATTCTTCGTTTTACGATTATACCAAGTACAGCTGTCTGGACGAGTTTAGAACTGATGTAGGATTAAACTTTTTAGAAGAGACAAATAAAGAAGAACCTTTCTTTTTATTTATGTCTTATAGAACTCCTCATGCCCATGAATTTTTCGTAAGAGAGAACGACTTGTATAAGGACAATGATTGGCCGGAAATCGAGCAAACACACGCTGCTAGAATCACTATGTTCGATCAGCAGGTACAACGATTATTGGATAAACTAGAGGAAATGGGAGAGTTAGACAATACGTTTATTTTATTCACTTCAGATAATGGACCTCATAATGAACAAGGACACGATAAAGACTTCTTTAATAGTTCTGGAGACCTTAAAGGATACAAGCGTGACTTATATGAAGGCGGATTAAGAGTACCAACTTTTGCTTATTGGAAAGATCATATTGAGGAAGGAGTGATTACAAAACAAGCGGCTACTTTTTATGATGTAAAAGCAACCTTTGCAGAAGTGGCAGGTTTACCACACCCTACAAAAACAGATGGGATTTCATTCTTACCTACATTAGTTGGAGAACCTCAACAACAACATGATTTTTTCTATTGGGAAATTCAAGAAGGACCATCTCCTAAAGGATTTAAGCAGGCTGCTAGAAAAGGACATTTTAAGGCGGTAAGAATAGCGAACTCTATGCATACTGAATTATACGATTTATCTAAAGATGATAAAGAAGAACATGATATCTCGAAAGAGTTTCCAGAGTTAGTATCTGAATTAAATGAAGTAATGAGAAGAGAATCTGAAAAGAATCCTCATTGGCCTTATTCAGGTGGGATTTTCTAAAAAATGATATTGAAACAAGGTTATTATATAGCAATAAAGATCTCCTCAAAAAAGGAGATCTTTTTTATTTATATTCCTTCTCTTGTCGGTGTGACTGTTATTATTTTTCCGTTTTTATCAAAAAATAATTTGTCGACACAAATCGATCTTTTAAAGTTTTTTCCTGATATATCCATAGTATGATAGAATACATACCAATCACCCTTAAACTCAACAACAGACCCATGCGAAGTGCTAGAACTTACAGGTTGCATCACTTTCCCTTGGTAAGTAAAAGGACCAGTCGGACTATCTGATGTGGCATAGACCATTGTTGCATCTTTTGACCATCCGTTGGCATAAGTGAAATAATAGATTCCATTACGTTTAAATAACCATGGAGCTTCACCATAGACACCATCACCGCCATAATTAGCTTGGATATTTTCTTCACCTTCTTTTTTCTCTATATACTCTAGAATTTGACCGTCTTGATCAAGAATTTTTATATCAATTAGTTCACCAGACCTTTCAATCATATTCTCTTTAAGTCTTGTCACTTTTGGGTATCGACATCCAAAATACATATAGGCTTGTCCATCATCATCAATGAATATATTAGGATCTATAGGTTCTGGACCAACGTTTGGTTCGTTAATAAAATCAATAATGGGTTTACCTAAAACGTCTTTAAAAGGTCCTTCAGGACGATCTCCAACAGCTACCCCAATTTTTATTCTTTCGACTGGATAGTAAAAATAATACTGACCATTTCTATGGACACAATCTGGCGCCCAAGCCATAGTATCTGCCCAAGCAATATCTTTGAGAGAAAAAGGAATAGGGTGTTCTTTCCAATTTTTTACATCTTTTGATGAAAAAACAGCCCAATCTCTCATGTCAAAATAAGTAGCATCATCCTCATCATGTGATGTATACACATAGAGTCGATCGTTGAAAACTCTAGCGGATGGATCTGCTGTAAATTTATGAGTGATGAAAGGGTTTTGAGCCTTTAACATCATAGTATTACCTAAAATGAGGAGGCATACAATAATTAATTTTTGTGCTTTCATAAGCTATTTGATATATAAAAAAGAGAGTCGAATTGGAAAATTACCGCTCTGACTCTCTTTCAATTTGATAATGAATTAAACTAAAGTTTAATTGTGAAAATTATTTTGTTTCTGAAGGGATGGATATTGCCGCCTTTTTAAGGCTTTTTCCCTTTACCTCAAGCTGTATATCACCTGCTTGATTAGCAGATTGAACCGTTACAACAAGTTTACCATTAAAGGTTTTCATATGTGGTAAATGGAACATTTCCAAAGAGGTAGCATCACCATTACACACGGCTCTAAATGTACCTTCTCCTTTTACATTAAAGGATAATGGAAGATTTGCTGTTGGACAAACATTACCTTGTTTATCAAGTACAGTTACAGTGACGTAAGCAAGATCTTCCCCGTTAGCAACTACAGAGGACCTATCACTTTCTAATAATAATTGATAAGGTTTCCCAGCAGTTTTAATCGTTTTTTCTGCCTTCATATTTCCTTGATCATCATAGGCAACAACACGAATATCACCCTTTTGATATTTCACGTCCATCCATCTTAAACGGTAACGATCTAATCTTGAGTTTTTGTCTTTTTCTTTTATTCCCTGACTCACACCATTTACAAAAAGTTCTGCTTTATTGTAATTGGTGTAAACAAATACGGGTGTGATTTCACCTTCTCTTCCTTCCCAGTTCCAGTGAGGTAAAATGTCCAAAGTTTCCTCATCTGTTTTCCATCTACTTTTGTATAAATAATAGCGATCTTTTGGTATTCCAGCTAAATCGCAAATTCCAAAGTAAGAACTTCTCGAAGGCCATTCTTCGTTGTATGGGGAAGGCTCGCCTAAATAGTCAAAACCTGTCCATACAAACTCTCCTAACACCCATGGTTTATCATCTTGAAGAATAAAATCGTCTTCTGGAATATTCGACCAATTACACGCTTCATAATCATAAGATGAAGATTGGTAATCGTCGTATTTTTTTGTTTTAAATTCTTCCACAGGAAATTTATAAACACCTCTTGAACTTACAGTAGAAGCTGTTTCTGATCCCAATACAAACCCTTGAGGGAATACTTCAAAAGCTTCATCGTATAGATGAGTTCTGTAGTTGAGGCCAGGAACGTCTAGTACGCCACCAAAACCATTTTCCATGACCGCTTTTACTTGATCCATTCCTACAGTTACAGGTCGAGTAGGATCTTCTTTATGGAATATATCTTGAAGCCATTTCGCCCTTTTTACACCATCTGCACCCCATTGATCTGGTACCTCATTTCCCGAACTCCACATCACGATTGAAGGGTGATTTTTAGTCGCTCTAACTAAGTGTTCAACATCAATTTTTGCCCATTCATCAAAGAATCGATGGTAACCATTGTCCACCTTAGGCTTTTTCCATTCATCAAAACTTTCTGCTATTACCATAAGTCCTAGTTCATCACAAAGTTCCAATTGTTCTATTGAAGGCATATTATGAGCCGTTCTAATAGCATCTGCACCCATTTCTTTCATCATTACCAATTGTCTTCTTAATGCAGATCTATTGATAGCAATTCCGATAGGGCCTAAATCATGATGTAAACAAACACCCTTAAACTTTCTTTGCTCTCCATTTAGCTCAAAAAATCTTTCTGAAGTGAAAGAGATGCTTCTGATACCAAATTTCTCTATCACCTCATCAGTTTTTCTATCGCCTACAAAAGTGGAGGTTTTCATAACATAGAGAGAAGGTGATTCTGGACTCCATAAATGAGGCTGATCTACTTTTATTAATGATTGGAAAGTGTTTTTGATATTATCAGTCACAATAGATTTACCAATTATTTTTCCTTCTAGACTGACTATTTCATGGACAACTTTTGATACATTCCCCGTAGTTTTTGTCACTACGCTTACTTTTGCAACATCTTTATTTACTATTGGAGTTGTAATCGTATTTCCCCATCTTTCTATTGCATTTTTATCTTTGATAATCAGCTTCACATCTCTGTAAATACCAGCACCAGGGTACCATCGAGATGATTTTGGCTCGTTATGTAGTTTTACTGCAAGTACATTTTCCTTATTGTTTTGAATATGTTCCGAAATGTCGAAGTAAAAATACCCATAACCGTAAGGGTGTTCGCCTATAAATTCACCGTTTAGATAAACCTTTGCTTCACTCATAGCACCATCAAAAGTTAATAGTACTTGTTTATCTTTTAGGTCATCTGTGATTGTAAATTCATTTCTATACCAAGCAGTCCCTACATATGGTAATGCTCCCGTTCTACCTGATTTTCTAGTTTTTTTCTTTTCGCCATCTTGAACAATAGCGACTTCTTGTAAGTCCCATTTTTCATCAAAAGGACCCTTTATTGCCCAATCATGAGGAATGTTTACATTTTCCCATTGTTGGTCATCGAAGTTTTTTTGTTCCGCATTGGTATGTTCTCCTTTCTGAAACTTCCAGTTATTTCTTAAAAGTTTTTCAATCCTTTGTCCATAAGAAAAATTGAAGCTTAATAGAGTAAGGCACAATAAAAAAATCTTTCTCATTATTTGATAGTCTTCTAGTATATATGTTAAAAGCTCGAATCATGATTTGACTGAGCTCTTTATAATTTTTATTTAATGAAGTATCCTATTTATATCAATAATTTATTCCTTGATTAAGCGTATTGATTTCGAATAATCAGGTGTAGATAATTGAATAATGTATACTCCTTTTGAAAAAGTACTTAATCCTAAATCATATTTATTTCTTGATGTTAATTTCTTATTTATTAATGTACTGCCCAAAGGATTAAATAACTTTAATTCTACAGTATCGTAGTTTTTCCCAAAGTCAATAGTAACTAACTCTTTGGCAGGGTTGGGGAATACTTTTGGAGTGATAGCACAATCATTGTCTATGGAAGTAATAGTCATATCAAAACAATCGGACAAAGTCTCACAAACATCATTTGAAATTCTTACCGCATAAGTTCCGTTTGCAACCGGAGAAAAAGAGGAAGAGGTCTGACCAATAATTTCTTGTTGGGTAGAACAATTGATCCATTGATAAGTGGCTCCTTCCTGAACTGCTGTTAAAGTATTTCCATCTACTAGAACTTCATTACTCAAACCTTCACATTCAATACTAATCTCTATTTCAGTTTCTGTTTCTACCCCTTTATCCGAAGTAGCTACTAAGGTTAAAACATGGTTTTTTGCTGGTAAATTTTGAAAAGACTCCTCCTCCCAAACATAGGGAGGAGTTGTTCTTTCACCGTAGAAGTTTCCATCAATAAATAATCTCAAATATTCAATTGTTCCTTCTGAAATCGAAGCGGTTCCTTCTACTTTAAAGATGGTATTTACTAAGATACTTTCACCATCATCTGGAGTAATAAAACCTACAGATGGGCTAATCGTTTTTTCGTCTCTGAGTTCTAAAAAATAGACTTGGTAGGGTGATAACACTAATTGATTGTTTAGAGCCTTACCCGTCATTAAATCAAAACAGAAAGTTCCTTTCGTTGCATTTTTTAGATTTACTGTTACCTCAGCATCAGTATTTCCTAAGTTGACAAGTGCCAAGATTTGTTTTCCATCATCGCTTTTAATCGTTCTCCAAAAACAACCTTTTCCAATACTTGTATTGGTCTCAACAACCTCAACATTAGGCACCTCTTTTACATTACTAATTGCAAGATTCGTCATGTTACCTAATGAACTACTTTGCTGAGCTCCATTTAAAGTTTTTGTGTGACTTTTACCGTATTCATTTTTCTTTAATGAATTGGCATCTACAATTACTTTTCCTCCTGCATCTATAAAACTTTGAAGGGCATCTATTTCAGACTCTTTTACTGATTCTGTATTGTATACTAAAATCACATCCCATTCATCTTTTTCTTCTTTGATGATATCCTCAGTAGCAAAACCAATTGGAATACCTTCAAAATATAGTTTTTGATATACATTATGAATATCATCTTCCATATAGCCATCTCTATTTATGGCAGTTGTTTCAGAATAAAAGATACGAATAGGCTTTTGTGCTGACTGAATTTTGAATACCTCATCACCAAAAGAGTTTAAATCCATCATGGTCGATTGAACCTGTGCCAATACTTTAGGTTGATGAGTGACATCCACAATGTATCCAGAATCTTCGGGTCTTTTGCTATCTATTTTACCATCAGAAAGTCTAGACCATACCCAATTTGATGTTGCTGATAAGCCATGTAAATGACCAAGCCAGTAAATTGAGTTTACATATTCAGGATCAATTTCTTTCAGCATAAAACTAACAGATGTGAGGTAATGATTTTCAGAATCATAAATGAATTGATTGGGTTGTACTGACTTAAAGAAATCAAACATGATGGTTGTCGGTAACCACTCCATTGCATAACGGTCTTCCCAATTATTATCACCCCACATCTGAGCATTTCTAGCATCTGCATCAACACCAATAATGTCAGTTAATCGAATTAAAGCTTCGAAATCCATACCATGATCTCTCGCATTATCTACCCATAACCAAGGCATCAATTTAATGTGGACTTTCGCATCTGGATCGTATTTTCTAATTTCTTGTCTCACCCATGCAAACCAATCCGTAATTCTATTTTGATTAAACCTCATCCAATCAAACCAAATAGGAGAACCCTGTTTATCGCCACTCATTGGAATTTGTACATCAACGTCATCAAAAGAAGCAAAACTACTTCCCCATTCTGCATTTAAGTCTGCAATAGAATTATGTTGATTACTTAACCAAGTTCTAAATTTAATTTTGGTATACTCAGATACTTCACCCGAATTCCAAACACCCTCTTTAGTAAAAAAGCTTGGTTCGTTAAACAGCATGTAACCCAATTTGGTAAATTTCTTTCCTTGAATTAATGGAACGAAATGTTCGAACATCTTACCATACAATTCTTTAGCACCCGGGTGGTCAACATCGTATTTACCATAATGTCTGCTACCCACATCAAAGTTGTCGTATTTTTGATAAGCCCAACTTGGAATATTGTTGTTGTCGATAAATACAGAACCGATATTCTGTCCATCATTACTACCAATACTATTGTAGGCCCACTCTTTATAAGTCAAATCTTCATTCAAATAACTAGGAGTAAGATATTCTCCATCATAAGCACCAAAATACTTTTTGGTGTCTTCTTCTACATCATCAGGTTTCCAAACATAGTCCATTAAGAAAACCGTCTTGCCATTTTGTGTAAGATGATTTTCATTTCTAACGATGTTGGAATAATCTACCAAAGGTGTTACAGGTCGCACAATATCTTTGGAGATCACCTGATGAAGATGTGAAATAGTTGTTTCTAGAAGTTCAATTGTTTTCTCTCTTTCAAAATCAGGCAGTTCCTCTGCGAGTTTTTGAGCATCATCTTTATACGTTGGATGCCAACCGTAATATTTAGTGTTTTCAGAAACAGACTGTTCATCTACCTTCGCAAATTCAATAAACAATTTTGCTGTGTAGGCAATCATTTCTTCTTTTTGAGTATCAATGCCATTTTCATTGGCAGTTAGAATAAGTGATTCTAAAGAATCTATTTTAGTTTCAACTTGTTCTTCTAACGTTTGTCCGTAAACAGTAAAGTTTAAACCAATAAGGAGTAATACTGTTGATATTAAAAAATTACATTTCATTTGTTGTCAATAATTAAAAATTATCGGTTCATTTATATTTCTGAAGTTAAATTGACTATGTTTTTAAGTCTCTTTTTTCATTCAGATGAGTAGTTTGTACTATATTTTTTTCCTTTTCCATAATCCCTTTCATTTTCTGAATTACTTCAGGATGTTTAGAGGCTTCATTAATTAATGCTGTACCACTTTTATCTACTTTGTATAATTCAATCAGGGCATTTTTATTCTGTTTTATACCTTTCCATTCACCGAGTAAAATAACCTCCCAATCTTTGGTCTCATTTCCATGCCAGTAGACATAGTTATTATTTCGAATTAAATCGGTATTGCTAAACTCATTCAAAAATGGAATTTTCAAGAATTCAGTAAGTGTATTTATCAAGTGGTCTGTGGAAACGATGTCTTGTTTAATTTTTTTAGATTCAATCATATTTTCCCAACAAACAACAGCCCACATTTTATAATTATCAGTTTGATTCAATACCGAATGCTCGATAGATTTCTGTCCTTCTAACCACACCACTATGGTGTTCTCATCACTTAGCTTTAAAATCGATTTTTCTATTTCGTTTTTACTATTACCGTTAGCATTAATAAGAATACTGAAGGGGTGATTTTTAGCATGTATTTCTGAAATTTCATTTTCAATATTTTCTTTAAGACATGCAGTATAATATCCCTTTTTATTCAATTCTTTATTGATGAAAGTCATATCGTATATGATTCCATCCAATCCATTTTTATCGAAAGGTGCGGACAAACAATTTTTACTGTATAAATTCTGAAATACCAATCCTTTTTCCACTAATGCAGTAGAGTGATTATTTTCTTCTGATAAGACTACAATTAGATTAGGTTTCTTTTCTTTTCGTTCATCATTCTGATGACAACCAATGCTCATTAGAATAAATACTATAAAATACTTTTTGATAAACTTTACCATACTCACACCGCCATTTATTTCTTCAAACAAAGCATCAAGGTATTGATCACCTTATATTATTTAAGTGTATTATTATTTGTCTTAATGCTTAATATCAAATGTATTCTTCTTGTGTGATCAAAAAGTGTTCATTGGTAAAAAATAAGTGTTTATCGATAAACCAATATATAAAATGCTGATAATGTATTGATTGGGGTTTAATTAGCTCATTGTCTCTTTTTTAGAATATTTTGCTCTTTTTTTGATGATAAAATTAAGATTTATGATGCTTGTTCTTATTTATTCATTTTTACTCTTAAACACGGTAATTTATCATTAAGCACAAATGCACTTGATTTAGTTGTTTGGTTTACAGTTGTTTGAGTGATCTTGGTTTGTTGAGGTAATTTATTAATTGAACAATCTAATTCATTAAATTTACAATCCAATTACTCGTATACACGACGGAATTACTGCAAAACACTTAACCTATTTTTTCATCTATCAAATTTACATTATAGCCATTGGAGAAATGGGACAATTAAATTTTTTAGTATGAAAGGATTCATGAAAATAGGAGCAACTCTTTTATTATTTACTTTTTTGTTTGGGTGTAGTGCCTTGGCAAAAAAGCAGAGTAAGACTTCGTCAATAGAATTAAAAATCAATGATAAGACAGATGCAACGCCTGAAGTTTTATCCATTATCAAGAACTTAGGAAAAACTAAAACCAAAGAAATTATTTTTGAAAAAGGAGTTTATCACTTTTACCCAGATAAAGCTCTAGAGAAGTTTTGTTACATGTCGAATCACGACGATTTGATGGTAAAAACAGCTTTTCCATTATTGAATTTAGATAACGTAACGATTAATGGAAATGGGTCGACTTTTATTTTTCATGGGGTGATGATTCCTTTCTTGATTGAAGAAAGTTCGAACATTCAAATTAATAATGTAACTATCGATTGGGCGATGCCTTTCCATAGTGAAGGGGAAATTATTGCTAATAATAAGAAAGAACATTCATTTGATTTAAAAATATCGAATGAATACCCTTATGAAATTAGAAATGAACAGCTTTATTTTATAAAGGAGTACTACGAACACAACCTCGGAGAATCCATTTTATATGATAAAGAAAGATATGCTGTAGCATATAACACTGAGGCCTATACACCAATAACGTTGTGGGATTATTCAGCAGTTACTAGAAATAGAGATCAGGTAAAGTACAAGTATGAGGTCGATTCAAGAGCACCAGAGCAAAGCAGAATTGGACGTCAGTTTAGAATTAGGGCAGAAGAAATTAAGCCTGGTATTGTTAGAATTTATAACCATGGTAAGAAATTACCAGAAGTAGGAAAGATTTTAATTGCCAAGGGATTGCATGGTGAAAATAGAATTGCTCCAGCTTTTAGATTATTAGATGTAGAAAATTTTAAAGCAAAAAATGTTACAGTTCACCACGCTGGTGGAATGGGGCTAATTGCTCAAAATTGTAAGGATATCGAATTAAATAGATTCGAAGTTTCACCATCAAATGGTCGTATGGTTTCGACCACTGCAGATGCGACACATTTTGTAGGATGTGCTGGTAAAGTAGAATTGATTGACTGTGTGTTTCAAAATCAATTAGACGATGCTACGAATGTTCATGGTACTTATCAAAAAGTAGTTGATGTACTAGACGACCACCGATTGGGTGTTAGAATGGGTCATTTTCAACAATTGAATTTTGATTTAGCAAAACCTGGAGATCAAGTTGGTGTAGTTCGATTAGCCGATTCTTTTCATGCATACCATGAGTTGACAGTTGTATCTACAGAAAAATTAAATGATAGATACCACATTATCACATTTAAAGAAAAAGTACCTTCAAAAATTAAGGCAGGTGATCTATTAGAAAACCTTACGGCGTATCCTTCTCTTACTGTTCGAGGATGCAACATTAGTAATAATAGAGCAAGAGGATTACTTCTATCAACTCCTAAGAAAGTGGTTATTGAGAACAATTATTTCCATACAGAAATGTCAGCAATATTGATTCCTGTTGAAAGTGGTCATTGGTATGAGTCTGGAAGTGTTTCTGATTTAGTTATTAGAAATAATGTTTTTCAGGACTGTAACTTTGGTGGTTTAGATCATTCCGTTATTCGATTTGTAACAGATGATGATAATCAAAATATCGCTTTTAAAAATATTGTTATTGAGGACAATACAATCAATACATTTGATCACTTGGTTTTTGAAATCTCTAATACTCAGAACCTAGTAGTCAAAGGAAATAAGATTAATAAAAGCAATACATTTTCTCCATTATTTAAGGGCAATCCAATCATTCAAGTAAAATCTTCTGAGAACATAGTTTTTGATGGAAACGAAATTAAAAACATAGAAGGAAGGGTATTTGAAATTGATGATTTAACGAAGAAAAACTCTCCCAATTTATTTAAAAATACAGACTTAATTGAATAAGATCATGAATACTCTTTTAATTGATTCGAGTTGACATAATCATTAGTATTTCACTTAAAATGGTTTATTTTTGTGCTAATTTAATGACAAGCTAAACTAAATAAGAGAAATCATTTCGCAAGCTGATGACCAAATCAAAAGCTTAAAACTATTATAAATTATTAAAGTATGAATAATGAACAGATTACATTTTTTAATGGATAAGGTTTTTTATTTTCTTATCCTATTTCTATTCATTTCGATCAATATTAATGCACAAGATATTACAGTTTCGGGGCAAATAAACGAACAAGAAAACTCCTCGTCTGTAATCATCAAAGGTAAAGCAATGTTGGCCGATAATGAATATATTCCCGGAATGAACATCTTGATTAAGGGAACAACTATTGGTACAATAACTAAGTTTGATTCTGATTTTCAATTAGAAGCAAAAAGGGGAGATGTACTTATATTTAGTAACATCGGCTACACTTCTAAAGAATGGAAAATTCCAATGACAGGAAATAATTTCAAATTTTATGTAAATGAAAATTTAGAAACTTTAGATGAGGTGGTGGTAATTGGTTACGGTACTCAAAAGAAAAAGGAAGTTTCTGGAGCCGTGGCTCAAGTAAAATCAGATGAATTAACTCAAATGGTGGCTAGTGATGTGGGTAACGCCATCCAAGGTCGAGTGGCAGGTGTAAACGTGTCAGCATCATCAGGACAGCCAGGTGCTGCTGCCAATATTCAAATACGTGGTATTTCTTCTGTAAGTGGTAATAACACTCCTTTATATGTAGTAGATGGTATTCCTCAGGATGGTGACCCTAGATTGAATCCTTATGAAATTGAAACAATGGATATCTTAAAAGATGCTGCATCTTGTGCTATTTATGGTACTCGTGGTTCTAATGGTGTAATTCTAATTACCACAAAGAGAGGTAAAGAAGGAAAATTGAAGGTAAGTTATGACGGATCAGCAGGTGTTTCTTTTATTACTTCTGATATTCCTTTGATGAACACCCAAGAACAATTGTATTTTAATACAGTTTGGCAACGTAATGTGAATGGTACTCATGATGAGGAAAACAACCACACGATAGAACAAACACCTGCATTTTTAAGAAACGATACTAACTTAATGAAGGTGGTTCAGAATGATCAAGCTTTTACTCAGAATCATAGTGTTACAGTAGCAGGCGGAAATTCGAACTTCTCTTATTCTGTAGTTGGTGGTTATGTGGAAGAAGAAGGGGTAATTATCAATTCTAACTATCAAAGATTTAATGGTAGAGCAAATACCTCATATAAAAATAAGAAATGGCAAATTGATACAGGTATTGGTTTCTCCAACGAAAAAACAAGATATGCACCATGGAATATCCTTACTCAAGCAATGAAGTACTATCCTTATCAACCACCTTTATCTCCAGATACAGAAGAGGTAGGAGGTAACGGTACCAATGCAGGATATACTCCTGAAACATTAGCCATGAACTGGGTATTACAAAGTTTAAAAATGGATGATCAATTGGACAATGATCGTTTTAATGGTAATGTGTATGTTGCTTATGAGTTAGCAAAAGGATTAAAAATTTCTACTCGATTAGGTGGTACTGTACAAAATGGATTAAGAAAAACAGTTTCACCTCTTCAAAAGATTTATAACAATCAGGGAGAATTAATTAACGACCCAAGAGAAAGTTTTGTAAGAATGATGAGCCAAAGAGGAACAAGTTTAGCTTGGGAATCTGGTTTAAATTATCAAAGATCGTTTGGTAATCATAAACTAACTGCTACAGCTGTTTTCACAATGGAACAGTATACTTATGGTCAGTTTACAGGAGAGAAAAGAGCAATTACTGATAACAGTATCACAGTAATTAATGGAGCAACTCTAGATCCTAACGTGTATTCTGGTATGAATCCTTGGAACAGAGATCGATCGTCGAATCTAATAGGTTCATTGGCTAGAGTAATGTACGATTACAAAGGGAAATACCTTTTAAGTGCTTCTGTTCGTAGAGACGGTTCTTCGAAATTTGCAGAAGAAAATAGATGGGGCTTATTCCCTTCAGTTTCTGCCGCTTGGAATGTAGCTGATGAAAATTTCTGGTCAGACTTTAAAGAAACTGCCGGAACATTTAAAATTAGAGGTTCATTTGGTACAACAGGTAATCAGAATTTTGCAGACTATGCTTACTCACCAACTATTACACAAGGTATTGATTATATCTACGGTGTTACAGGAGCTGATTACTTAGCACTAGGTGCGATTCAAACTGGATTTAGTAATGAACTAGTAAAATGGGAAACTTCAGTACAATCTAACTTAGGTATCGATTTAGGTATGTTTAATGATAAGCTAACTTTCTCTGCTGATATCTATAAAACAGATAAAAGAGATATGCTATTCCCATTAAGAACTCCTCCTTCTGCAGGAGCAGGGTCTGGTCAAGGTGCTGATGTTACTTTGAATGTAGGTAACATGACAAACCAAGGTATCGAATTAGCTTTAGGATACAGAACAATAGATAGAGCTGTGAACTGCGGAATTACAGGGACTTACACTAAAAACCAAAACGTAATTACTCAAATGAGTGGTACGAACGATTTGATTTTGATGAGTGGTGGTCAGCTAATCGCAGATGATTTGAACTCTCAAGTTACTGGTATGAAAGAAGGGTATGAAGCAGGTGCTTATTTCTTGATTCAAACAGATGGTGTTGTTAACTCAGCTGAAAAGCTTGAAGAGTACAAAAAGATCAAACCTGATGCTCAAATGGGAGATATGATCTTTGTGGATGCCAATGGTGATGGTGTGATTAACGACGATGATAGAGTATACAGCGGTAGTGCACTACCTGATTTCGAATTGGGTGCCATCTTCGATGTGAGCTACAAAAACTGGGATTTCTCTATGCAATGGTATGGAGCATTCGGAGGTAAACTGATGAATGGTTCAAGAGCTGTTGCTTTTAGTAATGGTCGTCATGCTGATTTAGTAAATGTTTGGTCAGAAGCCAATTCAGACGGTACTATTCCAGCTTGGAGAGGAGATAGTAAAAAGCATGTAAACTATGCAGGTTATACCGATTTTTGGTTAGAAGATGGAACCTATCTAAGACTAAAAAATATCATGATCGGTTATACACTTGGGACGAAAGGGAAGAACAAATTAGGAATCAACAAAATGAGAATTTACATCTCTGGTCAGAACCTAATTACCTTGACTAAGTACACTGGTTTTGACCCAGAAATTGGTGGTGATGGTTTGAGTACAAGAGGATTGGATAGAGGTAATTATCCAGTAGCAGCAACTGTGAGAGGAGGTATTCAACTAGATTTTTAATAAGAAAAAAGCATTATTATGAGCAAGATTAGATATATAAAATTATTTCTTGTGATATCAGTACTATTAGGATCATGTACTAATTTCTTAGAAGAAATCAATCCTAATGAAATATCAAAAGATAATTTTTGGAAGGATTTAGACCAATCTCAATTGGGTTTGAATTCAGTTTATGCAGCCTTATTTCATCATGATTTATTGGCTATTCAAGAAGAAGCAGTACGTTCTGATTTAGGTTACCCAGGGTATGGTCGACCTTCACCTCAAAGTAATTTTATTGATATCGCATGGTATAATCAAACGTTTAACGCAGGAACGGAAAGCCTAAATAAAAAATGGGAAGCATTGTACACTGGTATTTTTAGAGCAAATCAGGTGATAGAAGGATTAAACAATCTTAAGCCTAATTTAGCTGAAAAAGACTACGATAGATGGGATGAACAAATGGGACAGGCTTTGTTCTTTAGAGGTTTATATCATTTTTATTTGCATTCATCATACAATAATGGTCGTGTAATTATCAGAGATTATGTTCCTGTTACAAAAGAAGATTATCAAAAATCGGTTTCTTCATCGGAAGAAGTGATTGCCTTTTTTAGAAATGACTTAAAGACAGCATTAGAGATGTTACCCTCAAGTTATAGTGGAGCATCAAATGTGGGTAAAGTAACAAAAGGGACAGCATCAACAATTTTGGGTACATCCTACTTGTACCAAGAACAATATGATTCAGCTATTTATTATTTCGATGATGTGATGAATAATCCTGATTATGGATATGAATTGGTATATGATACTGATTTACTGTTCACTCACGCAGGCGAACATAACAAAGAATCTATTTTTGAAATTTCGTTCTCTATTGACCAAAGAAAAGATCAAGGTGTTTGGGATGAGAAAGGATCTCATAACCGTTTAGCAAGAGCATTTTCACCAGCAGAAATGGATGGAGGTAGAAATGTTATTCCATCAGCTTGGATTGCTTATGCTTATAAAACAGAACCCATGGATCAAAACGATCCTAGAAACTTTGTTATAGATGCAGATGGTGTTTCTAAACTAAGAAATACAACATTAAGAGCATCTTCCATGGTAGCATTGGTACAAGATGTAAACACTCCATATTACCAACAAGCGTCAGTTCCACAAGGTACTCCTTTCAGTAATTATGAATACGCATATTATAAGAAGTACACCAACTTCGACATCTATGAGTCTGAAATGGATTCACCTCTAGGTGTATTTGCCTCTGGTAAAAACATTACAGTAAATCGTCTTGCCGATGTTTACTTGATGTATGCCGAAGCACAATTAAAAGGAAATGGAAATGTTGAAGAAGCATTAAAGTACATCAATAGAATTCGTCACCGTTGGGCATTAAGATTATTAGGGACAGCATCAGAATTTCCTAGCTCGGAACATGATAATACAGCTTATTCAGTAACCTCATTGATGAATCATATCATGTATGTTGAAAAGCCGTTAGAAATGTCTGTAGAAGGATATTCAACTAGAACAATCGATCTTAGAAGATGGGATATTTCTAAACAACGTTATTCTGAATTAGCACAAGAAGTGTATCATCTAGGCGATTATGAGAAATGTTGGGTGGACGAGGAAGGAAATCTAAAAGATAGATTATTATCCACTTTAGAGCCAGGAGCAAAACCTGCGGATAACAATGGTATTGATATTAAAGATTTCCAACAAGCTGCAGCAAATTATAATAAGAATCTACATGCGTATTTACCAATTCCATTAAGCGAGATTCAAAATAATCCAACAGTAGGACAGTAGGGAACGGTTAAATAAAGAAATTATGACAAACATAAAATATATAATGGCTATCCTTTTCGCATCCCTTTTTATGGGATGCGAAAAAGCAGATTTGTCACCAAAAAAAGCAACTGATGTATCTTGGTATACTAGTCAGTTTAGAAAAGGAGTATGGAATGTAGGATTAAACGAACATACTACATTTATGAATCTATCTCAGAATTATGTTGATAATAAGTGGGAGATAGAGCCAACCTTATATTTTTTGGATGGAAGTTTTCCAGAGGGAGCTGAGGACTTAACTCCATACATCAGAGAAGATCTGGATAGAGAAACTGCAGATTTATCTGCACATGTATTATTTACAGAACCAGGGTTGAAAAAAGTGAGAATGTACACCACATTTCCCGATTCTGTAACCTTTAAAGGGAATGATACACTTCCTTCGTTTTTTGATCCAAATATTAATCTTTGGGTAATTGATACCACTTTTGTTATCGATGTATATGATACTTTAAAACCTGAGTTGGAAGTTTATATTAACGATATCTTACAAAAGCCAAATTCAAATCCTGAAGTAATTGATACTTTAACTTTTGAAGCAGGTACATTAGTAAAGTTTGTTGATGTGACCACTCAAGGTAGACCCAATAGTAGAACTTGGAATTTAGAAGGAGCTCGTCCTTCTGGGTCGACAGAACAAGAAGTAGAAGCTATGTATGTTACAGAAGGTGTATTTACTGCTTCTTTAGCTTCAGCAAGAACAGGAACGCAAATTCCAAATGCGAATGCATGGATGAAAGTGCCATTTATATTTAATGTAACTGAGTCAACTCAATCGTTTACAGCTTTAGGAACTGCATCAGAATTGGCAAACGAAACGATTACAATTCCACTAAACATGGAATCTTCTCCATTCACAGGTCAGGAAGATAGCTTTGTGGTTCGTGTAGAAAACGAAGGATTCAATGAAGTGATTCCAGTAGCATTAGCTTCTTTAGACAATAGTGATAAAACTCTAATTACATTGAAATTAACTCAGCCAATTTACAATACTGATAAAATCACAGTTTCCTATACAGGCGGTAATATCTCGAACAGTAACGGTAAATTATTAAGCACATTCGAAGACATTGAAGTTGAAATGCATGTGGAAAATTTATTGGATGCAGAAATCTTTGGCTTCGAAAAGGATCACGGTAATTGGACTTTCATGGATTGGGCTTGGGGACCTGCACATACGTTTGTAGATACAAAAGCATATAGTGGTTTCTATTCTATGAAATTAGAAGCATTAGGTGGTAATAACTTTACGTATAATAAAGTCACAATTCCTGAAACTAAAGCAGGAAAGAAATACATGTTTACCTATAAAGCATGGGTAGATGCCTCGACAAATACGAAGTCTTTCAAGGTGATTAGAAATGAAGATTGGAAGCAAGTTAGTATAAATGATTTTGATCAAGTTCCAAGAGAGCAATGGGTAGATTTAAAACATAATTTTGATGGATTGGACGGTCCAAATACGTTTATGTTCGCACCAATTGATAAAAATGATGGAGCATGGGGTGGAGATCTATTGATTTACATTGACGATGTTCAATTAATTGAATTAGAAATAAGACCTTAATAAACAGGGTAGTATATACTAAGTAGTAGTCGGTTTCGGCTACTACTTTTTTTATTTATTGAGACAGAAGAAAAATATACTGATAAACACCTCTCATTAGCTTAGATTTTGGTACTTCAATCTACTGTAATCACATTATTTAATGATTCTATTAATTAAAGTGAAATCAAAAATAACCAAAGTGAAATGTTTTATTTTTGAATCAATTTTTAATCGTTGATTCAATTTTTTGTCCAAGATATGAGAATAAATAATTATGGTTTGAACTATACTTTGTCCTTTTTTCTCTTCCTACTTCCTTCCTATTTACTAGCTAATGACTTTGTGAAACATTTCTCTATGCACGAAGGTCTTTCACATTACGATGTTACTTCAATAATTGAGGATCAAGAGGGGTTTATATGGATAGGAACTTATGACGGTTTAAACAAGTATGATGGATATGAATTCAAAAGTTACAGAAATGATTTAGAAACAACTCTATTAAGTAGTAATCGTGTTCGTAGCTTGTATGAGGATAAAAGTGGAGTGATATGGATAGGAACTGATGAAGGAATTACGCTATATCATAAAGCCACCTCTTCTTTTGAGATATTTTATTCTTTTAATAAAATGATCAAAGGAGGTAATGGACCAATTGTAATTCAATTTATAGAAACCGATAATTTTATTATTGCTCTAAGTGAAGACGAGGGAATATTATTATTCAACAAGGAATATCAATTTATAGAAAGATTACAACCCAATCTTTTTGATAAAAACCCAGACAAGACCTATAGTATTTTACAACTCGATCAGTCAAATTTCCTAGTGGCCGCCTCGAATGGTATTTTGTCTCTTGATATCGACAAAAAAGAATTTCAACTGATTTTCGAAAATCGAATCAAAGAGAGTAGAGGATTGTATAAACACAATGGCGAAATATGGGTAGCATCAAATAGTGGTTTATTTATACTGCAGAATAGAAAAGGGGATTTAGCCATTAAAAATCAAATATTCGAGGAGATTGATGATTGTAGGAGTTTAATAAAATTTGATGATCATTTCCTTTTAGGAACGAATAAACTAGGCGGTGTAAAGATCTCATCAGATAAGCTTCAAATGCAACCCTATTTATTTGATGAAAAAGAGGAATTAAAACCAAGTTTTTTTTATCAATCAGAAAAAAGCGGCTTATGGATCGGTACTTTTAATAAAGGTATCTTTTGGGTCGATCAATCCAATAAAAAAGGTTTCAATAATGTAAAAATTAGTAATGAAACCGAAGTGAAAAGTAAACATATTATTGCTCTAAATAAGTGGCAAGATGATCAATTAATCATTACAAGTAATTCCGGAGGAATTGGAGTATTCGATGTGAATACACATAGTTTTCAACCTCTTAATTTAGATCTTCCCAATGTGTTGGAAAAGAATATTGCTTACACTTTCAAAGACAGTTATGGTGGAATTTGGATGGGTACAGGAGGTGTTTTTGGTAATTTTTATAAAAGAAAAGGGGATCAGAAATACATTAAAATAGAAAGCGATGTAGATAAATATATTAATTCATCTGTAATAAGAACTATTCAAGAAGATCAATATGGTAACATATGGTTGGGATGTGTTCAAGGGGTATACAAGATAACATTTGATGACCAAAGGAGAATTAAAGAAATCAATTCCATCAATAATCATCCATTATTTTCATTAGATAAAATATCGAAAACATGGTCATTGTTAATTGATAATAAAGAGAACATTCTTTGGATTGGTACAGAAACACAAGGATTATATAGAGTAAAATTAAATAACGACTCATTTAAAGAATCAGTTATTGATAATTTTACAGTCGATAAATCAATTGGTTTGAGTAGTGATTTTATTTCTTGTGTGGTTCATGATAATCAAAAGAATCTTTGGATAGGAACGGAACAAGGTGGTTTTTGTAAAGTGTTACAGCCTTATAGTGATCAGCCAAAATTTAAGGCCTTTTCGGAAAGAAATGGACTAGACAATAATGGTGTAAAAAGTATAGAGGTAGATAATGATGATAATTTATGGATCTCAACTAATAAAGGGATTAATAAGTTTAATATTAAAAATCAAACGTTTCAGAAATTTGGTCCAGAAGAAGGAATTGATGTAAGTGCATTTGAAAAAACATCACTTAAATTAAATAATGGGATGTTGTTTTTCGGTGGAATAGATGGTTTAACGTATTTCTTCCCAAGCTTAATTGATACAAAAGAAACACCTTCCAACTTTAGATTTGGAGATTTTAAGGTGTTTAATCAAGTTGTAAAGCCTACTGAAGAGTTCAATGGCAGGGTGATATTAAATACAAACATCTTAGATGGTAGTGAAATTGTCTTAGATCATAATGAAAACTCCATCACAATTGAATTAATTTCACTGCATTTCGGCAATAACGAAAACCACAACATTAAGTATAGATTACTTCCTCAAGACAATGAGTGGATGAAGATAAAATCATCTACCAAATACGCTACATTTAATGGCCTACCTACAGGGAAATATGTATTTGAAGCATCAGCATCAGATGCTTTGGGCAATTGGTCTGAACCTGTAAGATTAAATATTAAAATTAAACCACCTTTATGGGCAACATGGTGGGCTTATCTAACTTATACCTTGGTTGGATTAATTATTCTTTTTGTCATCATCAAATTGTTGCTTCGTACCAAAAGTTTGAAGCATACATTGGAGATTGAACAATTGGAATTAAATAAAGCCAATGAGGTGAATGATGCTAGAATGCACCTTTTCGCAAATATTTCTCATGAATTTAGAACGCCTCTCACTTTGGTTTCAGGTCCTATTGAGATCTTGAGTAAACGTCTATCTCATCATGAAGAATATACAAAACACCTTAGTTTGATCCGTCGACAATCGAAGAAGATGTTTCAATTGATTGAACAAATTCATGATTACCAAAAAGCGGAAAAAAACATTCTAAAACTGGAGTTGAGTAGTTTTGATTTTAATGAATTTATTAGGGAAATAATCTCTGATTTTAATGATACTGCCGAGCGTACAAACAAGACCCTTCAGTTAATCGGAAATGATGCTCCATTATTTATTATGGCAGATAAAAATAAGCTAGAAAAGGTATTTAATAATTTATTGAATAATGCTTTCAAGTTTACGGGTAATAATGATGAGATCATATTAAAATATAGAAATACCGAAAATGTTTTAGAAGTATCTGTTTCAGATACAGGTAAAGGGATAGATAAAAAGGACCTTCCACATGTTTTTGAACGTTTTTATCAATCTTGGAAAAGGAATACTATGCACGTTGGATCCGGAATTGGTTTAGAGTTCTCTAAACGTTTGGTAGAAATGCATTATGGATCGATTGAAGTGGAAAGTACCTTAAATGTAGGTTCGAAATTTACGGTATCTCTCCCTGTAAAAATGAGTCCTGATAAACAATTCGAAAGTGAGAATGTGAAAGACATGATCAGAATTCAAGATAATGAGGAAAAAGAAGAAATTTCAATTAACGATTTTAAGGGTACCAATAATGCACAAGTTGACCCTGTTTTAAAATCAGAAAAAGTTTATATCGTAGAAGATAATGATGATTTGAGGTTGTTTATTTCTAATGTCTTATCGGATCATTTTACTATTCAAACTTTTACAGATGGTTTGGAATGTATGAAAGCAATGGAAACAGAATGGCCTGATTTGATTATAAGTGATATAATTATGCCTAATATGAATGGACTTGAATTATGCACTAATGTGAAATCGAATATTCAGACAAGTCATATTCCTGTTATTTTACTAACTTCTAAATCTGCTTTATCGGACAGGATCAAAGGGTTAGAAATGGGAGCAGATTCTTACATAAACAAGCCTTTTGATTTAGATCATCTAATAGTAAGGACGCAAACTTTATTGAATAACCGTAAGCAATTAAGGGAAAGGTTTCAATCTGATTTCCCAATTTCATTAGAGAAAAAATCGAATGAAAGTTCTAACGATTTATTGTTTATGGAAAAGCTGTATCAATACTTGGATCAGAATTTAGATAATGAAGAATTTAAATTGGACGATTTAGCCAAGGACCTACATCTCAATAGAACTCATTTTTATCAGAAAGTAAAAGCGATTACAAACAGCACACCTTATGATTTGTTGAAAAGTTATCGATTAAAGAAAGCTGCTCAGTTTTTAGTGCAAGATGATTTATCAGTATATGAAGCTTACTTAAAAACAGGCTTTAAGAGTAGGTCTCACTTCAGTAAAATGTTTAAAGAGAAATATGGAGTATCGCCGAGTAAGTATAAACAAAGTGATTTAGAAGAAATGGAGAATTAATATCTTCAATTTATCGATATGACATTTATTTTGATGGAAAAACACTTGTTTCAAGTATAGAATTCCCTCATTTGCTTTATCTCAAAAGGAGATTTTATCTAATTTTTTAACTAAAGTAAATGAAGAAAATGAAGCTATTCCTTAAAATGGGTGTAATTGCTCTCTTTTTTTTACACTGTTATACAGTATCAGGTCGCAATATATATGTGTCCAAAAAAGGGAATGATAGAAACAAAGGAACCAAAGAAAAACCTTATAAAACTGTCGCAAAAGCCACATCAAATGCTGTAGCGGGCGATATTGTTTATATTCAGGCAGGAGTATATACTAAAGGTCTAACTGTTCAAAATTCGGGAGAAGAAAATAAATACATCGAGTTTAGAACATATGAAGGGGATGAACATCAAGTGGTCTTTGAAGGTAAAGGTATTTCGATAATTAGTAAGAACTATATTAAGATAAATGGTTTTAGGATACAGAATGCTGACAATGGAGTAAAAGTTGAAGGTCCGGCACATCATATTATCATTGAAAATAATTACACTTACAATACATTTTCTTCTGGAATAATAGCCTGGGGAGTGCCTTGGCAAAAAGACCCTATGGAATACAATAACATCCAACATCTGTATATACATAATAATAAGGTAGAGAAAGCATGTAATGGAGGATGGAATGAATGTATCACTTTAGCCAATGGTATTCGGAACTTTGAAGTGACGAATAATGAAGTGTTTAATGGGGGAGATCCTATAAATGGAGGAGAAGGTATTGATATTAAAGAAGGGTGTCAAGATGGAATAGTGGCCTATAACTATACACATCATCTTACACGTCGAGGAATATATATTGATGCGGGCGGAGTTTTAGGGTTTGCACCTCCTTTAATGAAGAACATAAAAGTTTTTGGGAATATCTCTAGGTTTAATACACATCAGAAGCATCAGTGTCATGGAATGGCGGTAATGACGGAAGGAGATGGAGATGTTCAGGATATTGAGATTTACAATAATGTATTCAGCGATAATAATATGGATGGCTTGATGATATATAAACATCCTGTTGGATCAGGAAAGTTGAAAAACATAACGATACATCAAAATCTGATATTTAATAATAAAAGGCATGGGATCTTGATTAACGATCGTACATCAGAAAATATTAAAGTAGCTCATAATATTATTAACCAAAACGAATTAAAAGAAATAGCATTGGTTTCTGGAGAAGCAGAAGTTAATGATAACCTGTTAACTTCAGTATCGGAAAAAAATCAGTAATAAAAAATCCCCTTCTCATTACAAGAAGGGGATTCTTATATCTAAAACCCTCTAGACTTAGTCTTCGAAGATGTTTACGTCATTCAAGTCAGCGAATGCTTGCTCTAAACGAGTAATCATTGACTCTTCAGAAACTCTTAACCACTTACGTGGGTCGTAGTATTTCTTGTTTGGCTCGTCAGCACCCTCTGGGTTACCGATTTGACCTTGAAGGTAATCGTGGTATTTCGCTTCGTAACCGCGGATACCATCCCAAGTAGCCCACTGAGTATCAGTATCGATGTTCATTTTGATTACACCGTAAGAGATACCTTCACGAATTTCTTCTAAAGAAGAACCAGAACCACCGTGGAATACGAATTTAACTGGCTTCTTAGTGTCAGTACCGTGCTTCTCAGAGATGAACTTTTGAGAATCGTCCAAGATAGTTGGAGTCAACTTCACGTTACCTGGCTTGTATACACCGTGAACGTTACCGAAAGATGCAGCTACTAAGAATTTGTGGTCGATTTTACCTAATTGCTCGTAAGCGTAGTCAACTTCTGAAGGTTGAGTGTAAAGACGTGAAGGATCAACATCAGAGTTGTCAACACCATCTTCTTCACCACCTGTGATACCTAATTCGATCTCAAGAGTTTGACCCATTTTAGCCATACGCTCGAAGTATTTACCAGAAATCTCCATGTTTTCTTCTAATGACTCCTCAGAAAGGTCGATCATATGAGAAGAGAATAATGGCTTACCAGTCTCAGCATAGAATTTTTCAGATGCGTCTAAAAGACCGTCGATCCAAGGAAGTAATTTTTTAGCACAGTGGTCAGTGTTCAAGATAACACGAGCACCATATTGCTCAGCCAATTCGTGAACGTGCTTAGCACCGGCGATTGCACCAGCGATTGCAGCTGCTTGACCTTCACCTTTAATGCCTTTACCAGCGTAGAAAGAAGCACCACCGTTTGAGAACTGAATAATAACTGGAGCTTTCAATTTCGCAGCAGTTTCCATAACAGCGTTTACTGAGTTAGTACCTACACAGTTTACTGCAGGAAGAGCAAAACCTTTTTCTAGTGCGTATTGATATACTTTTTCTACGTCCTCACCAGTGATTACACCTGGCTTGATATCATTAATGTTGAAAGACATAATTATAATTTGAATAATTTATGATAGCGTCACACACACGTGTGAACAATAGCAGCCACAAATATACAACTCTTAAACCTATATTGGTAGTAGAATTTTGGTGACTTTAGTAATGTTAATACGAACACATTAATCAATAGTTTTACTAAATATTAAACATAGAAGAAATATTGTCAATTATTAAAGAATATTTGGAAATCAACTATTTTGAATTTATTTACCGCTCAGAAGAACAGTTTTTATAAAAAAAACTATTAAATCTTTACAATTTTGTTATGCAAACATACAATAAGTTTTTTATGTGAAGACTTAATGAATATCTTTACGGTTCGAATGTAATTTCGATTACAATAAACTAAAATTCTTACACAAGTTTATATATATTCTTATGGCTTGGTTCAAAAGAAAAGAACAGGGGATACAAACTCCAACATCTGAAAAGAAAGATTCACCAGACGGCCTTTGGTACAAAACTAACCAAGGCAAGATCATACATATGCAGGAACTTCGTGAAAATGCTTACGTTTGTCCTGATGATGAATTCCACGTACGTATAGGATCTAAAGAATATTTTGAGATCATTTTTGATGACAATGAGTTCACAGAGTTAGACGAAAACATGACTTCTGGAAACCCATTGAATTTCAAAGACAGCAAAACTTACGAAGATAGAATTGCTGCTTCTCAAAAGAAATCAGAACTTAAAGACGCATGTAGAACTGTTTACGGTAAAATAAACGGTTTAGACTTAGTAGTAAGCTGTATGGACTTTAGCTTCATCGGTGGTTCTATGGGTTCTGTAGTAGGTGAAAAAATTGCAAGAGGTATTGACCACGCAATTGCGAACAAAATGCCTTTCATGATGATCTCTAAATCTGGAGGTGCTCGTATGATGGAAGCAGGTTTTTCATTAATGCAAATGGCAAAAACTTCAGCAAAATTAGCTTTACTAGAAGAAGCTGGTTTACCATACATCAGTTTATTAACTGATCCAACAACAGGAGGTGTTACTGCATCTTACGCAATGTTGGGTGATATTAATATTGCTGAGCCAGGTGCCTTAATTGGTTTCGCAGGTCCTCGTGTAATTAGAGAGACTATCGGTAAAGATCTTCCAAAAGGATTCCAATCTGCTGAGTTCTTACAAGAACAAGGTTTTGTGGATCTAATCGTTAACCGTAGAGAGTTAAAGAGAAAATTGACGACAATTTTGAAAATGCTTCAAAATTAATCGGAAATCTAATTATATTAAGTCCTCAGAATTGCTTTATAAGTTCTGAGGACTTTTTTTTGTATTTATATTTTTTGATTTTCATCGAAACGATCTCTTGATATCGTTTCTTACTTTATAGATCCCCTAAGAAAATGCGTGAAAGCACCGGTAAAACAAATGTCGATTGGTTAACGGTATTTATTTACATCACTATGGTGATAGTTGGTTGGCTCAACATCTATGCTGCCGTTTATCAGCCAGATGCCCCTACAAGTATTTTTTCTATTTCACTCAATTCAGGTAAACAATTGATGTGGATTGGAGGTGCACTGCTCATCGCCTTTGTTATCATGGTGGTCGACTTTAAGTTGTTTAGTACCATCGCCTATCCCGCATTTATCATCACCTTGCTTATGCTGACCTTCGTTTTGGTCTTTGGTCACTCTGCAGGTGGTAACACATCTTGGATCAAGATTGGATTTATACGTATACAACCCTCCGAATTTGCCAAATTCACCTTAGCCTTAGCATTGGCCCGGTATATAGATAATCCTACCGTGAAGATTGAAAAATGGGATGGATTTTTAAGCTCAGTAGCAATAATATTAATTCCGTTTGGAATGGTAATGCTTCAAAAAGATACAGGATCGGCATTGGTATTTGCCGCTTTCTTTTTGATGTTGTACAGAGAGGGCATGCCGTGGTGGATTATGGCTGTTGGACTTTGGTTAGTATTCTTATTTGTTACAGCACTCGTCACAGACACTTTAAGTGCCGTAGCATTATTGGGTGGTATGACAATCATTGCCATCATTTACCTTATTTACACAAAGAAAAGTAAATTCTTCCTGTTTTTAGTCGTCGGGTTTGGTACATTATCTTTCCTATTTACAGAAGGTATCGACTTCATTATGTATGACGTGATGCGTCCTCACCAAAGAAAAAGGATTGAAGTATTGGTGAACCCTAAAATCGATCCACTAGGAGTAGGTTACCAAGTAAACCAATCAAAAATTGCCATTGGTTCTGGTGGACTTGCAGGAAAAGGATTCTTAGAAGGGACACAAACAAAGTTTAACTTCGTACCTGAACAATCTACCGACTTTATCTTCTGTACTATTGGAGAAGAACACGGATGGATTGGAAGTTTAATTACAATAGGCCTATTTGCCGCCTTAATTATACGATTAATTATATTAGCAGAACGACAGAAATCTACATTCGCACGAGTCTACGGCTACTGCGTCTCCTGCGTATTCTTCATTCACTTTATGATTAACATGGGAATGACCATCGGTATTTTTCCTGTAATCGGTATCCCATTACCGTTCTTCAGTTATGGAGGATCCTCCCTTTGGGCATTTACAATGATGTTGTTTACGTTTATCAAACTAGATAGTCATCGTTCGCAAATGCTTGCAAGAAACTAGAGTTAAGTGAAGGGTTGTTTATGTTAGTGAATTTCAGAGATTTCTTTGTTATATCAATCTAACAGCAACTGTTTTTAAGTTAAAAGTTAAAAATGAAAAGTGAAAAACGTGAGATGTTGAGTCAACGCTCGTTTAATGTAAGTGGACTTTGAAGTTTTTCGTGTTATTCAATTTAGATACTTTTGGTAGTTAAAAGTTAAAAATGAAAAGTGAAAAACGTGAGATGTTGAGTCAACGCTCGTTTAATGTAAGTGGACTTTGAAGTTTTTCGTGTTATTCAATTTAGATACTTTTGGTAGTTAAAAGTTAAAAATGAAAAGTGAAAAACGTGAGATGTTGAGTCAACGCTCGTTTATTGTAAGTGGACTTTGAAGTTTTTCGTGTTATTCAATTTAGATACTTTTGGTAGTTAAAAGTTAAAAATGAAAAGTAAAAAACATGAGATGTTGAGTCAACGCTCGTTTTAGGCAGAGAGGTACACGAACCACCCACGAATAGTTTAACTAACTACGTTTTTCATTTTTAACTTTTCATTTTTAATTTAAACCAATTTCCCTCCGCTCTTCACTTTTCACTCATCGCTCTTCACTAGTTTTTACTCTTCCAACATCCTCTTATTATGAAGAATAATACCTATGTTGAATAAGAACATCAACTCGTAGTCTTTTTCGTTATAGTGACTTACTGAAAAGCTTAATGGGCCTATGGGTGAGTGATAAATGATAGATCCTGAAGCGGCATAATCTGTGCTTTCACTAGAGAAAAAAGAGTGTTTTGTCACTTCCGGAACAACAGAGAATTTGTCAGATGAATACCTTGTGTCTGTAGTGAATATATGTCCCTCCATTAATAATTGAAGGTTAGGGGTGAATACAGATTTCATTAATTTTATACCACCTGCAACAAATCGAGGACCTCTAAATGTAAAATTAAATATGGTTTTAGAATCCACTAAAGGATAATAGGCAGGTGCATTGGCTACAGAAGAAGGTGTACTGAAAGAAGGCTGATAATCTGACCAAGTAGCATGACCTCTTACACCAAGAGTTAAAAAATTAAGATTGAAATACTGTTCATATTGTGCCTGAAGTGTAAACCAATCTCTATTTATTGATCCACTAATTTTTTCTGAAAGTTCTACCTGAAAATCATTATCAGAAAGAATGTATTTTCCTGAAACTTTGACGTGTCGACCTCTATCAGGGAATTGTTTGCGGTTTAGGGAGTTTGCTTCCCAAGCTCCACCAAATAGGAAACCTTTGTGTTTGTCTAATCCTATTAAATTGGTAGAAACTTGATTTCCGGAACCATCACCTGCATCCACTAGGAAAATCTGATCATAATTGTCTTCATTCCAGAAGTAACCTCCAAAACCATATATTTTATATTGTCTTCCTAGGGCTGTGCTAATTTTACCGCCAAAGTAATTGTCTTTTCGAAGGGTGTTTAAACTATTTCGTTTTTCGAAAAGGAGTTCAGAAGCATTGGCATAATTCCATCGGTTATGAATAAATTCTGCTCCTAATGAGAATGGAAGTCTTTTAGCATATAAGGACTCTACTTCAGCACGGAAAGAGTTGTAGAAGGATCCACCCATAGCATTCACTCTTACCGTATTTAATGATCTGGTAAAGACATTGAATTGAGCATTTACATAAAACTGACCTATGTTTCTCGTTGCAATGTTACCACCCACACCGAGACGAACCTTTTTATTTGGAACTACATCAATATGCAATTTAGCGTCATCATCTAAGCTGTCGTAATAAAAATAGGCATCAAGGTTATTGAAGTAATTGTTAGAAAGTAGCATGCTGTACCCTTGATAGAGGTCTTCCATGGATGCCTTTTTTCTACGATTAGGCTTTACAATGTTTCTCACAAATAATCTTTGACCAAAACTGAGATTATCACCTAAGTTTACATGGCTCACTACTTCCTCTTGTGGATCATATAACGAATTGAAACGACTTGGTCGAGGTTTAACTTTTGGTTGATCATCACCATAGACTTTAACGACAGAGTCGATCATTGTTCTAGCATACCGATCGCCTATAGCCAGCAAAGAGTCTACCGGAGTAAAATCAGCTGCAGAATATTCATCAACAGGAACACCTAAATAAATATCTTCTTTATCGTCAAGTTCTTTGGGGTAGGTGTTATTCATGACAATGAACTTTAAAACATTGCCTTTGATAAGTTCTTCATCTCTATCATATGGATATTCTTCAAACATATCATGTGCACCAAGGTTTACCGCAATGACCATGTCGGGATTAAATTCTTCCTTCATGACATCTACAGGGATGTTGTTGTAGATACCACCATCATATACATATTTATCTTGGATTTTTACTGGAGAAAAGACCAATGGTACAGCCATAGATCCACGGATAGCACTCATTAAATCTCCTTCACCTACGGCAATGGCTTTTCTTTCGAAGATATCTGATACTACGGCTCTAAAGGGAACATCTAGATTATCGAAATCGTAATCAATTTCTTTGGAGCGTTTAAAAAGGCGGGCAGAAAGGTTATAATTCAGTAGGCCAGTAGGGATAATTGTGGGATCCCATGATAAACCATAAATGGAATCATATTCAATATTAAAGTTCACCCATTCAGCTCCTCTTTCTTGTCGACCAAAATAAAATTGATCGTCGGTATTGACTTTACCTGATACCCAATCTTGGAATTGAGGGTCTCTGATAAACATTTCCAATTCATCTGTGGTGTAACCTGCAGCATAAAATCCACCAACAATTGCTCCCATAGAAGTACCCGTAATATAGTCAATTGGAATACCATATTCTTCAAGAACTTTAATGACAGTAATATGGGCAATACCTTTTGCTCCCCCTCCACTTAGTACAAGGCCAACAGTTTTTCTATTTTTTGTTTTTTGATGAATAGATAAACTATCACTTGATTGAGCAGAAGTGATTAGGTTAGATAATAGGAATAGAAGTATAAGAGTGAAACGCATATATCGTAAAATAAAAAAATCCTTGTTGGTGAAATTACCAACAAGGATTTAGAAATAATATTATTTATAGAAAAATATTACAATCCGAAAGCAGATTTAATCTTATCGACATAATCTAGTTTCTCCCATGTAAAGAATTCTACTTCTTTTTTCTCGATTGTAGTAGTCGTTACTTTCTTACCGTCTTTTTCTTCGATATTTCTGATCTCCAATTCAACTTCTTTTGTATATGGTTCTTGTCCCATATGACCATAAGCAGCTGTTGGAGAGAAAATAGGGTTAGTAAGACCTAAACGATCAACAATTGCCTTAGGACGCATATCGAAAAGCTCGTTTACGATATTTGAAATTTCAGCATCTGTTTTGTCTATTTTTGAAGTACCGTAAGTTTGTACGTTCAATGATACTGGTGTAGAAACACCAATAGCATAAGCCACTTGTACTAAAGCTTCGTCGGCTACACCTGCAGCTACTAAGTTTTTAGCGATGTGTCTTGCAGCATAAGCAGCAGAACGGTCTACTTTAGATGGATCTTTTCCTGAGAATGCACCACCACCGTGAGCACCTTTACCACCGTAAGTATCTACAATAATTTTACGTCCAGTCAAGCCAGCATCACCGTGAGGTCCACCAATAACAAATTTACCTGTTGGGTTGATGTGGAAGATAGTATCTGCATCGATTAAAGCATTTGGAATAACTGCAGGAATAACGTGTTTTTTCACATCTTCTGCGATTTGAGCCAATGCATCATCGTCTGATTTATTTGGGAACTCATCGTGCTGAGTAGAAACAACGATAGTGTGTACTCTTTTAGGAGTATTGTCCTCGTTATATTCAATGGTTACCTGAGCCTTAGCATCTGGTCTTAAATAACCGATTAATTCAGGCTGAGTTTTACGGATTTCAGCTAATCTTTTTACTAGACCATGAGAGAAAGCAAGTGCCATTGGCATATAGCTTGGCGTCTCTTTAGTAGCGTAACCAAACATCATACCTTGGTCACCAGCCCCTTGATCTTTATCTACACCTTCACCCACGTTTACACCTTGAGCAATATCTGGAGATTGGCTGTGTAATGCTACTTGAACACCACAAGAGTGAGCTGCAAAGTAATAATCTTCTTTATTGTATCCGATTTTGTCGATAGTCTCACGAACAACATCTGGAATTTCAACATATGCTTTTGTCGTAATTTCTCCAGCAATTACAGCTAAACCTGTAGTAACCATAGTTTCACAAGCCACACGTGAAGTAGGGTCTTGTGCCAACATAGCATCTAAAATTGAATCCGATATTTGATCGGCAATTTTATCTGGATGCCCTTCAGATACAGATTCGGATGTGAATAAATAGGTCATATTTCTATTATTTATGATAATCTCATTTAAATTTTACATTCCATTGAGTGATATACTCTGCTTTTTCAATGCTTGGAATTTTCCCTTCAAATACCAATTCTGATGTTCCCATTCGTTCGATCTCATAGGATTTTACAGTTTTGATATTTCTGTTCAGATTCCAATGGAAATTGTAAGAAGCAGAATCCACTTGTTGCAACATCAATTTCTTCGATTCATCAGAATTTGGTAGTTGCGATGTGATGATATTCATCCAATTTACATTCTGAACCCATTCAGCTTTTTTTCTCTTCATTTTGATGAAAACCTCCTCCTTCTTAGAGAGGTTAATTTTCGAGAGAGCGGAATTGAATGCATGAATATCAACAAATGCAAAACGAATACCTAACCTCCAATGGGTAGAGTCTAATAAAGTCTTACAATTGTACACACCGGGAAGAGTATTTAATTCTCGGCTTAGCAATTGTAGTGGTTTTTCGTATTTTTTTGGTTCAAAAATGCGTTGATCGTTTTTGTCTTTATAAGCAGAAATAATATTGAAGATATCTTTACTCTGAGAAAAATCAAAAGTAAAGGAATAATCACCTTTTCCGCTTTCTGTCACTTCTAACTTTTCTTGTAGCTCAAAGCATCCTGTTAAAAATAACAGTAGACAAAAAGAAATAATATGCTGTTTTAAACTTCTAAAAAACACTCAGCCCAAATTTTGGTTCATCCGTGAACTTATCAGTATAGACAGTATTGCAATGCAATGAATATGAAATTTTATGGAGTTAAACTCATCTTTTCACGAACACCTTCGTGGTGGGAGTTGGCACCTTGCTTTGAGGAGCGCAGGTTGCCAAGACTTCATAGGGCCCAATCCCTCTGCCTTTCTTGATAAGATTGCAAATGCAAATATAGAAATGTAATAAAGTAGTACAAAAGTCTTTGAAGTTTTTTTATCAAATAAGTTTATAACAAATAGAATTTATAAAAAGAGGAACTACAGAATTCAATCAGAATTGTAAAAATGAAATCTGATTTTTCTATAAACAAATACAAGTGTTTGTGGTTTTTATCAAAAAAGTAGATGTTGAAACGTTAAGAAAATCAATGATTTAAGAATAAAAGATCATCAACTCTATATCTCTTCAGATTTCAAACAGATTTGCCTACTACTTTTGAAGCAGATTTAATATTTACTGTAAACTCATGTTTAAAAGAACTTCTCAATTATTCACATTTTTGACTTTCATTTTCCTTTCAACGGTTTTCGCTAACAACAACCCCATTAAGAAAGGAGTCATTATCGGTTCTGTTTCCGAGGACGGAACAAACGTACCGGTAGAATATGCTACTGTAAGTGTATTTACTAAAGATACGCACACCCTTGTAGGTGGTACCGTAACTACTGAAGGAGGTAAGTTCGTCGTAAAGAACTTGTCCGAAGGTACGTATATGGTAGAAGTAACTTTTATCGGATTCCAAAAAAGCATTCTAGAAAATGTAGTGATCGATAAATCTAATTACTCTAAAGATATTGGTAATGTAGTACTGACTACAGATGCTGAAGTACTTGAAGCTGTAGAAGTTGTTGGAACCCAAAATACGGTGACCTATGACATCGACAAAAAGGTAGTCAATGTAGGCTCACAATTCTCGGCTTTATCAGGTACTGCGGTAGATGTACTACAAAATGTACCTTCTATAAATGTAGATGGAGATGGTAACGTGAGTTTGAGAGGTAGTTCTGGATTTACCGTACTTATTGATGGTCGCCCTTCTGTATTGGATGCATCAGAAGCTTTACAACAAATTCCAGCCTCAACTATCGAAAATATTGAATTAATAACTAACCCATCTGCCAAATACGACCCTGATGGAACGGCAGGCATTATCAATATCATTACTAAGAAAAATAAATTAGAAGGTGTAAGTGGCGTAGCCAACGTAAATGTAGGTCGTTATGGCCGATTAGGAGGAGATTTCCTGTTAAACTTTAGAAAGAAGAAATGGAGCTACTATGTAGGTGCCAATTACAATAAAAGACCGGGTCCGGGTACCTTAAAATCTGAACGTATTACTCAAGCGGGAGACACAACATCTTACATTATTTCTGATGGAGAAAGAGAGCGTACTTTCGAGGTGATGGGACTTCAAGGTGGTGTTGAATACTCGATTTCTGATAATGATTTTATCAAGTTATCTGGTAAAGTAGGTGATTTTAAAATGTATGGTGGAATGGATGCCGATTTCTATGAATATAAAAACATAGGTGGTTCCAATAATCCAATTGATGAAAATCGATATATCTCAAGTGAACAATGGGAAAGAGGAGGCTTGTATTACAGCGTAAACTTAGCCTATCAACATAAATTTAATAAGAAAGGTCATGTACTTGATGCCATGGTAGATTATGGTGGAAGAGACATGACAGAGTCTTCGAAAAACGAATTATTACCTAAAAACCCTGATGGTTCTGTTGTAGAAATACCATCATCGGGACAACGTTCTTCTGAAGTAGGACCTGGAGGTAGATTAAGAGCTAAATTAGATTATACTTTACCTATCGGTGCAACTGATAAAATCGAAGCCGGATGGCAAACACGTTGGAATGCAGCAGAAGATATTAACGAAGTGTATCAATTAGACCCTACAACAGGCGACTATATTTTCCAACAAGATTTTAGTTACACCACAAACTACACACAGACGATACACTCCTTATATGGTATCTATTCCGGTAAGCTGGGGAAATTGGGTTACCAAGGTGGTGTTCGAGCTGAATACACAGGGAGAAATGTTTCAGTGGTAGGTCAGGAGCAAGACTATCCGGTCGATCAATGGAACATTTTCCCTACAGTTCACTTATCGTATAGTTTGCCGAAAGACAACCAATTGATGTTGAGCTATTCAAGAAGAATTGAAAGACCTAGAGGTTGGTATTTGGAACCTTTCGTGACATGGCAAGATGCGTTCAACGTAAGACAAGGTAACCCGAACTTATTACCTGAAAATATCGATTCCTTCGATTTTGGATATTTGTGGAATCTTGGTGAGAAAGCAACAGTTAATTTTGATGCCTATTACAGAATGACGCACGATAAAGTGGAAAGAGTTCAGAAAGTATGGTCAGAAGGAGTGATCTTACATACTTATGAAAACGTAGGATCTGATTATGCTTTAGGATTAGAAACATCTGTAAACCTTTCTCCATTTAAATGGTGGACCATGGATATTATGGGTAGCTTGTTTGATTATAAAGTAGAAGGACAGTTAGAAGGTCAAGATTTTAGTAGACAGAGTATTAACTGGAGTAGCCGTTTTAATAATACATTTAGATTATCGAAATCTACTCAGCTTCAAATTAATAATAGATATACAGGTCCAACAGTAACTGCACAAGGTAGAAACGAAGGTTTCTTTGTGATGCAAGCGGCTGTGAAGCACTCTATGTTGAAGAAGAAGTTAACGCTTACAGCTTCTATGAATGATGTTTTTGGAACAGCCATCAGACAATCATATTCTGAAGGTATTGGTTTTAGAAACATGCAAGAAGACTTTAGGTATGCTCAATATCTAACTGTAACTTTAACCTACCGTCTGAACAACTTCAAACCTTCTCGAAGAGGACAAGGTGGAGGAGGCGGAATGGAAGACTTCTAAAACTTGATATTGAATGAAATTATTGTTGATAGAGGATAACCCTCATTTAACAGAAGATATACTAAAAGGACTGAGCGATCAGGCAATGACGGTAGAAACTGTCGGCTTGGTGGCTGATGCAAAAGACAAAATATCGGTATATGAATACGATATTATTGTCGTCGATCTCGGTTTGCCCGATGGTAACGGTTTAGAGATCGTGAAATATATTAAAGAAATTAATCCAAACACTGGTGTACTTATCGTTACCGCTAGAAATAGCATCGACGATAAGGTCACTGGGTTGGATTTAGGGGCGGATGATTACATCACTAAGCCCTTTCATATGGCAGAGTTAATTGCAAGAGTACGTTCACTTTTCAGAAGAAAAAAACTAAAAGGAAGTACGGTTTTAGAACATGGTGTGATTAAAATTGATATTACCTCATCCACTGTAAAAATTAACGATCTTGTATTAGAACTGACGAAAAAGGAATACGATTTACTGCTCTATTTCTTCTACAACAAAAATAAAATGTTGACGAAAGAAAGTATTGCAGAACACTTGTGGGGAGATCATATTGATCAAGCTGATAATTTTGATTTTATTTATACTCATATCAAAAACCTTAGAAAGAAACTTCAGAAAGAAGGAGCTGGAGAGTACATTAAATCGGTGTACGGTATGGGGTATAAATTTGTGGAGGCTTAATTTATGAACAAGAAACAGACTTTTAATTTATTATCTAGAGTTACCTTATTCTATCTGATCTTCACTTTTGTGGTCTTTTATTTCAATGCGAAATTTTTGACTAGAGAAGCGGATGAGTTTATCGACTCAGATCTAAATAGAAGATTTGGATGGTTGGAAAGCAGGGTGCAATATCACTTAGATAAAGGAACTCCTGCCGATTCTCTTGTTGGTAATAGTATCAAAAAAGTAGAGAAGGTTTCTAAGCGTTGTAAAAAAACAGAATATCCGATAGTAGAAGATGTGACTATCTATCATTCAGATATTGAGAGAAATTTAATTCACAGACGTAAAATCATCCTTATAGAGTCAAAAGGACAACTCTACAGGGTGGAAATGGACAAGGAAGTACAAAATTACTATTACTTCCGAGACGATATTTTCGATTACCTTATTCCTTCATTTGTTGTCTTAATTATCATTACTGTAGCTTTTAATGTGCTATTGCAGGGCTACTTTCTACGACCTTTCAGACGCATTTTAGAGCAGATGCAACTATTTAAAGTGGGGAAGTCAGAAGATATCCAAGAGGTGGAGACCATGACGAAAGAATTTGTTGAAATGCAGAATCTTTTCCTTAAGATGGTCAAACGTATCGATGCGGATTACAATCACCTTAAAGAATATACAGAAGATGTAGCCCACGAATTGCAAACTCCATTATCGATTATCAGAAACAAAGCAGAAGGATTGTTATTTTCTGAGAAGTTAGAAGAACAAGACGCAAAAGTGGTGAAAACAATCTATGATGAAGCCAATCATTTATCGAGATTAGGAACCACGCTAAATCTGATTACAAAGATTGATAATAGAGAATTTACGGATATCAAAGAGTTAAAGACGGCTCCAGAAATTGATAAACAAACGGAGGCAGTTGAAGAATTAGCACAATTGAAATCCTTAACTATTGAAAAGGAATTACATCAAGAGCATTCATTAAATATCGACCCTTATTTATTTGATATCGTATTGAAGAACCTTTTGAAAAATGCCATTCGCTATGGGACATCAGAAGGACCGATTAAAATAAAGACGACCGAAAATACCCTGGAAATGAGTAATTATGGAAAGCCATTATCTTTTGGTAAAGATCAGTTATTCAAACGCTTTGTTAAAGGAGCAGATAACGATCAGTCTTTAGGATTGGGATTGGCTTTAGTGGCTAAGATTTGTGCTGTCAGTAAATTGGAAATTGACTACAAATACGAGAGACACCAACACATTTTTATATTAAAAGGGTGAAATTTACAATTATTTTATTAGGTTTACGCATCAAAAAATAATTTTGATACTAAACCAACAAAAAAGGTATTTATTACCAATTCAGATTATCCAACTTTCATTGAGAACGCCACTATTCTTTAGTGGCGTTTTTCTTTTGTCAGAAAGTGTACACCTTCTACCAAAATGTGTTCGTTACCCCCTCTGTTTTTTATAGATATTTGTAATTAGGGAGATAGCTATACATTGAAGTATTGCTGAATCCCTTGAAAATCTTATATTTAAGGAAATCAAAAACTACACAATATGGATATTATTAAGACATCAACAGATTGGGCAAAAGCAGAGGTATTTTCATCTTCTTTCTTTATGCTTTCGGGAGGATTGTTTCTTTTAGCAAGTGTTGCTTTCTGGTATCTTGGAAAAACAGAAATGGCCAAGGCTTATGTCACACCAAGTATTGTTGTTGGAGTATTGTTGTTTATTATCGGGGCAGGGATATTTTACGCCAATAAAACTAGAACCACTTCTTTTGTAGAAGACTATAATAAAGACGCAGCAGCCTTTGTTCAATCAGAGATTGTACGTGTTGATAAATCGATGGGAGAATATAAAACCGCTGTATTTAGAGTCATTCCTGTAATTATAGCTGTGGCTAGTATGTTGATTATCTTTATGGATAAACCTGTTTGGCGTGCAAGTAGTATAACAGTGATAGGGATGATGTTTGTAATTATGATGATTGACAGCAATGCCAATCAAAGATTAGTGACTTATAAAGAGAAGTTGATAAAAGCGGCAGATCAAGGTTTCCAACCATGGAAGGTGAAATACAATGAAAGAGATTAATTTTAAATCAATCACAGAGTTTACCGAAGCTCAGAATTTACCAGAGCCGGAGAATCCTCTATTTACTATTGGTCAGAAAACATTAAATGATCAAGAGATTGAAGACTGCGTTTCTTCTAATAAAGAGTTTAGTTATACCAATCAGTTTTACTTGATTAGCCTGAAAAGGATTGTATCGGGCGAGATCCTTTATGGACGAACGAAGTACGATTGTAGTAAGGGCACCTTATTATTTTCAGCACCTAATCAAATGTATAAGGTCAAGGATATTGTAGTAAGTTCAGAATCTTGGTTTTTAGCCTTTCATGAAGATTTTATTCGAGGAGAGGATATTCAAAAGCTCATCAAAAAATATAATTACTTCAATTATAACGTCAATGAAGCTTTGCACCTTTCACCAAAGGAAGAAGCGACTATAAAATCGATTTTCAAAAACATAGAAACGGAATATCAGAATAACCAAGATGAGTTTAGTAAAGATATTATCCTTACTCATTTGGAGGCTTTATTGAAATATGCTGACCGTTTTTACAAGCGTCAGTTTTTAAATCGTAAGGATATTAATAAGGCCTTATTTACAAGATTTAAAGAGGTGCTGAATGAGTATTTTGAAAACGATCGATTTGAACAAGAAGGGATGCCGTCTATGGAGTGGCTTGCTGCTCAGTTGGGGGTAAGTCATCGTTACATGCGGGATACCATTAAAGCAGAAACAGGTAGAACGGCCATCGATCAAATTAATTTGTTTGTGATAGAAGAGGCCAAAAATTTATTATTGGCACCAAAGGCATCCATTTCCGGAACTGCTTATAAATTAGGGTTTGAATATCCACAGTACTTTTCTAGAATGTTTAAGAAGAAAACAGGGATCACTCCTAAGGAATATATAGAATCGGTTTCTATGAACTAGAAAAATCCTCCATAAGAATGGGGGATTTTTTTTCTGTAAATCAAAAAATATACTTAACTTCCAACACAATCTATTAATATCGAATATAGCAAACGGAACATCTTTCTTTACTAAGTAAACTACATTCGACTTTTAGAGCAATTATTGAACTTTTTTAATCTATAACCATAAACTGATTACAGATGGATAATCTCAATGTGTATCAACCCTCAGGCAAATTTTCGCCGATTTCTCTCATTTTTTTCTTTTTAGTTTCCTTTACAGTACTACCAATTTTAGGATTAATTTACGCTTATAGTATTTGGTATATTCCAATTATTTATCTCAATTTTTTATTAGCTATTTTATTTGGTGCAGCGACTGGGTATGTAATCAATTTTGTAGTTGTAGGAAAAGGAAAAATACGAAATATTTATATCGCTAAATTTTTCGGTGTTCTGGGTGCATTGGTAGCAATGTATTTTCATTGGATAATATGGGCGGACTTAGTGATTAACGCAGGAGAATATTATGGTTCGGATTCTTTAGGAGTTACTTTGAGTAACATTGATATTAATCAAGTTTATTCATTATTGATCAACCCTTTGGTATTGTTTGATCTAATATCAGAAATTAATGTCACTGGAACTTGGTCTTTAGGAACGGTGCCTGCAAATGGATTATTTTTAATTATCATCTGGTTAATTGAGGCAGGTTTAATAATTGTACCATCATTCATGCTTTCATCAAGAAAAGCAAGTATGCCATTTTGTGAAATGGGTAATGATTGGTTTAAAGAAACAAAGCTTCCTGAATATGAATACTTCGAAGATCCATATATAATTTTAGAAAAGATACTGAATAAACAAACTGATTTTATATCAGAATTAGTATTTGTAGACAATAAGAAACAACATCATTCAGTAATCAAATTATATACATCAGATTACGATGAGAATTACTTAACATTAGAGAATAAAACAGCCTACTTAGACAGAGATAATAATATAAAATTAGATACCATTATTATCGTACAACATTTAAAAGTTGAAAAAAGTATTGTAAATAAATTGATTAATCATAGACCTAAAGTTGGAGAATTAGGCGAGCTTAGAAGTTAATAAATTCTTAAAGAATAAAAGCCACATGTGTTATTGAATGCATGTGGTTTTTTGTGATTATAATAAATATTACTTTGTGATAGTTAAATTAAAGTTTAATTGTTTTATATGACCATCGAATACAAACAAACTAAAGAGCATTTAATCGAATACAACAAATATGTATTATCGAATAATAAAAAATATAAGCGAAATATCTTTTTCATAAGAGCCGTTATCGCTATCATCATCTTTGCGGTATTTAATAATTTAGTCAAAGATGTTCCACTTTTCGAACCTTATGATACTTACATTCCTTTTGTGATGGCAGGTGTCGTTTTATTCATTACCTCATTATCTGATCAAAGTAAATTGATTGTGAAGAATATGTTGAAGGCAAACCCTCAGTTGATTGGAGAGAGAAAAGTTGAGGTGTTGGAAAATGAACTCACTATAGAAGATGATAAAGGAAAAACTGTATATCCTTTCGAAAGCTTTACCCAAAAGGTAGAAACAACAAATCTGCTTCTTTTATTTCTGAGTGAAACTGTGGCTATTGTGATTCCTAAAGAGGTGTTTGGGAATGTTGATGAGAAAGAGGAATTCTTAAATAGGATCGATGATCATAAAACATACAATAAAAACTAAACTGAGTAAACAAAGAATTAATTACCCTACTGACAGATGATAATTAAATAGGACGAATAGAAGTCATTTCTCATTTATTCGATTATCTTAGTAAAAGCAAATTCTTCATCAAAACTTTAAACTATTACTTCATCACATGAAAAGGCTTCTCGGAATTATATTAGGTACGCTGACTATTGGTGTAAGCTATTTAACTTATAATTATGTCACATTTGATTCTAAACAGCTGGATCAACCTAAAATAGATGCCAAAACTTTTCATGAAGATGCGGTCACCCACCTTTCAGAAGCCATTCAAATCCAAACCATCTCTTATGATGATCATATTGATACTACAGAGTTTATCAAATTCTTGGATTATGTGAAAGTGACTTATCCGAAGACCTTTGAGAATACACATCAACAATTATTGGGTGGTTTGAGTATGTTGTTTACTTGGAAAGGAAGTGATACAAGTCTTAAACCCATTATTTTGATGTCGCATTATGATGTTGTGCCTGTCCCTGAGGGGAATCTTCCAAAATGGAAACAGCCACCTTTTGAAGGAAAAATAGTGGATGGATATATTTGGGGTAGAGGAGCCATTGATGATAAAGTTGGGGTAATAGGAATTTTAGAAGCAATTGAAGAAATGATCAAAAAGGGATATCAACCGAAAAGGACGATCTACCTTTCTTTTGGTCATGATGAAGAAGTAATGGGAACCAACGGAGCAAAGCAAATTGCACACTTCTTAAAACAAAAAGGGGTAAAAGCGGAGTTTGTATTGGATGAAGGTGGTTATTTGACGGAGGGATTAGTTCCAGGTATGGAAAAAAGTGTTGCACTTATTGGTACCACAGAGAAAGGGTTCGTTACCCTTGAGTTATCTACGGAAATTGAGGGAGGGCATGCCTCTATGCCAAAGAAAGAAACGGCAATAGATGTGATCAGTAAAGCATTGGTGAAAGTTCACGATAATCCTTTTCCATCTCATATCTCTAAGCCATTAAACGATTTTATTGAACATGTGGGGCCTGAAATGCCTTTTGCATTAAAGACTGTGTTTGCGAACTCTAACTTAATGGAACCTGTTTTGATGGCGGTATATGAAAAAGGGCCATCATCAAATGCTTTGGTGAGAACAACAGTAGCCCCAACAATTGTGGAGGCAGGGATAAAGAGTAATGTTTTACCGACCCAAGCCAGAGCGGTATTGAACATCAGAATTATTCCTGGAGAATCTGTAGAATCAGTGGTCAATACAATCACTAAAACAGTAAACGATGAAAGGATAAAAATTAAGATACTTGATCGTTCAGAACCACCTGCTGTTTCTGATCCAAATCATCCAGCCTATAAATTATTGGATAAATCGATACGAGAAGTATTCGGAGATGTAGTGGTATCTCCCTATATCATGATTGCAGCATCAGATTCTCGTTACTTTACCTCAGTTTCTGAGAACGTATTGCGATTTTGTCCATTTACATTGAATAAAGAGAATATTAAATCTTTCCATGGTATCAATGAGAAGATAGGAGTGGAAGAGTTTAAGAATAGTATTCGCTTCTACGAACAAGTCATTCGAAATGCAGATGAGATGTAAAGACATAAAGAAAGGCTGGTGGAAAAATTTCCATCAGCCTTTTGTGTGTTAACCTTATGGTTGTACTGATTACTCAGCTTTTTTGAATACGTAGTGAGATGTACCTGTACCGTATACGTTATCAGTAGTTTCAACTACTAATTGACCATCTTCATTAAAGAAAATTCTATCAGCATTGTCTTTTAGTACTTTAGAATAATTTAATAACATATCAGTATATGATAATTCAGAAACATCATTTTGTTTAACATTAAAAATGATCATACCTGTATCAGAATCACTGATTTCATCTACTTTTAAACCTTCAGCAGCAAAAGGACCCGCCAATACGGTTTTAGCATCAGCCATCAACTCTTCTTGTGGTAAAACAAGCATACCCCAGTCAGCAAAATCAGGATATAATGTATTCTGATAATCTAAAATTAAATTATAAAGATCATCACCTTCAGCAGGGATATTAACAGAAACATCGTAATGGTCTCCCTCTTTAGTAAAAGACAAAGTGAAACCTTTAGATTGAACTGCTGATGCTTTTAAAATTTTTGTATTTGCAAATGCGTTTGGACCAGCTTGATCACTTTCCTTAGCAACTAATAATTCATCAGAAGGAACGAACTCTACTAGATTCCAATCACCTTCTACTACTGCTTGGAAGATTGAATCTGAAGTAACAGCCAATTCTTTTCTTGTGATCTCTTGTTGCTCTTCTTTTGATAAAGGAGGAGTAACATCGTCTGAATCGTTGTTACAAGAGAATACTGTCAGGGCAAGAAACCCAACTGCGAATAGCGATAATAAATTAAATTTTTTCATTTGTTTGTTGAATTTAGATTGATTTAATATTTGAATAGATATGTTTTAAGACGGGGACGTCTGTCTTCATTGTTCTTTTTATTACCCATCAGACCCGGTATTATATTAGCTTGATCTACCTGATCGATGTAGAGAATTAGGTTTGTTTTACTAATTTCATCAGGATTTATTGCTTTAGCGATAACCTTATAATAACCATAGCTACTACCAGCTGCGATTTTTACATCCGTTTGAACTTCGTAATCCACCCCAACTTTACCGTAGCTTGTGGAGTCTACTTTTAAAGTCACAGTAAGTGGTTTATCTACTGGAGTACTGATCGAAATACTATCTATATATTCCACTCTTATTTCTTTAGTTGAATCATTAGAAAGTGTAAGTGTTTCTTGATCTCCACTTAAACTCACAAAGGGATCTCCAGTGTAGAACTTATCTTTTGATACCATATCATTACAAGAATAAAAGAACATGGTGATCAGTACGGGATATAAATATTTCATGTTATTCATTGATGTAAGGATTAGAGTTGGTTTCTTCTATTGGAATATCAAAAGTGTATTTAGCATCTCCAGGAGCAAGTTGAGCTCCACTATTTCTTTTTACTACTAAGTTTAATTCTTTTGATAGTCGTTTTAAATCGTAGAATCTTAAGCCTTCTTGGAAGAACTCTTTTCTTCGTTCTGAAAGAATGAAATGTTTATCAAAATTACTTTCTGTAACTTCGGCTTCTCCTCTTGCCACTCTAAGTTTGTTGAATACTTTTAGTGCTTCGGACTTATTACTTGATAAATTCGCTTCCGCATAAATCAAATATTGTTCTGCCAATCTGAAATACTTGTAGTTCAACATACGCGTTTCAGTAGCATTATTTTGATCAGCTACATACAAATACTTTAGAGGTCTTCTAGTTGTTGGATCGATATATTGACTTCCTCTTCTGATATCATTAGCGTCCATATTTCTATAGAAATCTTGATCAATCATCACATTATTGGTTTCATATTGATTATGATAATCAATCAATGTCCCTTGATCCGTATCAGATAAGTTGTGTGTCATGAAGATGACTTCTTTATTTTTTGAACCAAATTGATCTGCCCACAACATCCAATAATCCGCTGAATCTAATAATTCGATATTGGTAAAGTCTTTAGAATAATCACTGGCAGTTTGTAAATCACCTTTGTATAAAGCAATTCTTGCTTTTAAAGCTTTCACTGCGTCAAGACCAAATACATAGGGAGCATCGGCAGTTGAAGAAGTAAATCCCTTTAATTTGGCTTCTGCATCAGATAAATCTTTATCAATTTGATCGAACACTTCATCAAGAGTCGATTGAGGAAGGTATTCGCGATCTAACTTTAATTTTAATGGAATGGCTAATTTGTTTCCGTTAAAACCATCATAATGCGGAGCATAGATTTCGGTTAAATTAAAGAAGAAGAAAGCTCTTAACGCTTCTGCTTGAGCATATACTTGATCTTTTATTACTTGTTCTCTATCATTATTTGCAGGAACGACTTCATAATTATCAATAATCACATTAGTACGTGCGATCATTTGGTATTGTGTGGTCCAAAGTGATGGTTGAGGTCGTGATTGATAATCCCACAAATAGATGAAGTAATTCATAGGTGCATAACCTTGAATAACATTCGTAAAATCGTCAGTTGCATAATCTGTGGCAGAGATATTATTTGTAGGCACTGTCATATCATAATACACTTTTGTCAGTGCTTGTTGATAATATTCTACATTATCAAATGCTTTCTCCGAAGACACCACGTTGTCCGGATCGATATCAATCAATGAACATGAGGATATCGTTACTGCGAAGAAGATGAATAGGATGATTTTTTTCATGAGTTAGTAGCTTAGAATGTAACGTCAACACCTAGAGTATATGATTGTAATAATGGCTGACCAATACCTGTCACCTCTGGATCAATACCTTGATATTTGGTGAAAGTATACAAGTTGTTGGCCTGTGCTGTAATCATAAAGTTTTCTACATGCTTAAGCTGTAAGTATTTCTGTAGATTGTATCGTACTGTAATGTTCTTGATTCTAACATAACTAGCATCCTCTAAGAATAAAGAGTTCGCTGTATTATCAGTAAAGAATTTAGGGTAAGGGTAAGGTTTAATATCCCCCGATTGTAACCAAATCTCATCGTAGAAACCTGCGAATGGAACTTCTCCGTTTTTCACGTTCTGTACCATTGTACCTTTCAAGTTATTGTAGTTAACACCACCAAAACCAAAAGTCAATAACATAGAAACTTCTAGGTTTTTGTAATTGAAGATGTTGGTTAAACCACCTGTATATGGATGGTTATAAGTACCGAATCCAATCATTTGAGGTGCATTACTACCACCTACTAATTCTCTAGATCTTGTATAATAAATAGGGACACCATTTACGGGATTAACTCCAGCCCAATGTTTAACAAATGCAGAATTGATTGGTTCACCTACTTTGAAATACCCTTCGGATCCGACTCTTATTTCGTCTTGTCCGTATAAATCAGTAATCTCATTGATATTGTAAGCAACATTTAAACGAGAAGTCCAACGGAAGTGGTCTGTTCTAATCGGCACTCCGCTTAAGGTTAATTCTATACCTTTATTTTGAAGTGCACCAATATTTTGTAGCAAACTTGTATAACCGTTTGAGGCAGGAATATCTATGGTCGATAATAGGTCGTCAGTATTTTTGACATAGGCCTCTAAAGTACCATATAATCTATGATCAAGTAATCCGAAATCTACAGCAGCTGACCACTGTTTTGTCTTTTCGAATTTCAAATCTGGATTGTAGAATTCTACTAGGTTAATCATTCTGTTACCTCTATAAGTATCACTGTTCGTGAAATCATAGAATGGCATACCTAGTGTCTGACGAATACCTCCTGAGTTGTAATTCAAACCGTAAGAAACTCTCCATTTTAATTGGTCAAACAATGTATTGTTGGCCATGAAATCTTCAGCCTTCATATCCCAGGCAACACCGGCACCGTAGGCACCTACAAATTGTTTTTCTTTAGGTAATATAGAGGACCCATCAAATCTAACTGATCCAGTAAAATCATATTTTGATTTATAGCTATAGGAGAATCGACCATAGAAACCTAATAACCCATCGTTAAACTTAGAGTTATTGATAGTAGCCTGTGGATTTGCTCCAATGGTAGGATCTACTTTTGGAGAAAGACCTACACTATTATAACCAAAGCCCCAGTTATTGTTTTGGATGTATTCTGTACCAGCAGCAACCGTTACAAAATGATCCCCAAATGCTTTCATAAAGTCAGCACTTAAGTTCAAACGGTTGGTAGTCGTTTTTGACTGACCTTTGGATACTCTACCACCAATTTGTAAGTCTGTAATACCATTTGGATTGGCTAAACTCACAGTCGTATTTTCTGACTCTGAGTAAGATAAGCCATACTCCGCTCTAAGGTTTATTTCTTTCGTTAACTTGTAAGAAATCTTAGGATTGATGTTCAATCGCCAAGTCGTATTCTCACTGTAATTGTTGTACAATTCATCGAAAGGATTTTCGAAGTTCACACCTGCTATGTTCGTATTTCTTGATACATAAGCCGTATCATTTACTGTTTCATAAGGCTGTAAGGTGTAGATCAATCGAGCTGGTGAAGTTGCTGATTTTGAACGCTCACTTCTTGCGATAGAAGCATCAAAACCTACAGATAATCTATCGTTGATATTATGGTCTAAACTGAAACGAGTAGCAAAACGTTTTGCCCAAGAATTTTTGTAGGAACCGTCCTCATCATAGTAGTTAGCAGAAACGAAATATCTTGTATTGTCCACACCACCTGATATACTCATTTGTAAATCTTTAACCTGACCTACTCTAGAAAGTTCTTTGTACCAATTGGTATTGATCCCTTCTAATTCAGCATATTTCTGTGCTTTGTAATCCAAAACGGGTCCAATATCACCTGGTCTAGGAGAATACACATAACCTAGTCCATTGGTAATACCCAATTCTCTTTCTAATGCTAACTTTTCTTTAGATCCCATCAAATCTATACCTCCTAATCCACCGATCGGACGAATAGTATGTTGGTAACGTACATTGTAAGTGGTTTTCCCCACAATACCTCTTTTGGTTTTTATCTCGATTACACCATTCGCCCCACGAGTACCGTATTCTACAGTAGATAAACCATCTTTCAAGACTTTGATTTCTACGATATCATCAGGGTTGATCGTCGCAAATACAGCAGAGGTAATTGGGATACCATTCATGATATACAATGGCTCGTTGGCAGTATTGAATGTGGTCAATTCCTCATCTTTTGATCTTATACCTAACGAATTATTACCACGTATTCTTATCTGAGAAGCTTCACCAGGTTCACCCGTTGCTTGTACAGCTAAACCCGCTACTTGACCTTGAAGTAACTGATCAAACGATCCTGCTGGAGTACCTGTGGAGAACACTTTAGTGTCGATTTTACTGACAGAACCAGTAATTGAACGAGCATCTTTTTGACTCTCCCCAAATACAGTTACTGTTTCCAAGTTTTCAACGGCAGGGCTCAATTGAACATCAATTAATGATCGATCGCCTACTGTTGCTACTTGTTCCTGATAGCCAATGTAGTGGAACACAAGCGTTGTGTTCCTTGATAAGCCACCAATCTTATAGTGACCATCATAGTCAGTTACCACACCCGATGTTGTATTTTCTATGATAACGTTCACACCAATAAGGGGTTCACCCGTTTCAGCATCAGTTACCATACCTTTCACCTCAACCTGTTCTTGTGCAAACAATTGAGATGAAGACAGAAATAAGCAGATGGATAATATTGAAGTAAGTATTTTGTTATTAGTTAACATGATAGTTTAGTTATTTCGTCTTCTCTGGACTTAGAGTGAAGATGAATACCTTGTTATTTTTTAAATATTTCGAAGCAGCTTTTTGAAGATCTTTTTGTGAAACCTCGTTAATCTCTTTAACATATTTTACATATTCTGATGCTCCTTCGTTGCGTTCGTTAGCATTTTGTAACAAAGCCACCCAGTAATTATTTCTTTCTAGCGCTTTTTCACGGTGATTTACTGCTGTTTTCTTCACCTTATCCAAGTCTTCTGCTTTCACTTCTTTTTTCAAATCGTCTACAATTTGTAGAGCAACTTGTTGTAAAGTATCCGCTTGATCAGGTGCACACGTAAATACAATATTGAATTGAAACTCATTGTTAGGTTGTTCAATTACACGACCATAGGCAAAAGGAGAGTAGGTACCACCTAATTCTTCTCTTAATTTTTTCGTTAAACGGATGGTGGCTACATCACCTAACAACTCAATTTTAATTCGATTATCTTGACCTGTAGGGTATTTACCTTGGTAACGGATAATCACTTTCGTTTTTTCTGATTTGCTTTTGGCAACATCAATGACTGTTTTGGTTTTAGGTACTCTAAGACCGTTGTCACGATAGTTATGAACGATCTCTCCGCCAGGTAATCCACCAATGTATTTATCCAATAATGGTTGTGCAGTAGCTAAATCAATATTTCCTACAAAGACAAAATGCATCCCTCTTACAGAGCTAAATCTTGAGGTGTAGAAGTCATAAGCATCATCTAAGCTAAGGGCATCAATTTGATCTTGAGTCAACAATGTAGCCACTCTAGGGTGGTTATTAAACATCGTTTTGTTGATTACATCTGCAAAGTAGGAATCAGGATCATTCAAACGGTTTTTGTTGTACTCTTTCTTATTCGAAATGTATAGATCAAACTGTTCTTTATCTTTTCTTGGAGCAGTAAATTTCATGTAAGTTAACTGCATCATTGTCTCGAAGTCTTCTACAGTAGATTTACCTCCAACAGTCTCGCTATAACGATTAATGTTTGTACTTACAGTAGCTTGTTTATCGCCAATAAGCTTTTCTAATTGTTGCTTATTGTATTTGCCTAAACCACCAAGTTCTACCAATGAAGCAGCAAGCGATGCATTATTAAATTGCTCGTCTGATGCTAAAGAATAACCACCATCTCGAGTACCACTAAACTGGATTTCATCGTTTTTGAACGTCGTGGGTTTGATGACTACCACAGCACCATTTTCATACGTTAGGGTTGTAGTACCCAAGACTTCGTCTTTTGTTGTTGAAATTACTTTACCAGCAACAGGCTCTTTTTCCATTAATGGTCCCTCTACTTCTTCCGATTGGTAAGGAGTAAGTGATGCATAATCGATGCTATTGATCGCCTCTAAAATTTCTTCATCAGATGGTATTTTTTCACCTTTAGGGGCGTTGATAAATACCACTCTGTTTTCAGGACTGTTTTGAATGTATTTTTGAGCTAAAGCTTCAATATCCTCAACAGTAATTTCCTTGATGACTTTATCTAGATAATCATTTTTAAATTCGGCCGAAGTATATTCTGATCCATAGATCACGTGACTCATCAAATTGCCGATGTATTGAGAAGATTTTAAAGAACTTTGCTCCATCGCTTCAGTTTTTAAATCCTTTGCGAGAATGGCTCTTTTTCTTTCAAATTCAGCTTGAGAGAAACCAAATTTTTTGGCACGATATAATTCGTTTAATATCCCTTTCAGACCTTCAAGTATTTGACCAGATTTTACAGAAACATTAGACATGTATCTATCCTTATCACCCGATCCACCGGCTTTATAAGAAGAGGCAAACATAAAAGGAGCATCTTTCGTTTTAGCCACTTCTTGAAGACGTTGGTTGATCATGTAAGTGTAAAGAATGTTAGCGACACTTGTTTTTAGATCTTGTAATGTCTCTTCTTTTTGTTTTGGCATCTTGTTGATAATCATCGCAGATGTTGAAGTAATTTCTTCATCCACCATTTTACCAATCAAAGTATTCGGGTGGTTTTCTACTGAATAGTAAACTCTTTCTCTTTCGTTTAACGGATTTGTTTTACCACCAAAAGTATCTTTTATTCTTTGTTCAATTTCCGTCTCGTCAATATCACCTACAACCAATAAGGTAGCTAAATCCGGACGGTACCAATCTTTATAAAATCTTCTTAATGCCTCTTCGTTACCTACGTTCAATACCACTTCATCCATCAATCCAATAGGTAAACGTTCATTGTATCTTGAGTTGAAATACAATAGAGGATACATTTTATCACGAGTACGATCGCCTAAACCAGTAGTTGTTCTCCATTCTTCGTGAATGATACCTCTTTCCTCATCAATATCTTTTTTGTTTAGACTTAAACATCCCAAAATATCGCCGAAGAAGTAAAATGCTTTGTCTAATGTTTCCTTTTCTGAATTGGGAACAGGCAACATATACACTGTTTCATCATAGCCAGTATAAGCGTTAATATCACCTCCAAATTGAACACCAATAGATTGGAAATAATCAATCAAACTATTACCAGGGAAATGTTCTGAACCATTAAATGCCATATGTTCCAAAAAGTGAGCAAATCCTCTTTGGTCCTCATCTTCTAAGATTGATCCTGCTTTAATAATTAAACGAAATTGAACCTCATTAGCAGGCTTGTCATTCTTTTGAATATAGTAAGTCATACCATTAGATAATGTACCTTTTTTAACATCAGGATTTAATGGGATTTCTTGTGCATTTATGTTGGTAAACACTAACAGAAATAGTGAGAGGAAAATGATATTTAAGCTTTTCATAAGTCTGATTGATAGTGGTATTTATTTATATCTTGTAACATTAAAAGCTGATTACAAGTCTCGTATTCTTACGCAAAATTGTTAAAATTTGATACAAATGCACTTATAAAATATTGTGTAACAAATTTGAGTAAATGTTATCTTAAGTGCAGTATTGTTTACTTAGTTAGGATTTCGATAAAGTGAAGGCTGTTTTTGTTTGAAATGTATTTTTTACAATAAAAATCATTGAATGTAAATACTGTTTACAGTATTGTTAAAACTTAACCATTGATAACAAAATAATATTAAGAGAGTATAAATTTCATGCTTTATTGAAACCTTTGAGTCCGTTTAATAATTTCATTTAACTCTACTTACGAATAGGGTGTTAAGAGTTTTTTCGAAAAATATTTTGTATTATCTTTCTAATATCAAACCTTTTAAATTTTACAATTTGAAGTCAATATTCTTCATATTATTTCTACTTATTGGCAGTTCTATTGTCGCCCAAAATCCATCCAAGTTTTATGGGAAAATAATTGATGCAACGTCTCTGAGACCTGTGCCTTTTGCACACATCAAAGTAGCGGAAAAAGAAGAAGGAACTACTACAAATGAAAAGGGATTATTTGATTTAAATATAACTAATAAAGGTCGTATTGAGATTGGTTGTTTAGGGTATAAAACTATCTATATTCAAACAGATACGATTGACCTTTCTAAAGAACAGCTTATTTTTTTATCAAGTACAACCCAACAATTGGAAGAAGTGGTTGTTGGTAGAAGAGGTTACGAAAATCCAGCTTGGGAAATTATCAGATTGGCTATGAAAAACGCAGATTTGCATAATTTCAAAAAATCAAAAGACTATACTTATCAATCTAATATTTATACACATATCTATTTTGCTGATTTAGATTCATCATTCTTCGAAAGAAAATTAGTCAATAAAGCCGTATCTAAAATGCAGGCGGTGGGAACCTTGGAGAAGGACAAGAAAGGAATACCGATTGTTCCTGTATATGCATCACATTCTTCATCAGAAATACTGTACAATGGAATCTCAGAAGAAAGAGAAGTCACTAGCTATAAAGAAGCGTTTTTAGGTCCGGAATTCGAACAACAATTTAAAGAGGGTTTGGATCCTGAAAAGACCACCATCAATTTTTATCAACATTGGATGAGGTTTTTAAACTACGATTTTGTATCCCCTTTAAATCCTACCTTCAAGAATTATTTTGATTATGAATTGCAGACCTTTGAAAAGGTAGATAACGATTGGTGTTATAGAATCACATATACTCCAAGACGGGAAAACGACATGACTTTTGGCGGTACAATTTGGGTAACTGATGATGAAAAGAATTTTGCGATAAAAAAGATCACTGCTGATATTGGTCGATCTTCTCCTATCAACTTTATCGATAGTATTCATGTTGAACAAAAACTAGCACCCATAGACTCTTCCCAAGTTTGGCTTCCTTCCGAACAGAAAATTAGAATGTATGTAGGAGGAAAGTTGAATGAAAAGTGGAGTAAATTTCAAGTGGATATTAGTACTCAGAATATTTTTTTGTCAGATGACCAAGAGTTGATAACAACACCTCAAGACAGTAGTATTTTTGCCATGATTGATACCGTAAAAACGATGGGAGAGGTAAAAACTACCGCCAAGTTAATTGATATGGCCGTGACAGGCTACTATCGAATGGGAGGTTTTGACTTTGGTTCTTTATTAGCCCTTTATGCACAAAATGATGTGGAAGGGCATCATTTGCAAGTTGGAGGAATAACCAATACACAATGGAATAAGAACTTTGTTATGGGTGGGCACATTGCTTATGGCACTAAAGACCAGAAATGGAAATGGGGTGTGATGGGGAAATATGTGATTGATCAAGACAATTGGACTTTTCTTTATGCAAGGGCACAACATTCTCTTCAACGACTAGGGGCAGGGATAACTTACCCTGGGCAAGATCCTTATTTATGGTTTCAGCAATTGTGGGGGACTTATAGTAATCCTTACATTTTAGATGAATACAAAATAACAGGAGGAAGTTATATCGCTGAAGGGATTCAATTAAGAGGTTCCTTTACTTATAAAGACGAAAACTACTTTACGACACCAACGACAGATTCTCTCATTTTTAATCAAATTACTACTTCTGAAATTGGAGGGTCTATCATCTTCGATTTTGGAAAAAAATATGTAACAAGCCGACATTTAAATCGGTATATAGCGGCTAATGGAAAGCTGCCTTATATATCAATAAATTATAGTAGAGGTTTACCTAATGTGTTGAATGCAACGGACAGTTATCATAAAGTAAGCATGAGTATCAGTCACCGTTTCAAGTTAGGGGCGATTGGAAGATTAGATTACGTTGCCTCAGCAGGATGGACTCCTTCAACAGTTCCCTTCCCTTTATTATTTGTACATAGAGGAAATAATTTAAGATATATCTATGATCGATCGAGTTACAACTTAATGGGCTTTGGGGAGTTTATGTCGGATGCTTATGGAAGTATCCGGATGTTTCATCACTTCGAAGGTTTATTTATGAATCGTATTCCTTTAGTGAAAAAGTGGAACATCAAAACGTTTGGGATTACCAATTTACTATGGGGTGGAGTTTCTGATGAAAATTTGGCTGCCAATGTAAATCCATGGGATAAAGACGATCCTACTTTTGGAAGTTTAGATCCATCGGTACCTTATGTAGAAGTAGGAGGCGGGATAGAGAATATTTTCAGAATGGTGAAAGTGATGTTTTTATACAGAGCTACCTATCAGGAAACTGCGAGTAGAAAATACGGAATCATGTTTGCGATCGTACCCGAATTTTAATAACTTTCACATCTATTCATCTGAAGTATTAAAATCTATTACTCATAAAAACTAAAGGAAATTCAGGTGATTAACTAACGGAAAAAAACTATGAAACAACTATTAAAACGTGCTCTCATTCTTTCTCTCTTTCATTTTGTTATCATTGCGGCTTGTGGAATTATTCCAGGTGATCCAGGTTGTGGTCCTGGTTGGGATGAACACTTAGAAATTAATGGTATTGAAATCAATTCGGGTAGTGTAGTCTACCATAATGATGAATTGTATTATTTAGAAGATCATCCTTCAGAAGATTATCAAGAAGCGATAATCGCTATACAATTAAATATGTTGGTAAATGATGAAGAAGTGGGATCAACAATGGAAGATCGACAAAAAAACAATAATTACTTCTTCGTTCAACAAGCTTATGCTACTGCAGGACCTCGATATATTATAGATCAGGAAATAGAAGATTATAAAATCATTTATTCTAAAGAAGTAGCAGGAAGAACGGCTGGAGAGGATTTATCCGACCTGTTTATTATTACAGAAAACAATCAGATTGGTGAAAAAAATCGTACTAAAACGGAATGGATGGAAAGTGAAAGTTTTCAATATTTTTTAGAATCACACCAACCTTCGTTTAAAATCAAATTATCAGAATATGTTGCCTTCACCAACGGAGAAATTACTTTTGAGTTAACGTTAAAGGACGGCACAATTTTTAGAAGTAATAAAGAAAAATTTACCATATCAGATCAAACAATGTAATCGGTTTAACGTTATACTTTTGAAACATAATTTAAACTGATGATTGATCTTTAATGATCAATAATTTACTCGGACTCTCTTTATATGATTAATTTACAGCGGCTCAATATGGATAACTCTTGGTTTTTAGAGTTTGAAGGATTGAAACTTCTGATCGACCCTTGGTTGGAAGGGGTTGAAATAGATTACTTTTCTTGGTTCAATAAACAATGGCATAGAACGCCTCCGTTAGATTATGGTAAAGTACCATCTTTTGATGCTGTATTGATTACACAAAAATATCCTGATCATTTACATCAAGTTACCCTAGAAAAGTTACAACCAAAGAAGGTAATAGGTCCCAAATCCATTCAGAAAGAGATAAAAAAGACCTTGCCAAATGCTGAATTTATTGGATTAGATAAACATCAATCTAAAATTTCTATAAACGATATTGATATTTATTTTTTACCAACCCGAAGAGCGATAGATCCCATTTATGATGGATACGTGCTGTCTTCAGAAAATGAAAGTGTTTATCTATTATCACATGGTTTTAGTTTAGATGAACAACATTTAGATTCTTTGGCTAACGTTCCTACCTGCTCCTTGATGTTCACCCCTTTTAATCTTTACAAATTACCTTTCTTCTTAGGTGGTGTCGTTTCCCCCGGAATAGAAAGCGTAGAGAAACTTTGTGAACAAATTCAGCCCAAAGTAATTGTACCTACTCACGACGAAGATAAACATGCTGAAGGTATCGTGAGTAAATTTGCAAAAATTGAATGGTCTGCCCAACCGGAAGACCTATTAAAATATCCTTGGTTAACGGATAGATACCAAGCTTTTTCAGACTATAATCTTAAGCGTATATCATGACAAGCAAACAAAAGGCGTTAGTTGAAATAACTATTATCTACATTATTATAGGCATTTCTGGTGTCCTGAGCTACGAATATATTGATGTTGGTAATAGAATATGGAATATGTTCATTGCAGATGTTGTAATGACAGTAGTCTGTTACATTTTTTCTGTAATCAAAAAAAACACCAGTACTTATGATGCCTATTGGTCCGTGATTCCTTTCTATTTATTGGTGGGTTTTTATTTCTATCTAGGTGGAGGACATTGGAAATTTCCTCAATGGTCCGCTGCTTTTGTCATTAGTTTCTGGTCTTGGCGTTTAACATTAAGTTGGGCAAGAGGATGGCCGGGATGGCATCATGAAGATTTTAGATACGAAAATTTTAGAAACAAATTCGGTAAAGGTTTTGAACCTATTAATTTTTTAGCCTTACATTTTTATCCAACAGTCATTGTATTCCTTTCTTTTTGGGGAATGATCTATGTTTTTGATTACAAAAGCTTATTTGTAGGAATGAAACAATTACCATTTTATTTCTACATTGGTGCCCTTATGTCATTTATCGGAGGAATATTCGAGCTTTTAGCAGATAACGAATTGGATAAGTTTAGAAAAAGAAGCAATCCACAAAAATCGGATATTTTAAGAACAGGAATCTGGGGAAAATCAAGAAATCCGAATTATTTAGGAGAGATGATGTTTTGGTTTGGATTAGCAATTATGGCTTATGCATATAATGCTCCGTGGTATGCAGCATTAGGTTCAGTAGGAATGTGGGCAATGTTCATGTTTGCTTCAATACCATTAAAAGATGCACAAATGATGAAAAATCGTCCTGAAGCATTTAAAAAATATAAAGAGGAGGTATCTAGAGTGTTACCTTTCTAAATCATTCATATGTGTAAAAAAAGTATGGACGTTGAAAAATAACGTCCATACTGATAGTCTGTAGTGTAAATTAAGATTTGATATATATAATTATTCGCTAATTAATTCTTGATTTGGTTTCTTGATAAATAATCCCATTACTATTTCAAATGCACCAAGAATAGTCTTTTTTCTATCAGCAATAAAGAAATGATACTTTTTTCTATCATCTGTATTGCTACTCATGAAACGTTTGGTACTCATGGGGAAATTTAAGACTTTGGCGAATTTTTTTGATTTAGTGCCAAATAAGTAATATTCAGCATTTCCAAAATAGCCTTTATAACCTATTGACGCCCACATAAATTTACTAATGTAAGATTTCTTAAGTTCAGGTTTTATCCACATACACGTAATTTCAGTAACGTTATTGTACGCAGTAAAGTGAAGCATTTTCTGTTTATCGATTTTATCCGTAATGTGTTCGGTATAACGATAAGGATAGGTGTTGCCAAAAACATACCCACCAACTACTTCCCCTTTCAATACGAGAATGTAAGTGACGTTCTTTTTTAAATACTCCTTGCTTACTGATTGGTGAGGACAATGATTTAAAAATTCTTGATAATGTGTTTCTTTTGTTGCCTTGATAATTTTCATAATAAGTGATTGAGTTAGAGTTGAATTAGTTGGTAATAGATTTAGAAACAGACAGTTACATGTGTTAAGATTACAAATAAGAGATTATCAAATGTTAATGTCAATATTACACTTAATAAATCTTTGAATATCAATACAATAACTAGGTATAGTGATAGAATTTGTTGTTTAAACATGGGTGTGATATTATTAAACATTGATAATCAGTTTTTTATTACCTGTGTACTTTTTGTTTATCAAATTATTGGGTAGAAGTGATCAGATAGAACTTGAGGTTGATTGAAATGAGAACAATCTTAAATTATTTTATTAATTTAGTTAATTACAAAAAAACAATTCTATTTACTCTAATCTATTCTCTTTTGAATTCGAAGTTCATCTATTTCCAATGCTTAATTCTTATCACTTTTTTCTCATTGCAAGTGAAAAATACTCATGCTCAAGAAAAGAAGAAAGATAAAGAGAAGTCGCCCTTTTATTTTAACCTCACAGTGGATGAGGATCTATTTCTATTAAAGAGTACAGATCAATTTTATAGTTTTGGAACAGCCATCACAGCAGGTTGGAAAGGGTTGGATAATAAATTCACAAGGGCTTTAACTTTAAAGGCAAAAGATAGTCACGATCTTTATACAGTAAGTTTTGCTCATCGAATGTACACTCCCAAAAATGTAGAACAAACTGAAGTAGATTCTACAGATATTCCATTTTGTGGACAAACGTTCTTAAGATTAGGTAGAGAGTCCTTTTCTCCATCTCATGGATATATTTTAGAGACCTATCTTGATATTGGGGTAGTAGGAGAAATTGCTGGAGCAGATTTTTTCCAGAATAAATTTCATAGTGCAATAGGTAATGGAGCCATTAACGGATGGAAGAACCAAATAGGGAATGGATTACTACTTAATTATACAGTGATATACAAACAGGACTTTGTATCTGTATTACCTTTTGTTGAAAACTTTTTGATACTAAGAGCAACTGTAGGTACAATGGATATCTCCGCTGAAGGTAGTATTCAATTGAGAATTGGCTTGTTTAATAATCACTTTATAAATGGTGAAAGACCTTGGAGTAAAAAAGAAAATACGAGTAGCTTTTATAAGTTAAAAGAGACCAAATATTCTAAAATGAAATACAATAGCGGTATGTGGTCTGAGGATGAAACCTTAAGAGAACAAGCAGAAGAGAGTTGGCTTTTACGTAATTTCAAGATAACACAGGCCTATATCAAATTTGTCTCTGGAGGGATGCTAAATGTCTATTCTGGAGAAATGCAAGGAAGCTTAATTCCTTTTGAGGAATCACCCTATGTAATTGAGTATCATCAAATACCTAAATTAATACATACTTTATCTGTAGGGGTGGTTTTAACCCATAGAATAGGTGCCTTCGAATACCATTGGGATCGCCATAATTATCAGCCAGAAAACACATTTCCACCACTTTACCCTAAATGGGGTAGGTTTAATATGAAGTTTAATTTCTAGTTTGTGTTTTTAGAATTATACTAAAGTTTAATTCGTTACCAATACATTCGGCAAATTCACCCAGCTACCTTTAGTATTTTCAATCTCAGTATTTAAAAAATAAGTACCTTTTGAGAATTTATCGTACTCCACTTTTATCGATGCAGCAGGAGAATAAATGAATCGTTTAACTGTTTTCCCTTTGTCGTTTACTACAGTCACCATGCAACGTTTATAGTTCATATCGTTCATGGTCATCCAAACGACATTTTTATCAGGTTCTGGCAGGTATTGAATGGTTTTGATCCAATGTGATGACAAATCGTTTTCTGTAGGTAATATCACCTGTTTTAAAGCAGAACGACTTCGAACATCAATAAATTCTTTTAAACCATGATCAATATGGTTGTTTGTTTGATGTTCAAAAGAGAGAATAAAATCACTTTCTGTCCAACCATACTCCATACAGTAGAGATAATCGTTTTCGACATACGGGAGTAAAATTTCTTTCTGATGGTTCAGATAAGGGGATAATACTTTAGTATTAAATGTCGTCTTGATATATTGGTGAATAAAAATATTGAACTGATTTCTGTAATCAGGATCTTCTAAAATTTTACTGACTAATAAACGAGCCTCATAAGGATCTAGCCAATGATTTACGTCTCTAACCGCCCAATCAATTCGATTAGAAACATAGTTTATACCAAATGTGTTATTGTATCCTTTAGGAATGTAAGTCCATTTCTTTGTTTTAGGATGTTGATATAAACTGAAGTTGTTTTTGTTGTATGCGTAGTTATTCCAGTGTCCACAGAGTATCTCAACTGCTAATGTTTTGATGAAAGTCTCTGTATCAAAATGTTTTTCAATGTAAGCTTTAAATTCAGTATGATGTAAGAGGTTAATGCTGTCTAAGAAAGAATGAAGTGAATTGTTATGAAAATCATTTCCCGAATAAAGTTGATATACTTTATCATCTAAATATGAATTTGGATCGTTCATTAAATCGGCTCCGAAGTGAGCATTGTAAAGTACTCCATCGTTTGTATCAAATTGATGATGTAAAAAGCGTTCATCAATTGGTTCGGATAGGAGGTATAAGCCTATAAATTGATTATTGATGTATAAATTGGTGTGAGACATTCTTGGTGTTGGTATATCCAAATCAACCAAGAGTTTATTCATCAATTTTTTTCTAGATAAAGTAGGATCATTATTTATGGCTTCAAGATATATGCCTTTTAACTGATCGGTATGCTGACCAAAATTTATTTTAAGGGATTTTTTGTAATTACTATCCTCTACTTTATCATTGATATGAAAACTAATTCCGCAGTAAGATTCCTTCTTTCCTTTATTTTCGATCTTCAGTTGCCCAAACACTAATTGGTTTGGTTTTAAAGACATGGAGATAAATTGATTATAATCTGTAGAATCAATTTCGAGATAGAGATTGTTAACTGTATTGTAATTAAAAAATTCAATAGCCTGATTTGTTTTACATTGTGCAAAACAATTTAAGTAACAAATAGTAAGCAGTATAGTCAGTGTACTCGTTTTCATTAGTGGGGTAACTTGGTTCGTCATCCGAAATGCAAGTCTTACATTTCTAAAATTGTACTTTATTTAAATTTCGATATAATTAATTGATTATCAAACTGAATTAAAGGCAATTTAATACATTGTGTTCATTATTTTATCCAAAAGATTCAACATATGTAAGTATTTGACTCATTTCACTTAAAATGAAAATTTATTCACTTAAACAGTTACCAAACAGATACTATAATTATGTTATTATATTCAAAATATGAAGCCTTATCTGAAAATTATTTTCACAAATAATTAGTAAGGTTTATTTAATAATCAAAGTTAATTATATTTGCCGCAGCATTTGATAGGGAGGGTGCGGGAATAATTTACCACTCCTTCGATAACCTTCAATATGCTCGTTCAAAATTACCACAACACAACCATAGTCGATGAAAATTGATTTAAACAATTTCGAGAGATTTGAGGCAAGGCACAACGCGCCCAACCATACTCAAATCGAGGAGATGTTATCCGCTTTAGGGGTATCAGATATTGATGAATTAATCGCTCAAACTGTCCCTGAGAAAATCCGTCTAAAGAAACCTTTAGAACTTCCTCAACCTTTAACGGAATACCAATTCTTACGTCAATTCAAAACAATTGCAGAGAAGAATAAGATCTATCGTTCTTATATTGGTATGGGATATTACAACACAATTACCCCTCCGGTAATTTTACGTAATATCATGGAAAATCCAGGATGGTACACTGCTTATACTCCTTACCAAGCAGAGATTGCACAAGGTAGATTGGAAATGCTCTTAAATTTCCAAACTATGGTGACAGATCTTACAGGAATGGAATTGGCCAACGCTTCTCTATTAGATGAAGCTACAGCAGCAGGTGAAGTGGTACATATGTTCCATGGAGCTAGAAAAGGTGCTAAGAAAAAGCAAGCCAATAAATTCTTTGCAGCAGACACTTGTCACCCACAAACATTAGATTTAATTAAAACACGTTGTACTCCAATCGGAGTCGACTTAGTGATAGGTAATGTTGCAGATTTAGATGTAACAGACCCAACTTTATTTGGTGTATTGGTTCAATACCCAGATACAAATGGAGCTATCTCTGACTATACTGACTTTATTGCTTCAGCTCACGAAAATGGAGTATTGGTAGCAATGGCTTCTGATCTTTTAGCCTTAACAGTATTAAAAGAGCCAGGTAAAATGGATGCAGATGCTGTAGTTGGTTCTGCACAACGTTTTGGTGTTCCTATGGGATACGGTGGGCCTCACGCAGGTTTCCTTGCGACTAGAGATGCTTACAAACGTCAAATTCCTGGTCGTATCATTGGTATCTCTAAAGATAAAGATGGTAATGAAGCTTATAGAATGGCATTGCAAACACGTGAGCAACATATTAAACGTGAGCGTGCTACATCTAACATCTGTACTGCACAAGTATTGTTAGGTGTGATGGCTGCAGCATATGCTATCTACCATGGTCCGGAAGGTTTAAAAACAATAGCTTACCGTACACACGGAATGGCCAACCTTTTGGCAACATCAATTGAAAAAATTGGTCTTGAAGTAGTCAACAAAGATTATTTCGAAACTGTAAGAATCAATACAACACCTCTTCAAGCAAAAGCAATCAAGATTTTAGCTGAGGAGCGTATGACGAACTTCCGTTACTTCGAGGATGGTAACATTGGCCTATCAATGAACCAACAAACGGATGTTTCTCACGTAGTTGATATTGTAAATATCTTCCAAGACGCACTTGGTTTAAATGAATCTGTAGATGTAGAAGCGTTAGCAAACGATGTAAATGTTTCTATTCCTGCTGATTTACAACGTGAATCTGATTTCTTGACGCATCCAGTATTTAATCAATACCATGCGGAACATGAAATGTTACGTTACTTAAAGCGTTTGGAAAACAAAGATCTTTCGTTAGTACACTCAATGATTTCATTGGGATCTTGTACAATGAAATTGAATGCTACAGCAGAAATGATTCCTGTAACATGGCCTGAGTTTGGATCGATCCACCCGTTTGCACCAAAAGAGCAAGCACAAGGATACCAAGAGATCTTCAAAAACTTAGAAGCTTGGTTATGTGAAATCACTGGTTTTGATGCAATGTCATTACAACCAAACTCTGGAGCAAATGGTGAGTATGCTGGTCTATTGACTATCCGTGCTTATCACGAAGCCAATGGTGATAGCCATAGAAATATTGCCATCATTCCTTCATCAGCACACGGTACGAACCCTGCATCTGCAGTAATGGCAGGTATGAAAGTAGTGATCGTAAAATGTGATGAAGCGGGTAACATCGATGTGGAAGATTTGAAAGCAAAAGCTGAGCAACACTCAGAAAACTTATCTTCATTGATGATTACTTACCCATCAACTCACGGTGTATTCGAAGAATCAGTAATTGAGATCTGCCAAATCATTCACGATAATGGTGGACGTGTATATATGGATGGTGCAAACATGAACGCTCAAGTAGGTTTAACTTCACCTGCTAACATCGGCGCTGACGTTTGTCACTTGAACTTACATAAAACATTCTGTATCCCTCACGGTGGTGGAGGTCCTGGTGTTGGTCCAATTGGTGTAGTTGCAGATCTTGCTCCTTACTTACCGGGTCACGCAGTAATCGATAACAATGTTGGAGAAAAAGCCTCTTCAGCGGTATCAGCGGCACCTTGGGGTTCTGCAAGTATTCTTCCAATTTCTTATGCTTACATCGCAATGATGGGGGCAGAAGGATTAACGAATGCTACAAAAACAGCGATCCTGAATGCAAATTACATGCAAATCAGATTGAAAGAGCATTATCCAGTATTGTACGTAGGTGCAAATGGCAGAAACGCTCACGAGATGATTGTAGACTGTCGTCAGTTCAAGCCAGCTGGTATCGAGGTAGAAGATATCGCTAAACGTTTGATGGACTACGGATACCATGCACCAACAGTATCATTCCCTGTACCAGGTACATTGATGATCGAACCAACTGAATCAGAGAGCAAAGCGGAATTGGATCAATTCTGTGATGCAATGATCGAAATCCGTAAGGAAATTCAAGAGGTCATCGATGGTCAAGCAGATCCTGTAGAGAACGTATTGAAAAATGCACCTCATACTCAGGAAATGACAATCACAGGTGAGTGGACACTTCCTTACTCAAGAGAGAAAGCAGTTTATCCACTTCCATACGTACAAGCCAACAAGTTCTGGCCAACAGTACGTCGTATCGACAGTGCATTTGGCGACAGAAACTTAGTTTGTTCATGTATTCCAGTAAGTGATTATGAAGAAGTGGAAGCGTAAGCACCATTTTTGAAAACTTATCAACATAAATAAGGCTCATAAAAGGATTTTTCCATTTATGAGCCTTAAATATGTATAGCACCCCGTAAATTATTCACATTTATTTTTTTATAAATGTGATCAACCCCCCAGAATGTGAATAACTTTCTTTTCTAAGAACAGATATAAACAAAAAGTTATCAACATAATGTTGGTTACATTTCAAAAATTTAATCATCTGATAAAATTACATTTATCAAATTTTCCCTTTTACCTTAAATTTCTGTCCCCATGAATAAATTCATGGGCTTTTGATACGTTTTCTACCTCAAAAAAGTAACTTTCCTTAGTTCCTTAGTTCCTTAGTTCCTTAGTTCCTTAGTTCCTTAGTTCTAAAAAAACGAGGTCAGGAGACCTCTAAAATTTATGGGCACAAATGACGCTGTCGCTTAACATTTGCGCCAATTTAAACACACCCTTACCTATTACTTATTACTTATTACCTAAAAACGAGCGTTAATTTTGCTACCTGCTACCTGCTACCTGCTACCTGCTACCTGCTACCTGCTACCTGCTACCTGCTACCTATCAAAACGGTACTCCCTCTCCACCAACGCAATCCTCGTCGTATACCCCTCATACCACTTCTCCCTCCCCATTTTTTGAGCAGTCAAATGATCACTATTTGCTTTCCATTTTCTGATTGATTCTAAATCTTTCCAATAGGATACAGTAATGCCGATCCCATCTCGGGCACTTTCCATTCCTAGGAATCCATCTTGTTGTTGTGCCATTTCAACCATAGTATCAGCAGTGACTTCATAACCTTCTTGAACGTTAGTTCTGATACTAGTGAAGATTACGGCATAGTAAGGAGGAGTTGGAGTTTTGGCAATCATAAAGTTTGTTTGGTTTATATTGATGTTTAGATGTATATCAAATTATTTTTTGAGCTTATTGACCATAAATAATAGGCCTGCAAGGATTGGAATCAGGCCAATGACAAGAATAATCTTTGTAGAAAAAGGAGTCGATCTATTCAAAGATGCTTGATTGATAGATATAATCTTATCATTTTCTATCATGAATTGAGTTGAAAATTGATTTTCTTCACTTAAAAAATACTTACCAATTTGGACATCACCTTTATATATTCTGAAAAGGTTCGTGTGGTTACGTTCCTCTTCAAAGGTATTGATTTTGACATTTAAATGTTGAGGATCACTCAATGATTTTATAATATATTTGAGATCCGTTTGATGATCTCCCAAACGGATGCCACCTTGACCAAAAGCTAAATCAGTTCCATCTGCTTCAATAAAAATATGATCCATTAAATAGTTTACTATGAGCTTTTGATATTCAGCCTTTGTTGAGTTTTTTACAAGATCTTCTCCATGAAGCTGAATCATTTGTTTATCCAAGGTCGATCTAGCAAAGCTCATCTCTAAATACCAACCAATGCCTGTATCTCTTAGGTTATAAGTGGCAATTTTAGGATTATGTGCATGAGTGGTTCCCCATGCACATAATAGAAGTAGAATTAGTTTTTTAATCATGTGATTACATTGGTTTTATAAATGAATCTCTCGATTGCTTCCCTTTGATACAAGGAGGAATATTAGGAACATCTCTAGAAGCATGATAATGATAAATACCATCAGGGTATTCTGCAGTGGGACCTGTATGTCCATTACAAGCATCTAAATCTGATGGTACACCATCTGCATCGGCCACAGAATAAATCGGATAGCCATCTCTTGCATAGCCCATCAATGAAGTGGTAGATTGAGTGATATGATCACATTCAAAGGTTCCTTCTTGATAATATCCATAATCCTCCAAAATCTGATTCATATTCTGAGCTATAAAATGCCAATGATAATAACCCGCCGGATCTTGATGACCACCACATCTATCTAAAGAGGGAATGTTGCCATCACCAAAACTAACCACTGAAGGAGGTTCTCCATTAATTGGGGTGCCATCCAAAGCCAAACCCACATATTCTACAGATTCTATATTATCGGAAGCAGACATATTTTCAGGAATAACAGGCACTTGGAATGTGAGTGTTAATTGATCATCAGGAGCTGCTTCCAAGCAATATGCTAAATTGGGGTCAGGTCTACCAGAATCAAAACGTTCGATATTGATGTTTCCTTGAGCATCTATGATATCGTAACCATCATTTTCCATTTTTTGAAATAAAGCTTGATTGAGGATGGCAAAACCTACAGCATCGCCATTACTTGGAGATCCATTTGAAACACCATCTCCATCATAATTTCCTAAACCACCTACTTGATTGATGTTTTCAGGACATAAATGTGTATTGTCATCATCTACATTATTCGCTGTGAAAGTAATTTCATAGCATTGACCACTGCCACCTTCTTGGTAATTACAATCCACTAATCGAGCACTTACAAAACCTGTCATTGCTTGATATTTCCCTATGTCAATCACATAAGTGGTAAAATCGAATGCTGATTCTGTTGTTTCTCCGTCAGTGTTTGTAGCTATTACCTTTCCTGATAAGCTACTACCGGACGCTTGGTTTTGTATTGTATAATTGGTAGAAGTTAGCGTATCACTCAGGGTAGTATTATCTACTTCAATAGAATATTTGATATCCCCCCCTTGTGGATCGGTCGAGGCTGTCCATGATAAAATTGCCCCTCGATTGGTAATTGAATCAATGGTAACGGTAAATGCACTTGGCGCCTCATCGTCTGGATTATTTGGATCGTTAGGATCTCCAGTATTAGGATCATTTGTGGTAGGGTCGTCTTCTTCAGAACAAGCATAGGTAACGGCAAGTAGTGAGAAAAATAGCAATAGATATTTAAGTTTTGACATAAGAAATAGCGCAGTAAATTGAGTGAGTTATTTACAATAGTATATTTAAGTTACTAAAGTATAAGGAGAATAAAAAAAGCCTGTCTTTCGAACAGGCTTTCTTTCTATTTATTTTTTATCCTTATCTAAATTAGGATTTTTTTCCGGAAATGGAGGAGGGGCTGCAGCTGGAGTAGTTGATCTCCAAATAAAGTACAAACCACCTAATACGGCAGGAATACTTAATAACTGTCCCATATTGAATTCCATACCTTGCTCAAAACCAACTTGGTTTTCTTTAAAAAATTCCCAAACGAAACGCATACCGAAGACTAAAACAAGGAAAAGACCGAATAATCTGCCTTGTGGTAAAGCGGGTCCTTGTTTTTTATAGATACCACCTAATATAAAGAAGATACCTAAGTAAGTAAGCGATTCGTAAAGCTGAGCAGGGTGTCTTGGAATATTATCCAATCTTGTAAAGATAAATGCCCATGCAACTTCTGCTGGCTTACCAACAATCTCAGAGTTCATTAAGTTACCAAAACGGATAAAACATCCTGCTAAAGCTACTGGGATGACAATTCTATCTAAAATCCATAACCAAGGTTGGTCTGGACGTTTTTTAGCATAATAATATAATGCGATGATGATACCGATAGCACCACCATGTGAAGCTAACCCACCCTTCCAAACTTGGAAGATTTCAATAAAATGAGCGGGTGTAAAATAGTAATCTGGCTGGTAGAATACCACGTGACCTAGACGTGCACCAATTACAGTGGCAATAACCATATATAATAAGATAGCGTCGGCATCAGATTCTGGTCTGTTTTCGCGAACAAAGATTTTAGCCATGATATAAGTACCGATCAAAAACCCAAGAGAGAATAAAAGACCGTACCATCTAACCGGTAACCAAGATATACTTGGAAATATTTCAGGATTGACATCCCAAGTAATGAATGCTAGTATTGTTTCCATAGTGCAAATATGGTAAAGCATTTGAATTAAAAAAAGGAGTAACGTAGAATTAAAATCAAGAGTTGAAAATTTAATAAACTTTGATTTTTTATATCTGTAGGCGTAAAAACAAAGAGACCGTTTCCACAAAGGGAACGGTCTCTATCTATTTCATTTTCTTTACTGAACTAAAGATGTTTCTAGCGTTAATTAGTATAAGCAATATAGATGAATACGTATTCAGTTTAGTTAAATAAATGTGAATAAATATTAATCAAGTAATGAAGTATCGCTTATTTTAAATTTTTCGTTGCCCTCCTCATCTACATTTAAATAAAGAATGCCTTCTTGTCTGAGTTCTTCTAATTTATTCCTTGCTTCTTTTGCACTTACTTTCGCTTGTAAACATAAAGCAGCTACACTAATTCCTTCGTGATTTTTTTTTGCCAAGGCAATAACATCTGCATCTGTTAATGTATTCACAGCTGGAATTATAGGTTGAGATTTTTTTGAGTTAAGATTCAAAAAAACACCTAAACCTATAGCGGCAGCAAAAGCGAATATAACTATAAAGACTCCCATAAAAGTTATTCGTTAGTTCCTGTAAACTTCATTCTAGGATTTGGAGAGGTGCTTAATGCTTCAAAGTCGTTTCCTTCGAACTGATAATGGGCAGCCATGGCAATCATAGCAGCGTTATCTGTGCAATGTTCGAATTCAGGAATAAAGACATTCCATCCTCTTTTCTTTCCCTCTTCTAATATAGTATTTCTAAGTGATGAATTTGCAGAAACACCACCAGCAATTCCAATTTCTTTAATATTTAATTCCTTTGATGCTTTAATCAACTTCTTCATCAAAATCTTGATGAGTGTATGCTGAATACTTGCACAAATATCGGCTTTGTTTTCTTCAATGAAGTTTTCATTCTTCTGACTTTCTTTACGCATAAAATTTAAGAAAGCAGTTTTAATGCCACTGAACGAAAAATTATAATCCGGAATATTTACATTTGGGAATTCAAATTTAAGTGGGTCTCCATCTTTCGCATACTTATCAATTAATGGCCCGCCTGGATAATCTAACCCCATAATCTTTGCTGTTTTATCGAAAGCTTCGCCAACAGCATCATCTATAGTTTCTCCTACAACTTCCATTTCTAATGGCGATTTCACCACCACTAATTGGGTGTGTCCTCCACTTACAGTAAGACACAAGAAGGGAAACTGAGGTTTCGGGTCATCAATAAAATGAGCAAGAATATGTGCTTGCATATGGTTTACGCCAATCAAAGGAATATCTAAAGACATGGCCATACCTTTGGCAAAAGAAGCACCGACTAGTAAGGCTCCTAAAAGTCCTGGACCTTTTGTAAAAGCTACCGCATCCAAATCCGATTTTTCGATTTTGGCCTCTTTTAAAGCTTCGCTCACAACTGGTAAAATATTCTTTTGATGTGCCCTCGAGGCTAACTCCGGAACTACACCTCCGTATTTTTGGTGTACTTCTTGCGTGGAAACTATATTACTAAGCACGTTACCGTGACTTACTACTGAAGCTGAAGTTTCGTCACATGACGACTCTATAGCTAAAATAATACCGCTCATCGTATAATTATTTGTCTTTAATCAGCTAAATTACAATACCATGAGCGAATGTGCTAATTAATTGTAATCACATTAACTGACATTGAAACTATTTTTTAACAATGAGTGCGAATTCAGCTATAAATCAGTTATATAAAGAATATACTGATGCTAATAATATAGAAATTACAGAAGAAAAGTTTAATACGCTTCTAATGTACTTTCCTTGTCTTTTAATTGTCGCTTCTGACGGAGTAGTAGACGATGAAGAGTGGGTATTTGTAAAGTACCTCTCTAAATTTATGTCAGATGCCTATAAAAGCGATTTGACAAGAAGTGAATTAGAAAATCTTCAAAAACTGTATTTCCAAGAATTGGAATACCTAGTGAAAACATTAGATAAATGGAAAGATCCGTTTTTGGATACTTTGGCGATCTATCTGAATGAAAACGATATAGAAAAAGATGATGTGCTGGAAATCCTTCATTTATTTGCAGATGCTTCTGATGGCGTTTGCGAAGATGAAGAAGAAGCAATAGAAGAGATTTCAGACCGTTTAGGGTTAGAGTCTTAGTTTTTCATCAAAAAGATAATTTGATATTCATTTGTGATTATATAATCCAAGTGAATAAAAAAGCCTCCAACTAATCAGGGACTCTTGGAAAATAGATTCCAGCACCCATCAAAATTTAGATTTTAAATCTATTTTGGTGGGTGTTTTTTTGATCTTTCCTTTGAATCTTATTTCAATCTGAAGTTTTTCATCTTATCAGAGTACAAAATGAGTTAAATTTTCAATTTAAGAACTCTATAGACACACCTATCCAGGGAACATTTTGTAATGACTCCTTTATGCGACTAATTGAAGCTGATCTCCATAGGTTGATTTCTCGTGTTTCTTCTCTTTCTTTTTGGACATTATCACAGCATTTGAAGTTAATATTCCGAAGGTGATCCATAAGATTTCGTTTGCTTGGGTTCTTGCTTTTATTTTACTTAACCCGTAGTTCCTTTTATGTGTTCCGAAAATACCTTCCATGCGAGTTGATCGCTCTTTTGCTATGATGGATCTTATTGCTTTTTCTTCTTTAGTTAAAGCTCGAGGACCTTTCTTTTTGAAATTGGTGATTATATTTTTAGACGTAATAAAACAACGGTTTTTATTCGTTGCATAAATTCCATCTGCTCCAATATGAGTAGCACTTCCAAAAATTTTTTGATGCTTATAAAAGCTCTGTTTAAGACGAGTACTTTCATTAAAAGCATTGGCTGCTAGATGGTCAATAATACATATTCCACCGGCTTGTAAAATATGTGCTTTAAATCCGAATTCTACCTTTTTTGTTTCTTTTCCTCTCACAATTGGTCGAAGCCATGGCTTAGCTAGAGACACAATACGCTCATCAATACGTTCTACTTTATTATCGAACATATATTGTTGCTGAAAACGTACCTTCTTGATTGTTCGTAGTTTAGCCCTTTCTTTTTCCGTTAAATGGACTGATCCTAAATTTAAAACTTCCTGTAGTTGATTTAACCCTTTATTCAAAAGATAAAGTAATGAACCCTTTCTTTTTCGGGTTAGTTTATATCCCTTTCTTCGACGTTTTGAATAGTTCAAATATTTTTCTCTCTGTTCTCTGTATTTATTTCTTGGACGTTTAATATTGAGATCTTTACAAGCCTTGAATAATAATTTTTCAAAAACGAAATAGCAGCACTCCCATAACAGTTTTACATCTGTAGGGTGTCTTATATCACTTTCATAACAAGTTGCATCCATCAGAAGCATATTAAAATATTTAATGTCTCCTTTCCAATGTTTCAATAATATAAACTGAAGTTTGTCCATATCAATATTGGTAGAAAGATAAGACCGGATAGTACTAGGTAAAGTGATATCTTTAATCTCTTCATGATCTCCTAATAAACGAAAGCAAAACATCTGATAAGCCCAATCTGTATTAAATCTTTCAATTAATTTTTCATCACTTAATCCAGAATAAGATTTCAAAAACATTAGGGCTAATTTGCCTTTATTGTTAAGCCATGATTTTCTACCAGAATTTTCCTGAGTGGTGGGAAAAAGTTGCTCCAATTCTTCCCAAGGAATACAGGAATGTACTTTTCCTAATTCAGTATTCTTGAATTTGTAATATTTTAAAGGTTGAGCTTCTTCTGGCTTGAATATTAAAAGTTGCATACTATATTTGAGCTTGGTTTGTGATAGATTTTTGTGTCGTAACTCAAATTTAAACAAGCTAAAACCCCGAAAAAAGCCAATTTGGACATTTTTCGGGGTCTTTTATATAAAATACATCTAAGTAGAAGACTTGTTTACAGTTAGTTAACTATTTACCAAGACTCCCTAATCATAGTTGAAGGCTTTTTTATTATCAGAAATAAAAATTAGTTTTTCACTAAATTCATTTCTTCAATCAAACGAGGACATTCACCATATTTATCAACGATAAATAATACATAGCGAATATCAACGATAATATTTCTACATTTTACTGGATCGAACATCAAATCTGACATGGTCGATTCCCAAGTTCTATCGAAGTTGATACCGATCAACTGACCTTCTGCATTGATTACAGGAGAACCAGAGTTACCACCAGTGGTATGGTTAGAACCTGTAATACAAACGATCATTTTTCCATCTTCACCGTATTGACCGTAATCTTTCTTGTTGTAAAGGTCGATCAATTTTTGGTGTACATAGAATTCATGAGTCTTCGGTACGTCTTGTAATCTTTTTTCCATTACACCTTCTAGAGTAGTGTAATGTTTAAATTCAACACCATCTCTTGGTTCAGAACCTTCAATTTTACCATATGTAACTCTTAAAGTTGAGTTGGCATCTGACCAGTATTTCTTACTAGCTCCTTTGTTATTAGCAACATACTCTCGGTTAGGGAATACTTCTCTTAAAGCCTTTACGTAAGTTCTCATTGATAAATTGATTTCTTCAGAAAGTGTTTTGTATTCAAATACCACTTTATTATTGAAGATCTCGTAAATATCATTGGCTAAAACAAAAGCGGGATCCTTTTTGACTTTACCTAGAATAGCACTTTCGTTACCATTAAGTAAAGCCATCAATTTCTCTTCATTACAGAAAATACTTTTCTTATACATAGAAGCAGCTAATTTATCAAAGTTCCCTTTTTCTTTAGCTGTTCTGAATGCATCTGGCAAGAATGATGGATCAATTGCATCAGAATATAGAGAAGAGGCAGAAACAAAAATCTCTTGATCTGTACCTTTATCATAGTTCTTGAAGAAACCTTTTGTAGAACCTTTTAATTTAGCCACTGCAGCAATGAACTCAGGAGTTCCTGGCTCAAGTTTCTTTAATTCATTAAAACCAAGCGAGAAACGTAAGATTTCAGGGCCATAATACATCTCTTCGATAAACAAGTCTCTGGCCAATTGATATTTTTCAACGGCAGCAAATTGCTTTTCAAACTTCTCTAATAAACCAGCATACTCAGGTTTGTTTTTTACAGCATCGGCGAACATTTTTTCTTGCTCTTCTTTTTTATCTATAGCATCTAAACGTTCTAAACCTTTACTTTCACCAATCCATTTTTTGTAAGCATTGGCCACTCTTGCTTTTTTCGCAGAGTATTTGATTCTTACCGCATCATCCGCTTTCATGTTCTTATCTAAAATTGCGATCGTCTTTTCTCTCATTGCAATTTTGATAGGATTAGATTTGTTTACTGTATAATCTACTCCTTCCGAAGGTAAGTATTGTTGTGTTCTACCAGGGAATCCATAAACCATAGTGAAATCATCTGCCTTCACTCCGTTTAAAGAGATAGGGAAGTGGTATCTTGGTGTGAAAGGAACATTGTCCTCAGAGTACTCTGCAGGTTTGCCATCTTTTCCAGCATAAATACGGAAAATAGAGAAGTCACCTGTATGACGGGGCCATACCCAGTTATCTGTATCTCCACCGAATTTACCAACCGATGAAGGAGGAGCAAATACCAAACGGATATCTGAGAAAGTTTCCATAGTAAACATGTAGTATTCGTTACCATAGAAGAAAGGCTTGATTTGGTAATCATAGTGTGTACCTTTTACAGCAGCATCACCTACTTTCTTAATGTTTTCTGCAATTACTTTCTGACGGTCATCTTCTTTCATACCATCAGTTACTCCATTTAGAACTTTTGAAGTAACATCGTCAATTCTAACAACGAAAGAAACTGTTAAACCAGGGTTAGGAAGCTCTTCACCAAACGATTGAGCTGCAAAACCTTCTGTCAATAAATCTTTTTCTATTGAAGAGTGTGATTGAATTTGTCCATAACCACAGTGGTGGTTAGTAAGAATAAGGCCTTTGTCAGAAACGACTTCACCAGTACAACCTCTTCCAAACCAAACCACAGCATCTTTCATACTTGATTTGTTTACTGAATAGATATCTTCTGCAGTCAATTTAAAGCCATTGGCCTGCATATCTTCTTCGTTAAGTTGTTGTAGTAGTGAAGGAAGCCACATTCCTTCGTGTGCCCATGCCGATAAGGGCAACAATAATAGAGCTATTAGTGTTCCTTGTAAGTATCTTTTCATTTTTACGATGTGAATATATGTTTTATATGATAGTTGTGGTGAACATCGTTTGAAACGTATTTCAAATATGCTCTAAAAGCCGAAGAAGTACTTCGGCTTTTACTAATATAATTTACTAAGAAAATTTAGTTATTGTCAATCCCTTTATTCGCTTTTTCTTTTTTTGAGAAAAAGAAAATTGTTCCAAAGAAAATAGCCAATATAATAATCTTGATAATGCTTGGTAATTGGAAGTCGCTATCGATAATGTGTAAGATACGATCCCATCGAACAGAACCCGTATCAGGATTAGGGTTTCTAGAGAACCAAGTCATTACAGCTTTACCAATAATGTGATCTTCAGGAACAAAACCCCAGAATCTTGAATCCAAAGAATTGTGTCTATTATCACCCATCATGAAATAGTAATTCTGTTGAATAGTATAAGTATCTGTTGCTTGTCCTCCAATGTATAACTTGCCACCTTTGAACTGAGGATTGTCATTTTCCTCATACTTCTGAATGATGTCTTTGTAATAAGGCCAAGTTTCAGTAGTAATTTTTACCTCTTCACCTTCTTTTGGAATGTGTAATGGTCCAAAATTATCAGTTGACCAATTGTTTACAGCTGAACCAAAAATGTTTGGACTTGGTTCAATATCCATCACTTTAGTAATTGACACAACTAATGGATTCTTCTTCAACTCCTTTACCTGCTTATCAGTAAGATTTACATTTTTGTAAGTGTAGGTATTGTTCTCACTTGATTTCGAAATAACATATCCACCATACTGTTCATTAATGTAATTTGCTCTTTCTGGAGATGGGAAGATAGCAACATCATGGATATTATAGTAAATACTTAATTCCTCTAAAGCATCTTTAGTAAGCAATTGTTTTGTGACCATATCATAACCTGTCTGAAGGTTAACATAATCGCCATAATCCGCTTTTTGTCCGTTTATATAAACTACTTGCTCTTTGATCTCGATATCATCACCAGCAATACCAATACATCTTTTGATATAATTGGTTTTCAAATCCGTTGGATAATCATTCAATTCAGCTGGGTAGTTGAAAACAACCACATCATTGTTCTTCACCTCGCTAAATCCAGGTAAACGGAACTGAGGTAATTGAATAGCATCAGAGAATGAATTAATATCAGTTCCCCAGATTTTTTGATGTGTAAGCGGAACTTGAAGAGGTGTCTTCGGAGTACGAGGACCGTAATGTAATTTACTTACGAATAGAAAATCACCAATGTAAAGAGATTTTTCCATGGATGAGGTAGGGATCGTGAATGCTTCAAAAGCGATCCAACGAATAAATGTTGCAGCTACTACTGCAAAAAGTAGAGCATCGCCCCATTCCCTTAAAAATCCTTTTTTCTTTTTATTACTCATAATCCTATAAAGCTAACATGTCTTCCATACCAAAGATACCTTCTTTTTTATGAAGCCATTCTCCAGCTAAAACAGCACCTAGAGCAAAACCTTTTCTTGAATGTGCTGTGTGTTTAATGTCAATTCTGTCGATTTCAGATTCGTAAGTCACCTCATGAGTACCAGGAACGTCGGGCTCTCTAAGTGCTTCGATTTCTATACCGTTTGCTTTAGCTTCATCCTCGCCTTTAAGCGTCCAAGAGTCCACACCTGCAAATTTTTCGATCACACCTTCAGCTAAAGTGATTGCAGTACCACTTGGGGCATCTAATTTTTGTGTATGATGAATTTCAACCATTGAAGATTTGTACTCCTTGTTAAAAGCAGACATCATCTCAGCTAGTTTTTTATTTAAAGCAAAGAAGATATTTACACCTAAACTATAATTTGATGCATAGAAGAAAGCAGTGTTTTGAGCTTTAGTAGCCGCTTCAACTTCTTCTTTCTTATCCAACCAACCTGTAGTACCAGAAACTACTCTGATTCCTTTATCCAAACATACTTTGATATTATCGTAGGCTGAACTAGGTTGAGTAAATTCAATTGCCACATCTACAGTAGAAGGGTCGATATTGATTAAATCTTCTCTATTGTTTAAGTCAATAATATTGACAATGTTGTGTCCACGTTCTTTTAAAATACCCTCAATGGTTTTACCCATTTTTCCGTATCCTATTAATAAAAAATTCATTTGTTATATCTATTTCGAATTTATATTTAAAGTTAAAGTTGCTCCTAATGCAGGTAATCCGGTTAATGGATCTGGAATAGCAGCCGGTTTAAATTGAAAAGAGAGATCCTCGCTGACATCATAATATTTTAAATGTTGATCTACAGCGGCATCCAATGCTCCCAATAAGTACCAACCACAAGAAACAATAATCATAAAATCTCGATCTCTACGAAAACGGTCCCTTCTTGAGACCAAATTGTCAACAGATAGGTTTCTGTAGATTTCAGGAATTAAATCATCGTTAGTAGGATCGGCATCAGCTTTATAAGCCAACCAATGACTACTTTCTATATAATTGGTATGATTAAATTTAATGAAGTAACCAAACACGGCGTACCCACCATAAAGGATAGGTATTTTCCAAGCTTTATTATTGTGTATCTGACCTAAACCGGGGATAACAATGGTATAAAAAGAAGCTTGTGTTGGTCCTGTTAAACTTTTATACTGAGTTCGTTTCTTTCTTTTTCTTTCTTTCTGATCAATATGATTGGGCATTTGTTTTAATGAATTAAGTGAATCGATCACTCTTTCATTATAAGCCACTTTTTCGTCTTCCGTCATATTTCTATACACAGAATCAGTTTCAACTTGTGCAAGCACATTATTTGAAACTGACAATAGGCATAAGATGAGCGAAAAGAAAGATAAAAATTTAAAGAATTTAGGCATCAGTGTGTTTTAAGAATGTCAAGTATTCTATTTAAATCTTCAACAGATGTGTAAGGAATCTTAATTTCACCTTTTCCATCTGAAGCATTATTAATTTTAATCTGAGTACCAAAGTGAGTTGATAAATCTCTTTGCAAACGGCTGAATTCAAAATCAAGTGGTTGACTTTTGGCTTTAGCACTAGCACTTTTAAGATCTTTACCTTGAATCACATCTCTAACAAGGTTTTCAGTTTTTCTTACAGAGAGTTCATTCTTGATAATCATATCATAGATCATCAATTGCACCTCGATACTATTCACGTTTACCAAAGCACGAGCATGTCCCATAGAAATACTATTACTTCTTAGACCTGCTTGAATTTCCGGTGGAAGCTTCAATAAACGAAGGTAATTGGCCACAGTAGAACGTTTTTTTCCTACACGATCACCAAGTTCCTCTTGTTTTAGATCACATTCAGCGATTAAACGTTGGTATGTGATTGAAATTTCTATAGGATTAAGGTCTTCTCTCTGAATATTTTCAATCAAAGCCATTTCAAGCATTTGCGTATCGTTGGCTCCTCTAACATAAGCTGGAATCTTTTCCAATCCCGCCATTTGAGAGGCTCTCCATCTACGTTCGCCCGAAATAATTTGATATTGATGTTCTGTTAGTTTTCTGACTGTAATAGGCTGAATAATACCCTGAACACGAATAGAATCTGCCAATTCTTTAAGTGCATCACTTTCAAACTCCAAACGAGGTTGATAAGGATTTCTTTCGATTTCAGAAATGGCAATTTCATCAAGTTTTTCGACAACTTGTTGTGTTACCTCTGGAGTAGGGGCTACTTGTTCCACTACTTCCTCAGGTTGAGCATCAGATTTATTCTCACCAAGTAAGGCACCTAAACCTTTTCCTAGTGCATTTCTCCTTTTTAATGTTTTCTTTTCTTGTTTCTCTGGCATAATTTAATCCGCCTATCAGTTCATTTAATCGAGGTAAATAATCGGTTCCTATGCTTTTACTTCAATCTTGTTACGTTTTAATATTTCTTGTGCTAAGTTGAGGTAGCTTACAGCGCCTTTACTTACCGCATCGTGCTCAATCACAGGAACGCCAAAACTAGGAGCCTCACTAATTTTAATGTTTCTAGGGATGATCACCTTAAATACTAAATCGCCTAAATTCTTTCTCACGTCTTCCACTACTAAATTAGAAAGTCTTAAACGCGTATCATACATAGTCATCAAAATCCCCTCGATCAACAAGTTAGGATTTAGACGTGATTGGATCAAGTCAATAGTCTTTAAAAGTTTATCCAATCCTTCTAATGCATAATATTCACATTGCACAGGTATAATTACAGAATCTGCAGCAGTAAGTGCATTTACTGTAATTAAATTTAACGATGGAGAACAATCAATGATAATGAAATCATATTTGTCTTTCACTTGTTCAAGTGCTTTCAACATTCTTGTTTCTCTATCTTCTATATCAATCATCTCGATTTCGGCCCCAACAAGGTCGATATGAGATGGAATTATATCTAAATTATCAAATTCAGAGGCCACAATAATATCTTCTGCATTAATATCTTCTACCATGCAGTTGTAGATACTTTTTCTTTCTTCCTTAGGATCTAAATTTAATCCTGATGTGGAGTTTGCTTGTGGATCTGCATCAACTAAAAGTGTATTATATTCTAAAACAGCAAAGCTTGCAGCTAAATTCACCGAAGTTGTTGTTTTTCCTACGCCACCTTTTTGATTAGCAATAGCTATGATCTTGCCCATTTTTTTAAAACGCTTTTATTCTTTGTAAACACAAATATAGTTTTTTTCAGCATCTACTTTAAAAAATTATATTTTCTTTAATTAAAGTGAGGCAAAAACATAACCTTTTTTAGAAAAATGCTCTAAAAATCGAGGTAGAACATACCTTAAATTTTTTTCTGCCTTAATACTATCGTGAAAAACTACGATCGAACCGTCCTCTGTAAGTTTAATTGCAGTGGCTAAACACTTCTCTTCGTTGAAGTTCTTATTGTAATCTCTGGTAAGGACATGCCACATGATTATTTCATACTTTTCTTTTAAAGTATGTATCATTTGTTTTCCTACTTGTCCATGAGGAGGTCGGAATAATGGTTTCTTTCGATCGGTATCAAAGAGTGGATTGGAAACGAGTTGTTCATCGCAAACCTTTACATTATCCAAATACTTATTATATGAAGTTTTCCAATATTGTAAATGATTAAAAGTGTGATTTCCTGCTGTATGTCCCGCCTCTAATACCTTATTATATACTTCAGGATGTTTTCTGATATTATCACCCACACAAAAAAATGTGGCTTTAGCATTGTATTTAGCCAATTGATCCAAAACCCAAGGTGTAATCTCCGGAATGGGACCATCATCAAAAGTAAGATAAATAGTAGGAATTGAGGTTGCTTCTTTTTTCCATGTCAGGGACGGAAAAATTTTATCTCTTACAATACTGCCAACTCTTTGTATCATTTTTCAAAAGAAATATTATTTGATACAAATATACACGGATTAAATTTTTTTGTTAGAAATGATAAATATAATCTCTCTAATTTAGGGTTATTTGATGTTTTGCATTGTTAAATGATTACAATAGAATGTTAGGTGTCGTAATTATTATCAAAAAGAAAAGAAAGGAATGTTATATTATTTGCAAAAGAAAAAGATAGGTAATTATATTTGAACTAAACAATGATTGAAAATGTTGAGAAAAATGCAAAATATCATCCTAAATATTGTCATTATCGCTAACGTCGTCCTGCTAAAGGAGAGGTAATGGTCAGTATATGATATTTTGAAAAATATAAAACTTGGCCATTGTCAGAATAAAAAACTTGACAGTGGTTTTTTTTTATCACATGAAAAATCCGATTTATCAACCTTAAAATACTTTTCGCTTATGGTGAAGTATTATGATCAAGACACAGTAATTTTCCACAATGGAGAATTCGTAAAAGCAGCAGAGTCGAAAGCAGATTTGTTTTCGCAGTCATTACACTATGGTAATGGCGTATTTGACGCTATGAGAGCGTACGGAACCGCTTTGGGTCCAAACATCTTTAAAGCAAGAGAACACTTTACTCGTTTTCTTGAAGCAGCAAATACAATGCACCTCGGTCTCGATTATACGGTAGATGAATTAGTGGGAGTTTCTTATCAGTTGTTGGAAGAAAATGGTTTTACTGATGCATACATTAGACCGCTAGTATATGCAGAAGCAAACATGGACTTAACACCAACGAAGAAGCACAACATTTTTATAGCAGCTTGGAGATGGGATAAATTCTTAGGGAAAGACCTTTTGGATATCACAATCTCTGCCTACACAAGGCCAAGTCCGCATTCGTTTAATGTAGAGGCAAAGATTTCTGGGCACTACATTAATTCAATTGTTTCTATTGCAGAAGCTAAAGAAAGAGGATTTGATGATGCTTTATTATTGGATGTTGATGGATATATCGCGGAAGGTACAGGCGCCAACTTCTTCTTTGAAAAAGGAGGAAAGCTTTATACTTCTAAAAAAGGACATATCTATCCTGGCATCACAAGAAATGTAGTTTTTGATATTGCAAAATCATTAGGAGTAGAGGTGGTAGAAGGACAATACAAGCCCGAGGACCTAAAAGATATCGATGGTGCGTTCTTTACAGGTACTGCTGCTCAAATTACAGGGATCAACTCTATCGACAGACATTTGGTCTTGAAAGATTGGGAAGAAACGATTGGTTTTGAAGTATTCGAGAAATACAGACAATACGTGACACAATCAGAATACGATAACTATTCTATTATATAACAAACTGATTTTTAAATCAACAAACAAAGAAGACAACTATGGCAGAGATGTTAAACAAGCATAGCCGCACGATTACGCAAGACGATACACAACCAGCAGCACAAGCCATGCTATATGGTATTGGTTTGACAGAAGAGGATATGGATAAGCCTCAAATTGGTATCGCAAGTACAGGTTATGAAGGTAACACTTGTAATATGCACCTTAATGGATTGGCAGCAAAAGTAAAAGCTGGAGTTCAAAAAGAAGGGATGGTTGGTTTAGTATTTAATACTATTGGTGTTAGTGATGGTATCACTAACGGTACAATTGGTATGCGTTACTCATTACCATCAAGAGATATTATTGCAGACTCTGTGGAGACAGTTGTTAATGGTCAGTTTTATGATGGTTTAATCACTGTAGTAGGTTGTGATAAAAACATGCCTGGTGCAATGATGGCGATGTGTAGAATCGATCGTCCAACAATCATGTTATATGGTGGTACGATTGCTTCTGGATGTTGGAAAAAACAAAAACTGAATATTGTATCTGCTTTCGAAGCATTGGGTGAAAAAATCGCCGGTACTATTTCAGACGAAGATTATAAAGGTGTCATTAAAAATGCTATTCCAGGTGCTGGTGCATGTGGTGGTATGTATACTGCAAACACAATGGCTTCAGCAATTGAAGCAATGGGTATGAGTTTACCTTACTCATCATCTAACCCTGCAGTATCAGATGATAAGAAAAATGAATGTGCGAATTTAGGTCCAGCGATCCTTAACTTATTAAAGTTAGATCTGAAGCCTTCAGATATTCTAACAAAAGCTTCTTTCGAAAACGCTTTAACAGTGATTATGGCATTAGGTGGTTCTACCAATGCTACTCTTCACATGTTGGCCATCGCCAAAGCTGCTGATGTTGAATTAACATTGGACGATATCCAAAGAGTATCTGATAGAGTACCTTTCTTTGCAGATTTAAAGCCTTCTGGTAAATATTTAATGGAAGATGTATTTGCTGTGGGTGGTATTCCAGCTGTAATGAAAACACTTCTGAACTGGGGCTTGTTAGACGGTTCTTGTATGACGGTAACTGGTAAAACAATTGCTGAAAACTTAGCGGATGTTGATCCTCTAGGTTCTGATCAAGATTTAATGCGTCCTCAAGACAACCCAATCAAATCAACTGGTCACTTACAAATTCTTTACGGTAATCTTGCAACTGAAGGTTCAGTAGCGAAAATCACAGGTAAAGAAGGAGAGAAATTCGTTGGTCCAGCAAAAGTATTTGATAACGAATTTGCTGTAATCGATGGTATAGCTAACGGAGAAGTAGAGAAAGGTAATGTGGTAGTGATTCGTTACGAAGGTCCAAAAGGTGGTCCTGGTATGCCAGAGATGTTAAAGCCAACTTCTGCTATTATGGGTGCAGGTCTTGGTAAAGATGTAGCATTGATTACTGATGGTAGATTCTCAGGTGGTACTCACGGTTTTGTTGTAGGTCATATTACACCAGAAGCTGCAGTAGGTGGAAATCTAGCATTAGTGAAAGATGGAGATATGATTACTATCGATGCTGTAAACAATAAAATCGAAGTAGCTGTTTCTGATGAGGAACTAGCAGAAAGAAGAGCACAGTGGGTGGCTCCAGATCCTAAGTTTAAAAAGGGTATTTTATATAAATATATCAAAACTGTTTCTTCAGCGTCCGAAGGATGTGTAACAGATGAATTTTAATCTGTAATTAAGAACAAGTAGTACGAAAAATCATTTCAATAATGAGTACAACAGCAAAAGAGTTCACTAAAGAACAAGAAGCCAAAGAGACAACCAAAAAAGTATCAGGTGCTGAAGCACTATTGATGGCATTAGTAGAAGAAGGAGTAGATACAATGTTTGGTTACCCTGGTGGAGCGATCATGCCGGTGTATGATAAGCTTTATCATTATGATGACAAATTGAAACACATTCTTGTGCGTCACGAGCAAGGTGCTACACATGCAGCACAAGGATATGCTCGAGTCAATCATAGAGTAGGGGTATGTCTGGCAACTTCTGGACCTGGCGCAACAAACTTAATTACAGGTCTTGCTGATGCAATGATTGATTCCACTCCATTGGTGGCAATCACTGGTCAGGTAGCGTCTCACCTTTTAGGTACAGATGCTTTCCAAGAAACAGATGTGGTTGGTATTTCTACACCGGTAACGAAGTGGACATACCAAGTAACCAAGGCTTCTGAAATTCCAGAAGCCATTGCAAAAGCATTTTATATCGCTAAAAGTGGCCGTCCAGGTCCTGTATTGATTGATATTACAAAAGATGCTCAGTTCCAAGAAATTGAATTTTCTTATAAGCCATGTACAAGAATTAGAAGCTATAAGCCAGTTTCAAAGGCGGAAGAATCTTCATTGGATGATGCGGCTAGATTAATCAATCAAGCGAAAAAACCATACATTTTAGTAGGTCACGGAGTAATGCTTTCTAAAGCAGAAAAGGAATTAATTGCCTTTGCTGAAAAAGCAGGAATTCCAATGGCTTCTACTTTATTAGGATTGTCGGCTGTACCGGCAGATCATCCTTTAAATGTGGGTTATTTAGGGATGCATGGTAATTATGGTCCCAACATCAAAACAAACGAATGTGACTTATTGATTGCCGTTGGTATGCGTTTCGACGACCGTGTTACAGGCGATTTAAGTAGATATGCAAAACAAGCAAAAGTAATTCACATCGAAATTGATCCATCTGAGATCGATAAAAATGTGAAAGCGGATGTGCCAATTATTGCTGATGCAAAAGAAGCTTTAGAAAGGTTAATTCCTAAAGTGAACGAAGCAAAGCACGAAGAATGGTTGGCTGAATTCCATGCTTGTGATGAAATTGAAAAGAAAGAAGTATTGGAATATGCTTTAGGCGACTCTACTGAAAAAGTGAAAATGTCTGAGGTAATCAAAATGCTTTCTGATAAAACAAAAGGTGAAGCCATCATCGTAACGGATGTGGGACAACATCAGATGGAAGCTTCAAGATACTATGAATTTAAAATTACAGATAGTATTGTAAGTTCTGGTGGTCTTGGAACAATGGGATTCGCTTTACCTGCTGCAATGGGTGCAGCAGTTGGTGCTCCTGATCGTTTAGTAGTTTCTATCTCTGGTGATGGAGGGTATCAAATGACGATTCAAGAGTTGGGAACCATTTTCCAATATAAAATTCCTGTAAAGATTCTTGTTTTAAATAACAGTTTCTTAGGTATGGTAAGACAATGGCAAGAGCTATTCTTCGATAGCCGTTACTCTTTTACAGAGATGGTAAATCCTGATTTTGTGAAATTGGCGGAGTCTTATTATATCAAAGCGGATAAATCAGAATCTAGAGAAGATTTGAGTGCTAAGATGGATCAGTGGTTAAATACTGAAGGTCCATGTTTCTTAGAGGTAGTGGTAGAAAAGGAATCAAATGTTTTCCCTATGATCCCTACTGGAGAATCTGTATCAAATGTTCGTTTAAAGTAATATCAATATCATGGAAGGAAAACAAAGATTTACTTTATCAATATTTACGGAAAACGTAGTAGGTTTAACAAACCGTATTTCAATTATCTTCACAAGAAGAAAATTGAATATTGAGAGTTTGACTACATCAGCATCAGAGATCGAAAATGTTCACCGTTTTACAATAGTGTTTTACACTACTAAAGATCAAGCTGAAAAAGTAGCAAAACAAATAGAAAAACAAATAGATGTTGTTCGTTGCTTTGTATATGAAGATAGCGAAATCATCTATCAAGAAATAGCCTTATATAAGGTAGCTGTTGATAATCTTACAGATTCAGATGCTGTTGAAGAAATAGTTAGAAAGAATCACGCAAGAATATTAGCTGCAAAAGCTGACTTTATTGTGATCGAAAAAACAGGTCATAAAGAAGAAACTCATACTTTGTATGATGCTTTAAAACCTTACGGCTTGATGCAATTTGGTCGTTCAGGCAGAATTGCATTGTCAAAGGAACGTCAGGAGATTAGCTCTCTGTTGGCAGAATTTGATCAAGAAGATACAATTGCTTAAGCCCTTGATCAATTTAGATCAATAGTATAAGCTTTTTAATACATCAAGAACTGGGGGAGAGCATTCGCTTTCCCCTTTTTGATAGTTTTGATTCAATTTAAAGCTATCAACTTTTCATCATATTATGGAAATAAAAGAAGCAGTGGATTTACCAAGTGTAGAATCAATCGTCAAAGCACATCGAAAATTAAAAGATGTAGTGACACGTACTCCTTTAATGCGTAACATGAACCTATCTGAGCGTTATGGTGCAGATATTTGGTTAAAGCGTGAGGATTTACAAATTGTTCGATCTTATAAATTACGTGGAGCCTTTAATAAAATTTCGTCTTTAACTAAAGATGAACAAAGCAAAGGTATTGTTTGTGCGAGTGCGGGAAACCATGCTCAAGGCGTTGCGTATTCTTGTAAGCAACTAGGTATTCATGGCGTTATTTATATGCCTGCACCTACTCCTAATCAAAAAGTGAGTCAGGTAAGAATGTGGGGAAAAGACAAGGTAGAAGTCGTTCTTGTAGGCGATACATTTGACGATGCTTATGCTGCTGCTATGGAACGCTGTGATCAAGAAGGAAGAGTATTTATTCATCCTTTTGACGATCCTAAAGTGATTGAAGGTCAGGGTACCGTTGGTTTAGAAATTCTTGAAGACGCAAAAGATGAAATCGACTACTTGGTGATGCCAATTGGTGGAGGAGGTCTATCTTCTGGTGTAGGTAGCTATTTTTCTCAGATCAGTCCGAATACCAAAATTATTGGGGTTGAACCTGAAGGTGCTCCTGCAATGAAAGCCTCTTTAGATCAAGGGGAAGTAGTTACATTAGAGAAAATAGAAAAGTTTGTCGACGGAGCTGCCGTACAAAGAGTAGGTGATAATACCTATCAGATTGCCAAACAATTCTTACAAGATGTGATCTTAGTGCCTGAGGGGAAAGTATGTTCTACTATCCTAAAGTTATATAACGAAGATGCAATAGTTGTAGAACCTGCCGGCGCCTTGTCTATTTCTGCTTTAGATGCAATTAAAGACGAGATCAAAGGTAAAAGGGTAGTCTGTGTTGTATCGGGTTCTAATAACGATATAGGGCGTATGGAGGAGATCAAAGAACGTTCTCTTTTATACGAAGGATACAAACATTACTTTATGGTACGTTTCCCTCAAAGAGCAGGTGCTCTCAGAGAATTCTTGACTGAGGTGTTAGGTCCAAAAGATGATATTGTACACTTTGAATACACAAAAAAGGTAAACAGAGAGAAGGCTCCAGCAATCGTTGGTATCGAAGTGAATGATCCTAACGACTTCAATGCACTTCAAAATAGGATGACTGCAGGAGGCTACAAATTCGAATTATTGAACGAAAATCAAGATATGTTCAATTTTTTGATTTAAATCACATTTAGTTTTGACTTGTAAATCAATCTTTTACAATTTCATTAAGATTAGATTACATTTTTAATGGGTGTAATACTTGTTTTATAGCAAACAAGGGTGCATATTTGCATCGCTTTTAAGGAAACGACGTCCTGAAAAGCACACTGGAGCAGTAGTTCAGTTGGTTAGAATACCTGCCTGTCACGCAGGGGGTCGCGGGTTCGAGTCCCGTCTGTTCCGCCAACAAGTCTTCATCAAGACTTTCAAAAACTAGATGACTGGAGCAGTAGTTCAGTTGGTTAGAATACCTGCCTGTCACGCAGGGGGTCGCGGGTTCGAGTCCCGTCTGTTCCGCCAACAAGTCTTCATCAAGACTTTCAAAAACTAGATGACTGGAGCAGTAGTTCAGTTGGTTAGAATACCTGCCTGTCACGCAGGGGGTCGCGGGTTCGAGTCCCGTCTGTTCCGCCAACAAGTCTTCATCAGGACTTTCAAAAACTAGATGACTGGAGCAGTAGTTCAGTTGGTTAGAATACCTGCCTGTCACGCAGGGGGTCGCGGGTTCGAGTCCCGTCTGTTCCGCCAACAAGTCTTCATCAAGACTTTCAAAAACTAGATGACTGGAGCAGTAGTTCAGTTGGTTAGAATACCTGCCTGTCACGCAGGGGGTCGCGGGTTCGAGTCCCGTCTGTTCCGCCAACAAGTCTTCATCAAGACTTTCAAAAACGGATGACTGGAGCAGTAGTTCAGTTGGTTAGAATACCTGCCTGTCACGCAGGGGGTCGCGGGTTCGAGTCCCGTCTGTTCCGCCAACAAATAGAAAGGTAAGTTCGAAAGAGCTTACCTTTTTTTATTTTTATCAAACTATTGAATAATTAGCAAATAAACCTATTATCACATGTTGAAAAAAAGTATAGTAACTATTCTGGTTTTTATCCTACTCTCTTTCATTTTTAGAAAGTATCAGAGTACTAATGAACCTGCTTTAATAAATGAAAAATATCAAGAGTTAGTTGAAAGCCATTTCCCCAATGAAAAATTAGAAAATTTTATTATTAAGTATAATGTAAATGAGTATTCTCAAAAGGAGGATGTAGATTTTTCAATCAAATTGATTAGTGAAAAAAAAGTTCTATTCTATGAGGGAAAAATGAATTATGTAAATGACCATTGGGAAATTCAAGAGACAAACCTTAAACTAACGGAAAGGTAAAAATTAGAATTTTTCTAGAATGTTTTTTAAATCCTCAGGCCACCCAATTTCATACCTCATTCGTTCCAAAGTCACTGGATGATCAAAATGTAATAGCCTTGCATGTAAACAATGCCTTCCTATAGTATTCTGAAGCTGAGAATTGCCTGTATATTGCATTTTCTCATATCTTTTATCACCCACTAGAGGATGACCTATATATTGCATATGCACACGAATTTGATGTGTTTTACCTGTTTCCAATTCACATTCTACCACAGAGAAGTCTTTATAGGATTTTATGGTTTTATAATTAGTGATCGCCATTTTTCCAAAAGCTTCATCTTCTGAAACCTCAATACTCATTTCATCCATAGGATTTCTACCTATAAACTTTTTGATAGTTCCTTCTAAAGGATCAGGTGTTCCCCATACAATTGCATGGTATATTCTTTTGGTTGATTTTCCTTTGAATTGATCTCCTAAATGTTCTCTTGCTTGAATCGTTTTAGGGACTACCACAATCCCACTAGTATCTTTATCTAGCCGTTGAACCAAACAATCCTTTACTAAGGCCTCTGTTTGATTAGTGACATTGTAATGATGTTGTAAAGCATTCTGAAGCGTTTCCTTGTATACTCCTAATCCTGGATGCATAGACATGTTTGCAGGTTTATTGACGACGATAAAGGATTCATTTTCTTCAAGAATATCTAAATCATAATCATATGGAATTAATTCTTCTAATTTTCTGAAAGATTCGAACCATTTCACCTTATCAAATGGTTTTAATTGATAAGAAGATTTAGATTTTTTATCATTCACCAAAACCATCTGTGATTTGATATGTTTTTGAATCACATTTCTACTCTTGTTAGGAAGTTTTATCGAAAGGAAATGATCCAATCGCATGGTTTGTCCTCCTTCGGGAATATCAAATGATGCATGTAGATGTTTTGATGATGACATTTTTGGTTTTGTATCTTGATTGGTATTACTAACTTGCAAAACTAATTTTTTAGAAGAACAATATGGAAGAAAATCAGCCTTCATTCGAGCACAAAGGTGATGAAAATACACAAGAAACGATCATAGTAAAGAAAAAGTTTGTAGGTATGCCTACATGGAAACACTTTTTACTATTCGTATTGACTCTTATAGCGACTACTTTGGCAGGATTGGAATGGATTTATGGAAAAACAATATTAGCTCCTGAAGAAATAACTGCCGAACATTGGAAAGGGGCGTTAACCTATTCTCTTTGCTTTGTAGGTATTCTGACTGTGCATGAATTCGGTCACTATTTCACAGCAAAATATTATAAGTTAAAAGTGACTTTACCGTATTTTATCCCTGCTTGGTTCTTTACATTTCTACCATCAATAGGTACGTTTGGTGCTTTTATAAATATTAAGTCAAGACTGAAATCTACAAAAGAGTTTTTTGATGTAGGGGTAGCGGGACCATTGGCCGGTTTTGTTGCTGCATTATTTGTTTTGATTTACGGTTTTACACATCTTCCAGAACCAGAATACATATTTGAAATTCATGATACCTATAAAGAATATGGGTTAGATTATGCAGAGCATGTGTATAATGACATCCCTGAAGGTGAGGACTTACAAATAGGAACCAACCTTCTATTTGAGATCATGAAATATGCTTTCGTAGATGATATGTCTAAATTTCCCAATCCACACGAAATGATGCACTACCCGTTTCTATTTGCGGGATTTTTAGCATGTTTCTTTACAGCTCTAAATTTATTGCCTTTTGGTCAGTTGGATGGAGGACATGCATTACACTCTATTATTGGACATAAATGGTTTCATAAACTAACTCCATATACATTTGCCTTATTTTTATTTTGGGGTGGATTAGGTTTATTCTCTGCAGAGGATCCCAACGATTATCTGATTGCCTATGTACCAATGTACCTACTTTATCTCTATTTTGTTTCTATGAGGTTATTTAAAGATAAGGTGACAATTGGTATGTTTGTGATGATAATTTTCACCTCGCAGTTTGTCTTAACGACAATATACCCTACCATTCAAGGATATACCGGTTGGCTGTTGTGGGGCTTTATGTTGTCTAGATTTTTAGGATTAAATCACCCTAGGCCAATAATAGAAAAAGGTGTTGACTCCAAAAGAAAAATTATTGGTATCATCACCTTGATCGTGTTTATTTTATGTTTTACTCCAGCTCCTCTTATTCTTGAGTAGAGCTGTCGCTAACTTCGTATGGCGTTTTTATAGGATTGAAATTCGGGATATCCAACATACCAAAACCATGATCGGCCAATTCGCCAAAACCATTGTGGTAAATAAATTCCTGAACTTCTGGAGCAGCTAACACTTCAAAAGGAAGAGTGTAGCCTCTAGCTTCCATAATTTGTCCGTCTTTAATCACAGAGTAAATACGGGCAAATTTCTTATCCATTCTATTGATTCTTTCCAAGTACTGTTGGTCTGGAATCACTTGAAAACGGAAGAAAGAAGAAATTTGTTCTGGAGTATATACCCCTGATTTTTCCATTCTGTACATTGTAGAATCATACAACATATCCGAAAACTCATCGCTTAATGGGTTGACAAACAGTTTGTTGTTTAATCCTTCTACTTGGTGGAAGGGAACAATTGGAGATATACATAGATATTTCATTGATTCTTGAAATATCGGAGCCTCTTCGATTTCAACAGCATCAGCTTGTAGCATCAAGTTCCCCAAAAGAATATGGGATTCTTGGAACAAGCCTATCACTACTTTATCAATGAATTGTTGGTTCGGGCTGGTTAAAACTATGGTTGCTTTCTTAGAAAAATAATGCAAGCCTTCTCTTCCCACTTTTGTCTGTCCTTTAAGTCCAGAAAAGGTAAAGTTGGTACTCTCAAACAGAGCATTATCAGAGCATGCGATTTTGAGCATGTTCTGAACAAGCTTTTGGTGGTGGAAGGGCAAAATTGCTCCTTTATTTCTAAGATTGAAGATTATTCTTATGCGCACCTTCTAAAAAATTTGTAGTTGGTAACAAAAGGAAATACTCCTTCTAGATAAAAAAATAAATTTTGAAGTAAAAAATCACTTCTATTCATACTGTAAAGATAACGGAGTGATTGATATATCATAGATAAATATCACCTCTTATTTTTTACATTAACATTAATATCATAAAATTTTTTTAAAACGTCTAATTATTTCGATAAATAACTGATATTATTCGACTTTATATTTTTTCCACCAATGTTGAAGTACTAAAATGCTCCAAACTTGGTTTTGATCGTAGTTTTCAGTTTCGAAAATAGTTTTCTTCAGACGTTCGGTATAGTTAGGATCAAAGATTTTTTGATGTTCTACAAAGTCTCTATCCAACATCTCGTTCACCCATGTTCTTAAGGCGGTTTTGTAACCTTTCATAAGTGGCACTTCAAATCCATGTTTTGGACGTTTATAAAGTTCTTCCGGCAATAATGGACGGAAGGCATCCTGAAGAATTTTCTTCTTCATATTACCATCGATTTTATATTCTGATGGAAGTGACATTCCAAACTCTACCACTTTATGATCCAAGAATGGCACTCTGACTTCTAAGCTATTGTACATTGACATAGAATCTACTTTATGCAGCATGTCATTGACCAACAATCCATTAATATCAGAATAAAGTACATCAGAAAATCCATCTCCTGTGATGAACTGAGTGATTTCATTTTTCCGCTCATTGAAATCAACCATATTCAATTCCTCTTTAAAGGATGGATGTAACATATCTAGAGCCGTTTGAGTATCTCTCCAACAGCATTGGAACCAATATCTTTCTTTAGGAGATAATTTCATTCCTTCACCAAATTTTACTGCTTGTCGTACTTTGTTACCAAAAGCGGAGTTCCTGCTTTGAGGTAGCTTATTTAGTAATGGCAACAAGTTTTTGATCACATTAGCAGTAGTTCCACCTTTTCGCGTTCTCCATTCACCGTAATGCTTGTTATAACCCGCAAAGATTTCGTCAGCACCATCGCCTGAAAGTGCAACAGTAACATGCTTTCTAGTTTCTTTACTTAATATATTTACTGCAATAGCAGAAGCATCAGCAAAAGGTTCTCCGTAATGATCCAACATACCAAACAAGTGATTATAAAAATCGTCTTGTGTTAATTTGAAAGCAGTATGTTGCGTATTGTATTTTTTAGCGACTAACTCTGCATAACGAGTTTCATCAAATAATGGTTCATCTTTGTAGCCAATAGAAAACGTTTGAAGTTGATCGGTATATTTAGATGCCATAGCGACCACAGCAGAAGAATCAATACCTCCACTAAGAAAACTTCCCAAGGGAACATCAGAAACCATTCGTTCTTGAACAGAATGATCGAATATTTTCAACAATTCAGCTTTAGCTTCTTCGTAATTTAGCGCAAGGTTCTTTTCTGTTTGATGGGCTAAATCGTAATATCTCTGGATAGAGAACTTCTTATCCTTAATTATCATATAGCAACCCTGAGGAAGCTTTTTTACACTCTTAAAAATAGAATTAGGTGATGATATATAAGTCAATTGAAGTAATTGAAATACTGAGGTAAAATCAACTTCTTTATCCAAACCAAATTGAAGTAGTGCATTCATTTCACTACCAAAGACAATCTTATCTTCATCATATGAATAAAGAAGAGGTTTGATACCTAATCGATCTCTAGCGATAATTAAGCTATCATTATCATTGTCATAAATGGCAAAAGCAAAAAAGCCATGTAACTGTTCGAATACCTTTGTTCCAAAATGAATATAGGCATGAAGTAATACCTCAGTATCCGAAGTGGTTTTAAAAACCACGCCTCTTTGTTCTAAAGAAGACTTGATCGTTTTATAATTATAGATCTCTCCATTAAATACAATTGTATATCGTCCACTAGGGTCTGACATAGGTTGATTACCGCCCTCAGTTAAATCGATAATAGAAAGTCTACGGTGTCCAAGGTGAACAAAATGACTATTGAAAACATCGGCAGCATCGGGGCCGCGATGTGCTAACTGATCATTGGCACGATGCATATGAATCGCCTGCATTCGTCCAATTTCATTAAAAGCAAATAGTCCAGTAATTCCGCACATGTAGACAAATAGTTTTAAGTTAAAAAAATGTGATATACGAAATTACAATTTTATTCCTTTTAAGCATAGCTATGGTTGTATTATCATTTTATCATATCTATCCACAGGAATAAATTCCTGTGCTTTCGATACAGTTTCCACATCAACAAAGTAACTTTCCTTAGTTCCTTAGTTCCTTAGTTCCTTAGTTATAAAAAACGAGGTCAGGAGACCTTTAACGTTTATGGGCACAAATGTCGCTATCGCTTAACATTTGCGCCAGTTTTGCCTTTCCCTTTTACCTCTTACCTCTTACTTAAAAACGAGCGTTAATTTTGCTACCTGCTACCTGCTACCTGCTACCTGCTACCTACTACATCATCCCTAAAACATACCCCAAAACACTTCCTCCTAAAATAATATGCATTGCATTTGCCTTTTTCACTCCAAACGTGATGATGAACCCAAGAACACCAATCAATATTCCTTTCCAATCGGTTAGGGCGGTAATCGACATTTGAACCAATACCATTCCCATAATAGCAACAGCTGCGACATTTACACTGTCTAAAAAGTATCTTACTTTTTTATTGGATCTAAGTTTTGGAATAAATGGGTTAAGTGCAAACACTAAAAAGAAGGAAGGAAGAAATATTCCCAAAGTAGCAAGTATGGCTCCTAGTACGCCTCCCAATTGATAACCAATAAATGTTGCTGTAGATAATACAGGACCCGGAGTAAACTGACCAATAGCGATGGCATCCATCAATTCACCTCTTGTTAACCAGCCTGTTTGTACAAGTTCAGCATCTAGGTAGGCAAACAATACATATCCACTACCATAAAGTACAGCACCTACTTTTAAGAATGTAATGAAAATCTGACACTGTGTGATTTGTTGTATTTGTGGGATCGATGTTGTTGAAATCATCAAAGGAATGTAGGAAGCTTTGAGGTTACCTTTATTATTCTTGATGCTGAAATAGAAAATACCTAACAAACCAGTAATCAGTAAGGCGATAACATCGTTTATTCCTAAAAGAGTTAATGCCACAGTAATTGCACCTAAGATGCCTAATTCTATTGTTTTAATAGCTTTTTTACCGAGTTTCAATACTGCAGCAAAGATCACTGATAAAACAGCAGGTTTAATACCAAATATGAAAGGGGCAATGTTGGGTAATTCACCATAAGACACATATAGGCTACCTAAAATTCCTGTGATAACCACTGCGGGGAAGATAAAGCTGAGTCCACCAACGACAAGTCCCCAAAATCCGGCACGTTCATGCCCCACGTGCATTGTCATTTCTGTTGAATTGGGTCCAGGGATAAGATTTGTAGCTCCAATTAGATCGAGAAAGTGCTCTTGTGTCATCCATTTTCTTTTTTCTACTACCTCATCTTCGAGCATAGCAATATGAGCAGCTGGTCCGCCAAAGGCAAAACAACCCAATTTAAACATTACTTGGGCTACTTCTGTAAGTTTATTGAATCGTGTCATAGTTTTATAATTTTTCTGACACAAAGGTAGATAGGGAATAAAAGTTTAAATGGACTATTTGAAAATTATGAGGGTAATTATAGTATATACAAAAAAACAGGCATAGAACACTGTTGGTACCGTTCTATGCCTGTCTGTGTCACGCTTTTAGAAACTGATAATTTTTTCAAATTCTTTCAGTTTGCTAGCATTATCTCATCTCATAACTTTCAAGAACAAATTAAGCGTATTTTTCACACATGAGACGGTGACTTCAGTAGATGTAAACATTGATTGTCGTCATCTTTTTGAAAATGTTATTGAATAGAGGCTCTTTTGCCCAATTCTACCACTCTTAAATTTTGAGGTTTTCCATCTTTTATAGTCAATTTTATTAAAGTTCTCATCTGATGAAAGCCATGACGACCGGCTGCACCCGGATTGATATGAATTAAATTTCGAGTTTTATCAGGTATTACTTTAAGAATATGAGAATGCCCACAGATAAAAAGATCGGGGTTGAGTTCATCCAAACGTCTTTTTAATTTGGGTGTATATCTTGGCGGATAACCACCAATGTGTATCATATATATTTTTACTCCTTCTATTGTGAAGATTTGTTCTTCGGGAAATTCAATTCTTGCTTTACCATTATCAATATTACCATACACTACTCGAAGAGGAGCCAAGACTTTTAAAGCATCTGTCACCTGTTCATCTCCTATATCTCCAGCGTGCCATATTTCATCACAATCCTTTAGGTGTTCTATAATTCGATCATCTATATAACTATGTGTATCAGATATAATTCCAATCTCCATTATTCAATTGATTAATAATAAATGTAAATAAGTATAACTTAAAAAACTATTCGAACGTTCAGTTAAATGAAAATAATATCAGAAAATCATTTAAACTTAAGATACTATGAAAAATATAATCAGAAACATCGTGTTGTTAGTGACTTTATTGTTTGCGGTATCTATTCAGGCACAAGATACATCATCTAACAACAAGGCATTAACTAAAAAAGAAATTAGAGCTCAAAAAAGAGCCGAACGTTTAAAAGCCAAAGAAGAAAAAAGAAAACAAGCTGAGGCGTACGAGCAAATTTTACATGCTCAAGCGGTCACTGGAATCGATAGTATGGCTTTCGTATTAGAAGCGAATCAAGTATATGATCGTTATGGAAATATTGAAAATGTGAATGGTAATATCAACTTCGTTAGTGTAAATGGAGATAGAGCCGTATTCCAATTAGGTTTCGACGGTGTAGTTGGGCTTAATGGAGTGGGAGGCATTACAATGGAAGGTAAGATTTCCGATTACGAAGTAAAAGAAGAAAAGAATGGTCGTAGAACAGTCACTTTTAATGTGATGGGACCTGTAATGTTAGCAAGAATGCAGTTTAGTATAGACGGCAGTGGAAATTATGCGAATGTAAAGGTAAATGCTCAAACTGAAAACATTGAGCTATCGTTTAGAGGGGTAGTAAAACCATCTCAAGTATCTACAGTATACGAAGGTATGAAACTGTTTTAGATCAAGGTAAAAATATAAAGTGTAGTAGATGATGTAAAAAAACAAAGAGCGTACTCGATGAGGACGCTCTTTTTTATTGTTCACTTTTCATTTCATATTTATCTAAGACAAAGATATGTATCAAAAACACTTATTATCATGATACGAATACTTATTTTAAGTGATTATCGTCATTGAATGTGTTAAAAATAAGAAGGTAATTTATATGTAAATAATACACTTGTATATTTGTAAAGTGTTGTAAATATGTGATTTATAATTTTTATTCACCCTTAAATAGAGCCTATGTTATGAAACCTCTAGACGACCTTCGAGACCTTTTCATCCATCAGATGAAAGACCGCTATGATGCGGAAACCCAACAATTGGAAATTTATCACCAACTAAAAGGGAGAGTAAAATCTATTGCACTAAGCAGAGTGATAGAAATTTGTGAGCACAATGCAGAAAAGCATCTCAACTCTTTAAATGAATTATTTTTTGAAATTCACGAAAACGAAATAGGAGATATTTGTGAGTGTTCTTTGGGTATGATCAAAGAAATGCACAAAATGATAGAACATTCCACAAACTCCAACGTGTCTGATATGGCCATCGTTTCGACTATCAAACAGTTACATGCTGCAGATGTAATTGGTTATCAATTAATTTTAAGTTACGCTCATCAGGTACATGATGAAACCATTATGGATAGATTGTATGAGATTCTAAAAAATGAACAAGACTTAGATGTTCTTTTAGACGAGACTATTTCACGACTAATCGAAAAAGAACAGGAATTGGTAAAAGTTTATGTTTAATTATTCTTTGGAATGTATCGATCTTGGGATTTTCTGGCTTCACTTTGTTTAACGGTAACAATGAAGGCGTCAGGAAATCCCTTTTTTCTTACCTTTTCTTTTACTTCAACCGCTTTCGATTTTACATAATACTTTCCTACAAGCACCTGATATTTATATGGGTTTGTCGAGTTTTCATCATAGAATAGATAGACTGCCTCACCAAGATTGGTAAATTCTCTTTTGTTGATATCTAATTTTCTATCGGATGACATGATTTGAATTCGGTAAAAGTGTAACTCTTCTTCCTTATTATTTGATGGAGTAGAGGTAGTGTCTTTTGAAGCGACAACCGTTGAGTCTTTTTCTATTTTTTTAGGCGCCTCCACCTTTGGTTTTGGAGTGACCTTTTGAGGAACAGGTTTCTTAAATGTTTTGATAAAAGCATCTTTAAAACCTCTCTTTTTTACCGTCGCCAAAAGTTTATCGATATATCTTTTTTCGTATTCTCTTCCAACATAAAGTGCATACTTGCCATTCTCCTTTACAGCATCAATTTGCATGTTGAGTTTACGGTACTTTTTATAAGTAATTTCGTTTTTGTTAGGAGTGGTTCCTATTTGTACACGATAATATGGGTATCGGCTATCAGCAGCAGGTTTCACCTTTAGATTTTCAAAATTTCGAATTCCCCTGTAGATGGCAGAGGCTATATAAGTTTGTCCTTTTCCAGAGTTAAGGAAAATTTCTTCTTCGGCATTACTCATAAAGCCACATTCTACTAAAATTCCTGGCATTTCTGTGTATTGAATGACTTGAAGGTTATGTCCTCTATCGTTTTGATCTCTGATACCTCTACTTTTTCTTCCCGTTTTTAATAACTCTTTGTTTACCGATTGAGCAAGGCCATAAGTGGTAGGAAATTTTTTGCTTTGAATATGAACTTGGGTTCCTTTATAATTTTTGTCTTTAAGCGAATTACAGTGAATACTAATAAAATAATCGGCTTTCACTTTATTGGCAAATTCTACTCTTTCAGCTAAACTTAAGGTTCTATCTGTTTTTCGAGTATAATAAATTTCAGAATTACCTACGCGTTCTTCAAAATAGCCACCGACACGAAGGGCGATGTCAAGGTTTAAGTCTGCCTCGTTCTTAAAATGTGATTTGGTATGTCTTTTAGGTTTGCCCACATCCTCACCACCATGACCAGGATCGATCACGATAACTACTTTTCTTTTAAAAGAAGATTCCTTGTGTTTATCAATTTGTCCATGCGAAGTAATAGTGGACAAAAGGATAATAAGTAAAGTAATAGTAAAAGATATGTATTTGCCTTTTTGAAACATATTTATGTAAATCATCAGTAGGTATTAATACAAATTAGATAGATTCCCTACTTATTTACAAGTATTCGAAGATAGTTATTTATTTTAATTATGCGATTTAAATCAAATTAACGACATTTGCAGACATTGGACAAAGATCAACAAACAAATATATGTCAGATCACAAGGACGAAAACGAAATGTCGTTTTTAGACCACCTAGAAGAATTAAGGTGGCATATCATGAGGGGAGTGGGTTCAGTTTTATTTTTTGCAATCCTAGCTTTCCTAAATAAAAAGTTTGTATTTACTGTTATTATTCTTGGTCCCTCACGTTTGGATTTTCCTACTTACCAGTGGTTATGTGAGTTATCAAATTATTTAAATACGGACGCATTGTGTATTCATAGTTTACCCTTTACTATTCAAAGTAGAACAATGACGGGGCAGTTTGCTATGCACATTATGTCCTCTGCTGTTATAGGTTTAATATGTGCGTTTCCTTATACATTCTGGGAAATTTGGCGATTTATTAAACCAGGGTTATATAACAATGAAAAGTCAGCGACAACTGGAGCAACTTTCTTTGTAACGTTATTATTCGCAACAGGGGTGTTGTTTGGTTATTACATCGTTTCGCCTTTGGCAGTAAACTTCTTGTCTAATTATCAAATAGACGAAAGTATTTTGAATGAATTTGACGTTACTTCTTATATCTCTACAATTGCTATGATTGTATTGTCAGGTGGGGTGATGTTCCAATTACCAATGGTGGTCTATGTATTGTCAAAATCCGATTTGATTACACCGGAAGGAATGAAGCAATATAGAAGACATGCAATTGTTGTTATTTTGATTATTTCTGCAATTATCACTCCTCCAGATCCAGTGACTCAGGTAATGATTGCCGGACCAATTTATATGCTTTACGAATTAAGTATTCATATTTGTGCTCGAGTGATTAAGAAGAACAGAAAAGAGGCAGAAAAGGCATTAAGAAAAATATAATATAGAGGTATTCAATATACTTTCTAGACCATAAAAAAAGGATCAGATGAAACTCTGATCCTTTTTTATTTAAGAAAAACTTAATCGTTTAAGTCTGTTCTTTCAGCGATCGATCTTCCTAAAGTAAGTTCATCGGCGTATTCTAACGCACCACCTACAGGAATACCTCTTGCTATATTAGTCATTTTTAATTCAGACATTGTTTCCAATTGCTGCCTGATAAAAAATGCGGTGGTATCTCCATCTAAACTTGCATTTAGGGCGAAAATCACCTCTTTTATATTTTCCTCATGTACTCTATCAATTAGATGTTCTATCGTTAAATCGTTTGGTGTAATCCCTTGTAATGGAGAGATTACACCATTAAGTACATGATATAAACCTTTAAAAGCACCTGTAGATTCTATAGCCAAAACATCAGACATGTTTTCTACAACACAAATAACAGATTCATCTCTTGAAGTAGATGAACAAATGTTGCAAAGATCATCGTCGGATATATTGTGGCATTTCTGACAGAACTTTACATTTAACTTTAAAGAAGCAATAGAAGTAGCCAAATCTTTAGCATACAATTCATCTTCTTTTAAAATATATAAAGCCAATCGGAGTGCTGTTTTCTGACCAATTCCAGGTAAACTGCTTAGATGTTCAACAGCATCCTCTAGTGATTTTGAAGGTAGGTTTAACACAGTATTTTTATAATATTTCGGCAGAAATACCTCTATCCACCATTGATTTTCTCATTGGAGCCAATTCTTCGAAAGTGCCGTTTTTAACAGCACATTTTCCGTTGTAATGGATAATCCATGTACACTGTTCTGCCTGATGTGTGGTATGTTTACATACTTGAATCAGAGCGTCAATAACGTGTTCAAATGTATTTACATCATCGTTAAAGACTATAAGCTCGCGATTGAGTTCGGAATCGATTTCAGTTTCTTCTAAAACTTGAACGTCGGTATCGTGTTGAGTTGCTAACGTAATCATTGAAATAAGATTTGATAATGCAAATTTATTAATCGCAAAGTTAATTTTCTAATCACACTACTATAAAGAGGAATTGTTTTACTAGCTTGTGTAGTCAAAACATACTCATTTACAGAATTACACAATATATGAAAAATAAGGTACTTATCACAGGATCAAATGGTTTACTTGGTCAATCCTTATTGAAATTACTCAAAAAAGACGAAAGTGTTAATATTTACGCTACAGGCAGGGGAAAGGACAGATTTTTAGAAAAAGGCTATATTTATCATGATGTGGATCTGACGAATAGAGATGAAATACATCAATTAATAACCGATATTAAGCCTCATGTAATTATACATTGTGCAGCCATGTCTAAGGTAGAAGATTGTGAAGATCATCCTGATTTAGCTATTAAAGTCAATACAGAAGCTACAGATATTCTCTCTGATGCAGCAATTCAGAATAATGTACAACACTTCCTATTCATATCAACAGATTTTGTATTTAGTGGCGATCAAGGAATGTACAAAGAAGAGGATGAAAGAAACCCTCCAAATTTTTATGGACAAACTAAACTTAGAGCAGAGAACTTGTTATTTGATAAAACTGATCAATTAAAAATATCTATCATAAGAACCTGTTTAGTATATGGTCAGGTAAAAGATATGAGTCGATCTAACATTATACTTTGGGGAAGGAAAATGTTATCAGAGGGTAAGGAAATTAAAGTGGTCAACGACCAAATAAGAACCCCCACTTTTGTAGATGATTTAGCACAAGGAGTAATTCAGTGTTTTAAGACAAGGTCAGAAGGTGTTTATCATTTGTCTGGTGCAGAGGTATTTACCCCCTACAAAATGGTAGAAATAATGGCTGATGAATATAAGCTGGATAAAAAGTTAATGACGGCAGTGAATGCTTCAACCTTTAAAGAACATGGAAAAAGACCTTTAAAAACGGGTTTTATTATTGATAAAGCTAAACAAGGGTTTAATTATCAGACTACCACTTTTGTTGAAGCAATGAAAAAGGTCTTAAGTTGAGAAGAACATAAATATTTTTCGTATAACTTAGTTTTTACACAATAAAAACTATTTTTTATTGTTAATAAATAGAGTATTATCATATATTTGCTAAGCTAATTACTTTCAATAAGTGAACTATTACTATCTGTTTTTTTACGGTAATCATTCTTATTGTGTGCAATTTGGCATAAAAGATGTATGTTATCCTAATGGTGGTTTACCCACTTTTTAGACTATTTTGAAATTTACTCTTCTCTCTTAGGAGGAACGAAATATAAACTTTCGGTTTTAATGGGATTTAAAAACTGTTTTAAAGCTGTTTTATTGTTGTTGTTCTTTTCATTTGCTTATTCTGAAGTTTCAGCTCAAGGATTGAAAGGCAGGGCACGATTTACAGCCAAGAAAAGATATTGGAGTTATGGTGGTACTTTAACCTCTACTAACTACATGGGTGATTTAGCACCTGTGAACTCCAAAGGTAGTATTGATTGGGGTAGTACACGTGCTCAATGGGGTGGTTTTATCCAAAAAAGGTATGCTCCTAGAATTTCTGCAAGATTATCTTTGAGCAATATGTTTTTTGCAGGTAGTGATAAGGATGCAGGATTGAATCCGGATAGAGGGCTATCTTTTAATACTTGGGGATTTAATTTAAACTTGCAAGGTGTCATTGATTTATTTCCAAATGCTGGGGTATACTACAGACGTCCAAAAGTTCCAATTCCATATGTAGCCTTAGGTCTTGGAGCAATTTATTCAAACTACACAGTTAGTCAAGATGCTTCAGCTGATTATGTCGGTGTAAAAATCACTGACGAGATGAAGCAAGGTGATGTTTTTACTTATAATGTCCCATTATCATTAGGTGTACGTTATAAATTATCAACTCACTTGGATATTGGCTTAGAAGGAACATTAAACTTTACAGGTTCTGATAAGATCGACGGTATCGATAACAGTATCAACGGAAGTACATTTAAAGAATTTAATGATGTTTACATGACTATTGGATTTAATCTAGCCTACATCATGGGTGGTACGATTAAAATGCCTAAGTTCCGTTAACATTTGCGATATGAATAAAAAAGTCCGCTGGTTAAAACTTGCGGACTTTTTTTGTATTTTTAAACTTGAAATAGAAAATACATGAAGATTACTTTTTTGAAAAATACGATACTAACCCTACTTCTTTTTATATCCGCTACTACTTATTCTTTAGCACAAGATTGGATTGTTGGTGGAGGCGTAGGTTTAGCAGCATACGCAGGTGATGTATCTCCTTTACCTCATCCTTTAGATTATAGAGTAGGAGTTAAAGGTTTCGCTAAATATAAAATAAACAACTTCTTTCACTGGAGAACAGATCTACATGTAGCATGGAATACCGGAAGCGATAGTCGATGGGATAAACAGTTACATAAGACAAGACAAGCAAGTTTTGAAAATGTAATGATTAATGCTGCAACAGGGTTTGAATATAACTTCTTAGGGTTTAGACAGAAAAAGAATAAACGAGATAGCTTTACGCCTTACTTTTTTATGGAGTTAGGGGCAGGTGTCTTTCCAATTATTCAAACGACCACAACAAATCCTCCAAGCTTGCCGTGGGCAGTAACACTTCCTTTTGGTGTAGGGTTTAAGAAGAGGATATCTACTCATTGGGATTTTGGAATGGAGTTAAGTATTACTAAACCATTATGGTCGGATACAACAGATACTATTTATAGAGATGAAGATCCAAATGTACCTATCAATGAACGTTTGACCTTTCCAACTTGGAGAGATAATTATTACTTCTTAGGTTTTACTTGGAGTTACAATATCATTAATGTCAACTGTCCAAAGTCTCCTAGATTGAACTAAGTTGAATTAAAATATAAGAGACAAAAAAATAGCTACTCATTTAATGAGTAGCTATTTTTTTATGATATATACACCATTACTGGTGAATAAATTACGTGATTAGTCGTTGCTTCCGAAGAACCAACCTAAACTCAATAACCATTGAGATGACTTAATAGAAGGAGCACCAGTTTGCTCAGTAATTAAATCTGAACCACCTTCGTATTTAACATCGATAGTCAACTTCTTGATGTCAACACCAACACCTGCTTGGTAACCCCATACAAAGTTTTCTACTTTGATGTCGTTGCTAATATCACTGAAGTTATCAGATAATGTTGTTTGAGCAACACCACCACCATAAACACGACCATTAATGCCTAAAAGACCGAATTTCAAACCAACTAAAAGAGGAATATCTAAACGATTAACAGTGATATCGTTAGAAAAACTACCTTGTGGATTTAAAGGATCATTAAAGTTTACAGTACCTCCAACTTGAGAGTAAAGTGCTTCAGCTTGAACATAAATTGGCAAAACAGGAATGTTTGTTCTAAACATTGCACCTACGTGCCAAGATGCTTTCTGGTCTGTAGATAGAGTATTACCTAAGTTATCACCTAGTTTGTAGTCTGAAAGACCCATACCACCTTTCACACCCAAGCTAAATAGACCTGATTGAGCATTTGCAGCGGCACCAATTAAAAGTAAACCGCAGATAATAGCTAAAAATTTTTTCATAATTAATAAAAAAAATTGATTGAGATAATTGTTCAATACTAAGACAATCTAAAGCATCAGAATGTCAATTTTACAAAGATTAATTGAATAGTTGGGGGTTTTATTTTGAAGCCCCTTAACTACATTCTATCTTGCAATACATTAAATAACAAAAATTTAACCAATCGTAAAGATGAAGCGTTGTATTAAATCATTTATTGTTTTAACTGCCGTATTATCAGTGTACTTGTTGCCTAATGAATTGTTTGCATGGGGTCAAACTGGACATAGAGCTGTGGCAGAAGTGGCAGAACATCATTTAAATAAGAAGGCAAAAAAGGCCATTGAGGAGATTTTAGGTGATTCAGCTTATTTACCTATTGTAAGTACTTGGATGGACGATATCAAATCGGATAAGAAATATGCATTCATGTCGCCATGGCATTACTTTAATATAGATAAAGGTCAAAAATTTGAAGATGTAGAAAGGAACCCTCAAGGTGATATTTTAAAGGGTATAGATGATATGACTAAGGTTTTAGAAGATGAAAATTCTTCTAAAACACAAAAGGCACGTGCCATTAAAATATTAACTCATTTAATAGGTGACCTACACCAACCTTTCCATGTTGGACATAAAAGTGATTTAGGTGGTAATAAAGTGAAAGTGACTTGGTTTGGGAAGCCTTCAAACATCCATAGAGTATGGGATTCTGATATGATTGGCTCTAAAGGGTTAAGTTATACTGAGTTAGCAAAATTCTGTGATACTGCCACAAAAGAAGAAGTTGCTAAATTACAATCGGCTACTCCTAAAGATATGATGTTTGAATCTCATGAATTGTGTACAAAATTCTATCAAGAAGTAGGAGAGGGAAAATTAGGCTACCGTTATATTTATGATAACTACCATGTTGTAGAGCGCCGAATTATGGAAGCTGGAGTTCGATTGGCAGGGATCCTAAATAAAGCTTTAGGTTAATCAAATACATATAATTACCTTTGAGCGCATGTTTTGAGTAACACTTAGAACATGCGTTTATTTTTTATCTGAGTACATCTATTATCTCAGTGATTACATGACAATTCAAACACCTTCCAAAGTATATACCTTAAATTTCTGGTTACTGTGTACAAGTTCATTATTGTTCTTTACCAGTTTTAATATGATCATACCAGAATTACCTGATTATTTAACCTCACTTGGAGGTGAAGAATATAAAGGGTTGATTATCGCTTTATTTACTGTAACTGCGGGTATATCAAGACCTTTTTCTGGGAAACTAACAGATAGAGTGGGGAGAGTACCCGTCATGTTTGTAGGAGTTATAGTAAGTTGTGTATGTACATTGTTCTATCCAATTGTTGGGACTGCATTTGGCTTTTTAGTGATTCGCTTCTTACATGGTTTTTCTACTGGGTTTAAACCAACTGGAACCTCTGCTTTTCTAGCAGACATTGTACCTGTTGATAGAAGAGGAGAAGCATTGGGTGTATTGGGTTTTTTCTCTAGTACTGGAATTGGGATAGGACCTTACTTTGGTTCACTTATCGCATTACATCTAGGGCTTGATACCATGTTTTACATCTCTTCTGCTGTATCTCTTTTATCCATTTTAATTTTGATGCGTCTTAAAGAAACTTTACCTCAACCGGAGAAGGTAAAAGTAGAACACTTCATTATTAAAAAAGATGAAATTATAGATAAGTCAGCAATTCCTCCTTCTGTGGTCATGATTCTCTGTACTACAGCCTATGGAGTTATTCTAACATTGATACCTGATCTAAGTAAGCACTTACAGATAGAAAATAAAGGAGCTTTTTTTCTATATTTCACAGGAGCTTCCATGTTAGTTAGAATATCAGCGGGCAAATTATCTGATAAATACAGTAGGGTAACAGTATTAAAGTACTCCACTATGATTTTAACAGTAGCTCTTATAGGGATTGGTTTTGCATCAAATGCTTTCGAATTATTTGCCGCAGCGATTTTATTAGGTATTGGAATTGGTACGAATTCTCCATCAGTGTATGCATGGACAATAGATCGATCATCACCTGAACATAGAGGAAGAGCAATAGCTACAATGTATATAGCTTTGGAAATAGGTATAGGTGTTGGAGCATTCTTATCTGCAGAGATTTATAATAATAATGTAGCACAAATAGGATGGGCATTTTTAGCATCAGCAGGTGCTTGCTTTTTGGCTTTTCTATATGTGATGCTTTTTAAATTCAAAAAATAAAAAATGAAATTTGATTATATCTTCTCCGATTGTGATGGAGTGATTATAGATAGCGAAATTATTGCCGCAAAAGTAATGGTTAAGTATATCAAAGAGTTTGGGGTAGAAATTGATTTGGAAACGTACTTAAGAACGTGTTCGGGTAAAACTTTTTCAGGTATTATGACAGAGTTATCCCAAAAACATCAAATACCATTAAAAGAAAATTTTGTACAAGAAATTACCGATTTGTATATGGCTTCAGCATCCAAATATGAAAAAGCGATTGATGGAGTTAAAGAGGCATTTAATGCCATCCAATTGCCAAAAGCAATTATATCCAATGGGTATAAAGCACAAATCAATCATTCCGTAGATTTTTGTCAGTTACGAGATCAATTCGAAGACAGAGTATTTTCTGGAGTTGAAGATGTAGAACACCCAAAACCGGCTCCTGATATTTACCTGCATGCAGCTAAACAGATAGGAGTAGATCCAAGTAGAGTTATAGTGATTGAAGATAGTAAGAGTGGAGCAAAAGCGGCAGTAGATGCAGGAATGTATGTGATTGGTTTTACCGGTGCATCTCATATTTTAGAGGGGCATGATCAAGTATTGTATTCTGTAGGTGTTAAGCATGTGATTAATAATATGTCTGAACTGCCCCTACTTATTGATGAAATTCTAAATTAATACGTCTTTTTTGCATTTTCATTTACAGTAATATGTGATAAATGACGGGTATCGTTGGCTTGAATAATTCTAAATTTATTATTCGAATACGCTAAATGATATAATGCTAAATTAGAGTGTTCGTATTGGTCCATATCTTTTAATGGCTCTTCCATTAAAGTTGAAACCAATATTTTCATCGCTCTACCGTGAGTACAGATTAAAATATTATTTTCATCTTGATTGGATAGGATATAATGCATTGCCAAACGTTGTCTTTGAGAAACCTCGTACGGCGATTCGGCACCTTCTAATTTATAATTATAATTGCCACTGTTCCATTCGCTTAATAATTTTTCGTGGTTTAAATCGTCTTGTGGAGTTAAAGGTCTTCCTTCTTTTTCTCCCCAACTTATTTCGTTTAATCCAGATAATTGTTCGAAAGGAATATCTAAATTTATAAATGGCTGAACACTTTGAAGCGTTCTTTTTAATGAAGAAGTATAAATTTTATCAAAGGCGATATTTTTGTACTTGTTAAAGAAAGCAATTGATTGTTCGATTCCTGTTTCGTTTAGATTGGAATCGACACTGTTTCCCTGGACATAACCTTTTTTATTAAAATCAGTTTCTCCATGCCTGATAATATATATGTGTTTCGTAGTCATAATTTTTTTGGTTCGTTAAATATAAAATCATCTGGTTAATGATTTAAAGGTGAAACAATTGTAAAATTGTAGTTTGTAGTAACTACACTACTATTTTACGTAAAAACAGACGTTTTAGTATAAAAAAATAAATAGAGCATGTATGTTTAACAACAAAGTTACAATAAAATCTCTTAATAAACTTAGAAACAATATGGTAGGCCATGTTGGAATTGAATTTTTGGAAGCATCTGAAGGATTTATCAAAGGCGTTATGCCGGTGGATGATAGAACTAAACAGCCTTTTGGATTATTACATGGTGGGGCCTCAGTTGTTTTGGCAGAAACACTGTGTAGTGTTGGGGCAATGTTGCACATTGATGCAGAAAATCAAGTAGCGGTTGGACAAGAAATAAACGCCAATCATATTAAAAGTGCAAAAGAAGGCGTGGTGTATGGAGAAGCAAGGGCTATTCATTTAGGAAAGAATACGCATGTTTGGGAAACAAAAATTATTGATGAGGCTGACAACCTAATTTGTATTTCCAGAATGACAGTAGCCATTATTTCCAAGAAAAATAAGGGGTAGTACATAATTTTTTTAAGTTGATGTAATTTTTTAATTGATTTTAAATCTTCATTTTTGAACCATGTAAGCACATCAACATGTTTTTGAGGTTAATTTAATTTTTTATTATGGGTAAAAATAAGTGGATATTCATTCTTTTAGGATTCATTTCTTTAGGTATTATAGCAATCTTATCGGGTGTTTTTGTTGATATTGAAATAAATGAAAGAGCACACGATTCATTTGTGATAAAAGGATACGAATATGAAGGTGATATCAGTAAAAAAGCTTTTATGCACTTATATGATTCAATTTCTAATCAAAAATCAAATGGTACTTTAGAAGGAAATCTTGCTGTATTATTTTTTACGCACCCTAATGAAATCAAAAAAGCAAAAGTAATAGTTGGTGTGATAGGCAATCATTCTGTTCAAGATTCCTTATTTTCAACTTATGAACAAAAAGCATTTAAAGAGGTGTATTCAGTAATTAATTTAGGAGAATTATTTACGCCCAACCCTTCTAATGTAGTAGATGCAATAGATCTTTACACAAAAGAGAAAAATTTAAAAGGAAATAAATATCTTGAGTATTATTCCAAAGAAACACAGGTGATACAATCTGTGATAATTGAATAAAACGATTTGAAAGCAAAAATATACACTAACCGATCCACATTAAAAATCCTCGTAGTATTTACAGGTCTTATTATTGGGGTGATATCAATTATCTATACCGAATTGCTGGTGAGTGAATTGAGACAAAGAGAATATGATCAAATAGATTTCTTTGCTAAAGTTCAATCAAAGCTAGCTACAATGAATGGACAGGATAATGCTGATGTTACTTTTCTTTTAATGGAGGTAATTAAAGGGAATGATTTGATTCCTGTAATTCTTGCAGATGAAAATCAGTACCCCATAAGTTCTAAAAACCTTGAAATTCCATCGGAACTGACTAATAAAGAAAAATTGAAGTTCCTTTCTGAGAAAATTAAGGAAATGGAGCAAACCTATGCCCCCATAAAAATTGATTTTAATAATGGAGAAGTTCAATATATCTACTATGCCGATTCTCATTTGATTAAAAACTTAAGATTTGCTCCTCTTTTACAAATCTCTTTGTTCGGCATTTTGGCTTTGGCCGCTTATTTAGTATTCTCTACTTCCAGAAGAGCAGAACAAAATCAGGTTTGGGCAGGATTGGCTAAGGAGACAGCACACCAATTAGGTACTCCTATTTCTTCTTTAGTGGCGTGGATAGAGTATTTTAAAACTGACGAAGATTTTGATCAAAGCATTATAGAAGAGCTCCAAAAAGACGTCAATCGATTGGAGATGATTACCGCCAGGTTCTCAAATATTGGATCTGAACCTGTGTTGAAGCCTAAAAACTTGGAACCAAGTGTTAGAAATGCAGTGGATTATATGTCCAAGCGAATTTCTTCTAAAGTAAAATTAGGAGTAGAATATGATATCGATAGTCAGGTGCAGATCAATATCAGTCGACCTTTATTTGAATGGGTTATTGAAAACCTTTGCAGAAATGCTGTGGATGCAATGAATGGTGTTGGAGAAATTGATATCAAGATGCATTTGACACAACATAAGAACACAGCGATAATCGATATTCGAGATACTGGAAAAGGAATTCCAAAGAATAAATTATCAAAAGTGTTTGTACCTGGTTACACCACTAAGAAGCGTGGATGGGGTTTAGGTTTAACTTTAGTAAAAAGAATAGTTGAAGAATATCACGGAGGTAAAATATTCGTTTTAGACTCAGTGTTAGGAGAAGGGACAACATTCCGAATTATGATGCCTATAATTATGTAAGTTTAAGCATCAGATTGTAAGTTATATTAAGGATTTTGTTCCTAAAAAGATTGGTATTAAATAGCAATTTTATGATCTTTGTAATGGGTCGGTCACATATTGGATTTTTCAACGTGAACTCATATAAGGTGTACCGGTTATTGAAGAGCAGGCCTCAACTTTACTTCGGTAAAGTCATTCTTCGGAATGTTAACAGTGGAAGGTCGACATTTTGCTGGGAAACCTAATCTTGTTATAAATGGAAGAATTCCAACCGACCCTTTTTACTTTCAAAGCGATGCAATGCATGGCTTTTTCTTTTTATAAGGGGTATAGATAGTTTAAATTGATAATTTTTTGAATTTTTGCTAGATCATTTCTGAAGAAGATCTGAACTATTAAATTCATTTCATTACTTTTGTGTCCGTGAAACCAAAATATTTAACTGAACAAGCAATTACTTCATTCATACAAAGCGCCTTGAATGAAGATATTGGCGACGGAGATCATTCTACACTTTCTTCAGTTCCTGAAGATGCAGTAGAATCGGCAAAGATGATTTTTAAAGATAAAGGGATTGTAGCAGGAGTTGAAATTGCTGAAAGAATCTTTAAAACTGTAGACTCATCTTTAGAGGTAAAAGCACTAGTGGAAGAAGGAGACTTCTTAACACATGGAGATATAATAATGGAAATTAAAGGTAAGGCACAGTCTATTTTAATAGCTGAGCGTTTAGCTTTAAATTGTATTCAACGTATGAGTGGTATTGCTACACACACTAACCGAGTAGTGAAGTTGGTTGAAGGTACGCATACTCAAATTTTAGATACAAGAAAGACGACTCCTAATTTCCGTATTTTAGAAAAATGGGCGGTACATTTAGGTGGCGGAAAAAACCATCGATTTGGACTATATGATATGGTTATGCTTAAAGATAATCATATTGATTATGCCGGTAGTATTCAACAAGCAGTAGCTGACACTAAAGCTTACTTAGCATCTAAAAATAAAGATCTTAAAATCGAAGTGGAAACTAGAAATTTAGATGAAGTGAAAGATGCTTTAGAAGCAAAAGTGGACGTGATTATGTTGGATAACATGGACTTTGAAACCATGAGAACAGCTGTTCAATTGGTCAATGGCCAATGTAAAACGGAAGCTTCTGGAGGTATTACAGAAGATAATGTAGCCAACGTTGCACGTACTGGTGTTGATTTTATATCTCTAGGTGCATTAACACATTCAAGTTTAAGTAAAGATATCAGCTTAAAAGCAGTAAAATAATTAACAAACAAAATGACAATCAAGACAAAAAAATATCAATTAGACTCAAATACTTATGTTAAATTGGGTTTACTAGGTGTAATGAAAGAATTATGGTGGTTCTGGTTCTTGCCAGCTGCTATTATCATTGTTCCTTCTTTAATCTGGCCAGATTCTATGGGTTGGTGGATCGGAACAGGTGTTATCCTTTCTGTTTTATATGTATTGTTCTGGTGGGCTCAGTTTATGGGGGCGACTCAAATGGAACAATCAAAGGTATTCTTTGAGCGTCTATCGTATGAAATTGATTCGCGTTTTATTATGATGAAAAAGAATGCGAAAGAAGGTATGCCAATTAAATGGGAAATGGTAAAATCAGTTCAGGTTAAAAAGGATGCTTTCGTTATTGTTTTAGGAAATGATAATATCGAAGCAAACAAAATTCAGAAGTTTTTCGCTTCTAAATTAGGTATGCCTTTGTACTTACCATTCTCTATTTTCAATGGCGATCAAGAAAAATATATGATGAAATTATTAGAGCGTAAAGGTTTAGTAACTTCAACAAAAGCATAAATCAATTTGATATAGAAAAGAGGTTGCATTATTCTAAAATGCAACCTCTTTTTTATATGCTGAAATGCAAGGTATAAATATCAAATACTCTTTATATAGAAGGAGGTTGTTTTACGAACCACTGAAAAAAAGTATTTAAAACCGTAAAATGATTTCCTTTTAATCGTATGTGGTGTTTTTCTTCCATCAAATCAGTAAACCTTCTTAATCGAGATTCTGAGATGATTTTATCTGAAACACCACTTACCAAATAAAAAGGAGTGTGATATTTATGGAGTATTTTCTTCAACTTCTTGTCAGAGAAACGTGCTTTTCTTAATGAAATCCAAGTTCGTGCAATTCTTTTTGACTTTTCCTTTGAGTCGACACTGTTTAACGCAAATTGTGCAAGACCAGGGGAAATAAGGTGTATTGATTTAATGCTGGAGATGACCCTTCTCAAAAATTTGTTTTTTGACATGACAAATTTAAATATAGGGTTAATCATTTTATTGGTAAGAGCAGGGAAAAAGTAATTTCTACCCACACCATCTGGAGCGATTAAAAATAATTTATCACATTTTTTTGGGTTTTGTTTGTAGCAGAACAAAGCCAATCGAGCCCCAATAGAGAATCCACATAATTGCCATGATTTAAATTTGTGAACTCTAGCGTAATGGATAATAAAGTGATAAACGGTTAAAGGATAATTGGTACTTAAACTTCTATCAAACACATCATTAGAAGAATGATAAGGTAAACTAATAGATAAAATTGTATATTCGTTAGTGTATGAAGAAATTGGGTTATAAACATCATTTGTTTGTCCATAGCCATGGAAACAAATTAATAATTTTTGACCATTACCAAACACCTTAAAACCTTTAAAATTTTCTTGAATATTTTGAGAGAAGTAAAACAATTTTTTGATTCAAAATGTTAAGAGGTTGTAAAATTTAGGAAAACAGATTATATGAGTAACTATTCAATTAAAGATTTAGAACATTTAACCGGTGTAAAAGCTCACACAATCCGTATTTGGGAACAAAGATACAAAATTATAACCCCTAAACGTTCTGAAACGAATATAAGATACTATAACGATGCAGATTTAAAATTGATGCTCAATGTATCTTTACTTAACAATAACGGTTTTAAGATATCAAAGATTGCAAAATTAAGCCAAAATGATATTCATGATGAAGTTCTGAAAGTAGTTGAAACAAACGAAAACAACTTTGATCAGATTTCAGCACTAACTATGGCTATGTTGGAATATAATGAAGCACATTTCGAAAAGATAATAGCATCAAATATTCTAAAGAAAGGATTTGAAGACACAATGATACATATTGTGATGCCTTTTATGAGTCGAATTGGTATTTTGTGGTTAACAGGTTCTGTATCGCCTGCACAAGAGCATTTTATATCTAACCTTGTTAGACAAAAAATTATTGTGGCTACGGATGCACAAATTTTGGATAATGTGCCAGAACAACCTTCCTTTATGTTGTTTTTACCTGAAGGAGAGTTGCATGAGATATCATTATTATTTGCCGCTTACATGATACGTGCCAGAGGTTATCGAGTGATCTATTTAGGTCAATCCTTACCATTTAATGAGTTGATTGATGTGTACAAATGCTTTAAACCGGAATACCTATTAACTATTTCCACGTCATTGTCACAAATTGGCAATATGCAGGATTACATAGACAAATTAGGTAATACATTTCCTCAATCTAAAATCTTGCTAACAGGTAGACAAATTGTAGGTAATGATTATAAAATGACGGATAACATGGAAGTATTGCCATCTATGCAGTACTTTATGGAATTGCTAGAAAATATTAAAGTGACGGCTACTGTTCAATAGTAATACTTGAAAAAGAACAAATCGTCCCAATTGGGGGATTAAATTTCTTGATGACTACTTTCACGTTCAAAACATTATTAGTCCATTTATTATAGATATCATTTACAATATTTTGCCCAATTGTTTCTAACAATTTGGTGGATATGTCCATATGCTTTTTGATAATCTCGAATAGTTCCATATAGTTAATGGTATTATCGAGATTATCTTCTTCAGCAGCTTTAGAAAAATTAGTGTCTACGGTAATGTCAACACCATATTTATTACCAATTTTTCTTTCCTCTTCGAAAAAGCCGTGATAAGCAAAGAATTCTAGTCCTTCTAAAGAAATACTATTCTTCATTATTTACTTTCAACAAGGTTTAGATCTTCAAAGAAACTCGTTTCAGTAGACGGATCTAATGATACCCTTTCGTTAAGCTCCTTCGTTTTTTCTTTTTGTATTTTCACAGAAGCCTGATCGGCATGTGCCATATCTTTTATTGCCTGTAACCTTCTTGCCTCAGATAAAGTTTTTTCCGCCATTTCACTTAACGCATTAAGTAATTTGTCAGAATAATTATCAATTGCTTGATAATCACGCTTCATCATTTTGGTGTCCTTACGCAGTTTATCCATGTCGTTACTATAGCGTTTTTTAGCTTCTTGCATGGCATTATCAGCACGCTCTTCAGCTTCTTTTAGAATGAATTCAGCACGTTGCTTTGCAGTAGCAATAATGGTGTCTGCTTGCTTTTCGACTTCTCTTAATGCAATTTTTTTAGCATGTTCGGCAGAGTTGATACTATCGATCATTTTCTCCTCTAGACGCTCAAATTGGTCTAATCTCTTTTTATTTTCAAGAAGTTCTTCAAGTAGGTTGTCGTTTTGTTCTCGTAATAATTCAATTTCTTTTGCAACAGTATGTAACAAGCGAGTTACATCTTTTGCGTCATAACCTCCAAAAATTTTCTTCTTGAAGTTTTTGTTAATCAAGTCGTTTGGTTCGATACTCATGGTCTAATTTGTTAATTGAAAAAGTGATAGAAAGTTTTCTCAATTTAATCCTCTTCCAAACATTTTTCAAAATTTTTCTCTAATTCTTGCCAATAATTTTCGTCAGACTCTGGAACTGCAATTACTTCATTACCAGTTTGAAGCCTCCAATAATTGGAATTATAAAGGCATTGTTTCTGGTAATCGGACAGTTTATTGTACTGAGCAAAATTCTTTGATTTTCCTTTTTCTGATAAAAGTTTTTGATAAATCTCTTTGGTTTTCATTATTGAAATCCTTTGTTTTTTAAAGTTAAGCGTTCAAATCCTACATCAAATATACCTTCTTCTATCCAAAAACCTGCCATGCTTTCTTCATCAATTTGTTTATAGATCACTAAGCCTTTGAAAGTATGTTCATTGTCTTTATAAACAAAATCTACTTTTAAATAATTGGAGATAATTTGTCCTTCTCCTTTTTGATACAAATTGCTAATGCCCACGGCCCAGTCAAAGGAATATTTCTGCTCTGATTTTTCTATGCTTAAGGCACCTGTATATTTACTTGATTTATCCCAAGGATTATGTCCTTCAACGGCATAATTTCCATGAACATCAATTAGTGAGTGAGTGGTGAGATTTTCCAAAGGAGATTGTTGATGAAGCTGTTTGTAGGCATTTTCCAATAATTGGAATTGATCTTCTATGTTATGTTCATCAATTTCATCATCTATATAATTTACAGATGGATTCCTTTTAAAAAACTGAAGGCATTTTTTTATAAACTTCATTAATTCGGTCTTCCTATGTTATATGTAAACCCTAGAAACAAACTTAAAGTGTGTTCATAGATTCCCATATTGTTATTTCTAACGCCTTGCAAAACTAATCGCTGTTCAGGAATTATTTCTACAGGATCAGAAAAATTGGCCACCTGTTTTAGATTATTATCTATTGCGAAAGAATATTGTAAACCAGCAATAATATCTGTTTTTAATATGGTAAACTGTCCACCAACAGTAGCATGGTACTGATCTATAGAGAATGAAGTAATTTCTGAGGGATAACGGTTGTCAAAACCGCCATCATAATCATCGTAAACAAAATCTGTTCGGAAACCAGACATGATTTCGATATTATCTTCCAATTTTACACGATAACCTACAGCAACATTAGTGATCTCATTGTTTTGTGCATAGTAGTTTAACCAATTGTCTGTTCTAATGCCAATGATATTATTTGTAACATAAGGTCCAGGTTCTTGATCTTCGATTTTCTTATACCTATTGACCTTACCAAAGTATTCCCCTGTAAAATAAAAAGAAGAGTTTTTGTGTTTATAGGTAGCTCCAAAAGCCACACTAAATGGATCCTTATGAGCTGTCGGTAATTCTTCTTGATATTCGGAAACCAACATATTGGGCAGTAAATCCCCATCTTGATTGTGGATGTTTTGCATGGAAACTTCTCTATACACTTTCGATTCACCTAAATAGTTGATAGAAGGTGTTTGTACAGCCATACCAAATTGCCAGTCTCTCCATTGATATTTTAAACCTAACTTAAATAGCAAACGGGATGAATATCCTGATAGGGATTGAACATTTTTGTATTGTGAAATGTAAAAAGAATCATCTGATGTAACTGGCTCGGCTGAAAAGGCACGAGTATCAATTTCATAGTCATATTTAAAACTCACATAGGAGTGATAACCTGAAATACCAATACTGAATTTATCATCAAATTTTTTTGCAATACCGATGCTTAACCAATAATCTTCGTAATTCATACGATAATAATAATCTGCTAAATAGATCTCGTTACCTGTACGACTTTTGATGATATCCAATTCTTGAGCATTTCTACTCCTTAACTCTGTAGATACTTTATCTCGGGTAAAACTGGCTAATTCAATACTAGTGCTTTCCCATTTTTTAGGTCGTAGTAGAAAGGCTACAAAACGAGGTTGAACTTTAAAATTCCAATCGTTATATCCATCTCCACCACCTAAGGCATTATTGTACCTATAGATATAAAGACTGAAAATATTGGCAGAAATAGCAAATTTTTGATAATCGATATCAGCAATTTGAGCAGGGTTATAAAAAATGGCTGCAATACCACTTCCTCCACCAACGACGGCTCCAGAGAGTAAATTGGCATCAGTATTAAAACTATTACTCCAGTAACGCTTTGATTGAGCGTTGGTTGATAATGAAAAGAGAAGTAAAAGCCAGAGTAGATTAATTGTGTTTTTGATCATGAAAGGAGCTAAATTTCTTTGCAGTTAATAAAGTTAATAAAATAGATTAAAGATTTCTTTTTCAATATTCAAAAAGGTTCGTTAATTTAATAATCTGAGGGGAGTTAATACATAATTTTCTTCCCTCTCATAAAAATAAATTAAAGCTATTGAAACTCCATTCAATTGTCACGTTCAATCTAACTTATTACCAATCAATGAATTTTTATAGATTGTTGAAGAGTAGCTTCTTTCTGTTACTTTGTGGTATTTCCACTTTTGTAGTAGGACAGGAAGATAGCCCACCTACACTTAAAAAGCAGCATTACTTTATTGCAGGCATAAACTTATCACCTACTAATAAATCCCAAGATTTAGCCTTTTCTCCTTTAACTTATAAAGGAAGAGGAATAGGAGGATCTGTAGGGTATTTACTGACTTCTGAAAAATTTGAATTTCTAATAGATGGAGGCTTTGACTTTGGCATTCTTTATACCCACTTATCGGGGGTGACTGATGCAGGAGGGAATATTTTTTATTACGTTCCTGTACATACTCATGCACTATGGAAAGTAAATCCAGTATTTAGTTCTAAGGAGAATGTTCACTTTAAAGTGGGAGCAGCCATAGATTTTACAGGAAATTATAGAGGTAATTTTTCCTACACTAATTCATCTTTAAATTTTGAATACGTAAGTGGCTTTGGATTAGCAACTCAATTTGCTTGGGATGTATCCTTACCATCTTCTGGTAAGTTTTTAAGAAAGAAGGATAGGGATTTCACATTTATATGGAACTTCTCTTTACCACTTATGGGAACATATATACGACCAAGCTATAATACAATCAGTAATTTTACTACCGGAGCTAATTTCATTTCTGGTGAAGGGAAAAACAATTTTGCTTTTATCGGTGACTTGGTTCAAGTGAGTTCAAGGTTGGAATTTTATTATCACTTACATAACAAAAATGCTTTACGTTTTAACTACGTGTGGAGATATTATGGCGTAAACGAAGGAAGTAGTGGGACATCAAAAGGTGCTTCTCATCGATTAGGAATCGCATTTATGTTTAACCTAACTGGAAAGTAGAAAATGAAAAATATAGTATATATAGTGACTGTTATTCTTGCATCACTTCTTTTCAGTAGTTGTGAGAATTTGTTTATTGAAAAAGACCCTTCATCTGGAAATAGACAAACTTTTGAATATTTATGGCAGAAAACGAAAGAGCAATATTCTTATTTCGAATTAAAAAATATTGATTGGGATAGTGTATATTCTGTTTATGATGGGGTGATTACAGATAATATGTCTCAGGAAGAATTCTTTACCAACATGTTTGATATGATGGCCACATTAAAAGATGGACATGTTAATTTGTATTCTCCTTTTAATGTATCAAGATACCCTGAGTTAGCCGTTCCGGATTCTAATTATAACATCCGTATTGTTCGAGATACTTATCTAAGTAGCTATTATGCCCAAACTGGACCTTTAACCAACGATTTGATTCATGAATTGGATTCTACAGGAAATAAGGTGCCTTTAGTTAGAGCTGTTAATGGACAAAACAAGGGAATCCTTTATGTGAGGTATAGCAGTTTTTCATCAATGATTTCTAATTATGATATCGATTATGTAATTACTAGATATCGAAATGTAACAGAGGGGATGATCTTTGATGTAAGAAGTAACGGAGGAGGATCGCCATTGAATATTTTCCAGATATGCGAGAGATTTATTCCTTCGGATGCAGGTAATGTAACGCTTTATTATAGTAGAAATAAATCAGGTACCGGACCAAATGATTTTGATGAATGGCTTCCTGCAGATATTTCTCCAAGCGGTTATCATTATCCAGGAAAAATCGTTGTACTAACGGATAGAGGTTGCTACAGTGCTACTTCTTATTTTGCGACTGCTTTACAAGCCGTTAAAAAGTTACATCCAGTAAAAATCATAGGAGTACCAACAGGAGGTGGACTTGGTGCACCAAGAGGCGGTCAGTTGCCAAATGGATGGTATTATAGAATGTCAGTTACTCAAACTAGGTCTGTAGATGGAAATACAGAATATGAACTGGGAGTGCCGCCAGATATCTATGTGACACAGCAACCTTCTGATACACAAGAGAATAAAGATACATTAATTGAAAGAGCCATAGATGAGATTTTTAATGGATCGTGGTAAAATGAATTTTTTTATAATTTTATATAAAAAAGGGCAACATTTTTTATGTAATACTCGTGTATATAAATGCGAATAATACTAAAACATATACGATCTTTAATAACGTAAGATCCAAATCTAAGAGGGCGCAACTTATGAAAATAGGTTGCGTTTTTTTATGCCTGAAACTTTTTTAGGTGAGTGGAATTAAAATCTTTATTCAGAAATAATATCAAGTGTTATTTAACTACTAGAGATAAAAAAAGCCACTTCAAGTAAATGAAGTGGCTATATATAGCGATTAGACTATTTTTATCTTAATTGCTTGGCAAAGTCAAATTAGATTAGGATTCTAACTGGATCTTCCATTAATCCTTTCAGCGTTTTCAAGAATGCTGCACCAATAGCACCATCTACAGATCTGTGGTCACATGTAAGCGTAATCTTCATGATGTTACCAGGTACGATCTGACCGTTTTTCACAACAGGTACTTGTTTGATACCACCTACAGCTAAGATACAAGATGCAGGAGCATTAATGATAGAAGTGAATTGCTCGATGCCAAACATACCCAAGTTTGAGATAGTGAATGTAGCACCAGACATTTCGTCTAAACCAAGTTTTTTGTCTTTTGCTTTACCAGCCATATCTTTTACAGTAGAAGATATTTGTGATAAAGACAACATGTCTGTGTTTCTGATTACAGGAACAACAAGACCGTCAGGAATAGCCACAGCCACACCTACGTTGATATGATTAGCAACTTTGATTACATCACCTTCCACTAAAGAGTTCACCAATGGGTGCATCTTTAATGAAGTAGCAACAGCTTTCACTACCATATCGTTGAATGAAATCTTCGCCTCAGCAATCTCGTTCATAGACTTTCTAGCAGCCATAGCCTTGTCCATGTCGATATCCATTGTTAAATAGAAGTGAGGAGCACCAAATTGACTTGATGTAAGATTTCTAGCAATTGCTTTACGCATGCTATTCATCGGTTGATCGTCGAAACTTTCAACACCTGCAGGAAGTGCAGCAGCTGGAGCAGCAGCGGCAGCAACAGGAGTTGGAGAAGGAACGTACGCCTCAACGTCTCTTTTGATTACTCTACCGTGCTCACCTGAACCTGGGATCATTGCGATGTTAAAACCTCTATCCTCAGCCATTTTCTTAGCCAATGGAGAAGCAAAAACTCTTTTACCGTCGTGTTCTGGAGCAGGAGCAGCTTCTCTAGATTGAGCAACTGCAGGAGCAGCAGCAGGAGCTGCTTTTGGAGCAGGAGCAGGGGCAGCAGCTGGTTTAGCCGCTGGAGCTTCAGCTTTTGGAGCTGGAGCAGGAGCCGCCTCAGCAGGAGCTGCAGACTTTTGCTCTTCAGCTTTTAATAAAGTTTCGTAGTCTGCACCTTCTTCACCGATGATAGCGATAACACCATCAACAGGAACAGAACCACCGTCCTCAACAGCAACGTACAATAGTTTACCTTCGTCATAAGACTCAAGCTCCATTGTCGCTTTATCAGTTTGAACTTCAGCAAGGATATCACCCGCGTTCACTTCATCACCAACTTTCATTAACCATTGAGAGATTGTACCGTCAGTCATTGTATCAGACATTTTCGGCATTTTCACTACTGTTGCATTGATGCCTGATACATCAATAGCTTCAGCAGCTGGAGCTGCAGCCGGTGCAGGTGCTTCTTCAGCAGCAGGTGCTGGAGCACTTTCAGCTGGTGCAGCGGATGTATTTCCGTCTAGAAGAGATTGATAGTCTTCTCCCTCTTCACCAACAATTGCGATAACTCCGTCAACAGGGACTGCCTGTTTTTCTTCAACAGCGATATATAATAAAACGCCGTCCTCGTAGTTTTCAAGTTCCATAGTGGCTTTATCTGTTTCCACTTCTGCGATGATATCGCCCGATGAAATCTCGTCTCCTACTTTTACTAACCAAGATGCGATCACGCCTTCTGTCATTGTATCTGACATCTTAGGCATTCTGATTACTTCTGCCATAATCTAATTAAGACTCTAATTTTGTTTGTCTCTACATTTTTCGTTTTCGTGCCAAAAATAAACAGAAATTTTAAATATTATGTAAAGTTTAGAGATTTAGTATTCATTTAAATTTATATGTTTTGATTTTCATTGAACTTTTTAGCAATTTCTTACGTTCATTTTCATTTTTTTTATTAATTTGAAATAAGCTAAGCTCTTGAAATTTTACTCTTGTCTATACTTGAAATATTACAATTGCTAGTTAACCCTTTACATCATTCTTTGGCAGGCTTTTAGACTTCTTCAAAAAATCTGACTTACTCAAATGAGGACATTTACTATGCGAATAAATTTTAGTAAAACATTACCAATATTATTTCTATTCATAACTTCTATGGTAAATGCACAACATTTTTTCCACTTAGATAAGTTTGGAAAAAACCGTGTACAATACGAAGTTTTTGATTGGAGTTATATAGAAACAGAACATTTCGAGCTGTATTATTATGGCTATGGAATCACTATTGCCAAGATCGCAGGTGAGATAGCTGAGAGAGAATATCAGTATTTAACCGAAACGATTGGTCATGCTCCTTTTTATAAAACGAAGGTACTTGTCTATAATTCCATTCAAGATTTAAGACAAAGTAATATTGGTTTATTTCAACAAGGATATGCAGCTACTGGACAGACAAATTTTATTCGTTCAGAAGTAGAGGTGTCTTTTAGTGGGAGTAAAGAAATATTTGAAGAGGAAGTGAAAAGGGCTATTTCCGATGCATTTATTTTTGAAATGATGTACGGTGGTTCTTTAAAAGACATGATCAAATCGTCTTACTTATTGAACTTACCCAATTGGTTTGTTGTAGGAGCTTCTGATTATATCGCTAGAGGTTGGTCAAGAGAAATGGACGATATGGTAAGAGACTTTTTCTCTAGACATCCAAAGAAATTCCCAAATATTAGATACATAGAAGGTGATGATGCCCGTATTGTAGGTCAGTCAATTTGGAATTACTTGGTGGAGACCTATGGAAAAAGTAATATGGCTAGTACTTTAAACCTGACAAAAATTATACGGGATGAAAAAGTCGCCATACAGAACACTTTGGGGATATCCTATGAAGAATTTATAGCAGGTTGGAAGGAGTTTTATCTAGCAGAGCACAAGACATTGGATAAAAACTATAAAGACATCGATGCCAAAAACAGAATAAAACGAAATAGAAAATCAAGAATTTATAATAAAGTAAACTACAGTCCAGAAGGGACAAAGTTAGCGTATACTGAAAATGAGAATGGTAAATATAAGATCAATGTATACGATTTAGAGAAGAAGAAAAACACGACAGTTTTTAAAAGTGGTTATAAAGTCGTTAATCAGCAAATTGATTATGATGTGCCATTAGTAGATTGGATATCAGAAGATGAATTAGTTGTTTTTTCACAGAAGAAAGGACAAAACTATATGTGGATTTATAATTTATCCAAAGGTGGTTTTAATACATTTTTTAGATATCTGAAGCGTAAAATTGAGTTTAAATTTGATCATATCAATGATGTATCAGTTTCTCCGGATGGAAAACGAATTGTAATGAGTGCTGAAAGAAGAGGTCAAACTGATATTTACGAACACAATGTTGCCCGAAGAAGAACAAGACAAATCACCAAAGATTATTTCGATGATTTATCACCTTCTTATATGAACAATAGTAATGATATCATTTTCTCATCAAACAGAACCAATGATTCTACTAAATCGAAAAAGGGAAATATAGAAGACATCACAAGTACATTTAATTTATATAAGTACGATAAAAGTAAGCCAACGGAGCTTCAACGTCTGACCAATAATTTAGGAAAAGACTTTAAACCTCAAATGGTGAATGATAGTACAGTTTTGTTCCTAAGTGATCGAAAAGGTATTACAAACTTTTTTGTTTACGAATTGACGGATTCATTAACTCGTCAGGTATCCAATTTTAAGTACAGTATTAAAGATTTTACTTCTTCAGGAAAAAGAGTAGCGTTTATTGCTTATCAAGATGAGAAAGAACATATGTATGAGGGTAGAATTAACCCAAATAAAAATGTGTTCACTCCCAAAACAAGAAGACAGCAGATTATGGACCTGAGGGAGTTAAGAGAGATTAAAAAGAAGAAAGAACTACAACGTAAACGTAAGGAGGAAGAAGAAAAACGAATGGCGCTGTTTAGAGAACAGCAAAAAATGAAAGAACTTAAACGAATTCAAGATTCTATCTATCAAGCAAAATTAGAAGAGGATTTCTTAAAAGAAACTACCGAAGAGTTAGATAGTGCACAAAGTGAGCAAATAGTTTGGGAAGACACGGATTCCTTAACTCAAGAACAGGAAACGGTTACTTTGGAAGAAAAAGAAGAGGAATTAGTTGTTCAGGAAGAGAAACCAAAAGTGGTTGTAGATCCTATGGATGAAGAGATCGATTTTGATAACTTCACATTCATCACTTCTACAAAAGAGAAAGAAGAAGAAGCTGATGATGGCATCTTACCAAATAAACCCACTTATTCTGATAACGGAAAAGAAGCCAATACAGACAATTACAAATTCTTCTCTTACAGTAAAAATAAAAGAGATGCCTTTTGGGCAAAATATAATTCGAGATTACAGGCGAAAAATGAAGCCACCAAAAAGAAATCTATGTTTACAAAATCGAGAGATTACGAAACAAGATTTTCTGTGGATGGATTCAATACCAACATGAGATTTGACCCATTGTACGGTTCAGGACTTCAGTTTGAAGTAATGATGACGGATGCTATGGAAAACCATAAAATCAATGCAGGTTTATTTGGAACATTCTCTTTAAACAATGGTAACTTCTTCGCAGAATATCTTTATTTAAAACGTCGAGTTGACTTCTCCCTTCGTTTTGAAAGAAATGCCTTAGAAATAGAACAAAGAGCACAGAAATACTCTAAATCGTATTATGAAGGTGGAATTTCATTACCAGTAAGTATTCGTAGTAGAATTGAATTCCAACCTTTCCTAACATTCACTAGATATTCAGATACCTCACTTCAACCTGGTTTGACAGTTCCTGATACCAAACGTTTTTGGACTGGTTTTAATGTAGAATATGTATTTGATAACAGTTTAGAGAGAGGGAAAAATATGTTGATTGGTACTCGTGCAAAAATAAGATACGAGAACTATGTGGGATTAAATGATATATCTTTTTCATTCCAAAATTTAAGTTTCGATATCAGACGTTATCAAAAAGTACTTCGATCGATGACCCTTGCTTTGAGAGCATCTGCAGGATCCTTCTTCGGAAAAACACCAATGACGTATCGTTTAGGTGGTATGGATAACTGGGCCTTTGGTTCAATGGATAGCGACCCTCGAGGAGTACCAAGAGAAAATCAGACCATAGAAGAAGCCGATTTAACTCATTTATTTTTCACCCAATTCAATATGCCAATGAGAGGTTTTAATTGGAACAAGTGGGAAGGTGAGAATTACATGCTATTTAATGCGGAGTTGAGAATGCCAGTCATGAAGTTCTTGACGAAGAGACCAGTTAAATCAAAATTACTTAGAGATTTACAGTTGACCGTATTCTTTGATATTGGTTCAGCTTGGACTGGTGTGAACCCATTCGAAGAGGATAACTCATTAAATACTGAAGAGATTTCTTCGGGTGCTTTTGATGCTACCGTGAAGAACTTTAGATATCCGTTCTTAATGGGACATGGTGTAGGTGCTAGAACAACATTATTAGGTTATTACTTAAAATTAGACGTTGCTTGGGGAATTGAAGACGGATTTAGACAATCAAAACCAAAGTATTATGTAACTTTAGGGCATGATTTTTAAATTCAACTTCAAATAGAACTTTTTATGACTAATTTGAGTAAACTAATCGTACTAATTTTTATTGGTATTTTAGCTTCTAGCTTTAATCTACCATCTTCATCGGAATCGACGACATATTTCATCAATCCTGTGCTACAAGTAACAGTAATGGATACTAAAGGAAATGTTGTTGAAGGTGCTACGGTAATTATTTATGAAACTGAAGATGATGCGTGGGACGAGGAAAATGGTGTAGAAGCAAAGACAAAAACAAACCAGAACGGAAGAGTGAAATTCACTAAAGGTTTGAAAGAAAAAGCATATTATGTTGTAGCCAAGAAAGGAAAACTGGTTTCTGAAGATGGCTTGAAGTCAACAAAGCTTAAGAAAAATAAACTGAATAAGATTAATGTAATCATCGGAGAGGAAAAAGGAATAACTATTCCAAAGATGAACTAATTCTTATTTTGAATTTGATAAAAATGGATGTTTCAAAACAATTGAGGCATCCATTTTTTTATGTATTTTAGTTATTAAATCTATTGAAGGTTCAACTATTTCTATTCCATCTATTATGAATATTCAACATTTAACTCTCGATTGTCGTTTTATTGAAGCCCAAAAGCTATTCTATTCCAAAGTATTGGGATTTGAGTTGTTAGAAGAGATATTACTTAAATTTAGCGTTCAGATAGGAAGTAGTCGACTAACCTTTAAGAAATCACTTGAAGCAAAACCATATCATTTTGCCTTTAATATTCCGTTTAATCAAATTGATGAAGCAAAGTATTGGTTAAAAGAACGAGCGAGATTAATACCTTATGAAGAAAAAGAAGTGGTTGATTTCTTTGCTTGGAATGCCGAAGCTATGTATTTCAAAGACAAAGATCACAATATTGTTGAATTTATAGGTCGAAGAAATCTAAATCAAAAAGCCACCAAAGCATTTGATGTTCATAGCATAAGTTGTATTTCAGAAATAGGTATTCCATCTAAAGAGATTTCCAGCATTTATAAGGAATTAGAGAAATGTAATTTACCTATTTATGATGGTAGTATGGATCGTTTTTGTGCTATAGGGGATGAAAATGGCTTGTTTATTTGTATCGATAATGAGAAAAAAACGGAATGGTTTCCAACAGACATTTATCCCGAAATAATCTCCTTCACCTTAGATTTTGAAAATGATGGGGTGGATTATCACCTGAATTGTTTGGACGGAAATTTAGACATAAAAAAAACAGGCAAAACCGTAAATTGACCTTGCCTGCTTTCTCATCAATGACTATTTGATGTATCTGAAGTCATGCTCATTATCCAATTGTTTAATGAACTCATGCATCAATTTAATCGTATTTTCGATATCATCTTTATGTGCAGTTTCTACTGTAGTGTGCATATATTTCAAAGGCAGGGAAATTAAAGCCGATGGGACACCTCCGTTAGAATAAGCAAAAGCATCTGTATCTGTACCTGTGATTCTAGAAGAGGCGGCTCTTTGGAAAGGAATTTCCTTCTCTTTTGCGGTATTAATTAGCATCTTCAACAAGTTATTTTGTACGGCAGGAGCAAGAGTAAGTACAGGACCTTTACCTCCTTTTGTATCTCCTTCAGTTTTCTTATCGTACATTGGTGCAGAAGAATCATGACAAACGTCAGTTACAATAGCTACATTAGGTTTAATGTGTTGAGTAATCATTTCAGCACCTCTTAATCCCACTTCTTCTTGTACAGCGTTAACAACATATAAACCGAAAGGAACCTTGAAATTTTCTTCACTAATTCGACGAGCTACTTCAGCAATCATAAAACCGCCAATTCTGTTATCAAGAGCTCTACCAGTAAAGTAACGACCTTTATTTAGTTCGCCTAATTCGTCTGGGTAAGTGATTACAGTACCTACGAAAATACCCATTTCCTCTACTTCCTCTTTAGAATCAGCCCCAACATCAATAAAGATATTATCTAAAGATGGATTGGCTTCTTTACCAGGTTTACGTGTGTGAATAGCAGGCCAACCAAATACACCTTCCACAATCCCATTTTCACCATGCAAAAGCACTTTTTTAGAAGTAGCAATTTGATGGTCAGAGCCACCATTACGGATGACATAGATATAACCTTCTGGAGTGATATAGTTCACATACCAAGAAATTTCATCGGCATGTGCCTCAATGACTACTTTGTAAGGAGCATCAGGGTTGACAATACCTACTGCTGTACCATAATTGTCGACATAAGTTTCGTCGACATATGGTTTAATATAATCTAACCAAATTTTTTGACCTTCTGCTTCAAATCCTGTAGGAGAAGCATTATTTAAATATTTGTATAAAAAATCTTTACTATGTTGATCCATATTGTTTTAAAATATTTTAAAATCTGACCTTTATCGAATTCTATTACGTTAAGTTACATAGATCGATTTATTCTTGTATCATCTTTATGATTTTTTTTGGTGATATATTAAATTGAGATGTTTTTTGAACCATCATCTACATAAATATATATATGCGTGCATTAATCATAATAGATGTACAAAATGATTTTCTTACTGACGGACTATTAGTAGTCCCGGAAGGAGAACAAATTATTCCAGTGCTTAATAACATCAACCACCATTTTGATGTAGTAGTGGCCACAAAAGATTGGCATCCAGCTACACATAAAAGTTTTGCACGAAATCATGAGGATCGAGAAGTAGGAGAAATTGTTGAAGTAAATGAAGTTCCTCAGATATTATGGCCTCCGCATTGTGTAAAAGAATCTCATGGAGCAGAATTCCCTTCTGATCTTAATACGGAAGTAATTGAAAAAGTATTTTGGAAAGGAACGAACGAAGATATTGATGATTATAGCGGGTTTTATGATAACGAAAAATTAAACGATACTGGTCTTCATGACTTTTTACAATCGAAAGGAGTAACTGAAGTCTATGTAGCAGGTATCGCTTTGGATTTCTGTGTAAAGTTCACAGCACTCGATGCAAAATCGTTAGGTTATAAAACATTCATGATAGAAGATGCATCAAGAGGTATTAATTATCGACCAAATGATGTACAAAACGCCATCACCGATATGAAAGTGTCAGGTATAAGGGTAATAAAAAGCTATGAACTAGAGAAAGTATTTAGCGGAGATTATTAATTACTAGATAATCAAAGCCATAAAAAAAGGATACTCTAAAGTATCCTTTTTTTTTATCTAAGCTTGATCTCCCATATCAGAATCTATGCCTTCTGCACCAATCCTTCCAATTTCTTGGTCGATCATCCACATACCTTGTGGACTGTCTTCTCCAATAATATCAAAAGCATCAAGTATTGTACGTGCTGTTTCTTCCTCTTCTCTTTGTTCAGCAACAAACCATTGTAAGAATTGGAACGTGCTAAAATCTTTAGCTTGGAAACAACAGTCTACAATCTCATTAATAGCCTTTGTTACTTTAATTTCGTGCTCTAATACCAATTCAAATACATGTCTAAGCGATTCGAACTCATAAGGTACTGGAGTAATTTCTGCAGCTAAAGCATGTCCACCAACTGCATTGATAAACTTGAAGAATTTCAACATATGCTGTCTTTCTTCTTCAGCATGCTCATATAAGAATTCGGCAGCCTTTACATACCCTTCTCTCTCACACCAAGAGGCAAACGAAAGATAATACTGTGAGGATTGATCTTCTAATTGTACCTGTTGGTTTAACATTTTCTCTACCTCTGGATTTAAAGAGGTCTGTAATCTTTTCTTAGTAATTGGCATTTTCGTAATATGGATGTAATTGTTCAAATTTTGTTAGGAAGCTATTCAATACTTTAATAAATTCAATTGAATATTTCCATTATCAGAGTTTATATAGAAACTAATTTAAACCCATGCTTACAAAGTAAAAACTTTTCAAAGGATTTTGTTTCACATATCACTATAAATCTAGTTTGTGAATGTTTTTTAATAATTATTCTAAATAAAGTTTGGAATTTATTATGCATGCATACTATTTTAGCAAAACCAATAAAACATTATAATAAAAACTAAGCTGTATTTACTGTACAGCCTTATCCAAAAAATAATAACACATGAAAATTTTAGTTTGTATTAGTAACGTTCCGGATACGACAACGAAAATCAAGTTTGCAGACAACAAGCTTGACACCAACGGTGTTCAATTCATTATAGGCCCTTACGACGATTTTGCGCTAGCTAGAGCCGTAGAAATCAAAGAAAAAGAAGGGGGATCGGTTACGGTATTAAACGTAGGTTTAGCAGACACTGAACCATCTATCAGAAAAGCATTAGCAATCGGAGCTGATGACGCCGTAAGAATTAATGCAGAACCAACAGATTCACTTTTTGTAGCAAAACAAATTGTTGAATATGCTAAAGACAAAGGTTTTGATATGATCTTAATGGGTCGTGAATCTTCTGATTTTAACTCTGGCTTAGTTCATGGTCTTGTAGGCGAATTGATGGGAATTCCTTCAATTGCACCTGCTATGCGATTAGAAATCGAAGGATCGACAGCTAAACTACATAGAGAAATCGAAGGAGGCCACGAAGAAGTGGAAGTAGGTATGCCATTCGTAGCGGGTTGCCAAGAACCAATTGCTGAATGGAAGATTCCAAATATGAGAGGTATCATGATGGCAAGAAAGAAACCACTAGAGGTCGTTGAACCTGTAGGAGTAGATGGCTTAACATCATACGATTCGTTCGAATTACCGGCTGAAAAAGGCGATTGTAAAATGGTCGATGCAGGTCAGATGGACGAATTAGTTGGCTTGTTGAAAAACGAAGCTAGAGTCCTTTAATATCAATTTACTTTTCCACCTCACACATAAAATAGAATAAAATGTCAGTATTAGTATTTATAGAAGCAGATAACGGGGTCATAAAGAAATCCTCTTTAGAAGCAGTTACATATGGTTCAAAATTAGGCGATGTTACTGCGGTAGCAATGGGCTCAATTGATGGATCTGAATTAGAAAAAGTAGGTAAGTTTGGAGCGGCCAAAGTGCTTCATTGTTCAGACGAAAGACTAAATGATGGTGTTATTGCTGCCACAGCAACATTAATCGCAGCAGCCGCTGCAGAAGTTTCAGCAGCTACAATCGTAATGTCACGTTCATCTTTAGTAGATGCTGTGGCAGCTAGAGCGGCGATTAAAACCAATAGTGCAGTAGTTGCCAACGTTCAGGATTTACCAGATACATCGAATGGATTTACTGTAAAAAGAGGTGTATTCACAGGAAAAGCTTTTGCTTATGTAAGTGTTCCTGATGGAAATAAAATCATCACTATTGCTAAAAATGTAGTTCAATTAGAAGAATCAGGTGCAGATGCTGCAGTAGAAGATTTCTCTGTGTCATTTGGCGATGCTGATTTCGGAGTGAAAAGAGTGGGCGTACATAAGCAAGAAGGTGATATCCTTTTACCAGAAGCAGATAAAGTAGTATCAGCGGGTAGAGGATTGAAAGGTCCTGAAAATTGGCAAATGATCGAAGATCTAGCAGGTACATTAGGTGCAGCAACAGCTTGTTCTAAACCAGTATCTGATATGGATTGGAGACCTCACCACGAACACGTAGGGCAAACAGGTATCAAAGTGGCTCCTCAATTATATATTGCTGTAGGTATTTCTGGAGCTATTCAACACTTGGCAGGGGTAAACTCTTCTAAAGTGATTGTAGCAATTAACAAAGATCCAGAAGCTCCGTTCTTTAAAGCGGCAGATTATGGTGTGGTAGGAGATGCTTTCGAAGTAGTACCAAAATTGATTGAGGCCATCAAAAACTCACAAAATTAGAAGAATTAAGTTTGAATTTTGGAATTGTTTCCAAAATTTAAAATTTATTTGTTAATATTTAGGGAACTTATTGATATTTATTAATAGTTCCCTATATTTGTAATACTTCGATGATGCAATAGTATTATCAGAAGATTTTTTAAACTTAGTCGGACATTTTTTTTCATTCTGGCAAACTACTGATGAAAATCGTATAAAGAACCTCAACATGAGAATGTTGAGGTTCAGTTTTTTATAGAGAATTTTGTTATTCTTTTTTCCGGTTCAGCTTCGCTAATTTCTTTTCTATTCTTCTAAAGTCTTCTTCCAAACAATACTGAGTAGAATTTACTTTTAACGCTTTCTTATATTGCTCTATTGCTGATAGTAGATCACCAACTTTCAAATAGTAATCTCCTTTAATTTCTAAGTTTACTGTATTTATATCTAAGTCTAAACTATGATCAATCCATTCGATAGCATGTAATAATTGTTTTTTATTCTTCAGAAGGTCTTTTCCTGTTTTTGCACAGCTATACCATTCACTATGGAAATAATATAATTTTTTATTATCACTTTCTAGTTGTAAAGTATCGTCTTGAGAGGTAAACGAAAAAAGTAAAGGGATAAAGAGGACACATAAGTATTTAATAAATCGAGTTTTCATCTTTTTAGAACATTGAGAGAATATTAGTTACAAACTCTATAATTCAAAAATTGAAAGAATTTACGTAAATATCAGATTTTCAACACCTTATGTTGTTGTGTGTAAATTAGTTAATGTTCGTAAATGAACATCAATTAAAATAAATGTACAGTATGTTATTTTGAAGTGAAGGCTTCTAATTGAGGCGTATTTCTGATATCCACTGGAACTACGGTGGTTACACCCTGTTCGATCATGGTCACACCATAGATAACATCTGTACTAGCCATTGTTCTTTTATTGTGGGTAACAATAATAAACTGTGAGTTTCCAGAGAATTTATTGATAATTCTACAGAACTTATCCACGTTGGCATCATCAAGAGGGGCATCGACCTCATCGAAAATACAGAATGGTGCTGGCTTTAATAAATAAATGGAGAACAATAGGGCAGTGGCCGTAAGTGTTTTCTCTCCGCCAGACAATTGGTTAATCGTTAATGGACGCTTACCTTTTGGTTGAGCAAGAATCTCAATTTTAGAGTTCAACGGATCGTCCTCATCCGCCAAACGCAAATCACAGTTGTCTTCCTCTGTAAATAACGAACGGAATACTTCCATAAAGTTATCACGAATCTGAGTGAAGGCGGTCATAAACTTCTCTTCAGCAATATTGTCGATATCTTCAATCGTTTTCATCAATTGCTCTTTTGCTTTATTCAAGTCGTCTCTCTGACCCAAAATAAAGGCATTACGCTCTTTGATCTCGTTGAAAGCATCAATTGCAGTATGGTTAATTGCACCTAATGAAGCTAGTTTTCTTTTTGCATCCTCACTTACTTGCTCCAACTCGAAGATGTGCATAGCCTTGTAAGGATTCTCTTCCTCCTCTTCCTCTTCTTCTTCTTTGTTTTTATGAAGAAGCATTTGTTCAAGATCTACCTCAAACTCCACAGCAATTTTTTCTTTTACTGAGGTAAGCGATAGTCGTAAAGTACTGATACGTTCATTGGCAGACAGTAACTCCTGATCGATATGCTCTTTTTTCTGTTGTTCTTGTTTGATCTCGATTTCAGTATCAGCAATAAGTTCTTTGGCTGCTTTATAGGATGCTTCGGCTTCAAAAACACCTTTTTCGATGTTTAAACGCTCGATCTCCATACGTTCCAAAGCACTCGCACCCTCTTCATCCATAGAATCTGATTTTAATAACTCAGTTTCTACTTTTTGAATCTCTTCAAAATTGTGATCAATACGAAGGTGTGCTTTTTCTAAGTCTTCGTTTTTGAAATCAATTTCTTTTTTAAGAGAGTTATACTGATTTTCCTGCTGAAGGAAATTAATATGTAGTTGATTGTATTTGCTCGAAAGCTCTACTTTTTTCTCTTTCTCAATAGTTAATTGATCTTTCATTTCGAACAACTCTTCTTCCATATATTCTATGGCACCCGATTCAGATTCGAGTTGAGGTCTACCTTCTGATATTTCCATCTCAGCCAGACCAATTCTCTCCAAAATCTCTTCTTTTTTATTACTACTCTGTGCTAAGAATTTTGAAAATTCTTCCTTCTGAGTTTTAATTTTGATGAGTTCTTGAGAAACAACTTGTAAATTATGCTGAGCACTTTCCAATTCGTGCTGCATGTTTACTTGTAGTAAAGATTTATGTTCTGCTTGCTTTTCTACTTTCTTGATGTGAATTTCTTGAACTTCTTGTTCCAGACTTTCAATCTCTTCGGTTAATTGTTCTAAGTGTCTTACTCGACCTAAAGATTTACCTTCAAAAGATCCAGTAGAACCACCAGAAATAGCCGACTTACGTCGAATTGCCTTACCATTTTTCGTGACCAGAATAACACTATCGTTCTTTGGTAGGTTATTTTGATTACGATGCACAATGTACACTCCGTCTAATAAGTACATAATGAGGAAAGCGTACTTGTCGTCGTAATCTACTACCTCTAATGCAGGGATAGCATCATCAACAGATTTTCTTGGTGAAGGTTTATAGCCTTCGAATTTATCAAGTAGTAAGAAGTTGGCTTTACCTTTTTTCATTTCTTCTAAAAGGTTCACCGCCTTCCAAGCATCATCTTCTGTTTCTAAAACAAAATAGTTTAAATAAGGAGCTAGATAGCCTTCAATTGCAACACGGTACTCATCATTACAATGTAGTGTATCGGATAACATCGGTGCTTCTTTTGCCCAATCGGTATTTTGCTTTAAATATTTGATGGCCTCAGGATATCCCTCAAGGTTGTCCACCAAAGATTTAGTTAATTTATGTTCGTTCTTTTTGGCATCAAGAATTCTAAAAATTTCTGATGAACGATCTTTAACTTGTTCTAATTCTTCACGGCAGGCTCTAATTTTTTCTTGATGTTGGGTGTGTTTTTCTTTCACCTCATCATAGACTACTTGAGCACTTAAACGTTCGCCTTCCAAAGAGGCATATTGTGTATCAAACTCTTCTAAACTAGAAGCTTTATCGTTCGATTCTTCATGAGCTCGTTCTAATTCCTGCTTTAAAGCAGAAAGCTGCACCTCATTAATTTCGATCTTTTGCTTCAGTTGGAAAATAACAGATTGTTTATTTTTCACCATCTGCTCAAACTCATTGGTTTTTACTTCCAACTCATCCGTTTTTTGCGTTTGATCGTCTCTTTGTCTTTGGGTATTGTCCAATTCATGTTCTACATCCATCACCATTTTTTCAATGGAGTTTAACTGAATTTGTAAGGCCTCAATACCTTGTTGAGAAAGGGCTACTGCTTCTCTGTCTTGTGTTGCCTGACTTTGAAGGGTTGCTTTTTTCTCTTCCAAGAATCGTCTTCTCTCACCTTTGATTTTTTTCTCCGACTCAATCTGACGCATCTTTAAAATATGCTCATTCAAAGTCTTTTGGCGAGAAGCCAACAATTCTTCCTTATCAATAGATTCCTTTTTCTCCTTAGAGATAGAGGCTTCTAATGTTTCTACATTCTTTATAGTCTGATTTCTTTCCTCATTGATGTTGGTCATTTTATCGGCCAACGTATGCAGTTCATCTGCCTGAGTAGATACTTTTTTCAGTGCTAATTCAATACTAGAAGCTTTATACGTCTGCTTTAGTTTGATATAGCGTTGGGCTTGCTTTGCCTGTCTTTCTAATGAACGCATGTTCTTCTCGACCTCAAATAAAAGGTCGTCTACACGTTCTAAGTCAGCATCAGTATCTTTAAGTTTTTTGAGCGTTTCTTTTTTACTTTTCTTGAATTTTGAAATTCCGGCTGCTTCCTCGAATAAAGTACGACGAGCATTTTGAGTATCATTCAAAAGTTCATCAATCATCTTTAATTCGATGATTGCATAACTATCTGATCCAATACCAGTATCTAAGAAAAGTCCGTGAATATCTTTTAAACGACAAGGGACCCCATTCAAAGAGTACTCACCTTCACCAGAACGGTAGAAACGTCTTCCAATAGTTACTTCTGTGTATTCTGTTGGTAAAAGGTTTTTATTGTTGATAAACGTGAGGTAAACCTCAGCCATTTGAAGGGGACGTCTCGATTTTGTGCCATTAAAAATGATGTTGTCCATCTTGTCCGAACGCAAAGCTTTTGTACTTTGCTCGCCAAGAACCCATCGTATAGCATCAACAACATTGGATTTACCACTACCGTTAGGTCCTACGACAGCAGTAATACCCGAATCAAAGTTTAAAGTGACCTTATCACCAAAACTTTTAAAACCTTTTATTTCTAACTTTTTTAGTAACATTTCATAACTATTGGATCTTTCAAATGTAACTAATAAAAGATTTTGTTGCATAATAAAAGCCACCCTAAATTAGGGTGACTTCAATATTTTTTTATGATAAACGGCTGAAATTAGTAAATCGTATTATTTATTTTTCTTTGCGATATCGACTTCTTTGTTGACTGATTTGAGATACTCCCTTGAAGCTACTTTAAATTCTCCTGGGAAATTTTGAGAAAATGTGATTTTTGCAGCTTCATAATTTTTTTCATACATCTGAATCATGCCAATAAGCATAAGTGCTTTATACTTCGTTTTCGATTCTTTTGTATTCATTATTGTTAAAAGCTTATCTCTAGCATCATCAAATTTATTCTCTTTGTAATCGATGATTGCCTCCATAAATCGAACATCAGGTAGTGGGATTCCACATTGTTCAAATTCTTTGATGTGCTTTTTAGCATTAGCATAATCACCGTATTTAATTTCTAAATCAATTAAGTCGGCCAAAATTCTAACTTTTCTTGTATTATCCATTTGAATGGAAACCTTATGTTCTAAAAGCTTTACAACCTCATGTCTATCCAAAGTATTTTCTTTGATTTCAATAAGTAAATCATAAGCAGGCTCAAAGGAATTATTCATCTTGATCACAGCATTAAGAATCTTTTCAGAGCGTTTAATGTCGTACATCTGAAAATGACTTAAGGCCAATTGATATTGATATTTTGGAGACATTGAAGTTGTCTTGCTTTTAATCTTTCCGTTGGTTACCTGGCTGAAAGCAGAAGTGGCATTCTCATATTCTTCGAGAGAGTGATGTGCAAACCCTAATTCATAATAATAATGATCATGAGCTTTTCCTTTTTCTTCCTCCATTTTATCGATAGCAATCTGCATACTTGTTTTCGCCAATTCATAGTTTTTTGTTACATAATTATGATATTTGGCATCCATATATAAAATGTAGCTATTCTGAGGATGAACACTCTTGGCATCTTCCAAATGAGGACCTGCTTGATCGAATTTTCCTGTTTTATCAAGTATATTGATAATTCTAGTTTTATAGGCCAATTTTCGATCTAAGTCGGGAGTGATCCGGAAGGCTTCGTCTAGATGTTTAATGGCCATTTCATAATCTTTGTCATCTTTAGCAATTAAAGCTAATTTAAGATGTGCATCTAAATTATTAGAGTCAAGCTCAATAGTTGTATTAAAGGCATCAATAGCCTCTCCTAGTCTTTTATGTCTTATCTGAGCAAGTCCTAAGGCATAATAATATAAAGCATTTGTGGAATCCTTGGCAATGGCAATTTCATAGGACATTATCGCTTCGGGTAATTGGCCGACACTTGCATAAACTTCACCTTTCACAAAATAATCTTCGGCAGAAGATTCGTCTTGAGCAAAGGTCGTTGAAGCAGCAATAAGTATTATAAGTATTAATGAGTAAAGTCTTGTCATCGTAAATAAGTAAAGTGGTAGTATATTGGATTATAGAATACTCTATTAAATTAACAATTTGTCAAAGTAATTCTTTCAAAATTTAAAGATTATTTGACTTATATGTATGGTTTAAATGAAAATATAAGGATTTTAATCTGTTGATTATTAATATTTTGTGATTTTATTGAATTGAATTTAAAATGGATGAAAATAATAAACATTGGTTAGATCAATTTGATCGGCTTGAAATGAAAACGTTAGAGAAGAAAGCGTTAAAAGTGATGAGGAACCAAAGTATCCTACTCATGGAGAAAATGTCATTACAACCTCGAGATATTTTAGGAGGGATGTGGGCCTCTATGCATTTGAATACACCATTATTTGGAGCTTTGTTTTTATTAGAAGATAAGGTTATTTTCGTTGGTGGTCATCCATCAAATCTTCAATTGCAAACTTTAGAGTGGCCTTGGGGACAAATCGAAAAGTTTCAGAAATTGGAAGACCCTAAATTAGGGATAGTAAAAATCCTTGATATGTATGTAAGCGATAAAAAAATTAGATTTGGTGGAATGAAAGGGTTTGTTCCTTCATCATTTATACTTATACTAGAAAAAATTTGGTTTGATCATCATTCCAACTAATCACTTGATGTTGTATCAAAATGATATTTTAGACACTTAACCAACCTTGAATAATAAACACTCGATGTCATGATAAAGGCATAAGCCTATTGAATGAATATCAAACAATAGGAAAACAACACAAACATAAACATGAAAAAAATTAAACGATTACTTGTTGCAAATAGAGGCGAAATTGCCGTAAGAATCATCAGATCAGCTAAAGAATTAGGAATACATACTGTTGCCGTATACAGTGAGGCTGACCAAGAGGCTCCTCATGTATCTTTAGCAGATGATGCTGTTATAATTGGACCTGCCGCTTCTTCAGAATCTTATTTAAAAATTGATAAGATTATAGAAGTATGTCATCAATTTAAAATAGATGCAGTTCATCCTGGCTATGGATTTTTATCTGAGAACGCCTCTTTTGCTCAAAGAATAGAAAAAGAAGGAATCATTTTTATTGGTCCATCTGCCCACGCCATTGAGGTAATGGGTAGTAAATTGATGGCCAAACAAACGGTACAGAAATACGATGTACCTTTGGTTCCCGGAGGCGATGAGGCGATTACAGATATTGCTGCTGCTGAAAAAATGGCGGAAGAAGTGGGATATCCTATCCTGATCAAAGCTTCGGCTGGAGGTGGCGGAAAGGGAATGCGTGTTGTGGAAAACGAAGAGGAGTTTGTCTCTCAAATGGACAGAGCTGTGAGTGAAGCACAAAATTCTTTTGGTGATGGTGCAGTGTTTATCGAGAAGTACATTCAATCTCCCAGACATATTGAAATACAAATTTTAGCCGATACACATGGAAATGTGGTGCATTTATTTGAAAGAGAATGTTCTATACAACGTCGACATCAAAAAGTAATAGAGGAAGCACCTTCTTGCGTACTGACCGAAGAGTTACGTAATGAAATGGGTGAATGTGCGGTACGAGTGGCAAAATCATGTGATTATGTAGGTGCAGGAACCGTAGAATTTATCTACGATAGTAGTGGAGCATTCTACTTTTTAGAAATGAATACTCGTCTTCAGGTAGAGCATACGGTAACTGAAGAAATTACTGGACTTGACTTAGTGAAAGAACAAATTAGAATTGCAGAAGGAGAAAAGTTGGGTTATAAGCAATCTGATTTAAAAATAAATGGTCATGCCATAGAAGTTAGGGTTTATGCAGAGGACTCTTATCAGAACTTCTTGCCGGATACAGGTGTTTTGCACCGATATATAGAGCCAAGTGGGGAGGGGGTTCGTGTAGATAGCGGATATAAACAGGGAATGAAGATGGAGATGCATTATGACCCTATGATGAGTAAATTAATTGTTTGGGGTGAAAATAGGAAGGATGCAATTCAAAAAATGTTACAGGCTATGGAGGATTATAAGATCTCTGGCTTAGAAACTATTCTACCTTTTTGTAAGTTTGTATTGCAACATGATGCTTTTGTTAGTGGTGATTTTGGGACTCATTTTGTTGACAAATACTATGATCCGAAATACCTTGAAGACGAACTTACTGACAATGAGCAATTCGTTGCAGCTTCTGTTTTAGCAGAGCTATTTTTTGATAATAAAAAATCGGAGGAGACCTCTTCTCTGATCAATCAAACAACCCCTTGGAAATTAAAACGATGACTTTAAAGAGTATTATAACCACCTGTTTCATCACTTTAAACATTTTATTTTTGACCTCTTGTGCAAAAGAAGCGAACATTTCACAAGAAGAATTTGATATGACTACCTGGAAGAACGATCCACAAGGATGTAAAGGGGAACGTATTCAATTAGATCAAGATTTTATGAGTGTCAAAGATCGATTATTAGGGGTAAGCATTGCTGGTGTTAGACAAACATTAGGAGCTCCAGATAGAGTAGATCTTGATAATAGAAGTACAAAACAATATGTATATTTCGTAGGGAAAGGTGGTCAATGCTCAGAAGGAGATTCTACAGCGGTAGGTAAATCATATAGAGTGTATTTTGATGCCCTTGAGATGGTTAGAGAAATATCACCAGAATTATAAAAAAGAGGCTATCTTATATTTAAATAAGACAGCCTCTTGTTATCTAGGAGGATGTGTAAGTTATTTCATTAACACATCTATTTTAAGCTGGCCATATTTAATATGGTCTTAGGTGTGTGTAAGATAACTAGAGTTGTTAAAGTCCTTTTACGTAGTTATGTGTTAATGACTTTGAAAGTTCGGTAAAAAATATCAAATATTAAAATTTTAAAAAAGAAGATCGAATAACTTCAATTTTAAAAATAGAAATGTTGATAAGAATTAGCTGCAAACTGCTTCACATTATATGTTCATTAAAAAGATTGAGGAGTGGATTTAAAAGAATTAAAACAGTTGGTGAATGAAGGGGAAGGCTTTAAAATTGAGTTTAAGAAAAAAGCGGCTGACCCATTTAAAATAATGAAGGAAGTTGTTGCGTTCGCTAATAAATATGGAGGATACCTTATTGTTGGTGTGGCCGATGATGGACGAATAGACGGATTTACGGATATTGAAGGGGAAAAGTTTGTATTGGAACAGGCAATCAAGAAGTACTTATCGAGAAAAATTGAATATAGCATTCATATTGTGCAAGTTAGTGCAATGCGACAAGTATTGGTATTTGAAATTCCACCTTCTGATAAACAACCTATTTTCTTATTATATAATTTAAAAAGAAGAATTGGAAAACCTTACATTCGAGTAGAGGATAAAAGTGTACAGATGAGTAAGGTGATTCGAAGAATCTTAAAACAAAGAAGTAAAGAGGAACATCACTCAGTTACTTTTGGGGAGGAAGAAAGGAATATTCTACAACTTATTGATAAAAATGGCTACACCACAGTCGACGAGGTCGTTAAAACTTTTTCATTAGAAATTGATGTGGTAGAAGACAAACTGATTGATCTTTGTCTAGCCAATATTTTACAAGAAATGCCTAGGGAAATGGGGGATAGGTTTATCATTCATCCTACTTCACGATTGTCTTGGAAGTAGTCAGATGTGAGATTTAAGCGGACTTCAGTCTGCTTAAATAAACTCTTTAAAAACCCACGATTTCAATCGTGGGCCTCAAGAATATCAATACTATTTTTGCCCCAACTCAATAAACGGAATAATCATCTCATCGATAGATATACCACCGTGCTGGAAAGTATCCTTATAATAACTCACATAATAGTTGTAGTTATTCGGATAAGCGAAGAAATAATCTTCCATAGCAAAAACAAACGAAGTGGAAACTTCAGTTTTCGGTAAACCAAAATCCTCTGGATGTTTTACAGCCAATACATTTTTCTTATTATAAGATAGATTCTTTCCTTGCTTGTACCTCAAATTGGTATTTGTTTCTCTATCGCCTACAATTTTGTATGGTTTTCTAGTTCTTACCGTACCATGGTCAGTTGTGATGTACACTTTACAATCTTTTTCAGCAAGAATTTTCAACATTTCATACAAAGAAGAATGTTCGAACCAAGATTTTGTAATTGATCGGTAGGCAGCTTCGTCAGGTGCTAGTTCTCTTACCATGTTGGTGTCTGTTCTTGCATGAGAAAGCATATCTACAAAGTTGTATACAATAGCATTGAACTTCCTATGCATTAATGAGTTGATCTGATCATTTACCTGCTTCCCTTGAGAAGTTCTAATGATCTTATGGTAAGAGTATTTTCCATCGATTCTATGACGAAGTAATTGCTCTCCTAAAAGTTCTTCTTCGTAATTGTTCTTACTTTCTTCATCGTTATCGTTTACCCACCATTCTGGATAAGTAGCTTCAATTTCAGAAGGCATAAGACCAGAGAATATCGCATTTCTAGCATACGCAGTTGTCGTTGGAAGGATAGGACAATACACATCTTCTTTTACCGAGTAAAGTTCAGATATTAATGGCTCAATTACTTTCCATTGATCATAACGTAGATTATCAATAAGTATAAAGAAAACAGGTTTATCATTCTCTTTTACATAAGGAAAGACCTTTTCAGCCAATAGTTCATGAGATAGAACAGGACGCTCATCTGGCTCATCCATCCAATCTTCATAATTATCTTTTATAAAGCGACAGAAGTTATGGTTGGCTTCGTTTTTTTGCATTTCGAAGACCTCACTCATACTTTTATTTTCTGTCTGATTAATTTCTAGATCCCAATAAACAATCTTTTTATAAGTCTCTACCCAATCTTCCCAATCCATATCGTTCATAAACGACATCATGATGCTTTGGAAATCTTGTTGATAGGCAGAGTTGGTTTTTTCATCGACCAACTTCTTTTTATCAAGTAATTTTTTTACGGAAAGTAGTATTTGTTTTGGGTTGATGGGCTTGATAAGATAATCGGCAATCTTTGCACCAATCGCATCCTCCATAATATATTCCTCTTCAGATTTGGTAATCATCACTACAGGAATACTTGGTCGGATTCTTTTTATTTGTTCAAGCGCTTCAAGTCCGGTCATACCTGGCATATTTTCATCCAGGAAAATGATATCAAACTCCTCTTCTTCACATTTCTCAATGGCATCTAAACCACTTAGTACAGGCGTAACTTCATATCCTTTTTTTGTAAGGAATAATATATGTGGTTTTAGTAGATCGATTTCATCGTCTGCCCATAAAATTCTTTGTTGACTCATCCGGAAGGGTATTATTAGATAAACTGTTTCTTATTTTTACTCAAGACACCGATAAATGGTTTCGGTTGGAATATAAAAATATGGATTTATAACAAATTAAGAAATACTAAGGACTTATTCGGTAATTATATTCGTAAAACAAAAATATTCTTATCTTCTAAAATGTTATTTTAATATCTTCGTTATATAATTGTAACATTCTCTAGTAACTATGATATTTTATCAAATAAATTGGATGAAATACTCATTACTAGTGAATTAAGTGATCTTAAATAAAAACTTTTCAAATATCAGAAACTGTATATATCTCATTCTTATATAGTTTTTGATGTTGAACCGATAAAATAAAATTAAATTGATTTCAACCTTATTAGATTATGGAAGAAAATTCAAGTACCCAAAAGAAAAATTTATTACTCATCATTGGCCCAATCTTCGGGGTGATTCTACTAGGAACAACTATATTTTTATATTTCTTCGGAGGAAGTTCCGATGAAATAGATCCAAGCCTGGTTGATATAGACGAGTTCGTAAAAGAAAATACAGTATGGAACCTTAATGGTGATGCTGTGGAAGGAAGTGCAGTGGCAATTACTGTTCGTTTTCCTAATATGAACCTAAAACAAGTCGAAGATGCTTTGGAAAGAGCAGATCAAAATGTACGTCAAGTAGATGCTGACATCAGAAACGTTTGGGGTAAATTAGGGGATGATACTTCAGATTTGGAAAATAGCCTTCGAAATCTTCAAGGAGATTTATCGACAATGGAAAACATCTATCATCATACTGAAATTTTATCCAATTCTGTCAGTAGAGGTGATGCAAATGAGGAGAGTCCAGCCGTGAGAGCTACTTTAAATAAACTTTTAAGTACAAGAGAAGGCTATATCAGAGACATCAATACTATGCAAGAAAATATTGATAAGGTATTGACAGTTTTAGAAGACTCGAGAAATCAGAATGCCACTATCGGAGGGGTAAGAGAAGCCATTGAGGAATTAGAAATTGCCAATAAAAGGTTATTTGAGGAAGGGAGATCTCTTTTAAAAACACTTTTTGCTTTCGAATATGTGTATAATAATCACCGTCAATCGAATGCAGATGGTAAAGACATAGATGTATTCTATATTGATCTTCAAGACTATTTATACGATAGAATTATAGTAGAAAAATCTCAAAATAGTTTCTATCGTAAAAAAGGAAAATTTGATAAAGTAGTGACAGAAACCAAAGACCGCCTAGGTGTTTTGGATGATGTTGTGGCTTTAAAACAAAAACGAGAACTGAAGTTAAGTGAATACAATGAGCTATCAGAACACCTAGGTAAATTAAACGAATTGTATTCTGGGGCAGGGGTATCTATTACTTCAAATGGTTATAATGCCATCTCTTTTAATAACGATGATAATTGGGAGTATTCTGTTGCCGATGAATCCGATAATACTCCTTTGGTTGTTGTTTGGAGAGTAGAAGGTACTCCATTGAATTCTGGATCTGTTTTAGCCAATGCAAGCTATGAACTCACTTACGAAAATGAAGAAGGAGAAGAGTTGCCATTAAAAAGTAAGGTAGAAAGTGAAATTAACGCTCAATAAACATTGAACTAATCTGAAAAGATGACTTCAATTTGTTTTTCTTTAGGGTGGTTTGATTAATTTTGTTCTACAAATAAACAAACAAGACAATGATTAATCACACGGTATTATTTAAGTTCAAAGAAGAAGCAACACAAGAGCAAATTCAAGCAATGGTTGATGCTCTACAAGCTTTAGGTGGTAAAATTGATGAAATCAAAGAGATTCATGTAAAAGAAAACTTCTCTGAAAGAGCCAAAGGTTTTACGATCATGTTGTACTCTCTCTTTGAAAGTAAAGAAGCATTAGAAGCTTATCAAGTACACCCTGCTCACGTAGCTGTGGTGACAGATCATGTAAAGCCAATTTTAGGTGATATCATGGCCATAGATATTGAATATTAATTCAACTTATTTACAGTTGAGATAGAAATAATAGTAAAGGCAGATCAATGCGATCTGCCTTTTTGATTAATAAGTAGGTAGTTATATGAAATGAAATGTTAACTATTCAGTTTCAAAACCAAACGCTCTTGGTGTTTGTGTGTCACTATCATAATTTCCTCCATTTTCTCCTGTGAAATCATTGAAGAAGTGATAGTAAGAACCGTACAAACCATATTTATTCTCTAAGTCCATACGTTCTTTCATCCAAACTTTAAATTTATCAGAATCAGCTTTTTGATCACCAATTAGGAAGAAGTAGTCATTGCTAGATATCACTTTGCCTTTTTGGTCAGTAAGCTCCAATTCTACAAAGAATTTTTCCATCACATTATCCAATACTTTTTCTGAAATCTCTTCGAATTTTTGAGCACTGTTTTCTTTTACATTGCCAATTTTATAAGTCTTTTCAGTCAACACTTTTCCGTCATCATTTTTAATGATCAGCTTTGCTGAACAGCCTTTATATTGTTCGTAGTAATCATTGATTACCCAAATCGAACCGGTGAACTTTTCTTTATTCGACCAACGTCTTTTCTTAAAGTCAAAACTGATTAATGTAGGTTGATAGGCCTTTTTTACAAAATCAAATGATCTTTTTGGCTTTTGATAATTGTCTACAATACCCCATTTCATATCTGGCCAATAAGTGATAAAGTGACAAAGAGCGATTCCACTTAATTCAGGTTTTTGACGTCTGAAATATTCAATTCCATTTTGGAAAATGATTCCTTGAGCGTCTTGAGAGGCATTGACAAATTCTTCAAGAGATCCCTTCATTTCGTCTCCGAAAACATCCCAATTTTGCATTCTTAGACGCGTAAGGTCAGCCCAATGATGTCCCCAGCTTAGACCAGGCGTCCAAAGTTCATCTTCAGGAATAAACTTCTTTAAACTTTCTACAGAAGGAACTGAAGTGATAGCAAACTCTGGTACAATTGGGAATTTTAAAGTTTGGTACCAATCTTCATGAAGCCATTTACCCATATCATAGAAATACCTTAATGCATGGACAGCCTCTTTTTCTTTAAAGCCTGCTTCTTTAGAAACATGACACGTTAATGGTGAATCGGGTACATAAGGTAAGTTGACATAAGCTTGGAGGGAATCACCTAATTCTTCTAAAAACGCACGACCGAATTGAGGATCACGAGTTCTGAGTAGCATTTCTTCTCCACCTTCCATCATAATTAAAGAAGGATGATTACGGCGTTCTTTTACCACTTTTACAGCTTCGTTATATATTTCTGTAAGCTTTTCTCTTTCGGTAGGAATGTTTCCTGTACCCAATGGAATAATATCTTGCCATACTGTAATCCCCATCTCATCACAATACTGATAAAACTCTGGGATTTCAGGAGGATGCCATCCAAAAATTCGAATATTATTCATATTCGCTTCTTTGGCCAAACGAATAAGTTCTTTGTACTTATCAAGTGTTGTTCTACCCACAAAAATATCTGGAGGTCCTCCCCAACAAGCCGAACGAATAAAGTGGAATTTACCATTGATATAAGTAGACCTAGGGAAACTAACATCCACTCCTTGTTTAAATCCAGGGTTCCATTTAGAAGTAACTTCTCTTATACCAAAAGTAATGGCATTGAAATCGTGATTTGTTTTCCCTTCTTTCAGTGTGATTTTCGCTTCATACAAGTTCGGTTTACCTAAATCCCATGGCCACCATAACTCAGGTTGATCAATATGAATGGTTTTGGTTATCTTATGTACTCCAGGTGCTACTGTCTGATTAAACTTTAGTTTAATTTCTTTACTATCGAAGTTCTTTCCTTTAAGTGAGGCAACAAAAGTCATGTCTTTGGCTTCTGAAGCTTTATTTTCCACAGTCATTTCTAGATTGACATCAGCCGATCCGTTTTTATTGATTTTATTATTAGCATAAACATCCTCAAAACGAACCTTACCTGTTGTGACCATTTTTACAGGTCTATAGATACCAAACGGAATTAAATCTCTCCAATAATCACCAAACCATGGTGTTTTCTTGCCTGCTACAGAAGCATTTACTTGAGGAGGAGGATCAAGCTTTACCACAAGCATATTTCTACCTCTCAGGAAATCATATTTATGTATTCTCAAGAATTCATTGATTTTGAATCGGAACGAAGAAAATGCTCCTTCATGTTTACCTAAGTAATGACCATTTAACCATACTTCACAGCTATAATCAACTCCTTCAAAAAGGATATCTACCTCTTGATTTTCAAAATCTTCTCTAACATTAAATTGATAGGCATACCACCACTCATAATGTTGTACCCATTGAGCCTTTACACTATTTCTACCAAAATAAGGATCTTCAATTACCCCTGCTTTCCAAAGGTCTGTATATACATCACCTGGAACTTTAGCATTATTCCAAACCAAGGTTTCTATGTCTTCTGGCGGAATCTTATGTAGTCCTGCTTTTACGCCTTCACCCGGACGCATCATTTTCATCTTCCAACGGTAACCATCAAAAGATCGGATAGCTTGTTCATTTTCGTCGTGTGGAGTAGTTGTATTTGGTTGCGCCCAAATAAGACTTGAAAAAAATACTCCAACTAACAATAGTGCAAGTTTTTTCATTTCACTTTAATTCTAGTTAAGCTATTTTTCGATTGAATAGCTGACATTTTATATATAGATGCCTATGGAATTACCTATAGACATTTGTAGTTGTTGTTAGTACAAAAGTCGGCTTTTTGATAGTGTATGGCTAGTTTTTGATATAGACTGATTATAGACACCACTTCATCGACTATAGATTACATATAGACTGAAAAATAAAAAAGCAGGTATATGAATATCATATACCTGCTTTTTGTGATTTCTAAGATGAACAAGAATTAATCTTCGTCTTCCATAGAATGACCTTTACGTTTTTTTCCTTTTCCATCAGGATCACCATATCTTCTTTTTCCCATTTTCTCCATCTGGGCAGCAATTTCGTCTACAGACTTCGTTGGGTCCATTAAAACAAACATTACATCTCTATTGGCTCCCATAGGATTACGTCCCATTTTGTGTTTCCCTTTATTGTGACCTTTTTTCTTGCCTTCACCTTTCATACTACCTTCAGGACGGTATTTTTCCATGATGGCTTTCATGTCTGTTCTCCATTTTTCTTCATTGTCTTTATTGGCCTCTTTTATGGATTTTAGATCAGCTTCATGGTTATCAACTACAGCCCAAGCCGCAGTCATTATTTGTCTCATTTCTTTTTGAGCTGCTTCTTTTGCTGCTTTTTGCTCTTCAGTAGGTGCTTCACCTTTCTTTTTGTCTTTCTTCATCGATTTGTTTTCCTCTTTAAGGTTCTCCAATCGAGTACGAAGTGTAGCTAATTCTTTTTTCTCTGCATCCGAAAGCTTATTATCGAATTCCTTACGATTTTCTAGAAGTACAGGTACAACATTGGTTTTGTTGTATTCAGCAATTTCTTTCTGTGCTTTTTTACGAGTTTCTTTATCCATCCCTTTTTTGGGACCGTCTTGGAAAGAAAATAAGAAGATAGATAAAATTGTAAATACGAATAATGTGATCTTTTTCATTGTTCTATTGTTTGGTTATTGATTCGTTGAATTATTGTACTTCAAATGTGAGCAATAAGATGCGAAAAAAGAGATAGTTTCAACGAAGGGTAGTGATTTTTCAACTAACGCAGTATAATATAAACATAAGTACTCAATAACTCACATTATTGGGCTAATCATCAGGTAATTAAAAACGACTTAATGCTAGAGAGTATTATTTAGATGATAAAAAAAGCCATCAACTGTAAAGCTGATGGCCATATTCCTGTAGTATTACCAATATTCTTATTTTCCTAATGTAGTATGTAAACCACATTCTGTTTTTCCTTTTCCAGCCCATCTACCAGATCTGTCATCTGACCATAATGGTTTAGAAGGATCTGCTTTTTGTGTACAAGGCAAACACCCTACACTGAAGTAGCCTTTTGCAATTAAAGAGTGAAGTGGTAATTTTCTTTCATTGATGTATTTGAATACCATTTTAGAATCCCAATCTAAGATAGGGTGGTATCTTAATACGCCATGCTTACCTTCTTCTTCTTTTTGCATTTGCGCTCTCACAGCAGATTGTCCTTTTCGGATACCATTGATCCAAACATCATTTTCCTTAAGTATATCCTCTAAAGGCTCTACTTTATTGATGTGACAGCATCTGTCTGATTGATGTATATGTAAAGGTTCACCATTTTCATCCACTTGATCTTTCACAGGGATTTTCGATTTAATATCGATAATGTTTAAACCTAATTTTTCTGCAAGTTCGTCTCTGAAAGCAATTGTTTCAGGGAAATGATAGTTTGTGTCTAAAAAATAAACAGGGATAGTATTATCTACTCTGCTTATTATGTCTAACAACACAACGCTTTGCGGCTGAAAAGATGAAGATGCAAAGATCTTTTTTCCTTCCGCTTTATATTTCGCCAAATCAACTGCTATATCTTCGATCAGCTGATCGAAAGTAGTATCAGTAGCTTGTGATAATATGCTTTGCGATGACATAGTTGTTAACTTTTATTTAATCTACTAATTATATAGGATAAATGCGAAATAAAAGAACAAAACTCTTTTTTCAAAATTTTAACCATAAAAAAAAGCATTGTTTACAAATAAACAATGCTCTTTTACAAGTCTTTAAATGAGAGTGACTCAAATTATTTCAATCCTCTCAATTTACATATTTAGAAACCTCTTTTCAATTCAATTGTGGCTCTTAATGGTCTGGAAACGTTTCCTGCTTCATCTTTAAAGCGAATGTATACATGTTTATATCCATCTTCTTCACCTTTCAGTGTCCATGAAATACTAGGAACAGCTTGCTGCCATTTACCTCCATTAAATGATGAGCTATTTGAGATCATCATTAATGCTGCATCATCAGGTTCTATATTTAAAGTAACTTTTTTATTTATATCATTAGTCACTTTTTCTCCATTATTGATTTTGAAATCAATATTTTTAGGAGCGTTGGTATCTAATTCAATAGAAGAGGAATAAGACTTTGTCTCATTACCTGCCTTGTCTTTAAATTTTATATACACTCTTTTTGTACCGTCGCCATCTGATAAGTAGATTGATTTTTTCTCGCTGAAAACTTCCCACTTACCTTCTTCAAACTGTTGATCTTGAGATACCATCATAGAGTCTGCTTGTCTACATAATATATCAAGTTGCACCTGATGGTCCTGTCTGTTACTTATTTCAGCACCACCATTAATTTTGATACTTCCAGCGAAAGGAGGAGTTCTGTCAATCATTATTTCAGCAGAAACAACGTGAGATAAATTACCTGCCTGATCTCTATAACGAGCGTATATTTTCCTGATACCATCGTCTCCTTCAGCTAAATCCCATTCTACATAATCGTCTTGGAAGATACGCCATTTGTTACCATGGAAAGCAGAAGTGTTGCCTAGTTGATAATATTTTGCTCCTTTAGCTTTAAGAATAACACCAACTTTCATGCTTTTAGTATCCGTCCAGTATGGGGAAGGTACATCAATAGATACTCCGACATCTTCAGGAGGCTTGGTATCTAAAATAATCTTTCTCATGAAAGTTTTAGACTCGTTACCATCTATGTCTTTAAATTTAAAGTAAATAGATTTTACTCCGTCGTTAGCAGACAAGTTATAATTAAATACAGGTTGAAATCTAACCCAGTGGGCATTTTTAAAAGAAGCGTCTCCACTAGCCATTACGTGGGTCACACCTGTACCATGCAATTCTATTTTAATGGAGGTAGAATTTGTATATTTTCCAGACTTAAAAATAATACGTGTTCGGTCCAAAGGGTTTTGGGACAAACAAATATTAGATAAAAGTAGAAACGTTGAGAGAAGTACAATATGTATTTTAGTACTCATTTTAAGTGTTTTTAATCAAATAAATGATAGTAATTTTCTTTTAAACGTTTTAATAGCAAAAATAGTACACAACTAAAACGCAGAAACGGAATAAGATTTGTTAGTAATATGAATTAGATGAAAATCTACAGTATTATTTTTTCAAAGATAGGGCTTTTTATCAACTGATAATTGACTCAAATAATTGAAAGCTTGTACTATATGAAGTATTATCAATTAAATATTGATAACTTTAATTTAACGACTGTTAATTATATATAAAACATATAGTTTAAAACATTTACTGTTAAGTTTTTTTGTATGATATCGAGACTTAATTATATGAATACTTTAAAAGGATATTTATTTATCTTTCTATTATTTATTCTCAACACTTACTCACCAAATCTATTTGCTCAAGAAGTTGCTGAAGGAACTACTTATACTCCTGCGAAATTATCTCAGGAACCTGTAAATGTTACAGCAGATTTATTTCCTACCAATTCGATGGAAGTGGGAGATACAACATTTACTGTATATGGTGACGCTTCAATTCCTTTCAAAATTTATTTTGTAAACGGACCACAATACGATAATATTTTTAACCCGAACCCTACGGGAATTATTCTTAATAATAAAGAGTTTAATTTCTTTTGTTCTATGGAAAAGTCTATTCGTCAGAACTATTCCAACGTTTTAGAGGCAAAAGAATTTGATTACCTAGGTAAAAAATACCTTATGTTAGTCTCTTTTAGAGAAGACTGTTTAGGTGATAACTGTCGTTACCGTTGTTACAATGTTTTTGATATCTCAAGTGAAACATCAATTCGCCAGACTTCTTTCTCTAGTATTTTCCAGGGAACAGATAGCTTCGGTGATTTCAATAACGATGGTAAGTTAGACTTTGTACGTGTAGCACCAAAAGCACAGAAAGGTCACGTTGCCGGGGAAATGGTTACAAATTATTTAGTTACTGCCTATACTTTAAGAAGAGGTATGCCAAGACAGCTAACTGATCAAGGAAATACGTATTATTTATATGTGAAAGGGGACGAAGAGGCGTATTCTTTTGAAGTACTTCAAGCTTACTGGTTCTTTAATGTTAAGGATGCAAATGGTGCAGATGCTGAACCTACCACATATTTTGCGGAATATATTTCATTCGATCCAATGTATAGATACCTATACAACCCGAATGGAGTAAGAATAGAAAAAAACAGATGGTCTGTATTGATTACCGATGTAGGAGATTTGGAATCAGCTCAAGAACAATGTCAATTGGTTCGAGAGTACGATATCGAAGATGTTTATATCATGATCGACCAATACAGTGGAGACATCACTTATCAAGTTTTTGCCGGTAACTTTGTAAGTAAGGAAAGTGCGGTGGCCTATGTGAAAAAATTATACCAATACGGTGTAAAAGGGCAGTTAACCGACTTCCGAAATTCGTACTAATTACTTCCGGAGGAAAATTTGTATTGCTTATATTATTTTTTAATTTAATCAGTTGTAAATAAAAAAGACTGAACGTTTCAAGCTTTTAATTACAATAAAGAAAGAGTTCTTATAAAAACGGATCTATGAAACTATCTAAATTTCATATCATTTTATCTCTATTCTGCTCAATGGCGTTTTTTAATACAGTAAACGCCCAGAATGCAAACGATTTTCTAGAGAAAGCAGATTTCCTTTTAGCTAATAACCGTTACCAAGAAGGGTTGGATATGTTGGACAAGGCGATTGCTGCGAGTCCAAAAGATGGTAATATTTACTTTAAGAAAGCAAATACTTACCTAGCGGTGACAAAATTTAATGAAGCTATTAAAACGTTAGAGGACTGCGTGGTTGCAGATCCTAATTATTTCCGTGCTTATGAAATGCTTGGTGATTTGTATTCTCAAAGAAAACAACCTATCAAAGCAGTAAAATATTACGATTTAGCCTACCAAAAGGACGATGGTGTTGATCAAAAGTATCTATATAAATTAAAGATATTGGATATCTTAGATCAAGCAAACAGACACCGTTTCTCTAAAAAGCATATTGATGACGTTAGAAAACTAAATCTTGTAGAATCATTCGATTTAGATTACTACGAAGCAATGTACTGGAACGAAATGGGACATCCGGAAAAGGCGGAAGAACTAATGGCTAAAATTATTGGTGATATCGAACCTCTTTCTGGTAACGAAAGATATTACTACCAATATATTTGGGCTTTATTCGAAGGCGGTAAATATGCTGAAGCACAAGAGTGGATGGAAAAAATTAATACTTCTGAAGCAGAATCAATGTTTATGATTTTCAAAGAAGATTACTATTTCAACCTTGCTCAAACGTATTTTACTGTGATGGATTACGAAAAGTCGCAACAAATGATTGACGTGACTTTAGGTATCAATTCATCTTACATTGAAGCTTTCGATTTACAAAAGCAATTGGCGGCTATACGTACGGATAAAACAAAGGTAATTGCAGCACAAGATAGAGCATTAATGGCTGAAAAAGATGTAAAAAAGCGTTCTGCTAAATTGTTAGATCTAGCAAACCTTAATTATCAGTCAATGGATTTTGCTACTGCATACATCCACCTAGAAGAATTCCAAAAGGCTTTACCTCAGAATGAGAGAAACCTAAACGTAATTTTCATCAAAACAATGTGTGAAAAGAGCTTAGGAGAACTTGGGGTAGCTACAGAAAAGCTTAAAAAAGTAATTCACAATCCTACAATTAAGCCACCGACAAAAGCGAAATACAACTTTGCTATCGCATTAGTGTATAAAGAAATTGGCGATTACAAAACATCAGAAAATTTCTTGAAAGCGGCATATGGAGGATCATTCAAAAATGCTGTTCGATATGAATTTGCAGATATTCAACGTTTGAAAGACATCAAAGAATTGGAGTCGCTAAACAAGTAATATCAAACAAGATATATTTAGCCCAACTGGTATTTATCAGTTGGGCTTTTTTTGTGGTGATATTTTATGAGACCCGATATTAGTAAATGAAACATCAATATTCTCTTCATTTAATCTAATTATGGAACATCAATTACAAAAATTAGGACGTCTGATCCACCAAGCAAAAATTGCTTTCATAGCATTATCTATTTTAAACGTTGCTTTCCTTCTTTTTGAGGACTGTGTACTATCAGAAAAAATGATAACAGTAGCATGGAGTGGGGTCCTAATGATTTCCATTAAAAGTTTAAATAACTCAATGAAAGACATTCTCATATTATTAATGTTGTTACTGATTTCATTGAATCTCTTTTTATTGATGTTTGATATTGAATTCTTTATTAGACAAAGTTTTGGGTCATTAATAGAATTCATCTCTCTAGCTTTTTTCTTCAAAAGAGTAATAAGAGAAGAAGGAAAGTTACAAACACTTGAATCACGCGTTTATCCTTAATAGTTTAATTTTAGATATACTATAGTAGAAAAAAGGCCATCTGTTGATGGTCTTTTTTTATTTCTAAATTTTTTTTGAAAAAAAATTAAAAAGTAGGGTGACATTTTTTAACCCTTGATATAAGAAGATGTAAAAAGAAAAATTTATCGATTAAAAAACACAATCTATTATTATGAAAAAGTTTATTTACTTATTTATCACATTAGTTACATTTTCATTTGCAAGCACATATGCACAAAACGCTAAAGGCGGAGCAGATATTAAAGGTCCAGGAACATTAAATATTGGTTTAACCTCTGGTTTTTCGAACAATACTTTAGGTTTAATGGCCGATTATGAAATAGCTCAATTAGGTAGAGATTTTACGGTAGGTGCTTTTGTTGATTATCAGTCGTGGTCTGGTAAAGGAAGTACTTTCGGAGCTGGTGCCAGATTTAGATGGTATGCAGATAGAGTATTAAATATACAGAACCCGAAATGGGATGTATATGCCGTGGGTGATGTTGGGTTTGATTTTGGTCATATGAACCAACTACACTGGGGTATAGGTGTGGGTGCTAAGTTCCATATCACTGATAACTTCGGTATTCAAGGGAATATCGGTTCAGGAGCCCAAATCGGTATATGCGTCGGTTTATAATCGATAGATTTGGTTTAATTTAGTTTAGTTGTCACCTCTAGGGAAATTCTCTAGAGGTGACTTTTTTATATCTACATGTTTCTTCTGTACTGACCACCCACTTCAAATAAAGCAGAGGTAATCTGACCTAAAGAACAATATTTTGCAGCTTCCATTAAAGCACCAAAAGTGTTTTCTTGATTTAGAGCCACTAGCTTAAGGGACTCGATACTTTGGTCCACTTCTTTAGAAAGTTTTTGATGTTGCGTCTCTAATGCTTCAATTTGTCCGTTCTTCTCTTCTTCAGTAGAACGAATCACTTCTTCAGGAATAATGGTAGGAGAACCATTTTTAGAAAGGAAAGTATTCACCCCGATAATAGGGAAATCACCATTGTGTTTTAGTGTCTCATAGTACAACGATTCTTCTTGAATCTTCGAACGTTGATACATCGTTTCCATAGCACCTAAAACACCACCTCTTTCAGTGATTCTATCAAATTCAGCCATTACGGCTTCTTCTACTAAATCAGTCAACTCTTCGATAATGAAAGCTCCTTGAATCGGATTTTCATTTTTAGCTAATCCTAATTCTTTATTGATAATCAATTGAATAGCTACAGCGCGACGGACAGATTCTTCTGTAGGCGTAGTAATTGCCTCATCATAAGCATTGGTATGCAAAGAATTACAGTTGTCATAAATGGCATACAATGCTTGAAGCGTCGTTCTAATATCATTAAAAGCAATCTCCTGAGCGTGCAACGATCTACCAGAAGTTTGAATATGATATTTCAGTTTTTGAGAGCGATCGCTGGCTTTATATTTATATTTTAGTGCTTTAGCCCAAATTCTACGGGCCACACGACCAATCACTGCATATTCCGGGTCCACACCATTCGAGAAGAAGAAAGAGAAGTTCGGAGCGAAATCATCGATCTTCATTCCTCTATTCAAGTAGTATTCGATAAAGGTGAAGCCGTTAGCTAAAGTAAATGCCAACTGAGAAATTGGATTTGCACCCGCTTCAGCGATATGATATCCAGAAATCGATACGGAATAGAAGTTTTTAATGGCGTTGTCAGTAAAATACTGTTGCATATCGCCCATTAAACGAAGAGAGAATTCTGTAGAGAAAATACACGTATTTTGTGCTTGATCTTCTTTCAGAATATCAGCTTGTACGGTTCCTCTTACTTTCTTAATGGTCTCTTGTTTGATTTTTTGATACACCTCTTTATCAAGTACCTGATCTCCAGTAACGCCTAATAACATCAGTCCTAAACCATTGTTATTCGATGGGATTTCTCCTCTATATTTTGGTTGATCTCTGTCAGGATAGATCTTATCAATCTTTTTCTTAACCTCCTTCTCTAAACCATGCTCTTTGATGTACAATTCACATTGCTGATCAATAGCTGCATTTAAGAAAAAGGCCGTCATAGCGGCTGCAGGGCCGTTAATCGTCATAGAAACAGAAGTAGACGGAGCGCAGAGATCGAAACCTGAGTACAAACGTTTGGCATCATCCAAACTCGAAACATTTACACCAGAGTTTCCAATTTTGCCATAAATATCTGGACGGAATGCAGGATCTTCACCGTACAAAGTCACTGAGTCAAATGCTGTTGAAAGACGAGCGGCAGGTTGACCTTCAGATAAATAATGGAAACGCTTGTTGGTACGTTCAGGGTTTCCTTCTCCAGCAAACATACGGGTTGGATCTTCCCCCGTTCTTTTAAAAGGGAAAACACCAGCAGTATAAGGAAATTCACCAGGAACATTTTCCTGCATTGACCATTTCACGATATCTCCCCATCCTTTGTATTTAGGAAGGATGACTTTCTTGATTTTCGTACCGGAAAGTGACTCTGATACGGCTTCTACATTAATATCTTTTCCCCTCACCTGATAAGTGAAAGTATCCTTGCTGTAAGCCTCAACTTTATCTTTCCAAGCATGAATCAAATCAACCACTTCATGATTTGTCTTCCGCTCAACTTCTTGATAAGCCTTTTCTAAAGTAGCTTTTGTTTGAACATCACTTTCTAATAATTCGATCGATTTTTTCAGACCAAATAACTGATCAGCATAAGTCGATTGTTCTTCTACAAATTCATTGTAATTACGAATCACATCAGTGATGTCTGACAAATATCTAACTCGAGCAGGAGGGATGATATGAAAACGTTCTCCCTCATATTTATTCTCTACTTTTGGTAGTTGTAAATCAGTAGATTTATCATTGATGAGCTCTACTAATTTATTATATAACTGATTGACTCCCGTATCGTTAAACTGAGAAGCCATTGTGCCATATACCGGCGTGTCATCATCAGGTAATTCGAATTGTTGATGATTTCTACGGTACTGTTTTGCAACATCTCTCAATGCATCTTGAGCTCCCTTTTTATCAAATTTATTTAAGGCGATCACATCTGCATAATCCAGCATATCAATCTTTTCCAATTGAGTTGCCGCACCATATTCTGGCGTCATCACATAAAGTGATACGTCGCTGAAATCGATAATTTCTGTACCTGATTGACCGATACCTGAAGTTTCCAAGATGATCATATCAAACTTAGCTGCCTTCAGAAGCATCAGTACTTCTTTTATATTTTTTGATAAAGCGATATGTGCCTGACGTGTCGCCAAAGAACGCATATACACTCTATTATTTGATATCGCATTCATGCGGATTCTATCCCCTAAAAGTGCTCCACCTGTTTTTCTTTTGGAAGGATCGACAGAAACGATGGCAATCTGCTTATCTTCTGTAGAGGATAAGAAGCGTCTGATTAATTCATCGACTAAACTCGATTTACCTGCTCCACCAGTACCCGTGATACCTAAAACAGGAATGTTATTTTTGTCCGCTTTCTCTTTGATTTGCTCTAAGAAATCGCTCACCTCATCTTGACTATTTTCGATTGCAGAGATGATTCTTCCTAGGTTTTTATGTGATTTATTCTCCAGGTTAAGCGTCTCTTTGGTAATGTTTTTACCAGTTGGGAAATCACATTTCTGAAGAATATCGTTAATCATTCCCTGCAAACCCATTGTTCTACCATCATCAGGAGAATAGATACGATTGATACCATATTCGTGTAGTTCCTTAATTTCAGTAGGTAGGATTGTGCCACCACCACCACCGTAAATACCGATGTGAGAAGCACCTCTTTCTTTCAATAAATCGTGGATATACTTAAAGTATTCTAAGTGCCCTCCTTGATAGGAAGTAATCGCAATGCCTTGAACATCTTCTTGAATAGCACAGTCAACTATTTCTTGTGCAGATCGGTTGTGGCCAAGGTGGATAATTTCGGCACCTGTAGATTGCATGATTCTTCGCATGATGTTAATAGACGCATCATGCCCATCAAACAAGGAGCCTGCAGTGACCAACCTAATCTTATTACTGGGTGTATAAGGTTGGTTAGAATTCATTTGTGAAGTCATTTCTTTTGTGTGTGTTTAAAGCAAGAAAAAATCATCTTTACGATGTAGTGTATTGAGTTCGTTTACTCAATGATGTTCTTACTAGTTGTTTTTATGTGTGGTTATATGTAACTCAACGTGAAACGCATCAAGTTGTTTTTCTATGTTGAGTGTATGTTGGTGTTTATATTGCAAGTTTAATCGTTTTTTTACATTCTCCAAACCAATCCCTCCTTGTTTGTCTTTTGATATAGTTTTTTTGGGGATAGAGTTACTCAATTTGAAATGAATTTCACCTTCATCATCTACTTTAAGTGATAGCTTAATCCAACCTTCAAGGTGATTTTCTATGTGACTGTGTTTAAAAGCATTCTCAATAAAAGGGGCAAAAAGTAATGGAGCCACCCTCACATTTTGATGTTCGACCTGAATATCAATATCCACATTGTCTTTAATGTTATCACTCTTAAGAAGGTGTAATCCAATAAAGTTATTTAAGTATTCGACTTCTTTAGTAATTGGTACTGTGTCGGTGGTAGTGTCGTATAACATGTAGCGTAGTAAATCAGATAATTGCAATACCACTTCCGGTGTTTTATCTGATTTCACTAAAGATAAGGAGTAAATGTTATTCAACACATTGAACAAGAAATGCGGATTGACCTGAGATTTTAGAAAACTCATTTCTGACTTTACATTCTCTTCTCTTAGTTTCGAAGCCTCACTTTCTTTCTTTAAACTGTAAACAGTCATTCTATAGGAAGTACTTGCTAGGGCCACCACTCCAAATAAAATAAGGTTATATAAGGATTCAAAGATTTTAAACCCTCTTCGAACACGTTTAGGAATTTTTCTGTCTTCACGTAGTTCTTTATGTCTAATTTTCTGACGAATATCTTGAGGTGGTTTTTGAGGGTTAAGATGTTCGTCTTGTGTAGGAGGAATTTCAGTTTCATCAAATGGAAAATGCATGGTAGCTATTGTTTTTTGTTTCCATTTATTGAAAATGAATTTTTCTACTTCTATATAGGTAAAAGAGGAACTTATCACCAAAAAAAGTAAAACGATAGCATACAATCCGTGCTTCTTTTTAATAAGTAATTTGGGAACTAAATACTTTACATTGATGAACCATATAAAAATTTGAGCTCCGATAAGTAAAAGAGCTTTTAAAAAGGCATACCAAACTCCAAACCTTTCACTGAAAAAGTTGAACGTTAAGGCAAAGTAGGCAACGATTACTAAGGTTTGCCACAGTTGAGTTTGTGAGAATTGAAAAGCAAATTTATTCTTCATACAGTGAAGTTATAAAAAAATGAATGGGTTAAAGTAATGTCAGTTAGGCTATTCAACGAAAGGATTCAAATTTTCAACGAATAACTCTTTTATCATCCCACTAAAAAATCGCACTTTATTTTACATATTCATTAAATAAATCAAAAAAATGCGACCTAAGTCATTTTTTTATTCCAAAAAACTAAACATTTATTAAATTCGCACATTGGAACAGAAAGACCCTCTCGAGTGTTTTTCAATTTTTTCAAAAATATAACAACAAATTTCGGTAGCATTTCAGTGTGTTTCCTGATCATCACATAAGAAAAAAGACATGACAAAAGCGAAAATTATCTACACCAAAACAGACGAGGCACCAGCTTTGGCCACTTATTCATTCTTACCAATTGTAAAGTCGTTTACAAGTGCAGCAGGTATTGAAATCGAAACGAAGGACATTTCATTATCTGGTCGTATCTTGGCTAACTTCCCAGAGAACTTATCAGACGATCAAAAGGTAGGCGATGCATTAGCGGAATTAGGTGCATTGGCTAAAACTCCTGAGGCTAACATCATTAAATTACCTAACATCTCTGCATCAATTCCTCAATTACAAGCGGCAATTGACGAGCTTCAAGCAAAAGGATATGCTATTCCTGATTACCCTGCTGAACCTCAAAATGCAGAAGAGGAAGAGATCAAAGCTAGATATGCTAAAGTATTAGGTAGTGCTGTTAACCCAGTATTGAGAGAAGGAAACTCAGACCGTAGAGCACCGAAAGCGGTTAAAAATTATGCGAAGAAACATCCACACTCAATGGGTGCTTGGTCTTCTTCGTCTAAATCTCACGTAGCTTCTATGTCTGCAAATGATTTTTATGGTTCTGAAAAATCAGTCACTGTTGAAAAAGCAACGGATGTAAAAATCGAATTGCATAAGGCAGACGGTTCTGTTGAGGTATTAAAAGAAAAAGTAGCCCTTTTAGATGGCGAAATTATCGATGCTTCAGTAATGAACATGAAAGCGTTGAAAGCATTCTTCGCGGAGCAGGTAGCAGATGCTAAAGAGACAGGAGTATTGTTCTCTTTACATATGAAAGCAACAATGATGAAAGTGTCTGACCCAATTATTTTTGGTGCAGCAGTTTCTGTATTCTATAAAGACGTATTCGAAAAATACGGTGAGTTATTTGAGGAACTAGGTGTTACTCCAAATAACGGTATCGGAGATGTTTACGCTAAAATTAAAGGACATAATAAAGAAGCGGAAGTAATCGCAGCTTTAGAAGCAGTGTACACTGACGCCCCTGATTTAGCAATGGTCAACTCTGATGAGGGAATTACTAACCTTCACGTACCTTCTGATGTAATTATTGATGCATCAATGCCTGCAATGATCCGTACTAGTGGTCAGATGTGGAACAAAGAAGGAAAGCAACAAGATACAAAAGCAATTATTCCAGATAGATCGTATGCAGGTGTTTACCAAGCAACAATCGACTTCTGTAAGCAGAATGGTGCTTTAGACCCAACAACAATGGGTTCTGTATCAAACGTTGGCTTGATGGCAAAGAAAGCAGAAGAGTACGGTTCTCATGATAAAACATTCCAATTGGCTTCAGCAGGTACTGTAAAAGTAGTAGACGCTTCAGGTGCAGTATTGATCGAGCAATCAGTAGAGGAAGGTGATATCTTCAGAATGTGTCAGGTAAAAGATCTTCCAATTCAAGATTGGGTGAAGTTGGCAGTGAAGAGAGCGAAAGCTACTCAAACTCCAGCGGTATTCTGGTTAGACGAAAAAAGAGCACATGATGCTGAATTGATCAAAAAAGTAAATAAATACTTAGGTGATCACGATACTGCAGGTCTTGAGTTATTAATCAAAGCGCCAGTAGAAGCAACTACTTTCTCTTTCGAAAGAATTGTGAAAGGTTTAGATACCATTTCTGTAACTGGTAACGTATTGAGAGATTACCTTACAGATTTATTCCCAATTCTTGAAGTAGGTACTTCAGCAAAAATGCTTTCTATCGTACCATTAATGAACGGTGGAGGATTGTTTGAAACAGGTGCAGGTGGATCAGCTCCTAAGCACGTACAACAGTTCGTTAAAGAAGGATACTTAAGATGGGATTCTTTGGGTGAATTCTTAGCCTTGGCAGTATCATTAGAGCACTTGGGTGATACATTCAACAACCCTAAAGCAAAAGTTTTAGCAGAAACATTGGATGTAGCCACTTCTAAGTTCTTGGACAACGATAAATCTCCTGCCCGTAAAATTGGTAGCATCGATAACAGAGGTTCTCATTTCTACTTAGCATTGTACTGGGCGCAAGAACTAGCTGCTCAAGATAAAGATGCAGAGTTGAAAGCACAGTTCACTGAGTTAGCGAACGAGTTGACAACAAACGAAGCGAAGATTAACGAAGAGTTGATTGGAGCTCAAGGTCAACCTCAACAAATTGGAGGTTACTTCTTGCCAGAATTTGATCAAGCATCAAAGGCAATGAGACCAAGCTTTACATTGAATGATGCTTTATCGCAATTGGTATAGACATCATAAAAATATAAAACCTTTAGAAACCTCACGTAAGTGGGGTTTCTTTTTTTCTATTGATTAAAATTGCACTATTCTTATAATTACTAATAATAACATGTACAAAAGTACGTTTATTGATTAGAAAATACCGATTATGTATAATTTTTGTTTTAGTACAATTGGATGATAAGGAGGGTTTAAATTCCTAATTATTTAATTGATAAAGACTAATAATTATGCATTGATCAATTTCACTGAGGATAGTTTTGAAGTAAATTATTGTTTACTACTCAATTCAATTTTTTATACATTCAATTAGCAACACTATAACCTGTGTTTTTCGAAATCAGGTTACTAATTTTTAATGTGTGATTTGATCACATAGATTAACTTTCTGTAGAAAAATGATACAAGGAAATGTGGCTTTTTACCAAAATATGCCAATTCAAGTTTTTAAAAAATTTGCCGATCAAATTGGGTTAGCAAATGGAGAAGATTTGGATCAGGTTTATAACACTATAAAAGAAGGTAAAGAAATTATGGAATTTGGTTCTGGTTACGGTAGAATCGTAAAAGGACTAAAGGACAAAGGATATAATGGGAAATTATATGCAGTTGAAATTGTAGACGCGTTAATTGATAAATTAAGTCTTCAAAAAACGGATAATATAGAAATAATACATTCTGATTTAACCGAATTAGAATGGAAGAACGATTCTTTGGATTACATACTTTGGATGTGGTCTGGAATATTAGAATTAACAGAAGACGAACAACAGGCTGTTATCAAAAAAGCATACAAATGGCTTAAAAAAGGAGGGGCGCTTATCATAGAATGTCCAATGAATAAGGCTATTTCCAAAGTCGGAATGTTATCAAATGATAAAAAAATTGTCGTAGAGGAGGAGTGGGGTGTCTTAAATGCGACGCTTGTAGAAGCGGAAGATGTGGCATTATATTCATCTAAGGCAGGTTTTGAGAGTCATTCGCTACAAACATATACTACTACCACAAATCTGACTCGTGCGATCTACACTTTGAAAAAATGAATTAAAGAAACATCTTTAGGGGAATTAAACTGAGGAAAAATGAAGAAATTACTCTTTGTAGGTCTGTGTATTCTCGTCAATTTATCTAACGCTTATGCTCAACGCTTTGGTTATATCGATTCTCAGGTAATTATTGAACAGTTGCCAGAGTATCAGGAGGCGGAAGCTAGTTTGCAAAAATTGACTGACAAATGGTTGGGTCAATTGGATAAGATGAAAGCTGAGATAGCTGATTTGGAAAGGGCATATGCTCACGAAGAAATCTTGTTAACACCAGAAATGAAACAGGAAAAACTTGATAAAATTGCTGGATTAAAAGAGGCAATGAGAGAGTTTCAGACGAATCATTTCGGTTATGAAGGATTATTGTATTCGAAACGTATGGAGTTTATGAAGCCTTTACAGGATAAAATTTCTAAAGCTTGTGAAACTGTAGCGAGACAGAAAAAGCTAAATTTTATCTTCGATAAAGCTTCAGATTTAACTTTAATCTATTCAGATCCTAAATATAACTATACAGACTTCGTTTTAGACGAACTTGGTGAGGGAGATCCTGAGGATTCTCCAAGATAATTTATATTTTTGCAGTCGAACTTTCCTCAAGGTTAAAGTTTAAATTATAATCGGAGAAACTTTTATAGAAATGAAGAAAATCTTATTTGCGCTTTGGTCGCTGATGATGCTCTCTTCGGTAGCAAATGCACAACAGAAAGTGGCATTTATTAACGAAGATAGTGTGATCACTTCAATGCCTGAGTTTAAGACACAGCAGAAGATTATTGAATCTTATGCGAAGCAGTTTCAAACTCAAATTGAGATGAAGCAGAGAACAATGCAGGAGAAGTACCAAACGCTAATGCAAGGTCAACAAACTATGTCTCCTCAACAGTTGGATGAAGGACAGAAAGAGTTGCAGGAGATGCAAGTAGAAGTTCAAGAACTTCAACAAAGAGCACAGCAAGGGATCCAGAAAAAACAGCAAGACGCTATGGAACCTCTTATGAAAAAGCTTAAAGAACAAGTAAAAGCTGTTGCAGAGGCTGAAGGTTACAGTGTGGTAATTGCCAATGGGGTAGTTAACCGTATCGGTTTCCTAATCAATGCTGGTGGTGAGGATATCACTGGTAAAGTTATCGCTAAAATAAATGGACAATAGTCTAAGTTTAAGATATTAAAACTTACAAACAAGAAATTATGAAATTAAGAGTTGTTTTCGCATCATTATTCGCAGTGATGCTAATGGGATTCGGAACTGAAAGCAAGGCACAAACTAAAATCTTTGCTTACGCGGATTTAGATTCAGTAGTACGTTCGATTCCCGAATACGAAACTAAAATTAAAGAATTAGAAAGCTACCAAAATCAATTGATGGCTTCTATGCAACAACAACAGCAAGAGTTCCAAACTAAATATGCTGACTTCCAACAAAACCAAGCGAACTGGCTGCCAGAAATCATCCAGCAAAAAGCACAGGAGTTAGAGTTGTTACAAAAGAACTTACAAGACTTCCAACAAAACGCTCAGCAAAACTTGCAAAAGCGTCAGTACGAAGCATTCACTCCACTTCAACAAAAAGCTAGCGAAGCTGTTGAAGCGGTAGCAAAAGAAAAAGGTTACCAATATGTTATTCCAATCGACATGTTGATCTACAATAACGGAGCTGATGACATCACTGCTGATGTAATCAATAAAGTGAAGTAATTAATTTTTTACTTTATAGAAAAGCTGATTCATAATCATATGGATCAGCTTTTTTTTATATCTAGTTTTTTAGGGTCCTGTTGCGTGATAATGATTATGTTTTGGTGATGATCAAAGTCAATTATTTGTGAATGTAACTTAAATACATTTGTGTTATTGATAATTAGTCTAAATAACCATAATCAGAGTTACTTTGAAAAACTTCGCTTTAATTCAGATACTTCTTCTTCTTTCTTGTGCTATTACGAATGCAAGTCCAATTAAAGTTATTGGTCATATTACTTCAGGTGATGAACATGTTCCTTTTGCCAATGTCTCAATAAACGATGGCCAAAAGGGTGTTTTTGCAGATAAAGATGGGCATTTTACTATTGAATTAGAAGAAAACCAAACCTACTCTTTTCTAGTGTCAGTAGTAGGGTATAAAGATCAAACTATAGAATTTAAGCCCACACGATCAAATCATGATATTCATTTTAATTTGACAAAGGATTTATTGGAATTAAATGAAGTGATTGTCTCAAGTAGTAGACGTTCTCAATCAAGGCAAGAAACCTCAAGTGTAGTCAATGTAGTCGGTAGCGATTTCTTGATGAAAAACGATATTAAAGTAGTTGGAGAGGGCTTGAATTATATTCCAGGAACAAGAGTAGAGAGTACATGCGGAAACTGTGGTTCCACTCAACTTCGTTTAAACGGCTTGGAAGGTCCCTATACGCAAATACTAATTGATAGCCGTCCGTTATTTAGTGGTTTGGTAGGAGTGTATGGTTTGGAGCAAATTCCAGTAGCCATGATCGACCAAGTAGAGGTAGTTAGAGGTGGTGGTTCTGTACTTTATGGTGCCAATGCTATTGGAGGAACAGTAAATATCATCACAAAATCACCGAAGTTTAATGCTTATGAAGTGGGGACTAACTTTGGAACTATAGATGGAAAGTCTCATGATTACAATATGTATTTCAATACATCATTGGTATCGAAAAATGAGAAAACGTCGAGTTATATCTATGGTTCATACAGAAACAGAGATGCCTGGAATGCTAATCCTGACGATATTTATTATCAATTAGATGATGATGGCAACCCTATTGGAAATCCAATTAAAGATGACTTCTCAGAACTAACTGCCATGAAAACACTTTCTTTAGGTACTAAAGTGTATCATCAGTTTTCTGATTACAACAAGCTGTCTTTTGATCTGAAATATACACACGACGAAAGAAGAGGAGGGAATAAACTAGATTTACCTAAAGATCAGGCAGACATTACAGAATCAATCGATATGCATATTGGTACAGCAATGCTAAATCACGATTGGTTCAGTAAAGATAAGAAGTTGCATTTAAACTCTTATTTAAGTGGTCAATATGTACATAGAGATAGTTATTATGGAGCTTACCAACAAAAAGATGGCTTTGGATTAACTACCGGACAAACGGTTGTAGCAGGTTCTCAGTTAAATATAAATTTAGGTGAATTTTGGAATGGGAAATCTTTCTTTGTAACAGGTGTAGAATACATCAACGACCAGATTCATGATAAAAAACTGTCTTACTTTGATGAAGATTTAGGACAAAATACTCAGGATGCGACTGTATCTGATCAAATTTCGAACACCTATGCGATCTTTGCTCAAAACGAATGGGTGAGTAACCGTTGGTCGGTTTTACTAGGAGCACGTTGGGACTTTGTGGATATTGTCGATAATCAGACACACGAAAACGATAAGCGAGTAAATTCTATTAACCCTAGGGTGAACTTAAAGTATAAATTAAACGAGAATATGCAATTGAGAGGTGGCTTTGCTACTGGATTTAGAGCTCCTCAGATGTTCTCAGAAGATTTACATATTGAAGTGACAAGTGGACAGGGTGTAAGAACGCAATTAGATCCTAACTTAAAGCCAGAATCTTCTCTGTCGTATAACTTGGCCTGGGATTTTGATAAGACCTTTGGTCATGTTCAGACGTATTTCCTTGTGGAGGGATTCCACACAAGAATTAAAGACCGTTTCGATAATCAATACAATTATTTGGATGATGGTACTTTGATCCTGTTTAAAAGAAATTCAACATCAGATGCTATTGTACAAGGTATCAACCTAGAGGGAAGGGTTGCTCCATCAGAAAAACTATCTTTCCAAGCTGCTTATACTATTCAATCAGCTAAATATGAAGAAGAAAACCAATGGGGTGATGAAGACTCGAGTACATCAAAATATATTTTGAGGACACCTAATCAATATGGATCACTTAGTGCCGATTACAAAATTTCCAATCAATGGACGGCAACAATGACGGGTGTATATACAGGTAGCATGCACGTGCCTTATTTGCCTGGAGGATTTGTTGATGGTCAATTAACTACTGAAGAAGAGTTGATCCAATCAGAACAATTCTTTGATATGGGATTGAAAATTGCCTATATGACCAAACTTACAAAGGACTCAAACATCCAAATTGGAGCAGGAGTAAAGAATATCTTTAACCAAATGCAATCTAACTTTGTGAGTGGTGTGGACAAGGATGCCGCTTTTGTGTATGGGCCGATTACACCAAGAATGTTCTATATAGATATTAGAATTGGTAATTTATTGAACTAATCTACAATTCATATAAATAGAAAAGGCCTTAGAAATTAATTTTTCCAAGGCCTTTTTCCTTTTGTCTTCGATCCTAGATTTCACTCTTAGGATTATTATTTTCTGGTAACTTAATCGCTACTCTTAATTTTGCACTTCTAGCTCTTCTATTCGTAGCAATCTCTTCTGGAGAAGCGGTAATAGGCTTACTTTTCAAAGGTTTTAATGGACGAAGAAGGTTGCCATAGAAATCCTTTTCGTGTTTCCCTTCGAAGTTTCCAGATTTGAAGAAGTTCTTCACCAAACGATCTTCCAAAGAGTGATACGATTCGATCACGAAATATCCACCTTCTTCTAAAACTTCAGCACCTTGTTCCAACATCTCTCTCAAAGTCTCTAACTCCTCGTTTACTTCAATTCGGATGGCTTGGAACACCTGAGCAAAGAATCTGTTTTCTTTACCTCTTGGAGCCATCGGTCTTAATGCATTCATCAAGTCCAAGGTAGTTTCTATCGTAGCTTGAGAACGAGCATTAATAATTAAACTTGCCGCTTTACCAGGATGCGTTAATTCTCCGTATAATTTGAAGATCTCTTTTAGTTTCTTTTCATCGAACTCATTGATGACTTCTTTGGCAGAAACAGCACCCGATTGTGCCATTCTCATATCTAAAGGAGCTTCTCCTCGCGTAGAGAATCCTCTCGATGTTTCATCAATTTGATGAGATGAAATACCTAAATCGCCCAAAATACCAGCTACCGTTTTGATACCGTGTAATCTTAAAAAGCGTTTTAAGTAACGGAAGTTCGCCGCACAGAAAATCAGACGATCATCGTTAATCGCTTCTGCATTTTTTCTTGCATCAGGATCTTGATCAAAAACAACAAGTTTACCTGTAGTTAAACGACTTAAAATTTCTCTTGTATGACCACCACCGCCAAATGTGACATCCACATAGGTTTTTGTTGGATCAATATTTAAACCGTCTACACACTCGTGTAGCATTACAGGAACATGGTAATCGCTCATTAATTTATTTCTTTTCTAATTCTTTTTTTCCTTCAATAGGAAGTAGGATACTAAATTCTGTAAAAGACTCATCATTGTCTTTAGTAGCAGGTTTTGAAGAGACCATAATTTGTCCTCCGTGCTGTTTGATAATACCATAGGTAATCGATAAACCTAATCCAGTACCTTCTCCCACATCTTTGGTCGTAAAGAAAGGATCAAAAATCTTATCAATTACAGCTTGAGGCATACCACAGCCGTTATCTCGGATAGTAATATTAATATCATTATCCCCTTCAGTATAATGTGTATTTACCACAATCTCACCTGTATTTTCTTCCACAGCTTGAATAGCATTATTAATGATATTCATAAACACTTGGTTGACTCGACCAGGTAAACATTGAATCTCCGGTAAATTTTCCTGAAGATCGGTTTTTATTTCGATATTCTTCTTTTTCGCCTTGTTATTAAGGATAGTAATTGTCGAGGCAATTCCTTCGTTAATATTAGCGTGTTTGAAAGTATCTTCATCTAACCTAGAGAAAGTTCTCAAACCGAGAACAATTTCTTTGGTACGTTGTGCACCTTCTTCAATACCTTGGATCAACTGCTTGATCTCATCGGTAAGTATTTCTACTTCCACTTCCTCTGCTAAGGCATTGACTTCTTTTACTTTTTCGGTGATATCTTCTCCTTTCTCGTGCATTTTGATCATATCATTGCAACTATTCAAGAGATTGATGATATCCTCGATATCTTCTTTCAATGGCAAAACATTGGAGGTCACAAAGTTAATTGGATTATTGATTTCGTGAGCGATACCAGCTGTTAATTGACCTAAAGAAGCCATTTTTTCTGAATTGATCAGCTGCACTTGTGCGGCCTTCACTTCATTCATAGCCTCTTCCAACTTCTGATTCGTCAAAATCAAACTCTCTGATTGTTGGCGGAGTTCCTCTTCTGAAGTCTGAATTTCATGATAAGCTTCAATAATCTTACGCTTATCATTCTCTCTTTCATCCAACATTTTATTTGCCAAATCGGCCAATTGATCAAATTCGGCATAAGCCAAACGATCTCTATTGATCTTTACATGTTCTTTAGATGCAGTATCAAAAAATGACGAAAACTCTTGTAGGTTGTTGGTAATTCCTGTTGCTACTTTTCTTAATCTCCACCAAAGGATGGCAATCAACAATGTAGAGATAGATAATATTCTAAAGAGTTCGGTGGTCAATTCACGAATAAGCATGGCACGTTTGGCATCAATTTGCTCATCCAACTCATCAAGGTAAACACCGGCACCAATGGTCCAATCCCATTCTTTAAAATAGAGTAGGTAAGAGAACTTTTTAGTGACTTCCTGACTGTTTGGTTTTCTATAATTGTAATAATAGAAACCGCCAATCTGCTTTTTATTGGTTAAGTGGAAAGGGACATCATTAAAGTAGGTAGTATCACCATCCTCATCCGTAAGTGGAAGAGAGTTTAGTTGCTCTGCTGAAAGTTGTTTTGCACTTTCGTAATACTTCCAACGTTGTAATAGAGGATTACCTCTCTGATTGACAAAAAGATATCCTTCCTTACCAAAATGTACCGATGCCATACGTTCCAATGCCTGTACTTGCATGTCTTTGGTTACATTATCTAAGTACTCGCCGGTACCAATCACCAATCCTAATTCTTTAAAATAGCGAATGTAGGATACTTTAGGATATTGTTTTTTGTCTTTTTGATCAGGCTTAATCCAATAGTATTCAAAGAATCCACTTCCAACCGTTTTTGCAATTTCCATTTCCTGACGGATGAAGTAATTTCCTTTAGCGTCTTGATAGTCCAAAATGTAAGAGCCTTCTGCTGAGGGATCAGAAGCATTCATCACCGCATAACCATCGATATGGTCGATAAAATAATAACCTCTAGAACTATTAAATCGGATAGGTTTAAGCGAGTCTTTGATTAACTCTGTGATTTGTTTTTTGGATAGTTTTCTTTTATTTCTTTCGTAGATATTATTGGCAATAAGGTAGGCCTCATTCACTCTGTTTTGAAGCGTTTTCTTAAGGTGCTTTTCCGTGTTTTTTTCTAAGTATTTGATGTACTTAAAAGAATTCTCCACTTCGTTCCTAGTCACTTGTTTTTGTTTTTCAGTAAATTCAAGCTCTAGTTGTTCAACATCGGTTTTGTAATCGCTAAGTTCTTTTACCGACCAAATGCCTACTAAAAAAGTTATTGCAATAACAGAAAGTGTCATGACTGGGATAAAAGTAGCTTCCGAGACATGTTCTTTTCTTTCCTGTTTTTTATTGTTTTGCTCAAAGAGCTTCATATTTTCTACAGATTACAATATTGTAGGCGAGTCTAAAAAAATAGATATGTACCTAAATAAATGGATTAAGTTTAGATCTACAAAAATATTGTTTTTTTGTGATTATGGGGAATGTATAACGTTAAAATCAACGTTTTTTAAGATTTAATACTATTTGTAATACATTGGTTTCGAACTATTAAATAAAAAATAAGCATCACTTTTTTTCTTAATTGAAGTAAATCATTCGCATCTGTTTGTAGTTTAGGTTGTTAACCACAAAATAAACTGATAATTTTGCAGACTGAATAATTGTAGATGGTCTCATCAAGTTCTTAAAAAAAATAGAAACAGGAGAAGACTTTCCTCACCAAAATTCAATTAATATATTATTCATTGATATAGGTGATCAGAATTATAAGAAGTTGTTATAGATCAAATCTACTATTTGATTTAATTAGAAATATATCATTTAAAAGGTAATCAATTGAAAGCCAGAACGACAAAAGAGAATAAAGTCAATGTGATCACACTTGGATGTTCAAAAAACATTGTGGACTCTGAGGTAATCATGACACAGTTAAGAGGAAACGGAATTGATGTAGAACACGAAATGGATAACGATAAATTCAATATCGTGCTTATCAATACTTGTGGATTTATTGGTCATGCTAAAGAAGAATCTTTGGAGACAATCTTAAGATATGCAGAGGCTAAAAAGGAAGGCTTGGTAGAGAAAGTATATGTTTCTGGTTGTTTATCAGAAAGATATAAAGAAGACCTAGTAAAAGAAATTCCAGAAGTAGATGCTTTCTTTGGAACAAGAGAAGTACCTAACCTTTTAAAAGCATTAAAAGCGGATTATAAAAAAGAGCTTTTAGGCGAAAGATTATTAACTACAGATAAACATTTCGGTTACCTTAAAATTGCAGAAGGTTGCGACCGTCCTTGTTCATTCTGTGCTATTCCTTTAATGCGTGGTAAACACGTTTCTGTACCTATCGAAGAGTTGGTAAAACAAGCGGAAGATATGGTATCGAAAGGAGTAAAAGAGATTTTATTGATTGCGCAAGACCTTACTTATTATGGTCTAGATATCTATAAAGGTAGAAAATTAGCCGATTTACTTCGTGCTTTATCAGATGTTGAGGGCTTGGAATGGATTCGTCTACACTATGCATATCCTACAGGATTCCCAATGGATGTGATCGAAGTGATGAAGGAAAGAGATAATATTGCCAATTACCTGGATATTCCACTTCAACATGGTTCTACGGAAATGTTGAAACGTATGAGACGTGGTACATCAAGAGAGAAGCAAGAGGAATTAATTAATGCAATCCGTGCTCAAATTCCAGATATCGCTATTAGAACAACTTTAATTACGGGTCACCCAGGTGAAACAGAAGAGGAGTTCGAAGAAATGCTTGACTTTGTTGAACGTATGAAATTCGAAAGAGTGGGTGTATTTGCTTACTCTCATGAAGAAGATACGCATGCCGGCGACAATATGGAAGATGATGTCCCTGAGGAGGTAAAACAAGAAAGACAAGAAGCTATTATGGAAGTTCAGGAAGAAATTTCTATGGAACTGAACCAAGCCAAAATAGGAAAAACTTTCAAAGTACTATTTGATAAAATCGAGGGTGGTTACTTTGTGGGTAGAACGGAATACGATTCTCCAGAAGTAGACAACGAAGTATTGGTTCCTGTTTCTGAAGAGAACCATATCCGATTGGGCGATTTTGCAAATGTTAAAATTACAGATGCAGAGCCTTTCGATCTTTATGGAGAAATCGTTGATTAAGACGACAAATCGCTATTAGACTTGTATATATACAAAGAAAATAGTACAATAGAATATTAATATGGAAAGACGTGAAAAAACGGGGTTTTGACCTCTATTTTACGTCTTTCCTCTTTTCTAATTGTTCGTATAAGATTTTTTAACACATCATCTATGAAAGCGATTCTATCGATCCTTTTTGTTTTTAGTAGTTTGTTTGCCTTAGCAAATGGTGGAGTCACGAGAATTTCTACCGTTAACAAACACAAGAATGCTGCTGAAGCTGCTTTCAAAGCGGAAGATTACAAAACAGCGATTAAGGAATTTACTATACTTTTAGATTCTCTAAATGAGAAAGACGATGCGGCTATGCTCGATTTAGCACATGCTTACTTTAAATCAAATGATTTGGAGAATGCAAAAACTAAATATGCGAATATCCAAAATGCAAAAGACAAGAAAATTGCTTCTATTGCAAATCAACAATTAGGAGTGATCATGTCTCAAGATCCTAAAGAGTTGGAAAAAGCGATTTCATTTACCAAATCGGCGATGAAACACGATCCGACAAACCTTCAAGCACGTTATAATTATGAGTTGTTATTAAAGAAAAAACAACAACAAGACCAGCAAAACAAGGACAATAAGGATAATCAGGACAATAAGGACAAACAAGATCAGCAAGACAAGCAAGATCAACAAGATCAGCAGGACAAGCAAGATCAAGAAAATAAAGATAAAGAAGAGGAGAACAAAGACAACAAGGAAGACGAGCAGAAGAAAGACGAAGGAGAGAATAAAGAACAAGAAGAACAAAAATCGGAAGAGCCTCAAGAGTCTGAAGAAGAGAAAGAGCAAAAAGAAAAGGAAAAAGAGCTACAAGAATTCCAAGAGAGAATGCAAGAAATAAAAATGCCAAAGGAACAGGCACAAATGATTCTTGATGCATTGAAAAATAACGAAATACAGTTCTTCCAACAGCAAAAGAAGAAGTCGAACAAAAGAACGGATTCTGATATGCAGGATTGGTAATCTAGAAATAAATTCTTGACAGCAGAACGCATTTTAAGTATTCTGTGTCAGAAAAAAAGAGAGTTAGTTTCATCACAATGAATGAAACTAACTCTCTTTTTTATTTAATTTATTGACTAATATTTAGGATCAAACATATAGTCTTTTACAAATTTTCTGAGATTATGAGGTTTATGTCCTTTGGCAATCTTTAATTCAAACGCCGCATCTGCCACTCGAATAGCTATTTCTAAGGAGTGATTTCTAATTTCTGATAGCTTTGGATATAAAGCACCTGCGTTAATATCATCTTCTGTTACCTGTTCCGAAAGTGTTTTTGCTGCTTCTAGGAATAATTCATCAGGGATATTTTTTGCATTAGAAATAATAGCTCCTAAACCAATTCCAGGGAATACATAAGCATTATTACCTTGTCCCGGTCGATATTCAGTACCATTATAATTTACCGGAGCGAAAGGGCTACCACTTGCAAATACAGCTTTTCCATTACTCCATTCGTAAGCTTGTTCTGCAGTGCACTCTGCTTTTGATGTTGGATTGGAGAGGGCGAAAATCACAGGCCTTTCATTGTATTTAGTCATTTTTTCGATGACTGTTTGTGTAAAAGTTCCTGCAACACCTGTAGCTCCAATGAGTATATGAGGTTGTATATCATCTATTGCTTCTTCGAAACTCATTTGTGGGTGTAAGTGAGCATAAGGAAGGTTGTGTTCCATTAAATCGTCTCTACTTTCAACCACTAAACCATTTACATCTACAAACCATAGTTGCGACTCCGCTTGCTTTTTGGTAAGCCCTTCTTTCATGTAAGCAGCCACCATTAGATCGGCAATACCTGTAGCTGCGGAACCTGCACCAAGGAACATTACTTTTAGGTCTTTAAATGCAACATTTGTAATTCTTGTGGAGGCATAAACACCAGATAATGCTACTGCAGCTGTACCTTGAATGTCATCGTTAAAACATAAGACTTTGTCCTTATATTTATTCAGTAATGCATAGGCATTTGGTGTTAGAAAATCTTCGAACTGTATTAAAGCTTTAGGATATTTTTCTTGAATTGCCATGACGAACTCATCAACTAACTCAAAATATTCTTCTCCTTTTATTCTGTTGAATGGATAACCTAAGTATAAGATATCATCAAGTAGTTCTTGATTATTGGTACCTACATCCAGCATAACGGGTAAACATTCATATGGGTGAATGCCCGCACAAGCACAGTACAATTCTAACTTTCCGATGGGAATACCCATGCCGTTTGCACCTAAATCACCTAAACCTAAAATACGTTCACCATCGGTAACTACGATTACTTTTACATAATCCTCTGGCCAATTGTCAAGTATTTTTCTTATTTCACCTTTGTCTTCTGGAGTAATGTAAAAACCTCTTGTTCTTTTAAAGTTATTCGAGAATTCTTTACAAGCTTGTCCTACGGTTGGCGTATAGATTATTGGCATGACTTCCTCCACATATTCTGTCACTACTCTGTAGAAGAGTCTTTCATTTCTATCGTGTAAAAGGGAGAGTAATAAATACTTTTCGATATCAGACGATTTACGTTTTAAACCATCCATGATACGTTTTACTTGAACATCTTGAGTGACTGAAGAGTAGGGTAGTAAACCCCTCAAGTTAAATAGCTCACGTTCTTGCCTACTGAATGCAACTGATTTATTATGTCTTGCATCACTTAAAATTTCAAAACCTTGACTTCTAGAATACATTATTAAGCTATTTTATTATTGAAGAGTGTAAATGATATAATTGAAATTATCTATGGAAGATGTTCTTCAGATTGAATTAATTTCATATTACTATAAAACCGATTTATGATGATATTCCAAAATTATTACCAAACATTATATTTTATAGAGATTAAGAACAAAACTATTATATAACAAAACCCGAGTTAAACTCAGGTTTTGAAGGTTCATCTATTTTGAAGTGAATTTTACGTATTTTTATAAATCAGGTTTTTTGTTTCTTCTTTTTTGCGGCAGGGAATAAGATGTTATTCAATATCAATCGATAACCCGGAGAGTTGGGATGTAGATTTAGATCTGTTGGTTCTTCACCCACAAAGTGTCTGTAGTCTTCTGGATCATGTCCTCCAAAAAACGTCCATGTACCTTTCCCAAAAGTACCGTGAATGTATCTTGCTTCATCTACAGACTCACATTCTCCTAAGATGATCACATCGCTCTTGATAAGTCTTTTCTTAAAAGCTGTTGTTTGCCCCATAAAACCCTTTACTTGTTTTTGATGATTTTGAGTTAGCATTGTAGGAACAGGATCCCATTTCGCAGAGAAGGTGAATAACTCAAAAAAATCGTTTTCTTCTCTTAATCCTCTTTCATAAGCTTGATTGTCAATTTCAGAATACTCGTATTGATAAGGATCTAATTTTATTTTGAAGTCCTTAAAAGCAAAAGTTTTATCATAGTTTAAACGATCATGAACATTAGAATCAACACCATCGCCATCGTACATGTAATCACAGATATCTACATCCTCAGCAGCTAGTGCAATATCATAGGTGTCTGTTGCTGAGCACATAGCAAATAAGAAACCACCTCCTAAACAAAAATCACTGATTTTTCTTACCACAGCCCCTTTCAACTCCGACACTTTTTCAAATCCATGTTTTTTTGCTGATGCTTCGAACTGATTTTGTGCTTCGATGTACCACGCTTCTCGACCATAAGTGGCATAGAACTTACCATATTGACCTGTGAAATCTTCGTGATGTAAATGAAGCCAATCGTATTTAGGTAATAAATCGGCCATTACTTCATCATCGAAAATGACATCATAGGGAATTTCTGCGTAGGTAAGTACTAAAGTTACAGCATCATCCCAAGGTTGTTTAGAGGGAGGAGAATATACTGCAATTTTTGGAACAGCATCTAATCGCATTAAATCCATGTTCGATTCAGGGTGTGCTATTTCTTCTTTTATCTGTATTGCCTGAGCATCAGAAATGACTTCGTAGCTAACACCTCTAATCACCAATTCTTGTTCAAAAGAAGGTTGATTTTTAAACATAAAGCTCCCGCCTCTGTAATTGAGGAGCCATTCAGCCTCAACTTCTTGGCCAAGTACCCAAAAAGTGACACCATAAGCTTTGAGGTGATTCGTTTGTTGTTCGTCCATAGGAACCAACAAATGACTTCCTAAGCAAGGCGCAATGGAAGTTATAAGTAGAAAATAGATAGAGATAATGGTCTTCATTTATTGTGCGTGTGGGTTAATTTTGTTAATTGGGTCGATCTAACGAAAGGTGCTTAAAAAACACGTTCGTTTTAATATTTTAAACTATCTTTAAGATACAATTGTTTTTTTAATGTTATTCTATCGAAAACCCTTAGAATTCTTCAATTTATTACGATGTAATTTATTTTTCATTTATGGAGAAAATTAAAATTACATATAGGATTATTTGAAGAAATATTTTTCATAAACAATGCAATTTTTAACATACTTCTTCGAAGCTTACTCTTCAGTCAAAGCCAACAAATTAAGAACAATCTTAACGGCAGCAATGATTACTATTGGTATCACCTCCTTAGTAGGGATTATGACAGCTATTGATGCTGTTAGTGAGTCAATTAACTCTGGTATGTCTGATCTAGGAGTAAATAATTTTGATATAACTGATCTAACAAGAAGACGAGGTGCTTTTGGTAAGAAATTAGCGAAGAAAAACGTCATTTCTTATCAAGAAATGAAAAAATTTAAACAGTTATTACCTGTAGAAGGTAAAGTAAGTTTAGAGGTGACAGTTGGACAATCCTTAGAAATCAAAAGATTGTCCAAAAAGACAACACCAAATTATAATGTGACGGGTATTGATGAAATGTACCTGAAAAATAACGGGTACAAAATGAAAGATGGCAGATCTTTTACTTCGGTAGAGCTATTACAAGGACAAAATGTAGCCATCATTACCAAAGAAGTTTTTGATAACCTATTTGAAAAAAATGAAGATCCCATCAATAAAACTATTGGTTTTAAAGGCAAGAAATACCTAGTCATTGGAGTGGTTGAGGAAAAAGGTGGTATTGGTGGAGGTAGTGCCGATAGAAAAGTATTTATCCCATTAAATAATGCCAATAAATTTGCGACAGGTCAGACACTTTATTATAAAGCAGTAGTAAGTACCACAGACCCTCGAGGGGTAGATTATGCGATATCAGAAGCACGAGGTATTTTGAGGGTGATTAGAAAAGACCAATTAGGTAAACCTGATTCTTTTGAAATAACAAAAAGAGACTCTTTGAGTGCAGAATTTGATGCCATGACAACCAACTTAAGATGGGGTGGTTTAGTGATAGCCATTGTTACCTTATTAGGTGCATCAATTGGCTTGATGAATATTATGATGGTATCTGTAACAGAAAGAACTAGGGAAATTGGTATTAGAAAATCATTAGGAGCAACAACCAATGCTATTCGTCAGCAATTCCTTATTGAAGCGATATTTATCTGTCTTTTAGGTGGATTTTTAGGTGTATTTATTGGTGCGTTAATAGGAAATGTACTGTCCTCATTTATGGGGTCAGAAAGTTTTATTTTCCCATGGATTTGGTTATTTATTTCCATTATTGTCTGTGTGTTTGTTGGTGTAACTTCTGGATTTTACCCTGCGAACAAAGCGTCTAAACTGGACCCAATTGAATCATTAAGATTTGAATAAAATATAAAACCTCATCAACTACAGAATAGATGATGAGGTTGGGAAAGAATCAATGATAGTCTAGTATCATTATGTCTTTTGTACAATGAGATTTAATCTGTAAGCTGATTTTTTTATAGTACTAAGAAGTAGGTACTATTTGATTTAAAGGAAGTAAAAGGTAATAGTAAGTTAAACATTATAACAGGTGATATTTTAAAAGTTTCTGTGGTTATTCTTATTAGTTTTTCGTTTTGCTGCATCGAAATTAGATACTTTTTTTAATGGTTCAAATATTTCAATAAGAGGTTTTTTTGATCTTTAATCATATTAACACAGTGTGAATTAGCTACATTAGTACGATGCAAATTTCTGTTTGAATATTCCTAAAAATGGATAAAGTATTTTGTAAGACAACAATTAATGTGGGATATGTTAAGCTGAAAATTATTAGATGACTTATTTTATTTGCTTTCTCTTTCACTACTTTTTAAACAGTTTGATATTGGAAAGAATATCATGATATGATTTCAAAAACTTTATTTTTTTCCTTAATTTGTGTTCAACTACTACTTACATATCTTTTGAACTAAGCTAATCCCTGTAGTTTATTCAAAAACTCTTTCATGAATCACCAAAAGTGAATCGTGTTTTTCTATGAATTAATTTTCACTAACAATAAAATTTAGAAATGAGTTTTAAGAATACAACAACGGGAAACTTCCTTCCTTATTTATTAATTACCTTTTTATTTTCTGCCTGTGGCTTAACAAGTACACAAGTAGCTAATGATAAGGACGAGATTGAATCTAAGATTAATGCAATAGTAGATCAGATGACCTTGGAAGAAAAAGTAGGTCAATTGGCACTAAGAGGAGGCAGTAGTAGAGACAAAGATGGTTTGTCTAAAGAACTTATTCAGCAAGTTCGAAACGGAGAAATTGGGGCTTTTCTTAACATTGAGGATACAGCCGATATCCGTACCCTTCAAAAAGCAGCCGTAGAAGAAAGCAAACACGGTATTCCATTAATTTTTGCGAGAGATGTAATTCATGGGTTCAAAACCCTTTTTCCTATTCCCTTAGGTCAAGCAGCTAGCTGGAACCCGGAGGTGGCTAAAGAAGGTAGCCGAGTAGCTGCTTTAGAAGCTAGTGCAATGGGTATTCGATGGACTTTTGCTCCTATGTTGGATATCAGTCAAGATTCACGTTGGGGGCGAATTGCAGAATCTCCTGGTGAAGATCCTTACTTGGCTCAAATAATGAGTGCTGCCTATATCAAAGGTTTTCAAGGAGACGATTTATCTGACCCTACTAGAATGGCTGCTTGTGCGAAACATTTTTTAGGCTATGGTGCAGCAATAGGTGGAAGAGATTATAACACAGCCATTATTAGTAATGAGCAAATGTACAATACGTATTTACCACCTTTCAAAACGGCAGTAGAAAATAATGCAGCAACGTTTATGTCGTCATTTAACGAAATCAATGGTGTGCCTGCTTCTGGAAATAAGAAAATTCTTACCAATATATTAAGGGGAGAATATCAATTTGATGGGTTTGTTGTTTCTGATTGGAATTCGATTACCGAGATGATTCCTCATGGTTTCGCTGAAAATGAAAAAGAAGCTGCTAAATTATCAGCGAATGCGGGATTGGATATGGAGATGACTTCCGAAGCTTATGATAAACATTTCATCGAATTAATTAAAGAAGGTAAAGTGGCAGAAAGTCAACTTGATTTTTATGTGAAGAATATCCTTCGAATCAAATTCCGATTGGGACTTTTCGATCAACCTTATATTCCTAATGATCACCCAGGGAAAAAAATGTATGCTGAAGAAAATCTTCAATTGGCAAAAAATGCGGCTATAGAAAGTTCTGTTTTATTGAAGAATGAAGGCATTTTACCTTTAAAAGAGAATAAAAAGATATTACTGACAGGTCCACTTGCAAATAAAGGTAGAGAACAACTTGGTACTTGGGCATTTGATGGTGAAGAAGAACCAAGTGTTACGCCAAGAGAAGCGATGGAGAGTGCTGTTTTTGTAGAGGGTTTAAACCATAGTAGAGATAAGAGTAACAAGCAATTTAATAAAGTTGTTGCTGCAGCGAAGAAGTCGGATGTGATTGTATTTGTAGGTGGAGAGGAAGCAATTCTATCTGGAGAAGCACATTCGAGAGCAAACATCAAATTGCCAGGAGCACAAGAGGAATTACTGCAAAAATTATTGAAGCTAAATAAACCGGTCGTTATGGTGATCATGGCAGGTAGACCTATCAATATCACTGAATATGTTGATCAATTAGATGCTGTTTTAATGATGTGGCACCCTGGAACAATGGGCGGTCCTGCTTTAGAAGAAATCCTTTATGGTAAAGCGGAACCATCAGGAAGATTACCTGTGAGTTGGCCAAAAGCAGCGGGTCAGTTGCCTTATTTCTATAATCATAAGAACACTGGTCGTCCGGCTGATCCTGAAAAATTTGTAGGAATTGATGATATCCCTGTTGGGGCTTGGCAAAGTAGTTTAGGTAATGAATCACACTATTTAGATGTAGGATACACTCCATTATATCCTTTTGGTTATGGTTTATCTTACAGCGAAGTGAAATATGATAAATACTCTACATCAATGGCATCATTGCAGGAAAATCAGACACTTACTGTTCAGACAAGGGTGACAAATATTGGAGTTCGTGAAACCACAGAAGTAGTACAATTGTACATTAGAGATCGTTTTGGAAGAATTACTCGACCGGTAAGACAGTTAAAACGTTTTGAGAAAGTGACATTGGCTCCTAAGGAAAGTAAAATGATTCAATTTGAATTAGCTTATGATGATTTTAAATACTACGATAACGAAGGAGTATTTGATGTTGAAGAGGGAGAAATTGATATTTTTGTTGGATCGAATTCTACGACAAAAAATCAAATGACTATTCGAATAGGCAAACAAGCTATGTAAAACAATTAAAAGGTCCTTATCATTTGATTTACATTGATAAGGACTTTTTTCAACAACTAATTTTTAAATCAGTTATATGAAACAGTTGAACCTAATTTTATCTTTCAGAACCCTAAATGTATTACTTATCTTATTTTCATTTCAACTTAAAGCACAAGTAAGTAGTCATGGATTATTACAAGTAGAAGGAAATAAAATTATCAATCAGAATGGTGAAAAAATCAGTTTTGCTGGAGCCAGTTTATTTTGGTCGAATAACGGTTGGGGAGGAGCAAAATATTACACTAAAGAAGTGGTCAGCTGGCTACATAAAGATTGGGATGCTAGAATTATTCGGGCAGCAATGGGTGTAGAAGAAAAAGGTGGGTATTTTACGGATGTAAAAAGTAATAAAGAAAGAGTCGAATTGATCATTAATGCAGCAGTCGAGAACGATATGTATGTGATTATTGATTGGCATTCTCACCATGCACACGAAAAGGATTGGGATAAAGCGGCTTCCTTTTTCGAAGAGATGGCGAAGAAATACGGACATTTACCCAATGTATTGTACGAGATCTATAATGAACCACTTCAAGTTTCGTGGAGTAAAGATATTAAGCCCTACGCGGAATCTATTATTTCTGCTATACGCAAGCACGATCCTGATAATATCATAATTGTGGGTACACCAACTTGGTCTCAAGATGTGGATGTTGCAGCAAAAGATCCGATTGATCAATCGAACATTGCCTACACCTTACATTTTTATGCAGGCAGTCATGGTCAAAAATTAAGAAACAAAGCTGATGAGGCTTTAAAGAAAGGAATAGCATTATTTGTCACAGAGTGGGGAGCTGTAAATGCAAATGGAGATGGCAAAGTAGCTTACGAAGAGACAAATGCATGGATAAAGTGGATGAAACAAAATAATATCTCCCATTGCAATTGGTCTATTAATGATAAAGTGGAGGGTGCATCGGCATTATTACCAGGAGCATCAAATAAAGGGGGGTGGAAGAAATTGACTCCTTCTGGTACTTTTGTCAGAAAGATAATGTTGGAATACAATACTATAGAGAAGTAACAAAAAAGTCATTCAACTGTTAAATGTGAATGACTTTTTGATATATCTAAAAGGACAGATTAATTCGCTCGATTTTCTAAAGCCAAATCTAATTCCACTTCTTTCTCTTTTTCAAAACGACTGTAATCAATTCTTACAGGCTTATTGTTATCGTTTAATGCCACGAAAATGAAGACGCTTTCCATTACTTTTTCACGAGTATCAGCGTACATGTCTTCAGCATAAATTTCCAGTATAACTCTTAGTTTAATAGGATCTGCCTTTTCAACTTTTCCTACAACTTCAACAATAGTATCTGGAGTTACTGCTTTCAGAAACTTTACATCTTCTGTTTTAAGCGTAAACATTTTTTGTCTAGTAAATCGTGTAGCAGTAATATAAGCCACTTCGTCCATCCACTTCATCGCTTCTCCACCAAATAAAGTGTTGTTTGCGTTTAGCGTATTTGGAAATATGGCCTTAAATTGTCTAGTGATTGTTTTCCTTATTCTTTCTTCCATAACTGATAATAAATAGGTTCGCAATTTACTAGGGTTGTCTATCAGTTGATAATTTGAATGGAGAAAAATATGATATATTTACGATTTCTGAAGTATGCAAAAAACAAACTATTTAATTATAAAATTAAACTATGCAAGAACTATTACATTCATTTTGGCAGAAAAAGCTATCACTTGATGTTAAAACAGGCTGCATACTTATTGGTATTTTCTGTTTTCCAAGATTCCTTTTGGTATTACACGCTAATCAAACTTCAAGCTATCAATTTATTGGTCTAGTGATGACTATCTACGCGATCACTCCATTTTTATTTTTAAATAAAGCTGGAAGGAAACATATTGGTCTACAACTTCCTCAAAATTATAATTGGTTGATGCTGGCTTTAATAATTGGTGTTTCATTTAGTCTTTTATTGTATGTTGTTGGTATTTTACTTTATAATGATAGCTACCAAAATTGGTATGTTTACATAGGTAAGTCGTATAATATTCAAGAGGGGATGCCTGCAGATCAGAAGCTCATTATGTTTTTTATAATAGCAATAACGGGAATGTTATTTAGTCCTATTGGAGAAGAGTTCTTATTTAGAGGTTTGATACACGAAAGTTTTGCAGCTTCATTAGGAGATCAAAAGGCATCTATAATTGATAGCCTTGCCTTTGCGATTACCCACATTTCTCACTTTGGTCTAGTGTTTATTAATAATCAATGGGATTTTTATTTGCTTCCTTGCATATTATGGGTGGCTGGAATGTACTTTATTAGCCGTTTGTTTTTCTATTGTAAAACGAAGACCCAATCTATTTTGGGAGCAGTGTTATGTCATTCTGGTTTTAATTTAGGCATGACGTATGCTATCTTTTATTTGTTGTAAAATAATGATTATCAATTGTATATATTGATGTTTTGTGAGTTTTATTATATAAAACACTGAAAACTAAAGAATAAAAGAGATATGGATTTTTGTATCAGAACATTTTGAATTGAAAATCACTTTATGATAATGTCCATTTTTACTTTTCGTATAAGCACGTACATTAAGATTTACCTTTTCAAGGAAAAAATCTACTGATAGTGGTTGATATTTTTCATCAAGAAAAAGATCATTAAGATGGACATTATCCTCTTCTTTATATTGAAATATAGATATGAATTTTTCACTTCCATCAATAAGTTGATGACTTTTTAAATCGAAAATAGCAAAGGTTAAATCTACTCTTTGATCATTTTTGTAGATAAGGTTAGGTCTGATAAATTTTTTAGTAATCGAATTCACCATTTTTGAATAGCTGTTGATAATACTTGAGTTACAAATTGAGATGCATCAATCAATATAACATTGCAGGAATTATTTTCTTAGTAAAATTGTATTCTTACTATAATAAGAAAAGAACTTCTTGAAATTGTATAAAAACATTTGAGTCAATAGGTTTCGTTTTTTATCCTTAACCAAGAATTATACTATTGACAAAACTGCTTAATTACTTCATTGTATTCTTCTGGTAATTCATAATAAGGAGAATGTGCTGTTCCCTGAAATACTTTAAACTTCGATGCAGTAATCAACTGATGTAATTTCTCAATTTGCTGAGGAGGGAAAGTGATGTCTTCTGAACCTGTAATAAAAAGCATGGGTACTTTTTTATTCAATTCGTTTACCTGATCTACCGTAAAGAATGTTTCTCGAATTAAGTTCCTCATATTGGCAGGTGGTTTAGGACACATTGTACCAATTTGTAGATATAGAAAAGCGATTTCAGGCTTTCGTTCATAGAAAGTATCAGCTAATCCGAAATGTTTTCCTAATGGAAGGGAAGTCACAGGAGGTCTAGGGGCAGGGATATCATAAAAGTGTTTGATATCCTCTTGATATATACCCGCAAGGGAGTTACTAAAAACAATACTAAGTGTTCTATCAGGGTAATTCATTCCAAAATCAAGCATACACCAACCTCCCATAGATTGCCCTACTAAATGTGCTTTTTCAACTCCAAGGTGGTCTAAAATAGCTTTCATATCTTCTGCAGCTGCATGCGGGGAATGCATTTCATTTCGATTGCTAGAGTTACCAAAACCTCTTTGATCGAAAGTGATGATTCTATATGATCTAGCCAATTCGGGTACTTGTTGGAAAAAGATAGCATGACTACCACCGAGTCCATGACCGAAGACTATAGCTTCTCCTTCTCCGGTACTTTCGTAAAATATTCTTTCTCCTTCTCTTTCAATATAGCCTTGGCCAGTCTTTTTGGGTCGTTGAGCAAATACATCTTCCATTTAATTTCAATATTTAGTGTTGATAGTCATTATTTAAGCTGTTTCTACAATTTAATCATTTAACATTATTAAAGAAAATCAAATATTATAAAGCTGATAATGTGAAAAATACCAAAAATACACTATTTTAGGAGCTAGGAAAAATAGAATTATACCCAATAAATTAAATAAAAAGCCCATTGCATGAATTATCATGAAAATTAAATATGAATTCACTTACTTTCTATTCACTATTTCTCTAGCATTTACATCCTGTCAATATGAACCTGAAGTTCCTCCATCCTACGTAGTATCTGATGGAACCACTTTGGAAACGTATACTAAGGTAAAACTAGATGGAGATCAGTTTAATAGAACGACTACTTTCTTCACTTCGATCGATTTAAATGACTCAACACCTATTAGTCAAGTTACTTCTGTAACTGTTGTAGTACATGGTTTAGGCTACGATTATCAGAATCAGTTCCAAAGCATGTTCAATTCTGTGTACGATGTTGGGGCAATTAGTAAAACATTGGTCGTGGCTCCTTTTTTCAGTAACAATTCAGCTGATAACAATATTAAGTGGACAGGTGCTGTTTGGCGTATAGGTCAGAATTCTGATGACGGTCAAAGTTCCTTTTTGTTGTATGAGAAATTCTTAAAAGAGTATGTTCTTGATGGAAAATTTCCCAACCTCAAAACCGTTTTATTATCAGGACATTCAGCTGGAGGACAGTTTTCTCAACGTTATGCCGCTTTGAATAATTTAGAAGAACAGTATGCTGATATCACCTTTAAATATATGGTCAGTAATCCTTCTTCTTATTTGTACATCAACAATCAGCGTTATTCAGATGCAGATGAAGCATTCATCACTCCTGACGCATCAGATTGTCCGGAATATAACAATTACCATTATGGGTTATCAAATATTCAATCGTTTACAGATTATCGTTCTGATTTAGATTCAACAGAGATTGTCAATAACGACATCAAACGATTGGTGACATATGCTACCGGTACGGAGGATTTGGATAACTCGGATGAAAGTTGTTCGGCCAATTGGCAGGGGGGAGGATCATCCATCACGAATACATCAGAAAATACCCGACATAAAAGGGCTTTGTACATGCAAAGATTTTATGATGATCAATACCCAGAAAATAATCACACATTATTCGAAGTGAAAGGAATAGACCATAATGCTGCTGGTATTTATAGGTCTGTGGAATTTATGAATTGGCTTTCGAATAACATTTAAATAATACTTCACTCTTCAATAAATAAATAGTATGACAATCATTAGTGTCATTATTACTTTGGTAGTTATCGCCGCTGTGGCGTATTTACTTACCAATAAATATAACCCCCAAGCCGTCTTGTTAAGCAGCGGTTTGTTGATGATGGTCGTCGCCCTTTTTATGGGATTAGGACTTCCAGAAATGAATAAAAGTACGGGATTAGCCTTCTTCGATCTCTTTGCCATGATAAAAGAAGTATTGGCAGACAAGGGAGCTAAAGTAGGTCTTATGATTATGACCATCGGTGGATTTGTGGCTTACATGAGGCATATTGGAGCATCAGATGCTTTGGTATATGTGAGTACTAAGCCACTAAAATATATGCGGAAATTTCCTTATCTAGCCGCTGTTTGTGTGATACCCATCGGACAATTTTTGTTCATGTGTACACCTTCAGCAACAGGTTTGGGTTTACTATTGATGGCTTCTATATATCCTGTACTAGTACGATTAGGTATTAGTAAAGTATCTGCTGTATCAGTAATTACAGCTTGTACAGTTTTCGATATGGGACCGGCCTCTGCAAACACAGCACAAGCCTCTCATCAAGTAGGTTTAGAAGCGGTGCAATACTTCCTTCAACATCAATTACCACTGACTGTTCCTTTAACTGTGGTATTGATGATTACTTATTACTTCGTGAATAGATATTATGATAAGAAACAAGGTTTACAAGATGAAGTGCCATTGGATGATGCAGATGAGTTTACTGTAGATGCACCATTGTACTACGCTTTCTTACCCGTTATGCCTTTGGTACTCTTAATGATATTCACGCCTACATTTGAGCTATTTGATCCTCCAATAACATTAGATACTACCACGGCCATGTTGATCTGTACAGTGACAGGAATGATCTTCGAAGTGGTTCGAAAAAGAGGTGTGAAAAAGGTATTGGGTTCTATGAAAATATTCTGGGAAGGTATGGGTAAAGTGTTTGCCAGTGTGGTAACGTTAATCGTTTGTGCCCAAATGTTCTCTAAAGGTCTGATCTCATTAGGTTTTATCGATCACTTGGTTTCGGCTTCTCAAAGTCTTGGACTAAGCTTTTTTGGAGTAACTATCCTAATGACTGTCATGATCTTCTTCGCTTCTATGTTGATGGGAAGTGGTAACGCTTCTTTTTTCTCCTTTGGTCCGTTGGTACCAAACATCGCTGCTCAACTTGGAGGTGATAAAATCGGAATGATCTTATCCATGCAATTGGCATCTAGTATGGGGCGTGCTACATCACCTATTGCGGGTGTTATTATAGCTACCTCAGACCTTGCTGGTATATCATCTTTTGATCTCGCTAAACGAAACTTGATCCCTTTAATAACAGGTCTTGTTTCCATGTTTGTCCTAAAAACCGTCTTCTAATGAGAAAGACTATTATCACCTTAATCAGTATTCTGGCTTTGAGTAGTATGGGGCATTCGCTTTATGCTCAAGAGGAAGCTTCTTCTGATCCTCCTTTCCATATACAAGATTATGAATTAGGGAGGGGATTACGCTTCCAAGGAAAAGGCGGAGCGTATTTTATGAAAATCAGAAGTTACGTACAATCTACTGCTGAGTTCCGAACCACGAGTAATTGGGACGATATGGAATCGCGTTTCCGTGTTCGTCGTGCTCGTTTGGATATCGAAGGTAAATTGGCCAAAGAGAAATTCAGTTACCGTATAAGAACGGACTTTGCGGTTCCAAATAATGAAGATGGAGATGATCTTTATTCAGGAACACTCTTGGATGCATTTATCACCTATCACCTCAATAAAAATTTAAAATTCACATTCGGTCAGCGTTCAACAATGACTGACAATAGGGAGATGAGAATATCTTCTGATGCACTTCAGTTTGTAGAGCGATCGAGAGTGACTTCTGCCTTTGCTGCAGTTAGAGATTTTGGTCTTTTTATCGAAGGGCGTTATCAAGTAGGAAGTTGGTGGGTGAAGCCCGGTGCAATGATCGCATCTGGTGAAGGTCAGAATAACTTTAGAAACTATGGAGGTTTAAAGTATGGAGGTCGAATCGATTTTCTTCCTTTTGGGTTATTCCGATCAATGGGTGAATACTCTGAGATAGATCACGCAAGACAATTAACTCCTAAGCTGATCTTTGGAGTCGCTTATTCTTATAACGTTGGTATTAGTAGCCGTCGTGGTAGAAAAGGGGGAGATCTAGTTTATTTAGGAAGTGACGAGCAGACAGAAACACTACCTGATTATGGTAAGTTAGGTGCTGATTTTATGTTTAAATATCAAGGATGGACAGTTTTGGGAGAATTCAATTGGGCCTATGCTAGAGTGAATTCACCTGAGATATTTTATAGAGTAAGATCGAATGGTACAACAGCAAATCTTCGATCGGAAGATGGTTTAAACAATGCAACCATCGTCGATTATATTGCTGGAAGAATGATGGTGGGTCGTGGTTATAATATTCAAGCTGGGTATTTATTTAAAGCTGGATATTCTATCGATGGACGATTTACTTATCTCGATCCAGATAATAACTCTTTCCTGAATAACGAGCAGTTCTATAATCGAGATAAATATTATACTCTCGGATTCTCTAAGTTTCTCTTTAAAGATGCCGCCAAGGTACAATTATCGATGACCTACGTGAATGCATTGGAAGGTACTAAAGGAAGTGACGGAGAGGCACATGGAGCAGATGCAGAAATGATGGGTAGGTTAATGTTCCAAGTATCTTTTTAAACAGTTAATATCATGAAGAAAATTATAATTATAGCGATTTCTTCCCTACTGACTGTTTACAATAGTCTTGGGCAGACCAGAAAAATGGAGGAGAAGTTCTTCCCTGATGCGACCATAGATATACCAACGCCAGCTTTTCAGAAAGCAGAATGGAAAGGCTTTACCAAGTACAAAGAAATGGTAAGGTTTGTACATCAAATAGCTGAGGGGAAAGAGTATGTAAAGATCGATGGGATAGGGGAATCTCAAAGAGGAAAAGAGATTATCCGAGTACATATCAATAAACCATCATCATCAGAGAAAATAAAAGTTTGGCTTCAAGGAGGATTGCATGGTAATGAACCTGCAAGTTCTGAAGGCGTCATGTTTATTCTTTACAGTTTATTGAAGGATCCTCAATACGAATACTTGTTGGATAAATTAGACATCACTGTTTTACCTATGGCAAATGCCGATGGTTATAATAATATGATACGGGTTTCTGCTAATGGTTTGGATTTGAATCGTGATTTTATCAAGCTAGCCGCTCCAGAAACCAATCATATCAGAACGGCGTTTTCTGAATTCGGTCCACAAGTAGCCATTGATTTTCACGAGTATAATCCCTACCGAGCACATTTTACCCACTTTGGAGAAAAAGGAATTACAACGTACTACGATGCTTTTTTCTTGTATTCGAATAACCTTAATGTGAATTCTACAATTCGAGAAGTAACCAAAGATCTGCTGGTGAAAAATGCGAAAGAGGCTTTAATGGCCAATGATAGAAATGTCTCTGATTATTCATCAACAAAAATGAAAAATGGACATATTCATTTTAATCAAGGTGGTTCTAGCCCGAGATCAACATCCACTAATTATGCATTGAGCAATTGTCTTTCTGTATTGATGGAAATTAGAGGGGTAAACTTGAAAAGGATCTCTTTTAAACGAAGAGTGGAAACTACATATTTGGCAGGGATGTCGTATTTGAAAACAGCCTATGAAAATGGAGATCAAATTCGTGCAGCGATCGCTAAAGCAGATAAATCGACTATTTCACAAGAAGAGGAGGCAGTCATTAAGCAAGATAAGAAAGTGATAAAAACGAAATACACTTGTATTGATCTGGCGACAGAATCTAAAAAAGAAATAGAGGTGGTCATGACGGACGGTTTGCAGATGAAAGCATCAAAAAGTCGGGTAAGACCTTATGCTTATATCTTGATGCCAACAGAGACAGTTGCTGTTGAAAAGTTGAAGACATTGGGAGTAGAAGTGATTCAACTCAATCAGCAAAAAACAATTGATGTAGAAGCCTATCAGGTGAAATCAACACATGTTTCTGTAGCTGTTTGGGAGAAGATTTATTTAAGGAAAACCAAAGCTAAAACGGTGAAAGAGTCTAAGGTGATTCCCAAAGGATCGTTCATTGTTTACATGGATCAACCTACTTCTAATGTGGTAGTTTCTGCTTTGGAACCTGAAAATGATAATTCATTTTTCACCTTCAGGGTCATCGATGGTGATTTTAAAGAAGGAAGTGAATTGCCTGTTTATAGATATATCAAAAAGCAAAAAATATAGATAGTGACAACAATGAAAAATTTTAAAAACATAGGATTCTTCGCATTAATGTGGTTGTTACCTACCATATTATTTGCTCAGGAAATTGATCAGGATGAGACCGATGATGTCGATCTTTTGGAAAATACAAATACCTCCACTTTTGTTTTAGGAAACGGATTGAACCTCAATATGAATGAAGGCGATTATTCCTTTAAAATTAGTGGTATGTTGAGGCCTTCTTACACATACGATTTACCGAACATGGATTCTACGGCAACGAATGCTTTGTTTATCAATGCGGCACGTATTAATCTAGAAGGTGTCGCAGTTCAGGAAAAGGTGAGTTTCTTTATTGAAGCTGATTTTGTGAATTCATTTACTCTATATGAAGCATGGGCTGCTTATCATTTTAATGATCGAATGAAATTGACTTTTGGTCAGAAATTGACCTTCACCAATGGTAGAGAATATGCAATTAATGAATCTCGTTTATCGATGGTTGACAGAAGTGCTTTATCCAATACTTTCGCTACCAATGGTCGTGAGTTTGGTTTGTTCTTCGAATCATCATTTGATGTTGGAAGCGTAGTAATTAATCCATCCGTTGCCATTACTTCTGGAGATGGAATGAACTCTTTTGGAAACAACTCCATCGATGTTGACAAAGGAGGTTTTAAATACGGAGGTCGTGTTGAAGTTCTACCATTAGGTGCATTCTCTGGAAAAGACGGTCAGCTTTACTTTGCTGATTTTGAAAGGGAAGAATCTCTAAAACTATCCATTGCAGGAACATTTAGTTATAATGTTGGAGCATCTCATAGAACAGGAGACGGGCACGGAGAGTTTATATTATATGATGAAGCCGGAAAAGAAAAGTATCCCAATTACGGTAAGTTTTATGTGGATCTATTACTGAAATACAATGGTATTTCCTTCTCTGCAGATTATGTAAATGCCTTTGCAAGATCAAATAAGGATATCTATTCTTCACCTCAAGCGGTAATTCGATTTACTGGAGAGGAGGTGAGTTCTAAATATATTTTGGGCTCAGCTTTTAATACTCAATTGGGTTATTTATTCGAAACAGGATGGGGAGTATCTGCTAGATATTCTAGTCTTTTACCGGAATACGAAGAGTATTCGGCCAGCCTCTTACAAAAGGAAGATTGGTACACATTGGGTGTATCGAAGTATATCAAAAGGGATGCGTTGAAATTACAGGCCATGGGTTCGTTTATCGATGGAAAAGACATAGTAAACCCGGTAGACAATTCTAACAATAGCAACGATAGAGTGGAAGTGAAGTTCGTTGCACAAGTCATCTTCTAATTTAATGGTTAGTACAATGAAAAAGAATTTAAAATATATCATCATCACCTTTATCAGTTTAAGTATATGGGGATGTAAAAGTCAGGTAGGGGAAGATAATAACTCCGATGGAGGTCAGAAGATTTACCTTTACGATAATCCTGTACTTGGATTTGATTTATACGCCTTAAATTATGGTCACAGGGAAGTGAATGGTACAGATACGGTCTATTATATCATTCCAAATGAAGTGGCGAGAGTGAAAGACTTAGACATTGCCAAAAACAGTTCTGCGGCTAATGGAGATATTTTATCGCCAATAAAACTTACTGCTTTTGAGGAGTTGAAATACTTTACTGGTTTAGAAACTTTCCGATTGACATCGAATGAATTTACCTCATTGGATTTCTCAAACAATACCAATCTAAGAGAGATCTACATGAACTTTAATTGGCTGGATACACTAAAAATAGATTCTTTGATCAACCTTGAACAGTTAGAGTATCAGGGATCGAATAGTAGTTCTGCTCCAGCAAGCTCAAAAATTTCATCAATTAACTTGACTAAAAATACGAAGCTTGTTGTTCTAGAATTGGAAAATCATTTATTGAATGAACTAGATGTTTCTCAAAATACAGCCTTAGATGAAATCAGAGTACCTGATAATACTGGAACACCTATTACCATTGATTCTTTGATTTATGATCAATTATCGGTTAGAGAAGGAGTCGCTAGACAAGAACCATCAGTAGAACTTCCTGATGGAGCTGTTGTTGTTCAAGATGGTAACTTTGGTAGAGCATTGAAGGAACAAGGCTATGGTGGAGGACCTATCTCTACAGGTGAATACTATATTATTCCCGATAGCGTGAATATGATTACGTTTTTGGATGTTTCGGATGAAGGTATAGTGAATGTTGGAGAGTTATCTTATTTCACTGCATTGCAAAGATTAAATCTTGCAGATAATGTTATTGAAACATTGGACTTGAGTTCATCAACCAACTTAGTCGCTTTAAATATTGATCAAGCTTCAGGTTTTAGTACTATTACTAGCATCACCTTGCCTGTTGGACTAGATTCATTATCGATGAATAAAACTGGGTTAGCTACCATTGATTTAAGTAGCCTAACAGGTTTACAGTATTTCATTGCAGAACAAGGAAAAATTGATAACCTAAATCTATCTAGTAATACCGAATTGAAAGTATTAAGAGTTCGACATACCAACTCAGGTAGTGCATGGACAAATGGTGGAGGTATTCAAACCATAGACTTGTCAAATAATAGTAAGCTAGAAGATATTTATTTGTATCGTAATCAATTAGATGATGGGGATATAACGTGGTGGGATTCAGGTTCTGGTTCAGTTTTGCTCGATTTGGATGTTCAAAACAACCCTTCAGGAACTGAAGCAACTTTTACCATTCCAACACATATTTATTCAACTTTAAATGCTGCTTCTCAAGCAAGAAATGTAGTGGATGAAGGTGGAGGAGGACCAACTCCTCAAGATCCGGACTTATTTATTTCTGAATATGCATGTACGTCTGCTGCAGTAGATGGATTTAGAAATACTTATTTTGAGATACATAATAACACCGGAGGTTCAATTGATTTATCTAATTATTCGATAGCTTACAGGTCTAATAATAATCCATGGACTTCTGAAGAAGCTTTATCAGGTACACTTGCAGATGGAGACGTTTATGTTATTGGACGTTCTGGAGTTGATCCAAGTAAAGTCACCATAGATTTAGAGTGGGCTGCATTAACAGCTAATGGTGATGATGCCATTCGTTTATCTAAAAATGGAACTCCAATAGATTATGTTGGAGAGGATGCACGACCAACTACTGCTTGGGATGTTGCTGGTGTAACTCATGCGACTGTAGATTATGTACTTTGGAGAAAACAAGGTACTACTCATGGTAATACAGATTGGGATACATCAAGAGGAACAAATGCAACTGACTCAGAATGGATTGTTTCTAATGTTAGAGAGGATTATGTTAATGCAGGATCACCAACAGACGGTAGTGTACCAAGTGTTTCTAATTAACAGTATTGATAATTTATAAATCAAAAAGGCTGATGAATCTCAAAACTCATCAGCCTTTTCTTCTAGGCAAAAGCACTAAATAACAAATTGCTACCTGCTACCTGCTACCTGCTACCTGCTACCTGCTACCTACTACTTGCTACCTGCTACCTGCTACCTACTACCTAAAAAAACTACTCCTGTCCCCATCCAAAGAAACAGTAGCCGTTTGTATTATATCTCTCTCCCATAGAGAAGAAGAACGATGCTTCAGCAGCGGCGTTATCATCAGAGTCAGAACCGTGAACTACGTTTCTGTCTGTAGACTTAGCAAAACGTTTACGGATAGTTCCTTCCTCAGCTTCTTCCGGGTTAGTGGCACCGATTAATTTTCTATAATCTACCACAGCATTATCTTTTTCTAGAACAGCAGCGACAACAGGACCCGAAGTCATGTATTTTACCACATCTCTAAAGAAAGGTTTATCTGATAAGTGACGGTAGAAAATCTCTGCTTGTTTTGTTCTTAACCTAACCATTTTCATTGCTTGAATACGGAATCCAGCTTCAGTAATCATTGTTAGGATTTCACCGATATTTTCTTGGTTTTCTTCACCTGGCTTGATCATGGTGAATGTAAAAGTACCTTTTTTTGGGGCGTAACTGTCCATTTTGCTTGTGTTTATTGTTTTATTTGGTGTTGAGCTTCAAAGAAGAGAATCATCTCAACTAAAAAATGTGTTTTTCTGATTATAGTAGTTGTGTTATCCACTTAAATCGTAAACAAACATATCGATTACTTGTAGATTTAACAAGTAAAAAACGATCTCTTTATGCTACTTTTCCACTTTTTTAAGAGTATAAAAAAAAGGATGAAAACACCTTATAGTACTTTTCATCCTTTTTTGATTTATGAGTTTTAGCTTGATTAGAACTCTTGAAGTTGAATCAATTTATTGTAAGCACCTGATTCATTTTGCATTAACTCATCATGCTTACCAATTTCTTTGATTTTACCACTTTCTAAAACTGCAATTTTATCAGCATTTCTAATAGTCGATAGACGGTGAGCGATAATTAAACTTGTTCTACCTTCCATCAGCGTTTCTAAAGCATCTTGTACTAATTTTTCCGATTCGATATCCAAAGCAGAAGTCGCTTCATCTAGAATTAGTATGGCAGGGTCTTTTAAAATAGCTCTTGCAATTGCAATACGCTGACGTTGGCCACCTGATAGTTTTACACCTCTTTCACCAACAAGTGTATCAAATCCTTCTGGGAACGATTCGATAAATTCTAATGCATTGGCTTTTCTAGCGGCGTCTATCACTTCTTCTTTTGAAGCTTCAGGATTACCATATTTGATGTTCTCTTCAATGCTTCCACCAAATAAAAGTACTTCTTGAGGTACTACCCCCACATGTTTACGGTAACCAATCAAGTTGTAATCTTGAGTTGATTTACCATCGATTAGAATATCTCCTGAGTCAATAGCATAGAAACGTTGTAAAAGTTGAGCGATTGTAGATTTACCACCACCTGATTTACCTACAAGTGCAACTCTTTCTCCTTGATTGATTTCTAGATCAACACCTTTCAATACTTCAATTTCCTTACGGGTAGGGTAAGAGAAAATTACATTTTTGAATGAAATGTTTCCTTGTAATCTAGGAACGTTTTCTTTATCAATTTGATGTTCTGATTCAGCATTTAAGATTTCTTCCACACGGTCTGTAGCGCCAACAGCTTTTTGGATGTTACCATAGATATCACCTAATCCACCGATAGAACCTCCAATAAACATGGTATACAACACAAACGAAATTAGGTTACCTACAGTGATTTCTTCTGTTGAAACCATGTATGTGCCGTACCAAAGAACACCAATAATTCCACCCATCAATACAGTAATGATGAATGAAATAAAAGCTCCTTTATATGTTGCAGCCTTTAAAGCAATTTTAATTACATTAAATAAATTGTTAGCATATCTTGTAACTTCGAAATGCTCGTTTGCGAATGTCTTTACAGTAGCAATTGACTGAAGCGTTTCTTCAACAATAATATTAGTATCTGCTAAAGCATCTTGTGTTCCTTTTGATAATTTTCTAATGAATTTACCAAAGATAATTGCAGCAATAATTAGAATAGGAAAAGTCAACATCATAAACATTGTCAACTTAAAGTTCAATGTAAATAATATGATGATACCCAAAACTAATGTTGCTACCTGACGGAATAATTCTGCTAAAGTAGTAGAAAACGTATCTTGTAATACGGCTACATCAGATGTAATTCTACTGAAAAGTTCTCCAGATCTATTTTTATCATAAAAGGACATTGGAAGAGACATGAATTTCTCATATAAAGCTCTTCTCAAATCAGCCATTGCATTTTCGTTTACAATCGCGAAGAAATAAACTCTAGCGAAAGAAAAAATACTTTGAAGTACAAGTACAGCCATTAATGCTAACCCTACTTGTGTCAGATTTTCTAAATAAGGTATTGTACTATTCCCTAAAGCAGTATCAAGAAGTTCACCTGTTAAACGAGGCAATGCCAGTAGAACTGTACTTGAAAAAAATAAACTAATAATACCTACAGTAAATGTTCCTTTGTAAGGAAGCATAAACCTAAAGATGCTTCTTAGTTTTTTTATTCCCTTCTTATCTAAACGTGCTGCTTTTTTCTCTCCTGAGTCTTTGCGCGACATATTTCTAAAAATCCCCAAAACTATTTTATTTGTTCGAACTGCAAAAGAACGATTTTTTTATGACTTAACTCATATTTTTTGATGACGAAAACGTTAATGTATAAAATAAGAGCATATTTGACGTATTTATTTATCAAATATGCTCAAGTAAATGAATCTAAAAGCGGTCGTATTTAAAAATTTCTTTAGGCACTTTCTTTTTCTTCGGAGTTACTCTCTACTCTAAAGTTCCCTTTTTCGTAGATGCAAGTCACTTCTTGATTTTCGACTTGTGTTTCCAAATGTACAGGGAATTGAGACCATAAGGTAGAGATATGTTCCATGGTTTTACTTACATATCCAAGTTCTAATTCTCTGCCGTCGAATTCGTGAACCAATAATAAAGCGTTAGAAATTGGTGAGACTCCTTTGACTTTAATAATCGGAATACTTCCTGTACCCACTTGCTTAATCAAAGTATCTCTCACTTCTTTCCACCCTTTAAAGTCATTAGATACATTCGAAACAGATACTTTTCCGTTATTTTGTTCATATTCAAAAAGACCAAGTTCTTCCATGAGGTCCTGAGTAAGGAACCTTCTTAAGAATGATGAATCCCTGTCTATTGTTCTGATATCAAAAATTTGAGGATTGATACCTTCTTCAAATGAGTTCTTCGTACCAGCCAAATGTTGCATCAAATGAAAACCAATATGATAAGGATTTAAACCTCCCACATGTGGTCTTATTACTTGATTATGGGAACGGATAAAGTCAACATGCATCGCAGGAGGGAGGTTCAGCTTGTGTAAAATGGTGTAATGCCAAAAACTAGCCCATCCTTCATTCATAATTTTTGTTTCCATCTGTGGAAGGAAATAAAGTGTTTCTTCTCTTACGATTCTTAGAATGTCTTTTTCCCAACTTTGAAGGAAGCGACTATTTTCTAGAATAAACAGTAAAAGATCTTCGGACAAAGCAGGAATGAAGTCATCCTCTTTTTCTTCATTTTTTAAATCATCCCAATTCTCCTTTTCTTTATTTAGGTGATGAAAATACTGTTGTCTTTGTTGATCCTCAGATAATCGGACAATTCTTTGATTTCTATCCACATGGAAACTAATAGCATGGGCGGCATCAAGTATTTTTTCTACTCCTTGATACCCGATACTAGGTGTTTCTACATAAGAGCGAATTCTCTCAGCATTAAGTTTAAATGTTTCCAAGGCAAACTCTGCCCTCGTATGAGAGAAATTGATGTTGTTTTTGAAGAAATCATTATGACCATAAACATGGGCCATCACCAAAATTTGCATGGCTAGTGGGTTATCAATCATCAGATAAGCCAAGCAAGGATTGGAGTTGATTACCATTTCGTAAGCTAAACCACCCATGCCTAATTTGTACATGGTGTTTTGCTTTTCAAACGATTTTCCAAAACTCCAGTGTGGATATCGAGAAGGCATACCAACATACGATTGATATCCTAACATATCATGGTAATCGCAGACTTCGAATTCTTGTGGATAATAATCCAAACCCAAGTCTTGTGCAATTTCTTCAATTTTATCGTTCCATTCTGCTAAATCTTTTAATACCCAATCCATCACAAAATGTTTAATTATTGATATCAATACACTTAAGACTAATCCATAAGTGTATTGCTTTTATCTTTCGTTAAAAACTTTTTTAGTGCAGGCCATACAGACTCTTTGGTCCGCATACGAAGAGAAACAAAATTTTCTTCTTCAATTTTTTTGTATTCATCTAGCATGGTCGACCAAGAGAAACCGATATCTGGTTTGATCTCACCATAACCAAATAGATTACAAACCTGACTCAACTTTTCGGCATGTTCTATTGCTTTTTTATTGTCTGATGTGAAGTTATCTCCATCCGAACAATGGAAAGCATAGATGTTCCAAAGCATAGGGTTGTAACGCTCTTCAATAATTTCTAAGGCTTTGATGTAAGCCGAAGAAATGATAGTACCACCCGATTCTCCTTTATGGAAGAATTCGTCTTCTGTCACCTCTTTAGCCTCTGTGTGGTGAGCTATAAAGAGGATTTCTGTGTTTTCGTACCTAGTTTGAAGAAAAGTATATAACATGAAATAGAAGCTTCTCGCTAAGTATTTTTTAGTTTGATCCATGGAACCTGAGGTATCCATCAAACATAAAACCACCGCATTAGAATGTTCTTCAGTATCCACTTGCAATCTGCGATATACTAAATCATCATTATGGAAAGGGAAGGACTCATTCGAATCGGATAAGGCTGCACTATCTAAACCTTTTGCCTTCATCCTTTTTATACGATTCATCATTGTTTTTCTTTTAGATAATCGTGCACGGATGCCTTTTTTCTGATAACCTAAAAGTTTTCGCATCACTTCAGTATCTGTCTGAAAATACTTCTTCTGATCCATATCAGGAAGTTCAAGATCTTCAAACATTAACTGAATAGCTTCTTCCAAAGTGATTTCAGTTTCGTAAATATCTTCTCCCGGATCACTGCCTGCTTCCCCTTTGCCTTGTCCCTTTTGGGGTTGACCACGTTGATCCTGTATTACTTGACCTTTTTGTTCTTTACCGGTACCTGTCGCTGCACCTTTTCCTTTATTATTGCCATATACAAATCGAAACTCTTTGATTCCACGAATGGGAACTTTAATCTTTTTGTCTTTGTCCTGACCAATAATGGATTCATTAGCGATGACGTCTGAAATACCTTTTTTGATTTTTTCTTTAACTAATTCTTTATGGCGTTGACGGTCGGCAGCAGAACGGTCTCTTTTCTGTTTACTAAATTCTTTAAATATAGCCATGTGTTATTTTTTTATGATAAGAAAGAGACAAGGCACTATAGGCCCTGTCTCGACAACCTATTTAATGCTGCTAATCTTTCCATAGGTTGTTTGAAGCAAATCCTAAGACAGCTTCAACGCTTTCTTCATTGTAACCCATAGAAATCATTTGGGTTACCATTGCATTGTATTTCTTTTTCTGTGAATTATCTCTTGTTTTAGCTTTCAAGATGATACGAGTGATATCCTTAACAGAAGCCATTAATTTTTTCTCAATAGCCTCTTTCAATGGTTCATAACTTGTATAATGTAGCTGTCCGTTTCTACGCAGAATATGCGTAACATAGCTCATTACATCTTGTCTGAAACCATCAGCAGCAGTACCAGAAATTCCAATTTGTTGTTCAATCGACTCCAAGAATTTGATATCCGGATCCATTTCCTCATTATTCGTTCCTGTCACTTTACGTTTTAAGACATAAGCTTCAACATGATCTAAATAATTTTGGAATAATGACTCCGCCTGCTCGTCGTAAGCGTGAACAAAAGCTTTAGTGATATCACCTTCAAGCATTTTGAGATATTCTTTGTACAGTATATCTTTCAGAATATGCATGTAATGATCTTTGATATCACCTGGCATTGGTTCCTCTTTCAACTTGTTTTGGAGTGCGTCTAAAACAGCAATTGGGTGAATGGTATTCGTTTCAGTATCAGATAATGCGTTATCAAGAGATTTCATAATGAAACGAGTAGAAATACCGCTCATTCCTTCATCCTCTACCTCTTCTTTCAATTCCATTACATTGATACGCTTCGACTGACCATTTTCAGTCACTTCATCACCATTATATAATTTCAGTTTAGTCAATAAATCGCACTTATTGGTAGGCTTTAATCGGGTGAGAATGGCAAACATTGATGCTATCTCCAATGAGTGAGGTGCGATATGAGCATTGAAATCGGATTTACCAATAATTTTTTGATAGATCTTGATTTCTTCAGACAGTTCTAGAACGTAAGGAACTTCTACTTTTACAATACGGTCCAAAATGGCTTCATTGGTGTGATCAGCTTTAAAACGGTTCCACTCTGCTTCATTAGAGTGCGCCAATATTACTCCATCAAAGTAAATCATGCCGTGTTTACCTGGGGCAGGAATACGTTTTTCTTGAGTAGCGGTGAGCATTACATGAAGGTATTCGATTTCGTTTTTAAATACCTCAATAAACTCTACCAAACCACGGTTACCTACATTAAAAGCACCATTTAGAGTAAGGACTCTCGGATCGTCCTCGCTGTAACGGTCTAATTTAGAAATGTCTTCAGAACCAATTAAAACAGAGGTGTCTTGGTTGTTTGGATCCACAGGAGGAACCATACCTACACCCTGACGTTTACGGATAGAGAAATGACGTTTAATCACTTTAAATTTGGTGAAATCGCCTTTAAAATCGTGATCCAGCTTGTGTTGTGTTACAGGATCTAATTCTCCTTCGATTTCTACTCCTAATCTGCCTTCCATTTCTTCTCTCAATTCTGGAGGAATAGCACATAAAGGGTTGGTGTTCATAGGGGATCCCTCAAGGAAATAGAAAGGAGTGGTTTGCTCTAAACCGCTTTTAAGTTTTTCTATCAAAGATGATTTACCTGCACCAACAGGACCTACGAGGAATAAAACTTGTCTTGATTCTTCTCCTTTTAAGGATGCAGAGTGAAAATAACGAACGAGTTTCTGTAAAACTTTCTCAATTCCGAAGAACTCCTCACTAAAGAAATTATAGCTTTTTAGCTTGGAGTGAGGACCGAAAATTCTTCTTAAACGGACATCTTTTTCCGTGTCGAGTGTAGAGAAACCAGACTGGGTGATGGCCTTGTACATACGCTTATGTGCCAAGTCTGCCAATTCTGGATTTTTTTGAACTTCTTCTAGGTAATCTAGGAAAGATAAGGTCTCTTCTTTGGCTTTCTTGGTTTTTCGAAATTCATCAAAGAGCTTCTTAAATTCATTTTGATCATTTGCAGCATTCATAGTTGTTTATGGTTTTATGGGTGTGTATCTCTCTTACTATAATAATAAAAGGTTACACTAATTTGTTTAACTGATTTCGTAAGATTAGCGCAATTTAACGATGGGTTATTTCGTAGTTGCTTACTATAATGTACGGATAAAAGCTAAAAATATCAACAACTAAAATGTTAATGATCAGTCTTTTATTGTAAGATTTTTGGAATCTAGATCAATAAATTGTTCTTGGTTGTCATAATTTACTACCGGTAAAACACCGTCAGAAACTAAGCCAATCGATTTGTACTTTCCGAATTCTACAATAGTTTTTCCGTTCATATCAATCACCCCTTCATTAAAGTCAAAGTCAGTTACTTTGAGGTAATTATCTTTACTTCCACTAAACGAAATAGAAGCGTAATCAGCAGGTATAATCACATTTAAATCTTTGTCTAGGAAGCCAACCCCAACATTACCTTTACCATGATCTTTATAGTAAATGTATTGATAATTTTGAGGAGCATACTCACTCACTTCAAAAGCAAGATCTGTTTCCCATCCATAAGTATTTTTAGAAACAGCTAAAGTTCCTTTTTTGGCTCTTTTTCGAATTTGATAGCCATCGATCGTACGACCTGTTATTTTTTTGTTTTTGATAGAATAAAAGTCTAATACCTTTACTGATTCTTTCTGACTACCCTTTCTTTGAAATAATAAATACCCCATGTCTTCGATAGAAGAATCAATTATGGGTTGATATTTCATTTCTGTCACTTGCTTATTGATACTTACATCATAAATGGCATAATTATCCTCATTATTTCCTATTAATAGTAGATTGTATTTTTCTAGATATCGAGTATTGATTTGGTCGTAATCCATATCCACTACATATTTTTTCGTATCTAAATCAAATATTCCTTGTTGGCTATTGGCACTCACCATAATTGCCCAATTGTAATCATCAGTTTCCTCTGATGTAGAATAAGAAATCATGGCTTGGTACCCTTCTGCTACCTCTTTGCCAATATTTTCGTCCATGATATCGGCAATGACTAAGGACTTATCATATTTATTTTTCTTTTTATTGTAATTCCAACCCTGTAAGAAATCATGGCTGTAAACAAAAAGACTATCGTATTCTTTAGAAACTTTCTTTCCATCGTTGATAAGGTAGTACTTTCCATTATCTGACCTTTTTATATTCGGATTTTCTGGATCTACCTGATACATCTTAAAGGTTTCTAATGCTTTCTCTTCAAATTGACCTTTCGATGTTTTTAAATAGACATTATCGTTTACTATGTACTTAGCATTTGAAGGAATTTTGTAAGCATTTGCATTGTATGAGGCAATATCAATTTTCTTTAGTTTTTTATTTATTCCTTTTGGAAGTAGTAATTGACCATGTTTATTTAAAATATTGAAGCCAGCAGAAGTTTGAACTATAGTTTCTTCACTACCTTGATCAAAATTAAAAGAAACTACTTTTTTTCCGCCCCTTGTTTTATTCATCACAACCTGAGGAGTACTAATAACAGCAAATGATTCGGGTTCTAAAAATCCCATAAGATCATCCTCAACCACTCTTAATATTCGATTATCATCAAAAGCTAATTGATAATAACGAAGCGGTAGTTTCCAATATTCTAAATCGGTGTTATAGATGCCGTATTTATCGTCTTTACAAACGATATAATTATTCTTATTGTCGAAGACAAAAATACTGTCGTATTCAAAAGGTATAAGTTCTTTCCCTACTCGGTGAAGGACTCCTTTTTGTGATTTCTGATTTTGAACAATAAAAACCTGTTCATTTAGCGTATTGGTGATTTCTTGATATTTAGGTTTTAATTCCCAATCCCCTTTAGTATTAATCAAACCTACCTTTCCTTGTTTATCTGTAACAATAGCCGTGTTAAACTTAAATGTTTGAACCGCTTGATATTGAGGTGATATGACTACTTTTTTGTTTTGATTTTTATATCCCCATAAATCACCTTCTTTAAAAGGAATCAATTTTTCTTGTGCCTGAGCAATTGATATTGTGAAAAAAGATAAAAGTAAATAATTTTTTAGGGTGAGTTTCATGATTAGGTAAATTGAAAATATGAGATATAGGTAGATTTATCTCCAATAATTTAATTAATAATGTAGATAAATCATTCTGTAGTTTTAATTACTAACGATAAAAAACAATTGAATAGTACTTTATATTGATATCATTTAATTCAATATCATTTAAAGCCAATTTTTTTGATTGAATAAATTGATAGAATGAGAATAACTATAATCAAAATTGTGTGTTAATTACTAGAGATATAGCATGTTGTATATAAACACACTAACTAAATGTGCTCGTTGTTGTATTATTCCAATAAAAATATTGTATTATTTATATCTCTTAAGTTGTGTATAAGTAAATTTTAACTCTATATTTGCTTTGAATCTTTCTTTACAAATTTTACTATCATACCAATTCAAAGTTTTGATACCCATAATGAAAAGAGATGAGCAAATTTTAAGTGATTACAATGAAAAATATTTAGGATTAGGTAAACAGTTTTATTTTGAATTTAGCTGTGAACAATTTGAGTTTATTGATTTTTCCCAATCGTTTTTTAAAGTTACTGGATATACAAATGAAAATATAAATGGTAAAAAAGGCTTTTTTATCGCCTCAAAACAATTTCAAGAAAAAGGGATTCTAATGATTAAAAAAATATTAGAGACCTTTATCCAAAAAGAATATTCTAGAAGAGATGATTTTAGAATATTTTTTACCTATCCACTCATTTTTGGGGATGGAACAGAACATGAGTGTTTAGCAAAAGCCGAAGTTATTTTAAATGACAAAAAGTCAATATCAGTCATCAGGTTTAACAATACACTGTTCGATGACAGAGATGACAGTCAGATTACTAATGGAATAAGTTTTATTAATGTAAATGATTCTAACTCATATTACAACATAACTTCCAAGGAAGAATTTATACAATGTCATGCTATTTTAACGTTATCAAACAGAGAGATAGAAATAATACATTTGGTTTCTGAGGGATTGTCGAATGCAGATATATCCGAAAGGCTAAATGTGAGTGCACATACCATAAGTACTCACAAAAAAAATATAGTCAAGAAAACCAAAACCAAAAATATTATGATGACTATCAATTTATGTTTGAGGATGAATTTATTTTAAAATGAATGAAAAAAAATCAGTCATACTAAAACATAGAATCGAAGATATCTTTACCCGCAAAGGAATATTTAATCAAAAAATTGATTTATCTATAGATGATATAAATCGTTATGATCAAATTAAAAATGAAAGTATCGATTTTTTATATCCTGGAGCTACTGTAAGTTTTATAATTGATTTTGATAACATAGATTTTAATTTAATTAGAAACGATCAAGGCGATCACCTATTTGGGAAAAAGAATCTTGATTTTGATGTGTTTATGCATACTTTATCCAATTCAATTATAGATATGGACAAAGAGTTTTATGTATATTCTCTCGATAAATTGTTTAGTTATCACCTCTACTTATATTATCAATACAAAGAGATTATTCATCGTTCATCTCTTGTATTTAGAACGGAAAATAAAGTAGGTCACCATCAAACTTATCTGCAACAAAATATACCTGTCACTATAAAAAATGGACAAATAACATCGTTTTTTATCTCTTTAACCAATGTGACTCATTTCATTAAGGAACAGCATTATGAATTATCATTTCATAATTTGTCGAAGAATGAAACTCAGATATTGGATGTGAAAGAGTTTGTGAACACAGAAGGAGCAACAGATAATTTAACCCTTTCTGATAGAGAAAAGACGATTCTTAAACATATATCAGATGGACATTCGAGTAAGGAGGTGGGCGTTTTATTGGAAATCTCTGTAGAAACGGTGAATCGTCATAAGAAGAACATGATAAAAAAGAATGGTATGAGAAATATTATTCAATTGGCTTCTGAGTGTATTCGACGTGGAATTATATAATTTAGTGAAACTTAAATAAACAAAAAATAACAGGGTATAAAGGCAAACATTTTCGAAAAGATTTACTCCTCCAACACATTATTCTATATTTGTACAAGGTTTATAAATAGAATAATATACTAAACATGTACAAAGTAATTATCAGTTTGTTGCTTACTCTTGGTCTGTGTTTTAATGTTTCCGCACAAGAAAAGACAGAAAAAAAGAAGAAGAAAAGCAAAAAGACTATTACAGCAGATCCTGATGCTAAACTTCAATCCCCTAAAGATGTTGCATTCGATGAAAAATCGGGTTTGTTTTATATTAGTTCACCAGGAAATAACGGAGTAATTAAGCGTGGTCGTAGAGGAGGTGCCGTATTTGCGGTAAAAGGTTTAGATAATCCAAGAGGTGTGCTTATCTATTCTGGAGTTCTTTATGTGGCAGATGCTAAAAAATTAAAGGCATTTAGTATTAAATCAGAAGAAATGCTTTTTGAGGTAGAAATTCCTGAAGCAAAAGAACTGTATTCTCTGACAACAGATGGAAGCCATGTGTATGTATCAGATAATATTGGCAATGCTGTTTATGAGGTAGATCTTAAAAAGAAATCAGCTACTCTTTTAACTAAAGATGTTCCATCGCCAACAGGTTTATATTACAGTAAGAAAAATAGAGACATCATTATCTTAAGTTCTTTAGAAGAAGGAGGAGGAATTTATACGTATAACTTTAAAGAAGATAAGGTAGCTTTAGCCTTAGCCGTTGAAGAATTCCCATACTTGGAAGACATTACATTTAATGGTTCTATGAGTTATTATATCACTGCATTTGGTGCTGATAAAAAGGAAAATGTGATCATTAAAGTAAATGATGCTTTAAGTAGAGAACCAAGAGTGATTCAATCTACAGCTGATGGTCCAGCTGGATTGAAGTATATAAAAAGAACAAATGAATTAGCTATTGCTAATGATTATGGTAATAACTTAAACATTATAAAGTTAGGTTATTAGTATTTTGATATAAACTTCTTGAAATACTAATTTCAAGGGAAAGGTGATGTATTCAACTGATTTTGTTGAGTATATCACCTTTTTTTAATTGTTTAATATGATTATTTCAATATTTTATTTAATTTAAAACCGTTAAGTGATTTGCTTAGTTTTTTTTGATTAAAGCCAATCTCATTACATTCCGAATTTTGTACAAAACGATAAGAAAACCACTTCATGAGACGAACTTTTATACTTCTATTTTTAGTAGTACTTTTCTGTAGTTGCTCTGAAAATGAAGAAGTTGATACTACCTTACACTTTGAATCTTCCAAAGGTGTTAATGAGGTAGAGATGACGGATTCATTGGATGAAAAGATTATTGAATTTACCAAAGTAGCAGACATTGGTAAAGGCGTGATCAGACGGCCACAAGGTAGTGTTTGGCCTGAACATATTATTTTAAGGCTTCCTTTTACTAGATTGGAAGGTTTTAAAGGATACACAGACCTTGACAAAACACATCTTTTTGAACGTTTTTATTCTTCAGGACGAACTCAAAACCAGTATATTTCTACTTATAAAGATATTTTGGTGAAAAAAATAGCCAAGCCTTCTGATTACACAGAAGTAGAATTACCCAAAGAAATGTTTGATGAAAACCCAAGAGTGGTGTACATCGAATGGGTAAATGTTTACAGAAACTAAAGAAAAAAGGACTGCTTCCCCACAGTCCTTTTTTTATGCTCTTTCTAAATGTTTCATTACAATATCTCTCATTTTCTATTTTTACCAATAATTCCAACTACCTTTGTGCTCGTACAAAAGTAGATATACAATGACTTTTAAGGATTTAGGAATTCATAGTGCTATTGTTAAGGCACTTACAGAAAACGGAATTGAAGAACCAACGGCTATACAATCGAAGTCAATCCCGTTTTTAATGCAAGAGGGTACCGATTTTATCGGTCAGGCTCAGACGGGAACAGGTAAGACGGCAGCTTTTGGTTTACCCATACTTCATGCTGTTAATCCTAAAAATCCTCAGCCCCAAGCTTTAATTTTATCACCTACAAGAGAGTTAGGTCAGCAAATTCAGAAACAGTTGTTCAAGTTTACAAAATACTACCACAAAGTATTCTGTGAAGCTGTGTATGGAGGAGCTCCTATAGATATTCAAATCAATAATTTAAAACGCCCTACACAAATTCTAGTGGCCACACCTGGTCGTTTAATCGATTTGGTCAACCGTAATGCTGTCGATTTATCCTACATTAAAACTGTAGTGATGGACGAAGCAGATGAGATGTTGAGTATGGGATTTAAAGAAGATTTGAATAAAATTCTTCGTTTAACAACGCATAAGAAAGCCACTTGGTTATTCTCTGCTACCTTCCCAGTAGGTATTAAGGAGATCATCAAGAAATATATGGCTAAAGATGCTTTCAGAATTGAAGTGAACCCAATGAACGTGATCAATAAGAAGATCAAGTTCGAATACTTGATGGTTGAGCCAAAGCAAAAGATGGAAACCCTAAACTGGTTTATCCGTCAGCAAGGTGATGAAAGAGGAGTGATCTTTACGAGAACGAAAGCTGATGCTCAGCAAGTATCAAAACAACTTCATGGAAAGCAGTTTAAAGCAGAAGCGATTCATGGCGATTTATCTCAGAAAGAAAGAGATAAAGTGATGCGTGCTTTTAAATCTAAGAAATTACAGATTCTTGTGGCTACAGATTTAGCCGCTAGAGGTATTGATATTGCCGACTTAGCTTATGTTATCCATTATCAATTACCTGATAAGATGGAATATTTCACTCACCGTAGTGGTAGAACGGCTCGTGCGGGTAAATCAGGAGTATCTGTTTGTTTAGTCAGCAAAAAAGAAATGTCTAGACTAGATGAAATCGAAGATGCTTTTGGTATTACAATGGAACAGATCTTTGATTAATTATCAAATACTCTTTTGATATATAGATATAAAAAATCCCTTGATAAGTAATTATCAAGGGATTTTTTTGTGATGTGTGTTGGATGAATTAAAATCCAGGAATTCCAAAGCTTCCAGAAGAACCTAAAGTAGTATAGCTACTTGTATCAATCTTGAAAGATTTTTCTTTGATATCTCTAACAAAGGCTTGGAAAGAACCTTTAGATTGGTTGTCAATCATTTCAACGCCCAAGATAACTTCTTTGTCTTTTAATTCGATACCAGCTTTTTCACAAATAGCTTTAGTGAAAGATTCGTATCCTTTTAAATCAGCACCAAAATTACCCACGTGAATAATTACAGTCTTATTATCTTTGGTTCCTTTAAATGAACGACATTTAACACCAATAATTTCTTTTTTGATCTTTTTATCTTCAGTAACAGGTACATCAGAAACGCCTAATACATCCAATTGCTCTGTGTTGATATCCGTCTCTAAGGCTACTTTTTGACCAAATTGACGCATAAGGATTTTAATTTTTCCTTTGTTGAAATCAACAACAGAGTATTGAGCTCCTGCATCTTCTTCTAATACCACTCGAGCACCCATTGTATTTTCTGCACCCACTAACGCTCTCGCCTGAGGATATTCTTTTAATTTTCCATTTTCGTAAATCTCAAAGTTGATTTGTTTGTCGAATTGGAAGTTCTGAGCTGTGACAGCTAACTGACAAAAAATTAAAAGAGCTAATGTATTTAATAACTTCATTTTATACTTATATTTTCAAAGAAATCTTATTTGATTTATACACTATGATATAACATCAAATAAGACATTTATCAAAAAGAGTTCGTCAAACTCACCTTACAAAGATAAGAAACAAATCCTCATCTAGGGGTGAAATTAATGTTGATCTATTTGGCTTTTTGATTTTCTAACAATTCGAAGCGACCATGTTTAAAATGTTCGTCATCAAAAATAACATCTTCAGATTGCACCTGAAGTTCAATATGTTTTCTTTTTGGGATGAGCTGACTCATTTCTATACCCATGTTATTCTTTCCTTTTCCTGCTTGTAAATCAATTTTTATTTGATTGTCTGAAATAGAATACTGACCTGGATATTCATAATAAGATCCGTCTCTGTAATCTAGCACATAGGTCACATTTCCATTGTCTTGAAAAATATAAGCTGCTGTGCCTGCGGCAGAGGCGTGGGTGTATATTTTTAAATTGGCATCATCATATTTTTTTATCGGACGATCGTTAGCATAATCCGGTAAGAAAAGTAGTAGGGCCGCAATAAATGTCAATAGAGTTTTCATGTGTTTACATGTTTGTTTGTATACTTAGACGTTAGAAGTCGTCCGGTTACAAATCATGTAAACAATCATTTACAAGATCTAAAATAACTTAACATTAAAACCTCTGATTTATATAATGTTAAGTGAGAACTAGTTTGTTTATTGAACTTAAAACTAAAAAACGAAGCTAAGAAAAAAGGCCTTGTGATCACTCACAAGGCCTTCGATATATCATTCAAAAAAGATTAAGCATTAGCTTTTTCTTCTTTTTCGATTCTTTTCTTAGATGTATCGTATACAAGTGGAGCAGCGATAAAGATCGATGAGTAAGTACCGATCATAATACCGATGAATAATGAGAATGAGAATCCTCTCAATGCCTCACCACCGAAAATTAACAATACTAAGATTACTAACAATGTAGTGAATGAAGTAATGATCGTACGGTTCATAGTACCGTTGATCGCTTTGTTCATTACGTCCATCATTTTAGTACCTACAGTAGCATTTTCTTGCTCTTCACGAACACGGTCAAATACTACCACTGTATCGTTAATTGAATAACCAATTACAGTAAGTACCGCGGCGATGAATACTTGGTCTAATTCGAAACCTGCACCTAAAAGGTTAGCAATACCGAACGCACCAAATACTACCAATGTATCGTGTAATAAGGCCATGATTGCACCAGCACCGAAGTTCCACTGACGGAAACGTACCCAGATGTACAAGAAGATACCTAATAAAGAGAACAATACTGCCTCTTCAGCACCATCTGTAATATCATTTGCAATCGAAGCACCTACTTTTGAAGTTGATGGAATAACGAATGTAGTAGCAGAAGGGTTTTGCTTGTCAGCATATTTCAAGCCTGTGAAGCTTTCGATACCTGTAACAATTGCACTCTGTACTTTAGCATCAGTTTCTGATGATTCGTTATCGATTAAGTATGCAGTAGTGATTTTTAATGTATTGTCGTTACCGTAAGTTTTCACTTCAACCGGCTTACCTTCTACATTTTTCACTAAAGCACCTTGTAATTTAGATGGAACTACTGCTTGATCGAAGCTTACAATATACGTACGCCCACCAGTGAAGTCAACACCTAAGTTAAGACCTGTAGTTGCTAATGAACCAAGACCAATAGCGATAATAGCTGCAGAGAAGATGTAAGCAACTTTACGTTTACCCATAAAGTCAACATTCATTTTACCAGCTAATTTCTTAGATAAACCAGTTTCGAAGTTCAACTTAGCGTTTTCACCTTTGCTCTTCACGATTTGTGAAACGATCAAACGAGAAATAAATACAGCTGAGAAGAATGAACAAACGATACCGATCATTAATGTTACTGCGAAACCTTTGATTGGACCTAAACCGAAGTAGTAAAGGAAACCACCAGTTACTAATGTAGTTAAGTTGGCATCAAAGATAGTCCAGAATGCTCTGTCATAACCGTTAGAAATTGAAGTCAATAACGACTTGCCATTTCTTTGCTCTTCACGAATACGTTCGAAGATTAGTACGTTGGCGTCAATCGACATACCAATTGTAAGTACGATACCAGCAATACCAGGTAGTGTCAATGCAGCTCCAAGCTCAGCAAGAATACCGAAGATGAAGAAGATGTTCAAACCTAATGCAGCGTTTGCAATTAAACCACCTTTAGAGTAGTAAATTACCATGAACAAGATTACTAGACCAAGACCTAATAATACAGAGTTGATACCTTCTGATTGAGCAACTTTACCTAATGATGGACCAACTACTACTTCTTCAATAATTTTTGTAGGAGCAGGAAGTTTACCAGCTTTCAAGATGTTTGCTAAGTCTTTCGCCTCAGCAACGTCGAAGTTACCAGTGATTTCAGAACGACCACCGTCGATTTCTGATTGTACGTTTGGAGCAGTATATACTTCGTTATCTAGAGCGATAGCGATTTGACGACCTAAGTTTTGGCCAGTCATTTTTTTCCATTTCTTAGCACCTTCTACGTTCATTACCATAGAAACTGCAGGTTGGTTCTTTTGGTCATACGACTGGATCGCGTCAGTGATCACCTCACCAGTTAATTTTGCCTCACGCTCTTTCTTGATTACGTAAAGGTTATAGAATTCTACACCTTGATCGTTTGTTTGGAAAGGCTTGTGACCCCATAAGAATTTCATGTTAGAAGGAGCGATTGACATCACTTCTTTATCACGAAGCATTTTGTTTACTGAAGCAGTATCAGTATCAGCGAATACTAAACCGTAAGGAGAGAAACCTTTCATGATAGGAGAGTATAACTCATCCTCAGGAGTTGCAGTAGAATCATTTGCAGCTACATCTGTAGAATCACCTTCGAAAAGTGAGTTTTCAGAAGAAGATTTAGCAGCATCAGTTGTTGTTTCTGTTGCAGCAACATCGCCAGCTAAAGCTTTACGTGCTTTCTCTTGCTTCACCCACTCTTGGTTCAATTGGAAGATGTAAGGTTGAGCTTCTTGAAGTGTCCATACTTCTAAGAATTCTAACTTTGCAACACCTTGTAATAGGTTACGCACACGTTGAGGGTTATCTACACCTGGCAATTCGATTGCGATACGGTTAGTACCTTGAAGACGTTGGATGTTTGGTTGAGTTACACCAAACTTGTCAATACGAGTACGGATAATTTCGAATGCTCTTTCTACAGCACCATCCACTTCGCTTTCTACTAAGTCTTGAACGGCTTTGTCTGGCGAGTTGAATGAAATTCTGTTTTTGTTTGCTGATGAAGCAAAGTAAGTAGCGAAAGGAACATTTTCGTTCTTCTCTTTTAATGAAGTGAAGAAGTTATTAGTAAATGTTTCTCTGTTTTCTCTTGTTAATGTTTCAGCTTCAGCTAAAGCAGCTAAGAAGTTGTCGTCAACGTTAGCACCTGCCATAGCTTTTACTACTTCTACAGGAGAAACTTCTAATGTTACTGACATACCACCTTGAAGGTCAAGACCCAAAGCCAATTCTTTGTTCTTTACTTCTTCGTAAGTGTAAGATCTGAAACCTAAGTCATACACTGGAGTTTTCCATAGAGAATCAATGTATGCTTGCTTTTTAAAGTAGTCTACATGACCTTCAGAATCCATGGCATACTCATCCGCTTGAGATTGGATGTTTCTTGAAACCCATGAGAAAGAAAGGTCGAAAAGACTGAATACTGTTACTAGAACAGCAATGAACAGTATAAAACCTCTGTTATTCATAATATAAGTAAAAAATTAACTATTGAATAGTCGATTGTTGAATATAAAATATATAGTAACACGAAGACTCAAACGGTACAAAAAGCCGCAAGTCTAAATGAATTGTGTTCGAAAATGATAAAATAGGGGGATTTCGCTCTAGGGAGCATTCGGAGCTGCATAATGAGTCATTACACAGGCAGTCTCCACAGAAAGTGAAGCTCTTGAATCGTTAGTAACTAGAGGCGTTTCTGAAGTAGAAGTAACCTCTAATTTAAAATCGTTTGCTGAATGTATAGTTTTAACGAAAGCATTGTTCCACTCAATTTTATAAGTAGAATGAGGGATAGCGTCTTGCTGATCTTTCAGGATCTTGATGGACGTTTTTCCTTGTTCTGTGTCTTTCTGATGTGCATCCGAGACATCAACAGTCGTGTTTACATCATTGTAAATAGCATATGTTGATTCTGCTCCTAGAGTTAGGAGTAGAAGGAATGCCATTACGAATGGAAAAAACTTGAACGATATGTTGTGCTCTTTTTGCATAATACTATTTCAACGCAAAAGTAATATCATTTTACAGAAAACACAATTTAGGTTGTGTTTTTCTGATATGAAATGGTAAAAACATTATTTTAATGTGTCTGAATGACGTTTTTTGTTGAAAAAAATGAGTATTAAGCAAATAAGAGTAAGCTTAACGGAGAGGTTAGTCCGTTAAGCTTTACTATTACTATATATTTATTTGATGTTCATTTCGAGTATATCAATTAGCCTAAGCTGTTGCTAATGCTTTTTTTATTTTCTTTTTGGAGATATCAAATACTATAGGAGCGGCAATGAATATAGAAGAATAAGTCCCCGCCAAGACACCTACACAAAGGGTAAAGGCAAAAGTTCTTAAAGCATCACCACCAAATATCAATAAGACCAATACCACCATTAGCGTGGTGATTGAGGTAATGATTGTTCTATTTAAAGTCCCATTAATAGCTGTATTGATTCGGTTATAGTAAGAATTTGTCTTTTGTTTTTTAGAATCCTCTTCTCTGATCCTATCGAAGACGACCACCGTATCGTTTATCGAATAACCGATAACTGTAAGTACCGCAGCAATAAATACTTGATCCATTTCAAAACCAAACCCAAGGAGGTTTGCAATGCCGAAAATACTGAAAACAATAAGAGTATCGTGAATTAAGGCGGCAACGGCTCCAATACCAAAACTGGCATTTCTAAACCTCAACCATATGTATATAAAAATGCTGACTAATGAGAATAGTACACCTTTTTGTGCAGAAATACTGATGTCATCCGCCATACTTGCACCAACTTTAGATTGAGAAGGAATAACAAACGTGTCAGATGTAGGGTCTTCCTCATCGGCATATTTTTGTCCTGTAAAACTTTCCACACCATCAATAATGGCTTTTTTCACTTGGTCATCACTTTCTGTGGTTTCATCTTCAATAAGGTAAGATGTTGTAATTTTTAATGTTTTATCATCACCATATGTTTTCACTTCTAAAGATTTACCATCAACAAAGTCCGATAACGAGGATTCTAACGCAGAAGGAATCACTTTATCATTAAAGCTTACTACATACGTTCGCCCACCTGTAAAGTCAACTCCTTTATTTAAGCCTTTGATAGCTAAAGAGGATAATCCTGCTACAATCACTATTGAAGAAATGAAGTAGGCCATCTTTCTCTTCTTTAAGAAATCGAAGTTTACTCGATTAAAGAAGAGGCGTGACAATTTTGTTTCAAAATTTAATTGTAACTGTTGTCCTTTCTTTTTAATAAAGTAAGTGATGATCAATCGGGTAACGAATACGGCCGTAAAGAAAGAACAGATAATGCCTATGATTAACGTGACAGCAAATCCTTTAATTGGTCCAATACCAAAAGTGTATAGGAAGAAACCTGTAAATAATGTAGTTACATTGGCGTCCAAAATGGTACGGAAGGCACTGTTATAACCTTTGGATACAGATTCCAGAAACGAACTTCCTTTCTTTTGTTCTTCTCTAATCCTTTCGAAGATTAATACATTGGCATCAATCGACATACCAATGGTAAGCACAATACCCGCAATACCCGGCAAAGTAAGCACCGCACCTAATTCAGCAAGAATACCAAATATTAATAAGATATTCAGTCCCAAGGCGGCATTGGCAATCCAACCACCTTTGGCGTAGTAAAGGGTCATAAATAATAAAACAAGCGATAGGCCAATCACAACAGATTGTATACCGTCTGCCTGTGCAATATCACCTAAAGAAGGGCCAACCACTACTTCTTCTATAATATGAGTTGGGGCTGGAAGCTTACCGGCTTTTAAAACATTGGCCAAGTCTTTCGCTTCTTCCACATCAAAATCTCCAGAAATTTCAGAACGACCTCCATCAATCACCGCTTGTACGGTAGGGGCAGTGTATACTTCATTATCTAAAACAATAGCTACACGATTTCCATAATTTTCAGAGGTCATCTTTTTCCATTTCTTTGTGCCCTCATTGTTCATGACCATAGAAACTACCGCCTGATTCTTCTGATTGTACTTTTGTTCCGCATCCGCTATATAGTCACCGGTAATTTTAGCTTCGTGTCCCTTTTTAATAATAAATAGTTCAATACATTCTATTCCCTCCACTTTATTAAAGGATTTATGTCCCCAAGCAAACTTCATGTTGGAAGGAATGATAGACATTAAGTTTTTATTATTTAATAATTTATTGACATCAGCAGTATCGGATAGAGCATAAATTAGACTGTAAGGAGAAAGCGTTTTCATTAATGCTGATGAAGGTCTTTCATTTTCCTCATTTTGAGTGATAGGTTCCACTTCATCAATAAATAATTGTTTTTCAGGGTGCCCACTAATTACTTTCTTATTGGTCACTTTTTGATGTTTGACCCATTCATTTTCTATCTTTTGCAGGTGAGGAAAAGCATCATTCAGATCCCAAACTTCCACAAACTCCAACTTAGCCATTCCTTGCACAAGGTTACGAACACGTTCCGGGTTGTTTACACCTGGAAGTTCCATAGTGATTTTATTCGTTCCCTTAATACGCTGAATATTCGGCTGAGTTACACCAAACTTATCAATACGTGTTCTAATAATTTCGAAAGCACTCTCAACAGCTCCATCAATTTCTTGATTTACATAATTAATGACTGCACTATTATTTGAAGATAATGTGATCTTATCTTTATTGGTCGAATTCGCAAAGTAACTTGCTAGTAAAATATCATCTTGATCGGTTAACGATTGGAAGAAATTCTGAGAAAATGACTTTCTGTTTTCCTTCGTCAATCGGTCAGCTTGAATTAAAGCGTTCTCAAAAGCATCATTGATATTGTTCGAGGCTAAAGCTTCGATAATTTCTTTTTGAGATACCTCCAATGTAACATGCATGCCACCTTGCAAGTCCAAACCTTTGGTTAACTCTTTGTTTTTTATTTCCTCATAAGTGAAGTCTACAAAACCTAAATCCACCACAGGTTCTTTCCAAACAGAATCTAGGTAAGCTTGTTTTTTCTGATAATCGACTATTCCATTTTGATTTGTAGCGTGTGTCTCCGCTTTTGATTGCACACGATTGGACATCCAAGTGAAGGATAAATTATATATACTAAGTAGTGTGACTAATGTTGCAATGAACATTATAAAACCTTTATTTCTCATATTTAGGTCAATTTTTGGACATAGGTTTCCCCTCCCTTTTTTTTGATAAAAGGGTTAAGTCCTAAGTATTAATGATTGATTTAAAAAAGTTTGTGTACAAGAATTCTAACGACCAATATTTTGATCGCGATAACACAAACAATAAATAGGAGTGAGGTTTTATTTAGGGAGCATTAGGTGCAATATAGTGTTGCACAATACATTCCTTTCCAGCATAAAGCTGACGTAAAGATGCTCTGATTACTTCTTTAAAAATAGGTTGAGCAACCCATTCTAAGGTAAAATCAAAAGATGAGTGGAATGTGTTAAGGAATTGATTATTCCAATGAAACTTCTGAGTGTTATGAGAGATGGTCTTTGGGAAGTCCTGAGCAAGGTCAGTACCGTCCACAAAAGTGTCCTCTTGATGAAGAACCGTTGTCTCCGTACCATTAGAAGCTTGGTTAAGGGCATGCACTGCTTCTCCTCCTAATGAAAAGAGGATAGCAAAAGCCATCAACAATGGAAATAATCTAAATGATATAGTGGGGTTATTATTCATCAACTACGAAACTAAAAAATCAGTTGATGAAAATAGAGGTTTTAAGATTCTTTAATTGTTAATGAATGAGAAGGTACTCCCTCTATATGAGGGAGTTAATCCTTATTTTATTCTTGTATTCGATTTAGCAGAAATCTGAGGTACTTGTTCTCTGTTATTTAATCTTCTAGCCATATACTGAACATTTTCAGTAATGTACTCAGACATTTCATCGATAGTGATTTGACCATTTTTATTTAAATCTGCAGCTCCCTGAAGACCTTTCAAGTAGAAATAAGTAAAAAGACCATGTCCTTTTTCGTTATACCAAGAAGCCACCTGTTCAGAAGCTGTTGCTGTCATGATCACACTATTATCACCTTCTAAAACCTTACTCTTCGTTTTTATAAAAACCGGAGAGATACTTTTAAGTAGCATACCGCCATCAGAAGATCCACTAAAGCAAGCGTCCATCACTACGGTAAGTGATTTAAAAGGCATTTGTTCTAAATTATCATACAATGTTTTTACACCATATCCGTTAAACTGAATTAATGAAGGGTCGGTATCTACTGGTACAAAATATCCCTCGTTAGATTCTGGATTAGGTGCACCATGTCCACTGTAATAAATAAACACATCGGACTTATTCGGTTTGATGTAGTTGTATAACTTTCCTTTAGGGTTACCTCTAATACCAAAAATAGCATTGAAATCGGCTTGAGTGGCATCTTCTACATAAATAATATTGCCTTCTCTATATCCGTAAGTCTGCATCAAATACTTTTTCATAGTGGCAGCATCTCTTAGAGCAAAGCTTACTTCAGGTACATCTTTATTTCTATAGTTCTTATTGCCGATGACAACGGCCACCGCATCTTCATTTACTCTTCCACCTTGTGGGATATTGATGTCAACATCGGATGGAGGTAATATTACTTCTTTTACTTCTTCCTCTGGAAGCTTTACAGTTAAAGGTTCTTCTTTTACTGGTTTTGCAGGTTTAACATCTTCTTTTTTTGTAATCACTACAGGAGGAGTGGTGACTATATTTACATTTTCTTTTTTGGTGACTGTCTGTGGTCCATTCTTTAAGTTGGTAGATGCTGCCGACATCAATGGTCTGACAATTTTATTGAAAGCCATAGTAATTTGTCTTCCTTTATCAGAAGTAAATTCTGTGGGAGAATCCTGAGTTGCCTGAGCAAGAAATCTTTGGGACTTAGTGTCATATACTGTGGCAGTTACTGTGGCATAACTTCCTTTGTTGGTATTGTGAAATGACACATCAACTTCTGTATAATACTTTAAACCAAATTGAGTAATCAGATTGTTTTTTACCTTTTCCTCTCCAATGTAACATTGTCCTGAGGTGGCATAACCTCTAATTATATTATAAGAACTAATTACATTATACCCCATTTTTTTATACACTGTCTCAATTGATTTGAGTGCAATTTTGTTATGGTAAATCTCAAAAGAGTTACAAATAGAAGCACCTTGATCTATTTTAGGAATAACCATAATGGTCTTTTGTGCATATACATGACAACCTAACAGGATAAAAAGAGATAGTAATAGTTGTTTCATGATCAGTTTGATGAGTTTGTGTTAAATACCACGATTATAAGTAAAGACATCTTTTCGTCTTGGTAGGACAAACAAAACCAGGCTTTTTTTGTTCTATCATTAGTAAATAAAGAATATCTGATATACATGAGTTCGAAAACTCACAATAAAGATACGGATCTATTTCTAATATAAACTATTGATCATTTCTTCTATTTGTCTACCATGAAAAAAATTGCTCTATTTTTGAGTTTTTCTATTCTATTCGTTCTTACTAACTGTAGTGATAAAGAAGAACCAATTTTTACCACACTATTTGATGATAACGATACCACTCAGGTAGTGGTTGACGATGGCATACCACGTAAAGTAATGTCATTTTTAGCATTAGGAGATTCTTATACAATAGGGGCAAGTGTAAGTAAAGAGGACCGATGGACAGAACAACTCAAGGTAGCCTTAGAAGATCGTAGGTTCACAATAGAGGAAAATATTGTTTATGTGGCACAAACAGGATGGACGACTTCTAATTTAATAGACGCCATTAATAGAAGTGATTTAGAAGAAAACTATGATATAGTCACCTTATTAATTGGAGTGAACAATCAGTTTCAAAGAAGAGATATTAGAATTTTTGAAGAGGAGTATAATGAGTTGTTGACCACAGCAATAAATTTCGCAGGAGGTACCAAAAATGTAATCGTTTTATCCATACCTGATTATGGATATACATACACTCAACCCAATTTTCAAATCACTCAAGAAATAGATCAATACAATAATTTAAAAGAAAGAATTACAAATAATAGAGGAGTGAGATTTTATAATATCACATCTACTACTCGTCAAGTAAGAGAAAGGCCTGAATTAACCGCAAGCGATGGATTACATCCCTCAGGTGAATTATACGGTTTGTGGGTGAATCAAATAATAGACGACGTGAAGGAGCAACTTAAAGAACCTCCGGAGTAGGTAACGTATTAGAAAAGTTGACCAACTTTTTTGCGAAGTTATCCCAAGACATTTCCTGCTTTAAAGCTTTAATATTACTTGAATACTCCGAAGTATCTTTATCAAAATATTCTATTATCGTTTTAGCAATCAATTTACTTTCTGCCTTATAGATTATCTCTCCTGTTTTACCTGGTATAACCAACTCTTTTAACCCTCCCACATCAGTGGCAATAATCGGCAATTCAAAGTGTAAGGCCACGGCGGTCACACCACTTTGAGTAGCTGATTTATAAGGTAATACACAAACATCGGCAGCAGAAAAATAAGTAGACACTTCTTGATCAGAAATATACTGATTGAAACAATGTATTCTATCCTTATTCTTGTTTTGATCGATCAACTGCTGGTATACATCAAAAGAACCATACACTTCTCCTGCAATCACTAATTGATACGAATCGTCCAGTTCATCGAATGCTTGAATCAGTAAATCAATACCTTTATATTCTCTGATAAACCCAAAAAATAAGAGTGTCTTTTTATCTTCTTGTAATCCCAATTCCTTTCTTGAAGCTCCTTTATCAGCTATAGCTCCAAAATGATTGTATAAGGGATGAGGTCGTTCTAAAGAAGAGGCATTAGGTATAAATGCTTTTAAATCTTGATCTACAGAAGCACTCATCGTAATAAAACCATGATGTTGCTTTAGAAAATAAGAAGTAAAAGGTTTGTCGATGACTCTACTTTCATGTGGTATGACATTATGTAGAATACTGATGACTTTATATTTATCTTTTAATAGTTTCGCTACTGTTCCTAAAGAGGGACCAAAAAAGCTCATCCAATACTGTGTGATGACAAGGTCTGGAGCAAATTTTTCAATGCTTTTTGCGGTTGTATAATAGGTAATGGGGTTGATGGAATCTAAAACTTCTTCTGATTGAAGTTGTTCCGTAGTATCCTTATCTGTGACATACTGAGTAGATCCTGGAAATAAAAAGTTAGGATATTGTCTCGTAAAAGTAAAGGCTTTTACGTTGTGTCCTAACTGTTCTAAAGCTGTAAATAAAGCATTCCCGTACTGTGCAATTCCTCCCCTAAATGGATAAAAAGTCGATAAAATCGCTATCCTCATTCTTATTGATTATATTCTATTCTTACCTTGAAATCTGATCCTACTGCCCCAATTTTTTTAGCCGTTTCTTCTGAAACTCTAATGATAATACCATCCTCGATGGCAGCATCAGGTAATGGGGCCACCACTCTAACTATCGCTTGACGGTCATTATTTGGGTTAATCACTTTGATATAAGACCCTACTGTTTCCGTTCTATGCAACGCCATCAGTTTACTGGTATTATTTGGTAAATCTACCACCTGACCATTACCTCTTTCAACCTTTTGCATAGGAATATTGTAATCTTTGGCCTCTTCAATGGTTAAATCAGCATAAGATTTTGAGTGTACTTCTATGGCTTTTTGGTCGATATTTTTCAATTCACCCGTCACACTTACTATAATCTGTTGGCCTTCTGTTAATGGTTTGTCCGGTAATATTCCGTTCCAAACAGAAAGACTATCTACGACTACTTGATGTGAAAAGGCGATAGCTCTTAATGTTTCTCCATCTTTAGCATTATAGTATACAGGGTTACTACCTTCAGCAACAGCTACCTTATCGAAATTATTTTCTTGAGGAGTAATTACTGTTTCAGTATCACTCTCTGTAGAAATAGTAGGGATCTGTAATGTCTGACCTATTTTAATCACATTGTTTTCGATATTATTGGCTTTAATAATATCCTGAACAGAGACATTGTATTTTCTAGAAATAGAATACAAAGTTTCCGATGCCTGAACAGTATGTGAAGTATTTGTCTGAGCAAAAAGTATAGAGGCATTACAGCACAGAAAAAATAATATGTATGCTACAAATTTCATGATAGTTAATTGTCTGTCGGTGGTAAGGGGATGCCACAAAGTGTGATTTTGTCTTCAATATAAACAAGCATTTGATCGATCACAAAGAAGCTATCCATAATTTGCTCTTTTACCTCTTTATCCATCAATTGATTATATAAAATATCACCTTCCATAGAGCAAATAAGCATTCTGCGAGATAATTGATCCCCCTGCTTTTCCATAAAACAGAAATTGATGCTCGATGCTGTTTCCAAGTAATGAATACTACTGTCTTTTTCTGGATGAAACCCTTGACCTTCTAAAAATTCTATCAATGAAGAAGAGTGTTCTGAATCCGATGGATAAATGATTGGATTTTGAATACCCAAAGCCGTATCTACCAATTCAGGATCCTTTTCATTATCTTGAACAATAATGGCTTCAAGGATATCCAACTTCTCCATTTTCTTTACTTTAGGCATACGCTGATCGTGAGCGAATTCATTAAAATATAAGAATCCGTCTTTTACGCCAGCCATCGTTACCCACCACTTTTCTTTTAATTGTAAGCCTTCCCAAACGACTTCCTGATTCTCTAATCGTATACACGAAAAGCAAACCTCTTTTTCTTCGGAAGAACGCATTTCGACAAGTAATACTTTTAATTGATGATCATAAAGTATTCTCCAAACTTGTCCGTAGGCTAAATAATTTAAAGTTTTTGAAAGTGATGCCATAAAGAATAGTATAAGTGATGATTCAAAGATCATCATTCGATAATTGATATCAAAGTATCGTTTTAGTGCTATATTAATGATTTACTTTGTAAATTGTACACATCAATTGATATGTGAGAAGGTGAAATCGAAGAATTCAAATGAAACAATATCACTATCAATGGATTAAAATAACTGAAGGAGATGAAAAATTTCCAATTAAAAAATATCCATTCAGTTAAACAGAAACAGAGTTTCTACTTTTTGGTGTAATTGACTAACAATAGTATGAAGAAAATTTTCTATATCATCACTTTATTATTCACCTTTCAGAGTATCAATGTATTTGCTGAAAAGGACCCAGTGGTGTTTCAATTCGAAATTCGAGAAGATATTAATCCAGTGATGTCACGACAAGTGAAATTGGCATTGGATGAAGCTACAGAGCAAAAAGCAGATTATGTCATCATTGATATGGATACCTATGGAGGTGCTGTAAATGATGCGGATAAGATCAGACAAATGATTTTAGACTACTCAACGCCGGTGTATGTATTTATAAATAAAAATGCAGCAAGTGCAGGCGCTTTAATCTCTATAGCTTGTGATTCGATCTACATGGAAACAGGATCAAACATTGGTGCGGCTACCGTAGTGATGGGAGGCACTGGAGAAGCTGCCCCAGATAAATACCAATCGTATATGCGTTCCATGATGCGTTCAACTGCAGAAAGTAATGGACGTAATCCTGATATTGCAGAAGCCATGGTCGATCAAGATCTTGTGGTTGAAGGTGTATCGGAAGAAGGAGAAGTAATTACTTTTACTGTATCTGAAGCGATAAAAAACGGGTATTGCGAAGCCAAAGTGGCTGGAGTAAAAGATATCATGAAAAGGAGTGGAGTAGAGAGTTACACACTTGTAAACTATGAGCAATCGACTACCGAAAGCATCATCTCTTTATTTTTGAATCCAGCAATTAGTGGTATTTTAATTCTAATCATCTTAGGAGGTTTGTACTTTGAATTACAATCGCCAGGTGTAGGTTTCCCTTTGATTGCGGCAATTGTAGCAGCAATTTTATATTTAACTCCATACTATTTAAATGGTATGGCCGACAACTGGGAAATTGTACTAATTGCGTTAGGTATAGTATTGATCATATTGGAAATATTTGTCGTCCCAGGATTTGGTGTCACAGGAGTATCAGGTATTAGTTTATTAGTGATAGGATTGGTACTCGTGATGCTAGAAAACGACTTCCTAGATTTTACTTTTGTTGATTCAACTCGAATTTGGACATCTCTAATTAGTGTGATGGGCGCAATGTTCGTTGCAGGAATGTTTATTCTAACTTTCGCCCATAAGATTATGGATATGCCAATGTTCAACAAAGTAGGTTTAAGAGAGTCCATGACTTCCGAAGACGGTTATTCAGCAGATGTATTCGAAGCCTCTTTTGTAGGACAAGTTGGGATAGCACATACTGTATTAAGACCCTCAGGAAAAATTAAAATAGACAACGACTATTATGACGCAACAACAGAAGGAGGTTTCATAGAAAAAGGAACTGAAGTAGAAGTAGTTAGTCAGAATAACATGTCGTTAAGAGTAAGGGAGTTGCAGAGTTAAAAACGATCTTCACTTTTCCCTCTTCACTCTTCACTAAAAAAGCAGAGAGGAGTATCTTTTTAAAGATACTCCTCTCTGCTTTTTTACTCCACCAACGCCACCGCTTTTTTTATCAATTTTATTTCTTGAAAAGGAGGTTCTACTTGGTTAATGGATAATATGATGGTTGAATTATGAATAGGGTCGTAAGCCATTAAGCTTCCCCAAAAACCGCCATGTCCATAATAGATTCTATCGTTAAAGCTGTAGGTAGTGATACCCATTCCGTATTTTCTTCCAATAGATCGAGCTTCTGTCATCATCTCTAGCGTTTCTTTTTTCTGAAAGAGTTTTTGATCAAATAACCCATGGATGAATTTGCTTAAGTCTTGGGTGTTGGAAACGAGGCCACCTCCACCCCAATCGTAAGAAGTATTGACATTTCCTGTAATTTCCCAATCTCCAATATAAGCAGAAGCTTGTTTGTTTTTGGAAGGATTTTCTTCGTGATATTCAAAGTAAGTAGAGGTCAATTCTAGAGGATCAAGTATTCTTTCTCTGTAATTTTCTGCTAACGATTTTTTGGTGACTTTTTCTATGGTTAATCCTAATAGAAAATATCCAACGTCTGTATAATAATAGCCAGAATCAGGTTGAAAATGAGTCATATGATTTACCTCATTTTTATAGTAAAACTCAAAAAGCTTTTCTGGAGTCCATTCTTTTTGAGAATGTTTTTTCATATGATCCACAAACGTTTCATAAGTATCAATAAAAATATCTCCTAAGCCAGAGCGGTGTTGTAAAAGCTGTCGGATAGTAATTGTATTACCATAAGATTTTCCTTGATACAGATGAAGACTATCGAACTGTAAATAGTTTATATCAGATAAATACCTAGAAACAGGGGCGTCAAGATCAATTAAATCTTCTTCCATCATTTGAAGAATGACCGTAGAGGTAAACATTTTAGTAATACTAGCGATCTTAAAAGTAGAGTTCTTATTTACTTCATCACCTTTAACATTTAAATGTCCAAACCCTTTGTGGACTAAAAGTGAGTCGTTCTCTATGTAACAGAAAATATTAGCTACAGGAGCTTTTTGAGAATCTGTCAATAACTTGTTCACATATTTCTCAAACTTGTGAATATCTTTTTGATTTACCTGTCCATAAGCAGTGGTCATTGATAAAATGAAGAAAATTAAAATTCTCATTCGTTAATTCATTTAGTGTTCTGAAGGATAATTATTCTAAAAGTAACGAAGATGAGCATGGTAAACATTTTCATCATTCTCATCTTTTTGTGTAACTATATCATAATCATATTCTTTATTATAAATAGCTAATACTTTATCTATTTCAGCTTTTTTTCTTTTTACCGACTTTAAATTTTGATGTACTTAGTATATGGATAAATACCCTTAAAAAAAGCAGTGGCACTAACACCTAAAATATATAATGGTATTTGAAGTGCTCTTCCTCCTTGAAAACTGTGTTCTTCATAAATACCAACCATAGAAATGAAAATATAAAGACAGAAAATACCAACAAGTCCTACTGCCACTAAAGAAATATAAAACTTTATGTTTACTTTGAATTGTTTTTGCTTGAGTTGATGTAATTCAACCGTAAACTCTTTGATTTCTCTAGATAATATAGAACCAAATTTAATGTCTTTACACCTGTGATTAAATTTAGGATACTGATTGGTCAAACCACATTTAGTCCCTTCATTTAAGTTAAAAACTCTGTTTTCACAAAGTCGACAGTGCTTGTTTAGCTCCTTATTTGGTTTCATAAATGAATGTATTAGTACATTTTTATTTCAGAATGATACGTCTTGTTTCCATGTACATCTTTATCAAATGTGATGTCAATATCATATTCCTTATTGTATAAAGCCATTGTAGCATCCAAATCCTTCTTCTTTTTATCGTTTACCTTTTTTTCTTGACGATAAGAGAGAAGTGGTTTAAATGCTAAGCCTAAAAAACCTAAACCGGATATAAAAATGAATACAGGAAGAAACGCAAAAACACCTTTTTCTAGGGCAACTAACTCAAGAAATATTGAATAGTAAGAAACAGCTAATGTAACTATCAAAAATACGACTAAGTTAAGGTAGGCCAAATTCTTTTTACCATTGGTTTTAAATACATCAATGTTGATTTCTTTGATTTTAGCATCGCATTCTTCGTTTAGAAGAATATTAGAACATTTGTTTTTGAAGTTAGGATACTCATTGGTCAATCCACACTTTGTACCTTCTGTGATATTAAAAATTTTGTGGTCACAAAGTTGACAATGCTTGCTTAGTTCTTTATTTGGTTTCATAATTAAAAGAGTTGTAGTTGATGTATAAATATAGCTTACTTATTTAAAAAACCATTCAACTATAATTTTTTTTGATAATAATAAGGAGAAAAATTGTATTATTCTAATAATATTTTTTTGGAGTTTTATTGATTAACTATATTGTAATCAATTAGATAAAACTTTCTGAACCGTGTATTTTTTTATTGTTTTTAGTGATATTGATTGATATCATGATGGAAACTAACCAAAGAAAACTTTACTCCATTTATTTTACCTGAAAGAAATACACACAATTGACTAACTCATGAAAAAATTTAATTATTTACTTTTACTAATAACCCTCTTTGCCACCCTTACAAACTTAATCGCAAAAGAGAAAAAGGTGTTGACTACAACTTTAAAAGGTACAATTGTCAATGCAGCATCAAATAGCTTTTTGATAGCAAATACAACTCGTTCTTTTGAAAAAGAATTTTCATTAAATAGAGATGGAACTTTTGAAATAATTGTGGAGTCTACCACTTTATATGATGCTTTTGTTCTTAAAGTAAAAAATTCTGAGAAAGAGATAGTTTATCCATTTTATTTAGATCAAGAAGTAATCTATTTTGATATAGATCCTAATTTGGATTACGAAGATAACATTGTTAAAGGTGGGGAATTGACCAATAGTGCATTGCACTATAAATCCTCTTTATTGATGGAGAAAGAATTGCATCAAAAGTTTTCAATGGCTTTAAAACAATTTTTACTTACAGGTGCTACTGCTTGGGAAGAGAATGTAATTAAGGATAAATTAAATAGATTGCCTCAAAAAATTGATGCATGGAAGGTGGCTTATTTTAAGAAGCATCTTAATTTGGTTTCTTTTAAATATTTTATGGAGTTATATAACAATGAATCAACAATAATTCCTGAAGCTACTTTAAATGATTTATTGATAGATTTTTCTAAGAAGCTTCCTAAGAATTTTCATTTTGATTCTTTTTCTAAAGTAAGAAACGGAAAAGGTACTTTTACTTTTACAAGACTATAATTTATTTCCACATATAAAATCTACAGAGAAGTCCCATTCTCTAAATTATTGATCTCTTTTTCCAGGAGATCAATTTTTTTGTTTATAAAGTATATAGGGAAACCTATACATAGGAACACTAAGTATTGGGGTAGTAACTTATTTACAGTGATACAAACAACTACCCAAGTGATGAAAGAAAAAATAAATATGCCAAAAAGTATGTAGTACATCAAAACCCACAGATTCTTTTTTTGAACAAGTGGTTGAGTGGCGTTAGTTGAATATTTAATCATAAAGGACATGTGATAATTAGTATTCTAATATAAAAATTTTATAAAAAAGTTTAAAATATTAAAGGCAGACTTTTTATGATCTGCCTTTATACATGCCTTATTCTTTAATTAAAGATGAAATTATCCGTTTTCTTGAGATAGATTATTTATCATTCTATTTTCTAGATGCTTTAATTTAGGAGGGAAGAATAAACTATTAATCATCGCCTTTCCAATATTCGTAGTGGTTGTAATTTGTTTAGACTTCTTCATTAAAGGAAAAAGTGGCCTTGTTATTACATAGAAGGCGTTATACCAATTGGTTTTTGATTTAATCCCTTTTTCAGGGATAATAAAACCTGGTCTGAACATAATGGCATCTTTAAATCCTTTTTTTAAGAGCATATTTTCTGTTTTTCCTTTTACTCTTGCCCACATACTGTTTCCTTTTTCTGTTTCGTCTGTACCAGTACCGGAAACATAATTGAAAATTAATTCTTGATTGATATCAAATAATGTTTTGGCAAAAGCATTAGCCGTATCATAAGTGATTTTTGTATACTCTTCTTCGCTTAAACCTACCGCAGATATTCCCATACAATAAAAACAAGCATCATATCCCAATAATCTATCTTTTATGACTTCAACCTCGGTAAAATCTTTAAGTAATGCTTCTTCGAGTTTAGGATGATTAATATCTAAAGACGATCGGTTAATCATTAACACCTTTTCTATTCTATTGTCTTCGAGGCACTCATACAAAACTCCTCTACCTACCATTCCTGTTGCTCCTGTGATAATAACTTTCATATTTTATTTTTTTTATTGATAAATCAAAGGTCGGAAGTGTATGTTATTTCAGTTAAAACAAATTACTGAAAAAAGAATACTTATTACTGATCAAAGCAAATGAATTTAGGATGTTTAGTGAAATTACATGTATTAATTGTTTGATTTTCATTCTTATATAAACAAATGTGATTAATTCCTCGTTCTTATAATACATATAATACTGCTATATCTATAGATTTATTCTTATATAAACCGTGTCTACTTAACTGCTCTATCAATATGAATCAAAAGTTTACTGTTCATAAAAAGAAGAAAAAGGAAACTAAAGAACCAGCTGTATATATTTTAGCTCATGAAATTATGAGAGGAGAGGGTGCACTACCCATTTCCTATCGTGAAATTATTGCGGCTTATGTTTCGAAAAAGAATAATTCTGAACTTTGCTTTCTTACACATGTAGCTATTTGTCAGGAATTAGGCTACTGTGGTGTATTAGATATTTTTACATTCGATGATAAAGAATTTGCTCCTCTTTTCTCTTTTGCTTCTAAAGTGATGAATGAATCTATGTCCAAAGAAATTCTAAATCAATTTGTACAAGAAGGTTTTGAAATAGAAGTGGCAGAAGAAATAATTCATATCGTATCTATCATCACGTTTATTAATCAGTTAGTGAATAGTAATGCATTTGAAAAAATCACAAATAACCAGCAATCTTATATCGGACATTATGCTGAAATGATGAAAAAATATCTTTTTCTATAGAAGTAAATAACTTATTTAAGAAGTTGATTAGTTATTTAAAAATCATTCAACCTCATAACATCTTCAAATTAGATCCATAAGCATACAAACAATACAATTGTTTTAGTTAACTATATGCCTTCCGTCATTTTTAAAACTAATGGAAGGTAATGTTTTCGTATCATTAAATAGTTGGTACCCTTTCTTAAGATCAGACCAAAGCCCCACTTTTTCTTCTGTTGCAATTTTAGAGTTAGAGAGTAACTGATAACGTGTATCGGATAATTTTGCCGGAAAAATAGTTACAGGAATAGTATATTGTCCATTATTCTTCGCTTCCACACAAAATATATAGAGTTCTTTTATTTGTTCATCGGTGATGGGTAGGCATCCAATCGTTACACAAGCACCATGAATAAAAATATCTCCTCCCAATCGTCCTTTTTCGCCTAAGATTTTATCAGATGCATTGGGGTAATTAATGCCTAATGATAAATGATAATTACTGTATGGATTGAATCTGTCAATATGATAAAAACCTTCTGGAATTTGATAATCACCTTGCATTCTTTTAGGTCCTAAACGACCTGAGGTGTTACAAACCTCATATGTTTTGATCAATTTATATTTGGTATCGGAAGCATTTTTTCCCCATAATTCAATGAGATTTTCACTTTTGAAGGCTCTTAGATAAATGTTTAATTCTGATTTTTTGATGGCTGATTTTTCCAATAGTTGGTCTAGCGTATTTTCTTTTTCATTGTACGCATTTCGAACTCGAGAATATCGAAGTTGATCTTCTTTAAATGAATTATTAGTAGAGAAGAAAATTAGGGATATAATTAAGAAAAGGTATCGAATAGTTAGTAACATGATATTGTATCTGTTTGATTGAATTGATCAATACAAATCAAAAAATACTCCGAAAAAGTGGTAGGGTATAGAATCAAGTAGTATTTAACGAATTTTGTAAGGCCCCGTAGGAACGCTGCATAGCAACGTCCCCACGAAACATATATAAGAATTAAAGTGTTTGTTCCATCAAAACATGAATAATTCCATCTTCCATGAATTCTCCACCTTTAATTACAAAACCTTCTTCTTCATAAAACCCTGTTACTGTTTTTTGAGCGTGTAAATAAACACGAGTTCCCTCAGGGGCAATTTCTTCGATCTCACTTAAAGAAGCTTGGATAAGTGCATTGCCAATACCTTGGCCTCTAAAAGACTTCGTTACGGCAAAACGACCCATTTTATAACCTTCTTCAGTTTTAAAATAACGACAAACACCTGCTGGGCGACCATCATCAAGTACTAGTAAATGATGTGCAGTAGCATCGATATCATCAAATTCTAATGAAATATCAATTTGTTGTTCATCAACAAAAACCTCTTTACGGATCTGCATTACTGCAGGCCAAAACTCAGAGGATGTCCCCTCTAAAAATACTACCGATAATGAATCTGACATCTTAATTTATTTTTGATGGTCAATAAAAAAGCCGGCCTAATGAATAGGCCGGCACAAATATCGTAAAAAAAGGTGAATACGATTATATCTTGACAGATTAGTCTTCTAGACCAAACTCGTCGATGTAAGCAAGGATACCTCCTTCAAGGTTTTCAAGGTTAGTATAACCTTTCATTCCTTCTAAAGCTTCGATTGCGTTAGCAGAACGTTTGCCACTTCTACAGTGAACAATCACTCTTTTATCCTTACTGATTTTATCAGCTTCATCAATTACAGTAGCCAAAGGAATAAGCTCACCACCTAGGTTGGCCTCATCGAATTCGTAGTCTTCACGTACGTCAATTAGTTGGAAGTCTGCGCCTGATTCTTGTAATTCTCTCAGTTCTTGTACAGTAATACTTTTCATAGTACCTAAATTAGTTTACATTTACGTAATTTTATCAAACCTTTGTGTTAGTAACAAATTTAAACGAGAAAAAAACTTACAAACTCATGAAAATTGAACTAAAAAGAGTAAATGAAGGTGTGCGTTTTGAAGCAACTTCAGAAGAAGGAAATACTTTACATATAGATGCAGGTAAAGGAAAAATGGATGGTATGGGACAAGGTTCAGCTTTCTCTCCTATGCAATTAGTATTGACAGGAGTAGCAGGTTGTGCAGTTTTTGATCTGATCCATATATTAAAGAAACAACGTCAAGAGGTAAATGATGTAAAGATTAATGTGGAAGGCGATAGAGTAGATGGTACTCCAGCTCCTTTCGAAAAAGTAAATGTGCATTTTGATCTTTACGGAGAAATTGATGAGAAAAAGGCTGCCCGTGCAGTAGAGTTAGCGGTAGAAAAATATTGTTCTGTAGCAGAAATGGTAAAATCGACTGCGACAATTACACATTCTTTCAATATCATCAAATAATAGTTTAATTTTGAAAGAACATTTGATGTTTATAAAACGTCTTTGAGTTGATCAAAGAAATAAAGTGTGCGTTACTCTAGACATCCAAACATCAACATATACTATTTATAACTAGAATTAACTTACAGAAAATACATGAGCCAAGAAGATAAGAAGTTTGAAACGATTGCGGTGAGAGCTCAGACTCAGCGATCGCATAACAGAGAGCATTCAGTGCCGATTTATGCAACATCGAGTTTTACTTTCGAAGATGCAGATCATGCGAATGCGTTGTTCTCTGATGAAGTAGAAGGAAATATTTACTCTAGATATTCAAACCCGAATAACGACGAGTTTATCAATAAATTGGTATTGTTGGAAGGAGCAGAAGCAGGTATTGCTACCTCTTCTGGTATGGCAGCCATGTTTTTAAGTATCGCTTCTTTTGTAAGTCAAGGTGATCATATTGTGGCTTCAAGATCTTTATTTGGTTCAACTCACCAGATCTTAACACAATTATTACCAAAGTGGGGAGTATCGCATACATATGTTGATATTCACGATTTGGAAGGTTTTGAGAAAGCAATTCAGCCAACAACTAAAATGATCTTTATCGAGACACCTTCTAACCCTGCGTTGGATATTATTGATATTGAAGCATTGGCTAAAATTGCAGATAAACACAACATCATCCTTAATGTAGATAACTGTTTTGCTACTCCATATTTGCAAAACCCATTGAAGCATGGTGCACATATTGTTACTCACTCAGCAACTAAATTTATTGATGGGCAGGGTAGAGTGTTAGCAGGAGCAATTTTAGGTTCTCAAGAATTAATGGATAAAGTGAAGTTTATGTCTAGACACACTGGACCGGCTTTATCTCCATTCCATGGTTGGATTCTTTCTAAGTCATTAGAAACATTATCAATCAGAATGGAAAAACATTGTGAGAGTGCCATGAAAGTAGCTCAAGCTTTAGAGCAAATGGAAGAAGTGGAGTTAGTGAAATATCCATTCTTGCCTTCTCATGCGGGTTACGAGTTAGCCAAAAAGCAAATGAGATTAGGTGGAGCATTGGTCTCTTTCGAAATTAAAGGTGGAGTTGAAGCAGGAAAGAAATTCTGGAACAGCTTACAGTTAATTTCTAAGTCTTCTAACCTTGGTGATACAAGAACAATTGCCACACACCCGGCATCGACTACCCACTCAAAATTGACAGAAGAAGAACGATTGGCAGTAGGTATTACTCCTGGTTTAATCAGAATCTCTGTAGGATTGGAGCACGTGGATGATATTATTGCAGATATCAAACAAGCAATGAAATAGTCATTGTTTAAAATCTATAGATAAATAAAAAGGCGATCAGTAATGATCGCCTTTTCTATGTTTTTCTTATTAGCTTTTCGAAGGATTAAAACCTAACACTAAAACATCGTCTGTTTGTGTTAATTCGTTTTCCATCCAGTCGTTGAAAGCTCTACGAACAGCTGTTCTTTGTTTCGTTTTTTCTTCTTTATGATTTTGATAAAGCAATTTTAAGAAATTTTCTTTACCAAACTCCCCTTTGTCTTTACCTCCAATTTGTTTCTGATAACCATCCGTAAATAAATAATAGTTGGCGTCTTCATCAAGATTGAAGCTATGCTTTTGGAATTTAATTGCTTCGCCTTTTTGAGGTTGATCCCCACCAATAGTATGTTTAGAACCTTTGATGATGAAAAACTTATTATTGACAACTCTAGCCATTTGTGTATTGGCTCCAGCAAATTCCATTACATTTTTGTCCTTGTCAATGACTACCATCGATACATCTAAAGAGTCAGAATTATCGCTAGTACTTTGATTTAGATGTGCCATCAAGCGGGTATTCATTGCCTCCAAAATCTCTCCTGGACAAACAATACCTCTAATTTCTACGATCTCTCTGAATAAAGAAATACCAATAATGGACATCATCGCACCCGGTACACCATTACTGTTACAATCTACTGTAGAAATGAATATTTTATTACCATGCTCCAAGAACCAGAAGAAGTCGCCAGATACAATATCTTTTGGTTTGTGGAAGATAAATGAATCAGGTAATAAGCTTCTGATTAAAGTACGGTTAGGCAAGATAGAACCCTGAATTTGTTTTGCATACTTAATGGATTGCGTAATTTTCTGAGAAGTAGATTGAAGTTCTTCTTTTTGTCTTTCAATCTTTTCGTATGAACTCGCATTATCAATCGCAATCGCAGATAATACGGCAATGTTTCTTAAGATATCTACGTGTCTATCAGTGTATGCATTTTTATCAAAACTTTGTACACTAATTACCCCCATCAGTTTTTCTTTAGTGACTAAAGGAATATAAATCACTGACATTGGCATTTCACCTGCTTTTACATCAATGACTGCATCTTCACCTAAATCAAGGTAATTGGAAATTTCAGTAGTAATATCATTAATTACCACCTCCTTGTTCTCTCTCAAACATAAAGATGATAATCGAGTATTGTCTCCCATAGAGTGGGTGAAATCAGGTAACTGCTTACCTTTTTCCATAGCTCCAATAAACTCAATTTCTTGTCTTCTATGGTGATATATACCTAAACCAAAAGAATCAACTTTCATCAAATCGGAGATATTTTGATACAACGTTTTGATGATATTTTCTGTATTTAAGTCTGATGATAGCTCGATACCAATATTCGAGATCAATTGTACGTTTTTATACGATTGCTCGATTTGATCACGACTATTCTCGATTTCTTGTTTTTGATGTTGAAGTTCGGCAGTACGGTCGGCTACAATTTCTTCAAGACCTTCGTATGTTAATGCGTTGTCCAAGGCGATACCAATATAGATCGCGATGTTTTTCATTAAGTTCAATGCTCTTTCGCCGAACGCATTTGCTTGGTAAGATTGTATCGTGATAAATCCCAAAGTACCTTCCTTACCAATTAGTGGAATATAAATCAAAGATTGTGGTAATCCTGATAATTCTGATTTTGGTAATTCTTGATCTGGAAGATAAAGATTATAATCTACCATGATATCGTTAATAACAATCTCTTTCAACTGTTTAAAACAGATCACCGAAAGTTTGTCATTATCAGTAAGACGAATTGTTTTAGGAGGTAATTTTTCTCCATTTTCAATATTTGTCGTAATTTCTAAGACTCCTCTCTCTTTATTGTAAATACCCATAGAGTAAAGAGGGGCTTCGATCATCGAATTCAAACTCTCGTAAGCTGTATTCGAGATACCTTCGATGGAAAGGTTGGACGTAATGTCCTGACCAATCTCACCCAAATTCTTCAAGGCATTGTAGGCCATTGTCAACTGTTCTTCTTGTTCCTCAGATACCTGAGACTGAACGTTGGTTTTTGCCTTTAGACGAATATTCTCAATGGCAATACCAATATAAGAACCAATACCCTGAACAAGAATTTTATCCTGAAGTGAATAAGCATCTTTCTTGTCCGTTTGGACAGTAAATACACCTACCGTTTCATTTTTATATTGAATAGGCACATAAATTAGAGATTGAATTGCTGCACTCTCTGCTTCATGATCGAATTTACTGTAGAACTTAGGAAGGTAGCTGCTGATTTCTTCATCAAAGTTATTGATGTGAATCGGTTTATTACTTTTGATACAAAGAGTAGATAAACGATCCTCTTCGTTTAAAGAACATGAGTTGAAAGGAAGTTTGTTCCCATTGTCATAAGTAGCTGGGAACTCAAGCATATGTGTCTCTTTGTTCACCACACCAATATCCAATGTTTTGGCATCTAATATCTGATTGATTTTTTCATATACAGTCACCGTCATCTTATCTAAGCTGTCAGTTGCTGCAATTAACTGACCCACTTCTTGGATGGCCTGAATTTCAAAACCTTTGATTTGTGTATTATTAGCCTGTATGTCTTCTTTTTCCTCTTTTACTTCTTGATGTGTGATATCAAAGAAAGATTTTTGAAGTAGAATAGCCATTTGAGGGGCTAGTACTTGCAAAAATTTAATTTGTTCTGATGGCGTATTGATATTTTGATATTGATCCAACATCAAAAAGCCAATCATAGTATCTTGATTCCAAAGAGGAATGAAATTTAAATATTGCGGTTGATGTTCAGTGATATAAGCATCCGTCTTGATTTGCTCATTGACCTTATCCATATTTACCACAATGGTCGACTTTGGTGTCTTTATTTGGCGTAGGATAGCTAATGGAAGTTCATTTTTCTCTGCCTGAATATGTTCATCAGAGAAATGAATGTCTTCTTCATTTCTTTTCTTATATGCTTTCAGAATAAAATCATCACCCGATTTAATAATTATAGACGCCTTCTCCGCTATAGATCTAGAGTGAATGGTTTGTAATATCTTCTTACTCAAGTCTTTAGTAGTTAACGCTCTTGAAAGATCTTGGTAGATAGATAATGCCTGATCTAAGTATCCTGTTTTCATGTCTGTTGCAGCTAATTGATATATGCATAATTGATGAAAAAATCACCAATGATATATTTCACTTTTTGATTTGATGTAATAACGAATTAACTCGATTAATATTATTTAAATGCTAAAATTTAATCTTAAAATCCATTATGTTATTGGCAAAAAAAAAGCCACAATATGAGTAAACACATTGCAGCGTAATATTTTTAGTAAAAAAAATCAATTATCGAATCGTTTCACTCGAATAATGCCCTCGATAGCTTTAATTTCTGTAATTACTTTCTCGAATTCATCTAGATGCTTTACAGCAATTTCTATGGTTCCTTTAAATATGCCATCCTGAGTATCAATTGATATCGATCGGATATTTACTTTCAAGCGACTTGTAATGATTCTTGTTACATCGTTGACTAAACCTATTCTATCGGTACCTTCAATAGAAATCTTAGAAACGAAACTTGATTCTTTTTCCGAAGCCCAACGTGCTTTAATGATACGATAACCATAATTGGCCATCATAGCAATGGAGTTAGGGCAGTTGGTACGGTGTATTTTGATGCCATTATTAATAGTAATAAAACCAAAGATATCATCACCTTGAATAGGGTTACAGCAGTTGGCAATAGAATAATGTACGTTGTCCATATCTTCGCCGATCACTAACTCATCATCATCCTGACGTATATTCTTGATTTTATTTTTAAATTCTTTCGCAGAATCAGGAACAATTTTTCTTTTCTTAACCTGATTGTTATGCTCTAGGTGATCTTTGAACTTTTTAATTTCTTTGTGTTCAATAATTCCTTCACCTACTTGATAATAAAGATCAGTTTCACTGTTTAAGTTGAAAAAGTCTCTCAATTGTTGAGCAATCCTATCATCATATTTGATTTTAAGTTGTTTGAACTTTCTATCAATAATCTCACGTCCAATAGAAGCGACTCTCTTTCGGTCTTCTTTTAAGTGTGATTTGATTTTGGCTCTTGCTCTAGATGTTCTTACAATTTTAAGCCAACCTTCGTTTGCTTTAGATTGATTGGCAGTAAGAATTTCTATCTGATCACCATTATTTAATTGATAACTTAAAGGAACAAGTTTACCATTGATCTTTGCTCCTAAGCATTTGGCACCAACTTCTGTATGTATATCAAAAGCAAAGTCTAAAACTGTTGCTCCTTGTGGGAATACTTTTAAATCGCCATTAGGAGTAAACACAAAAACTTCTTTGTTGAATAAACTTGTTCTGAAATCATCTAAGAATTCAACAGCATTTACTTTATCGTTTTCCATCAAGGAACGAACCTCGTTTAACCAATGTTCGATACCTTTTTCTTTGTTTACATCTCCGCCTGATTGTTCCTTATATTTCCAATGGGCAGCATATCCTTTTTCGGCAATTTCATCCATTCGAAGCGAGCGGATTTGAACTTCTACCCAGTGGCCATTATGTCCCATTACAGTGGTGTGTAACGACTCATAACCATTGGCTTTTGGCATACTAATCCAATCTCGTAAACGACTTACATTTGGAGTGTAGAAGTCAGTAACAATAGAGTAGACGTGCCAACATGTAGATTTTTCAACCTCACGCGGACAATCAAAAATGATTCTAACAGCGAATAAATCAAAAACTTCCTCGAAAGGTACTTGTTGCTTTTTCATTTTATTCGCAATCGAAGTGATGGATTTCGTTCTTGATTTAATAGTGTATTTATATCCCTGCTTATCTAAAGTCTCGATAAGGGGAGTTTTAAATTCATTAGTAAAGTGTTCTCGAGCTTCCTCTGATTCCCTTAGTTTTCTAGAAATTTCGTCGTATAGAACTCCATCAGAATACTTTAAACTTAAATCTTCTAATTCAGATTTAATATTGTATAATCCCAAACGATGGGCGAGTGGAGCGTAGATATATTCTGTCTCTGCTTTTACTTTAAGTTGCTTGTCTTTTGGCATCGACTTTAATGTTCGCATGTTATGCAAACGGTCGGCTATTTTAATTAATACCACTCTGACATCCTCAGCAATGGTAAGCAACATTTTCCTAAAGTTTTCTGCTTGCAGTGAACCACCTTTTTGTGCAGCACCAGAAATCTTGGTCAAGCCATTTACAATAAGGGCTACCTTAGGACCAAAACGTTCTTCTATATCTTCTAGGGTGTAGTCTGTATCTTCAACAACATCGTGTAAAAGGGCAGCAATAATAGAAGTGGTACCAAGACCAATTTCTTCTGTCGCAATGGTTGCTACCGCTACAGGGTGATAGATAAAAGGTTCGCCCGATTTTCTTCTCATATCTTGATGTGCATCGGTAGCAAACAAGAAGGCGGCTTTTATCTGTTTAATATCATCAGGGTCATTTAAAAAAGGGCGTGCTTTCCTAAGCAAATTGCCATACATTTTGAGTAGCTCGAACCTTTCTTTTTCTAAATCAATCTTCATCTCTTAATTCTATGACCGAACAATAATGTAATTTTTTGAAATTTTAGAACTATAAAAATAGGTAAAAAAATGTAGTGTTGTCAAAGTTTTATCAGATAATAAAATAAAATTGTAAGTAACAGATGTTTACATTTTTTTGACCTAACATCAATGATTTTAAAAATGAGTTCATTACCTTTGCATCGCTTTAAATTAAAATGTCTATTTTAGGTATTTTGTTTATGGTAAAACTCTAGAGGAGGATTGATTGTTTTTTGTTGTAAATCAATAGGTTAAAAACAAAAGAAATTTCTTGATATAGAGGAAAGGAGGGCAAATATTTGATGGCGGAAAAAGTTGTTGTTATTGCTCTAATTTCAAAATACGACCTCAGAAAGTTAGATTTCGTCTTTTTTTCTGATTAAAATTAGAATTTTGTCACACCAAAAATCATAAAACTTTGGAATTCAAATTAGATAAACAGGAGAACTCGTACGGTTTGTTAACTGTAAATGTTACTGAAGCGGATTACATGACTGAGTATAAAAGCAAGTTGAAGCAATATGCTAAAACGGCTAATATGAAAGGTTTCCGTCCGGGTAAAGTACCTTTTTCAATGGTGGAAAAAATGTACGGAAAGCAAGTGAAAATGGATACTTTCAACGAAACTGTTGGAAAAGCTGTTGATACTTACTTGAAAGACAATAACGTTAAACCATTGTTCCAACCAATTTACAAAGGTGATTTTATCACTCCAGAACAATTGGGTGCTGATCAAACTGTTGAATTCGAATTATTATTACCAGAATTTGAACTTAAAACAGAAGGTGTTTCTGCAGATACATTTAACTTAACAGTTACTGATGCTGACGTTGATAACACAATCGTTAAGTTAAAAGAGTCTTACCCAACGAAGAAAGACGCTGAAGAAGTAGCTCAAGCTGACGTTGTTACTGCTACTTTCAAAGCTGAAGCAGGTGAGTATTCTAAAGAAGGTGCTGCATTTGATGTAGACGACAAATTAGCTGAAGGTATTGCTGATCAATTCATCGGTAAGAAAGTAGGTGATGTTGTTACTTTGGATATCGATACTATGTACGAAGATAGCAAGCGTTTAGGTTTGTTCTTAGGTACTGAAGATGCTGATCAATTCACTGGTAACTTCTCTATCGAAATCACTAAAATTACTCGTAACCACGAGCCAGAATTAGATCAAGATTTCTTTAACATGGTAATCGGTCCTGACAAAGCTTCTAACGAAGAAGAATTCAGAGCTGAATTGAAAAAGACAATTGGTGAAGTTAACCAACAAGCAATCGACAACGTAACTAACGAAAACGTTCGTACTGCATTAGTTGAGGCTAACCCAATCGCTCTTCCTGCTGAATTATTGAAAACAGTATTCAAGCAAAACAACCCTAAGTCAACTGACGAGGAAGTTGAAAACAACATCGGTAAATTCGAAGAAGCAGTGAAGTGGAGAGCAATCTCTGACGCAATTGCTGAAACTGCTGAGATCAAAGTAGAGAAAGAAGATGTTGAAGCAGCTGCTTTAGAACAAATCAAAGCTCAATTCGGTAACTTCATGGGTGATGAAGATGACAGAATGGGTGAGTTCGTTCAAAACTACTTAACTGCTGAAAACGGTAAGTACTTCGAGCAAACTTATGAGCAAGTTTACAACGAGAAGATCTTTGGTGCTGCTAAAGAAAAAGTTTCTTTAAACACTGAAGAAGTTGATTTAGCGAAATTCGAAGAGTTCTTAACTGCAAAGAATGAGCAAGTAGCTGGTTAATCATCAGATGCTTTAAAAATATAAAAGGTCATCTCACGCTTTTGTGAGATGACCTTTTTTATTATCGGAAACATTTTGTAAGGACGTTGCACTGTTTCTCTACGTGCATCATCAATGCAATAGTCTTGTTTAATTCAAACAATAAAAAAACACCCACAATTTCAATCGTGGGTGTTCTCAAAAGTATTTTATTCGTAGAATCTTCTAATCTAATCCACTTTTCTATATTTCTTAGAAACATTCGGAGTAATCGAAGTAATTCGTGTAACGTCTTCAGATTCTTGTCCGATCACCGTTTCGCTTTTCTTTTTCATGTATTCTTTATCATGCAATTTTGTGAGCATCAAACCTAAGATAGAAAAAGTGAATACAATCACGCTTAAAGCTGTGCTAGCGTAAGCAAAATCCAATGTATTGATATAATAGGTAATAAATGCTGTTAATGTACAAAGGGCATAGATTAATAATACAGCATTTCTTGGAGATAAGCCATACTTCACTAATAAGTGAGAAGAGTGGTCTTTACCACCTACGTAAATAGGTCTTCCAGATCTAATTCTGTTGATAGTAACAAAAGTAACATCAAATATTGGATATGAAATAAGTAAAATAGGAGTAAGGATACCAATGTTAATCTCTGGTGTTTGCCATGATAAAGAAACACCAATCATCGATAATATATATCCTAAAAACATACTACCCGAGTCTCCCATAAAAATACGGGCATTAGGGAAGTTGTTTGGTAGAAATCCGATTAGAACAGCAGCGAGCATTAAACTTACCGCAGCAACTTCAACATTATTGAAATAAATATTGGCAAAAATACCGAATGATAATGCAATTAAAGCAGCCACTCCTGGTGATAAACCATTCATGTTGTCAATTAAATTAAGGGCGTTAATTACACCGATAATCCAAAAGAAGGTGAAAAGTTGACTTAAAACTGGAGGTAGAAATTCTGCACTTCCAACAACAGTAATAGCAATTGAGCCAGCTACAATTTGGAAGAACAATTTTACTTTAGGTTCCATTGCTTTAGACTTGTCATCAAATGCTCCAGTGAAGAAAATGATAAGTCCACCTGTAAATAACCAAACGTATTGGTTTTCTACGACATTCTCAGGATATAAATATAATATAGAAGCAGTACAAAGTAATACTGTTATAAAACAGCTCGCAATAGCTCTTCTCCTTTTATTGTTAAATAATAAGTAGATTGAAAGAGTAATACCACATACAGCTATTGAAGACCATAATAGAGGTAGAATTTCTAGAAGTGTAGCTCCTATAATAAAAGACATTACGATAGCAATGCCACCCATTAAGGCTGTGGTTTTTGTGTGAAAACGATCGGCACGTGGCTTATCTACAATATTATAACGGATAGCTTGTTTTATAAGTATTCTGGTAATAATAAAGGAGATAATCGCACCAATTGTTAAGCTCAGCAATAATGTGGATTGGTTCATGTTAATTCTTTATAAGTTTTTGTCAAATCAGAAACGAGTCGACTGTAATTATATTTTTTATACGTTGGGTCTTGATGTTCTTCGATAAATCTTTCGTAAGTAGAAGTATCTCCGAGTAGGCTTAACGCCGCAACAGCAAGTGCATTAGCATCATTTTTATTTACTAAATATTTTTTCCCAAAATCAGTGAATAAATCAGGTACTCCCCCAACAGCAGTGGAAGCAACAACTTTACCATTGGTCATCGCTTCAATAATCGAAACAGGGGAACCTTCATTGTTAGAAGTAAGCAAAACTAAATCCAAACTTGAATAAACAGCAGGAAGATCCTTTAAAAAACCAGTAAAAGTGATATTTTTTTCTAGATTTAATTCTTTTACATGATCTTCTAGAATACTTCTGTCCTCACCGTCTCCAACCATAAAAAAGTGGATATCGTTCCGAGTATTAAGGATTATTTTGGCAGTATCAATAAACAGTTTAAGGTTTTTTATTTGAGTAAATCGAGCTATGACGCCAACTAATTTAATATCTTTCTTGATATTATATTGGTCAAAAAGATAGTTTTTTTCCGAATTATGGTAAAATTTTTCTAAATCTAGCCCTAATGGAATCATTTGATGTTGACTTTCTTTTCCGATACCCAACGATAAAATCTCTTTTTGTTGTTTATCCGTAATTGTAACGATTACATCTGTGAACTTAGCTAGTGTTCTTTCTATTAATAGAAAAACCTTTGTTTTTAAAGGTGAAAAATATCCATTAAAAACATGACCATGGAATGTATGGACTGATTTTATTTTTTTTCTTGAGAAAAAGTTTGATAAAATAACAGCAGCTCGACCTACAAATCCTGCTTTTGCAGTATGAGTATGTACAATATCAGGCTGATATTCCTTAATGATTTTTCTAATTTCTAGAACAGACTTAATATCATTAAAGGGAGATAATTCCCTTTGTAACGTATTTAAATAAGTTACCTCAACCCCTCGATCTTTAGCAATGTAACTCATATCTCCTTCATTGTCTGGTACTTTTCCAGCAACTAAAAGTGTATCGAATTCATTGTTTTTGAATTGTTCAGATAATATCGATGTGTGAATAGCAGGACCTCCAACGTTTAGTCGAGCAATAATCCTTAGTATTTTCTTTTTCTCCATGTGAAAAATCTCCTGAGTTAAAAAAATAGTAGCAGGAGAAATGATAGTTTTCGGTACAAATTTATAGATATTTCCCTTTTAATATCAATGTTTCCATGTGTTTGATGAAAATTTTTAAAGTTTTGAAAAAAATGAGACTATTTTTGATAGTTACATAAAAGAATTTACATTTGTCATAGTCTGAAGTAATAGATTATACTAATACGAGAAAAAATGAAGCTAAAGAATTTTACAAAAACTAAAGCTCTATTGATTGTAGCGTTAGCATTTGTTTTTGGTGCATGTGGCATTAAAGAAGAAAACGAACAATTAAAGGAGACGAACGCAAAACTTCAAGAAGATTTAGCAAGAGCAGAGGCGGCAGCTCAGACATTAAACGAAGTAGGAGCTTTAATCGACTCTATAGATGCCTCGAGAAACCTTCTGTACATTGATATGGAGAAAGGTATTTCAGGAAAAACATACGAAGAGAAAATCCGTGCTATCGATGCTTACATGAAAGAATCAGAGCAACGTATGGAGCAAATGGAAACTAGCTTGGCAAAATCAAATGCGAAGAACAGTGCATTGGCTAATACCATTAGAAAGTTAAGACAACAGTTGGATCAGAAATCTCAAGAGATCGAAAAGCTAAAGGAAAATGTAGCTAACTTACAATCAGAAAATAAAGCGTTAATCAAAACAGTTGATTTACAAGCCAAAGAACTTTCTGATCAAGAAGTGCAAATTCAGAAAAATAATGAAGAAATTACTCTTCAGAAAAATAGAATTCAAGAGTTGATGGTTCAAGCAAAGAAAACTGAAGCAGATGCTTACTATGCACAAGCAGAAGCTTTAGAAGAAGCGGCAAACAGAACTAAATTAGCTCCAAAGAAAAAGAAAGCTACTTATAAAGAAGCTTTAGAGTTGTACAAAAAATCTTTCGAAGCAGGTAAAAAAGATGCTTACGATAAAGTACAAGAGTTATCAGAAAAAGTGAACTAATTAACGTTTACCTTTGATAATGAGAGAAGCAGTCGAAATTTCGACTGCTTTTTTTGTTAATGATGTTTTGCATATCCATAACTTCACGCGAATTAGCTAATTTTGCATTTCGTTTAAATGATTAATAAATCCGCTTTTACATGAAAAAAGTTTCTCAATACGTAGTGCCTCCAAATGTAGCTTTTGATGATGACAACTTTAAAACGTTTGTCCTTAGAAAAGAAAAGCTGCAAAACGAGAAAGATGTGACTGTTCGAATGACGCGTCGTTCTGTAGATGCACGTAAGCAAAAAGTGAAGGTGAACGTTCAAGCGGAAATCTTTGTGAACGAAAAACCTTCTTTGTCGATCAGTTATAAGAAGGATTATCAAGAAGTAAGTAATAGTAAAAGAGTAATTATTGTTGGCGCAGGTCCTGCTGGTCTTTTTGCTGCACTTCGTTTTCTAGAGCTAGGTATCAAACCTATCATTATTGAAAGAGGTAACGATGTACAGAAAAGGAGAAGAGATCTCGCTAACATCAATAAGAAAAACATAGTCAACGAAGATTCTAATTATTGCTTCGGTGAAGGTGGTGCAGGTACCTATTCAGATGGTAAGCTGTATACTCGATCTAAAAAGAGAGGTGATTTTAGAAGAATCTGTGAAATTTTTGTTGCTCACTCTGCTTCAGAAGAAATATTAATTGATGCTCATCCTCATATTGGTACCAATAAATTACCAAAGGTAATTGCTGAGATGAGAGAAAGTGTTTTAAACGCTGGCGGAGAGGTTCATTTCGAAACCAGAGTAACTGATTTTATCTTAAATAAAGATGAGATAAAAGGAGTTGTTACTCAAAATGGAGATAAATTCGAAGGGGAAGCAGTATTATTAGCAACAGGGCATTCAGCAAGAGATATTTTCAGGTTATTGCATCAAAAGGAAATACAAATTGAAAGAAAGCCATTTGCTTTAGGTGTGAGAATCGAACATCCTCAAGGATTAATTGATAAGGTGCAATATCACTTGCAAGATAGAGATAGAGGTGAATTCCTACCTGCGGCAGCGTATTCGTTGGTTTCTCAAGTAGGGTACAAAGGACAGAAAAAAGGAGTGTTCTCTTTCTGTATGTGCCCGGGTGGATTTATTGTACCTTCAGCTACAGCGCCGGGTGAGGTGGTTGTCAATGGTATGTCACCTTCTCGAAGAGATTCAAAATTCTCTAATTCTGGAATTGTTGTTTCTGTGGATGATGATGAATTCGCACCATATATCGAAAAATATGGAGAATTGGCAGCCATGGAGTTTCAAGCAGCTATAGAAAAGCAAGCCTGTGTGGTTGCAGGAGGAACTCAAGTAGCTCCAGCACAAAGATTGGTTGATTTTGTTCAAGGGAAAGTTTCTCAAGAATTAAACGAAACATCTTATCAACCTGGATTGTTATCAGTAGACATGAGAGAGGTTTTACCAGAAGCTTTAGCCCATCGTTTAAAATTTGGTTTTAAAGATTTTGGTAAAAAGATGAAAGGTTACTTAACCAACGAAGCACAAATTGTGGGTGTGGAAAGTAGAACATCGTCTCCTGTTAGAATTCCTAGAGAAAAGGAAACTTGTGAGCATACACAATTAAAAAGATTGTTCCCTTCTGGTGAAGGAGCAGGTTATGCTGGCGGTATTGCGTCAGCTGCAATGGACGGTGAATTGTGTGCGAATAGAATTGCAGAAATGTATTGTGGTGTAAAAGATGCCGCATCAAAATAATAAATATATGAAATCTAAAATAGCAGACATTCGTCAAGATTACTCTAAAAAAGCATTAGAAGAGTCCGATGTTTTAGAGCAGCCAATCCAACAATTCGAAATTTGGTTAGAAGAAGCTATTAAAGCAGAAGTAATGGAACCCACTGCTGTTAATGTAGCAACAGTATCTAAGGAGGGAGCAATTTCTTCTAGAACTGTACTATTAAAAGGAGTGGAAGACGATGCTTTTGTTTTTTATACCAATTACAACAGTAGAAAAGGGCAAGCTCTTCAGGATACAAAAAAAGTAGCTATGAACTTCTTTTGGCCCGAACTGGAAAGGCAGGTATGTATAGAAGGAACAGTAGAGAAAGTATCGGAAGAGGTTTCGGATACCTACTTTGCATCAAGACCCTATAAAAGTAAAGTAGGGGCATGGGCTTCGGAACAAAGTTCTAAGATTTCATCAAAAAATGTGATTGTTACTCGTTTCGCAAAATATGCAGCTAAGTTTATCACTAAAGTTCCTCGACCACCACATTGGGGAGGATTCGCAGTGAAGCCAACAAGAATAGAGTTTTGGCAGGGTAGACCTTCGAGGTTACACGATCGAATACAATATGAATTAAATGAGCAAGGAATTTGGGAAAGATCAAGACTTGCTCCATAAATAAGGAAGTCATCCATGAAAATGGGTGACTTTTTTGTTTTTAAGCTAGAAAATGGATGGCGAGTTTAAATTTTTGATAAAAATAAAGGTTTAGTTGTTGAAATAGTCTATTTGTTGGTAATTATCGGTTGAAATTGATTTTTATGGTAAAAAATCAACCTAATTTATGTTTAAAAACATATTGTTAACTATTATTTGGGTTGAAAAACAACCTAAGTAGGAATATTAATTAGTTAAATATTTGGACTTTATGTTGAAAACTTCATAAGTTTGTGCTGTAAAATTGAAAAATACTAACACAACTCACCTATTTAAATTATGATTTCATTAAAAAGTTTCAACGCTAAAAGTGTGGCGTTATTACTATCGGTTCTCCTTTTGCCTACATTAGGCTATTCTGCAGATGCAGCTACTATTAACACTGGCGATACTGCTTGGATGTTAATTGCAACGGCATTGGTTATGCTAATGACACCTGCAGGTTTAACATTATTCTATGGAGGTCTTGCACAAAGAAAAACAGTATTGAATACTATTGGTATGAGTTATACTGCATTCTGTACAGGTACTCTAGTTTGGGTAATTATTGGTTATAGCTTAGCCTTCGGAGAAGGTAATGCTTACATCGGAGATTTCACTTCATTTCTTTTAGCAGACGTAAAAATTACAGATGTAGAAGGTACTATTCCTCGAATCTTATTTATCATGTTCCAAGGTACTTTTGCAGCAATTGCAGTTGCACTTGTAAGTGGTTCAATTATCGAAAGAGTAAAATACTCTACTTGGATTATTTTCTCAATTCTTTGGGTAGCCCTTGTTTATTCTCCAATTGCCCACTGGGTTTGGGGAGGTGGTTTCCTAAGTCAAGATGGTGAATTAGATTTCGCTGGTGGTACTGTAATTCACATTAACGCAGGTATTTCAGGACTTGTTTTAGCGTTAATGTTAGGTAAGCGTTTATCGAAAGATGAAACGTCAAACAAGCCTTCTTCAATTAAACTAATGGTATTAGGTTCAGCATTATTATGGTTCGGATGGTTCGGATTTAATGGTGGTTCTCAATTAGCAGCTGACTTTATTGCAGCGAATGCTATGATGGTTACTAACGTTGCAGCAGCAGCAGGTGGTATGGCTTGGTTGCTTATGGAATGGTTAACTATGGAGAAAAAACCAACTTTATTAGGTTCAGCATCTGGTGTAATTTCCGGTTTGGTAGGTATTACTCCCGCATCTGGATATGTTGATGTTTCTGGTGCATTAGTTATTGGTTTGGTTTCTGGAGCAGTTGGTTTCTGGGGTGTAATCAAATTAAAAGAAAAATTAGGTTATGATGATACACTAGATGTATTCGGTATCCATGGTTTGGTGGGTATTGTAGGTGCAGTATTAACTGGTGTATTTGCTAACCCTGAAGTAAACGGTGCAGCAGGTGCTTTATATGGTAATGCTGGTCAAGTGTTAGTTCAGTTAAAAGCAGTTGTAGTAACAATCATTTATTCTGGTGTTGCTTCTGCAATCATCTTTAAGATCACTGCATTAATCACACAAGGTGGTCGTGTAGATGACAAACTAGAAAAAGAAGGTATAGATGAGGCTTTCCACGGTGAAAGTTCATTCGACTCTATTTAATTAAGAAATTGATTGATACGATTGTCAATACATTATATTGACTAAGTATTATTATTTGTTGATATAGTTCAAAGGAGGCACATTTTAGTGTGCCTCTTTTTTTGTGCTTAACATCTCACACTTTGTTAAGTCAGCCTTCAAGCTTTAATCTCTCATTGATATTTTATATATTTCAACTTAACTAAACATTGCAGCTCATTTTTTTGATTTGTTTAGAAAAAGGTAAAACCTTGATAAAGGAACAATAAATAACTACAATAAATTTCACTTAATATTTTGAGACTAGGATCTATAGATATAGGATCGAATGCGATCCGTTTTCAAGTGGTGACCACCCATGAAGATAAAGCAGGAAAAACTGTATTTAAGAAAATTGAATATATGCGCTTTCCTCTTCGACTAGGAACAGATGTATTTAAAACTGGTAAAATTCTTCGTCCAACAGAAGAAAAGTTTGTCAAACTAATGAGAGTTTTCTCTACTCTTTTTGATCTTACTGATGTGGACGATTATATCGCTTGTGCTACATCTGCCATGAGGGAATCTAGAAATGGAAAAGAAATTGTCGATAGAGTGTATTATAAGGATGGTCTTAAAATCGATATCATCGACGGTAAAGTAGAAGCTGAAATGATATCCTATGCACTCGATCCACATATTCCGATGGGGAATGTTTTGCATATTGATGTAGGAGGTGGAAGTACAGAATTGAACCTTTATAAGCATAATACCAAAGTAGCTTCAAAATCTTTCAAGATGGGTAGTGTTCGACAATTGGATAAAGAAGATGCTGCTGCTGTATTTAATAACATAGAAGAATGGTATAAAAAAGAGTCAGCACCCTATTTTTTACCTAATGAGGAGGTGATTTCTTTAGGGACTGGCGGTAATATCAATAAGTTGTTTAATTTATCAAAACACAAGAAAAGTGATGATAGAACAACAACTCTAGAAGAATTACTTAAGTTGAAAGATTGGCTGAGTGAGTTTACTCTTGAAGAAAGAATCAAAAAATTAAGGTTAAATGATGACAGAGCCGATGTCATCATTCCTGCTTCAAAGATTTATACTAATGTGATGAAAATTGCAGGATCAGAAAAGATTATTGTTCCAGGAGTAGGCTTAAAAGATGGTATCCTTCATTATTTGATGAACAAAAGAGGATATAAAGCAATGGACTGAGAAAAGTAAAAGGCATAAAAAAACCTTTCAATTTAAATTGAAAGGTTTTTTTATTTATCTCACACGTATGGTCCTACCTACTCTAAGAGTAGTTCTTTTAGACATTCCGTTTAAGCGACATATTTTTGTAATGGATGTACCATATTTTCTACTGATTTTCCAAAGAGAATCTCCTGGGCGAATTCTGTGATAAACACTTTTCTTCGACTCAATAAGTAATTCATAGTTCTTTGCAGTAAGATCAAATTCTGATGGGATCTCGATTTTATGCTCTGCAAAATCAACCATATCGGTCGGATTAAAGCCATAACCTTGGTATCTGATTTCGAAGTGAAGGTGTGGTCCTGTACTTCTACCTGTATTTCCTCCAAGTCCAATCACTTCACCTGCTTTTACTTCCTGGCCAGCCTTTACAATATAGCGGCTCATGTGTCCATAAAGAGTTTCTAAACCGTTTTTATGACGAACCATTACATAGTAACCATATCCTCTTCTGTTATACTTAGCAATACGAACAACACCATCAAACATTGAACGGATAGAATCGCCGATAGCAACCTTTACATCTACACCATGGTGGAACCTCCATCTTCTAAAACCATATTTAGAAGTCACTCTCATTGGTTTGTCTAAAGGATAAGCCCAAGCCGTAGCAGCATCAGCACTATCATAAAGGTGTAAGCGAACAGAATCGCTCAAAACTTTATGTGAGATGTTGTACGGATTAACGTTATAGTTGTCCCAAGCTTTATAATAGTCGAAACCATTAATGTAGGCAGCGTCAACAAATTTCTCTGGAAGTATTTCTACTAGATCCGGACAAGTTTCTTTCTCGTTTAAATTTTCTCTTTGATAAGGAGTAGGGAGATCTTCCTTTAGTTGAGTTTCTGCACAATCTATTTCTCCATTACTTAATAAGAAAGGAGTAGATGCGATTTCCTCAACAACAGTTTCTTTTTCAATAGTAGCAGTTTGAACCTCGGTTTTATCTTTTTTCTTGAATAGCTTTTTGATAAAACCTTGACCAAAAGATGCTGAAGATAAAAATAAACCTATGGTTGCTAAAAAAAGTACTTGTGAGATTTTTGGTCTCACGTTACAAAAAGTATAATACATAATCTATTTATATACACTTAGCTACAATGTTGAAGCTTGTCTATCTGTTTAATTTCTAATTTACAAGGTTAAAAAATAATGAACTAAAAGACAATCATTTACTTTTAATATTTTTCTTGGTTAACGTTATTTTTGAAAACAAATTGTACGGATAAGCCATTTGAATGAAAAAAGACCCATCCCCGAAGAGATGAGTCTTGTATTTTGAATCAACTAAGTGATTTAGTCTTCTAATTCTGTAAGGTAACGTTCTGCCTCCAAAGCGGCCATACATCCAGTACCTGCAGCAGTAACTGCTTGTCTGTAAATCGTATCTTGAACATCACCTGCAGCAAAAACACCTTTAATGTTTGTTTTTGTGCTATCCGGCTGAGTAATCAAGTAACCTGCATCGTCCATATCTAACTGACCCTTGAAAATGTCAGTGTTAGGTTTATGACCAATAGCTACGAAGAAACCAGTAACAGGAAGGTCAGTAGTTTCTTGTGTTTTATTATTAATGATTCTAACACCGTTTACAACGTCATCACCTAAAACTTCTTGAGTTTCGCTGTTCCAGTGAATCTCGATGTTTTCTTTTTTGATCACACGATCTTGCATGATTTTCGACGCTCTCATTTCGTCACGTCTAACAATCATATGTACTTTAGAACATAAGTTCGATAAGTAGTGTGCTTCTTCAGCTGCTGAGTCGCCAGCACCAACTACAGCCACTTCTTGACCTCTGTAGAAGAAACCATCACATACTGCACATGCGGAAACACCTTGTCCGTTCAAACGAGTTTCAGACTCTAAACCTAACCATTTAGCAGAAGCACCAGTAGAAATAATTACTGTATCTGCAGAGATTTCAGTTTTCTCATCGATAGTCGCTACGTGAGGACCATTTTCGTTAAACTTCACACCAGTTACTAAACCAGTTCTGATATCTGTTCCGAAACGTTCTGCTTGCGCTTGAAGTTCCATCATCATTTGAGGGCCCATGATTCCTTTAGGGTAACCAGGGAAGTTCTCAACATCGTTAGTAATAGTTAACTGACCACCAGGCTGTGGGCCTTGGTATAAAAGTGGTTTAAGGTTCGCTCTTGAAGCATAAATTGCAGCTGTGTAGCCTGCAGGTCCTGAACCTACAATTAGGGTTTTTACGTGTTCCATGATGTATTTTTTATAAAATCTTTAATTCTAGAAATAATAACTAAAGTATCTGTGTGATCGATCTTGTTTGACAACTTCTAAGATCACTCGACCACGAATTCGAGATACTATTTTTGAAAAATCTTTAGGGTTCTCCAATGGGTATCGATTAATTGATACCAAGATCATCCCTTTTTTCAAGCCCATCTCTGAAATTAATCCTCCATTGGCTACTTCTTCGATTTTAATACCGTTTGATAAACCAAGCTTGGATTGTTCTATTTTTGAGAGCGGCGTAAATTTAGCACCAATTTCTTTGGCGTCGTACACATTCTTCTCAGAAATTTCAGTTGTACCATCAATATTTGTTAAAACAACTGTTTTTTCTATTTCTTTATTTTCTCTTTTGATGGTTAAACTAATCTTATCTCCAGGGACATAGTAGCTTAACTGTTCATCATAAGCCGCTTCGGAATCAATAGGGAAGTTGTCAATTGAGATGATAACATCCCCAACTTCTAATTTATTTTTCTCAGCTGCTCCTCCTTCAATTTTGGTGATAACCACCCCTTCAATAGTTTTTAACTGAAGCTTCTCAGCAATTTTTTCGTCCACCTCTTTGATGCTTGCCCCAAGGAATGCTTTCTGAACTTCACCATATTTCTTTAAGTCATTCACCACTTTGGCAACAATATCAGAAGGTACGGCAAAACCATAACCAGCATAACTTCCAGTTTTTGATAAAATAGCAGTATTAATCCCCACTAAATCACCATGAAGGTTTACTAAAGCACCACCACTGTTACCAGGGTTAATTGCTGCGTCGGTTTGTATAAAAGATTCAATAGGGAAGACATCATTCATAATCCCAATTTTTCTACCTTTTGCACTTACGATACCAGCAGTTACGGTACTTGTCAAGTTAAATGGATTACCTACTGCTAATACCCAATCACCCACTCTTACCGCTTTGGATGAGGCGATTTGAATAGCAGGAAGATCCTCTTTATCAATTTTAAGTAAAGCGATATCAGTAGATGGATCTATACCGATTAATTTCGCTTCATAAGATCTTTTATTATAAATCACTTCAATTTTATCGGCTCCTTTCACCACGTGATTGTTCGTGACAATGTATCCATCTTTTGTGAAGATGACACCAGAGCCCGATCCCATGGCCATTCTAGAATTATTCTGACGCCCTTGTGGACCAAAGAACAATTCCATCCAAGATTTTCTATTGGAATACCCTTTAATGTAGGTAACAATGTAAACTACGGATTGTGTGCTTACTTCTGCTGCGTCTGCAAAAGCAGATAATTCCAATTGATCAGCATTAATGTCTCTTGGAAATACACTTTTGGAAGAAGATATAACAGGTTGATCAGCTTCTGTGTTGGAAGCGAAAGCGAAGTTGTTTTCAGTTGGTTGGGGCTGTAAAAATTCTATGTATAAAAATGCACCCGATAAACCACTTAAAACACTAATGATAATGGTAAGAAGTGTTTTTTTCATGTCAAATTTTTTCAGTTCTTTTTTACAATAAAAATGCCTTTTGAAAATTTATGACAGATTGACATAAGGAAGCATTAAAGCTGTCTCATTTTGTTGTAACAAATGCTGAAACTTTGTTAGATTATTTGTCTTTAATTTGATTTCAATATCCAGCTTCTCGAAAGTAGGAAGATAATTGATATTGTCTTCTGATAAAGTGATGCCGTCCACACCATTTTGTTTGATCAATGCTGAAATCTGATCAGCTTCTTTTTGGTCGAAGATTTTAGAAGGAACTGACAAACTGATGCATTTTTCTTTTTCATGTGCCGTGTTAGAGAGTTGTAAAAATTCAATTTTACACCATTGAATATTACTTCTAAAAGCACTCATGTTTAAATGTACACCAATATCAAAAGCGCCTTGTTTGATGGCTTGTTCCAGTTCAAAAAGTTTTACCTGAGTTAGGGAAGATCCTTCTTCACTACCGATAGTGGTATAAATTAGAGTGTCATCATTTTCTAAATCTCTTGCGGCTTTTTTTACCCAATAAGGAGAAACATGAATCCCTCTTAAAGGGAAAGTGTGCCCCATTTCTATTAACTGAAGCACACTTTCTTCATCATCACTCAAATGCTTTGCATCCGCTATGATGTTTTCCCAACGCATTACTTTAATTGTTTTAAGTAAAGTTGAATAGTATTTTCAAGACCGTAGTATAAAGCATCGCAAACCAATGCATGTCCAATAGATACTTCATCTAGACCTTCGATATTTTGATGGAAATAAGCCAAATTGTCTAAATCCAAATCATGTCCAGCATTTAAACCCAAACCAAGTTCAACCGCTTTCTTTGCTGCTTCTTGATAAGGTGCAATGGCTTTTTCTTTATCGTTATGGAAGTTTGCCGCATAAGGTTCCGTATATAACTCTACTCTGTCAGCACCACATGCAGCAGCGCCTTCAACCATTTTAGGATCAGGATCTACAAAAATAGAAACACGAATACCTTTGTCTTTTAAGTCGGCAGTTACTTTTGTCAAGAACTCTTTATGTGTAATGGTATCCCATCCAGCATTAGAAGTAATGGCGTCGTCTGCATCAGGAACCAAAGTGGCTTGTTCTGGGACAACATCAAGTACTAGCTCCATAAAGCGAGGCTCAGGATTTCCTTCAATATTATATTCCGTTGTTACTACATTCTTAAGGTCGTACGTATCTTTTCTTGTAATGTGTCTTTCGTCTGGTCTAGGGTGAATAGTAATTCCTTCAGCACCAAATCTTTCCACATCTTTTGCTACTTGTTCCAAGTTAGGGTTGTTGCCTCCTCTAGCGTTTCTAATAGTGGCAATCTTATTTACATTTACACTTAAGCGTGTCATAATTTTCCTCTTTTTATTATTGATAACACAAAAGTATGCAATAGTTCTTTGTTGATCTCAAATTTTTGATTTTTTCATGCATGAAAATTAAATAAATCTAGTTTTTGATATCACAATGCATATTATTCATTGAAGTCAATAGGAATTTTTAATGATTTATGTATATTCATAGCAAACGTAACATAAGTTGTTATTTTTGTGTCAAAATAAGATTAAGACAAAAAATAAACGTAATAGAAAATGAGCTTAAAAGACAAAATTCAAGACGCTATGAAGGCGGCAATGAAGGCAAAAGACAAGGCCACATTGGGTACTTTAAAACAACTAAAAGCAAAAATACAACTTGCAGAAACTGCAGAGGGAGTAGGTACTGTTTTAACTGAAGAGCAAGAGTTGAAACTATTAATGAAAGAGGCAAAACAAAGAAGAGAATCTGCCGATACCTACAAATCGGGTGGAAGAGAAGATTTGGCTGAAGTAGAATTGGCTGAATTGAAAGTGATAGAATCGTATTTGCCACAACAAATGTCAGAGGAAGAAGTAGAGGCGGCTGTAAAAGAATTAGTAGCAGCAGTAGGTGCCACTTCACCGAAAGATATGGGTAAAGTAATGGGAGCGGCAAACAAAAAGTTTGCAGGTGTAGCTGATATGAAAGTAGTTTCTGCTAAAGTGAAAGCAGCTTTATCATAACTTTGATAATTAACCAATTCAGGTTTAAAATATATCTTGTATAATTCGTAAAACTAAAGCATAAAAAAGTGGAGCAAAATTTAGGTTTTTTGACTTCATACATAAGAGTAACCGATATTTTTTTACTCGGCACGATTGTTTATGGAGCCTATAAAGGTTTTAGAAGGGGATTTTTATTAGAAATTATTTCGACAGTGGTATTCATCATTGGTGCTTCTCTGATATTTTTTGGAGTGGCAGGAGCTTTTTCTTCATCAAAATCTTACTTTGAGACACCAAAATCAACAGTGTTTTTTGCTTATGTTGTGCTTTTCTTCGGTGGAACTATGGCCCTTAACTTATTAGGGAAGTGGTTACAGAACAAAATCGATTATTCTGTACTGGACGACTTGGACAATGTCGCCGCTTTATTATTAGGTGGTTTTAAGTATGCCTTGTCATTATCAGTAATCTTGGGTTTGTTTAATTCTGCGGGATTAGGTTTACCAAAAGATGTCACGGAAGATTCTGTAGTTTACCCTAAATTGTTAGACTTAAATGATTGGGTTTTAGATGCAGGAGGTACCATAATGCCAAGCATGAAACGGTACAGTAAAGAAATTCACGAATTATTTGAACAAAATTTATAAAAAAAGGGAGGGATAATGCTTCCCTTTTTTATTTTTGCATGGCTTTTCTCGGAAAGCCATTTATTGTATGTTTCCATTAATCACCAACGATGATTTTATTATTAGATAATTTCGATTCATTTACTTACAACCTTGTAGATTATTTTACACAATTAGGTAAAAAAGTAGAAGTTGTAAGAAATGATACTCCTTTGGATGAAATTACTCCTTATAAATATGAGGCGGTGGTACTTTCTCCAGGTCCAGAGACCCCAGATAAAGCGGGGAATATGATGGAGGTGATTAAACATTACCATAAAACACACCCAATCTTGGGTATTTGTTTGGGGCACCAAGCAATAGGGGAGTTTTTTGGAGGGCAAGTGCATAAAGCACTAAAGCCCATGCACGGGAAAATGTCTAGAATAAGCTGTGATACATCGACTATAGTATTTGATAGAATACCTGAAGAACTTACTGTAGTGAGGTATCACTCTTTAATTTTAGATCACTTACCTGAGGAAGTTGAAGTGATCGCACAATCCCAGCAAAATGAAGTAATGGCGATTCAACATAAGCACTTACCCATCTATGGTGTTCAGTTTCACCCAGAAGCGATTTTAACTGAATTCGGACTAGACATTTTGAAAAATTGGATAAGTTCTTGGTAGAAAATTACCTTTTTTTATCATTTTTCCTAAATTGTCCAAAAAAGACCTATTAAAGTACATAAGATTATTCTAAATCTATGCTTATATTTATAGTGAATAATTTTGATACTTAAATCGGTTATTCTTTGCCTTAGAAATATTTCTTTATAGCTCAACTATGACATCATCTTTTCAAGGCACTTTGAAATTGAAAAAAATAAAGCACTCAAATAACTTTTATGGCGAGGCTAAAGCATATTGTTAAACAATTATCAGAAAAAGATTATGAGTCTATCAGAACTAGTCTGGTAGATAGTAATGCTGATAAGTCAGCATATTTACTTTCTTCGATGAGGGAGAAAAAAGCATCCGATCAACAGATAATGAATGAGTTGGATGTGAATACTAACGCTTACTATACTTTGCGATCTCGTCTTAATCAAAAGATTGAGGATTACTTACTTCAACAAATGGAAAGTCCAAGGGCTGATTTGTTAAAGAAAGTAGCCAATATTCATGAGATGGTTTTTACAAAGAAGCGAGCAATCTCAATAGTTACTTTAAAAAAGTTGGAGAAGGAATTACTAGATTATGATTTATCCAACGAATTAACGGTTGTATACAAAGCATTAAAACGCCTTCATATAAATTCCCCAGATTTCTTCAATTATTCTCAGTTATACAACAAGCATGTTGCGTATATGTTAGCTGTTGATAAAATAGAAGATATCTTAGCCGATTACTTTAAAAAGTTTGGAGTGTACGCTTTTACAGGTGATGAGGCAGATAAAATGGGTTTGGATCTCTTACATCAAGAGATAAAGAATACTTGTAAGCTTTATGAGTCGCACAGACCTTTTGTGTATCAAAGCTGTATGAGCATCTTTCACCGTTTATTTATCGAAGATGAGCGACAGGTGGCTATTAATGCCGTTAATCATGTAGATGAGGAAGAACCAATAGAAGATATTTTCCATAAGATCGATCAAATTTTTGATCAATACCATATGGATTCTATTTACTATCATATGAATAATGTATTCCAATTCCTGAAATTAGAATACTATACTCACTATGGCGTATTCAGAAAGGCAAGTAAATATTTTGATGCAGTAAATGAAGATGTACAAGCCTTATTAATGCATAGTGGTCAGTATACTTTCCCATCACAATTCCTTCAAACAAAGATGCAACGTGCTTTGCAAACAGAAACTCAAGGAGAACTGTTTGAGCAAAACAAGATTACGTTTGATGATTTTGAACCAGACATAAATGATATACCGAACTATGTTTCTTATATCGTTTACAGAGCGATATCAGCTTACTACTCCGGAGAATTTGATGAAGCTGCAAGGTTCTTAAATAACTTATTGAACGAAATAAGCTTGAAGAAATACCCTCATGCATTCTTAGAGGTGAAATGTTTACTCGCATTACAATATGTGTGTATTCGCGATTTTGAATTGTTTAATCAGTTAGCCAATAGCATACAAAGACAAATCCGTTTGATGGGTAAGGAAAGTTGTCCTTCGATTACACTTTTCCTTAAGATGCTAAAAACGGGAATGTCAGAAGCAAAAAGAGATAAAATGTCTAAGGTGTCGAACATTATTACTCGATATACACAGATAAAGTCACCATATATATTTGCTCCAACACGAACCATCCGAATGGATGATCGATTTATTCGATTGGTGAGCGGGGAAATGGAAAATTAAGATTTCTCAAATAGAAAAAAATGGTTGTTCATTTAAATATGGACAACCATTTTTATTTTATATGACATATAAAAAATGTCATTTAGATTTCGTAAACAAGAAAGAGGTTGTCACATTAAAATATGTAATAACCTCTTTCTATATAAATGATATGTATTATTAAACCTCCAATCCACTCAAATTCTTCTGAGTAAGAGGTTTATTGACATATTTCTTTACATAACTGTAGTTCTGAGATCTACTGATATCTTGAGGGTTGATTGAAGATGTAAGCATTATAATCTTACATTTTTCTTTTGTTTTTTCTTCCAATTGATTGAAGAGGTCTAGAAACTGGAAACCATCCATTAGAGGCATATCAATATCCAAGAATATTAATTCGGGCAAAATTTGATCAGCTACATCACCAAGCTTTTCGATATTACGCAAAAACTCAATAGCACTTTTTGCACCTGAATGTATAAATATGTTATCGCTAATTTTTGAAGCCTCAATCATTTTCTGATTAATAAGATTGTCAATCTCATTATCGTCAATCAACATAACTGAGTAATATTTTTTTTGAGCCATCTGGTAAAAGTAAAGCTATAGGGAATAAGAGTTAATGAAACATGTTTACCTACTTGTATGAGCAAGCAAATACTTGCTATTCAGCATTTAATCTTTAATCAATATAACTAAACACTCTCGAACAACAAAGGATTTGTCATAAAAATAACAAGTTGTATATTGATTTTGATGTAAGGTTGAATTACAAAGTTGGAAAAATTAAGCGTACAATCAACAGTTGAATTTGAATTACATGTTTAATTGTACGCTTTTATGTAGTCTAGAGGTCAAATTTAATACCTTGAGCTAGTGGTAACACTTTACCATAGTTGACAGTATTTGTTTGTCTTCTCATGTAAGCTTTCCAAGCATCTGATCCCGACTCTCTGCCGCCACCAGTTTCTTTTTCACCGCCAAAGGCTCCTCCAATCTCAGCTCCCGAAGTACCAATGTTGACATTGGCAATACCACAGTCAGAGCCAGCTGCACTCAAAAAGGCTTCTGATTCCAATAAATGATTGGTAAAGACCGCTGAAGACAACCCTTGTTTTACATTATTCTGGATAGAAATAGCATTTTCAATTTCTCCTGAGTATTTGATTAAATATAGGATAGGAGCGAATGTCTCTTCTTGTACGATCTCAAAATCGTTAGAAGCTTCAACGATAGCAGGGTGAACATAATTGTTCGATAAGCCATCTTGTGCATAAGATGTTCCGCCAATTAAAAGATTTCCTCCTTCTGCTTTTGCTTTCTCAATTGCATTTTTGAAAGCTGTGACTGCGTCTTCATCAATTAGCGGCCCAACTAATTTTGACTCATCTAAAGGGTGTCCGATAGATAGTGATGGATATATTTTTAATAAACGCTCTTTTACTTGATCATAAACCGCATCATGTACAATCAAACGACGAGTGGAAGTACATCTCTGACCACATGTTCCTACTGCACCAAATACAGTAGCACGAATAGCCATTTCAATGTTAGCATTCTCTGTGATGATTAAAGCATTATTTCCGCCTAATTCTAAAAGTGATTTACCCAAACGAGCACCCACTGCAGCACCTACTTTCTTACCCATTCTTGTCGACCCTGTAGCAGAGACAAGAGGAAAGCGTGAGTCGTGCGACATAGAAGCACCAATTTCTGCATCACCAATAATGTAGCTAAATAGACCTTCTGGGAGGTCGTTGTTTTTTAGCACATCTTGTAGGATATGCTGACAAGCAATAGCGGTAAGTGGTGTTTTTTCAGAAGGTTTCCAAATACAAACATTGCCACCTATAGCTGCAATCATTGAGTTCCATGACCAAACGGCAACAGGGAAGTTGAAAGCAGAAATAATTCCTACTAACCCAAGCGGGTGCCATTGCTCAAACATTCTGTGGTCTTGTCTTTCAGACTTCATTTCTAGTCCATACAATTGTCTAGATTGCCCAACAGCAAAATCACAGATATCGATCATTTCTTGTACCTCACCCAATCCTTCTTGGTAGATCTTACCCATTTCGTAGGTAACAAGCTTACCTAGAGGCTCTTTGTATTTTCTTAATTCTTCCCCAATCTGACGAACAATTTCTCCACGTTTTGGTGCCGGTAAAACCTTCCAGCTTTCGAATGCAGCTTGAGCAGTTTGAACAATGTGTTCCAAATCTGATTGATCGGCCATTTCAACCTCAGCAATCAATTGTCCGTCGGTAGGTGAATAGATCTTACGAGTCTCTCTTTTTGAATCTAACTCGGCAAAAACTCTACCTGTAGAAAAGGCAGGGTTACGTTTTTCAATTCCTAATTCTTTTAAAAAATCAAGAGTGATGTTCATGGTGTTATAGTTATGTATGTGTTTATAACTTGAGATAGGGTAATGTGACCTCCATCTCCTGTTTATATGCTTGCTGTAAAGTTGTATAAAAAAAGTGAGACTTATGGAAAATCTCACTAATTTTTATCAAAAAGCCATTTGATGCAGGATAGAAGGGATGAATTTCTCCCTAAAAAATCTAACTAGTTCATCATTAAATACGCTTTGATGAAGTCATTTAAATCTCCGTCCAATACCTTTTGTACATCTGTTTTCTCAACAGCTGTTCTAATATCTTTTACTAATTTATATGGATGCATTGTGTAGTTTCTAATCTGAGAACCGAAGTCCACACGTTTCTTAGAACTTTCCACTTTTGCTCTTTCTGCATTTCTCTTTTCTACTTCTTGTTGATATAACCTCGATTTCAACATTTTGATCGCCTTCTCCTTGTTCTGTAATTGAGAACGTTCTTGCTGACATTCAACGATAATACCAGAAGTGTGTCGTAAACGAACGGCAGTCTCTACCTTGTTTACATTTTGTCCACCAGCACCACCAGAACGGAATGTTTCCCAAGTGATATCAGCTGGGTTGACTTCAATAGAGATAGAATCATCTACGATAGGATAGACGAAAACAGATCCAAATGTAGTGTGTCTTTTTCCACTTGAATCAAACGGACTCAAACGAACCATACGGTGTACACCAATTTCGGATTTAAGATAACCGTAAGCGAAATCTCCATCAAATTCCAAAGTTGCTTGTTTCATACCAACAACTTCTCCTTCGTGGATGTTGACTGTTTTTACCTTGTAACCATTCGATTCTCCCCACATTTTATACATACGGAAAAGCATTTCTACCCAATCGTTTGATTCGGTACCACCTGCTCCAGAGTTGATTTCCATAATGGCAGAAAGACCGTCTTCTTCGGCATCCAGCATTTTCTTTACTTCCAAAGCTTCAATAGCTTCCTCAGTTTTTAAACCTTCAGCATCCAACTCCTCTTGATCGACATCTCCAGCTTCGAAAAACTCAAACAAGGTTTCCAGATCTTCTGTCATACCTTTGATTTCTTCGAATTTAACTACCCAAGATTTCAAGCCTTTAATTTCTTTCAATACGACCTCAGCTGCCTTTGGATCGTCCCAAAAACCTGCGGCAGTTGTCACCTTTTCCTTCTCCTCTATTTCTGATTTTTTATTCTCAATATCAAGATATCTTTCCAAGTCGTTGACTCTCCCGATAAGTTCTTTAAGCTGCGCTGAATTCATATTTTATATATAAAACTGCCGATGGGCAAGTGTATTTGTCATTTAAAAAATCAAATATAGGAGATTTTTTTTAGGAGGTAAACAACATTTTGATGCCGAATTGATGGAAAAGTTCCTCAGTTTAAAAAATTTTAAGAGATTTTTTTTATCAAAAAGCCGCTAATGTGTGTCGGGAATAATGAATGCCAACGCTAAATTTATAAATTTGCCGTTATGAACTTGAAAAACGGAAGATATTTAACCTCAATTTTACTTGCATTGTCACTGTGCTCTTGTGATAAAATTAAAGGTGCATTCGAAAAAGCGGTAGAGGAAGAGAACATAAAAAGTACACGTGTAGCTTTGGCTAAGGTAAACGACAAAGTTTTATACGATACGGAATTAGGTAATCTTTTTACTGAAAGAATGTCGTCTAGTGATTCACTAAATATTAAAGAGAGATATGTGAATACTTGGGTGCGTAAAACCATTATGTTGGAAAGAGCACAAACCAAGGTAGATGTAGAAAAATTAGACCTTAACAGAAGGTTAGAGGAGTATAAATATCAGTTGATCATGCACGAGTATGAAAGACAATTTATTGCTCAAAACTTGGATACATTGGTAACACAGGATCAGATCAAAAAGCATTATAATTCAAATTCTGATGATTTTATTCTGAAAACCAATATCGTTAGAGGAATCTTTCTTCGTTATCCTAACAACGCACCTGATTTAAAGAAGGTGAAGAAGTTGATGAATTCGAAAAAAGATTCAGATAAGGATAAATTAAAGTCTTCTGCTTTGGCCTATGCGGATTTTGTACATTTGGAAGATTCGGTTTGGTTGGATCTTGATGAACTACTTTTTGGTACTCCATTTATGAAATCTCAAGCCGAAGTAACAAAATTGTTGAAAAGAGACAATTTTTGGGAGGTATCGGACGAAAATAATACGTACTTTTACAAAATTGAAGATTATAAAATCGTCGATCAGGTTCCACCTTTACAGTTCGTAGAACCACAGGTGAAAAATGTAATTCTTGGAAGAAGAAAACTTCAGTTAAGGGCAGAGTTGGAAAACGAGTTGTTTGATGAAGCTACTAAGAATCAGGAATACGAAATTTATTTTAAAGAAGAACGCTAAACACATTAAGAAATTTATATTTCTAACTAAGTACTAAACTACTTAAAGAAGTAAGTGATCAAAAATATGAATATCAAATTATCAACTATATTAGGAGGGATTTTAACGTTGATCTCCATAGCCTCTTTTGCACAAACAGACGCTGTTCCAGTAGATAAGATCATCGCTAAAGTGGATAATAACATCATTCTATTATCTGAAGTAGAAGCAGGCTACCAACAAATGTTGAGTAGTGGTGAGTATCCTAAAGACAAACAAGCAGCCAAGTGTCAGGTTTTAAAAAACCTTATTGTAAACAAGATCATGTATGCAAAGGCACAAATTGACTCAGTAGAGGTAGATAATGCTCGTGTAGCTGAAGAATTAGAAAGACGTATGCAATACTTTATTCTTCAGGCGGGATCTCAAGAGAAATTAGAAAAAACTTTGGGTGCATCGGTGAACGATTTGAGAGACGACTTGAGAGATCAGGTGAAAGAACAAATGACGGTTCAGACTATGCAACAACAAATTATCTCGGATGTGTCAATTACACCTAAACAGGTGAAGAAATACTTCGAGTCGATTCCAAAAGACAGTATTCCTTTCTTAGCCGCAGAAGTAAAAGTGGGACAGATTGTACGTAACCCTAAAGTTTCTGAGTCGGAAAAAGAAAAAGCAAGACAGCAGTTATTGGATATCAAAAAGAGAATTGAAGCAGGAGAAGATTTTGGCGTTTTAGCGAAACAGTATTCTCAGGATTACGGTTCTGCTAGAAAAGGTGGTGACTTAGGATGGCACGGTAGAGGTGAACTTGTACCAGAATTCGAAGAAATTGCTTTAACAATCGATCCGAATGAAATTGCTGATCCGGTAGAATCTGATTTCGGTTTCCACTTGATTCAATTATTGGAAAGAAGAGGTGGCCGATTCAGAGCGAGACACATTTTGATTCGTCCAAAATCAAATTACCAAGATGTAAAAGACGCTGTGTCTTTCTTGGATAGTATTAGGACATTAATTGCAGAATCGGATACTTTAGGATTCGAAAAAGCAGTAAACTTATATTCAGACGATCAACCAACAAGATCAAATGCTGGTTACTTTAAAAACCAAGTAACAGGATCGTCTTACATGGCAACGGACGAATTGGATCCGGTAGTATTCTTCGCTATTGATACAATGAGCGTTGGAAATACTTCTAAGCCTTTAAAGTATAGAACAGAAGATGGTCAGCAAGCGGTACGTATCATTTACTACTCAGAATACAAACCTCCGCATTACGCTAACTTGAAAGATGATTATCAAAAATTACAGCAAGCTACGCTGAATTCTCAGAAAAATCAGATTTTAGAGAAATGGATTAAATCGGCTAAAAACGATGTTTTCATCGAAATTGATCCAGAGTTTGATGCTTGTGATGTTTTAGATGGCATCTAATTAAAACGCATTATTTTTAAAGGGCTTACTGATTACCTCAGAAAGCCCTTTTTTTATTTAAGAAAATACCTTAATTTCAATAAAGATTGTGATCGCCCCCTTTCAATTAGGTCATAGGTTAAAAAAACTAATGTGCTCTAAGCAAATCAATTTATTTGGGCGAAAACTGAAATAACAATTAAGACATGACATCAAAAGTAACTTTTGCTTCAGACAAAGACGCGGCAGACGCTTTACATCAGAAATATTTACAGCTCAAAGACGAAATTGGAAAAGTGGTGATCGGTCAGGAAGATACCGTTCATTTTGTGTTGACTGCTATTTTTAGTCAAGGACATGCTTTGTTACAAGGTGTACCCGGACTTGCAAAAACATTATTGATTAATACTGTTGCCCAAGCTTTAGATTTAGACTTTAGTAGAATTCAGTTTACTCCCGATTTAATGCCTTCTGACATTTTGGGTGCTGAAACGATGGATCAAGACCGTAAGTTTAAATTTGTCAAGGGACCTATCTTTGCCAACATCATTTTGGCGGATGAGATTAACCGTACTCCTCCAAAAACGCAGTCGGCTTTATTGGAAGCGATGCAAGAATATAAAGTAACAATTGCGAATCAAGAGTTTCAGTTAGAAAAACCCTTCTTTGTTCTGGCAACACAAAACCCTATTGAGCAAGAAGGTACTTATCCACTTCCTGAAGCACAGCTAGACCGTTTTATGTTTAATATCATCTTGGATTACCCTTCGTATTTGGATGAGGTAAATGTGGTAAAAACAACAACCAATGATGAGAAGCAAACAGTAAGTAAAGTGATGGGTGCAGAAGAGATTCTATACTTCCAACACCTTATTCGTCGAGTGCCTATTGCTGATAATGTGGTAGAATATGCAGTGAAGTTGGTGCATAAAACTCGTCCGAATACTGAATATGCGGAGGAGTTAACCAATAAATATATCGATTGGGGAGCAGGTCCAAGAGCCTCTCAGTATTTAGTGATAGCAGCAAAATGTCATGCTATCCTTTCTGGTAAGTATTCTCCGGATATCGAAGATATTCAAGCAGTAGCTGTTTCTGTATTAAGACACAGAGTAGTGAGAAACTTTAAAGCAGAAGCGGAGGGTATTTCTATTGTAGATATCATAAAGAAATTATTATAAACTTATTAATATTTAAGTAAGAAACTATTGCAAAACTAGATCGCTGAAGTAAGGACTTACAAGTGAAATGGTTTTGCAATGTTTTTATAAACTGATGAACATTATGAACAAATTTATTATTCTACTTTTTTCTTTAGTATCACTACACACCTACGCTCAAAAGAAAAAGAATTATACTGAAAAAGTGGATGAAGTCACTTTTGATATGATTTATGTAAAGGGTGGAGAATTTCAAATGGGTGATAGAAAAGGAGATCTAGTTTTAGACACTGGAGAGAATCCTTCTTTACCGCTTCATAATGTAAAGATTAGTGGATTTTTTGTGGGTAAGTTTGAAGTGACTCAAAATCTTTGGGAAACGGTGATGGGAAAAAATCCAAGTGAAACTAAAATGGGTAATCTTCCAGTGGAAACGGTTTCTTGGAACGATTGTCAAGAATTTATCAAAAAGCTAAATACATTGACGGGTAAAGATTACCGTTTGCTTACTGAAGCAGAATGGGAATATGTGGCTCGTGGAGGTAAAAAACATAGTGATGAAGAGACAGGTAATGTCAATATCACAGATAGGGCATGGATTTTAGATAACTCAGAAGGAAAATTGAACGCCGTAGGTAGTAAACAACCAAATGAATTAGGAATTTATGATCTACAAGGTAATGTTTGGGAATGGGTAAACGATTGGTACGCTGTAGATTCATACAAGAAAACATTATCTGATGATCCTCAAGGTGTCCAAAATGGAAAACACAAAGTATATAGAGGTGGATCTTATATGAGTGAGGAAGAATTTTGTCGACCTGCTTACAGAAATTATGATGAACCTCAGATAAAGCAAAGCTTTATTGGTTTAAGATTAGCGAGATCACTTTAAGTGATCTCTTTTTGTAACTCTTTTCTTTTACGAAAACCAATAAAGTAAAAGCCTAGAGGAGCAAAGACCATTGTTGGAATGGTAGAAAGTACCGGGTTTGGAGTTCCTTTTAATGAATGCACTAAGAAAGTGGCTCCAATAGCAATGCAAGATGGTAGAAGTACTGCCAACATATATTTCTTTTTTTCGGTATATCTTTCGCATAAGGCAGAGACATATCCACCAAACAGAAATGTATATGCAGCTTGTTTTAATGCAGCAGTAAGGGAAAGCATCAAATGATCGCTTTTGTAGTAATTGATTGAAAAAACCATTACTCCCAAAAATAATGCTCCAGCCAAACCATAGCGAATACTCACGTATTTTTTCAGATAATCTTTAACTTTGTTCCACATACCAACTTCAAATATTTAAACACTATCGATTTTTTATCGATGAGCAAAGAAAGAACTTTATGACTAAACAAGAAAATAAACAACAATTTAGTAGCAGATGGGGAGTGATTTTGGCTTCATTGGGCATGGCTATTGGTGCAGGAAACCTTTGGCGATTTCCTAGATTAGCCGGTCAGTATGGAGGAACTTTTATTATTCTTTGGTTTTTATTTCTTTTTGTTTGGTCAATTCCCATTCTATTATCAGAATTTTCGATTGGTAAAAAATATAAACGAGGAGTAATTTCAGCCTTTGCCCAAGCGGCAGGGAAGAAATACACCTGGATGGGCTTTTTTATCACCTTATGTACTTTAGGAATCACCTTTTATTATTCAGTAGTTACTGCTTGGGGACTTTCTTATGTTGGACTTACTTTTGATTTAGTCAAATCACCTCAATTGTTAGAAGGACTATCCCAATCGTTTTTAGAAGACTATTGGGTAAATATTTCTACTGGTAATTTCACCACCGTAGGTCTGCATTTATTTTGTGTGGTTTTAGCTGTTGTGATGTTATATAAAGGCGTCCAACAAGGTCTTGAAAGAGTAAACAAAATTTTAATTCCTACTTTGTTGATATTAATTCTATTGGTTTCAGCTGTGGCCTTGTCTACTGAAAATGGACCAAAAGGGTTAGTGTATATGTTCTCCATAGATCCTGATTTATTCTTTAATTCAAGGGTTTGGATAGAAGCTGTTACACAATCGGCTTGGAGTACAGGTGCAGGTTGGGGCTTAATGTTAACCATTGCCTCCTATTCTAGAGAAAAGGAAGACGTTACCTTTAATATATTAGTAAGTGGAATAGGGAATAATATCGCTTCATTGATAGCAGGAATAGCTATTCTTCCTTCCGTTTTTGCCATTGCTGCTTCGGATGAGCAAGCCATCACATTTTTACAATCGGGTAATACAGCATTGACTTTTACAATCATCCCATTACTTTTTGCTAAGATTCCTTATGGTGAATTCTTAGGGATGGTGTTTTTTGTCGCTTTTGCCATGGCTGCTTTTAGTAGTTTGATAAGTATGACAGAACTGTGTATTCGTACGTTTACTGATCTTAAATTTGATCGAACCAAAGCAAGTATCATCACCGCCTTACTTTGTATGATTTTCGGGTTTCCATCAGCTTATTCTTTGGACTTCTTTTCTAACCAAGATTGGGTATGGGGTCTAGGTTTATTGATATCAGGAATATTTATCGTTTTCGCAGTTCATAAAAATGGAATATCATCATTTAAGAAAAACTTTATAGATAAGGACTCCTCGGTGATATTGCCAAATTGGATGTATAAAACAGCTATGATCGTGAATATTCCAATTGGGTTGTTTTTAATTTGGTGGTGGATGTCACAAGGGTATTCTAACAATCCTTGGTTTACAGAAGAGGGACAATGGAATATGATAGATGTGTATTCGAATGCAACTATTGTAACTCAATGGAGTATAGTTTTACTATTAGGAGTACTTTTTAACAAGTGGTTGTATAAGAAGTTTGTTGAAGCCAATTAATCCTCTTAATATTGCACTATACTATTTAAACTATACAACCATGATTACCTTCCCTAATGCTAAGATCAATATCGGCTTAGGTATCACAGAAAAAAGATCAGATGGCTTTCACAACATCGCGTCATGTTTTTACCCAGTGAATTGGTGTGACATGTTGGAAATGATTCCGGCAAAAACATTGTCATTTCAAAGTACTGGAATAGAAATCCCTGGTAACCCCGATGGAAATTTATGCCTAAAAGCATATCATTTATTAAATGAGAATTACCATATCCCACCTGTAAAGATGCATCTTCATAAGATTATTCCTATTGGAGCAGGTTTAGGTGGTGGTTCTGCAGATGGTGCTTTCGCTATCAAAATGCTAAATGATATGAATCAGTTAGGGTTGAGCATAGAAGAAATGGAAGGGTTTGCGGCAGAATTAGGAAGTGATTGCCCCTTCTTTATCGAAAACAAACCCGTGTATGTTACCGGTAGAGGAGAAGTATTTGATACTTTAGATTTAAGTCTTGAAGGGAAGTACATCGTATTAGTCAATCCGAATATTCATATTTCAACCAAGGAAGCCTACAGTGGTGTTACTCCAACTCCATTATCAGTCGATCTCAAGCAATTGTTGACATCATCAATTAATGAATGGAAAGGAAATGTAGTCAACGATTTTGAACATAGTTTATTGAAGAATTATCCTGTGATTGATAACATCAAAAAATCCTTATATCAGAAAGGAGCAATTTATGCTTCCATGACGGGTTCAGGGTCGACCGTTTTTGGCATTTTTGATGATGAAATAGATCTAAGTAATTATACTGAGTATATGGTTTGGTCCGGAAAGTTGGACTAATAAAAAATCATTACAACGATAACGCTACCAAGAATTCATTTTTGGTAGCGTTTTTTATTGAATTTACCCTTTTGGAAAAGATGACTTTTGTTTTCTTTTTTTGGAAACATTTACCTTGAACAGACTTTTAGTATGATTAATAACGTACAAACAACACGTCTTAAAAGTCTGAAATTCAATGATTAAATACGAAGATACATCTTAATGAAAGTCAATGAGAAGCTCTTGTTTAGATTCATTCAAAATAACCCTCTTATGATAAGGATTATTGTATCAGATACGATTGAGGTATAATTTTGCACTCGAATTAATCAGAGAACTATCTCAAACAAATATTTTATCTAAACGTTAAATTTTTATGAGTTGGCAGAAATCATTGAGTAGTACAATCGGGAGAAAAATTATGATGTCTCTCTCAGGTATCTTACTCATCCTGTTTTTAGCAGGTCACGTGTCAGGTAACATGACTTTATTATTAGGAAAAGCAGACGCATTCAACGCATACGCGCACTTTATGTCTACGAATCCAGCAGTTCAAGTTATCGCAAATGTTTTTAAACTATTCTTCGTAGGTCACATTTTTTACGCAGCAGTGCTTACGCTTCAAAACAAGAAAGCGAGAGGTGGTGAAGCTTACAAAGTGACAAACAAAGATGGTTCATCGGTATCTAAATACATGGGTGTATTAGGTTCTGTAATCGCAGTATTCTTAGTGATTCACTTAAGCCAATACTGGGCAGTAATGCACGAGTACGCAGGTACTATCGGTATGACATCAGTTGATGGAGTACAAATGAAAGACTTGTATGCAGTAGTAAACACATCTTACCAAAACCCAGTGATTGTAGCAGGTTATGTGATCTCAATGATCATCCTAGCTTATCACTTATGGCACGGTTTCGCTAGTGCTTTCCAAACGTTAGGTATCAACAATAAGAGATACACTCCAATCATCTCTTTTGTAGGTAAAGCATATTCTATTATTGTTCCTTTATTATTTGCTGCAATTCCAGTAGCAATGTTCATCAGAGGATAATCGGAACAATTAGTTATTTACTTAACACATTTAAATTAGAATAGAATGTCATTAGAATCAAAAATCCCTGCAGGTCCATTGGCCGAGAAATGGGAAAAACATAAATTCAACGTAAAGCTTGTTAACCCAGCAAACAAAAGAAAGTTTACTATCATTGTTGTGGGTACAGGTTTAGCAGGTGCTTCTGCAGCTGCAACTTTAGCAGAACTTGGTTATAACGTAGAAGCTTTCTGTTTCCAGGATTCACCTCGTCGTGCTCACTCAATTGCAGCACAAGGTGGTATTAACGCAGCAAAGAACTACCAAAATGACGGTGACTCAGTTTTCCGTTTATTCTACGATACAATTAAAGGTGGTGACTACAGATCGCGTGAAGCAAACGTTCACCGTTTAGCTGAAGTTTCTACTGAAATTATTGACCAATGTGTAGCTCAAGGTGTTCCATTCGCTCGTGATTACGGTGGGTTATTGGACAACCGTTCGTTTGGTGGTGCTCAAGTATCCCGTACGTTCTATGCTCGTGGTCAAACTGGACAACAACTTCTTTTAGGTGCTTACTCAGCGTTATCAAAAATGATCAACACTGGTAAAGTAAAAATGCACTTACGTAAAGAAATGCTTGATGTTGTTACTGTTGATGGTGCTGCTAAAGGTATCGTAACTCGTGATTTAGTTACGGGTAAAATCGAATCTCATGCAGGTCACGCTACATTGCTTTGTACAGGTGGTTACGGTAACGTATTCTTCCTTTCTACAAACGCTATGGCATCTAACGGTTCTGCTGCTTGGAGAGCATACAAGAAAGGAGCGAAATTCGCTAACCCTTGTTTCACACAAATTCACCCAACTTGTATCCCAGTACATGGTGACTACCAATCGAAGTTAACTTTGATGTCAGAGTCATTACGTAACGACGGACGTGTTTGGGTTCCAAAAGACAAGAAAAACCAAAAGATCACTGCAGCTAACGCTGTTAAACTTCCTGAGGAAGAAAGAGATTACTATTTGGAAAGAAGATATCCATCATTTGGTAACTTAGTACCTCGTGACGTAGCATCTCGTAACGCGAAGATGGTATGTGACGAAGGAAGAGGTGTAGGTGTTACTGGTCTTGCAGTATTCCTAGACTTCGCTGATGCTATCAAGCGTGATGGTAAAGCTACGATTGCAGCGAAATACGGTAACTTGTTTGACATGTACAAGCAAATTACTGACGATGATCCATACGAAGTACCAATGATGATTTACCCTGCTGTTCACTACACAATGGGTGGTCTTTGGGTAGATTACAACTTATCTACAAACGTACCGGGTCTTTACGCTTTAGGTGAAGCGAACTTCTCTGACCACGGTGCTAACCGTTTAGGTGCATCTGCATTAATGCAAGGTCTAGCAGATGGTTACTTCGTAATTCCTTACACAATCGGTGATTACATTGCTACACTACCTCTAGGAGTTGCAGTTGATAAATCTCATCCAGCATTTGCTGAAGCTGAGAAAGCGGCACAAGGTCGTATCGACAAACTTCTAAGCATCAAGGGTAACCAAACTCCTGATGATCTTCATAAGAAATTGGGTCATATTATGTGGGAATACTGTGGTATGTCACGTAACAAAGAGGGCTTAGAAAAAGCTCGTGGTATGATTCAAGAATTGCGTGCTGAATTCAACCGTGATTTGAAATTGATCGGTGTAAATGAAGAGTTAAACATGACGTTAGAAAAAGCGTTACGTTTAGAGGACTTCTTAGAATTGGGTGAGTTGATGGTTATCGACGCACACAACCGTTCTGAATCTTGTGGTGGTCACTTCCGTGAAGAATCACAAACTGAAGAAGGTGAAGCACTTCGTAAAGACGACGAGTTTGCTTATGTGGCTGCTTGGGGTTACGCAGGAGAAGGTAAAGATCCTGAGTTAACTAAGGAGACACTTGAGTTCGAAAACGTGAAATTAACTCAACGTTCTTACAAGTAATCTAATCATCAGGTTGGTGGTTAATTACTTGATCATCAGCCTGTCTGAAACAATTCAACAAACAGGTTGTTGACAAAAAGCAACCTAATACAATTGAAGATCATGGCAGGAAAAACAATAAATATTAAGCTTAAAATTTGGCGTCAAGCAGGTCAAGATAAACCTGGCAAGTTTGAGTCATATGAAGTAAATGATGTATCAGTAGATATGTCTTTCCTTGAAATGTTAGACGTTCTTAACGAGAACGAATTAAAGAAAGGTAACGATCCAGTACACTTCGACCACGATTGTCGTGAAGGTATCTGTGGTATGTGTTCTCTTTACATCAACGGTAAACCTCACGGACCTAAGCATGGTATCACAACTTGTCAGTTGCACATGCGTACTTTCAAAGATGGTGAAACTATCGTTGTTGAGCCATGGAGAGCATCTGCGTTCCCAGTATTGAAAGACCTTATGGTTGATCGTACTGCATTCGAAAGAATCCAACAAGCAGGTGGTTACGTTACCGTTTCTACTGGTGGTGTACCTGACGCTAACGAGATTCCAATTCCTAAAACTGTAGCTGACGAAGCAATGGATGCTGCTCAGTGTATTGGTTGTGGTGCTTGTGTTGCCGCTTGTAAAAACGCATCAGCGATGTTATTTACAGCTGCTAAAGTATCTCAATTGGCAGTGTTACCACAAGGTAAAGCAGAGCGTAAGCGTCGTGCTTTAGCAATGTTGGAGCAACACGATGCTGAAGGATTCGGTGCTTGTACTAACACAGGTGCTTGTGAGGCTGTTTGTCCGAAAGAAATCTCTATTACTCATATCGCAAGATTGAACAGAGAATTCACTCGTGCAGCATTCTCAGGATCTGAAACAGACTATACGAACTAATTTAACGTTTTAGTTATATATTGAAGGGTTAAGCATTTTTTGCTTAGCCCTTTTTTTGTGTTTACTTTTAAGTATCATCAAACAAAAACTATGAAAAACCTATTTCTACATACTTGGGAATTGATACCTGAGCTATCTATTTACGAAAACGGCATACCACCAAAATCAGCAAGTTATACATTTAAGGAAGGAAAAGAAGGGAAATTAGATGTCAGCATTCAATGGATTGATGCAGAAGATCAATCATTTACTATTGATTATACTATCACCCCTGATGGCAAACGTTACGATCATGAAAACAAAGCCCAAGCGGATGAAGTGATGTCTGAGTTTATATCTTATAATCAATTGAATTCTTATACTTATAAGGGAGGAGAGTTAATTGTAGAGGCAAAAAGAATAATTGCTGATAATGGTATAATGAAGGTAACACAACGCATGATTTTATCTGAAGAAAAGTCGTTTACTAATCTTCAGTTTTATAAAAAAAGAATTGATTAAGTTATTAATAATGAGTGTTTTTTATTAAATCGATTTTTTATATATTTGATCGATTTAATTTTACAAGCAAACTATTTTTTTAAAATGAAACTAATTATTACGATCTCTCTTTCGTTACTTGTCTTCTTTTCTTTTGGGCAAGATAAGTCATTAAGAAAAGGAAAACTAGTTACCTTATCAAATGACACTATTGATGCCATGATTTACCATAAAGACATTCTGAATTATAAGAAATGTACTTACGAGCAAGATGGACAAACATTACACTATTCACCTTCTGAAATAAAAGGTTATCTATTCAACGATGGAGCACATTATATCTCTAAATCAATTCCTGTAAACGATGATGAGTATGAACAAAGGTTTGTAGAATACCTTGTTGAAGGAGTCAAAAATCTATATGTAATTCGACATAAAGGAGCCTTTAAGTATTACATTGATTACGATGAAAATAAATTGTTGCAGCTTCATTATGGAAAGAAAGAAGTTAAAATAGAAGATGTAAAGTATTTTCAAAAAGATAGGAGAATGAACACTGCTCTTTTGATGTATTTTGAGGATGCTTCAGATAATGTTAAAAAGAAAATAGAGTATTTAGAAAATCCATCAACATCAAGTTTAACAAATATCACAGAGCAATATCATAACGAGAGTTGTGGTGAAAATTCTTGTGTTGTTTATAGAAAAGATAAAGGGAAACTGAATGTTTCTATTGCTCCCACAATGGGTTATATGGTATATCCAACAATCAAAACTCAATATAATAATGTGGGAGCATTACTTTATCTATGGTTACCAAATTCAAGCGAGCATCTTTATGTGAGAACAGGATTTATTTATGGCTATGAGGTAGAAAAAGATGAGGCAACAAAAGAGTATGGGGATTTAGCTATTATTCCAATTCAATTTGAATATAGATTTGGTAAAGGGGTGATTAATCCTAGATTAAATTTAGGTTTTAACTATTATCATGTTCCGAGTACTCGTAAAAATGATTTAGCATTTTCAGGTGGAGCAGGATTGAATGTGAATGTAACGAAGAGGTTTTCTTTATTTGGAGAAATTCAAACAGATATATTAGTAATGTCACTAAATATTCAGCCATTTTCGACCTATTCTCCAATGTTCGGATGCCAAATAAAATTCTATTAAATTTTGATGGTTTAATAGTGTGAAATTAGCAACTGTTTACAATTGATTTACGTATAATTGTATAAGTGTCAAATTAAAATACTAAACCATGAAATCAACAGCAGTATCGTACATTTTATGTATATTTTTCGGTGTCTTAGGCATCCATCGTTTTTATTTAGGTAGGCCTTTATCTGGATTACTTTACTTGTTTACAGGAGGTATCTTTGGTATCGGTTGGATAGTAGATCTTTTCTTTATTCCTACCATGGTAGAAGCTGAAAACGGAAAAATGCGATTTTAATCGTTAAACATAAATTTTAATGAATTAAGTGGTGCAGTGAAAACTGTATCACTTTTTTTGTGTTTTGTAGGTTGGTGAAAATTGTATTACATTCGAAGGAAAACTAAAATAAACTTCTATTTCTTATGAGAGTATTACAAATTATTCTATTCAATTTTATTACACTATTATTATTATCATCTGAGGTATTTTCACAAAAAGCACATCTAGAGGCAGACTCTGTAAAAACACAAGAGTTAATCAGCTATTTATCAAAAGACAATATTGAATCTCATTTAAGGTATTTGGCATCCGATGATTTGGGAGGGAGAGGAATGCTGAATTTGGGGAACTCTAAAGCATCATCATATATCCAAAATCATTTTCATAAGATAGGTTTAAAACAACTAAATAATTCTTGGACACAAATTTTTAATGTATATCAGCCGGGATATTCTAAGATGAATATATTTAACGAAAACGATACTATTACGAAAGAGAATATTTTGATGATGTTCGGGCAGGAAACATCTACTTCAGAGGTTGAATTACATTATTTGAATCAATTAACCTTAAAAGATATTGCAGGTAGGAAATTGAAGAATCAAGCATTAGTACTCAAAGAGTATAATCCAGTTGATCAACAAATACAAGTGCCGGATACCCATGCTAAATTTGTCATTTTTATTGCGAAAGATGAGAAAGACCTATTAATTCGTCGTATTCGATTTAGTTCGATGATGGGTAATAGAATGTACCTTTCACCTCAAGAACGTTTTAATGATTTAAATAGCCTTGCTTTAAAACAAGAAGATATATTTTCTTTATTAGGAAAAGAAAAACAAGCACTAATTGAGAAGTACGATGAATTATCAAGAAAAGATAAAAAGCAGTTGAGTACCTCTGTCACTATCGAATTAGAGTATGAAAATCTTGAGTATAATAATGAAAATGTACTAGGTTATATTGAGGGAACTGATTTAAAGGATGAATTTATAGTCGTTACTGCTCATTATGATCATTTAGGAACAAAAGAGGGAGTGGTATTTAATGGTGCTAATGATAATGCATCTGGCACATCTGCAATCATGGAAATGGCCGAAGCCTTTAAAAAAGCAAAGGAAAATGGAATAGGCCCAAGGAGGTCGATACTTTTTATTGCTTTTGCAGCTGAAGAAGTAGGTCTTTTGGGTTCTGAATTTTTCTGCCAAAATCCATTAGTACCCATGGAGAAAATTGTAGCAAATTATAATTTTGATATGGTCGGTAGAATCAACAAAAAATACGATGATCATCCAAATTATACCTATCTTTTAGGAACGGGTGAACAGTCGAAACAATTTTATAAGGTCAATAATGAGGTGCATCAAAGGTATATGCCGGAGTTTACTGTCGATCTAAAAGATCCTGAGAATTTATATAAACGTTCCGATCAATATCATTTTCTAATAAATAAAATTCCAATTGCATTTTTTACGGATCACTGCATGAAAGATTATCATTTACCTTCTGATGATTCAGATAAAATAAATTATGAGGTTTTATATCAAAGAACCAAATTAGGAATGATGATGATTTGGGAAATAGCCAATAGAAATCAGATACTTAATTAATAAGAAAGGTGATAAAGTCAGCAACTCTATCACCTTTACACTTACTAATCTATTCAATTATCTTCTTACAGAAGATTACCAATTTTAATTTCGATAAAATACATTCTTGGAGTAATTGGACCATACACAAATGCTGCATCCTTTTCAGAACCACTTACAAATTGACTTTGCATTTGGTTAAAGATGTTTTTAACACCTGTACCAATCTGAATGTTTGCATTCTTACCTAACTTAGTTCTGTAAGATACTTTAGCACCCATATCGAAGAATGATTCACTTTTAATTAAAGTTTCATTTTCTACAGGTTGGCCATTCATGAAACCACCAGGAAGTAATGGAACGTACATGCTACCAGTATAAACTCCAGTCAATGATGTTGTCCATTTTTGAGCAGGTTGGAAGTTCAATGTCAAAGAACCATATTGGTTAGGAGTTCTTAGAATTTCTTTAGAAACACTTGTTTCCTCATCACCCCATTGATTGTCTTCTTCATATCTAGACGATTGGAAGGTGTAAGCTCCTTGAATGTTGAATTTTTCAGAAGGGGCAATTTTGGCTTCGATATTTACGCCTTGAACAATTGCATCTGAAGTGGAATTTCTTTTGAAGTTATAAAAGATTTCGTTTCCATCTTCATCTACATCTACAGTAAACTGATTGTCGAAGCGATCATAAATTCTTGTATGAAAACCTTCTACTAAGAAATAAGCTTGTGTGTTACCAAAGCTATGTTCCATATCCCACGCAAAGTTGTATGACAAAGATCTTTCTGCTTTAAGGTTAGGATCAAGTACTGTACGAACTGCTTGTCCACCTGCAACTTCAACGTGTAAATCTTCTGAGAACATTTGTGGTGCTCTAAAGCCAGTAGCAATACCACCTCTAATTTGCATATCTTTTGTAAGATTATACTTAAGGTTTAATCGAGGATTGAAAGCAGAAACGTTTTTATTATTGTCTGTATTTTCAAAATCTTGAATCATTACATAATCCATTCTTGCTCCTAAAAGGACAGAAAGTTTATTGCCTTTCCATTCGTTTTGAGCAAAAAGTGCCATAGTTTGAGATTCTTGATTAGAAATTGGAATATCGTTAGTTTTTTCTCCAGCATCCTGATCATAATAACCTAACTTCTTATCGTGGATATTATCATAGATATATTCCGTACCAACAACTAAATAAGAATCGGCATTTAACATTTTACCCAAATTGAAGTTCATTTGAGCACCTCCAATATAAGTTAAACCTGTTGTTAAGCCGTATCCATCTAACGCTTGATCTGCACCATAATAACTGTCTCTATTTACATATTGTAGGTTAGAGTAAGCGTTTAAATGCTTCTTTTTATCTGCACTGTACCAATCATAATTTAAACCACCACTTACAATATTCATGTTTACCCACTCTGTGATGTCCGTTTCATGAGGTTCTTTATCAAATTTATTACCTCCACGACGGTCTTCATGAATAAACCTGAAATCGGCAGTTAATTTATTTTGATCATCAAATGAATGATACACTTTTGTTCCTACTGATGCTGTTTTTAATTGAGGAAGTTCCGAAAAATCATCTTTCATTGGATCCCCTATAGGTTGTTCGTTGTCATCTAAGTGATACCAAATGTCATTAGGATTTGCATTCCAGGCATCTCTATTTCTATATGAACCATAAATATATGCACCAGTTTTATCGTTTTTAGATACTAAAGAAGTATTAAAGTAAAGGTTGTAATCATTTGATTTACCATCGATAGTACCAAAGTTGGTTCCAACTTCATATGAATTAAATTGAGGTGCTTTCGTGATAATGTTTACAGTACCACCAATAGCATTTGCTCCGAATAGAACGGAACCACCTCCACGAACTACTTCAATCTGATCGACCATAGATACTGGAATTTGTTCTAAACCATATACGCTGACCAAACCATTAAATAATGGACGGCTATCCATTAAGATTTGTGTGTATGGACCTTCAAGTCCATTTAGTCTTAAAGCTGTTGTACCACAGTTACCACAATTGTTTTCTACTCTTACACCTGAGACAAAGTTTAAACCATCTGCAACTACTTTTGAACTTGAGATCTCAAATATTTCTTTATTAACAACATTGACCACTGCCGCTGTTTCTTTTCTAGATTGCTCTCTACGGTTACTAGAAACAACAACTTCGTTTAACTGAAGTAAGTCTTTATCTAAATCAATATGCAACTCATCAGCATTGTTCTTTGCTGTATACTTTAATTCTATGGTTTTATACCCAACTGCAGAGATAGTAATTGTATATTCTTTCCCTTTTTCAAGAGCTAGAGAGAAGTGTCCTGTTTCATCTGTTGATGTACCAAATTTACCATTATCTACAGAGATAGTGGCAAAAGGAATATGTTCTTTGTTAGAAGTAATATGTCCTCGAATATTTACATTAGTTGCACCCATTACAATTGAGGCGATTAACACAAATAAGAAAGTGAAATTTACTTTCATGATTTATTTTGAATTTAAGTAGTGACTAACTGTTGGTAATGCAAATGTAAAAATAATTTTTAGACAAGCCTAAAAATATTTTGAGATAAATAAGAATAATTGATAATAAACATTTAAACACATCTAAAGATTAATCAAAATCAATTATCTTCGAATGACCAAAATACCATTAAATGAAAAATCTAATTATTCTGGCAGCCATCACATTTTTGATGTCTTGTCAAACCCATAAATCAAATCAGAAAAACAATACTGTTATCCTCGTATCATTGGATGGATTTAGATATGATTATCCAGAAATTTACGATACACCTAATCTAGATGAGATAGCCAAAAATGGAGTAAAATCAGTATCCATGATTCCTGCATATCCATCAAAAACTTTCCCGAATCACTATAGCTTGGTAACGGGGATGTATCCTCAAAACCATGGTTTAGTGCATAACGTTTTTTACGATCCTGATAGAGATCAAAAATATCATATAGGATTAGAGAAGAAAGATGCAACTTGGTGTAAAGGAGTGCCTTTGTGGAATTTAGCTGAACAACAAGGTATAAAGTCTGCCTCTTATTATTGGCCAACGTCTGATGCAAGAATAGGAGGGATGCAAGGAAGTTATTTTTATAAATACAATAAGTCAACTCCTTATATAGAGCGAGTGCAACAAATAGAAAATTGGTTAAGTTATAAGGAAGATGTGAGGCCTCGATTCATATCTTTATACTTTTCATTGGTAGATACTCAAGGGCATCATTATGGGCCAAAAAGTGAGGAAACAAAACAGGCCGTAGAAGAGGTGGATACTATTCTTGGAAAACTAATGGGAGTGATTAATAAAGCAGATGTTCCTGTAGATTTAATTGTAGTATCCGATCATGGAATGATAGAGGTAGATAAAAAGAACCCAATTGTAATCGATGACTTAGGAACATTTGAGGAGTATGAAGTAGTAAATGCAGGCGGTTCACAATTATTTTTCTACAACAAAGGAAATGGTGATGACGAGCAGCTAAAAAAATCTTTAGGGAAATATAAAAATGATTTTAAGGTGTATCTAAAAAATGAAATGCCTCAAAAATTACATTATTCTGAAGGGAGTCGCATTCCTGATGTGATATGTGAAGGAATTCCTCCTAAAGCCTTTGCCTACAAAGGAAAAACAGTGAGTAAGGGAATGCATGGTTTTGATCCTTATACCAATAAAGAAATGCATGCTGTATTTTATGGTGTCGGACCTCATTTCCAAAAAAACAAAGTGATTCCTTCTTTCGAAAATGTACACATATATCCATTTATTGCTGATCTTTTAGATTTAGAGATTCATCATCAGATTGATGGAAAGTTGGAAGTTTTGAAGGAAGCAATGAAAGAATAATAGGTGATATTTTCTTTTATGTATCGAATCCCGTAATTATAGATACTTAAATAGTAGTTTAATTCCTATTATTAAAGTCTACGATTACGGGATTCTATACATATTTAGTAATATGTAATTATACTTTAGTGTAATAAAAATTTTTTCAAGATTTTCTAAATAGGCTCTTCTCCATAAAAATAAGGAACGGGTTGTAGAGAAGCTTCAGGCATTTCTTTTTTTACTTTATCGGCATAATCTTTTATCAAGTAGTTCCATTGTTGAGCAGCACCGTTGTAGTAACCTCTAGTAAAAATATCCCTAGTACTAGAATTATCAATGCTTTCTACCAACATGGCTGGTCGAGGATATTTTTCAAAACCACCTACCGATTCTTCCAATCTTTTTAAAGCATCTAATAAATTTTGTACAGCTTTATCATAAGCCATCATTTTATCATTATCACCCAAAGAAATTTCGTTGTATTTAAGGTTCTCCACTTCAACGATTGCTTTTTCTAGTTCTTTTCTAATTTTTGGTTTAATCGTAACTCCAGAAAGAACTAAGTCGTCCATGATTTGCTTAGAGAAATTGATCTTTAAATTCTCAGAAGCCATCGCTTCATTTAGCAAAGAATCCAACTCAGAGTGTAAATCATTAGAATTTAATGTGTTTATATCTACATCTTTTTCTAAACTGTACTCTTCGTATTCAGTAGTTTCAGTCTCTTCTTTCTGGGTGTTTTTTTGCTCACAACTGAATATCAAAAAAATGAAGGATAATAATATTAAGTGCTTTTTATTCATGACGGATATCGGAAATTTGATGGTTAATCAGCTAAGAGAAAAAACGCTTAGCTGATTATCTATATATCAAAATAAAGACCAATTCTAATACGTCATGATCTTTTCGTTTTTAATAAAATCATAAAGTGTAAACATTCTAAGTTGATAAAATGACAGCCAGAATTCTTTTAAAGCAGCTAAATATTCTCTAGTTGCTGTATCTTTATCTCTTAATGTGATGTTTAAGTCGGTAACACTAATCTTTCCTACCAAATATCTCTGACGGGCAATTTCATAACTCTTCTCGGCAATTACTTTTGCTCTTTCTGTTGATAAAGCTTTATTTCTGATGATTGGGATCTGACGAGCCAACATATAAATGTTCTGAGTAAAAAGTTGTTCCTCTTGTTGTACTGTACTCTCAACGAGTCTTTGATTTGAAACCGCAGTTTCTACAGCTGACTTACGACGTCCCCAATCGACCAAAGGAATATTAAATCCTAATCGAAACTGTTGTTGGTCGTTAGGATCTTGATACACACCACTTGGGTCCACAGCTTGTTGAGTTAAACCAAACTGACCACTTAAATTAATTTGTAAACCAGCATCTCCTTTTGCCTTGGCAACATCTCTTTCTGCCTCCAGACGCCTTCTCTGAAAACTAATATATTGCTGCCTATTGATCTGTGCTTCCTGTATTGCGATATCCGTACTAATCGTAAGGTCGGGCAATTCTTTTGGAAGGGATAAAGTGGTATTATCAACTGTTGGGGGCAAACCTAAAAATGTTTTTAAGTTTAATGAAGTACGTTCAACATCCAAATTGGCCGATTGAAGGTTTCTTTCTGCAGTGATCACGTTCAATTCCAATTGAAGTAATTCGTTCTCCGCAATTTTACCCAAATTATAACGTCCCTTACCAATCTTAAAGATCGTATCGTTATTTGCCAAGTTTGTAGAGGCTACTTGATGATTGATTTGAGCCAATAACATATCAAAGAAATATTGTGTAGCATCGTAAGCCACCTTTTCCATTTCTTCTACAAACCTCTTTTGGGATTCCTCATATTTTAAAGGCTCAATTTTCTTATTCCACTTAAAAGGGTTATAAGTAAAAAGGGGTTGGTTAAAACCAACTACCAAAGGTTGACCGGCGTAACTTGTTCCTTGATTAATACCTTCGAAGTTATCAATTCTTTGTAATGTCGATCCAAAATAAACCGAACCACCTGTTAGTCCAACATTTTGTTGTAGCGATAGATTAACATCTGAGTTCGCCACACTTACCGCTCTAAATTCTGTCGAACCGTCAGGCTGAGTAACTGGAGTAATGGAACGATTAAAGTTGGGAAGATTACCATTTAACACCAATTGAGGTAGGTAAACAGATTTAAACTGTTTATATAGCCAGTAATTATTCTCTTTTCTATTCTCAGCTTGTTGGGCCGAAAGTGATTGTTCTTTGGCTATATTAATTACCTGATCTAATGAATACAACTGTATTTCTTGAGCTTGTATTTGATAGGATACCATCAAAACAAACACAATAGTGAATATATTTTTCATGATTTGAAGTCGATGTAAGTAATAGTTTTTTATTCGTATCGTAACGATTCAATAGGATCTTGATTAGCTGCTTTTCTAGCAGGAGAAATACCAAAAATGATCCCGATAGAGGTAGCTACTCCGAACGAAATTAATACTGAAGTAAATGATACAATCGTCGGAATATCAGCGACACTTGCTATTGCAGTGGCCATTATAAATCCAAGAATAACACCTATTGTTCCCCCAGATAAACTGATTAAAACAGCCTCTAATAAAAACTGTAGAATGATATCTTGCTTTTTGGCTCCCAAAGAAATACGAAGACCGATCTCTTTAATACGTTCTAGAACAGAAGCCAGCATAATGTTCATAATACCAATACCTCCAACAATTAAAGAAATTGATGCAATTGCACCTAAGACAATATTAAAGATGTCTTTTGTTCTCTGTTGTTGTTTTAGAAGCATCTCAGGAATACTAATTTCAAAATCGACTTTATCGTAATGTCTTCTCGTCAACATTTTTTGCAATACCTCAGCGGCCAAAGAAAGATGTTGAGATTCTGCCATCTGAATCACCACTTTATCCAGTTGATGATAATTGACGTTTTTATTCTCTTGTTCTTTTCCTTGTGCTGCATCTGCAGAAGCTTTTTGAATATCTGATTTGGTGACTTTCGCTCGGTCTTTATATCGAATAAGCATCGTATTTAAAGGAATATACACATCCATATTCGCGTTTCGTATACCTAGTTTTTCCAGATTTTTTGATGAAACCATTCGTTCCTTCAATACACCAACAACAGTCAGCCATTGTCCACCACATTTTATCTGTTTCCCAATAGGATTTTCCTTGCTAAAGAAACGAGTTTGTAAACCTCGACCAATCACACAAACAGGTTTTCCGAATTTGAAATGAGTATTAGAAAATAAAGCACCTTCGCTTAATTCATGATTATATATTTCAAAATAGGTATTCTCCACCCCAATCAACTTGGTCGATCTTCTTATACCATTCTTAATAATGTAGGTGTCTAACTCAATTTCAGGACTAATTTTCTGAATGTTCGGAAGAGTGTGAGCGATGTTTTCAATATCAAGGACACTTAGACCAGGTGAGAATTTCTTTTTATCTTCACCTCCATTGTCATCATCTAATTTTTCCTCACTCTGTTCTTTAATTGGAGTAATCACAATATTATTTACTCCCACCAATTTCATCTGATCCAAGATCTCTTTTTGAGCACCTTGTCCAACAGCCAACATGGCAATTACAGCCCCAACACCAAAAATAATTCCTAGGGCAGTTAAGAAAGATCGTAATGTGTTGGCTAAAATAGCTTCTAAAGCGATGGACAGGTTAATTAATATTCTGTCTATCATTATTCTACAGTCGCTATGTTTGAAGAAGATGATTCAGGTGTATTCAAAGAGATTTCTTCTCCTTCAGAAAGACCGGTAAGGATCTCAATATCTTGATCATTCATCAAGCCCGTTTTTACTTCTTGTTTTTCGAAACCTCCTACTGTTTTCTTGTAGACAAAGTTGATGGAATCTCCTTCAGTATGAAGTGCTTCAATAGGAATTAATAAAACATTCTCTTTACTTCCAGTTTGAATGATGTTGGAAGTTGTCATCGAAGGTCGTAAAGTACTATCTGATTGATTCACAAGGATAACTACTTCGAATACTTTGGCATCTGAATTAGGTTTTTGTTCACCTACATTAGCTACTTTTGTGACTTCACCTGTAAGGTTTTTATCAGGGAATGCATCCAGGCCAATACTCACAGTTTGTCCTTTTTGAATTTTACGGATATCTACTTCGTTCACATAAGTTTTCGAGATCATCACGGATAAATCAGGTAGGGTGGCCACAACAGGGTCCCATGCTCGAATATTTGATCCTTCTTTTTTCTTCTTGCCATCCCAATCTTTGGCGTAAATCACCATTCCAGATTCCGGAGCAACAATGGTAAACTCCTGAAATAAATCTTCTAAAAACTTCACTTTACTTTTCGCCTGACTAAGATTAGCATTCACCTCACGCATTTTTGCACTTAGTTGTTTTTGTTTTACGAGGTAATTCTGTTTGGTTTGTCTAAGATCCCTTTCCGCTTTAATTACCTCAATTTCTGCTTGTTTAATAGTTGCAGGTGGTTCAAAAGCAGATTGCTCAAGGGCTAATTTTTTTTCTTGAACAGTAAATTCTAAGTTGATGATTTTATCACGCTCTAAACTTAGTTGAAGTGCAGTATCTAATTGAGTTTGTTCCCATTGAGATTCAGCCTTAGTTAAATCGGTGCCTTTTTGTTCTAGTTTGTCACCCAAAGAAGAAGCATCCAAACGAGCTACTTGTTGTCCTTTTTCAACCACTGTACCTTCAGGCACTAAGCTGTTGATTTTAGTTTCCCAAATTTGTGCTTGTCGCATTCCTAACGGACCTTGAATTTCTACAAAGTTTTTAGCTTCAAGTTCACCTGTAGTACTTACATTGATATTTAGATTATCAATTCTAGCTTTTGTAAGTAATACTTGTTCAGAATTGTTTCCAGAGAAAAAGAAGATAGAAATAATTAAAACAAGAAAGACCGAGCTACCTATAATTATTTTTTTACTCATTAGTTGGTTTGCTATTTGAAAAAATTGAATAGATTAGTCATTTAATAATTTGACACTATAAGTTTGTGAATAGACATTGAAAGTCGTAAAAAATATTATTAAGCTTTGTTAATCGACGAAAATACCCCCTTATTTAAATCGACTATTTATAACATATGAAAAGAAATTAGCCTCTTTGTATTAAATCCTTTAGAAACGACTACAAAACTTGCTTAATCTTTATATATTTGTGCTCATTTTTATGACAATTCCGTATTGTCTTTTTTTTAGAACAATTTAAACTACCACGCAAGTGAAAAGAACAAAGATTAAAGACTTGCTGGCAACCGGAGAGATCGGAGCCAAAGTTAATGTAAAAGGATGGGTAAGAACATTTAGAAGCAATCGTTTCATCGCATTGAATGACGGTTCTACTATCAATAATTTGCAAGCAGTGGTAGATTTTGAAAATACTGACGAAGATTTACTCAAAAGATTAACGACTAGTGCTGCAATAAGTATTGACGGTACAGTGGTTGAATCTCAAGGTAAAGGTCAAAGAATCGAAATCACTGTAGATTCATTGGAGATTCTTGGAGATGCAGATCCAGATGAATATCCATTACAACCAAAAAGACACTCATTAGAATTCTTGAGAGAAAAAGCGCACTTGCGTCCAAGAACTCAAACAATGAGTGCTGTTTACAGAGTACGTAACGCTTTAGCATATGGTATCCATAAATTCTTTAACGAGAAAGGATTTATCTATATGCACACTCCAATCGTTACAGGTTCTGATGCAGAAGGTGCAGGTGAGATGTTTAAGGTAACTAACCTTGATCTTAAAAACCCTCCACTAACTGAAGATGGAGAAATCGATTACAAAGAAGATTTCTTCGGAAAAGCGGTGAACCTTTCGGTATCTGGACAGCTAGAGGCAGAGGTAGGGGCAATGTCAATGGGCGAAGTATATACTTTCGGACCAACATTTAGAGCTGAAAACTCTAACACTACTCGTCACTTAGCAGAATTCTGGATGATCGAGCCAGAGATGGCCTTCTATGATTTGGACGACAACATGGACCTAGCAGAAGAAATGATCAAATATTTGATCGACTTCGCTATGGAACAATGTCCAGACGATTTGGCTTTCCTTGATCAAAGATATGCACAAGAGCAAAAATCAAAACCTCAAAACGAAAGATCAGAACTAGGTCTTGTTGAGCGTTTGAAATTTGTATCAGAAAATAACTTTGAGCGTTTGACTTATACTGAGGCAATCGAAGTATTGAAGCGTTCAAAACCATTTAAGAAAGGTAAATTCAAATATCCTGTAGATTGGGGTATCGATTTACAATCGGAACACGAACGTTACCTTGTTGAAAAAGAATTCAAAAAGCCAGTCATCCTTACTGATTACCCTAAAGACATCAAATCGTTCTACATGAAGCAAAATGATGATGGAAAAACAGTAAGAGCAATGGACGTTCTTTTCCCTGGTATTGGAGAAATCATCGGTGGTTCTCAAAGAGAGGATTCACTAGAGAAACTTCAAACTAGAATGGAAGAAATGGGAGTGCCTCAAGAAGAACTTTGGTGGTACTTAGAATTGCGTAAATTCGGTACAGCACCTCACTCAGGTTTTGGTTTAGGTTTCGAAAGAATCGTATTATTCGTTTCAGGTATGTCTAACATCAGAGACGTAATTCCATTCCCACGTGCTCCGAAAAGTGCGGAATTTTAGAAAAAAATCATTTTTAATAAAGCCGTTGATTAGCGATAATCAGCGGCTTTTTTTTAATTAAAAATGAAAAGTTAAAAATGAAAAACGTGAAATGTTAAATAGTTCGTAGGGGGAATGTACGGATTTAAATAATTTTTTTAACTAGCGCGAGTCTCCCGACTCGTGCCCGCGTAATGAGGAGCGTAAATTCATCAACTCCTAACTCCTAACTCCTAACTCCTAACTCCTAATTAACCCAAACCTATAACCTACTTTCCCTCTTACTTCTTCCCTCTTCCCTTAACCCAGTTGCTTTTCCCAGCACAGTTCTCTACATTACCTATTCCTTATTAGTTATTACTTAATCCTTAATCCTTAATCCCTAAATCATGGCATACGACGAATATTTAGGCGAACGCATCGACCGATGGTTCCAACAACAAAACGTAGAGTACTTCCCAAAGAAAATGATGGGAGGATTGGTTTTTATGGTGAATAATAAAATGTGTTGTGGGATTCATATTGATAAAAAGTATGGGGATAGTTTGTTGATGGCCAAAATAGGGGAGGATCAATATGTTTTGGAGATAGAAAAAGAAGAAACCCTTCCAATGGACTTTACAGGTCGACCAATGAAAGGGTTTATATATATTATTCCTGATGGATTCGATATGGATGAACAACTAGAATATTGGTTAGAAAAAGCACTAGAATACAATATCAAATTGTATGGTTAATGCTATTGAAAAGATTTTACTGCAGTTGTTCTGTTATCTACAGGTCTCCAACCAATATCTTCAAAATGCTTATATGAATATTGTTTCCATGTGATTTTGCCTGTTTCTTTATTCACTTTCTTAATTCTCCAGATCAATAAACATTTGTTCCCATCTGTTTTATCCGTATAGATTCTAACATAATCTGTTTCTTGATCTAAATGATCAAATAAGATATTGTCAGTTTCTTTATCAATAATCATTTGATGATGCTTACCATCATAAAAAATTTCTAAAGTACCATTCGCAGCAACACCTTGAATGTGTGGAGCCGTTTTAATTTTTGGATTGGTATTCATATGATCATAATTTTCTGATCTTTTATTTTTACCATCTTCTCCTCCTTCTGCAAAGGCGATACTATTAATAATTAATAGAAAGATAACCGATATTAAAGTGTACTTTTTCATAATATTATAGTTTTTGTTCACTTACTTATATCAGCGGAATAAAAATGTCACCAAAAAAAAAGGCTATCGGATGAAAAAAAATCCAAAAGCCTTTATTGGAGCTAATAGTATAAATATTTTATTTATATGATTTTACCTGTGTTGTAGAATTATCTACAGGTCTCCAACCTATATCTTCAAATTCTTTATAAGTAAATTTTTTCCAAGAAATTTCTCCTGTTTTTTCATCAGTATCTATTTTTCTCCAGATAATTAAACAGTCTCGACCATCGGTTTCATCTGTGTAAATACGTACAAAGTCGGTTTCTTCTTTTAAACCATCGAAAAGAATATGTTCCTTTTCAGTATCGATAATCATCATGTGTTTTCTGCCTTCTTTGAATAGCTCCAAGGTAGTTTCATTAGCTAGACCTTGAATAAATGGAGCCGTTTTTATTTTAGGTGCAGTGTTCATATGATCATATTTTTCACTTTTCTTTTTCTTCTCACCTTCTTCTTCATGATCTGCAAAAGTGAATGATGATACAAATAAAAGGGACAATATAAAAAGTAGATTTTTCATAGGGGTAAATGTTTGAGTTTAAACTATAAACGCATGATAGCGATTGAGAGATGTTTGATTTTAAACAAATTAACATAAAAAAAGATCGACAAATACGTCGATCTTTTATGACTTTAATATAATTTGGATGCTAGTTAAATGCTTTCACTATAGTGGTTTCATTATCTACAGGTCTCCACCCCACATTTTCAACTCTCTTGTAAGTATATTTTTTCCAAGTGATTTTTCTGGATTTATGATCATAATGTTTTATTCTCCATATGATCATATTTTTAGTGTGATCTCTTGTATCATTGAATACCCTAACGAAGTCTTTACCCTCAATAAGTCCATCAAATAATATATGGTCAGAGGTTTTCTCCACTAACATTAAATGATGTTTTGAATCTTTATATATTTCTAAAGTAGGTTCTGCAGCCACACCTTTAATAAATGGTGCAGTTTTTACTTTCGGTGGTGTAGCCAAATGATCATATTCACTTTTTTTATGTTTGGGGTGATGACCATCAATGGCATTTGAACCATAAATATTAAATGAGAAGAATATTAAACCGAAAACTAGAGCAATTAAATTTTTCATAGTATTATTGTTTAGATGATATAAGTAGCTGACAATCATTACTAATACTATCAAGTTGGTTAGTTACCCTACACGTATTAAGAGTTATTAAATTTATTTATCTTTGTATCTTACTTTTCCACATTCAAATCATCAATTCAAAAGCATAAATTAAAGATGTTAAACATTCGACCTATTCGAAGTGAAGACAACCCTATTATTGAACAGATTATCAAAACTTCATTGGAAGAACACAAGGCAAATCTGCCCGGTACAGCTTATTTTGATAAAAACTTAAGTAAGCTATCTGAGTTTTATAGTCATATTGATGATATAGAATATTTTGTAGCCGAGTATGATGGGAAAGTGGTAGGAGGTTCTGGAATTGGAAAAATTGAAGGAAACAATACCAATGTTTGTGAACTTCAAAAAATCTACCTTTCCAAAGAAACTAGAGGGAAAGGTATAGGAAAAGCCTTAATGCAGGCTTGTTTAGAATTCGCAAAAGAAAAGAAATATGATGCGTGCTATTTAGAAACAATGCCTCAATTAGTAGGAGGTGTCAATTTATATCAAAAAATGGGGTTCAAAACCCTAGACAAACCTTTAGGAAATACAAATCATCATGCATGTCAAATATGGATGTTGAAAACATTATAACTTAAATCCATCTCATAATGCCCAATATTAACTCAGAATATCACCCACCATTTTTATATAGAAATAAACATGTAAATACCATTTTTGCGAATAGAGTTCGTCCACAAAAAGGGGCTTCTTATGTAAGAAAACGTTTTGAGTCTGTTGATGGAGATTTTTATGATGTAGACACTGTTTTGGGTGGTCATGTTTCTGCTATAGTGTTAATGCATGGTTTAGAAGGCTCAGCACAATCGACCTATATTTTGGAAATGGCCAATCATTTTGAAAATCAATTTGATGTTTGGGCGATGAATCATAGGAGTTGTAGTGGGACTCCAAATCGTTTGTATTCCTCTTATCATAGTGGTCATACAAAAGATTTAGATACTCTTATTCAACATCTTGATGAAAAATATGATCATATTATCTTACTGGGAGTAAGTCTGGGTGGAAACATCACTTTATTACATGTTGGACGATCTGCAGGTCAACTTTCTAAAAAAATTAGGGCTGCTGTGGGGATATCTGTTCCTGTTCAACTGAATAGTGCGGCAAAAGTGTTACAGAAATCAAAGAATATGGTTTATCTTCAAGACTTTCTAGTATCTTTGAAGGGAAAAGTTATACCTAAGTTAGAAAAATATAATAAGAGTCAGGAATTAATTGATAAAATAAGTAAAGCAAAAACATTTGTAGAATTTGACAGCCTTTACACCGGGCCAGCACATGGGTTTAAAGATGCCGAGGATTATTGGACACAGTGTAGTTCAGAACAATATCTTCAGGATATTTCTATTCCCACATTACTTTTAAATGCTAAAGACGATCCTTTTTTGTCTGAAGAGTGTTATCCCTATGAAAAAGCTGCAGAGAATGAATGTTTATTTTTAGAAACACCAAAATATGGAGGACATGTTGGTTTTCTAACCTCATTTAATGATAAAAGATGGTACTTATCTCGTGTTGATGAATTCTTGAGAGAACATTTAAAGAATTAATAATGATTGGATTTTTATTCACTATTCTAGGCATCATAACTGCTGTTACATCTTGGATTGTTTTTAAAGATAATGAGCTGATAAGATATTCAGGTCTTGGCGTGTCATTTTTATTTTTTGTTTACGGAGCCTATTTAAAAAATAAATATATGATTAAATTGAAGAAAGAAATGAACGAAAAAATAGAAGCTGCCAAGAAGAAAAAAGAAATGGAAGCACAAAAAGCAATTTAAGCTTGTAACTTAAATGTTTACCCCAAAAACCCTCTAAAAGCTAAAATAAGCGTGTTTTTTCTTTCTATGTTTACTTCGTAATAGCTTATGTTGACCTTTTGATGGCCAACAAAAGTTGCGTTTCTACGTCTAATAAATCATGTTTGTGTAAACGAATTACACAATTCATATTCTTATATAAAGAGTTATTACTTACCACAATGAGAAAAACACTTACAATCATTTTAGGAACACTATTATTACTTACTAATGTAGTTTCCGCTAAAACAAAAACATCTATTGATAGAGTAGAACCTGCCTTTTGGTGGGCAGGAATGGTCAACCCTAAATTGCAACTACTTGTTCATGGAAATGACATTTCTGATTTGGATGTTAGCCTTTCTTATGAGGGTGTATTGCTAGATCAAGTAATTAAAGTTGATAATCCGAATTACCTTTTCCTAAATCTTACTTTAGATAAAGATGTTGAGCCAGGTAAATTCCCTGTTCAGTTTAAAAACTCAAAAGGCAAAGTGGTTTTCACTTACGAGTATGAGTTAAAACAACGTAGAGAAGGTTCTGCAGAAAGAGAAGGTTTCAGCAACAAAGATGCAATGTACCTTATCACACCAGACCGTTTTGTGAATGGCGACGAATCTAACGATACTGTTGAAGGTATGTTAGAAGGTGTTGATCGTTCAAATAAAGGTGGTCGTCATGGTGGTGATATTCAAGGTATCATTAATCATTTAGATTATATCCAAGATTTAGGATTCACAGCTCTGTGGATCAACCCATTATTAGAAAATAACATGGAAAGTTATTCTTACCATGGTTATTCAACTACCGACTACTATAAAATTGATCCAAGATATGGTTCTAACGAATTGTATGTAACTCTTGTAGCTGAGGCGAAAAAGAGAGGTATCAAAATTATCATGGACCAAATCGAAAATCACTGTGGTTTAAATCACTGGTGGACAAACGATTTGCCAACAAAAGATTGGTATAATTACCAAGATCTAGAAGAGAAGCCAGTGACTTCACACCAAAGAGCTACTTTAGCAGATCCTTATGCAACAGAATCTGATAAAAGAAGACATGCGGATGGTTGGTTCGTGGGTACAATGCCTGACTTAAACCAAAGAAATGAGTTATTGGCTACTTATTTGATCCAAAACTCAATTTGGTGGGTAGAATATGCTGATCTAGGTGGTATTCGTCAAGATACTTACCCTTACCCAGATGCTGATTTTATGTCAGATTGGTCAGGTGCGATCATGGCTGAATATCCAAACTTTAACATCGTAGGTGAAGAGTGGACTTCGAATCCTGCTTTAGTATCAAGATGGCAAAAAGGTAAAGTAAACCAAAACGGTTACGTATCGAATAGCCCTTCTATGATGGACTTCCCAATTCAAGAGTCTTTAGTGAATTCTTTGAACAAAGAAAAAGCACCATACCAACAAGCATTCAACGAAGTGTATGAGATGTTGGCGAACGATTTCTTGTATCCAGATCCATTCAACTTAGTTACTTTCCCTGATAACCACGATACACCACGTTTCTGGGATCAGGTAAATCATAACTTCGATTACTTTAAAACAGGTTTAGTATATATCTACACTGTTAGAGGTATTCCTCAAATTTACTATGGTACTGAATTAGTGATGGGTAACAACGATCCAGCTGGCGACCATGGTTTAATTAGAGAAGACATGCCAGGTGGTTGGGCAGGTGACAAAGTCAATGTTTTTGAAGGCAAAGGCTTAACTGATCAGCAAAAAGAAGCTATGGATTTAGTGAAAAAGTTAACCAACTTTAGAACAAAAACTACAGCTTTACAAGATGGTAAATTAACTCACTTTTCTCCATTAAACGAGGTGTATGTGATGTTTAGATATGATGATGATACAAAAGTAATGTCGATCTTCAACAAGAATACTGAAGAAACAACAGTAGATTTAGATCATTATCAAGAGGTACTAGAAGGAGCGAAAAAAGCAACTGATGTTGTAACTGGTAAAACATTCGATTTAACATCGGGTACAATTACAGTTCCTGCTAATTCAGGTACTATGTTAGTGGTTGAATAATCAAACAGTTAGACATAAATAGAAAGATCCACTTTATTTATTTAAAGTGGATCTTTTCAATTATATGAAGGTGTAATTGCTTCTAATCGTTAACATCAAAAAATAATTTGAAAAAATATAACAAAAAAGTCATACTTTTGTTGTTCATAGTGCAATTACAATTGTCTTTAAAACAAAGGCAACAAACATAAGCGTAATGAATAGAAACATCATTTTATTCGCTATTTCATTCGTTTTTATCTTCAGTGCTTGTGTACCGCTTAATGATGAAGATGACGTACTAATTAACGACCCGATTGAAAACGTTTTTCATGATATTGAGGTCTTGGGAGTACAAGATTCAGCTTCACAGTTAGCAGTGAGAGTGAAAATATTGGGATGGAATAGAGATAAGAGGTCGTCTTACACTTTGAATTATCTATTGATAAACGATTCTACTTCACAAATTGTAGAACAAACGTCGATTCCGTATGAAGAATTGACTATTAAAGATAATGTACTTAGTAAAGATTTAGAGTTTAACGATCTTGATAGTGCAACATTATATTTATTAGAGTTCAAAACTTTATTTGAAGATGAAACTTCTAATGCAGATACATATTTGTTATACACAGACGGGTATCTAGATGAATTTGATTCTACTAATGTGGAATAGTTAATTAACTATTCCACTTTTTGTATATGATCGATTGCATTTCTTTGTGGATAGAAGGAGCAGCAGCAATAATTTCTCGGTCTTCAATATAACTATCATTGTTACTAAAAGTAGAGACTATACCACCAGCTTCTTTTACTATAATACCACCTCCTGCAACATCCCATGGATTTAGGTTATATTCGAAAAAACCTTCAAAACGACCACAAGCCACATAAGCTAAGTCTACAGCAGCAGAACCCATTCTTCGTAAACCATGTGATCCTTCCATCATACCTTTTAAGATATTGATGTACTGAGGCATTTTTTCAAAATCGTAATATGGAAAGCCTGTAGCAATTAAACCAGATTTTAAATTAGTTTGCATAGAAACATGAATTGGAGAGCCATTCATAAACGCACCTCCATCTTTCCAGGCATAAAAACATTCGTTTAGATTCACTTCTCTAACAACGCCTAAACAATAATCGTTTTCAGATACTAAGGCGATACTGATAGAGAAAATAGGCACACCATGAATAAAGTTGGTCGTACCATCTAATGGATCAATAATCCAAGTTAAACCATTCTGTGACGGTTTATTTGTTCCTTCCTCCCCAATAAAACCGGCTTCTGGTAAAAGGGTAGTCAGTCCCTCGACAAGTTTTTTCTCTGCAGTTTTATCTACATAAGAAACCAAATCGTTAAGGCCTTTGTATTCTATTTTAGAACTATCGAAGTTTTGTCTTTCAATGGCAATAAATTCGCCTACCTTCTCAGTTAGTTTTACCACTTTATGGGTCAGATCTTTAAAATCCATTTTGTTCATTTTATAAGGTTATGAGCATGTGCTTATTTTGAATAGTAATATTAATCAAATCCCTCGTTTTTCCTTTCTTTTTTGCCTTTTTTCCTTTCTTAATTCCTTTCGTTTTTGTTTTTCTTCTTTGGATTTCGGTTTGAAGATATTTTTAAAGAACATCTCAACGTCTGTTCCCTCTTTATAATCTTCACAATTCATACTATTTGATAAATACGATGGGGTAGCATCAAATGGAATAAACCAATTTTTTAGCTGACGATCCTTTTGTACTTTTTGCAAGCTATAAGCGGTAATCGGTAAAGCCAATGCACTTCCTGATCCATTTCTTCCAGAAGAAAAATGGATTTGATTGGTCGAGGCACCAACTCTTGATATAATCACCAAATTTGGATTGTAGGTAGCAAACCAAGCATCTCCATAGTTTTGTGAGGTACCTGTTTTACCAGCTAATGGTAAAGTGACACCATATCTACTTCTCATTCCTACACCAGTGCCTTCATTCATTACTTTCTGCAACATGTCCGTCATTTGGATAGCGGTGTTTTCTTGCATTACTCGATGTGAGTAAGGAACTTTAGGAGCAGTATAAAGAACTGTGCCGTCTGCTGCGACAATTTCAGTAATCATACTTGGTTGCACATAAAAACCACCATTAGCAAAAGAGGCATAAGCTTCCGATAATTCCCAAATACTAGCATCTGTTGTACCCAATGCTGTTGAGGGAAAATCCTTTATTTCTTCTTCGAATTGAAGGTTGTCCCATAGTTCTTTGAGATCATCAAATGGAATTTTATTATAGATTCTAACCGTTGGAATGTTTAATGATTTCGCCAAAGCAGCTGCCATACTGTACATTCCTCCGGAGGTCTTACTATAGTTACTAGGCTTCCATCCTTCCTCATTTTCATCTAATTCATTTTTGATGTATTTACAAGGATAGTAACCGTTTTCAAGCCCAACAGCATATAAAATCGGTTTAAAAGTAGAAGCCAATTGTCGTTTAGCCATTACTTGATCATATGGATGAGATTGGAAATCTATACCACCAACATAGGCTTTCACTTCTCCATTTTGAGGATGTATCGCCAAATATCCAGCATGCAATAATAGCAACTCATTTCTAATACTATCTTTTACCGAGAGATCATCGACTTTATTTCCTTCCCAAGTAAAATATTCCTGCTTACTTACCGTATTCTCAACATTTAGTTGATTGAATTTTCTATCAATAATCTGTTGTAGCTCCGTTTTATATTTCTGCATTTTATACTGCTGAAATAAGGCTTCTTGCTTTTCTTTTAATTGACGTTCAACTGCTTCGATAGCGTATTTTTGAAGCTGGGCATTTAGTGTGGTATGAATTTTTAATCCATCCGCCTCAATATCATAGTGTGTTCCATTTTTCTGATTGTACTCCGTGATAATAGATTGAGCCTTAATTTTTACTCTTGATAAAAAGTAGTCAGCAATCCCATTATTTTCTTTATTGGCATAATCAAGTGATATGGGGAGTTTACTTAATGAATCGTATTGTGATTTTGTAATGTAGTCGTATTTCATCATTTGATGTAAAACGACATTACGTCTTTCCAAAGCATGTTCAGGATATTTTCTTGGGTTGTAATAAGTGTTGGCTTTCAACATCCCAATAAGAACAGCCGCCTCTTCAATCTTTAAATTGTTTACTTTTTTATTGAAGAAACGTTGTGAAGCCGTTTCAATACCATAGATACTTTCTCCAAAAGGAATAGTATTAAGGTAAAGGGCTAATATTTCGTTTTTAGAATAGAGTCGCTCTAATTGTTGGGCCGTTTTAATTTCTCCAGATTTATTAATTAACATGGAGAAAATACCGTAGTCTTTACGCCCAAACATATTTTTGGCCAATTGTTGGGTAATCGTACTACCACCACCACTACTTTTATCGCCTAACAAGACACTTTTAACCATCACTCTTAAGACGCTTCGAGAATCGACACCTTCGTGTTCGAAATAACGAGCATCTTCTGTGGCAACAAGGGCCTGTATCAAATAATCTGGGAGATCTTCGAACTGTGCATTTGTTCTATTTTCAGAAAAATATTTTCCTAACAATACCCTGTCTTCAGAAAAGACTTCAGAAGCTTCATCATTCTGGAAGCTTAAAATTTCATCATCCGAATAGGAAGGGCCAAAATATCCTCCTAAAAACAGTATTAGTAAAAGAACACCAATACCCATCAACCCTAAAAAAGAGGCGAGTAGAAGCTTCCAATGTTTCTTTGAGAAAGAAAGTATGATTTGAAAGTAATGATTAATAGGATTCATATCGAATCGTTGTTTGTTATGTAGATTTTGTTGGGGAACAGCAACAAAGGTAATAAAAAAATGATAAGCGTACACTTTGTGAATACTTACTAAATCTTAAGAGAATAGAGAACATTTGTACATTTTTTTCGGTAATCTTATTGAAAGAATATCAAATTATATCTCATGAAAAAAGTATTAGTAATCAACGGATCCCAAAAGTTTATGCACTCTAAAGGATCCCTTAACATCCATATAACACAGTTTTCCGAAGACTATTTAAAGAATCACCCAGACACAGAAGTGAAGGTGACGAATATTGATCTAGGCTATGACATTCAAGAAGAAGTAGAAAAATTCGTTTGGGCAGATGTAATCATTTACCATACACCAATATGGTGGTTCTCTATTCCATTTGCTTTTAAAAAGTACTTGGATGAAATCCTTACAAACGGAGAAGGAAAAATTTACAATAGCGATGGGAGACATCGTGTTGATCCAAAATTAAATTACGGAACAGGTGGATTACTAAAAGGAAAAGAATACATTTTGACAACATCATGGAATGCTCCAGAAGAGGCTTTTACCTTAAAAAATGAGTTCTTTGAAGAACAATCTGTAGATGCAGGCCCAATGTTTGGTTTTCATAAAATGAATCAGTTTATCGGTCTTAGCGGTGCATTCTCTTACCACTTTTATGATGTGATGAAAGATCCGCATATTGAGGAGAACTTGGCGGAATATAAGGAACTTTTGGATAGCTATTTTGGAAAGGAAGGGTAGGTGATAAGTAATAACTAATAGGGAAGAAGTAATAGGTAAGAGGGAAAGTTGAAGTTTTCTTTGGTTTTAGAATGAGGAGTTAGGAACTAGGAATTAGGAGTTGCTGAATTTACACTCGTTTTTTAACTAAGGAACTAAGGAACTAAGGAACGAAGTTGATGATTTTGTAATGTAAATAGAGAGGTGGTGTAACCCCTCAATTTTATCGATTATAAATCTACCGTTTTCTACAATCCAAGTTATTCACAATTTTATCGATATACTCATCTTCCCGAACGAGGGGTGGCAACCCCTCGAGATGTCGGGATAAGCCAAAATGTAAGTATAGAATCAGAGCCCTCTCGTTATGCCCGGGTAAACTAGAGATTCAAGTACAGAGACAGAGCACCTTCTAGATATAAGGGAGATACAATACTAAGAATAAGTAAAGTTACCCTACATAAACTAAAAGGCTGTACCAAAACAGATAAACCTGTTTTGGTACAGCCTTTTATTCTATATCAATTAGAATTACTTCTTAGCAGCAGCCAACTGTACACATACAGCTAGAACTCTTGTAGCTAATTTGATCTCGCCCATTGAAGGAAGAGTTGGAGCAATTCTGATATTTTCATCTTTAGGATCGTTCTTGTAAGGGAACGTAGCACCTGCAGCAGTTAACTTCACGCCAGCTTCAGCAGCTAAACGTACTACTTCTTTTGCACAACCTTTTGGAACGTCTAATGAGATGAAGTAACCACCGTTTGGATTTGTCCAAGTAGCAATTCCTTTATCACCTAGCTCTTTTTCTAGGATTTCGATTACTGCTTCGAATTTCGGAGCGATAATCTTAGCGTGCTTCTTCATGTGTTTTTCAACACCTTTCATGTCTTTGAAGAAACGAGTGTGTCTGATTTGGTTTAATTTATCAGGACCAATTGTAGACATCGATAAATGACCTTTCATCCAGTCGATATTTATTTTGGCAGCACCCATAGCAGCAACACCGGCACCAGCAAATGAGATTTTAGAGAATGAACCGAAGATCAATACTCTGTTCTCAGTACCTGCTTCTTTGGCTAGCTCTAAGATGTTCGCTAATTCGTCTTGTTCTTTAGATAAGTGGTGAACAGTATAAGCATTATCGTACATGATACGGAAGTCCTTTGCCGCCGTTTTCATTGTCGCCAAACGTTTTACAGTTTTCTTAGAACAAGTGATACCTGTAGGGTTAGAGTATTTTGGAACTACCCAAATACCTTTAATCGATTTATCTTCTGCAACCAATTTTTCTACCACGTCCATGTCCGGACCTTTTGATGTCATTGGAACAGTAACCATTTCAATTCCGAAGTGCTCACAGATAGAGAAGTGACGATCGTAACCAGGAGAAGGACAAAGGAATTTTACCTTTTGCTCACCCCAAGGTTTTTTACTTTCTGGGAAACCGTGAGTAACTGCATGAGAAATTGTATCATGCATTAAAGTTAAAGAAGAGTTACCTCCAACAATTACTTCATCAGTAGAAGAAACTTCTAAGAAATCTTTAAAGATCTCTTTCATTTCTGGAATACCATCAAGACCACCGTAGTTACGCGTATCAGCACCCGCTACAGTTTTGTAATCTTTCGATGTTACCAAGTCCAACATTGGTAACGATAGGTCTAATTGCTCAACACCCGGCTTACCTCTAGTCATGTCTAAAGCTAATCCTTGTGCTTTGTACTCTTCGTACTTTTTCTGTAATTCTTTTTTTGTTAGTGAAGCCATTGTCTAGGATGATTTATTAATCTTCTAAAACTGTGTTTAGATGTATGTAAAGTCTACTTCTAAAAAACTATTCAAACTTAGAGGATATTTTTTAATATTTAAATTATTTGATCAATAATTTATAAGATATTTAAAGTAAGTAGTTGATAGTAACGAAATTGATAAATTCAGTTTGTTTTATAACAACATAAGATCAAAAAAAGACCGCCACAATTAAGCGACGGCCTCTAGCAGTTAGTCAATAATAGCCTTTAGAAGTATTATTGTTTATCTTTAGATCTTACCAATCATAATAAAGGCACCCCAATATTTTGGTTCAGGGTATTCTTCTCTTAGTTGTTTTTTGGCAAGAGCAAATGCATCTCTTTTGTTATGTCCTTCTTTTAGCCAAAGTTGATAGAAGCTTATCATTAATTTCTGAGTGGCTTCATCAGATACTTCAAACAAACTCATGATAATATTGTCAGCACCCGCTACTAAAAAGGCTCTTTGAAGACCATAAACACCTTCACCTACTTTATTATCACCTTTACCTGTTTCACATGCAGACAATACGACCAATTCAGTTTCATCGAAATTAAGGTTCATTGCTTCGTAGGCAGTTAATACACCCTCTTCTTTGTTGAAAGCATACACATTATCAGTATCCATTAGATCACCTGCATTGGTAAGTAATAGACCCGATCTTAATAAAGGGTTGATGTCTTGTTGCGTATTGAAAAGCGATTTTGTGTTATTACTTTCCAAGTCATCCAAGAAGAAACCGTGAGTAGCAATATGGAACACTCTAGGTGATGTTAATCCCTTCACTGCTGTCTCTGTAGCGTCTTTGTTTAAGAATACTTGATCGTTTGTATGATCCTTAGATGATAACAGTTTATCCAATGCTTTTACTTCCTTATAAGTACCAGGAAGCTGTGTAATCGGACGAACAGTATACTGATTATATTGATCAGGTGTTAAGTCTTTGTAGAAAACAGGGTTACCAAACAACGAAACATTCATATTGTCTTTTTTATCTTCTTGTTCTGAAAGAATTTCAGCCGTAGAACTTGTAAGTACAATATTGTTTTGGTCGATGATGTAGGTTCCTTTATCAAGGTTAACAGGAATAGACTCTAAGTTTATTTGATTATATACCCCATCAGAAGAGAAATACACTTTAGTACCATCACCCACAACCTCATTGATTGGTTTCCAGAATGCAGCATAAGATTCCTCATCTGGGAAACCAAAAATTAAGTTAGTTTTATAGTAACCTAAGCCCTCAGTTTCTATCATATTGCCATTAGGGATGATTTTAAAGACAGGAGCCGTTTTTGTTTTCGGAGTAAGAATAAGTGCCGCATACATTACCGAATCGGTAAATACATTCGTGAAGTTTCTAAATCGGACGATCTCTACAGCTGCTTCACCATCAGCAAGGTTTTTCTGAATATCCTTCCACGAAATACGTTCTGAAATTCTATTGTTAAATACACTTGAGCGAGCACTTAATTCCTTTTCAAGGACATTAATTTCTTTTTCGAGGTTTTTAATATTGATTCCCTCTTCTAAGCGTTGTTCGATAGACATGGCAAACACCTTCGTCAACAACTCCTTTTTCTCTACCCAATTTTCAAAGTCTTTAATGAGGGTTGAATCACCACTATTTTGAATTTGAGTACGGATTTTTACCGAGCTACTTAACAACAAAGGTTTAGTTTGAAGTGCATAATCGTACATCTTACCATAAAGTTTCTTCTTCTGATAAGTGTTTGTTAGAGAGTAAAAATAGTTGTAATCGTTTTGAATCGATTTCCAATATTTTGCCTTCTCTTTAGCACTTAAAGTAGGGAAATATTCTCTGATGAAAATTTCATTCTGATCAAGTGCAATACTCGCATATTTTAAAGCTTTGTTATAAGAACCTGCCGCATAATAAGCTTGAGATCTCTTCAATGTAGATTTCACATAAAGTGGGTGATCTTTAGTAAAGATCTTACTGTAAATCTTTTGAGATAAATTATAATGATCTTCTGCTTGTCCATAAAACTCACGTTTCATTTCTAAATCACCTAATAGTAAAGTGATTTCGGCAGTATTTGTATTGTTTTCTGTTTTTAATTTATCGATCCAAATCTTATTGGCTTCTTTTAGTAGATCTTCAGCTTCTGCATATTCGCCTACCTCAATTTTTGCTAAAGCCAAGTTCTTTAAGGTAATAGCAAATACCGGGTTATCTTTTCCTAGTTGAATGGCTACAATGTTCACTGCATCTTTAAAGAGGTGCATTACCTCTTCGGCAGGGTAGCCCATGTATAGACCAATTAAAGCTAGATTAGTGTAGCCTTTTGCCACTTCAGTGTGACGTTCGCCATAGACTTTTTTGGTAATTTCTAATTTCTTTTGAGTGTACTCTTGAGCCAGTTCATAGTTACCCATTGCAATGGCAATTTCTGCTTTCACCTCAAGTGGTTCTATGTCTTGCTTGGTATCCTCTCCAAAGATTTCAATACTGATTTCGTGTGCACTTTGGGCAATCGAATCCGCTTTTATATAATCACCTTTAAGGTAGGAGAGTCGGGCCAACTGAGTGTATGGAACTATGAGCAAACGGCTGTGATCACCAAATCTTGCTGTTCTATGTTCAATTGATTTATTGATGATTCTCTCTGCATTAGAGAAGTATTCTTTCTTTAGGTAAATCTGAGCCTGAGTGTCATCGAAAGAAGATGAAGCCACTTTATCGGGAGAATTCTTTGATAAACGATTGGCTTTACTCAAGTTCTGGGAAGCGATATCATATTGTCCGGTAAGCACCTGAAATCTTGCCGCTGTTTCTAAAGCTGTAGCATGAACAACGTTTTGAGTGCCTTTACGGTAAGTATGACTATCATATAAATTCAACATTTCAGTAATCTGAGCATCAGCATCTGCATATTCACCCAAATCAATTGCAAAAGCTGCTGTACCTTGAAGGCCATTAATGTATTCTAAATGGTCGGTACCGTAATAATCGGCATAAGCTTTTTTGATTGAAGCACTTAATTCAGCCGCTTTTTGAGTATCGCCCATTAAAGCATAATAATTAGCTCTTTCTTTTTCCGCTTGTAATCTTTTGTAATGATGAGGACTCAAACGCTCCTTTATTACTGGAAGGTGTTCAGTGAAAAGTTCGTCTGCTTTTTCAAATTTATCAGAATGCATGGTCAAATAGGTCGCTTCATCAACTTTTGCAATGTGATAAGCAAGTGACTCTTTACCGTAATTCTTTTCTGTGTGTAATACATAATTGTCCAAAGCTTTCTGGGCAACTCCTTCCTCTTCTAAAGCTAAAGCGACTTTATAAAGTAACTGATTTGCCAAGATGTATTCTTTATGATTTTTAGGAAGTTGACCTTCGTTGAAAACTTCTTCTAGTATTTTTCCAGCACGCTCAAAATTTCCTCTCAAATAATCGTCCTTTGCAGCTAAACGATTGGAACAAGCTTGCTGAATACTGTTTTTACCAAAGTATAATGACGTGTTGGTATCAAAATCCCATTGCGTTTTTTCACCTTTAAAATGAAAACGTTGCCAAGCGTAATAGTCTACTAAATCTTCTTGAATCTTAAAGTACAACTGATGACTGATTCCTAACACTCTTTCCGCTCTATAGATGTTTTTTTCTAACATCTTTTTAGGAAGGATAGGGTCGATTTTACTTTCGATTATATTTAAAGTACGTTCATGAAAGTTACTGATATAGCTTTCATCGTCTTTACGGATGTTGGTTTCAATCCAAGTTTCAGTAGATAGAAGCACACTATCGGCCATATTGTAATTGCCAATTAAGCGATAAAGCTTTCCTTCTAATGTTTTAGAAAAAGCATATTCTCTTTTTAGACGTTTCTTCTCTCTACTCGAGAATTTAACGTCTTGGTGTTTATTCGATCTTGATTGATAAATAGTTTGACCGCTACTTTTATAAAATTCTTCGGCAGTCAACTGATAGTGAGTTAATGAAGTTTGAGCACTATCGTAATAGCCTAATGATAAATATAGCTCGGTTTTGACTTTAGCCCTCAGTAGATCGTCATCTTTACCTCTCTCTGCTAATTTTACTAACTTAGGATCATTATCAAGTATTTCGATGGCTTTTTGATACATGCCTTGTGCTGTTACTACATCACTATATTCTAAATATAAAGAAGAGGCACGTAGTAAATTATAGGCATAGCCAAAAGAAGCATTTTTTCGTTTTTTAGAGATTTCTAAAAATGCAGCAGTTGTTTCTTCAAATTCTTGTAGATTAGAAAGTACCAATTGATACTTCGCACGGTAATACAATAAATCGATTAACGCAGAGTCTCGTTTTTTGGCAATTTCTATCGCCTTATCGTTCCATTCTAAGGCCTTTTTATATTCACCATCGTCTGCATATTTCTGACTAATCTTTAAAAGATTGTCGATTTTATCGTTCACGCGATCTGCTTTAGACGGTGTAGCAGTTAAAATAAAGAATAGACAGCAAAGAAGAAAAGTAGTGTAAATCTTCATCATAGTAGATCTAGAAGCTTGAGTATTTAGATTTTGAGGTATAAATATAGAGAATTAGATACAAATGTAAATAAAAATTAACATATTCTGAATGTTATTACTATTTGAATTGATTAAGACACCTTTATAATATAAATTTGTAATAAAATTATATATTTACATTTAATACTATCATAGATGGGTTGTAAATACCAACTTTACACCATAATTTGATACTACGAAAACTTAATATCTGATTAATAGACTGATTACAGTAGAAGATACATACAAGATATGAACGAATATTATAACAGTGCATATAAACCACTCTTAGCTATAGATTGTGTAATTTTTGGATACGAAGATGGAGAATTAAAAGTCCTCTTGACTAGAAGAAAAGTAGAACCTTTCAAAGGTGCTTGGGGTCTAGCAACAGGTTTCCTTCATTATGGAGAATCTTTAGATTACGCTGCAGAACGTGTCTTAAAAAAGCAGACAGGTTTAGATAGAATCTATATGGATCAATTAAGTACATTTGGTGAAGTAGACCGTGACCCTGTGGCACGTGTAATTTCATTAGTGTATTACGCATTGATTAAAGTTGATAGCCAAGACGAAGAAATTCTTGAAAGAAACCAGGCACAATGGTTCCCGATTACAGCTTTACCAAAATTAATGTTTGATCATGAAACAATGATTCAAATGTCATGGGGTAAATTGAGAAGAAAGTCGAGATATCAACCTATCGGTTTCGAATTATTACCAGAGAAATTTACTTTACCTGAATTACAATCGCTTTACGAAGCTATTCACCAAAAGCAATTCGATAAGCGTAACTTCAGAAAGAAAATTTTAGCTACTGGATTACTTAAGAAATTAGACGAAAAACAAAAAGGTGTGTCCAAGAAAGGGGCTTACTATTATGTTTTCGAAGAAGGTAAATACGACGAGTTGATCTCACAAGGATTTAACTTCGAATTAAAATCTATGGCATTTGGTTCATAGATAATTATAAAAATAGCCATCATTTTAATGATGGCTATTTTTATATAAGCTTATTTTCTAAAGTTTTAAAGAAGGTTCATCTGTACAGACGTTTTACCAAAACGTCCTCACGGAACACTTTAGATTATTCTTCCCCTACTTTTTCTTCCTTCCCTAAAAACTTAGGAGAGGTCTTTAGTACATAAAGATCAAGCATCATTTTTACTCGAGCGAGTACTTCTCGATATTTTACCCAATATCCCTTTTCGAAGGGAACATCTTCCGCAGCATAGCCATAGGCTTCAATGCCATGATATCTTGCGATAAAGATGGCTCTTTCAATATGAAACTTTTGTGAGATGATAATAAATCGATCTTGACCAAATACTTCTTTGGCTCTAATCACTGAATCTAATGTTCGGAAACCGGCATAATCTAAGACAATGTTTTTTTTGTTCACACCTTGTTTCACTAAGGCCTGATACATTTTTTTTGGTTCGTTATAATCGTTGGTTTTATTATCACCACTTACAATAACAAATTCAATATCGTGTTCTTTTAGTAGTTTAGTAGCAGCCTCAATTCTGTTAGTGAAATAAGGATTCGGTGCCCCACTTCTAAGATAGTTGCTTGTACCTAAGAGTAAGCCTGTTTTACAAGAAACGGTCATGTTGTCGTGTTCCAAGATATACGGACTACTTTTCTCACTTACATAGCTATTGATGTATAGGGTGAGAAAAAATGAAAATATGCCAAGAACAATGCTAGTTTTTATGTACGTCTTTACTTTAATTCTCATAATTTCAATACGAGTTTAAAGATAAAATTAGAATTGACAAAGTTACCTATCTTAAAAATGTTGTTAGAAGAACAATTCGTTAAAATTATTCCTAGATTTACATTCTTCCCTGAAAGATTTTCATAAATAACATATGGGACATATTTCTTGCTCTCGACTTTAAGGTATCCGCATTTTGTCCTTCAAAATGTTCATCCAAGGTATTGAACCAAAGCTGTAGCCAATGTCCAAAATGTTTTTGTTCAATCGGGCTTACCTTATCCACACTTTGGTGTGTTACTACAGGGTTTCCCTTGTATTTATTTACAGAGAAAAGATTACTTTCCCAGAAGTCGTACATAATAGGTAGATGAGTATCCCAATTAATTTTGATTTCTTCATTAAAAAAAGGACCTAAAGTAGGGTGCTGTCTCACTTTGTCGTAAAAGCTATTGACCAAAACTATAATGTCCTCTCTATTTTCGATTTCTTTTTTCATGATTACTATTGGATGTTAGGTAAAGGTAGTGATAAAAGTATATATTTAGGTTTGATGATTAAAGTATACTGATTATCATCCTTTTTATTCTAAACCCACCCAAACCTTATACAAGCTTCTCATCTTCACCAAAAAATACTATATTGTAATTTGTACTTAATAACGAATAAATAAAATAATATGTAGTTTACTCGATCGATTAGTTACTCATCAACTTTCTTTTCCCTATTTAAAGTAAGTTAAATATATTGTAATAAACATTAACGAGTTCATCGAATAGACGACTAACAGGGTTAATACTAATGTATAACCTACCTCAAAACAAAACTGTATGAAATTATTATTTCTATATCTTACCTCCTTTCTTTTAATAAGTCAAGTTGCCTTTTCTCAAAATTGGATGGGAGATGCAATGCAACAATCTCAAAATGGCGAAATAGATAAAGCAATTGAATCTTTAAGTAAAGAGATCGATTTCAATTTAATGAATGATATCGCTTACTTGGAAAGAGCGAAGTTATATATTTCAAAAGGGGAGTATGATAAAGCAAGTGAAGATGTAGATCAAGCAATATCTTTAAATGCAGTGCATCCGGCAGGGTATTATTTAAAAGGATACATCGACCTAGCCAAAGGTGAAAATGCCGAAGCAATTAATAATTTCTCAGCAGCTATTGATTTAGATGCAAATTATGTCAATGCTTATGTTTTTAGAGCAGAGGCCTATTCCAATATTGGTAACATGCCTAAAAGTTTATCAGATTTTGATGCAGTTTTAAAATTAGAGCCTAATGTAGGAATGTACTACCACAGAAGAGCATTGGTAGAATTCCGTATGGGTAAAATTGAGGAAGCCAAGCAAGATTTCTCCAAAGCAACATTATATGAGGTAGGACTTATTGATGCATACACGCATTTGGCTGAAATCTATGTACAGCAAAACAGTTTTGATTCAGCAATTGTAGTGATTGATAAAGGATTAATTGTTAGTCCTGACAATATCAAATTATTAAGCTTACAAGGTGATACTTTTGTTCATGCCTTAAATTATGAAGATGCCTATTTTGCTTACAATAGAGCCATCCAAATTCAACCCAACTATGCTTATGCACATTGTCGTAGAGGTGAGTTGAACATAAAAACAGGTAAGCTACATCAAGCAGAAAAAGATTTTGATAAAGCCGTTAAATTGGCTCCTAAATACAGTTATGCTTTTTATCAAAGAGGATTATTGCATGCGTATCAAAAAAGATATGTATCTGCAATTTCAGACTTTGATTCAGCATTAATTTATACTCCTAACTATTATTCAGCTTTGTTGGAGAAAGCAAAATCTAATCTCGCAATAAGAGAATTAGATGACTGTATAGCTACTCTCGAAAAAGCCAAAGAAATCAATCCAAATGAGGCTTATCTATACACGATTTTAGGTAATGCTCATTTAGCCAAAAAAGAATATAAAGAATCACAAGAGGCATTCTCAAAAGCCATTGCATTATCACCTAAATATGGGTATGCATTACAGCAAAGAGGGTATGTTAACTTCTTGTTGAAAGATTTTGATTTAGCGTTAACCGACTTAAATCAATCCATAATGCTTTCTTCAAATACTGCTAAAGTATATTCTTACCGTGGAGATGTATATATGGCAAAAGGAGAATTCAATAAAGGAATGAAGGATTACTCAAAGGCATTAGCTTTGTATCCTGACTTTTCATATGTTCTACATCAAAGAGCATGGGCATTCATTAAGAATAATCAATACGATGAAGCCTTGCACGATTTCCAAAAGTTAGACAATATCGGTAAATCTAAATATGTAGACCTTTATGGTAAAAGCGTAGCTTATATGGAAAAAGGGATGTTGATCAAATCAAATGATGTACTTGAAAAAGCTATCAATAAATATCCTAATTATTCATCTGCTCACCTATTATTAGGTTTCAATTACGCAGTAATGGGGAATACAGCTAAGGCACAGCAAAAAATCATAGAGATTGAAAAGCTTCAAAAAGATACACCAGAATTGATCGGTGTAAAAGGTATTGTGGCCTACAATCAGAAGAACTTTAAGAAAGCATTAAAATGCCTAAACTCGGCCATCAAATTAAATCCAGAAGATAAACGCTTAGTGTACTACAGATCTTTGACTTTCTCAAAATTAGGTAAAGAAGAAAAAGCTCAGAAGGATATGGAGAAAGCGACAAAACTTGGGTTTGTGGTAAATGATGGACTTTCTGTTACATCGCTAAAATAAAGAAGTTTATTATTTTTAAAATATTATCAACGAGGTGGAGGGATCTGCCTCGTTTTTTTATACGACAAAGAATTAAGGAACTAAGGAACTAAGAAACTAAGGGGTATTACGAAAGGCCAGAGGGATTAATTCTGTGGAAGGGTTTTTAAGGTAAGAGGTAAGAAGTAAGACTCAACTGGCGCAAATGTTAAGCGCAGCGACATTTGTGCCTAATAAACGTTAGAGGTCTCCCGACCTCGGTCATTAATTAGAAGTTAGGAACTAGGAATTAGGAGTTACTGAATCTACGCTCCTCATTACGCGGGCACGCGTTCGGAAACTTGCACTAGTAATTAAAAAAATTCTTATTTAACACATACTTTCCTCCACGAACCACCTAACATTTCACGTTTTTCATTTTTAATTTTTCATTCCCTAAACATTTCACATTTTTCACTTTTAACTTTTCATTTTTAATTTAAAAAAAACGCTCTTCACTTGTATTCCACCTAACTTTTCATTTTTAATTCCCCCTTCACTTCATGTTTCGGCGCAGGAATATCTCTTTCCATCATCGAAGGAGTCGAAGAAGTATAACTCGAAAGTAGTTCTAAAGCGTTGTTAGGAATTTCATCAAGATTGTCATCAGACGAAGTATTCATTTTAGAATAGATAAAAAACACAGATCCACCTTTAATGGTATTGATTACTTGTTTGTGATCTTTATAGGATAGGGCAGGGCAGCCGAAACTACGACCAAGGTAGCCGTTTTGTTGTACGAAAGTTTCTGATACATATTTGGCAGGGTGGATAACAATAGCTCTTTCTCTAGCTTTGTTGTTGATGTTTTTTTGTAATCCATCTAGCTTTAGAGATAGGCCATACTTACCAAAATAGGTTTCTGATGCTTTAAAAAAACCACAGCTCGATTGTTTAGAGTTCATGATGTTGCTGAAGTTATCAGCATATAAAGTTCCTGAATTTCTTCCGTGAGCCACTAGAGTGTTCATTAATAAAACCCCTCTTTTGATATCTATAATGTATAAACGTTTGTTTGTGGAAGGCTGTGAGAAATCGACAATACTTAGAATTCGGGTGTTTTTTATTTCTCCTTTATTTAAAAGATTTAAATATCCTGTTAATCCTTTTGCAAAAGCTTGAAAAGATAAACCATAATCTTGTAACTTCGCCTTTTGATATAACGAAAGAATTAATTCTTTGGTGGTCTCACCAACGTGAGCTTCTTTAACTCTATCAGTAGCAGTTGTGTTAGTAAAATTAATACATAGCAGCGTGATTACTATGATTAATGATTTGAAACTGAAGTTCATTTGTAAAATCGTTTTTTCTTTTAGTTATATCGTAAATGTACAAAATGTTATTAGTATTATTATTGATTTATGTTAATAACTGATTATCATATACATATATTTAACAGTTTAAAGACCTAAGGTCATGACAGAATTTACTTCCTTAAAGTAATGATGGTAATTTTATTATGACAAGAATCTTATACTATGTAACTTTTGTTTTTTCTTTGTAAACTATTTATACCTTGGATTTAACCAGATACATATCAACTTTAATTACAAGTGCTTTAAAGTTCCTTTTTGGTCCTATTGTAGGATACGGAGCCGGTTTAACTATTGTAGAGACCACTATTCTTACCATTGTAGGAATGATGATTACAGTAGTTTCACTTACTTATGCAGGTACTGAGGCCAGAAAAAAACTTCTTTTATGGTTAAATAGAGGTAAATCAAAAAAGCTATTTACTAAGAGAAACCGTATGATTGTCCGTATTTGGCAAAATTACGGAATGAAAGGAGTGGCATTTTTTACTCCAATTTTATTTGGTCCGCCCATAGGTATGCTTATCGCTTTATCTTTTGGAGAAAAAAAGAGAAAAATCATCACTTATATGTTTATGAGTGCCGTATTTTGGGGGATCATAATGAATATAGCTATCTTTTACTTTGGTGAATATTTTGGGTTTTTAACCGAAACAGAAGTATCTCCAAACAATTAATTAGAACAAACAACAATGGCTTTTGATTTTCATAAGGACAAAGAAGTCTATTTTAATATACAAACTGATAATGCCAATAAATATGTACTTCCATTTATTGAGCAATCGCTAAAAATCACACCCAACTTAAGAGTACTTGAGGTTGGATGTGGTGAAGGTGGCGTTCTGAAAGCCTTTTTAGAAAAAGGGTGTTTTGGTGTAGGTGTTGAACTCAGCATGCCTAGAGTAGAGTTAGCCAGTGTTTTTCTTAAAGACTTTATTGATAAAGGTCAGGCACAAATTATAGGTAAGAATGTTTATGATATTGATGTAGAAAAAGATTTTGGAGAAAAATTCGATTTAATTGTTCTTAAAGATGTCATCGAACATATTCCTGACCAGGAAAAAATCATACATTATTTCCGTTCCTTTTTAAAAGAGCACGGAAAAATCTTTTTTGGTTTTCCACCTTGGCAAATGCCTTTCGGAGGTCATCAACAAATTGTTGAAAGCAAATTGCTATCAAAACTACCTTACTATCATTTATTACCTTCTTTTCTTTACAAATTCATTTTAGATAATGGAAATGTGAGTAAAGGGTTGGTAAAAGAACTGATGGATATAAAAGCTACGGGAATTTCTTTAGAGCGTTTCGAAAGAATTTGTAAACGTCAGCAATTTAAAGTGAAAGAGAAAACTCATTATTTTATCAATCCTATTTATGAGTATAAATTTGGATTAAAGCCAAGAAAGAAGATTCCTATTTTAGGAGATATACCTTGGGTAAGAAATTTTGTAACAACTTGCGGGTTTTATTTAGTAGAAAAATACTAGAGAAGGCGTTTAGTAAAATGTCCGTACATTTTACATAGGTAAAATAACTGTACATAATATCAACTTGGAAAGTTCGTCTTTGTATTCTCTATAACGAACGTACTAATACAAGAAAGGACGTTTCAATGAAACGTCCTTACCTAATGATACTATTTATAACAAGTAAGCTCTATTGCAACTGTACTTACTTGGATATAAAAAGAAAAAAGACCTAGACAGTAATACTGCTAGGTCTATATCTTAATTCACTATAATTTAATAACCCTGATTTTAATCTTTGATTACTCTGCTGGAAGGAATGCGCCTGAAGCAACATTAAACTCCTCAGAAGTAATAATATTTTGAGCTCCTTCTGCATCACTTGAGTGATAGAATTGTGCTTGTAATTCATACATACCTGCTGCAGATGGTGTAATAGTAGCAGAAAGGTTTACAGTTTGTTCACCTGCAATTTCTGGGATTTGACCAATTAAGTCAACAGTTACAGTTTCATTAGTTTCAGCATAAGTGAATACTAATTGAGGTGCTTCGATTGTACCTTCAGGGATGTACAATGTAGTTTCGATAACGGCCTCTTCTCCTATTGTGAAAATCTGTCCATCTTCTACGTTTGTGATGTCGATTGTTGCAAATTCTGGAGTTGCATCTACTTCGTCGTTATTGTTTGAACATGAAGCAAAAACGACCATAGCGATGAAAAGTGCAGATAAGTTGTGTAAAAATTTCATTATATTCTCAGTTTTGTTTTTATGATTAGGTGAGCATTTTTTATTGTTTTGCTCTAAACACAATACTGAAAACGGCAATGTTTTGGTTTGGATTTACTAATTTGGTCGTAATGTTTACCAATTTTGTCGGATGATATTAAAAATGTTTAATTCGCTTCGATCCCCTTAATTCTGAAGGTGTATACCCATAATATTTTTTGAAAGCACCTGTGAATTTTGATAAATGACTATAACCCAATTCTTTAGAGATATCACCAATTAAATCATCGGTACTTCTTAATAAACGATGAGCGTCCATCATTCTATGGCTAGTAATAAATGAGAAAATAGATTGGTCAAATACTTTTTTGAAATCCTCTTTTAGTTTAGTCTCACCGATACCGAATTTTAAAGCAATATCTTTAGTAGTAGGTATATTGTTATAATCGCTCAGGATAAAGTCTTTGATCTCGAAATATTTAGTGAGGGTTTCTTCTGTAATCTTATTTTCCAGTTTCTTTTTTTTATGTTCAAATAGCTTTATCAAAAGTTTACCCATTAATTGTAGGCCTAAACCACCAATAATCGCATTTCTTCCAATTGACAACTTTTGAGCAAGAAAAAGGTCTTCAATTATGCTTTCAAGTTCTGTAGTACTTTCTTCATAGTAATTTTGGTTGAGTAGGTAATCAATAAACTCCTCCGAATCTTTCTTATTAATATTGATAAGTGGACCTATTTTGTCGAGGTCCATTCTCATTCCTATCCAAAACATTTCTTCATCTTTATCAATGTCAATAAAAACATCCTTCCGATTCTGACGAAGCATGATATTATATTTTACACCTCTAGCCCCTAAGTGCATTTCATCACTAGCATAATCACTAATTTTTATGCTTGAGTTTTTTCGCATGAATAATATAAATAATTGAGTTGTTTCGGATTCATTCGTATCCTTTACATATAGATCTTGAGTTATATGACAATAATTGATACTTAATTGAAAAGGTGCTCCAATATCAAAATACTCAAGATACATCTGTCCAATCTCAGGATCATTCAATATAAATTGACGCTCAAGAAGTTCTCCTCCAAGGTCTTTTTGAAGTTTAGAATACGTACGATCGAAACTTGTAGAATCGAAATACAAGATTCTTTTATTATCTTTTTTCATAGGAAAGGATGAAAACTTTTGGTGAGGTTTTGATATTCTTCCGAGTAATCGTTATTGTGATTCGCTCTTATATAAAAAGGTTTTCCTTCTATTTTATTATTGATGGCTTTTTTCTGTAAAGCAATCAATAAACGTTTCGCTTTTTTGTTAGCATTATGATGGACAATTCGTAAATCAGAAATATATAATTGATGTAATTCTGCTAAAGAAATAATTTCATCCAAAGCTTCAATAGGATAGATCATACAAAATGTTCCATCGCGAGAGAGTAATTTACTAACCTTTTCGATTAACTGATGTAAACTAAGACTATCTGTGTGTCTAGCTAGATTACGTTCTTTTGTTTCTGCTTTTAATGCATTTTCAAAATAAGGTGGATTGGAAACTATTAAATCAAAAGAAGAAGAAAAAGCAGCGGTTCTAAAATCACCTATTTGAGCATCAAGTCTATTATACCAAGGGCTATTCATAAAGTTTTCTTTCGATTGCTCGAAGGCTCCCTCATCAATATCTATCCCTGTCACTTCTGCATCTTTAAATCTCTGTGCTAACATCAAACTGATTAACCCAGAACCACAACCAATATCTAATACTTTTGGATTTTCCATAGAACTTGTTGCCCAAGCACCTAACAGAATGGCGTCTGTTCCAATTTTCATTGCACATTTTTCCTGATTCACAGAAAACTCTTTAAACTGAAATAAGGCGTACTTACTCATCAATTTGAAATTATAAAACGAACTACATTTTCAATATCCCAAAAAACAATTTTAAATCCTTTATTCCACTCTTATTTTTTGAGGAACTTAACAAAGCATCAAGAATTTGAAATGAAATTTAAATAATAGGATTTTTTAAATCGATAGAATATTTCCGAGTTATAAGGTTTTGTTAAATAGTTTGATACGTTATTATTATTATTTTTGCAACCGAATGCAGTGACTAATTCGATAAGGACATCTCGTCTCATTATCAAAATTAACTTTCACCAAATTCAGAATTACTACTTAACTATATGCTAGAACAATAACAATTCTAGTGATTGTAAATAAATCAACAGTCAAAATAATGTCTACTACAAAATTATTTCCTATTAAAGGAAAAGTACAAAACTATGCTTGGGGCGGTGCCAATTTTATTCCTGAAATGATCGGTATTGAGAAAGAAGATCAACCATATGCAGAATATTGGATGGGCGCACATGATAATGCTCCAGCGAAAGTGGGCGATGATCAATTCTTAAATGAAATGATTAAGTCTAATCCAGAGGCTACTATTGGTAAATATATTAACGATAAATTCGGTCGTTTACCTTTCTTATTTAAAGTTCTTGATGTTAAGGATGTGCTTTCAATTCAAGTACACCCTACAAAAGTAGAAGCTGAAAAAGGTTTTGCTAGAGAAAATGCTGAAGGTATTCCTGTAACAGCCTCTCATAGAAATTACAAAGACGATAACCATAAACCAGAAATTATGGTAGCGTTAAGTGAATTCTGGTTATTACACGGTTTCAAACCAAAAGCTGAATTAAGAGAGACATTAGTTACTGTACCAGAGTTTAACGACTTAGTAGAGATCTTTGATGCCGAAGGTTATTATGGTTTATACAAAACAGTAATGGAATATTCTGCGGAAACTATTAACGAAAAACTTCGTTCGTTGGTTGACCGTGTGATGCCATTATATAACGAAAATAAAATCGAAAAATCTTCTCCTGATTACTGGACGGCTAAATCAGTAGCTTTAAATCCAGAAGGAGCAGATTTAGATAGAGGTATCTATTCGATCTACTTCTTTAATATTGTTAGAGCAGATATCGGAGATGCTATCTTCCAAGATGCAGGTTTACCACACGCTTACATGGAAGGTCAGAATATGGAATTAATGGCCAACTCTGATAACGTATTAAGAGGAGGTTTAACACCAAAACATATTGATGTACCTGAATTATTGAAGCACGTTACTTTCGAGGAAACTATTCCTAATATTATGAAAGGTGAGCTTCAAGAAGATGGTTTTGAAAGAATCTACAAATCTCCAGCTCCTGACTTTGAATTAAGTAGAGTAGCTATTTCAGCAGGTGATGAATACAAGAGCGTAGCAAAAACTGCTCAGATTATTATTGTTTCTGAAGGAGAGGCGACAGTGACGGAAGGAGATACTTCTGTAACTATTAAGAGAGGAGAAGTTGTTCTTTTATTAGTAGATGCTGATTATACAATTACAACAACAGATAAAGCCGTTTTATTTAAAGCGACTGCTCCTGTAGCGTAATTATATTTTTATATACAGTATAAAGGGTTGAATCAAAAATTATTCTCGTATTTGGACGTTGTAGTAAAACTTCCATACAAGACTAATAATTTGATTCAACCCTTTTTATTAAAGCTTATGCAAAATGTCCTTCATCTTCTCAAATCGTTCAATCATGTTACCATTGATGAGGTGATATACTCCATAAGTATTTTTTAATTCTTCTTTATAGCTTTCTAGTAGCTGTTTTCTAGTTTCTATGTTTGGTGTTTCTCTGTATTCATCATATTCCCATGGCAGATCGACATCCATTAAAAATACAGCATCAAATTTTTGTTGGTCTAAATGATCTAGAATCCAAGAATCACATTGTTGATATTTAAACTCCGACCATACTTTGATGACTTCTAAGCCAGTATCGCAGAATAAAAATCGATTGGCCAATTCGAAGTTGATATTCTGAATCTCAAATTGCTTTTTAGCGATAACAACCAAATCTTTTTGTACATATGGCCGGTTTAATTGCTCAAGATAATCTCTTGCATATTCATTCACCCAAAGAGTGTCGTACCACTCTGCAAGTTGATGAGCCAACGTACTTTTCCCTGTCGATTCAGGACCGGTGATCAATATTTTTTTTACTTCTGAATTGTGCATACGTTAAACAACACTAATCTAAATTAGGTTGTCAGCTAAAATTGAATAGAATAATAGTTACAGTACTTAGAAAACTGTTTTTGTTAGTTTAAAATTCCAATAAACATATTAAATGTTACTTATTATTGGCAGAAACTCATCTGTTTCTGCTAAATGTTCAATTTTAAGGGGAACTGACAAGCTGATTTTATTATTAAAAAAATTACATTAAAGTCTGTAGATATTGCTTCAATTCGTGATCGGAAGAAGTTTTATCTTTTAGTTGTCGTAGTTGATAAGTAGATTTCTGAAACTTCTCTTTCATAGCCAAAGAATGTTTTCGAATTCCATTCCCATGTAATCCGGTATAGTTTGAAAAAACATATTGCTCTAACTTACTATGAAGAAACTCTTCTTTTTCACGATCTAAAGTATCAGATTTAGATTGCAAGGATTCCAAAATATGCTCTATTTCATTTTGACCAATATTTATTGCATCTGCAACGTATTTCTGATAAAAAACGATGAGTGTAAACAGGTCGTTGTTATTTTTTGCTTTAATAATTTCTGACATCTTAAGATGCCTATCCTGTTTTACATTATCGTCTTGTACCAAATCAGGATGCAATTTTTTTGCCAAGGCTTTATAGATTTTATTTAAAGAATCGATATGTGTGGTTGTATGCTTTGTTATTGATTTTTCTTCTTCTTTATACCTTTTTATGGCCTTGTTTTTTTCTTTTTCTAATAGAATCGGGGCGATTTTTTTTTCGTAGAATGCATCCACTTTACCTGGGTTTTCTATCAAATGCTCCCAATCCTGAGCAGTAATATAATCTTCTATATTGTTGATTGATCTTGATCTGAATTTTAATTCATATAGTATACTTTGCTTCAACTCTTTCATCAATTGAGACTTACTTCTACTGTGTTGATTACTTTCTATAGATTGATAATATTCCGGGATTAAGCGGTGAACATTAGTTTCATAAACATAAGGAGAGGATAAAGCAGACATCATTAAATTTTGAGTAATTAATTGATAGATCTCGAATTGCTTATTACTTAGAGTAGTCGTCTTTTTGATAAAAAATAAATGCTCTAAAGTAGATTTAATTTGTTCTATATAGGTCTTATGGGAGGAGCTAACAAACTCATTATATTCCGTTAAAAGTGATTTAAAACCATTATAAAGTCGTTTATTTCTTCTATTTTTCTTTTCAACCTCTTGCCATAGCTTTGTTAATTTGTCGGTAGGAGTCTTAGGATTTTTCTTAGGTTTTCGATGGATGATTTTATCAAATACTATTAATTTATCTTCTTTCATTGTAGAAATTCTTAATTTTACGACACATACCTAAAATACAAATATACATACCCTGATAATACTCTATGTCTACAGATCAAGATATTAAATATCATTATACGATAGACCATAAAGATAACTACACTTTCTTTGAACAATTAATGAATCAGGCAGGAGGAGAACTGCTGCATAACGAAAAAGTACTTAAAATACATAATCGTGTAGGCGATGTGCTTTTTCATCGATTTACACATTTCGATCAATTAAGATTGGTCGTTCAAAGGTGTAATTTAAACGAAAAAGTAAGTGTTGAACATATACCCAGTGATGTACAGAAAAATTATATATTCTTTGTGATCCACAAAAGCGGGGCGGTACATCATATGTTTAAAAACGAAGAGACAATTTCTTTATTTGGGAAAGACAGTCATCAAGGGGTGGTGATCACAAACTTTATGAACTCATTGACTAACATTGGAGAAAAAAATATTAAATCAGAGTGGGTAAGTTTAGTCGTTAAAAAATCATTCATATTAGAGTTATTAGAAGAGGTACCTAAAGGTTTTAAAGAGTTTTTATTATCCGATAAACCTTGGCTATTGTTTGAACCGGTGAATTATACCATTTCTCAAGCCCTTCATGACATTTTTAGTCAAACTGAAGAATACCAATTCCGTAATTTTAAAATCTACGGAAATGCAATCGATTTGGTGGGAGAAGTGTTAAAACATATGTCCAACCGTAACTTCGAAGACGTAAATAACTTGTCTAGTCAAGATACTAAAAGAATGTTTGAGGTGAAGGAATATATTTGTAGTGATTTATCAAATCCTCCTACATTAGAAGATATCTGCAAGGAATTTGGTTTAAGCCGCTCTAAATTGATTCGTGATTTTAAAACCGAATTTGGGGTTCCTGTATATCAGTTTTATAATAAAATGAGAATGCAGAATGCGAGAGAGCTTTTGGTAGAGAAAGGGCTGACTGTCACCGAAGTGTCACAAAATTTAGGCTATAAAGGGTTATCAAAATTCTCGGATGCGTTTAAAAACTTTTATGGTGTTTCTCCTAAGTCGATGGTGGAACAGTATAAAATCAAATAAGTTATTCACATTTGTTGTAATATGAATTGAAGTTATCAACATATGTGAATAAACTATGTTGGTAACTTCAATTTTAAAGAATTATTTTCTAATCCATTTTTTTCAAACTTCCCGATGAGGATGTGTTTACATCAAAACTTGGGTTGCCTCTGTAATACAAACTACCACTTGATGATAATCGACCGATTAATGTTTTATTGGTGTGTGTATATACATTTCCTGAAGATGAGATCGTAAATTTACCATGATCCACCTCAAGGTTTTCAGCTTTTAGTCTTCCTGAAGAAGAAAGTGCCCCCGTCAGTTGCAGTGACTTACCATATAATGTGATACTGCCACTGCTACTAATCTCTGCATTTACTTTTTCTGTAGTAACATTTTCGATTTCAATATTTCCAGACGAAGTAGTCCTAACACTCAACTCTTCGGAAACATCTGAAACATCTTGAATTCTTATTTGTCCACTAGAAGATGAATTAACTGTAAAATAAGGTTGGACCACTCTATCAATATCAAGATCTCCTGAACTGCTAATTGAAGCTTTCTTTAAAAATGGAGAGGTGATATATACTTTTACTGAGTGATCACTAAAAAGTCTTCCAAATTGAATATCCCAATTTTTACCTGATACAGAAGTATTTAAAGAATTTACTGCTTCTTCTTCTCCTGTGACTCTAACTTCCACTTCTTCACCGTAGGTTACAAAAACATTCATAGACCCTTTTACATTAATGCTTTCGAAGGCATCTAAAAATAGTTGTTTTTCAATAATAGGACCTTCTGCTTTTTTAGTGATTACACCACAGCTTGAAAGGAAGAATATTGTGAAAATAGATAGGTATGCATATAGCTTTTTCATTAGTTTGTCAATTTATGATTAGATGTTAAGAACAGATTTCGATTTGTTTGAGAATAGATTGATACGTTTTTTGAAACTCTTCTTTTTCAACCTTACTGAAATTTTTTTGAGCAATTTCAAATAATGATTGATATCTATAAGTGGTATTTTTTTTTATTTTTCATCAAATAACTTATTAAAAGTGGATTTTTATCGTGCTTTCAATAACATGACCCTTAAGAAGAGGTTTACCCCTATTTTAAAGTTGATTTTTTTTTGAAAATCAACTTTTGGGAATTAAAAATGAAAAGTTAAAAATGAAAAACGTGAAATGTTAGATGGTTCGTGGGGGTAAGTATGGGTTTAAATAAGATTTTTTTGATGACTAGAGCATGTTTCCAAACTTGTGCTCACGTAATGTAGAGGGAGCGTAAATTCAGCAACTCCTAATTCCTAGCTCCTAACTGCTAATTCCTAACTCTTAATTAAAAACCGAGGATGGGAGACCTCTAACGTTATTAGGCACAAATGTCGCTTCGCTTAACATTTGCGCCAGTTTTCCTTCTTACTTTTTCCCTCAAAAAAGCATCCCCAAGATTAAAATCCTGGGCTTTTGATACATTCTCTCCCTTAGTTGCTTAGTTAAAACGAGCGTTAACTTTGCTACCTGCTACCTGCTACCTGCTACCTCAAAAACCTACCACGTAAATTGCAATCCAAAGTTCGCCGATATCCAAAGCGGTCCACTTTCGAATTCATTTTTCCATAGATTTGGAGGCACAGTCATTCTTCTTCCATCAATTTCTGGACTCCAATTTACTGTAGGGCCAACTAAAATATTGAAGTGTTTTCCGATAGGTTGAACGTATCTAATTTTAGTATTTACATAGAAGGAAGTCCAATCATCATAATCTGTAGTCATGCTAAATACGGCACCCGCTTCGAAGTTTAATCTTTTCATAAGGAATGTACCAAAGCCATAACCTACACCTATACCTTCAGGGTGGTATTCGTTTCCAAAGTTGTATTTCACATGAAAGTAATTATACAGCTTTCTTGATCCTGAACGGAAATAGAAATTGGCCCAAGTGGTTTCGTCTGCTTCTATACCGGCAGAGTGATACCCATCGTCATACCACGCAAAAAGTCCAATAGGGAAAGCGTTCTTTCCTCGTTTTGCAGAGTTGACCAAACCAATTTGTACACCATTCATATTCTTGGCGTAATTGTAAATTCCGGCTAATTGAACACCACTAATGGTATCAGTTACTGTATTTGAAATACCAGCAACCTGCATTCCTCTTAGTTTTTGTCCATAGTTGTAGATACCCGACATCTGCATGCCATTCGAATTTTTTATTGTTGTATTGGTAATACCACCTATTTGAATACCATTGAATTTTTCAGCATAAGAATATATACCGCCAATTTGAATACCATTAGTTTCCTCGACAGAGGTTGATACAATACCTCCAATTTGGATTCCGGTCGTTTTTTTTAAGGTTAAATCGGCAATACCACCTACGTGTATACCTAATACAGTGTCTTTTGCAACATTCAGAATACCACCAAAGTTTACACCGTTTACTTTACCAAGGTTATAGTTAGAGATACCGCCTACTTGAAAACCGTTGACATTACCCCCTACAATATTGGCCAAGCCACCGACTTGCATACCTCTCATATTGAATCGGTTGATGTTCACAAAACCGCCGATTTCAAGTCCTTTTACACCTGCAGAATAGCCTACAAATGTATTTATTGATAAACGGTTTTCGTAAGAACCACCTAAGAAATTGGTATTGCTTAAAAATGGAACGAAGGTAAATTGAAATACCCTAGTTTCCACTTGCTCGATATTATTGGAAATAACATCGACTTTAGTCGGAACTAATTTCTGAACTAAACCTAAAGAATGAGGGTTTGTTGCAGTAAGTGTAAAATCCTTATCAATAGGACCAGGCTGATCTAGATAAGGAGTAAGGTTAACATTGTATTTTATAAACTTGGCTTCTTTGTCAGGGTCAAATTGTACCATAGTATCGTAATACCCACGACCTCTAAAAAAGACCCCTTCATTTAGTTGTTCGACAGGAATATCTAAGCGATAATAACCGGTGGAATCAGTTAAGGTAAGTAGTTTTCTTCTACTATCGTATACGACTACATTTTCGATTCCTTTACCTGTTTTTTCATCAAGTACTTTACCAATAAGAGGAATGTCTTCTTTAAGTCTTTCTTGTTCAGCAGGAGTTAATCGCTTTCGATCCTCCATAGGGCGAATTGTTAGTGTAAATGCTTCCCTTATGATGATATGAGAATTTCCTACTTGTCTAAACTCATAGGAATCTCCAAGTATATCATAAAGAATATTCTCAATAGTTTTGTTCTGAATCCTTTTAGATATCAATTGATTTTTATCGATTATAGAAGAGTTGTAAGAAAACAAAAAACCTCCTTTATCACTGATAATTTCAAGTGCATCCTCTATTGGTTCATTTCTTATGTTTATGCTTATGACTCTATTTAATAAACTTTCAGTATCTGCAGCAATTATTGAAGTAGAAATGAAAATAAAGAAAGTTAATAGTCTAAATATCTTGTTTTTCATTAATCAATTAAATATTGTTTGTCTGCTGTTTTCTGTACTCTCAAGTTTAAGGTTGCTTCCATTACTTGTAAAACACCCTCTATGGATTCATGGTCAAATGAACTTGTAACTTCTTTATGGTAAAGGTTTTCGTTATTCACCTCAATTTTCACATCATAAGCTTTTTCAATTGATTTTACGACCTCTTGAAATTCTGCGTTTTTAAATTCTAATTTTTGATGTTTCCAGAACATCTCATTAACCACATTTACCTCGTTTTCCAGAGGAACGGCTTGTCCTGAGGCATAAATACCTTGTTTTCCTTTAGGAAGTAAAACATACTTTTTGTTTGGAGCGGTTAGTTTTACTAGTCCATCGGTTACTGTAACTGTTACTTTGTTGTCTAAAGTATTTACGTTGAATTTAGTTCCCAAAACAGTAATGTCTCCATACTTAGTATGAACAATAAATGGTTGATCTTCGTTGTGAGCCACTTCAAAATAAGCTTCTCCATCCAAAGTCATTTCTCTGGAGTTACCATCAAAAGATTGTACGGCCAATGCACTTTCCTGATTTAAAGTGATGACAGATCCATCATTTAAAGTATCCAATAGGGTAGAGGTAGTTGTGGCGAAACGTTGTACATCATCCACAACCGTTGTATTGGATTGTTGGAAAAAGCGTACTCCGAAAAATATAACAAGCATTGCAGCAACAGCCGCCGATACCATTTGCCAAGGAGTAAACTGAATTGTTTTCCCTTTTTTAGTCTCAATTTCCTCAGAAAACTTATTCCAAGCTTTGTCCACATCAACAGCTGCCGAAACTTTTCCGGGCTGTGTTGCTTCCCAAACCGCTTTCATTCCTTCGAAATGAAGTTGGTTTTCTTCGCTTTTCTTCACCCAAGCATCCAACTGTAATTCCTCCTCAAAGGAAATATCACCTGCCAAGTGTTTAGCGATTAATATATCTTCTATTTTTTGGTTCTCTTCCATAGTTACTTTTATGACACCTCATTATTCTTTTCCCCCTATTCTTTAATCAAAAAAAATGATGAAAAATGCGATAATTATAGATATAAATGAGGAAAGTTCTGATTTTAAATACTTTAAAGCGGACGACATTTGGTTTTCAACCGTCTTCACACTAATATTTAATTGATCGGCAATTTCAGAATACTTGAGCCCTTCAAACCTGCTTAATAAAAAGATATTCTTCCTTTTATCAGGCATGCTTTGTATTGCTGATTGGATTTTAGTATCCAATTCTGAAGCTTCAAGGTCTTCTTCTACATGTTGTGAAGAGGAATTATGTTCCATTTGAACTTTATAATTCTCTTTCACTTCTGAGTGTCGAATAACATTCAGACATTTATTTCTTACAGCTCGAAAAAGATAAGCATCTAAAGAGAGGTCAATATCAATTTGTTCTCTTTGTTCCCAAAGCTTAATTAATACATCATGAACCACATCTTCTGATGCTTGCATGTCTTTAAGGAACGTATTTGCATAGGCACAAAGCTTAGGATATTGTGCTCTAAACATCTCCTCGAACTGATCTTTCGTAATGATTTCTTGTATCAAGACTACTATTTTTAATTCGAATTATAGCTAAGTAAGAACATAGTTCTCACGAATGCATTTAGTTTTTGTGATCTTCTGAATGCAATATAAGTATATTCAATATTTATTACATTTACATGATAACAAACATTAAAAGCAAAGTTATATTCATGATTTTTTTAAACACCCTCTCCTTATTCGATACCTTTTTCTTTATTTCTTATGGATGGATTATTTTAGGAATCATTACATTTCTATGCTTATTTTTTGGTAGAGTAACCGCTCCTTTTGGTCGACACACTAGATCAGATTGGGGTCCTTTGATTTCCAATAGTTGGGGTTGGTTTATTATGGAAATAATATCTCCAATATTTTTATGGATAGGTTTTTTATGGGGAAGTAGTAACACACCTATATTCAATTATTGGTCTTACATCGGAATGTTTCTTTGGACGATTCATTATTACAATCGAGCGTGCGTATTCCCATTTCGAATGGCAAATAAGAAAAAGAAAATGCCCGTCATTATCATGTCGTCTGCTGTTTTCTTTAACATTATCAATGGATCTTTGAATGGGATATTTCTATCATTCCATGAAACAAATGTGATGACCGATTGGTGGATTTGGGTAGGGGTAGCCCTCTTCTTCTTGGGAATGTACATCAATATAAAATCTGATAATATACTTCTGTCATTAAGAAAGCCAGGAGAGAGTCATTACGTTATTCCTAAAGGATTTTTATTTGATAAAGTAGCTTCTCCCAACCTATTTGGAGAAATTATAGAATGGACCGGCTTTTTTCTCATTGTACCTAACTATGCATCACTTAGTTTCTTGATATGGACCCTCGCTAATTTGTTACCAAGAGCAAGAGATCATTACGAGTGGTATATCAAAAAGTTTGATGATTTTCCGAAGGATAGGAAGGTGGTTTTTCCTTTTGTTTATTGATCATTAATGTATTAGAAGTCTAATATTGAGGCGAATGCGATTCGCCCTTACATCCATATAGGATATAGGTATGGATCGATGGATCTCGGAGGGGTGCCCCCCTCCTTGGGGAAGAGTGGTAGCTTGAGGTGGTTGAGATATAGTTATAGTATTAAATCAATAAGTTCTTAATTGGTAATTAAAGAGGGGTTAAACCACCTCTTTTTGTGGTCTAACTCAAAGAATGGGTTCTAGCTAAAGATATTTTTTTATACGAGCGTTAAATTTGCTACCTGCTACCTGCTACCTGCTACCTGCTACCTGCTACCTGCTACCTTAAAAAACATAATGCTTCATTAACGAAGTAAATATCAAAGTTTTATTTCTTTTCTAAATTATCTTTTCTATCTTTGCATTTCGAAAATTTTGTACGATAAATTTTATCAAACAATGGATTTAATTAAAAAAGTTGAAAAGGATTTTTCATCCAACATGGAGAAACATCCCGCTTTCGGCGCAGGTGATACGGTAGACGTATACGTAAAAATTAAAGAGGGTAACAAGGAGCGTGTTCAAAAGTTCCAAGGTACGGTTATCCAACGTCGTAACAAGGGTTCTTTAGGTGAAACTTTCACTGTACGTAAGATCTCTAACGGTATTGGTGTAGAGCGTATCTTCCCTTTAAACTCACCAAACATCGACAAGATCGAGGTATTGAGAAAAGGTAAAGTAAGAAGAGCAAGATTATTCTACTTACGTGGTCGTTATGGTAAGGCTGCTAAAGTTAGAGAGAAAAGATTCTAATCTTTTATCTTTGCTTTTTTACCAAAGACATACAAAAGTCAGTTTCCTTAAGGAGACTGACTTTTTTTTTGAGATCATATCTTACACAGAATAAGAATTATTTACTCTGAGTCTGAAGATTAAGTCAATTTTTTTAAATAGCTTCAAAACACTATCAGATTTTTGATGAAACTGTTAGTTTTGTAGTCAGAACAAAATAATACATCAATAAAATTTATGTCTAAGAAAATATATTTCGCATCCGATTTTCATTTAGGAACCCCTTCCTACGAGGCAAGTCTTGAAAGAGAAAAGAAGATCTGCCGTTGGTTGGATATGGTGGCAGAAGATGCAGAACATATTTATTTATTAGGCGATTTATTTGATTTTTGGTTTGAGTATCGATTCGCAGTACCAAAAGGCTTCCTGAGGTTTCAAGGGAAACTAGCAGAGTTAAGAGACCGAGGAGTACCCATCACTTTCTTTACTGGAAACCATGATATGTGGATGTTTGACTACTTCCCTAAAGAACTAGGAGTAGAGGTCATTAGAGAACCGATTGATGTAGAATGGTGGGGAAAGAAGTTTCATATCGGTCATGGAGACGGCCTAGGTCCTGGAGATTATACCTACAAGTTTATTAAGAAGGTTTTTGCCAATCCGTTGTGTCAGTGGTTATTTGGCTTTTTGCATCCAACCATAGGTATGGGCATTGCACAAACATGGTCAAAACAATCTAGAGCAGCAGGAGCAGAGAAAGACCATGAGTACCATGGACCCGAAAAAGAATGGATTTGGCTGTATTGTCAGCAAAAACAAAAGGAAGAGTACCGAGATTATTATATATTTGGACATAGACACTTATATCTTGAACTAGATGTCGACAATGGAGGAAAATATATTAATACCGGCGAATGGCTCTCTCAATATAAATACGCTACTTTCGACGGTGAAAAAGTGGAGCTACTTACTTTTGAGTAGCCTCTTATTCTTAACAGGAAATTCATATGCACAAACCCAGCTTTTTGAAATAGAAGTAGGAGAGGTCGCCGCCATGGATATCGACCGAATGGGTTTTATTTATATTGTAGATCATGAAGGAAACGTGATGCAATATAGAGATGATGAGGAAGTACGTCGTTATTCACCAACAACTCCCGCTGAGGTTCAAATTGATGCTTGGGCAATGCTCAACACGGTTTTATTTTCTCCTGATTGGCAGGGTATTAGAGCCTTAGGACAACAACTTACTCAACAATCCGAATATTTATTTGATGAAGAATTGATAGAATATGCTTCCGTGGCTACTAATGCTACCGACGGAGGGATATGGGTATACGACCAACCATCGTTTCGTCTCAAAAAATATTATCCCCAACAACAGCAAGTCAGCCTGGATGTATCGATTGAACAAATTCTATCTGCAAGTTATTGGAACCCCACTTGGATGAGGGAATATCAGAATAACTTATATGTTGTAGAGGAAAGGATGGGTGTATTTACTTTCGATTTATTGGGCAATATTTTATCTGAACCTACTGATATTGGAGGAGCTACGGTAATTGGATTTACCGACGATAAAATGTATTGGCTAAAGAAAGATCAAATACATTTTAAATCATTGTACTCAACTGAAAAAAATACCCTAGATTTGCCCGCGAAAAAAGTGAAATTTGCGGTATATAGTGCGTCAAATCATACAGTCTATTGTATTGTAAAGAATAAAATGATCGCCTACCGAATGCAAGAATAATTATGGATTTATACGAAGATTGGCAGAAAAATTCTAAAGCGAAATTAAAGGAACACAAGACTTTTCTTCAACGCTTGAAAAAACAAAAAAAGGAAAACAAATAGATCAAATTGTCAATCGCTTGGACGATGAAGCTTTTGAACAGTTTGATTGTTTAGCCTGTGCCAATTGCTGTAAAACGATAAGTCCAGTAGTTACGCAAACCGATGTAAAACGTATAGGTAAGCATTTAAGAATTAAGGAAACTGAGGTGATTGAACAGTATTTAAATGTAGATCACGAAGGTGATTACGTGATGAATCAACAACCTTGTCCTTTTCTTGGAAGCGATAATTACTGTTCAATATATGAAGCACGTCCGAAAGCTTGTAGGGAATATCCATTAACTCAAAACCAAGGTTTTAACCAAAGACCGGCACTCCACGCTAGAAATACCATCACTTGTCCAGTAGTATTTCATGTCGTTAAAGAGTTGAAAAAGGAACTATAATCTAATAAATTCCTAATAAAAGTGAATGCAAGGAACATTTACCTCTAACATTGACCAAACCTTTGTAGTTTTAACCCTATTACTAGCAGATAGTTACATTTTGTAGCTATTAAATTATTTTATTCTTTCTAGCAATGAAAAACTTTACCCTAGCCCTAATACAATTAGTGGCATTACTTTACCTTGCAATTACCCCATCATTTGCAACAGAATTGGACAAACTTACAGATGAGCATCTATCATCAGTAAAAAACAAAGTATTCACAGAAGAACATGCTAAGTCGTTTATTCTGGATTACATCGGTATCCACTCAGAAGGAAAGGCTGATTACCTGTATCATACAGGATCAGAAGACCTTGTTGCGAAATTCAAAAAAGGAATTAAAACCGCAAGTTTAGTCGAGGTTGTTAAAACCAAGCACATCACGAATGTTTATTTCAAAATCAACGATGTGTTAATCCACACTTCTTACTTTAATGAAACAGGTGAAATGAACATCTGTAGATTTAAACACAAAGGAAAAAGTACAAGATAAGTACTTTTGAAACGAACAAGTTTCTGGATTCAATCAAAAAGAGGCTATAATTATATAATTAATTATAGCCTCTTTCTCTATCAAATTTTTATTTCAGTATTAAAAGCCAAATACTAAATCAAGCGTGGCCCCAAATGTTGGCTGATGCGTATGTACATCAATACCAGGAGATAGTGTAAATCCTGTACTCCAATGATTATTTAATGAATAAGCAAGTCCAGTTTGTACAATTACAGCACCTCCCCATTCACGATGATTCCCGTCTTCAACAGGAACATCATCAGGGTGAGTCATATCTTCCACATCAACATCAATATAATGTTCATCAGTGAAGTCATGGCTATCATGAGAACCAAATGTACCACCTACACCTACAAACGTACCCCATTTAGAATGACCGATCGGAATTTCTCTGACAACCACAGAAGCAAAGTGTTTACCCGTAAATTCTACTGTACCTTGGAATTTAGTAAGGTGAGCAAAATAAATGGATCCTGTAAACTCCCAATGCCCTGAATTACTGTATGAAATTTCTAATTCATATTTATGATGTTTCCCTTCATGGGAAGTTAACTCTTCGTGATGTTCTACTTGAGTAGTAGACTCGTGCTTAGTAGTGAGATCTTCTTGTTCAACATCTGTATAATTATGAGTAGTTTGACCTATAGCACAGGCAAACGATCCCGTAATGAAAAGGAAAGTTAAAATAGTTTTGATTGATGTACGGTAATAAAACATAGGTTTGAAACTTAGTATAGAGATAATTTACCTGAGACCGGAATAACAGGTAGAATAGCAATAAAATTGTTTTCTAAATGAAGTAACGTAAAGGAATTTTTTATGTTAGCTATCAAACAATGTTTTAAGATACTTTATAAAAAAAGTGGTATTATCTGATTTTTAATCCATCAAATAATACCACCTTACCGTTCTATAAACTGTTTTTCTTTAATTTTTTTTGAGCTTAAAAACCAAACACCAAATCGAATGTCATCCCAAAGTTGGGTTGGTGAGTTTCAAAATCAACACCTGGAGAAAGTGTGAAACCTGTACTCCAATGTCTGTCTAGTGAATAAGCAATGCCCGATTGGAAAATTAAACTTCCCGACCAATCTAAGTGATCTTCATGATCTGTTTGAGGAACAGAACCAGAATGTTGGTCTTCTTCGTGGCTAAAGCCAAAAGTAGAACCTAATCCTACAAAAGTACCGAATTTAGAATGTCCCAAAGGTATTTCTCTTACAAAACATCCCGCAAAATGATGTCCCGTGAATTCGACTGTACCCTGAAACTTTGTCAAATGAGCAAAGTAAACAGAACTTGTAAACTCAAAATGACTAGCATTATTATAAGATAACTCTACCTCAAAATGATTTTCATGATGAGTATCTGAGTTTTTTGTATGTTTTTTATCATCTTCATCACCAAAAGCTTCTACAGAAACCGGAATAAAGAAAAACATTGCTAATAAATATTGTAAATAAAATTTATTGGTCACCACCATGTTGTAAGTTTAAGAATTTAGTTGCTTTTATTCAGCCTTAGGTTTAAAACGTAAATAATTGCTGTTGCACACATTGTAATAATTTCACAGGCTTAATTTATTAAAAACTCCTAAAAACCATCAAATATATTAGTGGATATTAACATAAAGTGTGTGGTGTTATGAAATTGGATAAGTGGGTAAAAATGGTGTTTAGTTCGTTTGAGTGTTTAGTACATCCCATAAAACAATTTCAACAGTATCAATTCTTGGAATTGCTGTAGATTCCTTTACAGATGCATAGGAGAAGTTTTCTGGATTATCATAACGTTCGAAAGTGAGGTTACCTCTGTAATTTACTGCTAAATAAGTGGTAGTATCAGTTTTACTATTTCTTCTAAGATTTCTTGTACTTCCATAAACAGGAGGTTCAAGTGGGTAGCGGTCCAACACAATTACGCGTCCATCTAATGAATTACATTTTTCCCAATTAAAAGCAATAATAACAGTACGCATTGGGTAATTTTCTACAGGTTTACAGGCATAAATTAATAAAGGAATACTTGATAATAAAAGGAATTTAAGTAGGATGTTTTTCATATATTTAAAGTGGTTGTTTGTAGATTTTGATATAACTCCTTGGTCTATATAACCTCAAAGTTATATCAAACTCTTTTATGATTAACTGAAGTAAATAAACTTAATACTTCAATTGCCTATTTTTTAATTATACGTCTTAGGATCTATTGCTGTTGTTGTCCAACCTTTCAAGAACATCATCACTTTATTTTTATCATATCCTTTACCACTTTCTAGATAAGCCGAATTTTGAATATGAATCACTTTCCCATGGCCATCTAAAATAACAAAAACAGGATAGCCAAAGCGTTGCGGATTTCCCAAATACTTCATTGCTTCAGGATTTTTGTTGTCATTACTCCAATTTACTAACACTTTAACATAGTAATCTTCCATAAGTTTTGAAATTTCGGCATCTTCATGTGTAAATTTGGCATATTTCTTACACCAACCACACCAATTACCACCGACCTTTACAAAAACGTGTTTCCCTTCTTTGGAAGCAGTTTTTACAGCTGATTGAATGTCCTTCATGGCATCAGCAGAAGGATCGTAGGTTTCTGTTTGTGCAAAGCAATTGAAGCTTAAGGTGAGAAGTATCGATAAAGTAAACGATTGAATGATCTTTTTCATTAATAAATAATTTTATGAATCCAGAATATGTTGGGCATGTAGCCTCTGTAATTTTAATGATTTCTTTTACGTTAAAAAAAACAAGACAATTAAGAATTGTGAATTCTATAGCTTGTCTTGCTTTTGTAGCTTATGGAATAATGATAACGGCTTGGCCCGTAATTATATCAAATGCATTTATAGCTATCGTAAATACTTATTATTTGATACAAATGAGATCGGGAGCTGCTACCAAAGAGGAGTCCTAAGCAGCGGCATACTCATACAATGAGAACCACCTCTTGCCCTAGATAATTCTGCTGAAGGTAATAATATTAAGGTATTATTTACTTCCGAGGGGTGAAGTTCCTCATTTTTGAATTTATCCAATAAATCTGCTGCTCTGATCACCTCAATTCCTTGTTTCTGGAAACCTTTTGATGTTTTGTCATTTCTGTCATAACCAATCACCACACCCTCTTTTAGTGCTAACACATTACAAGAGTCAGTCCACTGCTCTCTACGTCCATGCGGAAATTCATTATCACCAGAATAAATAAACTGTGTTGGCTCCTCAGATCTTAAATCGGTTTGACTGATGTCGTTCAATAAGTCTTCTAGGTAATCAAATTTGATAGGGTCATCGTAAGATCTGCCTTTGATGTATTGTAGGATCTCGATTTCGTTCTCACTTTTTGATCCACCAAGAGACATGATGTAATCTCCTTGTTCTTGTTTTAAACCTTCTTTAGAGAAAGATCCGAAAATCACCCACATATTACGTTTCACCTGAGTAAAAGTAGTATCTATATGCATGTAGGCTCTTTTAGCAGGTATTTTAACGATCGTTACTTTTTCTACAATATCTCTTTCATGCATCGTACGTATCACTTTACTTGCTGCATGAATAGAGGTTCTCTCACTCACCCCAACCAATAAATGATTAGGAGCCACCATCATTACATCACCACCTTCAATAGTCACAAGCTTTTTCTCTTGTTCCTCTTCGTCCAATAAGAAGAAATCTTCAGGATCGTTAATTTCAATGATATTATTTGTATAGGCTTCAAACATTGGATGATTAAAGAAGATATACTTCATAATAATCGACTCTCTAGTACGGGCTTTTTTCTTAGGTTTGTTTAGAAGTATATGATCATTCACCGTGATACCTATATCCCTTGTGAAAATAAAGTTAGGAACAGGAGGGAAGATCATACGTTTATCAGGCAAGATTCCAGAAATCATCACTCGAGCCAATACAGAACTTTCTAGTTCCATTAACTCAGATTGTAAGGAGTAAGCAGTACCCTCATGTGCACAGATAGAAGCAATCATCCTTTGTCTAAGGTCTTTGTTGTCTAATAAATGTGCAAGTAGATGTTGGGGTTCTATTACTTTGTCTGAAGCAAAGTAATTCTCCTTGTCTGGTTTGTAAAAATGTCTTTGTGCTTCCTTAGAATCAATTTCGTTAATTCTCGGATGAATGTTTTCATAATCTAGAAAGTAGAGCAAGATTTTCAGATATAAATCATACTCCTTTTTTCTCATTGTGTCTACATGTATGATATCTTCAAATAGCCAATCTTGTGCCTTAGTAGGAATCACTTTGCCGATCCCTTCATCAGGACTGTGAATTAATAGTCGTTCTAATGTACCAACTTCAGACGATACATTAATTTTTCGATGGTTTTCCATTTTATAGTTAAATGTTCTCAATAGGCGTTCAATATAAACAACTTTCTATCTAAATGATAAGAATTCATTTATTCTTTAATGATATACAAAATATTATTTGGATGAGAATCATTACTATTCAGTGACTAATGTTGTTGTATTATATCTATAAATTGTCTTTTTAGAAGAAAAACGAAAAAATAATCAAAAAAACTTTTGTATTAAAAAGTGTAATTTCTACATTTGAGTGTCCCAATTCATTAATTTTTTCATTATTAAATGTTTTTGAATAGAATTCATCCTAAAATCTCATCATCTGTTTTAATCTCTAATTATATAAAACACTGTATATTAAGTTATTATGAATGATTTGTAAATAGTCATTATATAATGATGATTAAGTTTTTAATACTTATTGACAAAAGTCATTCTGACACTTTATCAATATGCTTAGGTTTGTATATAATCGATTAGCACAAATAACCTAGGTATTTCGAAAACAACGAAAGCACATAAACAACATTTTATATTTAACACACTACTTTATGGTATTGGATTTTTTCAATATGATAGTTGTAGTACATTAACCAATACAATGACAAATACACACAAATTAGCCAGTAAACTTTTAGCAGAGTCGAAACAAGTAAACACAGACTTGTCAATTGCACAATTAGTTGCAGAAGCAATTAAAAACGGAGAGGGTGTTCTTAACTCTACAGGTGCAATTATGTGCGACACTGGTAAATTTACAGGCCGTTCTCCCCAAGACCGTTTTATTGTAGAAGATAATTACACTAAAGACAGAGTGTGGTGGGGGAATATCAATAAACCGTTCCCACAAGATAAATTCGATGGTCTAGCACACAAGATGGTGGACTATTTAGTAGATAATCAAAAATTATATGTAAACAATGTGTATGCAGGTGCAGATCCAGCATACAGAATCAAAGTAAGAGTAATTACTCCTCTGGCTTCTGTATCTCACTTTGTAAACAACATGTTTATTGTTCCAACAGACGAGGAACTTAGATCTTTCGGAGAGCCAGATTATGTGGTATTGCAAGCTCCTGAGTACAATGCTAACCCAGCAATTGATGGTACTCGCCAAGGGAACTTCTCTATTCTTAACTTCGAAGAGAAATCAGCTTTAGTTGGTGGTTCTCGTTACACTGGTGAAATTAAAAAAGGTATTTTCTCAGTACTTAATGCGTTATTAGTAGATCAAAATGTATTACCAATGCACTGTTCTGCTAACGAAGGTGTAAATGGCGATTCAGCTGTATTCTTCGGTTTATCAGGTACTGGTAAAACAACTTTATCGGCAGATCCAAACCGTAACCTAATCGGTGATGATGAGCACGGTTGGTCAGATAATGGTATTTACAATTTCGAAGGAGGTTGTTATGCTAAAACGATCGACTTAACTAGAGAAAACGAGCCAGAAATTTGGGATGCGATCAAGTTTGGTGCAACTTTAGAGAATACTCGTTTCTTCCCTGGTACATCTGTAGTGGATTACACCAATGTAACTGTAACTGAAAATACACGTGTATCTTATCCTATCAGTCACATTGAAAATGCTAAGATACCTTCTGTTTCAGAAACACACCCTAAAAATATATTCTTCCTAACTTGTGATGCTTACGGTGTATTACCTGCCATCTCTAGGTTAACGAAAGAGCAAGCAATGTATCACTTTATGTCAGGGTATACTGCAAAAGTAGCAGGTACTGAGGCGGGTGTTACAGAGCCAACACCAACTTTCTCAGCTTGTTTTGGAGCTCCATTTATGCCACTTCATCCATCTGTTTATGCAATGAAACTAGGAGAGAAGATGACAGAGCACAATACAAACATTTGGTTAATTAATACAGGTTGGTCTAATGGTCCATCTGACAAAGTGGGTCGTACTAAATTGAAGTATACTCGTGCGATGATTACTGCTGCCTTAGAAGGTAAACTAGATAATGTTGAATTCGTTGAGCACCCAGTATTCGGAGTACAAGTTCCACAAGTTGTAGAAGGTGTTCCTGCAGAAGCACTTGATGCAAGAGCATCTTGGATTGCTAACGGGTTCGAAGGCTATGACGAAACAGCTGAGAAACTAGCGATTAAGTTTGTAGATAACTTTAAGAAATTTGAAGAAGGTTTAGAAGATAAATCTATTCTTGAAGGGGCTCCTAAAGTAAAAGCAAATGTTTAGTCTATAAAGACTATCTGATATAAATCGATTTCTAATTAATGGGTTACTGAATTTTCGGTAACCCATTTTTTATATTCCTTTCTCTTATATAATAAATTGAATAAAAAGTCTACTTTATATTACACTGTAGTATGTGTTTACAAAACAGAACAATCGACTGTTTAGGTTTTATAAAAAGGGTGAAAATAACATTTAAAATATCTATATATTTCTTAAAAATATACAATTTCTTAATGAGTATTAATGCATGTAACACTGAGTAAACTTTAATGGCTTAAATGTTTACGTAGTGTTTATCTAATATGAACTTAATGTTAACTTATTGATTTCTATATTTTTTACCAATCACGACCTCTATACTTGCATCACAATCGCATACGCATACTACAAACAAATAAAATCTTTTATGAAATCGCATATATCACTACTATTGGTGATGCTATTCGCTATGTCGTCTATGAGCTTATATGCTCAAGATAACTTTGAAAATGAAGAAATCCTGATTGATTCTGCAGCATTAGACTTAGATCAAGATGGTGAAGGACTTATTCAACAGTCATTGCCAAAAAGCTGGACTGATAGAATTAAAGTAAGTGGTTACATTCAAGCTCGTTACAACGGACTGTTTGAAACAAACCCTGATTTAGAAGTACCTCAAATGGATAAGAATTGGGGGGCTGATAAAGGTATATCTCTTAGACGTGTACGTCTTAAGGTTAGTGGATGGTTGTTAGATAATGTATACATGTACATGCAAGCTGATTTTGCTGGAGCACCATCATTAAGAGATGCATACATGGATGTTTATTTCGATCATCATAGGTCAACATGGATTAGAGTAGGTCAGTCTAAAGTACCTTTCGGTTATGAAAACATGCAATCTTCTCAATTCCGTATGCCTCTAGACCGTACGGACGCTATTAACTCTGCATTGCCAAATGAACGTGATTTGATGGCAGTTTTATATCACACTCCTCAAAAAGTGAGAAAGATATATAACTATATGAAAGAAAATAACCTTAAGCACTCTGGTAACTATGGTACATTCGCGTTAGGTGCTTTTAACGGACAAGGTATTAATACGCCAGACGCTAACGATAACCTACATGTTGTTGGTAGAGCCTCATGGCCATTTCAATTAGCAAACAATCAGATTATTGAAGTTTCTGCTCATGCTTATACAGGTAAGTATATCTTACCAAATGTAACAGATGGAATGATGGCAGAAGTGAGTAACAATGGTAAAAGTGAACTAGTTGAAGCAGCAGGGTATAATTTTAATGATTCAAGAGTAGGTGCTACATTTGTATACTACCCTCAACCAATTGGTTTTCAATTTGAAGCAAATTACGGTGTTGGACCTGAATACGATGCTGCAGAGAATGTAATTAAGGAAAAGAACTTATTTGGTTTCTATGGGATGGTTTTCGCTAAAATCAATTATGATCATCATACATTCTTCCCTTTTGTTAGATACATTAATTATGATGGTGGTAAGAAGTTTGAATTAGACGCGAGAAGCTATAAGGTTGATGATTGGGAAATTGGTGTAGAGTGGCAACCAAATAGAGCGTTTGAATTTGTAGCAATGTACACTATTGCAAACAGATCGTATGTAGATTCTAAAAATCCAGTAAACGATCAAGCTGGTAACTTATTAAGATTACAAATGCAGGTGAATTTCTAAGGAAATACCTCTGGTAAATATATAAAAGCCTCATGTTTTAAGATTTATACTCTTAATGCATGAGGCTTTTTATTAAAAACGTTTTCCGATACCAATACCAAATGTAAAAGCGTCGTAAATACCATGTCCATGGCTAGATTTTAATTCGTATGATAATACTGGGGTAACATCCCAACCGCCTTCACCCATAATTGGAAATTCTCTTTCTACAGTAATTTTACCAACAAAGAAATTATGATTTTTTTCTATTTCAATACCGGGACCAATACCAATTATCAAAAGGTGAGACACTTCATACATAGCTAATATGGCTCCTACATAGGCATACTCTCTTTCTACTTCTTCAGTATGATGCCTAGTTTCCACAACATAATTGGATAGTTCCAATTCATTTGAAAGACCGATAGCAAATTTGTGTGAGAAAAAATATTCATAGTCTAACCCTATAGTAGGTATAATTAGTGTTTGAGGTTTATCTGGGTTGGAAAATGCTTTTGGGACATATGCATGCCCCCAAATAACAGATAAGCGGTGATGTTTTAATTCCCCATGGGCTTCTTCTCTACCATGCAATTCTCTTTTTTGAGCTAAGGAGATTGAAGTAGAAAATAGTACAACTGTGAGTAATGAAATAAAATAACTTTGCATAAAATAAGTATATGAATCTTATAATTTACAAAATCAATTACTCTTAACTCTATTTCCACATTTCAATCTCTTTTTAGCTCAAAAAGAACTTTATTAAATACCATCAATTAGCTTTTACTATTGATTTTTGCTGTGTTGTCATCATATATTCTTTCGATAAGAATACGTTTAGGATCAACACTGGCTTTAACGGCTTTTTTATCTGATTTTATCTGAATTTGCGTTTGATTCTTATCTAATTTTATGCGTTCAACATAAATAAGATCTTTCTCCTCTGCATCAGCATATAAACCTACATCTACCCAATCATCTAAAGTAGCCTCTTTTTCATTTCCAAGAGAATCAGAATGAAATTTTTTGGCTTCAATATCTATCACATAAGTGAAAATGGAATCTTCCTCAAACATTTCGGCATTGGTTAAGCGGTAATCGTATAAAGTGATTTCCTTGAACCAATCATTTACTAGATAGTTCAAAGAATCCGGTACTTTGTTTTCTAGAAGATTTAAGTAATCTAAAGAAGTTGGATATGGAGGTTCCTTATATCTAAATTCTGTAAGAAATTCCTTTAAGGTTGCATTCACGCTATCCTCTCCAATATAATCTTGCAATGCGTACATTATCAATGAGCCTTTACCGTAGTGAATGTATCCTTGATTTTCCACTTTGTACAATGGCATTTCCTTTTCTTGTTCTACTGAACGTCCTCTTAAATAACGGTTCATATTGTACTTCAAGAAATTTTTCATCTTGACGTCATCGTTATTTTGTTTCATCACCATTAAAGCAGAATATTCAGCAAATGATTCAGTCAACATAGTAGAGCCTTGCATATCAGCACTGATTTCTTGATGGGCCCACCATTGATGAGCCATCTCGTGTGCAATAACAGCATCTATGATATTGTTTTCTTCCTCATCTTCTAAATTGGTGATAAAACCAAAGGCTTCTGAATAAGGCATTGTTCCAGGGAACGCTTGTGCAAAAGTGGCATACCTTGGGAATTCAATAATTCTAGCTTGATTATGATAATATGGACCAAAATTCTCTGTGTAATATTTTAAGGAACGCTCCATTGCACTTAACATCTTAGGTACATTTACTTCGTGTTCCTTTATATAATACACCTCAAGGTCGATACCATTCCATTCTTTCTTGGCAATCTCAAATCTAGCAGAGACAAAAGAAGCAAAAGCTTGTGAAATGTGGTCCACCTCATAATTATAATAATTACGTCCATTCTGTTTCCATTTTCTAGTTAAAGAACCCGGAGCGATGGCAATTTGATCTTCAGAAGTGGAAATAGTTGTTGTGATATTAACCCAATCAGCATTTCCTCTCGATAAGTAATTTTTAAAGCACAAATCGTGGTTATTATCTTCTGTAAGCTTTGGTGTTCTATCCCTAGGTGGAAGGTTGTATTCTCTTCTTTTATATTTATCTGATATTTCAAAATAATTGGAGTACCCAAAAACGGGGAGAATATCGAAATTATTAATAAAAGTTCCATTCTCTACTACTTTTGTACTAGCAGATCCATTTTGAAAACCTTCTTGTATGAAATTAGATTTAATGGTCATTTTTAATGTATCACCAGGCATTAGTGGTTTCTTCATTGCAAATTTCTTGAACCCAATTTCTTCATCAAAAAACGATTCTTCAGCATTGCTAATTAAAAATTCAACCTTCCATTTTTCATCGACGACAAAGAATAGAGAATCAATTGCTTCTTTCGACTTATTTTTTAAAGTAAGATTGTTGACTGTATATACATTCCCTTCTTTAGGGTAAATACTGATATTATGATGTATATCAGTAAGCACCGGTTGTGCAACACCTTCGTATTTTTTATACTTTTTCTCATACTCTGCTTGTTGTTCGTAATTCTCATCAGAGGATTTGTACGAGTTCAATACTTTGGTGTTGTAGTAAATGTTACCTGCCAAACCGATCCATATTAAACCAACTAAACCGAGTGCTCCGATATAACTAGTATCTAGATTATTCGATATATTTTTAAGACGATATTTAAATGAATTCGAGGTGCCTCTTGTCCACATCAAACTGCCCAATAAAAGTAGAAGTATTCCGAAAAATACCCAATACATATTAAACCATATTACTGCGTCAACATTGGGGCCAAACCCGTTCATATCTGAATACATAATGTAAGGTGCAGAAGCAATTTTCAACATATTGGATTGGATATCCATTATAGAGAAAATGATATTAGATCCTATCAAAAGGAGTACCGAGGCACCATAACCAATATATTTATGGTTGATAAGCACATGAATAAATGTACACACTAATGTGAGTGTGATCATTTCAGGTAGCTTCAATAAAATGAAATCAATAAAATAAACATCTAATTTGATGTTGGTAAATCCATTACCAAGTTGATATAGAATTCCTATGAAACAATTGATGAAATATAGTATGCAGATACTGCCTACGATAGCGATAATATTGGCCAATAACGATAAAAAACTAGAGTGAGGGGTAGAGTCAATAACTTCGTTGATATTCGTTTCTCTACTTTGCCATATCAGTTCTCCGCTATAGAAAATGATAATAATTGTAATAAATAATCCAGAGTTATTACCTATGGAATCAAGTACTTTATAAGTTACAGGATAGGATTGAAGACCATAATATTCATATCCTTCTAATAAATCAGCAAGAATCATTATCAAGCTACAAATTAAAAGGATTTTGAAAGTGTTGCTCTTCATGATATTCTTGAAATTGATTTTCAGAAAACTAATGAATTGCACCCAATCTGTCTTACTTGTAAATTGATGATGAAGTTTTGGTTTGATGAAATCAATTTTCTTTTCAACAACAGCGACCTTTTCTTTTTTAATTTTCTTTCTAACTTCAAAAGAGAAAAGTTTATAGAACAGTCCTATGATAGAGAAACTGATACCCACCCAAATAATACGGTTCAAACTTATAATTGATGTTATAGCAGGAATTAATGTATTCTTTTCAACTGGTGTATAGTACTTCGTTTCTAAGTTGATGGCTGATAAACCAAAAATATCAATCAATGCAGCCAATTGTTCATTCTCTAAATCAGAGCTGTAAGTTGTTCCAATAATGTACCCCACAAAAATGATAACGGCACCAACAAATGAAATAGTTGTTGATCTAAATTGAGTTGATAATCCAAAAATGATGGCTCCAGAAATGAGCATATTTGGAAGAATGATCATAAAATATGACCAAAGGAAAGCTAACCAAGGTGTAGGTCCAAATTTTTCGGGATCGGTCCAATCGAAAATTGGTCCAATAATACTGCCTAATAAAATACCTAAGGCAACACCTAGTAGAGGTACTGTAGAGAGAAGTAAAGCTCCTAAAAAACGTCCAAAGAAATAATCTCTTTTCTTAATTGGAGCAGAAAACATTATTTCGTTAAACCCGCTATTAAAGTCTCTTAAAGCTGCATTATTAAAAAATGCAGTGGCAAACAGAATACCGAAAATACTTAAGATTAAAGTGAAATTAATAACTACCGTTGGGGAGTTAGAATGTATATTTCCTATAGCACCTCCAATCATTACTTTATCTGATGCAGTTGCTCCGAAACAAAGCAAGGCCACAACAAATAAGAATATATAGATCATAGGTTGTTTGAAAGCACTAACAACCTCTTTTTTAAAAAATTCTGCAAACATAAATTATAGTTCTTGAGTCTGAGGAGTTAATGATGTTTTGGTAAAGAATACGTCTTCCAAGTCGGGTTCTACTTGAACAAAACCGTTAGAAGGATCTAAATTGCTTAGTATGTGAATAACAGTTTTACCACCCACCATTTTATTAGAAATGATTTTATAGTTACTGTCATATTCTTCTAATTCATTTCGAGCAATTGTTTTTTGCCAAACCAATCCCTCTAATTCACTGATTACATTTTCTGGAGAACCGTTATATACAATTTCACCATGACTCATGATGGCCATATCAGTACATAATTCTCGAACATCGTCAACAATGTGTGTGGATAAGATCACGACAGCACTATCACCAACATCAGCTAGTAAATTGTGAAAACGATTTCTTTCTCCAGGGTCTAAGCCTGCAGTAGGTTCATCAACAATAATTATTTTTGGGTCTCCAATTAAAGCTTGGGCAATACCCACTCTTTGTTTCATACCTCCAGAAAATCCTTTTACAGCTTTATTTTTGTGTTCATAAAGGTTCACCTTATTCAGAAGGAAGTCGACCAACTCTTTTCTTTCTTTCTTTTGGGTGATTCCTTTTAGAATTGCCAAATGATCGAGTAATTCTTCAGCGGTAATTCTTGGGTAAACGCCAAACTCTTGAGGGAGATAACCTAGAATTTGTCGTAGTTGATCTTGATTTTTCAGAATATCTAATCCATTTAATGTAATGGAACCACTGTCAGGAGTTTGAAGGGTTGCTAAAGTACGCATCAAAGAGGACTTGCCAGCACCGTTGGGACCTAATAATCCGAACATGCCATTATCAATAGTCAAATTAATATTATTTAATGCATGAACTCTGTTACTATAGATTTTATTGAGATCCTGAATAATTAGTTTAGCCATGATATGTAGTATAAGAGAGTTATATTAAGAATATTAAAAATACAAATTTAACTGTGTAATTAAAAATGGTTTTCAATAGACTGAAAGTTTAATTGAAAGACTCATAAAAAACTAAAAAGGTTGCATCACATTTTAAAGAATTACCTTTTAATAACCTTTTATTAATTGTATATTCATTACAGTAAAATAATGATAGGTTACTAGGGAGTAATAAACTTATCTATCCTGCACATAAAGTATATATAAACATACCTCTAATAAGTAACCAACAGTTACCAAATACCAACCAAATAACTATTTAGTATGAGCAAATCATTTAAATTAAACAATGGCAAAACTATTCCCAGCATCGGTTTGGGCACATGGAAATCTAAACCAGGAGAAGTATATGATGCTGTAAAAAAAGCAATAAAACTAGGATACCGTCATATAGATTGTGCGGCAATCTACGAAAATGAACCTGAAGTAGGTAATGCAATTAAAGAGTGTATTGAAGAGGGGTTGGTAAAAAGAGAAGAATTATTTATTACTGGTAAACTTTGGAATGATTCTCATTTAAAGGATGATGTTCCAAAGGCATTGGCTCAAACATTATCTGATCTTAAGTTAGATTATCTGGACCTTTATTTAATTCATTGGCCTATTGCTTACAAGAATGGAGTGAAGTTTACTCAAAAAGAAGAAGAGTTTCTTACTTCTGAAGAGGCTCCTATTTTAGAAACATGGGAAGCAATGGAGGAATTAGTTGATGCTTGTAAAACTGTTTCTATTGGTGTCTCTAATTTTGGAGTTACCAACTTGGAATTGATTTTATCAAACTGCAGAATCAAACCGGTAGTGAATCAGATCGAAATGCATCCATTAAATCAACAAAGAACGATGATGGAGTATGCGGATGCTCATGGAATAATATTGACGGCCTATTCACCTTTAGGTTCCAAAGATAGTTTACAGGAAAAAGATGGTGTACATCCTCCAATTTTATTGGAGAACGAGGTGCTGAAAGAAATAGCCGAAAAGCACGATGCTTCAACAGCTCAAATCATGTTGGCTTGGGCGAATAGAAGAGAGACAGTAGCTATACCAAAATCTGTACACGAACATAGGTTACAACAAAACTTAGATGCTCTGAATATACAATTAACTCCATGGGATTTGAGAGAAATATCTTTACTTAACGAGAAATATCGTTTTGTAGATGGAACTATCTTTACCGATGGAGGAAGTCCTTATACTTTGGATTATTTGTGGAAGTAATTTAGAAAAATGAAAAAAGGCAATCTCTTTAAATAATATAAAAAGAGATTGCCTTTTTGATTATAAGTTACTTTCTATAAATCCTTTTGAGAATAGATAGAGAATGAATTTATTTCTAATGATGTTAAAAAGTTAGTTGAAGTAACGAATCCTACTTTTTCAATATTATTAGAAAAGAAATCTTTAAATTTCCCTGAATTAATTTCCTCAAAACCCTCAAAGTCAAATTTTAAAGGTACGACCACTCTAACATTATCACGACCACTACATCTTATATAATTTTTATATATAGTATTACCGATAGTTTCATCTTGAATTACTAAATGAACTGAATTATAAATGTTCAAAGGAGTATCATAATTGAAAGGGTTTAATGCAATATAATCATCTGTGATTTCATAGTCTTGTAAAGAAAAATCAAGAGGTTTTGTGAAGCTTTGATCTAAAGAATTTACAAGAGAAAAGAATGAAGAATTATTATTTACTTCAGGACTTACTTTTGTTTCTCCAAAATAAGAGATTTCAGAATCTTCATGATTTAAGAATTTATAAACTATAAAAGCATTACCATTCTTCTCACAAAAAATATTATCACGAAGCAAAAGGTCATTATATTCAAAGCATTGATATAGTCCCACAACATCATCATTCAATTCTTTAGCAATAGGCTCACTTAATAAATCTTTACTTACTACTATCGTGTCTCCTTCGTTTAATTGATCAAGATCTACTTTAATTCCTTGGTTATCAGAATTATCTTTAATCAAAACAGTATTGTTAGTGAAAGCAAAATTATTTTCAAAATAATGGTAAGCATCTTTTATTTCAAGTGAGTAATAGGTGTAATCATCATCGTATGAAATAACATGTTGACGATTTAATATTACATTAAGTTCACCAAAATCAGCATTTTTAATAGCTAGGACTACATTTCTTTCATTTCTTTCATCGAATTGAAAGTGATTAGCTTCTAAACGGAATTCATCACCTTGACTATGGAAAGGAATTATATTAACTACTCTTTCATCTTCATATTGATCAGCTAGAACTTCTCCAAGATATTTACTGTATTCATATTTCTCTGAACTTTGAATTCGATAAATCATAAAGTTTTGACCTTCTGCATTTTCAGGGATTTCATAAACTTTATTAAACTCTTTGCCATCAGCTTTATAAATTTCAGTTACTTGGTTAAAGTTTTCATCAAGTACTAGAAAACTTTCTTCTTTGTTAAAAAATCGTTGAACCCATTCAAGATCGATACTTTCATCTTCACCAGAAAGTTCAACATCTTCAACTTGGATGAAACCCTCTTCAATAAACATAAGCGGCAGGTAATTATCCACTTCGACTAAAATATCTTGAGACAAAGAAGTAGAGGGTAATTCTAAATCACTATCTAATGAGAGATTGATTGTGATATTATTCTCACCCTCATTAAGCTGTTTTGAATCAAATACAATTTGAAGTTTATTATCCGTTGTCGTTTGATCAATGTTCAAGGTTTTTTCATCTGCTGATACTTGAATATCAACAATTGAAATCTGTTCGTTTGCGTATTCTCCTAGGTCGATCTCTAGTGTGTCATTGCCTCTTATGAAATCTTTTTCAGTGATTGATAGAGAAGGAAGGTCGTCTTCAGATAACGAAATGGGAGTTTCTACTTCTTCTTTAGTACATGAAAATAGTGTAACTCCAAGTAAAGCTGTAAGTAGTAGTTTTCGATTGAATTGCATGAAAAAAATAAAAAGATTGAAAAACTAGTTTAATTTGATTGTGAACTTAATATAAAATCCTTTTAAACTAAATTAACAAAGCACTGATTTATTATATCTATATGAATTATTTTGATAGTTATTTGAAGTGTATAGATAATTCTAGAAATAATGCAATTGGGAGGAATGATTAGAATATAAAAAAGCTGTTCCATTAAGATGAAACAGCTTCTCATTAGAGTGTTGTCTTAATTATCTCAAATCAACTACTTCAACATCTGGGTGCTTTGAAGTGTCGAATTTGAAATCGTTGTCTGTTACTGCAATATTCTTCTTAAAGTTACTTACAGTATAAACGTATTTGTTTTGATTTCCTTTTTCGAACATTTCCCACTTTACCAATTCGTGTGATCCAGGTTTGATATACATTCTTATTCTAAAGAAATTAATATCAGCACCTTTTTCTGGAGAAAGGTCTACAATATCATATCCACCTTCTTGACCTGTATATAGATACTTAAAGTTCTTTTTATACAATTGATAGATTTCAGCTGGAGAACTTGCTAATTCTCCTTCAGTATCTGCCTCTTCAATGGTTACTTCTTCCATTTCTTGATCATAACGATAAACTGTTTTAGCATCGCTATAAATCACCTGACCTTCTAAATGCATCTGATATTTATTTCCAGCAATAATAGCTTTAATATCAAGGTCGCCCATTTTTCCATCATTAATAGAAATCATTTCTTGATGAATATCCGCACTAAATGAAGATAAACTCATATAATGATTACTCATATCATCTAGAATTTTTTGTGCTTTTTCATCTTTTTGTGCCATCGCAAAGTTAGATGATAAGATAAAGGCGAAAATAAATAAAATAGAATTGTATATATGTTTGTTTTTCATCGTTTTCTGATTGTTGAACTGAATATAATTTGACATGTTAACTATTAACGTAAAAATAGGGTATAAAAGTTACATTTTATACCCTATTACTATAGAAAAGGCAAATTAAAGAGTGGCTAGAAGGGATTCTAATTCCATCTCTGATTTTACATTAACTTGCCTTGCTTTACTACCTTCGAATGGACCAACAATACCGGCAGCCTCTAGTTGATCAATGATTCTACCAGCTCTATTATACCCCAAACTTAATTTTCTTTGAATTAAAGAGGTAGAACCTTGTTGATGTCTTACCAGTAAACGAGCGGCCTCCTCAAATAAATCATCTCTGTCATCTGGACTTCCGGCCCCACCACCTGATTTAGAAGAAGGTGGTTCTTCCTCAAACTCAGGGAGCATGTATGCAGTATGGAAACCTGTTTGTTCAGCGATGAAATCACAAAGATGTTCTACTTCATCCGTATCAATAAATGCACATTGTAAACGTGTAAGGTCATTGCCCGTCGATAAAAGCATATCACCCATACCAATTAATTGTTCTGCTCCACCAGCATCTAAAATTGTTCTAGAGTCAATTTTAGAAGTTACTCTAAACGATAAACGAGCAGGGAAGTTGGCCTTAATCATACCCGTAATAACATCTACGGACGGTCTTTGTGTGGCTACAACTAGGTGAATACCGATGGCACGGGCTAACTGAGCCAAACGAGCAATTGGTCCTTCTATTTCTTTTCCTGCGGTCATCATTAAATCGGCTAATTCGTCGATAACCAACACAATGTATGGAAGGAATCGGTGACCCTTTTTAGGGTTTAATCGACGCTGACAGAATTTAGCGTTATATTCTTTAATGTTTCTAACACCTGCAGCCTTTAATAAAGAGTATCTCATATCCATTTCTGTACACAATGAATTTAAGATATGAACTGCTTTTTTGGTGTCTGTAACTATGGCTTCTTCGGCATCAGGAAGACTGGCCAAGAAGTGTCTTTCAATTTTATTGAAGAGTGATAATTCTACCTTTTTAGGGTCGATCATCACAAATTTAAGCTCCGATGGATGTTTTCTATAAAGTAAACAACTCAATAGAACATTAATACCCACCGACTTACCTTGTCCCGTAGCTCCTGCCATCAAAAGGTGAGGCATTTTAGCAAGGTCCATGACAAATACTTCATTCGAAATAGTTCTACCAAAAGCAACCGGCAATGCCATTTTAGCCTTAGCAAACTTCTCTGTGGCTATCACAGATGAAATTGAAACCATTTCTCTATTATTATTTGGTACCTCAATACCAATTGTACCTCTACCTGGAATTGGAGCGATAATACGAATACCTAAAGCTGCTAAACTTAAGGCGATATCATCTTCTAGGTTTCTAATTTTAGAGATTTTGATGCCCACTTCAGGAACAATCTCATATAAAGTAACTGTAGGTCCTATGGTAGCACTAATAGACGCAATACCAATTTTAAAGTGACGAAGTGTATTAACAATACGTTCTTTATTTGCCTCTAGTTCCTCTTTCGTTACCTTCGCCTTAGACTCTTTCGGAGGGTGTAAAAGCGTAAGTTCTGGGAAACGATAATTACTGAGATCTAAACGTGGATCGTATTCGTCCATGTCCTCTACTTGTACTAATTCATCAGGTTCATCTAGAGCATCTAAACTAGCTTTATCTACATCATCGGTATTATTTACACTGCTTAATGATGTAGGGTCAACTGATTTGTCCCTCGGTTTTGGAGGGGCAGGGGGATCAAGCTCAATTGGAGGAGCTGCATTACCTTCTTCCTTTACATCAATCATAGGTGTAGGAGGAGTTTCAGGAGCAGTTTTTTGTTTTGGAGCCTCCATTTGTGGAGTAACATTGTTCGGACGGTTAATTTCTTTGGCCTCAATTTCTTGAGGTGAAGTTTCTTGTCCTACATGAACATGTTCCACTTGAATATTTACATCTACAGAAATAGGATCTACTTTAATAGATTGTTCTTCTTTCTCGTCTTTTAATTCAGGGAGAATTGGTTTTGCAGGCATCAAATCATTTGATTCTGCTGTTTCCTTGACTGTTTCTTTTGTTTCAGTAACAGAATTTTCTTCTATCTGAGTTTCTGATGAAGTGGTGATATCTTCCTCTTCTACTTTGTTTTCAGTAATCTCTTCATTATCATTCTCAAATTCTTGAAGCGATTCTTGATGTAGTTTTTCTATTTCCTCTGCTGCAGCTTGATCTTCAACAGTTTCAAAACGATTTGTTGTGACTTTACGAAGGGCTTTGTCTAATTTTTTGAATTTTGATATATACACTGAATGTATCAATACCATTAAAATCAGAAGTATTAATGTACCAAAACCAATTAAACTGTATAAAGCGTTGGCTATTACGAAACCAACTTTACCACACAAGAAACCTAAGATATTGGGGGAATCTTTTACTACAACGATGTATCCCAAGAATAAACTAGTCCATAGCATGTAGAAAAAGCAGATGTATCCTAACTTTCTAAAACGGATCACTTTGCCTCTACCCAAAGTAAATAGTTCATAGCCTTTAGAAAGAAGCATAGGTACAATTAGGATAGCACCAATACCAAAAAGGTCATACACCAATAAGTGTGACAAGGCAGCACCTAATAAACCAAGCCAATTGTCTACTTCTTTTCCCGTAGAAATTAACTCGGAAATTCCACCCACATTTTCAATCACACTTTGATCGGCTTTGCCAGTAAAGACAAAAGATAATAGTGCGAGGAATGAGTAGATGGCTAAGAAAATAAGCGAAAGGCCTATGCTCGTTTTAAATCGGGGGTCACTGAACTTGTCTCTATTGAATTTTAAACCATCAAATGAGATTCGTTTAGGCTTTTTCTCTTCATCAGATGTATGAGAATTTTCATCATTTGAAGAAGGTTTGTATATATTTTTTCTTACGTTCTGTTTTCTTTCAGAAGACATATTTAGAATTTTGTGGCGAAAGTTTAAAAAGTTTCCATTTACCAGGAATGAATCCTTCCAAAATTATAATAATTTAATTGGATATGGAATAAATCTACAGTTCTTTATAAATAATAAGGTAAATTATAGATTTACCGAATGTTCATAAGAGGAAATGTACAGCACTTAACTTGGTAATGAGTACTAGATTGTATTATTACCGTTTATTGTTTCATCAGCTTACACTAATTTACCAATTTTTTGGAGAGTAATTAAAAACAATCTATTTTTTTCCTTAATAACCCGTGTTCGATGAAAAATAATTTCTCCAACCAAGGTTTTAATCCACTCTCATACTAATTTTTATATAGAATGCGTTTCATAAATAAACATGTTAGCACCAATATTGCATGAGAATCAAAAGGCATTAATGAAGTACTTTTTAAGATGAATTTAGTTCAACAGATATTTAATATAGGTATAAACAAAAATACCAAAACAATAATGAGCGAAAAGGTATTCACTACCAATCAATTCGCTTTTTACTTGATGATTTTTCATGTTTTTTATCTTATTGTTTCTATCGTTAAAGCCCCTACATTATTGCAATGGCCATTAATGGGCATACTTGCTAACCTAATTGTATTGTCTTTAAATTATCTAAGGTTATTTACCATTGCTAGAATTTTGCTTTGTACGGTACCTATGTCGGTGGTGATTATATACAACTCTTATTTAACACCAGTCGGTGCAATTCCAAGAATGTCAGGTTATCTAATAGGTATGGTGCATACTATTATCCCATTCCTTGTTTTTGATATGAAGGAGAGGATTGCTCAATGGTCACTATTTCTGGTTTTATGCTTTACCATTGTTGCCATGTTCCCTTTATCGGACTTGCTGATTGATCCACTTTTGGATTATGATTTAAATTATGCTCCAATGTCGAAAAGAGGATTAATTATAGGTCTTGCTGGTTTAGCAATTCTTCTGTTTTTAATGCAAAAAGAGCAATTAAGGTATAGAAATGAAAGCGAAAAATTAACAAAAGAAAGAGTTGAACGAAACTTAACATTAGAGAAGTCGGAAAAAGAATTAAAAGAAGCACTAACTCAAGTTCAAAAAACAAAACAAGAAGACGAAGAAAGGTCTTGGACCACTCAAAATATTTCTGATTTTAACGATTTAACCCGATCTGTAGAAGATCTAGATGAGCTGATCGATCATTCTGCTAGCTTCTTGGCAAGAGTGCTTAATCTTAATCAAGTAGCAGTTTTTACTCGTAAAGAAGATGCCGATGGGAATGATTTTTTAAAAAAGCAGTCGGTTTATGCTTACGATAGAAAAAAATATCTTGATAAGACAAATATAGAAAGAGGTGAAGGCCTAATTGGTCAGTGTTACATTGAGAAGAAGCCGATCATTATTAAAGATGTTCCTCAAGGATATGTGAATATTAGTTCCGGACTTGGTGATGCAACAGCATCTTTTGTAGCCATCTATCCATTACTCGCTTATGAAAAAGTGGAAGGTGTAATTGAGGTTGCTGGATTCAAGGAACTAAAAGAATTTGAATTAGATTTCTTAAAACGTATTTGCGAAAGCTTAGCGATTACTATCTTAAACAAAATCGGAGCAGAACGATTAAAAGAATTACTTAAGGTTTCTCAAGAGCAAGCTGAACAGGTGAGGTCTCAGGAAGAAGAAATGAGACAGAACTTAGAGGAAATGACAGCCACTCAAGAGGAGTTAAAAAGACAGAAAGAAGAATATGTCAAAGAAATTGACCGTTTGAAGATGCTTTTAAACTCTTAAAAAACTATCATTTTATATAAAAAAACGAAGGTTTACATAAAAAATATCTTAATACTCTTGTAAGTTGGTAGACTTTATGTACTTTTGTGTAGGCAGTATTTAAAAAGCCTATTAAAAATAAATCATCCTTTTAAAATTTATCACGTCCTATGAGCTATATTTTATCAAAAGAAAAAATCGTCCCAGTAGGGGAAAAATTAAGAAATAATCCAATTGGAGTAGTTTACAGTTCTGAAACTTATGGTGCAGGAGAAACTAAACTATCTATTTTCTCGGACGATCAAAAAAAGCAACTTGATCAGATTTGCGAAAGCATCTTGAAAAACTTATCTGCAAACCCGGATCGTATTTACCGTATCTCTTTAGAAGGTAGAGGACAAGCATCTGGAGAAGAAGATAAAAGAAATATTAAGTTAGCATCTTTTAGAGGAAAATATATGCGTGATATGGCGTATAAATACATTCTTAAATACGAAAAAAATGGTCATACAATCGCGTCTCACGTATTGTCAGGTCAGTTAACGCTAAGAGTAATTGATATCAAACCATTTTATGATGTAAATAAAGGAAGAATTTTATGGGCAGACGGTCAAGCAGGCGATCGTCAGTATCAAAGATCAAAAGTAAATGTCTATTATGAATCTAAATTGAAAAAATAATTCTTGAAGTATGAATAAAAAATAAACAATCAAGAATTGTTGAATTAGATACAAGGACATTTTAAAGGATAAATTAAGAGAGCCATCAATTATTTGATGGCTTTTTTTTACATCATATGATAGAATTCCCCATTCCAAATGACAGATAATTTCCCCATGTATTCAGTGACAGAAACATAGATTTCGTCGTTTTTATCATGATTCTCGAAAGTAACTACACTTGGTGTTTCTTTATTTTTTTCTATGATTACACCATCGAGCATTTCGTGATGATGTGAGCCATCTGCTCCAATAAAATCCAAGATAACTTGTTTATTGTTTTTGTTGTAAGTCACTTTTGCTTTTACATCAAAAGATTGTCTAAATTCTACTATATAGACATGAATATTGTCTTCAAATTGCCCCCCTTTTTCACTGAAAACAGTGAGCTGAGCATAAGGATTTTCAATAACAGTATTCTTGAAACTTGTAAGGGGTAGAATAAAAGGTAAAGCAAAAAGTAGGGTAATAATGGTTTTCATGAGTTTAATGTTTAGGGTCATCACAATAACACATTTTTGATTTAAAAAATTAAATATGCCGAACAGTTTGTTTAATAAGTCATGTAATTTCGTGCTTAATTAAAATTCAGATTTCAGAACAATTCAACACATAATTGGTTCTCTTGTAAAGGTCTTACATCAATAGTATTTGATATTTAAATGGATGAAAATAAAAAAGAAATTACATCTCATCATTAATTATTGATAACTACTTTATAATAATTAATCAAACCCCTATATTTGAGCCAACTTAAACACAATAAACTATGGAAACGAGTAATTTTATTTATAAAGTTATATTTATTCTTACTTTAAGTACGATTTTCCCTATGGTAGGCTATTACTTAGATTACCGTTCGAAAAAGAAGAGATTTAAAAGAAGATCGGATATTGTAGGAAATCAATCGAATACAGATTCAAAATAGATATAGACTCCAATGGTTTAAACATTGGAGTTTTTTTTATTTTACGAACTTTTTCAAACATGTGTATGTTTCTAAATTACATCCATAATTGACCACATGCACATCCCAAAAAAACTTTCTCTTTTATTTATAATTTTTATCGTAAACGTTAATGTACTTTTTGCATCATGTGGAATACCTAATCCATTAAATAATAATGTAACTCTATCATCATGTTCAGAAGGTGATGGTTCAACGAATTTAATTATTGATGGAAACAATAGTGCTGATACTGTTTTTATAAATGGAGCGGTAACATGGGATTATGATACCTTATTCATCACTAACCAAGCTGTGGTGGTTATTGAATCCTCCGGTAATTTAAATTTAACTGCCACCCATTTTGTCGTAGAAACAAATTCCTCTTTTATAATTGAAGGTGATATTACCCAAAATCAATCTATTAATAATAAAGGCATTCTTGTTTTTCATAAAAATCATACGGCATCAAACCTTACTAATAGTCACAGATTATTTGCCAAGGCAAATCTTACGACTTTAGGAGCACTAACGAATACTGATTCCGTAAAAGTTGGAGGAGATGTTACCATTTCTGGTTCTATGTTAAACTATGAGCACATATTTTGTATGAATACCATCACCGTTGCAGGTGTTTCCATTGATGGTACAAAAAAGGAAAATTATACATTCCCTCCCGATGATGAATTTTGGGATTATTTTAATTCAGCAGATCTTCCTGTACATCTTATTTATTTTTCTGTTAGCATAAAAGATACTAAAATAGAATTATCATGGGCTACTGCTATGGAAGAAAATGCTTCTCATTTTATTATAGAATCTTCTAGCAATAAACGGGATTGGTATACTGAAAAACGGATAAATGCAAATGGAAATACCAATACCAGAACTAATTATATCGTTACTTTAGATGTAGAAAATGAAGTATTATATTATCGTTTAAAACAAGTTGATTTTGATGGTCGATTCGAATATTATTGTCCTAAAAGTATCTTGAATAATAACTCTACGACTGATGTGAATGTTTTCCCTAATCACGTTAGTAAAGGAAAAACTATACATGTTCAAACTATCAATTTTACATTTTTAGCATCTTATCAAGTATTTGATGAAAACGGTAAATTAATTGTAGAAGCTACAAACGGAAATTTAAGTAGTATCAATACTCATCAATTATCAACAGGTTATTATATTTTAAAAATAACCCATGGAAGAGAACAATTTGTGAAGCGTTTTTATATACAATAAATTTAAGATCTTTCATCAAATAAATATTACGTTTTGTGCTTACAAGTAAAAGCGGTATTTTCATTTTCTTAAATCAAAGTACCCCTTTTTAATGAAAATACTTCACACAGCAGACTGGCATATTGGTAAACGCTTACTTAATTATTCTTTAGAAGAAGATTTTGAACGATTCAAAGATTGGTTAATTCAATTCATAAATAAAAATAATATTGATTTACTGATAGTAGCAGGTGATATTTTTGATTCAGCTTATCCCTCTTTAGGTAGTCAAAAACAATTTTTAGATCTCTTAAGTAGATTACAAAACGAATGTCATCAGATCCAAGTAATTATCACGGATGGTAACCATGATAGTGTTTCATCTATGGGAATCACTATAGAAATTGCCAAGCATGTGAACACTCAAATTATAAGTGGTGTGACTCATCAGTTAGCTGATGAAATAATTGAAGTAAAAGACAAAAATGGTGCACTTCAATTGGTGGTAGCTGCCGTCCCTTTTTTAAGGGATAGAGACCTCAAGAAAATGGTTGAAGGAAGTACTTTTGATGATAGAATTCAAGCCATAAAAGAAGGGGTGAAATCTCATTATCAAGAAATCGGGGCGATAATTAAAGATAGAAATTATTCTGTTCCAGCTTTAGCTATGGGGCATTTATATGCGCATGGAGCATTATCAGATACTAGTAGTGAAAGGGAAATACAGATGGGGCATCAAGCGGGGGTAGAAGGTGATATTTTCCCAGAAATCTTTGAATATGTTGCCTTAGGACACATTCACTCTTCTCAACAAGTAAAAGGACAAGTGCCCATTTTTTATTCAGGTTCACCATATCCTTTAAGTTTCTCAGAACGTAATTACCAACACGGAGTTAGAATAATTGAGGTGAATGACAAGGAAGTGACTTCTGAAAAAGTGGTAATTCCACCTCAAAGAAAATTGGTTAAAGTAAGTGGAACTTTTGAGGAGTGTAAAAGCAAACTTTTCAAATTAGAAAATGATGCTACTCAGCTGGATCAACTGATCGAATTGGAAGTGATTGAAGCAAAATATAATCCCACTTTATTTATTGATATTGAAACGCTTATCAAGGAGTTTAGTGAAAGCTATGAACAACATAGAGGGATAATCATCAAACATCGACATACTTTTAAATCTGAGTCTAAATCTGCTGCTGATTTGTTCGAAAATCATATTGACTTAGACGATCTGACTCCATTGGATATTTTTAAACAACGATTAGAAAAAGAAGATAAAATTGAGATTGATGAGGAATTGAAAGATCAGTTGATACAGGCTTTTATTGAAATAGAACAAAACGAAGAAACGACTAACTAATGAGACTAAAACGATTATACATTAAGAATATAAACTCACTTAAAGGTGAGCACACCATAAATTTTGATGACACTCCCTTAAAAGAGGCGGGCTTAATAGCCATTGTAGGGAAAACAGGTGCTGGTAAATCGACTATTTTAGATGCCATTACTTTAGGTTTGTATAACAGAATTCCAAGGGCATCTGGTCAGTTTTCTAGTAATAATATTCAGTCTTCCGGAGCATTATTGACACGAGGGGAAACTGAAGCAGTTGTGGAGGTGGACTATGAGGTGAAGAACTTGGGAAAAGTATCAAGTTATAGAAGTAAATGGACAGTTTCCACTTTAATAAAAGGGGCAAGAAAAGGAGAAATCCGTGATTATCATATGGAAGTAGGGCATCTTGAAACAGGTGAAATCATCCCTATTAAAAAAGGAGAAGTCCCAAAGAAAAACGAGGAGCTTATTGGTTTGAGTTACGATCAATTCGTGAAATCTATCATGTTGTCACAAGGGGAGTTTAAAGCATTGTTGGCGGCAGACGAAAAAGATCGTTCTGAATTATTGGAGAAGATTACGAAGAAGCTTGATTATAGACAAATCAGTATAGCGGTTTTTGAAAGAGCTTCACAATTAAAGAAGCAGTATGATATTCTTTCTCAGGTAATTGATGCAATTGAAATCAAGGGGGAGGAAGAGATTGATGAACTTCAAAGATCTTATGATGAACACAATGCGCTATTGATTAAACTCGATAAAGACAAAACGGTTGGACAGAAATCGATAGATGTTAAACGCACTGTTCTTGATTTTGATCTCAAATTAGAAAAACAAAATGAGGAGTTAGATCAAGTAATCGAGAGGAAAGAAAAGTTGAAGCCTTTACGTTTAAAGGTGGAACAATATGAACAGGTGCTTCCTGTAATTTCTTTATATAAAGAATGTCAGTCACTAAAAGATCGAATAGCAAAAGGACAAGTAAAACAGGAGGAGTTAAATAATCAATCAAAAAATAATAAGCTGGAGATAGATAAAAATCAGCTTAAAGGATCTGAGATACAAAGTAAAAAAGAGAAGTATCTCCAAGAATTATCAGCATCTGAGAAATTATGGAATGAAGTAGAGGGGGTGGATAAAGCAATTAATGATGCTGGAATAAAATTAAAAAATCAAGAATCAGATCTTGAGGAAAGAAAGGAAAATAAAAAGAAATTACTAGCGGATATAAGTCAAAAATCCGATTCAATTTATAAACAAGAACAGGAACTCCAATTAGGAAAAGAATGGCTATTTGAACATCAAAAACTAGAAAAGATAGCTTTTGATTACCCACTTTTAACCAATTTGATGAAAGAAGTGGAGGAGGATCAAAAAGCATTTGATATTAAAATTGATCAATCTAAAGAGGGGATCAAAAAGCATTTGAATGGGAAATCATTTCCTGATCAATTAGCACTACTGAATCAATGGAAATTATCTACCGAAAACTATATCAATGAGGCTTTAGCAAAACGTCAGCTTCCTGATTTAAATACTGAAGAGGTAAATAGCCTAATGGAGCAGTTGCAGTTGATGGATATTAATTCTCAGCAATCGAATAAGGTAGAAGAACAAAAGAAGGATTTGGAGCAAGAAGTAGTTGATCTTCAGAAAGAAATTGAAGGAAATACTAAGCTGGTAGAGGGTAGTAAAAAACAGTTGGAAGGTATTGGGTTGTTTTTAGATGAGCTCACTACGAAAGAGAAAAGGTTGAAGTGGGAAGCTGCTGAGGATATAAAGGTATTGAGGAATCAGTTAGTGGAGAATGAACCTTGTCTAGTTTGCGGTTCTTTGGATCATCCTTATACAAAAGAAGTAAAATCGGAAGATGAGTTGCAAACGGTCCAAAAACAACTCAAGGAGGTAACGGAAAAGAAAAGTCAACAGGAGAACGAGCTCAATACATTCCTTCAAAATGAAGTGAAATTCAAGACTAAAATCGAAGAAAAGAAAAAACAGATTGTTGGTCTGAAATCACAATTGGAGGCAATTAATGCTTTGATTGGTCAAAGTCAAAGTGAGTTAGAACTTAAGAATATTTCTTATACATCAGATACTTTCAAGACTTTTAAGAACGAACAATCATTACTTCAGGACATTCAAAATAAAAAAGAAGGTTTAAATGAGGTGCTTGAGTTATTGAATAAAGCAGACGATGTTCGAAAAAGTAATCTTCAATCGGATGGCATTTTATCGAAATATGAGGGGTATTATCAAGAAGAAAGTTTGTTGGTGGATCTGAAACGTTGGTTGGATGAATATCAGAAGAAGCAACAAATTGTAGAGAATGCACCGAAGTGGTTGGAAGAATATCAAAAGCAATTGACTGCTCTTCAGTCAGAGTTGGGAAAGCTGGAAACTCTATATATATCTAAAGAAGAGGAGACGAATCAGACAAAATCATTTTTATCAAAACTAAAAGATAAACGTTTTGAACTCTTCAAAGATCAAATGGTTCCTGAAGAAAGAAAATTGATGCAGGAAAAAGGGAAGAAAATTGATGAGCAACTAAATGAAATCAATGTAATATTAGCTTCTCTAAAGAGTAATGAAGAAAGTCTGACCAATCAATTAGCTGATTTGAAAACTGAATTAGCGGAATTATCAGATAGTTTGTTGGAACAAGAAGCATCTTTTGATAAAGCACTTGAAGAAAAGGGAATTCTAGTGGGGCAGTTTGATGAAGTTTTAAAAGAAGAATCAAATCATCAGGAAAATAAAAAGTTATTGAAGGAAGTAGATGATTTAGAAATCACTTTAAAAACATCGATTAAGACTTATAATGAGGAAAGACAGCAGGCGCTACTTAAAGACACAATACCAAATGAAACATTGGATGAGATAGAGGAAAAAGTAAAGCAGCAACTTCTGAAAATGGAGGAATTACGACTGACTTTGGAAGAGATTGGCGGGGAGATAAAAAATAATGAAGAGAAGAAAAAAGAGGTAAAAGATAAACTCGAGCAAAGAGATAAACTAACGCCGGAGTATAACTTATGGCGAATAATGGAAGACCTTATTGGGTCAGCAAAAGGAGATAAGTTCAATAAGTTTGCACAGAGTATTGTATTGAAAACTTTATTGATGAAAGCCAATCATCATTTAGTGAAGTTTACTGATCGCTACCTGTTTGCAGAACCCAAAACGGGAGACAATAAACAGCTATTCATTATTGATCGCTATGCGGGAGACAAAGAAAGGGTGGTAAATTCTACTAGTGGAGGGGAGTCCTTCTTGTTAAGTTTATCACTTTCTTTGGGTTTAGCCGATATGGCTAGTAAGAATGTAAAAGTGGAAAGTTTATTTATTGATGAAGGATTTGGTACCCTCGATGAACAAACGTTGGATCAAGCAATATCTGCATTGGAACATCTAAGAGATACTGGCGGTAAGACGATCTCTTTGATATCACACTTACCACAAATTAAAGAAAGGATACCTACCAAAATCGTTCTTTCAGAAGGAACGATATCTGGGCATAGTGTTTTAAATATAGAAGGATAAAAAAAACAGGGTTGTTTCAATTTTTTGAAACAACCCTGTTTTTTTACTTATCTCATTTATTCTTTTAAAACACATAGTGATAAAAACCATAGTAGACACATGCAGCTCCCGCAACTACAAATAAGTGCCAAATCGCATGGTTATACCTAAGCTTTCTCCATAGGTAGAAAGGGACTCCAAATGTATAACATAATCCACCTGCGATAACATAATTCATGCCATCACCCACTTCAGTAAACATCTCCGGTAAGAGGAATATTCCAACCCAACCGGTACAAATGTATAGTGTTACGGACAGCCATTGAAAACGATCAGCAAAAATTACTTTAAAGACTGTACCAAGGAATGCGATGATCCAAACCATAATAAATAACCAATGTCCACCAAGATGAGGAATCTTGATTAAGGCCATTGGAGTATATGTTCCGGCAATTAACCAATAAATTGCACTATGATCTAAAATAACAAAAGTCTTTGTAAAGGCGTCGTCAGTATGTAAGTGTAATAGTGTAGAGCATGTGAACAAGATAATCATGCTACCACCATAAAGCATGGCGCTGATCATCATTTTAGGATCATGAATATCTATTCTAGAAAGTAATGCCCAAAGACCTACAAAAGCAAGTAAGGCAGCGACTCCGTGGGTTAAACTATTTATGCGTTCTTCTTCGGGTGTATCTCTAGGTATTTCTAATTCGTTGGCAGTAGATGGATGTTCAAGTTGTGATTGATGGATGGTAGAAGTAGGTGATAAAGGAATCTTTTTCATGGGAAAATTATATTTTTAAATGAGATTAAGTTATTAGGTTGCGTTCTTATATATTTAGACAAACAGCTAGTTGAATATGTCAAGGGTAAGAACATTTTGAATAAAATATTAATGTGTTTATGTGATATATTTAAAAGAATCGAATTATATTATACAAAATTTTTCGCTCATAATCAAGCTTTTTGTTTATTTGTATTTGATAAAACACATACTAATTTTTTTTCCTAAATCCATATTAGAATAGTACAATTATAATGATAGATAAAGCATATTTAGCAACCAATGAAAACATTTGGTCAGGACGTAACGATGGTGAAGACTATGACCTACAAAGATGGCATCAAAGAATAGATGTTATTGATTTATCCACTTCAGAAATTCCTCCACTTGCAGAAAATCAAAAAGGTATTGCCTTAATTGGTTTCATGTGTCAAGAGGGAGTGAAAAGAAATAAAGGAAGGTTAGGTGCTATTGATGGCCCTTATGAGCTAAGAAAAGCATGTGCCAACTTACCTGTTCACTTTTCTAAAGAATTGAAATTGGTCGATTTAGGAAACATTCAATGTTTGAACGAAGATCTAGAGCAAGCTCAAATTAATCTTGGTCAATTAATCACTAAAGCATTGCTATCGGGTTATCAGCCATTTGTTTGGGGTGGTGGACACGAAATTGCTTATGCACATTACTTAGGTATACGTGATTTTATGGATCAAAAACACCCTGGGAAAACTTTGGGAATCGTGAATATCGATGCTCATTTCGATTTAAGAGAACCTAACCCGCTACCAAGTTCTGGAACACCTTTCTATCAGATTGCCCAAGATCAGAAAGAAAGAGGTGAGGATTTTAATTATTTAGTGATCGGGATTCAGAAAAACAGCAACACAAAGCGTTTGTATAATATTGCAGATGAACTTGGAGCAAGATACATTTCTGGTCGTCGATTAACCGAAGCAGATAAAGTAGGAACAACCCATAAGTTGGTGGGTTTTATGGATAAAGTCGATTTTATATATCAGACAACATGTTTGGATGTTTTTGCTGCCCATTACGCTCCAGGTGTAAGTGCCTCAGCTTTTAATGGTATTTCACCAAATCCAACCTTTATGAAATTGTTTAAGAAAATTCATAAAAGTGGTAAGGTAATCAGTTCAGATATTGCCGAATTAAATCCAACTTATGATATTGATCGTAGAACTGCTAAATTAGCAGCAGCTTTATCATTTGAAATTGTAAAAGACTAATTGTCTACTCTATGGACGTTAAAATAGCATCGAGCTGGAAAGACAAACTTCAGGAAGAGTTCGATAAACCGTATTTTGAGGAGTTGGTTACTTTTGTGAAAGCAGAATATGCTTCAAAAGAAATATTTCCTCCCGCAAGTCAAATTTTTAACGCTTTTGATCGTTGTAAATTTGATGACATTAAAGTGGTAATTATCGGACAGGATCCTTACCATGATGTAAACCAAGCACACGGCTTATGTTTTTCAGTAAACGATGGGGTGAAAATTCCTCCATCTTTGAGAAATATTTTCAAGGAAATCAAAAACGATTTGGGGATTGAACCTCCAACATCGGGTAACTTGGAAAGATGGGCTGATCAAGGCGTATTATTACTGAATGCCACACTCACAGTTGAGGCACATAAAGCAGGTTCACATCAGAAGAAAGGATGGGAAGAGTTTACCAGTGCGGTGATTAAAAAAGTCTCTGATGAGTGTGAAGGGGTTGTATTCTTATTGTGGGGAAGTTATGCTCAGAAAAAAGGAGAAGTGATCGATGAAACGAGACACAAGGTGTTTAAATCGGTACATCCATCTCCTTTATCGGCATCAAGAGGCTTCTTTGGAAATCATCAGTTCAGTAATACCAATGCCTATTTGAAGCAAAATGGTAAGACTGCGATACAATGGTAAGATCCTATTTTTTTGATATATGAAGAAGAAAATTGTTGGAAGCTATCCTTACGCAAACGTTTTATTTAGTATCTCTGCAGCACTCTTTATGATTGCCCTTTTTGCATTATTTGCATTAGGTACTACTAGACTTGCAAATCGTTTGTCATCTGGCCTGGAAATGCAGGTGATCTTAGAGAAAAATCTATCAAATGTTCAGAAAGATACTCTTCTTGCACAAATCAAAGCATTTGAATTTGTAGCAGTAGGTGAAGAACCTATCTACATAAGTAAAGAAGAGGCCGCTGAGTTAATGAAGGAGAGTACAGGCGAAGACTTTGTAAAGTTTATTGGAGACAATCCACTACGTGATGCCTTCGCTGTAAGAGTAAACATAGGTTTGGATAGTGATGAGGAATTACTTCAATCGAAAAAGAGTTTGGAAAACCTTGGAGGAGTTTACGAAGTAATCTACACAAACAATTTGATTAGAAGTGTTAGAAACAATATGGAAATAATTGGAGGGATAATCATTGGATTATCAGTGATCTTCTTTGTTATTGCCATCATGCTAATTAACAACTCTATCCGTTTGGCACTTTTCTCTCAGCGATTTTTAATTCGATCGATGCAGTTGGTAGGGGCTACTCAAATGTTCATCAAAAAGCCTTTCTTAGTGAGGGGAGCTATACAAGGAGCGATTGGCGGATTGATTGCGTCGGTGTTATTGCTTTTTATTAGCACTTCAACTATAAGTTCGATTCCTCAGGTATCAAAATTACTAAATACAGTAGATGTAGGCTTAATTGCATTGTTTTCTATTATTTTAGGAACCTTTGTAGTGGTAAGTAGCGTATATTTCTCTATAAGTAAGTATCTAAAAATGAAGTTAGACGATTTGTACTAGCTCAAAAAATATAATTATGGCAAAACAAGATTCTGGAGATTGGAAAGATCGTTTGGGTGTAGTATTCAGTACTGATCCTGATTACGATTATGATTATGACGAGGAGCAAGAAGAAGAAACATTGCCACCTCAGCAACAAAACTTAAAGGTGATGTTGGACCGTAAAAACCGAAAAGGAAAAACGGCTACACTAATTACTGGTTTTGTGGGTACAGAAGACGATTTAAAATCATTGGCCAAAACACTTAAATCCAAATGTGGTGTAGGTGGTTCTGCCAAAGATGGAGAAATTATAATACAAGGTGACTTTAGAGATAAAGTCTTAGAACTCCTGAAAGCTTCGGGTTATAAAGCCAAGAAGGCAGGGGGGTAGAAAAAAGCCATTTGAAACGAAAAGTTTTGAATGGCTTTTTTGCTTTTTACAGATTCGATCAAATAACATTGCACCTCTAAGTTAATGGTTGTTAATTGCGAATATTATATAATATTACATTATTATATTCACTTTTTAAATTTGATTAACTATTATGCCGTTCATGAGACTTTTTACTAAAAACGTCTTACTAATCTTAGTAATGACCAACCTATTTTTTTGCTGTACAACTAAAAACGAAGAAAAACCAAATGTTAAAGAGCTCGATTTGCCCAGAATCTCATTGGTTGACTCTGTTGATTTCTTAAGAAGAACAGCAAAGCTAACTGTTAACATAACAGATTATGAAAAGGAATTACTTACAATTCAACAAGTAGGACTTTATAGTAATGGATCTTTGATTGCAGATGGTATTTTAACAGAGAACAATAAATATAATTTTGAGTTTGATTCGAAATTATTACCAGAAGGTATGAATGATCTAGAGGTAATTGCTCAATTTGAGGAAGCTGAAGGATTATTAGAAACAAAAACAAAGTTAAACATTACGATAGAAGTAGATAATTATTTTCCTTCCGTTGTGGTAGAAGACTTTTATGTTTCAAGTCGTTCTTCAAGTTTTGGTCCACGTGGATATATTTATTATTCTGATCATTATTATTCATTCTTTTTTACAGATGAAAATGGAAAAAGAATATCGGAGATATATGATGTATCTAAGTATGAAGGTGATTCTATAAATTTAGAGATTCCTGAAGAATTTGAAGGTCAATCATTCATGTTATGTAAAATTAATACTTATACTCTTAATTATTCTGAACAAACAATATATAATAAGAATACTAAATATAAGAAAGTTAATCTAAGTGAACTAAACTCTAATGATGCTCCCATAGAATACAAACTTACAAGTGATATTACTGTTGAAAAAGAAATAACAATCATTTATCCTAAAGAATTTAATACATATAGTATTGGGTATAATTTTAAAGACGTTGATACTAAATTTGAAGGAAATAATGTAGTACTATCATTGAAAGTGACTCATCATCTCGGAGAAAAGGATAATGATTTTTATGGTAACTATTTTATTTGCAAAAAAATTAATGGTGAATATATTTACTTAGTCACAAGTTTAATAGAATCAGGAACAACAATAATTCTTTCTGAAGACAATTTTTCTAATGTTTACGATACACAAATTTTTAAAAATGAGGATAAAGTTTTTGATAATAATTATGTAATGCAAACACTTTTCCAAGTGTTTGATTATAATGAAGCGTATTGTATTATTAATGATGGTATCAATAAAATGGATGATGGAGAAAATACCATTTATGAAGTAATGAGACCAATGAACAGCGTAAATAAAGAATATAAGTTAATATCAACTGTTTATGGTAATGGTTATGAAAAGAGAATATCAAATACATCACCTACTTTACCTATTCTAAATTATAATAATTTTATATCTGATGATAATTTTATCCATTCTTATGATGGTCAAAAAGTAATATTAAAATCATCATATGATGAGGGGAATTTAAATTTTCGTATTACTAGAAATATTGATGATGAAGAAGGAGAATATTTAGTTAAAACATATTTAGATATCGATTTTGATAGTGAAGTGGATTTTGATTTTAGTAAATTAGATTTAGGTTTAGAAGAATTTCACGACCCTAGGATTAGGAATATATTAGAGTTGTCAAATTCAGATTTTACATTATTAACCTATAAAGATGTTAATTTTTTAACAGATGGTTTTTTCTATAATAAATGGTTTTATGAAAAGTCAGGATCAAGAAAAAACTATGTGGAACTACCTCAAAAAACGAATGATCCATATATTGTGGATAATGCATTATACTTACAATAAGTAAATTAAAATAAAGGCAATTTCAATATTACTTGAAATTGCCTTTATTGATTTATCCTAAAGCCAACTTATACGTTTCAATAGCCTTTAACCTAGCCGCTTTATGCTCTACAATCGGCTCTATATAATTATCAGGATCATAATCAGGAATCCATTTCTTTACGTAAGCTAAAGACTTATCAAACTTCTTCATTTGAGCTTCAGGATTAAATACTCTGAAATAAGGTTGCGCATCTGTCCCTGTTCCTGCCGCCCATTGCCAGCTGCCATTGTTAGCGGCTAAATCATAATCCAAAAGCTTTTCTGCGAAATAGGCTTCTCCCCATCGCCAATCAATCAAAAGATGTTTACAAAGGAAACTAGCCACAATCATACGTGCTCTATTGTGCATGTAACCGGTGGTGTTTAACTCGTGCATTGCAGCATCTACAATAGGGTATCCTGTTTTTCCTTGTTTCCAAGCTTCAAAGTAGGCCTCATTGTTTTCCCATGGTACTTTATCGTATTTTCTGTTGTAATTCTCTCCAACCACATGAGGGAAATGAAATAAAATACTCATGTAGAAATCTCTCCATATTATTTGGTTGAGAAACACCTCGTTAAGTGATTGATATTGTCTAACCAATTCCCTTACACTGATTGTCCCAAAGCGTAAATGTATACCCAAGTGAGTAGTGCCAGCTATGGCAGGGTAATCCCTCTGCTCATCATATTTTCTGATTACTTCAGGGTCAACATCAATTAATGGAATTTCGATGGAAGAATTGGAAAAATTCATGTCTTCCAAAGTGGGAAACGAAAAAGGATCACAGGTATAATAATGATCAAATAATGTGCAATTTCGTACCTCTATTGCTTCTGGTTCTTGAGCTAATTTTGCTTTCCATTTGCGAGAGAAAGGAGTGTAGACTACATAAGGATCTCCATTGTCTTTGGCAATCTCATTTTTCTCAAATACACATTGATCTTTGTGTGTGATGAATGGAATATTGTGACCAGATAAGAAGTCTTCTATCTCTTGATCACGTTTTATAGCATAAGGTTCATAATCATGATTTGTATGCACAGCTTCAATATCAAATTCCTGTATAATTTGCTCCCATGCTTTTTTGGGTGTATCATAATAGGTTTTTAGTGAACTCCCATACTCTTCTAATTGTTCTTTGATCTGAAGTAATTGTTTATGTATAAAGTTTACCCGAGCATCCTTTCTATCTTGTAGATCATTTAAAATATGTTTATCGAAAATAAAAATAGGAAGCACCTTATCTGATGTTTTTAGGGCTGCAGAAAGGGATGTTTGATCGGTTAATCTCAAATCTCTTCTTAACCAAACGATAGTGATTTTGGACATAGAATATAACTTTTTCTTAATTGTAGAGGTGTTCTAAGGATAATATTCAAAATACTAAACTATCTAATAAGATACTTGTTTTAATTTTTATATATTCGACCATCAACCAAGCAATTTATTTAATTTTGTGTTGACAAAAGTAGGCATCTCACATGAAACCATTTTTTATAATACTATTCCTTTCTTTAGTGTTTGAACTTCAGGCACAGGAGACTTTTTATTTAGTGTCTTTTAAAAATAAAGACAATACTACTCATGCGTTGGATCGTCCAGAAGAGTATTTATCTGCAGAAGCTATTGCTCGTAGAACAAAATATTCTATTGCTATAGATTCTACAGATTTACCTGTACCACAAGCTAATATTGATGAGGTAGAAACCACAGGAGCTAAAATTTGGTATCCCTCTAAATGGTTTAATGCAGTAATTGTTTCTGAAGCAGACTCAACTGCTATTGCTCAGTTATCTATTGTAGATAAAGTGATGAATATGAGTGATAAAACTAACGGAGGAATTGAACGAAGTGAAGAAATTGAATGGAAACGAAGTAATGTAAATAATCAAATTCAAAATGAATTGATTGGTATTGATCATATGCATGAGATGGGTTATAAAGGAAATGGAATTTCTATCGCAGTCCTAGATGCAGGATTTAGTAACTACAATAACATTACTTACTTTAGTGAAACTGATATTATAGATACCTACGATTTTTATTCAAAAAATGCTACGGTGGAAGACGATCATCATCATGGTACTGAAGTGATGTCAACCATGGCGGCTGTAGGAGATGATTATTTAGGAGGAACACCCGAGGCATCTTATGCTTTATACAGAACTGAAAATGTGGCTTACGAATCTCGAATTGAAGAGTTGATGTGGTTGATCGCCTCAGAGAGAGCAGATTCCTTAGGAGTAGATATTATTCAATCATCATTAGGATATTATGATTTTGATGATGTCTCTCAGAACTATACGCATGATGATTTAGATGGTCGTAGAGCATGGATCACCATGGCTGCCAATCATGCCTTTACAAAAGGTATTTGTGTGGTAGTTTCTGCAGGAAACGAGGGTTTAACATCTTGGAAGCGTATTACATTTCCTGCTGATTCACCATTTGTTTTAACTGTAGGTTCAGTAGATAAAAATGAAGTAAAAGCAGAAAGTAGTTCTATTGGTCCAACTGCGGATAGTAGAATTAAACCTGATATTATGGCTTTGGGGAAAGCTTGTTACGTTGTAGGTACGAGCTCCAATGTAAAAACATCAAATGGTACTTCTTTTGCAGCACCACAAATGGCTTCTTTCGTTGCAGGTCTACTGCAAAGTGATGCCAACCTAACACCATCACAAATATTTCAAAAGATTAGAAATTCTGGCTCTAGGTCAACTGATATAACGAATGATTATGGTTATGGTACAGCTAATTTTGAGAAATCTTTAACTGTTACTTCAATCCATGATGTAAATCTGCTAGGAGACCTAAAGGTATATCCAAATCCGGTAAATGGGGAACGATTTCAAATGGAAGTGCCTCAAAAGGTCGTTGGAAAAACGCTAGATATTATATGGTACGACATGAGCGGTCGTAAATTGGATAAAAATAAACTTCATCAGGTAGAAAAAGTGACGATATTGAACGTTCCTAAAAAGGCACAGGGTAATTATTTGTTGCTTAAAGTCTCAGCTGATAAAGAAACAAAGACAATCAAAGTAAAAGTCAATTAAATAAAATATAAATGAAACAGATTCTTGTTACAGGAGGAACCGGCTATATTGGTTCTCATACTGTTGTGGAATTACAAAAAAAAGGCTACGATGTGGTTATTGTAGATGATCTTTCGAATTCTGAAAAAAATGTTTTAGACCGTATTGAAAAGATCAGTGGAGTGAAACCACATTTTGAGGAGTTCAATTTGGTAGATCCTTTAAAAACCAATCAACTTTTTGAAAAATACCCGAAAATAGAGGCAATTATACATTTTGCAGCTTTTAAAGCTGTGGGAGAGTCAGTACAAAAACCATTGGCATATTATCAAAATAATTTAGTCTCTTTGATTAATTTATTGAATGCAATGAAGGAATATAAAGTTCCTCATATGGTTTTCTCTTCTTCTTGTACGGTTTATGGTCAGCCAGAAAAATTGCCTGTAACTGAGAATGCTCCAGTACAACCAGCAGAATCTCCGTATGGTAACACCAAGCAAATCTGTGAGGAAATATTGAGAGATACCGCAAAGGCTTATCCAGAGTTAAATACCATTGCCCTTCGTTATTTCAATCCTGTAGGAGCACATGAGACTGCTTTAATCGGTGAGTTACCAAAAGGAGTACCTCAAAATTTGGTGCCTTTCATTACGCAAACGGCTATTGGATTGAGAGATCAGTTATCTGTTTTTGGAGACGATTACAATACTATAGATGGGTCTGCAGTTAGAGATTATATTCATGTTGTTGATTTAGCACAAGCACATATTATTGCTGCAGAAAGATTGTTGGACGCAAATAATGAGGAAAACTTTGAGTTCTTTAATCTAGGTACAGGAACAGGAAGTTCTGTATTGCAGGTTATCAATGCATTTGAAGAGGCCAACGGCATCCCCGTGAAATATAAAATTGTAGATAGAAGAGAAGGAGATGTAGAACAGATTTGGGCTGATACAACAATTGCCAATGAAGTGCTGGGTTGGAAAGCATCTAAAGGCCTGAACGAAATGATGAGTTCTGCTTGGGCATGGGAAAAAAATATTAGAGAAGGAGATTGTTAATCACTTTCTCAAAATAAAAAAAGAGGTTGAATTTTTCGTTCAACCTCTTTTTGTTTTACAGAATATTTAAATTCTGCTCCTTTATTTTTTCGAGTTCATCTTTCATATTCACCACGACTTTTTGAATATTTACATCGTTGGCTTTAGAACCGATAGTGTTGATCTCTCGACCAATTTCTTGAGCAATAAACCCAAGTTTCTTACCATTTGATTGTGGAGTATCTAAAGTCTGAATAAAATATTTAAGGTGCTGTGTAAGACGAACCTTTTCTTCGTTAATATCTAATTTTTCAATATAGAATATCAATTCTTGTTCGAAACGACTTGGATCGAAGTTATCGTTGTTTTCATATTCAGCAATCTGATTTTTTAATTTTTCTTTTAAACGATCAATACGCTGAGGGTCTAACACTTTTACCTCTTCTAAGTATTCAGATATTTTTTCGATAGAACCTCTAAGGGCTTTTTCTAAAGCTTCACCTTCATGAGTTCTAAATTCGATAGTCTTATCAATCGCTTCTTTAATTGCTTTTAAAACAACAGGCCAATCTTCTGCTAAAACATCCTCATTATTTTCTTTTTGATATACCTCAGGCATTGTCATCACAATTTGAAGAAGCGATTCATTGCTTTCATTCAAATCATCAGAAATACTTTTTAAGTCGTTGTAATAGCTTTTGATCACACTCGTATTCAAAGCCGCTTTTAAAGAATCCTCTCTCTTAGATGCATAATTTAATAACAGTAATATTTTACCTCTCTGTAATTTAGAAGTTAAAAGATTTCTGATTTCAATTTCTTTATCTGAAAAAGCAGATGACATTTTAATGTTACAGTCAGCATTCTTAGAGTTTAAAGTTTTAATCTCTATAGATACACTTAACTGATCGTTTTCTACACTTTGTTGGCCAAAGCCAGTCATCGATTGCACCATAATTTAAATTTCTTGTTCATTATCATTCGATAAAAATGATAACAATAATGTTTTAATAACTTGAAAAAGGAATCACAAATATAATCTTTTACTTGAATGATGGATGTTAAGAAATGATTTATTATTCATTTATATTGGTAGAATGAAAAAAATAATATAGAAAGTATGAATGTATCTCACATTGTCCTAACTTACTATTTGATTTAAATGATAAAAACCAAAACTAATAAATACTCATGAAGAATTTTGATTACGGTTGGCAAACGTACGACAAAATAGATATCTACGGCAAATGTTGGTTACCAGAAAACGATTCTCAATTAAAAGGAATGATTTGTCTTGTGCATGGTTTTGGCGAACATATACTTCGATACGAACATGTAGCTCAATTTTTTACAGATCATAATTATGGTTTTGTTGCTTACGATCAGAGAGGACACGGACAGACCAAAGGGAAAAGAGGGGTAGTTCCAAGCTATAAAGATGTTATTGATAATGTCACTGAGTTCCTTTCATTAATCAAAGAGAAGTTTCCAAACACTCCACTAATTTTATATGGTCATAGTATGGGTGGAAACATTGTTACTTCTTATGTGTTGAATTATCCTGATCCACCAATAAAAGGAGCGATTATTACTTCCCCATGGTTGCGCTTAACAAAATCACCACCTAATTGGCAAGAGAAAATAGGAGAGTTCCTTGGTGGTTTAATCAAAGATTTTGTGATGCCATCGAAGTTGACTCCATCAGATTTGTCAACCGATTTATCAGTAGGAGAGGCGTATGTGAAAGATCCGTTGGTACATAAAAAAATTAGTTCAGCTCTCTATTTTGGAGTGAAAGAATCAGGAAAAAGATCTTTAAAAACGGCTCAAAAATTAAAAGTGAAGACACTATTAATGCATGGTACAGATGATAATATCACTTCATACGATGCCTCAAGAAGCTTTACACTTAAATGTGCAGGTGAACTTTTAACCTTTAAAAGCTGGGACGGTTTACGACATGAATTACATAACGAAAAGAAAAAAGACGAAGTGTTAGGGGAGATGTTATCTTTTGTAGATGCACTCTAACATACTTGGGTATTTCTGAAATCACGAATACTCATACCGTACATTTTTTTAAATGATTTTGATAAATGACTGCTGTCCGTAAAGTTAAGCTGATAGGCAATTTCTTTTAGAGACAGATCGGTATGCTTAATTTTTGTCTCAACAATTCTAAGCTTCGCTTTGATGATGTAATCCACCAAGCTCATCTGAGCGTTCTTCTTAAAGTATTCAGAAAAATAAGTTTTCGATACATTAAATTTCTCAGCTAAATAAGGTATTTTCAGTTGTTCAGTATTCGTAATATTCTGATTGATGAATCGGAGTATTTCAGTGAATTTACTATCAGATATTTGGGTTTCTTTGAGGTATTTTTCCTCGATATTTCTACCTAATAATTCAAGGACAGTCACCAGAATACTATTAATGATAGATTTTGAGTATACATCAGTTTTAAGTGATTCTCTGTAGATCATATTCAAGTTCTGAATAAGAAACTGACGTTCACTTTCTGAAGAGATAATATCACCTGCCACTTTATTGTAGTGAGCAATAATATAAGAAATTTGTTCAAACCAACGGTTGTAATCCGTTTTACCATCACTATTCATAAAGTAATGATCGGTAAAACGGATGAACATAAACCGTGTGGTTTCTTTTATTTTGAATGAATGACAATCGAGTGGTGGAAGCAAGAAAATATTACCTTCCTTGTATTCAAATTCATGATCGTTAATGCACTGGAAACCACTTCCTTTTTCGATATATACGATTTCAAAAAAGTTGTGTTTGTGTGGTCTTTTTTCCCAAACGGATAATTCTTCAATATGAATTTCAAATACTCTTTGTAACGATTGTGTGATCATTTCCTTATAAATTACTCAATATAGACTCTGTTTCTTGAATTAAACTGTGGTTTTTTGATAAGTTATAAGCATCAGCATGTGCACGGCCAATTTGTTCTTGGTCGTTATCAAAGTAGATACCTGACTTATTTTTATAGGTATCATCTACAGCCAATTCATACAATATATTTCCTCCTTTATCAGCTGATGACCAGAATTTACCATAGGCCACCTTCACCATATTAGTATTCAGTAAAGAACCTGGGTTAACGGCAATTACAGTAATGCCTTTTTCATCTTCAGCTAAATTAAACGACCACTGCGTTAAAGCCAATTTACTTTGAGCATAGGAAGCATTTTCAGAAATATCTTGTGTTCCCTGTAATGCAGGTATCGATACTGGAGATTGAGCTGCAGAACTTAAATTAATTAACCTTGGAGTATCTCCTTTTTTCAAAAGTTCTAATAGCTCTTTGGTGAGTAGGTAAGGTGCAAAATAGTTTACGACAAAACGTAAGTCCAATCCATTTTCGTTTTTTAAACTTCCACCATAGTAAACACCCGCATTATTGATCAGGATATCTAACTTCTGAAGCTTATTCTTTACATCAGAAGCTAGTTTTTTAACTTCATCAAAAGAAGATAGATCAGCCACAAAACCATCTATATTTTGGTTGTTCGATTGTGCTTTGATTTCTTCAATGACTGACTTTAATTTATTTTCATTTCTGCCGTGTATGTATACTTCATGACCATCTGAAGCCAATTTTATAGCAGCTAGTTTTCCAATACCGTCAGTACTTCCTGTAATAAAGATTGTTTTTTTCATGTTTTGGATTTTTTTATCAGCGTTTGATAAACTATTAGATTTATCAAACGCTATTTCTATTTTCTAAATGAGAAATTTCTTACCAAGCGAAGGTTCTTAGTGTTTCTTTATGGATCTCCGGATGATATTGTCTCGCATGTTCTAAGTAAGTTAAGAAACGATCTTTATTTTCCATAAACATCCCTTTCATTGGTGTTAAATTATTGCCATGATCTCCCCAATACATTGTATCAAAAGTCATATGCTCTATCAGATATTTCTCTTCTTCTAATATTTGAAGCGGTGATGCCTGAATAAATTCACCATCTTTAGCTTGTTGTTCCAAAGTTGTACCTGGCTGTAAAGCCAAAGCCATTGGAGCTATTTCTTCTGGCCGAATGATATTCAATAGATCAGTCGTTTCTTTAATATGTTCCTCAGAACGATACTTACCTCCCAAACCGAAGATGAATGAAGCTAAAGTACGTATTCCAGCTTCTTTGGCTTTTCTAGCACCATTGATGATCTCATTGTGATCTAAACCTTTTTCAACAAAATCTAAAGTCTGCTGGTCACCTGACTCTAAACCAATGTAGGCCATAGTTAAACCTGCTTCTCTTAGTATGGTTAACTCTTCAACTGACTTTCTGTTTAAATCGTTGTAGCTACTATATAAAGCTATTCTTTCTAATTCAGGAAAAGTTTCCTTGATCTTTTGTATTACCTGTAATAGATAATCGGTTTTTAAAACCATTACATTACCATCGGTAAGGAAAATAGAGTGAACATAGGAGTACAATGTTCTCGCTTCTTCAATATCTTTAAAGACATCTTCTAGCTTTCTTTTTCTAAACTTCTTTTCTCTGAACATATCACAAAACGTACAAGTATTGTGCGTACAGCCTATAGTTGTTTGGATAAGTAAACTTTCAGATTCTATCCATGGGCGATAAATTTTTCCTTCGTAATGCATAGTGTCCTCCTTTTTTAGTTTTTTGACTTTACAAAGATGGAGGATTAAATACAGTATTTTGATGTAAAATTATTGGCTAAATATGTATAATTATGGGGAAAAGATAACTTTTACTTGCATAGTGTGGATTTTGATGGTGGATTTACCAATATAAATACATTTTTTAGGTAGCAGGTAGCAGGTAGCAGGTAGCAGGTAGCAGGTAGCAGGTAGCAGGTAGCAGGTGCAAAATTAACGCTCGTTTTAAGTAAGAAGTAAGAGGGAAAAAGTAAAACTGGTGCAGATGTTAAGCGAAAGCGTCATCTGTGCCCATAAACTTTAGAGGTCTCCTGACCTCGCGTTCATAACTAAGAAACTAAGGAACTAAGAAACGAAGTGGGTAATTTTGCAATATATTGAGAGTGGAGGTGAAATCCCTTGTTTTGCATCGACATAAAAAAACACCTGCTGAAGAATTCAACAGGTGAAGGGATATTTAAGGTTTTGTTATTACAAATATAATAATTAATGCTATAAACCTCCAATTATCTGTGCAACAATGATAATAGCTACCAACGCGAAAGGATATACTGTAGCGTATGCTACTTGAGGAGCATCGCTTTCTGTCATATTATCCATTGCAGATAGACCAGGAGTAGAGGTCATGCCACCTGTTAGTGCACCCATTAAAGAAAGGAAGTTTACTTTGAAAACAAAGTGTCCTAAAAGGGTAACAATTAACATAGGTACCAGTGTAATTAAAGCACCAATACCGAATAGTTGGAAACCGTATTCACTAATAGTGGCTACTAGTTTAGAACCCGCACCTACACCAACTGGAGTAAGGAATAATAATAAACCAAATTGTCTTAAAAGGGCATTTGCGTTTGATGGTAAGTGCCAAATAATTGGACCTGTTTTACCTAATCTACTTAAACCTAATGCAGCCATTAATACACCGCCTGTTAAACCAAGTGAGAATGATGTACCTCCGAATAGAGGAATTTCAATTTTACCAAGTAATACACCTACGATAATACCCAAGGCTACAGGTAAGAAACTTGGCGTTTCTACCATTTTGATACTATCACCAAATAGTTCAGTCAATCCTTCAACGTTACCTTTCGTAGATGAAATTAAAATTTTATCACCAAATCTTAATTTAGTTGAGGGACGTGGAGTTAGATCCAAACCAGCTCTTCTTACTCTTGTAACAGTTGCCAAATAGTTATTATGAAGATCTAGCTCACCTAATGATTTACCTACGATATTTCTTGATGAAACCACAAACCAACGGATTTCGTGTAAACCAGAACGAGGGATTTTCTTATCAGTAACTTCTCCTAAGAGTAATTCAACACGTTTTAAAGCCTCTTGTGTACCAACGGCTTTTACAAGATCACCTTTGTGTAATATTGTTTCCTTTGTAGGAGGTTTACTTTCATTATTGTTAGGTTCCATCACACGAGAAACATTCGCTTTTGTCATGAAACGTATATTTAGCTCACCAATACTTTTCCCATCCACGTTATCGTTAGTTACGATAAAGTTTTTGTTCATTAACTCTGGAGTGCCTGCATTAGCTTCTTCTTCATATTTTCTTTCTTCATCTTCTACTTTAACTCCAAAGAACTTTGGAGCAAGTTTCACAAAAAGAATAACACCAATTACACCGAACGGGTATGCAATACCATAACCAATAGAGGCTAATGGAGATTGTGAGCTTTCAATGGCTGCTGCTAAACCTGGTGTAGAAGTAAGTGCACCAGTTAATAGGCCCACAGCAATTTTAAAATCAACATCAAATGCTACTCCTAAAGCAAATGTGACAATACCACCTACTACCACAGAGACAATAGCGAGGATGATTAATTTACTACCTTGAGATTTGAATGCTTCAAAGAAGGAAGGACCAGCTTGCATGCCTATTGTAAAGATGAACAATAGTAATCCTACTTTTTGAATTATACCTGGGATTTGGAAATCATCAAAACCAAGTGCATTGGTGAGGTAACCATAGAACATCGCCACAAATATTACGGCAGATAATCCAAATGAAACTCCTTTAACACTGATTTTCCCTAATAATATACCAAATGCAATAATTGCGAATAATGCTACGTAATCTGATTTCAGTAGCGTGTAGAACATCTCCATTAATGAAAGAATGTTGAGTTTGAGATTATTTTTAATTGACCCTGCAAAAATGCACGATGCACAGTACAAAGATGATTATAATTTTTGCTTTTATATGATGATTTTTTTCATTCTTTTTTTCGAAAAAAGTGATAGTTTGTTAAGCGTTTAAAGTACGTTATTGAAAAATGCTACCATTTTATCTTCTAATATTAAATTAGGTGATAAAATGATAGCATTTTGACTAATTATAAAATTTAAAGAATAGTAAAGTATTGAGATACAACTTTCTATATTCTTTGTTGATGACTATTAAATTCTTTCGAAGAAATCGAATACATCTAATGTTTTCTTTTTATTCTTGTAAATCATTAGAGGTATATTTATATCAGACTGAAGTAATTGTTCCGCCGTAGAACTTAACAACATAGAGGCCATCCAAGTTCTACTTTTTGATCCAATCACTATGATATTGACATCTTCTTGTTTAGCATATTTATAGACTGTATCTGCTACATTTTCGTCGTCTTTAACTAAAACAGATACTGTTTTAATATTATCAGAGTTATTCGTTGTGCTCACAAACTTATCTAATTTCTTCTGAGAAACATCTCCTAAGATTTTGGTCATTTCTTCATAGCTTTTACCCACAGATGAGTAACCACTAGGAACTTTATAACAGTTTACTGCAACAACCTCTACATTATCGATTAATTCAGCGATTTCTTCTACCTGTTCTAAGGCTTCTTTAGACGTATCGCTAAAGTTAATAGGAAGAAGTACTTTCGGTGTCTCTTCGTTTAATAGTTCTGGTGCAAACATGATAGACGATGGAGAGAAGGAAGCAATTTTACGAGCAATTGCACCTGTTTTCTTTCCAGAAGAATTTTTGCCAAGAATCACCATAGTAGCTTGCTTTCTTTTTGAAAGCTTAATGATGGTCTCAGCAGGATCGCCTTCTTCTACCATCAGGTCATAATCCATATCTTTAATATATGGAATATGTTCAGTAACTAGCTTTTCGATATTTTCTCTGATTGACTCATCCAAAGGACTCATCATATCAGGATATTTTTCTAATACTTCTTTAGGCAGGTCCAATGATTCTTGAACGTGCACAAAATAAATTTTCTCTACTTCATTTCTTTGCAGGTATTTGCTTGCATGTTTTAGTAACGGAAGGTCTTTTTCTGTTCCATCTAAAGCGATTATTGTTCTTTTAAATACTGACATTGGCTAAAGGGATTTATATAGTTTTATCAATTAAAAATGAGTAGAATACCCAATTTATATTATTTATAGATCTTACGTAAGTGATCTTCATTTCCTTGTTAAAATTAGTACTTTTTCAAGAAAATCAAATGACTACGGTCAGTAAATAAAAAAAGCCTCACGATTTGTTATCATGAGGCTTAATTTAAGAGTTTTCTAACTCATAAGGCGATTAAAAATTAATCACCAAGTTTATCTAAACGCATCATTGCTGCCGCGTAAAAGTTTCCTAGTGGATACTTTCTAATATACGTTTTATAACCTTCTACGGTATCAATTTTCTGTGCTCTTTTCCAATCGTCTTCTTCTTTTGCTTGAGAATCGTTTTTCAGATCTTTAATTTTCTCCTTTGCATCTTTCCAATATTTCTTCTTGGTTGTCAGGTTGAGATAATTAAAATAAGCACCTAAAGTATTTTCATCACATGTAGAAGACCACAATTCTTCTTCTTCAGCATCAGTTTCTACTTCTTCCTCTTCATCTATTTCAAAGGATGTAGGTAAAGGAGTATCCAAGTTTAAATCGTCTTCAATTTGACTTGTTACTTCAGAGCCAAAAGTGTTTTCAGAATCATCAGATGTTTCCAATGGAGTAATCTCTTCAGAAGTAAGATCGTCTATTAAACTACTGTCTTCTTCTATTGAAGATATGTCATTAGTAGTGTCTATACTATCTGTTGAAGTTTCGGAGGTAACAACTACCTCTTCTCCATTTTGAAGTGTATTAATTCTTGAGTAGGCATCTGCAAGGAAATTGTTTTCTTCCGTTCTCGATAAATACTCTTTATAACTATCTATAGAATTGATGTTGCTAGCAGTTGACCAAAGTTCCTCTTCTGACATTCCGTCTTCAAAAGAAGAAATGGATGGAGTAGCAACTTCTTCTTCAGTCGTATTAATTATTGAATCTACAACAGATTCTTCTTCTTTTTCTTCGACAGTTTCTTCTACTATTTCAGGAACAGGAGTTTCTATAGCAGAAATTGAAACTTCTGGAATTTCACCTTGATCTATCTTATTAATTCTGTAATAAGCCTCGGCAATCTGATCAGCAGTTTTTGAAAGGTTGATATACTCTAAATATCCCTCTTTATTATTAAGCTGCTCAGCGCGTTTCCATAAATCTTCTTCAGATAAATTTTCAATATCTTCTGTATCAACTGAAGGAGTTGTTTCTGCTGCTGTTTCTTTTTCTACAGAGTCATTTACAATAGAATCAACTACGTCGTTAGTAGATTCAGCTTCTTCTTCAACAGTTTCATTAGTACTATCTTCTGTTGTAAAAGTGTTTTCAATGATCTCCGCCTGAATTTCAGCCTCATTGTTCTCTTTTTCTAAAGCATCTTTAGAAAGTTGTTGTGCCTCTTCAATAGAGAAAGATTCAGAGCTAACTTCAGTTACTTCTATTGCAGAAGGATTCTCTTCAGCAACTTCGTTTATGATCACTTCTTCTACTTCTTCAACAGCAGAAGTTTCTTCTTCAATTTTCTCTATAGAAGTTTCTGGTTTCGTTTCTTCCTCAACCTCCCTAATTGCTTCGTCCATGACAAGGTCTAATTCAGAAACAGGCTCCTCTACAGGTTTTGTTTCTGTAATTGTTTCTTGTTTTTTATCGAATAGCAATCGGTCAGTTTCAGTCCAAAGGAGTAATTCACCTTTTAAACCTTTGGCTTCTTCTATTTTAGCAAGAACTTCCTCGATAGGTTCCATTCTTAGATCCATCAATAAAGCTCTGTCAATGCCTAGTTCTTCAACAATAACAGCTTTCTTTGGAGGATCAACAAAGACTTTTGATTCTGTTGGAGACTTTTCTTTTTTGATGGTTTCATTTACCATCAAATTGTTGATCTGCTCCATTCTTTGATGTGCCTTGTTGATATACTTTCCTTCAGGGAACATCGATAAATAAAACTGATAGCCTTCAATACTATTCCAAACAGCAGTCTTTTTCCAGATATTATCTTCTAACTCTTTTGTGACCTCTTCTTTAGATTGTGGTTGAAGTTCAGCAATAAGTTCAGCTTTTATTTTTGCTCTAAGTTCCTCCTCAATCTGAGTTTCCTTAGATTTAATTTCTTCAGATAATTTTGAATCGATTTGTTGTCCAAATTCTTTTTCAAGCTCTTTTCTAACTTCTTCACGTAATTCATTTTCTCTTAAAAGAACATTCTCACATTCTTTTTTTCTACGAGCCACTACAGGGTCGTTTCTATGTTCTAATGCCTTACTGTAAAGTTCTTTTGCATCGTTAAACTTATTCTCGAAATAGGCCTTATCTCCTTGGTCGACCCAATTTGCAAAGTTCAGTTCCGTATCGCAATATTCAATACGTTGAACGTAGGCTGTATTTTCAGGATTAAGTTGTTGAAGTTGTTGATATGTTTCTTTAGAGGCGATAAAATCTTTACGATCGAACTGATCAACCGCAATTTTTTCTAACGATTTGATAATGCCATCTTTTGCTACTTTCTCATTTCTGATTTCGTAAGCTGCTTTAAAACGTTCCATTGATGCAGTATAAGACTGCGTAATGTACATGTGTTCAGCTTGTTGGAGTGTTTCTATAAAAGAAGCAAGGTTGTTGAAATCCTCATCGTTTTCATAATTCTCTATCCCTTCTTTTAGTAAAGGTAGTGCATCATCAAAACGTTTTTCTTGGAAGCATTTATCAATTTCTACTCTAAGTTTTTTAGTGATAGAATATCTCTTATTTAAACTTATAGGAGCATCTTCAGATTTATCTGATAAAAATATTGTTTCTTCTAAACCTGCAGTGTTAGAAAAGTGATTTTTTAAATCTAGAACGGTCAATACTTCACTTTCCTTTTCGACACCTTTTTGAAAAATATCGGCAAGGCCGGAAGCAATCGTTTTTGTACTATTTTCTTGAAGTAACTGAGTTAATATGAATGATTTGTCAGGCCCATAAGGTTTTAAATCTTCAATAGACTTAATGCTAAGTTCTTCGAAATCATCACCAAAAGTAGATGATTTTCTATACTCTGCATCAAGAATAATGAATGCTCTTTTCGCTTGAGATTCATTGATTAACTCTACAATCTCACTTAGTGGAATTCCATTAATGTGACATTGTTGTATAGTAGTATGAGGGGAAGAAAGAATTAATTTTCCTCTTCTTTCGATTAAGTAGCCAGAGTAGAAAAATATTAATGTATCCTGAGTGGTATCGGCAATTTCGGCAATACGTTCCTTTATCATCGTATTTCCTTCCGAATCCACTAAAGAAATGATATCCTTTTCATTCAGTCCAAGAATTTGTTGGTCTGTAAAAGTCTCTCTTAAAAGACTGATATCTTTATACACATGCTCTCTTCTTTGGAGTTGCTCATCCTTAAGAAAAGTTCCTATTCCAATTAAAATGGCTCTGGATTTTGATGAATCAAACATCAATGGCATATCAAATAGTACTAAAGAATTTCAACATAAAAATTGTGCAAAAAATAATACACTCCATTAGTATTTGCACTTCAAAAAATATAACGATATGATTTTGGTCCTATTGTATAGAGTCGATGGAATTTATAAATTTTACAAGTCTTCTTCCTCTATATCATCATTTTTAAGGGCATCATCATAGTCTTTTCTAATGATATTGATTTCCGCTAGGAAATCATCTGGATAGGGGCTACTCTTTTCTTCTTTGGAAAGATGTTTCTTTTCAGAATCAATTTTTTCTTGATCCACTTCCTCTTCCTTTAGATTAGCAGTGTTACGTTTATCTTCTGCTTCTAAAGCATCCCAATCAATTTCTTCTTCTTTCGATTTATTATTAGAGTTTCCCATTTTTTTTAGTCAAATAAATACGGCTAATTCAATTAATAATTAGTACATATTTTTAATGGATAATTGTGAGTAGTAAAAAACAGCTACTCAGCATACAAAACTAAAAAAATCCTATCATGTTTCTAATTATATCAGAAAGTAAATACTTATTTTCTTAAACTAATATATAAATTCAAAAAATTAAAGTGAAAAAGCAATAAAAAAGAGGTTGTACCATCATATAAATGATACAACCTCTAGATATTATTAAATCTCCTTCAATAAGGGACTTACGACTTTATCAAAACACTTAGTTTAAAATCTTATCCAAGATTTTTAAAGTGATGGCATAAGTTGGTTTCACACCCGTTAAACCAAGGCTTCCGTTGGCTAAAGTACTACCTGTTATCAAAGGATTGTCTGATGCATAATAGGCATATCTTACCTTCACATCTTTCTTGATGTTGTTCCTGATTTTAGAGGCTCCTTGGATGGCTTTTTGATAGTGTGCACCTTCCATTTCCAAGCCAATTGCTCCCCAAGAAGAATCTTTAAAGAACTTCAAAATATCTTTGTTTTGTAGTGACGTACCCAATACTGAAATCATAGGGCCGTCTACAAAGTTAAGATCGTCAACATCTTTAAAATCTTCTAATTTTAGATCGTTTTCTACAGGGTAGTTGTCGGCTGTACCTTCAAAAACGTGGGCTGTAGGTATCATGATGTCTCCTTTGTTACCCTTCAGAATCCCAGCTTTACCCATGATGGAAACCGATTGGATATCCAAAGGAATGTTTAATCCTTCGTTAATGTATGGTTTTAATAACTCATCCATTGTTTCGAAGGCTTGCTCACCAAATGCGTAATCCATTACCAAAATGATCGGAGCATTTTTCTTATCTCTTTTCTTTTCAGGTTTAAGCGCCTTAGGTAATTGGGCGTCGTTGATGAATGCTGTATCAAATATCTGAACCGAAATATTGGTTCCTGAATCCTCAGTCACTTGAATCATTCCTTTATCAAATGCCTTTTTTCTGATGTTATCTCTTAGGTGACCATTTTCAGGCTGACTCACCATTTCCATCAGTTTATCGAAGTCTTTCTCATTTACATCAGAGGAAAGTGCCTCTTTAGCATAGAATGAATTCATTACACTGTGCAAATTCGCACTGATAATGTGAATTGGTCTATGAATTAATTGATGATCAGACAGGACTTTCTTAATTCTTGTTGCCCAACGATCGCCATAAATGTGATGTCCGATTCTTTCTCTAAGTGTTGGACTAAAGCTAATCACTCTAGCATCACCTTTTTGAGCTTCATCGATAGCTAATTTACCCATCCAGTAAACAATATGGAAAAGGCCATTATTTTTATCGTGATTTTGAACAAATCGTTGGTGGGCGTTTTTCGTCTCTTTGTATGTTTGTCCTAATAAAGTGGCTAGGTAAGTGAAGGCAACCTCTTCATTTTGAGGTGATAATTCCTCTTCACCTGTGACAATTTTTTCTAATTGAACCCACTCTCTAACAGGGTTTCCTTTTTCATCTTCTGCGTGCTCTTTAATTTTTTGAGCTTCAATATAGATAAATGTTAGATGTGTTAGAATGTCGTATATTTCTGATCTACCTCTTGTGATCTCGATAAACATTTGTTCCTCATCAATTCTGTAGCAATTTCTTCTTCTTGCGTGAGGAATAATTTTTTCGAAGGAAGATTTTTCATATCCTTCTTCAGAGGTTAATTTAATATATCTAGTTTCTTCAATACCTTTTGGTAATCGATCAAAAACATAGACCAAGCCATTAAGATCTACTTTTTGAGGGTCGGCCAATGTGCCATAAATTTCAGGTTGTAAAATTAATAAGTCCTGCATAATTGCACGCCCCGAAGCTCCACCTGGCTTGTAATGACCTCTTATAAAAAGGTGACGCATTACAACATACATTCTTTCGATGGCAGCTCTCGATGCTTGTGCTCTAGTTAATTCTATCATAAATTAATTTTATTTATATGGTTTTTAATTGAAGTTAGTCTGTCGTTTCAGACAGTAGAGTAAATAGTTAATAGAGTTGAAGGATAAATCAATAATAAAAGGGCTATTCTAAGCTATTGAGATTGAAGTGTATAACTTCTACTCAGTACCAATAGTATATTCCAATTTAAACTGTATTGAGAAGTATTGTTCTATACTATTGATGATATTTTGATTATTTAATCGTTTTTTAATGATAAGGAAACCAAATAATGGTTTAACTCTCCAACGTACAGTAATTTGATGTCGTAACCGGCCGTTGCTGAATATTCTTCTAATACAGGGTAACTCACATAAAGCCAATCAAATTCTGCTCCTTTGATGTCCTTGAATTCCATCCAATATTGAATTTGACCGTAGTACTCTGCAGTAAGGTCAATAAGGTATGAACCGTCTTCATCTTCAAATAGATGGATGATGTCGGAAGAATCAAATACTAGTTGACCTCCTGGATTTAGATAGTCTTTTGCTTTTACTAAAAACTCGGCAAGACCATCTAGCGTTCCCACTAAACCGATACCGTTCATCAGCATCAATAAAGTATCGAACTTTGGACCGGTATATTGATAGATATCTCCTGCAATTACATTTTTTACACCTCTCTTTTTCATTGTTTCTACAGCTTTCAAAGAGATGTCCATAGCAGTAACATCTTTCCCTCTTTTCTGAAGGGCCATTGCATGGGATCCAGCACCAGCACCAACATCTAAGATTTTACCATTACACTGATCTAATGCCAAAACTTCAATTTCTGGCATATCATTTTCTTCTCTGAACAACAAAGGAACAGGGATGTCGTCGGGTTCGCTAAAATCCGAATAAACTTTTACACAAAGTTCATCATCTTTAGAATCGTAGTATGAAGCAATACCACTTCCCATGGGGTCATTTTCAGGAGCTAAAGCTTTTCCAAAAACTTTTTCTGTCATGTAATCTATTCTCGTCCTATTAACCTGATTTCGGCGAAAAATATTTTCACAGTTTGATCTGATTTTGAGTAGAAATTTTGACAAATTCTTGCAGTAATACTGGTTGTATTACAAAAAATTTTGGTGAAATTTATACCAAAATCAGACAAATCCTCTGGAAAAGTGGTGTTCACTCCATCTTTGCACTGAATACCTTTCAAAATAACCAGTTATTTTTTCAAGATATTCAGCACAAATCTGGAATAAACATCACTTTCTGTGAGTAATATTTTTCGTCGAAATCAGGTTATTATAAAGTGTAAAATTTTCGCAAATAACTGCATTTAGGGAGAATATACAAATTTATTGAGGTTTGTTAGCGTATTGGTGTTGTCGATCCTAGAATAAAGCAACTAAACGGTAATAATCTACTAATGTAATTCTAAAAGCTTCTCTTTCTTCTTCAGTGGTTAAAAAAGGAAGGGTTTTATCGCCAAATGAGATTTCGTATTTGAAATTGTCTTTCTTAAGGGTATTGTAAATTTCAGTAGCAAATTTAAATTGTTCATTCATACTTCCTTGTTGATATCTAATCTCATTCCATAAACCCGTATCATCTGTCCATTTTACTTTGTAATGCATGTAACCATCGAAAGTTTGGTTAGGGGAGAGCATAATATATGCATTCTGCGTAGTTTCGTGGAAGACAATGTGAAGTTGAATGATGGCTTTTGTGGTATCATGAACCGCTTTTCCAATTTGATACACAATCATGTCATCAGTAGCTTGAGGAACTTTTATCAAATCATAATAGGGAGCTCTTACATTTTTAAAAAACATACGACCTTGATCCAAAGTCTCAAATTTGGGTTTATTGGGATCAATATAGATTTCTTTGTGTTGACCGCAGGAAATTAGAGTAAAAAGTATAAAAAGTGCGAGGTGTTTCATTAATGGGTAGGGTCTACTAAAAAACAATTGTAGGGTATAGAAAAAGATCTATACCCTACATTTATAACTCTTAAAAATTTTATTTGTTATGCCTCAACTAATAAAATTTATAATCTCTGCATTAATGTCGGAATGATCGCATTTTTCCATTCTCTGAAATCTCCATCAATAATATGCTGACGAGCCTCTCTTACTAACCATAAATAGAAAGTAAGGTTGTGTACACTCGCGATCATACCACCTAAAGCTTCCCCCGCTTTGAAAAGGTGTCTCATATATGCTTTAGTATAGAATGTGCTGGCATATCCTCCTAATTGAGCATCAAGAGGTGAGTAATCGTCTTCCCACTTCTTATTCTTCAAGTTCATGATACCTTGAGTAGTGAAAACCATACCGTGTCTCGCTTGACGAGTTGGCATCACACAATCAAACATATCTACACCTAAAGCAATGTTTTCTAGAATATTTGCAGGAGTACCTACACCCATAAGGTATCTAGGCTTGTCTTCTGGAAGAATGCTACAAACAAGTTCAGTATGTTCGTACATCATCTCAGCAGGTTCTCCAACTGATAAACCACCAATAGCATTACCTTCACATTCAAAAGAAGCGATTGTTTCCGCCGATTGTGTTCTTAAGTCTCTGTAAGTCGATCCTTGTACAATTGGGAAAAGTGCTTGATGATATCCGTACTTAGGTTCAGTTTCATCCAAACGATCCACACATCTTTGCAACCAACGGTGCGTAAGGTGCATAGAGTTTTTAGCATATGTATAATCCGATGGATAAGGAGGACATTCATCAAAAGCCATGATAATGTCGGCACCAATAGTTCTTTCAATATCCATCACTTTCTCTGGTGTGAATAAGTGTTTTGAACCATCAATGTGAGATCTGAAAGTTACTCCTTCTTCTTTGATCTTTCTATTATTGGCTAAAGAGAATACTTGATATCCACCACTATCGGTTAATATAGGTCTATCCCAACCATTAAATTTATGTAGACCACCTGCCTTTTCTAAGATTTCCATGCCTGGTCTTAGATATAGGTGATAGGTGTTTCCTAAGATAATTTCTGCATTAATATCCTCCTTTAATTCACGTTGATGTACCGCTTTTACAGTTCCAGCAGTACCTACAGGCATGAATATAGGAGTTTTTATCTCACCATGTTCGGTGGTTATTTTACCTGCACGAGCCTTTGTTTGAGGGTCTTTGTGCGATAATTCGAAAGTTAATCCCATAATTTAAATTTTAATTGCAGCGCAAAGTGCAAAGGTAGCAAAGATAATTGTTCTATCTGTTTTTAATTTATCCTTATTAACCTGACTTTGAATAGAGCCTCTAAATAAATGAAATATGATCTTAGTTTTGGACAATTTAAAAGTGTATGATGTGTTAGTTATTGTATGATTTGTAGTTTGTTCATGAACAATTAATGATTTAAGACAATTTATTTGATAATGAATTTTAGATTATAGTAAATAATAGTTAATATTACATTGGTTTAACTGTGGTATTTTCATTTGTATAATATGAATTATTTCAAATGTTGACGTACAGCTACTATTTGTCACTAACTTAACATGAATTAATTATCCAATTCACATGATCAATGATAGATTGATTTTACTGAACAAAAGACTTCATTTTACTCTTTTTTTCGTCTTTTCTACATTTTTTGCATTTGCTCAAGACGGTGAAATGATTGTTACAGGGGTTTATAAAGGTTCTAATCTTTATGTGGAAAACCCTATGCTACACGATGGCTCTTTTTGTGTTAGTAGAGTGATCATTAACAATAGTGAAATGCAAAAGCTACCGAAAGCCAGTGCTTTCGAGATTGAATTGAGTCATATTCAAAAGGGAGATCATATATCTGTTATTTTATATCACTCGAATGACTGTGTCCCTAGAATTCTAAATCCAAATGCAATACGTGATAAGGGTCATTTTCAATTTATTGAATTAGACGTGACAGAGGAAGGGTTGGAATGGGAAACCTCAGGCGAAGCTGCCGAAGGTAGTTTTATGGTGCTTCGATATGAACATGATAGTTGGGTGGAAGATATGATCGTTCAAGGAAAAAGCGATGAAAGAAAAAACAAATACCACTATAAAGTGTTGCATCACTCGGGTTTAAATAAGTATAAACTGAAGTATATAGAAATTACCGGTAAGGTGTATAATTCTGAAGTATTGGCGCATGAGTCATCTTCAGAACAAGTAAAGTTTTATCCTAACCGAGTTAGCGAAACTTTATCATTCACAAGACCTGTTCGTTTCGAAATACTCGATCAATACGGTAAAGTGGTACTTAATGGTAACGATAGTAAAGTCGATTGTTCAGTGCTAGCTGGAGGACGATACTATTTTGTGAATTATGACAATAAGACCGAAAGGTTTTTTAAAAAATAAATATACGCTCTTTCTTCTAGGCCCCTGCATTTTTATGTAGGGGTTTTTTTATTACTTCATTTTAGAGTGGTTTGAACGATTGAATTTTCTACAATAATATTTCTATCTGATTTATAGGTAGGTAAAGAAGATACAAGCAATTTTCTTGAAAATTTTGAGGTATATAATTAAATTGAACTTAAATATGATATTTCAATTTTACGACCTGACTAAATCCAATTAAATCAGCCTAAAATATCATATTTATTTGACTTATATGTGACCAAAACTAATTATGACCTTTAAGCTAAATACAACTGTGCCTTGGGGAAGAACCCTAGAGGAATACGTTAAAATGTTCTCACTCTCTGATACAGACTTGGATAAAAAACTTATCGGTTTTGGAGATGGCCCAGCAAGTTTCAATCAAGAAATGACCTCGAATGGTAAATCTGTAGTCTCTTTAGATCCCATTTATCAGTTTTCAGAAAATGAAATAAGAGAAAGAATCGAAGAAACTAGGGATATTGTACTTGAACAAACAAAAAACAATCAAGAAAAATTTGTTTGGAGTACTATCAAAGATCTTGATGATTTAGAGGACATTCGTATGGATGCCATGAATACTTTTCTGGAAGATTTTGAAGAAGGTAAATCAGATAGAAGGTACATCTCACACGAGTTACCTGCAAAAACATACTTTTTGGATAAAGATTTTGATATCGCCCTAAGCTCTCATTTCTTATTACTGTACTCTGATTTAGGATTGGATTTTCATATTCAAGCTATTGATGAAATGTTGAGAGTGGCAGAAGAAGTTAGAATTTTTCCTATAGTTAATCTAAATGGTGAACGTACCGAACTTCTTGATGATATCATTAAAAATTATGCAGGTAAGAACATGGTGCTTTTACAAAAAGTAGAATACGAGTTTCAGAAAGGAGCCAACGAAATGTTGGTCATCAAATAAAAACTATAAAACAAAAACTATATTACAAAGACTAATTGGACAATGAAAACTTATCAATTTATCCTGTTGATATTGTGTGGATATTTTTCTTTTTCATGCAATCCCAACATTGATCAAACACCCAAAATTGAAGAAATTGTTTTAGAAGTAGAAGAGGAGTATACTTTTAAAGAGTTGAAATTTTTTAAATCTCCAGAAGATACAGATTCTCTTTTTCAGAAAAAGGTACCGAAGTTGTCTTTTAATGGTCTACCCAATGATGTGACAATGCCTATCCATCCGATTCGTGAGAATAAAAGATCTTACTTTAGGTGTGAGGCTAAGGAAGCTTTTTTAAGGTTAAAAGATCAGGAGGTTTCAGTGGAAATTCCTTACCAAGTAGAGGGAAACCAAATACATTTTTTAGAAGGGCAAAAGGCTGTTTATAATCGGTTAGATCATATTGTAGAAAGTGAGCACAACCAAACAAAAGATGTGATTGTTGCTCCAGAAGGTAGTTCTAGATTTTATGTTGATACAGAATTTAGAAAACGACAATTGTCTTATCAGTTAATTTTGATCAATAATAGAACAGGAGAAGAAAAAGAGGTACACGGGAAGTGGTACGAAATTGCTCCAACAGGAGTTTATAAAATAAAACAAGAAATTTCTTCAGATGAAATATAAAAAAATCGAGGGGTGAAATTGCCCCTCGATTTTTTTTATTCTGTTTCTAAATCAATTAGAATCTGATTTTTCTCGACAGATTGATTATTGGAAACATAAATTTTTTCAATTACGCCATCAGAAGGGGCTTTAAGCACATTTTCCATTTTCATGGCCTCAAGGATGATCAAGTTGTCTCCTTTTTTTACATGCTGCTCTTCTTGGCAAATTATTTCTATAACTTTCCCAGGCATAGGGGCTTGAATATGCTTTTCTTCCTGCTCGATTTTCTGATTCATACCTAATTTTTCAAGCATTTTATCCAAAGAAGTTTGTCCCTCCAATTCTACTTTCTTTCCATTAATTCTTAAGGTTGCTTTTTTACATTCCTCATCAATTTCTAAGATTTCGATATCAAATGTTTGATTGTTGTAGGTAGCTTCTATAACACTGTAGTGTGTATGTTTTAATTTTAAATCTACTTTTCTTTTGTCTACTACCAAAGATTGTTTGTCTTTGATAAAAGAATAGGAAAGTTCGTTAAGTTTTACTGTAAGCATAGTGTGTGTTTATGGTGTGTTTTCCGAAAAATACCTATTTTAATTAAAACTACATCAATTTTTATTACTAAATATCAAATTAATGAGACTAAAAACACTCATTTTCTTTAGTTGTTTGTTCTCTTCCCTTTTTGCTTTTTCACAAACTCAAGATGGGGGGAGTAATCCTGAATATCAAGAAAATAAAAGTTATGAGAAGCCAGTTAGACAACATGAATGGGGTATCTATTTGGGTCCATCGTGGTCTTTTCCCTCTGGAACAATACCTCAATTAAATACTGGATTAACTTACGATAATGAACGCTCGAGATCTAGAACTGGCTTTGATTTCGGTGTGAAGTTTAATTTTTTTATCGATCATCAGTGGTCTGTTGACTTTAATGCTCAGTTTAAATCTGCGGGTCAGAAAATTCAATATTCTGGCTATTGGCATGAGTTAGGTTATTCAGAAACCAATGTGAATTTTACAGAATCTGTTCTTTATTTTAACTTCCCTGTATACGCTAATTATTATTTAAATGATAATTTCTATATCAAGGGTGGAGTATATGGTTCCGCAATTTTAAATGCTCAAAGAAGAGAAGGAAATCTATTTTCCGATTACAACGATGTAGGGCATTTGTATAAAGGTGGAGACTTTGGTTTGACAGCAGGTATTGGTGCAGCCATGAATGTTTTCTTCTTAGAGTGGAGATACTACAGAGGTTTAGTGGATATTACTTTTGATGATGCTAAGCTTTATAACCAATCGATTCAATTAATTTGCGGCTTTAAATTCGGAGGATAATGAAATACATATACAAATTAAACCTTTTATGTTTACTACTTTTATTAGGCAGTTGCGGTAGTGAAATTTTTGATAGTGATATAGACGATAACTCCCCAGAAAGAGGAAATTACCTTTACGAATCGACAGTAGATTATTATGCAAAGCCTACGGATACAACTCCGATTCATACTCAAAAATTTGAAGGTTTTATCGAATATAAACCAACCAACCGTCAGATTGTAGTACACCCATATGATAGTTTTTCTTGGTCGTTAATTATCTCAGATAGTGTGCACAATGGTAATAAGGTGTTGTGGCAGATTCCAAGTGATCAGAATATTACAGTTAATGACGATACCTTTACAATTGATGGTATTGTTTTAGACGAGTATAACAACGAGGATTATCATGTTTCTATCGAGGGCGATAGCTTAAAGTTTAAGTATCGTTCTTATGTACTAGATAGAGATAGAGAGGTACAAGTAACTAAAAGTAGCTTTATATCGATTAAGTTTTAATTGATATTACTTTTTGGAGAAGAGAGCAGTAAACATCATGTCGAAATAGGCATATTTTACTGCTCTTTTTTTATACAGTTTTGTCGCTTCAATCTCTTTGATGTAATTCGGTAACTGAGTGTTTTTTAAGTTGGCAGTCACTTTAAAAAATAAAACCATCGTTTTGTGTAAAGCCCAATGGAAATACCTCTTCTTGGGATGCGGGTCAATTCTGAAATCGCTTACTACCCAATAACCATCATCTTTCATTAAGTTACTGATTTTTGGTAGTACATCAGATAATTGGGGCGGAGTGAGGACGTCTAAAAAGAAGTTGGTGATGATAATATCATATTCTTCTTTTTGCTCGAATAACACTTCATAACTATTATTTATAAATTCAATACGACCGTTGTAATCTACTTTTTGAGCAAGTTCGATCATCACTTTAGAGTAATCCAAAAACACTAAATGAGCTGGTTGTAGTTTCTTTTCTATGTAAGGAATAATTTTTCCGGTTCCTCCGCCAATAATCAACACTTTTTTATTCTTGGGTAATCTATAGAAGGTACGTTGTTGAATTTCTATAATTTTTTTACCAAACACGAAGCTTGCTAGAAGGTCGTACACTTTAGCAATATGATCAAACTGATTGGCTTTCATAATTGGAAATAGAGTAAATAAAGCCCAGGAAATAGAAAAACAAAATCGCCGAAAATTCGGAAGTATTCGTCTTTGCTGAAAAAGTCAGCTTTGATATAAATAAGAATTAGAGAAGATCCCATCAATAAGAAAGTGAAAAGAACGAGGTAGTCCATTTCTAAAAAATAAAAAGAAGCCATCATCAAAAGAATATAAATGATGATGAGTACTTGTATTCTGAATTTTAAACGTTGATGACCTAATATTCTAGTACCTGATAGCTGTTCGTCTTTCGTATCCGTTTCAAAATCAAAGAGTGCAAACTCCAAAAGATTTATTGATGCTAACACAAAGAATATTAATGTTTGAGAAACAAAGAGCATGCTAATTTCTTCGACAAGGCTGAATACCGGAAGGGTAATGCCTGCTGTATAAATAAATGCTACAGTAAATTCCTTAAAGGTGGGAAAAGGTAAAATCTTTAAATTGATGATGCCTAAATACAGTAAAACAATCAAAGAAAGTAGTACGCCGTTTTTTATGATTACATCAGGAAGAAAAAGGAAGGTGTTGGCTAAACCAATTACTCCAACAATTAAACATACAGCACCAATTGTTTTTTTATACTTCTGATGGAACGCATGTCGAAATGTGTGGGCGGTATGCTGAATTGAATGAGCATCAAGAAGGTGGTCTAAGGTATAAATAACCCAAACCGCTGTGCCTAATGATATGAACACAGAGTAGGGAAGCACAATGCCATTGATTACTGCTAAAAACTGACAGCAAAAAATGGCACCGAAAGCTACATCAAGACTTAATGCTTGAATGTAATGATATATATTTTTAACGTTACTGATGTTTAAGGCCTTAAAAGTTTCTTGTAAATCTGAGCTCGAGTAGGATCAAGTTCCAACAAAATTCTACCTACTTCGTCCGCTTGTTCTTTTGTTGCTTTACTAAACATGTTAGCAATCTCAGCCCCTTTGGCTGCAAAGAACACATCCATAGTGACTGATATAGGAATAGCTCTACGAACTCCTTTTAATTCGTTTAAGCCCTGAATGATATTGGTTCTTGCTTCATCAGGAGATTCTCCAAAAATATCTAATCCCAAACGGTGGTAGGTGTACAAGAATTTACGAAAGTTCTCGAATTGGGGATCCATAAAATCTCTAGCCAAGTAATAACGATCTCTTTTATCACCAAAAGCACTCCAACCCGGTCTTCCGTTTTGTTCGGAATAGTTGGCAATTTCTAAGGCTTTTTCGTAAAACTGACTTCCTCCCAATAAAGCAAAAGAGTCATAATCCATACCTAATGTGATATAGGCATAATAGCTTAATAAGGATACAATCTCAGTAGTGTAAATACCTCTTGTATATACTAAACGATCAGAGTTGTTATAAGAAAATGACCATTTTGGATCTATAAAATTAAGCATCGTCGTTTCGTAAGAGGCATTATAAACAGGTCGAATAGCCTGTATTTGCACATCTGCCTGATATGTCTGACTTGGTACATCAGAGTTATTACCTAAGGTGATCTGTATGTTTAGCTTAATTTTTTCGTTGTCCTCAAAGCGATCATCCGTCCATTCTTGATTCAACATAAACTGTTGAAGTTGGTTCTGCAGATCTGTAAAAACTTGAGTTTCGTTTGTTTGTACCCTATCTCCATTTACGGTTACTGTCGGATTAAATTCTTGAGATAAACCGATGAAAGGCAGGAGTAAAAAGCTTAAAAAAATAAAGGTTTGCTTCATTTTATATATCGTTAGGAAAAGTTTATCCTTTTCTGTCTATTATTTCTTCCACAATATGTGTGGCAACTTCCGTCTTAGATAACAAAGGCAATTCTTTGACATCCTTTTCTGATACAATATAGACTTTATTCGTGTCGTGGCCAAAACCGGCTCCTTTTTCTTTTAAGCTATTGAGTACTACAAAATCAACATTTTTCTTTGTCAATTTCGCTTTAGCGTGTTCTAATTCATTATCCGTTTCCAAAGCAAAACCTACTGTAATTTGATGTGGTTTTTTGCGTAACCCCATTGTTTTAGCAATATCAGTAGTACGCTTCATGTTGATGGCTAAATCGCCTTCTTTCTTTTTGATTTTGGAATCAGAAACTTCTGAAGGTGTATAGTCAGCTACTGCTGCAGTGAAAATACAAATGTCGGCATCATCAAAATGTTGGTCTACTTGATGGTACATTTCTTCTGCGCTCTCCACATCAATTTTTATGATTCTATTAGATGGATTTAGTAATACAGGGCCAGAAATCAAAGTTACTTCAGCACCTTGATTCTTTAATTCCTCTGCAATAGCATAGCCCATTTTACCAGTAGATCCATTGGTGATAAAACGTACAGGATCAATTCTTTCTTTAGTTGGCCCGGCAGTAATCACCGCTTTTTTCCCATACAAAGGTAGGCTTTCAGATGGAGTGAAGAAGTTTTCGATAGCTTCTACAATATGTTCTGGTTCTGCCATTCTTCCTTTTCCAACAAGGCCACTTGCTAGTTCACCTTCTTCTGCATCGACAATGACATGACCATAAGAAGTAAGAGTATCTATATTTCTAGTAGTTGATGGATGCAAGAACATATCCAAATCCATGGCAGGGGCGATCATCACTGGGCATCTAGCCGAAAGGTAAGTAGCCATAAGTAGGTTGTCGCACATACCATTGGCCATTTTAGCCATTGTGTTAGCTGTTGCAGGAGCGATAATCATTAAATCTGCCCATAAGCCAAGTTTAACGTGGGAGTTCCATTCGCCGGTCTCCTCGTTGGCATAGGTAGATAATACAGGGTTTTCTGATAATGTGGAAAGAGTAACCGGAGTAATAAACTGTTTAGCTGCTTCGGTCATTAACACTTGCACTTCTGCTTTCTGTTTCTTTAATAGGCGTACTAGCAAAGCTATTTTATAGGCAGCAATACCGCCTGTTACGCCAATCAGAATCTTTTTTCCTTTTAATTTATCGCTCATTTGAAGTTTTTATTTATAACGGCAGTAAAAATAAATAAAAAAAAAGAACTTCCTATTCTACTTTCATAGTATAGGAAGTTCTTAAAACAAAAGGAAGAGTCTTTTCTAGTAGTTAGACTCGTCTACTTTTGTGAAAAAGATTTTGTCCTCGATCAACTCCTCTGTTGCAAGAGTTGTTGGCTTAGGCATACGCTCGTAGAAACGAGAAATCTCAATTTGCTCACGGTTTTCTTGAACTTCTTCAAGGTTATCTACTGTAGTAGCGAATTCAGATAACTTAGCGTTCAACTCATCTTTTAATCTAGATGAGATTTGTCTTGAACGTTTTCCAGTAATAACGATAGACTCATAAATATTTTTAGTCTCTTTCGTCATATCCGTTAAATCACGAGTGATTAGAGATGCGTTCGGCATGGATATATATTAATTTGTAATCGATTACTTTACTATAAGTGATGTTATGTAGATACATAATTAGTCACTTAAGCCCGCAATATAAAGGATATATTTGGGAATCTCAAGTATATCCGAGATTCACCAATTAAAATATCTAAATAACCTAATATTCTGATAATGACATTAAATATCTACCCTTTATGAAAAAAAATTGAAGAAAAATTTGGAATTAATCAACTAATGAATTAATGTTGTAGTGTAATAGTTGATTAATACACTAAAACAATAATAAAATGATCGATATAAACCAATTAACCTTCGGGTATAACAAAAGAAACATCTTATACGATGCACTGGATTTAAATCTTAAAGAAGGAAATATATATGGCCTATTAGGAGAGAACGGTGCAGGTAAATCGACCTTATTAATGTTAATCGCAGGTTTGAAAAAGCCATTCAGTGGTTCTATTAATGTAGGAGGATATGAAGCAGACCACGGTTCAGCAGAATTTTTAAGAGAGATCTTTTTTATTCCAGAAGAAATGACTTTCCCTAATGTGACAGTATCGGACTATATTTCTGTATTAGCACCATTCTACCCAAAATTCAACCGAGAGCATTTTATTGAAATGATTACGGAGTTTGGATTAAGTGCGGAGCAGAAGATGAATAATATGTCTTACGGACAGAAGAAGAAAGTATTGATTTCTATCGGTTTAGCATCAAATACTCGTTTGTTGTTGATGGATGAACCGACCAATGGATTGGATATTCCTTCTAAAAGTCAGTTTAGAAAATTAGTAGCCAAATATATGACGGACGATAGAGTATTTTTAATATCCACTCACCAAGTGAGAGACTTAGAAAGCTTAATTGATCCAATAGTAATTGTCGATAAAGGTAAAGTAGTATTTAATGAAACGTTGGATACTATCAGTGAAAAATTATTATTTACTACAGCAGATAAAGTAGAAGCTTCTGATATTATTTACACAGAAAATGGAGTAGCAGAGGACAAAGTAGTGGCCATAAACCATACTGATGCACCAAGCAGAATTAACTTAGAATTATTGTTCAACGCTGTCTTAACAGAGAAAGCAAAAATGAACGAAGCATTACCAACTCATCAAATTAAAAACTAGTGTCATGGAAACGAAATTAAATTTACAGAGAGTCACAAACCTTTTTAGATACGAGCTTACATTATTAAAACATCCGATCATATTAGCTGCCATTGGTTTTGCATTATTTATTACTGCTATTTGTGCAATGGCTAGTTTATCTGATCCCACAGGAATAGTTAGTGAGAAAACATTAGCAGGACTTTATGGAGTAGCTTTTACTTTAGGATTTCCGATTATTACGAGCTTCTCATTCCATAGAGTTTCTACCAAAGGTGGAGCGATTAATTACTTATCTCTTCCTGCATCTAGAGAGGAGAAGTTTTTAGTGACTTTCCTAAATACAGCCATATTATTTCCGTTAGGCTTAACATTGTTATTCATTATTGTGGAATATGTTTTAATGTTGGTTTGGACTTTATTTGGGGGCGAAATTGGGGTATTCATGCCAATACAACTTGAGTTAGGTTTAGAAGGGATCATACAAGTGTTCTTATCTTTTGTAGGTGTACATTCATTTTTCTTCTTTGGTTCTGCCATTTTTAGAAAATATGCATTCTTAAAAACATGTATCCTTGGTTTTGCTATCATTACAGTTCTGTCAGTGACAGGTGTCTTAATAGCAATGGCAATTGGAGCAACTTTAGCAGGAGAGGGTGGATCACAGAGCTTCTATTGGGATGGATCTTTAAATGGAGTATGGCAATATATTGCTAATGGTATTAGTCTTACTATAGTTTTGATTCTTTGGACAGTATCATATTTAAAATTTAAAAGAGCGGAGGTGTAGTTATGGAATTCAATAACAACAAAGCCATCTATCTTCAAATTATGGATCTCATTTGCGAAAAAGTATTGAAAGGTAATTGGACTGAAGGAGATAAAATTCCTTCAGTTCGCCAGATGGCAGTAGAATTAGAGGTCAACCCCAACACAGTCGCACGTTCGTATAGTGCGTTACAAGACGACGGTGTGATATATAATAAAAGAGGCATTGGATATTTTATATCAGAGGATGCCATCAAAGTAGTTCAGCAATTTTCTAAGACTGAATTCTTGAAAAACGATATCCCCAACTTCTTTAAGAAGATGAATTTATTGGGAATTTCCATCGAAGAACTATCGAATTTATATAATCAACAGAGTAATTAGTGTTTTCTACTAGTGTCAAATCAGAAAACATAAACAGTGTCAAATTTCATCAATAACTAAAAGCTCCCAATTTAAAATATTGGGGGAAAATCAAATAATAATTGAATTGGTTGTGTCATCCTACATTCTTTTGAGTGTAGGATGATTTTTTGTATAAATTTTTAATACCAATTATATCTTTTGAGTTGAGTTTTTGTTAACATATTTCGCATTGTATTTTATGTTAATTAACAATTTTAGTTTGAAAAGCTGTGTTTTACACATTTTCAATGTTATAGGTTGTTAACTGATTTTTCATGTCAAGTTCGCCAATTTGATTTTCTCATTATTGACTAAATAAATCATTCAATCAAAAATTAAATAATGACTTTTAGAAACATTCAAATAATAGTGTGCTTACTTTTAAGTCCACTATTTGTTCTCTCTCAAACAAACGATTCTATATTAACCATCAAAGAGCAGAAAAAGGCACGACCTGTTTATATTAATTTTTCTGCTGGTTTAAATCAGATAAAATTTAGAGATGAAGCCACATCACCTGTATATTACAGAGGTGCTGTGAAGTATTTTTCTGTTGGTTATCGAAGAGGAGATCAAGCGAGAGATACCGAAATAGGCGTGGATATATCAACAGGGAAAACAACAGAAAATGTAAGTAAGTTAAACCTTGAGAGTCAAATTACATCGATTCGATTTCACTATGGGAGATTATTCAGAGTAAATCCAATATCAAGTGGTAAGATGAATTATATGGCCGGTGGTCTATTTAATTCCACTCAGAATATCCGTACTAACCCTGGATTTATGAATAATGCTGTTGGTTTAGAAAATTTTTCATCTTTAATGGCTTCTTTAAAAGCAACGAGGGATTTTAGTAAAGAGAAAAATAATTCAAATAGAAAACGTGAACTATCTCTTCGGTTAAATATTGGGGTGATGAATAACTCTTACAGAAACGGATACATTTACACAAATACCTCTTCGGTGCTTAACGAACCAAAGGCTTTTAGTAATTATGAATCCAAATATTTTTCTGGTTTCAGAATGAGTACAGAGTTGGATTATACCATTTTTCTTCAAAATAAAAATGCCATTAAGTTCTCCTATCTATGGGATGGATTTAAATCGGGTGGAAGTTATAACCAATTTGGTATGACCAATAACATTCTAAAAGCAACATTCTTATTTGGAACAAAAAAGTAATTCAATCATGAAAAATATCATTAAATATATATTCTTAATTCCTGTTTTCTTTTCTTGTAATAAACTCATCTTCAATGATGACTTAGAAACACAGTCGAAACACGAAAATTTTAATTATTTGTGGAATCAAGCCAATGAAAAATACGCTTATTTTGAAGTGAAAAATATAGATTGGGATTCCATAAAAACAGTCTACGAACCTCAGGTAAATGAAGAAATGAGCGATGATGCTTTCTTTACTTTGATGGGAAACATGTTATCTGAGTTAAAAGATGATCATACCAACTTGGTGTCTGATTTTAATGTATCAAGATTTGGCGTTAAGTATGATGCACAAGATAATTTTGATTGGCGTTTGATAGAGGATAATTACCTTCCTCGAAATTATTACACATCGGGTTCTTTCAAACACGCATTTATTGATAATGGAAATATTGGTTATATCCGATTCGCTGAGTTCACAGGGAAAGTTACTCATGATAACATGAACTTCATGTTAGATCGATATAAAAATACCAAAGGATTAATTATTGATTTAAGAGAAAACGGAGGAGGCGTAATTAACGATGCTTTCACTATTTTAAGTCACTTTGTGGATAAGGAAACTTTATTATTCTATTCCAGAGCAAAAGCAGGCCCAGGACATGATGAGTTTACCGAAATAGAACCTACTCGTGTATCTCCATCCGGCACTTATTATGGTAAAAAAGTAATGGTATTAGTTGATAGAGGTACTTTTAGTGCTGGATCGTTTACTTCTTTGGCGACTAAAGCAATCCCTAATATGATTTTAATGGGGGATACTACAGGGGGTGGACTAGGTCTTCCAAATGGTGGACAATTACCTAATGGTTGGACGTATCGATTCTCTATCTCTCAAACACTCAACCTTCAAAAAAGTCCTGAATTTGAACAAGGTGTTCCAGTAGAAATTCCAGTGAACATGAATTGGGATAACAAGAACACAGATGAAATTATTGAAAGAGCTATTCTTGAAATAAATAAATAATCAATTCGAAATTTCTATTAAGAGTTTACATCAATTTTATTGGTGTGAACTCTTATGCTAGCATAAATAACTTCAATTTATATGAACTACTTTAAATCTATCACTTTTTTTGTTCTCTTTTCCATCTTCACAATATCATGCGATAATCATAATGATTTAGATGATTTTATGGCCTTAAAAAGATTAGAAAACACATCCAATTACAATGATTTTAGAAAGGAATATCTAAGAACGAATCATGAAGCCTTAGAAGAATTGCATCATCGATATAACAAGGACTCATTTCTTATTATTCATGATGTTTACTCAGAATTTATGATTATGAAACTCTATAGTGAGCTAAAATAGGAAGTGATGAGGAAAGTGTTTTATCGATTTAAAAAATTACTGGCTATAATTGCATTATTTGCAAGTGCCTATATCATAGATTATCATCTTGAGTATGATTTATCGGAAATCAAAAAAGATTTTTATACATCTATCGGAAATTACTCGAATAAGAAGGAAATAATGCATTACGTAAAACTGAAAACGAATACTTTTTTCTTTAGATGGGTTTTTGCCAGATAAAAAATAAAATCATCCTACATTCTTTTGAGTGTAGGATGATTTTTTAATCTAATATTATAACTAACATGAATTAAAGTTTATAAGTTACTTTTTAGCTCCATTGAATTATTGGTAGTAAACTTTTCTAATAATTTCACTACTAAAAAATAGATAGCAATTTCAGCAATAAATGAGAAAAAGATATCTCCAGAAAATGTGGTTAAGCTATTAATGTCTAGTGTGTTATTGCTTAGTAATTCATTTTGAATGACATAATATTTATAATAGAAATGAAGTCCTATATAAATGATTAAACTTCCCAAATAGAAATTATATTTATTTGTTAAGAATACAATAAACATTAGACCAATGAGGCTCCCCATGAATCCGGTAAAAAACTCAGAAAATATTACTGTCTGAGCGTTATTTTCCTCAAATAGTAAAAAGTATATTGTAATCAGTAATTGAGAGAGGAGACTGATACTCAATAAACTTTTGAAGGGGCTAAACCCTTTATCCGAAAGATACTTGATGCCAAAAGAAGATAAAAACGGTATGGTGAGCAATAAAAAACTATGATATATTACTGTTTGATGAATTACTTCTTCATCTTCAAACATAGTAGTATACACATCAATATTAATACTTAAACTAAACAATAAACCAACAGCAATACTTAACGCATAGGCTAAATAACCGAATTTAAGGTCGTCTCTTAATAGTTTTTTAGTTTCGAGTAATGGTTTGAAATTAATAGTATTGATGAAATAAAATATACCACCAAATAGACTGAGGTTAAGGAAATAAGCAATGATCCCCGGTCTTATAAAGAACTTCAAAATTCGACCAAATAAATCACTAATTCCTACTCCGATATTGTTTTTAAATTGGTCTAATCTAACATAGGAGTATTCATTTTGAAGGTGTACGCCTAGATCTAATAAGAAGATACATGAGAGCAATATGATGATGCTCTTTTTTAAATTTTTATTCTCTTTATAAATCAAAAAATCATGAATGAAGGCGAATGCGACAGTGACATAAATGTAGTTCACCAAATCGTATTTATAGTGCCATGTAGGAGCAAATCGTGAATTTATAATTAGAAATAGTAAAACACATAAGATCTGTGATACAGTAGTTTGCTTATTATAAAAAGATTGAAGTTTTGATAGCATAAAAAAATATTTTTGTTGAGTTGAATTCTAAAAATAAGAAACCCCACTTTAAAATAAAAGTGGGGCTAAAGTAAGCAATTAGAATGTTAGTATTTGTACATATAATGAGAACGTGTATTACTATTGTCGATTCTGCTTCGCATTTTCAGTCTGCTTGATTATGCTTTTCATAATTTGATCCACAGTGAAAGATGCGGCCTTTTGTTTTGGAGGATATTCCATTAAAGTAGCCATAAACTGACCTACTTTATCTTGTGCCATGTATAAGTAAGGCACGTGATCGAAATACCAGTCCCAATAAGCGTTTGAGTCAATGTCAGCACGCTCGTAAGGGTCTCTTCTTAAGTTGAAAATCTTAGGAAGTCTAAGTGTTACGAAAGGCTCTGACCATACGGCCATTTGATGTGCTCTTTGCTCCATGAAGACAATCTTCCAATCGTCCATTCTGATTGCAGTTAATTGTGCATCATCGTTAAAGTATAGGAATTCGTGACGTGGAGATTCTTCTTTTCCGGCTAAGTGATCTACTAAATCATAACCATCTAAGTGTGCTTTGAATGTTTTACCATTCGCCTCTACACCACCATCTAATAAGTCTTGTTTGATGTTATCATTACCTGCATAGTGAAGGATTGTAGGTACCCAGTCTAAGTGAGAAACCATACCGTTTGATACTTGACCTGCAGGAATTTTACCAGGGAATTTTACCATACAAGGAACACGGTAACCACCTTCCCAGTTGGTGTTTTTCTCACCTCTAAATGGAGTTACTGCAGCATCAGGCCATGAGTTGTAGTGAGGACCGTTATCTGTAGAGTACATCACGAAAGTGTTTTCCTCAATACCTAACTTTTCGATGAAGTTCAACATCTCACCAATTACCTCATCATGAGAAACCATTGCATCAGCATAGATACCTTGTCCGTCTGATTTACCCGCTTCTTCTTCAGTAATATGTGTTCTGAAGTGCATTCTTGTTGTATTGAACCAAACAAAGAAAGGTTGGTCAGCATCTACTTGCTTTTGGATAAATTCTTGAGCAACACCCATTACTTCGTTGTCAATTGTTTCCATTCTTTTCTTAGTCAAAGGACCAGTATCAGAAACACGACCGTCAGCATAAGAGTGAATCACACCTCTTGGGCCAAATTTCTTTTTGAACTCAGGGTCTTGAGGGTAATCAGGTAATTCTGGCTCTTCCTCTGCATTTAAGTGGTAAAGGTTACCAAAGAATTCGTCGAAACCATGGTTGGTAGGTAAATCAACGTCTCTATCACCAAAGTGGTTCTTACCAAATTGACCAGTGGCATAACCTTGTGCTTTTAAAAGTTCTGCAAGTGTTGCTGTATCATCAGTCAAACCTTTTTCAGCTCCAGGAAGACCAACTTTAGTCATACCTGTACGGATGCCAGCCTGACCAGTGATGAATGAAGAACGACCAGCAGTACAAGATTGCTCTGCCATATAATCAGTAAAAGTGATACCGTCTTCAGCGATTTTATCGATGTTTGGAGTTTTGTAACCCATCATTCCTCTGTTCCAGAAAGAAAGGTTGTACATTCCGATGTCGTCTCCCCAAAGGATGAGGAAGTTCGGTTTTTTAGGATCTTTCTTCGCGAAAGCCGTTAGGTTCGCAAAACAAAGTAGGAGTGCGGTAAATGGTAGTATTATCTTTTTCATATCAATTATTAGTTATTTGATTTTATCTCTTGATATCATCACGAGTGCAAATCTAAAAACATATACTTGTTTAATATCAAACAAGTTGCAAATTAATCGTTTATTTAACTTTTGTTTTAAATAAGAAGCTTTGAGTACATAATTGTTGAATAATTTAAGAGTTTAAATTCAAATTAAATTAACTAAATGAATGTTAGATATTATACAAAATAAAAAAGCCATCCCTTTCGGAATGGCTTTGAACCCTCGCTTACTTACTTTATATTCTAGTTGTGTACTATAAATCTTTTTACTTCTTTATGACCGTTATGAGTGGAGATGCTTAGGTAATAGATTCCATCATTTAAGTCATTGATATTAATTGTATCCATGTGGTGCATATCTACAGTTTTAACTGCAACACCTAAAGCATTTAAGATTACTGCTGATGCATTTTCTAAATCCTCATCCGAAGATACTCTTGCATGGATTGTTCCGTGTGCTGGTACTGGGTATAATGACAATTCAGTACCGTGAATTAAGTTGTGTGTATTGATCGTTACAACGTTTGAATATTCGAATGCACCATCAAAATCAACTTGCTTTAATCTATATTTTTTATACTTTACAGAATGTGCATGGTCAACAACAAAATCATATTCGATGGTAACATTAGAGTTACCGTTACCATCCACTTCACCAATTTTGTTAAAGTGTCTACCGTCTGTAGAAGCTTCGATTTCAAAATGAGAGTTATTTAATTCAGTAGCAGTTTCCCAGAACAATACTACTTCGTCGTTATCATTTACTTCAGCATTGAACGTTACTAATTCTACTGGTAAATCGTGATCAGAACCACCACCTAAAGTAAAAGGTGAGAAACTTGAAGCAGAAGTGGATAATAAAATACCGTGGTTATTACTTTCTGTAGTATTGGCTGCTTGTCCTTGTGATTCCCAGTGTGTACCATCGTAGTGCATTACTTCAACATCACTTACATAGGTGTTGTTTACACCACTCTCGTCATCATAAGTTAAGATTACTGAGGCAACCGAAGAACCTGATGTTCTATCTACATCCCAATACTCAGAAGCACTTACTGCTGAAACTGTTGCCATTGGATCAATACTTAAATTAGTGTGTGCGTTATCATGGTATTCAATTCTAAAGTTCACTGCAGAGTTGGCTGTAAAAGCTGCAACACCAGCTTCTCTTAACTTTGTTCCGTTACCTACTGGGTAGATTAAGTGGAAGTTGTTCGCAACAATACTTAATGCTACTTGTAATCCAGAGGTATAGTTAATTGTTTTAAGTAATGGACCGTTAATATGTGAGTTATCAGAACCACCAGAAGCATATGTAGACCAAGAATAGTTGGCGTTGGTAACATAAGAGAATTCATTCATTCCTAAAACATTCGTCGTTGTGGTGTTTAAGATACCATTCGTTAACGTCAAAGAAGAAGTGTTATACGACGTATTGAAGATCTCTAAAGTACCATTTAATGTAATTCCTGAAGTACCTGTAGTATTCATCGTTAAAGAACGTACTCTGTTCTCACCTGTTGCAATAGTTACTGTACCAGCAGATTGACCTGCGAAAGTTAAATCTACTGAAGGTTGGATCGCATTGTCTGAGTTATCATCAAGGTGTACGGTTACTGTAGAACTTACTGAATCGGCAATAACTAAATCGTTTCCTTGTGTATAAATATCTACTGTCTGACCAGCTAAATTAGTTACTAAAGCGGCATTACCTGTTAATACGATATCACCTACATTAGAGGGAATACCATCAATAGTACCTTGTATAATAGATTTTGGGTTATCACCAGGTAACGCATTGATCTGAGCTGATGAGATTAAATTATTTGATGCACCACTAGTTGATAAAGTCACATTATCCTCTACAGAAATACCACCTGTCCAGTTTAAGCCAGAATAAGAGTTAGATCCTACAGAAGGTACAGCGAATTCAGCACCGTCTTCTAAAACAATATCTTGAACATTTACATATAAACGACCACCTGAGTGATTGTCGCCATTAAAGTTACCTGTACCAGAAACGATGATCGTTCCAAAATGACAAGTAGTTCTATAAGCTGTATTATTAATAGTACCGTCCACAAATAAAGTATCGATAACTACGTCTGGATCAAAAGAGTTATTTCCTATATATACATTCTTTCCAGATTGAATTCTAACATTATAATTTCCTGTCCAAGAAGGTAATGAATTTCCATCCTCATCCTCAAAATCTGATAAACTTCCTCTTGTTCCTATATATACATAACCTGAAGCTGAACTTGATACTGAGTAGGTTTGGGCTAATAATGATAATTTTGTAATAAAAATTAGGAGCAATAATAATAAAATCTTTTTCATCTTTTTAGCGAGTTAAATAGTTATTAGGTTCAGTTTTCTTAACGGTTTTGTTGATGAAAAGGATGTATTTGTACAAAGTAACTTAAGTAAGTGATTGTCAATTATTATGGGGTAAAATGGATGTGTTAAGATAACTTACATGACTTATTCTAAGAAAATCGGGAGTTTATTAATCAAAAGTAGTTAATAATCAGTGTTTTATTTCAAAATTAACTATTGTTTACATATGTAAGTTATTTGATGTTTGAAAATAAAAATATCAAAAAATGAGCGTCAAAAATGAAAAATAACATTGTAGTTTTCCCGTCACCAAGTAGTCGTTTTTGAAAAAAATGATGTGAATTTGTGAGATAATACATGGAATATCGCTGGGATCTGAGATGTATGATGTGTCAATATTATCAATATATATGGTATATGTTATGGACTCGCCTCGATCTCATCCCTAACGAGGCGGCCTTGGCCCCTCGAGGTCTATGGGCTATGAGATAATATGGGTTATATATAGATCTTGATGGATGTGAGATGAGAGATGTATGATGCTTCTTCACTTTCAAAATACATCGCAATTATATTTCGATCTCCGTCTCCAACGAGGCGGCCTTGGCCCCTCGAATCCTAAGGGCATATTAAGATATATGTGCCAAACACAACCCCAAGTGCAAAAAAAAACGATATCAACTTTAAATAATTGATATCGTTTCTTGGTGTTATACTTTGTCTTGTTTCAACGTGTATAAAGCATAGCCGATGGATACTAATAAGGGTGGTACCATGAAGCCCATCGCTGCGATCTCTAAATATGTAATTGCTTCCATGTTAGTTGGAGTTTATGAAATTCCTTTAATTCGCCACAATAATAAACAATTGTTACTATCTATCCAACAGAGTTGCTGATTTTAATCATCGTTTTGATTAAGATAAATCTTTCAGTTGTTGAAATAGAGATTTTTGCTCTTCTGTTAAGTTTTTAGGAATCACAACGTTGTAGGTAATATATAGGTTACCGTAGTTATTATCCGATTTATAGATGGCAAAGCCTTTTCCAGATAATTTAACTTTTGTATTGTTTTGCGTTCCTGCAGCTACTTTTAGCTTTACTTTTCCAGTGAAAGTATCGATAGTAATTTCTCCACCAAGGATAGCAGTATATAAATCAATATCGACTGTATTGTAAAGATCTGCCCCTTTACGTTCAAAAGGAGTGGAGTTACTAATATTGAAGGTCATGAGTAAGTCGCCTTTCTCTCCTCCATTAATGCCGTCTTTACCGTGTCCTTTTATCTTGATAGTCTGACCATCCTCGATACCGGCAGGGATAGTTACACGAATATTTTTCTGATTGATCTTATAGGTTTTCTTCTGTGTTTCATACACTTCCGTAAGATCTAAATTGATATTCACTTTAAAATCACCTCCTTTTTGAGGTCTTGGAGCTCTTCTGCCTCCTCCACCAAACATGGAATTAAAGAAATCGGAGAAATCGCCACCTTGGTCAAAGTTGCCAAAACCACCAAAGCCGCCTCCGCCTTGACCAAAACCGCCAAAGCCTCCACCACCGAAGCCTTGAGATTCAAACTGATCGGCATGTTCCCAATCTTTACCGTATTTATCGTATTTCTTTCTTTTATCTGGATCACTTAATACCTCATTGGCTTCGTTTACCTCTTGAAATTTCTTCTGAGCCGCTTTATCGTCAGGGTTTTTATCAGGATGATATTGACGAGCCAATTTTCTATATGCTTTTTTGATCTCACTTTGAGATGCACTTTTATCAATTCCTAAAACTTTATAATAATCGATGTATGCCATTTTGATTCTTCAAATTTGATCTTTTCTTCTCTACAAAAATAAAGAAAGCCGTTGTAACTTCCCTTACAAACGGCTCTAAAAATAGAGTAAATTGCTCACCAATCGCTCTTTGACTCTATTTATCTCTTTCTATTTTTTATCGTTATCAAAATATCTATTTGATAACGGAACCTAGTATTCTGATTCTATTTATATAATCTACCTTGATAGGTATCTCTTTCTTTTAATCTCTTTTCAATCATCAATTGAATTTGATTAGGACGGATTCCCCAATTAGGTGCCATTCTAAGGTTAATCGGTGTATCGCTACTAAAACGTTGAATCGCCATATCCGGACGAAGTCTTTCTAAGAAATCCACCATGAAATCAACATACTCATCAGGTTGAAATAATGGAAACTGATTAGGGTCTTCTTTGTATTGTTTTGCCATAATCGTACCTTTTACAATCTGAAGCTGATGAAACTTTACAGATCCCAAAGGTAACTCTGAAATCATTTCCGCTTGTGCTAAGGTTTCTTCTCTGCTTTCACCAGGTAATCCAAATAGCATATGGCCTGCCACAGGTATACCTCTATCGGCAACTTTCTTTATAGCTTCAACAGAATCTTCGTAAGAGTGACCTCTATTTACCCTTTCTAATGTCTTATTATAGCAAGATTCTATCCCAAACTCAATAAAAATATAATGATCTTTGGCCAAATCGGATAAATAATCCAATTGTTCATCAGAAAGACAATCGGGACGTGTACCAATGACTAGTCCATCAATCTTCTCATGTTCAAGGGCTTCTGAATAAATTCTCTTTAGGTGTTCTACCGTACCATAAGTATTCGAATAGGCTTGGAAGTAGCCCACAAAAGCTTTCGCACTATGGTATCTTCCTGGTAGGAACTCCATACCATGATCAATCTGTTCGGTAATGCTCTTCATACCGTCATGAAGATAATTAGGTACGAAACTATCGTTATTACAGAAGGTACAACCACCATATCCTAAAGATCCATCTCTATTAGGACAAGTGAAGTCTGCATGAATAGAAACTTTCTGGATTCTTCCACCATATTGTTGTTTAAGGTGTTCAGAATAAGGGAAATATCTTCTTGATGATTGATTCATTAATAATGGAATTTAAAATAACACGCCAAATCATTATCACTTAATTTAGCACAAATGATTGATTTTTTGATCTTGCTTACAAAGATAAATTAAGGAACGGATATAGATTCTTTTTGGGTGTTACTTACAGGTTTATCTTTCAAATACTTGAAAAACACAACGCCAAACATTGTTGCAGTCACACTTATGTATCCTAAAATATTATAATGATTTAAAGTTTGATCTATCGGATTTGTTGTGATAATCAATCCAGAAGCAAAAGATGCTGCTCCTTGTGAAAGATTCTGAACAGACGAACGGATACTCATAAAACTACCTCTCTGTGCCGCTGTTGTGGTATTTATAAGTAATGCATTTGCGGGGATAGAACGTGACCCACAAATAAACATAATAGTAGATAATACCAATACAAAAGGAATACTCATTGGAGCAACATTCGTTAAAACTAAAACGGGTAGGATGGTAATGAAGGAAATGATGACAAACGTTTTGTATTTGCCAAATTTATCAGACCATTGGCCAATTTTAGGTGAAAAGTAGATGGTGGCTATACCTCCTAAGAAATAGATCCAAGTAAGTTGTTGGTCTTCGAACCCAATATTTGATACCAAATAAGGAGTGAAGAATGGAATAATGATAAAATGCCCAAAGAATACCAACGACAAAGCAAATAAACCAGTCAACTGTTTTTTATTCTTAAGTACCATTAAAAGAGGTGTAGCGAAAGAAGTTTTGGTGTTTTTATGAGTTAGATGTCCATCAAGCACTGGAAGTCTCTTGTAACTGACCACCCATAATATGGCTGCTAGGGCAGATATAATTAGGAAAGGAGCATGCCAATCAATTTTTACTCCTAGGTATAATCCGATAGGTACACCCACTGCAGAAGATACAGCAAAACCTGTCATTAAGATCCCGATGCCTGTACCTCTTTTATTTTCTGGTAATAAATCGCCTACAATCGTAAACAAAGCCGCATTGATTAATCCACCAAAAATACCAGTGAATAATCGTGCAATTAATAAGAATTGATATGTCGTAGCAATACCACATAAAAATGTACCTATTGTAAAGAAGAAGTAGATGCTTAAAAACATTTTCTTTCTTTCAAATTTATCAATGATAAAAATGGAAAGTAAACCTGATACTGCGGCTGCTAAAGTATATGATGAAACAACAGCACTCCACTCAAAGGGAGTCATGTCGAAAGTTTCTTGCAATGTATGACCAAGGGGCATAAGCACAACAAAATCTAAGATATTTGTAAAACTTATGGCCGCTAGCATATAAAGTGTTAGTTTTTCGTTTCTAGTCAATGACATTTTGATAATGTTTGATGAAAGTTGTAATCTTCCAAATAACATCAAAAAAAATCAGAATGTTTAATTCAAAACAAAACTATTAACTAAAAATATTTATGCTAATAAAAAAATGAGGCTGATGTTAAAAATCAGCCTCACAAGGGTTTATTATATTTTTTCTACCTTTTCTAGTTGTTGTAAGCAGCGCATTGCTTCTTCCACCATGTTTTTAGATCCTACATAGAACGGCGTCCTTTCGTGTAGTTCGGTAGGTTTTAATTCCAATATTCGTTTGTATCCATTCGTTGCCATACCTCCAGATTGTTCAGCAAGGAATGCCAAGGCATTACATTCGTAAAGTAATCTTAATTTTCCTTTTGAGTATTTGGAAGTTGAAGGGTAGATATAGATTCCGCCTTTTAAAAGGTTTCTGTGGAAATCACCCACTAACGAACCAATGTAACGAGCAGAATATTCTCTTTCTTTGCACATTGCAATATACTCCTTTAGACCTTCTGGGAAGGTATTGTAGCCACCTTCGTTTATAGAGAAGATAGAACCATCTTCTTTACATTGCATATTAGGGTGAGATAAGAAATACTCACCTAAAGAAGGTTCGTAGGTAAATCCATTTACCCCGTAGCCAGTAGAATACACCAGCATAGTCGATGATCCGTAAAGAACATAACCGGCAGCAATTTGTTCAGTTCCTTGTTGAAGCATATCTTCCTCAGTTGGTGGACGGCCAATAGGGGAGCGTCTTCTGTAGATTGAAAAAATTGTACCTACTAATACATTTACGTCAATGTTAGAAGATCCATCTAGTGGATCTATTGTGACAATGTATTTTGCATGATGATTACCTGTATCGATAATATCATCCATTTCTTCTGAAACAATACCGCAAGTTTCTCCGCCTTTTGAAAGGGCTCTTGTAAATCGCACGTCGGCAATCATGTCTAGTTTCTGTTGTGCTTCTCCTTGCACATTATTAGATCCTGCTCCTCCTTCAATACCCGCTAAACCTGCTCGGTTAATTTCACGGTTAATAATTTTGGAAGCCAAGGCAATGTCTCTCAATAATTGAGAGAGTTCACCTGTAGCATAAGGAAATTGCTCTTGTTTTTGTTGAATAAAACGATCGAGAGCTGTGCCTACAGATGCCGTAAGTTTATCTATCATAGGGGTTATGATTATAAAAATGTATTTTATGTGTGTAAGTTATTGAAGATGTGTTATTTAAGTAAGTTGTGTATTTTACAGCAGAGAATATACAATCGTGTTAGTAGTAGAATTTCTTGATATACCTCAAGTTAAATAATCGAACAGACAAAATAATATCAACAATAAATTCTTACATCGGTAAAAATACAGATTTTTATTAAGAATCCGCAATCGATTGCATAATGTATAAAAAAAAGGACCGACATTATTGTATTTATACAATAGTGTCGGTCACACACATCACAAAAGTACCAGAAAGCTTACGCTTCCGATGACTCTGAAGATGTAGATTCTTTAGCATTTGCTGCTTGTTGTGCTTCTAAAGCTTCAATACGAGCTTTTAGAATTTCTACTTCTTCAGAATCATTGCCTTTGAACATTGAAGTGATTTTATCAAAATCAAAATCCATAGACGATGTAAATTTTTCTACTAGAGACTTCACCTGTCCTTCAAACTCCTCTTTCTTCGCTTCAGTGTTGGCTACAAGCTCATCAACGATCTTTTTACCTTCTTCAGAAGTGATTTTTTCTTCAGCTACAAGTTTGTCTACTATCTCGTTAATTTTCTCCACTGTAAATGCTGTGATACCCACTCCAGTGTAAACGATTTTTTTTAGTAACTCTTCCATATTTTTTTGCGTTATAAAGTGTGATTTTTATTTGTGCAAAACAATAATAACGGTGAAGTTCTATTGCTTACACAAAGGTATGAAAAATAAATGAATGAACAATCATTTATAATTTCAGTAACCATTTTTTTAGATATTTTAATTTACGAAACTTTTAGTTTAGAGTTCAGAAAATCACAGACTTTATTGATGGCATCTTCAGATTCTGGAATAAATCGCCAAAACAGTTGCCACCAATGAATTAAACCGTCCCATTCTTGGTAAGTCACTTCTCTTTTTGCTTCCATCAATTTGTCTCTTAAACGTGTACTGTCACTATACAATACTTCGTTACTAGAAGTTTGAATCAACATAGGAGGGAAGTTGGAAAAATTACCATTAAGCGGTGAAACCATTGGGTCTTTAAGGGGTTTGTTCCCAGCGTATACTTGTGCCCAATTCTGCATTTCATTCACTTTTACAAAAGGATCAGAATACTTATTATCTACTGTAGAGGAACCAGTATGTTCTAAATCCATCCAAGGTGATAAACATATTCCACATTTTGGTAAGTCTTTCTTCAATTCATTCAACATAAAAAAGAAAGAACAGACCAGGCCACCACCGGCAGAATCTCCAGCCACTGCTATTTGATCAGGATGATATCCTAAATCTAATAGATATTGATACCCTTTAAGTGCATCTTCTATAGCTGCTGGGCAAGGAAATTCTGGAATTTTTCTGTAATTCACCAATACGGCGGTCACTTTGGTTTCATCTACAATCTTTCCCACTAAAGAACGATGAGTTTGAGAAGAACCAATGGCGTAACCTCCTCCATGTAAATACAATAAAGCTTTCTTTTCAACATGTTCTTTTACAGGCGAAATAACCTCTGCTGTGATACCATCTAAGGTCAATTTCTTAGCTTTAACTCCCCAAGGAAGTAGTGCAAATAAAGACAATAGTTCGGTAGACTCCCTTAACAAAGTGAGGTTGATGTTCTCCGATGGAAAAGCTATTGCCGTTAGGTTTAAGCCTAGTTTTAAAAGTCTATGTTGAATCGAAATACTCATAAGTGTTATTTTATGATTTCAGCTCTCATCTCTTCTGTAATTTCAGCAGGTAATTGTGTTTTGATATCAAAAGATACTAAAGTTACATTAGCAGATAAGGCTTGTTTTTGATTTTCCTTTATAAAAATTTCTTGTTTAAATACGACACTCTTTTTTCCCATTTTGGCTAGAGACGTTTTAATTTCAAGTGTTTGATCCATACTTGCTGGATACAAATAATCGATATTATAGTTGGCAATAACAAACCCAACACCACTTTTAGCGACTGTTTCAAGAGTTTTATTCCCTTCAAAGTGTGTCCATCTTGCTTCTTCAAGAAATTCCATGTACCTCATGTTGTTGACATGTTGGTAACTATCAATATGATAACTTCTTACTTTGATGTTTGTTGTACTAGTTCTGTATTCCACAGTGTTTAATTATTATGATGGTGAATATTAATTTGTGAAATGATGGTATGTATATATTCCATCACTTTTTGTTCATATTGTTTTGGAGCAACTGATATTGATTTAGCATGTTCTGCATTTTCTACTAACCATAAGAATTTCTCTCCATGTTGTTTCATGGCATACATCTCCTCAGTCATTTCCTTAGGAATATAAGTGTCTGATATCCCATGGATAAATAAGAATGGAACCTTAGATTGGGCCACTTTTTCTCGGGGAGAACTATCACTAAAAAAGAAACCGGCACGTACCCTTGCCATAAGACTAGTTGCTTCTACAAATCCTAGATCTGGTAACCCCATATCTTCTTTTGCTCTTAAAGTCAATAAATCTTCAGTATCAGAAAAAGCACAATCCGAGATGTAGAAATTTACAGAATGCGTTTCTTCATTAATACCAGAATGCATACAAACTGTCGCGGCTCCTAATGACTCCCCATGAGCACCAATCCAATGATCTTGTTGTTTGTTTTTAGTCCATTGAATCACTTTTTCCAAGTCCTTGCTTTCGAAATAACCAAAAGAAACTTCGTCACCCCCACTTAAACCATGTTTTCTATGATCGTACAAAACCACATCAATACCATGTTTTAAGTAGACCTGAGCATAACGCATCATTCTCCAACGATCATGTGTTACTCCATGCACCATAACCATTGTAAGGTGGAATTTGTTTTCAGGAACCTTCAACCAAGACCCACTTAAGTTGTATCCAAAATCGGAAGGTATACTAAAGTTTTCTTCAGTAACGCTGTCCAATAAAGTAGTATCAAAAGAGTGGTTGTGTTTTTCTTCTTCTATGTGACTTACGCCTTGGTTGGTTCGGATTAAAACCGACTCTCCATAAGCCAATAAAGCCACTAAAAAGTAAAACATACATAGTAGGAATAGGAGTCCTACAGTAATTTTTTTAACTCTGGAATTTTTAAATGTCATTGATTGATTAAATGAGTATTGAAATACAATATAATTATCTTTTGCTCAATTGAATTAAAAATTAGAAATTTATGTAAATAAGAACTTTTTATAATACCATAATTCTCGTGAAGAAATACTTTTTTTACCAATTCATACTCATTGGCTTTTTGATAAGCTGCGATACTAAACAAGAACAACCACTTTCAGAAGAAGTAGATTGGTCAACCGTTTTTGAGAAGACCAACGGAAAGGAAACGTTCACTTACCAAGAAGGAATCGACTACTTACAAAAATTAAATAAGCATTACGAGAAGTTTCATGTATTGGAATATGGAACAACTGATGCCGGTTATCCTTTGCATTTAGGTATTTACACTCCAGATGAAAATTACCTGCCTACCGATTTCAAGGAAAAAAATGTCCTTCTAATAAATAATGCCATACACCCAGGAGAACCTGATGGTGTAGACGCCTCTTTTATGCTAGTAAGAAATATTCTTCAAGGAAAAGAGGATTTTGAGGTGAAAAATACCATCATCGCTTTTATTCCCTTTTACAATATTGGAGGAGCACTAAATAGAAATACAGGAACTAGGGCCAATCAAGAAGGACCTCATTCCTATGGCTTTAGAGGAAATGCGCAGAACTTGGACTTAAACCGTGATTTTATCAAGATGGATTCCAAGAACATGAAAACGCTTGCCGAAATTTTCCATTTGATTCAACCCGATTTATTTATCGATACGCATGTGAGTAACGGGGCAGATTATCAATATACCTTGACATACCTTGCTTCTCATGAAGGAAAATTAGGTGAGGTTGGGAAATTCGTAAAATCAACTATGAATCCGTATTTCGAGAAAAATATGGAAGAAAAAGGATGGCCGATAGTTCCTTATGTAAATGTTTGGGGTACGACTCCAGATAAAGGTTACCGTCAGTTTTACGATTCTCCAAGATATTCTTCTGGTTATGCAGCCTTATTTAATGTGCCTAGTTATGTGATTGAAACTCATATGCTGAAGCCTTTTAAACAAAGAACTCAAGCGACCTATGAGTTTCTGAAACAAAGTATTTTACTCTTGGAAGAAAAAGGAGATGCACTAACTCAAGTGATGAAAAAAGAAAGAAACCAACAACAATTAGCCACTTATCTACCTATCAAATGGCAAATTGATGAATCGGTTGCCGACACGTTAAATTTTAGAGGGTATAAAGGGGAGATCATCAAAAGTAAAGTATCAGGATTGGACCGATTGTATTATGATCGATCGAAACCATACACTAAGAAAATACCTTTCTATTCAGGTCTTACTGTGGTGGATAGTGTGAAGGTTCCAGCAGCTTATATTATTCCAAAGGGATATCAAAAAGTGGTAGAAATGCTGAAGCAAAACAATATTGATGTGGAGGAATTACCTACTGATATAGAAAAACAAGTAATGACTACTTATATAGATGATTTTCAAACGGTAAATTCACCCTATGAAGGGCATTATCTTCATTATGATATCAAAACATCAGAAAAAGAGGAAAATATCAAATTTCTAAAAGGAGATTATTTGATTAAAACCGATAATCAATCCAAACGATTTTTAGTGGAAGTATTAACCGCTAGAGCACAAGACAGTTACTTTGCTTGGAACTTCTTTGATGCGATTCTTCAACAAAAAGAACATTTTTCATCTTATGTTTTTGAGGATAAGGCCGCAAAATTGTTAAAAGAAAACCCTCAATTGCTAAAAGAATTGGAAGATGCCAAGAAAAGGGACACCGAAATGAGGAAAAGTGCCTATAAGCAGTTAAATTTCATATACGACCGTTCCAATCATAAAGAAACATCTTATCGAAGATACCCTGTGTATAGTGTGTATCATTAGATGATGATATTCCCAATAATACTATGGATTTTAAACAGTTACAATTAAGACCTGCCGAAATTGCATTGCTTACCCGATCGAATACTATCGATGGAAAAATACTCATGCGATATACTCTAATCTATCTTGTTTTTGAAAGAGTACTCGATGGAGTGGGCGGGGCCGATGTAACGAAAAAGAAAACCATTCTAAAAATAGGGAAGCATTTCAATGGGTTTATGGCGAGAAACTTCGAGAAGTGTTTTCTTCAATATTTTTATAACAATAACAACCTTCAAATTAGTACTCGTGAACTGCTGTCAAAGGTGGAATCGGATATTACTTACAAAAAATTTCTGAAGGAATTCCTAAAAGAAGAACATCAAATTAAGCCTTACATTAGAGAAAATCTGATTGATGTTTTACGTTCAAGTATCACTCTTAATGATAAAGGTAATTTACTGGTCGGAGATGTAATTTCTTACCTCAAAGAAAGAAACCATGCGTATAAATATGCTATGAGCGTGGATAAAAAAATGGAGGTGATTAAGGAAATGGGTTCTTATGCCATACTTTTACCATCCTTCGATCAAGAAATTTTACCTCAATTCACTTCTATTCTCCACACCAAAAGAGAATGGGACGGAGACGCCGATGAAGACGATTTCGATATCTATTTCGACGAGGAACCATTTTACTTGGGGTCGCTTAAAATCTTAGAAAGATCTGGTGGAATTGACGAGAGTGGACATACGATGGATAGTCAGGATGATGGAGGGGAAGGAGCGTGATTTTGAAGTAAGAGGTAAGAAGTAAGAGGGAAGGGGAGATTCTTGTAATTCTTGGGTAATTTGAGTTAGGAGTTAGGAGTTGGACTATGTATTTGAATAAATTGAAAATTAATAAACAATGAAAAAGATAAACCTAGAGAACATTGATGTAGATAAATACGCTACTAAATTTAAAGAAAACGATTTCCTGCAATCCTTATTTAAGATTGTAAAAAAGGCGGGTCAAAAAGTGGTTTATGCTGGATTGATATTATTCTTCATGTACATTGATAATGATACGCCATCGAAAGCGAAAGCAGCCATCGCAGGTGCACTAGGCTACCTCTTAGTACCATTTGATTTGATTCCAGACTTTATCCCTGTAGTCGGTTTTGCCGATGATTTTTCTGTAGTTCTTGCGGCTTTAAGCTATGCTGCAGTTTGCATCAAAGAAGATCATAAGGATTTAGCCGTAAAGAAAATGAAAGAATGGTTCGACGATTTCTCTGAAGAAGAAGTGGAAATGTTGAATAGCATCATTTTTAAGAAAAAGGAAGAAAAATAAAATTAGTAACAAAAGCCTCGGAAATTCATTCCGGGGTTTTTGATATGAAGTATCCTTTTTAACTCTTCAATATAAAACCAATAAACTAATGAAAATCAAACGATTACTTTGTATTGTAATTACACTTTTCTATTCCTGTAAAGATACTATTGATGAAGATATGGGATTGCAGGAGTTGGTGTATAAAGGGGAGGCAGTACATCATAATCTTGATTTATTAAGCCCTGAATCAAGTTGGGGAAACATAACCAATAATGTCATTTTATCGATTTATAAAAATAATGATGGGTCTAAATCATTTGAATATTTTTATTTCAAACATTATATCATAACCTATACTATTTATCCAAATGACAGTTTAACTAGAGTGGATATGGTAGACGGGAAGAAGGAGTCTGTCAAAAAATACGATTTAAAAGATCAGGTTCAAATAGAATTTGAGGGAGACATTATTGATGTTTATAAATTCAGAAAATTATCAGACGGAATCTGTATGTGCGGATCTTGTTACGAATCTAGAACGTATTTTAATCCGGATTTGGGTTTGATATGTAATTATAGTTTCAGCACCTCTAAAACATATGTGCTATCTGATACAAGATATCATAAAGATAGTTTTACTAAAATAAATTCAACACTAAGCCAAAACAAACAGTTTTATCCTGATGAAGAAGAGTTGGTCAAGAATTTTTATTCTAGAATAAATAATTTAAAAAAAATTATAATTAATGATGTTGGAGAAGATATTGAAGATGAATTAGAATTGGATATTTATGAAATGGAGGAGGATGACTTTAGTCAATAAGGTTAATTCATTGGTACAAAATGTCGTTTAAAGAGAATAATAAAAATTAAAAGACTATCTATTTATGAAGCTTAAATATTTAATTTTTGTTGGGTTGATATCTTTCCTTTCATCTTGTAAAGATACTATTGATGAAGATATAGAATTGCAAGAGTTGGTGTATAAAGGGGAGATAGAATACAAAAATTACAAGATAAACATTTCAGATTCCTCCAAAAGTAGAAATTATCAACTAACTGTTTTTAAGGACAAGAACAACACAAAAGCATTTGAATATTATTTAAGTGAAGATTGTATCGAAACATTTTCATTTTTTGAAAACGATAGTCTATCTAAAACAACAAGGTTGGGGCAAAATGAAATAATAAAAACTTATTTCAGGTTCATTGATCATCTTTCAGTTATGACATCAAATGAAGTTTTTGATGTTTATAAGTTTCAGAAACTATCAGATAAAAAATGCTTTGAAGCATATTATCCTTTATCAATTATATATTTCAGTCCTCAAATCGGTCTCTTAGCAGAATTTGAAAGCAGATATGTTTGGGGAGATAAAATACAACACGATAGTCGTTATTCTGATCCTACTATAAATGAATTATTCCATCAGTTAAATAGCAATAGAGCATTTTTCCCAGATGAAAAAAAGATGAATGAAATTGAGGCTGAAAAGATGTTGAATTTTATGAAACTTGAAAATGAAACAGATGAATCAGAAATTGATGGTGAGATTATTTTAGAATTTGATTGATAATTAATTGACAAACAGTAGTTTTTAAAATCGGAATTTCTAAGGATGAATAAAATAAAAACTCCTAACTCCTAATTCCTACCTCCTAACTAAAATTTCCAAAAGCCACCCTTACCTCTTACTTCTTACCTCTTACTTAAATCCCTCCCCATATTCACTCAACAACCCAGACATCTGTCCCCACTTCACCATCACATTATCCGGACATTCTTTCCCTTTACATCTCGTTTTATCTAATAAGAAAACAATGCCTTCTTCTTGAATACAAAAGGAATTAAGTACATCTTTTTTCACTTTCTTACCATGACCAAGATTGTCTTTGATGATATCAAATAGTTGATCTTTGTAATCGATATCTCCTTTGAATAAATCGGATAACTGAATTTTTCGTTTATTGGTGGCATCATAATTATAAGCGAGCTTTTTGATATCAATATCATCAATACCATTATAATATGTATCTTTTTTAAAGGAGATACTTAAAATGCCATTGTTGTTATGGAATACGTTATAATCAAGGTTAAGGTAACTTAGTCCAATCGCCCCTTTTTCAGCTTTTACACTAGTAATTTTAGCTCTGAAATCGTTAATAGCCATGAAAAGAATGTTCTGAATATCCAAGTTAATCTTATGTTCTAGATCTACTTTCCCAGAGCATTTTACTTTAGGATAAGAGACATTCAGCTCATAATGAAGGGATGAGTTCAACTTATTGAACCCCTGTTTTTCAATCTCAATAGACTGTTCCAACAGGGCGTTATTCAACACGAAGGATGTTTGTTTAAAAGAGGTGTTGAAATAAAGTAGTATGAATACAAATAGGAATCTCATTAATGCAATGATGCCTTATTAACTTTAAAACAAGTATTCTTTTGAAATATTGTGTTTGGGTTGAAAATTATTCTAAATCTGGAAGAACTAGCTGATTAAAAACACTTTCCTTTTTCATCAGATCTTCTATTTCTTCTGTAGTTCTTGGTGCTTTCTCTGATAAATTTACTGGACCTTGAGGAGTGATCAAAATATCATCTTCAATTCTTACCCCAATACCCCACCATTTTTCATCACAATCACTATTTAGGGGGATATAAATTCCCGGCTCTACGGTCACCACCATATTGTTTTCGAGTGTTTGATAGTGTCCTTTGTCATGTACATCCAATCCAATATGATGCATCAATCCATGAGGAAAATAAGTATCGTAATATTCTGGAGAAGGAATAATTTTGAGTTTGGTTAAGCCTTTACCAATAATGTCAGTAGATCGCTTATATATCTCGCTAAACGATTTTCCTTCTAAACACATTTCGATACATTTATTTTGTGCTTCAAGGACAATATCATAAATCTGTTTTTGCTCTTTAGAGAAAGTGCCATTTACAGGAATTGTACGTGTAACATCGGCAGTATATCCTCTATATTCTGCCCCGCAATCCATCAGAATTAATTCTCCATCTTCTAGTTTTGGTTTGTTATTACTGATGTAATGTAACATACAAGCGTTTTCTCCTGCACCTACAATACTCGGATACCCCACTGCTTTCGCACTATATTTTTTATATACAAACTCATGTATGCCTTGCACTTCAGTTTCTGACATTCCCGGTTGTATCGCTTTCATGACTTCATTCTGTCCAATAGCCGACATTTCAGCGGCCTTTCTGAGCAAAGTAATTTCTTCTTGGGTTTTAATCTGACGTAAATCGCTCATTAAACTATCCAATACTGAGATCACTATATTGGTTTCGGGAAGGGTTTGTACCACTTCCATACGTTTTTCATTGTCTTGTGCAGAAAGGAAATTGATGATATTTTGATCTAATCGAAGTACGCTAGTATACCTTAATTGCTGTCCAACTACTTTTGCTACATTCGAAGCATTTTGAAGTGTAGTCCTTTTCATTGCTTCATATACTTTTTCTGATGCAGGATTTAAATACTTCGGATAATTGGCTTTCTTTTTAAATGATTGAATCAAATCATACAAGTCGTTTGTAGCATATATATCATCCCTTGAATCTCGATGAGGATCAAACGTAAGTAAATAATCAAATGATGTAAAATCGATAGGGATGTTTTTAAACTCTTCATTCGATAACACTGTGGTTATTTTCAATGTTTCTTTAGTGCCTTCAACGCCTAATCGAGCACCATTCCAACGTTCATCATATTCATCTTTTGGTTGAACATAAATCACTTCTTGGGTAGGGGTGCCGAACACATTGGTTTGTTCAGAAAATAAAACTAAGACAGCATTAGGTTCTCTGTAGCCAGTTAGATAATAAAAGTCAGGGTCGGGATGATAGATAAAGTTGACATCATTTGCCCTATTTCTTATAGGATTGGCAAAAAATATGGCAACACTATTTTTAGGCATCTTCTTTATCAACTCTGCTCTTCTTTTAACATGAAAATCAGACGAAATATAATCTTTTGGAGCATGTTTGTACTGTGCAAAAAGAGAGGAAAGTGATAATGTTAGAAGTAAAAATAAAATGTTACGCATCTTAATATAATTGGAGTCAGACAGTTTATTATTGTCTTTGTATGTAAAATAAAAGGTTGTATCAATTAATATGATACAACCTCTTCAATATACTGCTAAAGTGGAATATTTCCATGTTTTTTCTTCGGAAGGTGATCCACCTTATTACTTAACATCTCAAAAGCAGAAATTAATCGCTCCCTTGTTTTTTCAGGGAGAATAACTTCATCAATATAACCTCTATAAGCTGCTCGATAAGGATTGGCAAACTCATCTGTATATTCATCAATCTTCTCCTGTAATTTTGCTTCTGGATCTTTGGCTTCTTTAATCTCTTTTTTAAAGATGATTTCTGCTGCACCTTGAGCACCCATAACCGCTATTTCTGCTGTAGGCCAAGCGTAATTTAAATCAGCCCCAATATGTTTAGAGTTCATTACATCATAGGCACCGCCGTAGGCTTTTCTTGTAATGACTGTAATTCTAGGAACAGTGGCTTCACAAAATGCATATAATAATTTAGCCCCGTTGGAGATAATTCCGTTCCACTCCTGATCAGTACCCGGAAGGAAGCCAGGTACATCTTCAAAAACTAAAAGTGGAATATTGAAGGCATCACAGAAACGAACAAAACGTGCGGCTTTTTTGGAGGCATTAATATCTAGTACACCTGCTAAAACTGCAGGCTGATTACCAACAATTCCTATACTGCGGCCACCCATTCTTGCAAAACCAACCACAATATTTTCAGCATAGTCTTCGTGAACTTCAAAGAAACTATCTTTGTCGACACAACCAACTACGACTTCTCTTATATCATAAGGTTGATTGGGGTTATCTGGAACAATACTATTTAATTCGACACGAGTTTCTTCTTGATCCGTCTCATATGGATATTGTGGAGCTTCTTCTTCACAGTTTTGAGGGAGATAAGAAAGCAACTTTCTCAATTTCTTTAAAGCAATCGCTTCGTTAGGAGCCTTAAAGTGTGTGACACCACTCTTGGTAGAATGTGCAGATGCCCCCCCTAAATCTTCAGAAGTCACTTCCTCGTGAGTCACCGTTTTTACTACGTTTGGCCCAGTCACAAACATGTAAGAAGTTTGCTCGACCATCATAATAAAATCTGTAATGGCAGGGGAGTAAACGGCTCCACCCGCACAAGGTCCCATAATACAAGATATTTGAGGGATCACCCCCGAAGCCATCGTGTTTTTAAAGAAAATATCAGCATAGCCGCCAAGAGACTTTACCCCTTCTTGAATACGGGCACCGCCGGAATCGTTTAATCCAATAATAGGTGCACCATTTTTCATGGCCATGTCCATTATTTTACAGATTTTCTCTGCTTGAGACTCAGATAATGATCCACCAAAAACGGTGAAATCTTGAGAGAAAACATAGACCAATCGACCAGCTACTTTTCCATAACCTGTCACTACACCATCTCCAAGATAATGTTCTTTGTCTAAGCCAAACTGAGTTTCTCTATGTCGAACGAGTTTACCTACTTCATGAAATGTACCTTCATCTAAAAGTAAAAGTAGACGTTCTCTTGCGGTTAATTTTCCTTTTTTATGTTGCGCTTCAATTCTTTTTTCACCGCCCCCTAATTCGGCTAGGTGGTTCATTTTCTCTAATTCTTGAAGTTTATCTTTCATGTGTTTATTGCAAGGTGTTTTTTTTGATAGTTGTTTTGAAAGAGAAACTTAGAGAAAAAAAGATAGAATTAAAAGGAACATCAAAGAATAATTAATTATCCTTCATGTCATTATAGTTCTTAACGCTACCAATACCTGAAGAGCTAATTTTACAAGTATTGTAAGCATTCACCTTCATGTTACCGATACCTGTCCAAGTTCCTTCAAGATCACGAACCAACAATTTACGAGCATCAAAAGAACCAACACCTGTACCTTCAAATTTGGCAGTCTGTGCTTTTCCTTCAAACTCAACAGAACCAACACCTGTCACTTCAACATCAAGGTCTTTGGCTTCCATGTTTAATTTTAATTTTCCAACGCCAGTATATTCCAATTCAAAAGAGTTGAATTTCAATAGTCCTTCGCTCTCAATATTACCTGCGATAGCACATTCCATTTCTTCAAGATTTTCAAAAGTAATTTGAACAACCATGCTTGTTTTGTCTGTCTCGTTATGTCCATCTTTACCTTTGTGATTATCAACATAAAGAGTATTGTTTTTTACATAGACTTTTAACTCATCAATTTCTTTTTGTTTGCCATTAACAAAGACTCCATGTTGGTTGCCTTGAATTAAAACAACGTGATAACCACCACTTAATTCAATTTTTTCAAATGAATCCACTTTATAATCTTTTGTTTGATTTTTTTGAGCAAATAAAGCTGTTGAAGTTAATGCGAATAAGATGAAAATGTTTATTAGAGTTTTCATATGGAGTTTAATGTTATAATTTATAATAGTATGGTTTAATGACAATAAGAAATTTAATAGGTTGCATCTGCTCAATTATTTTTTTGATAATAGATAGGTCAACCCAAAACTAAGGCTACTTAGTTGTTCCTCCTCAAGGTAAATATTTTCATATTCAATCTGAAATTGTATTGACCTTATAAGATGAATACCTAAACTTACCCCATAAATAAAATGAGTTTCGTTAGCATCATTGCTATACTTGGTAAGTTGAACACGATTATTTTGACTTGGTAACGTTTTTTTGACAACAAAATTAGTGGTTGTATTGCTGTAAAAAGCACCGGCTTTCCCTTTCAAGTTGAATCTTTTCCATTGAAACCTACCAAAACCCATGACGTCTATCCCCCGGTTGTAGTAGTTAAAATAATAAGTGGGATTTTCGACTTTTAATGTGCCATTGTCACGGTAAGAAACCTCCATTCCAAAAAAATCTAATTGGTAACCCGTAAAGATTTTCCAAAAGGTAGTTTGTCCTTGTGATTCAAAATAGACATTCCCGACTTCAGCCAAACTATGATTTGAATAACCAAAACCGATATTTCCACCGAAATAATATTGGGAAAATGATTTATGGGCGAAAAGAAGGAAGATGATAATTGAGAAATAGTATTTGAGTTTCATATTTATAATGTAACAATTTATTCATATTAAGTCAATGAATATCAAATTATAAGGTATGAAAAAAGCGATTGATAGTACACCAATCGCTTAAAAGTATTCGCTCGATAAGTACCTAGTCTTGGCTAGATAATTATTGATTAATATTATTTCTAGTCTTGATCTCCGAAATGGAAAGCAGCACCTACTGTCAACATAGAAAGATTGTTATCACTACTCATATCCATATTTTCCCATTCTAAACGTAGTTCTAATTTTCCAAGTTCAACACCTGCGCCTACGCCCCATAAGAACTTGGTATTGTTTTCAATTTCTGAAACAGGAACACCTCCTGTTGATGGAATTGCTTCGTTCTCGTATCGTGCAAAAAAGGCTCCTGCTTTACCAAAAGCGAAAATTGGACCTGCACGTAAAGTTCCTTTTGCAGCTACATCCCATCCTGAAATTGTTGATTCTAGAGAATGGTTAGCAGCATAATCTGTTACCTTACCTAACGAACGGTAACCACCTTCTACACCTAAATGACGGCTGCCAATACCACCATATAATTTCCAGGCAAATGCATTTTTATCAAATGAAAAATCATTTCCGCTGATGTCTGTAACTTTATGATTAATGAAAGAGTTACCAAGGTTACCACCTAAATAAAAATCTTGTGCTTGTGTTGCTGTTGAGTTAATGATGATAATACCAAAAACAATTGCAATTAATAAGGATAGTTTTTTCATAATATAAATTAGATGATAGGTAATTAATTTGATTCGTATTATAATGACAACTTATTATCTAAGGCTGACAAAAAATAATTTAATAAATGATTTTTTGATGGAAAGCATTATCTTCAATAATTCAAATTTATACTTCTATTTATGTCTTTAAGAAAAATATTCCGATTCCTTGCATTTGGGATCTTGTTTTTGGTGTTATCCGTTGTCATTATAGGTACATTATTTATCAACTTTAGTCCAGAGTTTGGTGGTTCACATACCGAAAACGATATAAATAGATACAAAGAATCAGGACACTATAAGGATGAAGGTTTCTATAATTTAATGCCCACCTCTCTTGATATGAATGCCGATAGTTTATGGGCAACGTTAAAAGAGTACGTTAATGGTGTTCAAAATCAACGTCCATCTAGAGAACTTGATATTTTAAAAATTGGCAAAGAAGAGATTGTAAATAACGATTCTCTTACAAGAGTAGTTTGGTTTGGGCATTCCGCTTTTCTTCTAGAAATTGATGATAAAAAAATTCTTTTAGATCCAATGTTAGGAGATGTTCCTGCTCCTCATCCATGGTTAGGAGAATCAAGATATTATAAAGAATTACCCATATCTATCGAAGACATGCCCCATATAGATGCTGTCCTGATTTCACACGATCATTATGATCATTTGGATTATGGAAGTGTGATGAAATTAAAAGATAAGGTTGATGATTTTTTCTTGCCACTAGGCGTTGGAGCTCATTTTAGAGCATGGGGAATAGAAGAAGATAGAATTCACGAAATGAATTGGTGGGATGAGATCAAATACAAACAATTGGATTTAGTTTTTACACCATCGAGACATTTTTCAGGTAGAGGATTAACCGATAGAAATGCTACTATGTGGGGATCTTGGATCGTAAAGGGGATTCGTCATAATATTTACTTTAGCGGTGATGGCGGGTATGCAGAACATTTCAAAGAAATCGGAGATAAATACGGACCATTTGATTTAGCCATGATGGAATGTGGTCAGTACAATTCAAAATGGGCACAAATACACATGATGCCAGAGCAAACCGCACAAGCTGCAGTAGACGTAAAAGCCAAATTAATGGTGCCAATACATTGGGGAGCATTTACTTTAGCCTTGCATTCATGGACGGATCCAGCAGTAAGAGTCACCAAAAAGGCAAAAGAGCTGAATATGCCTATCACCACTCCAGAAATCGGAGAACCTATAATCGTAGGAGAGAAGTCGTATCCTATGAGTCGATGGTGGGAGAAGTATTAAAAATCTTCTGTGTCTATAAAGGTCGGTTAGTTTCCCCTCATGAAAAACGAGGTCAGGAGACCTCTAAAGTATATAGACACAGATGACGCTATCGCTTAACATCTACGCCAGTTTTCCCTTTTCCCTTTTACTTAAACGAGCGTTAATTTTACTACCTGCTACCTGCTACCTGCTACCTGCCAATTTATTCTTCCTAGTAGTAATATACCTCACCGCACTCTCAATAATCTCCACTTTAATTTCGGTAACATCCCCAATAATCTCTCCGTCTAGTTGGAGAAGTTGAGGTTTCTCGAATCGTATAATTGCTTTGTTAGTGCTGTAAACATTGCCATCTGCTTCTTCTAAGAAGCTTTCGTCGAATTTTGATAAACCGACAAGTATAAGATCTTCAAAATCCATTTCGGGGATTGCCACTAACTCAAATTTACCATCAAACGGATTGGAAATACTATTTAGCGGTACACCTGTTCCGAATTTACGGGCATTACAAATAGCTAGCATTATACCGCTTTCGTTGTATTCATCACCATCAATCTCAATGCTATAATCAATGATGTTGGTTACACGCAATTGTTCGAGAAAGTATTTGATGTAGGTAGTCATGCCTCTTTTACTATCAGAGGAATAGCCTTTAACAATTTGAGCGTTAACGCCAATATCACCAATATGTAGGCAATAATGTTCATCGTTTACCTGAATTAAATCTAGGCCAGCAGTAATGTTTGAAAGCAAGATTTCTTTCAAAGCTTCCATAGGATCAGAATCCACAAAAAGTTCTACAGCCATTCCATTAGCAGAACCAAGGGGTATGATTCCCATAGGAATGTCAGTTCCCATCAAAGCAGTAGATGTAAATAGGGTAGTACCATCACCACCAACAGAAGCTACTCTGTCGGGTTGATACTGTTTTATACTTTCTTTGAGGTTTTCTAAATCATTTACTCCAGTCGTATAAAAAACATGATATCCGATTCCATAGGTATCTAAATAGGTCTTTGCTTCTGAAAGGAAAGGTTCTTTGTCGATATCACCAGAAATAGGGTTAACAACGAATAGAATTTTCATGGAGTAAAAAGTTTATTGTTCTTGCTTTTTTTCGAAGCTAAATATATAAAAATAATATCAAGTTTGAAGAACAATAAGTGTATTTGATCTAGAATTCTTGATCCCTATTTTTTACTTTGATCACCTCCATAGTATCTAAGTTGAGACACGTCAAGAAACCTAATTCAATTCTTTGTTCAATATTAGGAGGCTTACCAAATGCACAACCAGAATCTAAATTGATGACTAAACCACTTTCAGCTATATTTTTTTCGATTTCAGTGATAAACGTTGGAGTATGACCGTGAACCAAACGCTTTTTCTTCAATACCTTTTTGATTACTTCATTTTCTGGTAAAGGTTTTCGAACCGTTAGCATTGATGTAAAATCCTTTTTTGGTTTTGGTAGATCAAAATCAAATCCAGCATGAGTGAAATGAAAATCTTCAATAGTGATTTGATAAGGTAAGCTTTTTAGAAATCCTTTAAACGACCAAAAGATATAGCCATCTTCATTCAAGATTTTCTTTTTTAGGCTAGTGCTGAACATCTGAGAGAAGAATCTTAAAAATCTTGGCTGATAATTCTTCTGCTTATCCATAAGATTTTGTTCGTGATTTCCTCTAATAGTATATATAGGATAACCATCTTTCTGAAGATTAATGATATAATCGATTACCTCATAACTTTTTGGTCCTTTGTGAACATAATCGCCAAGCAGAACAACAAAATCGTTGGTGGTAATTTGAATCTCTTCTTCTAAGAGGTGTTTTAAAGTAGCAAAACAACCATGTACATCCCCAATCGCAAAACGACGTACATATTTCTCGGTTTTAAGTTTGACTTTTTTCAAGGTCATATTATTTAATTTTGCTCAAAGTTATAATTTTGCGCTAAATTTTTAAAATACTCTATCTATTTTCATCTTACATGCTTTACTATCAGTAAATTAAAGTGTATTTGTTGAAATAGTTATATATTTTTGTGTTCGTATATTGGAAGTTATGCACAATGTGTTAGAGACTTGATAGTCATATTGTTGATAACTTTGGTGATATATTAACAAAATGTCCCAAAAAAGTAAAAATATTTACTTGTTATATCTACACTTGTAAATAAAATTGAATAACAATGTTGATAACTTAAAAATTTGTTGATAACTTGTTGTTGTTGGAATAATACAATTTTAAATCTATGGGGAATCCTATTACAGCATTTGGTTTATTAAAGAATTACCGAAAGAAAAATTGGTCAGGTGATATTTCTGCAGGTTTTGCTACAGGTGTATTACTTATACCTCAAGGGATGGCGTATGCTGTAATTGCTGGCTTGCCGGTCGAATATGGTTTATATGCCGCTTTGATGGCTCCAATTGCGTACTTTTTATTCGGAACAACAAAAAAGTTAGTTATTGGTCCTGCAGCCTTAGATTCTATGTTATTGGCTTCAGGTGTGGCTTCACTAGGACTTGCACTTACTACAGAACAGTATGTAACTCATGTTTTAGTAATAGTATTCTTTGCTGGACTTCTACAGATCTTGGCAGGGATATTTAAATTCGGTTTCATTGCCAATTTCTTTTCACAACCTCTTTTAAAAGGATTTACTTCGGCTGCTGCTCTTTTAATTGCTTTTAGTCAGTTTGGAGGGTTAATAGGATTAAAAATTGAGGAAAAGTCGTTTTTTCATCAAGAAGTCATTCAATATATAAACCAACTTCATGAAGTACATTGGCCTACTTTGTTTTTGGGTTTTGGAACTTTAGGCATCATTGTATTATCAAAGAAATTTAAGTTTAATAAGCTCACAACACCTTTAATGGTATCCATTGGAATATTATTAAGTATTCATTTTGGTTTTGAAGAAATGGGTATTAAAGTAATTGGAGAAATCCCAAAAGGTTTACCTCATTTTAGTGTTCCGGATTTTACATCAGTAAATCTTATACAAGTAATGCCAATATCGTTAGTTGTGGCAATTATTGGATTTACAGTATCCAATAGTATTATCAAAAGTGTAGAAGAGGACAATAAATCATTGAATATAAATAGAGAATTTACTGCTTTAGGTTTAGCCAATACACTAGGAGTATTTTTTGGTGGATATCAGGCAAGCAGTAGCTTTTCGAGATCAGCCATAAATAAAGAAGCAGGAGCAAAAACAAGAATGTCCAATTTGGTTTCTTGTTTTATGATCGCCGTTGTTCTCTTATTTTTTACTCCAGTTTTTTATTATTTACCGAAAGCGATCTTAGCGGCTATTATTATTGCTGCAACACCATCATTATTTAGTTTCACCTATTTTAAAGAACTATATTCTCTAAGAAAAAGAGAATTCTTTGTTGGAGTATTCACTTTTCTAATGACTTTAGAGTTTGGCGTAATCATAGGATTAATTGCTGGAGTAACTGTTTCTATGTTTGTCTTCCTATATCAAACATTAAAACCTCATGTGGCCATCTTAGGTAAAATAGGGGATACGAGAGTATATAGAAATATCTTGCGTTTTGAAGATGCCAAGGAGCAAGATCAAATAGTAATTATAAGAATTGATGCTCCTTTATACTTCAGTAATATCCGATTTGTGATCGATGAAATGAAACAAGCACTTGATGAAAGATCAAATATCAAGTCATTAGTGATCAAATCAGAAAGTATTAACTCTATCGATATTACTGCCCTAAACGAATTAAAATATTTCATCGAAGACCTCAATAAAAAAGGCATTCATATTTATTTCTGCTCTGTGGTCGGCCCAGTAAGAGACTTGCTTTACAAAGTAGATATTGTCTCAAAACTTGGAGGAGAACAATTGTTCCTATACCTCAACGATGTGGTTGATTTTATTCAAAACGACAAAGAATTCTCGGAGAGAAAAGTAAGTATTGCCAACCAAGCTGATTTAGTGAAGAGTGAAGAGGGAATAGTGAAGAGCGATTTTTAAATTAAAAATGAAAAGTTAAAATGAAAAACGTGATTACTAATTCTTACGCTTGTGGGGAAATTAGAAATTTCCAATGAAGAGTGAATAGAGAATAGTGAAGAGCGGTTTTAAATTAAAAATTAAGAATGAAAAATTAAAAACGTAATTACTAATTCTTACGCTCGTAGAAGAATTAGAAATATAAAAACTCCTAGTTCCTAATTTTACCCTATTAGTTATTCCTTATTAGTTATTACCTAAAAAACGAGCGTCAACTTTGCTACCTGCTACCTGCTACCTGCTACCTAATCTATCGCTTCCAAACCCAAAGATAGCTCCACAAACGCCTCCCATAAGATGTGCCATCTGAGAGATATTATCTTGACTAAATGAGTTAACCACTTCTTGTCCTAGGAAGACCACAACGACTAATATGAATGTTAGAGGAAGAGACCCTTTTTGGACATTGACTACTGAGCTAAGTAAAATGAGCATAAATACTATTCCACTTGCTCCCAATAGTGCACTGCTTAAGAAAATGGCATTGATTAAACCTGTAATTAGTGCAGTCATCAACATCATGATAAGAAGTTGTTTACTGCCGTATTTTTCTTCTAAAATTGGGCCTAGTAAAAGGATGTAAGTGAAGTTACCTAAGTAATGATCCCAGCCGCCATGACCAATAACATGACTGAATAAACGAAAGTATGAGAGTGGATTTGTTAATCCCATTTGGCCGAAAGGGGCAACATTAAACATAAATGTGAGATCAAACCCTATACTTTTAAGTACCATAAATGCAGCACAAATAAAGGTAAAAGATAGAGTGACTGGGGCGTTATATTGAATGCGCATATATTCTTAATTGATTCTTTAATTCTTATTTCTTTAGAGTTTAACCTCCGCAACCAATTATTTTATTGAAGTTTGGTCTTTCTTCATTTTCATCAAATTGATCTTCTGAAGTCGATTCTTCTTTAGCATCAGGATAGATATAGTGAACAACTCCACCAATGTTATCAATTTTAGCACCAGTGACGCTTTTCAGACAATTCACTTCTTTGTGTAATCTCAAGTTACCTAAAAAGGCGAAGAGTAGTGCTTCCTTATGATTGATAATTTTCTCATTGGGTAAGACTACTTCAACATTAGAGCAATAGTTGCGAATTCTTTCGATCATATAATCGTTAAATGCACCACCTCCTGTGATAAGTAATTTTGATTTTGAAAATCTGATCTTAGAATGTTGCTCGGCTTGATCAATAATGCGTTTGATTTGATAAGCGGTATGTTCGATACTTGTTGCTAATCGATCTTCAATTTTCTCAATTTTATCAAGTAATGGTAAATATTGGGCTTCCACCCATTCCTTTCCTAATGATTTTTTCTCGAAGGTTTGATAAAAAGGTAAATTGTTTAGGGCATCAAATATTTCTTTTCGAACAAAACCTCTTCTTGCCATTGCTCCCTGATCATCATATTCTTTACCAAGCGTTCTCATGTAAATATTTAGGGGCATGTTGGCAGGGCTCGTATCAAAGGCGATGGTTTCATTATCCACTTCGTATGAAATGTTACCAATGCCTCCCAAATTTAGTCTGTAATGATATTCGCTAAATAATAGACGATCGCCGATAGGAACTAAAGGAGCCCCTTGTCCTCCTAAGGCTACATCGCCAATTCTGAAATCATTAATCACATTATGACCCGAAGCTACTGCGATCTCAGGACCTGAACCAATCTGTGATGTTACACCTAAATCGGTTTGATGAAAGATCGTATGACCATGACTACTCACATAATCCACTTTCAAATTATGCTTGTCGATAAAACATTTTGCTAATTCTCCTAGTTTCTTACCAAGTTCACGATCTAATTTTATATATTCAAAAGCAGAAAGGTGTTCTGCAGTATTGAGTCGTATTCTCCAATCTTCAGAATAGGGATAGCTTTCCACATATGGCATATAATATTGCCATTGTCTTTTACTATCTTTCCAAAATTCGGCATAGCAAAGATCCACGCCATCAAGGCTAGTTCCAGACATTATGCCAATTAAACGGAATTTATTCTTTTTGCTCATGCTGTTAATTTCGTAACTCTAAATTTAATTTGAAAAAAAATATCAATGAATAAACCTACATCAGTCGAAATAGTTACAATTGGCGACGAAATTCTTTATGGTCAGATAACAGATACCAATTCCCAATGGATGGGAACAGAACTTAATAAGATAGGGTTAAAGGTGATTCGTAAAACCTCAATAGGTGATACAAAAGAAGAAATTTTAGGTATTCTAAAAGAAGCAAGTGATAGAGCAGATGTGGTTTTGATCACTGGTGGATTAGGTCCTACAAAAGATGATATTACTAAAAAGACGATAGGTGAATATTTTGGAGTAGGGATGACTTTCAGAGATGAAGTCTTGGCTAATTTGGAAGAGCTTTTCAAAAATAGAAACCGAAAAATGACAGACTTGAACAGGTTGCAAGCAGAAGTGCCAGCAAATGGTAAAGTCTTGATGAATGACGTAGGTACTGCTCCTGGAATGTGGTTTGAAGAAGATGATACTGTTTTTGTATCTATGCCAGGCGTTCCTAGAGAAATGAAGTTTTTGATGAGTACTCATGTGTTGCCTCAATTGCAAAAGAAATTTGATACTCCACATATTGTACATAAAATGCTAAGAACAATGGGTATTCCAGAATCGTTTTTAGCACAAACTATAGAGGAGTGGGAAAATAACTTACCTGAATTCATCAAACTCGCTTATTTGCCTCGATTTGGTCAAGTAAGATTACGTTTAACAGCCATAGGCGATGATAAGGCCTTGCTACACTCGGCCATAGCTGAAGAAGTAGAAAAGTTGAAGCCATTATTAGGTGAAAAACTATACGCAGAAGAGGATGTTGAAATTGAATACATGATCATGGAGAAAATGATTGAGAAAGGTTTCAGTTTAGCAACAGCCGAATCGTGTACAGGTGGTTTTGTAGCACACAGAATTACAAAAATGGCCGGCTGTTCAACATTTTATAATGGAGGGATAGTATCCTATAGCAACGAAATAAAAATGTCACAATTAGGTGTAAACGAAGAAACGCTAAGTAATCACGGAGCGGTTTCTGAGCAAACAGCTATTGAGATGGCACAAAATGTAAAAGCTAAGTATGGTGCTGATTTTGGTATTTCAACTACTGGTATTGCAGGTCCTGGCGGTGGTACACCCGATAAACCTGTTGGAACAGTTTGGATTGGTATTTCCACACCAACTGAGACGAAAGCAAAGTTGCTTCAGTTAACCAAACAAAGAGAAGTGAATATAACGGCTACATCAAATAATATCTTGCAGTGGCTATACGATGAAATAAATGAATAAAAAGGATGTCTCATACATCCTTTTTTTTCTCGTATCAAAAACCCAGGAATTCATTCCTGGGTCTTTAATATGAGGTTTTGTAGAAGGTTGTGCTTATTTTTTACGCTGATGTTTCAGGCTTCACTTTCATAAACTGTGTAAATGCTAGAGATAAAACACAAAGGAAGGCACCACCGTAAAAAGGCAATGTCCAATCTTGTAACCATATCCATCCTCCAAGAAGAGGTAGAAAAACGGCAACAACATGATTAATGGTAAACCCAACCGCCATTGAAGGAGCAATATCTTTTGGATCCGCTGTTTTTTGGAAATACGTTTTAATACCAATAGAGAAGCTAAAGAAAATGTGATCGATAACATATAATCCAGCGACCACCCAACGGTTCTCCACAGTGGCATAACATAAAAAGACCAATATAAGACTGATATACTCGAAGCTTAACATCTTCCGCTCCCCATATTTGTTCAACAACCTAGCAATAATAGGGTTGAAGTACATGGAAACAATATTGTTCAAGACAAATAAGATAGTGATTTCTTGAATAGTGAAATCATATTTTTCTACCAATAAAAGCACAGCAAATACAACAAATACTTGCCTTCTTGCACCACTCAAAAGGTTAAGTACATAGAAAAGCCAGTACTTGGTTTTAAATATCATTTTCTTGTGTTGAGGTACTGCGTCTTTATGGATTGGGTTTTGGAATAGCGCCCATCCTCCAGCAATAACTACAATTATACCTATAAGTAAGTAGATGTTTTTAAAGTCAGTAATAAAAGTAAGTCCATATATAGCACCACCAATTGCGATATTTGTGAAGGCCATAATTGATCGTAATCGAGCCATTACATGTGGACTTTCTAGTTTGCTAAAGCTTTGTAAGGTAAGCGATTGATTGGAAGTTTCGAAGTAATGAAAACCGATTGACATGATGAGGGTGGTGTACATTAATCCCCAAAAGGAAGGGAATAAACCTGTAATGCCAATTCCAATACCCATCACAATAATTGATATAGAAGCGAACTTATCTTCTCGAATAAACATTAAGAAGAAGAGGGCAGTAACAACCAAAAAGCCAGGGACTTCTCTAAAAGATTGAATTGCTCCGATGTCAAAGCCGTTTAGACCAATTTGATCAACTGCAAAATTATTAAAAAGTGTTCTCCATCCTTGAAAACCTAAAGCAGTAGCTATAGAGAGTACAAGTAGGAAAACATACATAGGGTTTTGTCGAAGTGCTTTGATTGCTTGTTTGTCCATTGTTTCAAATTAGATGAACTGCAAAGAAAAGAAAAAAAGAGGATAAAATTTTTCTAACTTACAGTTGTAAACACTTTATCAATTTAGTAGATTGTTACATCCATTATTTGAAATGAATATTAAATACAACACTTTCCTTAATTATTAATTCAATATTTATGTCTGAAATCCAAACTGTAGCAAAAGAGTATATTGAACATGCTTTCACCTATGAAGCTTACAGAGAAGCACTTGATGCTTTATTAGCTGCCGATCCTACCATCATTAACTATGATGATTCTCAGTTAGTAGATTACACGAGATTAAATGTATCTCGTATGCAACGAATTGATAAAACCAATCGACTGAGAGATGATCTTAGAGAGGCGGCTAGAGGATTAAACCGAAGTGTTTATTGGTTAGTCATCACAGAAGGTTGGTGTGGTGATGCTGCACAGAGTATTCCAATCATTGCAGAAACAGCACAGGTTTCAGAAAAAATTGATTTACGATTTGTACTTAGAGACAATAATGTAGATCTGATGGAGCAATTCTTAACCAATGGTTCTAGATCAATCCCAAAATTGGTTGTGGTTTGTCAGAAAACATTCGAAGTCTTGGGTGTTTGGGGACCAAGACCTAAAGAATTAACGGATTTGATACCAGAAATTAAAAAGGAAGTAAACGATAATAAGCAACAATTCAGTATCAAAGTACAACAATGGTACAATAAGAATAAAGGCAAGGCGATCATGAAAGACCTTCAAGGAATTATCGAAAATATAAAATAATAAAAGCTTGTCATCACATCATATTGTTCGCGACGATCAAGAGCCGGCATTGCTAATTTTACATCTCGATCAGAACAATCATTCTATCATCCATTCCTTACTGGGGTGGAGTCCTATTGTTATTGCCAATTATCAAACAGCAGAACAATTAATTACTTTAGATATTAAGGTGGATTGGGTGTTGGTAAACGAAAATCAGCAAGAAGAAATTGAAGATTTAATGCTTTATCAACATCCTTATCAACTTAAAATAAAACAAAGTAACGACGATATTAAAGAAGCATTAGATTGGCTGATTGAAAAAGGACATAATGCGGTAAATATTATTGGACATCAATTTGATGATCACACTTTAGACCTTATTCTCCATCAAACAGACTTAGAAACCATCGTGCTATTTGATAAAGATTTTAAAGGTCTGATTTCTAAAAAGAATACCTTTGAGAAGTGGATGAGGAAAGATCAACATCTTAAAACCTCTGCCATTTCACTTCAAAATACATCTGAGCAAGAGGGCGAATTGGTCGTTTTAGAAGACGGCATGATTCAATTAGAAGCTAATCCACCCTATTATATTTTTGAGAAGTGGAATTGATTTCTATTGTTTAAACAAATATTGCAATTTCTCCTTTTATTTTTCAATTCATTGATTAACTTCGTGATTCTAAAGTACGATTAACAAGTATGAATCAATATACTATCCCATTTGAAAAAGCGGGTCTATACGGTAAAATGTTTTTGGACTATTTATCGGGTAAAGACCAACTGAAGACACTATACAAACATACTCCATCTATAGACGCATTCGATCAAATAATTGAAAGTCGACAATCTTTCCCCCAATATAAAAGGGATTTATTGGTAGATGTGCTTAGCGATCAATATAGAAATATTGAAGATGCACCTGTAGCTCAAATTTTAAAATTAGGAGATAAGAACACCTATACTGTTGTCACAGGTCATCAATTAAACATATTCACTGGACCACTTTTCTTTATATATAAGATTGCTGCAACAGTAAATCTATGTAGACAATTGGCCCAAAAGTATCCTGATCTTAATTTCGTTCCTGTCTATTGGATGGCCACGGAAGATCACGATTTTGAAGAAATTGCCTCATTTAACCTTGGAGATAAAAAGTACACTTGGGAACATCCTCAAATAGGAGGTCCAGTGGGTCGTTTATCTTTAGAAGGGATGGATCAGATTATTGATCGTATAAAAGATATGCCAGAAGTCTTTAAAGAGGCCTACACTAATTTTGGCAACCTAGCAGACGCTACACGTTATTATGTGAACTCCCTTTTTAAAGAATACGGTTTGATCAGCATCGATGCTGACGATGTACGTTTAAAAACGGAATTCAAAGAAATCATCCAACAAGAAATATTTGATCAAAAAGCAGTAGAGGAAGTTGAAAAAGCCAATCAATTGATTATTGATAATGGTTATAAACCTCAAATACATGCAAGGGATATCAACCTATTTTATATGGAAGATACGGAACGACTTCGCTTAGAAAAAGTAGGCGATGAGTTCAGAACTGTGGATGCAGATTACAAATGGTCAGCTACCGAAATGCAACAACTCATTGATGCATCACCGGAGAAGTTTAGTCCAAATGTAGTTTTAAGACCTGTTTTGCAAGAAGTATTGTTACCTAACCTGGCTTATCTTGGAGGACCTGCAGAGGTGATCTATTGGTTACAGCTTAAAGGCACCTTTGATACTTACAATGTGGATTTTCCTATGGTCCTTCCTAGAGGTTTTTGTTTAGTAATGGACGATTGTTGTACCGTAAAATGGCAAAAGACAGGTTGGTCTCTAGAAGATGTGCTTAAAAATGAAAGAGCTATAGAAGATAAAATTCTGGAAGAACATCAAGAGGTAGATACCGATATTTCAGATCAACTAGCACAAATAAACAGTTTATATAATGATATTCTAAAGAAAGGAGTGGAGATTACCCCTAATTTAGAAAAGCATATTATTGCTGAACAAAAAAGAGTATTAAAAAGAGTACAGCATACTCAAGATAAATTGAAAAAAGAAGGTAGAAGAAAATTAAAAGACGAAAGCGATCGTATTTTAAAAGTGAGATCTTTTATACTTCCTAATAATGCTCCTCAAGAAAGGGTAAAAAACATTATGGAATTTTGGAGTATTCATCAAGAGGTCATTGGAGATTCAGTGAAATGCTTAAATCCTTTGTCGTTTAACCTCAATGTGTTATGTGATGAGTGCTAATTTTCGAAATTAGATAAAGAAATCAGTAAAAAACGGACAGGAATATTTTTAAAATTCCTGTCCGTTTGTATTTTTATAGAGTAAATAATAACCCGAACCCAAATTAACTACCCCAATATGTCTGTTGCTCATAATAAAAAAAGTAAAGCTCTTTTTGAACATCCACTATTAGAAAAACTTACCCATACACATGCATTCGTTCCCATCAGTATGTATTTAATCATAGGATTAGGACTTTCTGTTTATGGTTGCTGGAACAATCTGTTATCTATTGGGCCAACAGTGGGATTGTTTATGTTGGGTTTATTATTCTTCACCTTAGTCGAATATTTGATGCATCGTTTTGTTTTTCACATGTTGCCAGATACTAAATTAAAGAAAGATATTACCTATAAATTTCACGGCGTTCATCACGATCAACCAAAAGATAAGTCTAGGTTAGCAATGCCTCCAATTATAAGCATTGTTTTATCATCTGCTTTTTTTGGCTTCTTTTATTTGATAATGAGTAATTATGCTTTTGGATTTGGTGGAGGCTTTTTAGTGGGATACAGTGCCTATTTGGGCATTCATTATATAATACACGCTTACAGACCTCCCAAAAATTTCTTTAAAATCTTATGGATTCATCATGGGATTCATCATTATAAGTCTGATGATAAGGCATTTGGAGTTTCTTCTCCATTATGGGATGTAATTTTCAGAACAATGCCTTAAATTTGCAGTTAGAATATAGAAATTAATTGACATATGACTCCATATATAAAAGACAACAAAGACAGATTCTTAGCAGAACTTTTTGATCTACTTAGAATTCCATCAGTAAGTACGGATGCAACTTACCAGCCAGACATTAAGAAAGCTGCAGCTTTTATTGCACATCAATTAAATGAGGCTGGAGCAGATAAAGTAGAAATTTGCCAAACTGCAGGTAACCCTGTTGTATATGGTGAAAAAATCGTTGACCCTAAATTACCAACAGTGTTGGTTTATGGTCACTACGACGTTCAACCTGCAGATCCGATCGATCTATGGGATACACCTCCTTTTGAGCCTACTTTAAAAGACAACAAAATCTACGCAAGGGGAGCATCAGATGATAAGGGCCAAATGTATATGCACGTGAAAGCCTTTGAATCGATGATGAAAAACAACACTTTGACTTGTAACGTCAAATTTATGATTGAAGGTGAAGAAGAAATTGGTTCAGTAAACCTTGGTCAGTTTATCAATGAAAGAAAAGAAAGCCTTTCTGCAGATGTTATTCTAATTTCTGATACAGGAATGATTAGCATGGATACACCATCAATTACTGTTGGTTTGAGAGGTTTAAGCTATATGGAACTGGAATTAACAGGTCCAAACAGAGATCTTCACTCAGGAATGTACGGTGGTGCAGTTCAAAATCCATTGAACGCATTGGCAGAAGTAGTAGCCGCTTTAAAAGATAAAGACGGTCATATTACTATTCCAGGATTCTATGATAAAGTAGAAATCATTTCAGATGAGGATAGAGCAAAAATGGCTAAAGCGCCGTTTAACTTAGATGCTTATAAAAAAGCTTTAGATATCGAAAAAGAATTTGGCGAAAAAGGATATTCAACAAATGAAAGAACATCAATTCGTCCTACTCTTGATGTGAACGGTATGTGGGGTGGTTATACAGGCGAAGGTGCAAAAACAGTAATTGCATCAAAAGCTTATGCTAAAATCTCTATGCGTTTAGTACCTCACCAATCATGGGAAGAAATTTCTGAGTTATTCACTAAACACGTAGAATCATTAGTGCCAGATGGTATTAAAGTAAAAGTAACTGCTCACCATGGAGGTACTCCAGTAGTTATTCCTACGAATTCTATTGAATTTAAAGCAGCATCAAACGCTTATGCTGAGGCATTCGATGGTAAAGAACCTATTCCAGTAAGAAGCGGTGGATCAATTCCAATTGTAGCTTTATTCAAAGAAGAATTAGGTTTGGATTCTATCATGATGGGCTTCGGTTTAGACTCTGATGCTATCCACTCACCTAACGAAAAGTTTGGTGTAGATAATTTCTTAAAAGGAATTGAAACGATCGAATTATTCTACAAGCATTACGCCGCTGTGAAAAAGTAATTTGATATATAAAATATATTAGCCAAGTGATTCACCATAATTACTTGGCTTTTTTTATAAACTCACTTGGCGTGCACCCATATTTGTCTTTAAATAATTTTCCAAAATGTGTCATACTACTAAACCCTAAATGATACGTACAATCAGAAACATTATGAGTGCCATCAATCAACCACTGATGCGCCATGGTAATTTTATAATGGTTGGCGTATTGTAATATGGAAATCCCGACTATTTCTTTAAATAGTTTTCTTAGCTTACTGTAGCTAAACTGAGCAACCTCTGCTAAATTTTCAGCTTTAATCACTTCAGTGTAGTTTTCTTCTATGTAATTCTTTACTCTAAATACCTTTTCAACATCAGATTCTGGATAGCGTTTTGGAAGCATGCCAGTGCCAAAACGATTTTCTACTTTATTGGCAAAGTTATAGAGCAGCTGATAAGTGAGGTAATCAAGCTTTAGCTTTTCAATATCATTATTAAAATTACAACCTTTTACATCTTTAATGATCTGTTGAGAGGTCTTGGAGATACTCTCATAAATGATAAAAGGAGATTTCGTGTTCAATAAATTATTAATTAGTGGGACACCATTTTGATTATATTTCTCCATCATTGCATAGGAATGTTTAATTGATAAGATGGAGACTTTTTGATGGGCAGGGAAGTAGAACACTTCATCTTCTTTGATATTCGACCAGTATTTTTTTTTCTGAATCTGAAAATCTGAGAAATCGTATTCGTTGGTAAATCGAAAAGGAGTAAGGAAATAGGCAATAACAAAAGCAGGGTCATCATTTTTCGTTCTCACCAATTTAATAGGCTCATTGATGTACCCTTCAATTTCTGAAATCTCCAATCCGTCATTAATGGAATAACCTCTAATGGTCAACGAACTTTCTTCATTAATCGTCACTTTTAACTCATTGCCATAGTAAGTGCAATCAAATTGTGAAGATAACTCATTGAAGAAATTAGTATAAGAACTTTTATTGATAATGATTTCTCTCATTTTGTCATTTTCGTTTAAAAGAAGTTGATGAAAGAAATTAGATAGATAGCGATGATTTTGTTGGTTCAAAGTTAATACTTCAACATATCACAAATAATAACCTGCATCACTTTAACAGCATTTAGTATTAAAATGTCAGAATGAGAGAAGATAAGGTCATAATCAAATAATAATATTCTTGGAGGTGCCTCATATTTGTATCATCAACAAAACGATAGATACGATGCTCAATAACCTAATAGACTTAACAAAGAAAGTACAAACAGACCTTCTTATTTATCAACAACAATATGATAAGATAAAAGAGAAGGCAGATGAAATTAAGGGAGAAGTTCAATCGGAACTTTCCTTGAAAATTAATGATCAAATTCTTCAAAGTGAGATTAATGCTTTGGAAGATTTAAATCAATTAGAAAAAGGTTCAAACGAGTTTATTGATAAACTAACAAACTTAAATAAAAACATTCTGGACTTCACGGAGGATGCCAATAATATGATTATTGGTTCTCTGAAAGATAGTGCTGTACGGAAAATTAATGATAGCAATTTGATAAAGGATGAGAATAAAATCCCCATTACCGAAAGAGCAGTTCGTGATTTAGAAAATTTACAAGCAAGTTTGGAGATTCTGATTCGAGATAATAAACAAAAATGGAATGAAATGAATTTGTCTTCGAAAAAAAATGTAAAAGAAACCGGCGAAAAGATAGAAACTCTTGTTTCTAAAGCCGGTGATTTTACCGAAGACTTATCCAACAAACTAATCTATTAACCATTAACAGTACCTTATAAATAATAGAGTTTGAAAGTTAAATGTACTACAAACAACAACAATAATGGGTGTTATAAGGGTAACAGGAATTTCTTGTTGCCCTTTTCTTTTATTTCTGTCAGAAAGTAACCTTAACGTAATAAAAAAATGAGTTTATCCTCAGTAGAATAAGATAAATCGTTTATTTTTGCCATCAGAAAAACGAAAAATTATATATGTCAAAAAGGAAAACGATTTTAAGGGTTGAAAACTTTGTAAAATCATACGAAGAAGGAAAATTAGCAGTAGATCATTTATCATTTGATGTGAAAGAAGGAGAAGTCTTTGCATTGATTGGAAAAAGTGGCTGCGGTAAAACAACATCCTTAAAACTTTTATCTGGACAAATGCGTCCCGACAATGGGAGTGCATACATTTATGGCGAAAGAATATTAGGTCCACACGAACGTCTATTGGCGGGACATGATAAAATTGCACTTGTAGAGCAAGACTATAACTTATTTAATCATCAAACTGTAGCAGATAATATTAAATACCCTATTAGAAGGTCGAGTAAAAAATATCAGGAGTACCGTCTAAAAGAACTTTTAAGAATCTGTGAATTAGAGGATTATAGAGATACTCGTCCAAAAGAACTATCTGGTGGACAAAAACAAAGAGTAGCCATTGCTAGAGCAATAGCAGACGAACCACCTGTACTTTTATTGGATGAACCATTCTCACACCTTGATATGGCAATGCGTTCAGATTTAAGAAGAATGGTGAAAAATATTGCTATTGAGGCAAATATTTCTGTAGTATTCGTAACACATGATACACACGATGCATTATCTATGTCGGATAGAATAGGTGTAATGTCTCATGGAAAAATATTACAAATCGCTTCTCCTGAAGAAATTTATAAGCAACCATTAAATGGTTATGCTGCACACTTTTTCCCTCATTGTAATGTCTTAACTTCTGATCAATTGGCTTCTATTGGTATCCAAAAAGAAAAAGGAGAATATATGGCCAGACCAGAATGGTTAGATGTAGTAGAGGCAGATAACTCTGAACATACAGCCACATTAAAACACATAGATTATTTTGGTAATGCAAGTTATGGTGAGTGGAAATTTGAGCAGGGATTTAGTATTTGGATCCATCACGATAGCTTTTTTACTATCAAAATTGGAGAAAAACGTAATATCCAGATGTTGAATCATGTGGATTGGTGGAAATTACAAGATTAACAGTGACTATATTATTTCGATTAACAATGAACTTCTTAAAAACAATATCCATCTTACTTCTTGCACTTTTCATGGGCTGTTCAACCACCCAAAAAGAGGAAGGGAAAAACACTACTCTTTCTAAGTGGAGGGCAGTAATAACGAACAATCATCAAAAAGATATTCCATTTTATCTACAAGTAGAGGGAGAGGGAGATCAACAAGTATGGACGGTTATTAATGGTGATGAAAGAATGAAACTAGATGAGGTTTACTATGAAGGAGACTCTCTTCATGTTCCATTATTGATTTACGAAGCAGAGATCATTGTAAAAGAAAGTGAAGAATCATTGAATGGTCGTTTTCTAAGAAAAGGTGCTTACTCTCTTCCATTTCTTGCAGAAAAAGGAAAAGCGAATCGTTTCTCTGTATCGGAAAGCCCAGATGTGGACTTTACAGGAAAATATGCGGTAAAACTAGGTAAGACCGAATCTATTGGATTATTCAGACAAAATGGAATGTATGTTACAGGTACATTCATGACTGCCACTGGAGACTACCGCTATTTGGAAGGAGTTGTTGAAGGTAATAAAATGAAACTTTCTTCTTTTGATGGTGTTCATATTTTAAGATTTGAAGTCGAAAAGGAAGAAAATAAACTTGTGAATGGTAAAATGTGGTCAGGAAAAGAAGCCTTTAAAACATGGCAGGGCGTTAAAGATGATCGTGCTAAGCTTCCAGATCCAAAAACATTGACTTACCTTAAAGAAGGATATAGCCATATTTCTTTTGCCTTTGAAAATTCAGAAGGTAAAGTGATTTCACTAGGAGATGAAAGGTACGACGATAAGGTAGTGATCTTACAAATTATGGGTTCTTGGTGTCCAAACTGTTTGGACGAGAGCAAGTTTTTTGGTCCACTTTACAAGAAATATAATGAGAAAGGATTAGAGATTATCGGTTTGTCATTTGAACGTTCTGAAGAAGCAGAAAAAGCATTTAAGAGAATCTCTAGAATGAAAAATAAACTAAATTTAGAGTATGAAATTCTTTATGCGGGTACTCCTCAAATGACTTCTGATGCTTTGCCAATGTTAAATAAAGTCATGTCTTTTCCAACATCAATAGTCATTGATAAAAACCGAAAAGTAAGAGAAATTCATACAGGTTTTACTGGACCAGGAACAGGAGAGTATTACGAGAAATATGTAGCCGAATTCACTCAGTTAATTGAAACACTATTGGCTGAGGAACCTTCACAGAAATAATATATTCGAATAAGTATCATTATGGTTTTGACTAGGTGATATTGTTAGATAAATTGCAGTTATGTTAGCATCAAGTTTTACAAAAGATAAAGTAGAAGCAGGTTTAGATGAAGCGGGAAGAGGTTGTTTGGCAGGACCTGTAGTCGCTGCTGCTGTAATTTTACCTAAGAATTTTTCACATCCTGATTTAAATGATTCCAAAAAGTTGACCCATAAAAAAAGAATGGTGTTAAGAGAGGTAATCATGAAAGAAGCCATAGATTATAAGGTAATAGAAGTTCAGGCTGAAGAAATTGATAAAATTAATATTTTGCAAGCCTCATTTACAGCAATGCATCGCTGTGTAGATGGCTTAACAGAAAAACCAGAACTTTTATTAATCGATGGTAATCGTTTTCGACCTTATAAAGGGATAGAGCACGAATGTATCGTAAAGGGAGACGGTAAATATTTAAGTATAGCTGCAGCATCTATTCTAGCAAAAACGCATAGAGATCTTTTAATGACAAAATTGTCAGAAGAATTTCCTCATTATGGATGGGAGAAAAATGCTGGGTATCCTACAAAACAACATAGAGCCGCTATTGCAGCCCATGGAACTACTCCTTGGCATAGAAATTCTTTCAAACTTTTACCAGAGCAAAAAACAATTGAGTTTTAATGAAAAAGTACCTTTACATAGTATTGTTGTTACTTCTTTGGGCTTGTGAGAATCCTAAGCCATTTGGAGACTTATATGTTCAGGTAAGAGATGAGCAGGGAAAGGAGGTAGTCAATGGAAAAGTGAACCTATATGCTTCACATGAAGATTTTGTGGATCAAAAAAATGCAGTAGCACAAGAACAAACTACAGATGTTAATGGGTTAGCCTTTTTTCTAAAACTGGATAGTGGTTCCTATTACGTTTCTGCATCATTAATAGATACTGCCAATGGAATAGAAAAGAACAATTTCTTAGTGAATACTGAAGTGAAAGTAGTTTCTACAGAAATTGGTTATAGAAATTCAATTACTGTAATTATCTGGGATTCATTCATTACTCATTTAACATCTCCTACAGGAAAAAAATGGGTCATTTCGAGAATGATAGATAATGCCACAGGGGAAGAAGTAGAAATACCTGAATGTTCTAAGGACGATGAGTGGGTGTTTTATAGAAATGGTACTTTTAAATACAATGATTTGAGTACAAATTGTACTGAAACGGATGATGATAGTTTTGAAGGTACATTTGCACCTGTAGGTAATGGATCGTATATATTGATTCAGGATCAGGATCAAAAAGTGAGGTATGGTTTATACATTATCTCCGTTACTGCGAATCAAATGTTGGCCCAGTATGGTCCTCACCTAATTTATTATCAACTAAAGCAATAGAAAATGAATATTGGAGATAAAGTAAGAAGTTTACACGATAACATGGATGGTATCGTAGTCGGCTTTAAGAAAAATAATATTATTGAGGTAGAAGTGGATGGCTTTCGAATGGATTTTGTCGAAGGTGATTTAGCCATTGTATCTCAAGTAGAATCTGATGAGTTCGGAAGTGTTGAAGAAGAGGAAAGAGTTGTCACTCCTTCGTTAAAAAAGAAACAACAAAACCGACCAAAAGCAGCTTTACCTATGATTTCCGAGAGGGGATTATTTATTGCTTTTGTTCATCAGAACGATCAGATTCTTGACGTTTATATTTGTAACAACTCAGACTTAACCATTCCTTTTGTATTAGGAACGGAGAGAAAAGGGGATTATAAAGGAGTGCATACCGCTGTTCTTCATCCTAGAACACAACTAAAGGTAGATCAGGTAACCCTTCAAAATTTTGAAGAATGGCCTGCTTATGTATTCCAATCTTTATTCTTTTATGCTGGCCCAAGTGTTAACCACGAGCCTTTAATTAAAAAGCTAAGATTTAAAGCATCTACTTTCTTTAATAATAAAAAAGATGTTCCAGGTATGAGTGCTGATGGATACGTTTTCCAATTAGACGTAAAAGCATTGGAAGCAGTAGACGCCGACAAAATTAAAGACGGTATTTTAGAGAAAAGAACACCTTCAGAAAAAGTTGAAAAAGTTGTTCAGAAGCCTGCCTCTGAAGTAGACTTACATGCTGAAGCTCTGGGGTTAGATCCAAATATGGGCAACTCTACTTTAAGTATGCAAATTCTTCATTTTGAGAAGGAATTAGATGCTGCAATCGTAACAGGTATGGATCATATTACTTTTATCCATGGAATTGGAAGTGGAAAACTGAAAACTGAAATTCAGAAGCGTTTATCTAAACACCCTGATGTGGAGTATTATGAAGATGCTAGAAAAGAGAAGTTTGGTTATGGTGCCACCTATGCTAAACTAAAATAAGATGAACGTTAGAATAGCTGTTGGTTTAGTTTTAGTAGGGGTTGCAATTCTTATTTACGGAGTGAGTGCTCCAAAAGTAAACAAAGAAGCAGATGCCTTGGAAAAAGCAATACTAAACCAAGATAATTTAAAGATTGTCGAAGGAATAGTCGATTCATCAAATTTTCTGGTTGAAAACTTTTTGGTGATTGCTTCAAAAGAAGAATTCACTGGAGCAGGAAAACATAATGGATTTAAATCAGTAGAGAAAAAACTTCAAGATATCACCGTAAAAACACCTAAAGGCAAAGAGATTTTGGTGTTTGATAAAGTACCTTGGAGAGGTGAAGATGTTGCTCATATTCTTTTAGATGAGAAAACAAGTTCGAATGCACCTATTCAATGGTTAGGATTAAGACAAGGGGCTAGGATTATTGCTGTAGGGCAACCTGAACATGATAAACTAAATGTTCAATACGCTTATGCAGGGGACCTTTCGGATTATCTAAATCTTTTAGAAGAAGGTCAAAAGATATTGAATATTGTATGTGGTATTATCGCATTAATAGGTTTTCCTCTTTTAATATGGGGATTTGTTAGAAAATAAATAAGAAGTCGCTTTTTAAAAGTGACTTTTTTTTTGATCTTTATATTTCAAGCGAACTGAACATCTATGCTTTATTATTACAAACAAATTTTAATTACTCTATTTCTATTATCTCATGCTGTGGTCTTTGCTCAAAATGCACAAGTCGTAAGTTATGATACACATATTGCTATTGAAAATGGGAAATTAAAAAAAACTGTTGATGTATCTATCCAAATAAATGACAAGGACGCCGTGTATTATGGAGAAATTGAAATCCCTTATAATTCTTCCATGCGTGTTAACCGTGCTTATATTTTAGATCAAAATGGTGTTCAGGTAAAGAAATTAAAAGGAAAGGATATTGGCACAAAAAGTCTAACTGATAATAGCACTTTTTACAGCGATGCCCACGTAAAATACTTTAACTTAAAGTGGAGTAATTTTCCTTATACTATTTATTATTCTTATACTGTTTCGGAAGACAATTATGTAAACTTAGCCACATGGAGTCCTGCGTATTTTAGTAACATAGATATTCAAAGTGCTTCTTTAGAAGTTGAATTACCCTTGCATTACCAATATAAAGTATATGAAAAGGGGAATTACATTAAATCTGAAAACGAGAAAGAAGGAAAAAAAACAATATCATGGGAGTTTGATTTGTCTCAGGATTTAGTCATCAAATCAGAACGCTTTTCACCTCACCTATTTGATAAGTTACCATTAGTGATTATCACCCCTAAAAATGTTGATTTTGGAGGGATAGGCGATATGTCAACATGGAAATCTTATGGCGATTGGGTCTATAGTTTATCTGATGGATTGGATGAATTAACTCCTCTAGAAAAGAGAAGGGTGCATGCTTTAACAGATCATATACCTAACAAAAGAGAAAAAGCAAAAGTACTGTATCGTTACATGCAAGAAAATACAAGATACATTAATGTAACGATTGATATTGGAGGCTTAAAACCTTATCCAGCAGAATATGTTTGTGAAAATAAATATGGCGACTGTAAAGCTTTAACCAACTACATGAAAGCACTTTTGAAGGAAGTAGACATCCCATCCTACGCAATTGATGTAAATGCTGGTTCAGAAGTGAAAAAAATAATATCCGATTTCCCAAGCCAACAGTTTAATCACGTCATCCTTGGAGTGCCATTTGAAAAGGATACGGTGTATTTAGAAAATACCTCAAAATATCTGCCTTTTAATTATTTAAGTGACTTCACTTATGGCAGACAAGCCTTATGGGTTGAAAAAGGGAACAGTCGTTTAATTACTTTACCAAGTTATACAACAGATAATGCCAAAGAAGAAGTTGATCTAAACTTTAAATTGAAAGACAACTTATCAGCAGATTTGTCAGTGGATTGGACAGTTAGAGGGACTCACTTTGCTACTTTATTAGAAGTGAAAAATACATTTAATGAAAATGAACAAAAAGAGTATTTTAAAAACTTAGCCTTAGTGTATGATATTGAAGTGGATAGTATGTCTATCAATACAATTCCGGATTCAGATGCCTTGGAAGTGAAATTGGAAGGGACTGTTCAAAAAATCATCAGACAGGTTGGCACCTTAAAAGTGATTTCACCAATTAATTTTTTCAATACCAAATTAGAAAATATAAAAGATAGAGTTCACGATGTTGTAGTTCATCATCCCATACACCAACAATTTACTGTCACTTACGATTTAAGTGTTTTTGATAAAGACTTTGTAGAATTCTCCCCCGAGAAAATTATTGCCACAAAATATGGTAGTTTTGCCATTACCTACGAACACATAAAACAAGAGAATAAGGTCAAAATGCATCAGACTTTATTGATACCAAGTGGACACTATCCAATTAAAGAATATGCTGGATTTCATGATTTTATAAAAAATGTAGAGAATATCATGAAAAATTCTAATGTTATACTTAAACGAACTATTTAACTAAAATGAAACATTCTTTTTTATTTATCACCTTTTGGGTGATTTTTTCAACAATTAGTTTTTCTCAGAAGATTGACAAGAACTATGGAAAAGTAACAATCAATGATTTTAATGTAGAAGTACCTGAAAATGATGATGCAGTAGTTATTTTCGATAAAGGGGAAGTCAAGTTCACAGAAGGAAGAGATCGATTTCATATCATTTTTGAAAGGACGAGAAGAATTAAAATAGCTACCGATAGAGGTGTAAGCTATGCTAATGATGAAATTCTTCTATATAAATCAAAAGAACGAAGAGAACAAGTTTATCAATTCTCTGCTGCTACATATAATTTCAATAAAACAACTGGTCTAATAGAGAAAGAAGAGATTGATAAAAAAGATCTAATGAGTGAAGAGGTAAACAAATACTGGCAAAGAGAAAAGTTTACCTACCCTAAAGCAAAGAAGGGATCGATCATCGAATATAAATACAAGGTGGAATCTCCATTTATTTTCACTCTACCCAAATGGAACTTTCAAGCAAAAATTCCTACTCTCTACAGTAAATTTACAGTAAACATAATTCCATTATACAATTATGTATTTACTACACAAAGCATTAAAAAATTCTTTTCAACATCAAATAAAAGGTTAAATGGAGTTTTTAATTTTAAAGGAAAAGATTACGATATTATTCGTTATGATTTTGTCATGAAAAACACTCCTGCCTTTAAGGATGAGGAATATATATCATCTATAGATGATTATCTTATGCAAGTGAAATTTCAGATTTCTGAATATCAAAACTTACAAGGCGGTACAGTGGAGGTACTTTCAACCTATCCTAAATTTATTGATGAGTTGAGCAAAGATCATCGTTTTGGTAAGTACCTAAAAAAGTCAACGTCTTTTGCTAAAAAAGTATTTGAGGTACATCCAGAATTAAATAAAGGACCTGAAGCTGAAAAGGCTGAAAAAATTATCCGATATGTAAAAGATGGATATAATTGGAATAATTTCTACAGTAACTTAGCCACAGAGACTCCAAAAAAGATCTTTGATACTAAAGAAGGAAATGTGGCAGAACTTAATTTCTTTACTGCGGGGCTTTTACAAGCTGCAGGAATTAAAGTGTATCCAGTAATTCTAAGTAGTAGAGGACATGGAAAAATCAATAAAAAATATCCTTTTCAGGAAGTATTTAACTACACAATATTCCTAATCGAATTGGATGGGAAAGAGCATTTATACGATGTGACCACACCTATGTTAGGAACTTACATTCTACCCCCAAGATGTAATAACGGAGATGGATTACTGATTAATGGTGATGAATCAAAGTGGATAAAGATAGCAAACCATTTAACTTCTTTAGATCAAACCACAATCAATATTAGTGATATAGACTTGGAGAAGCATACTGCTTCAGTAAGTTATGTAAACAATACTTCAAGTATAGAGGCCTACATTAATAAACTTAGATTTAACGATAAAGAGGAAAAAATCAAGAAGTATTTATTGGATAATGGGTTTACGTCTATTGATCAACAGAGAACAAAGGGATATAAAGACTTCGATAAACTTTACAGGATTGCTGCAGCTGGTAAATCAGAAGTAGAACAATTGCAAGATCATATAGTGGTACAACCTTTCTTGAAGTTATTTGAAGAAAAACAACCATTTACCTCACATATTCGAACATATCCTATCGATTTTACAAATGCATTTACTAAAGGAGCAAAATCGACAATTGTTATTCCAAATGGATATGAATTCATAGAAGGTCCTCAAAATTATAGTTTCAAAGATCCTACAATGTCATTAAAAGTATCGACGAAGGTGAATGGAAATAATGTTGAAATAGATTTTAAATTAAGCTTTAAAAAAGCAGTGTACGATGCTGAGGATTATTTTATGATTAAGAAAATATATGATAAATACTTGAAAGCAGTGGAGACACCTGTGGTCTTAAAGAAAAAAGTAGAACAGTAAAATACGTTATAAAAGGTTGTTTCATGGTTTTGTGGAACAACCTTTTATTTTTACTATATGGCAGTATTAGAAAAAGATTTTTATTTATTAGACGGTGGATTATCCAATGCTATCAAAAAGCTTGGGGGTAATGTCAATAACCAATTATGGACAGCCGATTTAATTCATCATCAAGAAGAAGTAATTAAAAACGCACACCTGAATTATTTGAAATCAGGAGCAGAGATCATCATAAGTAGCAGCTATCAGGCATCTATCAAAGGATTTATGGAGAAAGGATTTTCTCATGAAGTGGCCATAGATCTTTTAAAGAAAACGACAGAAATAGCTCAATCAGCAAAAGAAGAATATAGAGAAATTTCAAAAAGGGAGGTTTTCATTGCAGGAAGTATTGGTCCTTATGCAGCCTACTTGGCGGATGGAAGCGAATACAAAGGGTATGATGAAGCGGTAGATGAAAATACATTAAGATCATTTCATAATGAAAGGCTAAGAATTATTGATGCTACAGATATAGATGTTCTTGCAGTAGAAACAATTCCATCACTTGAAGAAGCTAAAGTTCTAAACGATTTAATAGAGAAATGTGGGCATAAAGCTTGGTTTTCTTTTTCATGTAAAAACGAAAAACAATTGAACGATGGTACCGATATTATCGATATTGTTTCTTTGTTAAAGCATAATAATAATGTAATGGCTTTAGGGATTAATTGTACACATCCAAAATATATTTTAGGTCTTATTTCTGAAATATTAAATGCAGGTTGGAAGAAAAAAATAGTGATATATCCTAATGCAGGAATGGTATATAATCCCGATACAAAAACTTGGCTGGGAACCTCATCTCCAGAAGATTTCCTCACTTTAGCTTTACAATGGAAAGAGGCCGGAGCTAATATTATTGGAGGATGCTGTGAAATTAGCGAAGAGCACATTCACTTACTCCATAAAAGGTTAGTATCGTGATTTTTAAGAAGATATATAAAAAAAACGATAAATTTATTTGGCTAATTATTATAATGTTTGCAATTTATATTACTATTGATTTCATTATATGAAATTTCAAACGGTAATCTTATAAACTGAGGATCAATTATGAAGACTCAGCTATTAAAAGTATAAAAGTAGAATTATACAATTTTATACTTTTATGTGTTACAAATAGAAATGAAATACTCAATACAAAATAAGCACTCTTAAATACACACACACAGACTATGACTTTTATCTCAGCACTAGACGCATTTCAAAAATGGGAGAAGGAAGCTCCAAACCTGCCATTTTTGCATCAGAACATTCATGGGGAAAAACTAACGGTTACGTATCAAGAAGCTGGAGAACAATGTAGAAGAATGGCTTCAGCATTAATGAACATGGGCCTAGAAAAAGGGAGTCACGTGGCACTTCTTTCTAAAAACTGTTCACATTGGATCATGGCCGATTTAGCTATTCTTATGGCGGGTTGTATAAGTATTCCAATTTATCCTACTACTGACAAGGATACGATTAAACTCATTCTTGAGCACTCGGATTCTAAAGCTGTTTTTATTGGTAAGCTAGATGATTATTCATCTCAAGAAGAAGGTGTTAAATCTGTAGACATTCCTAGAATTGGAATTGAAATGCATGGAGTGAAAGAGGAGTATGGTTGGGATGAATTGGTAAAAAAGAATGCACCAATGCAAGATATTGCCAAACCTGGACCAGACGATTTGATGACTATTCTTTACACTTCAGGAACTACCGGAAACCCTAAAGGAGTAATGCATAAATACAGTAGTGTAGAATTTGCAGTAAAAGAATTTGAACATCATTTTAGTTTGCCTAAAAATCCAAGGTTCTTTGCTTTCTTATCTTTGGCACATATTGCTGAAAGAGCGGCTTATGAATTCATCGGTTTATACTTAGGTGGGTCGATTGCTTTCCCTGAATCGTTAGAATCCTTCCCTGCGAATCTAGCTGAAGCTAAACCTCATATGTTTTTTGCTGTGCCTAGAATCTTCCAAAAATTCCAAGAAAGTATCCTTAAAAAGATGCCTCAAGGTAGATTGGATTTACTGCTGAAAATTCCAGTGATTAATAATGTCATTAGAAAAAAGATCAAAACAGCTTTAGGTTTCCAAGAAGCGGTTTCTGTAATTTCTGGTGCAGCACCTATATCACCTGATTTACAAGAATGGTTTAAGAAATTAGGCATTGATGTCAATCAAGGGTACGGAATGTCTGAGGATGTTTGTGTATCGCATATGAACTTCCCTGGTATGAACAGAATCGGAACTGTTGGATTGAAATATGATCATATTCAAACCAAACTTTCTGAAGAAGGTGAGGTGAGATTAAAGAGTGATTGTTTGACTCTTGGTTATTATAAAGAACCAGAAAAGACAAAAGAACTATTTGATGAAGATGGTTTCCTTAGAACTGGCGATTTAGGAGAATATGATCATGATGGTTATTTATCTATTGTTGGTCGTGTAAAAGATCAATTTAAAACTGATAAAGGGAAGTATATTTCACCAAACCATTTAGAATTACCAATTTCTGATAATGCAAATGTAGAACAAGTATGTGTGGTGGGAACAGGAATTCCACAGCCTATTGCTCTAGTGATTCCTTCTGAAGATGGTAAAGCTATATCAAAAGACGAGTTGTCTTCTTCTTTATCAACTACTCTACAGGCATTAAATGCTACTTTACCCAACTATGAAAAAGTAGCTAAAGTGATTGTAATGAAAGAGGATTGGACAATAGATAATGGACTTTTAACTCCTACTTTGAAGTTGAAGAGAAATAATCTTGAGAAAATTCATCAGCCATATTATAGTGAGTGGTTTGCAAAGAATGATACAGTTATCTTTGAGTAACAGATACTTGTGATCAAATACTGATGTAGTCTTAATATTTTGAATACTACAAAGAATGGTTTGAAAGATTTTTTGCTTTCGAACCATTTTTTTTATCTTGAAGCAACCTTTCTAAGAATCCGTTGTCATTATAACAAAGTACCAACAAAATCACTTAAATTAATTTCAACAATGAAAATCTTCAGTCTAATATTTATCGTTTTATTAAGCTCATGTAACTTTATTTGCATTAGCTTCGAAACACAACAATCAAAAGAGATCAAAAAAATCGAAAAGCAAATCATGGATCTTCAAGTGAAAAAAGACTCAATGCTTAATCAACCTCACTATTTTCAATTTTCATAAAAAAAAACACCCCTCGAGGTCGAGAGGTGCCTGGATAATGGGCTGATAATGCCTTAGATAGTTTGAACTTTGAAATCGATATCAAATTCATCTGCAATAGCCTTGTCACCTAAGTTGTCAAAGAAGCTATCTGATCCATATTTAAGACCAAATTTAGTACGGTCAATCTTGATTTTACCCTCTAGTACATGTACTTTGCCCTCTTTAGATAATTTAGAATCAAAAGCAATTTCTTTTGTTACTCCTTTAATCGTCAAATCACCTTTAAGTTTGTGAACATCACCTTCGTGAGATACCTCTTTTAAAGTAAAAGTAGCTGTTGGGTGTTCTTCAACATGGAAGAAGTCAGCACTTTTTAAGTGACCATTTAATTTTTGTTGCCATTCCCCTTCTAGGTCAGTTGATGTAAGTGAAGAAAGGTCGATAACAATTGTACCTTCTTGAACTTTACCTTTTTTGATTTTTAACTCACCATCTTTAACTGCAACAGTTCCTGTGTGGTTCGAACCTACAACTTTGTAACCTGTCCAGTTTACTTTAGATTGCTCAGTATTAAGTTTTTGAGCAAATGTAGAAGCGAAAGTAAATAAAATTACACCAAGTGTAAGAGTAAGCTTTTTCATAATATAAAAAGTTTAAGTATTAATTTTTGTTTCTGTTTTTGTCATTGTTTTTTGTTGACATTACAAACATATGTATATATAATATTTGTTCAAACAAATTACGTTTAAATTACTGTTATTTTAACTTAAATTAACATATTAAATTCGTTCCATTAGGTAGGTATTTAAAGGAATTAGTAAAGGACAAGGATGTTAATGCTTAATAATCAAATGATTATACATGAGGAATATTTTGTTTTAATTTTGAAATGCAACTTACTTCTTATGTAAGTAGGGACTATCTTAGATTTATATTGTATATTAGATAGAAACGGTGAGGCTATACTTGACTTAATAAAACTAGATAATGAAAAAGGTAACTTTATATTACATTGTATTAATAATCTGCTTAAGCAGCTTAGTTTTCTTGTCTTATTCAATAATACCTCAAGCACACTTTCAGAACTCATCAATACTGATCTTGCAAGGTATTCTGATCACAATATGTTTTATACTTCCTTTCAAGATTTATAACTACAGTCAAACTGTAAATCATCATCAAGAATCTTAAGACCGATATGGTCTTTTTTTTTGGTTTAATTTTGACAGTTCAGTCAAAAATATTTTTATTTGCAAAAAAAAAGAATTCTATGGCTGGTAGACCTAAACTATTTAACCGCGAACAGGTTTTAGAAAAATCTATTCTTCTTTTTTGGGAGAAAGGATATGAAAATACAAGTACTGCCGAGTTACTAGAGGTGGTCCAATTAAATAAAGGCAGCTTATACAATGAGTTTAACTCAAAGAAAGAATTATTTATTGAAGGGTTGAAGTATTTAGAAGAAAAAGCATTACAAAATTTAGAAAGCAATTTAGCTGCATCCGATGCACCTATTGAAGTGATAAAATCTTTATTTTATGGTGTATTGAATGCTTCTCCTGAACAAAATTGTAAAGGTTGTATTCTAGGAAATACAATCATGGAGTTTGCAGGTCAGCAAAAAGATATAGTAGATATTGCTGGTAGGTATATCAAGCAGCTAGAGGGATTATTTGTTACCTACATTCAAAAAGCCAAAGACAATGGAAGTTTTTCTGGTTTAGGCACCGCGGAAGATATTGGAAAGTACCTTATCAATTTTTGGAATGGAATAAATATTAGTCGCCGAATTTATCAAGATGATAAAGTTTTAAAAGAGATGATCGATTTTCACCTAAGAATATTAAACTAATGGATTTATTAAAAGAATATAGAGATAGAAGATCAGCACAGAATCAAAAAGTAATTGATAATGCTGATAAAGTGGTTAAACGTATCTACAGCTTAGATACAATCACATATAACGAAGGTGCATTAGATGCGAAAACAAAAGAAATGATTGGCCTAACCACTTCATTGGTTTTAAGATGCGATGATTGTGTTAAGTATCACTTAGAGAAATGTGTGGAGTTGGGATACACCAAAGAGCAGATAGTAGAAGGAATGGCTGTTGGAAATGTAGTAGGGGGTACAATTGTGATTCCACATTTACGTCGAGCAGTAGAATATTTAGAGGCTCTTTTTGAAGAAAAAGAAAATAGCTAAATCATTCACTATGAATGAAAGAGGAAGGCAATAACTGTTATATGTCTTCCTCTTTTTTTTTCTGTAATTTCTTCTTAATTTATATACATAAACAATCAGAGGTGCTAATTTCTATTGGTCACCTTTGTTTCGCTAATTCACCCAAAAACTAACCATAAATGACAAAACAAGAGATTATTGACTTGCTGGAGGATAGCAGGCATAATAAAATTAAGGTAGCTATTGTCGATATCGATGGAGTATTGAGAGGCAAATACATGCACATTAAAAAATTTATTTCTTCCCTTGATAAAGGATTCGGGTTTTGTGATGTAATCTTTGGTTGGGATATGGTGGATGAATCTTACGACAATGTGAAAGTCACAGGTTGGCACACAGGGTACCCCGATATGCCTGCTAGAATAGATACATCCACATTTAGACAAATTCCCTGGGAAGATGATCTTCCTTTTTTTATCGCTGATTTTAGTAAAGATAATAATGATGATACCACTGTTGGACCCCGTGCACTTTTAAAAAGAGTGAGGTCTAAGGCAGAGGAGATGGGATTTACTCCTCTATTTTCTCAAGAATTTGAATGGTTTAATTATAGGCAAACGAGTTCGGAGTTACATCATAAAGACTTTAGAAAGATAACTCCTCTAACAGAAGGGATGTTTGGTTATTCGATATTAAGATCTTCAGAGAATAGCGATTTCTTCCATGATCTTTTTGATCTGCTTGAGGAGTTTAACATTCCTTTGGAAGGGTTACATACTGAAACTGGTCCAGGAGTTTTTGAAGCCGCAATTCAATATTCTGATATTGTATTGGCTGCTGATCGTGCTACATTGTTTAAATCAGCCGTTAAGGAAATAGGTTATAAACATGGAATAATAGCTAGTTTCATGGCGAAGCAGAATATGGAATTACCAGGTTGTAGCGGTCATATTCATCAAAGTTTATGGGATAAACATGGAGAAAAGAACTTATTCTTTGATGTAAATGAAGCGGATTGCATTTCTAAAACCATGCAATCTTACATTGCTGGTCAACTTCATTGTTTACCCTATATTTTACCTATGTTGGCTCCAACTATAAACAGTTATAAAAGATTAGTAGAAGGGGCTTGGGCGCCCACCACCTTAACTTGGGCAGTAGATAATAGAACTACTGCTTTGAGAGCATTACCCTATGGCGAAAAATCATCCCGCTTAGAAACGAGAGTAGTGGGTTCTGATGTGAATCCTTATTTAGCAATGTCTGCGTGTTTGGCTGCAGGTCTTTATGGTATTGAAAACAATCTAACATTGGATGTCCCTCAGACAATAGGAAATGGTTATAAAAACAAAGAAAATGGCACGCTGCCGACAAACCTATGGGAAGCGACTCAAAATATGAAAAATTCCGAATTGGCTCAATCGTTCTTTGGAGCTGACTTTGTAGAACATTTCTGTTTATCGAGAGAATGGGAGTGGAAACGTTTTATGAACGAGGTGACCGATTGGGAAACAAAGCGCTACTTTGAAATCATTTAATTATGCTTAATATACATCAAAAATATACCTATAATTTCCCTACAAAAATCAGATTTGGAGTAGGTGTCATTCAAGAATTATGTCCCTATTTAAAAGAAGAAGATTGCAGACACCCTATGCTGGTTACAGATGCTACTGTACATCAATTACCCTTCTTTAAAAAAATTATCGAGCAATTAGAACAGTCTCATTTAAAGGTGACGGTATACGATAAAATGCATAAAAATCCTGTGAAATCAGATGTTTTGGGTGGTAAGGAGATGTATAGAGAAGAAGGGTGCGATGCAATAATCGGTATTGGTGGAGGTGTTGCCATGGATGTGGCAAGAGCGATCGCTTTAAGCATTAATCACCATAGAGATTTATTTGATTATGATGATTTGATTGGTGGAGATAAATATGTGACTGAAGAAGTACCCTTATTCGTTACAGTCCCCACGACCTCAGGAACAGGAAGTGAAGTGGGGAGGTCGGCCATCATATCTGATGATGAAACCAAACAAAAGAAGATTCTATTTTCACCTAAATTATTAGCCAAAATTGTTTTTGCAGACCCATCCTTAACACTAGATTTGCCCCCTTTTATCACTGCAGCTACTGGAATGGATGCACTCACACATAATATTGAAGCCTATCTATCGAAAGGATTTAATCCTATGTGTGATGGAATCGCTCTGCAAGGAATGAAACTAATTGCCACTTCTATTGTCACAGCCACAAATGCTCCAGATTTATTCTCTAGATCTAAAATGATGATTGGCTCTTTAATGGGGGCTGTTGCTTTTCAAAAAGGATTAGGAATGGTGCACAGTTTAGCTCACCCTTTATCAAGTTTATTGGATATGCATCATGGACTAGCTAATGCAATCTGTTTGCCCTTCGGTTTGGAGTTCAATCAATCTGGCTTTGAAGAAAAGTATAACATAATGGCTTACACTATGAACCTAGGACCAAATCAAGGTAAAAATCTAGTGGATTCTATGCATGTTTTTAATCAACAATTGAACTTGCCCAGCAACCTTTCTTCACAAGGTGTAACAGAAGATCATATTGATAAGCTATCAAAATTAGCAGTCCAAGACTTTTGTCTTCCATGTAATCCCAAAGTAGTGAGTGAAGAAGATTTTAGAGACATCTACAAAAAAGCGTTGGATTATGATTAAAATAGGCATCTCTTCATGTTTTATGTATCCGGATATATCAAGGTCTACCTTCGGACCTAAAAGCTTATCTTATGTTGAAAATGATATGATGGAGTATGTGTCCCAAAATGGAGTTTTACCTATCTTATTACCTGATATCAATAAGGAAAAGCTGAAAAGGATATTAGACGAATTGCAAGGTGTAGTTTTGCAAGGTGGAGTAGATGTTGCCCCAGAAATGTATGGGGAAAAGCCAATAGGGAAATGGCTAGGTGATGCTTACCGAGATGAGTATGAGTTATTTATTATTGAGGAAGCCATAAAACGGAATCTTCCGATTTTAGGAATTTGCAGAGGGTTTCAATTACTGAATGTGTATTATGGCGGTACATTATACCAAGACACCATTACTCAACGCACACAATCATTACAACATCGATCTGCAGAATTATATGATAAAGTGAATCATAAAATAAGTATTCATAAAGCCACCCCACTTTATGAAATTTATCCTTTTGATCAAGATGTTTTTGTAAACTCAGTACATCACCAAGCCATAAAAGACTTATCCAGCCAACTTGAAATTTGGGCCACTTCTGAAGATGGTTTAATCGAAGCATTTGGCCACAAAAATTTTAAAGATACAAAGGTGATGGGGGTGCAATGGCACCCTGAATTTTCGAAAACATTAGATCAACTAGTTATAAATGCAAACCCATTAATTCAATTATTTATACATCAAGCATTATGAGTAAAATGGATATAATAAGCCCTTCTAATGGAATGGTGTTGACAACGCTTGAAGAAGATAGTCGAAATGTTTTATCCGATAAATTGGATCACTTAAGAATTGGACAGAAAAGTTGGAGGGAACAAAGCGTAGAAAGTCGTTTAGATGTAATTGTAAAATTTGGTGAGTTAGTGATGGAAAATATCGATGAACTCGCCAATATATTAACGGATGAGACAGGTAAGCCTATCACTCAATCTTATAATGAAATAAGAGGAGCGAATAATAGAATAGAACACCTTAAAGCCCATGCATTAACGACATTAAAAGAAGAAGTGGTGCCCAATTTAGAAGGTACTTACGAAAAAATAGTGTACGAACCTTTAGGGGTAATCGCCAATATATCCGCATGGAACTTTCCTTATAATGTAGGATATAATGTATTTTTATACGCATTGGTAGCAGGAAATTCAGTAGCCTATAAACCTTCTGAACATGCAACCTTAACCGGATTGAAATTTCAAGAACTATTGTATGAAGCAGGATTGCCCGAAGACGTTTTTCACTGTATGGTAGGAGGACCTCAAGTGGGAGAGTTTTTATTACAAAACGATTTAAATGGATATTTCTTCACAGGTTCTCATAAAGTGGGATTGCATGTTGCTTATAAAACTTTTCAGAAACTAGTACCCATACAATTGGAATTAGGAGGAAAAGATCCCCTTTATGTGATGGAAGATGTGAAAGACATAAAGCAAGCTGCAATCAATGCTGCAGAAGGTGCTTTTTATAACAATGGACAGAGTTGTTGTGCCGTAGAACGGATTTATGTTCACGAAAAAATATATGAAGCATTTACTAAAGCTTTAGTCGAAGAAGTTCGTTCTTATAAGATAGGAGATCCACATGAAAAAGATACTTTTATTGGTCCATTAACGAGAAAGAATCAATTGTACTTTTTAAAAGATCAAGTACATGATGCTTTAGAAAAAGGTGCTTCTTTATTGATTGGGGGACATAGAATAACAGGAGATGGTTTTTATTTTGAACCCACCGTTTTTAAGGACGTCAACCATAGTATGAATATTATGACGGAAGAGTCTTTCGGACCAATCATAGGTATTCAAAAAGTGATGGACGATGAAGAAGCTTTTTCTTTAATGTCAGATACTAATTATGGATTAACAGCTGCAGTATTTTCTTCGGATAAAGAGAGAGCTTATCAAATTTTAGATAAAATGAACACAGGAACCGTGTATTGGAATTGCTGTGATCGTGTGAGTCCTAATGTTCCTTGGTCCGGTAGGGGAAATTCGGGAGTTGGTGCCACATTATCAACTCAAGGAATCCGTGTTTTTACAAAACCTAAATCATATCATTGGAGGAAACCATAGCTATACCTCTTTGATAAAGGAGTAGAGAATAAGCCAAGTTATTGTCTATATTTGCAATACATATATAAACTTATTATCCATGTCAGCCACAATAATCAATTTTAAAAATAGATCTGAAGGATCACTTCATGCTCAATTGTTTTTACCTGCAGATGAAAAGCCGTTAGCATTTGCATTGTTTGTACACTGCTATGCACTTTCGGGGCAAAATTTTGCATCACAGGCAGTAATTAGAGGCCTAAATCAAAAAGGGTTTGGCATTTTAGCTTTAGATTTTACTGGGGAAACTGCACAGGATGCTAAATACATAGCTTCTTCTAATGATATTATTGATGCAACAGAATATCTAATAAAGAATTATGCTGCTCCTAAATTATTGATCGGACATTCAATAGCGGCATCAGCTTGTCTGATTGCAGCAAAAGAAATACATAATTTAGAGGGGATTGTATCTATTTCAGGAATTGTGGATAAGGAGCAATTGTCGGGGAGATTTAAAAAGTTGAAGTATTACTCTAAGTTTGAATTGGGTGATCATAAATTAAAACTTGACAAGCAACTTCAAGATCAATTATTATCTGATAAATATCAGGAAGATATCAAGCAGCTTAAGAAGCCAATACTAATTTTCCACTCACCTTTTGATGATCTGATTCATATCAATAATGCCGAAACAATTTATCAGCAGTCTTTTCACCCAAAGAGTTTTATCACTTTAGATAAAGCAAATCACTTTTTAACGAATGATGATAACGCCGATTATGTTGGTAAAATGATTGGCAGCTGGGCAGAAAGATATATTGAAATGCAGAGGGAAAATCCATTGGAAACTCAATACCAAACTGCTGTAAGAATTGGAACGACGAAATATATTACAGAAATTAAAGCAGGAAAGCATCATCAAATTGCTGATGAACCAATTGAAGATGGAGGGAAAGATTTAGGTCCTAATCCATATCAGTTTTTATTGGCAGGATTAGGAGCCTGCACAGCAATGACGCTAAGAATGTATGCCAACCATAAAAAATGGCCTCTTGATGAAGTGGATGTACATTTAAATCATGAAAGAGAATACCTTAAAGACGCCAATGAGACCAATAAGAGAACGGCTAAATTGGATAAACTCTACCGTCATATTCAGGTAAAAGGTGATTTAACGGAAGAACAAAGACAACGACTTTTAGAGATTGCTAACAAATGTCCTGTACATAGAACATTAGAAAATAATCCAATAATTATCACAGAATTATTGGAAGAATAAATTAGTTTTAGAGGACGTTGGGTTACAACGTCCTCTAAAACTAATTTATAATAGTAAAATTTAGCTTTACATAAGGGTTAAAATAACTGGCTTGTATAGTTTGAGCATAACTATCAAATCCTTCTTGCAACAACTTATCCCACCCTGAATTACTTCTAGTCGTTATATTTTCTTCATTGATATAAGGTAAATCAGAAGACCCCATGTAATTACAACCGATAAGAATACCAAAATTTTGATTGGGATAAACACCTATTCCACCTCCAATTCCATACCCTAGAAATATTTCATTATTCATCTTAATATTCTCATGTTTATCACTATGATTAAAGAATGAATCGAAATTGAAATTTCCCTTGGTATGTGCTCCTCGAATTCCTAAAAGTGCATCCGCATATGGACGAAGGAGACCTTTTTTAGAAGATACTCTAAATAAAAAATTCAAATTATAAATATTAGAAACCGATTTATATTCTTTTACTCTGGGTAGGTTGTATAAAGCTTTTTGATCGGTGAGGATATAATCAAAGTTTACTCCTACTGTAAAAGAACTCTTAGGAAAGCTGTAATGTAAATCTAATGCAAGACCGCAACTATAATTGCTGCTGATGTTTTGTGCTAGAGTTCCTGTTGGTATAAAACCACTTCCACCAATACCGAGATCAAGGCTTTGGGATTTAGATATTTTTGGGTACAGTAATAAACAAAACAATAGGTAAAATAGTGATAGTTTTTTCATTATTTGTGCAATATCAACCTAATTGTAAATAGGTTTCTGGGTTAAAAAGAATCTTATGTTCGATGTTTTTACATCAATGGGTTATTAACACGAATATAACTATTATCTATCAGAAAGTCATTGATTTATGAAATAAAAAAATCCCAAGGATTTACCCTTGGGATTCAATGTTATGGTAATATTTATATTAAATATATAATACGCTATCTGATAACGATTTTCTTACCTTTTTAAGTTGTTGGTAATCATCGTCTTCAGCTCTAAAACCTATTGGAAGTAAAACGGTAGATTTTAAACCTAACTTATCCAAACCTAAGATTTCGTCATATTTATCTGGAACAAAACCTTCCATTGGAGTGCTATCCACTTTAAGTTCTGCACATACAGCAAGTAAATTACCCAAGACAATGTAAGCTTGTTTACCAACCCACACATCTTTATCCTGATCACTTAGGTTGTTGACTGTATTAGTCATCATTCCTTTGTATTCAGCCAATGCTTCTTGAGGAATTCCTCTTGTTTCAGAAATATTTTCGATAAATGCTTGTACATCGCTTTCAGCAATTGCACTATGGCGAGCAATAACCAAAAGGTGAGAAGCATCAACTACTTGTTGTTGCCCCCAAGAGTGTTCTACTAGTTGTTGTCTGATTTCTTCGTTTTTAACAACAATAATTTTCCAAGGCTGAAGTCCATAAGAAGAAGCACTAAGATTACCAGCTTCTAGGATTGTGTTTACAGTAGCCTCATCTAATTTTTTAGTTGGGTCGAATTTTTTTGTGGCATAGCGCCAGTTCAGGGATTCTATAATACTCATAGTTGTATTGATAATAGATGTTTAAACAAATTATGTTGCAATATGTAACAAACATATGTAATCAGCAAATGTTTTTTTATAACTATGAAAAAATAATAATGGCCACAAACCTAAATTTGTAGCCATCATTAATTTGAGAAAATATGTAAAGCTAAAGAGCTAAAATAAGTTCTTAAGTATCTCTGCAATAAAAATTCCCCAGTAGTTCGCAATAGCGTACCCTAAAGCGCCCGCTGTCATTCCAGAAACAACAACATGTTTATTATTTAAGGCTTTGGCAATAGGTCCGACAAAAGCAGGTCCATACAAGCAAGCAGTCGATGTTACTAGAAAGGTATCTGTATCTATTTTGAAAAGTTTAGAGAGAATAAAGTGTATTGTTATACCAATACTCATTACTGTAAATGTAAAAGCCAAGAAACTCCCTCCACTTTCGATAAGTTGATTGAAATTAGATAAACTACCTAACCCTAAACAAAACAGTAAAATAAAATATTCACCTACTATATAGCTCCCTTCAATAGTTCTTATGCTTCTAATATTTGATGCTAATAGACATAATGTTGTTACCCCAAGTATAATGAAGATCTCATCCATTTTATCGAAAAGAAGTATGGAAATACCTACACAAACGCCAAGGTTCAAGACCACCACACCTAATGCTTTTAGAATACTTAAAAGTTTAGGATGAGTATAAGCTACATTATTTGCTATCTGATTATTTTTTAACTGATCCGAAGAAAATGAGGGTAAAAATTTCCCGAATATTTTTTGAGCAATGCTTATTAGAAAAAGCATCCAAATACCACCAAGCAGCATGTCTGCTGTATTCATTAGGATAAAGCTATCTTCATCAGCTTTTAAGGCTACCCCGATGGCTGACATATTGGGTGTACCTCCGGTATATAAACCAATAGACATCCCAGAAATAATATGGGTGTCATCAATCTGATTTTGAAAAAGAAAAAAGGCTATTATTGCTCCCGAGGTGATCCCAAGGGTACAAAATATAAAGGATAATATAGTAGTTCTAGCTTCTTTCAGCCACAATAAAATATTTGATGAAATTAAGATTAATCCAATAGATAATGGAACAGCAACTTCTATTAATGTTTTTGAATTGTTTTCGTGAAGTGGTAATCCGCTATTTCCCCAAAGGATTCCTATAGCATAAGCAATGATAACCGTACCAATCTTCTCTAATAGTGGAAATTTCTTAGTCCCGAGAATTAGCATAAGTGGGACCAACAACATAATTATTATTTGTATCATAAGCTGAAAAAATTTCAGCTAATTTAGTTCTTATTCAGGGAATAATGTAATAGTTTAATTTTTGTTTGTGAATTATTTAAAATTTATTTCTGAGCATGGTGTCTCTGTATCAAAAGCCTTAATGCAGTAAGCTTAGTTTCAAGAAGTTCCTTTTTTCTTGTCACCTTTTTGATACTATTTTCTAACTCTTTGCTTGATTCAATATTGTCATTAATTTTTGATAATAACGAATCAACCACCGTCCTCGAATCTTTATCTTCCATAATGATAGTTGTTTTTGTATTCAACAGTGATAATACAAATAACGTAGGTATTTGCTAAATTGATAATAAATTATGTGTAATGCTTGTTAAGGAGAAACTAATAAGTATTAATTAAAGTGATATTGATCATCAAAAAAGAATGCGTTTAGTTTTTGTTTTTGTCTTGAGCGTCTGTTTTTACCAACAGGTATCTGCTCAAGTCGACTCTCTTCATAAAGATCAAAGTGAATTTATTTCAATTTCATCCCAAAACGATTTTTATCAATATTGGATGCAATCCGATAGAAACTTCACCAACGGAATACATCTAACTTGGTCGAGTCATCATTTTAATAATAAACTGATGGACAAACTTTTGGTTGGACTTAAAAATGCAACACAGAAAGAATTCAGTTTAGGAATTGGTCAGGATATGCATACTCCAGAAGATGCTACAAAAACAGAAGTAGACTCTACAGATCGACCTTATGCAGGGCTATTATATGCTACTTATAAAAAGGTGACCTCTAATTATTGGAAAACTTTAAGAGTGGAATCAAATCTATATTTTGGAGTTCAAGGACCTGCTGCTTTTGGTGGGGAAACTCAAAATTTTATGCATAGTTTATTTTTAGAAAATAAGGATTTTGAGGGATGGCATAACCAAATTGGTAATGGTTTAATTCTTGATTATGATGTGACAGTTCATAAAATGCTTCCTTTTGTGGGTAATCTATATGAAACAAGTGCTTTTGCAAAAATACATGTTGGTACCATCTATAACTATGCACTTACAGGATTGAAATTTAGATTCGGTAAATTTAACGACACCTATTACTCAAAAGAGGGCGTAAGGCAAAAGAACCCCCCTTACTTAAAAACTAGTGAGAATATGAGTAAGGCAAGGAAAAAGTTAATGAGCAAAAGAAAGTTAGGGAATACTTTTGATCGTCTTTTACCTAGCTTGAATGAGGTAAAACAAATCTATTTCTTTACAGAATTTCATATTGGAGGTTTAGCCTATGATGGTACTGCACAAGGATCCCTAATACAATTTGAATCAAGTCCTTATGTTTTAAAAAGTCATGAAATTCAGCCTTTAATATTGAACTGGGTGTATGGATTTAATTTCAATATCAAAAGATGCATGTTTAGGTACTATAGAGTAGTGGAGAATGATAGTTTTAAAAATAGAAATCTGTTTGGTTGGGGAGAGATTTCAGTCTTTTATGGTCTATAGATCAGTGAATTAAAATTGGAATTTTACAATTATTTTACTAGTTTACTGTGACTACTCAAATGTATTTAACAATTAACTGTGGAATTCAATATATTAAACAATTTCTTAGAATCTACTCTTCTTACTGATAAAAAATCAGCTATAACTTTTTGTAATCAGTCATTTTATCAGGAATTCAATTATTCATCAAGCATTTTAGGGGATGAACTTAAAACCCTAATACCTAATTTTCTAGTTGATGCTCAAAACAATCAAAAAGAAATTACCATAAAGGATAATCAAACGATCACAATTATTAATGGTAATGGAAAAAATGTGGAGGTATTAATTACCAAAACTATTTTTGAGAAAGAGTATTTTAAGTACACATTTATTCCTATCAATCATTTAAATCCTCTTAAGAATGAGGAATTGATGAAGATGGAGATGTATTTATCTCTCATTGAGCATAACATCGATCATTTATTTCAATTAGACGAGAATTTAAATATTTTATATATCAACCATGTTGCTCCAGGTCTTGTAAAAGAAGAGGTTATTGGAACAAGTATTCTAAACTATCTTCCCAACGATGCATCCATGAAAATTGTAGAGGAAGCATTAAAATTAGTGAGGAAAACAAAGGAAGGCACAAGGTATGTGGTTGATTATGATTCCCCATTAGGGAAAATGTATTTTGATACAACTGTAACACCTGTAATAAAAGACAATAAGGTTTTTCGTTACAATCTTATTACAAGAAATATAAGCGATGATTACTATAATAAAGCTGCTTTAGCTCATAAAAGTAAGTTCGTCGAAAAAATCAGTCAGAATAATCTTGCAGGAATCTATATTTTTAATGTGAGAAAATCTAAAAATTTGTACAGTAATGAAAGATGTAAAGATATTTTAGGTTTCAAAAATGAAGAATTTAAAAATATGTCCGGTAGGAAGTTCATTAATCATATTCATCCTGACGATCGTGAAAAAGTGATGAATCACTGGCAGAAATTAATTGATGCTACATCCAAAGAATCTTTTGTAGTTGATTATCGATTTAAATCAAAATCTGATGGATATAAATGGTTGAGGTCTCGTGATTCTAATTTTGAGTATGATGACAAAGGTGAACTAGAATCTATAATAGGTTCATTTGTTGATATTACTGATATCGTTGAATTACAGAACACTAAAAATGAACTTCAGAAAAAGAATCAAGAAATTGAAGATTTTGTTTATTCTGCATCTCATGATATTAAGTCACCTATCAATAATGTAGCTCAGTTGATTGATTTTAGCATTTCTAAAGGGGATTTAAATGGGCCAGAAATTGAGGTGATTAATAAAGCAGTTCAGCGATTAAATAATTTAGTGATTGATGTATTAGACTATGGTAAATCCAAAAAACTAGGTGTACTAGAAGAAGTGGATCTCAATAAAGTATTTGATAACGTCAAAGAAGATTTAAAGACAGAGATAGATGAATCAAAAGCGAATATTGAAATAAATATCTCACCTACTAAAGTAATGACCTATTATTTTGGGCTCTATAGAATTTTTCTAAACTTAATAGGAAATGCCATTAAGTTTAGAGACAAAACCAAATCATTAGAAATAAAAATATCCGGTTTCGAAAAAGGTGATTTTTGGGAATTCACATGTGAGGACAATGGCATAGGAATTCACGAAAAAAGCTTTGATAAAATCTTTGAGCCTTTTGTGAAATTACATAATGCAGATGTGTATGCGGGTAGCGGTTTGGGTTTATCGAATTGTAAAAAGATTGTTCAATATCTGAAAGGAGATATTCATGCCACGAATTCCGATATGGGAGGAGCTAAATTTACTTTTACTGTATCAAAAGACTTTTTTATAGAGAAAAAAAGAGACACTAATAATAGTGCCTCTTCTGTATAATATTTATAATCCCTCTTAGAGGGATTTTTTTATTATTTTTTCTTTGCCCAAGAATCTCTTAAACCAACTGTCTTGTTAAAGATCAAATTGTCTGGAGTAGATTCCTGATCTAAAATAAAGTAGCCCAATCTTTGGAATTGGAAGTTATCACCTGCTTTATTTTCTTTTAAAGAAGGTTCTACTTTACATCCTTCGATCACTTGTAATGATTCAGGGTTTAAGAACGTCTTGAAATCAATTGGCTCTTTTGTTTCCGGATCTTTACGTGCATCAGGAGCTTCATCTGAGAACAAACGATCGTAAAGGTTCACTTTAGCATCTACCGCATGTTCAGCAGATACCCAGTGTAAAGTACCTTTCACTTTACGTTGAGATTCTTCAGTTCCTGAACCTGATTTAGAAAGTGGGTCGTAAGTACAGTGAATTTCTGTAATATTACCCTCAGCATCTTTTACACAGCTCTCACCTTTGATGATATAAGCATTCTTCAAACGAACCTCTTTACCAATGGTCAAACGGAAGAACTTACGGTTGGCTGACTCTTTAAAGTCTTCTCTTTCGATATATAACTCTTTTGAGAAAGGAACCTGACGTGAACCAGAGTTCTCGTCTTCTGGGTTGTTTTCCGCTTCTAACCATTCTGTTTTACCTTCCTCATAGTTATCAATAACTAATTTGATTGGATCAAGAACAGCCATTACTCTTGGTGCAGTTTTGTTCAAGTCTTCACGAACAGCAAACTCAAGAAGAGATACGTCAATCACGTTGTCACGCTTAGTGATACCTACCGTTTCTGCAAAGTTTCTGATAGAAGCAGGAGTGTAACCTCTTCTTCTTAAACCAGAAATTGTAGGCATACGTGGATCATCCCATCCGTTCACTACACCTTCTTCTACTAATTGAAGAAGTTTTCTCTTAGACATTACTGTATAATTCAGGTTCAATCGAGAGAATTCAGTTTGTTCTGGACGAACTTGATCCTTATCTGCTAATTGATCTAAGAACCAATTGTAAAGTGGTCTATGCACTTCAAATTCAGTAGTACAAAGTGAGTTAGTGATACCCTCGATGTAATCTGACTGACCATGTGCCCAGTCGTACATTGGGTAAATACACCATTTATCACCTGTTCTATGGTGAGACTTCTTGATGATTCTGTACAAGAATGGATCACGAAGGTGCATGTTAGGATTGGCCATATCGATCTTAGCTCTCAAAACACGAGAACCTTCTTCGAATTTACCTTCCTTCATACCTTCAAACAATTCCAAGTTTTCTTCTACCGATCTATTTCTAAAAGGAGAATCAGTACCAGGAGTAGTTGGAGTTCCTTTTTGAGAAGCAATAACATCTGCTTTTTGATCATCTACATACGCTTTGCCCTCCTTAATAAGTTGAACTGCCCATGCGTACAATTGATCGAAATAATCAGAAGTAAATTTTGGTTCACCTTCCCAGTTGAAACCTAACCATTGAATATCTTCTTTGATAGCATCTACATATTCCTGATCTTCTTTGGCAGGGTTGGTATCATCGAAACGAAGGTTAGTACCTGCACCTTCGAATTCCTGTGATAAACCGAAATTTAAACAGATTGACTTTGCGTGACCAATATGCAAATATCCATTTGGCTCAGGAGGGAAACGGAATAATAGTTTGCCTCCGTTTTTGTCAGACTTTAACTCTTCGTTGATTTTCTCACGAATAAAGTCCATTCTTTTTTCGCTTTTGTTTTCTTCCATTGTTCCAATGAAATTTTAGGCTGCAATAGTTACTTCCCAATACATTGATATTGAAATGCAACTACTCACAATATGTAAATGCTTAATTATTCTCTTTTAATTTGCTGATCTCCTCAATGGCAATTCTAATTCTGTTCGCTACTTCTTTAGCACCAAGAACCTCTTGCATAATCATTAAGTCAGGACCACCACCTTTACCAGAGATCGCTACTCTCAATGCAGGCATCACTTTACCTAAATTGATTTCGTGTTTCTCCAATACTGCAGTGAATGTATCCTTAGCAATATCAGCAGTAAACTCTTCTAATCCTTCGATGGTTGCTGCGTAATCTTCCAAAACAGTGACCCCTTCAGGTTTCCATTTTTTCTTTACCGTCTTCTTGTCGTATTCAGAAGGTACTTCGTAGAAGAAACGACCATCTCTCCAGATTTCGTGAGGGAAAGTCACACGCTCTTTTAACTGATTGGCCACTTGAGCAGCTTTCTCCGGAGTAGAGGCTACACCGTCAGCTTTCATGTCTTCCAATAAGTATTGCGCTAATTCTTCATCGGCTTTTTCTTTAAGGTATTGTTGGTTGTACCACTTTGCCTTATCGATGTCGAATTTAGTACCTGCTTTAGTCACTCTTTCCATAGTGAACTCTTCGATCAATTCTTCCATAGTGAAGAACTCTCTCTCATCACCAGGGTTCCAACCTAAGAAAGCCAAGAAGTTAATGAAAGCATCATTTAAGTAACCGTCTTGTTTGAAACCTCTAGAGATATCGCCTGTTGCAGGATCTTTCCACTCTAGTGGGAATACAGCAAAGCCCATTTTATCTCCATCTCTCTTACTTAACTTACCGTTACCGTCAGGTTTCAATAATAATGGCAAGTGAGCGAAACGAGGCATTGTTTCTTCCCAACCTAAATATTTATATAAAAGTACGTGAAGTGGGGCAGAAGGTAACCACTCTTCACCTCTAATCACGTGAGTAATGCCCATTAAGTGGTCATCAACAACATTGGCAAGGTGGTAAGTTGGCATGCCGTCCGACTTCATCAAAATTTTATCATCAATAGTATGAGAATGAACCATAACCCATCCTCTCACCATATCGTTTAATCTGATTTCCTCTTTTCTAGGAACTTTCAAACGGATAACATACGGATCACCATTATCAATTCTTTGTTTCACTTCCTCAGCAGAAAGCGTCAAAGAGTTGGTCATCTGCATTCTTGTCATCGCATTGTACTGAGGGGTATTTACGCGAGCTTGTTTTAAGCGCTCACGCATTTCCTCTAATTCCTCTGGAGTATCAAATGCATAATAAGCAAGGTCGTTCTGGACTAATTTTTCGGCATATTCTCTGTAAATCTCCTTACGCTCAGATTGTCTGTAAGGACCACATTCCCCTGGTTTCCAAGGAGCCTCATCAGCTACGATGCCCGCCCATTCCAAACTCTGCTTAATATATTCCTCAGCGCCTTCTACAAAACGAGTCTGATCTGTGTCCTCAATACGAACAAGAAAATCGCCACCGTTGTGTTTGGCAAATAGGTAATTAAATAATGCAGTTCTCACTCCACCAATATGAAGTGGTCCGGTAGGACTTGGTGCAAAACGTACTCTTACTTTATTTTCCATTTTTTATATGTGATATAATTATTTTCTAGTAATCTGCAAAGCTAATCAAAACATCGAAAAAAGTTTATTTTCTAATGCTTTAGTTTAAATAAAACTTCATGGATTAAAATTCATTATTGATTCTAAAGGTGATTAGATTACGGATTGTGTGATACTTTTGTTTCAGGGTAATAAAAAAGGCGACTCTTTCGAATCGCCTTCTATATATTTGATACATTATTATTTTGTATCGTATGCCCATTTCAAGTAGACGGATCCCCATGTGAATCCACCACCAAAAGCGGCTAAGATGATGTTATCACCTTTTTTGAAATCTTTTTCGAAGTCCCACAAACATAATGGTATTGTCGCTCCTGTTGTATTACCATACTTTTCGATGTTAATACAAACCTTTTCACTACCAACACCCATGCGTTTTGCAGTAGCATCAATAATTCTAAGGTTGGCTTGGTGAGGCACCAAGTAAGCGACATCATCTGCTGTTAATTCATTCTGCTCCATAATTTTTGCTGCAGCAGAAGACATGTTCGTCACGGCATGTTTAAAAACAGATTTTCCATCTTGATGGAAGTAGTGGTGTTCTCCCATTACTTGCTCTTCTGAATAAGGGAAAGCGGATCCTCTTTTTACATTAAGAAGTTCTTTACCAGATCCATCGGAGTACATCAAAGAATCGACAACGCCATATTCCTCATCCGGTTCTAGAAGTACTGCAGCAGCACCATCACCAAAAAGAATACAAGAGTTTCTGTCTTTATAATCTATCACTGATGACATTTTATCAGCTCCAACAATCACTACTTTTTTATAGTTGCCAGACTTGATAAAATTTGATCCCATTTCTAAAGCATAAATAAAACCGGAGCAGGCAGCAGAGACATCAAAAGACATTGCTCTTGTTCCAATAGCTTCACCGACTAAATTTGCTGTTGAGATAAAGCCCATATCAGGTGTTGAGGTAGCACAAATAATAAGGTCTACTTCTTCACCGTTTAAGTTAGCTTTGTTTAGTAAGGCCTTTACAGCATTTATTGCTAATACTGAAGTTCCTTTAGTTTCGTCATTTAAGATACGTCTTTCTTTGATTCCTGTACGCGTAGTGATCCACTCATCGCTAGTATCGACCATCTTTTCAAGGTCTTTATTAGTCAATTTGTGTTCAGGAACCCATCCAGCTACCGCAGTGATAGCAGCATATTTAGGATTCATATCTATTTGGTTACTTTTGTGATGTGTGTAAAATACTTGGTATAAATATGAAAGCCTCGAAAGAAAATCATATCAAATATTGATACAAAACAAATAAAATTATCCGATTAACAAAAATCTATAATCGTAATCGAATAATATTTTAATTGATATTGTCTTTTATGAAAAAACACACCTTCAGTCGAAACCGAAAGTGTGTTTTGTATTTTAAGAAATTAAATTTGCTATTTCTTTGGGAAATCAAATTTAATTGGATCTTCTACTTTCTTTTTAAGTAGGGCAATTTCTAAAACTTCTTTAGCATCTTTTACGAAATGTAAAGTCAAACCATCTGTATATTTTTCAGGAATATCTTTCACATCTCTCTGATTTCTTTCTGAGAAAATGATCTCCTTAATTCCGGCACGTTTTGCGGCAAGAAGCTTTTCTTTGATACCACCTACAGGTAATACTTTTCCTCTAAGAGTAATCTCACCTGTCATGGCAATCTTCGCTTTCACTTTTCTTTGAGTGAAGATAGATACCATCGAAGTCAACATAGTGATACCGGCTGAAGGTCCATCTTTAGGAACAGCACCTGCAGGAACGTGAATGTGAAGATCATAGTTTTCGAAAATCTGATGATCAATTCCGTATTTATCTGCGTTGGCTTTTAACCAAGATAGGGCAGTAGTTGCCGATTCCTTCATCACGTCACCTAACTGACCAGAAAGGGTGATTCTACCCTTACCTTTTGCTAATGAACTTTCGATGAATAGAATTTCTCCCCCCACCTGAGTCCACGCTAAACCAGTCACTACACCAGCATAATCATTATCAGAATACGTTTCTCTCTCAAAAATTGGAGCACCTAAGTATTTGATAATTTGATCTGGACCAATTGATTTTTGGTATTCTTCTTCCAAAGCAATTGATTTAGCAACTTTTCTAACAACAGATCCTACTGTTCTTTCCAAACCACGAACACCCGATTCACGAGTATAGTTTTCGATTAAGAACTTCAAGCCTTTAGCAGAGAAAGAGAAATCTTTTGCTTTCAGACCATGCTCAGATCTCTGTTTAGGAATCAAATGCTTTTTAGCAATTTCTTCTTTTTCCTCGAAAGTATAACCAGTAATCTCGATGATCTCCATACGGTCTCTCAAGGCAGGTTGTATGGTATCTAAAGAGTTCGCAGTCGCGATAAATAATACCTTAGATAAATCGTATTCTACTTCAAGGTAGTTATCTACGAAAGTACTGTTTTGTTCTGGGTCAAGTACTTCTAGGAAAGCCGATGAAGGATCTCCTCTGAAATCGTTACCGATCTTATCAATCTCATCAAGGATAAATACAGGGTTAGAAACGCCAGATTTTTTGATACTCTGAATGATTTTACCTGGCATTGCACCTACATATGTCTTTCTGTGACCACGAATCTCAGTTTCATCATGTAAACCACCTAAAGAGATACGGTTATATTCTCTTCCCAACGCTTTTGCAATCGAACGACCCAAAGATGTTTTACCCACACCTGGAGGGCCATAAAGGCAAAGAATTGGTCCTTTAATATCTTTCTTAAGCTTAAGAACGGCTAAGTATTCAAGAATACGTTCTTTCACTTTTTCTAAACCTTGGTGGTCTTTGTCCAAGATTTTTTGTGCGTTCTTTAAATCGAATTTATCATCAGTTACTTCGTCCCAAGGAAGGTCCAAAAGGAACTCACAATAGTTCATAGAAACAGCAAAATCCGCTGCAGCAGGATTAGAACGCTGAAGCTTTGCTAATTCTTTATTGAAGTGTTCTTTAACAGTCTCTGGCCATTTCTTTTTCTCTGCTTTGATTTTCATCACAGCAATTTCTTCGTCAGGACCATCAACACCTAATTCCGTTTGTAGCACTTTCATTTGCTGACGTAAGTAGTAATCTCTCTGTTGTTGATCGATATCTACATTGGTTTTACCAGCAATTTCATTTTTGATCTCCAAAAGGTTGACCTCTTTGTGCATCAACTTCAGTAGTTTTTCTACTTTAGTTTTACCATTCGATACCTTTAGGATTTTCATCTTTTCATTTACATCAGCATTGATGTTTGTAGCGATGAAGTTGGCCAAAAATTCTAACTCACGGATATTTTCTAAAGCATGTGAAGCCTCTTGTGGGATATCTCTATTCAAACTTAAAATTTGATAAGCGACATCTTTCAATGAAGACTCTAATGCTAATTCTTCGTTTTTAGATATTTTCGAAAAATCTTCTTCCAAAACAGAAACACGACCTTTTAAATAAGGATCCTCGGTAGTCACCTCATTTAATTGAATCTTCTTTCTACTTTGAGCGATAATTGTGGAATTACCATCAGGAAGTTTTAAGATTTTTACGATCTGCACTAATGTACCATATTGATGTAAATCCTCAGCAGAAGGATCTTCTTCAGAAGCGTCTTTCTGAGCAATACATGCAATAAACTTTTTCTCGTCGTAAGCATTATTCACTAATTTGCTAGATTTCTCTCTACCAATTGTAATAGGAATAAGTACATTAGGGAAAAGAACCATATTGCGAAGAGGAAGTATAGGTACTTCCAATTCTTCAATACCGTCCAAATTATAATCACTATCAACATCGTCTGAAATAACGGAGATGATAGCGTCATTATTTATATTTGATAAAAGGCCTTGGGCCAATGTGTCTTTCGTTCTCATATAAGTTTGTCTGATCTTAGACTGCAACAACACAATTAAGTGTTTATTTCTATGCAATATATCAACCAAAGATCTAAAACTGACATATTTTCATATATGCTGACAAAGTTGTCATGATTATGGTGTAATCTTTGTGAAATATTAACCAATTAAAAATATAGGTGCATGTATAAGATCATGATTTTTGATCGTTATAAATGTACAGCGTATTTAACAATAACATAATCTGATTAATATAGTTTCCTTAATTAACTAATAATTAGGGACTAAACATATACCATGGGAAACATCTTCAAAAAAGAAGGGATCTTACTAATATTACTCTTGACTATTTTATTTACCTCGCCTGTTTTCGCACAAAAGAAAAAAAAGAAGAAGAATAAAAAAGTTCAAGAAACTGAGAAAAACGAAGGGAGTGGACTTAGCATTCAAGAATTTCAACCTACAAAAGTGAATAATGTAGTGAAACTTCCTGGATTGAAATTTCCGAATATAAATAAAATACCGCTCTATCAAAACAATGCACTTTTAGCCCAAATTGCCCGTTTGGAACGTAATAAACAATGGGAGGAATACCGTGAGTTATTATACAAATATGTAACTTCCTTTGGCATCAATAACTTTCTAAGATTGGAAGATATGGACCTCATGTGGAGGTTGGCCAATGTGTCAGAGTATTTAGGTGATAGAGCTTTGGCTAAGGAAACCTATCGATTACTTTTAAGACATAACCGTGGTGATATTAAAAAAGCGTTGGCACATTACGAAGATCTAACACTATTTGATAAACCACTTTATGCTAATATCGATGATTATTATCGATTGGTCGAAAAAAGAGCATTGATAGATACTTTAACTCCTCCAGAAGATGTCCTGATAGAAATGGGTCCTGAAGTAAACTCCGATTTCTCTGATTATGGAATGACACTAGGAGGAGAAAATCAATCCCAATTGCTATTTACAAGTAACCGTTCTGAGCGTGATACTTCTGAGTTCAACAAACAATTCAATCCAAAAAAGCACAACGAAAATATTTACATCTCCACAAAAACCGATTACGATATGTGGGGAATGGCAGAACCTCTAGAAACCATCAATACTAATTATAATGAAGGCTCTCCTTTCTTAAGTAAAGATGGGAAGACACTTTATTTTATTAGATGTATGACTCCTGAGGGGTATGGAGATTGTGATATCTATTACAGTAAGAAAAATGAGGATGGCACATGGGATGAAGCGGTCAATTTAGGATCAAAAATAAATTCCTATGCTTGGGATTCTCACCCTTCTCTATCGATGACAGAGGATACGCTCTATTTTGCATCAGATAGAAAGGGCGGGTTTGGTAGTTCTGATATTTATTTCAGTGTAAAAGACAGTAAAGGTGAATGGGGCAAAGCCAAAAATATTGGACCTTTCATCAATTCAAGAGGAAGCGAGTTAAGCCCGTATCCTCATGTGAAATATCCTATCTTATATTTTTCATCTTCCGTAGGGATTGTCAATTTTGGTGGTTTTGATATTTATAAATCATTTATTGTAGATGGCGAGTTTTCAGAACCAAAAAATGTTGGACCACTTGTGAACGGATCTGGTGATGAATACTACTTTGCCATAGATGCAGAGGCGAAACAGTTATACTATGCAAAATCTAAAGTGAAAGGTAATCCAAATTTAGATATGCAATCTTTTCCACTACCTATGGAAGCTAAACCCAATAACACGGTACGTTTCTCAGGAAGAGTGGTAGAACCTACAACAGGTGAAGTATTTAAAGGAGTAGTAACAATCATCGATTTATCGGATAGAGTAGAAGTGGCTCCTAAAAAAATTAGAGATGATGGTTCCTTCGATTTTGAATTGATCAATGATAAAAAGTACTTGCTAGTGATTGAAGGGGATAACTTTTTCCAAATTGAAGAAATTTTCTTCGTCGATGGAGATAAGCACGTTCAAATCCCTGCAGTTTCTGTCAACAGTTCACTCTCTTTTGCTTCTATAGACTTTGATCCCGGAAGTGCCAAGTTAAAACCTGAAATGGAAAACAACTTACATTTGGTGATTGACTTTTTGGTAAAGCATAGCAATTACAGATTGATTGTGACAGGTCATACTGACTCTGACGGTAATCACGATGCGAACGTAAAGTTGTCAAAGGAAAGAGCGGTGTCTATCAAAGAATTTATTATTAACTATGGGGAGTTAACCAATGATCGAGTGATTGCAGATGGAAAGGGTGATTATCAGCCGATTGTAAAGAACCCGACGACTGCAGAAGAAAAACGATTAAACCGTAGAGTAGAATTCAAAATTTTCTTGGATGAATATCGAATATCAGTTCCAGTTGATGATAATGACGATATTAATTGGGAAGATTAAGTAACATAAAACACATTTATAAAAATCCTGATGTAACTCTTACATCGGGATTTTTTTTCTAATAATATTGAATAATTATAATATTATTCTTCAATATATTGTTGGATAAGTAGTCCTTTACTCTCATATTTGAGGACACATATAACATATAAACATTTAATATCAATCTTTTACTATGGAAAATGTAATGGCTATGACTTCGCAAGAAGCAATGGAGATGGAGAAGAAGTATGGTGCGAATAACTATGCTCCCCTTCCCGTTGTACTTTCTAAAGGTGAAGGCGTATTTGTATGGGATGTAGAAGGAAAAAGGTATTACGATTTTCTTTCGGCTTACTCCGCAGTAAACCAAGGACACGTTCATCCTCGTATTTTGAACGTGATGATTGAACAAGCATCCAAGCTAACACTTACTTCAAGAGCATTTTATAGCGATCAATTAGGTATTGCAGAAAAGAAACTTTGCGATACTTTTGGTTTCGAAAGAGCCATCTTGATGAACACAGGTGCTGAAGGAAACGAAACAGCTATCAAATTGGCGCGTAAGTGGGGTTATGAGAAAAAAGGTATTCCAGCAAATGAGGCAATCATTGTTGGTGTAGAGAAGAACTTCCACGGTAGAACGACTACAATTATTTCAGCATCAACTGACCCTGTTGCCACAACAAACTTTGGCCCTTATATGCCAGGTTTTAATATCATTCCTTACAATGATTTATCAGCAGTAGAAGAAGCACTTCAAAACCCTAACGTAGCCGGTCTATGGTTAGAGCCTATTCAAGGCGAAGCAGGTGTATATCTTCCTGATGAAGGATATTTAAAGGCTTGTCAAGAACTATGTAAAAAGCACAATGTACTTTTCATGGTAGACGAAGTACAAACAGGTGTAGGTAGAACAGGTAAATTGTTAGCCTCTGATTACGACGAGTTCAAACCAGATATGGTAATTCTGGGTAAGGCGATCTCAGGTGGTTTCTACCCAGTATCTGCGGTATTGACTTCATCTGAAGTAATGGATGTATTCAAGCCAGGTGAGCACGGTTCAACTTATGGTGGTAACCCACTTGGTTGTGCAGTTATGGTGGAAGCATTGAACGTTCTTGAAGAAGAAAAACTAATGGAAAATGCTTTCCATTTGGGTAATATTTTCAGAGAGAAAATGACAGAACTTTGTGGTAAAACAGATCTTTTGGTGAAAGTTAGAGGTAAAGGTTTATTGAATGCCTTGATCGTTAACGATACAGAAGAGTCGTCGACTGCTACAAAAATCTGTTACGCATTAATGGATAAAGGACTTCTTGCAAAACCTACGCATGGTAACATCATCCGTTTTGCTCCTCCATTAGTCATCAACGAAGAACAATTAAATGAGTGTATCGAAATCATTACTGAAGTGGTAATGAACTTTGAAAAATAAGCACTTGTTTTTTAAGAATATTGAAGGTCAGCTTTCTAACAGAAGCTGACCTTTTTAATTTTAATCATGATAGACTTTACTATCAGATGGTGCTTCATTTCGCTCATTCAAACCATATTCTCTTATAATCTGACCTACACGGATGGTATAATCAGAAAATATATATTGAGCTCCTTTTGCCTGACCCTCTCTATGGCTCATTACATTCCTCCATTGCTCAATTGCTTCTTCATTTTCCCAATAAGATAAGGATAGAAGCTTTCCTGGGTTCTGTAGACTCTCAAACCTTTCAATTGAAATAAATCCATCAATATCAGCCAATAGTGGTTTTAGGTTGGCGGCAATATTTAAATATTCTTCTTTGTTTTCCTCTTTTGGGAAAACTTCAAAAAGCACTGCGATCATATTTGGTTAGTTTAGTTTATATCAAGTTATGAAGATTGTTTGAACACCACTTTTTCCTTCTCAATTATTATGATAAAAAAGAAAGGGTTTCCTTAATTCAATTAGAAAACCCTTTCAGATGTATGTCGTTTAGTCTTACAATACTTCGTTACCCTCTTCATCAACTGGATAAGGGATATACACGAAGTTCACAAAATCATCATCGATCACAAACAAGCAACAGAACTCATCTGCATCTTTGTACGATTTTTTAAACTCCTCATATTTATCAACCAAAATCAATTCTTTTTGTAAAAATTCTTCTGCATAAGATGCTCCGTAATTCCACTCCAAAAACTCTTTTTGCTGAGGCCCAACAATATGCTGTCCTACTTGCAAATCTTGTTTAGAAACTGGAAAAATAGGGTATTTAGAAAAGTTTCTTTTTCTAATCTGATAAGAAGCTTCTTTCAATACAGAGTAAACCTTAATAAAATCTTTAGTGATTGTACCAAGATATTTCCCTTGACTATTTAATTCTGGTGTGTTTTGCATAATCTAATTCTTTGTGTTGAAGCCAAATAATAGAACCGACTTCCAAATACAAAATTCTAAAGTATTATTGATGGATGCAAATCTCTTAAAGTAAAGTTAACTAAATCACTATGGATTAATCAGATTGATAGTTACTTAATCATGATCTTTTTCATCACTCTACCATCAATATCAAGAAGATACATTCCTGCAGATAGGCTACTAATATCTACCGTAGCATTTGATGTTGTCTCCAAATGTTTTACTCCGAACATATCAAAAATTCGAATTTCAACTTGTTGAGATAACCCATTAATCGTTAAAGTGTTTTCGGCAGGGATTGGAAATACTTCAATTTTAGCCAATTGTTGATCAATGCTAGTTATACTTCCTTCCTTTAGAACTAAAGTGAATTCAAGTAACTTTTTGTCATTCGTCTTAACCACAAATTGCCCATCTTCTTTAGAACTATTTTGTGGAGAATAATTGATTCTTACCTCTAAAGATTCATTGGGTCTTAAGAAAGTGATATCATTATCATATTCAACACTAAATTCATTATTATCAAGAATTGATATTTCATTCAAATCCATAATCTCATTCCCTCTATTTAAAAGAGTCAAGGCATACTTTCTGATGTTGTTAAATTCAATAGTAGTTGGTTGAATGACTTCATTATTATTGATGACCTCCAATACAGGTAGTTGAGAAAGCATTCTTACAGTATAAGAAAAATTATTCGCTCCAGGTTCATCAGTAGTGATATGCACCTTAGTATCAAATTGACCAGGTTTTTTAGGAGTCGCATGCATAGTAATGTTTTGCTTTTCACCTGCCTGAAGTATAATTGGTAATACAAAATCCGAAAACTCTAAATCGTATCCATCGTTGAGTTCTGCAGAAATTCCATTAATTCTTAAAGGTCCCTCTCCTCTGTTTTTAATTTCATAAGTGTACTCAAAATCTCGATCATAAGATAATGGACCATATTCTTCTATATCGCCATTCCAAACTGTAATCGTGTTTTCCGGATTACTCATATAAAACTCAGACTTCACAGGGTTAGCTCTTAGACCGACTGACTGTATTGGGTTTTTATAATCTGAGGTTTCTACTTGAAGAACCTCTTCATAATGTTCAAATGCTTTGTCTCCATCAAAAACGATAACTACTTCAGCATTTTCTCCCTGAACTACTTCCTCAGAGGTAAACGATTTTACTTTAAACGAAGATTGAGCCACATCTTTAAAAACCACACTCTTTATCTGTAGAGGAAGTGTTCCCGAATTCTTTACTAATAAAGTCACTTCTTGTTCTTTATTGATGTCGAAACGACCAAAATCGATTGGGTAGGATTCATCTACTAAATTCCCTTCATATCTTAATTCTGTCTCATGATATTGATGATAAGCATGAACATTATAACGAATATCTTTATTTTCATGAGCATTGGATAGGATATCAAAAGGATAGCTATTTTTATAAGCATTATGTCCATTAGGTGAATAAGTGAAAGTCACTTTTTGTCGACTATTCGGAGCAATTGTCCCTCCAGCATAATCACTTGATAACTGATTGTGAATATCGTATACCTCCTCAAACTTCGTGATGTTTAATGTTTTGTTCCCAATGTTTTTGATATACAATTCATCTTTCACAATCGCATTGTCAGTGGTAGATCTCATATCGAAACCAAGCCCCTGCTCAATTTTATTCCCGTCTTTATCTTCAAACTGAATAAGAGCGGCTTCTACAAGGGTAGAGAAATCTACTTTTATTTTAGGTCGATCTGTATCTGTAGTATTGAATGTTATTTCAATGTCTTTCTGACCTATACTCGAAGGAATTAACTCCAAAGTGTACATCAAAGACTCCTTGGGTTTGATGGTCTTAAAAGAACCGCTATAAGACATGTTGTATTCATTGGCGTTACTCTGATTCAACGTCACACCATTAATAGTTAAATCAGCATTTCCATTGTTCACTACATTAAATATGAATTGTTTAGTACTGTAATCTACAGGGTCTTCATTAATAGTATTATTATCTAATAGGAGATTTCCATCGTAGCTAATTTTAACCTCTGGAGCCAATACATTACCAATCACTTTTACCTTATGGATATCCGTTTGTCCTCTTTCCAAAGAGTGTTTGATAATCGTTTCGAATTTACCTTTCGTGGTGGCTTTAAAAGAAAAGTTATTGTTGTAGGCGGTACCCGATGAAAAGCCTTTCTTTTCAGAATAATCAGAAGCGAAAGAGTTACCCGCATTTTCAAATTCTGTTTTGCCAACATACATAAATCCTTCCCCAACATTATCCATTTCTAGAGTGAAATATTTAGTTGATCCAATGACTACATCACCTAAATCTATTTGATTATCCACCACAGGATAATCAGCACTTGTGATCTTCAGTTCCCCATCGTCTTTATTTACAATTGCATTGATTTTAACAGTAGGAAATGAAGCGTCCGAAGTGGAAAAAGAAAAAGATCCTTTATACACATTAATATTAGATGAAGCAGAATAATAGATATAGAAAGAACCTGATTCATTTGGTTGAATTTCCATATCTCCTTCATAAGGAAAAAAGCCAAAAACACCCTCTTTATCAAATGTGATATTACTGATGCTTAAAACCTCTGTAGAAGATTCGTTTTTTACTTTTACTTGATGTGATAGGATAGAAGACGAAATGCCCGGATTACCAAAGTCAATGGTTTCGTCGTTATTTATTTTTGTTTCGGAGAGATCACTATTTACTTTATATAGACCTACTTTACCTTGAGCAAAAGAAAAGTTTGTTATAGCCAGAAATAGAATTGAAATTAGAGTAGTATTAAATTTATTCATTTATGGTTAGTTGATTGAATAGATGAATTATTAAAATTATTTAAAATTGAGGTTGCAAATCTAGGTTTTGATTATATCTGTAACAAATACATTTAATGATAAGGGGAATTGTTTTGCATTGTTGTTTGGGTAATTATCAAATTTTCAAAGGAGTAAACAATACTAATCCAAATATTATTCTGATTTCAGATAAAAAGCCCCTTTATTATCTAACCTCATTTTGTTTAACATCTGTTATCGTTTTAAACCTACTTTCGCTCTTCACTTTTCCCTATTCACTCTTCACTAATAAAAAAGGCCTTCCTTTCGGAAGACCTTTGCTCTTTAACTGAAGGTGAGTTTGTAGTTTAGTCTATTTGTTAACTGTGTGTGTACTGATGACCTGACTTTATTTCATTGTAGTCAAGTTGTCTTTTTCTGAAACGCTAATTACTCTACCATGATTTCCCAATGCATCAAATGCTGCAAATTGGTAGTTACCATCTAAAGCGATATCCGATGTAAACTCAGGAGATTGGTTAGTCAACTCTTCACCTACTTTGGCATATCTGATGGTTAATCCTGGGTAAGCAATATTCGCACTCACTTTATTATCTTCCACTTGTAAACCTACTGGAGGAATTCTGTAATTTCTACCCCAAGTAGCTAAACGGTTAAATTCTCTTTGTCCTAAAGCATTAGCAAAAACATTCCATTGCTTATCTAACTTTTTGATGATGGCATCACCTTGTTCTCCTTTATTGACAAGTGATTTTGCCCATCCTCTTTCTGCTAAAGCCAACATTTTAGGGTAAATCATGTATTCCAAACGATCGCTTGATTTTAATGTCTCAGCCCACATCGCTCCTTGAATACCTTTAATATGAGAAAGACCTTTCTTCGTTAGTCTTTCTTTATCTTTCATCTCTTCTACTGTAAGTACCCCACCCAATCTTAACTTATGATCAATATCAAAGAAGTGGGTAGGAAGGTAGTTGAAAACAGCTCTTGTATCGTTGTAATCACCCCAATAGAAGCCTGGCTCGTCAACTTCTTTAGTATATGCCATATCAAAATATAAGCTTGATACTGAAGTTAGAATAACATCGTATCCTTGGTTGGCTCTTTTGTAACCAAAATCCTCAGTACCTACACCCCAAGAGTTGTCCCAAGCGTTAAGCGTTAAGTTCTCTGGAGACATTCCTTTAGCATGGTGTAAAATATCATCCCATAGCTGAAGCTTCACTTTGTTTTTCTTCGCCATTTTGGCAATTCTTAAAGCATAATATCCTTTGATTGCTTCAACATCTTTAAGGTTATTTTCTTTCATGAATTCCTGACAAATTGGAGATTTCTCCCAAACACCTTTTGCTACTTCATCACCACCAAAGTGAATTGTTTCTAAAGGAACGCCTGCTTCGTTGTAGATCGATTGGAATTCTGTTACTAAAGCTTCAATGAAGTTGTATGAAGATTCCTGACAAGGACAAATTGTGTTATCATCAAATCCTTGTACCGAAGAATACTCTGAGGCATCGTTAGGATCATTTAATAAATATTTATTCGCTTCTTCCGGTGATTTGCCTTCTTTAAGTAGTTTCTCAGCTCTGTAGCTCATAGCATTAATAGCTATTCTAGCATGTCCAGGGATATCTACTTCAGGAATAATCTCTATATTTCTTGCTTCTGCATACTTTAAAATCTCTATATAATCTTCTTTAGAGTAGTAGCCATTAGAAACACCATCAATACCTTTTGCTCCAGATCCATAAGATGGAATTGTAGAGTAAGGAGAAGTAGGGTGGGTTCTTTTAGAACCAAGTTCGATCAATTCAGGGAATTTCTCTAATTCAATTCTCCAACCTTCATCATCTGTTAAGTGAAAGTGCAATGTATTCATTTTATAGAATCCCATTACATCCAATAGGTTCAAGATCGTTTCTTTCGTTTGGAAGTTACGAGCAACATCCATCATGAAACCCCTATAACCAAATCGAGGGTAATCTTTAATGCTTACCGATTTGATGGTTGAACTTTCCCCTTTTAATGGTAATAATGCTCTTAAAGATTGGATGCCATATACAAGGCCTTTTTCAGTACCTTGAATAGTAATTTCTTTCTCTTTAATGTCTAATTGATAAGCTTCTTTTGAAGGAGCGTTTACTCTCTTGTTGACTAGCTTAATATAATGATCTGAAGTGGCCTTATCTACAATAGCAATATCCTTATCTGTCGACTCTTTGATATACTTTTGTAGTAACTCTGCTTGTTTATTGGTTGCTGAATTCGATACAATCTCTTTTATTAAAGCAATATCAAATCCTCCTTTACCCTCAATAACTTGAATAGGTGTTGGTATAATCTTTTGTGCTGTAGTTAATTCAACTTTGGTCAGTTTCGCATTGTTCTTATATCGGATGAACTCATTTTCTACTTCATAAGTATCGTCTTTCGACATCACAGCCATATCAGGGGTGAATTTACCTACTTCATAAGCTGGAGTGTAAAATTCTTCTTTTCCTTTATTCTTAAATAAGAAATAGAAACCACCGGCAGCATCAGTATATTTAATTACTGCACTGTTGGTATATAAGTCTAAAACTAAACTTTCTCCTTTTTCTAAAGCTTTGAATTTTTCAGTGGGTTTCACCTCAAAAAAGTCACCATTAATGCGTTTAATGCTTACTTGGTCTCCAATAGCATTTACATCTAAATTGGTACAAGGTTTATTATTAAAATACAATGCCCAATCACCTTTGGTAAATGTATTTTTCCCAATGTTTTTAATAGTTAATTGTGCAAACGATTCTCCTTTTTCATTCACATCATTGCCCACTTGTTGCCAGTGAATAAGAATATCGTGCTTACCGTTATCTTTTGTTCCAACGCATCCATTAAGTCCCAATAGCCCAAGGACTAAAAACGTAATAAAAATTCTCATTTGATAAGTTAGATCGACTTTCATCGAAATTTAATGTTAATTTACTCTTGTTCAGAATAACTACTCCTCTGAATAAGTTTAAAGCAATCTAATTCATAATAAGTGTATAATGAAAACTTTTAGATAAGAGGTAAACATTTCCCGCTAAACGACAATAAAATCATGGTAAACTGTTGAAATCAAAAATACGCAGTGTTATCGCTAATTTTTTTTGCAATAAACTAAATGATAATCAACTTAAAAGAGGTGTGAAATAGGGTTGTTTATTAGTGAATACTTGAAAATGAAAATTTGATTTATTAGTTAAAAAACGCGAACAATGTTAAATCCAAAATAAATTTCACCTTCACTCCAGTCGCCTGTAGCATACGTTAAATAAGAAGGTGGGAGGTTGGCTTGTGCATTAGAAAATAGTAATTGGAATACGTGACCACCTGTTTCTAGATCAACACCTAAAGACAATGGGTTCTTGAATGGGTTTTGTTCAGGTCTAGAAAAATTATAATCATATTCTGCTGTTAAAGCTACTCTTTTCGAGACTTTATATCGCCCTCCAGCCCCAAGAATAAAATAATTATAGATATCGTAATCTGAGTACTTCAAATTTTGCCTCACATACTTTGGAGTCAGTTGAAGGGAGAAATGATCTGTCAAACGTCTTGCAACTTGTAATTGATATAAAAAGCTTAATCGATCTGTATTGGTTAACTCTGGATAGGCATTATCAGAAAGTTGTGTGTTGGCATAAATCCCCGCAAATGCAACTAGGTGTAATGGGAAGTCTTTGCTTTGCTCAGTTATTTTATATTTCAAAGAACCAACAATGGTTTTTCGATAGGTTTCCCTACCTAAGGAAACATTTAGTTTATCAGTAATACCATACAATAATCCGATGTAGGTATTGGCATTGTCTAAACCAAAAAAGGTGGTAAAACCATCTTTTATACTACCAAATCGATGGGAGATGACCAGATGGAAATCTTTTTTAGCAGCAAGTTTAGATGATTCTCCATTGATAATTCTTGTTGCCTTAAATGCAGGCATTTCAAATTGTTCATCTATACTATCAGTATTAATCTCATTCAGAAGATCATCTTGTGCTAAAACAGAGGAACATATAAAAATGGAAGAGAATAGGAAGAATAGAAGTTTCATGAGGTAGGTGCTAAATTTAACTTGAGCTGAACAATAACTGTTTCAGCAATTTTTTTATAAACTATTTTAGGGATTTTGATTTTGTAATCTTCTGGCTTCAATGTCATTTGTGAGGAGATATTGTATGTATTATTCTCGTACAATATCAGAAGCTCTCCAGAGATAGATTGCTCCTCCCCATGTATCGTTAAGGTACCTTGATATTGATAAGTACCCGATTGTTTGATCAAAAAATCTTTGATGACACCCTTAAAAGTAGCTTTTGGATATTTTTTGGTATCAAGATAATTCTCGTTAAAATGCTCTTGCATTAACGCTATTGGAAACTCAAAACTTTTTATGGGAATGACAGCTGCGATGTTTCCAGTACCTTCATCTAGTATTCCAATCAGTTTATCTGATTTTGCTTCTATAGGCTCAAACGCAGGAACAGAAGCAGAGAAATTACATTCTCCAACTTCTGTTTTGTATTTGGTCTGACTGTATGAATTTTTTAGTGGGAAGAGAAGGATAATATAAAGTATAAAGTAGCGTTTCATTATTCAGCAAACCCTCCTTCAGCCCAATCTTCTATAGCTTTAATATTTGCTTCCGACATTAAACCACCTTGAGGCATAGGGTTATTTGAATTTCTTATTCTAGAAAGTACTGCCCCATTTTCGGCACCATCTTTGGCTGTGGCGTAGGTGTGTAAACTTAAACCTGCTCTAGGGTTCGAACTACCATGGCAACTTGTACAATTAGAAGTTAATATTGCTTGAACTGTTCCTGAATATGTAATGACATTAGCATCTTGACTATTATCATTATTATCCTGTTGATCGTCCTGATCATTGTTTTGATCTGCTGTTGTATTGTTTGTTGGTGCTTGTTGTGTTGGCTGCGGAGAAATATCACCTTCTGAACAGGCTACAAAAATAAAGATTAATAAAAAGGTAAATATTGATAAGAATTTCATATGATATTAGTTGATGTTTAGAAGAGTAACTCATTCCGTTTAAATTTGTTTAAACAAACATCGATTAATATCCAATTTTAATAATTCGGATTATGCATTAAGAATTGCCCTTCTTCTCCCCACTTTTTTTAACCTTAGTAGGAATCTACATAAGCGTCCAAGAATCATATCACCGCCGATGTAAATAAACATAGCGCCAATAGGTGGGTTGATTGTTTGAAATATCCATTGAAAGGTGTCCCATTTCCATACGTGTAAAGCAGTTCCAACGATTTCAATCCATAAAACAAGACAACTCATAATTAGGTAGAAGCTACTATAATTTTTTCTTCTTAAAGCCCAGAAAAACAATATTCCTAATGCAAAACTTAAAGTGTCTTGGAAATAAAGGATGATAAAAGTAAAGAGTATCAGGAAAGAGGGAGTGAGGACCTTCTTTATTTTTTCTTGAGTTTTAGCATCAAAGAATTGGTTGATATGCCAGCCTAGCGAAAATATACATGCATGTCCTATCGGAACGTATAATGGAATTTGATTGCCTCTGTAATCATACATATCTAAAATCACGCAACATAATAATTCACCTAACCAAGAAAGAGGAACCATCACCAACATTAAATATTTGATTTTTAATGAGGATTGTTTGAACAGAAAAATATAAAGTAGAAGAACGGAAATACTTGTTATAGGCTTACCATCAAAATACTCTTCAGCAAAAAATGTTGAATCAAAAAATAGAATGGGTAACCATAAAAGAACAGCAAGAGTGTAAAAGAAAATGGAAGTGTAGCGTTGTTTAGTCATGATGAATTATTAGTGTCAACTTCTTAAGCAAGAAATTAACTGTAGCTTATTCATCACAAGTTAGTAATTTTTTGAATGTAGTAGATCAAATTAATCTTATATACTGATGAGGTAATTCATTAAATAGAATAAATACCTTAATGGGAATACAAATATCAAGAACAGGATACTAAATATCACATAAAAGAATGTGCTATGAATAACCGGAGTGGTTGCTACTTTCTTATTTGTAGAAACCTTATGAGAAGCATCATAATAGTGTACATTATTTAAAATAACATCTTCATCTTGTTGTATGTCACTTTCGATTTGGGATACTATTTTCTTTTGAGGAAGTTTAAAATATCCTCGGTGAAATGGTATAAACGCTAAGCCTAAAAAAAGGAAGGAATAAAATATGTATTTCAGCTCCCTTTTTAATATTGTGTAATTTTTCATGTCATATGGTTGTTAGGTTTAATTTTTAATTCTGGGTATATATTTTTTTACGATTGGGTATTTAGAAAGGTTGGAATATTAACAATAGAATTAGGATTATTTGACTGATTTTTGAGTTTTTGGACAGATTCTAAATTATTAACCTAAAAATGACAAAAAAAGGCCATAACATTACTGCTATGGCCTAAATATAATTTGATGTTAAACGATTAGTTCAACTTCATATCTTCAATAATCTTAGCAACTTTTTCTTCTAATTGAGCATCAGCAGCATCAAATTCTTCTACCGAATTGATAGAAGTGTTTACGCTGAAATAGAATTTAATCTTTGGTTCAGTACCAGAAGGTCTTGCAGAGATTTTAGTACCGTCTTCCAAGAAGAACTGAAGTACATTTGACTTAGGTAAATCAATTGTAGATTCTTCTTTAGTAGATAAATCTGTTGCGATAGACGATTGGTAATCTCTCATTTCTAACACTTTCGAACCGTTGATTGTTGCAGGAGGTGTAGCTCTAAGATCTTTCATCATTTGAGCAATTTCCTCAGCACCACTCATTCCCTTCTTAGTGATAGAAATTAGTTTTTCTTTGAAATAACCATGTTCGTGATAAATATCAATTAATTGTTCGAACATCGACTTACCTTCTTTTTTGTAGTAAGCAGCCATTTCACAGATCATAGAAGCAGCAGCAACTGCATCTTTATCTCTAACAGCATCTCCGATAAGGTATCCGTAAGATTCTTCACCACCTACGATAAAGTTTTCTTTACCTTCCTTCTCTTTGATTACTTCTGCGATATATTTAAATCCAGTAAGAACGTTATAACAAGGCATTCCGTTTGCAGCAGCAAAACGATCGATAAGGTCAGTAGTCACAATTGTTTTACAAACAAAATCGTTATCCTTAGCCAAACCTGCTTTCTTACGTGCAGAGATCACATAGTTAAACAATAATGTAGCCGTTTGATTACCATTTAATAATGTCCACTCACCTTTATGGTTTTTAATGGCAATACCTACACGGTCAGCATCAGGGTCAGTACCTAATAATATATCAGCATCAATTTCTTTGGCTTTAGCTAAGGCCATGCTTAATGCTTCTGCTTCTTCTGGGTTAGGATAAACTACTGTTGGGAAGTTACCGTCGGTTACTTTTTGTTCTTCAATAATATGAACGTTTTCGAAACCTAAACGCTCTAATATTGGAGGAACCATTGTAATACCTGTACCATGAATAGAAGTAAAGACAATTTTAAGATCTTTTTGAGCTTTAATTGCTTCAGGAGATACCGATAATTTCTCAAGCATATCTAAATATGGCTCATCTACTTCTTTGTTGATTGCCACAATTCGATCTTCACCACCTGTAAATTTTACCTCATCAACAGAAGCAATTTTATTTACTTCGGCAACAATGTTAACATCGTGTGGAGGAACAACTTGTCCACCATCGTTCCAATATGCTTTAAAGCCATTGTACTCACGAGGGTTGTGAGATGCTGTAATAACAATACCTGTATCGCAACCTAAATGACGGATAGCGAAAGATAATTCAGGAGTTGGTCTTAATGCATCGAATAGATATACTGTGAATCCGTTAGCTGCTAAAACATTGGCAGCTACATTGGCAAATAAAGCAGAGTTATTTCTACAGTCGTGTGCAATAACCGCTTTTGGAGTGCCATCCACTTGTTGATTTACATAGTTTGCTAAACCTTGAGTAGCCATACCAACAGTATATTTGTTCATTCTGTTCGTGCCTACACCCATAATACCTCTAAGTCCGCCAGTACCAAATTCTAAAGATTTGTAGAAGCTTTCAGTTAATTCTTGAGGGTTTTCAGCTTGCAATCTTTTGATTTCAGATTTTGTTGCTTCGTCGTATGACCCTTCGAGCCATTCTGTAACTTTATTTGCTATTACTTGATCCATGTTCATGTAAAGAATTGAGATATATATAATTTGCTGCAAATTAACAGAATAATTACTCATAACAACGCTGACTAATGTCAGTTTTAGATGAAAATACCCTTTTTTGATGAAACATTTACAAGCATTTACGTATTATAAGTATATATAATTGATAATATTATCTACTTCTATCTATAACATTGCACCCGTACACTGCGAATTATGAGTTCATATTATGAAATATTAGGAATATCCAGGTCGTCCTCGAAAAAGGAGATCAAAGCAGCCTATAAAAAATTAGCAAAAAAATATCATCCAGACACCAACAAAACCGATTCAAATTCCTCAGAAAAATTTAAAGAAATTGCTTTTGCTTACGAATATTTGATGAATGATTATCAGCGTCAGATGTACGATCAATGGCTTAAATATCAAGAAGACCTTAAAAGTACTACTACCAATTATGAAAGTGAAGACATAATGTGGGAAGATAAATCGAAGTTTTATGAAAACTTCAAATCGAATCGAGAAATCCAGAAAGAAGATGATAAACGTATTTTTAAGTGGGGATCGATTGCTGTTGTATTTATGGTGATTGGTTTAAATGTGTTGTTCTATGGAGGAAAATATTATCAAGAAAAAGTATACAAAGAAGAATTAAACAACGAAATAAAAGCGATAGAAAATGTACTTAAATATACTGAAGAAGGACATTATGGTAAGGCTTTAATTGAAGCCAAACAGATGGAGAAAACATTGCATATCCTTACACACCAAAGAGATGTATTATACGATAGTTTATTAAAAGAAGTAGATATTGCTTCCCTTTATTTTTTTCAGGAAAGATCATTTGATGAAGTGGTGAGTCTACTTTCTGAGGTAGAAGAAGAGGTCGGGATGAGCATGCCCAATGAATTATATTGGAGATTGGCAGTGGCACAATTCAATACTAAAAGATATCATCAGTCTACTTATACGTTTAGACAAATGATCTTAAAAAATAGATACGATTTTAAAGCTCACATGGGATTGGCCGAGGTATATTCAACAGGACTTAATCAACCAGAAAAAGCAATTGATGTTTTATCGGGTGCTGCCAATTTAACCAATGATTATTATGTGGAAACGTATGGTAAAGCCTACGCGGTGGTGCTAAATGAAACAGATGTCCCTGAGGAGCATTTTACCATTTATCTACTTCGAGCAAGGTTACTGAAAACTTTGGGCCGACATGAGGAGGTCATCCGAGATTGTAAATGGGGGGCAAGGGTTAGACCCAAAGATCATAGATGTTTTTATTTATTAGGCGAAAGTTTTTTAGCAATTGGAAAATACGGAGAAGCTTGTGCTGCCTTTAAAAAAGCTTCGGATCTTGGTCACCTGCCATCATCAAATCGTTTTAATCAGATTTGTATGCAATAAAAAAGAGGTGAGCTCATTTATCAATAAGTTCACCTCTTTTTTGGATTCAAGATTTGGTATAATCTTGAAAAAAGTAAATTACTTTTTATATAATTTATTACGGATATCTTCCATTCTCATTAACAATTCAGCATCCGCCTTTTCGTATTCGTTCTTTAACTGAACTGGTTCTGCTTCTCTGCTAGGCCCGTAAATGCGTTTGCTGTTTAGGTTAACGCCTGGGTTTGGTGCGTGGTTGTGCTGGCCAAAGCACGATGACAAAGTCACCAATACTGTACACACGCCTACATAATTAAAAAACTTTTTCATAAAATTTTGATAGTGTTTGTTTGACTAATTGCGCAAAGTCAAGCAAAAATAAATAATCATACTGTAAACACAATATAATGTGAGATTATTTGTAAAGATTTATAAAGATCAATCTTGTTTTTTCATACTCTAAGAAGATACTATATGTAGATAAATCTTGATTATTTATTTAATATATCTCGTTTTTAGCTAAAAAATGAAGATAAATAGTTTAATATTTTACATAATTCTGTAAATTATATTTTGTAATAACAGTTCTTTGTATAATTATTGGTAGAAGGTAAATGATAAGTTGTGAGGACATACATTATAAGATGTATGCAAAGTATCTTCGCCAAGTATTTATATCATGATTTTTGTAGACAACTTGACATGAATAAAAAGCCAAATCTTTCTGCAATAGAAATTTACTCTGAAAAGGTAGCAGATGCCATATGTGATGATTTTTTTTCAAACAATGATTACATAACAGGTATTCAAATAACGAAATTAACCAATATAGAAAGTGTCAATCTTTTTGTCTTAAAAAGAATTTTTGAGAATTGGCAAAAAGAAGCAATTAGAATTCAAAGTCCATATTTTGATTACACTTCTGATGCTGTTCGTGAGTCACTATCTCACTTAATGAACGCATTGTCTAAAAATATACATATCTCTAGAATACATTTCTTGCCTTTATTACATAAAGCAGTAAGAGATGTATTAGTGCTTACTTTCTCTCCAGAAATCTTTTATGATGAGTTTTTTGGAATGCAAGGAATGAAAATTCCATTAAAGAATTTCTTGATTCCAATGTTTGGGTACATTAAAATTCACCCAAGATTAACGAAGGAAATTCAAAATGCAATAGAAGAGGAAGCAGGTATCAATATCAAGAGAACTGAAGCAATTAATATTTCATCGAATATCGTAAGAAAACATCCAGAATTGATAGACGATCCTCAAGAAATTATTGCAGCGTTTAATGATATTCTTCCTGTAGGCATATTTGAACTTCATCCGGGCTACCTTGATGAAGCACCTGTAGAAAAAGAGGAAGAAGAGGTAACAGAAACTTCATCCATAGATATTGAAGAGATGTCTAACAATATTGTTTCTTTTGATCATGAAAATGTAGAAGAGCAAGTTGATGAGGCAGAGGAAGAAGTATCCCCGATAGAGGAGACTATAGTTACTTCTGAAGTACAAATAGAAGAAACGGAAGTAGAAGTAGAGGAGAAGCAAGAAGCTACTCTTTTTGAAGAACCTACTTTCCAAGAACCCGATTTTTCTACTACACCTGCTAATGAAGTAGACAATGTGATTGACGATATCGTTGATGAATCTTTGAAAAGCTTTGATCAAGAGGATGTAAAAGAAGATAATGTGGGTGAATTTGAAGAAAATTCTATCGAAGAATTTACTTTTGAAACAATCGAAACTCCAGAAGAACCAACAACAGTTGAGGATCAAAGTAAAGAAGAGGAGAATGTAGTTGAAGAAAAAGAATTGCCTATTTCTAAAGAGGAAGAGGTAACCTCTCAAATATTGGCTTCTGCTGAAAAAGAAAATGAGTCCAATGGTTTACTTGATCAATTAAACTCTGGAAGTATTAAAGAGAATATGAATTTAAATGATCGTTTTCTTTTCCAAAAGGAATTGTTTGGTGGAGACCAAGAAGTGCTTACGCATGCGATCAATAGAATTGATAATTGTGAGGATTATACATCAGCAATTAGTCTAATTAAAACGGATTATGCAGTGAAATACGATTGGGACTTTACTTCAGATGCTGTAGTAAGTTTTATTTCACTGGTCGACAATAAATTTTAATTACAACTTTCTTTCAAAAAATCCCATTAGTTTTCTAATGGGATTTTTTTTGGTCTTTCAATTTTTGTGAGATTAAATTTTTCTGAAGTTGTTCAAAATTGGCTTCAGGAATGGATTCAATCAATTTCTTGGTGATCTCTGTTTTTGGAGATTTATAAATTTCATTAGCCAATCCCCATTCCACGATTTCTCCTTTGTTCATCACTAAAATTCGGTCGGAGATAAATTTAACAACGGCCAAGTCATGTGATATAAATATATAAGTAAGGTTAAATTTCTCTTTAAGATCTTGAAGTAAATTTAGTACGATCGCCTGAACAGAAACATCTAATGCAGAAACCGACTCATCGCAAATAATAAACTTAGGCTTAGTCGATAAAGCACGAGCGATACAAATTCTCTGACGTTCACCTCCAGAAAACTCGTGAGGGTAACGGTTCATATAATTTGCACTTAAACCAACTGTTTCAAGTAAACGTATTGCTTCTTTTTTCCTAGTTTTATCATCAGAATAAATCTTATGCACTTGCATAGGTTCAATAAGTGTCTGACCAATAGTTAACCTAGGATTTAAAGAAGTATATGGATTTTGGAATATGATCTGAATATCAGAACGTAAATTATTAAGATCCTTTTTAGGCATTTTTGTGAGTTCACGACCATCAAAAACTACTTCTCCATTAGTAGAGGCTATTAATTGTAATATAGTTCTACCTAGTGTCGTTTTTCCACAGCCCGATCGACCTACAAGACCTAATGTTTCTCCTTCTTTTACATCAAAGCTTACGTTATTTACTGCAACAAAAGATTTTGTGACCTTGCCCCAGATGTTTTTCTTCACAGGGAATTCTACAGATAAGTTTTTCACCTGTAACAAAGGTTGATGATCTAAAATCTCTTTCTCTTGTTCAAGTACTTTGTTTTCGTCAACCGCATTGACAATTAAAGCTTGCCCTACAGACATGAAACGTGCTTTACTGCGACCATTTCCTCCTGCGTCTGTTGTAAAATCGTTTAAAGTTGGTAGCCTCTTTAGCGAGAAGTCTAATCTCGGCCTACAAGCTAACAAACCTTTTGTATAGGAATGCTTTGGTTGATTAAAGACTTCATATACAGTACCATATTCTACTAATTTCCCTTTACGCATGACTGCGATTCTATCCGCCATTTGAGCTACAATGGCTAAATCATGAGAAATAAAAATGGTAGCTGTATTTCGGGTTTTCTTAAACTCATTAAAAAGATCTAAGATGCCTTTTTGAGAGGTAACATCCAAAGCCGTAGTAGGCTCATCTGCAATAAGTAAACTAGGGTTACAGATTAACGCAATAGCAATAAGTACCCTTTGTTTCTGACCTCCGGATAACTGATGTGGATACGAATTAAATACTTTTTTGGGATTGCCTAATTGACAAGTGGCAAAAGTTTCTAAAGCTCGCTGCTTAGCTACTCTTTTATTTACTTTTTCATGAACAATAATCGTTTCAATCAACTGATTACCACAAGTGATAGAAGGGTTTAAGGAACTCATCGGGTCTTGAAAGATCATCCCTATATCTCTACCACGAATATCTTGTATTGTTTTTTTTGGAACTTGAAGTAAATCCACTGTTCCATGATTATTGCTATGAAATAGGATCTCTCCATCAACTTCTCTACTTGATTTATTCAAAAGCTGAAGCATGGATAAAGCGGTCACAGATTTACCCGATCCAGATTCACCAACTATTCCTAAAGTTTCTCCTTTTCTTAAAACAAAACTGATGTTTTTAACTGCAGAAGAACTGCCTCTATCTTCATGATCAAAAGAAATAGAGAGTTTTTTTACTTCAAGAAGAATATCAGAGTTGTTTTTTTGCATCGACAAATATTAAAAAATCTTTTCAAATCGTAATTTAGGAATAAAAATATTAGGTCGTGTAATTTTCTTTGTTTTTTGCTGATGTTTCTTATTTCATCTCAATACCGATAACTGTAATATCATCTCTCTGAGGAACATTTTTCTGATGAACATCAAGTGCTGCTTCTAATAAATCGCCCACATCTTTTAGAGGATTATTGCTATGTTGACGAAGATAATCTTCGAAATATCGACGACCGAACTTGTCATTTTTGATATTGTTTTGATCAAGTAATCCATCCGTAAGCATAAAAATATAATCACCTTTATTGATAGGTATATTTGTGGTAGAAAAATTGATATCTTTTCTTTGATGCCCACCAATAAATTTTCTACTCCCTCTATATCTTTTCAACGTGTTTTTCTGTTTATCTATTTTGTAGATATCACTCTTAGCTCCAGCAAAATCAATGCTTTTTACACTTCCTTCCTGATCAGTAAATCTAATTAAAGAAATATCCATCCCGTCGTTTATACTATTTTCTTGTTGTCTTAAGTAGGAGATAATTCTTGTATTGATCATTTCTAAGATTTTTGCAGGATCTTTTGCCAATCCTTTATCCACGATTTCTTGAAGGATCGTTTTGCCAATCATTGACATTAAGGCTCCAGGAACACCATGTCCCGTACAATCCACACAAGCAAAATATTTGTACGTAATATTATCTTCTCCTTGAGATTCACCATACCAATAAAAATCCCCAGACACAATATCTTTAGGTCTGTAGATAGTGAAATAACTATTAAATACTTTTTTTAGTAATTCGGAAGGAGGTAGGATGGCATGCTGAATTGTTTGAGCAGCTCTTAAACTATTCGTAATTTTTATATTTTGTTCATTGACTTCAAGTAAAGCTTTATCTAACTCTTCTTTTACTTGTTCGACTTTTTGCTTTTGAAGTTTCGTTTTTCGAATAACCATAAATAAGGCAATCACTAAAAAGCTAAGACTAAGAATAGAGATGATGTACACAATTAGTCTTTGTTGATATTGCTCTTCTGTAACAGAAAAAACTGTAGAGGTGATAGGTGACCAAAGTAAAGAAAAAGGTATTATATTATTCCAAGACGTATCAAGCCAATTGATACTTGAATGAAATAGAATTTTATTGCATGGATCAAAGAGATTAAGAATAGTATTTTTTATGAGAAATTCGATAATAATAAATTTTAGTAGTTGTACGGGTAAGAAGAGGTCTAGGCAGAAATCTGTTTGGCATAATTTTACAACCTCTTACTAGATATACAAGATACAACAATATTTTTGTATGTTGAATTTTTTGCACTAATAATTGAACGAAATCACGAATTAGTTATGTTTTGACCTTTTGAAATTGTACTTATGATAGTTTAGTGTTATTAATGTAAATGAGTTGATTCGCATAGTTACCCATAAATTTCACGTTCTTAGAAACCCTTAGTAACTGATTCGTAATTAAAACATAATCAGATAATTCTTTAATAAGTGGTGAATCTTTGATGCCTTTTTTAAGTTCCTTTTCCCTAAGACAACTCAATTCGTCGGTTTTATGAATTAAGAATTGAAGCTGATCAGATAGATTATCAATTTCAATAATAGCCTCTTCTTCTTTAATTCCTTTTGCTATGTTATTCAGTTGCTTTTTGATGCTATCTTCGAATATTCTTAACTCCGTAAAATTATATTTCTGAGATAGTCGTTCCGCATTAGCAGAAAGGGTGGCAATGTGTGCAAACAACATTCGACTTGCAGCAATAAATGAATACAAATTACTACCATCTAATTGATTGCTTTTTGGATCGCCTAACATGTTTTGGAAACTAACAGCTAGGTTGGCATTGGCCAATTGTGCTTTCTTTCTTGATAATCTGTACGTGTTTTTATCAAGTGATCTTTGGTTGGTGTAACTCTGTAATACTTCTGTAAAATATTCGCAATCTGCTTCAATCGCTTCTAATAACTTTGATTTGATTTTTCTGATTTCAAATTCAGGAAAAACAAAACTACTCACTAAAAAGGCGATTAATCCACCAATACAGGTATCCACCACTCTAGAAATAGCTATTTGATGTGTAACCGGCATGGATAAGGAGATCATCAAAAGGATAAAAGGAGTTAGCAAGGTGATACCCGTTCTATAATCTTTGAATAAGGTAGCAAATGTTCCAATTCCAAAAGGAATAAGGAATAGGATAAAAGCTAGTTGAGAATTAAATAGATTCAAGATTCCTAAAGCGATGATGATGCCTAGGATAGTTCCGATAATTCGAGCTAACATTCGTTGTTTCGTAATCGCAAAAGATGGTTTGAGAATGACAGATATACAAAGCCACACCCAATATCCTCGGTCTAGATCAAAAAACTTGGCGACAATCATTCCGGCCACCATAGCAATGCTAATACGGATTGCATGTCTAAAATGTATGGATTTTATGGTGAGGTGATCGGAAAACGTCCCTTTTTCTAAAGTGGTTTTAAATAAAGGCAGATTCAGTCCGTCTGTAAAACCTATATTTTGACTGTTTTTAGGATCGGTATAAGTAGAAGCTTCAGAAATAGTACGATCAATTCGATTAAAGTTCCTCATGATATTCTTCACTTCTGCTAAAATATCAATAGGTATGTTTCGATCCTGATGATCACGAATAGTTTCAAACTTCTTCTGTAGTGCCTCAAGTTCTTCAAAATGACGTTTCATTTCTGTCACTTTTTTTCTACTCATAATGGCACGACCTAGGGTATTTAGTTGGTGTCCCATTTTAGAAAATGTCATCTGCAGGTCTTCCAAAAAGTCTGTTTGATGCAAATGTTGATGTAATTCTGAGTAGGAGATATGAGTGGCTGAGGCTTTCTCGAAAATATCAATTGATGCCCTCAACATTAAAATAAGTGACCTACCTAATGGAGTCGCACCTTGCAATGCCGAACGTTGGCCTAGTAATAAAGTACGTACCTCTTCTTGTTGATGATCGATCTTAGTTTGAATTGTGAATAGTTTATTTTGTAACGAATTGTTGTTGGGCTGAGTGAACAATTGGGCTTTCGTTTCGAAGTATTGTGACATTAATATATACGATTCTCCCAATATTTTCTCAATGCTTGCATAAGGTCGAATTTGCCATAATAATAAAGAGTTTAAGGTGTACCATAGACCGCCTATGAAAAGGAAGACTCCCATCACTCCTATATTACTTAAAGGCAAACCAAAACCGACACCTAAACTAACGGCTACAAGAATACTATTCCCAATCATGGTTGCTCGGTTGCCAAAAATACTCATAATGGCGGAAGCAAAGACAGCAAAGAAGAGGTAGATTTCAGCGAAAACAGCGTAAGGCATGATAATCGCCATACAGACTGCGGCAATTGGATTAATAAAAGAACCACCCAAAAGACCTTTGGCTTTTTCTTGCCAAGTACCTGGTGAGTCGGATAAACCGACACAAAGTGCACCTATGGCTAAATTAGTCGCCTCAGCAATGTGATCGGTATAAGCACCTATGATTAATGGAAAAACAATACACCAGGTCATTCTTAGACCATTGGAAAAATAAATACTCGAAATGTATTGCTTGATGTCTTTCATAATGTATAAATAAGATAGGGGAAATCGATGAAAATTTCGCCATCTATATCAGAATATCTTTTCTATTAAGGAAAGAAAAATAACTTTTCTAGTCCTGTGTTGGGTGAAAATTTAAAACAATAAAGTTCGAAGATATCAATCTAATGTATTTAAAGGGGATTTATTCTTTAATTGATTAAGGAGGTTTGTTTTCTTTAACAATTAGTTGAAATCCTTAAAATTTCTAAATACGTATAAATTAAATACGATAGTGTTGCAAAAAATAAAAACGAGTTGTTATTTGCGACAGTATTGCAAAATAATCAAATTAAAATATGAAAATCAAACATCTTATCCTTGCTTTAGCTGTAGTAGGTTTCGCGTCTTGTAATAACGATGACTCATCGAATAACCCTGCTCCAACAATTGAAAACTATGTAGTTGAAAGCGGTCATGATCACGAAGATCACGCACGTTTATCAGAAGAGGATCATGCTCACATCGTACCAGGGGAAGAGGCAGTTGTTGAAGCTGATTTAAAAGGACACCAATTAAGCTATGCTCAGGTAGATGTACACTGGGGAGCTGGTCACGAGCATTCTGCTAGAGTAGCAAATACAGATGATCATGTTCAATGGACACAAAAATATACTTACTGGTTCGGAATTAGCCAAGAAGAAGCAGAAGCAAAAGGTGCTTATAACTATGCTTTAACAGCGGCAGGCGATTTCCCTAACGAGCATCATTTACACGTACACATGGATGTTCCTACAACATGGACAAAAGATGGTGTTACAGGTCCAGTTGAAGAAGGTGATTACCACTTTGTTCTATTCTTAGTAGATCAAGAAGGTCAAAGAACTGAAAAAGCATTAACTGTTGAGGTTGCTGCTGAGGATCACGAGCCACACGCATCTCTATAATTTAGAGTTCAATAAAAATATAAAAGGTTTATCTCAATTGAATTGGGATAAACCTTTTTTCATTTCTTGCCCTTAAAACATTTTTTAATAACGTTGGAAATCTTTCTAAAAAAGTAGTTTAAGATTTTATCAAATAGACTTTATTGTTTCAGTCCTAAATAAGTAGAATCCATTAAAGTGGTTAAAAAGATTTTTACTTGTTCTCTTTCTTCTTCATTAAGATCTATTCCATTACGCATTTGAGGTGCAAGACTTTTATGAGGAAGTATACCTGATTCATAATGATCAAATACCTCATCAATAGTTTTAAACCTTCCATCGTGAGTATATGGTGCAGAAGCAAATATATTTCTGAGGGTAGGGGTTTTATATTTCCCCATATCTTCTTCTTTTAAGGTGATTCTTGCTCTTCCTTGAAAAAGATTCTCTAAGGTATCAGAGAATACGCTATCTAAACCAATATTATGATAATTGAAATCGGTGAAAAATGGAGCAGGGTGACAACTGCCACATCTGGTTTCTACGATTTTCATCCCCTGCAATTCATCATAGCTAAAATCGATTTCTCCGTTTAAATATTGATCGTATTTACTTTGATTACTTATCAGTGATCGACAAAAAGCGGCTAGAGCTCTAGCGATATGAGCACTCTTAATGGTTTTTATTTGATAGGCTTTTTGAAAAAGAACAGGATACTCTGGATGATCATTTATATCTTTTACCACTTCTTTTAAGTTGGCTCCCATTTCATTCGGGTGAGTGAGCGGACCAAACATTAATGATTCAATGTTTTTGGCTCCACCTTCCCAAAACCATCCTTCTGCCCAAGCAATATTAATGAGTGGTGGTGTATTTCTATGAAGTGGTTCTTGGGTAATGCCGTTGGTACTTAAAGCCATGTTTTCTCCAAAGGCATACTTTTGTTCATGACAATCTACACAAGCTACTTTTCCATTACCAGATAAGTTTTTATCGTGAAAAAGCATTTTGCCTAATGCTACTCTTTCATCGGTCATTAAGTTTCTTTTCGGGGCAGGGATGTTTTCGTATGAAATGATAGAAGCTTGTGCATCCTCTTCTTGAGAGGACCCACAAGCTCCTAAAATAACTAGAAAACCTAAGGCGATTATTCTACAGTAATTTCTTTCCATTCGAACATTTGTTCATAGTTATCAGCTATTTTTTGTGTATTCGGACCAAACATGGTATCGTTGGTTGAATCATCATTTAAATCGATATAATGATTCACGGGTCCTACATCAGGATTAGGTTGTTCTGCTAGATTTTTATTGCCAAAGACATAATCTACATGAACATCAAATTCTATGGTTAAATTATTATTTTGATTTAAGTTGATGTCTTTTTGAGTAAATCGAACGGTTCTGTAATTGGCATCACCACCTATGTGATATACCAATCCACGAGTGGAGGAATCAGGTAATATTCTCAATCCATTTAAATAAACAAATTTATATCCTGTGTTCCAATCCCAAGCCATTCCATTAGCAGGATCTAAATCGCCTACTTGGTCAGTACTATAATTGGCATCATTATCAACACCCACAGAGAAATTGATTTCGGTAAAATTGCTATTTGGTAAATCCTTAATGACTATAGAAGTATCTGCATTATCAATCATTTCGATTAAATGATAGCTATTGGGTACTTTATAGTAATGGGTGCCTGTTGTATCTCTTAATGTGACATTAGATATATACATTCTAAAATCATCGAAAAGATAGGTTTGATTTAAGGCGTTTTGATAAGGAGTATTATAATTTAAAGGAATTTGATTTCCTAAAAGATCATGTAACAAATTAAATTTTAGCCTAATCTGACCTGTTCCGGGAACATCAAAATTTTCTTTATGTTTATCACATGATGAAAAACCAAGTAATAAGAATAAGAGTAGGTAATAAGGTAGGTATTTCATTTTTAGAATTTATTTTTATGCATCATAGACTCCACAGGTTTCATACTTCTGTTGAGGTATTTTGCATCTTTCTTTATATGATAATAATTACGGATGTCGCCATCTACCTTAAAATAGAATAGCTGACCAATGGGCATATTTTTATATATCTTGACGGGTTGAGCAACACTGATTTCTAAGGTCCAAGTATTGCAAAAACCGACATCTCCAGCTCTTGAGTTCGCATTGATGCTAATGCCTAAACGTCCAACACTAGACAACCCCTCTAGAAAAGCAACATGCTCTAAAGTTTCTGTATATTCTTTGGTGACTCCCAAATATATTTTACCAGGATATAAAACAAATCCCTCATCTGGGATTTCAAAAGTTTCAATATCATTATGTGCTTTCGCATCCAATACCTCATTTTTATATACAGCAAGGTGACGCCCTAAATGTACATCGTAGGAATTAGTTCCTAATGCATCTGGATCAAAAGGTTCAATAAGAATATTGCCCTCCTCAATTTCTTTTAATATTTGTGTGTCTGAAAGTATCATTATCTAGCGTTGCCACGCAATACTAATGCTGATTATAGTAATAAAGATAGCAATAATTTGCCATCAAAAAATAAGTGGATAAAATTAAACATTAATCTTGTATGAATAAGAATTCACTGTAAAGAATTAAGAAAGATTTAAAAAGCGGAGCTTTTTAAAGTGAAGAGTGAATAGTGAAGAGTGAATAGGGAAGAGTGAAGAGCGATGGGGAATGGTGGAGGTATTTATTTATAACCCATATTATATAATTTAAATTATAAAATAAGGGTTATAAAAAACACTATGTGCAAAACCGCTTTTCACTCTTCCCTCATCACTATTCACTAGAAAAACGCAGTTTTTCACCTTTCGCTGATTGTTGAAGGTAAGCTATGAATAGGTCCTTCATATGATTTGTCATTTTTATTATTTCTTTCTCATCTGTCAACCACTCATCAAAAGAAATAATCAAGTAATGTTTTACGGTATCAGGATCGATATAATCGTTGGTGATATTAATTTCAGCAGGATGATCTGCCACAAATTCAAGGAAGGGGATTAATGGTTTTACATACTTCTTTTTACCACTTAATTGATACTTCCGTCCTAATTGGAGGTTTGAAATATCAATATCTCTACCAATCAGTTTATTGATAAATTGGATAAAAGATAGTTTGGGTCTTAGATTAAAAGTGAATAAGGGTTCTGGTGCTTCCATCCAGATTTCAAATACCTTTTCATTTATTGCTCCTTTATTGGAATTTCTGTGATGTTCTAAATCTTTAGCCACAAAGGTGCATCTGATTTTCTCAAAAATGATGGAAAACCAATAATCACAATCTATCCGAGAAACTCTATATTCTTTAAAGTTGTAATCACAACTTTCGTCTGCGTATTGTTCATATATGTTCCTCCAAGATTCGAAGGGGAAGTCGATATTAAATGTAGTTTGCATGGTTAAAAATCGAAGATTTTTAAAGTGAATAGTGAAAAGGGAAGAGTGAAGAGCGGTAGGGGAATTGTGGAGGTATTTATTTATAACCCATATTTTACAAATTAAATTATAAAATATGGGTTATAAATAGCTCTATGTGCAAAACCGCTTTTCACTAATAAATATCCCCAAGATTGAAATCATGGGCTTTTGATACAGTTTTCTTATTAAAGTAACTTTCCTTAGTTCCTCAGTTAAAAACCGAGGTCGGGAGACCTCTAACGTTTTTAGGCACAAATGTCGCTATCGCTTAACATTTGCGCCAGTTTTGGCAACTCCTAATTCCTAACTAAAAAACGAGCGTTAACTTTGCTACCTGCTACCTATCCTATTCCACATAAAGAACAAGTCCTTTCAAGTACTCGTTCTCCGGGTAGAAAATATTAATCGGGTGACAATTCGGTTGTGATGTTTGATGAAGGATTCTCACATTTCTATGTGCTTCTGCAGCCGCTTGGAATACAATTTTTCTGAACAGTACTTTATCGACTACTTGTGAACAAGAGAAAGTGAATAGAATTCCTCCTTTCTTGATTTTTCTGAAGGCTTTAAGGTTCAGTTGTTTGTAACCTCTTGCTGCCTTAGTTAATACTTTAGACGATTTTGCGAATGCTGGAGGGTCTAGGATCACAACATCATAATCGTTACTTTCCATAGCATTCAGGTGATCGAATACATCGGCACAATATCCGGTATGTTCACCGTTATTGAAACCGTTTAGTTCTGCGTTTTCATCACATAAATCGATAGCCGACTGAGAGGCATCCACTGAGTGAACTAATGTAGCACCCGCTTTTAAGGCATACATCGAAAAGCCCCCGCTGTAGGAGAAAGTATTCAATACTTTTTTGTCCTTAGAATACTGACCTACCAATGAACGTGCATCACGCTGATCCAAGAAGAATCCTGTTTTCTGACCAGTTTCTACATCCACCCAGAACTTCACGCCATTCTCAAGGACTTTCACCTTAGGAGAACCTTGCTTTTCTGTTAGCCACCCTTTTGGTGTTTCAACATTCTCTAAACGCTTAGAAATTTCTTTCGATTTATTGTAGATACGTTTAAACCCTAAATTCTGAATTGCTTTCACAATCATAGGAGCAATTTTATCAACCCCTTTAATCAAAATCTGGATAGAGACTAAATCGTTATAAACATCAGCAATTAAGCCTGGGAAGAAATCGCCCTCACCATGTATTAATCGGAAACAGTTCGTTTCCTCAGTGATCACATGAGACTTTCTTAAAGCATAAGCCGAAGCAATTTTTTCGTTCCAATACTCCTGAGTTAACACCTCCATTGTTCGTCTTGTATATTCAAATACACGACAAACAATCTGATTACCGGGAGCATAAAACCCATATCCTAATAATTTCTCTCCAACAGCGATTTCAACAATTTCGCCATCCTCCAAAGACTCCGGCATCTTCGCCACCGCCCCAGAATAAATCCAAGGGTGACGATTATCCAACGCCTTTAGTTTGTTTTTCTTTATATATATCTTTTGCATATCTCTATACTATGTAAATACCAATATGTCCCGTACAATATCGTCGTCTGATAGTGTTCGAGTCTCTCTATCTCGTCCCGTACAATATTGTAGTCTGATAGTCTTCGAGGGGCCAAGGCCGCCTCGTTGAAGACGGGGATGTAGCTGACTAATATATGACCCCAATCTAAACACATTTAGAAAGTATTGCTCTCTGATAGTTCTTGAACTACTCCGTGTATCCAGTCTGTGTAACCGGTCTGTGTACCGAGGGGCTAAGGCCACCTCGTAGAAGACAAGGATGTCCCAAAGATCTATGGTAGCTTTAGAGACTTCACCTTCCCTCTTACCTTTTACTTCTTACCTTCAAAGCCTCCACGGGAATAAATTCCTGGGCTTTCGATACGGTTTCATTATTAACGAAGTAGCTTTCCTTAGTTCCTTAGTTAACAACCGAGGTCAGGAGACCTCTAACGTTTTTAGGCACAAATGACGCTAGCGCTTAACATTTGCGCCAGTTTTACCTCTTCCCTCTTACTTCTTACTTAAAACCGAGCGTTAACTTTGCTACCTGCTACCTGCTACCTGCTACCTGCTACCTGCTACCTGCTACCTACTACCTACTACCTAACTTCCTTCCCCATCACCTTATTCTTCACCTTCATCATCACCTCAAACGCCTTCGGTCCCAAAAGCTTTCTCGGAATATTCACTAGTTTTTCATAGCGAATTAGTTTGGAGTAGAATGCATCTACTTCCGGAGATGAATTATGTTCTTTAACGATGGCCCAAGTTTCCAATTTACTCGGAACTGAACTTGTCTCACTCAATCCACCAGCAGCATATTTGGCTACATTAATGGGAATATGTTGGAAAGAACATCCATCGATAAAACGGTTATAGATGAAATGGAAGTCGGCAGAGATTTTCCAGTTGTTCCAATCGAAAGGATGGTCGAGCAGCAATTGTCTTTTTACGAATATTGCTTGATGACTACAAATCATGCCCTTCCAAAGGTCTTCTGGTTTTCCCCCTTTTTTAATTTTCACAAAATGATCGTAGACCACTTCATGATCACCGTAGACTAAGTCGGGTTGATCAGTTACTTTTTCGAAGAAGTGGGATAACGTTTGAGGATCATAAAACTGATCGCCTGCATTCATGAATATCACATACTCTCCCGAAGCTAACTGAGTACCCTTGTTCATGGCATCATAGATTCCTTTATCAGGTTCTGATACCAAAATATCAATATCATTTTTATACGTATTGATGATAGAGAGGGTATTGTCTTTCGAATTTCCATCGACAACAACATACTCTTTATCAACAAAATCTTGTGCGACCACGCTTTGTAAAGTCTTTTCGATTTCGTCGGCACAATTCCAAGAAATGGTGATGATACTTACTTTTGTCATGCTGCAAAGATAGGAGAAAGATGTAAGTTGAAAGTAAAATTGATATATATTAAATAGGGAAATGTCGAAAATAGGCATCAGAAATTAAAAACTTCCCTCATTATTTTTATTTTTGCAGGTTGTCGATTGGACAAGAATATATTTATCAAAATTTAGAATGGAGCAACTTATCATAAATGGTATTGCAGAAGCGGTAAAATCACTTTACGGAGTAGAATTAGAAGCTTCACGCATTGCACTTCAACCTACAAAAAAAGAATTTGAAGGATCACTTACGTTTGTCACTTTTGGTTTGACAAAGCAGTTAGGTAAAAATCCTGTAGAAATTGGAGAGGCTATCGGTAATTATTTGAAAGAGAATGTAGATGCTGTAGCTGATTTCAATATCGTGAAAGGATTCTTGAACTTAGTTATTTCTGACTCAGTTTGGGTGTCTACTTTGGCACAATTAGTAGCTGATGAAAATTATGGTAGGGTAGCTCGTAATGGTGAGAAAGTGATGGTGGAATATTCTTCGCCAAACACGAACAAGCCTTTGCACTTGGGGCACTTGAGAAACAATTTCTTGGGTCACTCGGTATCTTTAATTTTAGATGCTGCCGGTTACGATGTTCAGAAAGTGAACTTGGTAAACGATAGAGGTATTCACATTTGTAAGTCGATGTTGGCTTATGTGAAATTCGGTAACGGAGAGGAGCCTTCTGCAACTTTAAAAGGTGATAAATTGGTAGGTAACTACTATGTTGCTTTCGATAAAGCATATAAGCAAGAAATCGCTCAATTAATCTCTGAAAAACAAGCTGATTATGCTTCTTTGGCAGGTGTAGAAGATGTGAAAGCATTGAAAAAGTCTATCGAAGCTAAGGGTGCCTCTAAAAAGAACAAAATTCCTTTAACTGATGAGGAAAAAGTTCAGATTAAAGATATCAAAGCATTATTAGAGTATGCTGAGAAAAATGCTCCTTTACTATTAGAAGCACAAGAAATGCTTCGTAAGTGGGAAGCAGGAGACGAAGAAACTGTTGCACTTTGGGAAAAGATGAACGGTTGGGTATACGATGGATTCGCTCAGTCATACAAAATGATGGGAGTGGAGTTCGATAATGTATATTACGAGTCTCAAACTTACCTTTTAGGTAAAGATATCGTTCAAGAAGGTTTAGACAGTGGCGTATTCTTTAAGAAAGAAAACGATTCTGTTTGGATCGATTTGAAAAAAGAGAAATTAGACGAAAAATTGGTATTGAGAGGTGACGGTACTGCTGTGTATATGACACAAGATATGGGTACTGCCGACTTAAAATACAAAGATTTCGGAATGAATAAATCAGTATATGTGGTTGGTAACGAGCAAGATTACCACTTCAAAGTACTGAAAGCAATCATGAAGCATTTAGGTAGATCGTATGCTGATGGTATCTATCACTTATCTTACGGTATGGTTGAATTGCCAGAAGGTAAGATGAAATCAAGAGAGGGTACTGTGGTCGATGCAGACGATTTGATCCAAGAAATGATTGATACAGCCGAAGAGCGTACAAAAGAATCAGGTAAAATCGACGGATTCTCTGATGATGAAGCCAAAGTATTGTTCAAGCAATTGGCATTAGGTGCATTGAAATACTACTTATTGAAAGTAGACCCTAAGAAAACAATGCTTTTCAATCCTCAAGAATCAATTGATTTCCAAGGAGACACAGGTGTGTATATCCAATACAACCACGCGAAGATCCAAGCGTTATTACGTAGAGCTGATAAAGACGGAATCGATTACTCAACATCCGCTTTTGATGGTCTTTCTGAGTTATCAAACGCTGAATCAGATCTAGTCGCTCTTCTTGGTAAAATGAACGATAAGATCACCGAAGCAGCGGATGCTTACGCTCCATCAATTATTGCAAACTACGCATTCGATGTAGCAAAACAATACTCTAAAGTGTACTCAGAATCGCCAATCTTCAACGAAGAGGACGATGCGAAGAAAGCCTTTAGAATTGCATTGTCGGCTCAATCTGCGAAAGCAATTAACAATGCATTGGCGTTGATTGGAGTGCAGTCACCTGAAAGAATGTAGAATTAGTTAGGAGGGAGGAGATAGGAATTAGGAGTTTTCTGATTTTACGCTCGTTTTTTAACTAATAACTTATAAGGAATAACTAAGGGCTAGTTTTTTGAATAAATTGGTTCTTTATATGAATGGCAATGTCAGTGATGATGTTGCCATTTTTTTTGTGGCTATTCCATGCCCTCAACTCCTAACTCCTAGTTCCTATCTCCTCACTGATAGTCTGTGTAAGCAGTCTGTGTATCCGGTCCGTGTAACGAGGGGCCAAGGCCACCATCGTTGAAGACGGAGTAGCTAATTGGTTTATACATATTAGATATTATGGTGAAGGCCGATAGTTTAGAGTATGCCCGTCTGTGGCTTTTATGGCAATAGTGGTAAATAGCATAGATCTCTAATCTTACATAGAAGTAATAAATAACTCGGTCTCCAACGAGGTGGCCTTGGCCCCTCGTTTACGAGCCGTGAGCACAACGAACTGCAAATTTGTCTTTAACTATTAATATTGAGTGGGTGCTCGAAGAATAATGTAAGAAAAGAGATATATCCCACTAACTACGTTTTTCATTTTTAACTTTTAATTTTTCATTTCAATTAACATTTATTAAAAATTCGTATATTTGTCAAACACACGTGCGATAAAAACTTACACTTTAATACTATGGAACAACAAACACCTAAAGGAGATTTGCTCCTAAGAACACTTGCTATGCCTGCAGACACCAATGCCAATGGAGATATTTTTGGCGGTTGGATCATGTCTCAGATGGATATTGCTGGAGGAATTCTAGCAAAGGAAACAGCTATGGGTAGAACTGTAACAGTGGCTGTGGATGGTATGACCTTCCATAAACCTGTGGCTGTAGGCGATGCTGTTTGTATTTATGGAGAAGTAGTGAAAATGGGGAAAACCTCGATGAAAATTCACTTAGAAGTATGGGCGAAACCTTTGTTGAAAGGACATAATGATCTTTCCAATTATGTGGTTACAGAAGGTATGTTTGTTTATGTAAGTATAGACGATAATAAAAAGCCAAAACCTATTGAGGTAAGAAATTAATTATTCGTTATGAGGTATCTCAATGTTCAATATAATTGATTGTTGTATCTTACAACCTATTTTTGATAACACTTTAGTGTTGTCAAAAACAACCTATCACCAGCCCACGATCTTCAGTCGTGGGTTTTTTTGTTCATTTTATTGTGGTTTTTTTGTACAGTTGTCTTAGGTATTTTTGTTCAATCTGTCTTGAGGTTTTCATGAAATTGGATCTTTAACTGTGAGAATTTTTCGTCATTTTTTATCGCTTACCTTTAGTAATTTCATGCAGTCGTATCTTTGGCTATGGACTTTCTTCCCATAATTATATCCTTTTTTACAGTTACAATATCACCCTCTCAATACCCTCGAACCATTAGGGTATTTTTTTTGTGTTAATGTTAGGCTAGAACTGTCTCCATAAAAATGCTTTTTAACTCACTGGAATTTGCCATATTCATTCCTATAGTGTTTTTCTTGTATTGGTTTGTCTTCCAGAAAAACATTAAATATCAGAATATATTTTTGGTGTTGAGTAGTTATGTCTTTTATGGTTGGTGGGATGTACGTTTTTTAAGTCTAATCTTTTTAAGTACCGTTTCAGATTTTATCATTGGTAAAAAAATAGGGGAGGTAAGAACAAAGAAGGAGAAACGAAATTGGCTGTACCTTAGTTTAGGTGTGAATCTAGGTGTTTTAGGTTTCTTCAAGTACTTTAATTTCTTTTCAAAATCATTTTCTGAGGCGATCACATTTATTGGACAAACGCCTTCTGATCCCATTTTTCTTGATATAATATTACCTGTTGGTATCAGTTTTTATACTTTCCAAACATTAAGTTACTCTCTTGATGTATATAAAGAGAAGATAAAGCCTACCCGAGATTTTGTGTCCTTTATGGCATATGTCAGCTTTTTTCCACAATTGGTGGCAGGGCCTATTGAGAGAGCCAATCACTTACTGCCTCAGTTTCTGAAACGCAGATCTTTTTCCTATGATAAATCGACCGACGGAATGCGACAGGTTTTATGGGGCTTATTCAAAAAGGTGGTAATAGCTGATAATTGTGCAGAATATGCCAATTTAATGTTTAGTAATTATCAAGATTTTAGTGCATCTGCCCTTTGGTTGGGAGTGATATTCTTCGCTTTTCAGATATACGGTGACTTTTCGGGATATTCTGATATTGCAATTGGGTTATCAAGATTATTTGGTTTTGAGCTGATGCAGAACTTTGCGACTCCCTACTTCTCTAGAGATATTGCAGAATTTTGGAGGAGATGGCACATCAGTCTGTCAAGTTGGTTTCGAGACTATTTATATATCCCTTTAGGAGGTAGTAAAGGAGGGACAAGTCAGAAAATCAGAAATATCTTTATCATATTTATAGTAAGTGGTTTTTGGCATGGAGCCTCTTGGAACTTTATCGTTTGGGGAGCCTTAAATGCATTGTTTTTCCTGCCGCTACTCATCACGAATAAGAATAGGAATCATTTGGATATTGTAGCTCAAGGGAAAGTCATTCCTTCTGTAAAAGAAGTCTATCAAATTGCTTTTACGTTTCTTTTAACATTGATAGCATGGGTCTTTTTTAGAGCAGAAACACTACCTCAAGCCATCGACTATTTAATAGGAATGTTTTCCATCGATTGGTCATTTTTCTTGTCTTTAGATCAATTTGATGTTGCATCCATACCTTATAAAAGGTTACTCACCATTCTTATGTTCTTTTTGATAATGGAATGGGTGAATAGAGAAAAACGTCACACTCTAGAAAAATTTGGAGTGAAATGGCCTCGAATTATCCGCTTTGGTTTTTATTACGGTCTACTCGTTTTCATCTTCTTATTCAGCGGAGAGGAACAACCATTTATTTATTTTCAGTTCTAACCTATGAAAAAATACTTAATACATAGTAGCATTTTTGTAGGCTTATCACTATTATTTTTTCTGCCTGCATTCGTTCTTTTAATTGTTACAAAAGAAGCTTTTGTGAATGTAGATAAGTACATTAAAAGCGATGAGCCTTATTTAATAGGTTATGGAATGAACGAAGAGAATTATAAATACCTAAAATGGCAATCGATTATCAAAAAGCCGCAAAATGAAGTGATGGCATTGGGCTCTTCAAGGGTGCTTCAATTTAGAAAAGAGATGTTTACTTCTTCCTTTTACAATGCGGGCTTCACTATCCAAAAGATGAAAGACTTTTTACCCTTCATCAAAAAGATTCCAAAAGAGAAAAGACCTAAAATACTTATTATCGGTTTAGATCAATGGATGTTTAATCCCAATACCAATCAAGTCCCAAGCCATTATATATCTAAACCTCATTGGGAAAGTAAATTCATCTATTTTCCAACAATGAATAATATATCTAAGGCATGGCGATATATTGTAGAGGAAAGAAATATGTTGTTCTTAAGACATAAAGGTCCCTTAAAAAGGGTAGGAATTAACGCAAGTGTTTATAATACTGGCTTTAGAAATGATGGAAGTAAATATCATGGCTATCAAATTTATCATTTACTAAATGAAGATAATGAAGTCTATGACTTTCAGTTTGAGGAAACCATCAAGAAGATCAAAGCAGGTAATCAAAATTTTGAATATTCTTCTGAACTTGATTTTGATGCCTACAATCAGCTTTATACTTTCCTGACATTTTGTAAAGAAAATAAGATTCATGTAATCGGTATTCTTCCTCCTTTTGCCGAAAAGGTAAATAAAGAAATGTGTGATTATAACTATGCATACATTTCAAAGATATTCCCTCGAATACAACCTATGTTTGATCAATTGGGGTTTGAAAGTTATGACTTTACCAGCATGGCGAAACATCAATCTAACGATCTTGAAATGCTAGATGGCTATCATGGTGGCGAAAAACAATACCTTCGACTGCTTTTGATAATGCTAAGAGAGAAGTCTATCTTAACAAAACACTGTAATGCAGATCAACTTGAAAATGACTTGGAGAATGCGGTGAATGATTTGAAAGTCTATTTAAATTAGCTAATAGGTATATAACATAGAATATGTGTATCAAAAGCCCGGGAATTTATTCCAGAGGAGGGTTTTGAAGGTAAGAGGGAAATGGAAACTTCTCAATCTAAATGAAAATATCAACATCCCCGTCTTCAACGAGGTGGCCTTGGCCCCTCGAGAGCTATCGGTGAATGATATAGCATGGTAGATAGGTGACGTAAATGTATCAATAAGATGAGAGTCGTAATAACTAATCTACAATACGAATATATCGTCTAAATGAAACCATCCACACCCCCGTCTTCAACGAGGTGGCCTTGGCCCCTCGAGGACTATCGATGTATAATACAGCAAGGTAGGTATATAAAGTGTGGTTCAATATAGTATCGATCAAGATACAGATATACTAATTATTTGAAGCCAACAGTTTTAAGATCAAACCAACTATTTGACAATATTATACTCATTTGAAAATGAATCGATTATTAAAAAATCATTAAAACAAGATCTTTTATAATAAAATGTTTATTCTACCAATTATTATGCTTACCTTTCGGAAGAGATTTGATAACAAACTTGATTTTTAGTTTAAAAGTTAGTCCGACTGGTTTTTTAATTGTTCTCACTTTTGATATTTCATCTCATGTTTTTATTATTTTTATTATTTGTAAGATGAATATCTTTGTAGCAAAATTAAATTACGAGACTCAAGAAGAAACTTTGAGAAACTTGTTCGAAGGTTTTGGTGAAGTTGCTTCCGCTAAAATCATTATTGATCGTGAAACTAACAGATCTAAAGGATTTGGTTTCGTAGAAATGCCAAACCAAGAGGAAGGCATGAACGCTATTAACCAATTGAACGAGTCTGAACTAGACGAACGTACAATCGTAGTAAAAGAGGCTAGACCAAGAGAGCAAAACTCAAGAGGTGGTGGCTTCAACCGTGGCGGTGGCGGATACAACCGTGGCGGTGGATACAACCAAGGCGGCGGTTACAACCGTGGCGGCGGATACGGAAACGATTATTAATCACTATCTAGTATAGTTGATCTATATAAATTATTCGTGACAAGAACGTGATACGTAAAGTATCACGTTTTTTTTGTGTCTAATTTTTTTTAAATTGTTGTGATACAGACCCTTTAGAACCCATAATGAGAACTTACATCACAATACTATTTCTGCTTTCTACCATTCCTTTATTCGCCCAAAATTCAAAAACGGAGGCACAAGTGTATAAGGAAATCCAGAGTTTAATTGTTGCCGATTCTGTATATAGAAACTACTTAAGATCACAAATTGACCGTTTGGATTCTCTTGTGAAAGGGGATCACAAAGCATTACCGAAGAATTTTGATAAAGGAGTGCCCGTCATCCCTTTTAATGATACCATCTTTTATGTGCATAGTAAAGGACATATGTCAGCCTATAAAAGGGCACATGCTATAGCCGATACCATTAGAAATATCACAGAACATTCACTTTTTGCATTAGATACCGTAGAGTTAAGTGAATTCGAGGATCATTATCAATTAGTCTTTGATGGCAGAGTAATCCACTCTATAGATTCTTTGGATGCCTTAAAAATGGGAACATCCAGAGAAAAGTTGGCGAAAACACGTCAGCAAAAAATTAATAAAACGGTTCATGATAAAATTTATGGGCAGGGGAAAAAGGCAGGGATATATGCACTTGTAGGGTTGATCGTCTTGGTATTTCTCATCAAATTGATCAATAGAATATACCGATACTCTTTAACTAAAGTCGTTCAGAAAAACTGGTTCAAGAATATATGGGTGAAGAATGTACGGATCTTAACAGAAGAAAATCAATTGAGGTTTCTCCGTTACATCATGCTTTTTATCCGATTCTCTATCATTCTATCATTAATCTATTTATACCTTCCGATTGTAGGTCAGTTTTCTCCACCCCTTCAAGATATATCAGATAAATTATTAGGGTATGTAATTGATCCTATAAAAGATATTTTTAGATCAGCTTTCGCCTTCTTACCCAACTTATTGAAGATCTTTATTATCATTGGCTTCTTCCATTATTTAATCGAACTGATAAAAATCTTTGCAGAAGCGATACGAACAGAACGTTTAAAGGTGCCCGGTTTTTATCCTGATTGGGTACAGCCGACCATGAAAATTATTCGTTTTGTATTGTACACCTTTATGGTGATCATGATTTTTCCTCTATTACCAGGAGCAGAATCTAACGAATTTAAAGGGATATCGGTATTTGTAGGTGTGCTGCTGTCTATTGGCTCTACTTCTGTCATTACCAACGCCATCTCAGGGATTGTCATCACTTACATGAGGCGATTTAAAATTGGCGATTGGATTAAGGTGGGTGATGTGATGGGAGAGGTGGTGGAACGCTCCATGTTTGTAACGCGTTTGAGATCACCTAAAAATGAAATCATCACCTTGCCCAACAGTAAAATATCCGATTCTCAGACCATCAATTATTCTCAACCTATAAATAGGTACAAATTAATTATTCATACCACGGTAACGATTGGTTATGATGTTCCTTGGCGTAAAGTTCACGAAATGCTGAAAGAATCCGCGGAGATGACCGATGGATTAATTGCAGGAGAAATTCCTTTCGTTTTACAAACATCTTTAGACGATTACTACGTATCTTATCAATTAAATGCGTATACTAAGCAGCCCGAGAAATTGGGTAGAATTTACTCTCGATTGCATCAGAATATTCAAGATGTATTTAGTCGAGAGGGAGTGGAAATTATGTCGCCTCATTATAGAGCCAATCGGGAAGATAACGAAATTACCACTCCGCCATTCGAATTGATGAAAGACGAAGAAAAACCGAAAAGTGTTCAGCAACCTCAGAAAGACGATAAAGAAGACGACGAGCCAGGCATCAACGATGCAGCCTCAGAACAACCTCCAGAGCCAGAAAAGTAAACGTAGCATTTTACAAAATGTGATTGTATTACCTCATATTATTTATCTGTTTATTGTTGGGTTAATCAAACAAAAACAGTTTATAAAAAGGTATATCCGTCCTTTCCTTCAGAAATATGATAATAATGATGGAACGTTAACCACTAAAGACTTTAAGAAAATCACCCATTATTATGGTTTGGCAGTTACAGGTGTCTTTGGTGAATCAATAGCTTTATTACGTCATCAAAAAATTACTTACCAAGAAAGGTATACGAGTACTTTTCAAGCAGCCATCACAGGTTTAATCGATGATTATTTTGATGAATATGGAATGACTCAAGAAAGAATGAAATCGTTTTATATTCAACCAAACGACTTCAAAACACAAAATGATGCTGAAAAATTAGGGATAGAGTTATATAAAGAAAGCGTCAAATACAACAAAGATTTCGATACCTTATTGACGTTAATGGACGACGTAAATCAGGCACAAACGGATAGTCTTCAGCAGGAAAAAGGAACCCTCTCATGGGATCAATTGATAGAGCTAACTATTTATAAAGGAGGAAGTTCGTTCTTATATTTCAGATCAGCGTTTCAACATCAAATGACCAAAGAGGAAGAAAAAGCCTTGTATTTATTAGGAGGAATAACCCAATTTAGTAATGATATTTTTGATGTCTACAAAGACAGAGAAAATCAAGTTCAAACCTTATTGACCTCCACAAATTCAATCAAAAAAGTAAGAGAAATCTACCTTCAGCTCATCTCCAACTTTCAAACTTTATTATTTGATTTACCTTATAATACATCATCAAAACATAAGTTCTTCCTGATGTATTCTTTAGGTGTTTTTTCTAGATGTTTAGTTTGTTTGGATCAGTATGAAAAGCTAGAGGCCAAAACAGGAGTGGAGTTTAGACTAAATGACTACTCCAGAAAGGAATTAATTTGTGATATGGAAAAGTGGGGTAACTTTTGGAGATCGGTGAGGTATAGTGTGGGGGGATGGGGCTTTGTTTGATAGGTTATAACCTTCGACCGAATACTGTGGTCCGTGTGCGATGGGTTACACCCATCGTTGTGTAGGATGAGTAGATTTAGGGTTTTGTGAATAAGTGGTCTTTTGGTAAGATAAGGCTTGGTATTCTAATAGTTCGTGTGCGATGGGTTACACCCATCGTTGTAGAGGATGAGTAGATTTAGAGTTTGGTGAAGAAGGAATTTTGGGAAAGGCTTGAGTGTATATACTACCCCAAGGAGGCGGCGCAGCCCCTCAGCACTCTCGATTAAAACACTAGTCTAAACCAACACACTACCTAAAAAATGAAACTTATCATCTACTCACCCTCCCCAAGGAGGGGTGTAACCCCTCCGTATACGGAGCGACAGTCATATGCTCTAAAAATATATAGTATGTCTACAATAAAATATCCAGAATACACCCCCACAAAAAATCCCTATGAATTACTAAGTCCATAGGGATATACAATAATGTAAGGTACAACTCCTTACTCCGCATGCTTAATCAAAGGATACGAGCTAACCGTAGCTGTCACCATAATAATTAAAGCAGCTGCTGCTAAAATCTGACTAGATGTGTTGTCTGCATGTACTACAGATTGGATAATCATGTAATCCAAAACCAATAAAGCAGCTGGGATGGCTATTAATAAGAATTTTTTCATGATAATGATATTTGAAGTTTGTAATTATTATAATTTATTTATAGAATCGTTCGTCCTTAATTCATGTGTTTGTTAACTTATTGAAATTTATATATTTATAAACGTATATTAATAGGAGTTGAGCGAAGATATTAACAAATGATAAGGATATTAACGTGTAAAGAGGATTTATTACTCTTGAATTTTAGATATTGAAACAATAACTTCGACCGAAACAATAAATATATTTTATGCTGACTAGAAGACCACGTAGAAATAGAAAATCGGCGGTTATCCGTGCCATGGTACAGGAAAACCAAGTGACCGTAAATGATTTTATCTTCCCTCTTTTCATGATTGAAGGCGAAAATAAAAAAGAAGAAATTGCATCTATGCCAGGCATCTATAGATATACTGTAGACTTGTTGGTAGAAGAAATCGGAGAGTGTCTTGATCTTGGTATCAAAACATTTTGCCTATTCCCAAGTGTAAGCGAGGACAAAAAAGACAGCACAGCCACAGAAGGCCATAATCCTGAAGGATTATATCAAGTAGCACTACGCACTATTAAAGCAAAATACCCTGAAGCTATTCTAATGACCGATGTTGCCATGGACCCATACAGTTCAGATGGTCATGATGGTATCGTACGTAATGGAGAAATCCTTAACGACGAAACATTAGAAGTGCTAGGTAAAATGGCTTTAGCACAAGCAGAAGCAGGAGCAGACATCATTGGACCATCCGATATGATGGACGGTCGTATTGGCTACATCAGAGAAGTACTAGACGATGCCGGTTACACCAATGTATCTATCATGTCTTACTCTGCTAAATACGCTTCAGCATTCTACGGTCCATTTAGAGACGCTCTAGATTCAGCACCTAAATTTGGAGATAAAAAGACCTACCAAATGGATCCTGCTAACGTAAAAGAATGCCTTGTCGAAGCAGAATTAGATTTCGTAGAAGGAGCAGACTTCTTGATGGTCAAGCCAGGATTACCTTACTTAGACATCATCAAAACATTATCAGAAAACTTCGATATTCCAATCACAGCCTACAACGTTTCTGGCGAATACGCTATGCTTAAAGCAGCCGCTCAAAACGGCTGGCTAGAAAACGATAAAGCCATGATGGAAATGTTGCTTTCGTTTAAGCGTGCAGGAGCGTCGGCGATTTTGACGTACTTTGCGAAAGAAGCAGCGGTTTTGCTAAAGTAAAAAATGAAAAGTTAAAAGTTAAAAATGAAAAACGTAGTTAGTTAAATGGTGCGTGTTCATTTTTAGTACGGACGTTGCACTGCAACGTCCTCTAGTTTATATTTCAAATAGACAGCTTTTCATAATAATTAAAAGTTAAGAATGAAAAATGAAAAACGTAGTTAGTTAAATAGTACGTGCTCGTTTTGTACGGACGTTGCACTGCAACGTCCCTACGCATACATACTACAAAAACTACCTAACATTTCACGTTTTTCATTTTTAACTTTTCATTTTTAATTCCAAAAATTCTCCACAACCATGAACTACTCCATCTCCCAAAACCTCCATTTCCTAAACATAAAAGTTTCCTACACCGTAAAAACCTCCAACTTATTAAAGTTACCTCTATGGCGCCCAGGAAGGTATCAGGTGCAGAATTTTGCGAAGAATATTCGTGGGATGAAAGCATTTAGGAGGAAAGAGGAATTGAGGGTGATGACTGTGGGTAGAAACCTTTGGAAGGTGGTTGGTGCCGAGAAGGGGGATAATCTGACCGTGACTTTTGAGTATTATGCTCAACACAAAGATGCTGGAGGTACTTGGGTGAGCGATGATTTTTGGTTGATCAATGGTATTGGGTGTGGTGTATTGCCTGAAGGATTAGAGGAGGAAGAAATTCAGTTGAAGATCAAGTATCCTAAGGATTTTGAGGTGGCTACCAATGCGAAGAAGAAAGGAGGGAAGTATCATTTCGAAAACTTTGAGGATTGGACAGAATCGCCTTTGATGTTAGGGCGACATATGCATTATAAAAAGTTTGAGATGGATAAAGTGAATTTCCATATTTGGATTCACGGTAAAGTACAGCCTGATTGGACTAAATTGGTGGATGACTTTAAGAAATTTACCCGAGTGCAATTAGATATTTTTGGAGATTTCCCTCACGATGAGTTTCATTATCTGATTTTAGTACCCGATTTTAAACATTATCATGGGGTAGAACACCATAAGAATACTGTAATTACTTTAGGACCTGCTGTAGATTTTCATTCTGAAGTGTTTTATAATAATCTACTTGGTGTAAGCTGTCATGAACTGTTTCATGTGTGGAATATCAAACAGATTCGTCCTATAGAAATGATGCCTTATAATCTGTTTGAAGAAGCGTATTTTGATACAGGTTATGTAGCAGAAGGGGTGACGACTTACTTCGGAGATGAGATATTATTCCGCTCAAAAGCTTTTGATACCCAACAATACATCAAAGAGTTAAACACATTATTGACCCGTCACTTTGAGAATTTAGGTCGACATCAATTGTCGGTGGCTGATTCATCTTTGGAGTTATGGTTAGATGGGTATGAAAAGGGTATTCCTCAACGTAAAACATCGATTTATGTGAAAGGGGCAATTGCGGCCTTAATCTTAGATGCAAAAATCAAAAAGAAATTTGCTGGGGAGAAATCTTTAGATGATGTGATGCGTTTGATGTGGACGCGTTTTGGGAAGAAGGGCAAAGGATATACTTCAAGTGATTATCAAAAAGTAGCAGAAGAAGTATATGGTGAGGATTTGACGCAATATTTTGAAGAGGTGATTTATGGGACGAAATCATTAGAAAATCAAGTGAAAAAGGCCTTGTCAGTTTTAGGATTTAAATCAGATGTACATTATAACAAGCAGAATGATCTTCAAACCAAATTTGGAATTAAAATAGATCAAAATGGGAAAGTTACCGATGTTGAAAATATAAAATCGGGAATTACAGAAGGAGATAAAATTATTGCTATTAATGATATTCAGGGAGATAGTAAACAACTCATTGCACTCACTAAAGGACTAGATAAAATTCAGATTTCCTTTGAAAGAGAGCATAAATTGCACAAAAACGAGTTAGATAAGAAGAATAAATTGTACTTTAAGAAGATTTATGTCACTAAATGGAACGATTAGACGTAAATGAACATCAACAAGTTTAAATAAACGATAATAACTACTAAATTTGTCTTGGGTGCGGAATCGTGTATCGGTTCCATTAGCAAACATGACAAACTCTAAGATCTACTTACCTATGCGTAAACTTCTTCTATTACTCTTCACATTTTTGTGTTCACTTGCTGTTGCACAAGAAAGGAATGCGGTCGACTTATTTTTTAAGAATGCTGAAAAATTTAGAGCAGCAAAGGATTATGACCGTGCTATTTTAGAATATTCCCAAGCCATTTCTATTGCCGATTCCACTGCGAAAGTGCGTTATTGGAAAGGAGTGTGTTATCTTTTAACAAAGGATAGTGCCAATGCGATAAAGGATTGGAATAGAGCTTTGGAGTTAGATAACAACTATATCCCAGCTTACCTTGGTCTTTCGAGTATTTACGAAAACCAAAAGGATTTCGATAATTACAAGAAAGTGAAATCCATGTGGTTAGAACATGAGAAAGATCCTATCAAAAAGATCAAATTATGTCTAGAGACCACCAAATTCTTTTTCGATAAAGAAATGTATGATGATGCCCGTATCTACACTAAAGCAGGTATAGAGTTATCACCAAACGACATAGATATTTTATTCCTTGATGCTAAAATTGCCAACAAAATTGGAAAAAATCAGGAAGCCATCTTAACGATTGATAAGATCCTAGGAATGTATCCAAGCTATGCGAAACCACAACAGTTGGCAAAGTACAAATACGAAAAAGGATTGGCGTTCTACTTATTGGAAGATTACGATAGAGCAATGCCTATTTTAGAGGAGGCGAACATGGGACCGTATCAATCATTGGTGGCCAAGTTAAAGCCAGATTACTATTTCTCTGTAGCAAAAGCATACGAAGACATCTACGAGTTTGAAAGATCAAAAGATCTATTACATATAGCGATGAAGGTGGATAAAACCTACATCAAAGCCAACATCCTTCTAGCAGATATCATCGTCAAACAAGAGAACCACCACAAAGGGATTCATTATTTCGAATTAGGCCTGAAAGATTATCAAGGAAACGATAAAATCTACCTTCACGCCTATAACGAATTTATCGATATCTTAATTTGCTCAAAGAAATATGAAGAAGCTTTAGAATACTCTAACAAGGCACTAGCCAACTTCAAAAGAACTCGTAGCCTTTTATTCTTCAAAACAGTAGCTCTTTTCAAACTAAACAAAAGAGAAGAAGCGATCAACACTGGATTAGAATTGTTGAGCGATACCAACATCACTCCACAAGAGTTTGTAAAAGCCTCATTATTAATGGGACATATCTACGGTATGCAAGATCCACTAAAGTGTAAACAGTCGCTACAAGCAGCTAGAAAAGGGCCTTACTATCACGTAGCGTCTTATTCATTAGACCACTATACAATGATGTCATTGAATAAGCAGGCGTTGTAATAATAAAGAATATATCCAACTCTATATTTCTCATAAATAGAAAAGGCAACCTGATGGTTGCCTTTTTTTATTTCTTTGTTTTTTGTCTTAACCGAATCATATAAAGTAATCAGTCTGTGTAGGTGGTCCGTGTATCCGGTCCGTAGCGAGTAGCCAAGGCCGACTCGTTGAAGACGGAGATGTAACGGTTTTGTCAAAGCCTGAAACTCCTAACTCCTAGTTCCTGTCTCCTCACTAATAGTCTGTGTATCGAGGGGCCAAGGCCACCTCTCTAAGCTTCCCTATTACTTATTACCTATTACCTATTACTTAAAAAACGAGCGTTAACTTCGCCCCTAAGCTTTCCTCTCCACCACAAACTCACTCTTCGTCATCCTCTGTTTCTTTGCCTTCAACTTCAACAACTTCCCTTCCTTATGGTGTCTAAAGTAGTTGACACGCAGTTTTAAGATGAGAGGAACGAAGTATAATGAAGTGAAAATACACGTGAGGAGCATCAAGTCGTTCATAAAGAAACTAGTAATAAATACAGATGTTATAAAAACGACATTGAAAATAAGAATGAAAGTACTTGCTAAAGCATGAGTGATACCTGTTCTTATTAATATATGGTGTATATGTTTTTTATCTGGACTAAATGGAGATCTACCATTCAATATACGAATAGTGAAGATTCGTAATGTATCTATGAACGGGTAAATAAATAATGCAATAGCACAACTTATTGGAGCAGTGATTTTGTAAGCGTGATCACTTGGTAAGTGGTGATCTACATTCACAAATAGTATTAATGAACTTGATATAAAGAACCCTAAAACTAATGCTCCTGTATCTCCCATGAAGATACTTGCTTTTCCCCAATTGTAATAGAGAAAACCAATGCAACCACCTGCCATGGCGATCATCATGATGGAGTACATTTGTTCTCCTACAAGGAAGAACCAAACTCCTAAAATAAAAGTTATGAGTGCAGCAATTACACCTGATAAGCCATTAATACCATCAATTAAATTGAAAGCATTGGTAAGTGCAATAATGACAAATACACTTAAGGTATAACTAATACCAATGGGGAGTTGAATATCAGGGTATAATGTATATAAAGATTCAATGTGAATGTCTCCAAATACAACAACCGTAGAGGCTGCCATTAATTGGATAATTAACTTATTTCTTGGACTCATGGCCAACATGTCGTCTCTTACTCCCATAAAGAAGACAAGCATCAACCCAAAAAATAGGAAGTTGAGATCGTACATTCCTTCTTTTGGTAACCATAAACAGGTCGAAAGGAAAAAAGCTAGGAAAATACCCACACCACCCATACTCGGGATGAGGTCTGTATGTACTTTACGTCCACCAGGGAGATCAAATACATTATTCTTAATAATTACCTTTCTAACTTCAGGAACAGCGATCAATGCAATACTTAAAGAGGTCAGAAACGTTAGTGCTATTCTTAACATACGACAGTTGAAATAATTTTATAGTAACGGGTATTTAAAGAATAAAGTGTTAATTAATTCATTGGATTTTTAAAATCTCAACAAAAATTGAAAATAATTTTAAGATAACCTAAAAATTAGGATAAATGTTTATAAACAAAAAGCCTAAGACTTAAATCCTAGGCTTTTGTTTTAAGTTTATATTAATAATTACTTAATTAATTAGATTAAATAGTAGAAATTAAATAAAACTATTATTAATCTTTAACGTTCTGCAAGCTCTGAATAATGCTCCTTAAAATCTGCATACGTCAACTCAATCCCTTCTCTCAAATCCACTTGATGTTTCCATCCTGCTTCATGAAGATTAGATACATCCATTAGTTTTCTTGGAGTACCATCAGGTTTCGAACTATCCCAAACTAATTTACCTTCAAAGCCAACTACATCTTTAATGGTTTCGGCTAATTCTTTAATGCTTAAATCTACTCCAGTACCCACATTTACAAACTGCTTTTCATCATAATTTTGCATAAGGTAATAACAAGCCTCAGCCAAATCATCTACAAACATAAATTCACGTAGGGGAGACCCTGAACCCCAAACTTCAACTGTTGGGAGATTATTCACTTTAGCTTCATGAAATTTTCTTAAAAGGGCAGGGAGTACATGCGAGTTCTTTGGATGATAGTTGTCGTTATACCCGTATAAATTCGTAGGCATTGCAGATATGAAATTACATCCATATTGATCACGATATGCCTCACACATTTTAATACCTGAGATCTTAGCAATCGCATAAGGCTCATTGGTTGGCTCTAAGGTATCTGTCAATAAATACTCCTCTTTTAAAGGTTGAGGAGCCATTTTAGGATAGATACATGAAGAACCCAAGAACATTAATTTCTTGACACCTTGTACATAACTCTGATGAATTACATTGTTTTGAATCATCAAGTTTTCATACAAGAACTGTCCTCTGTAAATGTTATTCGCTAAGATACCACCTACCTTGGCTGCTGCAAGAAAAACATATTCTGGTTTTTCTTCTTCAAAGAATTGAGTAACGGCTACTTGACTGGTAAGATCTAATTCTTTAGAAGTTCTAGTAATAATATTACTATACCCTTCTTTCTCTAATTTTCTTACAATGGCTGAGCCTACCATGCCACGGTGCCCAGCTACATATATTTTTGATGTTTTTTGCATTCTATATCAATAATGCCCATGACTGAAATCATGGGCTAGTAATAATAGTTTTAGCAACATTAAAGTGTTACTAAATAATGAAATAGTTTATGTATTCAGTCTGTGTAAGGTGGTCTGTGTACCGAGTGGCCAAGGCCGACTCGTTGAAGACGGAGATGGAATGAGAGTATAATAGCCTTCAACTCCTAACTCATAATTACTATCTACAAACTAATAGTCCGTGTATCGAGGGGTCAAGACCGCCTCTCTAGATATGTAGTCGTAGGTATTGTTGTATAGAATTCTAGAGTTAAATTTGCTACCTGCTACCTGCTACCTGCTACCTGCTACCTGCTACTACCTATCATTCATATTGATTCAACACATCATGCCCACCATCTTTTAAATACTTGTCTTTTTTAAACAACTTAAGATCAGACTGCATCATGTCTTTCACCAAACCATCTAGATCATATTCCAATTCCCAACCTAACTTTTCTTTTGATTTAGTAGGGTCACCAATTAATAAATCAACTTCTGTAGGACGGAAGTATTGAGGGTCTACTTTTAAGACTACCTGACCAATTTCTACTTGATATTCTGGGTTGCTACAAGATTTAATTTTTGCAATTTCATCAACACCTTCACCTTCAAAATCTAACTCAATACCCACTTCTGCAAATGACATTTTTACAAAATCACGAATTGTAGTAGTTACTCCAGTGGCAATAACAAAATCTTCTGCTTTATCTTGTTGAAGGATTAACCACATTGCTTTAACATAATCCTTAGCATGTCCCCAATCTCTTTTTGAGTTAAGGTTACCAAGATATAATGTGTCTTGTAATCCTAAAGCAATTTTTGATACCGCTCTTGTTATTTTACGAGTAACAAAAGTTTCTCCACGAATTGGAGATTCATGATTAAATAAAATACCATTACATGCGTACATATTGTAGGCTTCACGGTAGTTTACTGTAATCCAATAACCGTATAGTTTAGCAACAGCATATGGAGAACGTGGATAAAAAGGAGTTGTTTCCTTTTGAGGTACTTCTTGTACTAATCCGTATAACTCAGAAGTTGAAGCTTGGTAGATTCTAGTTTTTTCAGTTAAACCTAATAATCTAACTGCTTCAAGAATTCTAAGTGTACCTAATCCGTCTACATTACCTACATATTCAGGAGTATCAAAACTTACTCTTACATGAGACATTGCACCAAGATTGTAAATCTCATCTGGTTGAACCTCTTGAATGATTCTAGTAAGGTTCATAGAATCTGTGAGGTCTCCATAATGAAGTTTTAATCTTACATTTGTTTCATGTGGGTCTTGGTACAAGTGATCAATTCTATCTGTATTGAAAAGTGAAGAACGACGTTTTATACCATGAACTTCATAACCTTTTTCAAGTAATAGTTCAGTTAAGTATGCACCATCTTGACCAGTGATACCTGTTATTAAAGCCTTTTTCATTTATATTTAAAAAGTTATTTTAAAAATTGTGTAAGTTTAGATAAATTTTTAATTGCTAAGGTATAAAAACCTCCAATATTATTTTCTTTTAATGCCCAATAATCTTCTTTCATCTTCTTTTTAATGGCTTTTAAACCATTGTTACTTGCTCCACCCATTCGCATTTTTACTATTGTTTTTGGAAGATACGCTGATGTAATACGGTTTTTACCAAAGTAACGCAAAATCAATTCATAATCAGCAGCAATACGTAATTTTGTATTATATAAGCCAAACTTCTTATAACAATCATTTTTTATGTATAAAGTGGGATGGGGGGGCATCCAACCTCTTTTTAATTTATCTTCAGAAAAAGAGCTACTTACCCAGTTTCTAACTATTTTGTTAGGATCTTTTTCTGAAACATAATGTAAATCTCCATAAACTGCATCAACATTATTCTTTTGAAAAGTTTTTACTATTTCAGAAATAATTGTGTTTGAAGCAAAGAAATCATCAGAATGCATAAAACCGACAACATCCCCTGTTGCCATTTTTACTCCTTTGTTTAAAGCATCATAAATACCATTGTCCGGTTCAGATATAAATTGATGAATATATTTTCCATAAGACTGTACCATCTGAACTGTACCATCTAGCGATCCACCATCAACAATGATATATTCAATATTATTGTAATCTTGAGCTAAAACAGAGGAGATAGTTTGTTGTAAAGTTTTTTTGTTATTATAAGAAGCAGTTATTATTGAGATTTTCATTTTATATGTCTTTTTCTAATTTTTACAGCAGGATTTCCCTGATATATGGAATATTTTTCTAGATTTTTTGTTGCTACTGATTGTACAGCTAAAATACTATGACTTTCTAAAATTACATTGGGGCAAACAACACTTTTAGCACCTACCCAACTTCCGGCTTTAAGAGTAATAGGTCCTGTAATTAGATCAAAAGTGATTCTTGTATAGTCATGGTTACCACACAATAAAAGTGCACCTTGTGAAATACATACATTGTCTTCTATTTTTACTTGATCTAGGTTGTCTATCCAAACATTTTCACCTATCCAAACATCATTACCTATGGTTAATTTCCAAGGAAATTTGATATTGACAGAGGGTTTAATAAGTACTCTCGATCCAATTTTAGCTCCGAATAAGCGTAAAACAAATACTTTTGAGAATGAAATAGGATTGTATGGATTTTTTAAGAATAATAAATTACAAAAGTACCAAAGTACTTCGGTAAATATATTTTTACCTCGGTTGAAGTTTGTATTTTGGAAGTGTTTTATTTCTACTTTATTCATATATTTAATTTAATAAACCTTGATAAAATCTAAACTCCAAATTGATTAATATGAATTATTGAAATAGTTTGTAATATTCATCAATTGGGTTATTAGTGTCTAAATATTTTTGACTAAACACGGAACATCCATTACTTTTTTCTATGTAATCACTTTCATGTTCAGTACAAAGTGTTTCAATGACATGAAACCATTTATCTTCATTAAGCTCAATATTGTTTCCAACATTAAACTCCTTTAACTGATCCCATGGGGAATGAGGAGAGGTAATGACTGGAGTACCTGCTATTAGTGACTCAAAAATTACATGACCAAAATTCTCTCCCAATGTGGGAAAGACAAAATAGTCGTAGTTATTAAAAGCTTTAGAGACTTCTGAAGGAGCTACTTCCCCTTTGTATTGTATTCTATTATCTTGTTGTATTCGTGCTTGGCATTTTTCCCAATAAAAGTGATCTTTTATAGGACCTATTATATCTAGAGTTATAGGTAATGTTTTATTTTTAAGTAGTATGTTTAAGAGAAATAAAAGGTTCTTCTTTTCTGTAATTAATGAAAGGAAAACCAAGCGTAAATTTCCCTGACTATCCTTGTATTTGTTTTTTTTTAGATAGTTGGGTTTTGTATTTGGTGTGTCTTTGATTAGAGCACAACGAGCTGAGGGGAAATATTGGGTTATATCCTTTTGTTCCTGTAGATCAGTAGCGTGCCATTTGAGATTTTTTAACAATCTTAACCCTTTTATAATCCATAAATATATACGCTTTTTTGTAGTTTTTACCTGAAGTGCACCAGCGTGTAACATTCCTCTTGGGGCAATGATTATTTTTGACCTATAGTTATTTAATTGGAGTAAGGGGTTAAGGAAAAACTTATATCCGTAAATGCCATTGATATATATGGTTGTTGGTTGAATATCTTTAACTAAAGTGACGATTTTTTGCTTATCCTCATTATTTGAATAATACACCTTGGTATACTTATTATAGCTTTGCCATATGTTATTTTCAACTTCTAATAAACTTCCGTCTAAGTCATAGGCTGAAGTATATATATATAACTCAGTATTATTTAAGTTTGCTACTAAGTTATTGAGGGAACTTACGATACCTCCTGCTTTTTGAGCAGGGGAAAAATATGGATATATAATTAAAATCTTTGGACTCATTTTTTAGTCAGTATGTTTTGATATAGACGTTCATAGGCTTTAGCTTGAAAGCATTGAACGTTAATTAAACCATTTTCAATCAGTTTTTTTCTTATTCCATCTTTTTTATGATTGTTTCTAGGCTCTTTTTTATAGATGATACATCATAAGGATCAATCAATAGTGCACCATTACCTGCAACTTCTAACATAGAGCTTATATTGGAAGTTAATACAGGGCGACCAATGCTTTGAGCTTCTAAAATAGGTAAGCCAAAGCCTTCATTGAGGGAGTAAAAGCACATCATATCACACAATTGGTATTGCTCTTTGATAGCAGCATCTGATATTTGAAAATGGTTTTCTTAGTGTATATTGTATTTTTTGAAGCCTTGCTCAATGGACTCATTGAGTTTGCCAATAATTACCAATATACAACTTAGACCACTTAAAGCTTCTAAAAGAACATGAGAGCAAGTAGATGCCCCCCTTGCGAAGCTAACATATAAGGTATTGTTTGTAGTATTTTCATTTTTTATGCTTTTGAACAAGGTCCTACATGAATAGAAGTTTCTTGATCATTTTGAATATCTTTTATTAATGTAAGCAAACATTCTGCAGCATTTTTTGGGTTCCATAGGTTAACCATATCCAGATAACCTTGTTCTGCCATCATTATACGCTCGGCAGGATGGTCTAAAAGATACTTTACCTGTTGGTATAGTGCATCTGTTGATTTACTTTTGAACACCATTCCATTAAAGCCTTCCTTAACCAAATAAGGAACTGCACCAATTTCATCTGAACCAACAAGACAACATTTATTACTCATAGCCTCGTTAGCGACTGCACCCCAACCTTCTTTTTTATCAGAAGTAAATAAGAAAATATCATGTCTAGACATTGCTTGTTGAATCTGCTCGTTTGGCACAACACCTTTTAAGTGTACACTGTCAGCAAGCCCAAAATCTTTTATCAGCTTCATTGTAGTAGATTTCATCACACCTGTACCGTACATGTTAAGTTTAAAGTTATAGCCATCAACTTGTAATCTCTTTGCCAATTCCACTGCCATTTCTGGATGCTTCCAGTCAATGAAACGTGAGCACCACATGAGATAGAATGGTTCATCAAGCCTCATAAAGTTATGTGTCTCATCTTCAAGCTCATTTACTTCGGTGAAATAACCCCATTTATAGCATTTACCCTCAAACATTTTTAATTTATATTGATCACTAGCAGCAAAAGCACTACAGCAAAGCTTATATAAAGGTTTCTTACTCCAACCGCCAAAATGATAAGCTAACACCATCTTTAATATTCTGGGAGATAAAAGATTTAACCATCCACGTTTAAGCATACGCTCGCCCATATCAAAAGATAACAACCCCTTCTTCATTCGAACTTTCTCGAATGGCAAAGCTTCATGACCACCGAAAACACAAACCTCAGCATTTAATGCTAAAAACATAGCTTTTTCGTACTCTTGTTTCGATTTCCAAGAACTTATTAGATAGGGTCGTTGGGAATAATCTTCTGTAGAACCTTTTTTTTCAATACATTTTGCAGTTTCCACAAAGATATAATCATCCCCTAATATTTTATAGAATTCATCGGCTAGACAAGCCTGATGGTGATTAAGCACTAATGAATAAAATACAAGTTTCATTAATTGTTATTTTCAATATCTGCCATAATCTTATTCCAAACTTTTGTACTAAACATTTCTTGTACATCTTCAGTTTGATTGGCATATTGGAGTTGCTCTTCAGTTGGTAAATTACAAATGTTTTCAATTTGTTTTTTAAATAGTTCTGAACTTGAATCTACTTTGAAGTATTTAATTCCATCTAGTTGTTTGTATGCTATTGTTGAAATCACAATTCTATTATGAAGTAATGTTTCAATAATTTTGGAAGGAAAATTACACTGATTTTCAGGGTAGCTTTCATCACGTGTACTTAATTGGTATGTCACATTATGCATGATGTTCAAGTAACATTTAAAAGATACTGAACCATGATAATTGATATTTGGAAACTTTGCTGCATACTCCTTGATCAGTTCTTCACCCTCAAGTACATTACCAGTAATATGCAAAACACAATCTGGCAACTCAGAAAACGCCTCTAACACCATAGGAGTTGACGCAATTACAGGTGAGATAACACCAGAAAGTAAAAATTCTTTATTGGGATTGTCTATCTTAGGATTTTCTTCACTTGTGGGAGGAACAACCCCAGGAAGTAAAGCACTATTCTTAACTCTAAACAAAGGAGAATCGGCTAAACAAATTAATCCATCTGCTTTATTTATCAACTTTAAGTACCAATAATTTTGCTTCCTCCAATTATTTGCAGGAGTAAAGTCTAAAACAATGATATTCAATTTTACTGATGTTTTGAACAACTTGATCAAAACAAACAAGAGGGCATTTATAATGTTTAGATTGTAAAGCCATAAAGAATCCTTCTTTTTTATTTGCTTGAAAATATACCACTGCTCCTGAAAAATAGCAAATCTTGACAAGATGCTTCCCTTCTTTCTCCAATTTGAATAAACAACTTCATAAGCATCATCTGTTAGCCGTGGCAATTCATCTTTTACAGTCAAAGGCATTAAGGAATACAACTTATCAAAACCGCCACCACTTTTTAGATTTCGAGAGAAATTTGCAGCAGCAAAAGACAATTTGTATTTAGCTACTAATTCATCTGGCAGTAAAAAAGTTTGTAATATACGCATTATAATATTTTTATTTTAGCCATTTTATTTATTCTATATTTAGTATATTATTAACACAATAAGAGTCAGTTAGAGAACAGTATATTTGATAATTGTGTTTAATGAGAAATACTCATTAAGCAACATAATTATTATCTGTGAGAAAGCAACAATCAGGTAAGTTTCTATTCCTACTTTTTGAAACATAACAGACATATATTTAAGATGTTTGTCAATCCTCGATGACACCATAAAAATTATGAATGTACCACTTAACGCTCCTATTATCAAGGGTACTAGGGGTAAAACAGAATTAAAGCATAAATCCAGCCTCCAAAAGTATGAAATACCTGCAGTTACAAAGAATAAAATCAACATAAGCCAAAAGTTTTGAATCTGCTATTACAGAGTTGAGTCGTTTCAACTCAGCACCCATTACAATTATGAATGTAGCGAATGGTGTAGAAGACATTGTCGATGTAAACTGAATTTTATAGAAACTTAAAACACCACTAATTGTTGCAAACATAAAGGCACAACCAAATAAAAGATATCTGTTTTTTATATTATTAATTAGTTTTGCAAAAAGAGACGCAAGAAAAAGTACAGGAATAAACCATTTAGCGTAAGCACCCCATCCATTACGAATCCAAAGGTTGAAATCAACCCATCCTTTAGGTACATCTATCAATAACACAACTAATGAATACCAAAAAAGGGGAGTAATAGTGTTCGTAATTTTCTTTTAGTAAAGGTTATAAAATCTGTCTTTTGCCAGTTTGTAGTCCAACCTGATGCAATGAAAAATAAGGGCATGTGAAAAGCCCAGATGAATTTAGACAAAGCAGATGGTATTGATGTATGTCCTAATACCATTAATAGAATACCTATTCCTTTGGAAACATCCAATCATTTAAGTCGATTACTTTCCATTTGTTTGTTATTGATTTCTATACTTATTTTCTAATTGGTTGGTAGATACTGTTATTTACATCTAAATATGCAAATAACAGTAAGGTATATAATGTAAGTGGATATAACAATTGAGTGTCTGTATAGGGGCGCTGCAAATATCCTAAAAATATAATTAGAACAGCATATTTGTATTGGCGTTTGCGTTGTCCAATTATCAATAGCAATAAAAGGGGCATATATGTTACTACAACTCCGATAATACCATCAGATGCCCAATTTGTAAAAAAATTAGCACCTACAAAGCCTTCTTTGGCTGAAACAACTGTAGCCAAATTGGTAGCGCCTACGCCTGTGACTGGAGAGGTTTTGAAAATCCTCCAACATCTTTCCATTAGTTCAGATCTATTATCGCCAGCAAAGGTTCCTGTTTCTTCATTTACTGTAAAACGTCCAAAAATCGCACTATCTAATCCCTCATTAAATGAAGCTAAACCTTTTAGCACAAGAATAAAAAGAATTAATGGTAAGAGAATTTTCTTCCGTTGTTTTTTATAAAACAAAAAGAGGTATATAGTAACTTGTATAAAAAAAGCCATAGAAAGCGTAGAAATCAAACCAAAGAGCAAAAGAAATTCTATTTTTTTATTATTGATAAATAACTTATTGAGAAGCAAGGCAAAAACACCCCAAAATGCCAATGCCCCTGGTTCATCATAAAATCCAGCATTACGACTAAAACCTTCAAAAGCTGCATTCGTGGTAAACAAACCAAAAAAATATCCTGTTCGACCATCCATCTCGATAAATACTGATATAGGCTTTAACAAGCCAAATATAACAAGTATAAAACCTATAGAACCAGCAATAGCTTGGAAGGCTAACCAGTAATTATAAACGTTAATAAATTCAAATTTATTTTTATAATTTAATTGTAAGCCTAAAATACTAAATGTAATTATTAGCAGAAAAACTCTAGTAAGATAGGATGAATCTATATGAAACAAAGAATAAAAGGTCCATACTAATATTTGAAGTAAAATAATAAATGTTATTATCTTCGGTACAAATCGAAAAGTAAATTTGGATAATGTAACTACACCTGTCAGTACAAAGAGTAAAATATAATTTGTTTTATAAAACGGTAGCCAGCCCATTAAATAAAAAACACATGGCCAACCTGCTACCAATGCAAAGAAATATAGAAAGTACCTGAGTTTTAAATATGGTATTATAGCTTTGAACATCAGTTTATTAAATTACAATATTTCTATATATTTCAACAAGACGGTTGGCATTTGCCTCTCTATCATGACGAGCAAGTGCGGCTTGTCTTTCATTGGACGACAATTCAGCGAAGTCTTTCTGCTCATATAAACGCATAATGGTTTGTGACAGCATTTCTATTTCCTCGTAGCGGTACATATACCCTGTTTTACCTTCTTCAATCAAAGCTGGGGTGCCTCCACAATAAGATGCTACCGTTGGCACACCAAGAATCTGAGCTTCACAAAGACTGTTAGGTGAATTTTCAATGGCAGAGGGCATCACATAAACATTCGCATCTAAGAATGCTTGTTTCATTTCAGATTCTGTCAAATTTCCTAGAAAATTGACATTCTTTTCCAATCCAAGTTTCTTTACTAATTTGCGAAGGTAAAGGTTATAACCCTGAAAGCGAAGTAAACTTTTAAAATCTGAATTCAAAACACTAAAACCACAAAAGTTAACTTCAGTTTCAGGATAAGACCTTATGACGATAGCCAATGCCTTTAAGACCTGATGAGCTCCTTTTAAGGGGGCACCACTATTGCTTACAAATACAGTATGTTTCTTACAGTGTTCAAGCCTCCAGATAGGTTCCTCGTAAAAGGAATCCCTAAGCGTTTCATTCATAAAATGGTAATTGAGTTTTGGGTTGATTGTCATCACATGATCATGATCCCACTGAGTACGCCCGACTATATCAGTAATTTGTGTAATAACATAGTTTTCACATGCTGCACGATGTCTAAAATTTCGCTTTGTATTTAAAAGAAAAGTGTTTCTATAAAAATCAAGAGGGGTAATATTGGCAAGTTTATCCCAAAATGAAAGTCCACCTTCTGCATAGCGAGTATACGGACCTGCTAATCCTTGAATGTTTGCCAATGTTTTCACTTTAGCCTCGTTTGCCATACATACCGCTTTAGCAAGTGAGTGTTCGGTTCCATGTATATGAATCAAGTCTGGTTGAAAAAGGCTCAGTGCTTCTTTACAACCAACCCACTGTTGCTTATCTATTTTTGACATGTTTTTAGATGGCACCAAATAGTAAGTGATACCATCAATATGATATTCCTCAAATTTGCTACCGTAGGAATACACTATCACGCCCAACTGTAGGCCTGGCATATTTTTTAATAGAGCCTTCGCTGAAGAATACAACCAACCACAATGTGCAGGTACTTCTTCACCAAGGTAAGTACACAATGGAGGAAACTTTACCAAGGAAACCCATAAAGTTCTCATATTATACTCTTAACTTTTATAATTACTGACAAACTCCTGACAACTATGCTTAAGATTCTTTGCAAGTTCTCTCCAAGTATTTTTATTAGGAGGAATATTAGAAGCCGTAATTGGTAATGTAGTTTCAAATTGTGGAACCAATACTCCTTTATCCACTTTTACCACATTAAACAAACTCTTTATCCCATCTAACCTACACTTACTCTCTTCAGTATCTTGACCTTTTTCTAAATAAATAACTGGTGTCTCCATTCCAAGACTTGGAAGAGCACAATGTATACGTGACGTTATAACTAAGGAAGCTTCAGCATACTGCTTAACAAGGCGTTCCGCTTCGTTAAGGCGATCTAAATCAGTCTTAAAATGTGTCTTGTAAAAATCATTTTCTTGATTTACATATATGGACTCCATAACAACCTTTCGGCTGAATATTCTTGAGTACTCTTTAAAGTAAAGGGCTGTTTTTAAGGCTCTTAATATTAAGTTCCTCCCATTATGTAGTGAAAGTTGCTTATTACGATAAAGCGTCAATATGTCCAGAGGATTTTGTATAATCGTAGAAATAGCTTTGATCTTGTTATCCCAACTCATCTCTACATTGATATGAGGATCTACTATGTATGATTTGTTTCCCCTCTTTGATGAACGGTATTTTTCTCCAAGAGTTAAAGTAAGACAACCAGAAAAATAAGCCTCTACGCCTTTACTATTTAACATCTCCATGGTATTAAAATCACGACACCCTATTGGTTGATGACTTTTAAAAAAATCTATGCTTACAGGAGAAAGCATTTCTTCTTTAACAACACTGTTCAAATGGAAAGAAATTAATAAAGGGTCTATTAGTTTAGAAGGTGGCCATTTTTCTGGACTGTGCATGTACCAACCGTTCATAATCATTTTACATGGATCTCCATCATAATCTTTTAGTTCTTCGTCTCTATCTATAAAACCATCTATTTGAGGTATAAATTGAGATCCTGCAAGTGCTTGAACATAATCTCCAATATTTACACCTGAATTACCAGTAAATTTAGAAACGGCTAATAATTTATAGTTCATTTTCTGAATATTCATTGTTTATTATTTTTAGGCTTTGTTTAGTACCTTGTTATATACGTTCAATATCTTGACACCATAGTTATCAATAGAGAAATTTTCTTGCGCAAATTGCTGGGCGTTATGGATTATATCTTGTTGGTCTATTTCGACAGCATTTTGCATTGCTGCGACGCACTCATCTATGTCGTTAAACAACAATCCAGTTTTGCCATCAAACACGAAATCTTTAGTCCCTCCAGAGTTGCGACCAATAACTAAGCAGCCATAAAACATGGCTTCTATGGATACACGTCCTAAACCTTCATTTTCAGAACACATCAAGAAAGCAGTTGCGAGGCTCATATATTCCTTTACTTTGTCATTTCGACCTAGAAATTCCACAGCATCTGATAACCCTTCGTGCCCCACGATTTGGTTTAATTTTGACAAATATTTAGGATGAGCTTCGCCGATTATTTTCAATTTAAAACCATTGGATGCTAGTCCCGACTTTGCAAAGGCAGAAATGGCAAAGCCACACCCTTTTTGTTCTGTCAAGTATCCAGCACAAAACAGAAAATATTTTTCCTTTGGCATCACAAGACATGAATCATCTTTGCTCCTTACGGCATCCGATATAACATAAGCATTCTTGCGTTCCAAAGAAACATAATGTTCAAGAACAGGCTTAGAAATGCCAATTACAGCATCGGTTTGTTTTAGCGTATTATAATATTTTTTCCATCCTCTTAAGGGCATCCAGCCCAAGGCCAAGTCCATAAAGCCCCGAAGATGCCAGACAGATTTAGCTTTAAGTATCTTGGCTATATTATAATTAACCGACATAACTGTATTGTTGGCATGAACGATGTCTATCTTCCTTCCTTTCAAGATTTGTTCAATATTTTCTGCACATTTTCGGTTTTTACGATAGAAAGTCAACTGGTTTGGAATAAATTGTACAACATATTTGATATATTGATGGAATTTTACAGGTTTTCCTACCAAGTCTTCTTTAAAGTCAGACACGATACATTCTACACCATTTTCGGTAAAGTAATCATACACAACGCCTTCTTCTCCAACCATGACAATAGGATGGACGTATTCCTGAACTGATTTAATCAAGTCCATGAGTGAATAAGTTGCACCATCAAAATTTTTGGAAGCGAATGTTACGTATAAAACATTTATCATCTTTCTACTCATATCGTTTTGTGATTTATTTTTCGGTTAGTAATTCCCACCACATTTCCGCTATGCGTCTCTTTGAGAATCGTTCTGTAGATATGATAGCTTGCTTTGCCATACGATCCAAAAGTTTCTTATCACTCATCAATGTTTTCATTCGGTTTACGTAATCGTCAATATCACCTTCCTCTATAATTACACCATTCTCGTTATTAGTAATAATATCGTGTAATGATGCGTAGCTATCAAAAGCAATGGGTACTGTACCCATCTGTTGTGCCTCGGTTAGGGTCAACCCCCAAGATTCACTCCTTGAAGTCATCATAAAGATGGATGCTTCTTTATAGTAGGGAATGGGATCTTGCCTACCTTCAAGACTTACATCAGGGATATGCTCATCTTGGATTATGCGTTCATACAGGTCTCGATCATTACCATCGCCTACAATTTTGAGTGTCCAATCATTTGCAATTGGGTTTTGTTTCACACGTTTCCAAATTCGAAGCGCCAATGATAGTCTTTTTGATGGTTCATCGAAACGCGCTACAATAAGTACCTCTTTTTGTTTTGAGAGCTCATCAAAGCTAGATTTAACATCAAAAGATAATGCGTTAGGAATAACCGTATAATTTGAGTGGTCATGTATACCTGCAAATTCACCATAAGACTTAATGAAATTATGACAAAGTAACACCACACGGTCCGCAGACTCATAAGCAATTCTATAGGCTGAGGAAAGTTGTTTTTCCTTACGGATCGTTGTTAATGGGTACATTAGTATACTTTTAATCCATCGGGCAAAATCAATAAAAGAACCCGGTTTATATTTAATGATATCACCAAAACGCCCAAACACAAGTTCCCATCGTGGCTCAAAATGATGTGCAAAAACAACTTTACATGCTGTGCCCTCTACAGCAGCTTTGAATCTAGATACATGAATAAATGCCCCTTGTACAATAACGCAATCTATACGGTTTTCATCTATAATATTCCTAAGTGCTTGGATATTCTTTGACAATTCCTTTTGAGGTTTCCAAAGGAACTCTTTAACGAAACAATCCTCTTTGGGGGTATCAGCAGGTTTTTCATAAATAGAAAAGCATTTCGCACCATACTGTTTTGTTAAAACACTAGCTACAGTAACGGTAGTTCGCTCTGTGCCTCCTTTGAAAGAGTGTACTTTTCCGTATGTTTGGTAGAGGATGTTCATTTATTAAACTTATAGTAAATTAATTGGAAACGGTGCAGAATCAATGAGGGGTTGTAAATCGATATATCCTGGCTGCCAAGACAAAAGCTCTTTTTGAATATCTTTCAAAGGAAATTCATAATTATCGATAATAAAAGGAGTTTCTCTATCTCTTCTTATTGAGAGAAAGAAATCATGAAACTTAAAATGACCGCCAATAAGAGGCTTACCAAACTCAACCCATACATTAGGTATTTTATAAGCTTCAGCCATTATCAATCCATGAAGTGAAGCTGAAATAATATTTTCACAACTACATATCTGATCAATTATATCTGTCCATTTCTTATAATTAGATAAATCAATCACTAGTATATCTTGTCGTTCTGATATTTGTACACCATCAATTGTAAAATCATCTATTCTTTCTAGATTAGAACGATGGGGTATAAAACCTATTGAATATTCTTTTTTAACACTAGGCTTGTAATGAAGTGGTATCAATAATGCTGGGTCACCATATACCTCTGGGCATTTAACACCTTGCTCCAATAACTTTTTTCGTGTTAATGGTCCTCGAACAGCATACACTTTGTTAGGTTTAATGCTTAACACATTCTTTTCATCAATGATCCCTGCTCCCCAAATCTCAGTATTCTTTCTACTGAGCATGTCTATAACTGAACCTATTACAAGATAGTTCTTAAGATTTAGGCGGTACGCCAAAGAATATTGGTTGAATACAGTAATCGGTCGCTTGATAATTTCGCGAAGGAAAAAATAGTTAATATCATCTCCCCAATTTTCGCTTATCACCTTTCCTTTTTTATGGTATACAAAGGCATTAACTAGTACTGGTCGTTGTAATAACTTTAAATTTTCTTTTATTTTTATTAAGATTTGAATCATTTAGGACTATTATATTTATTCTTATAAATTTGTAAAAACTTTCCACCTACTTTCATTAAGGTATTCCTCATAAATAATTTTTCATTATTATTCATTCCTATGTAATAAAAAGTAGTTATACAACTACTGCACGTAGTTATGACTACTAAACTCAACCGGATTAAACTAGGGCGCATGATTAACGATAATGTCATTGGAATCATCAATGACATAATTATCACGGCAACATTTCTGACTAAAACCTCATGTATAAATTGACCAACCTTAAACTCTGGAATTAATTTTTTGATAAAAATCAACCGAAATATTAAGGCCAAACTAGCACAACTGACACTCACTATGAAAGTAAATTCCGCTGGTAAACCGATCGTAAATAAAAGATAAGTAATTGGCAAAATTAATAACGAAAATCCTCCAATTACGAATTGATACAATTTTATTTTACCAGTAGCAGATACTGCAGCCATCAAAGACCCCGAAATCGATTGTATTAATGCCTCTATTAAAATAAGTTTTATAAAAATCACGGAATGTTCAGGTACTTTTTTTAGCCAAAGTTGTAGTATATATTCTGTTTCCATAAATACAGGAAGCATCAATATAAAAAGCAAAATAAATGAGAATTTTGAAGTGCGAATCACCAAATTAGACATATACTCTTTGTGATTTGTAGCATATGATTTAATAATCTGTGGATTGCTTGCCATCTGAAAATTACTCACAAAAGACGTAATTGTACCAGAAACTTGGTTGGCAACTCCCAAAGCTGAATTTACAATAACACCGAAAAAAATATTTAATATTATACTTACTCCCTGTGTTTTTGCGACTAAAGAAATCGCTCCAAATAAATTCCAAAGAGAATAACTAGATAACTTTTTATATAATGCCTTGTCATTTACAATTAAGAACTTTGTTTCTTCAAAATATATCCTCGAATAAATACGATAAATAGCAGCTATGGCTACGCTAACACCAAAAATTAAAAGAGCGTAGAGTTCTAGTTTATCAAATGTAATGTACGACAGAAAAAACACAGTGCACAATTTTAGCAAAACATCCGTAATGCTTAAATATGCAAAAACACTCATCTTCTCGTGAGCTATAATAAGTGCACTATATGGAGCTTGGATTATTGTAATTGCAAATGACAAAACGGAACAATGATATACCCAAAGGGCTGCTTCAAGCCTTACTTCCGGCAAATTTAACTTAAAAGTGACAAACCATAATCCTATGGTTTCAGCAAATATTACAACTGAAATAGCTATACAAATGTGAATGATTTGTGCAGCATTAAATGTTTTACGTAGTTGAACATGATTATTTTCACCAATGTCATATGTTAAAAAGCGTTGTGTTGCAGAGTTCATAGCACCGCTTAAGAACCCAAACGTAATTACTACCCCACCCACAACATTATATATACCATAATCTTCAATACCTAGTACATTTATGACCACACGAGATGTATACAGTGATACGAACATAGTGAGTATCATACGTAAATACAGCATTATAGTATTACTAGCGATACGTTTATTATTTTTACTAGAGTCCATTTTATAGATAAAATTTCCTACTAATTAATTTACTGAATAACTATTGATTTTATTTCTTCCACTTTTAATAGGTTCTGATTTAACTCAAAAAACTTCAAATTCCTTTTAATTTTATCATCATTCCAATTCCACCATTTTAATTCAAGTAAATATTCAATAATTTTATCATCAAAACGTTTTTTATTTTTCTTGCTGGTATCCCACTTACAATAGAATATGGTTCAACATCTTTTGTAACTATGCAACCATTAGCTAGTATAGCACCACTTCCAATTTTTACCCCAGATAAAATTGTTACGTTATGCCCAATCCAAACATCATGTCCTATTTCAACACCTCCTTTTGTTCGCTCTTTGTTTGGAGGATCTTTAAGTGTTCCTGGGTGTTCTTTCCCAAAAAAGTGACGATAGAAAGTATACTGCATAACAGGATAATTATAATCATGATTTTCTGTGATAATATTTATATTTTCCCCAAATGCACAAAACGATCCTATTTTAACTTCTTGTGAGCCTTGTATAGTAAATTTCCCATTATGATAGCTCATTTTTCCAGCAGTAACACGCTTTGTACTTTCTATTAGGTAAGGTGCGGTATCTGCCTTAGATGATATTTTTATGATTTTCTTCAATACTTTCAACATAGAAATATATTTTTAATTTAAAAAACTAGGGTTTTAACAGCGTTTACTTTTGTATAGAGTAACTCCTTTTCGTGGTTCCTTTTATTAAATTGACATATTGTCCAGCGTTAAATTGAAAATTAACTGTAGGAGGTAAACGTAATTCTATAGCAATAACATCATCTGTGAGTTTTTCAATTTTATTTATTTTAGAAGGATAAATTTTGGAGTCGTAAATTGTGATATCTCCAAGATCTTCAATATCTAATTTAAGGTTAGATTTAGGTTTTGTATTACAAGAAAGAATGTGATTGTTTTCTTTTTCTTCGTCTGTTAGAATAAGATCCTCTTCAATTCTTTCGGTATTTCCATCTAAAAACTTTAACCTTACAAGCACTACATCTAGCTTTTAAACAGCTATGTTCCAAATGTATATTATTTCTTTTTACAGCATCAAATATTGTTTCATTTGAAGCACAATCGAATTATTTATTATTTTTTATGAAACAGTGTGTACATATTAAATTCTATCTACATTTTTCTTTTCAACAACCACTTTCAAACCAATTTCCAAAAGAATTAATTCAATCGTACCATTCTTATGCGTTCGAATCACATCACCTTCTTTCCCCATAAACGCTCCTTTTCGCATTAGCACTCGATCACCATCAGAAATTTCAGCATTAAAGATTTGATCTTCTTCTTCAATTTCACCCATAAAGCGCTTGAATGCATGGATATGAATATCTTTAATTATTGCGGGTTTACCTTGCCAGAAAACATAACGAACTGCTCCAGGATCTTGAAGTGCCTCCCAACGTTTATTCTCTTCAATTTTAATAAAGCAATAAGAAGGCATGGCTGGGATAGTTACCTTTTTTTTACGATCACTCCATTGTCGGAGAGTGGTGTACATAGGACAATAGACTTCGAAGCCCGCTTTTTCCAAACGATCTGCAACTTTTTTTTCGTTGCGTGGTTTGGTGTAGATGGCCATCCATTGTTTTTTGTTTTCTGTCAATATTATATAATTATTATCCCCAGGAATGAATACTTGGGCTTTTGATACGGTTATTTGTAAAAACTAGCCCTAATGTTGTCAGTGGCTCTATTCAAATAATTTATTAACGATTCATTTTATTTTTAAAATCTAAAAATAAATTATAATGTATAGTTCTTATATCTTGAATAATATCATTGGCAATTTCATTATCAAAAGCCTGAGAAGTGAGATTTCTGCTTTTATGCATTTTCATCCAATCAGTCCCATTACTTATAATATTGTCTTGAAAGCTTTGTTTAATAACAGGGTTTGGTCCACTGATATCAACATAGCCTTTTACTTCTTTTAAATAATCTTGAAGGACTTTCCATGATAACTCATAAGTATATTCAAAAGCCTTTATTAGACCTTGTGCCTCCATCTCATTCAGATTAGGATGCTGCATGAACCTCTCAAGTTGAGCAAAAGCTCTTTTGAAATTTTCAAACCGTTGTTGATATCTTAATTGTTCCATAGGTATATTTTACATCCCCAGGAATGAATTTCTGGGCTTTTGAAACTTTTTTATTTAAAAACAACGTCTAATATAAATTCTTGTTTCTACCTAATTACTATATGTTCACACATAATATGTGTAGACAGTCCCTGAAACCGGTATGTGTATCTAGGGCATGTAACCAGCCTGTGTAAGCAGCTCGTGTACCGAGGGGCCAAGGCCACCTCGTTGGAGACGGAGTTGTAGCCTACAATTATTTAAGATTAGAGGTATGTTTATTTAGATGTCTTTTCAATAAAATCTATTGAGAAATTATATTATTCTATCTAATTTCTTCTTTCAATATTAGGATCAAGTTCATCTATAAAATAACTTACCTGCTACCTGCTACCTGCTACCTGCTACCTGCTACCTGCTACCTGCTACCTGCTACCTGCTACCTGCTACCTGCTACCTGCTACCTGCTACCTGCTACCTGCTACCTGCTACCTACTACCTACACTCCATATCTTCAACATATTAGAAGAGTCCTTTCCATCCACCTCATCCACTCTTGTGTATGAAATAGACTTTTCAATAGTATTTTCCATTTTTAGGATCAATTGATCGAGATATACTAAATCAATATCTCCCACAAGGATTAATTCAATCTTATCGGTTTCTTTACCTAGAGCAAGATCTCCGATTAGATAGACTTCTTGTAGATTTCCTAAACGGTTTAATACGTTTTCTATAATAGTATCAATCCCTATGTATTTTTTTATGATTGCCTGTATGTCGACAAACAAGGGATGTGAGGTATTTACCTTAAAAAATTTCTTGTTTCCTTCAAAAAATGACTCGAGCATTTGTGCTTGCTCTAGTCGGTTCAATTCCACTCTTACACTGTTGGTGGATTCGGAAAACTCTGTGGCTAATCCTCTTAAATAGGAAGTGTTAGCGGGGTTTAGAAAGAATTTTAGAAGGAGTTTTAGTCTGGTTTTGGAGGTAATTAAGGCGTCGATCATACTAGGTAGTAGGTAGTAGGTAGTAGGTAGTAGGTTTTCGCTTTTTTACATAAATAAATTAACATTACCTCTTACTTCTTACCTTTTACCAATATCGTAGTTGTTTTAAAATACTAGAAATCTGATGTTTATAGAGATGTGTGGGAACTAAAAAGTGAATTTTTCCCACGGCTTCGCCCCGTCAGTCACATCTTTGTTTTTCCGTGACTGCTTCAATAAGGCAAGCCAAAAATGATAGCAATGAATGTTAATGTCAAATTTTCATGAGTATTTTTTTTACTCGAAATCGTAAATGTAATAAAATGAAACAGTTAGAGCGTTTTAAGATAAATTAAGATGTTAAAATTGATTGGATTTTACTGTTATTTTTTTGTTTTATGAGAAGAAAAGGTGTGGAGGGTACGTTTAATAACTTGGTTTTGATTTTGGACTTTAGTGTGGTTTGAGGTTATTTTAGGTAGCAGGTAGCAGGTAGCAGGTAGCAGGTAGCAGGTAGCAGGTAGCAGGTAGCAGGTAGCAGGTAGTAGGTAGCAGGTAGCAGGTTGTACTTCCCTAAATAGGGTTGACCGTTTTGGTGATAATTGAATTATATATAGTATTTTTTGTACAAATGATTGAAATTTAGTGTTTTGATGTTTACATGCTTTAAAAAATAAAGGAAATGTTTGTGTTGGGTATTTAATCATGTTAACATTGTGTCAAATAATTTTTCAATCTAGTGTAAAAAATGAGCTAACGATTTCATTACACTGACTTAACAGATTTCAAACATGCCTTTAGAAACAGACAAATTAGCACTCTTTGCAAGAGTACTTTCTACTTCTTGTACAACACAAGAGGATACTCAAAAAACGTATGATGGTATTCATCAGGAATACATTTACCACAATTCTTCAAGCGTATTGAAGGAAATCTCTTCTGAGAAAAAGAGAACTCGTTTCGAAAGTAGAACTTCGGAATTGAATGAAAAAAGAAATCAATTAACGTATGTCGAAAATGAATTATCGACTATGGATGTTTCTCATTCTAAGTACAAAGAGAAAGTGGTAGAGAAAAATAAATTGGTGGCCGATATTAGCGAACTAGAGCTAAAATTGGAGCAGAATGATGGAATGGAAGTGTATTTCCAAGAAATCGACAACATTATGTTGGATACAGAAACTACTTTATTACACGAACTTCTACACCAAATTAAAGATCATGCTGCAACAAACGCATGGACTTTAAACGATCATCAGATCAAAGAACTAGAAGTAGTCGTTTAATCTATCTATTTATAAAGAACAGTGAGTTAGCCACTGTTCTTTTCTTGTTTAAACCAATAAAACTATGTCTCAACTTAATCTATCTCAAAGAAAACAACTGGAATACCTTCTTCAACATGGTGGTGCTAAAAAACGCATCGCCCAAATCTTGGGTATTCATTTGTCTACTTTATATAGAGAGATCAAGAGAAATAGTGTGGATGGAAAATATGTAGCAGAAAAGGCCAATACTTTGGCTGTAGCTAGAAAGAAAGTGGTAGGGAGCCTACCAAAAATCAAAAGAGCCAAAACAATTAAAAGAACAAACCGATACGAACTATATGCGGATCGTAGACATATTTATTGGCATTCAGATACACCTTGGACTAGGAAAACATACTTTTTTATACGTTGGCATTTTGGAGGTAAATATCACAGATATAAAATTCGTTTAGGCTGGGAAAAGATCTATCATTATAAAAACGATATTCCTGTTCTAAAAGAATTGATGGTGCTTATGTTGAAAACAAGAAAGCCCAATAAATATGTGTCTTTTAAGGTAGAAAGAAGAGGAGAGAAATCAAAAAATGATATGATGGGTAAGTATTTGAGGGTGATGTTTTATAAATATGCTAGAGGAGCTTGAAAATCTTTTATTGAAGATGAGATTTTCTATGCTAATATAATTTTGGGCTTATACGATAAGCCCGCACAAGACGAAGCAATGAATTTCGCATTTTAATAATTCCCTCTTAAAAATCTCAAAAGAATTATCTTAAATGATAATTTAAAGGCTAAGGAAATTAAGCAAACTCAAATTTTCTTAGCCTTTCTTTTCATTAAATTAATCAATTCGCATTTGCTCACGATTTATCAATCATCTCCCTTTTCTTTTGTTGAAATAATCAGACCTGTAAATTGAGACATTTGATAAATTGATTATTCTATTTCACAAAGAATAAATTTAATCTTAAATGAAGGTTTATTTGCTGATTATGAGTCAAGTTAAATTTGTAGTTTTCCCTTACCTCTTACTTATTACCTTTTACTTCATATAATTCAATCTTAAATCGTCAAATACTATTACCAAACTCCTAACTCCTAATTCCTAATTCCTACCTCCTCCCTAAACTATCACCTTTCCAACCCATTACATAAATAATCTCATCAAAAAAGTTATTTCTTTGCATAAAACGTTAAACTCATTTAATTTCGAGTTTTCAAAAATGTAATTCATAGAATGAAAGAAGTAAAAAATATCTGCTGTATCGGTGCAGGGTATGTTGGTGGGCCGACAATGGCAGTGATTGCTTTAAAAAACCCACATATTAAAGTAAATATTGTAGATATCAATGAGCAACGAATTGCTGATTGGAATGATGCTGATTTAGATAAATTACCTATATATGAACCTGGCTTAAAAGAAGTGGTTGCAGAAACTCGTGGACGTAATCTGTTCTTTTCAACAAATGTTGATCAAGGGATTCAGGATGCGGATATGATCTTTATTTCTGTAAATACGCCAACAAAGACGTATGGAAAGGGTAAAGGTCAGGCTGCAGATTTAAAATATATTGAGCTTTGTGCTAGACAAATTGCTCGAGTAGCTAAACGAGATAAAATTGTTGTTGAGAAATCAACGCTTCCAGTAAGAACTGCGGAAGCATTAAAAGATATTTTATCCAACTCTGAAAGTGGGTTTAACTTTGAAATCCTATCTAACCCAGAATTCTTAGCTGAAGGAACGGCAATAGATGACTTAATGGCTCCCGACCGTGTATTGATTGGCGGTGATGATACTCCTTCTGGACAAGAGGCTAAAGATACTTTATCGGCTATTTATGAGGCTTGGGTGCCTAAGGAACAGGTACTACAAACAAATGTTTGGTCTTCAGAATTGTCTAAATTAACGGCCAATGCTTTCTTAGCACAAAGAATTTCATCTATTAACGCAATGTCTGCTTTATGTGAAGAAACAGAAGCAGATGTAGATGAGATTGCAAGAGCGATAGGTATGGATTCTCGTATCGGTCCAAAATTCTTAAAATCGTCAGTAGGTTTTGGAGGTTCTTGTTTCCAAAAAGACGTATTGAACTTAGTATATATAGCTAAATCTTACGGTTTAACTGAGGTAGCTGAATATTGGGATCAAGTGATCCAATTGAACGATTACCAAAAACGTCGTTTTGCGGATAAAATCATCAAGAAATCATACAATACAGTCAACGATAAAAAGATTGCGTTCTTGGGTTGGGCGTTTAAAAAAGATACAAACGATACCCGTGAGTCAGCAGCAATCTATGTAGCAGATCATTTATTGGATGAAAACGCTCAAGTGGTTGTATATGATCCAAAAGTGCCAGCTGAACAAGTATATGCCGATTTGGAATACTTGAATACTCATGATCCTGAAGAAATTCGTAAAAGAGTAAAAATTGTAAACGATCCGTATGAAGCGACTTCTGAAGCCCATGCTATTGCAGTATTGACAGAATGGGATGAGTTTAAGGAGTATGATTGGAATAAGATCTTTGCTTCAACGCTTAAGCCGGCGAATGTTTTTGATGGAAGGAACATACTTGATAAAAAGGCTTTGGAGGAGATTGGGTTTAATGTATATAATATTGGGAAATAGTTTTTCTCGATTTATGAAATTATAATAAATAGAGTCATTGGGGTAGCCTGATGGCTCTTTTTTTTAAGTGAGGAGATAGGAATTAGGAGGTAGGAGTTGCTGAATTAACGCTCGTTTTTTATGTGATGAATAAACGAGGTCGGGAGACCTCGGAAATTTGTGGGTCCGAGTGTCGCTGCGCTAAACACTCGAACCAGGGGGGATATGATTCTATCGTATTTAGTAATTCTCTCCTGAGAGGTGGTGAAACCCCTCTTTAACGTAATAACTTAGATGTATTTTCGTTAATTTTCATCTTGATTTTTTGTGATTTGTATTTATCACATTCTCCAACGAGGCGGTGTAACCCCTCGTTACAACGTATTGCTTATAATACTACCTGGTTCATATTAAAACAACGCCGTCAAATTCACAGTGCCTATATGGTTCACATTAGTATTTTCTGATTTTCTCCCATCATATTGCACTCTTAATTGAAGACCATCGAATAATGTCTGCGTCCAGGCAACATTCCAACGAAAGTTGGTGCCTGTGGAGAGTGCGTTGAGCATTTCGTAGGCGATGGCGGTGTTGGTGTCTCCTTGGAATTCTTGGATAATGGCAGAGGCTTTAGTAGTAATGGTAAATAAGTTGGCTTTGCTCCATTTAGTTTCTAATGATATCTCATGGAAATTTCCGTTTTCTTGGTTGTTTTCTGATTGAGTGAAGAGTTCTCCTAATTTTTGGGTGTAGGTGTAACTTGTGGAGAAACGGGTGAATATGTTGGGTTGGTAGGAGAGGGATGGTGTAATGCCTTGTTCTAATATGGTGTAGTTTCTGTCGTCTAAATAATCTGATCCGGAGAGGATGTTGCGTTGGGTGACTTCGGTTTTGAAGGTGAATTTTCTGCCTAAGTTTAATCTGCCTGAAACGGAATAACGATTGTCTGATCTGTTTTCTCGACCTTGGGTGAGGAGTTGTTGGTTTTCTAATAGTATAATTCTAAAGTCAGCGCCATAAATGGGGTTGGAGCGGTTGAAGAATAAGGTGTTTCTGAGGGCGTATTTGTAAGCTAATAAGTCATCTTCTGAAGTGGAGGATAAGATAGGGAGATATCTACCTTGAATGTCTTCTGAAGTGGACTTTTTATCAATTAAAAATGAAGAGGTGTTGGAGAATCTAGAAATGAAATGGGGTAATCCACTGCTTTTTTTCCATTGTCTTGGGGCGTTTAAGTTGGCTCTAAGGTTAATACTTGATCGGAAAGCGGGGATGTATTCGTTGGTGGGGGTATAAAAACGTGCATACTGTCGTTCATCTGGGTTTTGTGCTAAGAAAAACTCGTTGAGGTCTTTGATACCATCTCCATTTAAATCTCTCCAGGTATGTGTGCCTCTACCATCAGCTACTCTTACGTAAACAAATTCTCTTTGTAGTTCTCTACTACTTGAGATAGTATATGTACCACTAATTTTACCCACTCCTTTACCTAAAATCAAGTTGCCATTGATTCTACCCTGTAAACTCTCTTCGTTTTGAGGTGTAGTTCCAAGATAATCCGTCCATTTTCTATAGATGATATTGGTGTTGATTCCTCCCTTTTTGCCCTTTTTCCCAATAGTGAGTTGATAGGTATCCATTTTTGTACGAGGCGTCATTTGACCATTGATTGGGGTCTGGTCTTCTCTATAACTATAATCCAATTGATAATTCCATTGCAAACTATCTCCTTTCTTTAAGTAGGCTTTATGTTCTGTGAAATTCATCCATGAGTTGGTGATAGAGTCCGTTTCTGTAAGCGTAGTTTGTTGTTGGTCGACCTGATAAATATAGCCAGGAATAATTCCATTAAACTTATAAAACGTTTCTGCTTTCAATTGCTGCCATTGAGAGTGTTCTTTTGAGGCCAGTAAATCAGCATTCATCATAAAGGCATTTACAATGATGTGCCAATTACGTATGTGATATTTAATATCAGTTTGATGTTGCTGTCCTTGAATACTTTGTTCTTTATCTCGAATAGCGATTTGATAGGCAAAACTTTTTCCGGTGGTATCTTCAAATGCTATTTGAGATTGTATAAACTTTTCTTCAGTTTGAGGGAGACTGTCATAAGGTAAGGTCCAATTACGGTCAAATTCAATGTTTCTAAAACGATCAATAGGAAGGAAATCTTCATTGATGTACATCAACTCAGTATCAAAAAGTAACTTCCAATTACTATTTATGGGTCGATCTTTAGAAGTGAACTTCAATGACAAGGCATGTCCTTGATTGTTCTCATTATTGATATCAGAAAATAAGTTTTGATCTTGATTAGAAAAGGCACCTTCCAATCGAATAGTCTCGTGTTGATTGAATTTATAGGTGCCGTGAGCAGTGATCATCTGTTTTTGATTTGGGGCTTGAAGTTGCCTTACAGGTAAATAATCACCTTGTGATTGTCCATTGATAGGAGAGACCCATGCGTATACTCTTCCAAAAGGAGTAATTTCCTTTAATATATAATCACCTCTTTGATTCCCAACTTGACTAAAACCAGCACTATAAAGTGGAGAATCATTCGATCCCGCCCTTCTTAAACATTGAGCAGGAGTACCATTATCTGTTAAAGTATCAATTATAGTGTATAATACTCGATTCTCATCATAATTCTCTACAGAGTCGATAGCAGGAGCATAGGCATATTGCAAACTATCACCAATAGAAGCCAATACCATTTTATCAGCATCCGACAAACTATAAAACAAGCTAGAGTTTCTATCGTCTTTTTCTTGATAAACCTGAAAACCCGCTTCCCACTTTTTGGAAGAAAATTGTTGGCTGGCCTCTACAATTGTTCGACTGTAATATTGAACCGCAAATTCATAATCAATACGAATTCGAGTATATTGAGTGATCAGAATTTTTTCATTAAATGTCACTTCAGCCAGATTGTAATCGATGACATAATCGGCATCAAAACCTCTTTCTAATAACACACCATCAATATAAACCTTTTCAGACCCAGCTATCACCACAATATTGGCTTCATTATTAGGACCTGTCAAACGATAAGGTCCAAGTACTCCATCAATAGGAGTAATATTGGCAGAATAAAATTGCCCTTTGGCAATAGAAACACCTCCCGTAGTCAATGATTTTACTTTACTACTTTCATTCCCAACCATCACTTTAGCCTGAGCCCCCTGAGCATTTTTATTGTATTTTAAAAAAGTACTTTCCCGATTACGCATCACAATATCCCCCGCATTAAGCACTGCATTTTTATGAGCAATTTCAATCAATACTCTATCAAAATCCTGAATCTGCTGTGTATTCCCTTCCGGTTGAAAAGGAACATCTTGATCAGTCAATGTTGCTGTAAGTCGTACATCCTCTGTAATATTTCCTTGCAATTGCAAATTCATGGCTGAATTCACAAATACATCCTGACTATTACCCATAGACAGCCCTCGAGTCAAAGAACCCGTCTTTTCAATATTAGGAGCATAAAACAGTTCTTTCTTTTTCTGTTTCTCCTCTACTTCTATCACAAAACTTTCATTACGTTGCTCAAAACCATATCCACCCGAACGATAAATTTCTTGAGATCGCCTCTGAGTAATTTGTTCATCTTCTAACTTAATACAACGATAACGAATACGAATAATCTCATCACCTGTTACAGTATCCCCCTGAACATCCATGAAGAAAAACATACCATGACTTATTCCCACCTCATACTCCTGACCACTCAGTATCTCAATACTGCTGGGTACAATCACTTCATTCCCTACTTTTTGCCCATAAACACCCACCCACTTTTCTTTCTGTAAAAGCGTCTGAGCATTGCCAACGAAAGTGATGAAACAAAAAAAGAGGAATAGGAGTCTCAAAAAATGATTGATGTGTGATGAACGATGATATAATATAGATGTTATATATAAAGGTAGCAAAAACAATAGAACAACGGAACTAAGAAACTAAGAAACTAAGGAACGAAGGAGTGACTAAGTCTAGTCTCAAGAACTTTTATGTAAAAGATATCAGAAACATCATATCTCACATCTTACACAGACGTACTATATAACTCCGTCTTCAACGAGGCGGCCTTGGCCCCTCGGTACACGAGTCGGGTGCACAGACCGGGTACGCAGATCGGGTATGTATACTAATAGCCCGAAGGCTAATAGTCCATAGCAACGAGGCGGCCATGGCCCCTCGGTACACGAGCCGGGTACACAGGCCGGGTACGTATCATAAGCCCATGATTTCAATCATGGGGATTATGATGCCACATGATATTACCCCCAAAAATCCCCACCCCAAACTTTGTAATTACAAAAAAAAACACCTTAATTTGCCCAATGTGCTGATGCATTTCTAGATTATCTTGATCGACTAAACTTAAAAACAAAGTAATCTTCATATTATCAGCAATTTGAGAGAATAATCATTCAATAACTATTTTTTAAATTGAAATACTCTAAATTATTATACATACTTTTTTTTACCTATCTATTTAGCAGCTGTGTTTCCAACAAGAAGCTGACTTACCTAAAACATGAGGGGGAGTTGAAAGAAGAAGTGACCTACGATTCAGTGTATAGAAGTACCAAAGCGGTTCCTTTGGCTTTGAATACCTTAAGACCTTTTGATCAGATTTTAGTGGAAGTAAAAACAGTTACTCCTCCCGAGTATAATCCCTTCGCTTATGTAGAAAATGTTGCAGGAAGTACGGTGGCAAATGTGCAAAACCCAGAAAATGGTAGTTTGTTAGGCTATAATATTGATGAAGAAGGTAACGTAGATTTACCTTTAATCGGACGAGTACAATTAGGAGGTTTGACTTATTCTCAAGCTGAGGAAAAATTAAGGTCGATTCTAAAAGATATGATGGATCAACCTGCAGTAAGAGTAAAACTATTGAATTTTCGTTTTACAGTGATGGGAGAAGTGGGAAGACCTGGGATGTATGGAACTTTTTCAAGAGAAATATCTGTTTTAGAGGGTTTAGCAAAAGCTGGTGGAGCTAAGGAATTTGGAGATCGTGCAAAAATCAAATTATTAAGAAAAAATGGTGATTATGTTGAAACCATTTATTTGAATCTTAATTCTGAAGAGTTTATGCATAGTCCGTATTATTATCTTCAGCAAGAAGATGTTCTGGTAGTGCTTCCATTAAAACGTAGACCTACCTTGGAATATGTACAAAGAAATGTATCTATTATCGCTTCAATAACGGCAGCTGTTGTATCTATTGTCACTTTAATTACGGTAAATCGCTAAATGGAAAATCAAATTCAACAAAATCAACAGCAATTTCAGCAAGACCCTGAAGATAAAGCAATCAAAGACTTTAAAAAATGGTTTTATCTCTGTTTAGAGAATTGGAAGTGGATTGTATTGTCTATTGTTTTGGGATTAGGAATTTCTATCGTGGTGAGTTTATACCAAACCAACCGTTGGGAAATTTCTACAGAATTAGTGAAAAAATCTACTAAAGGTAAAGGTGGTGCTTCCGCTGATTTTATGTCGATGTTACCCATTGATGCGATGGGAGCAGAGTATAGTAAAATCAACTTAGAGTACGAAAAACGCTATTTTACATCTAGAGAAGTGTTGATGGAGCTAGTGGAGGAAATGGACTTAAATATTCATTATTATGATAAAAAGTGGATAAAATCTGTTGAGTTGTATAAACACCGTCCTTACACATTATTCTACGACAAAGAAAAATCTACTTGGGGGCCTTTTAGTGGAACTTTAGAGGTGAAAGAAATTAATCAAAATCAATTTCAATTATTGGCCTCTGAAGATACCATAGAACATTACTTTTTAGATAAAACGTTTACTTTTGGAAAAGTAGCTAATGTTCACGGTTTTCAATTTAAAATTAAAAAAGAAGGTATACCGTCTGCCTTTTTTACATCTCCCTACTTACAGCTGAATTCTATACTTGGAGAAGCTAAAAGTATTCGTCGTCGTTTAAATTTCGGTATTTTAGGGGAAAAAAATACAGATCTTCCATTAATACAGATTAAAATAGTAGGAAGTATCCCAAATAAAGAAGTGGATGTCCTTTCAAAATTAGTAGAAACAATAAAAAATAAGGATATTTTAGATAAAAACTTTGCTACAAAACAATCTGCACAGTTTATTCAAGATCAATTACAAATTATTTCGGATTCTATGCAGTTAATTGCCTCAGAGGTATATAAACTGAAGACATCGAATACGGAGCTTTCTGGTGGAGCGGAATTGGTTTTTGAAAAAATCTATAAATTAGATGAGAAACGTAATGAGTTAGAGTTGAGTATCCGTTATTGTGATTACCTTTTACAAGAAATGGAAGGAGACAATATGGATGAAGAGGTCTTAATGCCAGAAGCTTATGGTATTTCAGGATCTCAATTGACGGAGATATTGAGCAAATATTCTGAATTGAAGTTGGAAGATGCTTTATCTAATCAACGACTTAAAAAATCAATTTTGTATCAAGAAGAGGCGGTAGAGAGACAAAAAGCCTTAGGGTCACTTCAACAAAAAATTGCAGAAGCAGTAGCGAGTACGAAAAAAGCATTGAAAATTCAGTTGGATGAATTAAATAAAGAACTTAAAAAATCAATTCGTTCAACCAATACTTTATTATCAGAAGAAAAAACATTATCGGATTATCAACGATTGTTTGAAACACATGAGCAGTTATATAAACTATTGTTGGAAAAACAAGCAGAATACAATATTAGAGCAGCGAGTACAATTTCAGATTATACAATGATGTCTGTGCCTGAACCATCAGAATTTCCGATTTTCCCCAAGAGGAAGTTGAATGTATTAATTGGTTTTATTTTAGGATTATCCTTACCTATAGGGATAATGTATGTAATGGTACTTTTTGATACAAAAGTAAGGGAAGAAGAAGATATCAATGATATTGTTGATCAACCCTTCTTAGGAAACATTGCTTCTTTAGAAAATCCTAGAGAATTGATGAACCCTTTGACGAGGTCAGTAGCAGCGGAAAGTTATAGAAATAAAAGAACCAATTTGCAATTCTTGATTGGGGAGAAAGAAAAGTTTTCAATTGTATTTACTTCCTCAATTTCAGGGGAAGGGAAATCTGTGACTTCCGCTAATATGGCACAGTTCTATACTGTTTTGGATAAAAAGGTGTTGTTGGTGGGGGCCGATCTAAGAAAGCCAGTATTGGATAACTTTTACCCTCGTTTGAATAAAAATTTAGGGATGTCGAATTATTTAAGTTCAGGTAATGATATCAAAGAGTACATTCAAAAGACCGATAATGAACAATTGGATGTCCTTTTATCTGGTACTATTCCTCCTAACCCTACGGAATTATTGCAAGGGAAAAAAATGAAAGAATTGTATGATGAATTGCAAACGATGTACGATATCATTATTTATGATTCAGCTCCTATTGGTATTGTATCCGATTCTAGAAATTTAATGCGTTATGCTGATTTAGTTTGTTTTGCAGTTCGACAAGGGTACACGCCAAAAGCACAATTAGAGAAAACTATTTTACCTGTTACTCAAATGCAAGATGTAAAATTGGCATTGTTTATGACGGATGTTAAGATGCATAAGAAGGGTGGTTATCAATACTCTTATTATGGAAAAGATTACATTTCTTACCTAGAAAAGTAGTCTGATTTAATGATTTTTTATTATTTTTTTTTAATTTTAGGAAAAATTTCAAACAACGCCGATTTTAATTAACTACATGAAAAATAGGGTGTTGCTTAAACAATAAATGCGGTCATGAAAAAAATACTTTTATTATTACCAATACTGTTTTGTTTTCAAACAATCTTTGCTCAAAGTCATAGGACGCTAAACTTAATCGAAAAAACTAATTATACGTTATTTGGAGGTAGTATAGGTGGAGCATATTATTCAGGTACATACGCTAACCAAAGTTTTAATCATTTAGATTTCGGTAGTATCAAGCCAAACTTCAATTTATTTATTCAGCACAAATTTGCTAGAAAATGGCATGTGAAGTTTCAAGCTGGATATATAAGTTTAGGATCAAAAGATAATTATGAACAAAGAGTACAAGGAGAAGCAAATCCTTTCTACAATGAAAAAGCTTTTTCAACGAATTTATTTGAAGTACTTCCAATGTTTATTTTAGATTTAGGTGTAGATAGAAAATCTAAGTCAAGAGGAGCATATAAAGGTAAAAAAGCGAATCATTGGAATTGGTATTTGCAAGCTGGTTTAGGTACTTTCATTGCGGACGTAAACAACTATGTTGTAAATGATGGAGCAGGAAGCTCTTACACTAAACCAGGTGGACTTTTTGCAGGTGGATTAGGTGTAAGATATGCATTAAAAGAAAAATTAGTCTTTAACTTAGATGCATTATTAAGAGTTTCTTCAACTTCTATGCTAGATGGTTCAAGAAGTCAAGCTCTTCCTACAGATATGTATGGTACACTTAATTTTGGTGTGGCTTACAGATTGCCTGGTAGAAGATTCTTGCGATAGAAACTTAGTTATGTAAAAATATTGAAGCCCTTGCAGAGATGTGAGGGTTTTTTTGGGTTTGATAGTTTTTGTAATTGGTGAGTGTGTCTTGTTTATTAATCTATACAAGTGATAATAAGATGGTATGAAGGTTAGTACGTGTCGTGTATCTGATGCATACATATAGTCCTGGTACATGTGTATCTAGTCTGTGTACTTTGTCTATGTATGCGGTCTACCTATTTAGTCTGTGTGGCCTGCCTGTATATACAGTCCGTGAACTCGGTCTGCGTATCTAGTCTGTGTATCCGGTCTGCATATCCAGTCCATGTACTCTGTCTGTATATCAGTCTGTGTACCCTGTCTGCGTATCCGGTCCGTGGTCGAGGGGCCAAGGCCACCTCGTTGAAGACGGAGTAGCTAATTAGTCTATTAATATTAGATATATTACTGTTTTACGGTTGTTTTTTGGTCTCCCCTCTGTTGCTTTTATGGCAATAGTGACAAAAATCATGTTTCTATCATCTTGAGTTGGTGTAGTAGACGTCTCGGTCTCCAACGATGGTGGCCTTGGCCCCTCGTTTACGAGCCGGGAGTACAACGTATTGGGTGTTTGTGTCATGCTTGTATATAGTCTGTGTACCCGGTCTATATATCTAGTCTGTGTATAATACAGTCTGCATATCCATCAGTATGCTTGATATGTATATCTGTCTGAGTATGCAGTCTGCATATCTAGTCCGTGTACTCGGTCTGTATATCAGTCTGTATACCCTGTCTGTGTATCCGGTTCGTGTACCGAGGGGCCAAGTCCACCTCGTTGAAGACGTAGTAGCTAATTAGTCTATTCATATTAGATATATTGTTGTTTTACGGTAGTTTATTGGTTTTCCCTCAGTGGTTTTTTATGGCAATAGTGACAAAAATCATATTTCTATCATCTTGAAGAGAGTTAGTAGACATCACGGTCTCCAACGACGGTGGCCTTGGCCCCTCGTTTACGAGCCGGGAGTACAACGTATTGGGTGGTTGTGTATCCGGATTGTGCATCCTATCCCTCGTTTACGTACCGGGGGTACAACGTAATGAGTGTTTGTAAATTAAATTATTTTGATTTTTTTCAAAAAAAAATCGAACATTAAAATAATTGTACTATTCTAATATTTTAAATTCTATATGTTAAATGTACACTTATCGTGATAAAGTGCAATTAGGTAGTTATACGTAACGATTATTTGTATAATATTTAATTTTTTAGATAATCATACCTATTGTATATGATTAATGTGCTTGAAATTTCATTGAGAAAAGCAAGGTTAATTTATTGAAAATAAATAGATAATAATTTGTAAATAAAACTAAACAGGGTTATACTTGCATAGTTATTTCGGTAACAGCGAACTAAAATATGTTCTTTAAACAAACTTTTAGAGAATTAATTAATAAAACCAAAAATTAAAATCTATGCTCTACAAAGATTACGACTAATTAAAAACAAATTTTAAAAATGAAGACTTTAAAACTATTAAGTATTGAAATATAAATTCTAAATACTGTCAACTGTTTGATTCATAAGCTTGGTAATAATGTATTTTTATTGTTGTTTCATACAAATTGTTTGATTGACTAATTACTGTATTGTTATTTGTAATTGTGTTGATATTTAGACACTTATTGTTGTTTTAATATTAATTTCATTTACAAAATCATGATCTATTCCAATTTCATAAAATATTTATTCTAAATACAGATTTGACCGTATAAGGTCAAACACTAATTAGCGATTCTATCGCTTCATTTTGAAGCACAAATTGGTATTGCGGGGGTATTTTATATCCCTGCAAACTTACCAATGATACAATTAGTGAATAAATTATAGAAAGCGTTACTAAAAGTATGGTATATACTTAGTTAAGGCTATTTGAATGGATAATAAAAACACATTTAATTTACTGGTGTACAAGATTATTAATACAACTGTTTAACGATCAGATTGAGAAATCCATAGCAAGCAATTCTAATATTGCTTGTTGGATTTTCTCATAATAATCGAATACTAAGCGTTTATATGTAGTTGTTATTTGTATTTAGGTTATATATAATCTATCCTCATCTAATTTGATATTTAATAATGTAATTCGAAAATAATATTAATAATTATATGCTTTTATAAATATTGCAAAATCCAATGAAAGTTACATTGGTGAATTTTCAAGTAAATTAACTAAAAATTAAATCCCCAAAATGTCACTTAATCAAGATTTGAGAAAGAATATTAATGTAGAGAAATTTACTTCTGTTTTAAAATTCAATATGAAAAATGTTCCTAAGTATTTATGGAAGGCTGTATACTGGAATATTCAAGAACCTTGGGCTCGAACATTATTTAATAATGGATTCAGGATCTCTTTTATTGATGATACCTTAAGTGTTTTTAAACCGACTACAACTATTAATTTAGATTTCTCTACGATTTGTACTTTCAATTTATATATCAAAAGGGATTTTCATATTTTCTTAGATGAATTTGAGAAAAACATATTCAGAGAATATTCTTTGATGGAGGAAGATATATGGGAGGAAAAGGAAATATTACTTCGGAAAAATAAAACAGGAACAAATTCTAATAATTTAGTTTACTCATTCAAAATACCTATTCAGAGATTAATGGGAAATCCATTCTCTTTTGATATAAGAATGAATGAAAGACCGATTTTCTTATTTTTAAAGTTTAAAGAATATCCATGTGTTAACATGACTTATGATTTAGATAAATGGAGTAAGATTAGACATGACCTTTATAAAAGTACTAGACCAATAATATATAGCGAACACTGGAAATATTTAATGAATGATCAATTCCTCGATGAAAATTCAGGTAAAATGTATCAATACCTTCATTTATTAAAGCATGATGGATTACATGTTTGGAAAAAGCAATTTGGATTAACTTATCCTTTGTTATATTGAGTTAATTATTATTTATGTAATACACATAAATAATAATTAACTTTTTTTTATTGTTGTTTCAAAATTTATTAATTAGGCGCTTTTATAATTTTGATTCTTAATTTTTATAAAATTGTCTCAAAAAAAAGAAACACTTAAAATATTAAGTGTTTCTAAACAACATTATCGTCAAATGAATAGAGTGTATATAAAATTTTTTGTTTCTTTTGCGTGTTTCCGTATTTATGACAATCATAAATTTGGGTTGGACAAAAAAATGATAGAAAATTTTAAAAATATTTGAGAATGAGTGGAATTTATTTTCATATACCTTTTTGTAAGCAGGCATGTCATTATTGTGATTTTCACTTCAGTACATCGTTAAAGCTTAAAAATGATGTGGTGAAGGGCATGTTGTGGGAGTTGGATAAGCAAAAGGAATACATTAATGAAAATATTGAAACTATATATTTCGGAGGGGGAACACCTTCCATTCTATCCATTGATGAATTATCGGTCTTATTAGAAAAAGTTCATCATAACTTTAATACGAGTGGGGTGAAGGAAGTGACTCTTGAAGCCAACCCAGATGATATCACCAAAGAGAAGCTAGCATTTTGGAAAAAATTAGGCATTACCAGACTATCCATTGGCTTACAATCTTTTTATGGTCCACATTTAGAACTCATGAATAGGGCTCATAATGCGGAAGAAAGTCTGAATGCAGTGAAAATGGCACAAGATGCAGGGTTTGACAATTTGACCATTGACCTTATTTATGGTATTCCATTTCAAGATCATTCGGTATGGTACAAAGATTTAGAGACTGCTTTATCACTCAATGTACCTCACATTTCTTCTTATTGTCTGACAGTAGAAGAGAAAACTGCCTTGGGGGCTTGGACTAAAAAAGGAAAATTTAAACCCGCAGAAGATGAGTATTCGGCTGAACAGTTTGAACATTTGGTCAAGACACTTTCTCAAAATGGATACGATCATTATGAGATTTCAAACTTTGCCAAACCAGGTTTTTATAGTCAACATAATAGTGCCTATTGGAAAGGGAAACCTTATTTAGGTATAGGTCCGGGGGCGCATTCATTTAATGGTAGTGATTCAAGACAATATAATGTGAGCAATAATGCGAAATATGTAAAGTCCATTGTCCAGGAAAATATCTTGATGTTCGATAAAGAAATGTTGACTAGAGCCGATGGAATAAACGAATATATATTGACCACTTTACGCACTATATGGGGCTGTGACCTTCAATTTCTACTTGATAATTATCAATTTGATTTATTAAAAGAGATGAAGGAAGAAGTGGATCGTTTTTATGTTTCCGATTGGATTAAAGTCAAGAACAATCATTTGATTTTAACCGAAAAAGGAAAGTTGTTTGCCGATAAAATATCGAGTGAATTATTTGTTTAACATTCTGATAAAATAAATTTCAAGTTAATCCTAGATCAAATTTTACCCTGTTTGGATTCGTTTGTTGAAAAAAATGGGTTGTTTGTTGAAAATACTACTTATTCACATTATTCCTTTTCAAATTTGATGATATCAATAACAACAAGCTATTTGTTCTATTGATAAAACAAAACCATAGAATTCATCAATAAAATAGGGTAATCACTAAAGTGAACCACTAAATCAAACAACTTTACTAAGGCAATGAGATATTTAATCTTCCTAACTTCATTCATACTAATTCAAACTTCAGCTTTTGCACAACGGCCAACCGATACCGGTAAAAGAGGAGGAGCAAGACCAAAAATTGGAGTGGTCACAGCAAAAGTAACCGATGCTGATTCTAAAGAACCATTAGAATTTGTCACTGTCGCTTTATTTTCAGCCAAAGATTCCAGTTTTCTAACAGGAGGAGCCACAGATCAGCAAGGTAGAGTGAAAATTTCTGAAGTTCAGGTGGGTAGAATGTTTGCTAAATTAACCTTTATCGGATACGATGAAACCATTACAACCCCTTTTATCATCAAACCTGATGCTCCTGAAAAGTTTCTAGGAAATTTAGTCATGACGGCTTCAGCAAAAGCTTTAGATGAAGTGACAGTCACTGCAGAGCGTGATATGATGGAATTAGGGATTGATAAACGAACGTTTAATGTTGCTCAAGATTTAACAACTGTAGGTGGTTCGATGACCGATGCATTAAATAATATTCCATCTATTGATGTAGATCAGGACGGATCGGTTAGTTTAAGAGGTTCATCAAATGTGACTATTTTTATTGATGGCAAGCCTTCTAATTTAACAAGCGAATCAACAGCTGATATTTTAGATCAGATTCCTGCTAGTTCTATTGAAAGAGTAGAGGTAATTACTAATCCATCTGCCAAATATGATCCTGAGGGGACGAGTGGTATCATCAATATTGTATTGAAGAAAGATAGAAAAGGTGGAGTGAATGGAAATGCGAGTGTTACCGTGGGTAACAATAATAAATACAATGCTAATGTTGGTGTGAACGCTAGAGTAGGGAAACTGAATGTTTTTGGTAATTATTCAGGTAGATACAACGAAAGGTGGCAAGAAAGAACGCAAACTCAAAAAAATTACGATAGGGAAACGAATGCCTTTACAGGATCAAATGTTCAAAATACGAAGCGTGATGATGAAAGACTCTCTCATTTATTTAAAACAGGGTTGGATTATGATTTCAATGACTACAACAATGTGTATGTCAACGCCACTTTCAACACTGGAGAAGGGACAAATAATGAGAAGCTACTAGTCAATTATTATGATCAGAATGATGATGCTTACGATTTATTCTTAAGAGATAATGTATCGACAAGAGAGAATCAGACACAAGAATATAATTTTGGCTGGCATAGAACATTTGTCAACCCCAATCAAGTACTTGATGTATCTGGACAAATCTCTACTTCGAATCGAGTATCCAATGGTAATTTTGATGAATATGGATACGACGGCAACGGTGGTTTAGTATCATCACCATCATTCCAACAGCGTAACCGAAATGATGGACCGAGTGAATTGTATATTGCACAAATTGATTATACACATCCGTTGAGCGAAAAATCAACATTAGAAGTTGGAGCTAAATCTACCCTAAGAAGAATTGGAGCAGATTTTACCTCGGAAAGTTTACAAGGAGGAAATTGGGTATCAGATGATTCTCTGAATAACAACTTTAATTATAACGAAGATGTGCATGCTGCTTACGCCATGTTCCGACATGAAGCAGGTAAATTTGGGTATCAATTAGGGGTTAGAGCGGAACAGGCTTACACCACGTCTATATTGGACGAAAATGCAATAACAGATCGTCAGGAAGTACAAAATAATTACTTTGCACTTTATCCAACCGTGCATGTATCTTATAAATTTGCTCAACAAAGAGAGGTGTCTTTTGGATATAGTAGAAGAGTGAATCGACCAAGAGGAAGAACTTTAAATCCCTTCCCAGATTATTCCAATCCACAATCACTTAGAAAAGGTAATCCTTATTTAAAGCCGGAATTTATAGATGCTTTAGAGGTGACTTACCAACATGGTTGGGACGATATTACCTTAACTGGTTCGGTGTATTATCGTTATACTCATGATGCGATGCAAAGAGTAACAAGTGCCACTCCAGAAGGGGTAACGATTTTATCTTGGGATAATATGGATAATAAACAGAGTTATGGTTTTGAAGGGATTGCTACCTACAATATGACAAAATGGTGGAAATTCACAGGAAGTACAAATATATATAACCTTCAAATTAATGGTAATTCTGGTGATCTGGACTTATCCAATCAGGCTTGGACAATGAATGCTAAATTGATGTCCTCGACCAATTTAACCAAGACCACAACCTTACAGTTATCAGGTCGTTTTAGTTCAAGACGTGCGACGGCACAAGGACATATCGATCCAATGGGTGGACTTGATGTTGCCGTATCACAAAGGTTATTCAAAGGAAAAGGTACACTTCAAGCCAGAGTATCTGATGTATTAAACACTTATCAATTCAATGTACATAGTGAAGGCGTTGGATTTACTTCGGATATGACAGCAGATTGGGAATCGAGAGTTGCTTATCTTACTTTCTCATATCGATTCGGTCAGATGAATAAAGGAAGTAAAAAGAAACGTAAAAAATCAGATAGCAGTGGAGGAGGAGATGACATGATGGATATGATGTAAAAAATAAAATGATAGTCTGGGTGAGCACAAATTGTTTATGTGCAACTCAGACTATTTCTTTTTTTAGAGTCATAACACCGTGCAAACTAATTTTTGTGGTAGTTTATTGATAATATTACATCAATGTGTTGATTATGAGCAATTTTTTTTAAATTATGTTACGCTTGAAATACAATACATACAATATATGACTCAAGAACTACTTAACTACTATGATAATTCCCCATTAGGCGTAACTATTTACAAACGATTAGCACCACATAAATTTGAAATATATTATTATAATGAAGCTGGTCGGGAAATGGATGGATTATCAGAGAATGAAACCAAGGGAAAGTTGTTGGAAACTGTTTTCCCTAATTGTGAGGAGATAGGATTATCTCAATTGTTGGAAAAAGTATATCTAGATGGGAAAACTCAGGTGATCCCCTTCATGGGTTTTAAATCAGATAATACGAAAACTATTCATAGAACGAATAGAGTACAGAAATTGGAAGAACCTTACGTTGTAAGTGTTTTCTCCGATGAGTCTCAAACGTATTCTTATATACGTCAGATCGAAAAGGATAATAGAAAATTAAATCATGCCTTAGATTACACCTCACATCACTTAAGAGGGAATTTATCAACTTCTTTAGGAATTTTGGAGCTATTTGAAGCTACCGATGTATCTCGGGAAGAAAAACAGTTTTTACTAAATGTGATTAAGAAGAATCTTGAAAACATTGATTCTAAAATGCATCACTTGGTAGATTTACTGTATAAAGAAGTGAAAGAAGATGAGAAAATATTGAAAAAGCATAAGTTTAAAACTTTCCATTTAAAGAACTCAAGAGTATCATAAAACAAAAGGCTGTCTCTAATGAAAGAAACAGCCTTTTGTATATGTTTACTCTACCGATGATTTCGATTACATCATACCTGGCATACCACCACCCATTGGAGGCATAGCAGGAGCTGCAGCACCAGCTTCTTCTTTCTCGTTAGAAACTACACAGTCCGTAGTTAACAACAATGAAGCTACTGAAGCAGCGTGCTCAAGTGCAAGACGAGTTACTTTAGTTGGGTCGATTACACCAGCCTCAACTAAGTCTTGGTACTCCTCTGTACGCGCATTGAAACCGAAGTTACCTTCGCCTTCTAAGATTTTATTTACGATAACTGATGCCTCTAAACCAGCGTTACCCAAGATAGTTCTCAATGGAGCTTGGATAGCAGTTTTAACGATTTGAACACCAATTTCTTCGTCTGGGTGAGCTGTATCAACAGAATCAAGAACAGATGAAGCTCTCAATAGGGCAGTACCTCCACCAACTACGATACCTTCTTCAACCGCTGCTCTTGTTGCTGCTAAAGCATCATCCACACGGTCTTTCTTTTCTTTCATTTCTGTTTCAGTAGCTGCACCGATATAGATAATTGCAACACCGCCAGCCAATTTAGCCAATCGTTCTTGTAATTTTTCTTTATCGTAATCAGAAGTTGTGTTTTCGATTTGAACACGGATCTCAGCAACACGAGCAGCAACAGCGTCAGCATTACCTGCACCGTTAACAACAACAGTGTTGTCTTTGTCGATGATCATTTTCTCCGCAGTACCTAACATATCGATAGTTGCATCTTCTAACTTCATACCTGTTTCGTCAGAGATTACAGTACCACCTGTAAGTACAGCGATGTCTTGTAACATTGCTTTACGACGGTCACCAAAACCAGGAGCTTTAACAGCAGCTACTTTTAATGCACCACGGATTTTGTTTACTACTAATGTAGCCAATGCTTCAGAATCAACATCCTCAGCGATGATTACTAGAGGCTTGCCAGTTTGAGCTACTTGCTCTAATACTGGAAGCAATTCTTTCATTGTAGAAACTTTCTTGTCGTAGATCAAGATGTATGGAGATTCCATATCTGCTTCCATTTTCTCTGTGTTTGTCACAAAGTATGGAGAAAGGTATCCACGGTCGAATTGCATACCTTCTACAGTTTTCACTTCTGTTTCAGTACCTTTTGCTTCTTCAACAGTGATTACACCATCTTTACCTACTTTTTCCATTGCTTCAGCGATCATTTTACCGATCTCAGCGTCGTTGTTCGCAGAAATTGTTGCTACTTGCTCAACTTCTTTGTTTGTTTCAACAGTCTTTGAAGAGTTTTTCAACTCAGCAACGATCGCTTTTACTGCTTTGTCGATACCACGCTTCAAGTCCATTGGGTTAGCACCTGCCACTACGTTTTTGATACCTGTAGTGAAGATAGCTTGAGTAAGAACAGTGGCTGTAGTTGTACCATCACCTGCCTCATCAGCAGTTTTAGAAGCTACTTCTTTTACCAACTGAGCACCCATGTTTTCGATAGGCTCTGCTAATTCGATTTCTTTAGCTACTGATACACCATCTTTAGTAACGTGTGGTGATCCGAATGATTTTTCTAAAATAACGTTACGACCTTTTGGTCCTAAAGTAACTTTAACTGCGTTTGCCAATGCATCAACGCCTTTTTTTAATCCTTCGATTGCTTCTGTATCGAAATGAAGATTTTTTGCCATAATATTTTTAAGATTAAATGCTGATGTTCTCAGCGAAATAATGTTGTGTTAAATGTAATGTTGAAGTTTCCTTCTAAAATTTGAGTATAAATTAAACGATCGCCAAGATGTCCGCCTCACGCATCATCAAGTAATCTGTACCGTCTAAGTTTAATTCTGTACCAGAATATTTACCATAAATTACAGTGTCTCCAACTTTAACTGTCAAAGGTTCGTCTTTTGTTCCGTTTCCTACTGCTACAACAGTACCTTTTTGAGGCTTCTCTTTCGCATTGTCAGGAATAAATAGACCTGATGCAGTTTTTGTTTCAGCTGCTGCAGGTTCGATAAGTACTCTGTCCGCTAAAGGTTTAATGTTCACTTGTGACATTGGAATCTATTGTTTTAAAAGTTATTAATCATTCAAAAAATAAAGTCTCCCACTTTTCGGGATACTGACACTCGTTTTGCCAAGAGTGTGCCAATAGACTTTTTGATAAAAATTGTCAGTGAAATGTGTCAAAATGGCCGAGATGTTTTTGCGACAGGAATATTTCGATTTAAGATGTAGATAGGTGGGGTCAAAATGACACTGTTTTTTTAGGTAGGAGTTAGTAGGTAGGAAATAGGAGTTGCTAAATTAACGCTCGTTTTTATAAAACTGGCGCAAATGTTAAGCGCTAGCGACATTTGTGCCTAAAGAACGTTAGAGGTCTCCCGACCTCGTATTGTAAATAATGAACTAAGGGGAAAGGGTATACTATGGGATTCGTGTATCAAAAGCCCAGGAATTTATTCCTGTGGATGTTTAATAAAGTAAGAAGTAAAAGGTAAGAAGTAAGGGATAAAAATAAAAAAATGAAGAGAGGCGGTGAAACCCCTCGATTTCCCAAAGCAATAATTACCTTTTATTCAAGGCTATTTTTTCATGAAACTTTCGATTTACTCACCTTCCCTAGCGAGGTGGCGTAGCCCCTCGTTCCCCGATCTATTAGCCGTGATGTATTAGGAAACGAACTATGATTATTAATAATTACCTTTTAAACAAATCTATTTTTTCATGAAGCTATCGATCAACTCATCCTCCCCAGCGAGGCGGCGCAGCCCCTCGTCCCACGACCTATTAGCCATGATCTACTATCAAACACTCATTTTTTCGTCAAAATCTATCGAATTACTCGGATAAATGGGGTGTAGAAATAATCCCTAACTAATTTCAAATTATGTGATTTATGTTACACAACATTTCAAAATGAAAAGCAATATTGCAGCATAAAGTTACACTCGAATGCAAAAAAGTACCATTATACCTTCTTGGTTGAAGGGATATAAAAAGGAGTTTTTATCTGGCGATTTATCGGCAGGGATCACTGTGGGAATTATGTTGATTCCACAGGGTATGGCTTATGCTAGTTTGGCAGGGCTACCTCCTGTGTATGGTTTATATGCAGCCATGATCCCTCAGTTGATCTATGCTTTCTTGGGTACTTCGAGACAAGTGTCGGTAGGGCCTGTGGCTATTGATTCTATGTTGATCGCAGCTACGGTGGGTTCTATTGCCTCTGTTGGTCCTGATAATTATTTATCGGCTATTTTACTCCTAACATTGATCATTGGGGTGTTTCAAGTGGTTTTTGGTTGGATTGGATTTGGCTTTTTAGTCAATTTTCTGAGCAAACCTGTGATTAGTGGTTTTACATCGGCGGCTGCTTTTGTGATTGGATTGGATCAGCTTAAAAATATTTTTGGGATTGATATTGAAAGGGGGAAGTCAACTTTTGGAGTGATTAAAGAGATTATTTATCAATTCGATGTATTTAATTATTCGGCTTTGGTTGTCGGTTTAATTGGTATCTTCTTGATTAGGTTGACAAAAAAATGGAGTAAAAAAATTCCAGGTTCTTTGGTGGCCGTTTTGGCAGGATTAGGAGTGATGTTTTTTATTCCTTTGGATATTCAGGTTTTAGGAGCTATTCCTCAGGGGATGCCTACTTTTCAATTGCCGGTATTTGATATTGAATTGATAAAACATCTTTTGCCGTCTGCTTTGGCGATTTCTCTAATTGCTTATATGGAATCGATTTCTGTGAGTAAGGCACTACAAATGAAGCATAAGGGAGAATATCAAATTGATAACAATAGAGAGTTTATTGCCTTAGGGATGGCAGATATTGTGGGTTCCTTTTTTGGTGCTTTTCATACTACAGGAGGTTTCAGTAGATCAGCTGTGAATGATCAGGCAGGTGCCAATACGAACTTGGCGAATATCATAAGTAGTGGTATTTTATTCATCACTTTATTGTTCCTAACGCCTATTTTCGAATCACTTCCTAAAGCTATCATCGCCTCTATCATTTTAGTGGCAGTGTATGGCTTAGTCGATACCAAATATCCAAAATTCTTATGGAAAACGAAGAGAGAAGACTTTTATATGTTGTTGATCACTTTTGTGATTACGTTCTTTCTGGGGATACAAGAGGGGATTTTATTGGGGATGATTTTAAGCTTATTGTTGTTAGTGAAAAGAACAGCAAAACCACATATTGCTGTCTTGGCCAAATTAAAAGGATCATCAGAATATAGAAATACCAAACGATTTGATGATATCGAAGAGCGAAAAGATATACTGATAATCAGGCAGGATGCCCAGCTCTATTTTGCCAATTGCAATTACTTTTGCGACAAGGTAAAATGTGAGGTAGAAAAGAAGGAAAAAGTAAAACTTTTAGTATTGCATTTTGGTAGCGTTTCGAACATAGATTCTACTGCTCTAAGTGCATTAGAAGATCTTGTATATGATCTCAAACAGGAAGGAATTAGAACATATTTTTCGGATATGATCGGTCCTGTCCGTGACTTTCTCACTAGAGTTGGTCTGATGCATCGTTTGGGAAAAGATCATTTCTTTTTAGACGTACAATCTGCCATTGATTTTTACGATAAAAAGGGGAATCAAATAGAAATAAGACGTAACTTTGAAAGAGCGATTCAGAGTAACGATTTTGAAGAAAGAAAAATTTAAACACATTATTTAAACATATTCATCGAATACAAACATTATGAAAATCGAACAAATTTACACTGGTTGTTTAGCTCAAGGAGCCTATTACATCGAATCGGAAGGAGAAGCTGTAATTATTGACCCACTTAGAGAAACAAAACCTTATTTAGAAAAAGCAGAAAAAGAAGGAGCAAAAATTAAATATATTTTTGAAACGCATTTCCATGCTGATTTCGTATCTGGACATGTGTCTCTTGCAGAAGCAACGGGAGCAACAATCGTTTTTGGTCCAACTGCACAAACATCCTATGAGGCACATATTGCCAAAGACGAAGAGGTTTTCCAATTAGGTAAAGTTACCATTACTGTTTTACATACCCCTGGACATACACAAGAGTCATCAACATTTTTATTAAAAGATGAAAATGGTAAGGATGTCGCTATTTTCTCAGGTGATACTTTATTTATTGGAGATGTTGGACGTCCTGATTTAGCCGTGAAATCGGATCTAACAAGAGAGGACCTTGCAGGTTTATTATTCGATTCTCTTAGAAATAAAATTATGCCGTTGGCTGACGAAGTAATGGTCTACCCAGCCCATGGAGCGGGTTCTGCTTGTGGTAAGAACATGAGTAAGGAAACTTTTGATACGCTCGGAAATCAGAAAGCAACCAATTATGCTTTGAGAGACGATATGAGCAAAGAAGAATTTATCAAAGAAGTGACTACTGGTTTGGCGACACCTCCTCAATATTTTCCTAAAAACGTGAAAATGAACAAAGAGGGATATGAGCATATCGATCAGATTTTAGCCAATGGTAATACACCAATGAATCCTCAACTTTTTGAAGAGGTAGTAAATGCAGAAGGTGCTTTGATGTTGGATACTCGTTCACCTCAAACATTTAAAGATGGATTTATTCCTAATTCAATCAACATCGGTCTAAAAGGTGGGTTTGCTCCTTGGGTAGGTGCTTTGATTGTCGATCTACATCAACCCATCGTTTTGATTGCAGATGAAGGTACGGAAGAAGAAGTGATCACTCGTTTGTCAAGAGTAGGATATGATAATACTTTAGGTTTCCTTGAAGGAGGAATTGAAGCTTGGAAGGCTGCAGGCAAAGAGATCGATCAGATTGAATCGATTACTGCCGAGGAACTAAAAGAGAGATTATCAAAAGATATCCAAGTTATTGATGCTAGAAAAAAATCAGAGTATGTATCAGAGCATATCAATAACGATAAAGTAGTTAATAAACCTTTGGATTTCATCAACTCAGAATGGAATGATTTAGCAAAAGATGGTACCTACCACATTCACTGTGCAGGTGGCTATCGTTCGATGATTGCGTCATCAATTCTTAAATCAAGAGGATTTGATCACATCATTGATGTAAAAGGAGGTTTTAAAGCGATTAAAGAGGCGGGTATTGATGTGACAAATTATGTTTGTCCTTCTACAATGCTGTAGATTAGGTAGTAGGTAGTAGGTTTTGAAGTTTCTTCTTTTAGAAAGTAACTAAAACGGAATTGGATACCTGATATCTAAGATATTATCTATAAAAAATAAAGGTTAGCAATTTTCTAATTTGAATTGCTAACCTTTTTTATTAACCTGGCATTTCTACATTATAAGATTTGACATGAGAGATATTGGAAAAGATGTTTAGCCAACTTTTGTTTTTGACTCTGTATTTACTTAACAGTTTTACGATATCTAGAGTACCTATAGTATAAGATGGATTGAATTTCCCTTTGAAATCACCGTTATAGATAATCGTTTGATCCTCTTTTTCTAGAATGAGTGTTTTCTCACTATCAGAGATATAAATATTTTTGTAAACACTCGAATTTAAATTTAGTCTTTGATGCTTTGATTTAAAGCCTTTCATGTTTTTAAACATAATTGTTTTAGTTTAATTCCATTTAATTTTTGTAAACAAAAAATCCCAATTCTACGCTTTAGAAGTGGGAAAGAATAAATGGATAGTTTATTGATATTTAGCTGGTTTGTATTGAAAAGAAAGAATTTTTGTCGTATTTATTTGTAGTTGGTTTTTCTTTTCATTTACCAAAATATATGATTAATTTCATATAATACTGTTGATCCCAAATATAAGAAGAATATGTAATACATTATTATTAATCTAATCTAAAAACCATTAATTATTATAAAATTTGGGATCATGTTTTGGTAAAAAAATAAAAAAAGCTATCTCAATAAATCAAGATAGCTTCATAAATATCATAAAGTAGTTGTTACCAAACCTGATAGGTTAAACCAATCTTTCCGTATAAATTAAAAAGATTTGGATCCACTGTTTCATATCCACGAGGGAAAATTCCGTTGAATCCCCAAGCAATTTGAGCGTCGAAATTAAATCGGTTCACTTGTTTTTGAATACCGAATTGGGCACCCCAATCAAAATTAACCAAATCATGACTGTAATCATAAGGTGTATCTCGCCCGATTGGGCTTACCGTTCCAGCAACATCTTCGATTGTTCCTCCTTGATAAAGAATACCATCAAATGTTCCTTCAATCATTACTGCCAGATAAAGACCTGCAAGTACATTCCATCCGTTATCATTCTTACCTAAATTGGTTCTAAACTGAATAGGAAGTTCGATGTAGTTGAGTGAGATATTTGTCTTGACATCTCCTGTAACATATCCCAAATAGGCATCACTTACTTTAAAGTATTGATTTTTAACTGTCGCTTCTGTTGAGTTTCCTTTGTGAGTATAAGTAAGCTCCAAGTGAAGGTGATTTCTATCTCCTTTGATCGGAATATTTACATATCCACCTATTGAGGGATTAAAAGTAGTGGAGAAAGAAAATCGTTCGGGCATATTTTGAAAGTACATAGGAACTGATGCTCCAATGTTGAAACTTGCTCTCGCACCCCATTCCAATTTTTCTTCCTCTTGTCCGAAGACGGAGATACTGAAAAGGGTAGCAAAGAACATTACTACCCCAATTTTTTTATAATTCATGAAATTAGTATTCAATAGAAATTTCGTCAACAAATAAAGTACTTCCGATTGCTCCTCTGAAGAAATCGCCAGCACTTGTTGAAGTAAATACAACAATAATGTGAGTAGGAGTAGTATCTGCTGCTGCCCATCCAGTTTCTTCTTCACGAAGTTTAAAACCAGCTACAGGGTTTTCAATTTCACCATAAGTCACATCTAATGTACGTTTTGTCCATTCGGTTACAGTATCCGAATTTTGCATAGCTGCGGTACCTACACGAAGAATTTGATCACCTTCTCTTTTTTGTAAATACATATACACTAAACAAGAATCGACACCTTCAATTGTTGTTCCTAATGCACCGTCATATTGTTCATAAATAGCTCCAGGAGTATATTTATAGTTAAACGACATAGATACTGGTCGTTTTGTATAAGGAACTCCTAATTGAGCACTTTTAGCAGGATCTGAAAGGTTTAGTTCAAACTTACCAGTGTAAATTGTTGCCGCTGCAATACCTGTCAAGCCAATACCTTTAGTTTCTAACTTTGCAGCACTGCCATTAATTACATCTTCTTTTTCTTCATAAGCATTTACCACGCCTAAAAAAGTAGTTCCAGGGTTAGATGTTTCCCATCCCTTAGGGTTACCGTACTCACCTTGAGAATATTCGGTGTATTCCCAAGTATCTAAGCTTAAATTCTCTTCGAAGTCAGCAGATATTTCTTCAGTGGGGTTATTATCATCATCGGAGCAGGAGAACAAAGTAGTCCCTAAAAATGCTAAAACTATTAGTCCGTTGGTTAATTTCATTTTTTAAAAAGATTGAAGATGGTTAAGATTCAAAGGAATCATAAATAACCAATAATTAAAAAGAGATTGAAATATACATCTAAATATAGGAAAAATTGAGAAATATAAATTGTACTCCTCAAAATTATTCAAGCTGATTTAAAATGCGTTTCATTGCTTCCTCTAAAACTGATTTAGGATAAGCCGTATTCAAACGCATAAATCCATCTCCGGCTTTACCAAACATTAATCCATCTTGCACTCCCACTTTGGCCTTTTTAAAGAAAAATTCTTTGATTTGATCCTGAGTACCAAGTGCCCGGCAATCTAACCAAATAAGGTAAGTGGCATCAGGTTTCATTGCCTTAATAGGGGTTTTATCAAATTGTTCTACTATATAGTCGATATTGCCTTGAATATGTTTTAGTAAATCTTGATACCAATTTTCTCCCTGGTTATAGGCTGCTTTCATTGATTCTGTGGCCATCAATCCTCCAAAATCGAGATGCATATGTTTTACTCTGTTGACATATTTATCTTGTAATTTCTTGTTCTTAAAAATCAGATAGGCACAGTTTAAACCGGCTAAATTGAATGTTTTTGAAGGAGCCATGCAGGTAACCACCCTTTTTTCGGCTACATCAGATAATGAGGCGAATGGGATGTGTTTATGTCCATAGAACATAAGGTCAGCATGTATTTCATCAGAGATGATATTGCAATCGTATTGATCACACAATTGAAGAATTTTCTCCAGTTCTTCTTTACTCCAAACTCGTCCGGAAGGGTTGTGTGGATGGCAAAAGATCAATAATTTCAATCCATTTTTAAGTTCCTCTTCAAAAAGGTCAAAATCAATGAAATAACGATTGTCTGTATTGATGAAAGGGACTTCGACCAGCGTTCTGTCATTGCCAACGATATTGTCTCTGAACGGAGGATAAACAGGAGAGAAGATGCCTACTTTTTCTTTAGGCTGAGTGAATGCTTCTACCAAAAATCCCAATGCCGGAACAATGCCCGCTACAAAAACAAAATCTTTGCGATGCACTTTCCATTGATGTCTTTTATCAATCCAGTCGATAGCCGACTGCCAAAAAGAATCGTCCTGTAACGTATATCCATAGATGGGATGCTCCAATCTTTTGATTAAAGCTTCTGTAATTTCGGGAGCAGTAGGTAGATCCATATCTGCTACCCATAATGGAATAATATCTTCTGTTCCGAAGAGTACTTTTCGGAGATCGTACTTTACAGTGGAGAAAGGAGTGCGATCTATGTTTTTGGTGAAGTGGTTTTGCATAAATGAAAAAGACAGATTTTTATTCAAAGATAAAAATCTGTCTTGATAAAACTAATATTTAATTATCTACTGAGTAAGTTGATATTAATTAGGGTCTACACCATCTGGAAGTGTACAACCGAAATAAATATTATCTACAGCGAAATCATTACCATGCCACTTATCAGATGTTTCTTGAATACCAATTTCTACAACACCACTTTGTGAAGCAGTAAACTCGTATAATAAACCTGTCCATACTACATTGTTAGGATTTGTTTCAGGAAGGATATAATCTGAAGAATATTCTGTATTTACATTCAAGAAACCAATATTATAGGTGACATACATTCTAAGGTTAGGGTCATTGGTATCTCTGTTTGACGGTATAACATTTAATGCATCTGCGCTGAAGTAATAAGTTTCTCCTGCTAATACCGGTATATATGTTTTGAAGAACGTTTTAGAAAGAGGAGCATTTTCATCATAAGAGCTTCTAGTTTGATGATCATTTTGAGCTGCATTTACTACTAATACATTAGAACCTAAATCAACATCTATAAAAGCATTGTGAACTGATTTTGGATTATTTGTTACGGCTGCTAGCCCTTCATGATCACCTTGATCTAAACGAGGAGCCTCAGTGTAAGTACTGTAATAATCAAAATACATAGAATTGTCTCCTTCGAAATCACCGTAAGCAAAGTTTTCACAATAATCTGCGTACGCTGATACAAAATTAACATCAAATCCATCAAAAGTTCCACTACCATTATCCACTATTTTTACCCATTGGATTGGAGTGCCATTATCTATTCCTGTGCCCGCATAATCGAAAATATTCTCAGAAATATATGCATCACCCACTTCAATCCATTGACCTCCAGAACCACCTACTATCCAAGAGTCATTTACATAACGAGGTTGATTGTATGGATCGTCTGCTAACCAAACATATACTTTTGCTTTTTCATTATAAGAGCGTAATGCTTCAGCAACATAATTTGTTATACCATAGGTATCTTTATAATTTGCTAATCTATTCCAAGTAGTTTCAACTACTTGTAATCTAGAAGAAGGAGTAACTACTGTTGGTGCTCTAAACCTCATAACAGCATATCCACCTTGTCCTAATGCAGTAAATTTGTATGCTTTACTTCTTAGATCAGCGATGTCAGCATTTGCAGAGTTTTGTCTAGCCTCTGTATCCATATTAGGATTATTTGCTTCGTCTATAGTAGCTCCTGAAACCTTTGTGATTGTACCTGGTCTGTAAAGTTTCATTTCGGCTAAATTCCAATGCTCTTTTTTCCAAGGATCGGTTCTATCACCTTCAATAACTCTTCCACTGAAGTTACCATAATCTCCTTCACTTTCACCGAGATCAAATTCTTGAGTAGAAGCCATGTCACCCCAATTATGACCTTTGCCGTTATCTCCCATCCATGGGTTTCCATCGAGGTATAAAATTGGAGTATCTACTAATTCTCCATCAAGAGTCCATAAATTAATGTGTTTCTTAAAGTGGTGAGAAGTAAATACCATGTTATCACCACTTAAAGCAGCACCGGTAACTCTTCCGGTCCCTTTATATCTTCCTGGACGGTTTGGATTAGGTACTCTTAGTCTAAATACTTCAGCAGCATTGTAAGTTATTGTTGGAGTGCCACTACCATTCCAATCCCAATTTAAATCTAAAGCAATTGCTCTTTGTTTCCATTGAGTAAATGATATTAATCTTTGGCTTTCGAATCCACCTGTTTCACTATTATTTTGAGTGAATAAAATATCTCCACCCCAGAAATTAACTTCTCCAGAAATTGGATCTGTTTCAAGATCCGCTAATTCATCAAAGTAGGATTCAGGTAGATCAATTTCTTCATCATCAACATTTTCCATTTCATATTGTCCTCCATATTCATAAGCAACAACATGAGCCCAAATTTCATCTTCATAAGCAGTTCCATTCAACGAATTATCTACATCTGTCCAAATATCATTTCCATTATTGTCTGTGGGGTCGTCAGAGCCTCCTCTTCCGTTGTCTTTAATTACTCTAAAGAAACCAGATTTACCTGCTAAGAACAAGAACCCTTCTTGATCCACATCCACTTGAGTGATTTTTCCTCTAAATCTGTTTTCATAATGAGTAGCAATATCAATACCATCAGGATCATAAGTAAATAGTTTAATCTCACGTACTGTTAGGTCACTCAATTTTACTAGATAAATAGTGCTTCTGCTACTAATAACTACTGTGATGTAGTCATTATTAGGAGAGATACACATGTGACCACCACGTGGTAATTCCCATGGATCTCCATCTTTGGTGAGTTCTAGTTTGGTCATCTCAGCTATTGAATTACCATCGCCATCAGTGAGGTTGGTACCTAATCCTTGGAAATCATATTTCAATTCATAGATTGTTCCTATACCATTGTCATTGTTTAGAAGGAAGAGCCTTTGATTAAATGGCATCCTTAAGTTAGAAGCATCAGGGTCTTGATCATCATAGATCTGACTAGGCTCTTGTAGCTTGTTCGTACAAGCAAAGCCAATGAGAAGTAGCACGGCGAGCAAGCCGATTTTGGATAAAGTTTTCATAGTTTAATGAAAGGTAAAAGTTAGAAAATTTATTTAGATTTTGGATATATTAATGTGCCTTTGGATTATAAGAAATAGCAATGATGACATCAAAAAGTCGGATAAAAACTACCGCAAAATGCGGTAGTTTTTGTTCTTCTTTTTTGATAAACTAACTACTAATAATCTTTGGGTTATAATCACTTTGTACTATTTAGTTGGTATAACACTTCTTTAACTGTGTTTCTAGAGTATTCACTACCTCCAGTAAACCAGAAGCTGCAGATACTTTTCGAATATATTTTTCTTCCACCAAACTCATTAGGATGTTCCAAATGTATATCGATGTAATTCATTTTTTTATTTAAACTTTGAGGTTGAATATAGCCTGCATTGTCCATTTTATTATGGAAAGTTACCACTACACGACCTCCTTTATACGGGGCTTCTTTCCAGGCTTTTACTCTTTCATCTAGAAGATCTATTATGCCATCTCTGTTTTTATCTCTTTTATAGCTAACGGTTTCTTCTTTAATGATATCTTCCACCCAAAACTCTAACCCTTGAATGTTATTTTGGTAATATTTAGGCCAGCTAATTCTAATGCCACCGTTAATTGGGTAGTAAGTGAGGTAATGATCTGTGGTGGTACAATTAATGGTTTCGAAGGCCGCAATAAAGTTGAGATCAAATCCACCATTTTTACCTGCTTTTGTATCTAAATCGGTGGTATCGACAATTTTTACCCATTGTATCTCATGTCCCCTTAATTCTTTTAGTTTAGAGAGATCAAAGAAATTGTTATTGTTTACAGCGTGTTCAATACCAGTATGGTGATACTTATGTGCTTTATTTAAAGCAATCCAATTTCCTTTCTCAATCAATTCCTTATTGAGGAAGTCGTCTTTAGCATGTTTTCCAATGAGTACAAAAACTTGTGCCTGTTCGTACCAACCATTGTTTTTGGCTACAGATATTGAGGTGTATTCTTTGCTTTTGTCCCAGCTTGTTTCAGCGACTTGTAATGTGTGATTGGATGTTATAGGTTCATCAAATTTTAAAATTCCTACTCCTCCAGATAAATTGACAAACTTCATAGGTTTTTCATTGTCTCCTCTATAATCGGCAATATTGGCATTTTCTGAATTAAACCGTGCAGTAAGATTCACATTGTCTTCAATAGGGTCAAAACGTTGCATTTCATGTTTTTCAATCGCTGGCTTGAAATACTTTATGTTAGCATATTGACTATTGTCTTGTCTAAGATCTATCCAATCTCCTCTAATCTCTCTTTTGGTAATATCCTCAAAATAATGGTCAAATTGATTATTGTAATTCAAAATTTGCGTAGATGTGATTTCTCCCCATCGGTTTGTTCCTTTGAATGATTTTTTTCCTTGATACATCTTTGGGGAACTGATTAAATTACCTTGATGATCCCATAAAGATAGTTTTGAAGAATGATGATGAGTGATTAGTAATCGATTATTATCAATTAAAGTTAGACCTCTTGCATTTTTTAATTTAGGTTGAGAATAAAAATGCTCCTCAACAAAAGACTTTTTGATGTAATTTTCGGGTACATCTTTTTCAGTTACTTTTTGAAGTAGAGCAACATCGATATTTTTTCCCCATAGGTGATTGTTTCTTTTCGTGGATTCATCAAGAGTGTTCACCACACGGTAAGTGTGATGATCATTTCCAATTAGGAAATACCCCTGATTATCAACTTCCACGTGTGTGATTTTTTCTCGAAAGTCGGATAAGTTAGTCGAATTATCTTGATCGTATTGTAAAGGGAGAGAAGCTGTTTGATATACATTATTTCTTAGAGGCTGTTCAATATTGATGACATACATCTTTGAAAGTTCTCCAAAAAATAGGATTAAATATTGGTTAGAAGGATCAATGATCATTTTTCCGCCTTTGGGTAAAATGATTTCTTCTCCGTTATTTTCTAATTGAATAGGAGAGAGGTGTGCTTTATGCATATCTCTTTTGGCATCAAATTCAATTTCATACAAATCACTGTTGTGATTAACGGTGTTTAATATAAAATGACGTTGAGCAAAAGGCATTGATAAGCCTGTAGGGTCTTTGTCGAGCGGATTAAATAAGCCGGGTTCATCAAATGTTTGATTACAGCTTAGAAGTCCCACAATTACTAATAGTAGTAATGTAGAAGTTTTAATCATGGTAAAGAAGAAAGAATTATTGGGTAGTAAAGAAATAGTAAGAGTGAAAAATAGTCGTACGACTACGTTATTCTTGATGTTTTGTGGTTGAAAAGAAGCATAGTTACAGAGTTAAATTTGTGTGGTAAAGAATATTATTATTTATATATGCAAATATAAAATTTTGTTAATCCGCAAACAAATAATAACATCACCTTTTTAAGATTTGATTGTAAAATACCTAAAAAGGGTGATAATGAATGAGTTAAACAAAAAAGGGCCACTCCAAAGAGCAACCCTTAATTTTGAGATATTATATTCTATTGAACCACATCGCAAGCATCTTTGGTAAGTGTAACAGAAGAAGATTTCGTTAATACACTTCCATCAATGTATAATTTGAATGTTGGATTGCCTCCAGAATAAGGAATTGTAAAGAATAACTCTTTATTTGCTGAAACAGTTCCTTGGAAAACAACACCATTACCATAAGATTCCACATAAAAATCTTGATTACTAGCAGTGTGGTTTTTGACTCTTAATTGTCTAAACACATCGCCATTCGGAGCTTCAATTAATTGTTGTTGAGTAGTGAAACCATATTTATCTCCATAGTAATCTACTTCAACTTCTCCAATGACATCATGTGCTGAACAAACTATGTGTTGTTTAGGTCCACCATACCACATTTGCTTGTAGAATACTTTAGTGAAAGGAAGAATAAATTCACCAACACCTTCTACTTCGTACAACATGTTATAATCCCATCCATTTTTAGTGATTAAGCCAATCCAATTGTACTTGTATCCATCACTTACTGCATAAGATGAAGAGTTATTTTTCTTAGGTTGAGATATCAGAGATTGATTTTTCATCGCTGTTCCACCTGCACCCCACGATTGGTGTCTGATACCTTTTACAGTACAATCTGATTTTACTTCATAGGCATGTAATCTATTATTAATCTTAGCGATTAACATACCAATCAAGTTGCCTTGGAATTGTGCTTTCTGAGCTGCATCAAATACGATAACGTCGATAATCTGACCTGGTTTTGGTACAAGGAATGCATTTACTCTATCAAAGCTTTGTGCTTTTGTAGGAGGAGTGAATTTATCATAGGTGATATCACAAGTGAAATCGCCTGATGGTAAAATCATGTTATAAATGGCATTCTTATAACGAATACGACCTTCTTGTTTAGTTGCAAAAGGAACTCTTACAGTTTCACCATTTAAGTCATAAATAATATCTAGACCATCCCATTCAACAAATGAAGTAGTGATACCTGCCATTTCAGAAGTTGAATATTTACTTGGAGAATTTGGTAATGCTACGAAAGAAGTGTTCTTTCTTGCTCCACCCCATTCGAAGTGTCTTATGCCTTTAACAGAACAGTCATCATGAATTTCATATGCGTGAAGTTTTCCGTCAATTTCTGCCACAAAAGCACCAATGATTGCACTTCTTCCTGATACTCTACCAAAGTAATCTTTTTGTTCTTGAGATAACTCGATAATACTCGATTTGATCACTTGATCTGCTGTAGGGATTTTATACATTGCTTCACCTAAAATCACAGCGTTAGATGGATTGTCATCACCCGTTCTGATCGCATAACTATCTGCAGTAATACCATCACATGGTAACCAAGGGGCGTCGTCTGTAGAGATAATAGTATTACTTTCACCTTCGAAAATTGAAACAAAGTTGATATCAAAACCATCAGGAGTTTTTGAAGCGTTGTCAATGATTTTAATCCATTGTACAGTTGAGCCTTCCAAATCACCTAAGTTGAATTCGTTGTTTGCAATTGAAGCATCTCCAACTTCTACCCAAGTTTCTGATAATAAACCTTCGCTGAAATATCTAGCATTATTATTCGGAAGTACCATTACAGATGCTTGTTCAGGATACGCTACAAAAGCATCTGCAATTTCAGAATATTCTGATGCTTTGTTCCATGAAGTTTCAACAACTTGTAAAGTAGTATTTTTTGTTACTGTTACTGATGTTGGAAGTTTGAATATTGCATATCCACCACCTAATGAAACAAACTTGCTCGCATTTTTATTATAATCTGCAATATCTGCGTTCGCAGAATTTCTTCTTGATTCTTTAGATACGTTGTGGTTGTCTTCAGATAAATCTAGTACATCATATTTGTCAGCACCAATACCTGGACGGTATAGCTTAATTTCAGCATACTGATGACTTTCATAATCACCTCTGTACCAATCTACATAATAGGCACCGTCAATTTCTTTATTTGATAACTGATCATCATTAGAAGTATTTACATCGAATGATTGAGTAGATGCCATATCACCCCAATTATGAACTGTAAATCCATCGGCAGGGTTGCTAAATGTCATTTCAATAGTGCCATTCACGATTTCACATCCAATGTTCTTAATTGTAAGAATTTCGATTTGTGATGCGATGTCAATACCATATTGTCTCCAGTAAGTGCTGCACCTGTTACTTTACCTGCACTTCTGCTGCTTGTGTTTGCTTTCTCTGTTTCGTCTTGTAATTTATTCAAATCACCGAATACTTTACCGGCATCAAATGTGATGGTTTCAGAAGCATAATCCCAATGTAAATCAAGATAAATAGCAGTACCTCCTTTCCATTGTGAGAATGAAATTAAACGTTGACTCTCAAAACCGTCGGTTTCAGTAGAGTTTTGAGTGAATAAAATGTCGCCACCTTGGAATTTTACTTTTTTTGGATTGAAATTCTGATCGACATCAAAATATTCTTCTCCATCTTCAGTAGATTCCACTTGTAAGTTGTTAGCAAACTTATAATGGATGGCATGCACCCAATTTGTACCATATTTATCGGTATCTACACCGTTGTTCTCTAGATAATTTTGATCTTGTTGTTCCCAGATTTCAGACCAAATGTCACTCTTATATCCCACGTCAGAAGGATCTTGATTGCCATTTCCTCTATCTGCTACAACTCTAAAGAAGCCAGCCTTACCTGCGATAAATAAGTAGCCTTCTTGATCAACATCCACTTGAGTAATCCCGCCTACTTTTTTACCTTTTTCGTTTTTATAATTACTCATCAAGTAATTTGAAGGATTGTCAGTCACCTGATCAATAGAAACTTTATTAGGATTGTAAGCCATTAAAGTAGCTGACTTTACTTGACCTGTTGCAATTTCTACTAAATAGATTTTGTTCTTTTTAGCAACTACAACGGTTAAGAAACGGTTATCCGGAGAAACACACATGTGACCACCTTTTGGCAAGGTTTCTGAAGTGTTTACTTTTGTAAGCGTTGCACCGCCAGTTAAACCTTGGAAATCGTAATCGATTTCATAAATAACAGACGAATTGCCTGCTGAGTTTAATAAGAATACTCTTTGATTAAAAGGCATTCTCTTGTTAGATTCTTCAGAAGTCTCTTCTGAGGTGAAAACAGTTGGGTCCTCCAATCGGTTTTGACATGAAAAACCAATCAATAGCAATAGTAGCACCCAAGGGCTGATAGCTTGTTCATAAAAGAAATGTTTTAAGTAAAGAATAAGTGTTACAGTAAATGATAATTACTTAGAAAATTAAATATTTTTTGGGTAATGTATTACGTGTGCAAATGAACATATATCATGTGCGAAATGCAAATATTATATAAAATTACGCAAATAAATTTTAATCTATGAATGGGTTATAGCTTGTTAATAATCAGATAGTTTTTAAAAATAAAAAAGCTATCCCAATTTGAGATAGCCTTTCGTTTTTTGATAAACTAACTACTAATAATATTTTTAAGTACCACATAATAAATTATGTAATTTAAAAACCATAAAATAGGGGGATTTGCAATAAATTGGATTTGATTTTGTGGTTATTAATTTATCTGTGGTAAAGATTTTTTATAGTCTAATATTAATTTGCTACTAATATAGAGGTCTTGTTGTAAAATTCAAAGAATAATTGAAAAAAAATAAGAATCTCTTTAAGAATTATTGCTTATAGGAACTTTTTAGAGGCAAAAACAAAGAATTTACGCCATTAGATGATATTTTTAATCTGATTTACATTAACTATTAGTATCCCAAAAACTAGTAAAAAATATATGGTAACCCGTTTATATATTCCTTGGAAAAGACTTTTTAAAGACCTTTGGTTTTCTGTGTTGTTGATTGTTATATATATGCTTTTCTTATCAATTTTAGATGATGAACACTTATTGAGTCAACTAAGCTTACCATTAAGTATTATCTCCGTACCAGGTACAGCCATTTCCTTACTTTTGGCCTTTCGCACAAATTCATCTTATCAAAGATGGTGGGAAGCAAGAAAAGTTTGGGGAGCCATCGTAAATGACTCTAGAAGTTGGGCAAGACAACTTATTACTTATTTGCCTCAAAATGAAAATTCAAATGAAATTATCGAAGATATGTCCTTAAGACAAGCAGCTTGGTGTTTTGCTTTGGCAAGAAATTTAAGAAAGCAAGATCCGACAGCAGATGCTAAATATTTACTTAAGGCCGACGAGATAGAAGTGTTGAAGGGAAGTAAAAATGTTCCCAATTCATTACTATATACACAAGGGAAGTTATTAAAAGAGTTATTTAAGAATGGATACATAGATACATTTCAGTTGGTACAAATGGATACCACCTTGGTAAAGCTTACTGACTCTATGGGGAAGTGTGAAAGAATAAAGAATACAGTATTTCCAAGTATGTACACTTTATTGTTAGAGATATTGATCTATTTCTTCATATTTTTTCTTCCTTATGGTTTAGTAGAAACGAATGGGATGATATTGTTGGTGACAAGTGTGACACTAGCATTAGCGTTCTTAATTATTGAGAGAATTGCCACCTACTTACAAGATCCATTTGAAAACTCATCATCAGATACACCAATGCTCACTCTTTCCAGAACTATTGAAATCAATATCAAGCAAGAAATTAAATATAAAGATCTCCCAGATGCATGGAAGCCAGAAAGACCGTATGTTTTAATGTAGATCATCCATCTATAATTCTAAATTGTTTTTCTTTTCTATATTTGTAATCCCATATAAAATTTAGAAACTAATGGACTTAGAAAAACTATCGAATGATTGTATGAGTATTGCAATTGATGCAGGCCATGCAATTATGGAAATTTACAATAAAGAGGATTTAGGAGTTGAGATAAAAGATGATAACTCACCTCTTACTTTGGCTGATAAAGCTTCTCATGAAGTAATTATGAAAGGTTTATCAGAGTTTGATTACCCAATTTTGTCAGAAGAAGGGAAATCAATAGAATATGCTGAAAGAAAAGATTGGTCAACTTATTGGTGCGTTGATCCTTTGGACGGTACAAAAGAGTTTATCAATAGAAATGGTGAGTTTACCGTAAATATTGCTTTGATAAAAGATAAAAAACCTGTTCTTGGAGTGATCTATGTACCAGTTAAAGAAGTAATTTATATTGGTATTGTTGGAGAGGGCGCTAAAAAAGGAGAAGCAGGTATCTTAGATCCAATTCAGGTACAATGGAAAGACGGCGATCGTGTAGCAGTGCGTTCTAAATCACACGCTAATCCAGCCGAAGAAGAAATTATCTCAAAATATGAAGCAACAGAATCTATCTCAGTTGGTTCATCTTTGAAATTCTGTATGGTAGCTGAAGGAAAAGCTGATTTATATTACAGACATGGACCAACAATGGAGTGGGATACAGCAGCGGGACAAGCTGTTGTCGAAGCTGCAGGAGGTAAAGTGTATGTAGGAAATACAGAAGAAACAGAATTCGAATACAATAAAGAAAATTTATTGAACGGAAGCTTCCTAGTTCTAGGAAAATAATCTTCTCATAAATCAAAAAAAGGATTAAAACTTAGGGTGATTCCCAAAAGTTTTAATCCTTTTTTATATACTTTAGTTCCAAAGATTCTATCTGAATACACGGAATTATTTTTATAGCGTTTGAGTAGATTCCTCAAATTTGTAATTTTCCTTAGTTCCTTAGCTCCTTAGTAAAAAACGAGGTCGGGAGACCTCTAACGTTTATGGGCACAAATGACGCTTTCGCTTAACATTTGCGCCAGTTTTACTTCTTACCTCTTACTTCTTACCTAAAACGAGCGTTAACTTTGCTACCTGCTACCTGCTACCTGCTACCTGCTACCTGCTAAAACGCTTCCGTCATATTAAAGTAAATCAAATTCTGTCCAGCTAAAGGATCGCGACCTAAATCGACTCTAAAGTTCATTCTAGGTTGAACCTCTACTCTTAAACCAGCACCAAAGTTGGGTAATACTCCTCCAGGGTTCCATAAATCAGGACCAACCATACCTACACCACCCCAAGCGGCAAAGCCTAACCTAGATAGTAATTTAGATTTAGAGTTAATCATATGTCTATATTCCGCCATCATAAATGCAGAAGTTTTATCTCTATATTGACCTAGATAGTATCCTCTTAAATCAAAAGGAGACCCTATAAGTGACATATCGGTAAAAGGAACATCTCCATAGGAAGACCTTATTTTGGCAGTCCATGCTAATACTCTTCTTTCCCCCATAAAAGGGAGTAATTTGTATTGTCGGTATTCGGCACTAATAAATCCCCATTGACTATCTGAACCTAGCCATGTATCATAATACCTAGCATTGATATCGAAGAAAACTCCACTCCATGCATTGGCAGGAATGTCTCTTGTATCGTATGAGACTTCAAATCCTAAACCGATATTAAAAAAGTCCATTCCTTCAGGTTTACCACCTTGTTCAATATAAACAGAGTCAGTGGCCATCAATGGAGAAATTTCACTTAAATTTCTGTAAGTAACTTCGAAGGAAGGTCCTAAGAAAAAGTCAGATTCACCCAATCGGAAAAGTACCGAACCAAAGTTCACTATGGAGTTTTGGAAGAACTGTGTGGTGGAATCACTTCTTGGAATATTTTGATTGGTGTCGAAACCTACACCATAATAATTATCATAGTTATTTCTGTATTGTACTTGTCCGAAATATCGAATTTTATCGTCTTTGAAAAATAACTGAGGTTTAGCAATTAAGTTAAATCCACCAGAAGAAAGCCATGCACCTGCAATGGGCACGACAGACCTATTTAAATCAGGATCTGTTGTATCGATCTTAAAAGTGAATAACATACTTACCCCTAAAAGGAATCCGTAATCTGGAGTATACCCTGGTCCACCTAAAACACTAAAACGGAGATTTTTTTTCTTTTTCTCCTTTTTGATGTTCTCTTGAGCAGTGGAATCAGTTAATGCAGTAGTACTTTGTGCAGACACAACCTGAACTGATAAGGATAATAGTAGAATAAAAAATAAGGTCTTTTTTATTTTTCTTAGTTTCATAAAATGAAAGTTATTGACTTTTAGTCGTCAAACATTTGATAGATGATTGTCGGACGAAATTAATGAAAACATTTTAGACTTGATTCTATTTTTATGAAAATACAATAAAAAAAGGTCTTCACATGATGAAGACCTTTTCTATTTCCTTTAATAACCCAAAAACTATTTCTTATTGCTGTTTTCATAGGCTAATTAAAAGAAATAATTTTAATATTCCAATAAAAAAATGTAGAAAATACATTTTTATTTTACTCAAAGTTAAAAATGATATGTTTTATGAAATTCAAAATTCGTATAACTAAAAAAGGTCATCACAAAATGATGACCTTTTTTTTCCTTTAATAACCCAAAAACTATTTCTTATTGCTGTTTTCATTGACTAATTAAAGGAAATAATTTCATTATTACAATAATTCTTGATAAAAAAATACAACTTTATCCATTATTGTTCGTATTTCTTTAAATAATGAAAAAATAGAAAAGGCCATCACATAATGATGGCCTTTTCTTTTCCTTTAATAACCCAAAAACTATTTCTTATTGCTGTTTTCATTAACAATTAAGGAAATAATAATTAATAATCAAAGAAAAAATATAACTCTTCGTAGAATTTCTAACTATTTAGAATGATTATAAATAAAAATTTAGTGAAAACTTTTTACTAATTATTCTTCTTCAGTTTGAAGTTCAAGACATTTTTTTAACCCCAAAGTCCCTAATTGAGACACTAACTGATATACTTTTTCAAGCTCTTCTGTCTTGATGGTATAATTTGTCAGTATATATAATGTATTACCTAAAGGCCTTAGCAAAATATTATTTGATAAAGCCCAATTATATAACTCGTTTCTGATAGAATTAAAATAGGATGTTTCAGCCTCATTAATATAATCGAACGCAAGAATACTTCCCGTCACCCTAACATTAGAAAAATAGGGGAGAGTAGTTAATTTTTCTGCCATCATTTTCTGACTATTACAAAGCGTTTTTATTTGTTCTTGTCTTTCATCACCTATGAGCATTTCTAAACTTTTTAACGCTAAAGCACAAGTAATAGGATTTCCGGTAAATGAGTGTCCATGAAAAAATGTTTTCATCATGTCATCTACGAGATAAGCACTATAGACTTCTTGAGTACAAATGGTTAATCCCATTGGTAAAATTCCTGCCGTCAACGCCTTTGAACAACATAAAATATCAGGGGCATGATCAGTTAGATAATTGGTGGCAAATAACTTCCCAGTTCGGTAAAATCCTGTCATCACTTCATCGGCGATACTTAGCGTACCATAGCTTTGAGCAATACCAATTAAGTGGTCGAGTGTCTTAGCGGAGTACATTCTCATTCCGCTTGCTCCTTGTACTAGTGGCTCAAAAATAAACGCACAAACCTCTTCTGATGCACAATATTCTTCCATTAATTGATGTACTTCCTCTTCATTTTCTTCTGTTGGAAAAGGTAAATACAAAACATCAAACAAGTAATCGTCGAAAGGAGCAGAGAAAGGTGTACGTGCGGCCATTGATAGTGCCCCAAATGTATCTCCATGATAAGCACCTTCTAATGCAATTACCTTTTTTCTTTTGGTATCTCCTTTATTCCAAAAATATTGGATGGCCATTTTTAAAGCGACTTCAGTAGCTGTAGACCCATTATCAGAAAAGAAGAAACGGTGTAATTCTCCAGGTAATAGTGGTTGAAGTTTTTCTGCTAAAGCCACCGAGGGTTGATGTGCAAAGCCAGCAAAGATTATATGGTCCAAATCCAAAACTTGCTGCTTGATTACCTCAGCCAATTCTTCATTACCATGTCCATGAATATTGACCCACCAAGAAGCAATAGCATCAATAATTTCTCTTCCATCTTCCAAAGTAAGCAAGGAACCTTTTGCCGATGTCACAGGCAAAGGTGGAGGGGTGAGTGTTTGGGCAGTAAAAGGATGCCAAATGTATTCTTTATCCTTTTCTAATAATGATTTATTCATGATAATGAGTGATGTTTTTTATTAGGTTTTCTCTGACATTATTCGCCACTTCCTGAACAGTTTCTTTATTTACACTCTCTAATTGAGGTAAATGAAATAATTCAGGACAATCAGCATGTTTCAAAATTATTGATTTAGTAGCTTGGTTATTCTCTCCATTAAACACAATTCCCATCAAATTCAACCCTCTTTTTTTCAATTCATTAATGGATAATAATGTATGGTTGATGTTACCCAAATAAATATTACTCACCAAAATAACGGGCATTTGATGTTTCTGTGGGATATCAATCACCATATCTTTATCGTTAAGTGGTACCATAATTCCACCAGCACCTTCCACAATGAGTATCTCATTTTTATACTCCGGAACAATTATTTGATCTAAATCGATAGTAATTCCTTCTAATTCAGCAGCTGCATGAGGCGACATAGGATATTTTAATAAATACCCTTCTTTAATTTTTTCTTTTTGAGTAGGCAATAAACTATGAACACCTTCTGTATCTGTGGGAAATCCCGCTTGTACTGGTTTCCAGTAATCGGCATTTAATGCTTCGGTTAATATGGCAGAAACTACCGATTTTCCACTGTCTGTGCCTATGGCAGTAACAAATATTTCCATGATTATTTCTTTTTGGCGATGATAAAAATAGGGTGATAGGTTAAAGGAACTTTACCTGAAGTTTGATAGAAATTATAAGCTTCATTAAATTTTAATAGCTTATTTCTATTCCAAACACTTTTTTCAGAACTCATTCCATTTACCCCAGTCTTTTTGATGTGTCTTAAGACATCCGTTCCTTTATCAAATAGCAAGTCTTTCTTCCATTCCCACGATTTAATGACCTCAAATTGATGTTTTTCTAATAGAAATTCCCAATGTGTCAATTCATGATACTCCAAGCCATTCCCCGTAATTTCCTTGATCTGCTTAAAATTATCCGGCCCAAATGTGCTGAACATAAAATAGCCATCAGGTAAAAGACTTTGATTGACTTTTTCGATAAGTACATCCAAATCTGTCATCCATTGCAAAGCCGAAGCAGAACAGATCAAATTTAATTCAGAAGGAAAAGAAATTGATTCAGCATCTCCTTCTCTAAATTTTAAATGATCATGTTTGTCAAGAAGTTGATGCGTACAATTTCTATGTAAATCATTTACCTCATATTGCCTTACATGATCGATCAAAAGATCTGTAAGGAAACCACATCCACAACCAATTTCAAAGGCGTTATTAAATGTGATTTCATGAGTGATTATTTCATCATACAATTCATCACAAATTTCCTTTTGAATACTTGCCTCATATACATAGCTTTCCACATTCTTCCCAAATCGATGTTGTACTTGAGATTTATCTAACGGAATCATAAGCATTTGAATTAGTTTTAAACTTGGAAAGGAAAGTGATTTTATCAAAAGGGAAATGTGCACCATCGATAACGGTATGCTCACTCGATTCCCAAGCGTTTATTTGATTTTGATAGGGGAAAATTCTATCCGAATTAGAAATGAAAGCTTGTTGATAAAGCGTATGATCTTCAATGCTATTTACTTCACCTAAAAACTTTAATTCCTTTTTTAATTGATCGATAGAACGATGCGGCATTTCTAAAAACTGAGAAGCCATTGTCCTGTCTGGGAAAATTCTAAAAATAAACTTTTTCCAGTTGGTCTCAGACAATCCATCCAATGTTCCCTTAAAAATGGCAGGGGGAATTCCGAACGTATAATCAACAGGAGAGAGCGTACCATTAATGGCAATTCGTTCTCCATTTATATCATTTTGTAGTAAGAAATGAGCTCCCACCAAAACACCAAATGACCAAGAAATACAATTCACGTTATTGTAAGCATTACATAAGGAATTGATCTCGGAAAAATCAAGCGATTGATAATCATAAAGCATCAACACATCAGCATCATCTAACTGAAAATCTTGAAAATATGCTGGAGTCTGTCCCCAACCACTAAAAAATAAAGTAATTGAAGCACTATTTTCTTTTTTAAGCCATTTGTACTGCATGGGATTCTTGTTTTAATAGTGATGAAACTTCCTTACAGAGTGTTTGAATCTGGTCGAAACTATGCATACTTGTGATGGATAATCGTAACCTACTTGCGTTTTTAGGCACTGTAGGGTAACGAATCGGACTGCATACCATATCTTTATCCAATAGATTATCTGATATAGTTATTGTCTTCTGATTATCACCAATAAGAATAGGTTGAATACAGCTTCTAGAAACAACATCAAAACCGCCTTTTTGTCTCAAAAGATTATAGTATTGGATGTTTTCTTCAAGCTTCTGACGTTCATTCTCAAAACTTGGTAATCTATCCCAAACAAAACTCATCCAAGCGGCATTGATACTAGGCAATGCTGTGGTAAAAATAAATGCCCTACATTTATTGATCAGGTATTCTTTCACTACCTGACTACTCACCACCAAAGCACCCACACCACCTAATGCTTTACCACAAGGCATGATATGAATATCAATTTGATTGGCTAAATCTAAAGAGGAAGCATAACCTAATCCTTTTTGGAAAAGACCGATGCTATGTGCTTCATCAAGAATAAAATAGGTGTTGTATCTATTCTTTAAATCAACCAATTGTTGTAGGTCAGCATAATCTCCATCCATAGAAAATAAGGATTCAGAAATAATATAGACATGATTGTAATCCTTCCTTTTTTTCTTTAGGATATCCTCTAAATGATCATAGTCTTTATGACGGAAACGCTCAAATTGAGCATTCGATAACCGAATACCATCGACTATACTTGCGTGATTTAGTTTATCAGAAATTATTAAATCACCTTTTTGAGGTATACAGCTTAATATTCCAGTATTGGCGTGCCATCCACTGTTCATGAACAAGCAGCCTCCTTTCTGAAAAGATGAGGCTACTTTTTGTTCTAATTCATTAAACACTTGATGATTTCCCTCTAATAATCTAGAGGAAGCACTTCCAAAACTTAAGCTTTGTTGTTTGTCTAATTCCTTAAGAAAATCGCTTTTTAAAGAAGCATTTGATGCAATCCCTAAATAATCGTTCGAAATAAAAGAAGTCATGATCTTATTGTTTCTAAGCACATTACTTTCTGTTAATCGATTGGATTCTTTTAAAGATCTATATTGATGCGACTCTTGAAGAACTGACAGTTCGTGTTCAAGATGTTGCATGTTATACGACTACTTCTTTTTGTTTTTCATTTAAGAATGATTCGCGAGGGGTTAAACCTAATAGGTTGAACATCAATTTATCTTGATCTTCTTCTGGATTCGGAGTCGTTAATAATTGGTCCCCCGCAAAAATAGAGTTAGCACCTGCCATAAAACACAATGCTTGTGCCTCAGTACTCATTTCTGTTCTACCAGCTGATAATCGAACCATTGCTTTAGGCATTAATATTCTAGAAGTGGCAATCATTCTGATCATCTCCCAAGTAGATACCATTTTGTTATTCTCCATAGGAGTTCCTTCTACCGGAACTAATGCGTTAACAGGCACAGATTCAGGGTGAATAGGTAATGTAGATAACGTATGCAACATACTGATACGGTCTTTATCTGTTTCACCTAAACCGATAATACCACCTGAACAAACAGAAATTTTTGCTTTTTGAACGTTAGCAATTGTGTCTAAACGGTCATCAAAAGTTCTTGTTGTAATTACTTTGTCGTAGTATTCTCTACTTGTATCAAGGTTATGATTATAGGCGTAAAGACCTGCATCTTTAAGTTGTTCTGCCTGCTTTTCGTCTAACATTCCAAGAGTAGCACAAACTTCCATACCCATGTCATTAATTTCAGAAACCATACCCAGTACACTTTCGAAATCACGGTTTGTTCTTGCTTCTCTCCATGCCGCACCCATACAGAAACGAGTAGATCCGTTTTCTTTTGCTTGTTTTGCTTTTTCGATCACATCCTCTTTTTGCATAAGCTTATGTGCTTTTACATGAGTATTGTGTTTCGCAGATTGGGAACAGTAACCACAATCTTCTTTACAGCCTCCGGTTTTTACAGATAATAGCGTACATACTTGTACTTCTCCAGTTTTTTGAAATGCTCTATGGATTGTTGATGATTTATACATCAATTCCATAAGTGGCATGTTATAGATTTCAGCCACTTCTTCTCTCGACCAATTGTTTCTAATTTCAGTCTGCATAATAGTTTTGTATTGATTTATGAATAGGACATAGTGATTCTACACGATATAGAATACCGTTATATATTTCCGATAAATTAGGGGGGATGCGAAATAGTTTGTTAAGTAAATCGTAGAATGTAAAGCAGTGAGTGTCCTTATCAAAATCAATAATTGGGGGTAAACTACTACTGCTTACATCAGATAAACTATGGTTGGCCTCCGTAAGTAATAAAAGGTCGACTTCTTTGAGGTCGTCGTCGTCATCGTCTTGATCAAAAAGTTGTTGAACAGACGAAGTTTCTACTTTTAATACTGGGGCATTTAGATGCATGGAAACGTTAAGTACAGCGATTTTGATCTCTCTTTTCAGGGAGTTAAAAATTGCATATCCTGTACGTGACCATCTTTTAAAAATTGCCATAATTGAATATTAAAATATTATTCTCTTGGCAATATTATCATTCTTTTTTTAGATTAAAAGAATATTATAGTTTTTTGAGGGTAGGGAGTAGTAGTTTAGAATTGTTATGAATCAGGGAGCTTAATTTTGGTTCAACGGCTTATTGTCTTCATTCTTATAATAACGTTGCGTTACTAAAATTACTGATGCACCGAACATTAATATCATGAATAAATATTCATAAAAATTATTGAAAAGACTTAAGTCTTCTTTGTCTAGGAAAAATACATTTCCTATACCTAATATAACAGTCAATATTACTAGAAACCACCTGTAAGCATTCATAAGTAAAACAGTTAATTTGTTAGACATTTAAGGTTAATCGTATGGCTTTAACTAATATACTTAAGGATATAGTGAGTGACAAAAGTAGACTGTTAATGATATTAATTCATAGGATTGTTATATCTTTTATTTGGTTTTATTTGGAATTAAGGAGTTAATCATCGCCTTCTCCTAATTCATAGGTGTTGCCCCCAAATAGACCTTTAGGTAAGACTTTTTTCATAAAAGATTGTTCACCTTCTTCTATGCTTTTTACATCTTCTTTAGCTTCTTTAAAGGCATCTTGCCAAGCTGGACCAAATCCCATCATATTACTATTTAATTTATCAATAGCTATTTGAAAAGCATGGTAGGTCATCATTTCTTGGCGTCCAGGTTTATTCATTAATGCTTTATTGGTTACTCTTAGGTTTTCGTTTTCTCTTTTTAAACGTTCAATTTCACCCTTTTTACTGCTCATTGCCTCAGCATCTATCTCCATTTTGTCATGCAAATGAGACTTTAAACGTTTAATCTCTTTGTTTTGATAGGCCTGTTTAAACCAACCTTTAACTTGTACTACCAATGCAACGGCAAGGCCGGCTAATAAACCAAAAAATAAGGATTGTATATCGAATGTTTCCCACATAGTATTTTCTTTTTAACCTAAAATCGTTCTAAAATATAAATCAGAAAATGATGAGTTAATTTACGATTTTATCTTTCAGAGGTTGAGTTCTATTACAATAAACTAAAGATAACTTATAAAGTTATAACAAAACAATAGTTAGAAAGCTTCACCTATTCTAAAATAAATGCCCCAATCATCTCTACCGACAGCAGCATCAAGACCAACATTCATATGGTTTTTAGGAAATACAGTATATCTATAACCTACACCTGCTCCAGGTAATAAAATTCCATTTTGGGATGATTCGTTGGCTCCAGAAACCGTAGCCAAACCTCCAAAGAAGTTAAGTGCCATTTTTTTATGGAAATTCCATCGATATTCTGCTTGCAGGTTATACATCGCATTTCCTCTATATTTTGCCTGAGTATATCCCCTAATATCGGTGTCTCCAACAATAAATTGTTGATTAAAAGTCAGGTCACCAATACCAAAACCTATATAGGCTCTAGCTGCTAAAACATCTCGTCCTTCTTTAAACGCAAAAAACTTATTGAATGCTAAAGTGACTTTAGTATTGGTTTGCTCATTACCTAGAAAGTTAGGGTTGAAATCAATATTGATATCGGCAATTTGACCTTTTGTAGGGTAGTAGACATTATCCCTTTGATCGTAGGATACTATAAACCCTAAAGTTTGTAGTTCTGTGACAAATGTGGTGTCAGTACCAATATCAAATTGATTCTCGAAGTCGGTATACATATAGTTGATTCCCAAATATAAATGGTTGACAATTTTTCGTTGAATTTCACCTTTGGCAAAATTTACTCCTGTGTTATACTGTATAAATCCATTGATTGGTAGTCCTACAAAAGTCTGAAAATTGAAATTTCCCGTTCCGGCAGCAACGGTTACCCTATATTTATCTTCATTAAAATAGAACTTGGAGAAACCTAAGACAAACCAAGATTCGTTGGTGGTGTACATGCCAAGTAGACCCGATACTGATGATGGAGAAATCGTATCCTTTTCACTAAGGTTGTACATCGCCATGGGTAATGCACCTACAGATAAACCAAGTGTTCTATCATAATTGATGTAGGGGATAGGCATGAATTGAAATTTCTTATCGCTTCTTTCACCACCGCCACCTGTATCAAACGATTGTCCAAATGTTGAATGAAAAGAGCAAATAAACAGTAGAAAAGTGAAAAGGTACTTTTGCATAAGAGTAATTTGGTTGTAAATCCATAGTGAAGTTAGCATAAAAAAAAACCTCTACAAAAAGATGCAGAGGTTTCCCATTGGTTTTTAGTTTTTCATCGAAGTTGTTAAAGATCAAAATATGAAGCCAATTCCTAGTTCTAGTAAATTGTCTTCTTTTGCGGCATAGGGACCAGTTGCTCGATTATTTCTGAATTGATAATCGACTTTGAATGCAATTTCTTCCCTAGGTTTGAAGTTCACACCTACAGTAATGATGTCTGAGTTAAAATGAACCATATTGGCATTAGACTCAGCTAGTAACTTCTCATTATAATTTTTGTGAGTGTCGATATACTCGTATCTCACGAAGAATGGTACTTTGACCTCATGCGGGTCAATCATAAAGTTCTTCTTGCGAAGAAAGTTTCGGTTATTGAAAAGCGATAGAAGGTCAAAGCTTCCCTCTACCAAATAACCAATATTTTGCTTGGCCATCACTTCACCAACACCACCATTTGCTTGAGCAGTCATCTGATAAATGTCGGCTGTATTCGACATATAACCAGTAGTGGCAAGTGCAATGAATTCCCAATTTTTCTGTACATAACGAGCATAAGCCGAATAGATTTGTACTACTGATTCTGCTCTACGTACATTATTATTACTATCTGTGATTTCTTGATTATCGCCTGCTTGACCGATATAAGCAGATCCACTGAATGTCCAGTCTTTTAATCCCACATAATTGATTTGTGGGTTGACAGAGAAAGTAGTGAAAGCATTTCCATCAAAGCGAGGTTCTCTACCTGAACGTACAAAAGTTCCACTTCTAAAGGCACTACCATCAAGTCCTTGAGCGAAGCCTAATGTATAATTAAAACTAGGGGACATGATGCCATAGAAACTGACACCCATACCCATCCAAGTACTTGGAATAATGATACGTTCAACATCCGATCTGTTCACAGATCCGAACATTACAGGTTCATCGTTATTATTGATATATCCAAGGCTTAAAGGATATAAACCTGTTCTTACATTAAATGATTTATGAATAGAAAAGTCCATAAAAGCTTCTAGAATAAACTCAAAATGAGAGTTTCCATTGGGATCCATCAAGTATTCTACTAGAACTTCAGAGTTCCAGATAATCTTATCTGTAAAACGGTATCCAAAAAAGGTAGAGAAACGGTATAAATTGTTGTAAGATAATTCGATATCGTCTTCCATTCCTAGGGGTACATCATTACGATTTACCATAGAAATTTCTCCAAATCCTGATACGCTCCATGGTTTTTCTGAGAAAAATACTTTAGAAGCTGCTTTTGCCAATCCTGGCTGTTGTTTAAATTTTGTTTCGTGTTCCTCTTCTTCCTGAACCTCTTGCGCAAACACTGTATTGTTAAAAGAGATTAGAGAGAATAGAATAACTAATAAATATAGGTTTTTCATATATCTCTACGTTTGTGCATTAAGAATTTATTTCTTAAAAAAGTAGAGCACAGCGTATTAGCCGTACTGCTATTTAGCACGCACGCGGAGGGGGAGGAACAATGCCTTGAATAGGCGTAGGGTAGTTACGGTCTAGGTAAAAATGCTGTTGTGTAGTTTTTGTCTCAATAGGTTTAGCCTCATCAACTATTTTAGGTATTGATGGGTAATAACATACTATTGGAGAGAAACTTTTTGATTCATTATGAGAAAACGGATTGTCTTCGAAATCATCGAAGTTGTCTTCAAAAATGATCACAACAAAAAATTCTACGATACTTTCGATTTTATCTTCCTGTTGTAATAGATACTCAGGACTGTAGTTTGCATGAGATACAATGACAGCATCAATGTCCACACTATAGTTCAATGTGTGGAGTGCAACCCATATCGTAAAGATTGAGCGAGCAATTTTCTTATATGATAGCTGTGTATTCAATTAGATAATAAAAGCGTAGAACAATTATATTCAATACAAAGTAACGTATTTACTATAAAAGGTGATGCACTAAAAAATGTGAAAAATGTTTTTAGATCTTAATAGCTTGTATAAAAAGTAATAAAACGCCTTTTAAAAGTAAATATTACGCAATAAATGTAAAATAATTTTATTACAACTCTTATAATTAATTAGTGAATAAATTATGTATTATTTGTTAACATTGGCACTGATTATGTAGTGAATAATATGTTTTTAATTTACTTTACTTAAAGGATTTTTTTATCATGAAAAAAGTACTCTTAATCTTTCTTCTAGGCTTATTCGCAATGTCATGTTCAGAAGACGAAGAGCCAGCTCCGTGTGATACACAACAAACAATCACAGATCTTACAGCTATATATGACAAGATTGAAAGCATTCCAACAGATGCAACTTGTGAGGAAACAAAAGCGGTATTCCAAGAAGCAGTAGATTTTCATAATAACAATGAAAGCTGTATCAATGAGGCACTAGAGGAATCATTAGCAGATGACCCAGAAGCTTTAGAAGAAGCAAAAAATGAATTAGAGTCAACAGTTGAACTTTTGGAGTGGTTCTTACTTGCTCCTTGTGATCAATAAAAATTACTAATTTTTAATTTAAGGTTGTTTTCAGTATAATGAAAACAACCTTTTTTTGTATCTATTATCAATGATAACTTCAAGATTATTATAACTTTGTTGTTCAATAAATAGTATTTACACATGTCTTTACATTATCAAGAAGAAATTAATAAACTAAATCAATTCATTAGCTCGTTAGAGAAAAAATCAAATCAATATTCTTTTTTGAGACTCATCTATGTTGTTGCATCAATAGGTTTGTCATTTATAGTTTATAACTATTTGAGCGATTTTCTTTGGATATCTATTTTAGTTGAGTTTTTAGGTTTTGCCGTTGTTGTTCGTCTTCATCAAAAAATATTATCTCGATTATCAGAGTATAAAGTCAAATATCAATTGATAGAAAATGAGTTGAATACTATTAAAGGCGAAGCAAATATTTATAGTAACGGAGAAGAGTTTATCAACCCTCAGCATCATTTTGCTAATGATTTAGATATTTTTGGTGAGTTTGGATTGTTCCATTTTATCAACAGAGCTAAAACTAGATTAGGAAAAACAAAGCTTGCCTCTTTCTTTCAAGAAGTTGCTGATGTGAAATTTGATAAAATATTGGAAAGAAGAGGGGCCGTAAATGAATTATCAGATAAGAAAGAGTTTTCAAATCAATTTCAATACTTACTTTTTGATAATGAAAATGAGAAAGGATTTAAACCTGTAAATACTGATGAGATTTCTAAGTTCGAATTAAAAAATGAGAAAATTTATCTTTATTACTCTTATTTGGTTCTTGTTTTATGGTGTGTAGTTGTTTACGGTTTGGTGACCACTCAAGAATGGGTGGGTAGTTTAGGTATTGGATTAGTTATCGCTAATTTCTTTGTGATGAGTAAAGTAGGAAAAGGAGTGGCTGCTTTTATGGAATTGATTAGTAATAGTGCCGAAACTTTAGAAAAGCTTTCGCAATTGATCAAATTAATTGGTGAGGCATCTTTTACTTCCAAATTATTACAATCAGAGGTGGCAAAAATCGGAAATGGAGAAACATTTCTAAAACCATTGAAAGATTTATCCTATATGATTCAACAATTGGATATCAGAAGAAACCTAGTGGGGTTGGTAATGTTATACGCTTTTTTTCCTTTTGATATTCGATTAGTAAAAAACATAAGAAATTGGTTCAATCAATACCCCCAATTATTTGATGATTTATATGATGTGATTGGTCAGCTAGAAGCAATAAATAGTTTGGCAATTCTTCAAAGAAATAAACCTGAATGGGTAGAGGTGGAGTATACTGATAAAGAATATGTATTTGAAGGTGTAGAAATGGGACACCCCTTAATATTTGAAGGTATTTCTGGAACTCAAAATGAAGGAGTAGCCAATTCTTATCATTTAAAAAATGATAATAGAGTAAGCATTATTACCGGTTCTAATATGTCTGGTAAAAGTACTTTCTTAAGGGTGGCCGGTATTAATTTGGTGTTATCTTATATTGGCAGTGTTGTTTGTGCTAAACAGTTTTCAGTTGGTAAGCCAGTGAAATTGATTACCTCTATGCGTATATCAGATAACTTAAGATTAAGTGAATCTACTTTTAAAGCCGAGTTGGAACGCATCAAATTAATTGTAGAAGCGATTAATTCTAATCAGCGCTATTTATTCTTGGTTGACGAAATGCTGAGAGGAACGAATTCGGTCGATAAACTAAAAGGATCCTTTGCTCTTCTTGAGAAATTAAAAGAAAATAAAGATGCTTTCATTTTAGTCGCTACCCATGACCTTCAGCTTTCTGAATTTGAATCGGATAATTCGGAGATGACAAAGAATTATCATTTTGATTTTGATTATCATCAAGGAGGATTTGAATTTGATTATAAAATTAAATCAGGGGTTTGTGAAAAATTTAATGCTAGTCTCTTAATGAAAGAATTGGGCCTAAATACTTAAGAGTATTTATCAAAAAATATGTACGGACGTTGCATTGCAACGTCCTTATTATAAGTGAGATTTATGCTTTAGTAATCAAAGCAACGGCATGAACAGCCATTCCTTCTTCTCTGCCCACAAAACCCATTTTTTCAGAAGTTGTCGCTTTCAATGAAATGTCTTCCTCTTCAACTCCCATTACTTCTGCTAAACATGTTTTCATAGCAGGGATATGAGGATTAATTTTTGGCCTTTCAGCAACGATCGTACAATCTACATTGCCTAATTCCCAACCTTCTTTTCTGACAATCTTCATTACATCAGCCAAAAGGATTTTACTATCTATTCCCTTAAATTGAGGGTCTGTATCTGCAAAATGGAAACCAATGTCTCTCATATTGGCAGCACCAAGAATAGCATCACAGATCGCATGGATCAAAACATCAGCATCAGAGTGTCCTATTAAACCGTGAGTATGCTCAAATTTGATTCCTCCAAGCCATAATTCTTCTCCTTCACCCTGACGGTGCACATCATATCCTTGTCCTACTCTAATTTTCATATACAAATACTGATTTTAAATTGGTGATGATCAAATTTTGGGTACAAATATAAAGGTTAATATGAATATGTTTGAAGACTGAGGTGAGATCTTAGAAAGAAACTCCAAAAGCGACATATACCCCAAAATTATTTGATGTTGGTGTATGGTAAGTCGTTCTCCAAATAGTGTAGACTCTCAAGACCTTAAAAATATTTTCTACACCAGTACCTATCTCAACGTAAGGAGTACTAGGGTCCAAGGCTTTAGCTTCTCTGTTAGGATCATATTGTTCACCATCAAGAAGTTGGGGCCTCACCGCCTGATTGGCATTTTTACTACTCAAATCACCATACATAATATTACAAATACCTACTGTACGCCATCCTAGTTTTTTGATCAGTGGAATTCGGTTGAGGATATTTCCATCAAATCTGTGCATCAATTGCAGAGATGCCCATCTGTCACCTACAAACTCACCTAAATCCATTAAATTGAAGGCATATCGGTTATAGAGTAGAGGTACGTTATTACCAAAAGGCATGGCTAAAAATGGAAAAGGGGCCTCGGTTAGGATAAAACCACCCTGAAGCACATAACTAGATGTTCCGAATTTTCCAATATTTGCCTTCTGATCCAAACCTAAACGAATTTGTTGGTACGAATAATTACTATTTAAAACATTCGGAATGCCAATAGTATAATCAAATGATATCCTTGGGCGATTGTCTTGAGCGACTAATTTTCTATAATTGGCTCTATTGGTGACATATCGATGACCTAAACCATAAGTAAGTTTCACATAAGCTTCCGTCCCCACTAACTGATCATATACCGGAGTATTGTTTTCAAAATCGCCTTCTTGTTTGTACGGAAATAAAGGATCAATAATACGATGGGTCAATTTAGTCATTACATTGAAACCTCTTGTAATATCTTTCTCATACCAAATAGATGCGTTTTTTTCCATGTAAGGATATCGCATATCGCCCCATCTTAATGCCGCTAAGAACAATGGTCGGCTATTGAAGTTGGCTTGGTTAACACTCACCCTTCTTAAATCATTATAATAAGAAGCCCCAATTAATGCCCAATGTTTTCTATTAATAATATATCTAGCCTGTCCACCATACTTGAATTCTTTGTCCTTGGTGCCGTAGGCTAAAAATCCATTAAACGACCATTTCTTAGAAAATTCGTTATTGGTTTGGAAACCTAGTTGGAATCGATGGTCTTCCACACTATTAAAAGCATATAAGAAAGGTATAGGGCCTAATTCTATAGGACCAAATTTCTTATGTCCACTTGTAATCATATCACCCACCGAAGAAATAATCTTAACCCTTGGGGTAGATTCTGCCGAGTCGATCATACTAAAAATTTGTTGATCTTTTGTGGTGAGTTGTTCAGGGCGTTGGGTTTCCCAATATTTTTCATCATTTACTCCATTCAACGCATCTGGATCCATGATTACTGGCTGATCATAAAATTTTCTTGCCTTAGGTTGATTGACGATGAAGTCACTATTTCTGATTTTTATATTCAGTTTTACCTTCGCCCATTTATCAGCAATTTTACCAATACTGATTATAAAGTCTTGTTTCTTTGGTAGCCATCCAGTTTTCTGATTTTCCTTTAATATAGGCTCATATACCTGCATTAAATGTACAGAATCAATAAAATTGATATTGGCCTCTTTGTTTAGTTTTGCATCCCACTTCACCAAAGCAAACTGATGGGCAGAATCGGCAATATACATTGTGCCAGTAAAGGCTAAATCTTCTTCTCTTCTTGGTTCAAAGTCGATTTTATGACAATCAATACCATCAATACTAATCTTTTTTGGTTGAAGTGTATAATCATAATAATTACGCCATTCAGAAGTAATAGGAGAGATAAATTGTTTGCCAAAAAATATGAATGAGTTTTGGTAAAGGTTGAAGTCAATAAATGATGATCCTACAATCTGAGAAATCATTTCACTATCGTCAGGCCCTACACTTCGAATTCTAGATTTTTCTATTAATTCTGTCTTTGCATCAGGATTTTTGATGTAATAAATAGTGGACGAGACCTCAGAACTAAAAATTGGTATCACCGGCTGTCCTCTTTCGTCGGTTATAGGCTCAAAGTCTTCAAAGGAATCAAGAATATCAGAAACTACTTTTTTCTTTTTGAAGTTTTCGTTCACATTACCTACCCAAATATCCGATTTCGTGTAGCTTTTATATTCGTAGGATTTTAAATCTCTTGTATCGTTATCATCTTTATGCTTTTGAACGTTTCTGAGGATTTCCCAAGCAGGGTTTTCCCATTTCTTCGACTTAATGACAACCTCCTCTAATTCCGTAGAGCTTTCCTTCAGTTTGAGGATAATCTTTTTATTGTAATTCGAATTGTTTAGTTTCTTTGTACAATGCTCATATCCAGTAAATTTAGCCACCAATGTCTTTCCTTTGTAATCATCTATTGTGATGGAAAAAAGACCATTATTATTGGTTAAGGTACCAATGGTTGTTCCCTCAAAATAGACACTAGCAAAAGGAACGGGAAGATTACTTCCTTGTTCTACGACTTGGCCTTTTATAGTAAATTGTGCATGTACAGAAGCAGATAGTAGTGTTAGGCAAGTTGAAAAAAGTAAGATGAGTAGCTTCTTAATTGTTTTACTCATTAAAAGTATATGATGAATTAATTATAAGATTATCAAAAACATATTCTGTAGTCGATTTTAAAAAATGTAATCAACAAGTTTACTGATAATACTTCAAATTAGAAAAAAAAAGATGGATTAACTAAAAATCATTTGTTTGAAATGGTTTCTGCTAATTAATATGAAAGGTAAACCTTGAAATATTAATAATTATGCAAAAAAATAATACGAACGTTAATAAAATTGCGAATAAACTACTGTTTGATGAATATTATCTTGATCAATTAATTAAATTGCAACTTGAAAATCTGAGCAATCGAACAAACTGTAAGCGTACACCCGAGTTGTTCTTTATAATCAGAATAATTTTTTAGTCAGATACAAACTATGCTAGCACTTGTTTTATATCTTCCATTTCTTTTAGTATTTGCCATTTTGGGAATCTACGTAGAGCGTAAAGTTTCTGCTTGGATGCAAGACCGAATGGGACCTGTAAATGTGGGTCCAAGAGGTTTATTGCAAACATTTGCAGATATACTAAAGCTATTAACAAAGGAAGATATTATTCCAAAAGCGGTAGACAGAACAATTTTTAAATACGCACCAATAGTCATTTTTATGCCTGTATTTGCAGGCTTTGCTGTACTGCCATTTACCAATGGTATTTACGGTTCTCAGTCGATGATTGGTGTTTTTTATATTTTAGCGATTTTATCGTTAGAAGTTTTAGGCATTATAGCAGCAGGATGGAGTTCGAATAATAAATACGCTCTATATGGAGCCATGAGATCAGCTTCTCAAATGGTTTCATATGAAGTGCCAATGGGCCTGGCAGTGCTGTGTGTTGTGATGACTGCTCAAACCTTGAATACAGAGATTATTTCTACTCAACAAGGGCTTTTATCAGCAGATGTGAATTATTTATTTGGCTTAAAATCTTTAGGAATAGACGTAACTGATATGGGCGGAATTCTAACTTGGAATATTCTTAGAAATCCGTTTTTAATCCTAGCATTCATCATATTTTATATCTCATCTTTAGCTGAAGCAAATAGAGCACCTTTCGATTTACCTGAAGCAGAGACAGAACTGATTGCTGGATATCATATTGAATATTCAGGAATGAGGTTTGCCTTTATGATGCTTGCTGAATATGGTGTAATGTTATTAGGTTGTGTATTTGCCTCTGTATTATTTTTAGGCTCTTGGAACACACCATTCATTAATATTGGATCGCTACGATTGGCCGATTGGACTACAGGTGCAACTGGAGAATTATCGGGTTATGTATGGGGATTTGTTTGGTTAATGAGTAAGACATTATTCCTTGTATTTGTACAAATGTGGATACGTTGGTCTTACCCAAGGTTAAGGGTGGATCAGTTAATGACTTTGTGTTGGAAATACCTTACACCTGCAGGTTTATTGCTTGTATTTATTACAGGTGTATGGAGGTTGATGATGATCTAAATTATAAATCAAATAGTGTTTTAAGCGATAACCAAAGATCTTTTTTCTTTTCGGTATCAAATAATAGTTTTGAAAGACTGTCAGCAGCTACTGCTGGGCAATCATCAATTTCAGTAGGAACGTATTTAGGTACTTTCTGACTAGAAATTGGGCTTTCATCCCCATTAATAAAATATAGTAAGTGTTTTGGCTCAAGTTTTTTCATTAGTTGATCTAATTGATCTTTTTGTTCCAAAACATTTACCACAGCCACTTCTTGTAAGGAAAGTTGTAGGGCTCCAATAATTTTTAGCAATAACTGAAATTCTTTACTTCTATAGATATCAACACCACTGTGTTCGATAAGAATCACGATATGACGTTTGTTCTCACCGTAATAATCAGTGGGTAAAGTTTTATTGATTGATTTTTTAGGAACAGCTTTTTGTTCTTTCACCTCATTTTTAGGTGATTCCTCTTTCTTCTCAATCTGATCTCCGTTGATTTTTGCCAATTCTTCCTCTGGAATCTCAATGTCTTCTAGCTCTTCAGGGAAGAGGTATAATGTATCAAACATTTGAGATAAAAAGCCTAATTCGTTTTCCATAGATGCAAAGATAAAATCATTTTAGATAACCTGATAAGAAAATTGATCGAAAACAGTATTGAAATGCTAATAATATCTTTCACCTTGGTTTAATACAATAGAATTTAAAGATTTAGCGGTATTTTTTTTTGATATATAATATTTACAATTATTTTTGGTCTGAATTTTTTTTAAAGAACCTAATCGAAATAAGATTATGACTTTTAGTGCTAAATATAAAAATTTAGGTAAAATTGCTATCGCTTGTGGTTTAGCTACAACTATGATCGCTTGTGGTGGATCGGCTGATTCTTCAAACAACGATGAGACAAAGAAGGAAATCGCAGCAGTGAAAGAAGCATCAGTAGATTTTAATATAATCTTAAATAATGCTCCTGACCCAACTTCAATCCCTGTATTGTTAGAAAGAAGTGGAGCTGAGTTTGACGCTTCATTACTAAACTCGAAAGACAAAGCAGAATCATATGTATTAAAAGATGCGTCATCTGCATTAAACTTTGGTGTATATATTTCTGATATCGCTTATTTATCTGCTTCAAACAAGCCTCAAGAAGCTATCAATTACTTCTCGACTGCTAAGAAATTATCAGATAAGCTAGGTATCTCTGATGCTATGGGTAGCGATCTTAGTGATAAACTTGAAACAGCCCTTTCTGATAAAGAGGCAATGTTGAAAGTGATCTCTGAATCAGAAAGCAAAGTAAAAGCTTTCCTTAATACAAATTCTCAGTACGACGTTGCGGCTTTGATCGTAACAGGTACAACTTTAGAAGCTTTACATATCTCTTTAGGTCTAGTTCAAAATGCTCCTAAAGATTTGCCTGCTGAAGCTAGAAATGCAGTATTAGTAGATCTAATGACTGCAGTAGCTAAGCAAGAATCTTCTATCGATGCAATCGTAGAAATCTTGAAGCCTCTAGAAGGAACAAACGCAGATACTAAAAAGTATTATGCAGAATTCGTGAAATTACAAGGTCAGTTTGATGCTTTGAAATTTGACGAGAAGTTGAAAGAAAATAAAGGTGGTTACCAGTTGAAAGCAGAAGATCTTAAAGATATTACTGCTACTGTGGAAGCACTAAGAAAAGTGACTGTAAGCATGTAATTTAAATCTTGCAGACATTCAAGGGTCCTGTGTTTTGAACACAGGACTTTTTTTGTTTAATTAGAGATGTTTTAATTACTATAAACCTGTTTTCATTGAAAGTAGGTGATAATAAGAGCTGTCGATAAACCCTTGATGTCAATCATATATCAACATCTCTAGTCAACATTAACTATAACATCTTATCGAGTGATCGTATAGAACTCCGCGATCGCCAAATGACCTAACTTATGAACGAAAAAGTCTTAAAATCTCTAACGAAACTGTTTGCTATTATGGCTACAGCCGATGGTTCTATTGATGAAGCCATTGAGATTTTAGAAGATTACTTAACTTTTACACTCCACGAAAGCAATATCAATAAATATATTGAACTCTTTGAACATCAAGCTAGAAGAAATGCTTCTAACGATGAGATTAGAGAAATTGCAACAATGGCTGCTGAAGAGTTAACGTTAAGACAGCGTATTGTAACAATTATTGAATTGTTAGAATTGGCTTATTCCAATGATGTGTTCTCTGAAGAAGAACAACGCATCATGAAGATTATTTGTGAATCCTATAATATAGAATTCGATAGGCTTCATAGAATGCAACAGTTTCTTACAACAAATAAAATTGAGGAATTAGCCAAGATACATAACTGTTTAACGATATCGAATGATGAAGAGGGTTATGGTGGTAAACGACATTTATATAAGAGTAACATAAAAACACCACTTTCAGTATTATACATGCCTTTGGCTAGAATGTATTTTGTGAAAGTTTGTAATCAAGATCAAGTATACGTACTGAACGGTGAGAAAATGACCTTGAACCGCTGTTATGCGTTGGATGTTGGAGGTGTGATTAGAATTGGTGGTAAAGTAGGTAGTAATCTATATCACTCAGAAGTCTCATCAGTTTTTGTGGGGATTCAGAATGTTGATCCAATCTCATTTGAAGCGAATAACATCAATTATTTCTTTGGTAAAAAACATGGACTACATGATATCAATATTGCCGAAGAAGGAGGGAACATGGTGGCGCTTATGGGGGCTTCAGGTTCTGGTAAATCAACTTTATTGAATGTATTGAATGGTACGTATAAGCCCAAAATGGGTGAAGTACTTATCAATGGTATCGATATTCATAAAGAACCCGAAAAAGTGAAAGGGGTCATAGGTTATGTTCCTCAGGACGACTTATTAATTGAAGAACTTACAGTATACGAAAACCTTTATTTTGCTGCTAAACTAAGTTTTGCAAAGTCCACACCCGAAGAGGTGGAAAAGATCATTATGCGTACCATAGAAAACCTTGGTTTGTATAGTGTAAAAGATTTAAAGGTGGGTAATCCGTTAGAGAAAACGATTAGTGGAGGCCAAAGAAAACGATTAAATATAGGTTTAGAGTTACTAAGAGAACCTTCGGTGATGTTTGTAGATGAACCTACTTCTGGTTTATCATCACAAGATTCTGAAAACGTTATTGACCTATTAAGACAGTTGACTTATAGTGGAAAGCTGATCTTTGTGGTCATTCATCAACCTTCATCAGATATCTATAAAATGTTTGATAAACTTGTGGTGTTGGATGTAGGAGGGTATCCTGTTTACTATGGTAATCCAATTACTGCAGTGTCATATTTCAAAGGAGAGGCAAATTACGCAGATATTCAAAGTGAGTGTCAAAAATGTGGAAATGTTGACTCAGAGCAAGTTTTCGAAATTTTGGAATCCAAAGTACTCGATGAATATGGTCGACGTACTCGAAAAAGAAAATGGAAGCCTGAATTATGGTGGAAAAAGTTTAAAGAATCGATTAAACTTCCTCAAGTGGAGAGAATAACTTCTCCACCAAAGAATGTTTTAGAAATTCCTTCTAAAATAAATCAGTTTAAAATATTTGTATTGAGAGACCTTAATACAAAATTCAATAATAAACAGTACATGATGGTGAACTTGATTCAAGCACCATTCTTAGCCTTAATGCTATCCTTAATTGTTTATTTTTATCATTTTGACGAACTGATTTACCAAGCAGATTATGTTTTTAGAGAAAACATGAATATGCCTTCCTACATATTTATGTCGGTGATTGTGGCCCTCTTTTTAGGACTCATGATTAGTGCAGAGGAACTGATAAAAGACCGGAAAATACGGAAAAGGGAAGTGTATTTATCATTAAGTAATCAATCGTATTTATACTCAAAAGTGGCCATATTATCTGGGATGTCTGCAGTACAAGTATTGGTTTTTGTATTGATAGGGAACACTATAATGGGTATTAGAGGGCTCTATTTGGAGTATTTCTTGATGTTGTTCTCCACTGCTTGCGTAGCCAATATGATTGGTTTGAATGTATCTAGTGCCTTTAAGAATGTCGTTACAGTATATATTTTAATCCCAATTTTATTAATACCACAGCTTTTATTGGGAGGAGTAGTAGTACAGTATGACAATATCAATCCAATCTTTAAAAATAAACAGGGAAAAGTCCCTATGGTAGGAGAATTTATGGCCTCTCGTTGGGCATTCGAAGGTTTGATGGTGGAGCAATTTGCTGATAATCAATTCGAGAAAAACTTCTTCCCAATCGATATGGAAATTTATCGATCAGATTATATGCGAACGTATTATTTTCCCACCTTATTAAGTAAGCTGGAAGAAATGAAAGTGATTCTTCATAACAAGAAAGCAGACGTTTCAGAGGAAGAAAGAAAAGTAGCCATGAAACGTTTTGATGAGAATTTCCTGCTTTTGAGAAACGAATTGCACCATAATGTGGATTGGGATGAACTGGATCAAACACCAAATGTATCTTTAGATAACTTATCTTCTGAAAACTTTACATTAGCTATTGCAGATCAAATCTACGAAACGATTACACAAGGTAGACAACACTTTAATATGAGTTATATCTACTGGAAGAAGAAAAGGGAGGAGAAGGTGACTGAACTTTTAGATAAGTTTGGGAAGGAAAAGTACTTAAAGTATAAGGACAACTATACAAATAATAGAATTTCGGAATTTGTTACCAATGTGATGGCCGAGAAACGTATTGTAGAATATGGTCATCAACTGATTCAAAAGATTTATCCTGTTTATAATTTACCAACTGAGAGTAGTAATACTCTTGATTTTAGAACACACTTTTTTGCACCTAAGAAATTATTCCTTGGTCAGTATTTTAATACTTTCTGGTTTAATATCATAGTATTATGGGTGATGTTTGCTTTCATGTTTGTGGCACTTTATTTCAGATGGTTGGCTAAGTTTATTTATTGGATCGAGATTAAATTCGCTAATAAGGATACAATAAGAACATAATATTCTCGTTACTGAATAAACATTCACAAATCAAAATTTGTTATATTTCAAGTTTAAAATTGGCTTTTTGTTATAAAAAGCTGATTTTGTGAAAATCGTATGTAAATCAACTTACTTATTAACAATGAAAAAACTGTTTTATACTTTACTAGTATCAGTATTATCTTTCTCAGCGTTACAAGCGCAGACAACGACCATCGGAGACGTCGAACTAAAAAACACAGTGACTGTTGATGGTTCATCTCTTCAGTTAAATGGAGCAGGTATTCGTTCAAAATACTTCTTATCTTTGTATGTAGGTTCATTGTATGTCCCTTCAAAGATTTCTGATGCAAAGCAAGTGCTTTCAACAGATCAAAAAATGATTCAATTGGATATTATCTCTAGCTTAATCAGCAAAGAGAAGATGGAAGATACAATCAAAGAGGGTTTCAGTAATTCTATGAATGGTAATACAGCACCTTTGCAAAAAGAAATTGATAGCTTTATTGCTGTATTTAGCGAAGAAGTGGAAGTAGGTGATATTTTCCAATTCATCACAAATGGTTCTAAGTTGAAAGCTTTGAAAAATGGTAAAGAGCTAACTTCTGTAGATAACGAAGAGTTCAATAAAGTACTATTCGGTATTTGGTTAGGAGATAAGCCAGCTGATAAGAAATTGAAATCGAAAATGTTGGGTAAGTAATTTATCCATATATTGAATAAAAAAATGGCCGCTTCATTCATGAATGAAGCGGCCATTTTTTTATGCTGTTTTTACATTATCCTGTTCGATAAACTGATTTAACACATTGGGACTGTCAAAGAACTTTACTTGATGTTCTATTGAATAGTTGTTTCCAATTTGTTCATGGTTTTTCAGCAAAACGGCATTTTGTTTTTTTGCGGGGTCCAATACAATTACATTAGAAAATAAAGACGATAATTGAATTTGATATAAATGAAATGCGTACCATTCTATATAACCTGACCATAAAAAGGAAAGATTGGATCGATCAGAGATATAATGTGCTAGTTCATTAGCTTCCTGCAATTCAGTTACGGCCAAAACGACTTCTTTTATTTCATCAAAACTAGGGTTGTCTTTCCAATGACAAATGATTGCATTTTGGTTTAAAGACCACTGAACATCAGCGGCATTATTCTTAAAAATAATCATGTTGAAAGTATGGGTATAAATTATAGTTGGAAAATAAATTTATAAGCATTTAAAAAAGCTTTTATGATAATGTTAAAATTGACGATATACTTAATTTCTTAAGCTGTTGATAATATTCTCATTTAAAAACTCAGTTTAAAGTGTTGCAAATTTTGATTTAATAATGATCATGAATAATTATAAATCATTCAACAATATAGTTTAAAACTTTGTTAATTAGTAACTTACGGTGCTATAAAATGTAAAATTCAATTTTTTTGACATTCAAAGGGAAAATCAGAAACTTCAAAATGTACACCTCTGTACGAATAATGCCACCATTCTGTACTTGTTGGACCAAACCCGTATTTAAACATTGTCTTAGCTAATAATTTTCTATTTTCCAGCACCTCTTTTGGTAATTTTTGATAGGAAGGCCAGGCCTCTTTCCCGAAATAATCATAATGTGTGCCCATATCTAATTGTTTACCCTCTAAAGTACACAATGTAAGGTCTATAGCGAGGCCTCTGTTATGCCAAGATCCTTTGTTAGGATCTGCTACATATCGACGGTCTGGATAGGCTTTCCACATTCTCCATTGGGTCGTTAAAGGTCTGTAAGCATCAAAAATTTTAATACGATAACCTTGTTTAACAAGTTCTTGTTGTACCTTTACTAGCTGAAGGGCCACTATTTTTCTCAAAAGAGCTTTTGGACAGTCGTAAAGTACTTTTTTTGTGAAATTATTAGTCGTTGCGTATCGAATATCTAGAATAAACATACTATCCAATTGTTCAAGGTCAACAAACGAACTATCATCGAGAGACTCGATGGATTCCCAATATTTTTGTTGAGCCAATTCCTGATCAATCATAGCATGTATTTTATGATCAATAGATGAATGTTTTGTATCAATAGTTCCTTCGAATATCAAGGGCTTATTACTTTGAGGAGTAGTACAGGCCATCAGTGATATCAATAAAATAAAAATCGGTAGTTTAATCATGTTTTAATATGAGTTTTCATAAAGGAGAGGAAATTTTTTTAGGGAAGCAACTTTTAGGAGAATTGTACACATGTTCTTCAACCTATTTGAATGATCCTGAAGCGATGAAATCTATTATGGAAGAAGCTGCAAATTATGCCAACGCTACCATAGTACAATCGGTGTTTCATCATTTCTCCCCACACGGTGTAAGTGGAGTAGTGGTGATTCAAGAGAGTCATTTTGCAGTGCATACTTGGCCAGAACATCAATTTGTCTCTGTAGACTTCTATACTTGTGGTGCAACGGCATTTCCAGAAAAGGCAATGGAGTTTTTGGTAGATAAGCTAAACGCAAAACAATTTGATGTCAAAGAGGTGGACAGAGGACATCTGTCTAAAATCCAAGAATTTGGAAATATCAATAAATAAGAAGAATCATTACCTAAACTTTTTATTTCTTTTCATGTTTCTATAACGATGGGAAATAAAACATCACAAAAAAATGTTACTTTTGTGATAATGTAAAAGAACCAAACTTACAAAAAAATGGAAGTTACAATAGATCAAAAATCTGGATACTGCTTTGGAGTAGAATTCGCTATTCAAATGGCGGAAGAAGAAATGGAGGAGTCTGGAAAGCTGTATTGCTTAGGTGATATTGTACATAATAGTATGGAAGTAAAAAGGCTGAGAGAAAAAGGCCTTGTAGTTATAGATAAAGAAGATTTAAAAGATCTTCGCGATTGTAAAGTTTTGATTAGAGCACATGGTGAACCACCTGAAACCTACAAAACTGCAATCGAAAATAACATCGAATTAATTGATGCTTCTTGTCCTGTTGTATTAAAACTGCAGAACAGAGTCAAAAACGCCTACGATAAGTCGGAAGAACAAAAAGGACAATTAGTGATCTACGGTAAGCCAGGACATGCTGAAGTCATTGGTTTGACAGGTCAGACAGGTGACGATTGTATTATTGTATCATCGATTGATGATTTGGTGAAAGTTGATTTCAATAGACCAGTCACCTTATATTCTCAGACAACAAAAAGCACCAAAGGATTCTACGAGCTAAAAGCAGAAATAGAAAAACGAATTGATGCTGCTCAAGGAGAAGACATGCACAAAGAATCATTTAACGCAAATGATAGTATATGTCGTCAAGTATCCAATAGAGAACCACAAATGGTGAAGTTTTCTAGCGAGAATGATGTTATCGTATTCGTAAGTGGTAAAAAATCATCCAATGGAAAAGCATTGTATAATGTGTGTCTTAAAAATAATCCAAGAAGTTATTTCGTGGAAAATGAGGATGAAATTGATCTAAATTGGATAGAAGTCGGTGATAAAGTCGGCATATCTGGAGCTACATCGACACCAATGTGGTTAATGGAGCAGGTAAAAGAATATATCGAAAATCAGTTTTCAGTAGTGAACTAGAAACTACTATTTGATTTAAACACCTTATATACAAGACGGTATTTGTTAAAAAATGCCGTCTTTTTTTATGCGTATTTATGACAATATCAATACTTGTTTGCGTGTTTAGATTTATTTAATAAATATTTGAAACATAAATTTGCACGTTTATGCGTGTTCGTGTATGTTTGTGTGTGTAAAGGTAACACTTAAAACAATCTGACTTATTATCTATGTTAAAAGAAGAAAGACATCAATTTATTTTAAATGAAATCAGAGCTAATAATAAAGTACTTTCTTCAGAGTTAAGTACCCGATTAAATGTATCTGAAGATACGATCCGAAGAGACTTGAGAGAATTATCAGATCTTGGAAGTATCCGCAGAGTACATGGTGGTGCTGTAAAAAATAACAATGAAATAAATCTAGAAGAACATTCTGACTCTTCGGCTTACATTCCTTTTAGTTACGAAGATCGTGAAGTGTATAGCAAGGCTAAAAAAGAAGTGATTGCTAAAAAAGCAGTTTCCTTGTTAAGAGACGATAATGTTATTCTAATTGACGGTGGAACAACAAACCTTGAGTTGGTAAAAGCTATTCCAATGGATTACAAAGGAACAGTAATTACAAACTGTCTTCCTATTGCCACAAAATTAGTAGAACATAGGTTTGTGGAAGTATATTTCTTGGGAGGTAGAATTTTACCTAATGCCTTGGTTACCGTTGGTCATTCTGTTATTCAAGAATTAAAGGAAATAAGAGCAGATATTTGTTTTCTTGGAACTCGATCTATTGATGTTCAAAGAGGTATTACCGATATAGATAGAGAAGAAGTAGAAGTAAAAAATGCAATGAGTCAATCAGCTGTGAACGTAGTTTCAGTGGCTTCATCAGATAAGTTGTATACTACTCAGCCATTCTTATGTGTATCTTCTAAATCTGTTACAACACTTATTACTGAGTTAGATCCAAACGAAGTAACCCTAAGACCTTTTGTAGAAATAGGGGTAAAAGTACTGTAAGTACTAAAGTGCTGTAACTAACAAACGAAATGAAATAAATATTGAATTACTAAATAACATAGTTTTAAACATTTATCAAGACTTTACTAAATAACATTTAAACAATTTATCAAGACTTTATTTAATAAATCAATCTAAAATTTAATAGTAGACCACTGATTGAAAAGTAAGCGCATAACTTTATTTTAGTCGTCTAAGTGCCAATTATTTATAAATAAACAAGCTTCTAAATAGTATTGGCCTCTTTAATTTAATTAAATCTAATTTCTATTCATTAATCAAATCATGAACAAACACTTACTTTTGTTTTTGAGCATACTATTCAGTGTGTTTAATACATTGTATGCTCAAGATCGTGTCGTAACGGGTACTGTCGTTGATGCAGATGACAATTCTCCGATTCCAGGAGTAAACGTACTAATCAAAGGAACCACACACGGTAGTGTGACCAATTTAGATGGTAAATTCTCAATTTCAGTAGCTGAAAATCAAACACTTGTATTTTCTTATGTTGGTTACCAATCAACTGAAGTTAATGTTGCAAACGCTACAAATTTGAATGTTTCCTTAAATGTGGATGCAGAACAATTAGATGAGGTAGTGGTTACAGCTTTAGGTATTGAGCGTTCAGAACGTTCGTTAGGTTATGCTGTACAAGGAGTTAGTGCAGACGATATGGCGGATGCAGCAACAGCAACAGGTAACATGATGAACTCTTTAGCAGGTCAAGTTGCTGGTGTTCAGATTGCTCCATCAAACGGTGCAGGTTCTTCTTCAAGAGTTGTTATCCGTGGTACTTCAGTTTTAAGTGGTAATAACCAGCCGTTATATGTAATTGACGGTGTTCCAATGTCTAACTCTACGTTTAAAGATGGTGGTGATGGTTATGATGGAGATGTATCTTCAGGTGATGGTCTATCTTCTTTAAACCCTGATGATATTGAAAACATCAGTGTACTTAAAGGTGGTTCAGCAACGGCATTGTATGGTTCACGTGCAATCAACGGTGTGATTTTGATCACAACAAAATCAGGAAAAGATTCAAAAACAGGAGTTGATTTCTCACAATCAATTTCATTGGATGTTTTGGGTATTACTCCAGATGAGCAAAAAATGTATGGTCAAGGTACTTTAGGCGATATTACTGGTGATGCTAAAAACGCGACAGGAATGTGGGGTCCAAAAATCATGGGCCAAGATAGTAGATTTTATTACTTCAACTCTGGTGTGCCAGAAGCTGATCAAATCACAAAGCAATTAAGACACTACAATAACTACCAAGATTTTTATAGAACAGGTATTACATCAAATACTTCAGTAAGTGCTTTTGCTTCAAACGATAAATCAAATATCCGTTTGTCTTATTCAAATATGGATAACCAAGCAATGGTTGAGACATCAACTTTCAAAAGAAATACATTCTCGATCAAAGGTAGTACTGAAATCTTGAACAAATTAACTGCAGAAGGCAGAGTTAGTTATTCAAATACTCAAGGTTATAACCGTTTGATTAACGGTGGTGGTTACGGTTCTACAATGAACTTCTTAATGGGCTTGCCATCTACAACTTCAGTAAAATGGTTAAGCGATAAGCATAAAGATGAAAATGGTAGATCTTATGGTTATGACGATAGAGGACAAAACATCTACTTTAACCTAAGAGAAGGTTATAACAAAGATAATTTGGACAGAGTTAACGGTATGACTTCATTGACTTATAAGATTACTGATGATTTGAAAATCTTAGGTCGTGCTGGTATTGATTATAACAATTATACTCAAGATGTTTTAGACCCTTGGGGTGCAGCTTTAAACAGTGATGGTCGTGCTTTCAAAAGAAACTACGCTGAAATGGAGCAAAACTATGACTTCTTAGTTTCATACAATAAGAAAATAGGTAAGTTTGATGTTAATGTAAATGCTGGTGGTTCTAAAATGCACATTCTTAGAAACTCTCAAGATGTTGGATCGTCAACATTTGCTTCTCCAGATTTCCAAAACCCTACAGCAGGTCAGTCGGTATTGATGGACATGAGTACATATGAAAAAGCTATTAACTCGCTTTATGCTACTGCATCAGTTGGTTTCCAAGGATATTTATTCTTAGATGCATCAGTAAGAAATGACTGGTCTTCTACACTTCCATTAAACAACAACTCTTTCCTTTATCCATCGATCTCAGGTACTTGGATTTTCTCAGACATGGATTGGGATACGCCAGAATGGTTGACGTTTGGTAAAATTAGAGCAAACTATGCACAAGTAGGTTCTGATACGGATCCATATCAATTGGCTCAGCAATATCAAATTCACCGTTTCAATATGCCAGGAAACTTGATTTATGGTGAGATTGGAAACAATGTGATCCCTAACGCTAACTTGAGACCATCTATCCAAACATCTACAGAATTTGGTATCGACTTGAGAATGTTCAACGATCGTTTAGGTATTGATGTAGCTCGTTATAAATCAGTTTCTGTAGATCAGATTCTTCCAGTGAACATTTCACAGTCATCTGGTTATGCTCAAGTAATGATCAACGCTGGAGAGATCCTTAACGAAGGTTGGGAGATGGCATTGAACTATAAGATTTTAGATAAGTCAAACTTCAACTGGACAGCTACTTTAAATGCTGCTTATAACTATAACGAAGTAGTTTCATTAACTGAAGGTGTTGAATTCTTCTCTCTAAATGAATCGGGTAGTATTCAAGCAATTCCAGGTCAAGCATACGGTGCAATTGTAGCTAGAAAAACACTAAGAGATGATAATGGTAATATCGTTGTAAACCAAGAAGGTATTATTCAAGCAGAAGATACTCCTTCAATTATTGGTAACGGTGTTCAACCTTGGATGGCCGGTATCAGAAACACATTTACTTACAAAAACCTTTCATTAACAGTATTGATTGATGGTAAGTTTGGTGGTGATATCTACTCATCTACTAACTCATCAATGTACTCAAATGGTAAGCATAAAGATACAGTTGTTGGTAGAGATGAGTGGAACAAAGGAGACGGTCACTGGAATCCTGGTGGTTTAGTAACTCCTAAAACAGACGATAGTGGAAACGCAATTAGCGATGAAAATGGTAACCCTATTTATGAAGGATTTAATGGAAATGTAAATCCAGAATTATTCTACGGTTCAGCAAAAGCAGACCATTTCGTTTACGATGCGTCGTTTATTAAACTAAGAGAAGTATCTATTAATTATAGATTACCTCAAGAATGGATGCAAAACATCTTCATCAAAAATGTAAATGTATCAGCATCTGCCTTTAACGTAGGTTACTTATGGAAAAACAGTGAAAACTTCGATCCTGAAGCTTCATTCTCAACAGGTAACGCACAAGGTCTTGAGAATTCTACAATGGCATTGCCTAGAACTTTCACTTTCAAATTAAACGCTAATTTCTAAGAAATAATGAAACTTAAAAATATATTAATTGCCGCTTCACTAAGTGCAGCTACAATGTTTGGAACTGGGTGTACTCATAAATTTGAGGAAATGAATGACAACCCATGGACAAGTAACGATTTAAATATCAAACACATGTTGCCATTTACGCAGACTAAAGCGTATTCTAATGGTCATGAGGGTTGGAGAACATCAATTATTATGACTGGACCTATGTCTGGCATCTCTTCAACGTACATCACTACTGGATCAGGATTTGGCGAAAATGGTGAGTATACAGGTGCCTTTTTTGAGAACTTGTATAGAGATATGATCCGTAATATTGAAGATTCTAAGTTCCGTCTTAAAAAAGATGGTTCTGATGAAGCAATGGCTGATTATGGTAGATTCTCTGTAGTCAACGTGATCAACCAATTACGTGCCACTCAGTTATACGGTGATATCCCTTACTCTACAGCAGGTAAAGGCTATACAGAAGGTATTTACTACCCAGCATACGACCGTCAGGAAGATGTTCTTGAGCTAATGGTAAAAGACCTTGATGAAGCGGCAATTTTAATTTCTAAAGTAGATGAATTATCAAATTATGATGCTTACAGAGTAGGTATCCCTTACAGAGATCTATATTTGAAAATCATCAACTCATTGTACATCAAAATTGGTGTAATGATGTCTGAAAGTAACCCATCTAGAGGTGCTGAAATTTTCGCTAAAGGTTACGGTTCTAAAAACTTCATCACAGCATGGAGTGAAGCACCGGTAATTCACCACACCATGGAAGGTGGTGCTTGGGGGCACACAGTGAATGGTTATGGTGTAGCAAATAACTCTTTAGTGGGTGGTTTCTCAGGTAACTATTTTTCTCCTGAGTTATTAGAATACATGCAATCGCACCACGATCCACGTATTTTCCGTTTAGCTTGTCACTTGGATTATTCTAACTCTAGAACTGAAGCTTTCACAGATGTTTCTGTATACAAAGACTTCGATCCATTCAAACAAGCACATACAAACACACCAAATACGTTTGAAAAAGTTCACTTTAGAGGTCTTCGTTTAGGTTCTACATCTGAAGGTTCAAGATCTATCTATAAAGTCGACGGTGCAGAAGGTAATCAACAAATTGATTTCTGGGCAAACAGAACACTTGATATTGCTGAAAATGGTCAATATATTACTTTGGCTGGTATTTCTCCTGAAGTATTTAACGCAACTGCTCCTACTATTATCTTAGGTGCAGACGAAGTAAACTTCTTTATTGCTGAAGCTGCATTATTGCCAGGTTACGGTGTAAGTGAAGCAGAAGGTCAAACTTACTTGAGAAACGCAGTAACATTAGCATTATCTAAATATGATGCAGTTGGATTCGGTGGTGGATCTTTAGAAGAAGCATTTGTTGATATCTACAAGAAACAAACTGATCCAGATTATAATCATCCGGCTAACAAATCTGCTTATGTTGATGACGTGATTCAAAGATACAATGCAGCAGATAGCCAAGGTAAGAGAGAAGTAGTGGTAACTGAACACTGGGCTTCTCTAACTGGCGATTGTATTAATGCTTTTGCTTTGGTGAATAGAACAGGTTTACCTTCGTTCATCAACAGAAACCTTACAGAGACTCAAAGAAATTTCGATTTACCTGTATATGATAAAGACCCGTTGGCTAACGACGATGCAACTATCATTGGTGAAAATGAAGTTTTACTACATACTGGTGGTTCAACTGGTGGTATTCGTCCTTACCGTTTCCCTTACCCAGGTTCTGAGTTAAATGCAAACAGTGCAAACGCAGAAGAAGCAATTAACAGACAAAGAGCAGAGACTGGAGTTGGTGGAGGTACACACTTTATCGCAGTTCCACAATGGAGTAACAAGAGATAATTTTAAATAATATCTTATATAAAAAGCGAAGTTCTTCTTTCGAGGAACTTCGCTTTTTTTTGTTAAAAAAATACCAAGAATGCTTGTGAAGCGGAGACATTCTTTTCTGTATATCAATTAATAATCTCTTGCAGAACGGAATACTAACTTAATTATCAAGAAGTAAGGTTTTTAGTTTTTATAGAAAAAGATAGTCAACTATTGTAAAATATCATGTTTTTATAGCATCAAATATGGAAAAAAGAACTTTTACTAAATGCTTAATTTATTTTAGTTAAAATTAAATTTAGACTTAAATTTTAAAGTAATCCTGTTAAATAAATGCTCTCTAAATAATAGCTAGAATAACATCAATTACTTTAATTCTAAAGTAAAACCCAAAACTTAAATTCATCTGTTTATCCATAAATTATATCTAATCTAAATACACTATCTGTTTACTTAAATAGATACACACACATAATCTAAATTCTATTCATTTTTCAAATTATGAAAAAACACTTACTTCTGTTATTGAGTGTACTCCTTTGTATACTTAGTAGCTCGTATGCACAAGACCGTAAAGTAACTGGTACGGTGAAAGATGCGGCAGACAACTCTCCGCTCCCCGGTGTAAACGTTTTAATCAAGGGTACTTCAAATGGTACTGTAACTGACTTAGATGGTAACTTTTCTCTCACATTAACTGAAGGTCAGAATGCTCTGGTTTTCTCTTTTGTAGGCTACAAATCAATGGAAATGGATGCGTCTAATGCCTCTAATTTAAATGTTGCATTAGAGGTAGATGCGGAACAACTTGATGAGGTGGTAGTTACTGCCTTGGGTATTGAAAGGTCAGAAAGATCATTATCATATGCTGCTTCAGAAGTGAAGGCAGACGAACTTGGAGATGGTTCAGCAACGGGTAATGTGATGAATACTTTATCTGGTAAAGTGGCTGGTGTTCAAATTGCTCCAATTGGTGGTGCAGGTTCTTCTTCAAGAGTAGTTATTCGTGGTAACGCAGTACTAGGACGTAACAATCAACCACTCTATGTAGTAGATGGTGTTCCTATCCTTAATGAAACGGTAAAGGACGCCGGTAATAATTCCGATGGAGGAGATGTAAACACAGGCGACGGTCTTTCATCCATCAACCCAGATGATATTGAGTCAATGTCAGTATTAAAAGGTGGTTCGGCAACTGCTCTTTATGGTTCAAGAGCCATTAATGGTGTGATCTTAATTACCACAAAATCGGGAAAAGGAGGAGCCTCAGGAATTGATTTAAGTACTGGCGCTTCTTTTGATTTCGTTGGAATTACTCCACAAGATCAAACGAGATATGCCATGGGTACTTTAGGTAATGAACCTACCAATCCAAAAGCCCAAACCTCTATGTGGGGTCCAAGAATTGTGGGGCAAAGATCTTCTGCTTATTACGATGGTCAAGAAAGAACAGTTTCGGCTTTCGATAATAACTATAAAGATTTCTTTAGAACAGGGGTGACTTGGAACACGAATGTTTCAGCTTATAGGTCCAACGAAAATTCTAATGTTCGATTCTCTTACTCGAACATGGACAATAAAGGAATGGTGGATAATTCTACTTATAAAAGGAATACTTTCAATCTAAGAGGATCCACTACAGTCGTAAAGAAATTAAAAATTGACGGCAAGTTGACCTATGTCAATCAAAAGGCCCTTAACCGTATGGAAATGGGTAATTCAGTGAATAACTACATGGGTATGATGGTGGCTTTACCTACTACAATTGATCATAATTGGCTGAAAAACTATAAATCTGCAGATGGTCGTCCAATTGGTTATGACGATAAAGAAACCAACCCTTATTGGACCATGAACGAAGTGGTCAATGAAGACGAATTAAATAGGGTGATTGGTATGGCTACTGCCACGTACGAATTCACAGATTGGATAAAACTGATGGGTAGAACAGGGGTGGATTACAACTCTTTCCGTCAAGATGTGCTGCAACCATTATACACTCCTTGGTTTGAGCAAGGTAGAGCGTATCAGAGAACCAACCTTTCTATGGAGACCAATTCAGATTTCCTTATCATGTTCCACAAACAATTTGGAGATTTTGATGTTACCGCTAACGCTGGTGGAGCCTATTACAGAACTATTAATAAATATACTGATACGGGTTCCTCACAATTTAATTCTCCAGATTTCCAAAACCCTGGGGCAGGTTCACAAGTATTCCAATCGTATTCTTCTACAGAAAAAGCAATGTCTTCATTATATGCTATGGCATCAATTGGATACAAAGGTTATTTATTCTTAGACTTAACAGCACGTAATGACTGGTCTTCTACATTGCCATTAAACAATAATTCATTCTTTTATCCATCTGCTTCTGTATCTTGGATATTCTCTGATATGGACTGGACTATACCTGATTGGATGTCGTTTGGTAAAGTCAGAGCGAACATTGCACAGGTGGGTTCAGATACCGATCCATATCAACTAGCATTACAATACTCTTTAGACCCTTGGAACCATAATGGAATCAACATTGGTAGAATTGAGGGGAATAATATACCAAATAGAACATTAAGACCATCAATTCAAACTTCTTATGAGTTTGGAGTTGATTTAAGATTCTTCGAAGATCGTTTCCATTTGGATGTAGCTTATTACAGCAATTCATCTATTGATCAAATTTTACCAGTTGATATTTCAAAAGGATCAGGTTATGAGAGAGCAATCATCAATGCCGGACAAATTGATAATAAAGGTTGGGAATTCATGTTTGGTTACAAACCGATTATGAAAGAGAACTTTGTTTGGGATATGACTATCACAGCTGCATACAATCAAAACGAAGTAGTTTCTTTAACTGAGGGAGTAGAATTTTTTGAATTATTAGGTGTAAACGGAGTTTCTGTTCAAGCAATTCCGGGCCAACCTTACGGAACAATCGTTGGTTCAAAAGCATTACGAGATGCTAACGGCAACTTAGTTGTTGATGATAATGGCCGTATTCAAAAACAAGATGGTAACCACGAAATTGGTAATGGTGTTCAACCTTGGATGACAGGTTTTAGAAACACATTTACTTATAAAAATATATCCTTATCGATATTGTTAGATGGTAAGTTTGGTGGGGATATTTACTCATCAACAGAATCAAGTCTACATTCTTTAGGTAAGCATGAGAATACTTTGGTAGGTAGAGACGAATTCTATGCGAATAGAGATCAAGGAACTGGGGATGGATGGAATCCAGGTAACTTAGTTCAAGTGGATGAAAATGGAGTTTCTACACCATATACTAAATCAGTAGATCCAGAATTATATTATCCTTCTTATGCTGGTATTCACGAATTCCACATGTATGATGCTTCATTTATCAAATTAAGAGAGATCTCTTTAACCTACAGATTCTCCCAAACATTAATGGATCAAACTCCTTTCAAAAATATATCGATAACCGCTAACGCATTTAACGTGGGTTATTTGTGGAGAAATACAGACAATATAGATCCAGAAGCTTCATTTACAGCAGGGAATGGTCAAGGTGTTGAGGTATCTAACCTTGCCTTACCAAGAACATTCGGTTTTAAATTAAATATGAACTTCTAATTAATTTAAGAAAAATGAACTTAAAGAAATATATATTTAGTATCGCTATAGCTGTAATTGCATTAAATGGCTGTACGAATGACTTCGAGGAAATCAATACAAATCCTTGGACGTCGAATAACCTTGATGTACAACATTTAATGACTTTTAGTCAGTTAAAAATGTATTCAAGTGGCGCAGAAGCGTGGAGGGGAAATTTAATTGTCAGTGGGCCATTAGCTCAAAATACAGCTTGTCTATATTCAACAGGTATTGGTTTTGGTGTGGATGACGGTCACACATCACCAACCTTTGATTTAATTTATGGTGATGTTTTCCGAAATCTTACAGACGGTATTAATCGTTTAGAAGCAGAAGGAGGTAAAGAAGGGCAAGTTGCTCAATTTGAAATCATCCGAGTAGTAAACACACTTAGAGTCACTCAGTTATATGGAGATGTTCCCTATTCTGAAGCTGGTAAAGGTTTTTCTGAATTACTTTATTATCCTAAGTACGATACTCAGGAGGAAGTACTGACTAGCATGGTAGAGGATTTGAAAAAAGCAAGAACCGCATTAGAAGGAGTAAATGATAATAATTTGATTAACTATGATTTATATACTTCTGGAACTTCAGGTACCGCTAAATACATCAAGTTGGCCAACTCTTTATTAATGAAAATTGGTTTGATGATGTCAGAAGCTGACCCAACGAAAGGTGCAGAAGTCTTTAAAGAAGGTTTTAACAATGCAGGTGGATATATTTCCAATTGGTCTGAAGCTGTTTATGTACAGCACGTTTCTGAAGGTGGACCTTGGGGTGATCACGTTAACGGTACTGGTATTGCTGTTGAAGGACAAGTAGGTGGTTTCTCTTATCCTTACATTTCTGAAATAGCGATGAAATCGATGCAGGATAATCAAGATCCACGAATCTTCCGTTTGGTTTCTCAATTTGATAACTCGGGTGGTGTTAATAAAGCTATGACAGATACCACTCAATACACTAATTTCGATCCTTTCTTAAAAGCTGGAGACGAAGGCTTTTTTGTAAAAGCACACTATAGAGGGGTACGTTTAGGTGATAACGGAGACGGTAACCGTGGAGTGTTTTTCAACGAAGCAAAAGGTGGAGCACAACAAGCCGCTTATTGGGTTGATCAAAATGTGCCGGGCGATGCTGAAGATGATCCGAACCATCCATATTGGTTTAGAAATGAAGGTCAGTTTATTACCATCGCAGGTTTAAATGCAGCAACTTTTAACCAATTATCACCATCTATAGTGATTGGAGCAGATGAAGTACAATTTTGGATTGCAGAAGCAAATGAAATTCCAGCATATGGTATTTCTGATGCAGGTGCTTTCCAGAGAGGGGTTGAATTTGCTTTAGAAAAATATGATGCCGTGAAATTCCCGGGTGAAGATATTAGAGATTTGTATATCGATTTATACAAACGTCAGACGAATGCAGCCTATGATTTCGCCACTGCTAAAACAGATTATGTAACTGCTGCAGTAAATCGATATAATAGTGCTGCAGATAAACGAGATGTTGTTGTTTATGAACATTGGATCGCATTAACTGGAAATGGTTATGATTCTTACGCACTTTGGAACAGAACGCACTTACCATCTATGGTACCTGCAGTTGTTCCAGCAGCAGATAGAAACTACGATCTTCCTAAATATGCAGATGATCCATTGTTAGACAATTCTCAAGTTAAAAATGGGGTTCAGGAAGTACCTTTACACCGAGGTGGTGTAACGAACTGGGTGCGTCCTTCTCGTTTCCCATATCCAAACAGAGAGTTAAATGTAAATGCGACGAATTCAAATGATGCAATTACACGCCAAAGAGCGGGAGTAGGTGAAAGCACCAACTTTATTGCGATTAAACAGTGGTACTCAAATAAAGGAAACTAAGTTTTACTTAGATTTAAATACAGCGAAGCTCTTCTTTAAGAAGGGCTTTGCTTTTTTAAGGCAAAAAGTTGCACGTTTACAATAATTAAGATAATTCATGCGTGTTTATGCCGATTTAAGTGCTTGTTTTAGACTGATATTACTTATTTTTGCCGTATAAGAAACACTTAAAGTGTTCGACGATCAACCTAAATAATTGCAACGTGTTTTTAAAAAGCCATATAAAATCAATCACAACATGGGTATGTTTGGGCGCATCTTTGATGTCGTGTTCAACATCTACTCAAGAACAAACAACAACAACTGATCTACACTTAGTTGATTACGTAAATCCTTTTATTGGAACAGGAGAACATGGTCATACTTTCCCAGGTGCAACATTACCTTATGGTGGTGTACAATGTAGCCCGGTGAACGGTGTGAGCGGATGGGACTGGGTTTCTGGTTACCATATTTCTGATTCTTTGGTGGTTGGTTTCGGCCATCAGCACCTGAGTGGTACAGGTATCGGCGATTTGAACGATATTATTATCATTCCGACTGCTGAAAAGAAAACACTTAACGCAAAAGAACAAGATAGAACTAAACTGTCTTACACAGAAAAATATTCTCATGAGTCAGAATTAGCTACACCAGGATACTATGGTGTTACACTAGAAAATTCTGGTATACGTGCAGAAATGACTACTGGTTTGCATACAGGTTTCCATAGATGGACATATCCTGCTACAGCAACAATGCCATCCATGATTATCAACTTAGGTTTCGCTGTCAACTGGGATGGAGTAACGAAAACAGATTTAAAGAAAGTTGACGATTATACAGTAGAAGGTTATCGCTTTTCTGCAGGATGGGCACCTGATCAAAGAGTTTATTTCCAAATGAAATTTTCTCAAAAGATTGTGGATATCCGTACGCAGAAAGCAGGCGCACGTTTAGTGGCTCAAATTGCATTTGATAAAACAGACGGACAAGGTCAGATTACTGCAGCTGTTGGTATTTCTTCAGCGTCACAAAAAGGAGCAGCTATGGCTGTAAAGAAAGAAGGTAAAGGATTTGACTTTGACCAGAAAAGAATTGCAGCATCAAATATTTGGGAGGAAGCATTAGAGCAAATCAAAATCAAGACAACAGATAAAAAAGCAAGAGAAATTTTCTACACTGCTTTATATCACTCTAAAATTGCTCCTGTAACTCATTCAGACATAGAAGGAAATTACTGGTCAGCAGATCAAAAAGTAGAGAAAGCAGAAGGATATACTTATTACAGTACATTCTCACTTTGGGATACTTTTAGAGCAGTGCATCCACTTTCGACGATTATTGAATCGGAAAAAAGAAATGCAGATTTCATCAATACCATGCTAGAGCATTTTGATGCTACAGGAACACTTCCAATTTGGGTGTTAGCCGGACAAGAAAACAATTGTATGACGGGTTATCACTCTATGCCAATCTTGGCGGATGCTGTTTTAAAAGATATCAAAGGAATTGATGCTGAAAAGGTATTGCATGCAATGAAAGTTACATCAATGCAAGATCAAAGAGACTTAAAAGCATACAAAGAATACGGATTTATTCCTTTTGATAAAGGAGAAGAATCAGTAACAAAAACATTAGAGTATGCCTATGACGATTGGTGTATTGCTCAAGTCGCTAAAAAAGTAGGTGATGAAAAAGCATACAAAACCTACATGAAGAGATCTGAAGGGTATAAGCCTTTATTCGATAAAGAAACTCAGTTTATGAGAGGTTTAAATACAAAAGGTGAGTACCGCACGCCGTTTGACCCTGCAGAAGCCAATCATAGAGAAGATACGGATTACACTGAAGGAAATGCTTACCAACACTCTTGGTTTGTATTACAAGATGTACAAGGTTTAATCGATTTGTACCCATCTAAAGAAGCATTTGTAGCCAAGTTGGATGAATTGTTTACTGCTTCATCAGAATTAACAGGAGCGAATGTTTCTCCAGATATCACTGGATTAATTGGTCAGTATGCTCACGGTAACGAGCCGTCACATCATATTGCCTACATGTACAATTATGCTGGAACACCTTGGAAAACCCAAGAGAAAGTTCGTGAGATTATGGAAACTCAATACGATAACACTCCAGAAGGTATTGCCGGAAACGAAGATTGTGGACAAATCTCTGCATGGTACGTATTCAGTGCTTTAGGTTTCTATCCTGTAAACCCTGCTCAAGGAGTATATGTTATCGGATCGCCATTATTTGATGAAGCAGAAATTGAAACATCAAATGGTAATACTTTTACTGTAATAGCGAAAAACACTTCAAAAGAGAATATCTACATCGATTCAATTACTCTCAACGGAGAGAAATTAGATCGTTTATATATTAACCATAAAGAAATCATGGCCGGTGGAACATTAGAATTAGTAATGTCAAATACCCCAAACAGAACACTAGGTGTAAATACACCACCGCCATCGAATAAATTATAAATAAGAAGCGAGGACTTTTAAATGAGGGTAGTTGCAAAATCCATGAACTCAGACGGAGTGAAGTTGGGTTTGCAACAACCCAACTATTGAGAACAAAAATGAAAACGACGTTAGAAATTTGTGCATACACTGTAGATTCAGCAATTAACGCCCAAAAAGGAGGAGCAGACCGTGTGGAATTATGTGGAGGTAGATTAGAAGGTGGCACGACACCAAGCAAAGGCACAATGAAAGTGGCTAGAGAAAAAGTAACTATTGATATTTTTCCAATTATTCGCCCAAGAGGTGGAGATTTCTTTTTTACTGATTTAGAGTTTGAAGAAATGTTGGAAGACGTAAAGCTAGCAAAAGAATTAGGTATGAATGGTGTTGTTATTGGAGCACTCACAGCAGATGGAGAAATTGATGTTGAGAGATGTCAACCACTTGTAGATGCAGCAAAACCAATGCAAGTCACTTTTCACAGAGCTTTTGATATGACTAAAGATACCAATAGATCATTAGAAGATTTAATTGCTTTAGGTGTGGATAGAGTACTAACTTCTGGTCAAAGAATGACTGCTCCAGAAGGGATGAAGATATTAAAAGAATTGGTTGATCTAGCTGATGGCCGTATTGAAATCATGGCAGGGTCGGGTGTATTACCAACCAATGTAAAAGAGATAGTAGAAAAAACAGGGGTTACAGCTGTTCATTCTTCGGCATCAAAAGTAATTGATAGTGCGATGAAGTTTAAGAATGAGAATGTAGCAATGAGTAAAGAAAACCTTGATTCGGAATACCAAAGAAGTATTACATGTGAGCAAGTGGTTTCTAATCTCAGAAATGAATTAACTAAATAGACTTGATCAAATAGCATCAAAATGAAACTTAAATTTATTACCTCTTTAATTTTAGCAGCTTTTGTAATGAGCTGTGGGCCAAAAGAAATTCCATCTATTGGCAGTAAAACGTATCATGTATTTGATAACGAACATCTATTCTTCAGTCCTGATTTAAATAAAGATGGGATTAAAGAAAGTGATACTGATGCATTTTATATCGAATCGGGTAGAATTATGCTGAAAAAGCTAACGATACCAAAATTCGAAAGAGAAACGAAGGTAACTATTGTAGTAGAAGAAACTTCTGCTGGCGATCGTTGGGATAAATCAGGTTCAGTCTTTGTGATGCCCGCAAAAGGAGCCAATCTTCTTTCGGTAGTTAAAGGTGAATTTAAGTTAGCACATACAGACGATGCAGACGAAACAGATGAGTTTCCTGGAATTATTGCAGAAGGTGATTACCAACCTGCAGTAGAGTTGATGCGTTTCATGACTCCTTTTGGAGTTGGTTTCTATTCTGAAGATACTGTAACATATCCTCATAGAATGCCTTCTTATGTTGATGGATGGGCAAAGAAAGCCGTTTGGAAACAAGATATCACTCAATTGATTCCTTTATTAGAAGGAGAAATTATTGTAGGTGTACATATTGATACTTGGACCAAAGAAGGGTACAATGTAGATGTAAAACTTCATTTTGATGAGTCAGAAAATGCTTATGAACCTGCTAAGAAACGTTGGGTTTCTCCTGTTTTAAACACTGTGAGATATATTCCTCCTCAAAAAGGATGTGATAAATTCCAAAGAGCAGACGTAGGAACAACTGTCAATATTCCATCAAATACTAAAAATGTAAACCTAGCCTATATTACAACAGGTCATGGTGGACATAGTGGTGGTGACGAGTTTGTTCAGACAGAAAATATCATCAAATTAGACGATCAGAAGTTATATAGCTTTGTACCTTGGAGAACGGATTGCGCAACATTCCGTCGATTCAACCCAACAACAGGGGTTTGGTTAAACAAGAGAAAAGCATCCTACATCAATTGGGAAAAAGGAAAATATGAGGAAAAGATGGTGGAAGAACCTATTGCTTCATCCGATTATTCTAGATCAAATTGGTGTCCAGGTTCTGATGTTCCTCCAACGATTATCCCAGTTGAAAATATCTCTGGCGATCATAAGCTGACGGTATCTATGCCAACAGCTCAAAAATTGGAAGGAGATCACCAAAACTTCTGGTTTGTATCGGCTTATTTCTTTGGTGAATTGAATTAGTCAATACTAATCCGAGAATATTAAATTTAAAGGTTGTCAACCATTAAAATATACTTTATCGTAAACCCAGGAATTTATTCTTGGGCCTGCGATAAAGTACTATTGAAAAATGAGACAACCTCAACGCATATAAAAGGGTTTCTAAACAAACGGAGTTAAATGATAACCAAATGAATAAAATTACTACAATACTAGCTTTCCTCACCCTGTTACTTACAGGTTGTTCAGACAATTGGAAAGAGAACGAACTAACAAAAAAAAGCTATCCTTTAGCTTCGGATTGGACTTTCCAACAAGTAGGAAAACAAACAAAATACCCTGCTACAGTTCCAGGCACAGTACATACCGATTTATTCGATAACAAATTAATCGAAGACCCTTTCTATCGTGAAAACGAAAAGAAACTTCAGTGGATAGAAGAAGAAGATTGGACGTATGAAACGACGTTTGATGCTCCAGAAAATATCAGCAATAATAATTTTGCATTACAATTTGAAGGTTTAGATACTTATGCAGAAGTCCTATTGAACGGAGAGAAAATTTTATCTTCAGACAATATGTTTGTGGGCTATGAAACAGATATTTCTTCTTTGATCAAACAAAAAGGAAATACACTAAAAGTTTATTTTCATTCGCCCATTAAAGTAACAAAACCACTTAGAGATCAGGCGGGTTTTGAATATCCTGCAGATAATGATGCAAGAGCAGAGAAATTCTCTATTTATTCTCGTAAAGCACCTTATTCTTTTGGATGGGATTGGGGTCCAAGATTTGTGACTTCAGGTATTTGGAGACCTATCAATATCATTACTTGGAACAAAGCGAAGATCGAAGACATTCATATTCAGCAAACATCGCTAAATGATGATTTGGCTGAATTAAACACTACTGTAACAATTCAATCAGCAAAAGCAGGTAAAGCTAAAGTAAGACTAATTGCAGATAATGAACATTTCACTTCAGAAGTAAAAGAAATTGAACTGAAAGAAGGAGAAAATAAAGTTGATTTATCATCAAGTATTACCCAACCAGAAAGATGGTGGCCGAATGGATTGGGCGATCAAAAAAGATATAATATCACTACTCAAGTACTTGTTGATGGAAAATTGGTAGATCAACAATTAAATAAAGTAGGTTTGAGAACTGTTGAATTGATTAATGAGCCCGACAGCTTAGGAGAGAGTTTCTATGTGAAAGTCAATGGTCAGCCGGTATTCATGAAAGGGGTAAATTACATTCCACAAGATAGCTTCTTGCCATCGGTTACTCAAGATCGTTATGATTGGATGATCAAAAGTATGCTTGATGCCCATATGAATATGGTGAGAATTTGGGGTGGAGGTATCTACGAAAGCGATTACTTCTATGATCAATGCGACGAAAAAGGATTATTAGTATGGCAAGATTTTATGTTTGCTTGCACGATGTATCCTGGCGATAAAGATTTCTTGAGAAAAGTAGAAGAAGAAGCGACTTACAATATCAAGCGTTTGAGAAACAGACCATCGTTGGCACTTTGGTGTGGTAACAACGAAGTTGGTGTGGCTTGGGACAACTGGGGATGGCAAGATTCTTACGGTTGGAGTCAAGAAGTGCAAGACAAGCTAACAGATGACTACGATAAATTATTCAATAAATTATTACCGAAAGTAGTAGGAGAGTTAGATCCAAACCGTTTCTACTATCCATCATCACCCATTTCCAATTGGGGAGATATTAAAGATTTCTCTATTGGGGATAATCACTTCTGGGGAGTATGGCACGGAAAGTATCCTTTCGAAAGCTTTAAGGAATATGTTCCTCGTTTTATGAGTGAGTACGGTTTCCAATCGTTCCCATCTTTTGAGTCGATTAAGAAATTTACGATCGAGGAGGACTGGGGATTGGAAACAGATGTGATGAATACCCACCAAAAGAGTTATACTGGAAATGGTCTAATTAAAGTCTACATGGAAAGAGACTTTAATGTACCTACCAATTTCGAAGACTTTGTGTATGTGGGAATGTTGCTTCAAGCTGACGGAATGCGTCAGGGTTTTGAGGCTCACCGAAGCAATATGCCTTACTGTATGGGTACATTGTATTGGCAATTAGACGATTGCTGGCCAGCTGCTTCTTGGTCATCTATCGATTATTATGGCGAATGGAAAGCCTTGCATTACTCAGTACAAAGATCTTTCAGACCACAATTGATTGTCACGGATTTATCAGATAATAAGATCGAAGTGAAGTTGGTGAACGATGAGTGGAAAGAAATCCCAGTCACTTTAGAAGTAGAATGGAAAAACTTTAAAGGTGATGTCATCGCTCAAAAAGAAGTGAAAACAACTTTGGAAAGTAATGGAGTGATCACATCAATTGATGAAAAAGTATCAAAATACTTTGGTAAGATTCCATCGAATTCATTAAAAAGAGGAAGCTATTTATATCTAAAAGTGAAAGATCAGAAAGGTCAATTACTTACTGATAACTATGCTTTCTTTGTGAAACCAAAAGTACAAAAGTTACTTCCTGCAACGGTATCTACTAAAGTGATGAAAGAGGGAGATCAACTTATCGTAGAGGTTTCATCAGATGTGTTTGCAGAAAGTGTGGCATTAAGCATCGAAGGAAAAGAGGTGATCCACTTTACAGATAATTACTTCCATCTTCAGGCGGGTGAATCAAGAAAAATTGTTGTTGAAAGAACAGACTTTACTGTAAAACAATTAGAAGAGAAATTGTTAGTGAAGTGCTTAAATAACATCAAATAGATGAAGGAGTGTCACCTTAGCATGTGAAATTGTGTCATATGCTAAGGTGAGACATCGTCACTCGGTAAGGTGAAACATTGTCACTTGTTAAGGTGGAATACATCCACTCGTACACCCGGTAAATTACACTACGGACGAAACGATATAGTCGATCTTACTGCCCGGGAAATAAATCCTCATATAAAGGGTTAAAAAAGCCCTTTTTTTGAGTTAAATTAACATTGTTATAAAAGTTATTTAAAACTCCTAATAATTTAAAATCCACAATGTTATTCACTATGAACTAGCTATCTTGTTCTCCTAAATAAAGCGAATCGATTTTTTAACTGTCGATTGACTAATACGGAGAAAATACTAACGCTTGAATCAATATTAACTGCATTAAATCAATTTACTTAAATATTATTACTTATTGTTTTCCAGTACCAGAAACTGAGAAAACAACAAATTAAAATGAGATGCGAAGAAGAGATTTTATTAAAACTACAGGATTGTTATCTACAGGTATGGCATTTTCAGGAAGTCAAGCTGTAGCATCTACACTATTCACTAAAGAATTTAAATCACAAAGACCGGCAGTATCAGAAAGAAATTTTACTTCTGAAGCTGTGGAAAAAGTAATCAAGAAAGTAGCGAAGAAAATTGTCGATCCAGAATTACGCTGGATGTTCGAGAATTGCTATCCAAATACTTTAGATACCACCATTGAATTTACAGAAAAAAATGGGAGACCAGATACGTTTGTTATTACAGGCGATATCCCTGCCATGTGGTTGAGAGATTCTACTGCTCAGGTTTGGCCTTACCTTCCTCTAGCAAACGACGATAAAAACCTGAAGACAATGATCAAAGGTTTAGTGAATCGTCAAGCTGACTGTATTCAACTAGATCCTTACGCCAACTCATTTGAAAAAGACGAAACAGTGATGTCGAAATGGTCTAAGACAGATCATACAGATATGAAACCAGGAACCCACGAGCGTAAATGGGAAATTGACTCATTATGTTATGCGGTTCGTTTAGCTAATGGCTACTGGAAAACAACTGGCGATGCTTCAATTTTTGATGAAAACTGGCAAAAGTCAGCAAAGTTGATCTTAAAGACCTTCAAGGAACAACAACGTAAAGATGGAGTAGGGCCTTATACATTCTTCAGAACAACAAGTAAGCACGAAGATACTTTGGCCAATTGGGGAGCTGGAGCTTCTATCAAGCCATGTGGACTAATCGTTTCTTCTTTCAGACCTTCTGATGATTCTACAGTATTCCCTTTCCTAATTCCTTCCAATTACTTTGCAGTAGCATCTTTAAATCAGTTAGTAGATATTTATACTAACGTAATTGGGGATACTTCTTTTGCAAAAGAGTGTGCTGATTTAGCAATGGAAGTTAAAGCTGCTTTGGCTAAATATGCGGTAAAAGACCATTTGGATTACGGTAAAATGATTCCATTTGAGGTAGACGGTTACGGTAATCAATATTGTATGGACGATGCCAATGTTCCAAGTTTATTGGCCTTACCTTACCTAGATTGTATTGACGCCGATGATCCACTTTATATCGCTACAAGAAAGTTTGTATGGAGTGAAGACAATCCTTATTTCTTTAAAGGAAAATTCGAAGGCATAGGTGGACCTCACGTTGGTTTGGATTATGTATGGCCAATGTCGATCATACAGAAAGGGTTAACATCAAATGATGCGGAGGAAATTAAGTGGTGCCTTTCTAAATTGAAAGAAACACATGGTGGAACTGGATTTATGCATGAGTCATTCCATAAAGATAATCCAGAGAAATTTACACGATCTTGGTTTGCTTGGGCCAATACATTATTCGGAGAATTAGTATTTAAAACCTATCAGGAGCACCCTGAGGTATTGAAATCAAAAATATAAATTAAAGGTATCATTAGCCCACGATTAAATTCGTGGGTTGGTGATAGTTGACTTTCTAAACATTAAAGTGATTAGAAAAAAATTACCATCAACTACCAATTGAATAAATGAGATTTAATAAAGTTTTTTTGTCCCTAACACTTGTCTTTCTTTATGTTCAGTCATTTGGACAAGTTTTGCCTACACCTAAAAGTTACCTATGCTATCAAGCGAACCAACCTATTAATGTAGATGGAGCAATTGATGAGGCAGATTGGGAAAAAGCAGAGTGGACGGATTTATATGTAGACATTGAAGGGGATCATATGCCTAAGCCCAAGTACGCTACAAGAACAAAAATGCTTTGGGACGATAACTATCTATATATTGCAGCCGAAATGGAAGAGCCACATTTGTGGAGTACACTAACTACTCGCGATACGGTCATCTATTTGGACAATGATTTTGAGGTGTTTATTAACCCTATTCCAACATCACCTATTTATTATGAATTCGAAATGAACCTTCTAAATACGGTTTGGGATATGATGATGCCTAAGCCTTATAGAGATGGTGGAGGGAACATGAATTCATGGCACATCAAAGGATTAAAAACAGGTGTAAAAATGTTCGGTACACTCAACGATCCAACTGATGTTGATGAGAAGTGGACATTAGAAATTGCCTTTCCATTAGATGTATTGTCTCAAGAAAAATATCACCTTATATATCCTGAAGAAGGTAAACGTTGGAGAATAAATTTCTCAAGAGTAGAATGGCAACATGAAGTGAAAGATGGACAATATGTAAAGAAAATCAATCCAGAAACAGGTCGCCCTTATCCAGAATACAATTGGGTATGGTCTCCTCAAGGAAAGATAAACATGCATATGCCGGAACAGTGGGGTTACTTGGAGTTTACTAAAAATAAGGTAGGACAAGTAAAAGATACGGAAATTAAAGAAACAGAAGTAGAGCGTTTATACAGACAATTATATGATGTATATAGAGCACAAAGAGAGTTTAAAAAGGACAATAAGAAGTATGCTAAAAGCATAAAAGAACTTAAGTTTACAGATGCATTTACTTTTAATGGGAAAACAGTTACACCTAAAATTATCTCTATTCCACATGGATATTATGTGGTTTTAGAATTGCCTCAAGAAAAAACAACATTGATGGTAAATCAAGATAGTAAAGGAAGCATAATTAAAGAATAAATTACTTTTTCTGGTAAGAATGAAATGTCCACTTTTCTTATCAAGAAGAAACTTAACCATACTACAGAAATGAATAAAAGAGAATTTTTAAAACTAGCAGGGCTAACAACGACAGGGGTCATGATGGGGTTACCTGTCATGGGAAAATCAACTAAATTACCTAAACGTTGGATGTGGTTACATGCACACGACAATTGGACAGATGCTCAGTGGGAAGAAAAATTAGATAAGTTAGTAGAAATAGATATTGAAGCCGTTCTATTAGGAGGTAATGAAAATACCTTCAAGCGTATGTATCCTTTATTGAAAAAAAGAAATATTGAGATGCACGCTTGGATGTGGACCTTAAATAGAAATGGTGATAAAGAAGCAAAAAAACATCCCGATTGGTACACTGTAAGTGGTGATGGAAGATCGTGTTACGATTATCACCCATATGTAGATTATTACCAATGGGTATGTCCTTCGAAAGAAGAAGTCCAAGAACACATTATCAAACAAGCCGTTTCTTTAGCTAAAATTGAAGGAGTTAAAGGGGTACATTTAGATTATGTTAGATATTCTGATGTTATTCTAGCATCGTCTTTACAACCTCTTTATGGAATTGTTCAAGACAAAGAATATCCTGAATATGACTTCTGTTATTGTGATACTTGCCGTGATAAATTCTTAAATGAATCGGGTCAGGATATCAGAAAAATGGAAGATCCGACACAATCAGAAGAATGGAGACAATTTAGATACGATTCTGTAACTCACTTAGTAAATAGAATCTATGATGAGGTACACAAAGAAGGTAAGTTATTATCGGCAGCTGTGTTCCCATATCCAGAATTAGCAAGAAAAATTTGTCGCCAATCTTGGGACGATTTCAAACTAGATATGGTATTCCCAATGGTCTATAATGGTTTCTACGAAGAACCAATAGAATGGGTGAAGTTTGCCACAGAACAAGGTGTGAAATCATCTAAGCAGAAAATTAATAAACCTGTGATCACAGGTCTTTATACTCCAGATTTAAAGAGTGTAGAAGATACTAAGAAAGCCATAAAATTGGCCAAAAAGGGAGGATCTAAAGGTTTTGCCATTTTTGATCTTGGCGGAATGAAAGCACCACATTGGAAAGCGTTAAAAGACTAAATAATCAAATGAAAAAGTTACTAACAACAATTCTATTCTTTTGTACAGTTTTGAGTGGGTTTGCTCAAAACAATAGCCTAAAGTATATGTCGTTTAATATTCGATATAATACACCTCATGATAAAGAAAATGCTTGGCCTAATAGAAAAGATTGGGTGGCAGATATCGTAAAATTCTATGAAGTAGATGTATTCGGTGCACAAGAGGTGCTAGAAGGACAGTTAAATGATCTAAAGGATAGGTTACCACAAATGACACAAGTTGGTGTGGGTCGTGATGATGGAAAAAAGGCAGGTGAATTTTCTCCTATTTTCTTCAATACAAAAGAATTTAAATTATTGGATAGTGGGACCTTTTGGTTATCAGAAACTCCTGACGAACCTTCTAGTGGTTGGGATGCAGCATTACCAAGAATTTGTACTTGGGCGAAGCTGAAAAGTAAGTCGACAAAACGTACTATTTTAGTTATGAATTGTCACTATGATCACGAAGGAGATGAGGCAAGAGTTAATTCTTCTAAACTTTTAATTAAGAAGTCTCAAGAACTTTCAGAACAAGGAAAATATCCCGTAGTTTTAATGGGAGATTTTAATACGGAACCTCAAGCAGAACCGATTAAAATCTTAAGTGATTATTATCAGAATACTCGTGAGATTTCACTAACTAACCCACTTGGACCTGTGGGTACGTGGCAAGGTTTCGATTACAACAGTCCACTGGATTCTCATATTGATTTTGTCTTTACTTATGGCTATTTTAAAGTATTGAGATATGCACATATCACAGAGGCAAAAAATCAAAGATTCCCTTCTGATCACTTACCTGTTTTTGTTGAGCTACAATAAATTATAAATAAATAATGATGCGTTTAAAGTTATCTGTATTACTCATTTTAACTATCTTATCTTTCTCCTGCACACCAAATTATTTAGTGGTGACCTCGCCGGATGAAAAGTTAGCAGTAGAAGTTTCCACAAACTCTGATGGTGAAGCTTGGTATCAAGTGACCTGGGCAGGGGAACCGATAATAAAAAAGTCTTACCTAGGCTTCGAACTGAAAGATCAGCCTGCATTGGATAAAAACTTTAAGATTGTTGGAGAGTTGAGAACCACTTTCAATGAAACTTGGCAACAACCGTGGGGTGAAAATAAAACAGTGAAAGATCATCATAATGAACTAAGAGTGAAGCTACAGGAAAAAGACGGCTTGGAAAGACGTTTAGATGTAGTTTTCAGAGTATTTGATGATGGAGTTGGTTTCCGTTATGAGTTCCCAGAACAAAAGAACTTAAATGATTTTGTGATCATGAACGAGAAGACTCAGTTCCAACTTTCAGGAAATCATGATACATGGTGGATTTGGGCTGATTATGATACTTACGAAAAATTATACAATCATACTGATGTTGATTCAGCTTCTTGGGTAGCTACTCCAGTTACTTTCAAGACAAAAGAAAATTACTATATCAGTCTTCATGAGGCAGCATTGACAGATTATGCTGGTATGACATTGAAGCTAGATGAGAAACAAAAATATACATACGAATCGGTATTAGTTCCTTGGGCAAATGGTGATAAAGTAAGGACATCAGCTCCTTCGGTAACACCTTGGAGGACGATTCAAGTGGGTAGACAAGCACAAGATCTTGTGAATTCAAACTTGATTATCAACCTAAATGAACCGAACAAAATTGAAGATACTTCTTGGATTAAACCTATGCAATACTTAGGTATTTGGTGGGAATTCCATATTGGTACAAAAGAATGGAAGGAAGGTCCAAGACAAGGAGCTACAACAGAAGCAGCGAAGAAATATATTGATTTTGCCGCTAACCATAACATCGGTGGTGTAGTGGTTGAAGGTTGGAACTCAGGTTGGGATAAATGGGGTCAGAAAGATGCTTTTGATCACATTACTCCAGCAAAAGGTTACGACCTAAATGAAGTAGCAAAATACGCTAAAGACAATGGGGTAGCTTTAATTATGCATAACGAAACAGGTGGTGATATCCCATCATATGAAAAGTATATGGATGAAGCATTTAATCTTTATGAGGATTTAGGTATCAATGCTTTGAAAACAGGTTATGCGGGTGGTATCTTCCCAAGAGGCGAGCATCACCATGGTCAGTTTATGGTGAACCACTACCGTAGAGTAGTCGAAAAAGCTGCCAAGCATAAAATTATGTTGGATGCTCACGAACCAATCAAACCAACAGGTATCCGTAGAACATGGCCAAACATGATGACACGTGAAGGTGTTAGAGGTATGGAATGGAACGGATGGTCAGATGGTAACCCTCCTAAGCACACATTAATCTTACCTTTCACTAGAATGTTAGGTGGACCAATTGATTATACTCCAGGTATTTTTGATGTGAAATACGAGAATTCACCAAATAGAGTAGCTTGGAATACAACGGCAGAAATCATGAACGAAGCTAGAGTGCACACCACTTTAGTGAAACAAATGGCATTATCAATTATTCTTTACAGCCCATTACAAATGGCTGCAGATTTGGTTGAGAATTATGAAAAAGACTTAGCGGCTTTCAAATTCTTAGAAACATCAACAGCAGATTGGGATGAAAGTAAAATGCTTTCTGGTCAAATTGGTGAATATGCAATTACTGCTAGAAGAGCAGGTGATGAATGGTTTATTGGTGCTGCTACTGACGAAACAGGTAGAGCTGTGAGCGTAAGTTTGGACTTCTTAGAGCCGAATAAATTATATAAAGCCACTATCTACACGGATGCGCAAGGTACCACTTACTTGAACAATCCGAAGAAATATGAGATTCTAGAAAAGAACGTGACTTCTGAAGAAGCACTTCTTATTCAGATGAACTCGGGTGGTGGTCAAGCAATACATTTCAAGCAGTTACAATAAGTCAATTGTTTATCAAGAAGAAAGGGGAAGCTATTTGTTTCCCCTTTTTTTTATGTCTTTTTTGTATTGCATTAAAGTAAGGAAAGCTAAACTTTTAAATGGAGCCCATTTTTCACCTATCAATTTCAACTCTTTTTTACCTACTTTTTCTCTTTCAGGATAATAGAGTTTTTGCATCATATTTTTGAGATGGAAATCGTCATAAGAAAGGATATTAGACCGCTCTAGAGAATACAATAAAATCATGTCTATTGTCCAAACACCAATACCTTTAATTGATTTTAGATGAATTCTTACCTCGTTATCATCAAGTGATAACCAATCTATTGAATGTTCTGTAAAGAAGGTGACCGTATGATGTATTGTCTCGAACTTCCTTTCTGATAACTTGATTTGGCTTAAAGCCTGTTCTTCAAAAATGGGAAAGTTATCTAGTGTAAGAAGAGTAATATCAGCATTAGCTAGTAAGTTCTTAAATATATTTTTAGTACTTCTATAATGAATTTGCTGTTCGATAACACAACTCATTAAATCATGAAATATAGAATGAGTATTTTCGATAGGCTCTAATTCGACCTTATGGAGTATATTCGATAATATGGGATCAACTTCCGATAAGTGCTTATGTGCTTCTTTATTCATGGATATATAACTCGGCTTTGCTTAAAAAGTTATACTGCAAACTAAATCAAAGAACCCTAGAAAAAGGATTAATGTAAATTGTTACTAAAGTGTTAATTAATTCATTATATATCTAATAATGTATTATATTACGTACATAATTAAATACATGATTACATGCTTATTACTTCAATAACCAATTTCAGAAATAACGCAAAAGAGTGGTTAGATAAGATAACTAATAACTCTGAAGAACTTGCTATAACCACAAAAAAAGGTAATTACATTATTGTAGAAGAGGCTGAATATAGATCTTGGAAAGAAACATCGTATATTCTCAGTGACAAAGATATTGTTGATGAAATTAAACAGTCTGATCGTGATCGTAAAGAAGGCCGTTCAAAGAGTTTTGATAATGTCGATGATCTTTTTAACCACCTAGATGAACTTTAAAACTACAGCTACTTTTGATAAAGGATATAAAACCCTTAAAAAGAAAAATAGAAAATCGGATATGGATAAGATCAAGGAACTTATCCAAGACATCAGTATTAATGGTCTACTTTGTTGTAAAGGAAGTCCCGAAGCTCTGAAGAATAATTTATCTGGTTATTATTCAAGGAGAATCAATAAAAAAGATCGTCTTGTATATTATGTAGATGGTGATGACATCTATTTGTATAGTTGCTTTGAGCATTATTAAATTAAACAATAAAAAACCCATGACTTCAATCATGGGCTAATTAAAACGACCAAGAAGTTTCTTCCAACTTAGTCAAATGTATTTCCTTAAAAAGAAGCAGGAAGTACTTCCTCGTCTTCATTTCTTTTTCTCTTCCAACGCTTGTGCGTCCATAACCAATAGGGAGGATTTTCTTGAATTACTTTCTCTAAGAATCTATTATGACGTTCAGTAATAGCACCATGAGGTTCGTTTAATGGATCTTCAGTCACCACATCGAAAGTTAACTTATAATAGCCTCTTTTCACTTTAATCGTTTTAGTGAAAATAACCACCATATTGTTTTCTTTTGCATATTTCTCAGGCCCAAAGAAGCAAGCAGTTTCTTGATTCAGGAAATCAGTCCATATTACATTCTTACTGTAAGTGGGCGATTGGTCAGCTCCAAAAATAACAGCAAAAGGCTTTTCATGTTTTTTGCTAAAGAATTCTTTCGCTTCATTTTTTTCGATAAATACAGTACCGAATTGACTTCTAGATTCCTTCATACGCTTGTTGAAGAAATCGTTTGATAATTTAGAGAAAAGTGCATGGACTTCTCGTCCAACAGCCTTGGTAGCTGAAGTTGCGGCAAATTCAAAATTATTGAAGTGAGTACCAATAACACATAAGTTCCTGTCCTTATATTTATCGATCAGACCATTGTCATCATACTCAATATGCTGAAAGAACTCATCTTCCTTAATACTATAAACCTTAAATGATTCTACGATTAAATCACATAAATGCACATAAAACTCTTTTTCAATCTCAATGATTTCATCATGTGATTTTTCTGGGAATGAGTTCTTAAGGTTCGTTCTCACCACACTTGTTCTATACTTTAAGATCCTGTATAAAACAAAATAAAGGAAATCAGAAATCTTGAATAAGATACTGAAAGGTAACAATGTGATTGGTTTAATAAATATGCCGTAAATAATCTTGGTGATCATTATAAAGTATAATTGTTATGGTTGATTTCACTGAAACGGTTCGAAAGGTAATCAATAAAATCCAAATCTTAATTTATTGTTACCAAGTATTATACAATGAAATAGGATAACTCTTTGAAGTCTAGTGATAAAACTCACTAATATTTGATAATGAAAATGGAAAAAAGAGACTCGAATACGTTAACTTTACAAGTGAATCTAAAATAAAAATTACTTATTAATTATAATGACAAATTATCAATTAGGCATCTTCAACGAAGAAGCAAACGTATTTAACGTTTCAGAATTCAAGGTTACATCAAGTGATATCCCTTCGATCAAAAAGGCAATTAAAAAAGCGATTAAAACAGAAGACGAAGGGATAGAAGTAGTTGTATCTTTCGGGAAAGATGTATTAGATAAAATATCACCAGCACATCTACCAGAAAAGCTAAATTCATTTAAGACGTTGGAAGGTAAGAATGGATATTCAATGCCATCTACACAAGCGGATATTTATTTTAGAATTGTAGGTGTTGATACATCTGCAGTGTTAGATCAGACATTAAAGATTCAAGAATCGTTAACTGATGTTGCCGAAGTGGTATTATCAGAAAATGGATTTGTATATAAAGACCATAGAGACTTAACAGGTTTTGTAGATGGATCTGCCAATCCTAAAGAAGAAAAGAAATATGCTGCTGCTTTAATTCCAGCAGGTGAAAAAGGAGAAGGTGGATCTTTTGTTTTTCATCAGAAATGGGTTCATGATCTACAGAAGTTTAACGAGCTTCCCGTAAGTGTTCAAGAAAAAATTATTGGAAGAACAAAAGTAGATTCAATAGAATTAGAGGGTGATGATATGCCTGTAGATTCTCACGTATCTAGAACAGATGCGAAGCATGATGGAGTGGCTATGAAAATATGGAGAAGATCTTTCCCATTTGGATCAGCTAAGGAAAGAGGATTAATGTTTATCTCATACACATGTGATCCTTTCCGTGTAGACATTCAATTAGATAGAATGTTGGGCAATACAGAGGATGGACACTCAGATCAAATTATGAATTATTCTACTGCTGTTACGGGTGCTTATTCTTTTGCACCATCGACTAACGATCTTGCAGAAATATTGGATTAGAAATATATTATTTAAAAAAAGCCGTCTAAAACATAGTATAATGATTTAGACGGCTTTTTTATTATATATGTTTTATCACTTTGCAAGGGTTGCCTACAGCAACAGTATTAGAAGGGATGTCTTTTGTGACGACACTTCCTGCTCCGATAGTGACATTGTCCCCAATAGTCACCCCAGGTAGAATAACTACATTTCCTCCAATCCAAACTCGGTTTCCAATTTTGATAGGTTTACCAAATTCAACACCATTACTTCTTTCAATAGGATCAACGGGATGTCCAGCAGTCGCAATTAGTACATTAGGTGCGATAAAAACATGATAACCGATTTCAACAGGAGCAACATCCAAGATGGTAAGGTTGAAATTACTATAAAAGCTATGGCCAATTTTTATGTTATATCCATAATCAACTCTAAATGGAGCTTCGATATGTGCATTAAATTCTTGTCCGAATAATTCATCCAAGACCTCTTTTTTAAGATCTACAGGAGAATCATTGTATTCTTTCATTAATTTTTTCGCTCTTTTTCTATCCGCTACTAAAGAAGGTTCATCCGCATTATAGGGTAAACCATTGATCATTTTTTCTTTTTCAGTCATATTGATAACGTTAGTTTGTGTTTAAACTAAATATACGAGTTGTTGATTTTAAGTCGATTAAGATTGTTGGTGTTTTAATAATACTTAACATAATGAATAAATATTCATTTATACACCACTTAAGGTGTTAAAAAACCGTAAAATATAAAGCATCAAATAACTTATGAAATTATGAAACTCACAAAAATCTTAGTAGCTGTTGCTTTTTCCTCAGCATTATTTAGCTGTGATAATACAAATAAAATAGAACCAGAAAATATTCAACCTCAAACTGAAAGTCCAAATCAAACACCTGATGGACAAAGTGCGACCACAAATTTTGATAAAATTACATTGGGAACTCCAACAGTGGAAGATTCGAAAGATATACAATTAGTTGAAAGTAATTCATTTGCTGTCGATCGTCAGATTAACGATATGGTAGTGAATGGTAATAAAATATATGTAGTAGATGGGGGTGCTTTTGATAATCAAGTAGTGGCTATGGATATTGCAAATGGTCAGAAGACATCATCATTTAAAACGGGTAATTATTCTACTGTTACCTATAACAAGGCAGGTTTGGTAGTTGTAGAAGCTGGTGAGGATATCATACAATTGGGTTTGGATGATCAAGGAGATATCACCACTGAAACCATGAAAAAAGATAATCCATATGGTACAATGTTCTTAAACTATGTCTTAGTGGATGGTAATCATACGTATTGGTTTGACCCATCTGAAAAAATTAAAGATTATACACTTGATAATGGAGTCTTAAAAGATAATGGAACACTAGACTTTACATTAAGCTTTGGTATGAATGCTACTCAAGATGCTAATTATATTTATGCATACAGTGGGGATAAAGTGGCTATTATTAACAAGGAAACAGGCGATTTATTTAAAACTTTGTCAGGTTTAAAAGGTAAAGTAACTCTTGCTGTGAATAGTAATTATTTATTTGTTGCAGAAAGAGATGACAATACCCTAACTGTTTACCATAAAACATCATTAAAAGAAATGGCTTTAATAAAATTGAATGATATATCTGAAATTGGAGCAAATGAAGACAAAGTAGTTGCTTACTCGAAAGATGATAAAAAAGTAACTGTCTTTGATATTCAATAAAGAATTTATTTGTACTGTACTATCGATTCTAAAGAAGCCGACGAATTTCGTTGGCTTTCTTTTTATGTGATAAATGTTACAATCGACAAATAATCAATCTGTTACATTTGTATTGTACTAAAATAAACATGATATGAACTATAAAGAATTAATACAAAACGGTGCAACATTAATTGATGTACGTTCTGAAATGGAGTTTGATGAAGGACATATTGAAAATGCCATTAATATCCCAGTAAACGATATTCAAGCAAGAATACAAGAGGTAAAGGACATTAGTTCACCAATTGTTTTATGCTGTTTGTCTGGAGGTAGAGCAGGTGTTGCAAAAGCATTAATTGAGGCAGCAGGCGTTAAAGAAGTTTATAACGCTGGAGGCTGGCAAAGTTTATTATAATTAATATCGGATATAGATGAGTTAAAGCATATGTTGTTTTCAGCATATGCTTTTTTTTATATTTGTGTATTGTATCGTGATACACATTAAATTTTTTAAAATTACACCTGCACTGTTTGGACGAATGAAAGTATATTTTATTCGTTTAGCTTAGGAATACATGAATAACTTTTTGATATAATGAAGAAGACACAGTTTGTTTGGGAACAGAGGAAAATGATCGGAATGATTACGAGGATATTTTTCAAAACGATTTTTCCGTTTTTAGAATCTTCTAATAAAAAGGATATTCCAGTTCTTGAAAAAACGCTAAAACAACCAACAGATAAACTTATTGAAGCTTACTCATTATGGTCAGGTACAGACGTATCTAAATATTCAGATAGCGTCCCTCCTCATATGTTTAGTCAATTTGCACTTCACTTAGGAATGTCTTTATTGTGCATGGTGCCTTATAAAATCTCAAAAATCATTAATCAAGGTGTGAATTTAAAGGTGTACGGTAAGCTAAGTAGAGATAAGACACTTTTTGCAAAAACAGAAATTATAGGTATAACTGAAGATAATGGTAGAGCAAGAGTCAAGCAGAAATTATATGTGGGTCATCAAAAAGAGGAAACTATTATAGAAGTGACTTTATTCTCTGCTTTTATTATCGGAAAGAAAAAGAAGACCACCACTTTTGATCGTACGGAGATAGAAATGACCACCGTTGGAGAATGGTCAGTTTTAGAAGAAGCAGGATATGAGTTTGCACAGTTAACAGGAGATTTTAATCCAATACACTGGGTAGATTTTATTGCACAGAAAACACCATTTAAGAAAAAAATTCTTCATGGTTTAGGTCAATTAGCAAAAACATTTGAATCTGTGGAAAAAGAAAAAGGCCCGATAAAAGAAATTGAGTTAAAATTTATCAAGCCTGTTGTATTACCAAATAATAAAGTAGAGGTATCAATTTCTACTAATTATATCGAAAAGGACATCAATAAGTTAGTATTGAGCGATACTAATGGTAAAAATTTATCCGTAGGTCATATATCATTTATTTAAACTAAATGATATACTTTTTTGTATAATATATCTTTTACCATTTCAAATCCTGTATCTTCAATTAAGATAGGCCATGACATAAGATTCATTGGCACAGCATTGCCATCATCTGTTAAAGGTGGTTGTTCAAAATTATTGTTGTTGAATTTGAAACCAGATTTCTCGTAGAATTTAATACGTTTCTGACTCACTTCTGATGTAGGTTTTTCTACTTCTAAGACAATACAATAGTGTCTAAATTGCTGAGTAAAGAAGTTTAGAAATCTAGTGCCAAGGCCTAAACCACGTGATTCTTTTGCCATAGCATAGTACTCGATATAAATAAAATTATCAAGCTGTCTATAGGCAATTAAACCATAGAGTGTATCGTGTTCGTAAATGCCTTTGAAATGCAATTCCCCTTCATGCATTAGCTGAAGGATGTCTTCTTTACTTCTTTGTTCGTCTTCGGGAAAAGAATAGGAGTAAATATTCCATAGTTCTTCAAAGTTCCCATCAATTATTTGTATCATTTTCATTATAGTTTAGAATAATCAATAGTACGATTATAAATCGCCATTGTTATTGGGGTTTAGCATTAGTCACAATAATTTACAAAATTTCTCATCTAAAAACGTATTTTATTAAACATATTTTAAGGATGAGGTGATATAATTTAAAAATCCGAATATATAATACAAGGTATAGGGAAGGGTGTTAAATTTGAAACATCCAAAAAGTTGAAAAGTATTTAAAATGAAAAATAAAAGACATAATTACCTTATCGAAATTCAATATTGTGGATATCGTTTTCACGGATGGATGATACAGCCAGGTTTTAAAACTGTTCAAGGAATGATTAATAAAACCATCAACTTTGTTTTAGGTGGTGAAGTGAAGTTTAAAACATTGGGGACATCTAGAACAGATACTTATGTTTCGGCCAATCATTCTGCTTTTGAATTATTTGTCTGGCAAGAATTAGATGAATCAGAATTTTTTGATTTGTTCAATAAGAATCTTCCACAGGATATTAAAGGACTCTCGATTCGAAAGGTAGACGATAAATTCAACATCATTCAGGATAGTAAAACAAAAGAATATCAATACTTATTTACTTTTGGTGAGAAGATACATCCTTTCTGTTCTCCTTATATGATAAGCATCCAACATGATTTGGATATTGAATTAATGAAAGAGGGAGCAAAGTTATACGAAGGTACTCATTACTTTGGTCGCTTTTGTAAGCAACCCAAAGAAGGAGTGAGTCTTGAAAGGACAATAGATTATTGTGAGATTAAAGAGAACACAGAAATTCAAGCAACTTTCTTTCCTAAAAAATCATATATCTTTTATGTACATGGTAAAGGTTTTATGCGTCATCAAGTACGTATGATGATCGGTACTTTATTTATGCTTGGAAAAGGGGAATTATCACTTGATGATATTAGAGAAGCATTATTACCTAATGATAATCGAACACAATTAGGCTATGTAGCACCAGCTTCGGCACTAAACCTTCATAAAATCACTTTTGATAAAGATTTTGATGAAGTATAAACAAAAACAAGTCATATCCAGTGGATATGACTTGTAAATTCCTTTAATAACCCAAAAACTATTTCTTATTGCTGCTTTATGAGTATAAATATAAGACGAAAAATTTGTAATCTCCAAAGTGATATTTGGTTAAATTTAACAACACCTTAGTGTGTACAATGTTAAGTGACTGATGTGAAAATATGTTAATTGACTGATTCAAATGTAATTATTTAAAGAAATAACATGATTATATAAATATGTCTTTTAAAGTATCAAAATATTATTTGGAAAAATAAACATAATTCAAAATCGTATATAGATTCGTTAGTAGAATTATTAGTGTTGTGTTATGAAAAGTTAAAATTAATTTTTCTCATTGAATCTCTTATTTTTACATCATTAATTTTGGAAACATTTTTGAGACTAACTTTTTTAAAACAAACACTTATTTTTTATGAAAAAGGGATTACTAATCGTATTTCTATTATTTTTTGTTGGTGGTGGAGCAGCTATATTTTATTTCTTTTATGCCGGGGAAATCAAGAATACACTACAATTTGATGATAGTAGGTTTGTGAGCATTCAAGGTTTTCTAAAACAAGGAAAACTAGAAAGTTTACAACAAGCCAAGCTTCAGTTATCTTTATTGTCAAGTGATTACAAAAAGGATAGTGTAATAATTCTGAAGAATCAGTTGAATGAGACAGCCATGACTCAAGCTAAACTAAGTTTGAAGAAAGGTTGGTATGGATCAGCAGAAAAATTCTTAAGCCTCATTTCAAATGATTATAAGAAAGAGGAAGTGGATCGATTAAGATATAAATTATCTACAGCGACTTTAGAAGAGAATATCAATAAGACCAAAGTATATATTAAAGAGCGAAATGTAGATAAAGCTAGAGTATATTACGCTAAAATTGATACGTCTTATTCTAAAAAGAAAAGAGATCTATTATTATCAAAAATAGATGATTTAGACAACGAGCTAAAAATAGAAAAGGTAGAAAAACTCATGGCAGAAAAAGAATTTGATGATGCCCGAGATCTACTTGCTGAAGTTGATCAGAATTTTGATACAAAGAAAATCACAAGTTTATCTGATCAAATAAATGAAAAAGAAAAAATTGCTTCATTACTCGACGATGAAGGAGCGATTATCGCCGTAGTAGAGGAGGTGAAGAAAAATATGAACGACCCTGAGTCTTTTGAACACGTAGAAACAACAGTATACGAGAAGGGAAGAAGTCTACAAGCATCCATGAGGTATAGAGAAATAAATACTTATGGGGCCAAAGAATTAAAAGAAATTCAGGTGAAATTAAGTAAGGACGGAAACATTAAAAAGATATCAAACAAATGATAAGTTGGGACGACTTTTCTAAGATTGATATGAGAGTAGGGACCATTATTCATGCTGAAGTGTTTGAAGAGGTTAGGAATCCTGCTTATAAATTAAAAATTGATTTTGGTGAGGATATTGGTGTCAAAAAATCGTCTGCTCAAATCACTAAAGTATATCAACCCAAAGAACTTGTTGGAAAGCAGGTGGTCGCCGTGGTGAATTTCCCACCTAAACAAATTGCCAATTTTATGTCGGAATGTTTGGTGATGGGAGCTATAGGAGAAGACAAAGAAGTGAACTTAATCACAATGGACAATCCTGTGGCGAATGGTCAAAAAATTGGGTAACAAAAAAGGACACATTTTAAAATGTGTCCTTTTTTGTTATTGTGGCTCTTGGTTTGTCATTCCAAAATTCATTGGAAATTTTGGAGCCTCTTCAGTTTTACCAATTGGTCCAAACTGAGCTTCATATTTTTTTAGGTTATCCTGAAGTGCCATATACAATCTCTTTGCATGTTCCGGTGTAAGGATAATTCTTGATTTTACTTTCGCTTTAGGTAAGCCGGGCATCATACGAATAAAATCGATCACAAACTCAGAATTAGAGTGAGCAATCATAGCTAAGTTCGCATAAGTACCTTCAGCTACATCATCAGTAAGTTCAATATTGATTTGATTTTCTGGTTTCTTTTCTTGATCCATGATATCTTAACTTTTATCTTCTTTTGCTAATAAATATGCTCCAGCATGAAGCATTTCATAAATTACATAATAATAACCACCTAGAGGGTGGTCTTCATCATATTTATCACTTTCTGCAAGCATTTCAAAAGCAGCCTCTATCACTCTTTCTCTAAATTTACCAGAGACAAATTCTTTCGTGATTTTAGCAGCAGCTTCATGTTCAGACTCTTTAGAAAGGTCTTTATATTTTTTGATTAATACCGCGATTTGTTCATTCATACGGCAATTTAGTTTATTAGAAACTTATATGGAGAATTTGAAGGGAAAAACTTGTAATAAGGATCTAAATCAATTAGTTTGATTTAAAATTCAACTTAACGATTCATAGAGTTGAATAATTTTTCATTGTTCAATAAAAACTAACTTATGTTATCTTCTTCTAATCAAGATATACCATCAAAGTATATTCATCCATTTACTGATTTTGGGTTTAAAAAGATTTTTGGCGAGGAAGCCAATAAAGATTTATTAATTGACTTTTTAAATCAGTTATTACCAATCAAAGACCAAATAAAAACTCTCAATTACAAGACAACTGAACATCTCCCTAATAATATCACAGATCGAAAAGCTGTATTTGATCTTTATTGTGAGAATGAAAAGGGAGAAAAGTTTATTGTTGAATTACAAAGAATGAGACAAAGGTACTTTAAAGACAGATCGATTTATTATTCCACATTTCCTATTCAAGAGCAGGCAATTAAAGGAAACATTGAAAGACAAGCTTGGGATTATCAATTAAAATCAGTTTATGTTATTTCTCTAATGGACTTTTCTTTTGATAATCACTTTGATTTACTAAGGCATGTAAAGCTTATGGAGACATCTACGAAAGAGATTTTCTATGAAAAACTTACATACGTGTATTTAGAAATGCCCAAATTCAAAAAGAATGAAAATGAATTAGTTACACATTTTGATAAATGGTTATATTTGTTGAATAACTTAAATTCCTTTTTAGAACAACCAAAAGTTTTTCAAGAAGCAATATTTAGAAGAGTATTTAAGATCGCTGAATATACAGGCCTTATGAAAGAAGATAAAAAATTATATCACGATTCTTTAAAAACATATAGAGATTATATGAATACGTTGGACTATCTTCAAGAAGAAAGTTTTAACGATGGGTTTAAAAAAGGCAATAAAGAAGGTTTAGAAGAAGGAAAAAAAACTAAAGCAATAGAAGTGGCCAAAAATGCCCTAAAAATGGGACTTTCTAAAGAACAAGTATCCAAATTAAGTGGTTTATCTATAGAAGAAGTAGCAACATTATCTATTTAATCGTTTTATTCAAAACTATTTATATCTCAAATTTTTATACTTTAACACAAAATCCTACTTTTGCACCTACATTGAAAATCTCATAATATATAATGATTACAGTTTCAAACTTAGGCGTACAATTTGGTAAGCGTGTGCTTTTCCAAGATGTCAATCTTAAATTTACTGAAGGTAACTGCTATGGTATCATCGGTGCTAATGGTGCAGGTAAATCTACATTCATGAAAACACTTTATGGTGCACAAGATCCTACTAGAGGTAGTGTATCCATTGGTAAAGGAGAAAGACTTTCTGTTTTAAAGCAAGATCACCACGAATTTGACGAATCTACAGTATTGGATACTGTAATGATGGGTCACGATGAACTATGGGCTATAAAAAAAGAGCAAGAAGATCTTTATGCTAAAGAGGACTTCAACGAGCAAGATGGTATCCGTATTTCTGAATTGACAGAGCGTTTTGAAGATCTAGACGGATGGAATGCTGAGTCGGATGCAGCCAACTTATTAAGTGGTCTTCACATCTCTGAAGATTTGCATTACTCTACAATGGCCAACTTAAGTGGTAAGCAAAAAGTACGTGTGTTATTGGCACAAGCTTTATTTGGTAAGCCAGATAACTTATTACTTGATGAGCCTACCAACGACTTGGACCAAGAGACGATCTCATGGTTGGAAGATTACTTGGCTAACTTCGATAGAACGGTATTGGTAATTTCTCACGACCGTCACTTCTTAGACTCAATTTGTACTCAGATTGTAGATATCGATTTCCAAAAGATTTCTTTATTCTCTGGTAACTACTCATTCTGGTACCAATCAAGTCAGTTAGCTTCACGTCAGCAAGCACAACAAAACAAGAAAGCTGAGGAGAAAATCAAAGAATTGAAAGAATTCATTGCTCGTTTCTCTGCTAACGCTGCAAAGTCGAAACAAACCACTTCTCGTAAGAAGATGTTGGAGAAATTGAATGTGGAAGAAATTCAGCCTTCATCAAGAAAGTACCCAGGTATTATCTTTACTCCAGAAAGACAAGCAGGTAACAATATCCTTGAGGTAGAAGGTTTAACTAAATCTATCGACGGGGAAACGATCTTTAAGAATGTTGAATTCAACATGCAAAAAGACGATAAAATCGTATTCATTTCAAGAGACCCAAGAGCCATGACTGCGCTTTTCGAAATCTTGAATGAAAAAGACACAGATTTTGAAGGTGAGTTCAAATGGGGTGTAACTATCACAACAGCTTATTTACCTTTGGAACACGGTGAGTTCTTCCAAAACGATCTAAACCTTGTAGATTGGTTAGGTCAATATTCTCATGATACTTCTGAAGCATTTATTAGAGGTTACTTGGGTAAAATGTTGTTCTCTGGTGAAGAGATCTTTAAGCAATCATCTGTACTATCAGGAGGTGAAAAAATGCGTTGTATGATGTCTAAAATGATGTTGACTGATGCGAACTGTTTGATCTTGGATACTCCAACTAACCACTTGGACTTGGAATCTATCCAATCATTAAACAACTCATTGATTAATTTCCCTGGTAACATCTTGATGTCATCTCATGACCACGAGGTAATCCAAACAGTATGTAACCGTGTAATCGAATTAACTCCTAACGGAATTATCGACCGTCATATGCCATACGATGAGTATATCTCAAGTGAACAAATCAAAGAATTGAGAGAAAAGTTATATGCTAAATAGTAGATAACTGATAGATATATAAAAGGCCGAATCAATATTACTTGATTCGGCCTTTTTTATTTATTTAGATCAAATAGTGATTTGAACTACAGTTCTGATTTAAGTATTCCCTTTTCTGGATGCTTTCCAGTAAAGTCACTTAAATAAGTTTTGATTTTAAGAATATCAGCTTCCTTATCATCAGATGGCATGAAATAATCTCCAATGACTACTTCTTTTCTTTTAAAACAGAAACCAATCATAATAATAGGAATATTTGCTCCTCTAGCAATATGCCAAAAACCGCTTTTCCATTTAGGACTGTAAGACCTTGTTCCTTCAGGAGTTACTGCTATAATCAATTCTTCACGAGCATTAAACTCATTGATTGCTAAGTCCACTAAACGAGTGTTATTTTTCTTTCTGTCTACAGGAATTGCTCCTAACTTGATCAGTAGTTTGCCTAGAGGTCCTTTACATAGATCACTTTTGATAAAATACTTTGACTCTAAACCTAATATAGCTCGAGCAGGAACGCCTACCATAAAGTCCCAAAAACTAGTGTGTGGTCCAACTACAACAACACATTTTTTTAAATGATATGGAACCTCTCCTGTTACTTTCCAACCAAAAAATTTGAAAAGCCACACCCACAGTTTTATCATATTATTAACATTAAGTTCATTAGTGAATACATTGATAATCAACAAAAGTATGAAATTCGTCTAAAATTATTACATTTTTTTCTTAAATGAATGCAATGAGTAGTGATTAAAATGTAAAACTCTGTTACGAATAATGTAACATCAGAAATCAATATTTGCGTAACAAAATTAAATTAAGCAAAATGAATATTTCAACAAAGGGGTTGACTTTTATCACGCTCTTCTCAATTGTCATTTTTGGTAAACAACTATCAGCTCAAGAAATACTAAACACAAAAGGGAGTGATACGATGCTTCCTTTAGTCACAGCACTTGCTAATAATTACGACAATAGTAATGAGCCTGTTGAAGTAGTAGGGGGAGGTAGTTCTCTTGGTTTCAAAGGGTTAAAAAGCTTTGAAACTGAATTAGCATTGTCTTCTAGAAAGGTGAAATCAACTGAAAAAACCAATATAGAAGAGAATATCGATCAGTTAATTGAAAAGGTGATTGCCTACGATGCATTGTCTATTATTACTCATCCTTCTAACTCAGTAACAAAGCTTACGCTTACACAATTAATAAAAATATATAAAGGGCAAATTACGAATTGGTCACAACTTGGTGGAGAAAACCTCCCAATTACCGTTATTTCTAGGGATAAAAATTCTGGTAGTTATGGTTTTATGACATCCGTTGTGGTAAAAAGTGATGAACTTCCAGAAGATTATATTGAAGTACATTCGAATGCAGGTGTTGTGGAGAATGTAAGCAAGATCAAAGGGGCTATTGGTTATTGCGGTATCGCATATGTAGAAGAAGTGGTACAACCTTTATCTATTAGTGAAAAAGGAGGGAATTACGTTTACCCATCATTTAGAAATGCATTAAGTAAAACATATCCACTCTCAAGACCTCTTTATTTTTATTACAGAATTTCTGATAAATCAAAAGTAACTTCATTTGTAAGTTTTGCTTTATCAGATAAAGGTCAACAAATAATAGCTCACAAAGGATATATTCCAGTATTCTAACTCAAAAAGCCATGAAACTAACTCCCAAAAAAAGACAAGCTAAAAGTATAAAGACAAGACTAATCTGGTCTTTTGCAGCCAACATTTTAATCATTTTCTTATTATTTTCGGTATATGCTTATATTCGAAGTGTAACGAATAAAGCAGAACAAGTAGCCTTAGAATTGGATGAAATTACATCCAACATTCAAGATCTAAAATCAGATAAACAATCATTTCTTTTAACAGAGACAATTAACCCGTCTTTTTATGAAACTAAGGAAAATGATTATCTAACCACTCACGAAGAAAATTTAAATAAAATTCAAGAAAAACTAGAGGAGATGTACACTAATTCTTATGTACATTCCGCTAAGGTGATTCCTGAATTAAGGGAACTGGAAAAAGACCTTCAATCTTATTCAACGATTTTCGATAGCTTGGTTTCTGTACAGTTGAAAAGAGGTTTTAAAAGTTATGGTACAGAGGGCGACATGAGGCGTTCAATCTATTCTGTGATGAACTCTGGATACTCACTTGATCAAGTTAAAATTCTTATGTTAAGAAGACATGAGAAGGATTATATCTTGAGAAAAGATACGCAATATGAAGAAAAGTTAAGCAAAGTTGTCGATCAACTTATAGGAGATATTAGTCGAATGTCTATTGATAAATATGGAAAGATTTATCTAAATGGAGCATTAGAAAAGTACAGAGAAAATTTCCGTGCTTTAGTAAAATTAGATGAGCAACTAGGTTTTTATGGACACCCTGGAATTAAAGATCGTTTGGATACTCAATTAGCTGCAATTGAGGGTAAACTAAAAAGTATTCATCATTTAATTGTTGATTATAATAATTTTTGGAAAAAACTAAATATTGTAGTGTTAATAGTTTTTGCACTGTCAATATTATCAGTAAATGCAATTCTACTTTTCTATTTACTAAGTAGACTTGGTAAGCCTATCAATAAATTATCAAAATCTATTCAGAAAATTGTAGAGGATGATTTTATTGGCGAATTATATACGATTAAAACAAAGGATGAAATAGGTGATTTATCCAACGATTTTAATTATATGATTGAAAGGATGAATGAAAGGACTGAGGAGATAGAAATTCAAAAAGAAGAACTTGCTCAGACTTATGATAAAATTGAAACAATTCGTCAAATTGGAGCCAAAATCAGTAAGCATCTAAAAGTAGATAAAATTGTACAAGAGTTCTATCACTCTCTAAATAATACGTTAGAATTCAATTCATTTTTAATTGGTATCTATCAAGAAAATAAACTTCATTACAGAGGTTATAGTGTTGAAGGTAAACCTTATGCTTTTGATAGATCAATTTCAGAAAATAATCATTTAGGGGTTCAGTGTTATGAGAGACAAGAACCAATTGTTTCTAATAACTTTTTATCATCTCCTGAGTTGAAACATTTCCTACCTGTTACAACATCAGAAAGAGTAAATTCATTAGTGTATTTACCATTGACTTCATCTTCAAAGAAATTGGGTGTTTTAGCGGTACATAGTGAACATATTAATGCTTATTCTGATGTACAAATTAATATGTTGGGAAGTATTGTGACTTATCTGATTAACGCCTTAGATACTGCGGTGAATTATCAAAATATGGAGTCTCAAGTGGAAGCGAAAACAGCAGAGATAGACAAACATCGTCAGCAACTACTTGATAATAATGAAATCCTACAAGGTACTTTGTTACAGTTGGAAGAAAAAAATAAACAGCAGACTTCTAGTATTCAGTATGCTAAGCGAATTCAACAAGCATTATTACCTAATATTTCATTGATAAGATCTTCTTTTAACGATGCTTTTGTTTTTTACAGACCAAAAGATATTGTTAGTGGAGATTTCTATTGGTTCGAACAAAAAGGTGATCTGATCTATATGGCGGTAGCTGATTGTACAGGACATGGTGTTCCGGGGGCCTTTATGTCAATTCTTGGAAGAGAGATTTTATCTAATTTGGTGAACTCTAAAAAGTTTACATCACCTGCTGAGTTACTTGATGAATTACACGTTCGTATACGAGTAGTGCTGAAGCAAGATAAAATGAATAATAAGGATGGAATGGATATTGGTATTTGTATTTTAGACGAATCGTCCAATGTCTTAAAGTTTGCTGGTGCACATCATCCACTTTATTTAGTAAGAAGGGAAGGAGGAGCAAATTTAATTGATGTAATTGATGGTAATAAACAATCAATTGGTGGACATATCTTTAAAAAGAAAGAATACGAGAAATTTAAAGAACACACTATTGATTTATCAAGAAGAGGTGATATTCTATCTTTTTACCTGTGTACGGATGGTTATCAAGATCAATTTGGAGGTCCTGAAGGGAGGAAATTCTACAAGAAAACGTTTAGAGAGTTGATGAGCAATATTGCGGATAAGCCGATGTATGTTCAAAAATCTCTAATGGCCATAAAAATTGATGAATGGATGGGAGAACACAGTCAGACAGATGATATTCTGATTATAGGATTCCAACCAAAAAAAGAAACTAAAAGGATTACATTAGACCTTTCGAGTATTGATGAAATCCTAAATGTATAAAATCCACAGAGGTTGTTTCAACTAAAACTGAAATGACCTCTATTTTTTTGATAACCGATCTGGATTTTCTTTTAAGAATGCTGACCAAGATTTTTTAGTTGACACATTTTGACCCTTTTGGTAAGAATGACAAACGGCTACCCCCAAAGCATCAGTGGCATCCAAAAGGACATTGTCTTCAACTTTAAACTTTAGAAGTTTCATCAGCATATGAGCGACCTGTTCTTTAGAAGCATTACCATTACCTGTTACAGCAGCTTTTACTTTTTTGGGAGCATATTCTGTAATAGGTATATCACGAATTAAGGCTGCAGACATTGCAACCCCTTGAGCTCTACCTAATTTTAACGCAGATTGTATATTTTGTCCAACGAAAGGAGCCTCCAATGCCATTTCATCAGGACCATATTCTTCAATCAAATGAGTTATCCTCTCATGGATCTTTCTAAGCTTGATCGCATGATTTGCATATTTCTTCAAATGTATCACTCCATATTGTACAAGACTTAATTTTTGACCTTTCACTAAGATCAAACCATATCCCATCTCTTGCGTTCCTGGATCAATACCCAAGATTAATTTCTCTTCTACTTTTTGTCTCATTCAATACTACCGATCTTCCATTACTATGGATAATAAAACATATGATCTATCAAAATTAGACAAAAAAAATGGGATCTCCGACCTAGAGATCCCTTACAGTTATGCAACTGTGAACAAACCACCCAAAACCTTTAATGTTTTGTTATGCCACCTTAGAAATCTTTCTTTGCCAAATGGCAGCTTCCTCAGGCGAATCAAATAATGTTATTTTTAAACTTGGCTCGTTTTCTAATAAATTTTCTAAGTTGATAATTGAAAATTGAGTGAATGGATCACAATTATCTTCAATGATAACACCAAAATTTTCGACTTTAAGTAATTTGATCTTTGGTAAATACCAGCTCACCATCCATGGGTTTGAGCTCATCCAGCCTGACTCTATAAATCGAGCATCTAATAATACCGTTTTAGGTTTATTATTTTGGATACTCTGTAATGTTGTCTCTAGGTGTTCGTTAAATTGTTCGGGAAGAAAGAACCCCCTCATTCTTATACTCAGCACACCAGTTCTGGAGTTCATATCAGTGGTAAAGTTGGTCATATTCGATAGGTTTTTGAGATATTGTTTGCCTCTACTACATCACTTGCATAGAAAATGTTCACCATGCATGTACAGTTCTATGTATGATTTTGCCTTGATATTGATCTATTAATATAGAAAAATAGCTTCTAGTTAAGTTTTTATGGATGAAAAATACTCAAAACCATTAGTTTACTCGATAATAAATCGTTAAGATCATTATTCTTCATAAATCTTACATTGTATAATCAAATGATTTGATGAATCTTACTATCAAATAGTTCTTTGATATTGTTGATGAAAACTCATTTTAAATGGCAATCAAATTGAAAAAATGTCATCTTCCACCATCAATTGATTACAGTTGAGCAGAATTATTCCTTTTTCGATGCTTTAAATGAAAAAAAATCGACAATGAATTTAAAGGAAAGGCAAAAAAAGAAGTATACATCAACGAAATATATTAGTTTTGGCATTGAATGAATGATTAGAGTTTTATAATTCCCCTGATCTTCATCAAGTAATTTATATTGGCGAGTAATTTAAGCATATTCGAATGGGTAATATTGATATCATAGAGAAATATTTTGACAATCTAACCGATGTACAAAAACATCAGTTCAGACAATTACAAGATCTTTATGCAGAGTGGAATGAGAAAGTAAATGTCATTTCAAGAAAAGATATTGAGAATCTTTATGAACGTCATATCCTTCATTCATTAAGTATTGCTAAAATTATCGAGTTTAAACCTGGTAGTGAGATTCTAGATGTGGGAACTGGCGGAGGTTTTCCAGGTATTCCATTGGCCATTCTTTTCCCTAAAGTAAAATTCCATTTGGTAGATTCTATCGGGAAAAAAATCAATGTAGTCAACGAAATTGCAAAAACAATTGGGCTAACTAACGTTGTTGCAGAACAAATTCGTGCTGAAAAAGTTGATGGAGAATATGACTTTGTGGTTTCAAGAGCTGTGACTAGAATCGATGTTCTTTACAAATGGGTGAGAACAAAGGTGTCTCACCAACAAGGCCATGAATTAAACAACGGAATTATCTGTCTGAAAGGTGGCGATCTAAAAGAGGAGTTCTCTAAATTAAACAAGAAGAAATTCACTTTAACACCAATGACAGATATCTTCGAGGAAGATTTCTTTGAAACCAAAAAAGTTGCTTACGTTCCTATTGCTAGGTAAAGAATATGTCCAAGAAAGTCAAAGATTTCCAAGTACCAGTGCAAGAGCAAATGCTCATCTTCGAAAAGAAGTTTAGAGAGCATATGCGTACCGATGTAGCTCTACTCGATAGAATTATGAGCTATATTGTAAAGAGTAAAGGCAAACAAATGCGCCCCATTTTAGTTTTTCTTACTGCAGGAGCAACTGGTCAAATTGAGGATCAAACATATAGAGGTGCTTCTTTAATCGAATTGCTGCATACAGCTACACTCGTTCACGACGATGTGGTAGATGATGCCGATTACCGTAGAGGTTTTTTCTCGATTAAAGCACTTTGGAAAAATAAAACAGCCGTATTGGTAGGTGATTATTTACTATCAAGAGGTTTATTACTTGCTGTGGATAATGGCGACCATGAGTTGCTTAGACATGTATCTACAGCAGTAAAAGAGATGTCTGAAGGCGAATTGATGCAAATTGAGAAAGCGCGTCGTTTAGACATCACCGAGGATGTATACTTTGAGATTATTCGTCAGAAAACAGCTACTTTAATTGCGGCTTGTACAGCAGTAGGGGCAGCATCAAGTGGAGCATCTGAAGAAGTGATCAAAAAGATGCACAAGATGGGAGAGAAGATTGGTATCGCTTTCCAAATCAAAGACGATTTATTTGATTATGGCACCGACGAAATTGGTAAGCCGTTGGGTATCGATATCAAAGAAAAGAAAATGACGCTTCCTTTAATCTATGCATTAAACAATGCCAAATGGTTAAAGAAGAAAGAGGTGATTTTCAAAATCAGAACTCAAAATACCAACCAGAAAGTCGTTCGTGAGATTATTGAGTTCGTGAAATCTTCGGGTGGATTAGAATATGCAGAAGAAAAAATGCATGAATACATCAAAGAAGGTAGAGCGATCTTAGACGAACTTCCAGATTCTGAATATAAAACTGCTTTGCATCAGTTGATCTCTTATGTAGTAGAACGTAAGAAATAATTTACATGAGCCAACACCGTAAAGATTTACTTGTAGAAGTAGGCAACTTTGTCGAACAACTTTACCAAAAAGGAGTAAGGGATGTTGTTTTATCTCCCGGTTCCAGAGTTGCACCTTTAGCTTTGGCATTTGCAAGGCACCCTCAAATAAACACTAAAACCGTAAGTGATGAGCGTTCAGCTGCTTTTATTGCTTTAGGTATCGCTCAGCAAACAAATTCACCTGTTGCAATTGCCTGTACTTCAGGTACAGCTGCATTAAATTATGCACCCGCAGTTGCGGAAGCTTATTACCAAAGAGTTCCCTTAATTGTGATCACAGCAGATCGTCCTACAGAATGGATCGATCAGTGGGATGGACAGACAATTCAACAACAGAACATTTTTGGTAAGCATATAAAGAAAGCATACCACATGCCGGTAGACCTTTCTCATGAGGATGCTAAATGGTACCGTCAGAGAATTGGGGCAGAGGCCATGTGTAATGCTTTAGAATATCCTTCAGGCCCTATCCAAATCAATTGGCCATTACGTGAGCCTTTTTATCCTGAAGAAGGGGAACAATTCATTTATGAAAGTACTCCTCAATCCACAAGAGAAATCATTCAGTCAGAACCTTATTTAGATCAAGAAACGTGGGAAGAGAAATTGATTCCTCTTTTTGAATCAAATAAAAAGGTGCTGATTATTGCTGGTCAACAGCAGAGAAACGACTATATCGTTGAGCATTTAAATCAGCTCAATATCCCTGTTGTTTCTGATATTATCTCTAATTATGGATCTGTAGATCAAGCCATCATACATCAAGATGTTTTTTTGACGCCGACTGTAATAGAAGAGTTACAACCTGATATTGTCATTACTTTTGGAATGAGTGTCATTTCTAAAAACTTGAAATTGTTTTTAAGAAAGAATCCTCCAAAATATCAATTACATATTCAAGAAGCAGGAGAAGTGCCTGATCCTTTCCAATCATTATCCACGGTTATCCGCTCTACACCAGAAGCATTTTTCGATCAATTATCCGACTTCGAATTATCTTTTGATGATGATTTCCTAAACTATTGGAAAGAGGCTGATGATAAGGTGAAAGCGAACAAAACCGATTTCTTTGATTTACTATCTTTCTCAGAATTGGAGATCGTCAATCATCTCATCAATGAATTGCCAAAGAACGCGGTCTTGCATTTGGCCAACAGTATGTCGGTACGTTATGCCAACTTCATTGGTTTGCAAAGACCTGATGTAGATGTTCATGCGAACAGAGGTACGAGTGGAATCGATGGAAGTACAAGTACGGCCATTGGTTATGCAATATCGGATAAAGACAGACCTCATTTCTTACTCACAGGAGATTTGGCTTTCTTTTATGATAGAAACGCATTTTGGAATAATTACCTACCATCTAATCTAAAAGTTCTTCTTTTGAATAATCAAGGGGGAGTGATATTTAGGATGATTGATGGACCGACAAGGCAACCTGAGTTAGAGGAATATTTCGAAACAGAACAAAGAACCAATGCTCATCATTTAGCCAAAGAATTTGATGTTCATTATTGGGGAATCAATTCCAAAGAGGAGTTCTACTTCAATTATCAGGAGTTTTTAACGAAGAACGATAAACCTTCGATTTTTGAAGTATTTACGAATAAAAATATAAGTAAGAATACCTTTAAAGCATTTAAGAAAGAAGGTATCTATACCAAATCATAAATGAAAAAAGTCTGAACCGTTCAATACGATTCAGACTTTCTTTTTATATAATACTTTCTCCGTTCAGGTCTGTAGTTAAAACATTCGACATATAATCAAAGAATGGCCTTAATGCGATAAATGTCTTTACTACTTCTTCTACAAAGTTGTCTTTCAACACCTCTTCGTTAGAGAAATACCTCATGGCATAGAATTGTTTCTTTCGAATTAATTCGATGGCAGGGTCGTTTTTATCGTATCCCTTCGGAGCTGTTTTCACTCCTTCACCTTCTAGCGTACCAAAGTATTTCTTAAAAGTTGGATCTTCTATAATTCCTCTGATCTCCTGATCACCAAAAGTAAACTCATCTCGAATTCTCTTCAAATCATCTTTATTGGGAGCATAGAAACCACCACCAATCATACATTTTCCATCTTCCAAATGAAAATAATATCCACCTCTGAGTGCAGGTTTTAAACGACTAAAATAGCCCGAAAACCATGTTTTATAAGGGGTTTTATCTTTTGAGAAACGGACATCGCGATAAATTCTATAAATCTTATGACCTTCAATCTGATCTGTTTTATTTAATTCATCCTGTATTTGAGTAAATAACTCTTTAACCGTTTGATGATGTTTTTGATAAGTTGGTTTGTTTTCAGTGAACCAATCTTTATGATTATTTTCTTTTAAATCAGCTAAAAACTGAAATACCTCTTGTGTGATCATAGACTAAATAATGTTTTGGAAATTAAATATACCAAAACATTAGATAGAAAATAAGATATCGTTGTAATTCCCTCTGTGATCACTTAGACCATACGATGCTAAAATAGATTCCATATAATTATTATAATCATCATACTTATAAATCTTATCAGTCTGATCTTCTAACGGAAGGCTTACAGGTTGTTCATTCCAACGGATTTGAATGTATCGTTCACCATCTTTATTTAAGATAATCCACGTTAAATTAGTCGCCATTGTTGAAATTTCAGACTCTTTCCATTCTTCTAAACTTCTCTCTTTGATATTATCTAAGTTTAAAAGTACTAGAACGGGTAAAACAGTTTTAGTATGTGCAAAATTAAAATTACCAGCATAATCTGACTTTCCTTTCACAAAATCATTCATATTGGTGTGTAAATACTTTATAAAAGTGATTCCATGTTTGTAAGAAATATCACGGTTATTATAACCAGGCCCTTTTTCAAAGTAAGAATGTATATCATCAATTCTAGATACAATTTTAGAATCTTCAGCACTGAAAATTTCTAAATTAGGAGGACTTTCTAATCGTAAGTTTCTTGTAATCTTAAAACATTTGAAGAGGTTATAAATAATATCGTCCTTATTCGAAATAATTAGATTATGTTCATTATCATAAAATCTTTTCTGCTTTTCATCTAAGTATTGCAAATAGGATTTTTTGAATAAGCTATTTAATATTCTATTTCTAACTTCAATATATGCTCTTGATTTTTGATACTCTTGAACATGGTTTAGCCAACTTAATGAATCAATATATTGATTATAGTTTGGACAAATTTTAAATGCCCTTAAGATAGGATCATTAAATTCATCGTAGGTAATGTTGACGAATTTTGGATGATAACCTTTTGATTGAAGACCTTTATGAAAAGTGGTTCTAGAGTCTTGAGTCCTTGATTTAAATGTCGATGTACTCTTAATTTTTGGTTCATTATTGAAGTAATCTTCACATAGCTTACCCATTCTTTGACCAAGCACTTTATGTTCTTTTTTACCAATTTCAGATAAATCACCGTACTTATTATGTTGGTATTTTACAAGCAACTTAATCTCTTCAAAGATGTGTTTACCTTGTTTTTTTAAACCATCATTAAGCTTCGCATTTTCAAAAAGGTTGTAAAGAACAACATCCTCTTTTGGTTCCAACATATATCTTGATCCATGTCGAGACAAATACCCTATATAGTCAACGGTATATCCTTCTGGAATTGATTGTATATTCTTAAAATCATAAGGTTGATGTTTTCCAAGGTCCCACTCATCATAGGTATCTATTTCATCACTTACATTGGTAGAATGACCACATCCGAATAAATAGGATATGAAGATAAAGAAAACAATAGATCGAATTAATTTTAGTCTCATAATTATAGTGACTCTCGAATCGTAATGTAGGGTTTTGATTAAAGGAGTCTTTTGTTGTATTTGATTGATTTAGTAATGCAAAGGTAGATATTAACAAAAATCAATGGGTTCAAAAAAAGTGAAATTGTTAATAGGTAAAGATTATAATATCAAAAAAAAAATGGTGATCAGTTAAAATTTCTGATCACCATTTTAATTATTTAATGTCCTTAACAGGTTCTTTTTCAATTAGTAAGAATCGAATGCCCCATCCAGGAACGTTTTCATTAGGTTGATAAGCACCTAAATCATCTCCATGAATGTTCGATACTCGTATCTCTTTTACTTGTTTTGATGTTTCTAATGATAACTCTTTATCACCCGCAGAAGCATTTAAAACAGTCACTAATACTTGATCTTTTTTCATTGGTCTTGCCGCCGTAATGATCATCTGATTAGATGTTGGACGAACAAGTGGTAAAAACTCGTTATTGCCATTTTCACTAATCAGAAGAGGTTGAGAAACACCCGTACTAAACTTCTTCGCCTGACTAGAAACATATGCACCATGAGGTTTCAATACGAAACGGAAATCATGCCATCCATCTTGGCTTGCTTTGTAGTTTGTTTCCCAATAGTTGTTCATTAAGTAAGCATAGATGGTTTGAGTAGGTTTTACTTCATTAACCCATCCATAACTTAATGCATCTGTTGTAATTTCACCTAACTCAATCATAGGAGCATCTGGAGAAGCCCAAGTAACACCATGGTCTAAGTTAGATACATCTACATAACGCTGAACCGTGAAATAGTTTTTACAAGAACCAGGTAGTTGTTCTTTTTCTGGAATATACTCACCGAAAGGAACATCAATTCTAACAGTACCACCATCTACTTTGAAAGGGAATGCAATGTGAACACCTTCTGGATCGTAGATATTTGTTTTGTTGATTTTGTTCTCGATAGCTATTTCATTAGAGTAAGCATTAATCGTAATCAAACGCTTCCATTCTTCCGTACCAGGAGCTGATGATGAAATTTCGATAGTCGAAGTTAAATCACCTTTTTCAATATATTTGATAGTAACATCATTACCCGTAGTTAAAGGAGATTGTGGGTTTCTTCCTTTTACATAGTAATAATCATTAATACCTTTTAAAGCTTTTGTATCAGCTAACTCTTTCTTTCTGATTTTATCATATAATGAAGTGATCGCACCAGTTTCAGGGTTAATTTCTACTTTGATTTGGTCATTTTCAAAACCATTTTCATGGTTGATGACTTTTTTCACTGTAGAAGCTTCACCTGGAGTGACGAAGATCTCTTTAGAACCAAAACCAGGAATAGTAGGAATCCATACGGCCAAGTTGCCATTTGATAAACGTTGAGTAGGGAAGACGTCGCCCTGACGGTTCAAGACAATATCACCTTGTTGCGATTGCTCTGCCGAAAGGGTAATCATATCTGCTCTTTCCCAAGAAACAGTGTTGGTTAAAGTTACCCCTTTTTCATCTTTTGTCGATGCCAACGCTTTTTGTAGAATTGCATCTGCAATACTATCCGCTTTTATAGCGAATGATTGTTTTACAGCCCATTGTGAGTGTACAAAATCAGCTTCTGGTTCTGAAATGGAGTTGTAGGCACCCCAAGTATGTTCGTTATATAAAAGCACATATCTCCAAGCTTGCTCGAATTCTTTGTTAGGAATTTCAACATCATTCATTGATAATAATGTCATTGCCTGCGATAATTTCTCAGAGGCATTTCTTACTAAAGCAGTTTCTTTTGATGTAGAACCTGCGCCATCTTCCCAATAAGGAGTAAAATCACCTTTTACTACAGGAAGTTCATCGCCATATTTATCTTCAAATGCTTTAAACGATTCTGTAGTTGTCGAAAGTAATACTTTTGGAGTTTCGTACTTTTCGTTCCAAGCTTTTACTGTTTCAGAGATTCCTTGATCTACTGGTCCGTTATCAGATCCTACTGTATAACGAAGTGTTGTGATGTCGTAAGGATAATTTCTTTCGTTTAATTCATTCAGGTAATCAAAAACAGATTTTGGAGTCAATAATACTTTCAAATCAGTAAAACCTAAACCAGTATGGAAGTGAGAATAACCTTTTTCATGTACCCAAACCAATACTTTTTCTTCACCAGAAGGAGAACTCCAATAGAATGGACGGTCACCCCATGTAGAAATAGTAGAACCAATTCTATGGAAAACGTTAGTACCAGCAGATAAATATTTCACACCTGAGTGTGCTAATACAGGAACCATACCCCAAGTATAGCCAGGAACGTCAGTAATCATAGCAGACTCTAAAGGAACACCTGCTTCTTTTGAAACTTCTAAAGCATCAAAAGTAGATTCTACCAACTCTTGAGGGTTAGATAAACCAGTTAACATGTTACCATATAAACCATCCAATTCGATAGAACCGTTTTGTACTGCTTCAATAAAAGCAGCTCTTTTTTCTGGTGTTGCATTTTTAAGGTAGCTTTCAACAGCCCACATTACTTCAACTGACCACTTAAATTTAGATCCTTCAGGGAAATCTTGTGTTTTCTGACTCATCATTACTGCGTCATCCAAGTTTTTCCATTGTACTTTTTCTACCTCATCTTGAGTGTGAGTATATCCAATGTCAACATGAGAGTGGTGCAATAAGTATAAATCGTAATGTTTTACAGGATCAACAGTCAGTGTTCTATCATCAAGAATTTCTTTACCTACTTTAACTTGAACATGTAAATCTTGAGAAGAAGTAACTTTGTCTACTTCAATTCTAAAGATGTTAGCACCAACATTCAGTTTTACTTTTTTCTTCTCTTTTCCAGCAATAATTACAGCATCAGTTGGATTACCATAATGTAAAACAGTAGCTCTTAATTGTTGTTTAGGCCCTTTTTTAGTTTTGATAACTGCAGGTTCTTGTTTCCAACTCACATTGCCACCAACACCATAACGGAAGACCATCATCCAGCTTGATTTTCCAACATTTGGAGCCACTACTTTCATGCGGATAGGCTCACCTTTAGGAAGGTCTTCTGTTTTCACTTTTAAGAAACCGTAACCAAAAAGGTCACTGTAAGCGTCAATCATCGTCCCTTTAAAAGTAAATGTAGAGGCATTAGGGCCTGTTGTTTCTACATCTTGTAAAATACTTTCTTCTGGAGCCGTGAATGTAAAATATTTTTTATCGTTGATATAGATATCATAGTTATACTGAGCTCTATCGATGTCAACACCCATAATTAAGCCGAATTCAACGAATTTACCATTATAATTTTGGGGAACTTCTTCCGCTTCCCATTCCATTACTTCTTTACCTTCTTCACAACGCACAAGCATGGCTTTGTTTGCGTCTTCTTGAGGCGATTTGTAAGGCATTATGTCTCCGTGGATATAATTGGTATACCCTTTCAGGAATTTACTTTCTTGAGCAAAAGTGTTTGAAATTAGAATTAGCTGTAATAAAATGAAGCTAAATAAAATAGGTTTCTTCTTGAGATTCATTGCGGTGGACTTATTTAATCGATGGTTAGTGGATTATTGTCGAAAGTGTTAAAGAACACTCTCTAAATACCTTTATTCTCATACTTTAATTTGGTGTGATATGCTTAAGTCTATATGTTTAAACATACCTACAATGCAAAAATGAAAAATTTTGCGTAAAGTGTACACCTATTATTTGTTAAACCACATTTATTAACATTGTAAATTCAATCGGTTGAAGTTTTTTGGATGGGTGGTAGTATTGTCTGACTTAAATGTCTGTATTACAGTGAATACATTTAAAATTAGGCTGTATAAAAATCTAAATATTTGATTATCAAATGTCTTAATCTAATCATAAAAAAATGATGAATTTAATAGTCAAAACAACCATAACTTTATTAAATTGGTACATAATATAGACTGTTTTGGTGATATATTATTGAATAGAGTTGATGTTGATTTTCAACCACTCGTATGAAAAAAGAGAACTCGTTTTAAAACTAATGAATGTATTTATGAATTTTAGACATTCCCTGATAGGGTTATTATGTTTAATCAGTTTCTTTAGCTGTTCGGAGCAAGAGAAATATGTATCTAAAGAAAAAATTAACGATAACATTCTTCAAGAGATAGCTGTTCCTGTCTCAAAAGAGGAAAATCGTGTTGTTACTTATACCAATAAAAGAAGTGCCTACTTCCAAACATCTTCACACATTCTTAACTCCGAATTATACAGTTGGTTTGATGGCTGGAACGTTGGTCAGAAAAGAATATTTACAGATTATAAAATTGAAATTGATGGGAAAGCGTTCGATCGTGAAAATGCAGAGGTGATCGCTTATCCTCATTATTTACAAAGAAAAACGGATCAGGCTGTAGAAAAATTAATTCTTTTTGATGATCAAGATGTGATATATGTTTCTCTAGAAGCAGTAAAAGGGGAGAATACAAAATTAACCTTGTTAGGTGACCAAATCAAAGAAACAGGAAAAGATAAACAAGCTACTTATTATACCTCCTCGGAAGATCCTTCTAAAGTTTTGGCAGTAGCTCCTTCTCACAAAGAAAATATTGATGATGATGGATATGCAGCCGTTACAAAATCGGGTAGAGGTGGTTTTTACATTTCTATTGCAAAAGATAAAGAGGCTGCCGTTAAGCTAATTCAAGAAGCAAGAGAACATCATGGCGAGTGGTTTAAAGAAAGAACGCAAAGAATGACGGATTTGATTACGGAGAATACATACATTCACTCGGAAGATCCTCACTTTGATAAAGCATTAGCATGGTTAACACTAACGATGGATGGTTTAGTAACCCACCAAAGAGGATATGGTATTTACGCGGGTATTCCTTGGTTCAACGAATATTGGGGTCGTGATACTTTCATCTCAATGCCCGGTGGTACTCTAGTTTTAGGTGAAACAGATATCGCTAAAAAGATTCTTCTTTCATTTGCCGATGTACAAGACACTAAATCTTCATCAAAGTATTATGGTAGAATTCCAAACATTGTAAAAATGGAATCCCTAAACTACCATACTACAGATGGTACACCTCGTTTTATTGGTCAGTTATTAGAGTACATCAAATATTCAGGTGATAATACATTGATTAAAACAATGTACCCAACAGTAAAAAGATCAGTAGATGGGGCTTTAAAAAATTGGGTGAATAAGAAAGGTTATTTAACTCACGAAGATGCAGATACTTGGATGGATGCAAGAAGAGAGCCTGACAAGGTGGCTTATTCTCCAAGAGGTAGCTTTGCGAATGATATTCAGGCATTATGGTACCAACAGTTAAATGCAGCTATTTATTTTGCTGAAGTAACCAACCATAAAAGTGATGCGAAGAGATGGCAAAAAATTGCTGATAAAGTGCAAAATAACTTTATGCACGATTTCTTTGATGGTACTCATGCGTATATGGCTGACCGAATTGATCATGACAACCAACCTGATTTCCAATTCAGACCCAACCAACTTTTTGCGATGGACTTCATTACAAATGATGAGCAAAAAATGAAGTTGACTAGAGAAATTTGGGAACATTTAGTTTACCCTTGGGGTGTGGCTTCATTATCTCAAGAAGATCCTAATTTCCATCCATATCACTTAGCATGGGAGCATTATCATAAAGATGCTGCTTACCATAACGGTACAATTTGGCAGTGGAACAACGGTTATGCTATGCAAAGAATGATCGAAAGTGGTCAGGAAGATATCGCCTTCCAACTATTCCAAAACATGAACGTTCAATCTTTGGATATGGGAGCCGTGGGTAGTATGAACGAAAATGCAGATGCTTTCCCTCACGAAGGTAAAGATTATCCTAAATTAACAGGTACCTACATGCAAGCATGGTCTAATGGAGAGCAATTAAGAGTATGGTATCAATATTTCTTAGGTATTCAACCTAATGCTATCGAAAACAAATTGGTAGTGGCTCCAAGAATTCCATCTAAATTAAATCAATTCAAATTCAAAGAGAAGATTTTTAACGATCAGCTTGAAGGTGAATATCAAAATGTTGATGGTGTTGAGACCTATACTTATACTCTAAAAGAAAAAGATATTCAGTTTGTTTTTAATCATAAACTCTTCCAAGATTTAGAGATTGATGTAAAAGCTGGAGAAAGAGTAAAAGTGACAAGAGATCAAAAAGAATTGACTTTAACTGTTTTCTCAAAAGAAGGGAAACAACGTGCTCTCAAGAAAGCACATCTTGACGATGCTTTATTGGCAAGACAAGCACAATCTGATGAAATTTTTGAAGGAACTAATTTCTGTAAGCCTAACTTTGATAGGGAGTATGCTTGTATGAAAGAGACATTTCAGAAGAATTAAAGATTAGTTTAAGACATAAAAAAGGTTATTGTTTTCATAAACAATAACCTTTTTTACTTAGAGTTAATTCTAATTATTGTGCTTGACTGTAAACAGACATCGTATATTTAGCAACCCAAGACTTATTTCTTTTGTCGATATAATCGTAACCCAAAGTACCTTGCTTATACCAGAAACTATCTTTTTGATAATTTAATTTGTTACTCCCTGCAGTTACTGCTTTATAACCATGTGCTTGAACTAATTCTTGCATATAAGAAACCGAAGCTTCTCTTACAGCTTCCTTACTTCTGCCAATAAATTGAAGGTCAAAACCAACTAATCTTTTTTGAGAATCAAACTTACATTTATAAGCAATATATACATCACCCATATTTTTCTTGTAAACTTTTTTCCCGTTGTAAATAATAAAGTTCTTTTTATCTCTATCTTCTTCCTTACGGTATAATTTTTTGAACGCTTTGTAATCCATTTTATAGGTGTACTCTTTGTCCAATAATAATTTTTGTGCGAATAAGGAAGATGACCCTAGTAAGAAAACAGTTAAGATTAAAATTAATTTTTTCATTAGTTTCTTTTTGGTTTATTGAAATTCATCGTCTTTCAACGATTATATAAATATAGACAGTTTAATTAATAATTCAGACAATTTATTCCTCATCTAGTTTTTAGAAATAGGTCTAAGGAACAATTTCTATTTCTGGATTAATCAGTTTCAACTGTTTACAGAAATCGTCCGAATACTTTGGAGTAAAATAGATAGAATCATATTTATGATAATAAATAATCATTCCCTTTTTAAATGATAAACCAATTTTTAGACCAACATACATTCTTGTATTCAATTTGATTTTTCTGATTTTATCGATTTTTATTTCCCCATCAAAAGGCCCTGCTTTATAGGATACAATTTTCTTTTCCTTGTCAATAGTCATATAGGAAGTAACTAGAAATGAAACGATTAACACCAAAGATAACCCAATAATGACTAAAGGGGGAACAATTGGTAAAAGAGGACCTCTACCAAAAGTCACTATCAATTTTGAAATGACACTAAATAATATGATAAGAATTGCAATCCAAAAAAATTTAGCAACAGGTTCTATACGGCTATAAAATTTGATTTTCCTCATTGAAGTAGAAATATAGATGTGAGGGTTGTATTTTTATGTTTTAAAGTAACAACAACTACTTAAGATACAAAAAAACTTTGATTATGGAAGAATCTAAGATAAAGCTTATCAGCAAAGAAAGGGTATATCATGGACATTTGAATGTAGACAAAATCACTTTTCAACATCAAAAATATGATGGATCTATGTCAAAAATTATTGATAGGGAATGCGTGGTTAGAAATGATGCGATTGCAGTTTTGCTTTATAATTCTTCAGAAAATAATTATTGGTTTGTAGAACAAGTTAGAATTCCGACTCTTTTTAATGGAAACGGATATTTATGGGAATGTGTCGCAGGTCTAATTGATGATGGAGAAACAGCTGAAGATGCTGCAAAAAGAGAAGTTTTGGAAGAGGTAGGATATGCGGTACATCATTTAGAACATATCTCAACATTCTATTCCACGCCTGGAGGATGTTCAGAAAAGGTCCGTTTGTATTTTGCTCATATTGGTGAAAAACAGAATGAAGGAGGTGGTTTAAGTACTGAAAATGAAGATATCAAGATTGTGAAGTATACTGCTGAAGAGTTAAAACAAATGTATTTTGATAATCAAATTGAGGATGGGAAAACATTATTAGCGATACAATGGCTTTTTTTACATTACCCTCAAATATATGATAACAACCTATAGATCATTAAGTAAAGCAAGCTAACTTTGTATGTTGAAAACTGAGTAGTATTACTCTCATATCAAATCTAATAATTAGTGAAAAACGCAAAGAAGAGTTTCTTAAAAGAGGTTTGGGATATCGCATTACCTGTATCCTTACAAAGTGTGCTTCAGTTCGCTCTAAGTATGATCGATCAAATTATGGTGGGTCAGTTAGGGGAAACTGTCATTGCCTCTGTAGGTTTAGGTAGCCGTTTATCTTTTATTTTCTTGGTGGCCATAATAGGTTTAGCCAATGGGGCAGGCGTTTTTGTTGCTCAATTTTGGGGAAGAAATGAAAAGGAAAAAATCTCTTACCTATTAGGTGATTTATTCAAAATTGGTTTTTTAGTCACCATTATTGGTGTAGGCATTAGTGTGGCTTTTCCACATCAAATACTCTCTATGTTTTCAGAGGACCCAGAGGTAATAAAATTAGGTGGATTATATCAGCAAATTATTGCCATTGGATTTCCTGCAGCTTTATTAAGTGCGTCCTATAGTGCCTCCTTAAGAAGTATCGGTCAAGCGAATTTGGTGTTAAGAATCAGTTTGATAAAAATAGTAGTCAACACCGTACTCAACTATGTACTTATTTTCGGAGTTGGTTTTATTCCAGAAATGGGCATGGAAGGAGCTGTTTGGGCTACCGTAGTGGCCATGTGGTTGGAAGCCATCATTTTATATATTTTAGTCCGATACAAACAATTCCCAGGTGATATAAAATGGAAGCATCTTGTACATTTCGATAAAGATATGTTACTCCCGTTAATTAGCATAAGTGCTCCTTTAGTTTTGGGAGAAATTTCTTGGGCAATGGGAGAGACAGGTTATTCGATGATATACGGTAGAATGGGCACGGTGGATATAGCAGCCATGACGATTACCATTCCACTGCAAGTATTATTCTTTGGTTTCTTTACTGGTTTAGCTTCAGCAGCTGCCATATTAATTGGATACGAATTAGGGCAAAATAATTTCAGAAAGGCAAAACTCTATGGAAACAAGTTTACCATTAATACTTTTTTGGTAGGTATTGGAATGGCAGTGTTCATTGCATTACTCAGTCCTTTATACATTAGGCTTTATGAAGTGTCTCCAGCGGTTTCCGAGTTAACTCAGATCTTATGTTGGATCTTTGCCTTCTTATTCCCTATAAAAATGACCAATTACATTACTGCAGCAGGTGTTTTAAGAAGTGGAGGCGATACTAAATTCACCACCTCTTTAGGCCTTTTTAGTACTTGGTTATTCTCTATTCCACTAGGAGTAGTGGCTGCTTTTTACTTCGATTTACCAATTTATTGGGTGTATGTAGTGGTCTCAATAGAAGAGTATTTAAGATTATCAGTCTACATTTGGAGAAAAAATACAGGGAAGTGGGCAAGAAATCTAGTCAAAAAATAAAGGCTACTCTATCGAATAGCCTTTGCTGTAATTTGGCATACTATGCACCTGTACATCCAAAATCACAACTGAATTTCTTTAACTAAATATACAAATTTAAAGTGTTAGGAGCAACACTGTTTACTATTATAAACACAAAACTTAGAAAAAGGTTCTGAGATTATATCTTTTCTTGATACTCCTCTTTCAAAATAGACATGACTATTTTATCATGAAATTCATGATCTCTGTAAGCTGCTTGCCTTAGTCGACCTTCAAGTTTAAATCCTGCTTTTTGATAAGCTTTTAAGCCACCTGTATTGGGTTCAGAAACAGTCAACATAATTCTATTAAGTCCCAATTCAGTAAACCCAATTTTTATAATTTCAGTAGTTGTTGCTGTGCCATAACCTTTGCCCCAATAGTCTTTATCACCAATAAATATATAATACTCTCCAGATTTATTTGTGGTGGAGATATTACTGATGCCAGCATACCCAATAAAGTTGTTTGTTCCCTTAATGTAAATCCCTTTATTGAGATTCACTCGATCATCAATTACTGTGTTAAACCATTTTTGAATTTCCTGTTTACTATTCAGTTTCTGAAAAAGAGATAGAGAATATTTGATGACTTCTTCATCATTGAGCCACTGATAAAATGAGTTGACATTTTCTTTTTGTATTGGTCTTAATTCAATCAAAATAAAGTTTTGTTTATTTCTAATTTAATTTTATTTAAATGTAAAAAATCTGACCCGATAATATCAAGTCAGATTTCGTTGTTCCAATTCTGCATTATTGATAATGCAATAGATAATTCTGATTATATATTTAATTACGATGTAGTATCCTTATTTCTATTCAGAATAAGCATCAATAATTCCACCTGTTAAACGGACAATTTCCGTATTGGTCGATATCAAATTATAGATGGCTGTTAATCTCGAATTTTGAGCATCTAAATATTGAATTTGAACATCTCTCAAGTTAAATGAGTTGATTTGTCCATTTCTATATCTTTCAGTCGACATATCCATGTTCATTTGAGCAGCAGTAACTTGTTCTTCAGTCAATTCTAAAATTTCTCTTTGAAGAACATAAGTATCGTAAACCTGCATCATTTGATTATTCAAGCTATGCGACATTTGTTGTGTTTCAATGTCAGCAATCTGTTTGTTGATTACTGCAATTTGCTTTGCACGTCTTCTGCTACCTCCCATATAAATTGGAATAGATAATGTAGCACCAACAGCACCACTCATACCATCAATGTTGAAGTTGGGAATACCTTCCGCACCACCATAGTTCGCCGTATATTGGTAGTTTGCAGTACCAGAAAGGGTAGGCATAAATGCTGCCTTAGCCAACTCAATATCTTTTTGTTTGATGATCTGATTGATATAATTGTTTTTCAAAGTAGAGTTATCAGCATTCACTCTCTCAATTAGATCTGATAAAAGATAATCTTTTTCAACGGCCTCAAAACTTTCGGTAAGGCTAAATAACACTTGTTCTGCTTGAGGAACACCCATAATAAAGTTCAAGTCTCTTAATTTCACTTGAAGTTTATTTTTTTGTTCCAATGAGTTTCTTCGGTCTTCTAACCAAGCATTTTGTGCTTGAAGTACATCATAGGTTACCGCTTGTCCTAATTCTTTTTGTGACATGGTATAGTCATATCTTTCTTTCGAAAGGGCTGCTAATTGTTCGGTAACATCTAAACGTTGTTGTTCTAAAAGTGCTTCGAAATACCCAATAATGATATCCTTAATTGTATTTTCGATCACTACTTGCGCATTACCCTCAGAATAGTTTTGCAACTCTTCTAACTGACTTTTATTGATCCAAACTTGGAAACCATTAAAAATAGTAAAGTTGGTTTTTACCGAAGGAGTGATAATCCCTAAGTTGGAATTCATGGCATGAGACCAGTTATGGTTCCATCCTAAATCTGTAGATACCGTTGGATATAATCCCGCGTTTTCCAAAGTGTTATTGATTTCAGAAATATCTACATTTTCCTTAGCGATCTTAATGTCATAATTATTTTCTAAACCTTCTGAAATCGCATCAGCAAGACTTAAATTAACTGTTTGAGTGACCAAGCTATCACTTTTACTCTGAGCGAAAATACTGCTTATAGAGATCAAAGTAATTCCTAAGTATATGAATATTTTTTTCATTGAAGTCTGTTGTTAGAAATGATTCAGAAAGATGCTTTTGAAAACACCCCACATCCTTCTGAATCATCATTTCAATATTTATTAATGATTGACTAAACCTTTATGTTGATCAGTTGCCAATGCTTCATTTACTTGTTCCATTGCTTTTTCCGCAGCGATTTCAGTAAATACATTTTCTACTTCTTCTCTTGTTGGTTTCTTACCTGACAAGATATATTTTTTACCTCTTCGGATATCATTTACTACTTTCACTAAAACAGGTAGTATTAGTAGAATGAAAGTGGTACCAATCAAAATACCGTAGGATAAGGATACAGCTACAGGAACCAAGAATCTTGCTTGTACTGAAGTTTCCAAGATCATTGGATACAAACCAATAGTTGTGGTTAGCGTAGTTAATAAAATAGGTCTAAATCTTGATTTACCAGCATTGATAAGGGCTTCATCAAATGATAACCCGGCGAGTAGATCTTGATTAAATTTAGATAAGTAAACTACTGCATCATTGATAATCGTACCTGATAAGGCCACCATACCAAGAATTGAGAACATCGAAATAGCTTGACCTTCGATACCATGTCCCCACATTGCACCAATAACTCCTAAAGGAATCATCGCTAGAATCATAATTGCTTGAGTAAATGATCTGAAGTGGAACATCAAAATCATCACGATAAATAAGAAGGCAATAATGAAGTAGTTAAATAACTCTGTTGAATCTTCTTTCGACGATTTTAACTGACCTTGATACTCCGTTCGAACATCAGGATACATTTCTTTCATTACCGGTAGAACCGTTCTTTCTACTTCTTCAATGATAGGAATACTTGGATCGTTAGCATTCAATAGGAAAGCTTCTACTCTAATTTCTTTTTCACCGTTGTAGTGGTTAATGGCCACCGGACCACGTGTTACTTCGAAATCAGCTAGCTGAGCTAGAGGATACATTCCATCCATTGTACGGATACGCATTCTTTCCAGATCACCTAGAGTGCTTCTATTGTCCTTCTTGTAACGAACATATATGCGGATCTCATCTTTATTTACCTGAAGTCTTTGTGCCTCTGCACCGAAGAAACCATTTCTTACTTGTGTCATTAAACTGGCTTCCGTAAACCCAAGTGCATAAGCTTTAGGTTTCAATGTTAAACGGATTTCCTGACCACCAATTTGGTTGTTGTCCATTACATTATATAGTGCAGCTTGTTTGTTTAGTTCTGTTTTCAAGAAATCTGCAGCACCCTCTAACTGATCGTATTCATGGCCAAGTAAGGAGATCGATACAGGGGCACCCCACATATTATTGGCACCGACCGATAACTTACGAGCAGTAGGTTCCTCACCAATCATTTCATGAATCTTTGCTTGAATGGTACTCACATCAATAGGAGATTCAGAAAGATCCTCAAGAATAACGAAGACCTGACCTGTATGTGTACCAGTCTCTGCACCATTAAAGGCGTTACCGATACTCACAAAAGATGTTTTGATGAAGTCGAAATCTGTATTATTCTCTTCTTTAAGAATGTCATTGGCTTCCCAAGCTATATTTTCATATCTAATCAAATACTCTTTCGTACTGTCTTGGTGAATACCTGGTTTTAAGGCCAAATCAATATTAAAGAAATCACCCGGAGGGGCAGGGAAGAAAGTCATTTCTATCACACGGCCACCAATTAATCCAACAGTTAGAATAATTGCAGCTGTAGGGATGGATAAACCAAACCATTTATAATTTAATAAGAATCTTAAAATTGGAACATAGACTTTATCTCTAAAAGCAAAGATTACTTTGTCCAATTTCTCTCTTACAGTATTGAATTTACTTTTCTCTTTTCTTGGTGTAAGTACCTTAGGGTTACTTACGTGGGCAGGAAGAAGGAACATACCTTCGAATAATGAGAACAATAAACAGAGGATTACTACCAATGCCATTTCACTCATCATTTCCAAACCTGATTCTAAGAACAAGAAAGGGAAGAAGGCGATAATTGTCGTAGATACCGATGTTAATACAGCAGGAATTACTTCCATTGTACCATCAATTGCGGCTCTAATAGGGGATTTACCCATTTCGTAATGCGTAAATATATTCTCGCCAATTACAATACCATCATCTACGAGGATACCAATAATCAAGATCATACCGAAAAGAGAGATCATGTTTAATGTGACACCCAACAATGAAGCGAAAATAAACATACCCAAAAATGAACTTGGAATACCCCAAGCTACCCATAACGATAATCTAAAGCTTAAGAATAATGATAAAGTGATAATCACTAATACAATACCCATTAAACCGTTTTCAATCAGCGTATCTAAACGAGAATTTACGATAGTAAGGAAGTCAAAACTGATCATCATTTCTGCATCATCATGCGAAGCGTTAAATTCCTCAACATAATCATTTACATACTCAGAGATCTTTTGAAGGTCTTCCGTATTCAGTTTTTGAAGTTGGATAGAAATATTTCTTTTCCCCTTATTCCATACTGCATTTGGTACGTCTTCAAACTGGAAATGTACATCAGCTAGATCGCCTACTTTTAGAACTCTACCGTCTGCAGTAGCACGAACAACAATGTTTTTGATATCTTCAGCATCTGCTGATCTATATCTTGCCAGTACTGAAATCTCTTCACGAGAGTTTTTAATCGTACCACCTGTTACATCAATATTGTTACTCGCAATAGCCTGTTTGATATCCTCAATAGAGATATTGTATCGACGTAATAAGTCTTCATCCACCTCAATGGATATTTCCGTGTTAGGGTACCCAGAAATTGAAATCTGAGAGATGATTCCTGAAGCTAAGAAATCGTCTTCAATACGTTGAGCATACTCTTTAATAGTACGGAGGTCATCACCTTTTAAGTCCAAATACATGGCACTTGTAACTTCTCTTTTCTTGGCTACTGAAGGTTTTTCAGCACCGGCAGGGAAGTTGGAAATACCATCTACTGCGTTTTTGACATCCGTAAGTACTTCATCAATATCAGCTTTTGCTTGAGTTGTGATGGTTACCGTGGCAATGTTTTCTGCAGAAACAGATTTAGTTTCTTTAATGCCCGGAATACCTTTGATTTTATTTTCTATCAATGTAGTTACCCCTTCATCCATTTCTTTTGGTGAAGCACCTTGGTAGGCGACAGTAACTGTAATAATTCTTGATTCTAATAGTGGAAATGAAGCTTTTTTCATTTGGAAAATCGCAAATCCACCTAGTACTATGATCAGCAATAATGACATGTGGGCGTAAAACGGCCTTCTGACAAATGCTTCTACAATTTTTCTCATCTTACTTTAATTTGGATTTGATTAACCTCTGATATTTACTTTAGCACCTTCTTTTCCGTTAAAGATGGATTCTTCAACCAGAATATCATTTTGATTTAATCCCTGAATAAAATAACTGTCGTGGTTCGTTTTAATCACTACAATTTCTTTTTTTGCCAATGTGTTATTTTCTACAGTAAATACATATTTTCCTTCCATTACAGCTTCACGTGGTAATTCAATCACATCTTTAATAGTTTCACCATTAAAAGTAACTTCAACGAATTGACCTTCGTAAATCTCACTTTGTGAGTTTGGATGAATATTTACATAGATTTTAATAGTTTGTGATTGTGGGTCTACAATTTTAGACTTTCTGATCACCGTTCCTTGAATAGTTTCAGGAATACGACTTTCAGTTTTTACCATTACTTTATCACCTTTGTTAATCCATTTAGCATTTAAAGGCTCCACTTCAACAACTACCTCCAAAACATCTGTTCTAGAAATAACACCAATTTCAGAACCTGGAGAAACAATAGATCCTGCTTCTAATCTAACCGACTTGAATGTTCCATTGAATGGAGCATAGACTTTATATTTTGCTAGATTAATTTCAGCTTGTTGGATCATAAAGTATTCAGTAATGACATTTCTTGAGGCCAAGAAGAAACGCTCTTGATCCGAGTTAATTTTAGGTAATTCAGGGAGAGGTTTATCTATTTTAACTGAAGTAAAGAAGTCATACCATTTTTGATATTCATCGTTATAGTCAATTTTAATATCTGCTAAAATAGAAGCAACCGTATTCATAAAGCTCGATTTATTCGACTTTAGAGTAGCTTTCACATCCTCATCAAATACATGAACTAAGCTTTGTCCTTTTCTAAAAGTATTTCCTTCCTTTAAACGCACATTAGTCGGAACAATTCTGCCCGCAACCTCTGATGATAAAATAAATGTTTGTGCAGCGTTTACTCTACCATGGAAAGACTGGTCGTTCTTTACATCAGTAAATTCAACTTTTCCTGCTTTAATCGAAATAACTTTTTCTTGCTTAACTGCTTTTTTGGGAGTGGGTTTATCTTTGATAAGTTTAAATGAAATAAATCCAGTTATCCCTACGGTTAGGGCTATTGCAAGGAAGCTAATAATATTCTTAGACATTGCTATATTAATGATTGTAATGATATGTTTTTTCTACTTAAGCGAATTAGCATTAACCACCCGTCTTATATAAATTAAATCAACCAATGCCCTTTTATTTTCAACAAAACAAAGAACACGATCAATTTTATAGTTTATTGATGATATCTTTGATTTTGTAGATGAAAATTAACTATTGGTAGAACTTCCTATTAATTATCACTTTCAATCTGTTCATTTGATAAAAAATTAGAAAACAATGTTCGGAAAGCTGACCAAGTCATATAAATTTGCCCTTTTTACATTAGGTCTATTTCTATTCATGTTCATGATAGATTATTGGATTGGGCCTATATATTCATTTACAAAAACCTTATTAAACATAAGTGTTTTCATAATGATTGTTTTAGTCAATTCAAAAGTTCTTATACCCAAATTATTTATAGCCAAAAGCAAGAAAGCATGGTACGTAGTTTCGGTTATTTTACTTTACATTATCACCATAAAAGTATCTTTATACTTTAGCGAGATGATGTTCCCGTTATTGGATCAAGAAACATTTTTTGCAGAAAACGAACATTTAAGAGAGCCTTTAAAAGGCGTATTAGAATATAAGTGGATTTACCCTTTTGGGTTTGGAAGTGTGTTTATCTTACTTACTATTATTATATCAACTATTTTGACAGTAAGTGAATATGATAATAAACGAAAGGAGAAAGAAACAAAGTTGAAGGAAGAAAAGATGGAGGCGGAGTTAAAGTTTTTACGTTCTCAGATCAATCCTCATTTTTTGTTTAATGCATTGAACAACATCTATTCTTTGTCTTACATGAATATGCCCACAGCACCTGATAAAATTGCACAGTTATCAGAAATGTTGCGTTATTTATTGTATGATTGTAATGAAGAAAGAGTAGAACTATCCAAAGAGATCTCTTACCTTCATAATTACATCGACTTCCAACAAATGAAAACGGAAGACAATCAGAATATTCATTTTGATATTGATGTAAAGAATAATAATCGTTTAATTTCTCCTGTTCTTTTAGAACCATTTGTAGAAAATGCATTTAAGTATAGCAGATTAGAAGAAGAAGACGATGAAGGGTATGTAAAGATAAAACTTTCAGAAAACGATCAGTCTTTAAATTTTTGTGTGATAAACTCTAAGAGTAAAAACACTGCAAAAAATAATGATCCTACTAAAGGTGGAATTGGGATTAAAAACGTTCAGAAGAGATTAAAATTGATTTACCCGAATACACACCAATTAACGATATCCGAGGAAAAAGAGCATTTTGAAGTTAAATTAGTTATTCATTTTAATGCATAATAAATGAAGACCATAAAAACAATCATAGTAGACGACGAACATTTAGCGAGAAGCCTAATTAAAGATTATGTATCAAAAGTGCCTCAACTTGAATTATTGAGTGAGTTTAAAAATGCAATTGATGCTTTGACTTTTATACAAACCAATGAAGTGGATCTAATTTTTCTTGATATTCAAATGCCTAATTTAACGGGTATTGAGTTTGTTGAATCAATTCAGCTGAACAACACTTTGGTTATTTTTACAACGGCTTACTCAGAATATGCATTAAAGGGATATGAGTTAAATGCGTTTGATTACCTTCTAAAACCTATTACTTTTCCAAGATTTTTACAATCGATAAACAAAGTGATAAAACAATTCGACCTCATTCAGTCCAAAACATCTGATGAGGAACCAGTATCCGAGCAGCAATCAAAAAATATCGATCAAGTAGTACCCAAAAAGGATAGTATTAGTATTAAAGCAGATTATAAACTTCACCTTATCAAATATAGCCATTTAAGATATTTAGAAGGGCAGAAGGAATATGTAGCTTTTCATACCACTAATAAAAATATTCTCGCTTTAGTATCATTAAAAAAGTTGGAGTCAGAATTACCCAATGATCAATTTATCCGAATTCATAAGTCTTATATCGTCAATAAATCTGAGATTGAGAGCTTGGAAGGGAACATGTTAAGTTTGGGTGATGTAGAGTTACCAGTGGGTCAAAGCTATAGAAATCAGTTACTTAAATTATTTGAGTAAAATATCAAAATTATTTATAGAACATTACTTACATCTGTTGTTATTGGGTCGTAAATTAGCATTATTGACTGATTTTGTGTATATTATGAGAATAAATGTGATTGATTAGTGAGGAAATCCTCCTAATGAATCAACCATTAACTTTTTACTCATTTAAATAATCTATAAATATGAATTTTACACCAAAACGTCTCATTGAAGATCCACATGATGTTAAACCGTATCCATCGGTTGATCAGTACATGACCAAAAAACTAATCGTTTTCAAACCAGACCAATTTATTGAAGAAGCAATGGAAGTACTTGTAGAGAAAAAAATCTCTGGTGCTCCGGTAATTAACGATGAGGGAGATTTGGTAGGAATGTTATCCGAAAAAGACTGTTTACACATTGTTCTAGAAAGTAGATATCTTAACTTCCCAGCATCGCAAGGTAGAGTAAAAGATTACATGACAAAAGCGGTAATGTCTATCACCCCCGACAGAGATGTGGTAGAAGTAGCGATGCTTTTTAAGAACTCATCATATAGAAGATATCCAATTGTTAAAAAAGGAAAGCTTATTGGACAAGTAAGTAGAAGAGATATTTTAAGAGCTGCCATTGATTTAAAATCAACTACATGGTAGTCAGTTAATATTGACTTATTCTACATCCAAACTTATTTATACAGACAGGAAAGGGAACGATTTATTTCGTTCCCTTTTATTTTATATCAAAATGATAAATTATACAGATTGCTTTTTAGCAGCATAAATATTTACGGCAACTTCAATGTTGTCTTTAATTGCTTTATCACCTAAGTCAGAGAATACAGAACCCGACTTATATTTGATGTCATACTTAGTTCTATCAAATTCAATTTTTGACATTGCATGCATTTCTCCATCATGTGACATAGTTTGAACCACAAATGTAACAGGAGCAGTAATACCTTTAATTGTAAGGTCTGCAGTTACATTTAATGCACCGTTTTCACCTGATTTTACTTCTGTTAATGCCAAAGTTGCTGTAGGGAATTTGTTTACAGAGAAGAAATCATCATTTTCAAGATGACCTTTTAACTTACCATTTTTAGGATTGTCAGCAGCATAGTCTTCTACAGTAATAGAAGTCATGTCGATTACAAAAGTAGAACCAGCGGATAACTGACCTTCTTTAACGACTAATTTTCCTTCTTTGATAGAAAGCTTACCAAAATGCTCGTCTCCAACGATTTTAGAACCTTTCCAGTGTAAAGTACTTTTCTCTGCATTTACATTATAGTCTCCGTCTTCGAAGGCTACAACGTGAGAGTGTGATCCTGAACCATGATCATGAGTGTGTTCTCCGTGTTCGTGAGTTGCTTCTTCATTGGCAGTGCTTTTTTTCTCACCGCATGAGAAAATACCAAAAGAAAAGATTAGAAGAATGCTTAGAAAGTTTAAAAATTTCATAGTGTGAATTAATTATTTGCCCCATTTACCTCTTCGACGGTAATAATGTTGGGGTACATTGAAAAAATAGGAAATCTAAATCCTACAATACTAAAATTATAGGTCTTGTTTTGTTGTATTTTGGCATACACATCAGATGAATTAAATTTAAACCAAATCCATGTATCGATGTTTTCAAAAACATGGGCTTTGCCTTTTTCATCCATTGTATATATCAGATATTTTCCTAAACGGTCTTTACTTTTATTATCGTCTAAATTGCCGATACTACGTTCCGTTTTTGTAACTGTAGCTGTTATTGTTCTTCTATTTACTTTCGGGAAAATCCATACGAAAATGATAAACACAACAACTGCGATACCAATATAAAGTGCTTTTTTCATTAATATACTTTTTTAAGAGGTCCTTTTAGTCTCTGTTTACGTTTTGTATTTTTTTCAATATATCGAATTTCTATCTTTAATTCCTTAATTTCTTCGGGAGTTCTTTTTCTCAAGACCTCCTTAGTCACAGGATCAATTTCAAATTTCAAATTTGGTTCCATAAGTGGCGAAAGGGTAGATGCAACGCCAGAAAGTACCGTTTTCACCCAATAATTAAAGATAAATTTATTTTGGTTTCTCACATTATAGATGTGTCCTTGTTTCATCGAAGGGAAACGAGGATTCTCTTCTCTTATCAAAAGGTTAGCAACAGAACTGAAAAAGGCATTTCTTTTCAGGTTACCATCTTTCTTCTCTTTTTCTTTAAGAACATCCACCTCTAAGTTTTTATACCTAAACTGCATATTTCCCACCGCCAAAGAATCGTCTGCCAATACTTTAAAATACATTCGTTTTAAATGACCGTCTTTCACTTTGATCATTTCCAAACGTTCAATTAGAGGATTCAGCTTTACTAAATCCATTTCACCTACTTCACCTTCATAATAATAAGTACCCAAAGAGTCTAAAGGAGGCATTCTTAAATACATTTTTAAATCTCCGCCATTATTCATCAAAGTACCTTTTACAAACATTTCGGCAAACGGAATGGAGTCTAATGTTGATGTATTATTGGTAATATTAAAGATTTGTCCTGTAAAGTTGTTCAACTGAAATTGTCCCGAACGTCCGCCAGTAGAATCAATATCCATTTGCGCATTCTCTACAGCACCCTTAAATTCTTCGTAATCGATACTACTATCTGTAATTGTAATACTATCTAAGTTAAAAGTGATAGGAGCTTCCTCAAATAATGTATGAGGCATCTTAGGTTGTTTTTTAAATGGGTCGACAGGAATTGATTTATCTCTATATGCTGATAAATTGAGCTGATCAATTTCCAATCCATTCAAATGAAGAGAATCTCTATAGACATATTTTTTGAAATGAATTCCTCTTACCAATAAATCGGGTATATTCACTTCAATTCTATCCGTTTGAAACTCGTTCACTACTCCAAAATCCTTTTTAGAATAGTTAGGATCTACTTCGAAATTCTTTACATAAATATCTTGATACTGAGAATTATAACTAAGTGAATCGAAATTGATAGAATACATGCCGTTACTTAAGTTGATAGAGTTTTTTCCAACTTGGGCAACTGCACTTTTTAAACCAACATAATATTCTTTTTGTAGTAATTCTTGGTTGATATCGAATTCTTTAAGAGTGACATGTATATTCTTTAATGAGTTTTCTGAAGATCGAGCGAGTAAAGATTCTTTATGTGTTTTTACCACTGCAGTATCTAGTACCGTAGGAATCAAAGGGTAAATTTCAACAGTTTGACCTATAGTATCTTTTAGTATTTGATTAATTAGATCAAGTTTTTCATCTTTTGAAAGCTTGGTTTTCCTTCTAATTCTTTCTGATTTTCGTTTTACTTTAGCTTGTGTAATGTTGGATTGTTTTAGAACAACAGTAGACTTTTCTCTTTCCATCAATCGTGAGTAAGTATTGGTCTGTTTTGGCGATCTAAAACTTATTTGACTGCTGTCAATATCTATATAACCAACATGAATTGATGTAAACTTAGTAAGAAGGTCTTCTATTTTTTCTTTAGGGAAATTCTTTTCAGCAAAAGTTCCCTCTTTCACTTCTTTCTTCTTTCGTTTTGCAGGAGTGATATAATAGATGTTTTTACCCAAAACAGAATCTATATCAATTTTCTTCTCAAAAAGTAAAGGTTTAATTCCTGCACCCTTCAATTTTAAATCACCGATAGCTAATGACATTACTGAATCTAAATTAGCTACATTTTGAAAGGCCATTTTAGGAGTAAAATTCGTATTTTTTAAATATAAACTATCGCCTTTACTATCAGCAACAAAAAGTGAGGAAGTGATTTTCATAGGGTTTTCATCACTTTCTAATTGCAACCCTTTAAAAGTGACATAAAAGTCTTCTGGACGTATATCCCCAATATGATTTACACTATCAGGATAAGATTTGATCTTGCTTAGTTGAAATTCACCACCATAAAATGTAACAAAATTATTTTTTTGAGGTCCGTTATTTACCAATAATGCAATATCATCTGCGGTTAAATTAATTTTCCCAACATTAATGTATTGAAGAGGTAATGGTTTCTTTTCTTTTACTTTAGGTTTCTTTTCTACTTTAGTACTATCTTTTTGAGGTAAATTGATTGAAATAATTCCTCTTAAGCCATCAATATTTATCTCATCTGCAACTACTTGTTTTAAATTAGTAAGTAGATGATAGTCAATTCCTTTTACATTAATTTCATTGATACCACAAAGAAGGTGATAGTTTTTATTTAATTTTTCATTTGTTGGCGTGATGGTTAAACCATCTATTATTAAATCTTGCGTAGAAGATTTTAATTTAACTTCAGAAACTCGAGCTTGATGATGAATCTTTTCAAAAGGGAAGTAAAGATCATGTAATTGGAAAGTCAACTCATCCCAGTTGATAGAGTCCTTATCCAGCCTAAAATTATCCATAGTAATGCCAGAAGAATTACTCTGAACCAAAAGTGATTGATCAGGATTATATACAGATAGAGGTCCTTTTAAGAAGATAAATTGATTGATTTGAAGATGCTTAAAAGGCGTCTTCTTTGGCTTATTCTCTACAAATGTTTCTTTTATCTTCGTAGCGTCTGCCTCTTCTTGTAATTGTTTTAGAGGTAGATTAATGTCAGCACTTGGTATGTCAATAAAAATTCGCTCAACACTTAAAGAATCAGTCGCTAAAAACTTCCTCCATGAGATTTGTTCGATAAAAACCACATCTACAAATGTGTTTATTTTTACTTTTTTGTTTTCGGTATGTTGACTTGAAATATTTACACCATGTACTTCAAAAGATGAATCTGTTAATGTAAATGCGGCTTTATCAAGAATAATATCATAATCGACAACATCTTCAACTTGTACATCATAGAGTTTAACATCACCATTACTTACTTTAAAATTTAAAGGATCATGAATAGGCAATAGTAAAGTATCAAGATGAAGTTTGAAGTTTTGTACTGCTACTTTCTTATCGTTATATAAAGAGTCTTCCGGAAGGTGTAAGGTAACTTTTGCCTTATTAATTGAAGTACTGTTTATTTTAATAAATTGATGCTTTCTTGGGGTTTGTGTTTTCTTACTTTTTTCTTTCTTCTTAGGTAACCAAACTTCTACATTTGGTTGATTTAGCTCCATGGTATTTAATGCCAAAAGACTATCAAGTGGTTGTTGTAAAAAAGTGCGATAGTCCACTTTAGCCATTTTAAAGCTTTTAGCCGATGCTTTTATTTTTGCATTTTCACCAACTTCATTTGAAATACGATAGGGAGCATAATATGGTCTATATACCCTTAAATTTTGATACTTTGAGTGATAATGAACACTTCCAACGCTAACATAATGTCCATTATTTAAACTCCAAGATTGATTTTTTAATACAAAATCAAATTGAGAAAAAAGTAAAGGAATTTTATTTTTTAAAGTCGAGTTATTAACTGTAATATCATTAATATGAGTGGAGAAGTCTTTGATTTCTCTTTTGCCTAGTGCCGGACTCTCTAAAGGCACATTAGCATTGTTTAAGCTAAACTCTTGAACATGAATATATTTTATAAAAGGAGGTAGAGGTCCTGATTTCTTTTTCGTTACCTTCTTTTTATTTCCAGTTGATCCTAAGTTTAATTCAACCCTAGGCTGCGATAATTCTATTCTTCTTATATCTACAATACTATCATAAAGGAAACTCTTTATATCGATACCTTCTAAAGAAAAAAGGGGAATTGTTGCACCTGAGATAGGGGTTTTCTTATCTGAAATTTTATATAGTGAGGTATTATAAACTGTAAGTGAACTATCATAAGATGAAAAATAGAATTTCCTTAATGATATTCCGATAGGGGACTTTTCTAATTCTAATTTTAAGTCTTGAGACTCAAACTCTAAAGCACCTACATGAAACGGAACCAATTCTTGATAAAGAGTCGAAGAATCTAGATACACATCATTTATTTTTGTATCTAATTTTCCAATATTAACTTGTTGTTCAGTGCTCTTAGTGTGATCTATGAAATCAATTTTAGAATCAATGATCTCAATATTTCCAATGCGATAACGATTGAAATTCTTTTTCTGTTTAACAAAAAACTTTTTTAGCCCTTCAAACTTTTCTTTATCTGTATCCTTTAATTTGGTTTCTTCAACTTTACCGAACTTATATTTATGTATTTCAGCTTCAATACCATTAAAGACAATATTGCCGACATAAATTTCTTTTTGAAATACAGCTCTTAGTAATGAAATATTTTGAAGATTGATGTTTTGGGCATGAATATCAATTAGATTTTCTTTTTGATTCCATGGAAGACTATCATTTTTTGCAACAAATACACTGTCAGGAATAAACCGTACATTGTTTAATGTAATAGACCCACTAGATAAAAAATCATGTATTGACCATCCAGCAATAAGCTTAACATCAAGATCATCATACTGTACAGAATATTTATTTTTTGTAGCTGTTGCAACTCCTTTTTTCAGTACAATTTCACCAACAATTTCTTCTGCATAATTATTTAAGGCAACATGAACCACCCCAAAAATGATAAAAAGAAGAACAATTAAGCCAATAAAAGAGTATAAGACTGCATTGGCCACTCTTCTTCCTAAAGATTTGGCTTTCTTTGGTAAATCATTCTTAGATTTCTGTTGATCGTTATGTACGGGATTTTCTTTATCCATTCAAAAAATACATACCTAAAAGAGCAATAGCATGTATATTATGTCCTATGTTAATACGGTATGATGATCTAATTAAATGATGATTAAGCTTATTCAGTAACCATATTTTCGATAATACCATCTCTCATCCAAAGCTGTCTATCTGCTTTCTTTGCCAATTCTTTATTATGTGTTACAATCACAAATGTCTGATTGAAATTATCTCTTAATTCAAGAAATAATTGATGTAATCCCTCAGCATTTTCAGAGTCTAAATTACCACTTGGCTCATCTGCAAAAATGATCAAAGGATCGTTGATTAAAGCTCGAGCAATAGCACATCTTTGTTGTTCGCCACCCGACATTTCAGATGGTTTGTGGTCTGTTCTATGACCAATGTTCAGCATTTTCATCAGTTGAACACCTTTGTCTTTTACCTCCTCAAGTTCTTTTCCAGCAATGAGTGCAGGCATGCAAACATTTTCAAGAGCAGAAAACTCAGGTAATAAGTTATGAAATTGAAAGACAAATCCAATCTTTTCATTTCTAAATTGAGCCAATTTATCACCATTTAATTTAGTAACATCTTCATTGTCAATCCAAACACTACCTTCCTTTGGTGTGTCCAATGTTCCTAAAATTTGGAGTAGTGTACTTTTTCCGGCTCCCGAAGCACCCATAATTGAAACAATTTCATTGGCATGAATCTCTAAATCGATGCCTTTAAGAACGTTCAACTTCCCGTATGATTTTGTGATCCCTTTCGCTTTCAGCATAGTTTGTATCATATTTGAACCCAACAACCATCATGTCATCATCTTGCTCTACACCTTCTTTCCAATCATGGAAAATTTGATGTAGCTTTTTACATTGTTCAGCCATAGGTAAAGAGGATACTTCAATAAGTAACTTTTTGAATTGTACTTTTTTGAATTTTTCTCCTTCCGCATTAAACTGATTTGCAAATCCATCAGAAAATAAATAAATCGTTGCTTCCTCGTTTAATTCGAAATCAATGTTATCAAACTGAGGGGTAACATCATTAAAAACAATTCCAATACTACAAAAATTACTCTTGATTGTTCTTAATTCTCCATTTTCTATGATAATGAGCGGTCGTCTTGCTCCTGCAAAATTAATTTTTCTTGTGCCTTTTTCAAAACGACAGCAAGCGATATCCATTCCATCACTAATTAAGGTGTTGGCATCTATTTTAAGTGCCTCTTTTAGAGAGGAATCCAATTTTGTTAAAAGTTCTGCACCAGTGATATTTTCGTTATCATGAATGATTTGTTCAAGTAATTGATTTCCTACAATAGAGATCAATGCAGCAGGAACACCATGATTAGTACAGTCAATTAGTAATAGAAAAATATATTGATCATTTTCATGCATCCATACAAAATCACCAGTCACTTCACTTTTTGTAATTGTAAGGTTAAATGATCTTGGAAATAAGTCAACAAAATGATGATCACATCCAATAAGTGCTTTTTGTATAGTAGCTGCATATTGGATACTTTTTCGAACTTTAGTATTGATGACTTCTAATTCTTCACTTTTTTGCTCTATTTCATTTTTGGTCTTTTCTACTCTTTCTCTCGCTTTTACAATTTCTCGAGTTCGTTCATCAACTTTCTTCTGTAAGATTTCTTTTTGATCTCTTTCCTGTTTTAGGTAATAGTAAAAGAAATAAAAGATGATAAATAATAGTGAGAGAGTAAATAATGCTATCACACTTCTTTTTTGATAAAAAGGCTTGTCAATTTTAAAAGAAAATGACCTTTCGTCTTCTGAGGTTACCCCTCCAGCATTTACGGCTCTTAAAATGAAATTATAATCTCCTGGAGGAAGTTTAGTATAAACGGCTTGATTATTTGATGTAGGAGGACAGAAGTTATCGTCAAATCCTTCTAATTTCCACTGATACTTAATCTTATTGGGGACATTCATGGATATCCCAACAAAGTTGATAGTGAGGTGGTTGTATTCTGGTGGTAGAATTGCATTAATAGGTAAATGCGTATCAGGATCAATACCTTCAGAATAGTCTTCCCAAGGGATATTATCAGAAAATACTAAAACGTTCTTATATAAAATCTTTGGTGTTTTTGTACTGTAAACCTGATGGTTTGGATTGATCTTTACCGCTCCATCCTCAGTGCCAAACCATAAGTTGCCTTCAGGGTCGATAGATCCACTTCCTCTTTCATAACCTAAAGCACTAAATCCTTCGTCTGCTCCATATCTTTCTATTCGAACAATGTCATTTTCCAATGAAATAAGATGGTTTATAGAGGTGTTACTACCTGCCCAAATATTACCTTTTTGGTCAATATTAATCGTTCGAATGTTTGTAGAAGATAAATTCTCTTCCTGAAAACTAATTGCTGGAGAATTAATGTCTCTAATCTTGCAAATTCCACTCTCAGAGGTAGCTATCCATAACTGACCTTCTTTATCAAATTTTAAATCGTTGATATAAAGACTTGGAATCGATTTATCTTTTTTCTGAAAGATTTTTTTCACATTCCATGCCGTATCAAGATATACTAAACCTTTACCCATTGTTCCTAGCCAAATGCTTTTGTCAATAGGAGAGACCACCCCTTTAGAAATTCTATAGTTTTGTAGATATTGATTTAAGTTGACAACTTCCTTTAAAGAATCCTCTTTTATTTCATAAATATGATTTAAAGCGCATACATAAATAGAGTTGTTTTTCTCAAAGAAAGTAGATGGGTATTCGTTAATATCATTTTTTTCCTTGGGACTTAGGTTCTTCCAAAATCCATTTTCAAGACGATAAACACCGTAATCAGAACCAATAATATACCTGCCTTTTTTGTCTTGAATGATGTCAAGAGATCTTGTACTAAGCGGTAAAGCAACTTTTCCAGAGAATTTATCATTTTTGATAAAGGTTAATGCTCTTTCAGATCCAAGTACAGTAGTTGTATCAAAACTTTGATAAGTTTCTAAAATATCAGAAGCAATACTGAAATTTTTAGCATACAGTGTATAAATATCATTATTATATCGATAAAGTCCTTTTTTAGTTGCCAACCAAATTCCTCCATCATCATCCTCTTCGATATCATTTATTTGACGTGCTAATCCGTTCTCTTTAGAGATATTTCTTTTGATTTTTATCCCCTTAGTAATATATACCCCATTAAAAGTAGTACCGACCCATAAATTCTTTTGTGAATCTTCGGCCATACATCTTACTTTCTTAGATTTTAATATTTTGAAAGCACCTTTAGAAAAATTCTTCTTATTATATATTACCACACCATCGGTGGTACCTAAAGCAATTCTTTGATTGGATAGGTGTTGAATAGTAGTGATGTTGTCACGAATATTATATTGTTGTACAATAGAATCCCCTTTGTATACAAAAAGACCTTGCCTTTTAGTACCTACCCAAATCAACCCATCTTCATCAGAAGCTATTGCAGTGTACGTTATTTTTGGATTCCCCTCAAATGGATCTAACTTATAGTAGCTAGTCAGTCTAAATAATTTATGGTTAAGAGTGACTCCCCAAACAGTTTTAAGGTTTTTATCAAATGCGATTTGCTGAACTCTAAAAGATTGGGTATCATTTTCTATATAACTTTTAATTTTTCGATTATATATATAGTTTAACCCATTATTGGTAGCAACCCAAATACCACCCCTTTCATCCAGCTCAAAATCATTGACGAAATTATTAGATAAACCATTGCGTACATCAAATACATTAAATGACTGCCCATTATTAATGTTGATACCTGCATCTAATGTTCCAATAAGAATAGCACCATTATTAGCTTTAATTAAAGTATTGCAATTGTTCTGACTTAAACCGTCATGAATACCAAAAGAGGATATATTGTATTGTTGTCCAAAAATGCTTGCAGAACAAAAAAGAAAAGAAAGGAAGCAAAAGAGTAATCGGTGCATATGAAAAGTGCAAAATAATTTTGCTAGATTATATCTCACTATATGATTAAAAAGTTTATTCTTTAATTTATGATACACATCAAATTCTAATGTCATAAAGTCAATGATGATGCATGTAAATAAATTATAATACAAGATAAGTGATTAATATTACTTAGCTGATATAGACGATTAATAATTTCAAAAAATGCTTGTTTATTCTAATTAATCTAAAGAAAACAGGGGGGAAGGGTTCAAAAGGGATAGTAGAATACTAAAAATTGTTTTTCAAAAACTCAATAAAAAAAGTAGTTCATAGGGTTTGTATGAATACAAAGACCTATAAACTACTTAATTTATTAATAAGTATTGTCTTAACTATTGAATTACTTAAGACTTGATTTTCTCTCGATCAGATTGTTTTGAACCACTTTTGTAACAGGAGTGAATTCAATGTCGTTTTCTTCAGACTTTATTTGTTTAAATAAAATCTTAGCGGATTGTACACCAATATCAAATCCTGATTGTTCGATAGAAGATAATGGTGGATCTAATAATTGAGATAAACGCCAATCACCAAAGCCAACAATAGAAATATCTTCTGGTACTTTTTTGCCTAGTTCTTTAAGGGCATTCATTGCACCAATAGCTGTAACATCATTATTAGCAAAAATTCCATCGAAGTCTAAATTCTTTCCAATGATGTTTTTAACAGTATCTTTTGCTTCTGAAAGAGTTCCTTCAGGGCATGGGATGATAAGATTTTCATCAAGAGGAATGTTATTCTTAGCTAAAGCTTCTTTATATCCATTTAGCCTTAAAGAACTAATTGATAAATTATCTGGTCCACTGAGATGGACAATTTTTTCACATCCTTGTTTCACTAAATGATCAGTGGCAACAAAAGCTCCTTGAAAATCGTCAGTAATCACTTTACTAACATTTAGATTATCTGATACCCTATCAAACATCACTAAAGGAACACCTTTGTTAACAATACTTTCTAAGTGTTTTAATTTCTTGGTTTCTTTGCAAAGAGAAATAAGTAACCCATCGACTCTACTCGAATACATTGCTTTCACATCAACCTCTTCTTGTTCCGGAGATTCATTAGAAATACAGATCATTACATTGTATCCTTCTTCATAAGCTACTGATTGTACACCAGAAATGACATTGGCAAAAAAGTCGTGAACAATTTCTGGAACTATAATACCAATAACAAAAGATTTCTTATGTCTTAAACTTAATGCGAGAGAGTTTGGTTGATAGTCCATTTCCTCAGCAAGTTTATTTACTGCGTCCTTAGTTTCTTGGCTGATATCGGGATGGTTTTTTAAAGCTCTAGAAACTGTAGACTTTGATATTCCAAGCTGATTCGCGATGTCTTGCATCGTGTATTGTGCTTTTCTCATGCTGAATTTTCCTATAAGTAGAGTAAAAATTGTACTGATATGTGAAAATATATGCAATAGATGGGAAATCACCTACTCATTTTTAATTTTTTGTAAAAAATTGCGCAACCGATTGAGGAGATTTAATGAATTTAAATGTTGTGTTTTTTCATGTTGGCTTGAAAAAAAATATGAACTTTTTTTTTTAAAATGAATGGTTGGGTTTGTTTAGATATTTTTAATTATTTAAGATTTGTTTATAAGTGACTAATTTACAATTAAACAATATAAAAATTTAAAAAATTGAAATTATACAGTATAAAAATTTCAATAATGATATAAATATGGAATAATAGAGTGCACGAGGTTTTATTATTGAAATCGGTTTCGGAAGATAATTTTAATTTAATTAGTCAAAAAAAAACTTAAAATGTCAATAAATATTTCTTTGTAGTATAAATAATAGTCGCTATTTTGCATTATCAATCGGACGCAAAGTCTGTTTGGTAATTGTATTATTTGAAGATGAAATTTTGTTTACTATATATTTATTTAAATATCAATTAAAAAAAATTAACCTATATATAGTTATAAAATGATAATCTAATTTTAATACTTGTCTATTTGTCTAACTGTTTAAGTATGAAAATGAGCATTAACTCTACAAAGCAATTTGCTGCGACGATGCTACTTCTTTTATTCTCTTTAGTTGCTTTTGCACAAGAGAGATCTGTAAGTGGTACTGTAGTAGATGAGAATGGCGACCCACTACCTGGTGTTGCTGTATTGGTAAAAGGTACAACTAAAGGCGGTACAACTGATTTTGATGGTAAATTTAAAATCACTTTAGCCGACGGTGAAGATGTACTAGTTGTCTCTTACATTGGTTACAAAGCACAAGAAGTTACTGTAGGTACTTCTACTAATATTGATGTAGCAATGGAAGTGGACGCGGAACAACTTGAAGAAGTTGTAGTTATTGGTTACGGTAGTGTAAAGAAAGAAGATGCTACTGGTTCGGTTCAAGCTATTACAGCTGAAGATATGAACAAAGGTGCAATCACATCTCCTCAAGATTTGATGATCGGTAAAACTGCTGGTATTCAGATTACTACTTCAGGTGGTGCTCCTGGTGCTAATTCTACAATTAGAATTAGAGGTGGTGCATCTATGTCTGCTAACAATGAACCATTAATTGTTATTGACGGAGTACCTGTTGCTTCTGATGGTATTAGTGGTATGGCTAACCCATTAGCAACTGTTAACCCAGATGATATTGAGACTTTTACTGTTTTAAAAGATGCTTCAGCTACAGCAATCTATGGTTCAAGAGCATCTAATGGTGTCATCATTATTACCACAAAAACAGGTAAAGGAGATCAAAAATTAAGAGTTGATTATTCAAGTAAATATTCTGTTGGATTTACTTCTAACAGATTAAAAGTTTACAATGCTTCTGAATATAAAGATTTAATAAATAACACTCTACATTCAACTGATACAGAACTTGATCAAGCTGCTAGAGCTGCACTTGGTGATGCTGATGTTGATTGGCAAAATGAAATTTATGCTCCAGCTTTTGGTATGGACCAAAATTTCAGTTTTTCAGGAGGTGTTAAAAACTTGCCATACAGATTATCAGTTGGGTACAACACACAAGATGGTGTTTTGAAGTCTGATAATATTCAAAGAACTTCAATTGGATTAAGCTTAACTCCTAAATTTTTTGATGATCATTTGAAAGTTAATTTCAATGCAAAAGGAACATATGTTGAAAATAATTTTGCAAACCAAGGAGCAATTGGTGGAGCAATTTCATTTGATCCAACACATCCAATTAGATCTGGCAGTGAAGCTTGGGGTGGTTACTGGCAATGGTTAGATCCAGATACAGGTAAGCCATTAGCTTTTACTCCTGTAAACCCTGTTGCTCAACTTGAACAAGTTTCAGATCGATCTTACGTTAAAAGAGGAATTGCAAATTTAAGCCTTGATTATAAGTTTCATTTCTTACCTGATTTAAGTGCTAACATGAACCTTGGTATTGATGCATCTAATAGTAATGGTAATAAAATAACTTCACCTGATGCTTCTTGGGTATACCAAACTGATGAAATTAGAGGTGAAAGAGAAGTTTACAATCAAGAAAAGAGAAATACAGTATTTGATTTTTACTTAAAATACGCCAAAGAAATTGGGATTCATAGGTTTGATGTTATGGGTGGTTACTCATGGCAACATTTCCATAATGAAGGTAAGAATTACAAGAATGACTTCTTCAATAATCGTCCAGATCCACTATTGGACTTGCCATTTGCTTCTGAATATTATTTAGTTTCTTTCTATGGTAGAGCTAATTATACTTTAAATAACAAGTATCTATTCACTGCAACTGTTCGTCAAGATGGTACTTCAAGATTCGCCAAAGGAAATAGATGGGGCTTATTCCCTTCATTAGCTTTAGCTTGGAAACTTGATCAAGAAGCATTTATGAGTGGTATTGATTGGTTAGATGAATTAAAAATTAGAGCTGGTTGGGGTATCACAGGTCAACAAGACATAACAGGAAATGATTATGTAGGTTATGGTACATATACTTTATCTAACAATGGTGCTCAATATGTATTTGGTGATACATGGTTTAACACATATAGACCAAATGGTTTCGATCCTAATTTGAAATGGGAGGAAACACAAAACACAAACATTGGTATTGATTTTAAAGTACTTGATAGCAGAGTTTCAGGTTCATTTGACTACTACCATAGAGAAACAACGGACTTAATTAATACAGTGACAGTTGCTGCTGGTACTAACTTAAGTGATAGAATTGTTTCAAACGTTGGTAGCCTAGTAAATTCAGGTGTTGAATTAAACATCTTGACAATTCCAGTTCTAACTGATGACTTCTATTGGGAATTAGGAGGTAACTTTACTTACAACAGAAATGAGATTACAAAACTTACAACTGTTGATGATCCTAACTATCAAGGTTTACCTACAGGTGATGTAGGAAATGGTAACTTCCTTCAAATCCAACAAGTAGGTCAATCATTGAATTCATTCTATGTTTATGAGCAAGTTTATGATCAAGCTGGTAAACCATTAGAAGGTGTATATAAAGATCAAAATGGTGATGGTATAATTAATGCTGATGACAAGATCATTTATGGAAATTCAGTTCCTGATTATCTAATTGGTGTAAATACAAGAATCAACTACAAAAAATGGGATTTCTCTTTAAGTGGTCGTTTCCAGTTAAATGCACAAATCTATAATTCTGTTGCTCAAGGTAATGAGAATTGGAATAATGTATACAATGCTTCTACTAGAGCTCTTTCAAATAGATTAAGTAGTTCTGCAAATACCGGATTCTTAAATACAGATGAAATTAGAATCTTCTCATCACATTGGATCGAAAATGCTGATTTCTTCAGATTAGACAATGTAACAGTAGGATATACATTTGATTCAATATTTGGTCTACAAGATACCAACATGAGAATGTATCTAACTGGTCAGAACTTATTTGTTGCCTCTCCATATAGAGGTTTAGACCCTGAGGTATTTAATGGTATCGATAGCAACATCTATCCTCGTCCTACAACAATTTTATTTGGACTTAACTTAGGATTTTAATTGAATTCAAAATGAAAAAAATATTTAAATATATATTGGCATCTTTTGCATTAATGAGTATTACCTCATGTGTAAATGATCTAGAGGTAACACCAATTGACCCAAACATTACATTTGAATCTCAAGTGTTTGAATCTGAGGAAGGTTACTATCAAGTACTAGGTAAAATTTATGCTGGTTATCATGTTGCCGGACAAAAAGGTAATGATAATGAAAGTGATGTTTCAACAATTCCAGATGGAGGTCAGTCATCATACTTACGTAACTATTGGAACTTACAAACTTTACCTACAGGTGAAGCATTAAATGCTTGGAATGATAATGGTTTAGTTCCATTACAAAATGGTGCATGGTCTGCAGATAACCAGTATGTTGCTGGTATGTTCTACAGATTGTATTACATGATTGCGTTAACAAACGAATTCCTTAGACAAAGTTCAGATAGCAAACTTGATGAAAGAGGTCAAGGTGGTTTAAAAGAAACTTTAAAACAAGCAAGGGCAGAGGCTCGTTTAGTTAGAGCAATTACTTATTACCATGGTATTGATTTATATGGTCAAATGAGTGTTATTACTGAAGGATCTGCTGATCAATATCCAACTGCTATCAAAGGTAAAGAGCTATTTACTTGGATTATTAATGAGTTAAATGAGATTGAATCTCTTTTACCAGAAGCTGGTCAAGCAGAATATGGAAGAATGGATAAAGGTACACTTTGGATGGTGAAAGCTAAAATGTTCTTAAATGCTAGACCATTCACTGGAGAAGATAATCCATATGATGGTGTAACAAGTATGAACGAAGTGATTACTTTAACTGAACAACTTATTGCAGCATATCCTTTAGATTCTAACCTACTAGATGTATTTTCAGTTGGTAACGAAACTGCAACAGGTATTATTCATAAAGTTCCATTAGACCCTGTAAGAACTCAAGGTTTCTCAGCAACACAATATGTGATTTCAGCTGGGACAAGTTCTACTTATAATGATTGGGTAGGTGTCGCTCAGAACGCTGCTTGGGGTGGTAACCATGCTACTAGATCAATTTATGATAAATTTACAGGTAGACCTTCAGGTGACAAAAGAGGAGCAACACAATCATTAGGTGATGTTGGTGGTAATGCTAACAATTTAGATTTTTCAACTTTACTTGTAATTAACGCAGGTTTAGAAGTAGATGATCCATTGAATTACACTCAAGGTTTAAATGTATTCAAATTTAAAAACAGAAAATCTGACGGATCATTCCCTGATATTGCTGAAAAATATTTTGTTGATACTGATTGGCCATTATTTAGAATTGCTGATGCTTATTTAATGTATGCAGAAGCAAAATTAAGAGGTGCTTCTAATGGTACTGATGCTCAAGCTTTGACTTATGTTAATGCAGTGATTGCTAGAGCATATGGAAACACTTCTGCTAATATTACTTCAGCAGATTTAAACCTTGATTTTCTCTTAGAAGAAAGAGGACGTGAATTCTATTGGGAAGGTTATCGTAGACAGGATCTAAACAGATTTAACAATAGTTTTACTTCACCTACATATTTATGGCCTTGGAAAGGTGGTGTACAAGGAGGTAGAGGTTTAGATTCTTACAGAGTAATTTATCCTATTCCAACTCAGGAGTTAGCAGCAAATCCAAATGCTAAACAAAATACTGGTTACTAGAAAAAAATGTAGAGAAATGAAAAAACTATTTATATATTTTATAAGTTTAGTCCTTAATGTTGTTGCTTTTACAGCATGTAGTCCCGATAAGGAACTATTGACAATTAAGTCAGAAAGTGAAGTAGCGGCTCCAGAGATAACTAGCCCTAATGAAGGTGATGTTATTGTTTTAAGTGCTGATCAAGCATCTGAAACTGCAATCTCTATTGAATGGACTATGGTCGATTACGGTGTTGCTGTACAGACTCATTATTCTGTACAAGCAAGAAAAGAAGGTACAGAGGAGTATACTGAAATTGCAAATGTTACAACTGATTCTTTAGTTTTAGATCATGCCGGGCTTAATGAAGCAGCATTGTCTTTAGGACTTAGTCCCGATGCAGCATCTAACATGGATATTGTTATTGCAGCATCTGTAAATTATCAATTGGAAACAAAATTCAGTGATTCAGTAAAAATTAATGTAACTCCATATTCAACAATTTTCCCTTCAATTTATATGATCGGTCAAGCTGTTGGAGGATGGGATCCTGCATTAGCAGTTGAAATCGCGAATACTGGTGACCAAGGTGTTTACAGAACAAATGCATATTTTGATGCAACAGGTGATGCATATTTTAGATTCTTCAGTGCTCCAGATTGGGGAAGTAGTATAGGTGGTCCAGCTGCATTTCCTAATTATCCAACTGATTTATTAGAACCTCAACCGGGTGATAATAATGATGATAACTTTAATTTTATTGGTGCTACTGGATGGTATGATATTAATGTTAACTCTAATACTGGAACAATTACAATGACAGCTTTAGATTCTCAACCTGTTTTATATATGGTTGGAGATGTAACGGCTAATGGTTGGAATTGGAATGGTACAACTCCTACTCTTGATTGGAGCGGTCATGAGTTATACATTAAAGATATAGATTTAGTACAAAACGGATCGTTTAGATTGTTCACAAGATTTGAAGATTGGGGATCTGGTTTTGGTCATGATATTATTACAAATTATGACAATACACAATTGACACCTCAAGACGGTTCTTCAGACCCTAACTGGACTTTCTTAGGAGCATCAGGTACATATGAAGTTAAGGTTGATATGAGAGCAGCATCAATTGTTCTAACTCAAAAATAATCTAATCTTTATATAGACTACTAATTGTAATGTATATAAAGGGGATATCTCTAATAATGAGATATCCCCTTTTCGCTTTATATAGTGTAAATATATTTAAACTATTCAACCGATTGCGCTACCGTTTGCGTGTAAATAACAGAAAATCAACTAGTTAATAAGTTGAAAATTTTTAGTGTTATTCATACCTTTATCACTAAATATGACAATGAACTCTTTTTAACTAAATTATGAGAAGACTTTTACTTAAGACTGCTTACTTATTTTTGGCGACAGTATTTGTATCGTTATCTGTTAACGCTCAAGTAACAACAGATCCAACAAAAATTGATGTATTAACTAAAAATGCAAAAATCATTATAGATGTGTCAGGTACTCCTGTAGCCGCTTTTGATGATTTATATTTATGGGGTTGGTCTACTGGGGCAGGTGATTTTGTGACAAATGGGACTTGGGAGGCTTCATCGGAAGAAGCAAAATTGACAAAAGAATCAGATAATACTTTTTCGTTTACTTTCCCTATATCTTTTGATGGTAAAACCTATGAGAATCTGGCTGAAATTTTAAATTCTTCTGACAATCCAACTGCAATCCAAGCGATTGGCTGTTTAGTTAAAACAAAAGATGGAGGTCAAAAGACAGGTGACTTGAAAATAAATATTGAACCACTAGCTGTTTCAATAGCTATTTCAAAACCTTTAGTAACAGATCTATTTATCGAAGGTGATAAAATTGATATTGAAGCTTCTTCGCCATCTACATCTACTCTTGTAATTAAAGTTAACGATGTGGAAGTGGCCACTAAAGAGGGTACTTCAATCACTTACAGTATAGCAAGTGCACAAGCTGGTGATTTAAAAATTGAAGTATCAGCTAGTGCAGGAGGTTTAACTGATACTAAAACATTAAATTTTTTAGTTGGTAAGACTGTGGTCAAAGAAGATAGACCTGCTTATGCTACACTATTGGGACCAAATTTTAATGGAAATGAAGTAACACTTGTATTACAAGATCCAAATGGTAAAAAACAATTTGTAAATGTAATAGGTAGTTTTAACGATTGGGGAGACAAAGGTGCTTACCCTATGAAGTTAGAGGAAGATGGAGATGTAAATTATTGGTGGTATACATTTAATACGTTAGATGCTGATACTGAATATATCTATCAGTACTTAATTGATGGTAGTTTAATTATTGCCGATCCTTATACTGAAAAAGTATCTGATCCTGATGATAAATGGATTGATGATGTAAGGTACCCAAACCTTATTGCATATCCTGAAGGAAAAACGAGATTCAGAGCTTCATCGTTTATCATTAACCAAGATGAATATACTTGGAAAAATACGAGCTTCACTCCTGTAGCTATTGAAGATGCTGTTGTATATGAATTGTTGTTTAGAGATTTTACATCTGAGCAAACATATGATGCAGCTATAGAAAAGCTACAATACATTAAAGACTTAGGTGCGAATGTTATTCATGTAATGCCTGTGAATGAATTCGAGGGTAATTCATCATGGGGATACAATCCTAACTTCTACTTCGCTCCAGATAAATATTATGGCCCCAAAAATAAGTTAAAAGAATTTATTGATGATGCTCATGGTAAGGGATTGGCTGTAGTTATTGATTTGGTACTTAATCATTCATTTCATTCTTCTCCTATGGTTAGGATGTATAATGAGGGTGACTATGGTGATCCAACTGAAGATAATCCATGGTTTAACACTGAATCAAATTTCACAAATCCTGGATTACAGTGGGGTGCTGATTTCGATCACGAAAGTGAATTCACAAAATCACTAGTCGATAGTGTGAATGCTCACTGGATGAAATATTATAAAGTTGATGGTTATCGTTTCGATTTTACAAAAGGTTTTGGTAATAATCCAAAAACTGGTTCTGATGAATGGGGAAGTAATTATGATCAAGACCGTATAGATTTATTATTAAGAATGAATACGGAAATCAAAAAGCGTAACCCTAATGCATTGGTGATTTTTGAACATTTAGCTGAAAATAGAGAAGAAATAGAACTTGCAAAGGAAGGAATTTCAATGTGGGGGAATATGAATCATAACTTTAGGGATATTGTAAAAGGTCAAAATTCTGATATTAGAGGTCAATCTCCAAAAGATAGAGGAATGCCTATACATGGATTGATATCATATATGGAATCTCATGATGAAGAAAGATTAATCTATGAGTCAGAAACAAATGGAACAAATTCTCAAGAATATGATTTAAAGAAAATTGAAAACGGTTTAGATAGAGCTAAATTAGCCTCAGCATTTTTCTTTATGGTACCGGGACCAAAATTAATTTGGCAATTTGGTGAAAGAGGCTACAATGTTTCTATTAATCAAAAAGAATATCAAGGAGAGGTAAGTGGTGATCATAGAACTTCGGAGAAACCATTAATTGAAGAGTTCGATACTCAGAATGATGGAATAAGAAAAGAACTGTATGATGTCTATGCAGCTTTATTGAAATTACGTCATGATTATGATTTAGGATCTCTAGCAGATAATGATTATTCATTTGATCTAACAAATGATTTAAAAACTATCTCTTTAAACGGAGCATCTTTAAAAGTAAAAGTGATTGGTAACTTCACATTAAATGAAGTGGATTACACTTATGATTATTCATCGGATAGTGAAAAATGGTATAGCTACTTTAACAATGGAACAGAAACGGCTTCATCAGGGACAATTACTTTAAAACCATCTGAATTTATTTTATTGACAGATAAACAAGTTGATGTACCTGTTGATGGATTAGTAAAAGGTTATACACGATTATTTAAGGTGACACCATATGGTTTTGTTGAAGATGAGGAAATAAAAGTTTATTTCGATCCAAGTGCAACGGAAGATAATTTTGAAGGTACGATTACATTAGAAGCAGGAGTGGTTTTAGATGCGTATGGTTCTGGAAATATTACTAACACAAACACTATAACAATGACTAGGGAAGGAGATAAGTTTGTGGCTTCATTTACCCCTAGATCATTCTTTAGTTTGGAAGAATCTGATGCACCATATCAAATGTCATTAATGGCTACGGATGGTACACATACTACTACAACATCATTCCTTTCTTTTGTTGAAAACAATAAATCGCTATATGTAGTAGGAGATGTTTTAGGAATTGACTGGAATCCAGGTAATTCTATAGAAATGACTCCTGATGAAATTGGGGGCTTTATACTAGTGGATGTTAATCTAGAAAAAGGACAAATTTTCAAGCTTATCGATCAAAAAGATTGGAATGGAGGTCAATGGGGATATGCGAGTGAAGGTAAATTAAAGGAATCAAATGGAGAGGGTAGTAACATCCCTGTAAATAGAACTGGTAAAGCGACAATACGTGCCAATATTAACAATTTAACTTACTCAATTTCGTACGACATTACTTCAATTGAAGATAATGAATTGAGTAAAAGTGTAATTGCTTCTCCAAACCCTACTTCAAGTGAGGTGACTTTAACAAGTACTTCTTTGAAAGGTGATGTAGAGTGGATTGTAAGAGACCAATCAGGTCGAGTACTTCAGTTAGGTACTCAACTTCAAGTGAATGGTCAATTTAAAACTGATCTGTCTATGTTCCCTGCAGGAATTTACTTTGTTGAATTATTTACTTCTGAAGGTAGAGTAGTGAAGAAAGTAATTAGAAGATAATTTATGTTTTCTGACTAATTTGAAAAGCCTATGACGAAAGTTGTAGGCTTTTTTTATTTTTATAGTTTACTAATGATGTTTCTTTATGATTCAGAAAATTGAACCCCCTTATTGGTGGAAATCCTTCGAGAATAAACAATTACAGTTGATGGTTTATGGTCAAAACATCAGCCAATATGATGTAAAAACAAAAGATGCAGATCAAATACTAAGATTGGATGGTACTGAGATAACCCATAACCCAAATTATCTGTTTATCAACTTTACCTTAAAAGAAAATATTTTAGCGGAGTTTTTTACCATTCAATTTTTTAAGGGCGAAGATATTGTTGAGGAAATTCGCTATGAATTAAAAGAAAGGAACATTCAAAATAAGTATGAGGATGACAACTTAACAATTCAACCTAAAGATGTTGTTTATCTCATTATGCCAGATCGTTTCTCAAAAGGAGGTCAGTTTAAATCAGAAAGATTGTATGAAAGAGAAAATAGAGATAAACCTTTTGGAAGACATGGGGGAGATCTACAAGGGATTATTGACCATATAGATTATGTAAAAGATTTGGGTTGTTCTACACTTTGGTTAACTCCCGTTTTGGAAAATAATGCAAAGGAGTATTCTTATCATGGATATGGCATCACCGATTATTATCAAGTGGATGTGAGATTAGGTTCGAATGATTTATATCTTGAACTTTCTCAGAAATTACATCAGAATAAGATGAAATTGATCAAAGATGTTGTTTTTAATCATATAGGAATTCAACATTGGTGGCTATCTGATATCCCAGATGATAATTGGTTAAATAATCAGCTATACATTGCTCGATATGAAGCTAAAAATTATTTAGGTACAAATTATCATGTGAATACTTCTTTTGATCCCTATGCATCTTCTGAAGATAAATTAAGCACTCAAGAGGGATGGTTTACGGATCAAATGCCTGATCTAAATCAAAATCATCCATTATTAGCCAAATATTTGATCCAAAATACGATTTGGTGGATAGAATATGCACAATTAGATGGATTAAGAGTAGATACGTTTGGTTATGTATTTAAAGAGTTTAATGATCAATGGTGTAAAGCAATTTTAAAAGAGTATCCATCACTTTACATTGTGGCTGAAGTGCTTGTTGGAGAAACAAGTTATGCTGCAAGATATAATACATATAATAAGCATAATACTTCAGCAGTGACAGATCTTCCGTTAGCTTTTACTGCTTGTAATTCATTTTCAAAATCGGATAAATCTAAATATTGGGAGAGTCAAATGCATCAATTGTATAATCAGCTTTCACAAGACTTTTTACATAAAAATCCATATCAGTTATTGACTTGTTTGGATAATCATGATATAACAAGAGTTTTTTCCAAGGTAAAAACAGTTGAAAGATTAAAACTAGCCATTGGTTTTTTATTAACTACAAGAGGGATACCTCAACTGTATTATGGTACTGAACTACTTTTCGAAGGGGAAGAAAGTGATCATTCCTCACTTAGAAATGATTTTCCTGGCGGTTGGGATAAAGATAAGGTCAATGCTTTTACTGCAGAAGGAAGGAGTGATGCTCAAAATGAGATTTGGAACTTCATTTCTAGATTACTGAATTGGAGGAAAAATGCTAAGGCAATAGCAGAGGGGAAGTTAGTTCATTTTATACCTCAAGACGAAGTCTATGTTTATTTTAGAATCTCAAAAGCACAGAGAATTATTGTTCTCATTAATAATAATGATAAAGATGAAGTAGAAATTGATTTCTCAAAATATAAAAGCTGTGTAAAAGGATATGAAATGGGTAGAAATATTTTGAGTAATCTGGAATTTAATCTAAACGAAAAAATGCTCTTAAGTCCTTTATCAATTTCTATTTTAGAATTAAAATAAAAAAGAGATGGTATCATTAATTTATGACACCATCTCTTAAATGAATCAAATATTAAAAAGCATTTATTTCAAACGCCTTTTTCTATTAATATCTTTTCGTATCCATCAAATAGTTTTTGACATAGTCCTCAACACCTTCTTCTAAGGAAGTGAAAGGCTTGTCATATCCAATAGATCTCATTTTTTGCATTGTTGCTTCAGTAAAATACTGATATTTATCTCTGATGTCTTCTGGAGTAGGGATATAAGAAATATTCTCCTCAATGCCCATTGCTTTAAAAGTAGCTTTAGTTAAATCAAGGAAAGTTCTTGCCTCACCAGTACCAACATTGTAAATACCTGAATCTTCAGCTTTTCTATGATGCATTAAGAACATCATCATTTCTACAACATCTTTTACATAAACGAAATCACGTTGTTGTTCTCCGTCTTTATAATCTGGGTTGTGGGATTGGAACAATTTCATTGCATCTGTTTTTCCAATTTGATTAAACGCATGGAAAATTACAGAAGCCATTCTTTCTTTATGATATTCATTAGGCCCATAAACATTGAAGAATTTCAATCCAGCCCAGAACATAGGTTGTCTTTCTTGTTGTAAAGCCCATTTATCGAACTCATTCTTTGACTCTCCATATGGGTTAAGAGGTTTCAAGTTTGGAATAATTTCCTCACTATCTTCATATCCTAATTCACCTAAGCCATAAGTTGCAGCTGAAGAGGCATATACTAAAGGAATTGCATATTGAATAGTTGCATTCCACATTTTCTTAGTGTATTCCGTATTCAAATGAGAAAGGATATCTCTATTGAACTCCGCTGTGCTTGTTCTTGCACCTAAATGAAAAATAAATTCAACCTCAAGGTGATTTTTATCTAACCAATCAAAAAACTCTTCCCTTTCTACACGTTCCAATATTTTTTTTCCTTCTAAATTTTTATTTTTCTCAGGAAAAGAAAAGTCATCTACAGCGATAATATGGTTAAAATTATCTTCATTTAATCTAGATATCATGCAACTACCAATAAAGCCAGCCGCACCCGTAACTACGATCATAATTTCTTAATTTTGAATATTTGATTGGTAAAGTCATTTTGAAATGTTTCTTTTCAAAAGACAAGTGCGAAGATACAATAAAATAATAAAGTTATTGAGCTTACTGTGTCTTAATGACCTTGAATTCCGTTCTTCTGTTTTTTGCTCGACCCTCTTCGTTTGTATTCTCTGAAATAGGTTGGGTATCACCAAACCCTTTTGCTTGTAGTCGATATTCAGGAATTCCATTTTGATTGAGGTACCTTAAAATTGCATCAGCTCTAGTATTGGATAAATTCTGATTGTATTCTTTATCTCCTACATTATCTGTATGACCCTCAATTAATATATTTACTTTATCGTTTAATAATAAGAAGTTGAGTAAGGCTCTTAACTCAGGAATAGATTTATCTTTGATGACACTCGAATTGGTATCAAAAAATATATTTTCAAGTGTGACTTTCTGATTTAATTGGATAGGAGGAAGTTCAATAATTATATTTGATGTATCTCTATCAATCTCAAAATTTCTTGAATAGAATTCATACCCCTTTTTTAGAATATTACCACCAAGATCCACTTCGCTAGGTAAGTCATTAAGGATGACATGTCCGTTTTGATCTGTAATTTGATTCCTTAAAAGAACATTTTCTTCAAGATTATATAATTGTATCTGTGTTGCTCTAAGCGGCATTTTTGTTTCAGCATCTACTATCGTTAGCTCAATTCTATTGACATGAGGAGTAATGATTTTTTCAAGAACAAGTTCATCCTTATCATTATTGCCATCTGATATCTCATAAATATCATAATTTCCTAGACCGCCCAAACGATTTGACGCAACATATTTAATATTTCCTTCTTCATTGGCTGAATAAGAGATTTCATCAAATGGACTATTTATTCCTAATCCTAAATTGACTTTTTCACTCCAGTTGTTACCTTTTTTTACACTATAAAAAATATCATAACCTCCTATACTTTTCATGTCATTTGACGCAAAGAAAAGTGTATCTCCATTAGTAGAGAAGTACGGGTTTAGATGTTCCGAATCACCTTTAAAAATAGGGGTTGGCTTAGTCCACTTTTTTCCACTTCTTTTTGAAATGAAAATATTTGAGTGCATATCTTTTTTTCTTTTACCAGAGAAATAGAACTCTTTACCATCCGGAGTAAAGGTACCACTTCCTTGGGTGAAGAAATAATTATTAATCTGTTTTGGGAGTTTAGTTTTTCCTTTTGGGGTATTCTCTCCATTTATATTTTCAAATCGACTGTAACTTACCACACCTTGTAATGCTCCTTGATACATAATTAAGGTTTTGCCTGATTTGGATATTCCAGTGACACTACTATTTCCTTCTGGATTGATTATATGATCTTTGATTAGCTTAACTTGGTTGGAATCAGAGTTAAAATAATAGATGTTGTCATAATACAAACCATCTAATTTTGGAGTTACACTATTTTGAGATGCTCTATTTGAAGTGAAAAATAGTTGATTGGTTTGAGGGTGTAAGTGTGCTTGGAAATCATCTGATGAAGAATTGAGCTCTTCGAGGTTTTTAATAGTAAGCGAGGAGTTGTCTAAAGTTTTGGCAAACTTGGTTTGAGAAAGTAAGAAGTCTACCTCACTTTTTGATGGTGAAACAATACCATCATGAAGAGAATTATATTTCTCATATAACTCAATGGCTTTATCCCATTTTTCTTCTAAATGAGCCACTCGAGCAGCTAGAAAAACTGTTTTTAAATTATTTTTATCAAGTGCTAATGAATTGCATAGGCGAACATCTGCACTATCTAATTGATCTGATAAATAAAATGCTTGTCCAATTTTAAATTGTAATTGTGCACTCTCAGAATTTAATTGTTCTGCTTTTTTATAATAAATCAGAGCACTATCATATAAGTGATAGACATTCTTATAATTGTCACCGATTTCAATATTTCGAATGGCAACTTTTAATTCTTTTGTCTGATTTGGAAAATGAACCTTCTCGAATGATTTGTCACCTTGCCCATACATAATTTGAGGAGCAAGAATAGAAAGTAAGAAAGATGTGAAATATAAACAGTATGAAACAATTCTATTCATTGTTTAAAAAACAAAGGAGATGTGAAAATTCAACAAATTTAGAATAAAGGAGAAATCTGATGGAATTTCAAATTCGCTCTTTATATCAAGTTACCAATAAAAATTTGATAGGTATAAAAAAATCAAAAAAAATAGGAAGAAATCGAACTAAAATTGTCTCAAAAATGTCACATAATTAGATGCTTTTTAAAGATTTTGTACTATTTAAAGAAATGCATTTCAATATTTAAATAAGATGTTAAATTTTGAAATATTTTTTGTCTAGGTCTCGTACATAATTGTAATAATTGTAGATAATCAACCACTCTTATGAAGACATTAGTAAAAATATTCACCATCATTTTTCTCATAGGATTATTCCTTATGTTCAACCGTGTAAGCCATACTGAGGAAGTGAATATTACTATTGAAAAAACTTCAAAACCAGCGATGCCGGAAGCAGCATCATTATCAAGATAAGATAATAACACAAATACTATATATATAATCCATTAGGGATAAAAAAAGAGGCTGATCATGAAAATGATTCAGCCTCTTTTCTATTTATGTGAAATTGATTAATTCGGGACTCTTGGAAAATAGATTCCAGCACCCATCAAAATTTAGATTTTAAATCTATTTTGGTGGGTGTTTTTTTGATCTTTCCTTTGAATCTTATTTCAATCTGAAGTTTTTCATCTTATCAGAGTACAAAATGAGTTAAATTTTCAATTTAAGAACTCTATAGACACACCTATCCAGGGAACATTTTGTAATGACTCCTTTATGCGACTAATTGAAGCTGATCTCCATAGGTTGATTTCTCGTGTTTCTTCTCTTTCTTTTTGGACATTATCACAGCATTTGAAGTTAATATTCCGAAGGTGATCCATAAGATTTCGTTTGCTTGGGTTCTTGCTTTTATTTTACTTAACCCGTAGTTCCTTTTATGTGTTCCGAAAATACCTTCCATGCGAGTTGATCGCTCTTTTGCTATGATGGATCTTATTGCTTTTTCTTCTTTAGTTAAAGCTCGAGGACCTTTCTTTTTGAAATTGGTGATTATATTTTTAGACGTAATAAAACAACGGTTTTTATTCGTTGCATAAATTCCATCTGCTCCAATATGAGTAGCACTTCCAAAAATTTTTTGATGCTTATAAAAGCTCTGTTTAAGACGAGTACTTTCATTAAAAGCATTGGCTGCTAGATGGTCAATAATACATATTCCACCGGCTTGTAAAATATGTGCTTTAAATCCGAATTCTACCTTTTTTGTTTCTTTTCCTCTCACAATTGGTCGAAGCCATGGCTTAGCTAGAGACACAATACGCTCATCAATACGTTCTACTTTATTATCGAACATATATTGTTGCTGAAAACGTACCTTCTTGATTGTTCGTAGTTTAGCCCTTTCTTTTTCCGTTAAATGGACTGATCCTAAATTTAAAACTTCCTGTAGTTGATTTAACCCTTTATTCAAAAGATAAAGTAATGAACCCTTTCTTTTTCGGGTTAGTTTATATCCCTTTCTTCGACGTTTTGAATAGTTCAAATATTTTTCTCTTTGTTCTCTGTATTTATTTCTTGGACGTTTAATATTGAGATCTTTACAAGCCTTGAATAATAATTTTTCAAAAACGAAATAGCAGCACTCCCATAACAGTTTTACATCTGTAGGGTGTCTTATATCACTTTCATAACAAGTTGCATCCATCAGAAGCATATTAAAATATTTAATGTCTCCTTTCCAATGTTTCAATAATATAAACTGAAGTTTGTCCATATCAATATTGGTAGAAAGATAAGACCGGATAGTACTAGGTAAAGTGATATCTTTAATCTCTTCATGATCTCCTAATAAACGAAAGCAAAACATCTGATAAGCCCAATCTGTATTAATTCTTTCAATTAATTTTTCATCACTTAATCCAGAATAAGATTTCAAAAACATTAGGGCTAATTTGCCTTTATTGTTAAGCCATGATTTTCTACCAGAATTTTCCTGAGTGGTGGGAAAAAGTTGCTCCAATTCTTCCCAAGGAATACAGGAATGTACTTTTCCTAATTCAGTATTCTTGAATTTGTAATATTTTAAAGGTTGAGCTTCTTCTGGCTTGAATATTAAAAGTTGCATACTATATTTGAGCTTGGTTTGTGATAGATTTTTGTGTCGTAACTCAAATTTAAACAAGCTAAAACCCCGAAAAAAGCCAATTTGGACATTTTTCGGGGTCTTTTATATAAAATACATCTAAGTAGAAGACTTGTTTACAGTTAGTTAACTATTTACCAAGACTCCCTAATTCGAAATCAGAATTTTCTGATGAACTGTTTTACCATCATTAGTTTTAATATATAGGATATACATTCCATTTGTTAAAGATGATGTAGATATTCGGGCTTTACCTTGCTCATTACTGTATTGTAATGTGTGAGCCTGACCTGATACATCAAATGCATTTAATTGCTCTATTTGATATCCATAATTATCAATGAATAGGTAATCATCAGCTGGTTGAGGATAAATATGTAATTTAACTAACTCATCTTCCAGGTTAGTAACATCGTCTTCACCTAATGAATAATTAGGTGATAAAGCCGAACAACCATTCTCATTAATTGCTTCTACAGTATAACTTCCTAAACGTGTAGGTAACATACTACTAAACACTTGATCCAAAGGTTCTCCATCCAAATACCATTGGTATGTCATGTTATCATAAGTATTACTTACAATCAGAGAGTCACCATTAAATACGACAATTGGCGTTTCAATAATTTCAGATGTTGTAATATGAACTGTGTCCGATAAAGCTATACACCCATTAGCATTACGTATTCTTACCGAATAAGCACCTGCTTCATGAACAGTTAAATTAGCAGCATTCTGTAATTGAAGAGGAACATCACCTTTATACCAAGCATAAGTGACATTTTCATCAGAAACAGTTGTTGATATTGTAGCTGTGATTTCTTCATTGTAACAGAAGTCAGTAGAAGAAGTTGGTTCAATAGCAACAGAAAGGTTTTCTGAACAATCAAAGCCAACACCAATTTCTGCAATCTTGATATTCAAATCAGACCAGTAGGTATGAGAAATGAAACAAGAATAAATACCGACATCAAGGGCTGACATATTCTCTAATGTTATTTGGTTGTTTGTAAACGTACCTTGAATAACTCCATCTTTATACCATGTGAAAATGTATTCAGGTTTAATTTCAATAGGAATTTGTACCGAATAAGAACCGCCTTCAATTAAGGCAATATTTTCGTAGTAAATAGGGTAGTTCTGTGGTATATATTTTACAATTGATGACTTATCAAACCCTTCGAAATCATCAAAGAATAAATAGTTGTCAGCAATATCAAGTAATATTGTGTTTGGAACGTTAATTAACGATTCTAACTGATTACTGTATAAGATCAATTCTTCGAATCCCGCCGGTAAAGCGCTACTCCAAGAAGTAAGATTATTATTTGATAAATCAATCTTCTTTAAGTTGATCATATTAGAGAAATCGGCAGTTATAGAATTGATATTATTACCTGATAATGATAAATGAATCAAATTAGTTAAAGCTGATAAATCGAAATCTACATTAGAAATGTCATTGTCATCTGCAATTAAATATAGTAATTGATTCAAATTACTTAGATCAGGTAATGTAGTGAGATTGTTTTCACTTAACCAAAGAGTTCTTAGATTAAATAGATTATCTATTCCTACAATATCTTCATCATCAAAATCATTTTTAGATAAATCTAAGTAATTAAGCATTGGTAATGACCATAATTCGTTTGGAAGATCTGTTAGATTACTTTCGTATAATTTTAGTGATTCAAGATCATCGAATAAACCAATTGTTGAAGTCAATGCAGTAACACCTTCAAGTTCATTTAAGTCTAACCCTATGATTTTTCCTGTCTCAGGATCAAAAGAAAATCTTGGCCACTCAACTATTCTTTGAGTGTCGTCAAAATCAACATTCATTTCTGTGAACAATTGATGTAAGGCAAGTGAATCTTCTTCAGTAATAAGTGATCTATAAACTAGATTTAAAGTTGCTACTTGAATTTCTAAACCAGGCCAGTTATTCAAGGCTTCCGTAACTTTTAAAGTGTATTGACCTTCATCAGAGAAAGTGAAATTATCTATACTGAAGTTCTCTCCATTAGAATAAGGTTCACCATCTAAATACCAAATGTAATCCAATGAGATACCTGGGATTTCTACACCCATTTCGGTATTTGAATAACTGTTATATTCTAGAACTTCTGCCGTTATCACCTTTTCTTGATATGACTGAGGAATTACTGTTGTAATTGCTTTAAGATCAGCTAATTTATTTAATTCATCATAGAAAAGAATGTTGTCGCTTAAATCTAAGGCCGATAGTGAAGTGAAGCTTTCTAATCCAACAGGAAGAGATGTTAACCCTAAACTTGATAAATCTAAAGAAGTAATTTTACCGAAGTCATCAATTACTGTTTCGTTAGCTAACCAATTTCTGAATTCATCTTCTATATTAAATTCAATGGAATTATTTTCTAAGAAAGTTTGAAGAACAAGGGAATCAGCATCACCTAAAGCGTATTGTAAAGTGACTTTGTCTGTAACGAATTGATAACCGGGGTGTCCAGAAGATGTTACTGTTACATAAAATTCTCCAGCATCGTCTGGTGTCATGTTTACAATAGAGTAGGTGTCACCAACATTTTCTATTAGGGTTAAAGCAAGGTCTGAATACCAAGTAGTACTAACAGTTCCATAAGTATTAGATCCTTTTAAGTCGGCATTGTCACCATGCTTAACTTTAACTGTAGTTTCAATAGTCTCAAAAGACTGATTTCCTACTGTAGTGGATGTTCCCTCTAATACAAATAGATCATCAAAATCGTCAAAATATAATAAGTTATCGGATACATTAAGTGTTTCTATATGTCTCATTTCTAAAAGGAAACCAGGGATATCTTTAATTTTATTTTTCGCTAATGACAATTCTTTTAATTGCGTCAGGAACTGAATATCATTAGGTATAGATCTTAAAGATAAATCATCTAAGTTGATAGCAGTTATATACCCCATATCATCCACAGTAGCTTCTGGATACCATTCCCAGAAAGGAAGTTCAGCATCAAAGCTTATTCCTGCTTCTGTTAAAATGTTACTAAGGTATTCTTTGTCATTATCACCTCTTTCTATGGCTATTGTAAGTTTCATCTCAACCTCAAAATCATGAGAAACCATTTTGTCTTTGAGAATCACTTTATACTCACCTGCTTGAAGTACATTATCAATATTTATTGATGATGCAGATAGGGGAATAGATTCGTATATGTCATCGATATCATTATACTTAAACCACTCATAGGTTTCACCATAATATCCTTCTTCCTCAAAAGAGAATATAAATGAAGTGTTTAGAACATAAGATTTATCAAAAAGCTCGAATGGAACACCTGGAGTATAATTTAATTGAGGGGAAACTCCTGTAATGTAATCATAAAACTGATCGAAGAACAAGTAGTTTCCGTCAGCGTTAATGATAACATGACTATAGCCTGATGAAACAGGAGGTCCTTCAGGTATTTCTTCGACAAATAAAGGTTGGTCATCACCTCCGTCAATACTTTGAGGTTCGATTGGAGGGCCAACTAAACCGTTAAGAGTGGCTATATTCCAACCGTTAATATCTTTGTTTTCAATATTAATTTTTGATAATCCACCTACTTCATCTAACTCAATAATATTTTCAATTCCAGGGAAATCACTCATCTTACCTGACCAAGAATACAATTCAGAAGGATCCCAAGTAACACTGAAGTTCGTTCTAAAATCTTCGTTTCTGAAAGTAAGTGAGTTAAGGAAATCGACTACAGGAAGAAGGTCTTGTCCATCGATATATCCTTCAGGAAGGAATTGGTAAAGAATACCTTGAGCAGGAGTTTTTAAGCTTGTATATGTTGTGTGATTTAAATAAACATCTAATCCAAATATACTAGGTTCTGTAGTTATGATACTTGAAAACTCAGACATAGGAATGCTCGCTACTGTAAAATCAACAGAGCCAAATTGATCTGTTAACGTTACTTCTTTTAAGGTGAAATTAGTGATAGGATTACCACTAAGCTCTATAACAACATTCTCCTCTTTATCTAAGTTTCTTAAATTTCCGGTTATAGGATCATTTACTCCTAAGAAAACTTCTACAAACTCTGTTGAGTTGGTTACAATAGGTTGTTCTTCAATTAAATTAGAAGAATTGACCACCAATTGTGGAGAAGCCAAAAGGTTATTGACGATATGCTTTATTGCACCTGTATTGAACCCTCCTTCAGTACCTCGGATGACATATAAAGTATCACCAATAGAATTGATTTGGGAAATATTGGCATCAACTAAATAGGCTCTATTTTGAGAGGCATCTACTGAAATATTAATTTTTGATGGGATAGAAGATGGTGATAAGCCAGCAAATTCTCCAACTTCCAATAGGAAAGGGGTAGTATTTGCAGTTTTTGATTTATCATCTTCTTCACCATTAATTGTAATAGAAGCATTTTCTTCTAAATATACACCTGTTGCTCCTTTTACATACATAGAGTCTTGGATGACAGCAGGAGTAATAAACACAATGTCATTAGTACTGTAAGCTTCGAAGTTTCTAAATTCAGGTGAGTTGTCTCCAGAGAACGATAATTCATAATCTCTTGGGATATTATCAATTCTGTTATCAATAATAAAATGACCACCTCTTCTGATTTTAGAGTTTTCTAATACTAAGTCGTTTGTAAGTTTAACTTTAGTAAGTCCTTCAACTTCAAAGTAACCTCCATTTCTTACTTTCAGTTTTGCATCAATATTTACTTCTTTTGCTCCACCTTTATTTCCAATGGTAATATTAGTATAATTAAGTTGAGCCTTAGTTCTATCAGCAGTAGAAATAGCATCTCCGTTGAAAATTAACTTTGGAGTTGGTCGAGGTGTAGTTTCTGTAATGTTATGAATATCGCTTAAAGTATTATCTATATTTAAATTATTATTGATAATAAGATCAACATAGTTTGTAGTTAAAACGCCTGTATTGTTGAGGATTAACTCTTCTAACGTGACTATCTCAGGAACGGATGGATATCCTTCGATATTTGTATTCATAATCAGAGAATCACCATCTTCTACAGTGATTTTTTTGAATGTCTCGTTATTATAAATATCAAAATGCACTAAGTTTTTGACGATGATTTCATCTTGCTCTGTGGAAGGAACAGTTCCTAAATCCCAAGTAGAAGGATTATCAAAATATGAATCAGCAATCGAAGTATATTTTTTACCAAAACTTGTTGTTAGTAATTGAATTTCAAAGAATTGGTTTGTTGCAGGGCTCATTTTAGAGAACACAGCATTATTTAAGTCTCCAGTTGCTGAAAAAATAAGATCTGTTTTTGAAGCATTAAGTTTTAATTCAGAAACATCTGTAATATTAAAACCATTGGTATTTCCCAAATTCGTAGTGAAGTTTCCTCCAAAAGAGTCTACATTTTCGCCTCCTTCTAAGTACCAACTTTTACCTGGTAATACTCCATACTTAGTACCACTAATATCAATAATAGGGTTACTGTAAGCATCATAATTATTAAGGAATAACATAAGTCCATTACCTCCATCGCCAGATAAATAATTGATTTCATCAACAGTAAATGAGAATGCAGCATCTGTAAATGGACCAGGGCCATCTTCCATGATTTGACCTTCAATTGGGAAATTTAATTGGAAAGGAGCAGAAACCTTTGATCCTAGGTCAACATAAATATATGAATCATAACCAGCCACAATACTTACAGGATGTGTACCTTTTATGATATCAGGAGATGAGTTATAATTTAATTCTAAGTTTGTTGCTTCTAGTACAAATTTCTCGTTTACTGTTAAAGCGTCAGTAACTTTTAAAATACCTCCAGAATAGCTTTGGTCAGTGATTTTTGTTGAGGATTTAACAGTAAGGTTTTTGAAGGTTAAATTATTGATGTAGCTATAATTAATGTATGAGAGAGTACCTTCAAGACCGTCGCCCATTGTTAAACTGGCATTTGAAAAATCTGCAATGTCACTTAGAATTCTTAATTCATTAATTATAGTTGTGGAGCCATTAATTGTTACTGTTGCAAGACTTTCATTTAAATCTTCAAACTCAAGAAATGTTTGAATTAATATATTTAGACCTAGATTGAAATTTTCATAAGGGTTTACTTTAATACCTTTAGTGTCATCTAAGAAATCAATAAGTCCTGAAAAGTTTGATTCGTATGCTATTACAATATCAGAATAAGTATTTATTCTGCCATTTAAAATAATTCCTAATTCATTGTAAACGTTTTTTCCTAAATTAATAAGATTGTTATTTAACATATTTTGTAAAACCAAACCTGAATTATCATTTGCATTAATATTACCATTATTAAGACCAGCTTTAGTTTGTAAATAACAATCTTGATTTATTTCAATAGTACTATTATTGTTTAAATTATTTGTGTAAAGGGAACCTCCACCTTCAATGAACGGGTTTAAATTTAAAACACCATTATTATTCATTTCATCAATAGTAACACCATATACTAGATTAACGTTATGACCAAATCCAATATTTACTTTTGCATTAGTGTCATTTGGTAAAGGTCTTATGTCATTTACCCATGTAGCTCCATCATCCCAATTACCAGTACTTTTGGTAGTGTATGGCAAGCGATAAGTATCAATTTGATTAGTATTTGTATCCGTAAACAAAAAGTTTAGTCCATTAGAATAATAACCATTACCAAACTGAGACCAATCATCAGACTTGTCTATTGAATTATCACCTCTATACGCAAATTCATAATCATTACCTAAGTTGAAAAAGTAGATTTTTTGTGCATTACGAGAATAGATAGTGTACCATTCTTCTGTAAGTTTTGTTATTTGTAATTGCCCTGTTGATGTGTTACCAACATTATTCATTACATATGAGCCATTTGTTACAATATTGAAATTATAATTATCAAAAGTAACGTAAGTTTCTACAACTTCCTGCGTTCCACGAACACCTGCAATATGTACATAAATTTCACCGAAATCTTCGTAAATCTCAACATCATAAATCTCATCAAACTCTGTGGAGTTTACAGGTAAGTTTTCGACAACAAAATCACCAAACTCGTAAGTAGTGAAGAATAAATTTTGTTTTCCTGCTGTCTCTTGTACAGTAAAAGAACCAAATGCTGAACCACTTGAGTTAAAATAATAGGGGAATGATTTAACTATTGATGGAACAAAACCTTGTACTTTGGAATATGCAATATTTCCAGATGTGAAATTATATGTACTAAAAATTTCATCAACACCGAATACTTGTAGTGACTTTTCTGATTGATTGTTTCTAGTAGCGTATTCAAAGAATAAACCAAATTGTTTGAAATAAGGGACATTAGTAGGAATGAATGATTCTAAAGGTTTTTCCACCCATGAACCATTTTCCATAACGTATTTAACAATTCTACCTCTATATCCATTGTATTGAGGATCATTGATGTATACAGTGAAATCATTTTCGAAAGAGACATGACTACCAAATAAACTTAAGTCCTTTTCAATAGGGTTTAAAGTATAAGTAATGTCAAAAGGAAAAGGACTACTACCATCAATTGTTTTTGAAACATTTAAATCTCCAGAATACTTTAATATTTCGAAAGATGAACTAACTACAGAATAAGAAATGTCCTGTACATCAACTTTGATGTAAAAGTAAAAAAATCCAAGTTTAGAATCAGCAACCCAAATTTCATCTCCTGAAATATTATCTAACTCAAAAAGGGTATTGTTAGAATCGTTATTGTTTGAAATAACTCTACCTTTTTCCACAAGGGGGTAGAATGTAAAGTCTTCACCATTCACACTAATCACTCTTTTTTGGTAATTCTGAGTAATTAAAGCTAGATGTTTGAGGGTATTGTTTCTGTATTCGTAGAAATTTACTTCACCTTGATCATTGTGAACAACTAAATTTTCTCCGTTAGAAGAATAGGTTAAAGAGTTGCCAAATGTACCATTATTAGTAGATTTTACCGAACCTAGAAACTCAACATTTTGCCCATAAATATTACTTGAAGTAGAGAAAACAACAATTATAATAGTTAGAGCAGCAATAAAACTATTGTATAGCTTATTCATGTTAGTCATTGAAGTTATAGAATGAAAAATTAACTTAGCTTCGTTTGTTAACGAATGTTATTACATAAAGTTATGCAAATTAACCTTATTCTTTATAAAATGCTATTAATTTGATGTTGGAATCAAAAAAATGTCATTATTGATCTTTACTAATTTAAATTTTCTTAACTTCTGTGAGTGTAATTATAAATATACCGAGCATGTATCAAAGAGTTCTTTTAATTTTTTCCTTGTTTATATTTTCTATAACAGCATGTAAACAAGAAAAAGTTTCATTAAATCAAGTTGATTTTAAATCAAACCTAATAAATCAAGAAATTTCGGATAATAAAGAGATGAATTCTTTCATCGACCCTTATAAAACAAAGCTTGATAAAGAAATGAATCAAGTGATCGCCACTGTAGATGAGGATTTAGTTATATCAAAACCAAATAACCTGTTAGGGAACTTTTTGTGTGATTTAAGTTTGGATATTGTCAAGAAAAATGGATTTGACGCTGATCTAGTTGTTATGAACAATGGAGGTTTAAGAGCTCCAATTTATAAAGGTGATATTACAAACAGAAGTGCGTTCAAATTAATGCCATTTGATAATATGTTGGTTATTGTAACTATGAAAGGAGAAGCAATGACTGAAATGTTTGAGTATTTAGCAAAATTCCAAGAACCTACCAATGGTTTAACTTTAGGAATTAAGAATAAAAAGCCTATTCACCCGATGATAAATGGGAAGAAATTTGATCCCAATAAAGAATATAAAGTGGTAACATCAGATTACTTGTATACAGGTGGAGATCAAATGTTTTTTTTCCAAAAGGGATCAAAAATGGTAAAAACGGATCTTTTAATTAGAGATTCAATTATCGACTATTGTAAAGCAAAAAAAGTTATAAAGGTAGAGCATAATAAAAGACTGTATTACGTTAAATAATCATCATGAAAACAAGAAGAGAATTTGTAAAAATATTATCGAAATCTACAGCTTTATCTAGTTTGGGATTTTTAATGCCTTTAGAGTCTTTAGCTTTACCAAATAAGCCGGTAAAATTGACAATATTACATACAAACGATACGCATAGTCAGATTGATCCATTTCCCGAGAAACATAAAAAATACCCTAATATGGGAGGTGTCTCCAGGAGAAAAACATTTGTAGATAAAATAAGAGCAGAAGAGGATCAAGTTTTACTTTTAGATGCAGGAGATATTTTTCAAGGAACTCCTTATTTTAATTTCTTCAAGGGAGAAATAGAATTCAAGTCGATGAGTATGCTAAAATATGATGCCGCCACTTTAGGAAATCATGATTTCGACAATAAAGTAGATGGTTTATCTAATATGCTGCCTCATGCAGAATTTCCTTTTTTAATAGCTAATTATGATTTTACCAATACTTCTATGGACGGTAAAACCAAACCCTATAAAATTTTTAATAAGGGAGGAATTAAAATAGGAGTTTTTGGAATAGGCATAAAACTAGATGGTTTGGTCTCTAAGGCTTGTTATCAAGAAACGGTTTGGAGTAGTGGTATTGAAGCCGCTCAAGAATACAGTCAAAAGTTAAAGCATGAAGAAAAATGCGATTTAGTTGTTTGCCTCTCACACCTTGGTTATAAGGCTTATATTGATGGAGAGGAGGATGATTTACACCTTGCAGAACAAACCAAAGATATAGATGTTATTATTGGAGGACATTCTCATACTTTTTTAGATGAACCTACCATCAGAAAGAATCTTGATGGTAAAGATGTTCTCATTACACAAGTAGGTTATGCCGGTATTAAAGTAGGTAGATTGGACTTTTATTTCGATAACGGCAAAAAAATTGCTTATTCTTCAGATAACTATGATAGTTACCCTGTGGTATAAAAAGTATATGTGATCAAAATATCACAAAAGAAAGATCAAAAAGTGAATCTATGAGCGAACAGAGAAGTTTTGATGTAATAATAATAGGAGGAGGTCAAGCCGGCCTTTCTGTTGCATATTATCTACAAATGCTCAGTATCGACTATCTGATAATTGATGAAAATGACCAACCTGGAGGTTCATGGACAAGAGGTTGGGATTCACTTTTACTTTTTTCACCAGGAATTTATTCTTCATTATCAGGTTGGATGATTCCTACTCCTCAAAATATAAAATATACGAGTAAAGACGAATTTGTAAATTACTTGTCTAATTATGAAAAGAGGTACGACATGCCTATTGAAAGAGGAGTAACAGTACACAATGTTGAGAAGTCTGGAAAAAACTACATTATTAATACAGGAAAGGAAAAAATTGTTTCTAAAATTGTCGTGGCCTGCACGGGGGGTACAAGTACTCCGTATATACCTAAATACGAAGGTATAAGAGATTATAAAGGACAGATTCTACATTCTTTTTACTACAGAAATATTAATCAGCTTAAAGGAGATAATATTTTGATAGTTGGTGGAGGTAATAGTGCAGCACAAATTGTTTCTGAAGTCTCTAAATCAAAAAAAGTACAATGGGCAACCAAAGTGCCTCCTAAATTTTTGCCTGATGATGTCGATGGTCGTTATCTTTTTGACTTAGCGAATAAAGATTATCCTGATGAGGAAAAGATAAAGCAAAAACAATTGCTTGGTGATATTGTAATGTTGGAGGAGGTGAAACTCGCTAGAGATAGAGGTGATCTTACCTCACGAAGATCTACATTTACTTTTACAGAAAGGGGAGTAATGTGGGAAGATAAAATAGAAGAACCTTTTGATGCTGTTATTTGGTGTACTGGATTTAGACCAAATTTCTCTTTTCTCAAAAGTCTAGAAATTGTTGATGGCTATAAAATTAAAACATGCGGTACCAAAATTCTTGGACATGAAGGATTATGGGCTGTAGGATATGGTGATTGGACGGGGTACTCTTCTGCAACAATTTATGGGGTTGGTAAAACAGCACAGAAAACAGTAGAAGAAATCTCTCTTTATTTACTTAATTACGACGAATTTGATACCGTATTGTAATTTTTTTTACAAATATTGAGTACAACTTCCCAAATACACTCTATACTGAATATAACTTATTATTTATTTCTTAAAACTACTCTATGAAATTATTTAAATGCATATCATTATTGATATTATCGACTACTTTATTTTTTGCTTGTAGTGACTCAGAAGAGGTAGATAACACTACGCCTACAACCTTGCCAAGTGATCAAAATAACGATGATTCATCTGATGATCAAGATGATGAAACACCAACTGCAGATGTTCCAGATGTATACAAGAAAATCTATGGAGCCACAGATATTTATTTAGAAAATGACATGGTGGTTATCGAAATGGAAGGAATTCCGGATCACAATAGTCCATATTATCAAAATACAGAATGGGCCTCGGAAAGGTATGAAGCATATAATAATCAGGATTTCGCAAAGAACCCTAATGTAATTGCCTCAGTAGATAGAACCGTAAAAATACCTTTAAATCCAACAGTAGCTTCTAATCATCAAGAAACACAATTAGGAACTATGGGTATTGCGTTAAATGGAGTGGCATTTTATAATCAATACGCAGGTCCAAATAATCAGCCATTAACCGATGAGATTTTTTCATTTGATCAATACAATGGTCACCCTCAAAATGTGGGAGTGTATCATTATCATTTAGAACCTACATTTTTAACGGCTCAGGACACAATTGGCAGGGAAGGATTGTTAGGTTTCCTTTTAGATGGATTCCCAGTGTATGGACCAATGGAAAATGGTAGTGCAGTAATTAATGATGATTTAGACGATTACCATGGTCACACTCATGCAACAGAAGATTATCCTGATGGAACATATCATTATCATGTAACATCAGAGGCTCCTTACATAAACGGAAATGGATATTATGGCACGCCAGGTTCTTCTACAGATTAGTTTTTTCCTTTGTCTATTTCAGTCTTCATGTAACTCAGCCTCAGAAAATAAAACAGCGACATTAGCAAGAATTAACCATATGATTCTTGCTGATGATCATCAAATTGTTTTAAAAGGAGGGAACTGTTATGTTGATGGTAAATTGTACTCTGGACAAATTTATTGGGTGTACCCAAACACTACTGATACTTTGAAAGTGAGGAGTTATCATCAAGGCAAAAAGGATGGCGAGTGGAGGAAATTTTATCCTCAAAATACTATAAAAGAAAAAAGATATTTTATTAATGGTAAAAAAGAAGGAGTACATATTGGTTACTATCATAATCATAAAACACAATTTCTATATCATTTAGAAAATGATTTATACCATGGGAATTGTAAAGCATGGAATTTTGATGGACAATTAATTAGAGATCAGAATTATGTCAATGGACAAGAAGAAGGCTCCCAGAAAATCTGGTATGATAACGGGAAAATCAAAGCCAATTATGTTAAGAAAGACGGGAGACGATTTGGTTTATTAGGGACTAAAAATTGTATAAATGTTTATGATGAAAAATTTTAGTTTGTTCTTATTATTGTTCATATCAATTAGTAGTTGTGAAAAGCCAAAGTTGACTTTACCCTTTTACAATACTCCAGATTTTTCGCCCATATTCATTGATAACGAAGAGAGAGTGGCTGATGTAATCACACATCATATTGGTAATTTTGAAATGAAAAATCAAAACAACCAAAGTATCTCTAAAAGTACAATTAAAGATAAAATTCATGTAGCGAATTTCATATTCACTAGCTGTGGAAGTATTTGTCCGGTGATGACGGAAAATATGAAAATAGTCCATCATCAGTTTGAAGATGATAATAGTGTGAATATTCTTTCCTTTTCTGTAACTCCATGGATAGATAATGTTGAAGTTTTAAAAGAATACACCGAAAAGAATAATATCAAATCGGATAATTGGCATTTTCTAACGGGTAAAAAGTCTGAAATATATTCTCTAGCAAGAACATCTTATTTTGCTGAAGAAGACCTTGGCTTTACAAAAGATTCTACAGAATTTCTCCATACAGAACATGTGATACTCGTAGATCAAAAACAAAGAATTAGAGGTATCTATAATGGGACGTTACGATTGGAAATGAAACAGTTAATTCAAGATATTAATGCATTACAAGAAGAACAGACTCAATTTTTTTAGTATATTGAAAGCATTGTTTAATTGATATTATCTACTATGAACTTTGAGAACATCAACTTCTTAGCTGTATTTGTCGCAGCTATTGCAGCATTTATTTTAGGAGCCATCTGGTATTCTGCAATTTTTGGAAAAGCTTGGCAAAAAGAATTGGGCTTTACTGATGAATATCTTCAAAAAGCGAATATGCCTTTAGTTTTTGGCAGTAGTTTCGTTCTAATGCTAATAACTTCATTTGGATTAGCTATGTTTAATGCACATTCCGGACAAAGTTTAGATGCAACTTTAGGAGCTTTTCATGGTTTAATGGTAGGATTAATGTTTGTAGGTACTTCTATGGGTATTAATTACCTCTATCAACGTCGCTCAATAAAATTATGGTTGATAGATGCCGGTTATCAGATTTTGTTTTTAACTATTGAAGGTGCTATTATCGGAGCATGGCAATAAATAAAAGGCTGTTGTAAATCACGAAATAATCGTATTCTACAACAGCCTTTTTATTTTGCATAATATCTATGCACAGCAATTATATTTAGGAATATAAGCGTTGTTTCTGTTGAGCTACTGCCTCTAAAATGCTATATCTCAACATCATCAAGCCTTGGGTTATTTTCTCAAGAAAATCATCCCATGCGGCATTTACCTCATCGAGATGTTGTTCTGCAAATTTTTCATCATTTAGATTGTAAATGAATTGATAATTTGCTTGTTTTAAAATGTCATCAACAGACATCTTTTTTTCAAAAATGCGTTCATCAAATGAATCATCATTTTTACTTTGGAGCATCACATGTCGTACTACTTCATGTGATAATTCATTAATAGGGAAGTTCATGTAGGATAACAAGTCATTTAATGAAATTGGCATCTTTGAAACTTCCGGTACTATTAATGAGTAACCAAGGTGGATTTCCTTCTTTAGAATTAAATGCTTCATGGTTTTAATAGTTGTGGTTTATCTATTATACGTATTACATAACATAGAGATTCGTTGATAATGTTAAAAAAGGTCATATTATTGAAGTAATCATGGAAATTAAACAAATAAACATATATCCTATTAAATCTTTAGATCCTATTGCTGTAGATCAAGTTGAAATTACTGAGGGTAAAACCTTAGAATTTGATAGGAGATGGGGGATTTTCAGAAAAAGTGATGGGAGAACAGTCAATGGTAAAAAGTATCCTGCTGTTCATCAATTAAGAGCAAAATTTGATTTAAACACCAAGAGTATTGAATTAAGGTCAGAAGCTACAACTCAATTTTTCTCATTAGAAGATGATATCCATATTCTGAATCAGTTTTTATCAGATTATTTTGAAGAATCGGTAGAAGTAAAAGAAAATCCTCAAACTGGATTCCCCGATCACAGTGGAGGAAATGTTGGGGCTTCTTTAATATCAGATAAAACCATTCAATGGACCTCCCAATTATATGATTTACCCGAAGAAGAGGTAATTAGAAGAATGAGAATGAATCTAATTATTTCAACTGAAAGAGCCTTTGAAGAAGATGAGTGGATTGGAATAGATAAAGAACACCCGAAGGGAATCTTTAGTAATTCAATTCGATTAAACGCTTATAAACCTTGTGAACGTTGTCCTGTACCCACAAGAAATTCTTATACTTCAGAGGTCATGAGAGGTTTCCAAAAAATATTTGTACAAGAAAGAACGAAGTTACAGCCTCAACTTTTGGATCATCCGCTTTATGCACATGCTTATATGTGCGGCATTGTTCTTAATATTCCAGAAGAATCGATTGGTAAAATTTTAAAAACAGGAGATCAAATCACTTTGTAGGTTAATGTTGAAATAATTGAAGAGTTTTAACCAAAAACTTTTCATAAAATAATTAACATTAAGTGCCATAATCACATTTTTATAAGTTACTGATAGACTTTAAAGTGTAACCTTACTTTTTTGATATAGAGTATATATATCAATTTTAAGTGTCTATTTTAAGTTTATAAAAGGGTGATAATCATCGTTGTAATTCAAAAAAAACTTTTAATTTTACATAGAATTTAAATCAAATAATAAAACAATCAATATATGAAAGTTGCTGTATTTGGAACCAAGTCATACGATAAAGAATTCTTTAAACTAGAAGGAATTAATACCACACACGAATTAGTATTCTTTGAATCAAGATTAAGAGTAAAGACAGCTCAGTTAGCCAATGGTTTTGATGCCGTTTGTGTATTCGTAAACGATGTGGTTGATGCTGAGACGATTGGTATCCTTGCAGGTTTTAATATTAAAGTGATCGCACTTAGATGTGCAGGTTTTAATAACGTTGACCTTGAAGAAGCAGAAAAGCACAATATTGCCGTATTGAGAGTACCTGCTTATTCTCCATATGCAGTTGCCGAACATACATTAGCGTTAATTCTTACTCTAAATAGAAAAACACATAAAGCTTACAACAGAGTTCGTGAAGGTAACTTTTCATTAGACCGTTTAACGGGTTTTGATATTCATGGTAAAACTGTTGGTGTTATTGGTACTGGTAAAATCGGACAAATTTTCGCCAATATCATGAAAGGTTTAGGTTGTAAAGTGATTGGTTTTGATTTATATCCTAACAAAGATTTAGAGAAAAGTAAACTACTTAAATACGTTACTCTAAATGAGCTGTTAGAACAATCTGATATTATTTCATTGCACTGTCCATTAACTCCACAAACGCATCATATTATTAATGATCATACAATTTGGAGAATGAAGAAAGGAGCAATGTTGATCAATACATCAAGAGGTCGATTAATTGATACTGAAGCAGCGATTAGAGCGTTAGCTAAAGGTCATTTAGGATACTTAGGAATTGATGTATATGAGCAAGAAGAAAAATTATTCTTCAGAGATTTATCAGAGACTTTGATTAGAGACGAAAAAATGTTGAATTTGATGTCTTTCCCTAATGTTTTAGTAACAGGTCACCAAGCCTTCTTTACTGATACAGCATTAACACAAATTGCAAGAGTAACATTGGGTAACTTAACCGCTTATGAAAATGGCGAAGAGTTGGTCAACAAAGTAGGTTCAGAAGCTATAAAGGGATAATTTTTATAGTGAAATAAGATATGTTAACGCTTCAAGAAATTGAAGCGTTTTTTTGTGTTTATATGGTAAGTGTTTGATCTTAAACGCCTTGTTTGATTGGTGAAATGTAATTAATGTTAAAATTGATAATCTATATCAAAATAATTAATGGTTTTTTGTAAACAAATACTTCTTTTCCTCGTATCTTAAATAGAAATAAGATAAACCAAAAAACTTAAATATAGATATGAAAAAAAGACAAGCAACTGCATTAGTTACTGCAATCGCAGCGGGAGCAGCACTTACTACAGGTGTTGTAATCAAAACAAGACAATACATGCAAAAAAGGAGACTTGATGAAAGTGATTATCTATATCCTTACCTTGATTATATCAAAGAAAAATTAAAAGCAGGAAAAGAAACTATCATCATTACTCCAGAAGATTCACCATTTAAATTTATCACACTATCTGTGAAAGGTGAAGGGAGTAAAAAATTAATCATTGCTGATTATGAAGGAGTTGCTTTAAACAGAGGTCGTAAAGATCTATTAAAATATAAAAATGGTAAACTGTCGTTTATCAAGCCAATCAATGAGTACGCGATGTAATATTTATTGATGTAAATAAAAATGCCGATACACTTAACATTGTATCGGCATTTTTTATATAAAATTTTTAATGATTTAAAATATCAATCCTACTTTTAAACTTAAGTATCTAAGGTTTAAATATTCACTTTCTTCATCAAATAGGTGGTTATATTCTACAGCACCATAGAAATTGATGGTGTTAAATACTTTTGATCGTACACCAACTTCTGGTTTTAAACCGTACTTCCAATAAGACATAGTGGTAGAATAGGTAGGTCCAAAATCCATTAGTGGGGAAATATATATATCGTTAGTCATATAATAGGCACTGAAATTTAACCCAAAATATGGAGTTAAAAAGCGACCGGAATGAATAGTATAATTAAACTTTAGATCAATAGGTACAATGGCTATATTCTTTAGATTAGTTGATATAAGTCCATTACCAATCATACCATTTTGAGTAGATTTTCCAGATGATAAATAACCTACCCCTAATCCAGTGTTAAAGTTTGAATTGCCAATTTGATAAAACCAACCAATTTCAGCCCCTTTCAAGTCGATGGTATTTTCATCACCTACTGAATGTGCACTAGTGTAACCCGCAAAAAATTGATGTTTTTTTTGTGCGAAAACACTATTTGATATAATTATTAGTAACCCTAAAGTGAAACTTAACTTTAAAAGGAGTTTAGTCATAGCTAATAAAATTCTGATTCTTAAAGTGTATCCCCCAGAAGTCTTAAAAAAGAGATAACATCACAAAGATAAAGAACACGGTTAAAATCTTTAACTTTTTAATATTTTATCACATAATTATTACGATTAATTTACAATTACGATTTTCTTCAGAATAGATTTTTCATTTTTTGAAACATTGCCGATGATTATTTTCAAATTTAAACAAATCACAAGAGGGTGTGTATTTAACTAACTTTATTGTATTTTGCCATAAATTTTACTGAGGGATACAATTCTCCCCAAAAAAGCTAACAAATTGTGACTTATAATTTTTAAACTAAATAATGAGATATTTACTACTTATATTGTTTCACTTATGTGTGTTTACTTCTCACGCACAACATATAACAGGTGTTGTACTAGACCAAGATAACGAAGACCCTCTACCATATGTTAATGTAGCATTGGTAAAAAATGATAGCATCCTATCAATGACTATTACTGATTTTGACGGAAATTTTGATCTAGAAGTCACTCAAAAGGATACCTACGTCATCCGATTTTTATTTACAGGCTATAAGCATTTCGAAAGAGCATTGAATATCAATGATGATCTAAATGTATCACTAGGTAAGATAAAATTGGAATCAACGGTAACGGAATTAGAAGGTGTTACCGTAACTGCCGAACGAGAAAACGTAAACATGACCTCGGAAGGTATGAGTTTCAATGTAGATTCCGATGGGGGTACAGACATGGAAGATATCATTTCTTCAATGCCTTCTATTTCAATGGATGAAAATGGAGAAGTATCGGCTAATGGCGAAAGTGTGGTGATTTTAGTAAACGGTGAAGAAACGGATATCGAGAATCCTTTGGAAGATATTCCAATGCAATTAATTGATAGAGTGGAGTTACTTAATAATCCACCTGCAGAGTTTACTTCGGCCACTGCTGCGATTAATATTGTTTTAAAAGAAGATGTGAAATTGGGTAATCACCTTAGAGCTTTAATAGAAGGAGGTTCGCCAACACAGCACAAAGCGAACATAAATTACTCTATGTCTAAAAATAGATGGTCGTCTTCCATCAACGCAGGTTATAGACATCAGGAAATGAATTATTATAGAGAAAACGAACGATTAAACTATAATAATAATCAGCGTTCGTCAACTCGAGATGATTTATATAAAACAACGAATTATCATGTGAATTGGAACTCAACTTATGCCTTTTCACCTAATGATAAATTGAGGTTTAATGTTAGCTACCAAAGAAAAGAACAAGATAATAGAGGTGATGAAAATGAATATCTTTTTAATGTAGTTGGAGATCCAAACTATAGAAATAATTATAGAACTATCCTTAACAAAAGAAATTCGGATAGAATTAGAGCGCAGCTTAATTACGATAAAAACTTCATGCAAGAAGGAAGGAAGTTTCAAGTGCGATTACGTTATTCTATGGATGAATTTGAACAATATAATGGCAATACTACTAATACAGAGTATTTATTGGATTCGTCTTGGAAATACAACGATGCTAGAATTACGGAAAGAAGCCGTCCATCACAAAACTATTTTGTTTCCGTAAAATATGTGCATCCTTTTAACGACAGAAGTGTTTTAACTACTGGTTTTAGAAATAGTACAACTGTACAAACTATTGATGAATCATTTTATAACCTAGCTACCGATGGTACGCAAACAGAAAGGGGAGCGGGTAAGCAGGATACTGACTATTTAAATCAAAGGTTCTCGGGTTATACATCTTGGAAATATTCCTTCTATAACGATTGGAATTTTAGAGCAGGTGTTTCTGTAGAAAATTCAAAAGTAGAGTCAAACATAGTTCAACCGGACACTACTTTTAATACGAATAATAACTTTTGGGTGATCAACCCTAATTTCAATTTATCTAAAAAGTTCAACGAAAAATGGATGGGTAATATCTTTTATACTTTCCGTTTAACTCCTCCATCAGATAGAGCCTTGAACCCAACGATTAATGATAACAATCCTTTGTTTATCAGTTTTGGTAATCCAAATCTATCGATGCAGAAGTTCCAGAAGTTGAATATTCAAGTAACCAACCAACAAGAAAAAGTATCGACGAGAGTAGGTTTATTCTATAGAAATTTAACTGATGGTGTTGAGAGAGTCTACGAAACGAAAGGTGATACTATTATTGCCACTTATGGTAATATTGTCAATAAACACACTTTAGGGACTAACTTTTATGTACACTGGCACTTAGCAAAAAATCAATCCTTGATTTTATCAGCGGACGTATATAATGATATCTATAACCAAAGAATTGATGAAACCTTACCAACTTCAGAATGGATGCTAAGTGGTAAATTAACCTATAAAGCTAAATTCTTTAATCATTACCGTTTAAGAGTGGTTGGATATTACACTTCAGAGAGAATAGAATACAATGGTACGGTTATTCCTGCAAGTGGAGTGGATATAAGTATGTCAAGATATATTGCCAATAGGAAAGGAAAGTTGTGGGTTGTCGCACAAGATGTTTTCCAAACAAGAACATGGTTCAGTAAAACAAGGTCTCCACAATTCGAATCCACTAGTTTTACAGATTTACCATCAGTAGTTCGATTGGGTATGTCTTGGTCATTTTATGGAGGCTAAACAATAAAGAATATAAAAATCAAAAAGGCCGTTTCTTAATCATAAGAAACGGCCTTTTTTATATTTATGAGCTCAATTAAATTCTAAGCCAGCTTAATTTTCTGAGAAGAGTTATCAATTTGTCGAGCATTAATGTTACGCTTAACCGCTTCTTCATTAATAAATTGATCAATCATTTCTTGAACGTCCGTGTGTAAAGACTGACTTTTTGATGAGTCAATGATCACTTCTCTATTATTTGGAACCTGATCTAAAATCTTCTTGATCTTTGCTTTATTTAAGAAAGAAACTTGATGCGAAAGTTCAATAACAATAGGAACTGAATGTTGTTCAGGTTTAAATTCTACTTCAACAGGCGATTTGATGGAGTTGTAAACAATCTCTACGATAGATACCAACAAGCCTAACGCAATACCTTCTAATAAATCAGTAAATACAACACCAACTACAGTAACAATAAAAGGAATAAATGATGTTAAACCTTTATTGAACATCATTTTGAAGTTCTCTGGTTTAGCCAACTTATAACCCACTTGTAAAAGGATGGCAGCAAGACACGCCAAAGGAATAAAATCTAATATTTCAGGGATGGCCAATACACAAACAAACAATAATACACCGTGGAAAATAGCCGATAACTTAGAAGTACCTCCCGAGTTTACATTTACAGAAGAACGTACAATAACTTGCGTAATAGGTAAACCACCAATTAAACCGGATACGATATTACCTGTACCTTGTGCTATTAATTCTCTATTGGTTGGCGTATGTCTATGCTGAGGATCTAGTTTATCTGCAGCTTCTACAGATAATAACGTTTCTAGTGAAGCAACAATCGCCATTGTAAATGCAATAGTATGAACTTCAGGATTCGTGATAGCCGAGAAGTCTGGGAAATGGAAGGTAGCAACAAATTCAGCCCAGTTATGAATAACAGGGATTTGTACTAACTGTTCCGGCATAATTTGTAATGTACCGTTGTTGATAAAGTATAAATGGTAACCAATACCAAAGGCAACAACAACTAGAGGAGCGGGGATCTGAGAAAGGAATTTGTGCTTCTTAATAATTGGTTCTTCCCAAAGTATTAATAATAACAATGAGACAGCACAAACTATCATTGGTCCTGTAGAAACATTAGACATAGCTATTGTTAATTCATCTGCTGGACCAACATATCCTAATGCATTGGGAATTTGCTGGAAGAAGATATTGATACCAATACCTGTCAACATCCCTTTAATCACAGAGGCTGGGAAATAATAGCCAATTACACCTGCTTTTAATAAACCAAGTATAATTTGTAAAACACCTGCTAATACAACAGACATTAAGAAGGCTTCAAAAGAATGAAGGTCGTCTATAGCGTGGAATACAATAACTGCTAAACCAGCAGCAGGGCCACTTACACCAATAGCAGATCCACTAAAAGTAGCTACAACTACACCACCAACAATACCAGAAATAATTCCAGATAACAGTGGGGCTCCAGACGCAAGTGCAATACCTAAACAAAGGGGTAAAGCTACTAGAAAGACAACAATACTTGCGGGGAAGTCTTTATTGACGTTTTTAAATATAGAATTAGTTTTCATTATTCGTTGTAAAGAAAATAAGGTAACAATTTGTGTTAATTGGGTGCAAAACAAACTAATTCTATTTACTTATTAAGTGATTTATGTTTTGAGTTAGATTACATTAACTCAATAATGTTTAAAAACAAACAAATAAACAGTGACTATCATCACTTAAAAGCTATAATTGTTCTATAACATAGTGAATAAATAAGATGATGTTAATGACCTTTTATGATTAATTTGAGTCTAAACCAATTTATTTCATTAAAAACATCAAAATTATAGTACTATGTGACTATTATTGTTAAGTGTATAACAAAGTGAAGTGGTGTATTATATTCTAGCTTGATATTTATATAGTTGATGATATCGTCCTTCCTTTTCAATTAATTCATCATGAGTTCCCTGCTCAATAATATTTCCTTGATGTAAAACGAGGATTTGATCTGCTTTTTGAATTGTACTTAACCTGTGTGCGATAACGATCGTGGTTCTACCTTTCATCAAACGATCAAGCGATTCTTGAATAAGCGCTTCACTTTCGGTATCTAAATTTGAGGTGGCTTCATCTAAAATAATAATTTTAGGATCAGCAATAATTGCTCTAGCAATAGCGACTCTCTGACGTTGACCTCCAGATAGCTTGACTCCACGTTCTCCGATGATAGTTTGAAGTCCTTCTTCAAAACGATCTGTAAATTCACTAACGTAAGCAGCATCCACCGCATTTTTAAATTCTTCTTCTGTTGCCGTTGGGTTAGAGAACTTGATATTCTCTTCTATGCTTCCTTCAAATAAGAAATCGTCTTGTAAAACTACACCTAAGTGTTGACGGTAACTGTATAGATCTACAAATCTAAGGTCTTGATCATCAATAAATATTTTACCAGAAGTTGGATTCAGAAAACTTGCAATAAGACTAGCAATAGTTGTTTTACCAGACCCAGAGGAACCTACTAACGCAGTAATTGTACCCGCTTTGGCTTCAATGTTTATATCATGAAGAACTTCTTTATTTTCTTCATATTCGAAATTGACATCTTTTAAAATAATGTTTCCCTGAATAGTATTTGGTACTTCTTCTTTTCGTTTATCATCATCATTTTCTCCGCTTAGATTCATTAATTCTTCTGTTCTATCTAAACCGGCGAAGGCCTCTGTCAATTGAGACCCAATGTTACTCATTTGAACAATAGGAGCGATCATGAATCCTAAATACAAGGTAAAAGCCAAGAAATCACCGATCGATAATTCACCTTGGATTATTTTATAACCACCAATACCCATAATTCCGGTAGACGCTACTCCAAGCAGAAAAGTAGAAGAAGAGGTCATGATCGCAGTAGAAGTCAAACTCTTTTTTACATTCTCGTATAAACGAATAGTACCTGCTTCGAATATCTTATTTTTTTGTTCTTCGGCATTAAACCCTTTAATAATTCTCACACCATTTAACGATTCCGTCAACCTACCAGTAACCTCAGCTCTTATTTTTCCTCTTTTTCTAAAAATAGGTCGGATAAATTTAAACGCCTTCAAAGAAATTAGGCCGAATATGGAAATAGGCACTAAAACAAAGAAAGTCATTGAAGGGCTAATATTGATAAGAAGAAAAAATGAAATGATAGCGGTAATCGAACCGCCAATCAATTGAACTAAACCTGTTCCAACCAAGTTTCTAACGCCTTCCACATCACTCATAATTCTAGAAACCAAAACACCTGATTTCGTATTATCAAAGTAACTGATAGGGAGAGACATCACATGTTTTTGAACTTTTACTCTAAGTTGAGCAATTAAGCGTTGTGCTTCAACAGAAAGCAAACGAGTTAATGCAAAACTACTTATCGCTTGTACAAATATGGCTGATATCACAGCAATAACAACCGTTTTAAGCATTTCAAAATCCTTATTGACGACCACATCATCCATTAAATATTTACTTGCTCCTGGCAAAACAAGTCCACATAATCGATTGATAATAATTAGGATGAGACCAATCAAAAGTAGTTTCCATCTTGGCCAAACAATATCTTTAAATACTTTGGTAATAGATACCTTTTTGGGGTTAGTTTGATTTTCTTTCAAAGTGTTCTGTAGGATAGTGAAAAAATATTTCCTTTAATAAAGTTACTCCAATTTTCGATAAATGAAATAAAAAAACCTATCCTTTAATGGATAGGTTTCAACACTTAAAGTGTTTAACAGTTAGTATTTGGGTTGTGTGTAATTTTTTCGCGTTGTGTGGGTTATTATTGTTAATCAAATTTAATTTTTTCTTAAACAGATGAAAAATAATGACCTCATATTCTTTATATAGTTCACACAATTCTAGTTATCCTTCAATTCCTTAAATTGTTTTTTTATCAAAATTAGAATTTGGTACATTTTCAATGATAATATTTTGACATTGAATAAAGTGCCTTGCATCATGGGCTATTAAAAACCGAAAAGTATCACCTGTTTTTAATCTTATAAACCTGCTAATTGATATTGGAATTTTTATATTTTCTAAATTCAATCCCTCACTTTGATTCAATAAGCTTTGTAACTCCTCTAGTTGTTGTTTTCTAATCTCCAAAACTGTAAGATCTAATTGACTTCCTATTGGATTTTTATCTGAAGGAGCAGGCATTGGGTTCTTTATGATATTATTTTTCGGTGATAACAGCTTAGTGAAATAATTTCCTATCATTCCACTCTTAAAGCTTTTTTTCTGTGTTTTATCAGATTTTTTGATGGCATCACTCAGTAATGGAATATAGATTTCACCATATAAATTCAAATGATAGAGACATTCTAAAACCGACCAACTTTTTTCATGACTTCTTCTGTTGAGCTCTTCTTCGGAGAAATCGGTAATTTTTTGCAATATTTCAAGATTATTTTGTACATCTTTCTTTAATTGATCGAGTAATTCAGTGTATTGGATTTTCATAAAACTAAAATTTTGAAGTGAGCAATGATTTTGATTTTCTTGAAATTTATATAAAACAAAGATGTTACAATTTGAGACGCTAATTCTTGATTGGAATCAAGATTTCATTATTCTACTTAAAGTTTCTGGAGACATTCTTAAGTATTGAGCAATGTATTTATGGGGGACTTCCTGGAAAAGTTGTGGACTTCTCTCAAATACTCTTTGATATCGCTCTTGTGGTGTACTGATTAGCAAGTCTATTTCTCTTTCCGATTGTTGTCTTATCAAATCTTCTAATACAGTGATGTAAAGGTCCTTCATTTCCATGTTATTTTGAATGAGTTGTTCAAATTCTCTTTTCTCAAGTATTGAAAAGGAACATTTTCTAATCACTTCAATATCGTAAAGCGAAGGCTGATTATTAAAGAAAGATGGGACCGATGCGATAATTGATCCTTTATAGCCAAGACGAATAGTAATTACATGTTCATCACCTAAAGTCACCCTAACCGCACCAGAATGAATTAAATATATTTTTGAAGCCATCTCCCCCGATTTCAAAATAAAACTTCCCCTTTGGTAGACTTTTTGATTTTCACCTAAAGAAAAATATTGATGGAGGAGTGTTCTAAAATCATTTTTCATGATATAAATGCTTGAAGAGATATTATTCATCTAATTTTAATGAATGAATAAATTCTAAATTAAAAGTAGTATTTTGCGACAGATTTTTTTGCTCATCTACATGAGCCATACAATTAATTAAAATTATGACTATCCAACGAGTAATTTCATTTTTTACGATCCTATTTTTATCGATTCCTTCTTTTGCACAAGATTTTGTCTTCGAAGGTTTAATTAATTCAGAATTAAAAGTAAGGATCAGATACAATTTAAGCGAGGATAAGAAAGCCGAGGGGTACTGTATTTTTGAAGCCACTCAAGAAAAACACTTACTATCTGGCGAACAAAAAGAAGATGGTTCGATCATTTTAAACCAAAAGAATGGGGAGAAATTTCAAGGTAAAGTGATGGCTTCTTATATGTACAAAGGAGTATATTTAAATACTGAAGGTGTTGAACAAGGTTCTTTTTTATTAACTAAAATAGATGCTACTAAAGAATCTGATGAAGCTTTATTAGTCGCAAAAGAAGAAGAACATGATGAGGTAAAACAATCCTTAACACCTCAAGAGATTGATCAAATCTTGACTACCTACCTTAAAGAATTTAGAGACTGTAATCAAAAAGGGATAGACCCAAGTAAATGTAGACAGTTTACTTCTATGGCCTTAACGGAAATCTTTAAAACAAATGACTTTAAAGATGAATATGTAGGTGGACAGTATCTAACGATGACTGAAGCTTATGATAAAATTGCTGCAGACAAAACTTGGAAAATGTTGGGAGATGGCAACCAAGCTACATTCACTGCTGCTCAGGAGAAAGCAAATAATGGAGAAATCGTATTAGTGGTATATCCTTTTAAAGGGTATATTCAAATAGCATTAATGAGAGCAGGTGATTTGAAAATGTCTTCTAAATGGGGAATGAAAGTGCCAACAGTATCTATTTATTTCCATAATGATCCAGAAAAATCATCTATTTCAAAATCTATCAACTATATCTGGAGAGGTCCTGATAATGTAGAAGTTTGGGTGAAAAAATAAAATAGAGGATATCTCATTTATCCACTTTACCTCGTATCACAAGTCCTGTAATTAATTTCGGGGCTTGTAATACGAGGTTTTATTGAATTATGAGACATCCTTGTTTTACACTAGAACCAATTGCACAATCACTTCATATTCCCTGCACAATACCCATAATCGAAACTTTTATGTACTACAGTTGTTTTATTATTAGAACCAACTGTAATACTTATGATAAGCCGAAAAGCCAAAATCTACAGACTCTTGTTACAAGCTATTGACCACGCAGGAATGGAACCCCAAGATAAAGAAAGAAGAAAAAAGCGTATCAAAAGCTTATTGAGAATTAAAGCCTTCAATGAAATTTCTAAAGGAGTTATTTTCGAAACTGAAAGTTCAATATTCGTTGTTGGAGCACACCTTCCTTACCTTACTTATCAAGGAAAGAGGATTATAGGTATGACGACAGATTCCCCTATGTATCGTTTATTTAAAGGGAAAAAATCAGGTGATACTATAGATTATGGTGCTGAAAAGGAATCAATTTCTATCTTATAATTGAATTTGCCTTATTGTTGCATTACGTTTTTTTATATCTTTGCAACAATGAACCTGACAAAGAAATCTATATTACTTCTCATGATCTTTGCCTATGCGGTATCTGTATTGCATAGCTTGGTAGGTCATGTCCATCATGATGCACTCGATCATGAGTATTCTTGTCAGCACAATCAACAACTTACATCGCCATCTAATTTTAAAGACAATTGTGATGACAATTTCTATGGGTTATTATCATGTTTATTAGCACAAATACATCATGATGAAAATTCACAGGATGTTGTCAAGTCAATACAATATAAGCTTACCCATTCAATTGTACAGTCTTTTGATGTGGTTAGTTTTCTATTCCTAGAATACCTAAATATTGAGCAAACGGAGGAAAAAGTACCTTCGTTTTTATATCAAAAACTAAAGCAACAACTCACATATACTGATGTCACTCTTCGGGGTCCTCCTAACTCAGTATCTTTTCTTAGATAAGCGATATTTCCTTTGCTTACCACATCCATTTATTTTTTTCAAATTTACGTTTAAAGTGTGTGATAATATGAGTTCATCCTACTTGTATTATTACAAACACATCTATTTTTTTATATAAAATGATTAATCAGATCATTTCCTTTTCAATAAAGAATAAATTATTGATAGGGGTTATGATGATATTCTGGATCATTGCGGGTATTTGGAGCATTACCAAAGTACCTGTCGATGCTGTACCTGATATCACCAATAACCAAGTACAAATCATTACTCAGGCCCCTAGTTTGGGTACTGAAGAAGTTGAACAATTTATTACGTATCCTATTGAACTCTCTATGGCAAACTTGCCGGATGTCATAGAGATCCGATCAGTTAGCCGATCGGGACTTTCTTTGGTTACCGTAGTATTTGATGACGACGCAGGTACTTATCTTCCAAGACAATTAGTGGCAGAGAAATTACCTGAAGTTAGAGAAAAGATACCTCAAGGTTTTGGAGAACCTTTTATTGGTCCAATTAGTACTGGACTAGGCGAAATTTATCAGTATACTTTAGAGGTTGCTCCAGAATTTAAGGACAAATATTCCCTCTCAGATCTTCGAACAATTCAGGATTGGATCATTAGACGACAGATGGCTATGGTTCCTGGAGTGGTAGAAGTCAATGCTTTTGGGGGCTACATCAAAGAATATGAAGTCAGCATAAGACCTGACCAACTAAATGCAATGGGTATTTCTATGGATGAAATCTTCACGGCTTTAGAAAAGAACAATCAAAACTCAGGAGCGGCTTATATCGTCAAAAATCATAAAGCCAATTACATTCGAGGAGAAGGTTTGGCGAGATCTATAGAGGATATAGAAAATATCGTTGTGGCTAACCAAGGTGGATTACCTATTCTTATCAAAGATGTGGGTAAAGTGCAATATGGTCATGCAGTAAGATACGGTGCACTCACCAAAGAAGGTGAAGGGGAAGCCGTTGGTGGTATGATTTTGATGCTGAAGGGAGCCAACTCTAGAAAAGTAATTCATGCTGTTCAAGATAGGGTAGAACTTATCCAAAAATCGCTGCCTGAAGGTGTGCAAATCAAAGAATTCTTGGCTAGAAACAAGTTAATTGATAAAACTACATCTACTGTATATCAAAATCTAATCGAAGGAGCACTGATTGTCATTTTTGTATTAGTGCTATTGTTAGGCAATTGGAGAGGTGGTTTTGTTGTGGCCTCAACCATCCCTTTGTCATTACTTTTTGCCTTTATTCTGATGCATCAATTTGATGTTTGGGCCAACCTAATGAGTTTAGGTGCCATGGATTTCGGAATTATTGTCGACGGAGCGGTAATTATTGTAGAAGCCACCATCTTTTTGATGTACAGTAAATTAAGGGGTAGCGGACTTTTATCTTCAGATCAAAAAGATGAACTCACTTATAAAGCCTCTTCTAAAATGATGAACTCTGCCTTTTTTGGTCAGCTAATCATCCTCATTGTTTTTGCTCCTATCCTTACTTTAGAAGGCGTTGAAGGTAAAATGTTCAAACCAATGGCTTTGGCATTCATGTTCGCCATGTTGGGGGTAATGATTCTATGTCTCACTTACGTTCCGATGATGTCCTCTTTATTTATCAAAGTAAAAGAAAACAGTCATGAAGGATGGGGAACGAAATTCATCAAATACCTCGAAAACCTTTATGTGCCACTTTTATCAAAGGCATTATCAAATGTGAAGTGGGTCATTGGAAGTTGCTTAGTATTGTTATGTATTACTGTAGGGATTTTTACTTCTCTTGGTGGGGAATTTATGACACAATTGGATGAAGGTGATATCGCTTACCATGTCATTTTAAAACCAGGATCATCCCTTGAAGAAAGTATTGCAGCGACGACACAGGTGGAGCAAATAATGAAAGAGAATTTCCCAGAGATTGAGCAGGTCATGAGCCGTATTGGTGTTGCGGAAGTACCTACCGATCCCATGCCATTTGATGTAGCCGATTGTTTAGTCATTCTCAAACCAAAGTCCGAATGGACTTCAGCGGAAACCAAAGAAGAACTAATTCAAAAGATTAAAGAGAAAGTTTCTCAAGTACCTGGAGTTAATTATGAGTTTACTCAGCCTATTGAAATGCGTTTTAACGAGTTGATTTCGGGTGTAAGGGAAGATATTGCCATTAAGTTATTTGGGGAAGATCTGAATATTTTGGCGGATAAAGCCAACGAGATTTCTAAGTTAATTGCAGGTGTAGAAGGTATTGGAGACATGAGAGTGGAAGCAACAGATGGACTTCCACAATACTCCATTAAGTATAACAGAAAGAAGATCGCACAATATGGTATGAACATCCAACAGTTGAACGATCTTATTCAAACGGCATTTGCAGGAAAGTCGGCAGGGTTAATTTTCGAAGGAGAAAAACGATTTGATTTGGTAGTGAGATTCGAAAAGGACCAACGCTCTTCTATCGATCAGTTAAAAGAATTGTTTGTCACTTTACCGAATGGAAAACAAATTCCTTTATACATTCTTGCTGAGATCAAAAATGAGTTGGGTCCCATGCAAATTAGTAGGGATAATACCCAAAGAAGAACCTATGTGGGTATTAATGTAAGAGGGCGAGATATTCAATCGGTCGTAAATGATGTGCAACAGATTTTAGATGAACAATTGGACTTACCTCCAGGGTATTTTATCAGATACGGAGGGCAATTCGAAAACCTAGAAAGAGCCAATAGACGTCTGAAAATTGTAGTGCCATTGGCTTTAGCATCCATTTTTATTCTTTTAATGATCGCTTTAAAATCTTGGAAACAAGCACTAATGATTAATGTAGCGATTCCATTTGCTTGTATAGGAGGAGTCGTAGGACTATGGGGAAGAGGCTTGCCATTTAGTATCTCTGCAGGTGTAGGATTTGTCGTGTTATTTGGTGTAGCGGTTCTGAATGGTTTAGTATTGATTGAAGGATGGAATGAGTTGAAATCCAATAAAAATCTACCATTAAAAGATCGAATTAAAGAAGGAGCTAAACGAAGAATAAGACCGATCTTATTAACAGCTATGACCGATATTTTAGGCTTCCTACCCATGGCTATTTCATCTAGTGCAGGGGCTGAGGTACAAAGACCTTTAGCTACAGTAGTAATCGGAGGAATGATTACCTCCACACTTTTAACCCTATTTGTTTTACCTGTTTTATATCAAATGATGGAAAAGAAAGAGAGCATAAAAGTGGCACCTTCAGTGTTGACAATGTTGATTTTATTTATTGGTATTCCTTCTCTTTTTAATGTCGTCAACGCTCAAGATCGATTGATTAAATCACAGGATGAAGCAGTTGAGATTGGTATGATTCAAAACGGATATATCATTAATGCTCAAAAAGGAGTGGAATGGATGGAAGTGGAGAAGAAAAGAGCTTTTGATATTGATAAACTACAATTAGATGCCAATTATGGTCAGTACAACAGTTACCACAATGATCTTGGTTTCGAGGTGACCCAAAACTTCAATTTCCCTACCGTCTATGGAAAGCAAAAAGGATTGGCCAAGGAAAAAGTAAGTGCTGCCGAGTTCCGTTTAGAATTGACCAAAAGTGAGATGAAGCGTGAGATCAAGAAAGCTTGGGAGACTCTTACTTATCTAAAGGAGAAAGAGATATTGATGAATTACCAGGACAGTATCTTCAAAGAATTTAAGCGGGCAGCACAGGTGCGGTATGAAACGCAAGCGACCAATTATCTAGCCTTGGCCTCCGCAGAAACTCAAGTGATGAAAATTGAAAACGATCTCTACTTGCTATCATCAGATATTTTGATTGAAGAGAATAAGTTGAGAGTGCTTTTACAAGACACAGTCGGTTTCACTTTTCAGACAAATGCACAAAAGAAAAGGTCCATAGAAGAATTTCTATCCACAGACCAATTGATGCATCACCCAAAATTGAATCAGATCAAACAGGAAATTCAGATATCGGAAGCCGAAAAGAAAGTGGCATCTGCCAAAATGCTACCGAATATAAAGTTGGGGTATTTCAATAATTCCATGACCGGAAGTATACTAGAAAACGGAGCTGCGGCAAGTTCGTCTACGAGATTCCAAGGGGTGAAAGTAGGTGTGGGAATTCCTTTATTCTTTGGCTCAGAAAAAGCAGCAATCAATCAGGCAAAACTGAAAGCACAGATGTCGCAAGTGGCAGCCGACCAATATTCCATAGAGTTGAAAGGGGAGTATTATCAATTGCATCAACAGAAACAGAAATTAGAAGGAAGCTTAAGGCATTACGAAGAAAAAGCCTTGCCTCAAGCCGAACGTATTATTGAGTTTGCCCAAAAAAGCTATCAGCTTGGAGCGATTAATTATGTGGAGTTTTTCCAGAATATTAATCAGAGTTTGGGCATCAAATACAACTATTTAACTACGGTGAATAATTACAATCAGGTAATTATTCAATTAGAGTACCTTATGAACAAATAAATCGACATGAAATATATTTATTTAATATTATCGGTGATATTCTTTACAGGATGTTATAACGGTAAGGCAGAAAAACATGAGGATCATCACGATGAACATCATGATGAACATGGAGAGGAAGTCCACCTTTCTGAGCTTCAATTTAAGAACATGAATATGGAACTTGGGAAGTTACAGAAAATGGATATTGGGGAATATGTAATGACCAACGGAACGTTAGAAGTGCCTCCTCAAAACGATGCGGCTGTGACGGCAATCATTGGGGCGAACATCAAGAAGATCTATGTGATTGAAGGAGAAAAGGTGAAAAAAGGACAGTTGTTGGCTTACCTATATCACCCTGATTTGATCAAGTTGCAGACCGATTATCAAGTAAAATCCCATCAATTGGAATTCTTGAAGGAGGAGTTCGAACGTCAGAAAAAATTATATGATGAAAAAGTGGGATCAGGAAAAGAATATCAAAAGGCGAGTGCCGATTATTACAGTACTTTAGGTGATGTCAACGGTTTATCAGCACAAATTAAAATGTTGGGTTTAAACGCTTCCAAGATAAAGTCAGGGCAAATATTCGAAAATGTACCCGTGTATGCTCCACTATCGGGGTATATCAAGGCAGTGGGAGTGAAGACAGGTCAATATGTACTTCCACAAACTGAAATGTTTCATGTCATTAACCTAGAAGATATTCATGTTGATCTAATGGTTTATGAAAAAGACGTTGCCAAAGTAAAAGAAGGTCAAAAAGTGATATTCACGACAGAAATGCACCCTAAAAAAATTAGAACGGCTAGCATTTTTAATATTGGTAGAGCTTTCGAAGAAGGACCTAAAGCCGTACATCTTCATGCGGATATCCACGATTTAAAGGAAGAACTTATTTCTGGAACTTATGTGAGAGGAAAGATTATGGTCAACTCCAACGAAGTATCAGCCCTGCCAAAAGCAGCAGTGGTACAAGAAGGAACAGAACATTTTGTCTTTACCGTTGAGAAAGAAGGAAAGGAGTGGTCTTTTAAACCAGTACAAGTAAATATAGGCAATGAGGATAACGGTCAGATAGAAATCAAACTTTTAGAAGAAGTAGAAATATCTGTCGACTTTGCCTTAAACAACGCTTATTATTTGATGGCGGAGATGAAAAAGGCAGAGGCGGAACATCACCATTAACAAGTGAAGAGTGAATAGGGAAGAGTGAAGGACGGAATTTTAGGTAGCAGGTAGCAGGTAGTAGGTGCTAAATTAACGCTCGTTATTTTTAATTAATAGGGAATAAGTAATACCTGAAGGCTTACACTGAGTTATCAAAGACCACTTTCCTTAGCGAGTCGACTTCAGTCACTCGTACGCGGACCACTTACACGAACCACTTACACATTAGAAATTATATTTATTGTTAGTTTGCGAACTCGTGCTAACGTAATGAGGAGCGTAAATTCCGAACCTACTACCTACTACCTGCTACCTGCTACCTACTACCTATTTTTAAAATTTTTAATTTCAAACCAGCATTTGGCTTTATAATTGAAATTATACACCTTAATTAACAACATATTATAAATATTACAATGATCAGCGATTGGGTAAATACATACGCAGATGATTTATATAGGTGGGTTTTAAAAAGGACCAACGATGTGCAGCTTTCTGAAGATCTTGTTCAGGAGACGTTCATTGCTGCCCATCAATCATTTGATAAATTCGAAGGGAAAAGTAGCCCAAAAACATGGTTGACGGCTATCCTTAAATATAAACTGATGGACCATTTTCGAAAGCAAGAGAAGAAGAAAGAGAAAGTAACTTCAGATTTTTTCTTTAACGAGAAGGGACATTGGAAAGAAGGAAACAACCCATACTTTTGGGGAGATACTGATGAACACCTATTGGATAACTCCGATTTTCAGAAGGTTTTAGCCAGTTGTTTATCGAATTTACCCGACCGATCTCGCATTGCCATCACCTCTAAATTTTTAGATGAAAAAAAAGCAGAGGAAATCTGTCATGATTTAGAAATTACTACGTCTAATTATTGGCAGCTGATCCACAGAGCGAAATTAAGTTTAAGAAATTGCCTACAGTTAAACTGGTTTAAGAATTAAGATGATGATTACATGCAAAAAAGCATCGGAATTAATCGATAAAGAAGCAGAAGTAGGGATTTCCTTTAAAGAGAAATTACAATTATCGTTTCATACTTTTATTTGTAAAGCATGTAAACAGTATAGAGTAATGAGTGATCAATTAGGAAATACACTACAGAAGTTTATCGGCAAAAGCCATGAGGATGCGACGCTCTCTGAAGCGAAAAAAGAAGAGATTTTAAAAAATTTGAAAAAAAATGATGATGAAGTGTAAGGACAGTATAAGTTCTACGACTAATTATCAAAACCTTTAAAATTATGACCACCGCACTCACGGTAAAGTTGTGGATTAAGTTAGTGAGTGAGGTTGTGTGATAAGCAAAAGAGGAGGTTTTAAAGCCTCCTCTCTTTATTTTTTTCCTGTTATGAACATTTTATTGACCCTAATGTAAGAGGCCTTGGAGATGATCCGGGGCTTTTTTGTTGGGCAGGGGATATCACATCACAATCATCGACTCAGGTATCTCCAGGAAGTGTGCAACCCTTCCGCAACGAACCAAATCACAAAACTCTCATCCAAAGCAGGTCTGATTATTCATAATCCTGTCGGTCAACTCATCTTCCCCAAGGAGGGGTGGAACCCCTCCACAACGAACCTCTTATCACGTATCGGAGGGGTTGCACCCCTCCTTGTGTAGGATTAGTGTGCCGATATATTAGTTATATAATCATATCTGTGTATGTAGCTTGCGTAAGAGATGGTGTGTATCGGAGGGGTTACACCCCTCCTTATGTAGGATAAGAATCCCGATATAGTTATTAGGTAAGTATATCTATGTGAGATGCTTGAGTTGAGTAGGAGTGTTTCGGAGGGGTTTCACCCCTCCATGTGTAGGATTAGTCTACCGATATATTGCTTATGTAATTATATCAGTATGTTACGGTTAGGTAAGTGTCGATGTGTCCCGGAGGTGTTCCACCCCTCCTCATTGTACTTTACTACCTCATTATGACTATAAGTTAAGTATATGCATCATCACATCACCACCCCAACCCCAAACATCACCCCAGAAAAGTCCACTCCAACAATACGCAGGGAGTTATAACCACCCTGAACATAAAACGATTTCATATACCATTTCAATCCAATCGTACCTTCGCGCATGTCTACATCATCAGATAATCCGGAGAAGTACCACTCGGTGTAGAGGCCGACTGGCTTAAAAAGGTAGAGTTCGGTACCTAAATTCATATTTACACCAGAGTAGCCATCGTCTAAGAAGAGGTGGGAGTAACCAATGCCTATCCAAGCGTCAATTCCTGTATAGGCAAGTAAATGATAGGAAGCATTTAAATGTAAAGTACCCATATGATCATAGGTGTTTTCATTAATTTTTTCTTGATAATAGTTCCCTTTACCGGAGATACTAAACTTAGGAGCAAAGTTTAACCTTAGCTTCATATTACCAGATTGTAAATTTTGCATCTCTGTAACATAATTCATCTCGAATTCTGTTGTGAAAGAGGTTTTGGCTTCTGGATATCTCGAAAATTTACCACCACCCTCCATATAATAAGGATATTTCTGTAATCGTAAGGGAGCACCATACATTTGTGTAAGTTCTCTTTCTGATGGAATCGCATCAACAATACCCATCACAAGTGTGCCTAATACAGAAAAATTATTATTGGAATTGGAATTACTAGAGTGAGAAGTTGATGAAGAGGAAGACTTAGAATAAGTTTTCGTATCCTGCTTTTTAATATTTTTTCGAACTTGATCGATTTTTCCTTGAGAAAAAATGAACAAGGGGAAGAATGTGAATAGAAATAAGAGAGTAGTTTTCATGCTTTTGTTTAAAAAATTTTTCAATTTAATGACAGTTTGTGAGTGGAATATGACAAAATAATAGCCGTTTATTTAACTTTTAGGGCATTCGTGTTAAAGAAATGTGAATAACAAAATTCACCTTAAACGGAAATTAATATTCGTTCTGAGTCTTAACAAACAGTTCATCGAGTTTAAAAATTTGATAATACACATTGTGATTACTTTTAGAAATGAGTCCTTCATTTTTGCGTCAGCAATTAATTAAAACAAACGAATGTACAAGACTCTTCTATTAAGTATAATTTTTTATCTGACATATAACTCTTCTTTATTAGGACAAACTATTAAGGGAACTATTACAGACGAAAGTGGGGAAGCGCTCATTGGTGCATCAGTAGTTATTGAAGGGACTACCAATGGAGCAATGGTGGGACTTAACGGTATGTACCTTATTAAAGGTGGACAACAAGGAAGTCAAATTACCTTAATGGCTTCTTTTATTGGATTTGAAACACAGAGAAAAACGATTCAGTTGAACGGAAATGCAGAAGTTAATTTTGTATTGAAAACAGATCAACAAGAATTGGATGAGGTGGTAATTATGGCACAAAGAGAACTTGATTCTGATGCCAGTGCCAGAGCAACCGAGCAACATTCTGCTATGGTATTGAATGTTGTATCAGCAAACACTATCGAGTTGTCACCGGACCTTAATGTAGCAGATGTGGTGCAAAGAATTTCAGGTGTATCTTTAGAGCAAAGCAACGCAGGTGTAGGTAGTTATGCTATCGTTAGAGGGATGCCTAAAAGGTATTCTTATACTTTGGTAAACGGAGTGAAGATTCCATCGCCAGATAATAAAAACAGATATGTTCCATTAGATATGTTCCCATCAGAATTATTGGATCGTATTGAGGTAACAAAAGCATTAACGCCAAGTATGGAAGGTGATGCTGTAGGTGGAGTGATGGACTTGATCATGAAAAATGCCAAGGACAATTTCAGTTTCAAAGTCAATGCTTCAGGAGGTATGTCTTCTTTATTTATGGAAGGTAGTGGACAAGATTTCCTAACTTATAATCAATCGTTGACGAATAGAGTGGCTCCACATCATAGAGCAGTGGAAGGATATGAAGCTACTTTTAAAGACTTTACGACGAACAACCTAGTACCTTCTAAAAAGACAAATCCAATTGATTTTAATATTGGTACATCCATCAGTAATCGATTTTTTGATGGAAAGTTAGGTGTTGTCGTTGCGGGTAATTATCAAAAACTCCACAGAGGATCTGATACTCACTTTTACAGTATCGGTTTTGCGGATATCGTCAATAATGTGATGTCACTAAATACGTATCAGCATAGACAATATTCATCAGAAATGTCTAGAGGTGGTGTGCACAATAAAATTGATTATATCTTCAACAATAAGCACAGTATAAGTATGTACAATGCTTTGATTTTCGAAAGAGAAGATCAAGTTAGAGAGACAGAGCGATTTAGATTATGGGATGGGGAGTACAATCCAGAGACTAATTCAGGTACTGCTTCTTTAATTACTCGTATCAGAACGACTGAGCAAAAAATCTATAACTCCACTTTACAAGGTAACCATCAACTTCTACCAAATTGGAAACTGAATTGGTCGGGAGTGTATTCCATCGCTACGAGAAATCGTCCGGATCAAATGGTGTTTACACGAAATGCTTCTTATGTGAACGGAGTGCCGAAGCAAGTAAGGGTAGAAGATTTTGGCGGTCAGTATAGACAGTGGGAAGACAACGAGGATAGAGATTATACCGCTTATCTCAATAATATCTTTGATTTAAACCGCTTTGGAGAGTTGAAAGTAGGTGGAATGTACAGAGATAAAGCACGTACCAACTCTTATATCCGATACAATTTCAAACCACTAAACGACGAAACTAAAGTGGACGAAGATTGGTACTACAATCAAGTAGATTGGGTATTAACGAACCCTAGAGGAGGTCAGACCAACCCTCTAAATTATGATGCTCACGAAAGAATATTGGCGTACTATGGAGAGTATAAAATCGCTCCATCAAAGAATACAGAAATTGTCGGTGGTGTTAGAGCTGAACATACGGACCAAGGGTACGAATTAAGATATCCTCGTTATGGTGAAGAGCCATCGGCTACTCAGGAGTATGTTGATTTCCTGCCGTCGCTTCATTTCCGTTATATGCTAAATGAGAAATCTAATCTTAGAGCTTCCTACTTTAGATCGGTTATCCGTCCGGGATTCTTTGAGATTATCCCTTACGAAATTGGAGCAGAGATTTCTGATAGTGAATTTGCCGAAAGAGGTAATCCAGACTTGAAGAGAACAATTACGGATAATTTCGATTTACGTTATGAAATGTTCCCTGGAACAAGAGACAATCTTTTCATTGGTGCATTCTACAAAAACATCATGGATCCTATCGAAAACGGTATTGTAGTCGATGAAAAAGGAAACACTTTTGTACAGCCAGGAAACTATGGTACGGCAGTCAATTACGGACTAGAAGTAGATGCCACAAAGTATTTCAGAAGCTTCGGTATAAAAGCCAATTATACCTACACACACTCTAGTATTACGACAACAAAGATTTTGTATACTAGAGAAAATCCGGAAGATAACTCTTCGAATATCGTTCCATTACAAGTGGATCAGGAGCGTCCGTTACAAGGACAAGCAAGACATATTGGTAACGTTTCCTTACTTTACAAGAACCAGAAAAATGGATTAGACATTCAATTGGCGAATGTATTTACAGGTAAGCGTATCGAGCAATTAATGGTCTATTACGAAAAAGACTATTGGCAGAAAGCCATGTGGCAAATGGATTTCTCTATGGAAAAACACTTCGATTTCGGACTGACAGTATTTGTCAAAGCCCGAAACCTATTGGATACACATCGTATTCTTTACATCGAAGAACCTTCAACAGAAAATCAATCCAAATATCCGGCACAAGGTGCCCCAGGAGATAACTTGGTAGTTAGAGACGATCGCTATGGTCGCAACTTCCAAATTGGATTAAAATACAAACTATAACTTATTCTTTCTTATTTATTAATCGTTCAAAATGAAAAATTTAAACAACTTCTTGGTGAAAGGTGTATTCTTCCTTTCAACTCTTTTCTTCATGTTCTCTTGTACAGCAAACGAAGAAGATTTATTAGGATCTGATGATGATGACACAGAAACACCTGAAACTCCAGGTGGAGAGGAAGAAGAAGCTGAAGATATTAGTATTACTTCTACTTATGTAATCTCAGAAGATGAGACTTGGGAATCAGGTATCACAGTCAATTGGGGTGGTCATGTAGTGATCGAAGAAGGTGTAACATTAACTATCGAGCCTGGCGTTAAAGTATTAGCTGACAAAACTGCTGCTCCAGAATTCTATATCAAAGGTAACTTGCACGCATTAGGTACTGCTGATAAGCCTATCTATGTAACAGTTCCTGAAGCGGACAGAACAGAAGCAAACATCTTCAACTTACAAGCTTGGGGTGGTTTTATCTGTACTTCTACAGCAAAAACTTTCGTGATGGATCACGTGGTGATGGAGTTCGGTAACGCTACACTAACAGACGACCATATCTCTATCCAAGAAGGTGTAGTAGACATGGAAGTAGGTGAGCCATCTTACGGTTTCTACTCTGAAAATCCAGAAACAAAAGTAATCGTTCATAACTCAGTAATTGCGTATATGTCAGACGATGCTTTCCGTCCACAAGGTGGTCAAGTTTCTTTCTACAACAACGTATTCGCATACATCGGTTCAACAGGTGGTGAGGCATTAAACATCAAAAAAGGAACTACAGGCGATATCGCTTATAACTTATTCTACCACATCGCTACAAACGGTCCTAAGTGGTCGAACAAAAGTGGTGTAGATGTACAAACGAACATCAATGCTTATAATAACACTATCGTTTCGGGTGGATGGAGAAGAAATAAATCAGGTCGTGGTGGTTCTGTAAATATTGAAGAAACTGCTAGAGGTATGATCGTAAACAACATGATCGTAAACTGTCGTTACGGTGTGCGTGTAGTAGGTGATGCTGTTGAAGGTACTAACGTGGATATGGAAAACACTACAATCGACAACCAATACTACTATGGTAACCACGCTAGAATGACTTCAGAATTTGCTCCAAGTAATGGTTTCTTGACTGAAATTGCTGAAAACTCTATTGCAGGTAACGATCCAATGTTTGAAAACTATGATGTAGTAAACGAGTTCACTATCTCTTTAACAACAGAAGACGACGAATTCCCAACTCCTAACGAAGACAAAACTTTTGATGAGTGGTCAAAATATGATTTCCACTTAAAATCAGGTTCTCCAGCATTGAATGCAGGTTCTGTAAATGTTGAGCCAATGTACGGTTCAATTACAGTTGCTGGAAAAACATATACTGTTCCAAGATCGGCTGATTACATTGGTGCTTTTGGTACAAAATAACTTAAACCAATTATCAATTTTTTAGGGGAACCACTTGGGTGGTTCCTTTTTGTTTCAAACAAACCAAACAATAAACGGGCGTATGCGATACGCCCATGCGGACATGAGACATAAGTACATTTTTTTTGGGTTGATGTTTTTTTTAGTAATTGCATGCGACACCACTACCAACGACGAGATCGTTTACGTTCCAGAAGGACCGGTATTCGATACCCAATTCCCCATCACGGTTTTACCTACCGCCGAGGAATTACAATCCGATAACACTTTATTTCTACAGCCCATTCAAGCAATTATCGATGCCACACCATCAGGGGAAGACTTGTATATCAACATCTTTAAATTCTCTCAAGGGACATTAAGAGAAAACATTCTAGCAGCTCAAAGGAGAGGAGTAAAAGTACATATGATCCTTGATTCTGATGAGGTGAACAATTACACCGCTAAAGTTTTTCAAGACAGCCTCACCACATTTTTGAGATACAATAATTACCTCGACAGCAAAGCGATTAATCATAATAAGTACGTGCTCAGCTCGGCCATTAGCACTTCCGATTCGCTTAGAAGAAACATCGTACTCTCCACTAGCTACAACTTCACCGCAAGCGACAATTCAAAATATCAGGATATGCTCCTAGTTGATAACGAATTTGTGTACGAGTCATTCCTCCATAATTTTCATCAAATGATTGAGGTCGAAGAGGAGCAAACACTCCAACATTGGAACTTCCTATGGGTAGATAACAGCGAATACAAGGTTGGCTTTCTTCCTAAAACATCAGGTGCTGATATCATCATGGATATATTCGAAGAAACCTCTTCTACAGCCGAAGTCATTATCATGAATTCAAAATGGGAAGACGATAGACCTCAGTTAGTTTCCACATTGCAAAGATTACTTGATCAAGGCACAGACCTGACTATTATCGCCCCACCATCAAGAACCGATAACCTAGACAAAAACTGGGAAAACCGATTAATCGAGTGGGATCAGACCTACGAGAACTTCACCATAAAATGGATCTCCTCACCAAGCATCCACAACAAAACTATCTACATTAACGACGGAGAAAACAGCTGTGTATGGACCGGAGCCCACAACTTCAGAGCAAGATCACTGAGGTTTAATAATGAGTCGATGTTGAGAGTGAGGGATGTTGAGGTTGTTGAAGCATATCAAAAATGGCTTTATGAAATGAAAAATTAAAAGTTAAAAATGAAAAACGTGAAATGTAAGGGATTACGTGGAGGTGGTTCGTAGAATAACACTGGCGCAGATGTTAAGCGAAGCGACATCTGTGCCTATAAACGTTAGAGGTCTCCCGACCTCGTTTTTTATACTCTCTTTAATAGGCTTATCTCTATGAAGGGAGTAACCCTTCCTCAATCTTAATAATAATCCTCACTTTCAAAGCAGAAGTACTTCTTCACCAAATTCAAGTTCAACTCATCATCGCTAAGGAGGGGGCACCCTCTCCGAATACATCAAGAACTAATTCAACATCTTACAAAATAAGCGTTCTTAACTATTCCGTAAGGACGTTGCAGTGCAACGTCCCTACACAAATACGGTCAACACCTTCACTTTCCCCCCTAACATTTCACGTTTTTCATTTTTAATTTATTCTAAATACCTCATTCCATCGACAAAAATATTGTAATAAAAAGAGCCTTTTTAACACCGAACTCTACAATAAATGTGTCAATTAGTACAAAACATGTAGCATTCCGTCCAATATTTCTTTAAAAAGTGAATGATAATTCACAAAGTGTCTTTTGTAATGTTATATTCGCTCACGTATTTACGACTTTAAAAATTAACTACTACTTTTTTCTATTCTAATGAAACACCTTTTACTCGTTGCGACCCTCATTCTATGCGGGCAGTTTTCCTTTGCTCAGGATTATAGCAAAGATGTTACCTTCACAGCTAATAATGTGATAAATGCTACGCAAACCACAAATGCAGCCACCTCCGACATTACTTATTTAGCAGATGGAGGGAGTTATAACCTAGAAATCAAGGATAACTCAACTTTTACTATTGATTTGCAGTCTACTTATACCTTATTTACAAGAGGTTCAGGTGATCCAGATGATAATACAAATGCTGTCGAATTAGTTATTGATGAAGGTTCAATGCTTATTATCGATGGAAATTTAGATGTTGGAGCTCACACAGATATTGTATTAAATGGAAACATGATCATTACAGGAGATCTTTTAAATTCTGACCGTTTAACTAATGGAGGTTATGGAGATATTGATATTAACGGTAACGGCCTTATCTATATTGGAGGACAAGCGAACCTCGATTTTGTAGACCCTGCTAACGCTAAAAATATTTTCATCGAAGAAAGTTATGAAACACCAAACGATGGTTCCAGGCTTTCTGATGCAGAGCGAGCATTACTTGATAGAAATCTTGGCTCTAATCCGTTTTCTACAGACGATGGATTAAATGTTGATCAACATAATTATGATTTAAACCTATGGGAAGGAGCTCAAATTGATCCAACAGATCAAGGTAATGGAGAATTAACAACTGAGCCATTTACAGCAATAAAAGTAGAGACTGCCTCTGGGTGGTATAATCAATACATTAAACTTAGAGGAGAAGGGTTTGATGATGGTGAATTATCATCGAGCTCAATCTATTTCAATAGTAAAATTACCAGCCTTGATGAATTGGAAGACATTCTTCAGAAAATCAAATGGTCTGTGAAGAATGCAACCGTAAATGATAACGTATTGTTGCATCACGGAGGCTCGGATCGAGATGGTTTTACAGATCCAATAAAAACGGAAATCACCGATTACTTCGCAGACACTCGAAAGATTATAGTTTCCTTTGTCGATGGAGCATCAGAAATTGAATATATAGCGTCTTCCGGCAAAATGATGGCAGCAACAGTTGAAGAAATCATTATCAATACAGATGATGGAGATTTACCGGTAGAACTTATTTTCTTTAATGGTATAAAAAACGAAGATCAAACGGTAACACTAAACTGGGCAACAGCCACAGAAATAAATAACGAAAAATTTGATATCTATAGATCAACCGACAAAATCAAATGGGAAAAGATAGGGACAGTTGCCTCTCAGGCAGGGAACAGTAATTATCGAATTGACTATAAATTTATAGATTCTGATCCTTCAACAAAAAATTATTATAAGCTCGTTCAAGTGGATTACGATGGATCATCAGAAACATTTGGACCAATTCAAGTGATCTCTGAAAACACAGGTATACTTTCAGTAGAAGTTTTCCCTAATCCACTTGCCAACCAACAAAAAGGACAACTTCATATAAAAGGGATGTCAATTAACACCCCAACACAAGTGAGTATCTACACCAAATACGGTAAGATGATAGATACCTTCAACATCAATGAACAAAACCAAACCTCTTATATCCAACCTTTAGAATACAACCTTCCTTCAGGAATGTACTTTATTAGAGTGGTGAATGGAGTTGAGGTGGCAAATGCTAAACTCCTTTTGAAATGAAAAATTAAAAGTTAAAAATGAAAAACGTAAAATGTAAGGGGGGTGAATGAATTCAAGTGAAGAGGGAAGAGTGAATAGTGAAGAGCGGGGTTTTGAAATTAAAAATGAAAAGTTAAGAATGAAAAACGTGAAATGTAAGTGGTAACGTAGAGATGGTTCGTTGCCAAACTAACACTGGCGCAGATGTTAAGCGAAGCGGCATCTGTGCCTATAAACGTTAGAGGTCTCCCGACCTCGTTTTTTAGGTAATATGTTTAAAAAAAGTAAGGGGTAAGAAGTAAAAGGAAAATGCGAGATTGAATTCTCAAAAACTCCTTCATTAAATGTTGAATTCAGTACTCTGGAAATGGAATATGAGTAACTAATAAGTAGTGGGGAATAACTAATAAGCGAAAAGTTACTCTGATTTTTCGATATCCACTTTCCTCAGCGAGTCGACTTCAGTCACTCGTACACGAACCACTTACACGAATCTCTTTCACGAACCACCTACAATTTCCCCCTCAACATTTCACGTTTTTCATTTTTAACTTTTCATTTTTAATTTTAAGAACGCTTTTCATTTTTAACTTCTACTCATTATTTTAGTGGAAATTTTTAATCTATCCATACAAGACAGACCTATTACATCAAACTATTTGTTAGACTTAAGAACAACTTTACAACTCTTTCAAATGAAATTAAACTATTGATCTGCTTCAAATAATATAGTTATAAACGTCTGATTTTTAATAGCTAATCAAACCTTGTGTAGTAGAATTGAAAACCATTTTTTAAAGAAAACTATTTTTAAAAATGAACTTTAAATCAATTGTATTAGTAATTTCATGTATTGTATTTTTCAATCATGTAAATGCCCAAACGACAAGTGAAAAACCCGAAGGTGAAGGAACGGCAATTTCACCATATGAAATAAAAACTTTAAGTCATTTACGATGGATGTCTGAAGATTTTTATTTTTTTCAACCTTATGAAGGACATTTTGTATTAAAGGCAGATATTGACGCTTCAGAAACAAAAACTTGGAATGATGGGAAAGGATTTAAGCCGGTGGAAAAGGTATCATCATTTGATGGTTTGAATTACAGCATTTCCAATTTATTTATCAACCGACCGGATGAAAATGATGTAGGTTTTATCGGACGATATATAGTGGAACATGTACGAAATCTGCAATTAATTAATGTAGATATAACAGGTAATGTATATGTAGGTGGAGCAGCAGGGAGTAATAATCTTACACAAATGTCAAATATATTTGTAAGTGGGAAAGTAACAGGAACCAACCACGTTGGAGGGATCATTGGTGATGTATCAGAATTTCAGTCCAGTGCATTAATTAATGCAGCTCAAGTAAATGGTGATGAATATGTAGGAGGAATCGTTGGAAGAATTGCTTACCTCCATAACGTCGGAAGTAAAAAACTACAAGTTTTTCATATTAATGATAAAAATTATGGTGATGTTTCCGGAAATGATTTTGTAGGTCCCTTTGTTGGTCATATTGATCAAGTTAGGAATAAAGATTTTAAAATTTTATACTTCTTTAATAGCGGAAAAATAACAAATAATGGAAGTGAAAATGATTTCTTACAACAAGAATTGGATCAGGTTTTTGATGAATCGTATAATGATTCTCAAAGTAGCGGTTTTACAAGCACAGTGAAAGGGGTTACCAACTTAACCACAGAACAACTGGGAAATTCATCAAATTATTCATCTAACTTTTTAGAAAATAACCAATTAACAACGGTTTCCGAAATTAGCACTACCACTCAGCCTTATTCAAATGAATACTTCAAACCGTTCAAATTTGAATTTCAGAATGATTTCGATAAAGGAGTACTACTTTCTGTAGAAGGATTTAAAAATTATGGCTTGAATGAAGAAATGAAAGCTAAACTTAATTTTGGAAGTGGAATTCAATTCAAACGATTAATAATTGATGGAGAGACTTTTGAAACAAACGAAATATCGATTACAGCAAAGAAAGGTCAGAATACAATGATCATTGTAGATTTTGAATATAACCCTGTTTTTAGTGGTGGAAAAGGAACGTCAGACGACCCATATCAAATAACTGATATCAATCAACTTCAACAAATTGCATTCAATAAAAATTTACAAAAGGATACTTATTTTATTATAAATAACGATATAGATGCAGATAACCTAAATAATAAAGACGAGGGTTTCATTCCTATTGAAAATCTGAAATTTTTAGATGGTCAAGGACACACTATCCATAATCTAATATTAAAAAAAGGTGGGGTTGTGAAGTTTAATTATGGATTAATAAGAAACCTAAAGTTGAAAAACGCAGAAGGAAATATAAATACTGATGGTCCTTATGTAGGTATCCTTACTGATTTTAATTCAGGGGTGATTGATAATGTTCATATAGAAGGAAATCTAGAGACAACAAGGACAAATGCAGGTTTAATTGCCGGGTATTTTCAATATGGCAATGTAAAAAATTGCTCAGTCGAAGGAATGGTAACTGCTCATAATTATGTAGGGGGATTAATAGGTAATGCATATAGAACAATTATTGAAAATTGTGTTACAAATGTAAAAGTAAAGGGAGAAAATTATGTAGGCGGTAGTATTGGGTATTCATACAATTCTACTTTATCAAATCTCATTAGTTATGGTTCTATAGAAAGTACACTTACTGAAGGAAAAATAAATGCTGCAGGAATTACTACTACTAATCAAAATAATACGGCTGAAGAATCATATTTTGATAACACAAAAATTGGAATGGAACTTAACCAATTAAATGATCAAGAAAAAGGGAAAGAAACCTCATTTTTTGGAGATGAAAACAACTTCTTAAATTTTGATTTAGAAAATATATGGCATATTAAAAGTGGTGTTTATAACGAAACCGATGAATTATTAAGTCTTCAAAGTGCTACTGCGGAACATTATATTGCTGTAAATATTTTACAAGGGGACAATTTAGTAACTAACCTTACCAAAAGTAAAGGCTATAAAATTGGAGATACAGTGAATTTATCTGTTGAACTGATCATTGGATATAAATTAGATTATTGGTTAGTGAATGGAGAAAGATTTAGTTCTGAAAATCCTTTATCAATAACTATTGATGAAACTACAGCTAACGTTTTTAATGCCGTTTTAATTGAAGATTATGAAGTCTTTGATGAAGGAGATGGTAGTACGACTAATCCATATCAAATAAGTACTTTCGAACAGTTGGTGGCATTTTCTAATATAGAAGCACTCACGTATTCGTCCTTTGTATTAACGAATGACATCGATGCAAGTGCTTCAAAAACAATAGATGATGGCAAAGGATTCAATCCTAGAGCCGAATTTGGTGGTGAATTTAATGGACAAGGTTATACAATTTCTGATTTACAGATTCATAGAGATATGCTAACTGCTGGCCTGGTCCAACATCTAAAAAATAGTGGTAGAATGGAAAATATACATCTTAAGAATATTTCTTTTAAAGGAGATATTATGAATTTAGGAGGAATAGCAGGTACCACAAACATTAATGTTCACATTTATGGTTGTAGCGTTACCGGTGAATTAACTTCAATATCTAGCAATACATCCTATATTGGAGGTTTAGTAGGTAGTACTGGATCATCGCAGTTGTCTTACAATAGAACCAATGTTTCAATATCAGGTGGTAGTTATTGTGGAGGTCTTGCAGCCTCAATACATAATATGCAAATCAACAACTCCTATGCCTCTGGACGTATTAATACAGAGGATGACACAAATAAAAAAGCATTTATTGGAATTGAAAAAGGATTTAATGAATTTTCCAATAACTATTATGATTCTGACAATGCGGGAGTATCAAGTGGAGGTGGTAATGCTGTAGGACTAACTAGAGATCAGTTTGCAGATAAAACAAATTTCCCAAATTGGGATTTTGATAATCTCTTTATCATTGAGGATGACATTGATAGTCAATTTGAATTCCGCCCCGTAATAAGAGAACAGTATGTTACAATATCAACTGATGAAAAAGAGCTTATAATTAGACCAATTGTAGGAAGATACTATAAAAATGTACCTACTGGCATGAAGGTTAAAACAGTACCTTATCGAATCATGAATTCATTAAGTATAAATGATAATGAAATTGATTTTGATGGTACAATATATACCGCATGGCAAAAATTTGATGAAAACTATCACATCAGTGCCGATATATCTTGGGTGAAATACCAGGTATCAACAGAAGTAAATGGAGATGGATCTATAGAACCTATGAATCCAGAGGTAGATCACGGATCAAGTCAGTTATTCACTTTTACCCCTGTAAACGGTGGAGAAATTTTAGATGTACTTATAGATGGAGAATCTATTGGAACAGTTGACGAATACTTAATGGAAGACATTATCGATAGAAGCAGCATTAAGGTAATCTTCTCAACAGTAACCTCATTAGAAACCAACCTAAACAAAATCCAAGTCTACCCGAATCCTAGTAACAACACAGTCTACATCAAGACAAAAACATTGGGTGCATCAGCCCAACTCATCAATCTACAAGGACAACTTTTAAAAGAATTTGAAATCGAAAACTTCAAACAAAGCGTAGATATTTCTTCTTTACAAAAAGGAATTTACTTACTAAAAATTGGAAGTGAAACCTATAAAATTATCAAAGAGTAATTTTAAATGAAAAATGAAAAATGAAAAATGAAAAATGAAAAATGAAAAATAAAAAGTTAAAAATGAAAAGTTAAAAATGAAAAACGTGAAATGTTGAGGATTACGTGGAGGTGGTTCGTTGTCAACACTGGCGCAGATGTTAAGCGAAGCGGCATCTGTGCCTATAAACGTTAGAGGTCTCCCGACCTCGTTTTTTAGGTAATATGTTTAAAAAAAGTAAGAGGTAAGAAGTAAAAGGAAAATGCGAGATTGAATTCTCAAAAACTCCTTCATTAAATGTTGAATTCAGTACTCTGGAAATAGAATATGAGTAACTAATAAGTAGTAGGGAATAACTAAAAAGCGAAAAGTTACTCTGATTTTTCGATATCCACTTTCCTCAGCGAGTCGACTTCAGTCACTCGAACACGAACCTCTTTCACGCCTTACTTACACGTTACCCCTAACATTTCACGTTTTTCATTTTTCATTTTTAACTTTTCATTCATAAAAAAAGGTTGATTTCATAAAATATGAAACAACCTCCGTAATTGTTGTGTGAATTAATTGTCTAATTTCTTTCTTCCTTAAATACAAAAGACCCGATACAATCGCCATTCGGACTAAACTGTCGCATGGTCAGCTCATCTTTCTCGAATAAGCCCTTCTTGTAAGTGATCATCACCATAACGTGACCATCGGAAGTATTTTCAGTATATATCTTTTCTCCTTGAATTTTTTCTCTAAAGTCATACGTATTGATAAACGGATTTTTATCATCTCCACCCGTCATGAAACTCAACTCGATATTATCTTTATTCACAATTGCGTCTACTTCCAATCCAGCAAAATGAGCTTTTTCGATCTCCGTTAAACGAGGATAAGCTTCCATCTCCGAGATTTTAAACCTTGTTTGTGCTTGAGAAGAAACTCCCAAACCTACAAATAACAGTAAAGCAAATAGTTGAATTAGTTTCATACGTTTTTCTTATGGTTCACAAATACAAACGCATATCCGATGAAGATAATTGATTCAGTTATAAGTTATTAAGAAACTTTGGAAATGAAAAATAAAAAGTTAAAAATGAAAAACGTGAGATGTTAGGGGGATGTGTAGGGACGTTGCAGTGCAACGTCCTTACGGAATAGTTAAGAACGCTTATTTAGTAAGGTGTTGTATTATTTCTTGATGCATTCGGAGGGGTTGCACCCCTCCTTGGCGAAGATGAGATGAACCTAACTTTAGTGAAGAAGTACTTCTGATTTGAAGTTAAGGATTATTATAGATTCTTTAGAAGGGTTACACCCTATATCTAACGCGAGTTTCCGAACTCGTGCCACGTCATGAGGAGCGTAAATTCAGCACCTGCTACCTGCTACCTACTACCTAAAATCCATGGGTGACTGAAGTCGCCTCGTGCAAGAAAGTATATCTAGAGAATTCAACACCTACTACCTATTCTTTTTTCTTTTCATTTAGAATTCCAAAGTTTCTAAAGTCCAAAATGGGGTATAATTGAAAAGTATTATTACTTCAACCAGACACACATGGATAAATTAATTACAATTCTTTTTAGTTTACTTCTCATCACTACTACTAATGCTGATAACCGATATTGGATTGGTTCGGGGACATCTACGTGGAATGATGTGAACAATTGGTCGGACGTCTCTGGAGGATCGGGGGGATTCTCTGTACCGAGTGCTTTAGACGATATCTTTTTTGATAATAAAGGGTTAGCAGATGTCATTCTTGATGCCAATTATGAGGTGTCAAGTGTATCGATAGATGCCAATTATACGGGGACGATTGATTTTAACGGGTTCACTTTAACTGTATCTGGAGCTGGGGATACGCAGATTTTAGGGGGGACATTAGATAATGGTTCTTTGGTAGTAAATGATGCTGACAGAGATTTATTATTTAGAAATACATCCATAAATGTTGATGTGGTAGCGAGTAGTGGTAAAATATATTATTCAAGTACTACGTTTGGGGAGACGGTGAGTTTTACGCTTACCGGAGTGCCTGTTAATCCGCATTCGAATGGGTCGAGTACGTTTAAGAAAAATGCGACTTTTATACATAATTCTTCTGGTTATTGGGAAATCGCAAGTAATCAAACCAATCTATTTGAGGGTGATGTGAGGATTGAGAACAATGGTTCGGGGACGATCATGTTAGTGAAAGTGGGAACAACAACAATTAAAGGTGATCTCACCTATCTCAGTACTACGAGTGGGGCGGTATCAAGTAGTTTGTTATCGGTAAATAATATTGATGCTAAGTTTACTATTGAGGGAAATGTGATTCTCGAAACACAAAGTTCGGCCGATGATGAGTTGATCAAATTTCCGGTAAACGGACAAATCACTATCGATCAAAATTTGACAGTTCGTAATTCGGCTACTTCAGATCAGTCGTTGATCTATTTGAGTGGAAATGCAAAATCAAAAATCACGGTCAATGGCAACTTATTGATAGAAAACGATGGGTTGACAGGGACAAAAAAAGAAGTGAGGTTTCCCGATAAAGGAGAGGCCTTTGTCTTCGGAACTTCGGATATACGGAATACGTCTACGGCGAATCAGAATCTAATTGTTTTGGGGAAGAGTGGAGATGCTACTTTTCATCAAGCGGTAAGTATTACCAACAATGCAGTGAATACTAAATCGGAGGTGGTTGTTGCAGAATCTGGTCAGTTTATCTTTAATGGTGATGTTCATTTGATCAATAATGCATCAGCGAATAGCTCATGGATTGAGGTGAGTAAAAACTCGGGGACGACGGTTGCTTTTAACGGTAATGTGATATTGGAAAATACATCGACAAGTAGCGATTATATCCGTTTTGGGGCACAAGGGGGAACTTCCACTTTGGCAGATACTAAGGTGATTCAAATTAAAGATAACGATCCGAACAACTATCAAACAGATCTTACTATTAATAACCTCACTCAGAATGGGACTACTGCACAGCAATTGTCAATATCAAATGCTTTGTTGACGGTGGCGGCTTCGACTTTTAATGGAAACATCACTTTAGAGGCTCCTGAAATACTAATATCAGACAATCACTTTTACGGTGAAACAAGTATCACTCAGTCGGGGAGTAATAACCAAAACTCAGCAGGGAATAATCAGTTTTACGAAAATACATCGATAATTAATTCGGGGACGGGAATTTTTAGAACGGGGAACAATAACGGGAATATTTATCATAAGGACGTGACCTATCAGACGACTTCTACGGGGACAATTGAGGAGACTTCGGTATCGAAAACGGAATATAAAGGGGATGTGTATTTAAACACTACCTCGGTGGTTGAATTGGCGAGAGGGGTAAGCGGAGTCGTAGAATTTAACGGGACTTCCAACCAAAGTATAATCGATTTAAGTGGTAGTTCTTCTGCGCGTATATCTAGTCTGATTGTCAACACCGATGGAGAGCTTACTGTTAGTGTGCCGACCATAGTAAGGTATCAAATAGATTTCACTAAGGGGTTGGTCAACACCGATATTTTCAATACGCTTGAGTTGAGCAATGGAGGAGTGATCGCCAATGTTTCAGCGACTTCTCATGTGGTAGGTCCGTTTACGAAAGTAGGGTTGGATGCGTTTACCTTTCCATTAGGTGATGCTACGGCACTTCATCCCATTGGTATTAGCGCTCCACCAACAAGTAACTCCAGATTTACAGCAGAATATTACTCAGGTTCATCAGGATTAGAAGATAAAGAATTGGGCATCGAAAATGTGTCGACTTGCGAATATTGGAAGCTTACAAACACACAAAGTCATGCCGTACATGTGGATATTACATGGGACGGCTGTTCCGATATCGGAGATTATACCACTTTGGGAGTAGGGCGATACGTGAGTGGGGAATGGGTAAATTACGGAAATGCAGAGCTATCGGGAGACGAAGCAGCACAACGTGTAACCTCAAGCTTAACCCTTTCCAACCTAGAGGATGGAGAAAATTACATCACTTTCGTTACCGCAGATCCATCCAACGATTTACCAGTAGAGTTAATCGATTTCCGAGCATCAAAAGAAAACAATAGCGTTAAACTAAGTTGGTCGACAGCCACTGAAATTAATAACGACCGCTTTATACTGAGTAAAAGTACAGACAGAAGAAATTGGCAGGAGATAGGCGAAGTGAAAGGAGCCGGAAACAGCCAAACCCTCCTTCATTACAAATTCTTTGATGATGCACCCACAACCGAAACAGTCTTCTACCAACTAAAACAAATAGACTTTGATGGCACCGAGGAAATCTTCCCATCCATCCGTCTTCAATCCAACGATAACGATATTTACTTATACGCTTATCCTAATCCTTTCCAACATCAATTGACCATAGAAAGCAACGATATCGACTCCTTCCAACTATTTGATATGATGGGCAGGGAGGTGACGGAATCTGTTGTTGAAATCTCATCTTCGGAAAATAAAATAACGTTTGATGCAGCATTGTTAGAAAATGGAGTTTTTGTGTTTAAGACGAGATTGGGGAAAGCTGTAAGGGTGGTGAAGAATAGGTAGTAGGTGAGAATAGGTAGCAGGTAGTAGGTAGTAGGTAGTAGGTACTGAATTTACGCTCCTCATAACGCGGGCACTAGTTCGGAAACTCGCGCTAGATTTAAAGCTTTGGATGAATCATCTAAGGCTACTTTCCTCAGCGAGTCGATTTCAGTCACTCGTACACGGACCTGTTTTATAGGTAGCAGGTAGCAGATGAGTATCCGATCCGTGTACCGAGTGGCCAAGGCCGACTCGTTGAAGACGGAGAAGTAATGATATTCGAATTTGGTTCATATTCATCAACAAAGTTATTTTCCTTAGTTATTCCCTATTAGTTATTAATTAAAACCGAGCGTTAACTTTGCTACCTGCTACCTGCTACCTGCTACCTGCTACCTGCTACCTGCTACCTGCTACCTACTACCTAACAACAACCCCAAACGCCTCCAACATCTGGTCCTGACCTTTCAACGCCATCTCAGCCACAAGAATAATCTCATTCATCTTCTCCTTTAGGCTGTTGATTTTTTCTTTTTTGGTTTGCGTAAGATTTTGAGCTTCGGCTTTCAATTGGAAGACACGAGATCTTAGCAACGCAACTTCGTTGATCAATGTTTTTGTTTCGTTGATGATGTCTGCATTAAGGCGAATCATCTTGATTTTTTCTAGTACATCTTCGTTAGCCAATAAAGCAGAATATAGTTTATCTGTTTCATTGATGAAGTCGATTGATTTTGTTTTCATGGCTACATCTAAACCCAAAGCTTTGTAGGTGGTTGCCTCGTTTTTGAACATACGCTTTAATGCATCACGATGTGCTTTGTAGGTATCGCTCAGTTGGGTACTTTTCATTTTGTACTCTTCCGATAATTGTTTCACCTCAAGATCTTTCTGATCATTTTCTTTTTTGATGCTACTTGCTTCCTCGAAGAAAGTCTTGCCTTCCTCAATTTTTTTGGCATCATAGCCAGAAAGTTCCAATTCTTTGCGGATAGACTCTACAGTAACGGCGTTGGTGTAGATAATTTGTGCACGGTCTAAAAGTTGTGCCTCACTTAATTTGCTTAATTGCATGAGATTAAATAGTTAGTTAAGCTGTTTCTGTTGTACTGTGATTTGAAAAGAAGAATCGTTTCTTTTAGTCATCTTGAAGCATGAATTCCGACCCGAATTGTACAAAAAGGCAATGAAATAGGACAAAAACCGACCCGAATACCTCAAAAACCGAGGCGAATTGGATGAATCTAAGACGTTATTGGACGTCGACCGACCCGAATACCATGAATTCCGACCCGAATACCCCAAAAACCGACTCGAATTGGACAAAAAGGCAGCGAAATTGCACAAAAACTGACTCGGATAGGGCAAATTCCTATTTGATACCTTTGAAAAATACAATTCAATACCTGAAACCCAATCTCAATAGATCAAATTCTTTCTTTTCTAAATACATTCTTCATTTGAGAGATATAAATCGTTAATAGTGAAGAGTGAATCATCGTTGCAGTAAGAGAGAATAGCTTAGCAGTTCTAAAAAAATTAAACTATACCCTAACTTTTTCAAGTTAGGTACACTGTTGGTTAACAATGTGATGCAAGTTTAATAGCTATTGTGAATAAATGCAAATGATTAGTAGTTTTTTTCTTCAACGTATCACTGATACGTTCATCGTCCTTTCATTTACGATACAATCAAAAAAATAGAATTATTTAAAGTGCAGTTAGGCTGCACAAGTATACTACAACTTTACCATCAGATAAAAAAATGTCCATTCATATATAATGGATCATCATTAAAATAGATTTATGGCTAGGTAAATAAAAAAGTATTCAATCTTATAATTAGAAACTATTTAAGAAATGGACCTTTTGTACCGACGTTGCATTGCTACGTCCACGAGCCACTTTAATTCACTTGATAATTTAAACTAAACAACAAAATGGAAAAATTAACCTTTGTTGAAATCACTGAAGATAACTTCTTCCATTTTTGAGATTGTGATGATTATTTATATTCAAAAATAAATTCATGAACGTATCTATTTTACGTTCATCACCAATAACTTGTTCTTTGAAAATAATTCATTTAATATAAACTATTGTTTAAATAAAAATTTTTTCTTGATATATATTAATAATGCGTTGATTAATCCAAAAATTGGATTAATCATTATTTTAAATAAATTTAGAACCCAGTTGATATATATTCCATATTTTTGGACTATTTTTGTCCAAAAATATATGTATGGAAGATTTATTTGGTAATTATATAAAAAATAAACGTATTGAAATGGGGTTGCCCTTAAGAGAGGTAGCAACTACTTTGAAGATAGATATTTCTACCTTAGGTAAAATTGAAAGAGGAGAACGGTGTATATCCAAAAACTTAATACCAATATTAGCGAAGGTACTATCAATTGATGAAAGTATAATGATAAATAATTATCTATCATCAAAAGTTATTAATTTGTTAGAAGATTATCCAGATTATAATACTGTGTTAGATATTTCAAAAGAAGAATTAAAGAACATACTCAATGATGGGGAAAACCAGTTGGAGTTTACCTTTGAAAATAAAGAGTCATGGGTTGACAAAGAGGTTTCATTTCCAGATGCTAAAATAAAAGTAGCGACCCTTTTTTCTGGTATCGGAGCTATTGAGTATGCATTAAGAAGGTTAAAAATTGATACAGAAATCGTATTTGCAAGTGATATTGATAAATTTGTAAAACAAAGCTATTTTGCAAATTATCAGATTAGTGAAGAAAATTGGTATAATGATGTTCAAGATGTTGATGGAACTAAATATAAAGGAAAAATTGATTTGTTGGTAGGTGGAAGTCCATGTCAGTCTTTTTCAATGGTTGGTAAAAGAAAAGGTTTTGAAGATACAAGGGGAACTCTTTTTTATGAGTTTGCTCGTATTGTAAAAGAAACTCAGCCTAAAGTTTTTATTTTTGAAAATGTTAAAGGCCTGATTAACCATGATAAAGGAAATACATTTGAAACTATTAAAGCAACCTTTAATGAATTAGGGTATAAATATTACTATCAAGTACTAAATGCTAAAAATTATGGTATTCCTCAACATAGGGAAAGAATCTTTGTTGTTGGATTTAAAGATAAAAAGGCAGTTTTTAAATTTCCAACTTCTATAAAACTAGAATATAAAATGCAGGATTTTCTTGAAGACTATACTGATAGTAAATACTATTTAAAAGAGAAAGGTGTTAAATTTGTTACTAGTACAAAAAATAGGAAAAAGAGATATACTCAAATCAATGGTGAAATAGCTTTGTGTCAAAAAGCAAATCAACAGTTTAACTGGCATGGAGATTTTATATTTGAAGATAAAGAAAATCAAGAATACGATGAATTTATATTTAATGTTAATGAGGTAGAAGAAAAATATTATTTGTCTGATAAAGTGAAGAATTATGTTCTCTCAACAGGTACAAAGAATTTTAAAACAAATATTAAAACAGACCTCGAAGTAGCAAGACCTTTATTACAATCTATGCATAAAATGCATCGTGCAGGAGTTGATAATTATGTCACTCACAACAAAGGTCGTATTCGAAAATTAACACCCACTGAATGTTTACGATTAATGGGTTTTAGAGATGATTTCAAGCAAGTAGTTAGCGATACACAATTATATAGGCAAGCTGGGAATAGTATAGTAGTTGATGTTTTAATAGCAATTTTGAAAGAAATAGATATAACAACAATAGCAAAAAAATAATATTATTAAAAAAGGTTTTCTATTAAGAAAACCTTTTTTACTTTTAAAAAGTAAACTAAAAAACAAATATTATGGCAGATGCAATTTGCAGGTGGAGAAATCCTTATATCAATAATGTAAGAATTTTAATTGACATTTTACCCAAAGTTGAATTAACCATAGATGAAGCTAGAACCATTGTAAATGATAGTTCAACAAATCATTTTAGAGCATCTTTTTACAGAACTCCTTATCAATTGGCATGTCAATTAGGATTGTATCATGAAACTGATGGACATTATTTTCCTAAGTTTAGATCTTCTCCTTCACAGGAAGAATTAGAGAAATATTTAAAAAATTGGATCATTCATTATACTGTCCCCAATCCTTACACAAGTAGTCTGCCAAGTAGTCTTACTCCATTTTCTATTCATGCTGAAATTTGTAGAATGCTTGCTGAAAATGGTTCTAATATACTATGGGACGAAACAATAAATGAGCTTTTTGGTTTTGAAATTGGGAATAAAGATATTTTAAAAAATTCTTTTATTCATTCTCCAATTTTAAAGATAAATAATGATATTATAGGCTTGAAAACAGGATTTGATTATGACCAATTATCTGAATTCATAAATGTTGATATAAATAGAGATAGTGAAAATAAAGAGTATTTCTTTGATTTATTTAATGTTGAAAACTCATTTTCAAGTCATAACCCAAATGATTTAATTCAAAATATTACTGAAGAGGAAAAACAAGTGCTAAATGAATTAGAAGTTTCAGATGAGTTTTCTCAGACTGAGAAGCTTCAAATCGTTAAAGCAAGGATTGGCCAAGGGGTGTTTAGAAGGAGTTTAATTGAAGAAATTCCATTTTGTCCAATAACAAGCGTAAATGATGTTAATCTATTAATAGCAAGCCATATTAAACCATGGAGTACTTCAAACAATATAGAAAGAATTGACCATAAAAATGGATTTTTGTTTACACCTACATATGATAAACTCTTTGACAAAGGTTATATATCATTTAGGGAGGACAAAAGATTGATAATATCTCCACACTTGTCTCTAGAAAATTCTAATAGATTATCATTACAACAAAATATGATGGTAAACCATTTACCCATTGAGGGGAGAGAAGAATATTTAACATTTCATAGAGATGTAATTTTTAAATTTTAAGGCATTTATTTGATAATATGTGCACACTTAACGAATCCCAACGCTCCTACAACATGTCTCAAATAAAGAGTAAGGACACTAAACCTGAAATAATATTGAGAAGGTATTTACATGGGCAGGGGATTCGTTTTCGTTTACATGGGAAGTATAAAAAAGAGATATTACCGGGTAAACCAGATGTAGTTTTAGCTAAGTATAAGTCTGTTATTAATGTCAATGGTTGCTTTTGGCATGGACACAAAGGCTGTAAGTATTACAGGTTGCCTAAAACAAATGTTGATTTTTGGAAATGGAAAATTAGTAGAAATAAAGCAAACGATATACTAAATACACACAAACTGAATGAAAAAGGATGGAATGTAATTACAATTTGGGAGTGTGATTTGAAAGATAAGAGAGAAGAAACTTTAAAGAATTTATTATTACTTTTAAGCGAAATTAAGCCTTAAACAAACTAAACAATTAAAATGAAAAACCTACTCCAACTATTCACCACCTCAATTAATTCCATTTCAACAAAATCAAATGTTCCATTTATCAACCCAACAGAAATATACAATGAAGGGTGGATGACTAGATTCTTAGTTCACTATTCAATGCAAGAAAATTTAAATATTGAAGGCCTAATTGATTTTGGTAAAATCAAAAATGCCACATCTGAAGGTTTGATTTCTAGTCCTTTTATCAATGTGGATAAAAATCGTGAAGGATATACACATGCTGATATGGCAATGGGTGATTTTAAAATCGATTATGAAACAAGGGGTGAGATAAAAGTTGAAGATGGAGCTTCAATTTTTGGAATTATTGAAGCAAAAATGAAAAGTAATTTAAGCAAGGGAACAACAAATGCTTCAAATTATAATCAGGCGAGTAGAAATATAGCTTGTATTGCACATAATTGTCAACATCCAGAAATAGAGAATTTCTTTATAGTAACTGCTCCTGAGGCAATGGTTATTCATCATAAGATAAAAGATCAATTAGATAAAGAAGTAATTAAATCTCAGATACGGAATAGGTTTCAAATTTCTGAGGTAAAAGAAGATACAATTCTTCTTGATAGAGTTGACCGTTGTAATATAAGAATCTTAACTTATGAAGATTGGATTGATCAATTTGAAGAAGGTGATCTAAAAGAAGAGTTGAACGGATTTTATAATGAATGTTTGAAATGGAATAGATTAAATTAAACTTCAAAATCAGAAAATGATTTAATAGAAGAAGTTTATAGCTAGAGTTTGTGATACTTTCAAAGATTTTATTAATTAATGATACGATGAAAAACAGATTTCAAAATACATTTACCAAAGTAACCAACAGTTATAAGTTTTATTGGTGTTTAAGTCTAATAAATTGCTCAAACGAATTTTATAATGGTAAAATAAAATTTGAGGATCTGGCAATTGAAATCATATGTTTGGTGTGGTATCCCATTAATTATTTCCGATTAAACTTTGGGAAAACAGACCAATACGAGAAAATCATTCTAGAGATTAAACAGATATATGGATTAGCAGATGATATTAAAGAAAAGGACTTAAAGGCATTTCTAAAAAGTAGATCAAATGATAATGAAATGAAAGAGTTTATTCATTTGATTTGTACCTATGTACCTTATCGTTTTTTAAGTCCGTGGTTTGATTTTAGAGGGGTGAAAGATCATCATAGACACAAACATATTCTTGAAAATCAATATCGAGCTACAGATTTACCTTATACTATTGATATTGTCAATAAAGAGATCACTCTTTCTGAAAGTTTCAAGAACTGGATAACAACAGATAGGGTTTTTATCGAGAATTATACTTTGTTTCATTTACTACAATATCTGCAACAAAGAAATCCAAATGTTCCGGGAATCATCAATAAACTGTTTAAACCTCAAACTCGAAACTTAACGACTCAGACTAAAATTTGGAAAGAATTTATTATTGATTATCCTACAAAAAAAACAATTTTTTCTAATGTAGAATTATCGCTTATTCATGACTTAAGTGTAGATCATTATTTGCCATGGAGTTTTGTAACACATGACCAGATATGGAATTTACATCCAATAGAAAAGTCAGTAAATAGTGCTAAAAACAATATTTTGCCAAGTGATGGATATAATATCCCATTTATATCAATGCAATATGATCTAACTCGATTTTTACTTCACAAGAAAAAACAAAATAAAGTTTTAGAGGATTATTATACTGTGTTTTCCTTAAGTCAGGAAGATCTTCTGAATATAGATCTAGATAATTTTATCAGCATATATAAGAAAGTGTATAACCCACTTTTTGAAATAGCAATGAATATGGGTTTTCAAAAGGATTGGAGATACATAAAAAAATAACCAAGGATGGCGGAATTTCCCCATCCTTTTTTTAACTTCATGATGAAATTAACATTGCTACAACGATTCATCATGAACAAAACTATTACTCATTATCCCGAGTTAACGGCGATTCAGCGGGATAAAATGTCGTATCCGACGAGGATTTTAATGCAAAGAGGTCGCTTAAACAAAGATATTTTAGATTTTGGCTGTGGTCATGGTAGAGATACTCTTGAGCTTCAAAAATCGGGTTATTGTGTCGATAAGTACGATAAATACCATCACCCTCAATTCCCTCAAAAGAAATATGATACCATTCTATGTCATTATGTTTTGAACGTCTTGGAGAAGGCCGATCAGTCAAAAGTGTTAGCGGAGGTTTCTTTGTTATTAAAGCAGGGTGGGAAAGCGTATTTTACGGTGAGAAGAGATGTTTTTCGACCTGGTGTGAGGATACATAAATATCATCAGAAGCCAACTTATCAGTGTAATGTGGTATTACCCTTCACCAGCTTTTTGAGGACAGAACATTGTGAAATTTACGAATATACCAAGCCATCAGATTCGTGGTTGATTGCAGAGACCATAAGCGTGGCTGCTATATGGAAAAATAACAAAGTACAATATCAGAAGAAGGAGGCGGTGAATGCTCGTACAGATAAGGCAATTGCGCTTTTGAAGGAGGTTTTGGGTGAGGAGAGAAGTCAATGTTTTATTCCGAAGCAGAATACGAATTTGTATGAGAGGAAGAATAGTTTGCGGTTGAGGAAGTATGATTATGCGCAGGAGGGGGTGTATTTTATAACGATTAATGTTTATCAATTTAAAAGTGTTTTTGGGAGGATAATAAATGGTGAGATGCATCTAAATCCTTTGGGAGAGATGGTGAAAAGGGAGTGGTTGAATTCCGATAATATCAGAGATAATATCAAATTGGAAGCTTTTATTATCATGCCTAATCATTTTCATGGCATCATAATTATAAAACATCCTGCAAGAAAATTATCACTTGAGGACAGAAAAAGCCTATCTCCTTCAGAAGATATACCTGCGATAATCAGAGGGTTCAAAGGAGCAACGACAAAGCAGGCATGGGCAATGGGGTACGATAAGAATAAATCTCTATGGCAACGAAATTTTTATGATATCATCATACGAGATCAAGATCATCTAAAAAATACAATAGCCTATATAAATAATAACCCCTCGAACTATAAAAAATAGCTTCTCTAAATAAAGCCCCGTAAGGGCGAATCGCATTCGCCCACATCTAAACAAAATAAAAGAGCCTTTCACTACAAAATTAAAGGGTTGAGGTAAAAGAAAAGGGGAAACAAAAATGGGGAGAGCTGCTTTTAAGAAAGATGGGAGCATGCACAAATAAGCGGGCGAATGCGATTCGCCCATCCTTGACCTTCTTTTCAAACCACTTCTTCTTTGATCCTAAAAATACAGCCCAAAGTTTATGTTGAAGCGCAAGTGCCAGTCCGCATCTTCATCTCCATAGGCCAGAGCGGTGTTGTAGTTCGGCCCAAGCCAAGGCTGGTTTTTTCCCAGAGCTCCATCCACATAGATATACATCGGTCCGGCGGTGATCATGCAGCCCGTCACGTTTTGGTAGGAATCGTAGAAGGATTCTTCTGTTTTGTCCATGTATCCAAAGTCGTTGTAGAACATGAGGGAGCTGACAGGTCCCCATTCGACGGGTTGGGTGAAACTTACGCCAAGTGTGTACGTCATGGCCTCAGCGGCGACAAGGTAGGGAGCACCGTAAGCAGTAAGTGCCACGACATCCTTTCTTTCGCCATCGGGAGCATGGGCGTCTTTTTTATAGTAGGAAGCCTGCGCTTTTAAATTCCATTTTTTGATATCGAATTCATAATGTAGGGCGGCAGCATAATGCTTACCCATTTTTTCGGTATCGAGGTTGTATAATCCACCAAACATACCGGAGATACCTAGTTTATGCGCCATCTCACCGGTTTTTAGTTTTTTGAGAAGGTTGACGTTAAACTGATTCGTTTCCTTGTTTCGATATTGAAGTGTGCCATCGCCATTTTCGTCTATGGAGCCGACATCATAAGAATAACGACTATTTGATGCATCCGAGTAGCTGCCGAACGAAAGTTCCTCTGCGTTTTTGAAGAAGGCGATGCTGTATTCCCAACCCTCACCTGAGTGGGTGAATTTACCGCCCATATCATGATCATCTTCAAGCCCTAAATAATAATTTAAACTGAAGAACCAGTTATGTGAGTTAAAGGTGGTGATACCAAAAGGCACTTGTGTTAAACCTAACTGGATCTGATTTTCGTCGGTGAAATTGTAATCAAACCAACCGAATTTCATGAAATATCCTCCGAAGGCTTCAGAATAAATTCTAATATCGGTTTTTAGTCCGATGCCTTTATATTTCAATGTGGGCTGGAGAGAGAACATATCGTAACCGAAATCTCCACCTCTTTGTTGGTGTCCTTCTTTCCAAGTGGAATAATTGTAGTTAAACCTTAGCGCTCCTCCGAAATGAAATTCGGGTTTGTCTTGGGAAAATAAAGGGGTTGAGAGGAGAAATAAGAAAGATAGTAGTAAATATTTTTTCATGATGGAATAATGCGTGCGAAAATGAATTGATGAGTATCAAGTATTTTTTTTCGTATCAATATCCCAGGAATGAATTCCTGGGCTTTTGATACAGGGATTTATTGAATGATGATACATCCTTAATCCTGAATTATTTTTTCTTTTTCTCTCTTCTGTGAACTTCTCTATGTGATTTAAAATGCTCGTCGTAATAATCACTTAACGCTTTATAGAAAGAGAAACACATAATAATAATGAGGATGGCAAATGGTAAGCCGGTGAGGATGGATGCGGTTTGTAAGGCAGCTAATCCACCGCCCATCAATAAAACACCTGCAATTAATCCTTCCATTGAGGCCCAGAATATTTTTTGTCCTACGGGAGCATCGTGTCTACCTCCCGAAGTTAACGTATCGACCACGAACGATCCTGAATCTGATGAGGTAACAAAAAAGCTCGTCACCAAAATGATCGTTAGGATAGATGAGAATGTGGTAAATGGATATTGTTCTAATAGATAAAATATAGCAGTGGCAACGTTCTTATTTACCGCTTCGGTGATACTGTGGTTACCAATTAATTCTTGATATAAAGCACTACCTCCAAATACCGTGAGCCACAGGAAAGTCAATAATGCAGGAACAATTAATACTCCTAAAACAAACTCTTTGATGGTACGTCCTTTGGAAATACGAGCAATGAAAATACCTACGAATGGCGACCAAGAAATCCACCAAGCCCAATAGAAGACTGTCCATGAATTTTGCCAGTTTTTCTCTGAAGCTACACCTTTGTAAGAGTTGGTCCAGAAACTTAGTTCAAAGAATTCATAAATATAGTAACCGATATTTTGAACGAATGACTTCAAAATGAAAAGGGTAGGTCCGATGCATAATACTAAAAGCATTAACCCCAATGCCAAACGAATATTCCATTCGCTTAACATTCTAATTCCTTTATCAAGTCCTAAAACTAATGATAACGTAGCAAATCCTGTAATGATGACAATAAGAATCAGCTCTACCGAGTTAGAAGTTTCAATGCCAAAGAGATAAGTAAGTCCGGCATTGACCTGTTGTACACCAAAACCTAATGAGGTAGCTAGACCAAATAAGGTGGCTATAACCGCAATAATATCGATGATATCTCCCATCAAACCATAGATTCTTTTTCCTAATAAAGGGAAGAAAATGGAGCGGATGGTGAGTGGTAATTTCAAATTGAAAGTAAAGAAAGCAAGAGCTAATCCAACGACTGCATATAATGCCCAGGCATGTACTCCCCAGTGTAAAAAGGTAATGCCCATCGCTTTTTCGGCAGCGACTGCAGGGGATCCTCCATCTTTCATAAACGGATTACTATTGAAGTGAAAGATGGGTTCTGCTACCGACCAGAACAGTAACCCAATTCCCATTCCGGCACTAAATAACATGGCAAACCATGCTGTCTGAGAGAATTCAGGCTCTGCACCTTGTCCGCCAATCTTTATTTTCCCGAACTTGCTAAAGCCTAAGAATAATGCAAAGAAAAGCATACAGTTTAATAGCAAAATAAATAGCCAACCAACATTATTGGCTACTGCATTTTGTGTTTCTTTGAACCATTTCTCCATGGGTTCGCCGACGACTAATGTACTAACAACAAGCACAAAAATAATAAATATTGATGTTAGGGATACAGTGGCATTAGCCTTTATACCCATAAAGGTTTTTTGATCACTACGAACGTGGCGACTCATACTTCTATTTTTAAGTGACTAAGAAACTGATGTCCTTAGGATATTGAGATGTTCTAAGCGAACAGAGGGAAATTGGAGAGAGGACAACCAAACTCGGGGTGAGCTCAAAGTTGAAATGTCACAATTCACGTGGACATGAGAAGATGCAAATCAAAATATCAAATTGATTACATCACAAAATTACTGATTATTCCTTGGATAACGAATTGAATAGGGATTGTTAAGACGATAGTGCAATAATATCGTAGAGATGTGCTATTAATAAGGATCAGAAGCGACTTCACTTATTTTCTGAGCCACTTTCTGCCCTTTACTTCTACATACTTATAACTCCAAGCCGATATCAAGATGGTGATCCCGATGAAAGTGATCATATACAAAAGATGCATCCACTTGGGTAAAGTCTCCCAACCGAATTGCTCTTTCCATATCGGGAACTGAAACCAGAAAAAGAAGAAGACTAACCCGTGCATTAGATAAAGTGAGTAGGAGATATCACCTAAGAATTTTAAGGAAGGAGACTCTAAAAAAGAGCTTACTTTATTGTTGTTATAGGCTGTTGCAAGTAAGAGTAAGGCGAATAAAGGAACGAATATCAAATCGTTCCACATAAAGTGAAAACCAATGCCAATGCTCATCATCAAAACAATAAATATGATGTCTTTTGATAGAAAGGATGCTCCGATTTTCTTATCAAATAATTGATAGATATTGACACCTAAGATAAATTGAAATAGGCATCTCAGCCAACCAAAATCCCAAGTGATGTCTAAGTTATGGTTGGGATGGAAATGAACTAACATCACCAAAAGACTAAATGATAAAACAGAAGAGATTATCCATCCCACTTTAGTTTGTTTTCCCAATGCTCCGAGAATAAAGATGGCGATGAAGTAGGTCCAAAACTCTGCTCCAATTGACCACGACGGCATATTCCAAGATAAGAAATGATAGAAGTTCATGGCGTTCATCATGGTGAATTCGGGAAGTAAAGCCTTTGGAGAGAAATAGAGTTCCCAGCTTCCATCAATCAATTGAGGGTAAAGCTGACCAAAAATTAATGCCCCGATGATGGTCACCATTAAAGTAAATAAATGAAGGGGGTATAATCGACTAAAACGCGTCCATAAAAAGCGTTTCATCTTAGGAAATGAGAAGCCCTCTTTAAACTCTTGTCCATAGACATGGTAGATGATGAATCCGCTTAACAAAAAGAAGAAATCCACCCACAAGTACCCTTTAGAGAAAATACCTGTAGAAGAGCGATCGAATAAACTGCCAAGATCTCGGTAGTAAGTGCTTACATCAATATGGAATATAATAACCCATAATGCCGCGATTCCTCTTAAAGGAGTGAGTGAAGTTAAGTAGTTAGTCGGTTTCATATTTACTTTAATATCTTGTTGTCTAACCACTAAGGTAATCATAAATCTGATAGAAGAGGTGGAATTATTGATTATCGAAGAACTTCTTTATATTTGAATTACTTTTTTAATAATGTATCAAGCAAACATGAAACGACTACTCTATTTAGTTCTACTTTTATTGGTAGGACTTACAGCTAATGCACAAACGCCAATCGGGCTTCAATTTGATTTATACGGACAGCCTATTCATGGGTATTATGATCCACTTTCTTTTTCTTCATCGGCATCGGTGTCTAAAAATTTAGGAGAATTCTTACCAGGAAAGGTCTATGACAAAGAAGGTAACCCACGTAAAACCCTAACAAAATTCTCTGTGGCTAAAATTTCTAAAAAGTCAGCTGATGGTATTTCTGAAGCCGTTTATCCTAGCAGATATTCTGCGGTGACTGTAGGGCAGGATTCCTTTTTTGTTGCACAGAATATTCACTTTAGAGGTAGAACCAGAAACCGAGAATCTTTTGTACAATACATTGCAGAGTTCGATAGTACTGTCTTTGCAAAGGTGTATAACATGAACTTTAACGGTTCGGTGATGCATCAGACCTATATTGCAAAGAAGTATGATGAGGAAACTTGGGAAGAGATTAACCCAAATAAAAAAAGTATCGAACCAATGATTGAGCATTTTTTCTCGAAGTATGATAATGTTATCACTCAAGGAAAAACCATGGAAACGGGGGCGGTAAATTACTTTGCTTTTTTAGGATTCGAATACGAAAAGAATCTCGAATTAAATGATCAATCCATTGCAGGGTTAATCAATATTGCAAAGATAACCTCTAAGTTCAGTAAGGATGAAAAGACTTATTTAAATAAGTTTTTTATAGAAACGAGAGATACATCAAAAGCAAAATATTACACAAAAATTAAAGGTATTTATCAGGACTATTATACTAAGCAGTACTTTAATTTGTATGATGAATTAATGTATGAAGTCGACTTTAAGAATACCAAAATGAATGAGCTACATGGTAACTATACCATGTATTACAATGGGAAATTAGCCCTTAAAAAAACGATAGAAGATGGAGAAGTGAAGAAAGGGGAAGTATATAAAGATGGTCTTTTAGTGTATTCATATACCAATGAAAAAGTCAAACCTGAATATGGTAGTGAATATACAGAGTGTGTTTTCAATTTTGGACAAGGAGATCAGAAAACGGGAACGTTCGATTTCTATGATCCTTTTGATAACCTCAAGAAGTTTATTACGCTAGATAATGGTGTTCCAACATCAATTACTTTCAACGACCATGGAGAATTAAAATCTTATTTTGTTCAATCTGGAAATCCTTTCAAACTGAAAAAGATAAACAGGCTTTTTCAAAGCCACATAAAAGATCAATTCTTTGTTTTCCATGATGTTTACAAACCATTATTGGTCCGCATGAAAATAGATACTGAAGGTTATGTAAAGGAGTATCAGCTTTTGAATGAAGTCAACGATAAATTTGATGTAAAAGTAGACGAATTCATCAAAGCCCATGTATTAAATGGAGGAGGAAAGAAGTTAAGATTACGACCAAAAGACAAAAAAATAGATTCCCCATTAGTGGTCATCGTACCTTTTGAATTGTTGATCGGAGGACAATTCTGGTTTATCAATAATAATGCGGATTGGATGATGCACCAACAGATGATGTGGCATAATAATTTTATGCACCAACAAATGATGCATCAACAAAACTTACATCATATCCAAACCATGGCTCCAACTTTTTAAATGCACGGGCGTATCGCATACGCCCCCCCTACACAATTCGCCTATTCATCACCCAAAACCAAATTGGAGGAAACAAAGCACAAATAATAGCCGCCGGATATCCAAAAGGTAATTCGGGGGCTTTTTTTTGATGTTCCAGTGTATGGTACTTCTTCGAAGCTTTGTAATGATGATCGGAATGTCTCGTAAGTTCAAATAAAATGATACGTCCAAACGTATAGTTTGCATTCCAAGAGTGGTACACCTGTACTTTTTCGTATCGGCCATTAGGTAGTTTCTTTCTTAGCAAACCGTAATGTTCAACGTAGTTGATTGTCTCTAATAATAGTACTCCTACAAAGCCAGAAAGTATCACAAAGGCAGCGGTGGTGGAATTAAATAGGAGAAATAATGTAGTCATGTACATCAAGTAGATGATGGAATACCAAAGCATTTTATTCTCAACTGTAAAGAATTTCCCCTTCAATAATTGAAGTTGAATCTTCCATGCATCAACATAAGAGAAGATAATACTTCTCATCCAAAAGAGGTAGAGCCACTCGTTCTTTTTAGCCGTGGCAGGGTCGTTAGGGGTAGCTACGTGATAATGATGACCTCGATTGTGTTCTATAAAGAAGTGCATATAAAATGATGGGAGTAAGAGTAATTGTGCAAAGATCTGCTCTCTCTTTTTATTTCGATGCCCTAGTTCATGAGCGACATTAATACCCGCTGTTCCTAATACAAGTCCTAGGCTGATGATAAGCCCGATGTTTTCAGAAGTAGAGAAATTTGTCGCTTCCCATTGAGCAATTGATAAGGCCACCAATCCATACACCCAAACTAGATTAAAGTAGAGAAGTAGGTCGTAAATTAAAGCGTATTCTTTATTATTGGAATCACTTACTTCTTCTGTGGTTGGAAGTATTGCATCTAAGATAGGAACGAAGATAAAAGCAAAAATAACAGTTCCCCAAGCGAAGAAACCTCCTTTAAGGAAGCCAATCAGACAAAAAAGTGGGATCAAGTAAGCGGAGAAATATTTTAATTCTTTGGTATTCATTATGTGTGTTAATTTATTGGTTACTACAAAATTAGTAAAGAAAACTTAGGAATTGAAATGTGGCTCCCACTGGCGCAAGAATTAAGCGCTAGCGTTTCTTGTGCCTACAAACTTCCAAGGTCTCCCGACCTTGTTGCCGTATATCACGAGGTCGGGAGACCTCTAACGTTTATAGGTACAGATGTCGTTATCGCTAAACATCTGCACCAGTGTAGTAAAACTGGCGCAAGAATTAAGCGCTAGCGTTTCTTGTGCCTACAAACTTCCAAGGTCTCCCGACCTTGTTGCCGTATATCACGAGGTCGGGAGACCTCTAACGTTTTTAGGTACAGATGTCGCTATCGCTAAACATCTGCACCAGTGTAGTAAAACTGGCGCAAGAATTAAGCGCTAGCGTTTCTTGTGCCTACAAACTTCCAAGGTCTCCCGACCTTGTTACCGTATACCACGAGGTCAGGAGACCTCTAACGTTTATAGGTACAGATGCCGCTATCGCTAAACATCTGCACCAGTGTAGTAAAACTGGCGCAAGAATTAAGCGCTAGCGTTTCTTGTGCCCATAAAACTTCCAAGGTCTCCCGACCTTGTTACCGTATACCACGAGGTCGGGAGACCTCTAACGTTTTTAGGTACAGATGTCGCTATCGCTAAACATCTTCACCAGTGTAGTAAAACTGGCGCAAGAATTAAGCGCTAGCGTTTCTTGTGCCCATAAAACTTCCAAGGTCTCCCGACCTTGTTGCCGTATACCACGAGGTCAGGAGACCTCTAACGTTTATAGGTACAGATGTCGCTGTCGCTAAACATCTGCACCAGTGTGGTTCTTAAACATATGCACCATTCTGTTGTAAAGAAAATTATGATAATACTGTAGTAATGATTAACTTAAGGAACCAACTTCCAATTCAATAAATATTTAAATTTCTACTATGCTCCAACGCTACTTACAATCGAAGAACAGATGTATTCTGTGCTTTATTTTTATTACCTGTATTTTTTTATTTGGTAAAGTAGAAGCACAAAACCTGGACGATTATCAATGGAAAAACCGCTTATTGGTTATTAAAACGAATGTCGAAGGTCAAGACCTCTATACCCAACAAATTGAAGAGTTCGAAGGGGAGGAAGATGAGTTTGAGGAAAGGAAAATAAAGGTATTTTATGTTGTCAATTCATCTTATTCGTTAAGCGCCGATGAAAAAGCTTCAATCGATTGGGAACACCCCTTGCTATTTGATAAAAGAATGGATTTTGAAGTAGTTTTAATAGGTTTAGATGGTGGAGTGAAGCTAAGAGAATCAACATTTCTGTCAAAAAAAGACTTATATGATAAAATAGACAGTATGCCAATGAGAAGGACGGAGTTAAGGGATAAGAATGTCCATTAACTTTCATAAGATCCACTTATCATTCATTAACTTATAAGCCATTTTTAATTTAATATTTTTGCATCCGAAAAAAATTGACGGTTCTCTTTCAACAAGCAAAAAAGAATCATTTAAAACGGATAAATTACTTAAAAATGAAAAATGGCAATCCAGCAGTAGTGGGTTTAGCAGGCTTCGGTTTGACTACTTTATTATTACAATTCCATAACCTTGGATGGGTCGGTTTAGGTCCTGTTATGGCTATGGGTATTATCTTCGGTGGTCTAGCACAGTTTATCGCAGGTTTCCAAGAACAAAAAATGGGGAACAGCTTTGGTTTCTCAGCATTTGTATCTTACGGAGCATTCTGGATGGGTTTATGTATCATCTGGCTTTGTAACCACTATGGAGTGTACACTTCGTCGCACTCTGACGTAGGATTCTTCTTATTAGCATGGATGCTATATACAGCAATCATGTTCGTTGCTTCATTAAGAATCCACACAGCAATGGCTTTCACATTCGGTACATTGTTGTTAGGTTTCTTGTTCTTAGTGTTAGAGCACTTCGTATCGGAAGCATTCAAAACAATTGCAGCAATCGATTTGATCATTTGTGCATTGGCTGCATGGTACATGATGGCTGCGGCAATCATCAACGAATTAGCAGGTAAAGTAGTACTACCTTTAGGTAACAAGATTATCAAGTAGTCTGACTTTATTTAAAATATTAAAACCACCTCAAGAGTGATCTTGGGGTGGTTTTTTGTTTATCTAAAAACTTCTTGTTTAATTTTCTTCATTCCTCTGGAAATGGATGAGGAAAGGGCATCAATCTTATCTTCAATATTTTTAATATGAGTATTGATCTTCTTCAACTCATCACTAGGTTGTTTCTTTAGCAATACTTGAATTAACTGATGAACGATAGAGAAATCACCTTTTACCTTATATTCTGAATAGTTGAAGATGTTTTCAAAGGTCTCGTAATCTTGTACAAGCCGATCGGTTAAATCAAATATTTTGGACTCGTCGTGATACTGACAAACCATATACCCATTGGATAATTTCTGAATCTTATTGGTCCGATATAAATAGTGATCATCAGAAATTTTATAGGTTTTCAATTGATGTTCTTGGGGGATTCCTGTTTTAAAAACCTCTTCTAGTTTTTCAAATATCCCAAACTCGTGTACATTGGGAAACAAGTCTTCTATGAACTTCCCTTCATAATCTATATCAGGGACTCCATCCATTTTTCTTCCTGTGGTATTGTAGAGTACGAATCGATATCGATCTTTTTCCACTCTTTCATAAACCGCTATTCCATAAAGAGAATTTTTAAAGTAGTTAAGTAACAATTGATCCATATAAGTAAGCTAGTAGATTTGTAAAAAGGGGTCGTTAAATACATCAACATGAAGTTAATGAAAATTGTTCAATAATCCATTTTGCTCCCCAATTATGAATGATTACCTTGTGGTAAACCTAATGTTGAACAGCTATATAAATTACATTTTTTAAATTAGTACTAACTTCAAATTGAAATGAATATAAATATCAAAACCCCCATTTTATTTTTTTGTTTATCTGCAATAATTATTTCTTGTAATTCACAGAAGGGTAAAGTGTTACAAGATCCTCAGCTTACCTATAAAGTATACACTCCAAAAACAACAGATATTAAAATATCTCGAATGGAGTACAAAGATAAATTATATGGATTCTGGTTGGGTCAGTGTATCGCAAACTGGACGGGGCTTGTGACCGAAATGGATAAGATAGGCAATATCGGAGAAATCAAAACAGGTGACTTTTATACAAGAGAGGATTGGGGGCAACCTGATCAGCCAAGTATTTGGGGGCAGGGAGTACCAAGTGATTTATCAGAGACAATTGACTTTGTGATTAGAACCAAAGATGAAGTCTGGGGAGCAGACGATGACACTGATATTGAATATATCTATCAACATCTACTTTACACAAAAAAGAAAAGTATTTTATCTCCTGAAGATATTCGAGAAGGTTGGTTGAAGCATATTAAAAAAGAGGAAGAAAACTATCTTTGGGTATCCAATCAAAGAGCATTTGATTTAATGCAAGAAGGAATGTTACCACCGGACACAAGTGACCCTAAAAACAACGAGCATTACGATATGATCGATGCTCAATTGACTACAGAGATCTTTGGATTCTTTGCACCCGCTCGTCCCGATATCGCTCAGAAAATGGCCTACCTTCCGATAAGAACCGTAGCAAGAGAAGATGCCGCTTATATCTCAGAATTTTATGTCAATATGTACTCTTTGGCATCAAAGGTAGATCAAAAGTTAACCCAAAAAGAGAAGATCTTGTGGATGGCCAAAGAAGCAAGAACTAAAATGCCACCGTCTTCATATGCTACGAAGATGTATGACTTCGTTAATGCCGAATATCAAAAAGGAACAAAATGGGAAGAAGTGAGAGACTCATTGTACATCAAATACCAAGTGAACCAAGAAGATGGCTACGATATTACTTCAAAGGAACTGTATTGTAACGGCTGCTTTGCTGCAGGCATTAATTATGGAGCATCCATCATCAGCTTGCTATATGGAGAAGGTGACTTAAAAGAAACTATTAAAATCGGCACACTTTCAGGGTGGGACTCCGATAATCCAACCGCAACATGGGGAGGACTCATCGGTTTTATGATTGGTAAAGAAGGAGTAGAGGCTGCTTTTGGAAACAACCTTTCCGACCGTTTTGATATCCATAGAACAAGACAAAACTTTCCCCTCGATAGCGTAGATACTTTTGATCGTATGGCAGAGATTGGGGTGTATATTGTGGATAGAGTGGTGCAGGAAGAGATGGGTGGTGGTGTTGATTTTGAGGAGGGGGTTTGGTGGGTGCCTGGTACTTAAGAGTAGAAAACTAAAAATCCTGTTAACTTAAATTAATGCAATTTTTAAATAATAAATGTGATTTGTTATATTTATTTTTAAATGGGAACTATTGCATTTATTGATATTGAGGTGAATGTAAAATCTAAAAAAATTGAAGATATTGGTGTATTGACTAGCGATGGAATGAAATCTCATTCAACATCAAATAAGGACTTACTTCAATGTATTCAGACCAAAGATTTTATTTGTGGACATAATATTTTTGTCCATGATATACCCATTATTGAAAAACAATATATCGTTTCTTTTGATGATAAACATTTGATTGATACGTTACATTGGTCTCCATTATTATTTCCCACTAAGCCTTATCATCATCTTCTAAAAGACGATAAACTTCAAACAGAAGAGCTGAATAACCCATTAAACGATTGTCTGAAAGCAAGAGATCTTTTACAAGACGAAATCTCCTCCTTCCATAAATTAGATGATGAATTAAAGTCAATTTATTATTCATTATTGAAAGAAAAAAAGGAGTTCTTGTCTTTCTTCAAATACATTGGGTACAAAGAATCTTATTCAGATCCAATCACTTTGATTAGAAAAAGATTTAAAGATGAGATATGCGACAATGTAGATGAACTAGCAGAACTAGTTTCCGATCACCCTATTGAATTAGCTTATGTATTATCTTTAATTTCGATAAAGAGTAAATATTCAATCACTCCACCTTGGGTCTTGAGAACATACCCTGAGATTGAAAATGTATTTCGACTTCTTCGTAATACAAAATGTTCTTCAAACTGTAATTATTGCAATCAGAAATTAGATGCCAAAGAAGGCTTAAAGAAATATTTTGGTTATCCTGATTACCGTAAGTTTGAAGGAAAGTCACTTCAAGAAGATGCTGTAAACGCTGCCATTAATAATGACTCCATCTTAGCTATATTTCCTACAGGCGGAGGTAAATCGATTACTTTTCAAGTACCTGCATTGATGAGTGGGGATAATGTAAAAGGGTTAACGGTCGTCATTTCTCCATTACAATCTTTGATGAAAGATCAGGTGGATAACTTGGAGAAATCTAGTATCACAGATGCGGTTACGATTAATGGATTATTAGACCCTATTGAGAGAGCAAAGTCCTTTGAAAGAGTGGAGGAAGGGAAGGCTTCTTTATTATATATTTCTCCAGAATCTCTTCGGTCGAGGTCAATAGAAAGGCTTTTGTTGGGACGAAATGTCGTTCGATTTGTCATTGACGAAGCCCATTGTTTTTCGTCTTGGGGACAAGACTTTAGGGTGGATTACTTATATATTGCTGATTTTATCAAGAATCTGCAAGAGAAGAAAAATCTTGATTATACCATTCCTATTTCATGTTTTACCGCCACTGCAAAGAAGCAAGTAGTCAACGATATCAAGTTCTATTTTGCTAGCAAACTCTCGCTAGATTTAAAAGAATTTAGCTCAAAAGCATCAAGAACTAATTTAAGTTATCAGGTAATTCCTAAGAAAGGAGACAAAGAAAAATATGCGAAGCTACGAGAGTTATTAGAGGCGAAACAATGTCCGACTATCGTTTACGTGTCTAGAACAAAAAAGGCCTATAAAGTAGCTGAACAATTGAACCAAGATGGTTTTTGTGCCAGGGCTTATCATGGTAAGATGGATAAAAATGAGAAGTCGGAAAATCAGGAACTTTTTATCAATGGTGAAGTAGATATTATGGTGGCTACGTCTGCTTTTGGCATGGGAGTAGATAAAAGTGATGTTCGAATGGTAGTACATTTTGAAGTATCCGATTCTTTAGAAAATTATGTTCAGGAGGCAGGAAGGGCAGGAAGAGATCAGAGTTTGACAGCAGAATGTTTTGTGCTTTTTAATGAAGAAGATTTAGATAAGCATTTTCTTCTATTAAATCAGACAAAATTAAATTTCAATGAAATAAAACAGATATGGAGTGCCATCAAGCAATTGTCTGTTTTTAGAAATAGTGTATCGAATTCAGCTTTAGAAATTGCAAGAAAAGCAGGTTGGGACGATAGTATCAAAGAATTAGAAACAAGAGTCACTACTGCAATAGCAGCTTTAGAAGATGCTGGGTATGTGAAAAGAGGGCAGAACATGCCTCAAGTATTTGCAGATAGTATCCAATCGAAAAATGCTCAAGAAGCGATTGATAAGATTTATGATTCTCCTCGATTTAATGAGGCTCAAAAGCAAAATGCAATTCGGGTGATAAAGAAGCTGTTTTCATCAAAAACTAGGATTAAGGAAGATGATGAAAAGGCTGAAACAAGGGTGGATTATATCTCTGATCATCTTGGATTAAGTAAAGAAGAAGTCATTGAAAGCATTTCCTTAATGAGAGAAGAAGGGATACTTTCTGATGCTAAAGACCTTACAGCTTTCATCAAAAGAGAAGATAAACAAAATACTTCTCTGAATATATTGAAATGGTTTATTGGTATCGAAAAGTTCTTGATGAATGAGTTTACTGAGGAAGAAGGTCAATACCATATCAAAGAGTTAAATGAGAAAGGTGAAGCTGAAAATGTGACCAAAGTAAATCCTCAAAAGATAAAAACCATTTTAAATTTTTGGGTAATCACCAATTGTATCAAGAGAAAGAAAGATGAGTTTTCTAATCATCATTTGTTGGTGAAAAGTAAATTGCCTAGAGAGACGTTCAAAGAGAAAATTAATTTACGATATAAAGTAGCCCAATTCATTGTTGAATACTTATTTATAAAAAGTAATGAACAGCCCTCTTCAAGTAAGGAGATTTTAATCCATTTTTCTGTTTTAGAATTACTTAGGTATATAGAATTTAAAAATGCTTCATCTATTGATAAGATCCATCCTAATATAAAGGATGTGGAAGATGCACTTTTCTATTTGTCAAGAATTGATGCAATAAAGATTGATGGAGGATTTTTGATCACTTACAATAAAATAAAAGTCGATCGTATAGAAAAAAACAATGCGATTAAGTACAAAAAATCGGATTATAAAAAGTTAGAGGATTATTATCAAAGTAAGACAGAACAAATACATATTGTTGGGGAGTATGCCAACAAAATGATTGATGATTATAAAGCTGCCTTACAATTTACAGAGGATTATTTCCATTTAGAATACGCCGACTTTCTGAAGAAATATTTCAAAGGGAATAAAGGAAAAGAACTAAAACAGAACATCACTCCTGCAAAATATGAACAGTTGTTTGGAGGGTTATCCATAACTCAAAATAGTATTATTACGGATAATAAATCGGAGTACATTTCTGTATTGGCAGGGCCTGGCAGTGGGAAAACTAGAGTGTTGGTACATAAACTCGCTTCTTTAATTTTAATGGAAGATGTAAAGCACGAACAGCTTTTGATGTTGACATTTTCTAGGGCGGCAGCCACTGAGTTTAAGATGCGTTTGAAAGAACTGATTGGTAATGCGGTTTATGGAATTGAAATAATGACGTTTCATTCCTATTGTTTTGAGATATTGGGAAGGGTAGGCGATTTAGAAAAGGCCAAGAATGTAATTGCTTCTACGGTAGAAATGATCCGTAGTAAAGAGATTGAACCATCGAATATTACCAAAACGGTGTTGGTGATTGACGAAGCCCAAGATATGGACCAAGCAGAATTCGATTTAGTATCCGCTTTAATGGAGGTAAACGATGACATGAGGGTGATTATGGTGGGAGACGATGATCAGAACATCTACGAATTTAGAGGGGCATCATCAAAATATCTGGAAAACTTTATACATGAACATCAAGCGAAAAAGATTGAATTAACAGAGAATTATAGAAGCGATAAATCACTAGTAGAGTATTCTAATGAGTTTGTTCAAAAGATCCAAACTAGGTTGAAGGAAACCCCAATCATTCCTAAATCTAAAGTGGATGGCACCGTTGAATTGACCAAATATTCGTCAGCACATCTAACGGAAGCTGTGGTGAGGAAAGTATATCGTAGTGAATTAAAAGGTTCGACTTGTATTCTTACTCATTACAATGTAGATGCCCTCCAAATAGCAGGAATGTTGAACATGATGGGGAAGAAAGCTAAACTCATTCAAACCAATGAAGGATTTAATCTCTTCAATTTATATGAAATTAGAGCATTTATAACTGCTGTTGACTTTAACAACTCAGAGGCAATTATTGATAATCAGGTATGGAAAGATGCCATTAATAAAATTAAGATAGAATTTAAGGATAGTCCTCATCTAGAAATTTGTTTGAATATTACTTCTGCGTTCCATGATTTATACCCAAAAATCAAGTACAAATCAGATCTAGAAATATTTATCAAAGAGTCTAAGTTAGAAGACTTTATCAATTCAGAAGAAGAAACGATATTGGTATCTACCATTCACAAATCAAAAGGAAAAGAATTTGATAACGTCTTCATCATGTTAAAAGACAAAATTGATAATGTAGATGCTAAAAAGCGAGAATTATACGTCGCCTTCACCAGAGCAAAACACAATTTGTTTATTCATACCAATAAGAATTATCTCAATAATATCTCAATCCCCAATTTAATTTGGAAACAAGATGATGAACAATACGAACCATCAAAACTTTTATTGCTTCAGACTACTCACAAAGATCTTTGGTTAAGTTATTTTGTCCGTATGCAAACTCTAATATCAAAATTAAAGACAGGAGATGAACTTACTTTTGATAATGAAGGATGCTATTTCCAAGAACAATACCCTGTATTAAAGTTCTCTAAAGCATTTCAGGAAGAGTTGAAGAAATATGAGATGAAAGGGTATACTATTAGAAAAGTAAAGGTGAGTTATATTGTGTATTGGTGGTGTGAGGAACATGAGCAAGAGGTGAAGATAGTGTTGCCGGAGGTGTTGTTGAGGAGAGGGTGATTGGAATTAACTTAATGGACAAATAAAAATATTATAGATTAACGATCTTTCCCTTCTAAATAACATTTCTCAAAATAATCAATATCATTTTGAGAATATACACTGAAGAACTTTTTGAAAACTTCATTTTTTAGATCAAAATGCAAATGAGAAAACAAAGAAGCTTCTAGAGTAGTGCTTCCTATATCTTTAGGAAAGTGTTTTACTTTTATCATAAAGTGGTGTAGTATAGTTCATCTGTAATTCTAAGGCTTCGATAATAGCTCCTTAACCAATACTAAACTTTCCTTCCTTTTCCTTTGTGAAAAATGGTGCATTCATATAGTAACCTATACTTTTTTTGTTTAATCGGGCAAATATTTGGTGCGTTTTTGTTTTAATTAATAAATTTTGGTGCGATTCTTAAGGCCTCAATTTGTAATAAGGGTATTTGCAGACAGTAAAGTATCAAAAAAGTGAATGTGAGCTATATTGTGTATTGGTCGTGGGAGCATGAGAAGGAGGTGAAGATTGTGTTGCCGGAGGTGTTGTTGAGGGGGTAAGATATAAAAATTGTATGTACGTGATAAAGTAATAAATAGTGATAACGTCAATAAGATTATTTTAAATGTTCATTTTTTTTAGTTGTTCATAAAATATGAACAAAATGTATTTGTGAACACAAAACAAGATGAAACTTTCCTTAAAGAAGTTTAGTCTTAAACGGCTTAAATAGGAGGTTGAAATAAGGTTCCTACGCATCAATTTATATATTAATGATTTTGATACTATTAAATCATGCAATTGATGTAATTATTATTATCAAAATTGATATATTTAAATTCTGATTTGATAATTAGCTAGATCTTCAAAACTGATGAACAAAAAACAACTGTCGGAAAGAGATATCTGTACAAAATTCATTACCCCAGCAATAATCAATGCAGGATGGAATATAAAGAAGCAAGTAAGAGAAGAAGTGTCTTTTACTGATGGGCGTATCATTGTCCAAGGTAAAATGCATGCTAGAGGAAAACGCAAGAGGGCCGACTATATTCTTTTTAATAAGCCTAATGAAGCAATTGCTATTATAGAAGCTAAGGATAATAAAAAGCCTGTAGGTTCTGGTATGCAACAAGCTTTAGAATATGCTGATATTCTACAAGTTCCATTTGTTTTTACGTCGAATGGTGATTCTTTTGTTTTTCATGATAAGACTACCAATACTGAGCAAGAAATCGCATTAGAAGATTTTCCTTCTCCTGAGACTTTATGGGATAAGTACCTAAATTATATTGGTATTAAGGATGAATCAGCAAAAAAAGTTGTAGAGCAAGAGTATTATATTGATGAGAGTGGTATGACCCCTCGATACTATCAGCAGAATGCAATAAACCGAACGTTAGAGGCAATTGCAAAAAGACAGAATCGAATTCTTTTGGTAATGGCTACCGGAACAGGCAAGACATACACAGCTTTTAATATTATATGGAGACTTTGGAAAGCAGGTATTAAAAAGAGGATTCTATTTTTAGCAGATAGGAATGCTCTTTTGACGCAAACTAAAAATGGTGATTTTTCTCCATTTGGTAATGATATCATGACGATTATAAAAAATCGCAAAATTGATAAGTCCTACCAGATATACTTTGCTTTATACCAAGGGTTGACAGGGAATGATGAATCAAAAAATGCATATAAAGAGTTTAGTCCTGATTTTTTTGATTTAGTTATTATAGACGAGTGCCACAGAGGAAGCGCTTCTGAGGCATCAGCTTGGCGAGAGGTATTGGATTACTTTAGTAGTGCCACTCAAATTGGTTTGACAGCTACTCCAAAAGAAACAAAGGATGTATCTAACATTAATTACTTTGGGGAACCGGTATACTCTTATTCTTTAAAACAAGGTATTGAAGATGGATTCTTAGCTCCATATAAAGTAGTACGAATTACCACTACGATTGATGAAGGTTGGAGACCAACAAAAGGAAAACTAGATAAGTATGGTCATGAAGTAGCGGATAGAATATATAATCTCAAGGATTATGATCGTAATCTTGCTATCGATGAAAGAACAAATCTAGTCGCTCGAAAGATAACGGAATACTTAAAGGGTTTTGATCGCTATGCAAAGACTATTGTGTTTTGTGTAGATATTGATCATGCTAATAGGATGAGGCAAGCTTTGATTAATGCTAATGCTGACCTTGTTGCAAAACATCCAAACTTCGTTGTGAAAATTACAGGTGATGATGAAGTTGGTAAAATGGAGTTAGACAACTTTACTGATGTTGAAGAAAAGTGTCCTGTTATCGCTACTACTTCTAAGATGTTGACTACTGGTATTGATACTAAGATGGTGAAATTAGTTGTTCTAGATACAAATATTGGTTCTATGACGGAGTTCAAACAGATTGTCGGTAGAGGTACTCGTATCAGGGAGCAAGATGGCAAGGTATTCTTCACAGTGATGGATTTTAGAAAGGTAACCAACCTTTTTGCTGATCCTGATTTTGATGGTGATCCAGTCCAAATTTATGAGCCGGGTGAGAATGAACCCGTTATACCAGAAGAGGATGATATATCTGAAGAAGATCCAATTTTAGGAGAAGACGGTGAGCCAATAGATGGAGAAGATGGTGTACCACCTCATGATTTTGGTGATATGGATGAGGAAGATGAGCCTCGTAAATATTACGTCAATGATGTAAAAGTAACCGTCGCCCATGAAAGAGTACAGTATTATGGACCTGATGGTAAATTGATCACCGAATCGCTAAAAGATTATACAAAAAATAGTGTTCAAAGAGAATTCTCATCAATAGAAGTTTTTAAAGAGAAGTGGAATAATGCAGACAAAAAAGAGGCTATAATAGATGAACTAAAAGAACAAGGAATCCTAATAGATGCGTTAAGAGAAGAAGTAGGCAAAGATATGGATGCTTTTGACTTGATATGTCATATCGCCTTTGATCAACCTGCATTGACTAGAAAAGATAGAGCGAATAATGTAAGAAAGCGAAACTATTTTACAAAATATGGAGATGTAGCTCAGAAAGTGTTATCAAGTCTTTTAGAGAAATATGAAGAAGAAGGTATTGTCTCTATTGAACAAGGTGGAGTATTGAAAGTACAACCATTAAATGAGATAGGATCACCAGTAGAACTTGTAAGAGCTTTTGGAAAGAAGAAAGATTTTGATCAAGCGGTGAAAGAGCTTGAAAGTGAGCTGTATGCTTAAAATAAATAGTGTTTATTTAGATGATAAATGCATAAAAGGAAATAAATTAAGTATGAAGAGTTTTAGTCTATTAGTAAAAACCATTGAAAATACAGATTTACTTTTTAAAGAAGGAGTAAAAAGAACAATTGATAAATCATTAAGTCTACGCAATTGGCTCTTTGGTTTTTATATAGTAGAATATGAACAAGCAGGTAATGATAGACAAAATTATGGTGACAAAATTATTCATCATCTGAGTGAGAAAATTAATAAAAGAGGTTTTTCGGTTACTAATTTAAAGCTTTACAGACAGTTCTATATTACTTATCCTCAATTTGGGGAAGCCATTAAGTCCATTTTATACCCACAACAGTTATCATCATTTAATCAGGTAATAGAAGATTCAGGAATCAGTCAGACACTGTCTGACCGATTGAGTAGTGCCTTGCCTTTAGATGTAGATTTATTAAGTCATTTGTCTTTCTCACATTTTTTAGAATTAATAAAAATTCATGATGAGAATCAAAGGAGGTATTATGAATTAGAAGCAATAAAAGGGGTGTGGTCAGTGAGAGAATTAAAAAAACAAATTAATAAGCTGAGTTATGAAAGATCAGTTTATGCGAAAAACCCTGAGAAAATGATGAAGCATTTTCAGAAGAGTACAGAAAAGATTTTACCTACTGATGTGTTGAAAACTCCCTATGTTTTTGATTTTCTTGAATTACCAGATAACGTATTAGCTTCTGAGTCAAAACTAGAAAACGCATTACTCAATGACCTTAAAGAATTTATGTTAGAGCTTGGTCATGGGTTTTGTTTTGAAGCTCAACAAAAAAGAATAGTAATTGGAGGGGAATACTTTTTTGTTGATTTGGTCTTCTATCATAGAATACTTAAATGTCATGTGCTAATTGAACTTAAAATTGATGAATTTACACATCATTATGCTGGACAACTTAATACCTATCTACAATACTATAAAAAGCACATTCAAAGGGAAGATGATAATCCACCCATAGGTATTCTTTTATGCACCAATCAAAATCATGAGTTAGTAGAATTTGCCCTAGGTGGTATGGATAATAAAATGTTTGTAACCCAGTATAAAACAGAATTACCAACTAAAGAACAGTTAGAAGACTTTTTAAGAAATAGGTGATTACTTTTTTAATTCCTTTGAAATATTATGTTCGGAAAAACAATAAAAATATATTTATCAGATGCTTCTGCAAGTGGATTGAGACATGTAGAAATTGTCAATTGGTCAGGTCAAGCGGTAGCATGTCCAAGGAGTAAATTTTCTGAGTTGAAGGCATGGGAAGAAGCACAAAGACCAGGAGTTTATTTTCTTTTAGAGCAGCATGCTACTGATGGTAGAAACAATGTATATATAGGAGAGTCAGAAAACGTTTATGATCGTTTGGTGGATCATTTTAGAAATAAAGATTTTTGGAGTGAGGTCGTGTTCTTTACCAGTAAAGATGAGAATTTAACCAAAGCTCATATAAAGTATCTAGAATCTCGTATAACAGCTTTAGCTCTTGATGCTGATCGTTATGATCTTGAAAATGGTAATACGCCTCCTCAGTCGTCATTACCACGTTCTGAGAGATCAGCTATGGAAGAATATCTTCATAATATTAAAATGGTGATGGGAACATTAGGTCATCCATTATTAGAAAAGTTAGACGCTACATCTTCTAACAAAGAAGAAAAGAAATCGGAAACTGAAGAGGAAGAAATATTCTATTTCAAAATCAAAGGGCTAACTGCAAAAGGCAAAAGAAGTAATGAAGGCTTCGTCTTATTAAAAGATTCTCAAATGGTAAAAGAAATATCCGATAATTTTAGGGAGAACCAAAAGAAATTATTAGAAAAAAGAGAAGACCTAATTAATGATGAAAATATCGTGGAAGTAAGCAACAAATGCTTTATCCTTAAAAAGAATGTTTTAATGAGTTCATCTTCCTATGCAGCCGCTTTAATTGCAGGAACAGCTAGAAGTGGACCAGAAAGTTGGAAAAACAGTAAAGGAAAATCCTTAAAACAGATTGAAGAGGAGTCTATCTAGATTTATTTAAACGATAATTATTATGTTAACAAATTACAGTAATCTAAATGAAATAGCGATCGATTTATCTTCTTTTAAGGGTAATCATCTAAAAGAAAAAGAATACTTAATTGAACATATAGGTTTATGTACAGAAACTACTCATGATTTATCTTCAAGTAATCAAGAAAGATTACTTCAACAAATTGAAGAAGAACCTGATAAAGAAAGCCAACTTCAGGAATTGTATGAAAAAAAAGTCAGAGTTTTAAATTGTCACTTTTTTCATTCTAGTGTAATATTAATTTATGCTTTTTTCGAAAATTCTTTAAAAGAATTATGTGGAGAAATTGAAAATCAAACTGCTTCACCATTAAAAGTCAATAATATAAAAGCTAAAACAGATATACTAAGATTTAAATCCTTCTTTAAAATTACGTCTGATGTGGGAGGAATTATTAAACAATTTGAATCATTTAATGCTTACCGATTACTAAGAAATGGAATTGCACATAATAATTCACGTATTCAATGGGATAACGATTATACTCTCGTAAAAAAGTATATTAAAAAAGGGATAGAATATGATGATCCATATAATAGTTTCTTTATTGAATCGTCTGAATTACCTATTGAATTTTTAGAGAAAGTATCTAATTTTATTTTATCGTTGATCACAGAAATAGAAAGTAAACAATTTATAAATTTTGCTGAACCTTTAGAAGAAGAAGATTTACCTTTCTAATTTAAAATTAAGAAAACAACAATGAGCCAAATAACATCAAATATTAAAAGCATTCGTGACATCATGCGTAAAGACACTGGTGTTGACGGAGATGCACAACGTATCTCACAGATGGTGTGGATGCTATTTATGAAGATTTTTGCCGATAAAGAAGAGGAATGGGAAATTACCATAGACGATTATGAGAGTCCGATTCCTGAGGAGTTGAAGTGGCAGACTTGGGCGGCAGATGAAGAAGGGTTGACAGGTGATAATTTGATGGAGTTTGTCAATAATACATTGTTCCCGACATTAAAGGAGTTAGATATAACGGAAAGTCCTCAGGCGAGAATTATTCGTTCTGTATTTGACGATACCTATAATTATATGAAAAACGGAACGCTCTTCCGTCAGGTGATTAATGTGATCAATATGATCGACTTTAATAGCAATGAAGAGCGTCATATGTTTAATGATATCTATGAGACGATTTTGAAGGAATTGCAATCGGCAGGTTCTTCGGGAGAGTATTATACGCCTCGTGCGGTAACGCAGTTTATGGTGGATATCTTAAACCCTCAGTTGGGTGAAAGTGTATTAGATCCTGCAAGCGGAACAGGTGGTTTTTTGACTTGTACAATTGATCATGTCAACCAACAAGTGAAGACTTCTGAGGATACACAAATTATGCAATCGGCAATTCGTGGTATTGAGAAAAAACCTTTGCCGACGTTGTTGTGTACAACCAATTTGATGTTGCATGGTTTTGATCTTCCTGCCGTAAGAAGAGATAACCTTCTGACAAAGCCTTATGCCGATTGGAGTGGAAAAGATAAAGTAGATATCATCCTAACGAATCCTCCTTTTGGAGGTGTGGAAGAAGACGGTACGGAAACCAACTTTCCTCAGAAATTTCGCACAAAAGAAACGGCTGATTTATTCTTGGCTTTAATCATTAAGCTATTAAAAGATAAAGGACGTTGTGCAGTGGTATTGCCTGATGGTACTTTGTTTGGTGAAGGGGTGAAAACGCGTATCAAAGAGGAACTGATGGAGAAATGTAACTTACATACCATTGTTCGTTTGCCGAATGGCGTATTTAATCCTTATACAGGTATTAAAACCAATGTATTGTTCTTTGAGAAAGGAACACCTACAGAAGAGGTGTGGTACTTTGAGCACCCTTACCCAGAAGGGGTAAAGAACTATAACAAGTCAAAGCCGATCAACATCAAGGAGTTTGATTTAGAAAAAGCATGGTGGAATAACCGTGAGGAAAACCAATATGCTTGGAAAGTGTCTGCGGAAGAAATCAAGAAGAGAAACTACAATTTGGATATCAAAAATCCACATCAAGCGGAAGACAGTTTGGCAAGTCCAGAAGAACTATTGGAACAGTTTAGAGCTTGTGAGCAAAACATCAGTAGTATCCAAGAGGAGATTGTAAAAGTATTAACGGAAGCCTTACACTAAGCATGATACATTCGCATATTATAGAATACTTTAAGGAGTTAAGTATCCATCCAAAAAATGCTGAAGAATTAAAAGGCCTAATTCTTCAATTGGCAGTGGAAGGGAAATTGACAGAGAAATGGAGAGAGGAAAATCCTAATGTTGAACCTGCTTCTGAATTACTAAAACGTATTAAAGAAGAAAAGGCTCTATTGATAAAGGAGAAGAAGATCAAGATCAAGAAGGAGAAGGCTTTACCTGAAATAGAAGATGATGAAAAACCTTTTAAATTACCACCAAATTGGACATTTTGTAGATGGGTTGACCTATTAGATAATGATAAATACTCAATGAAAAGAGGTCCTTTTGGAAGTGCTTTAAAAAAAGATTTTTTTGTTGAAAGTGGAGTTAGAGTTTTTGAACAATATAATGCTATAAATGATGATCCAAACTGGGTTAGATATTATGTAAATGATGAAAAATTTGAGGAACTTAAAGCTTTTAAGGCTGATGTTGGTGATTTATTAATTAGTTGTTCGGGTACTCTAGGTAGGATATGTGAATTAACTAAAGGAACTAAATTTGGGATTATCAATCAAGCTTTGTTGAAAGTTAGATTAAATAATAAGCTAATATCTAATTCCTATTTTATTAATCTGTTCAGATCGAACTATATACAAACAAGAATTTATAATAAAGCAACCGGATCTGCAATTGTAAATATGGTAGGGGTGAAGGAATTAAAAAATTTCATTATTCCTCTACCACCTATAAATGAACAAGTTGAGATTATTAAAACTATTAATATCCTTTTTGCAGAAATCGAGCAATTAGAAGAGCAGACCAAAAAGCGAATTCAATTAAAAGAAGACTTTGCCACATCCTCATTACAGCAATTAACCTCTTCTGATACAGAAAACGCTTGGACGGTCTTAAAACCTCACTTCCAAACCTTCTTTACTACCCAACCCAATGTAAAGAAGCTAAGAGAAGCCATCTTACAATTAGCCGTTCAAGGAAAGCTTACCCATCATTGGCGTAAACAAAACCCCAATGTTGAACCCGCTTCCGAATTGCTAAAACTTATCCAAGAGGAAAAAGCACAACTCATAAAGGAGAAGAAAATCAAGAAAGAAAAAGCCCTCCCAAAAATTACAGAAGAGGAAATTCCTTTTGAGTTGCCTGAAGGGTGGAGTTGGTGTAGGATGCAGGATATTTCTATAAAGTTAGGAGCAGGTAGTACACCATCTGGAGGGAAATCTGCATATGTAGAGGAAGGAATTAAGTTTTTCCGTTCACAAAACATATACAATGACGGTTTGCGTCTGGAGAATGTAGCATTGATTACTGATGCCATTCATGAAAAAATGAAAGGAACAAAGGTACTACCAAAAGACCTCTTACTAAATATAACAGGAGGATCTATTGGTCGTTGTACACTTGTACCTGATGATTTTGATACAGCGAATGTAAGTCAACATGTTGCTATCGTTAGACTTCAAGAATTAGGTATTCGTAGCTTTATACATACTTTAATTATCTCACCTCAGTTCCAACAAACTATCATGGATGTACAAGTAGGTGTTTCAAGAGAAGGTTTAAGTATGACAAAATTAAAACAATTTTTAGTTCCACTTCCACCATTAGAGGAAGTTCAAGCTATAAAAGATATAACTAATAATTTACTAGCTCTTTGTTACCAACTAGAAACATCCTTATCAGAAAAAGAAGGAGTAGAGTTGGATTGGATGAAGAGTGTGATTAATGGGTAAACTATAGAAGTAAGTTGCTGGCTTTTGAGGTTGGTGACTTGCTTTTTCTTTCTTTGATTTATTAAAAAAGCTAAACTAATGAGATTAAAAAAACTATATATTTCAAACTATAAGAATTTAATAGATTTTACTGTTAAATTTACAGAAAAACCTCTTGAGATTTTTGTTGGCAAAAATGGATCAGGAAAATCTAATTTTTTTGAGGTAATTATTGATGTTTTTCAACATCTGTATAATGATATAACAGAAGTGAATTTTACATATACTCTTGACTATGAAATATTTGGAGCAGATGTGTTTGTGAAATGGGATCATGTCAGTAATCAATGGTTAAATAAAGATGATAATGAAGTCGGTAAACCAAGTTCAGGGATATTACCGGAAAATATTTTACTCTACTACTCAGGTCATAATGAAAAAATTCATTCTCTAATAAAAAAAAATAATTCGAATTTTATAAAGAGTATAAAATCTTCAATACCATCAAATAGGCATTTTTGGGGGGTAGGAAATGAATATAAATCATTATTACTGTTTATTTTATTAATTCAAGACTCAGGAAATAAAGCAAGAGATTTTATTTTTGATAGGTTAGATGTTAAAAAAATTGGAGATGAATTTGTTTTAGAGTTAAAACGGCCAAATTATGCATTAGGTAAAACAACGTTTGATGTTGACAGAGTAGATTTAGAGACTAGATATTGGAAAGCAAGAGGTCTCGTGAAAGATTTTTTGGATAAATTATTCACTGTGAATTCAGCACCTTTGCCTACTGGATACGTCCGTGATGAAGGTTATTTTAATACCAATGATACTTATAAAAAGTTTTTTAGTATTCAACATTTTCAAGAAATTTTTAGTGATGAGACGCCTTTACAGTTATTAAATTATTTAGATGCTTTAAATCAGATAGGCATGCTGAAAAGCATTGATTTAAATATTTTCTTGAAAGATAATTTGCCAGAAATATCTTTTAACCAATTTAGTGATGGTCAATATCAAATGGTTTACATCTATGCCTTATATTACATCTTTAAAGACACAAATAGTATTTCAATTTTAGATGAACCTGATGCATTTCTTCACCCAGAATGGCAATATGAACTTCTTAATCAAGTTAACGATATTCAAAGTTTAGATGATGAAGAAAATATAAAGAATCATATTATTATGTCTAGTCATAGCGCCTTGACATTAATTAATTACCCAAATTCTAAAATTGGATTAATAAGAAAAAACCCAAATGACAATAACAAAATATTAAATCATCAGTCAAGAAAAGATTTTGCAATAAATGAATTGGCAAAAGATATAATAAACTATTCAGAACAACACGGACTTTTATCAATTTTGAATGCTGTTAAACAAGAAGAAAAGCCAGTCCTATTTACAGAAGGTATCACTGACCCTTTAATTATTTGTAGGGCTTGGGAAGTTCTTTATCCTGGTGAAGAAACACCATTTTTATCATTTTATGCATTTGGAGAAAAACAATTAGCATCGCTGTTACATGATGAAAATATAATAGATGAAATGAATGGTAAACCTTTATTCGGTTTGTTTGATTTTGATAAAGCTTATGATAGATGGTCAGGTATTAAAGATTCTACTGAGACTGAAACTAATGCATATCGTGGTTTAAAACGAGAAGTTCAAGATAAAAACATCCATGCTTTCATTCTTCCAGTACCGATAGAAAAAAAAGTAACGTGTCAAGTTATTAATCCAACAACAGGTAACACCTATAAAGGTAATTCATATCTAACAATTGAACTTTTATTCGAACATGTAGAAGGATTGGAGTCATATTTTGATAATGATGAAACGAAGCCAAACAATCCTAGGAAATTTAAAGGAAACAAAGTGTCATTTGCAAAAGAGATAGTACCAACAATTCCAGCAGAACACTTTGAAATTTTTAGACCTATGTTCGAAAATATTAGAAGTGTTTTAAATGTTAATGTAGAAAGTGTATAAAATTAATAAATATGAAACCAAGTTTAGCAAATCAACTAATAGCAATTAAAGTAAATAAAGATTGTAACCCTGAATATTCTAAAGTTTTAAAGAGGGAAGAGATCTATTATATAAATAAACTGATTGATATTGAGGATAATCGAAAGGTAATAAATGAACCTATAAGATTGTATGATTATAAAGATTCAGAAGGCAGAACTATAAATGTCAATATTTCAGCAATAATTGGAGGAAATGGATCAGGTAAGAGTACCATATTTGAATTAGTACTATGCGGATTATATGTTTTATCCAAAGATCAAAATCTTCTGACAGAAACAAATGATGGTCAGTTAAATAATCTTTCAATTGAACTGTTCTATACATCAGATAAATATTTAATTCAACTTTCCATAAGAGGTGATAAATTAAAAGTTCATTCTGCATATAGATTAAGTGAAGATAGACAATACTTTTCAAAAGAAATGGAAGATGTTAAAATAGACGTAAACCAATTTTCTTATTGTATTGGAGTCAACTATTCTTTATATGGGCTTAATGCAAGGCATATGGGTGATTGGATTAATTCACTATTTCATAAAAATGATGGTTATAAAACACCTGCTAATATTATTCCTCACCGTACAAATGGGCTCATAAATATTAATAATGAAAATGAACTAGCTAAAGAAAGGCTCTTAACTAATATTTTTAAAAGTAATAATTTAGATAATTCGGATTTTAGTATTGTAAGTGGAAAAAAAATTAATGAAATAAAATTCTTTGTAGCTGAAAATAAAGAAGATAAACTGCAATATTATAAAACAATTATTGGTAATGAAACCTTAGAAAATCAGTGGAATGACATTTTAGAAGATATTTGCAAAATATGGGGTACAATACCCATAGGTGTTACTGATTTACGTATAGTAGATAAATATATAATAGATAAAATTATTAAAGTTATAAAAAATTATTTTAGTGAACGACAATTGATTGATGATAATTTATATCCTCAAAACTCAAAAGAAATTGTAGAAATAATTAATCATGATAAAACACATATAACTCTAAAATTAAGAAGAGCTTTAAATTTCTTGAAGTTATATAATAATTATTATAAAGAGTTATCTGACAACTCACATCCTGATAGAAAAGGAAGAAATATAATAATGCAATGTGAATTGAAAAGGTTAAGAGAAATTCTACATGAATATTCAAATAATAAACCATTAAGTGATCTATTACTTCCTTCTGTTATTGATTTTGATTTAAATATTTTTGTGGATAATAAAGGTATTAGTGAATTTTCAGACCTCAGTTCAGGAGAGAAACAATATATTTATTCGATAAATTCTCTTTTATATCATGCACAGAACATAAATTCAGTACATAATCCTACAAAAAGAAATAATATAATTAAGTATAATTCAATAACATATTTTTTAGATGAGATAGAACTTTATTTTCATCCAGAAATACAAAGAACCTATATAAATGATTTATTATCGTCTTTTGAAGATTCGCCCCTAAATAAAGTAAAAAACATAAACTTTATCTTTATTTCTCACTCTCCATATATTCTATCAGATATCCCAAACCAATATGTTACTAGATTGAAAAATGGTGTTGAAACTAAATTTGATGAAACAGGTAAAAACACATTTGGTTCAAATATTCATGAGATGTTATCAAATGATTTTTTTATGGAGAATGGAACAATTGGAGAGTTTGCTAAAAGACAGATAGAGGATATAGCTTTATTTCATGAAAAAGTAATAAATTCAGATACACCAAAGATTTATAGTAAAGATTTTGAAATCAAAAAAGAAAAATTTTTTAAAACTTTAAATATTATTGGAGATGAGATAATCAAAGGTTTAATAAAGTATCAATTAGAGACAATTGAAGAAAAATTAATAGATACAAATTCTCTTGAGAATAGAATAGAGAGACTAAAAGAAGAGATTCGTGTATTAGAACAACAAAAGAAGAATGATAAAAATTAATTATCCAGTTAACAAAGAATTTTTTGAAGACAGCTATTATAGCTTAATAAAAGAGAAATTCTCCCATATAGAGAAAAAGGTTAACCTTATATTAGATGATAATGTACAATATCAAAATGAAAGATTAACATTTAAAACTTTACTACTTCAAGATTTTGAAAACATATCTAATTTACAGCATACAATAGAAGAACAATTAAATGTTTCTCAATTGAATAAGTTGATTAAGGTGTTTAAGACTGAGGCTTCACCAACTAAATATTTATATGATAATGCTCAAGATATAATTTCATCTTATTTTACTGATATATCTAAATTAAAGATCGATTCTTGTTTTTATTGTAATATTGATTATGTAAATCCTTTTTCTGATTTTTCTTATTATAATAATGCCTTAGATTTTTTAAATAATGCAACTGAAAAGGAACTGAAAAAAGCACGTGGTATTGGAAAGGTATATATAAATTATATACTTAATAGGAATTTTAAAAGTTTAAAGCATTTTAGACCAAGGCATAAGGATGGGAAATTACCATCAAAAAATATTAAATTACTAATAAAAAACCTAAGATATGATATAAAAAGAGGAAGAAATACAAATGAGCAATACACATTAGATCATGTGTTACCAAAGGTGAAATTTCCAATATTTTCATTATCCTTATATAATTTTGTTCCGTCATGCTATATATGCAATACGAAATTGAAACTTCAACAATATGACAAAGAAAATTACTTTATTAATACTTCACCATCTTCAAAATTATTTTCATTAAATGAAAACTATAAGTTTACTCTCGATGTAACAAAGAATTTAAAGATAAAATTAAGAGGCGAGATTATAACAAAGGATGAAAGTATGATTAATGAGATTAATAACTACTTGGAAATATTTAACATAAGGAGCCGTTATCAATATCATGACGATAAGGCAAAAGAATTATTTAATAAATGTCAAAAATATACTCCTTCAAACATAAAAAATATTGCAAAATTGACAAAGTCTACCGAGTCGGATGTAAAATGTGATATTTTTGGTAGTGAGCTAAATGATCAAAATAGAATAAAGCCTTTTTCAAAGTTGAAAAATGATATAGCGAAACATTTAAAAATAATTTAGATATTGCCTTTTTTACAATAATCAATTTATTACAATCAACAAGGCTATTAAACCACAAAGTCTTTAAAAAAGGTCGAAAATTTATTTTTTCACCATTATTTTCCCTCACAAACAAAAAAACCGCCCTTACATCACTGTAAACGCGGTTTGTTGTGGAGTCGGAGGGAGTCGAACCCTCGTCCAGAGAAGTACTCTGTCAAGCCTTCTACATGCTTAGTTTCACTTGAATTTTCGAAATATATCCCGCCGGAAACAACCAAAATATATCCTTATCTGCTTAAATTTCGCCATCAACCCACAGCAGGTATCAAACTAGATCAATGATTACGGCACCGTCAAATCTCTGCCCAAAGATCAAGGCGGAGGACGATGTAGCTCGGGAATGCGATACGCATTCAACCATTTAAGCCCAAATGTCTACAACCCTAAGGGAGACTAGGCAGCCATAGCAAACGAATTGTTGCCAACTAGATTTTGGAAATATCTTTCAAGGCTCTCATCCCATGAGCCTGCATGCTTATACTTGCAAAATATCAACCTGTCAAAACCAGTCGACCCCGTATGGGTGACTATCCTTCTTTTTTGAAGGGACTGCAAATATAGAATAATTTTTTGTGGAACAAAAAAAATTAGGTAGGAATTAGGAGGTAGGAGGTAGGAGTTTTTGGTCTTTTTTTAACCTTAAACTTTCTTTAATCAATTATGATATTTTTTCAACAAATATTTTAAAGTGGTTCGCTCCTCATTACGCGGGCACAGGTCAGGAGACCTGCGCTAGTGTGTGGGTTGTTCTCAAAATCTCCCCTTGATTAGCTTCCTTCCTTATTCCCTATTAGTTATTACCTAAAATTCTTGCGTCAATTCAGCAACTCCTAATTCCTATCTCCTAACTCCTAACTCCTAATTAAACCACCCCTTAGTTCCTTAGTTCTTAGTTAAAAAACTCCCTTACCTTTTACTTATAAATATACAATTGAATAATAAAGCCTATCTCAACCACTAAATTCCATTAGAAAAAAATCACCTCTTTCCTTATTCCCTATTAGTTATTACCTAAAATTCTTGCGTCATTTCAGCCAACTCCTAATTCCTACCTCCTAACTCCTAACTAAAAATTCTTGCTTCAAAGTTGCAATCTCGTGCCACCAAACATCCTGTTCGTACCCAGATATTGCCCGTTTATGCTTGTTTATTAAAAAACCGTGCGTGTTTTAAGACTTTTTTTGTTACAGAACAATAAATACTATTAAAAATTACAATTTGATTGCGCGTGTTCGTGCATGTTGTTACGTTTGTTATGTATAAGAAACACTTATAAATCTAATTCTAATTAAATCAATTAAAAACCATTGTTATATGAAGAAACGATAACTGTTTTCTATTGCCAATTAAATAAGATCTAACTTACACCATTACCGAATTTATTATCTCATCACAAACAATTGTAGGGCAATTCAGATGTTTCGGTAATCAAAAAAGTAGACCAATAAAGGAATGAGGCCTAAGGCCAATTATTGAACATTACTATACTAATCAAACCAATCATGAATAGAATTTTCTTGATGCTGACAAGTATTATCTTGTTTTCAGCAGGGGCGTCCTATGCTCAAGAAAGAAACATCAAAGGTACTGTAACAGATGCTTCTGATAATGCACCACTTCCAGGTGTAAACATTTTAATTAAAGGAACAACGCAAGGTGCTGTAACTGATTTCGATGGTAACTTTGTTGTACAAGTTGAAGAAGGACAAGATGTGCTAGTTTTCTCATTTATCGGATACGAAACAACTGAGTTTAACATTGCAAATTCTTCTGAAGTAAAAATTTCTTTAGCTCCTGATGCTGAGGAATTAGATGAGGTAGTAGTCACTGCCTTAGGTATTAAAAGAGACGAAAGATCTTTAGGTTATGCAGTTTCTGAAGTAAAATCAGACGATTTGGGTGAAAATTCATCTGCCAATTTAATGAACTCATTAAATGGTAAAGTAGCAGGTGTACAGATTACTCCAGTTTCTGGTCCAGCTTCATCATCTAACGTAACCATTCGTGGTAATGCAGTTTTATCGGGTTCAAATCAACCGTTATATGTAGTTGACGGTGTGCCAATGAGTAACTCAAACTTCGAAAATGCAGATGACCACGATAACGGTGGTATCGATACAGGTGATGGTCTTTCATCAATCAACCCAGACGATATCGAGTCAATGTCAGTACTAAAAGGACCTGCAGCGACTGCTCTTTATGGTACTCGTGCCATCAACGGTGTTATCTTGATTACAACTAAGACAGGTGAAAAGAGAAAAGGTTTAGGTATCGACTTCTCAACTGGTGTTAACTTTGATGTTGTAGGTATCACGCCAACAATGCAAAACCAATATGCACACGGTACTCAAGGTGCTTTCCCTAACGATATGGACGCTTCTGAAGCGACTAGAATGTGGGGTCCTAAAGTGACACCTGGTATGACAACAAAAACGTATTTTGATGGTCAAGAACGTGTTGTTCAGCATTACAATATTTATGATGAATTATATAAGACTGGTGTAACGTTCAATAATAGTATTTCATTAACTGGTGGTAACGAAACTTCAAATGTTCGTTTCTCTTACTCAAACATGAATAACTCTGGTAACGTTGAAAACTCTACGTTTAACAGACATACATTCAACTTCAGAGGATCTACAAAGTTGATGAACGATAAATTGACTTTGGATTCAAGAGTAACATACACTCACCAAGAAGCCAATAACAGAATGGCAATGGGTAACTCTGTATACAACTACCAAAATGCTTTGATGGGTATTCCTAATACTACAAGTATGGATTGGTTGAGAGATTACAAAGGTCCTGACGGTCGTCCAATTGGTTACGATGCAATCAACAACAACCCTTATTGGACAATGTATGAGGTAAACAACCGTGACCAACAAGATAGAATGTTGGGTATGTTTAGCTTGAATTATGAGTTTAACGAAAACTTGAACTTAGTAGCTCGTGGTGGTACAGACGTAACTACATTTAGACAAAATGTTTTGGATCCTCTACATACACCAATGTATACTCAAGGTAGAGCATTCGAAAGAACAAACTTAAATGCTGAAAATAACTTTGACTTCTTATTGCAATACAATAAAAAGTTTGGAGACTTTGATATTAGTGCAACAGGTGGTGGTTCATACATGTATCAAGTAATGGATGCAACTGATATTGGATCATTGAACTTCGTATCAGAAGATCAACAACACCCAGGTGCAGGTACTGACCGTTTCATTTCATTAAACAGATATGAAAGAGCAATTGCTTCAGTATATGCTACAGCATCAATCGGTTATAAAGGATACTTATTCTTAGATGTTTCAGGTAGAAATGACTGGTCATCTACACTTCCAATCGGTAACAACTCATACTTCTATCCATCAGTATCCACTTCATGGGTATTCTCAGACATGGATTGGAATGTACCTGAATGGTTATCATTTGGTAAGTTGAGAGCGTCATGGGCACAAGTAGGTTCAGATACTGATCCATATAGTTTATACTTACAATATAACGTAAACGGTATGCAAGGTGGTCGTCCTAATTTTGGTTATTCTATGGGTGGAATCGAAGGATCTGTGATTCCTAACCAAAACTTGAGACCATCAATGTCTAGCTCTTACGAATTTGGTTTGGACTTGAGATTATTCAATAACAAAGTAGGTTTAGACCTTGCTTACTATAACCAAACAGCAACGGATCAAATCCTTCCAGTAGACGTTTCAAATGCATCTGGTTTTAGTCAAGCATTAATTAACGCAGGTGAGATTCAAAACAGAGGTGTGGAATTGATGATTAACTACTCACCAATTCAAACAGATAACTTTAGCTGGGATATGATGTTCACTGCAGCATACAACCAAAACGAAGTAGTGTCATTAACTGAAGGAGTAGAATCATACTTATTAATGCCAACATCTGGTTCAGTATCTGTTCAGGCAATCCCTGGTCAAGCATATGGTGTGATTATGGGTACCACTTATGTAAGAGACGACGCAGGTAATATTGTGGTAACTGAAAATGGTCTACCAGTAATAAACAACGAAGTTTCAGAAATTGGTAACTCAATTCAACCATGGATGGCAGGTTGGAGAAACACATTCAACTACAAAAACTTCTCTTTATCAGTATTGATTGATGGAAAATTCGGTGGTCAAATCTATTCTCAAACAAACGCATCGATGTATGCGAATGGTAAGCATGAGGATACTATCGAAGGTAGACACGATTTCTACTATGGTAACGGATGGAACCCTGGTAACTTAGTTCTTGAAAATGGTGAAGCATACACTGGAAATGTTGACCCAGAATTGTACTACAGACAAGTGGCATCAATTAATGAGCAATTCATTTACGATGCTTCATTCATCAAATTGAGAGAGGTATCAGTATCATATAGATTACCAGCTAAATCTTTAGAGAAGACTCCATTTAGAAACCTTTCAGTTACAGCATATGGTAACAACTTAGGATACCTTTGGAGAAACACTCCAAACATTGACCCAGAAGCATCATTTACTTCAGGAAACGGTCAAGGTATCGAATGGTTTAACATGCCGTTGCCGAGAACATTTGGTTTTAAATTAAACGCTAACTTCTAATCTAGAATCTCATGAAAAAAGTTATATTAAATATATTTGTATTGGCTTTAGTAGCCCTTACTTCTTGTACAGATCGTTTTCTAGAAATGAATGATAACGACTATACAAGTGGAGACATGGATCCAAAGTATCAGTTTACTTTTATACAAGCTAAATTGTTCTCCAATGGTCATGAGGGATTTAGAGGAAACTTGATTATGGCAGGTCCAATGTCAGGTCTAACAAGTAACCCACAATATACTTCAGGACAAGGTTTTGGTAGAAACGATTCATATTCTGAAGCATCTTGGACTTTATTCTACGCTGATATTGCCAAAAACGTCGAAGATATCCGTGTTAGGCTAGAGGCAAGAATGGAAAATGAAGGAGAGCAAAACCTTGGTAAATTATCTCAAGTAGCTATTGTAAGAGTAATCAACTTCTTGAGAATTACAGCTCTTTATGGAGACGTTCCTTACTCTGAAGCGGGTAAAGGTTATTCTGAAGGTATCTTATATCCTAAATACGATAGTCAAGAAGATATTTTCGAACAAATGGTTGCTGAGCTTTTAGAAGCACGTGAGAACATCAACGAAGGTCCTTTATTTATCGAGGATTACTACTATTCTGGTAATGCAGCATCATGGGAGCGTTTAGCGAACTCATTATTGATGAAAATCGGTATCTATATGTCAGCAGGTAACCCTACAAGAGGTCAGGAGATTTTTGCAGAGGCATACAATACAAATAACTATATTTCTTCTTTAACAGAGTCAGCAATCTTAGAACATAACGAATCTGATGGTCCTTGGGGACAAACTGTAAATGGTTCAGGTGTAGCTAACGAAGGTAGAGTAGGTGGACAATCGTATCAGTTCATTTCTCATAAAGCATTAGTTTCTATGCAGAAATTAGAAGATCCAAGATTGTTCTGGGTAGCATCTCACGTTGATAACTCAGGTCCTACAACTGCGGCTTTCATGCATGTTGATCAGTATTCTGATTTTGATCCATTTGCTTATAACGAAGAAGAAGGAGAAGAATTCAAGAAAATTCATTATAGAGGTGTAAAAGATGGTGACCGTCCTGACGGTAACAGAGGTATCTTTACATTAAATGATGGTACTGTAGGTTACTCAGCATTTACAATCACAAAATTTGATGATGAAGGAAATGCTTACAACAATATGGATTATAAATTTAGCGAAGGTGGACAATACGCTCAATTAGTAGCTGTAAACCCTGGAACTATTTTACATGCAACAGCACCTTCTATTATTATGGGTTCTGATGAAGTTCACTTTATGATTGCTGAAGCAGCACAAAGAGGATGGGTATCTGCCAATGTAAATTCTCATTTCAAAACTGGTGTTGAACACGCGATCAGAAAGTACCCTACATTCTTTGGTAGCGGTTCAGATTATGTAAGTGCATATGTTGATTTATATAAGAATCAAACAAACCCTTCATATAACTGGGAGGCAGCAGTTGATAACTATGTGAATATGGTAGCTAACAATATGGGTAAAGAAAATGATCCAATTGAAGATATCGTTTACCAACACTGGCTATCACAAATTGGTAATGGATATAACTCTTTTGCTCTTTGGAACAGAACACACTTCCCATCTTTTGTAAAAGCTACACTAGGTTCAGAAGATAGATCGGTTAAAGTGCCATTAATGTCTAAAGATCCGATTGAAAATGAAGATGCGATTAAACTTGGTGTAGAAGATATCGAATTACACACAGGTGGTGTAACGAACGGTTATAGACCTGCTAGATTCCCTTATCCAAACAGAGAGTTTACAGTAAACCCTACAAATGCAACTGAAGCGGTGAGCAATCAAAATGATAACCCATCATCAGATTTCATCTCAGCGAAGCAGTTCATGAGTTTCTAATTCAAAGGATACAAATCAAGTAGAGAAGTTTGAAATTACATCATCACACCATCAGGTGGTTTGATGTGAAGCAAAACAAAATAATTCTACTTAGTCAATAATAAAGAGAAGTGATCTTATCGTAAGATGAGGTTACTTCTCTTTTGTTTTTTTATCAAGAATACAATAGCAATAAATAAAGAAACTATCATTTACCCCTCAATTTGGGAACAGCAAACGACTATATTCATGTTGTGAGGGAAAGCAACTATTATCATGAGATTTTTCCTGTTAATACCTATTTTATTTATTTGGGGCTGTGAAGAATACACCGACCCCTCAGTCGCCGAACTGTCAAACGCTAACGTAGTAAGTTCTACGAAATGGAAGGTTACTTCCGTTGACTTCAAAACCAATTTTACAGATCAAAGCGGAAGCTATTCCTTTTATTTAGAACATGGGCCTGGTGAGGTGGATGTTGACTTTAGATTTAATGCTGAATTAAACGGACAATCGCAATGGTATAATTCAGAAGCCCTAGACAAGGACATTATTCACAGATTTTTTGAAGCAGATGAAGACATTTTTTTTGCCTCTGACACTTTAATGGTGAGTCAATGGGATTATCGAGAGTACGAAGATATCGCAGATGATCTTGATTACATTCCAGGATTTTTACTGATAGGTGATGTAAGGCTGAGCACTAGAGTTTACGAAGGTAGAATTGAATGTTCTTATGAAAGAACCGCCAGAATAAGAGAAAAAACGTACCGCTATCAACTACAATTTGATATGCAACCCGACGATTCTGAAAATTAATTACCCATTTATCAAATCAATTAAAAAATGAAATTACACCTTAAGCAATTATTCATTTCCTTTCTATTATTATCCTCTTTATTTTACTCATGTAGTGAAGAAGAAGCTAGTGACCCGACTGTAGCTTTTACGGGTATTAATGGATTCGATCCCAATGCAACCATTAAAGATTCTGCCACTACTTTTAACGAAGATGAGCTCTATATCAATTTAAAAGTAACCACTCCTGCAGCTATTTCAGGAGGTAAGATTGAGGTGTTTGTTGGTGGAACTGAAGAAGACAATAAAGCACTTTCTTATGATTTAGTGAATCTATCTGTTTCTGATTTAGCACAATTAACGGTAATCAATACCAGAGCGACGGTGAATATTCCGGTTGCTAATAATCTTGCAGGACAATCGGATGTTGATTTTAAGTTGGATGGATATGTTTTGAATAGTTTATTACGCTTTTCAGGCTTAGTTACAATTCGTATTACAATAACTGATATCACTGGAAATCAAGGAGTCCAAGATATTAAATTTGATTTAGCTACCAATCCAGCAAATGGTACATTCTTCTTGACGGGGACACAATGGACAGTATCTTCAGCTTATCTGATGAAGAATTATAGTGGAACTACTGTTTATCTAGATTATACGGATACAACTACAGTAAATATAGGTTTTACTGCAAGTTGGGGAGCTAATTTTGTTGCAGAATGGAATACCACCTCAGCACTTGATGTTTCGGTTTTAGATGGTGCATTCCAAACGATAAATGATCCAGTCTTTTTACAAAATGGCCTTTATCAAGGAGCGTGGGCTTGGGTCGCAGCCCCAACAACAGGAACAGAAGAATATTATAATGGGGTGATTGGGATTACCGATACACAAGGAAATACCATGAATTTATCTACCCAACACAATGCTTCTGCCGATTCTATGTATGTAAGACACCAAGGACCAACATCGGTTTTAGGTCAGAGTTATAGAATAGAATGGGTAATCGTGAAGCAATAAATAAAAAAGGTGGTTTCTTAGGAGACCACCAGTTTTTTATATCTCATTTCTACCATTCCAGAAGCATATTGTTTACTAGAAATCAATTTGAATTTAGTAATCTTTCCAAAGGGAGAAAAGAGAGGAATACCATTACCCAAGAGGACAGGAGCGATAAAAAGACGCATTTCGTCGATGAGTCCATTATCTTGTAATAATGAATTTATTTTTCCACCGCCAATTAACCAAATGTCTTTATCTGATGGGACATTTTTAAGTGATCGTATGGTACCAATAACATCTTCGGAGATATAATCAATATGATCTTCTTTTAACTTCTCCCTGTTCTTAGTAATGACATAATTATTTTTACCCATGTACGGAAACTCAACTCCCATATTTTTTATATGCTGATAAGTAGTGTTTCCCATGATGGTAGTATCAATGTTTTTGTAAAATTCTTCATACCCGTAATTCTCATCTTTATGAGTGAATTCATCGAGCCACTTTACCCCACCTTTGCTATCAGCAATTTTACCGTCAATACTCATAGCGATGTAAGTGATTATTTTTCTCATTTGTATTTGGAATTAGAGGTTTGGTTATAGATATATTAACAATTTAATCATTAATCATTTAAAAATAAAAATTGAATTTTCTTGAACTTTTTTTTGTTATACGAGTTATTAAATTGTTGCTATTATGGTAATTAGGCCACTTTGTTACTATTGTATTTATAATTATATTAAGAATGTAAATAAAAGTAGATATTACACTATTTATTGAACATTAACTCAGATCTTACGTATAAAATTTATATATTAATTCAGAGAACTATTAAAAAGCATATATACATGAAACCTTTAAAAATCGGATCTATACAATTATTGCCCATTGCACAATTAGGGATCGTTTTAACATTTGTATTGCTAGTCCTTGCCGCCATGGCAAAGTCTTATGTACTTTCGTTAGGTTTAGAAATCCCTCAAAGATATTATATATATGTTCCTATCCTTATTTTTAGTGGAATTTGGCCACTAATGATCAATAGAGGAATAGAACCAAATCCTGAATTTGAAACAGAAAAATAGACCATTATCAGTCGCATATATATGGTGATGTTAACCTAAACATCACCTTTTTTTATTCTCTTTTTTACCATTCTTCTTCATCGACCACCTCATCGTTTTTATAAATTGATGGAAGTGTCACTTCTTTGTATACTACAAAAGTTCTCAATACAATAATTGTCGCAATAGGGATCATTTGATTAATGAGTCTACTGCATTCAAAATGATATAATATGATATATAAAATACTACCAATGATACTTATGGTAGCATAAATTTCTTTTTGAAAGACTACAGGAATTTCATTTACTAAAATATCTCTTGATACCCCACCAAATGCTCCTGTTATCACACCAAGAATCACACAAATAATATAAGGTAAGTTGAAAGATAGTCCTATTTGAACACCAGCAACCGAAAATAAAGCCAGTCCTATAGTATCAAATAGTAATAAAGAGGTTCTAAATCTATCGAGTTTGTTCTGAAAGATCATCGCAACAACTGCACCTCCTAAAATGAAATAAATGTAACTTGGATCGGCAATCCAGAAGACATCCCTTCCTTCCAATAGGGTATCCCTTAGCGTACCTCCGCCAACTGCGGTAACAAACGCCACGATAATTACTCCAAAAGGATCGAGTTTTTTATGCATTCCAACCAATGCCCCAGAAATCGCAAAGGCAAAAGAACCTACAACGCCGATGTAATAAATGATTTCTTCCAATAGTGTGTTTTTTAAGGTTTATGATTCTTAATTTATTATATTTTTCGTCTCAGAAAAAGGAAGATAATTTTTTCGCTGCAAAAATGTGATAAATCTTTTATTTCAACATCAAAAAGTAGGAATTTTTATACAAAATGAATCCTAATGATTTTACCCTCAAACCCATCGATTTCTTGATGCAGAATAATACTAAACGATATGCTAAATTCAACTGTTTTTTTCTTAGTTTTGTAACCTCAATTTGAAGAAAGGAAGTAGCATGGCATACATCATATACGATACGGAAACCACAGGTTTACCAAAAAACTTTAATGCACCATTATCTGACTTAGACAACTGGCCCCGAGTGGTTCAGTTAGCTTGGCAGCTTCATGATGATCATGGTAAGTTAATTAAAGCACAAAACTTAATCGTGCGACCTGATGGTTATACCATTCCATTTAACGCCACTAAAGTACACGGTATCACTACCGAACACGCGTTGGAACATGGTCATCCAATAGTAGATGTATTGAACGAATTCAAGGAGGATTTGACCAGGGCGGATCGTCAGATTGGTCATAACCTTCAGTTCGATATTAATGTTACCGGAGCAGAATTTTTAAGAGCAGGCATCGATAGCACTATCCAAGAAGTGACGGTGATCGATACCATGACTTCTTCTACAGATTTCTGTGCACTTCCTGGTGGTAGAGGTGGTAAATACAAATCGCCAAGCTTAACAGAACTTCATAACAAGCTATTTGGTGTTCCTTTTGCCGATGCCCATGATGCAGCATATGACGTTGACGCTACTGCTCGATGTTTCTTTGGATTGATTGAACATGGTGTTGTTGAACCTATCAATGATGTTGCCGTTGAAGCCGTAGTTTATGAAGCTCCAGAATTGGATGAAGCCAATTTTGCTTTCAAGACTGCATCAAAAAATAAGGGTAGAGGTTCGATAAGCAAAGAGGAAGGACTGGCACGTTTAAAAGATGTTCCATTCACTCATTTGCATACCCATACTCAGTTTTCAATCCTTAGAGCTACATGTACAATAGGTGACCTTGTAGCAAAATCAAAAGAGTTTGGAACGGAAGCAGTTTGTCTAACAGACCATGGTAACATGTATACTGCTTATCACTTTGTGAGAGATGTTTTAAAAGCAGATTTAAAACCTATCGTGGGTTGCGAAGTGTATCTAGTGAACGATCGTAAGAAAAGAAAATTCACTAGAGATGATCCTGATAGACGTTCTAATCAGGTACTAATTGCGAAGAATAAAGCAGGATACCACAATTTGGCAAAACTATCGTCAGAAGGTTTTATTGAAGGAGCTTATACTGATAGAGATGGTACATACGCTAGAATTGATAAGAAGATCCTATTAGAATATAAAGACAATTTGATTGCGACAACAGGTGGTCTTCAATCTCCTGTAAATAACTTGATTCTGAACGTTGGTGAAGAGCAAGCAGAGCAAGAATTTGTTTGGTGGTTGGAAAACTTCAAAGACGATTTTTATATCGAATTATGTCGTCATGGATTAGAAGAAGAAGATCACGTGAACGATGTATTATTGCGTTTTGCAGAGAAATATGATGTAAAGTATTTCGCAGCGAACAACGTTTATTATATCGATGAAGAAGGAGCGAGTGCACACGATATTTTACTTTGTGTAAAAGATGGTGAGAAGCAATCTACTCCAATTGGTCGAGGTAGAGGATTTAGATTTGGTTTCCCTAACCATGAATTCTATTTCAAGTCGGCCGATCAAATGAAAGAACTATTCTACGATTTACCTGAGGCCATTGAGTGTACTCAAGAAGTAGTAGATAAAATAGAACCGTACGAATTAGCCAGAGACGTTTTACTTCCTGCTTTCGATATTCCTGATGAATTTAAAAATGAGGAAGACGAAAAGGATGGTGGTAAAAGAGGGGAGAATGCCTTCCTTCGTCACCTAACCTATGAAGGTGCCAAGAAACGTTATGGTGAGATTACTCCAGATATTGATGAACGTCTTGATTTCGAATTAAAGACGATTGAAAATACAGGTTACCCTGGTTATTTCTTGATTGTACAAGATTTTACCACGGAAGCCAGAAATATGGGTGTATCGGTAGGCCCTGGCCGTGGTTCGGCAGCAGGATCAGCTGTAGCCTATGCTATTGGTATTACCAATGTGGACCCCATCAAATACGATTTACTATTTGAGAGATTTTTGAATCCAGACCGTGTGTCCTTACCCGATATCGATATTGACTTTGACGATGAAGGTCGACAAAAGATTATCAACTGGGTAGTAGATAAATATGGTTTCAACCAAGTATCTCATATCATTACATACGGTACAATGGCCGCAAAATCGTCAATTCGAGATACGGCCAGAGTTATGGATTTACCGTTAAGTGATGCCGATAGAATCGCGAAGCTGGTACCCGACATGAAACTCAAGAAATTATTTGGTATGTCGGATGAACAACTGACGGAAAAACTGAATAATGATCAGATTGAAATGGCCAATTCATTAAAGGCGATTTCAACAGAAACCGGACTTGAAGGTCAGGTTTTAAATACAGCCAGAGTTCTAGAGGGATCAGTGAGAAATACCGGTATCCACGCCTGTGGTATTATTATCACTCCAGACGATATCACTAAGTTTATTCCTGTGACTACCGCCAGAGATGCAGATCTTTTGGTAACACAGTTTGATAACTCCGTGGTAGAATCAGCTGGTATGCTGAAGATGGACTTCTTAGGTTTAAGAACTTTGTCCATCATCAAGGATGCCATCAAATTAATTAAACAAAGACATGGAATAGAAATCGATCCTGATGATATTCCATTGGATGATAGAAAGACATACGAACTGTATCAAAGAGGAGAGACCAACGGTACTTTCCAGTTTGAATCAGCGGGTATGCAAAAACACCTTCGTGCATTAAAGCCCGACGTTTTTGGTGACTTAATTGCCATGAACGCCTTGTACCGTCCGGGTCCTTTGGAATACATTCCAAACTTTATTGCCCGTAAGCACGGTGACGAAGAGATTGTGTACGATATTCCAAAAATGGATGAGTACTTGGCAGAGACGTACGGTATTACGGTCTACCAAGAGCAAGTAATGCTTCTTTCTCAATCGTTGGCAGGGTTTACCAAAGGTGAAGCCGATATGCTTCGTAAGGCCATGGGTAAGAAAATCTTTGCCTTACTAGAGCAGTTGAAACCTAAGTTTATTGAAGGTGGTACAGGCAATGGTCATGATCAGAAAGCCTTAGAAAAAGTGTGGACTGACTGGGAAGCCTTTGCCGCTTACGCCTTTAACAAATCCCACTCAACTTGTTATTCGGTGGTAGCCTTCCATACAGGTTATTTAAAAGCGAATTACCCAGCAGAGTATATGGCATCGGTGCTTACTCACAACATGAGTGATATCAAAAAGGTGACTTTCTTTATGGAAGAATGTAGCCGAATGGGTATCAAAGTATTGGGGCCGGATGTGAACGAATCGGAGTATAAATTCTCAGTAAACGAAGATGGTGCGATTCGATTTGGTTTAGGTGCTGTAAAAGGTGTTGGTTCAGGTCCAATCAATGCTATTATTGAAGGACGTGAAGAGAAGCCGTATGAATCTATTTTTGATTTCATCGAAAGAGTAAACCTTAAAGCGGTGAACAGAAAAGTGATGGAATCTTTAGCCTATGCCGGAGCATTTGATGATTACGAGTTCCATAGAGCGCAATACTTCCATATTCCAGAAGGAGAGAAATTCTCAGGAATCGACCTGATTCTTCGTTATGGTAACCGTGTACAAGCAGATAAATTATCTGCCCAAGCATCTTTGTTTGGAGGTACAGATGGTGGTTCAGTACCTCCACCTAGAATTCCAGAAGTTGAAGAATGGTCAAAGTTGGTTGAGTTGAGATTCGAGAAGGAAGTAGTTGGTTTCTTTATATCAGGTCACCCATTGGATATGTACCGAATGGAGTTAGAGAACTTCTGTATTCCTGTGAAGAATATCGATTTACACAAACAACAAGAGATTAAAGTGGGCGGTATGATTACCGAAGCGAAGATCTTGGAAAGTAAGAACGGTAATAAGTTTGGTATCTTTTCTATCGAAGATTATGAACAAGTCACTCAGATGGCCATGTTTGGTGAGGCATTCAACAAACACCGTCATTTCTTGAATGAAGGTGACTTTGTTTGTGTAATCGGTAACGTTAAAGAAAGCTATAGAGATAAGGGTAAATGGGAGATGAACCCTAAACGAATAATGGCCCTGTCCTCTGTAAAAGATCACTTCTGTAAGGGTATCGATTTATCGGTTGATGTAGCATCTTTGTCGGACGATACCATCATGGATCTTGTAGACATTGTTGAAGAGCATCAGGGGAATAGAGAAATGTCGTTAGAAGTTTTCTCAAAAGAAGATAATATGGTGGTGAACTTATTTTCTAAGACTTATAAAGTAGATCCGACTACAGAATTATTGAATAAATTGGACTTATTGGAAGGGATAGAATACAGAGTGTTTTAACTTTTATTGAAAATAATTTGATTTTTTTATTCAAAAAATAGGAAAATCTATAAGTTGAGTAAAATCATCAAATGTAAGGTTAAAGTGTAAATTGAACCGAAATAAAATTCTTCTATTTTGTGTTATACTAATGATTTGTATTGATATTCTTTGTTTGTGTAGTAAATACGTTTAAAATTCTTGTAATAATCTTATTTTCAAAGAGTTCAAACTATTTGCAAACAAAATAGATATATTTTATAATTGTAATGTTAATGATACAAAGATTATATCTATTGCAACCAAATAAATTATCATGAGCGAAGTAAAAATCGTTGCAGCTGCTGAAGCTGCCCTGACAAAATTAACAAGCCTAAATAAAAAAGGAGAATACGAAAAGCAAGTGAATGACCTACAGTGGGTTTTAGCTTCTTTTAAAAACGACGGTAACCCTGAAGGTGTATTCGAAAAAGTAGCTGAAGCACAAACTGTTTTAGCAGACCTTAAGGCTCAAAAACCAAGAAGCGTAGCAAAAAAACTAATGGATCAGTTGACTGAGGCATTGGCATAAGCTAACTTCTTAACTTAAAAGACATTAAAAAGAGGTTTCTCATTCATTTGAGTAACCTCTTTTTTCGTATAAAATCTGTATCTTTAAAAGAGATTTTTTTATTAAACCTAATATGAGATGAAAAAGATATTAAAAGTATTATCTATTTCTGCAGCTCTTTTTTTAATGAGTTGTGGGGCAAATTCAACAGCTGAACAAGGATGTTGTGGCAAAGAAAAAGCAGAGACTTGTGCAAAGTGTGAAAAATGCTCTAGTGGTGATAAATCAAATTGTAAAATGGATGAAGACACTGCATTGCATAAATGCTGCAAAGAAAAAATTGCGAATGGTGAAAAAGCTTGTTGCTCTAAAGCATCTTAGTTTTTATCATTCAAATAAAGAGGTGAAACTGAAAAATAGTTTCGCCTCTTTTTTTTGTAGGTAATTAATTAAGTATATTGTGTTACAATCAAAAACACTATGCACAAATACTTAATTCTCTTTCTTCTCTTTCTTTCTTCTTATGTTTATGGTCAAAAACCAAAATTTGAATTTCATTCTTATGGTAGAGTAGGCGTATCTTCTTCTGTATATGAAGAAAAAGTAGGCTCGAGACTTAATTTAAGTCATCAAGGAGCCTTAGGAGGGCGTCATGAAGAGAACGATTATATTGAAATGACAGTTGTGGCCAATATCGAGGAGATCTTTAAAATTGAAAAAGATAAACCTAATATTCGATTTGTTTTAACCACACAATCATTTTCAGGTAACAACACTTTTATCGCCAATAACACAGTCATTAATTTTGCTGAAATGTATCTAGAAGTCTATGATACTCTTTTTAATATACCAGTAAGCTTATGGGTAGGAAGTAGGTATTACAGAGATAAAAATATCGATATGGCCGATTATTGGACATTTAATAACCTTACCGGTCAAGGGTTTGGTTTCCAATATGGAAATACCAAAATTGCCTTAGTCAGTTCACTCGTCTTACAAGATCAGCCAGGAAACCCCTATGGTGATGAATTGTATGATGATGGTCGTCAGAAACATATATTAGCCCTACAGCATCAAATTGATATTAACGAAAATAATTCATTACATCTACTCGCTGAATATCATTTTACAGGTTTAGATTCACTCAATGATCCAATATTTATAAAAGACAGAGTAAGTGATTATGGAGTTTTAGGAGGTGTGATGCACAGATATCAAAAAGGAGATTTCATTAATAATTCATCCATTCGATATGGATCGAGGATTGCCAATGGCCCCGGTGATGATGGCTGGTCTTCAAGATCGTTTATTAATTTTGGTAACCCGAATCAGACAGGTCAATTTAATGGAGCATATGGTTTAAACTTTACAGAGAATTTTGTATGGGATGTCAATGACAAATGGGGTATCATGGGATACGCTGTATATCGATATGCCATAGGTGCATCAGCTCCAGTATTTATTGGTACCTCTCGGCCAAATGAAAAGTGGGACTTATCTGTTGGCGTTCGTCCACAAGTATTCTTATCTGATAAAATTCAATTGATGTTTGAATACCATTATCAGATGAGGGATTATCAAGAATTTACAAACGGTATAGTCGGTTTTGATCCTGGTCTGGGAGTAATGAATAAATTTACCATCGCACCAGTATATGTGCCAACAAGAGAAAGATCACTAATGGCAAGGCCTCATATCCGATTTGTCTACTCTTTAGCTTTTTATAATGATGTCGTAAAGCAGAATGGCTTATCTCAATTTTATGAAGCAGGAAATAAAGGGGATTTTGGACAATATATTGGGTTGAAATCGGAGTGGTGGTTTTAGGGAAATGAAAAGTTAAAAATGAAAAGTGAAAAACGTGAAATGTTAGGGTTAACTTGTAGGTGTTTCTTGTACCGAGTGACTGAAGTCGACTCGCTGAGTAATTTGGTAATAGAGAATACAACATAACCACCACATATTAGTTATTACATATTCCCTATTACCTAAAAAAACGAGCGTAAATTCAGCACCTACTACCTACTACTTGCTACCTACTACCTATTTCAAGTTTTTCATTTTTAATTTACAAACTAGTTTTTTCACCAATAGAAGGTAAAAGCAACTCTTTACCTTTCGCTTTAAATTTCTCCTTAGCATCTGCTTGATCGATAACAATTGGAGGGAAGGTGTCGTAATGATATCCCATTACTTTATCGCATTCTACAAATTCAGAAGCAATTACTGCGTCATTTACGCCCATGGTGAAATTATCGCCAATAGGTAGAATGGCTAAGTCCAATTTAGGTGAAGTCATCGGTATTAATTTCATATCCATTGTGAGGGCCGTATCTCCGGCAATGTATATACAAGCCTCAGCGTTGAATAAAATAAAACCGCCTGGATTGCCTCCGTAAGTGCCGTCAGGTAAGACACTAGAGTGAATGGCATTAACGTATTTCAGTTGACCAAAATCGAAAGAGAATTCACCTCCGTGATTCATTGGATGACCATTCAATCCTTTTTCACCATAGTAAGAAACGATCTCGAAGTTGGATATGATTTGTGCTTTTGTGCGTTCAGCTATTGCTTCAACATCGAGTACGTGGTCTTGGTGACCATGTGTTATTAAAATGTAATCTACTTTTAATTCATCGATATTAATATGCGAAGCTTTTTCGTTTGCTGAAATAAATGGATCAACAAGTAATGATTTGCCTTGGGTTTCTATTAGAAGGGAAGCATGCCCTAAAAAAGTGATATTCATAATGTTACTTAGATTAATTTATGAAATTAATAGTGTAATGAAGTTACATTGAAAATTCAATTCAAATTTGCGAATATTAATACAAGTATTACAATTTATTATTTGAATTGTTTTTAATTTGTTTTATATTGAGCAATATAATATTACTGCTTAAAATATCATATTAAACAAGCCATACTCTTCAAATAAAATGGAACAATTTTATGTTTATGATGCTCTAAACTATTCACTCATAATGCGAACAAATAGGAGAGCTGTTTTGAAAAAAGAATTAAGTATTACCCTAAATAATAACAAAGTGAAGTTATTAAAAAATAGACATCCTGTTATGATTTTATCAGGTAGTAATGTAACAAGGCGACCACTTTTTGTCAGTCTACAGCCGTTAAATGAGGAAGTGATTGAAGGTCTTTTTGTAAAATATCAGTTAGACAAATTCTATGTAAACGAAGAAGAAACAACAGAAGCTATTTAATGCTTTTCGATGATAGGTTGAAAAGCTTTGATACTAATGCTAACATTTTCTCCGAGGACTAAAGATTTTGCTATCGTTTCGTTAGTAGTTATTTGTATAACCTCTTTGTCAATTAGTAAAGTGACAATATAAATAATGTCTGCTTTTTGGATGCTTAAAACTTTTCCTTTTAGTTTAAATTTACCCTGTAAAGGGTTAGGGTTAAAAAATACCAAAGGCGATTGTATTTCTTTATTTTGACCTTTTTCGATAGGTAACACCTTGTCGCAGAGTTTATAAATTTCTGGAATATCATGACTGATCATCAATGTGGTTAGCTGATATTTACGATGTATCTCACTTAAATATTCTTGAAGTTTTTCCCTCATTTGGTGATCTAAAGCAGAAAGAGGTTCGTCAAGTAATAGTATTTCAGGTTCTTGAATAACTGCCCTAGCTATAGCTACACGTTGTTTTTGTCCTCCCGATAGTTGATGAGGATAAGAGGAATAGAGTTCTTTAAGATGCATAATCTCTGATACCTCATCGAGTGTGTTGGAGGAATCATTCGATTGTGCATATTTTAGGTTTTGAAGCACAGTTTGATGAGGGAATAGAGCAAAGTCTTGAAATACCATTCCTACTTTACGCTTTTGGGGTGGGAGGTTGATATTATTCTCTGTATCTACCCACACAGTATCATTTACTTTTATAAAAGTATCATTTGATTTAATTAGACCAGTGAGAATATTAAATAATGTAGTTTTACCAGCTCCAGAATCTCCAAAAACTCCAACGAAGGCACCTTTATCAATAGAGATATCAAATGATAAATTAAAATGAGAGGTATCGAATTGATGTTTTGATTTAATATGTATCATTTACTCTATCTTTTCTTTGGAGAATAAACATTAAAAATAAAATCACGAAGGAGAATATCAAAAGTGTCATCGAATAGTAATGAGCCGATGCAAAATTCATCATCTCCACTTGATCATAAATAGCTATTGATGCAACTTGTGTCAATCCAGGGATATTGCCACCTATCATTAATACAACACCAAATTCTCCCACTGTATGTGCAAAAGCCATGATGAACCCACTTAAAATCGACTTTTGTATAAAAGGAAGACTAATATGGAAAAAAGTCTTGATTTTCGATTTCCCCATTAAATAAGAGGCATGTAATAATTGTTGAGGAATTTTTCTGAACCCATTGAGAATAGGTTGAAACATAAATGGGAAACTATACAAGATAGACCCAAAAACAAGGCCTTCGAAAGAGAATAATACTTCAAATCCAATCGTGTTCTTTACAAAATCTCCAAATGGATTATTGGGGCTAAAGGCTTGTAATAAATAAAAACCAATAACAGTGGGAGGTAAAACGAGCGGTAAACTAAAAAGACTTTCCCAAATAGCACTGTTCCATTTTGAATAGGAACTAATTTTATAGGCCAATGGAACACAAACAAATAGTAGAACTATCGATGTGATGAGTGCCAATTTGAAGGTGATAAATAGGGGGAGCCAATTCATATTTTCTCTAAAATAATTTCATTTGTTTTGATAAAAGCACAGGCCTTTTCTCCTTTTTTAAAGTCTAATCTTTTTACTGAAGATGATGAAATTAAAGAAGATACCATTCCAATAGAAGTTTCAAGGAAAACTCTTGATAAAACATCACCGATTTCTATGTTTTTAATTACTCCACTTACTTGATTCTGAATACTAATATGTTCAATATGTTCTTTCCCCATAAAGACCTCAGAATCTTTGAAAATAACTCCTACCTTATCACCTACACTAAAATTAATGGGGTTGATTTCATGATCTATGATGAGCGCCCGAAAGGGTACATCATTTAATTGAATACTTAATTGATGTATATTTTGTTGCCCATCTATTCTAGTGATAATGCCTGTAAAACGATTCAATCTCTTTGATTATAAGTGTTGATGATATCTTTACCTTCTTCGTGAAGTAACCAATTTAAAAACCTTTCTCCTAATTCTTCATTATTATCTTTAATAACCACAGCCCCTTGATAGATCGGGCGATATAAAGAAGGATTCACTTTTAACCAAAATCCTATATCTTTCATCTCTGGAGATTGAACTACAAAAAGTGATGTAAACCCAATATCTGTCGCTTGATTGATTACATATTGATTTACCTGTGAAATGCTTTCACCATACACCAACTTTTTTTGATAATTCCTCTTAGATAAGATTTCAGAGCAGGCCATTGTTGCTGCAATACCATAAGGGGCAGTCTTAGGGTTAGCTACAGCTATTTTTTCCACTTGATCGCTATTTAGAATATCTTCGGAATGGAAAGATTTTAGTTTTTTTGACCATAATACGAGCACTCCCTCAGCATATATTTTAGGTGGAGATGTAGTTAAATTTTTCTCATATATATGGTTAGGATATTTCATGTCTGCACTTATAAATACATCATAAGGTGCTCCATTTTCGATTTGATGGGACAGTTTCCCAGAGCTGCCAATAATTAACTCACAAGGTATATTGTATTTTTTGGTAAACTCAGCTGATAAATCTTTCATCACAAAAGCCATATTTGCTGATACAGCAACCCTCAGTGGTTGTTCTTTACTTTGACATGAAGAAAGAAATAAAGTGATTATTAAGAATATATTGTAAAGTCTATTCATGTTAATTTTTCAATGATATATTGTGTTTAGTCTTTTTTCTTATCCCCCTTTCTAGGTATTTTGATTATTGATATTAGCATTTGTTAGTAAAATGTGCTAACATTGATTACTCATTGCGTTAAACCCTATAAATCAACTGTATGTATATTAAAAGTCTACTCACTAATAAAGAATTAAACCTATCTATTGTTTGCTATTTCCCCTACGAAAATGTACCCTTTCAATTAAAAATTGAAGATGTCATCTTTACGATTAAGCAATCTACTACAAAAATTGTCAAAGAAATGCCATATGGAGAGTTTTTATATAAACGAAGGAAGTTTTATCTGATAGGTGATAAGGGAGATAAAATCAAAATTTCCATTTTCAAGAACATGCGATTACTTGCCTAATCATCGAAACTCATCAGAAACTCATTTTCTCCCATAATGAAGATGGGAAACCCTTGTTCTGCATACGCTTCCGCATGACGTATTTTTGTTGACTTAAACCCTTCTCCATACTTCTTGTAATCTTGTTTACCTACGACTAAAAAATCCGTTTGTGGAGAAATTTGCTCAGGAATCACATACCCCCCTATATTGACTACTTTCTGCATGGCTGTTTTTCTATTCATTTCCGTTAGCCGCCCTGTAAAGCATACCGATTTCTTGTAAAATCTGTTTTTAGGATCTACATTTTTGGGTGCACTAAAACCGTATTCTTTTCTCTTCTTGTAAGGTCGACCACTTCCGTAGGAAGAATAGCCATTATCAGAAGAAACATTGCCAATTTTATGGTTGAACTTATTGCTTAGTTGATCCAGCGAATCGCAGTCGTGTTCTTTTAGCATTTCGATACAAATAATTGCAGATGCCATTGCGTCGCTTTCTGCATTATGATGGTTCAATTGTATCTCAAAATGTCTGGAAAGATTGGCAAGTCCATAACTAGGTAATCCAGGGAAGGCTTTTCTTGCCATTACCAATGAACAGAAAAAAGAAATGGAAGGCAGGTGTGTTCCATAAACTTGTAATGAACTTAATAACACATTCATATCAAAACCGGCGTTATGTGCCACTAGAGGGTATTTTGTCAGTAAACTAGAAAGATCACCCCATACGTTATCAAATGTAGGTGCATCGAATGTCATCTCTGGAGTGATACCATGAATTGATATATTCTTATCAAAATAGTAGTTCGGAAAAGGTTGAATAAGGTGATGTTGTGTATCAACAATTTCTTGATTTTCAACCACAGCAAGACCGATAGAGCAAGAACTTGTTTTTTTATCATTCGCTGTTTCAAAATCAATTGCAATAAAACCCATACTCTTTAGAAATGTAAACTTGAAAAATTCTCAACTAATTTTTAATCTAATACTATTTTAAAACTTCTCAAAAGGAGGGGGTGTTTATAATTCTCAATAGAAAATATATTAAAAGGTTCTATCATTTGATATTCATAGAAGTAGGGTAGATCCTCAAAAAATATTATTACGATGTCAATTTATATTATAGTATCTTGCCACTTAAATTATTCTATTCATTCATTGAACAAGCAAACCAACTGATATGAGACTATTTTTTAGACTATGCTTACTTCATTTATTTATTTCGGTGATTACATGTCATGCACAAAATTTAAATGAAAGAGATACAGTTTATAAACATCAAATAACCGCTTTTCCTTATCCGGCTTATGCACAGGAAACAAGTTGGGAATTCGGCGTATTATCTGTTTTTCAGTTTAAAATGCCTGATGCTACTTTTGGTACAAGACCGTCGAATGCTACATTTATTGGATTTTACACATTAGAAAATCAGCTTCGTCTTAAATTAGAACATACAATTTTCACTAAAAATGAAGATTGGTTGTTAGAAGGTACTTGGGAGCATTCAAGATATCCTGAAAAATATTATGGTGTAGGAAGTAATACTTCAAATGAAGATGAGCAATTGGTTGATTGGAGTAAGATTGACTTTAGGCAACAAATCTTGAAGAAACTAAAAGAGAAAATGTTCCTAGGACTACAATTACGTTATGCCAATTATTGGGATATTAGTTTAGGTCCAAAAAAAGATGGTACTCCAGCAGATATTACCACTTTGCCAGGATATGAAGGTGGTAGTGTGTCTGGATTGGGGACTACTTATAAATGGGATACAAGGGATCTAGTACTTTCTCCCAAAGAAGGATTTTTTATAGAAGGTCGCTTTGAAGTATACAATAGTATATTTGGTAGTGATTATAATTTTAATGTATTGACATTAGATCTTAGAAAATATTTTGATTTAAGTAGAGAAAAAGAAGGTGCTTCTGTGTTAGCTTTTCAGGGTTTGACGAAACAAACTTTTGGTGATAATACGCCTTTTAGAGAGATGGCTTTGATGGGTGGATTAAACATGATGAGAGGTGTTTATGAAGGCCGTTGGAGAGACCAAAAAATGGTGGCATTACAATCTGAATTTAGACAACATTTATTCTGGAGAATTGGGATGACAGCCTTTGTTGGAACAGCAAATGTTTTTTCGACTTACGAAAATTTTGATAGCCAAGGTTTTAAGTTTGCAGGAGGTGGCGGATTAAGATTTTTGATTAATAAAAAGGACAAAGCATCTATTAGAGTAGATTATGGAATTGGATCGGAAAAAAGTTCTGGTTTATATTTAACCTTCGGAGAAGCATTTTAATTTGATTCATATTGATTAATTCCTCAAAAATCAAGTATAATTTAATAATTGTTTGAATTTTACAAGTAGATTTAATCAAACTTAAAATTAATGACACTAAAATATAATCGAATTGTAAACATAGTAACTTAGATTAGTCCATTTTAAAATGAGTTTAATCAATACGTATATAGACGTTATCCAAGTATAGGAAAGGTTTTTGTTTTATTGCGTGTGATATACACTTTTTTTTAATTCAAGTATTACAAAATTATTTCATATACCCTTATATTATTGATATTGAAAAAGTGCAATTTGCTGACAAATTGTGTGTGATTAGCTCTTATCATTTTTTTTAAATGAGTCAAGCAAAATGCAACTAATTTTGTGTGATTTTTTTTAACAAAAACTATGTTAGAAAATGTTTGCTATTATCAATAAAAGACCATTTATTTGTTATGACGAAGGTGCTTAAAGCAATTTGTATTTTGCTTTGGTGAAAAGGGAAACAGGTGAGAAGCCTGTACTGTACCCGCAGCTGTAATACTATGAAAATGAATTCGAAAAATCCACTGCATTTTAAATGTGGGAAGGTTGAATCAAAATTATATTATAGTTTAGTCAGAAGACCTGCCTAAGTTGTTGCTTGTAACCTCCATCGGGATAATGGGGAGTAAAAGAACTGTCTGAGTAAATCAATTTGATGCCTGGGCTTTTCCGTCAGCTTATAAAGAAAATAAAGCATTGTGTTGTTCAATGAGAACATTTATATGTTTTCATTAGTTGTATTAAAAAAACATCCAAAAGATGAGCTTATTAGATAAACGTGTAGCTTACAAACCCTTTGAATACCCAAAGGCACAAGATTTTATTGATGCTATTCACCAAACTTTCTGGATTCACTCCGAAGTAAACTTTGATGCAGATATTCAGCAGTTCAAAACCAATTTAACAGATCAAGAAAGAGATGTTATTGGTAACATCCTGAAAACGTTTGCCCAAACTGAAACTAATGTTCAGGATGATTTTTGGGGGGTGATTGGTCAGTTTATACCTAAGCCAGAAATTAAGGCAATGGCCATTACTTTTGCTGAAAATGAAGCTCGTCACGCTTCTGCATATGCACGTTTAAACGAGTTGTTGGATTTGGACAATTTTGAGGCATTCTTAGAAGACGAGACTGCTATGGAACGTCTTGAAATGCTCTCTCAGGTAACTGTGGATAAAAATGGAAATGCACAACCGCACGACCTATTACAGAGTATTGCAATTTTCTCGTGTTTTACTGAAAATGTAAACTTATTCTCTCAGTTCGCTATTTTACTGTCCTATAAAAAATTCAAAAATCAACTTAAAGGTATTGGTAACATTATCAAGTGGTCTGCTAAGGATGAAAACTCTCATGCACGTGCAGGTATGTGGTTATACAATACGATGATTGCTGAATACCCTGAGTTGAATACTAAAGAACTTCAAGATCGCATCTATGAAGCAGCAAAAATTTCTCACGATGTAGAAGTTAGGTTGCTGAATGGTATTTTTGAAGAAGGTGAGTTGGAATTTTTACCAATAGAACATTTAGTTCACTTCATGAGAGATCGTCTGAATAAAAGTTTAAACGAAATTGGTCTAAAACCTATCTTTGAAGTTAATAAAGAAACTTTGAAGAAAATGCAATGGTTCGATGAAGAAGTATTTGGTTTAGCACACGACGATTTCTTCGCTGTAAGACCTACAGAATATACTAAAAAGACACAATCAGTAACCGCTGATGATCTTTTCTAAATAATAAATTGATACTCTTATTTCTACACCCTCATACACAACATGTCTGAAATTACATTAACTACCGAGGCCTCTAATCTTGAAGCAAATCCAAAATGGATGACAAAAGAAGGTCTTCAAACTTTACAAAATGGTTATTTATTAGAAGGAGAAACTGTAAGAGATGCAGTTACTCGTATCGCTAAGGCAGCCGCAAGTCGTTTAAAAAGGCCCGATTTCGAAAAGAGGTTCTTTGATGCGATTTGGAATAACTATTTATGTCCTGCTTCTCCTGTATGGTCTAATATGGGAACCGAAAGAGGTTTACCTATTAGTTGTTTTGGTAGTTATATTCCAGATAGTATTGCTGGAATTGGTGCTTCTTTAGGCGAAGTCATGATGATGTCTAAAATTGGTGGAGGTACATCAATTAACATGTCAGATGTTAGACCTAGAGGTGCAAAAATCACAAATAATGGAACATCAAATGGTGTTTATCCATTCCTTGAAATGTACGATTCAGTAATTAATGGTACAAATCAAGGTAGTACAAGAAGAGGCATGCTTGCCGCTTACTTGGATGTAGAACATGGTGATATAGATGAGTTCTTAACGATTAAAGACGTTGGGAAAAGTATTCAAAATATATTCATGGGAGTAACTGTATCTGACAACTTTATTGATAAGGTAAGATCGGGTGACAGAAGATCTCGTGAAGTATGGGCTAAAGTGATAAAGTCTAGAATTGAAAAAGGTATTCCTTACATCATGTATAAGGACAATGCCAATAATCAAAGACCTAGATGGTATAAAGACCAAGGTTTTGAAATTAAGGCTTCTAACCTTTGTTCAGAAATTATGCTTCCATCTAACGAAGAAGAATCTTTTGTTTGTTGTTTATCATCACTGAACTTAGTGAGATACGACGAGTGGAAAGATACAGATGTAGTTGAAACAGCTATTTTCTTCTTGGACGCTGTAATGGAAGAATTTATTGATAAAGCCAAAGACATCGAGCACATGCAAAGAGCCGTGAACTTTGCTAAAAATCATAGAGCTCTTGGCTTAGGTGTTCTTGGATGGCACAGTTTCTTACAAAAGAAGAAAATTCCTTTTGTAGGTATCGCAGCTGATTCTTGGACAAGAATTATCTTCAAACAGATTAAAGAGCAATCTATTAGAGCTTCTGAAAAATTGGCTAACGCCTATGGAGAACCTAAAGTGATGATGGATACGGGACGTAGAAACGCTACTCTTTTAACTGTTGCACCAACAACTTCAAACGCATTAATTGCAGGTGGTTACAGTACAGGTATTGAACCTTTGGCAAGTAACTATTATGTAATGGATTCAGCAAAAGGAGTGTTCTCAAGAAAGAATAAACTTCTAGTAGAACTACTTGAAGAAAAAGGATTGAATGAAGACGAAGTTTGGAAACAAATTCTTGCTGATGGTGGTTCTGTTCAAAACATCAATGGCTTAACTGATGAAGAGAAAGAACTATTCTTGACATTTAAGGAGATTAATCAAATGCAGATTGTTCGTCAAGCTGCTTTACGTCAGCAATTCTTAGATCAATCACAAAGCTTGAACTTGAACTTCCCTCCAAATACTCCTGTAAAGGATATTAACGCGGTGTTATTAGAAGCACATGCGTTAGGGGTGAAGACACTTTATTACCAAAGAAGCGAAAGTATCCTTAGAACTCAGATGAATGTAACTGATGATGGTTGCGTGTCTTGTGAGGGTTAAGCAAGTAATGATATACAAAAAAAGCTGTGTAGAGATACACAGCTTTTTTTATAATCTAAATTCTTGACAAGTACCCCTATACCCCGAAAGGTATAGGAGACTTGTCTATAAGTATGGCGGGAGAGTGTCCCCGCGCTCAAAATTGAGCCGAAACTAATTAAATCCATCAGTGGAAGTCTGGATGATCTCTTATACGGGTTAAGATGTATCTTAACGAGTACCGCATTGCCGAAGCAAAGAAGAGAATATCTTATTAATTAGATTGCAACTTATAGTAAGAAGGTTGAAGTGTTAAACACTTCGATTTTTTGGGGAATGTCAGAGAGTATGCACCCTCTGACACCGCTTGTAAAACCATAGACAAAAGTTTTACTTACAACCCGCCATATTTTTTATAATTGTATTATTATTATATCACTCTTTTAAGATGGACAATAAGAGAGTTTGATTAAAGAATTTTATTTCATTTTCATATTTGTCAAATACGTCATTATTATTATGTATTCGACTGTTTTTCATTTCATATTACATTACAATAGTACGACATACATTCGTATTTTACAAATATTATAAAGTGGATATATAGATGTGAAAATAGTTAAAATTGTATTATTTTGATAAAACTACTTAAAAGCGTAATAAATACAATTTCAATCGGTTTCGGAAATAGATAGAAGGACAATTTTTAATAAAAAATGGGGTGCAATCGGTTGAAAATAGTGTGTGATTTTCTGAAAAATGTACTTATTTTGCTTAAAATTTGTACAATTCAAGTTTGATTTTTTTTGAAAAAAAAATTTTTTTTCGTCGATCGATAACAACAATACTAGAATCCATTATCATGAAAACAAACACCTTATTATCCTTATTCTTAGGGGTTTTATTTTTTACCTCTTGTTCTCAATCATCATCAAATAACATAAAAGTCCTTCAATTTAATATATGGCAAGAAGGGACGGTTGTCCCTAATGGATATGAAGCGATAATTACAGAGATTATCAATTCAGAAGCTGATATTATTGCTTTAAGCGAGGTGAGAAACTATAATAAAAGTTCTTTAGCAAAACGTATGGTAGAAGATCTAAAGCAAAAGGGCTTTACTTTTTATATGGATAGCAGTCAAGATTCAGGTATTTTATCAAAATATCCTATCGTTAAGCAGGAAATGTTTTATCCGGTTAAAGACGATAGGGGATCCATCACTAAAGCTATTATTAATGTTCATCATCTGGAAATAGCTTTTTATTCAGCTCATTTAGATTACAGAAATTGTGCAATTTATTTACCAAGAGGATATGATGGAAGTACATGGAAGGAATTGAAGGCTCCTATTTTCGATAAAGATTCTATTCTAAACGACAATAATCGATCGAAGAGAATCGAAGCGATAAGACTATTTATAGCTGATGCTAGAAAAGAAATGGATAAAGGTAGGGTAGTGATTTTAGCTGGAGACTTCAATGAGGCGTCACACTTAGATTGGATCGAGGCGAATAAGCATAAATATGAACATAATGGGTTGGTGATCCCATGGACTTGTACCAAAGAATTAGAGGATAATAATTTTAAAGATGTTTATAGAGAACAGTACCCTAATCCAATTTCTCACCCTGGTTTTACATTTCCTGTATATAATCCGGATGTTGATTTTTCTAAATTAGTTTGGGCACCAAAATCAGATGATAGGGATAGAATTGATTATATATTCTACAATCCTTCTCAAAATATCAGATGTGAGAAAACGTATTTGATAGGTCCGAGAGCATCTATTGCCTATAATAAAGTAGTAAGTGAAGTCACAGAAGATAGTATTGTGTCTCCGTTAGGCATTTGGCCGACAGATCATATGGCTCTGTTTGCTCAGTTTGAAATTAATTAGTGGATCTTCATCTAAAAAACGAATAAAAAAAACACCATCGAACAGAATTCGATGGTGTCTGAATTTATCTCAATAATAAAGTAAATGCGGATCTTTTTTCCTTTTTAAGAAATTAATAACCTGTATTCTGATCAAGATTTGGGTTGGTGGCAACCTGTGTAGGAGGTATTGGGAATAAATACCTTTTTACACCATCTGATGGTTTGCCTTGAGAAGGTAACCAGAACTGATATTCAACATCTTGATCATTCATTCTTAATTCAAAAGCATCAGGATCATTCTCCATTTGCTTGTTTTGCCATACATCTAGGTATTTGCCGAAACGGATAAGGTCTTGTCTTCTTACACCTTCCCAACATAATTCCCAACCTCTTTCCATTAAGATGAAGTCTAATTCATTCTCAACTTTACCATCAGATAATAGCTGAGCATAATGAGTGTTTGCATCTGCAATAGCAGAACCACTTTTAAAACGACCACCTTCTGTTCTTAATGTATTGATGATTTGCATCGCAGTTCCTGGATCCCCTTTACGAGCCAATGCCTCAGCATGCATTAATAAAATATCTGCATAACGTAGGATAGGGAAGTCGTTACCTGACCATCCACCCCAAGAAACGCCTACTGCACCAGCATCAGGCTCCCACTTCATCAAACGAACACCTTGTGTTTTATTTGCATCAAATAATGGTAATTCAGGTTCGTGTTGAACGATATCGCCACTTACAGATTCAAATTCAGTGTAGAATTGTTCTTTTCTCAAATCATCATCATTAAATGATTCATAACGATCAGTCATTATAGAAAAGCCATTCCATTTTGAAGGAACTGCCCATTCTACACCTTTCACTTTATAAGTATCGTAATGAACACCCCATGAATTACCATGGTTACCCAGTGGATCATCAGCAGTATAAGTGATACTAAAGATATAATCTGTATTCCCTTCTTCATTCCCTAATTTGAATGTTTCTAAGTAAGAAGAATAGAGGCTATAACCTAGGGATTCTACTTTGGTCGTATATTCAATTACCTTGTCTAATTGAGCAGTAGTTGGAGCAACAACAGTTGAACCATCTTGTAAATAGACACCAGCATTTAAATAAATCTTCGCCAATAAACCATAAGCTGCACCTTGGCCCACTCTAGCATATGCAGGTGAAGCAGGTAAAATATCTTTTACAGCTTCTAATTCATCAATGATAAATTGAGTCAGTTCAGGACGAGAAGATGCTGGAGTATCACCATCGTGCTTTGATACCAAAACTAATGGTACATTACCAAACATATCCATTAAAACGAAGTAATAATAAGCTCTAAGGAAACGTACTTCTGCTTTAGTTGATTTAATATCATCCGTTTCATTAAAAGATTCTAAAGTTTCTAATAAACCATTCGCTCTAGCAATACCAGTGTAAGGAGCATTCCATAAACCAGGTAAGTGAGGATGAGTAGCATCCCAAGTATGTGCATTTAATTGCAGCCATTTTCCACCATCATACCAGTCACCACCTCTTGTAGGAACAAGCGTTTCATCAGAGGAAACTTGATTAAAACCCCAATAGTTTTCATGATGATAGAAACTTCTAAGTGAAGCATAAATCGGTGCTACGGCAGTGGCTAAATTCTCAGGATTTTGGAAATACTCATCCGTCACTGAGCTATGAAGATCTTCGTCAAGGTTAGTACAAGCTGAAGCTCCGATTAGTGAAGCCATTGCAAAAAGCTTGATCCATTTATTTTTTGTCATGATTGTTTCGTTTTAGTAAAAAGAGAGGATTAAAATTCAACTGATAAACCGCCTATGAATGTTCTGGCAGCAGGGTAGTTGTTATAGTCAATGCCAATTGGAGGAACTTGAGTACCTCCCGCAGGAGCATTAACTTCTGGGTCGTAACCAGAGTAGTTTGTGATGACAAATAGATTTTGTCCTGAAACATATAGTCTCAAGTTTTTCACAAATTTCACTTCGTTCATATCGAAAGTATAACCGAATGTTAGGTTTGATAATCTCAAGAATGAAGCATCCTCAATAAATTTAGAATTGTATTTTGTCGCTCTGATTCCTTCATTTACAGCATTTTTCATCACATTATAAGTAGATTGATCGCTGTAGATATCATTAGTAGAAGAGAATTCAAGTGCTGTGTTATTAAATACTTGATGTCCGAACGCACCATTAAAGAAGAAATTAAAATCAAACTTACCGAACGTCATAGAGTTATTGATACCTAAAGTCCATTTTGGTAGTGCTTGTCCTAATACATGAAGATCATCTGATTCAATCGCATTACCACTTTCATCAAGTCCTTCGTATCTTTTGCCATAAAAAGTACCGTAAGGAAGTCCTTTTTGAATAACTTGGGCAAATTGACCTACCTGACCACGACCACCAACAGCGCCCGTTAGTATTTGATCATAATCGCCAATATTTAATACCTCATTTTTGTTGTGAGCGGCAACAATTCCGGTTTGCCAAGTGAAATTATCTTTAGCTACGTTGACTGTATTTATTGATAGTTCGATGCCTTGGTTCTTTAATTCACCCACATTTTGTAAGAATACATCAACAGGTGCAGGTTGAGCCGCTTGAAGCTCTAACAATAAATCTTTTGTATGCTTTTGATATACATCGATAGTACCAAATACTTTACCTTCGAATAATTCATAATCTAAACCAATGTTGATTTGAGAAGTTTCTTCCCATTTCAAATCAGGGTTAGCGTAATTGTTATACGTTACACCCGATCCGATACCTACTGCACTGAACGATTTACCACCATCTAAAGTAGGAAGTGAACGGTAGTTACCAATTTCTTGAGAACCAGTAATACCCCAACCTGCACGAAGTTTTAAGTCACTAAACACTGTGCTTGTTGATAAGAAGTCCTCTTCTGAAATTCTCCACGCACCAGAAACTGAAGGGAATACACCCCACTTATTATTTGCACCGAATCTTGAAGACCCGTCAACTCTTAATGTACCAGTAAAGACATATTTATCTTTAAAACTCACATTCGCTCTACCAATCCAAGAAATCAGTTTGTTAGATTCTTTGTTTGAATCTGGAATAACAAGTCCACTAGCTGCATTAAGGTTATATTCTGCAATATTATCTACTTGGAATCCTGTAGCATTTATGGCATTGTACTCCGATCCAAATGCTTGATAAGTATAACCAGCAAGTGCATTCAATTTAGTATCACCAAATGTTTTAGTATAGTTTAAAGTACCTTCAAAAAGCATGTTATGAAGGAAATTATTACGAACATCTGCATTACCATTGCCTTTACCAACCCATTCAATAGTACCAGGTAAATAAGCATTTCTTTTTGCTGAAGTTAAATCACCACCAACATTTAATTTGCCTTTTAATCCAGGGATTAATTCAGCTTCTATAAAAGCATTACCTAAAACTCTTTGCGTGTTGGTAAAATCTCTAACATTCGTAGCCATGATATAAGGGTTCTTCTCCAATTGGTTTGCTGAAGAATAGTCTTGTGGAAGGAGTGGAGACATACGGATCATGTTATTGATGACACCACCATCTAAGGCACCGCCAACGCCGTATGGAAGATTGTTGTTTTTAGTGAATGAACCCATCATGTTGGCACCAAGCGTTACTTTATCGGATAACTTTTGAGTGATGTTCATACGGGCACCGATTCTTTCCATACCCGAATTAATCATAATACCTTCTTGGTTAAGATAATTGACAGAGAATCTATACTGAGTTGTTTTTGTTCCTCCAGAAACACCCAAATTATGGTTTTGAGTCACTGCTTGTTGTGTCATTACTTCTTGCCAATCCGTATTTGCTCCTAAATCTAGAGGAGTAGTCCCTTCGGCAGCAGTAGCTGCACGGTATTCGTCAGCAGTTAAAATGCCCAATTTTTTAGAAATAGTCGATACTCCAAAGTAAGCATCATAGTTTACTTTAGCAGTACCTTCTTTACCTTTCTTAGTGGTAATGATGATGACACCATTTGCACCTCTAGCTCCATAAATAGCTGTTGCAGAAGCATCTTTTAAGATATCAAATGACTCAATATCTGCAGGGTTGATAGTGGCCAATGGATTTTTTCTAGCAGAATTTGAATATACACCAGAAGTACCTGGGTCTGATGCAGTATTATCAATTGGAAAGCCATCAATAACGTATAAAGGCTCATTGGATGCAGTTAATGATGTACCACCACGAACACGAATGTTGACACCTGCACCTGGCTCCCCAGAAGATGGAGTCATCTGAACACCAGCAATTTTACCTTGAATCAATTGATCAGGAGAGGACATCACACCTTGGTTAAAATCTTCTGCCTTAACAGAAGACATGGCGCCTGTCACATCTTTTTTCTCCATCTGACCATAACCGACTACAACTACTTCCGAAAGTTGTTTAGCATCTTCTTTTAGAATGATAGAGAATTTAGTTTTATTTCCGATTTCAACTACTTGTTCAAAAAATCCGATATAACTAAATGATAGCGTTTTGGCTGATTCTGAAACAAGAATAGAAAAGTTTCCTTCAAAATCAGTAGTTGTACCTTTTGATGTTCCTGTGACAATCACGTTTACACCAGGTAAAGGAGTTTTGTTTTCATCGAGAATTGTCCCGGTTAGTTTTCTTTCTTGAGCATACAATGTGGACGTGAATGCTATGGTCATCAATAGCATTAGACTGAAGAAACGTAATAATTTTTTCATTAGTTAAATGTAGTTTTAAATGGACATGTAACGGACATGTGCAAAAAAAATGGGCATGTTTGTCATTTCATCAAACATGACTGTAATAGAGAATTTCTAGCTAGATAACTTTTAGACAATACGTAATAGCAGTAAATTATAATTCATTTCAAGTTTTGCGCAGTAGATAGCTATGTTTTTGTCTTTTACAATTCTAAGCCTTAATCTATAGAATTACAAATTGTTGTAAGTCAGTTCTTTTGTCTAAAAGTGGACTATTGTTGTACTATTTTTGGATTTCTGTTTTTTAAAGTTTCGGAATGTTGCGATACATGTTGCGCAATCGGTTGTCATTTACGGATAACGTGATTTTATTTTTCTGTACGAAAGGTTTCGAAACAGATTGCGCAACCCATTTCTAAATTTATAAAGTGTATCAAATACTCTTATGTTTATTGGATAAATTGAACATTTAAAAAAATTGAAAAAAATTAAGTATTCGTATTAAAATTGATGACGAAAAGGCGATTTCATTCAATAAAATATGGTCTTTTCTTCATTTTGTATTTAATTTGCACTGTGCTTATCACGAATGACATAAGAGATCGGGCTCGTAGATGTCATGGCAACCGTTGCGCCCAGCTACAGGTGCCAAATCCCGCCTCGGAGGTGTCCGAGAAAGATGAGCTATAGCATTCAATCAGGAATGGAAGTCTCAACAGTAACTTTTAAGCACGTTTTTAACTCTTCAATTGGAGAGGATGTGAAACGTAACTTTTAAAATATCAGATGTCGAAAAAACTCAGAGAGTTAGCAAAAGAGCGTGTGCTCATACTAGATGGTGCGATGGGTACCATGATTCAAAAGCATAAATTAGGTGAAGAGGATTACAGAGGTGAACGATTTAAAGATCACCCATGTGATGTGAAAGGGAACAATGATATGCTTTCTATCACTCAGCCGGATATTATTCGTGATATTCACAAACAATATTTCAAAGCAGGAGCTGATATCGTTGAGACGAATACATTTAGTGGTACGACGATCGCTATGGCCGATTATCAAATGGAGCCGGATGTGTATGAGTTGAACTACGCCTCTGCAAAATTGGCAAAAGAAGCAGCTGCTGAGTACACTGAATTGGAACCTCTCAAACCTCGTTTTGTAGCGGGAGCTGTAGGACCAACAAACAGAACGGCATCTATTTCTCCAGATGTAAACGATCCAGGTTATAGAGCGGTTACTTTTGATGATCTTGTTGAAGCTTATTATTTACAGGTACAAGGTCTAGCAGAAGGTGGAGCGGATACAATCTTAATCGAGACAGTATTTGATACACTAAACTGTAAGGCGGCTTTATTTGCTGCAGATAAATATTTTACTGATGTTGAAGAAGGCAAGGTAGTTTCCGCAGCTCCAAAAGGGAGAGAAACTGAATTTCCTAACTTATATAAAGGTGAACGTTTACCATTGATGGTATCTGGCACGATTACAGATGCATCGGGTAGAACGCTATCCGGACAAGTAGTAGAAGCATTCTGGAACTCTATCAGACATGCGGATCTATTTAGTGTTGGGTTGAACTGTGCATTAGGCGCAGATTTACTTCGTCCATACATTCAAGAATTATCTCGTGTTGCTGATACCAACGTTTCAGCCTATCCAAATGCGGGTCTTCCTAACGAATTTGGTGAGTACGATCAGACATCAGAAGAGATGAGTAAAATCTTAGAATCTTTTGATGGATTAGTGAATATTATTGGTGGATGTTGTGGTACAACACCTGACCATATTAATGGAATTGCGGAGACCTTCAGCAAAGCTAAGGTAAGAGAAATTCCAACTCAAGCACCTTACCAAAGATTAAGTGGTTTAGAACCTGTAACGATCAAGCCGGAAAGTATTTTTGTTAACGTGGGTGAGAGAGCCAACGTAACAGGTTCTGCTAAATTCCGTCGTTTGATTGAAAATGGTGATTTTGAAGCTGCTATCGAAATTGCAAGACACCAAGTAGAAGGTGGTGCTCAAGTAATTGATGTCAATATGGATGAAGGGATGTTGGACTCTAAGGAATGTATGACGCGTTTCTTAAATCTAATCGCTTCTGAACCAGATATTGCCAAGCTTCCGATTATGGTGGATTCATCAAAATGGGAAATTATTGAAGCAGGTCTGAAAACATTGCAAGGTAAAGGTATTGTCAACTCTATCTCTTTGAAAGAAGGAGAAGAGGACTTTATTTATAAAGCAACAACCATCAAAAAATATGGTGCTGCGGCAGTTGTCATGGCATTTGATGAAGATGGTCAAGCAGATAACTTCGAGAGAAGAAAAGAAATCTGTTCAAGATCATATGATATTCTAGTCAATAAAGTAGGTTTTGCACCTCAAGACATCATTTTTGATCCGAATATCTTGGCAGTGGCCACTGGTATCGAAGAGCACAACAACTATGCAGTTGATTTCTTTAAAGCCACAAAATGGATCAAAGAGAACTTACCACATGCGATGGTAAGTGGCGGTGTTTCCAACATTTCATTCTCCTTTAGAGGAAATAATGCGGTTCGTGAAGCCATGCACTCCGCTTTCTTATACCATGCTGGTAAAGCAGGTATGGACATGGGTATTGTGAACCCAGGTATGATCGAGGTGTATGAAGAAATTCCAAAAGATTTATTAGAACATGTTGAAGATGTTCTTTTGAATAGAAGAGAAGATGCCACTGAACGTTTAGTTGATTTTGCAGAAACAGTAAAATCAAAAGGTAAGAAAAAAGAGGTGGACTTATCTTGGAGAGAAAATCCAGTAGAACAACGTTTATCTCATGCCTTAGTTAAAGGTTTAGTAGAATTTATTGATGAAGATGTAGAAGAAGCACGTCAGAAATTCGCTCGTCCAATTGAAGTGATCGAAGGTCCTTTGATGGATGGTATGAACGTAGTAGGTGATTTATTTGGAGAAGGTAAAATGTTCCTTCCTCAAGTAGTAAAATCTGCACGTGTGATGAAAAAGGCGGTAGCGATTCTTATTCCATATATTGAAGAAGAGAAAGCCAATAATCCAGAATTATCAGCTTCATCTTCTGCCGGCAAAATCTTGATGGCGACCGTAAAAGGTGATGTACACGATATAGGTAAAAATATCGTAAGTGTAGTACTAGCTTGTAACAACTTCGAGATCATTGACCTTGGAGTAATGGTGCCGTTGGATAAAATTATTAGAACAGCTGTTGAAGAAAAAGTAGACGTTATCGGATTGAGTGGTTTGATCACTCCATCATTAGATGAAATGGTTTACGTTGCTGAAGAATTAGAACGTCAAGAACTGAATATTCCAGTAATGATTGGCGGGGCAACGACTTCAAGAGTACATACGGCGGTAAAAATTGACCCTCATTATTCAGGATCAGTTGTTCACGTATTAGATGCTTCTAAGTCAGTACCAATTGCTTCAGCTTATACTTCTGAAAATAAGGAATACACTAAAGAGGTGATTCAAGAATTCAAAGATGAATACGCTGCATTGAGAGAGTCTCATGCTAAACGCCAAGGTGCTAAAAAGTTGATTTCAATCGAGGATGCTCGTAAGAATAAATTGGCTATTGATTGGGAAACTTCATCAATTACAAAGCCATCGTTCTTAGGAACAAAAGTATTCGAAGCATATGACTTAGAGGAAATTGCAAAGTATTTAGACTGGACTCCATTCTTCCAAACTTGGGAATTGGCTGGTCGTTTCCCTGCAATCTTAAAAGATGAAATCGTAGGTGTACAAGCGACAGATCTTTACAAAGATGCTAAAGCGATGCTCCAAAAGATCATTGATGAAAAATTATTACAAGCCAATGCTGTAATTGGTTTCTTCCCTGCGAACAGTGTTAATGATGATGACATCGAGTTGTATGATTTCGAAGCTACTGATGTTGAATTACCAGATGCTGATCATCATCATTCGATATTCTTTAAGGAAGATCGTTCTAAGAAAACAGAATTGTTATGTCATTTAAGGCAGCAGAATAAAAAGGCTGCAGGTAAGCCAAACTTCTGTTTAACCGATTTTGTTGCTCCTAAAGAGTCAGGTAGGCAAGATTATATTGGTGGATTTGCGGTAACTGCAGGTATTGGTTTAGATAAGTTGGTCGCACAATACGAAGCAGATCATGATGATTATAACAGTATCATGGTGAAAGCATTGGCCGATCGTTTAGCAGAAGCCTTTACCGAATTGATGCACGAGAAAGTAAGAAAGGAAATTTGGGGATATGCAAAAGATGAGATCTTTAATAATGAAGATCTGATTGATGAGAAATACCAAGGTATTCGTCCAGCTCCAGGTTACCCTGCTTGTCCAGATCATACAGAGAAAGACAAATTATTCAAGCTTCTTGATGTTACCAATAACATTGGTGTTGAATTGACTGAAAGCTATGCCATGACGCCTGCTGCAGCGGTATCAGGTTGGTATTTCGGTAACCAAGAATCGAGATACTTCGGTTTGGGTAAAATCAACGAAGATCAATTAAAAGATTACGCAGAACGTGTCAACCGACCAGAACACGAAATGAGAAGATGGTTGGGAACAGTTCTTCTGTAATTCACAATTATAGAATACCGATGGTAATTTTTAATTACAAATAGTATATTTAAGTCAGGTGATTGCTTTAAGAAAGTATCACCTGACTTTTTTAATTAACTACTAAATTATCATGCTAAACAAAATAACTTCTCTCTTCCTAATCGTATGTTGTTTACTTTCATGTACGTCATCAAATGATGAAAAATCCACACAAAGCTATTCTCTTGTAAAGTTTAAAATTATTGGAGACTCTTATCAGGAGTCTAAAAAATTATTCACTAAAAGATGGAACGCTCTTGAGAGAATTGACTATGAAATTGTTTCAGAGAAACCACCTTTTATTGAAGTGAAAGTCTTTGATTATTTAGATGAGAATTTTTATAAAGCTTTGGTTGAAAGGCAAGGTAATTTAGCAATGACTAAAATGGAACGTGGTACTATATTATTGGATCCACCTTATTATCAAAAATTACCCTTATCTGAATTTGATTCAATTAAGGCAGAATTATTTTTGATGAATACAATTGAAATGAAGTTGAAAGAGGGAACAATAAGAAAATATATAAGTAGATATGAAGATGAAGATAACCTTTGTCGTGTTCGCTTTTTATTAGATGATCAACCATTATCATCAGTAAACTACTCAGTGAAAACCTACAATAATCAGAAATTATTCTTAGGATACAGAATTGAGAATCTAAAAGGCTCAAATAAAATCGTTAATTACAAATTATTTTCGCTTTACTCATCTTTAATAAAACATCCTATAGAGCTTAAAATAGGAGAAGTTGAAGAGGTGCAGTTATTTTTAAAAGATCAAAACGGAACTCCTATTCAAGTATCTAAAGATCTGAAATTTAAAGCTTTTTATGTCAGAGCGTTTCTTACTAAAATCCCAACGGAAATAGAGCAAGAAATTAAAAGAAAAAATTATAAAACTGATGCAGCTATGAAAATAAGAAAGTTAATAGTGCTTGGTGAGGAAGGGTTAGAAGGATATATTAATACCTATGAAATTGAAGAGTATTCAGTATTGGAAGGAGAGATCAATGAGTTTCACAAACTAACGAAGGATATTATTGATGTAATCAAATTTAATATTGAGACTGATGAAAATTTATTTACTCAATAATTAGTCTTTTTTATCATTACTTCTTCATTTTCCCTTTTTACTTTATAGTTAAATTTTCTATTTTCACTACAACAAAATATGTCTTTTTAAATATCAATTTTTAAGATAGACATTAAATATTGACCATTACGTATTTAAACATAAATGAGCAGATTAGTATCACTTGAGAACGCCGTATTATCAGTTAAGATTTCAAGAGACGGGGCAGAGTTACATTCGGTATATCATAAACAACATCAACAAGAATATTTATGGCAAGCCGATAAGGAAGTATGGGGGAGACATGCACCTGTGTTATTTCCAATTGTTGGACAAGTAGAAGAAGGATATTACGAAGTGGATGGAGTAAATTATAAACTCCCTCAACATGGTTTTGCTCGTGATATGGAACATAAATTAGTGACTCAAGACGAGTTGTCGTGTATTTTTGAACTGCGATTTGATCACGAAACCATTCAGAAATATCCCTATAAGTTTGTTTTTAGAACGATCTATGAGATCAAAGACAATAAATTAAGTATTACATATCAAGTAGATAACTTGGATATGGAAACTATTTATTTTGGCGTGGGAGCCCATCCAGGTTTTAATACCAACTTTGTTCCAGGTACATCTTTCGAAGATTATGTTATCGAATTTTCTCATCAAGAAGAGTTTGAAAGATTACTATTGGATAACGGATTAAGAAGCGGAGCCATTGAACATGATGCATTGAAGGGAGAGAAAATTCTTCCATTAAAGTTCGAAACTTTTAAGGACGATGCCATAATTTTCGATCATTTCAAATCAGAATATCTTGATATTTATACCAAGAAAGATGATTCTAGAAAACTGAGAATTGGTTTTAAAGATTGGCCACTTCTAGGAATTTGGACTCCGGTTGGAAAGAATGCCGATTTTGTATGTATTGAGCCTTGGTATGGAGTGGCTGATCTAAGAGATGAGAATCATAATTTCAAGGAGAAGTATGCGAATCAAACACTAGAAAAAGGCAAGACTTTCTCTGCAACATTCACCGTTGAGATGATGGACGATGAGTAGTAGTTTAAAAGAAGGAGTGTGGTCGGAACATCAAACCGTAAAAGCCCATCAAATTGGTCCCGGCTATAAAATGAAGCCCTCTACCATTTCTGAAATTTTTCAGGAAGTGGCAGGGAATCATTCCAATGCCGAAAAATTTGGGCTAAGAGAAATGATGAAAAACGGTCATGCTTGGGTATTAGGAAGCTTGAAATATGAAGTCAAAAAGTGGCCAAAATGGACAGAAGACCTTCATATTACCACTTGGGTGTATGATGTTCAGAAACTATCCTCCCAAAGGAATTTCTTGATTAAAGATGATAAGGGAAATGTAATTATACAAGGTTCCTCTATTTGGTTTGGGATTGATTTAAAACGAAGAAGACCCATTATGATTACCGAGTTTATGGATAAGGTGACCCAAAGAGATGATCTAATTACTTTGGAGAAACCAAGTAAACTTCAACCACCATCATCTAAAGATTTCGAATCGAAAAGAAAAGTGGTGTATTCTGAGTTGGACCCGGTAAATCATGTTAATAATATCAAGTACTTTGATTGGATGTTGGATAGCATTCCACATTCGTTTAAATCAAAGAAATTGGTAGAGGTAGAGATCAACTATTTATCGGAAGTAGTCTTAGATCAGGAAGTTGATGTGATTACCGAACAACAGCAATCAGAAAATGGTTATCACCTTATTACTGGAATTTATAAAGAAGATAAACCCGCATGTATAATTCACACAAAGTGGGAATTAATATAAAAAAGATATAACAAAAAGAGTCAGTTTCTTCATTTTTGAAACTGACTCTTTTTATTTTGCTACCTGCTACCTGCTACCTGCTACCTGCTACCTGCTACCTGCTACCTGCTACCTGCTACCTGCTACCTGCTACCTGCTACCTATCTAATTCATCCCTCCAGAACTATGTAACTTTCTTGCTTTTCTACCTTGGAACTGTCCACCAAAGGCATAAGAGAAAGATAACCTATATACAGGGCGTTCCTGTAAATAGTAAGTTTGTTCTTGGAAATCACGACCGTAAACATCTTTTGTGAAACCGCTATTAATAATATCATCAATTTTGAATGAGATATTACCTTTACGTTTTAAAATCGCCTTTTTTACTGCAAGGTTAAGTGCGTAAGTTGGCTGGGTGATATTTTGTGCATCGTATTGCTGACCCGCATATCTACCCATGATTTGAAGGGTAAAATTCTTTGGTAAAGTAAATCGCGTATTCAGTTTAGCGGTCCAGTTGATAGGGTTAGCATCTTGAGGAACAGTAAACTCTTCGTTTTCGTCTTGAATATCTAGGTAGAAGAGGTTTAAGTTGGCATCAATGTTCCACCATTTAGCAATTTGATAATTGGCAGAAATCGAAGCACCACCTGTCATAGACGAACCTAAGTTGGCCCAAGTGTAAACGGTGACATCCTCAACTGAATCGTATCTGGAAACGTTTCTAATGATATCTGTACTATGTCTTAAATAAACACTCGTGTTTAATCCTAATTTATTCTTGTTGTAACTATGATCGAAGCTGATGGAGTTGGTATAAGAAGGTTGTAAGTTAGGGTTACCTACTGATACAGTCGATGAGTTCGAACGTTGCTCGATAGGAAGCATGTTAAATATACTAGGACGGTTAATTCTTCTCGAATAACTAACTCCAACAGTATTAAATTCGCCCATTTTCTTCTGAACATGAAGGGTAGGGAACAAACTCGCATAGTTGATACTATAAGTGGTATCTTGACCACTTTCTGTTTTCACTGTACCATCAATAGTAGCCACTTCTCCTCTTAAACCGGCTTTGATGGAATAGCTTCCTAAAGCGATGCTATATGATCCATACACTGAGTTAATGTATTGATCATAATCATAGCTATAGTTATTAATCACTCCACCCAAATTATTTGATATCTGAGCTGATGCATCCAATAATTCCCCTTTATAACCTGTTTCTAAAGATGATTTATCATTAATCTTATGAGAGTAATCGACTTTTAAAGAAGCATAATTCCAATTCGCATCTGTTCCAACAGATGAGTTTCTTGATGAATCTTGTTCAAGTGTAGATGAAGTGGAGAAATCGGATGTACCTCCATTATAGAAAGCATCGCTCTCTAAAACACCTTTCTTAAATTCTTTTCTATGGTTTAAGCTGAAGGATTGACCACTCGCTCTATTGTTTTGGTTACCGTATTCTTTCTGAGAGAAGATAATCTGATCTCCTTGGATATTGTTGTTCGTAAAGAAGTTTTCTTCTCCGCCTTTCCAATCCCAAAGTTCAGCATAGAACGTGATGGTGTTGGTAGAATCCAAGAAGTAATCGGCACCTAATTTTGTGTTGTAGTAACGACCATTTCTGATATTATCACCTTTCTGATCAAAAGAAGGAATAGAAGAATCAGAATAGATACGTCTTAAGTCTTTTTGATTTTCGAATCTATTCTCTCCATATGAACCTTGTCCAAAGAAGTTGAACTTTTTGATTCTATAGTTCAATCCTAAATACCCATTGTATTTCTCGCCAGTACCTGCACCAATGTTAGCACTACCGTTAAGACCTTTCATTTTATCTTTTTTGGTAATCACATTGATAATACCCGATAAGCCATCAGGGTCATATTTAGCCGATGGATTGGTGATGACTTCAATCTTTTCGATAGAACCAGCAGGCAAAGTTTGGAAAATCTGTGCAGGATCAATCTGTGAGGGTTTACCATCAATAAGTACTCTAACGTTACTTTCTCCTCTTAGAGAGATGGCTCCATCAGAACCCACACTAATTTCTGGAATAGTTTGCAATACTTCAGAAACTGAATTTCCTTCAGCAATCATGGCATCACTAACGTTAACGACTTTCTTATCGATTGAACGTTCGATACTTGTTTTCTCTGCTCTAACTTCGACTTCTTCGAGTTGTTCTACATTTTCGCCGATTTTTATTTGTCCAACATCCACAGAAGGAGCATTTACTTTTAGCTCTTTTTGTAATGTGTTGTAACCAACGAATTGTACGATTAGGGTGTAAGTACCATAAGGCACATTTTTGATTCTAAACTGACCGGCATCATCAGTTAAACCACCTCCAATGGAAATATTATCCTTGTTATTTAATGATACAGTAGCATATCCAACAGGGCTACCATCGTTTTGGTCAATAATCTGACCTTTGACATTTCCTTTTTTTTCAAGATTGTCGTTTGCAAAAAGGAAAGTGGAGATGAATAGTAATACAATTAAATTGACACTAAATGTTACAGTTTTCATTATTAGATGAAAGTTGAAAGTTATATGATAGTATGAAGTTCAAATTTAGGTTTTTTAACTGATAATTATCATTAAAGGTAGATCCAGAGTGTTAATGTTTAGGTCTATTAATAAAAAAAGCCCAAAATGATTAAACATTCTGGGCTCTTTGATGATAAAAGGATGATTTACATCGTCTTTGAATCCACTTTATGATCCAATGACGGAGTAACATCCATATTGTACCAAGCAAATCCGAAGATATCTGCATATTCTTCGATAATCATGCTTGTAGGTTTACCTGCACCGTGACCAGCATTTGTAGCAATACGGATAAGAACAGGGTTTTTACCTGAATCCTTAGCTTGTAGCTCAGCTGCAAATTTAAATGAGTGAGCTGGAACCACACGGTCATCATGATCGGCTGTAGTAATTAATGTAGAAGGATAATTAACTCCTTGTTTTACATTGTGGTAAGGAGAGTAACCCTTTAAATATTCGAACATTTCTTTCGAGTCTTCTGCCGTACCGTAATCATACGCCCAACCAGCTCCGGCTGTAAACTTATTGTATCGTAACATATCAAGAACACCAACAGCAGGGAAGGCTACTGCAGCTAAATCAGGACGTTGCGTCATTGTCGCACCTACTAACAAACCACCGTTAGAACCACCTCTTAGAGCAAGTTTTTCAGTAGAAGTATACCCTTTTTTTTTAAGGTATTCTGCTGCTGCAATGAAATCATCAAATACATTTTGCTTGTTCATTTTTGTACCAGCAAGGTGCCACTTCTCGCCATATTCACCACCACCTCTAAGGTTTGGAACAGCGTAAACACCACCATTTTCTAACCATACTACATTGGCCACAGAGAAACGAGGTTGTAAGCTGACGCTAAATCCACCATAACCGTAAAGGATCGTAGGGTTTTGTCCGTCTTTCTTTAATCCTTTTTTATATGTAATGATCATTGGCACTTTTGTACCGTCTTTTGATTTATAGAATACTTGTTCTGAAGTATAATCGTTCGGATTGAATTTTACATTCGGACGAATATATTCTTTCGATTCTCCCGTTTCGATGTTGTATTCAAAAGTTGTAGAAGGCATAGTGTATGAAGTGAATGTGTAGAATAAAGTTTTATCCTCATCTTCACCATAGAAACCTGATGCAGTACCCACACCCGGTAATTTTACCTCTTTTTCTTTCTTCCCTTCTAAATCGTATTGATATACTTTTGAGATAGCATCCTTCATATACTTGGCAAAGATTTTCTTTCCAGAAGTACTTACCGATAACACATTTTCAGTTTCTGGAATTAAATCTGTCCAATGAGCTCTTTGTGCAGCATTTACTTTAGCAACTACCACTTTTCCATTAGGCGCATTGTAGTTGGTTTCGATCCAGAATTGTTTGTTATCAGAATAAATGATGCTGTGGTTGTTATCGAAGTTGTCTACCAATGTAATAATTGGTGCATTCTTTTTCGATAAATCTTGAATGTATAATTCATTACCTGTTGTGTTTACAGCTGCTGTAATGACTAAGTATTTCTCATCATCAGTAACATAGGCACCCACATACCTTCTTGGTGTTTCTTTACCTCCAAAGACCAATTTGTCATCATTTTGTGATGTGCCCAATTGGTGGTACATCAATTTATGATGTTGCGTCATGCCAGATAACTGTGAACCCTCTTTAGGTTGGTCGTATTTACTGTAATAGAATCCTTTATTCTTATTCCAAGCGATGTTTGTAAACTTCGCATTTCTCACCGGAGCCTCAACAATTTCTTTTGTCTCTGTATCTAGAACATAGATATCTCTCCAATCGGATCCACCTGTAGAAGTAGCATAAGCGGCTAACTTTCCGTCATGTGTAAATTTGATGGTGGATAGGGAAGTCGTACCATCCTCAGAGAATGTATTTGGATCTAAGAATACCTCTTCAACATCAGAATTAGGTTTCTTTCTATACAATACATATTGATTTTGAAGTCCATCATTCTTATAGAAATATAACCAATCTCCATGTTTACGAGGGGCTGTGATTTTTTCGTAGTTCCATAGTTCAGTTAAACGATCTTGGATTCCTTTCTTAAAAGGAATTTTAGCTAGGAAAGCCTGAGTTACCTCATTTTCAGCAGCTACCCAATCAGCCGTTTCAGAAGATTTATCGTCTTCTAACCAACGATAAGGATCTTGTACTTTAGTACCAAAATATTCGTCTTCTACGATTTCTTTTTTAGTATCAGGATACTTATGTGGCATTTGTTTATTACATGCAGTAAAGGCTGCGACACTAGATAAGAGAAGAGCCGAAACGATGTTCTTATTCATGTTTAAAAAATTATATGGTTATTTTGGCATAATTTAAAATTGATTTAACAGCTATTCAAAAATCATCTCTTAAAAAAACTATAATTTCGCATTTCCAATTAAAAAATGAGTTCCTAGAGAAGTATTATTTAATGACATGATAATTATTATAGTCTTCGGAAAGGAATTTGATAACGATTTATTCAGCTTTATACAATATCCTCAACATTGAATAAAGTGGTCACAAAACAACAAACTACTAAATGAAACAAATACTCATTTTAACGGCTTTTATTGTCTCAATTTTTTCTTTTACTAATGAAGTGAAAGCACAAGATAATGGAGGAAACATTGAATTATCCGGAAGTATTGGTCCCGCTTTTGGAGCTGATAAAGTGAAGTTTTACGGCAACTTCGAACTTAATTATTTTATGGCTTCCAATATGACTTTAATGGGAGGGTACGAATACCTCAACAATGGAGGTAATATGATATTGGGTTCTAGAGTTTATGTGGTGCCTAATCTTCATTTCTCTATGAAAGGGGTACTTATTAATACCACCGATTTTGCACTTGGTGGAGGATACTCAAGATACATTGATAACAATCTTTCTTTGCAGATTAATGGGGACTATTACTTCGCAAGAAACTTATTTGCCTTAAGTTTTGGTCTAGGTATCAGAATATAGTAATCGAATAAATTGAGCATAAAGAAGACAATCAACATGAATTCAAGTATTTGAAGGAGTATTGGTTGTCTTTTTCATTATCATTGTTCATATTATAACTATCAATCACCCATATACTATTTCTAAAATCTCTCATAATGATCAATGAGGTAACCGACCCAAAGTTCGAAGTTAAAAAGTTTCATCAAATAACTCAGGGAGCCTATTTAGTTGGACTATTAGGACATATATCTGCTATCTTTCTATTTTGGTACATTGGTATAACAGAACTCGTCTTTTTCAATATTCTCTTTAGCTGTCCAGCATTTGCATCAGCACTCTATTTAAATAATAATAAGCACGAGAATTATGCTTTCTTCTTAGCTTGTGTGGAGCTATTGTTTCATCAAGTATTGTGTACTTATTTTTTAGGATGGGGATTTGGTGCTCATTTTTGGTTAATCTATTTAGCAGGCCTTAGTTTTTTTAATCCAAATTGGAATAGAAAAGTGCAATTCGGATTATTAATATTAATCTGCATGGTCTATGTAACCATATCCATTGTTTTTAAACACGGTATCTATACGTTAGACACAGATATGCTGCATTTTTCTTATATCTCAAATGCAGTCTTTACCATAATAATTACTTCACTTTTAATTAATTTCTATGCTCAATCGACAAAAAGATTGGAACATAATTTACGTCAGGAGCAAAAAGTAACGAAAAGGTTATTAGAAAAAATTAGGGGCTTATTTGGTCAACAGATCTCTCAGAAAATCGCTCAACATATGATTAGCAGTGAAGAAGAAATAAAAACCACCAATTTTGATGCCTCCATTATGTTCTTGGATATTCGAGATTTTACTGTTTTTGCAGATTCACGAGCTCCCTCAGAGGTTGCTAAATTTCAGAATATTGTTTTTGGTGAATTAATAGAGATTATTCGAAAAAATAATGGGGTAGTGCTTCAATTATTAGGTGATGGTTTGATGGCAGTTTTCGGAGCACCTATCAAATATGATGGGCATGAAAAGGATGCAGTAAAGTCAGGTTTTGAAATACTTCAATGTATCAATCAATTAGTGGAAGAAGAGAAAATACCCGAAATAAAGATAGGTATTGGCCTTCATAGTGGAAATATTGTAGCGGGAAACATAGGTAACGACGAAAGAAAAGCCTATTCACTTACAGGAAAGAACGTGATCATTGCTGCTAGAATAGAATCTTTAAATAAAACATACAACAATCAGTTTTTGATATCAGAAAACATCTTTGATCGCATGGAAAAAAGTGAGGTTGACATTGAAGAAATTGGGGATGTAAAATTGAAAGGTATGGAAACGCCTACTAAGATTTTTAAATTGGCTTAGTTACCATCTCGCTCTATACCCTCTCGTATCAAAATGAATAAGTTTGGGATGATTGGCATATTGACCAATACCACCTGTGCTGCCGATAAACTTATTTTCGAGTAAGTCATAAATAATTTTCCTGTCCTTTTGATCGGCTATTCCATCAGAATTGATATCACCAACATGTATATCAAGTGCATTTCCTTTTTGATGTTGGCTACAAGAAGCACCACCTACTATTTGATTATAAGCAGGGTTTCTAAAAGCTGAAGTGATATACACCTCATTTGTATTGTAATTATTTAGTTGAAGCTCATCCATAAGTTTTTGATAAGCTTGAAGTACATGAAAGTCGATTAATAAATACTGTGTCTTATCAAGATTGGGAATACGAATACGTTTTCTAATAAGTCGATCAGGAGTAAGAAGTTGATAAGCCTTTACTTTTCCAATAATGTTCTTATATCGGTCAAACCAACTAATTTTAAAGAAAAACTCTTTATCATAGTAAATACTTTTACACGTTTTACTACTTAATTTTTCTTCAATCTCAAGTGGTAATTGTCCTCTTGAAACCCACTCAAATTGATTAATATCTACTTTGTTTTTTGCTTTTTGTCCGGTGATGATATCATATCCTCTGGCTAAAATGGGATCTAATACCCACAAGAATTTATATCCTATGACAAAAGAAAAAAGTAGTGTAATAAGAATAAGTTGTTTTCGATATTTCATTCAATGAAAATTGTTTGTTAGTGTTTTCTAAGCACCAAAAGTAATTAAAACCCAAGAAACACTTTCCCAATATGATCAATCACATCAGAAGTGGTTACCGATTCTATACTCATATTCTGTGCAGCATAATCACCAGCTTTGCCATGAATGTAGACACCGAGAATAGCCGCTTCCATCGAATTGTATTTTTGTCCGAGTAAACCAGTAATTAATCCCAACAAAGCATCACCACTTCCACCTTTGGCTAATCCTGGATTGCCAGTAGAGTTAAAGTGAATTTCACCATTTGGTAAACAGACCGCAGTATTTGCCCCTTTAAGAATGATAATCACCTTTCGATCCTGAGCCATTTTTGAAGCAGCTTCTAAACGGTCAAATGAATTGATGAAATGTATATCAGCTAGTCTTTCGAATTCCCCAACATGAGGAGTTAAAATGGAGTTTTCGGGAATCATTTCCCACCAATCGCTATTTTCTGATAACAGATTAAGAGCATCAGCATCTAAAACAATCGGTTTTTCAGCATCTTCTATAATCGATCGAATCGCTTTTTTTGTTTGCTCATGTTTTCCTATTCCTGGTCCAATACCAATGGCAGTGTAAGGCTTTAATAGAGTAGAGGCGACAATATGATTTCTAGATGGATCGGCAATACACATGGCTTCAGGGCAGGTAGCTTGAAGGATTTCGTAACCACAAGATGGTACTATTACAGAGGTTTTGCCAGCACCAGATCGTAAAGCAGATCTAGTGGCCAATTGTACGGCACCAATCATGCCTTTACTTCCGCCCACTAATAACACATGACCAAACTTGCCTTTGTGATCAAATCGCTTTCTAGGTTTATATATTTTTTCTGCTGTTTGAGAAGTAGTGAAATAGAAGTTCGAATCTACAGTTTTTGCATATTCTTTATCCAATCCAATTTTTAGTATATGTAATTCACCTACATTCTTTTCGTTTTCAGGGAACAACATAGAAAGTTTAGGAACTTCCAATGTCAGTGTGATATCCGCTTCTACGATGCTATTAAAATGGGTAGAATAATGATCGGTATACAGTCCAGAAGCAATATCTACTGAAATGACTGGATTATTGGATTTATTGATTTTGGTGATCACATCCAAAGTAATTCCTTTTGGAGGACGAGAGATGCCTGATCCGAAAATGCAATCTACAATCACAGTTTCTTTGTTTAACTCAGGAATATCAGCAGATTCTTTGATGTGGACACAATCAATTTTCTTAGGTAAGCGTTCTAAGTTTTCAGTAAAGTCGGGAGAAGGGTTTTCTCCAAAGTGGACAATGAAAACTTTAACATCAAATTGTTCATTGGAGAGGAGTCTTGCCATCACTAGGCCATCACCTCCGTTATTTCCAATACCACAAAATATACTCACATCTTCATAACCGCCACAGTTTTCAAGGTACCAATCAGTTAATTTGCCAGCGGCACGTTCCATTAAATCAATACTTTTGATGGGTTCGTTTTTAATAGTGAATTTGTCCCAATCTCTTATCTGTTGTGCAGTATATAGTTTCATGTATAGTTCTTGATGTTTTGCTTGATATAATTTAATAAGAAAAGTTTAAATATCAGTCAAACCTTTCCTAATTTTTACCTATTGATTCTATTTTGTCTTACATCAAGAAATCATAGTATTATAATTTTGAAAAAAACAGAATTCTAAACAAAAGTGAATAAATTGTATTTGATCTTAATTGGGAAGTTTATGATCTTATTTGGTATGAATAAACTCTTAACTTTACGTTTATACGGATATAAACTATAATCGCATAAGAAAATGAAAAAGATTTTACTAATTACCCTTTTATTTGTTTCACAATTTGTTCTAGCTCAAGATAAAATTGCTGTTTTTGATATGGATGGAACGTTAATTTCTGAATCACCAAACTATGCATTGGCCGATTTTGCCAAGAAATATAGTACTAGTCAGATTGAAACTATGGATGATTTAGTCAATGGTTTAACAGAACTAAGTAACAATCCAAAATATCCAAAATATCTAAAATCGTTTTTTAAGAAACACGATATCAGAGTGTATCCCTATATGATGAATGTTGTGGATAGTCTTAAAAAAGAGGGTTACACATTAGTGTTATGTACAGGTTCTGAAGTGAGATTTGCCGAAGAGGTAAACAAACGCTATTTAAATAATTCTTTTGATGTAGTGATTGGTTCTGAGTTTAGAACAGAGAAACTAAAAGCAAAGAATATCAACATCAACGACAAAGAAGGGAAAGTTGATAATTTGAAGGCAAGAGGAATCAAGCCAACAGTTGCTTATGGTAATTCTCATGGCGATTTCCCAATGATGAAATACGTGGGTAATGCTTATTTAGTAATTCATGATGATGAAGCCAATAAAGAATATGATAAGCCAGAACAATATACAAAAGAGTGTAAAGAGTTAGGGTTTAAAACAATCAAAATTAGTGATTGGAACTTGGAAACGTTGGATGCTTGGAAGAAATAATCCACTCGTTTAGATCAAATAATATAGACAAGAAGGGGTACAACGGAGATTTTTCGTGTACCCCTTTTTGTTTTTTGTGCTATACTATTTTGTACTCTCCTCTAATTCTGTATTCCTTCAAATAACCATCATCATTGTAATCGATGTGAATTTTAACTCTCAATTAAACTTTTTTGAAATGAACGATTACAACATGAAGAGATTACTATTATTGATGCTGTGGATGGGCATCACACAGTGGAGTTTCGCTCAAGCACCTTTAACAGAAGCACAGTACAACGAACTATTTCCTTATCGATTTGGAACAGAAGAAAAGCCAGGTGGAGGATATCAGTTTAATCCGGAAAACGATTTTTACACCTACCAAAGCTTGCTTGAAGCCATGGACCGAATGTCGAAAATCTCCGTGATTATGGAAAGACGTTCGGGAACAAACCTTTATAAAGTCACACGAATTGATAAAACTACAGGTGAGCAAAAAGTGATTCGTACAGATGCTGGTTTTGATGATTCTTGGAATGCTCAAAAAGCAATTATCACAAAGGAGGTCGACTATGGTTTATTTCTAAAAGAAGGTGATGTTGAAACAAGAACACGAGAATTATCGGCATTCTTGGCTAACCTTTCTCAAGAAACTACTGGAGGTTGGGCTACAGCACCAGGAGGTAAATATGCTTGGGGTTTGTATTTCAGAGAAGAAGTAAGTTATGCCGGAACAGATTTGATTGGTTATGTGGAAGCCAATCACCCTGATTATCCTGCTGTGGCAGGGAAATCGTATCATGGTAGAGGTCCGATTCAACTTAGTTGGAATTACAATTATGGACAGGTGAGTCAGTTTCTCTATGGCGATAAAAATGTTTTGTTGGCCAACCCCGAAAGAGTGATAGAAGACGGAGCATTGGCATTTCAAACAGCCATTTGGTTTTGGATGACACCTCAATACCCTAAACCTTCGGCACATGACGTAATGGTAGGCAATTGGATTCCGACATCTTATGATGCACAAAATGGACGATCGCCAGGTTTTGGGGTAACGGTAAACATTATCAATGGCGGTTTGGAATGTGGAAGTGGAACAGAAAAAGACAAAGTGTTATCAAGAATTGGTCATTATGAAAGACACTCTGGTATATTAGGTGTTTCTACTGATCTCGATGGAGGATCAAGTTGTAATGCTTGTGGATGTGCCAATCAAAAAGCATTCGGAGGAATAGAGCCTGAACCTATACCTCAAGAGCCAAGAATCTCATTTTTATCACCTACTTTTTCAGAAATCAGACAAGATAATTTTAAAGAAATTTCAGTTTCTGTCAATGCAATAGATAAAGATGATGCAGCCATAAATAATGTAGAATTTTCTTTGGATGGAGTAGTCGTTTCTAATCAGGGTACGTCGTTTACGTTCACACCAAATCAGTATAAAGTGTATACAATTAAGGTGACTGCCACCGATGCTTTAGGAGTTTCGAGTGATGCCACAAAAACGATAGAAGTGATTGACCCTAAAGTGAATTGTGGTGATGCTTGGGAAGCAAAAGTGTATACAGGAGGCATTCAAGTGGTGTATAATAATTTGATCTATCAATCGGCATGGGAGACCAAAGATTCGGATATCCCTGGAGCCTCTGATGTTTGGAAATTTCAAAGTGCATGCCCTGGTGCAACTTTAGATTGTACAGGTTTTGAGGAGTACGATGCATCTAAAACCTATCAAACCAACGGATTGAAGGTGACCTATCAGGGTAATCTTTATATTTTTAATAAGTGGTGGGCCTCGGGCATTACTCCCGGAACAGATGAAACTACTTGGTCGTTTATGGGAGCATGTTCAGGTGGAGGAAGTGGACCTTCAAACATTCCACCAACAGTGAGTATTGTTAGTCCTTCTCAAAATCAGGTGATTGAACAGGAGGTATTAACTCCGATTAATGTATCTATTAATTCTAATGATGTCGATGGTTCTATTGCATCGATCATTTCAAGTATAGGATCAAGCAATTTCAGTGGAAGTAACTTTGATTTTACACCTCCAAGTTTTGGAGTTTATACTCTTCAAGTAACAGCTACAGATAATGAGGGAGCAACCAAAACAGTCTCTCAAACTTTCGAAATAAAGGAAAAGTTGAACAGTGGTGGTACAGGAAGTTGTGATGGGATAAATGAATATGCTCCATACCCAACAATTTATCAGATGGGAGACCAAGTAGCTTATGAGGGAGCGATTTACGAAAGCTTGGTTAATAATCTATACAATGTGGTTCCAGGAACAGCAGATCACTGGTGGAAACCGATAGGGAATTGTACATCAAATACTCGACAAATAGCGGATCTAGATCTTGAAGAATTTTTGATGAACATCTATCCAAATCCAACTTCGAATACGTTGAATTTGGACTTACCAAAACTCCATCATCAAATTCAGTTAATTATCTATGATCAGAATGGAAAAGTGATGTTAGAAAAGGAATTAATTGAAGGAGGAAATCAAGTACAACTAGAGAATTTTCAGACAGGTGTTTATCATATCAAATTATATGATGGTGATAAGGTGTTAGAGCATAGAAAAGTGATTAAGAAGTAAAAAAATAAACCTCCATGAGTAAACACTGATGGAGGTTTATTTTATGCTAAGATAATTCGATTACAGACCAGCAATTACTGCTTTCTGTTGCTCAAATTCTTTCATCATTTCCTCAACAACTTCTGCAGCACTTGGCACATCGTTGATCTGAGAAGAAATCTGACCAATTTCAATTTCGCCTTCGGCTAGATCACCTTCAAAAATACCACGTTTCGAACGACGTTTTCCTAAGATTTCAGCCAATTCATCTTTAGAGGCACCTCTAGCTTCTGCCTCAGCTACTCTTTGGTAGAATTCATTTTTCACCAAACGAACAGCCGTCAAATCTTTTAATGTTAGAATTGTTTCTCCTTCACCTACTTCAACGACCTTGTTTTTGAAGTTTTCGTGAGCCGAAGATTCTTTCGTAATCGCAAAACGAGAACCTACTTGCACACCTTCCGCACCTAAAGCGAAAGCCGCCAACATTCCTTTGCCTGTACCGATACCACCTGCCGCAATTACAGGTATTTCTAATTGCTCAGCAATAGGAGGAATCAAACACATGGTGGTCGTCTCTTCTTTACCATTATGTCCACCTGCTTCGAATCCTTCAGCTACCACTGCATCTACTCCAGCATCTTGAGATTTTAAAGCAAACTTTAAAGAAGAAATCACTTGAACCACTTTAATACCATGCGATTTTAAGAATCCCGTATATTTCTTAGGGCTACCTGCTGATGTGAAAACGATAGGTACTTTCTCATCGACAATAATCTCCATTAAACGATCTACTTCAGGGTAGAAGAGAGGAATATTTACACCATAAGGTTTGTCAGTTGCCTGCTTACATTTTTGAACATGCTCCAAAAATGTTTCAGGATGCATCGATCCTGCACCAATTAAACCTAAACCTCCGGCATTACTAACTGTAGATGCAAGCTTCCATCCGCTACACCAAACCATACCTCCTGAGATAATAGGATATTGAATATCAAAAAGTTGACAAATTCTGTTGTTTTCCATACTTATGTTATTTGTGTTATAACGCGAAAATTAAACATTTTTCCCACATCTTTTTGAGGATGAAAGTCAGCTTATCAAATATATAAAAATTGAATAGTGGTGATTAATATTTTCTTTGAAGTATGACTATTCTGATTTTGACGTATAAATATCACTCATATAGAAGGATGATTTTATCTTTTATTTATTCCAGAATTATTGAATTTGAAATATCCCATGTTAGGAGCATTCATTCCTAGAGAGCATTTGGTGTTATCATCGAATTTACATTGTTAAAGAGATTTTTTACTGCCTAATATCAATATATTCTATTGTTGTTTAGCGATTATTGAGTTTTTGAATGAAGTATTTTCACTACTTCAAAAAGAAATAGTATATCTATATAGGAGGTATAAATTAGAGAATAGTAATAAACGTAAAACAAACACTAATATGAAATAAAAAAGTAGTTTTCAATGTAATCAAGTAGTAGTGTATTCTTGGGTAGATCTATCCGTTAGAAATAAATTGGCTATCAGAAAAACCGAAAAACGGTCGGAATTATTTCATTATACGGAAAAACAAATGAATGAATTATCTACTATGAAAAAGGGTAATTTCTTTAGTGAGCTTTACCAGCGGCTGACTATAGATGGCTCTAAGAAAACGTTTCAATTAATGTTCTCAGCATTGTTCTTTATGTTCTTTAATACAAGTATGAGTTATGCTCAAGAATACGGTATTGAAGTGGATAACGGAACAGCAACGATTTATTTTAACGATCAAGCAGGCTGGACAGGTGGATGGAATTACATCTGTTTGGGTAGTAACTGTACAAGCGGTGCCAAAGTGGGTAACCGTTGGGAAAGACAAGTATCGGGTATTACAGTGGGGAATACTTATGATATTCAAATTAAGATTGCGACATCCACAGGACAGTATATATCTGATCTTCATTCTGTAGTTGCAGTAGCTAAAGGAGATACTCCTCCATCAGCACCTACTTGTAATGATGGTATACAAAATGGAGATGAAACAGGTATTGATTGTGGGGGATCATGTACTCCATGTCAGACTCCTCCAACTTGCGACGATGGTATTCAAAACGGTGATGAAACAGGAGTTGACTGTGGAGGATCTTCTTGTCAACCTTGTCAGACAACACCTCCGCCAACTCACTCGAATATGGTGGAAGCAGAAGGAGCGATCATTGTAGGTAGTGCTTCTATTTATGAAGATGGGGCGGCATCAAATGGAAATGGAGTAGCTTATATTTCTGCACAAGGAGCCGGGTTTACAATCAACAGTGCTCCGGCATCATCTACTGTAGAATTAGTATATGCTTCTGAACTAAGTGGAGAGATTTCAATTTTTGTAAATGGCATAGACCAAGGCAACATGCAGTTTTCATCGACGGGTGCATGGGTAGGTAACTATCAAACGGTATCAAAAGCATTGGATATCCAGGAAGGAGATAGCTTTTCAGTTATTTTCCAGACAGGAGATGCGGCATTAAACATTGATAAAGTAAACTTCCTTGGTGAACCTGCTCCACCTCAACCTTGTACAGGATTAAATGATCCAAATGCAGTATTTACGGGTGTTACCACAATAAATGAAACTTCAGATGGAGCTTTAGATGGATCGGTTACCTTTATTTTTAATAATGTAGCAAACGATTACGATTCTGTCATTTTCAATATTGATAATACAGACTATAAAGTCGCTATTTCTGAAGGTAGTTTAACGATAAATAATAAATCTGCAGGTAGTTATGTAGCAAGTATGCGTTGGTCTAATGGCGATTGTGAAACTAGTTTAGGTACAGTAACGGTGGGTTCTTGTGAAAACGGCATTAAAGACGGGAACGAAGCAGATGTTGATTGTGGAGGCGTGTGTCCAACATGTCCAGAGCCACCTCAACCTACTCCAGAAGATTTAGTGATTTCGGTAGCAACATCCCCAACTCACGGTCAATGTTTAACGGCTAAGTATGGAAACCAACCTGCTTTAGCAATTTATACTTGGGATAATGATACCAATGAATTTGGAAGCTGTACTGGTGGTTGTGAAGACAGTTGGCCATATGTTGTTACCGATGCTAAAGTAAACCTTATTTTACCTTCTTCATTACCCAATGGGGTCACAGGAGAGTTTGGTTTAAGTGGAACTTGTGATGGTCGATTACAATTAACTTTTGATGGCCAACCTTTATATTATTACGCAGGCGATAACGAAGGAGATACGAATGGAGAGTCAGCAGGTAATGTTTGGTGGTTAGTAAAAGAAGTGGTGACAAACACTTGTAGTGATGGTATCCAAAATGGAGATGAAACAGGTATTGACTGCGGTGGATCTTGTACCCCTTGTCAGTCTGGCGGAACTGGAGAAGGCACTTGTGGTGACTTTGGATTAACAATCGTAGATGGTCAAGGAGTTTTATACTATTCGGAAGATCTAGGAACAGCCTTGTACTTATGTATGAATGGTGGATGTTACCCTCCAGACGCTCAAGAAGATGGATATTATAAACGATATGTTCAAGTGCAAGCAGGAGTGGATTATACCATCAAGGTGCAAGGTTCGAATGAACAAGAGAAAGTGGCTCAAGTAACTCAATGTTATTTTGTACCAACTTGTAACGATGGTATCCAAAATGGTGACGAAACAGGTGTCGATTGTGGAGGGTCAAGTTGTACTGCATGCCCTACTTGTGATGACGGTATTCAAAATGGACAAGAAACTGGAGTCGATTGTGGTGGACCTGATTGTATATCATGTGAAGTAGTATGTAACGGAACTCCAAATCCAAATGCTACAGTAACAAAGCAAGACGAATCATTCGAAAATGAAAACGATGGTATTTTAACTTTGTCATTCGATGATGTAGCTGGACGTGATGTTTTAGAATTCTCATTAGATGGAGGTGTAACCTATCCTTACAGCGAGAACGATGACTTAAAATGGATCACTATCACAGATCTTGCTCCTGGAAATTACCACGTATTCGTCCGTTGGGGTAATGGTGGAGATTGTCCGATTGATTTAGGTAATGTAGCTATTTTAGAAGGAGGACCACTTCCTACTTGTTACGACGGTATTAGAAACCAAGGGGAGACCCGAGTAGACTGTGGTGGTCCATGTGCTCCATGTGAAGAAGATCCTTGTGGAGATATTCCATTGGTATTATATCCAGCACCTGCATTGCCAACTCCAACTGTAGGTTCGCCAGCAAGAGAACACGGTTGGTCATTTGATTTAAGCGAAGATAAAACACAAGTTTCTGTTAGTATTGGACCTGGTGTTGCCGATCAAATGCAAACCAATTCAGGTACCTTCGAGATGAGTTGTTCTTGTAACCAAGTAACTTTCTATACGGCCGAATTGGGAGATAATATGCAGGCCAATGTTCCTCAGGAATGTGTGGACGCTGGCGATTTCTACTATTTCTTCAGATACAAGCGTAATACGGATATGAATACGTATGATCCAGCTGATATTTGGGTCTACTCAGGCTTGTTCACGACAAAAGGTGAGAGAATCGATCCGGATAGTCGACCAGCAATTGTATCAAAAGGAGCGAGTTGGATGAGATTTAGACACCCTCACCCTCAAGATGGTATTACAGAAGCCATCTTCGATGCATCACATAATGGATCATTATTAAGAACATTAGACCGTTACGAAACAGTAGTGTATGACGCTCCTGATAATGTGAGATTCGAGCAATTCTTGTACTCGACGAAAGACAACGAAATCCGACACGAAGATCAAAAAACGCTACCAAATAAGGATAAACTGATTTGGGAAGGTGGTAATAGAATTCCTGTTCGTAGAATGGAATTCCTCGCCAAAGGTGGAGCGTCAACGCCATCTTATGCAGCTTACATTGCACCGGGTGGTCCAACTTATGATCAAGGAGGTGATTTATACCCATGGTCAGACATCACAACTGTAAATTATGGTAACATCATTTCATATGAAATTACAGCAGTAACAGCATTAGTAGATGGCGTACCTTGGAGTATTGGTGCTCAGCATTACAATACCTTCCAAAACTATGTAGTGGGTCAAGGTTTCAATACCTTCGGTGATCCTCGTTTATCAATGGCAGGTAGAGCATCAAGTAACATGATTTTATCAGGTTCTGGTCAGTTTACAAAAGAAGAACAAGACGCCGTATTTACTCAACATTTGATTACTCTTGAGGACGATGATGATGTAGATGATTTCTTGGAAGGTCATCACTTATTCCATGGTGTTAGACATAGAACCCAAGGTGATGGTCAGCAAGATAACAGAGTTCTTGGAGAGATTAATATTGGATCAACTTCTTGTGGATCTTGTCACTTTAGAGACGGTAGAGGTTCTGAATTAGTCAATACACCAAAAGGTCAATTACTGCCACCACCAGTTTATGGTGTAGGTTTATTACAATGGATTGCTGGAGCGGAAGCAGGTTTAACTTGGGATGGATCACAAGCAACGGTGGAATCTCAAACAGTAGCTGCATTGTTAAATGATCATGGAGTGGATGCCACAGATCCAAATCAGATTTCTCAAGAAGATTTTGATCAATTGGTAGCCTACACAAAGTTCTTAACGGTACCAACAAGATCAAAAGGAGTATATGATGATCCTCAAGTAGTTGTAGGTCATGTGAAATTTATTGAGGCAGGGTGTGTAAGCTGTCATACAGAAACGCAAAAGACAAGATCTGATGCTCCTGAAATGTTTAAAGATATTGTGATAAGACCATACACCGATATGAAACTTCATAATATTGGCACAGGTGGCAGTTATAGAACACCACCACTTTGGGGCTTGTATTACAACATGCAGGTACTTGAAAGAAATGGCAAAGCTTTATTGTTTATGCACAATGCCTCAGCCTCTACAGTAGGAGAAGCCATTATGAAACATGGTGGAGAAGCTGCAGGATCTAGAGCTGCTTACGAGGCGTTGACTTTAGAAGAACAAGAGGCTGTTATCAAATTTGTTGAATCACTTTAGTATAGAACAATGAAAAAAATATTTTATATATCTCTAACGATGTTATTTATCTCTTTCACTTCGGTGATGGCACAAGAGGTAGCATCTATCACTGTAAAATGTCCACCTTGTCTACCCGTACAAAGTTGTGACCAATGTTACGAGACCCAAGCGGCAGCGGATGCTGCTTGTGGTTCATCGGCAAGAACATCTAATCTTGATTTAAAAAATGACTTGGAAGAATTGTCTATAAATGCTTTTCCAAACCCAAGTTTTGAAGGGAAATTTACAATTGAAGCTACTTCTCCATTAAATGGATCTGTAAAACTGTATTCTCAGGTAGGTGCTTTGATTCAGGAACTGAAGATTTCAGATACTAATCGATTTAAACTAGGAGAGGATGTGAAATTATCATCAGGTATTTATATCATGACTTATACCGATGTAAATGGCAATGTAATTTCTAAACGTTTAGTTGTGGATTATTAATATTCTTAGATAAATCCATTCTTTGAATAAGCTGAGTGTCGTTTGACGCTCAGCTTTTTTTATTTACTTCAAATACTACTTTGGTATAGGATGTTTCTCATCTTCGTTAGTCCAAACAATATTTGCAATCCACCATCGATCATCTAACTCAAGCATTTGATAACTAGTGATGCCTCTTCCGTTTTCTCCTTCAGAATCTTTTGCCTTAAAGCTTTCAAATACTTGGGCGATGCCCTTATATTGATCAATCACTCTAGAAATTCGTTTCTCGGAGTAACCTTCTTCGTAATAAGGGTCGGTAACTAATTCTAAAAAATCATTTAACGTCACAGTTTCAATTTAAGCAGTATCATTCTCTAACATTCTGATAGAAAAATGAGCCGTTGGGAGAAATAAATTTCTGATAGCGGCTGTATCCATTTTTTCTCCTTTTTCTAATGAGATTTGATCTAATAATTCGTCTAATGTGCCTTCGATGGTTTTGAAGGAATTTATTGATTGACTTTTTCCCGTTAAATTAAAGAGACTAATAGCAATGAGTAGAAAGTGCCTTTTCATAGTATTTTGTTTTGTTATCATGATAATAGACACATTACAAAAGGTTTAGGTGGGAGTACTACTCAGACTCCCTTTTCCATTGATGATAAAACGGATTGATCTGTTTCTCCAAACCAATAGAACTACTTCTTCCATGTCCAGGATGTATGAGCATATGATCAGGTTGCTCATCAATAAGTTTAATGACTGATTTTTTCAAGTCTTGAAGATTTGCAGTTGGACGATCCCATTTGCCGACAGAACCTTCAAATAAAGTATCACCCGTATATAAATCATGACCAATTTTAAAAGTGACACCACCAATAGTATGACCAGGACAATGGATCACAGATATTTCTTCATCACCTAAAGGAATTTTTGTTTCCTCATTAATTTTTATGATTTCCATTTTCGATAAATCGTACCCTTTGTCTTTTTGAAAATAGCCAAAGCCATTTAAATCATCATCCATTAAAACTTTGTATTCTATTTCGTGAATGTAGATAGGTACATCAAAGCAATCCAATGCTTCCATATGGTCGATATGTGCATGAGTAAGTAGGATGCCAACAACTACTAAACCTTCTTTTTTGATATATTCTTGAATACGTTCTTTTTCATAGCCTGGATCGATAATGAAACATTTTCCTTCTCTATCCAATACATAACAATTAGTGATAAACTCTCCGGAAACAACCAGTTTTCTTATAGGATATAATTTCATCTTTTTATTTCAAAGGTAAATTTGTAGAGATAAATATGCCTTGATTCAAATCAATTAATACGTAATTCTATAGCAGTTTTTAAAATGCTTTGTATTAATTCAATTTCAAGATCCTTATTAGGATTCACTCGAAGAATTTTCATCTTTTTTCTACTGCCTGTTTCCAATCGATAATGATCTAATAGAAGTCCATCAACCCATAATAAATAAGGTTCTTCCGTTTTCTTATCTTTCCATAAATAACACAACGGTTTTTTTCTGAAACTAAAGCAAGGCATTCCATATTTTATTGTTTCTTCTATTTCTGGGTGAACATCAATTAATAAAGATCGGAGAGCTAAAAAACAGCTACTATTGGGTTCTGGTTGATTGAGATAAAACGTGTCTTTGTCATTCATGATTATCAAATGAAAAATTATTGATAAACAAATTAATGATAATTATAGACTTTTAGAGAAACGTATAATGAAGTAATTGAATAAATTTCAAAAAAAGTTTTTCCATTTTTCTCTTTGATAAACATGATTTTACACATTTATGTAACTATATGCATTTTGTGTAACTACTTGTATTACATAGTTTTGTATATTTATTTTGTTTCATGTTAGAACACAATCATATTTTTTTTGAAAGCGTTTTAACAGATAGATAATAAATTAATCCATCACTATTTTAAATATATTATGAATAATAACGAAGCATTAAATATCTACCCGAAAACATTTTCTCATATTGGTATTACAGTGCCAGATATTGAAGAAGCAGTAAAGTTTTATACAGAGGTTTTAGGTTTTTATGTAATTATGGAACCTACCTTGGTAACTGAAGAAAATGAAACAGCAATAGGCCAAATGTGTATTGATGTATTTGGAGAAGGGTGGGGTACTTTTAGAATTGCACATCTCTCGAGTGGCGATAAGATTGGTTTTGAGCTTTTTGAATTTAAAGAAAGTAAGGACCTTAAACCTAACTTCGAGCCTTTTAGAACAGGTTTGTTTCATTTTTCTGTTCAAGACCCTGATGTTGAGGGTTTAGTTCAGAAAATTGTTGATGCAGGAGGAAAACAAAGAATGCCTATTAGAGAATACTATCCTGGAGAAAAACCATATAGAATGTGTTATGTAGAAGATCCATTTGGAACTGTCTTCGAAATATATTCTCATTCATATGAATTACATTATTCAGCAGGAGCATATAAATAATGGTTTCTAGCAAATTCTTGTCCCCATTGATCTAATTTTAGAATGATGGGGATAAGTGACTTCCCAGCATCAGTAAGTTCATATTCTACTCTAGGAGGAGTAACAGGATATACTTTTCTTTTAACCAATAAATCCTTTTCTAAAGCTCTTATTGAGTATGTAAACATTCGATTAGAAATATCTGTTATACTTTTTTGTAATTCACCAGAACGTTGAGGACCCTCTTTTAAGTGAAATAATATAAGACTTTTATATTTATCACCGATTAATTGTAGAGTAAAGGCTAGTGAACAATTAAACTCTTTATCTTGATAGATTATTTTTTCTGATGCCATTAGAAATGATCTTTTTTATAAATCTAATTAATATAAATGAATTGAAGTGACCTAACTTCAAAAAAAAGCTCATCACTTCAACTAGAAAGTGATGAGCTTTTTACTTTATCATCAAAGTATTGTTATGAGGCTGAACAACACTTAGTTGCTTTACAACGACAATATTTTCTATTATAGATATGAAGAACAATCAAAATAATAGCAGGTATGTAAATGATTTCTTCAAATAACTCAATCATTCCTAATTTTTCATTGATAATAATGAAAGCTAAAAATGACCAAGTGAACCACATTGTAGGTTTCATCCAAGTACTCGACGTATTTTTTGTGGATTGAAATATGGCTACAAATGCTATAAATAGAAAAATTGGATCAATTATTTTCCACCAAATGGGCAAGTTATGTGCACTGCAACTAGTAGCACAAGAACCTGCTACGAATAATAAAGGGGTAGCGATACAATGTACCAAACATACAAAACTAGCGACTGCACCAAATTGATCTGATTTATCTTTAAATATATCCATAAATGTATTTTGCGACTTTATTGCAAAAATAGGCAAAGATCAAAAAAATACAATACTAAATAGTGATAATAGACTTAATATTTAGGTAATTTTATTAAAGTCCAATCCAAATATTTTATTCTTTGAGTCTCCAAGGTGGATTCAAACGATTCTCGCCTGCAAAAAATAGTATAATCTGATTTCCATCAGGATCTTTTAGACGTGCCTCTCTCCATAACCATGTTTGGTCTACAGGTTCTTGTTCGAATAGTAATCCTTGTTGTTTTAATTGATGTACTTGATCGTCCAAATCATCACATTCAAAATATACAGAAATGCCGTCCCCTTTTGGTAATTGTTCTACCTGATGAAGAGAGAAAGTGGAGTTGCCATCGGGACAAACGAAACGTGCATAATGCGGTAATGCTTTTACAATAAGTTTTAACCCTAGAGTTTGATAAAAAGTGATAGATTTAGTGAGGTCTAATGAGGGTACCGTAATTTGGTTGAGATTCATAGTAGTGTTTGTTTTATTTAGTGGATTCAACCTCTTGAATCAATTTAATATTACGTTTTTCTAATGTAGTTAAAAAGGAATTGACGTTTTTATGTTCAGCTGAATACCATTCTTGAGTTGTAAAATAGCTTTCCATTTTACCTCCTTTTTTGAATATATATCCATATCTCGCAAAGATTTCGTTTCTCATAATTTGTAAGTCAGACTTATCAAATTGCTGAAGGGTTGATTTATCTAGTTCAACATAAGAAGCTGTTGAAAATTTACCTTGGAAGAACTGTTCTAGAGTGTAGGATAAATATCCAAATTCATATTCTTTAGATGTAAATGATTCGTTTTCATCAAACATCTTCAATCCTTTGGTTTTTCCTTTATAAGTGGCGAATTCTCCATTAAACTCTTTGGAATAAAATTTACTGCCTTCAATTTTCACATCATTTAAATGCTCATAATCATGAATCCAAGCTGTTGCATTATCGTTAAAATGTCCTTGTACTTTATATGCAATAATATTACTTGGATTCAATACGATGATGACAAGACTATATTCCCACTCAGAATCACCAAAGTGATAAACGTTACCATAGTCTTTTACAGAGGTAGTTTCCCAAATAGAAATATCTTGATGTTCTATTTCTTCCATTCCCATTGTTTGGCTCAAAAGGATGCTAGAAATAAATAATAAGGGTAGGAGTAATAGTGTTTTCATAATAATTTGTTTGCTAGAAGATCTAATTTATGCAAAAACTAAATAGATTTTTAGTCTATGGAGTTTTTTATGCCATAAAAGAAACCATTTTCACTACAACTTTTCTCAGAGTATTATCTAAATTAATTTTATCTTTTCGTGATATCATCAAATAGTTTTTGTCCCAAAATGATTTACAAGAAGCTTTTAATCAGTTTTTTATATCCTTGAATACAATCAAAAAACTTCTGGTCACACTAAAGTCATATCAAAAAATTAATCTTGTAAGGAAATATTGTTGGGCTAGAAATGAAATCACCCAATTTTTGGAATTATATTGAAATGAGTTAATCATAGAATAATGAAATTACTAAACTTCATCGCTTTAGCTTCTTCGTTAATTTTGTTCTGCTCGAACAATAAAATTGATGATGATAAGACAGCATCGAAAAAGAAAAAACAACCTAATGTCATTCTAATTTATGCAGATGATATGGGTAGAGGGATGTTAAGTTCTTGGGGACAAAAGCATTTTACAACACCTAACATTGATAAGTTGGTAGATGGAGGCATGAAATTTAATCATGCTTATGGGAGTAACTTTTGTGCACCTGCTCGAGCAAGTTTAATTACGGGTATGCACGATTGTCACACACAAAATGAATACTATACATTAACACGTCCGGGTATTTGGTTGAGAGATGCGAAAGACGTAGATATAAATAAAATTCAGGAACAAATTCATGAGTTTGCTCCTCCAAGAGAAAACGAAGTGTATTTGGCTACAGTCGCTAAAAATGCAGGCTATAAAACAGCTCAATTTGGTAAGTTAGAATGGGGATTTGCAACCACTCCTGAAAGAATGGAAAACCACGGATGGGATTATCATTATGGTTTCTATGACCACAGACGTTGCCATGGTTTCTATCCTCCTTTCTTGTTTGAGAATGGAGAGATGATAGAAATTGAAGGAAATACACATGCCGACTGTGCCGTTACTCCTAAAAAAGAATCTCCAGAAAACTTTAAAATTCGTTGGGACTTTACGGGTAAGAAACAATATTCTGAGTACTTGGTATTGGACAAAATGTTGGAGTACATGGATGAGAATAATCCAAACAAAACGGATCAACCTTTCTTCTTATATTACCCTACACAATTGCCTCATGGACCTGTTCAAGTACCAGAAATCGATGAAGAATTGAAGAATGTTGAAGGGCTAACTTCGTTGGAAAAAGAATACGCCACAATGATCAAAATCTTTGATAACACGGTAGGGCAGATTTATGCAAAATGTGAGGAATTAGGGATTTTAGATAATACGATCATCATCTTATCAAGTGACAATGGACATGAGGTACATTATGAAGAAGATGGAAGAACTTTCAGAAGAAAAACGAAAGAAGGAAAAGCTTTTGATAATATCACTACAAAATTCTACAGCGACCAAGCCAACGATGTATTCGACGGTAACGACGGAATGGCTGGTTTGAAACGTGATAACTGGGAAGGTGGTGTAAGAGTACCTTTAATTTGGTACTGGAAAGGCAAGATTAAAGCCGGACAGACTTCTAATCAGTTAGTGAATAATTATGATATCATGAATACTATGGCTGATCTAATTGGAGTAGATCAGGTAGAAGGGAAGGATAGTTTCTCTTATTCTAAAACACTTCTGAAAGGAAAAGGTCAGGAAAAAGAGTATACAGTTTTTGCCTCCAAATTAGGTCCAGCAATCGTGACAAAAGAAGGATGGAAGCTACGTTATCAGCTCAAAGATGATGTTTTCCAATTGTACAATATCAAAGAAGATTACCGTGAGGAAAAGGTATTGAATGATCAACATCCTGAGAAAGTAGCCTCCTTAAAATCAATCCTTCTAAAAGAATGTGATGGTGATTATACTAATGGTGGTTATCCTCAATTCTTTGAACCGGATCCAGTGGTAAGAGCACAGAAAGCAAAAAAAGCGGCAAAGAAAAAGAAAAGTAAATCTTAATTTGAAATCATCAAAAAAGCACTTAATTAACATGATTAAGGGCTTTTTTGATGTCTTATAATTCAGGTGCTTTCGAATTTAGAATAAGTTGAATAGCAAACTCTTTTTTAGTATTCACCCCATTTAAATAATCCTGAGGTTTTTCAGGAACACGATAATCAGGTAGTACACCTCGACCTCTTTCTTTAGGGTTTACCTTCATCTGAAAATGTACTGTTGGAATATTTACCTCAATTTTTGTGTTAGGTAGTGTAACATATTCGGCATATCCACTAACATTACCTTCGTAGGTTCCGCCCGTTTCTTCACCAATAAAAAGACCTCTATTTGTCATTTTTACTAAGCTAGAAAACTCAGTTCCACCTGAGAATGTTTTACCACTAATTAGAACGTAAACTTTTCCATCATAGATCAAATGCTCTTTTGGATGTTTAAAACCTAGATTAGAATAATAGTCGCTCATTAAAGTATAGTCACCCCGATATGCTTTATCACCTTTTAATGCCCACTTATCTTCAATATAGTCTTCATCCTCCTTATTTATTTCATAAGGTTTGGGAAGCATTGTAATTCGCTTATACTTTTGGAAAACATCATGATATAAGTAGCTAAATAAAAGATTCTCCTTTCCTTCCGTTCCTCCACCATTTTCTTGAACATCAATAATTAGATGTTTAATGTTTAAGGAATCCACTTTAGAAAAGTAAGATTGATAGGTCTGTGCGTAATCGATGCTATCTGTTCCTAAAGTAGGGATACTCATATAAGCAATCGAATCATTGATCTGTTCAAAAACGAAATGTTTATAGTCTAAATCAATCTTAGGATATAACGCATTTTTGGTCTTGAATCTAGATAAACGAACCGGTTTTAGATCAATTTTTTTGATGATAGAACTATCCAATTCTTTTACTTCTAATACAAGTTCTTTTTCTTTTCCATAAGCCAAACGATTTAAAAGAGAAAAGATAATTCCACCAACCCACTCATTTTTTGATGTGACATTAAAGCCATCAGAAGGAATAAGTGGGTAAATTTTATTACAAATTTCATCAATCGAACGACCGTTAACAGAAAGAATCTCAGTACCTTGTTTTAGGTCTTGCATCTCTTTCCCATAATTTTGAACAACAATTAAATGATTATCACAAAATTTCACCTTCAGTGGTAAGAATGATTTGGATAAACCGAATTTGATCATTTGTTTTTTTGGAAGGTCGATGGAAGTATGTCCTTCATTGGTTAAACCAATCACAAGGCGAGTATCCTCATAGAATTCTAGATAGGTTTTTCCATTTTTTAGCGTATTTCTGATGCTATCTAAAATAGAATCCGTATCATTTTTGTCTATATAATTGTAAAGTCCTTGATGTTGAAGTCTAAGTTCACTGACTAAGGTATCAAAATCTTCTAGAAGCTTTTCTCCCTTGATTTTGTGTTGCGCATAGGAGAAAGTAAAACTGAGAGAGAAGAATAGTGTTAGTAGCTTTTTCATTGGTTTTGTAGAAATTTGAAAAATAGAATTGTACAATGTTACAGAAAATATCTTTTCATTCCCAAAAGAATAATGAATGGATCATTCTACAATATTTCTCTATAATCACTTTTTTCTATAATCTTCTTGAAGTTGTCCGTATTCAGTAGTTCATAAATTGCTACTTTTTTATCCTCACTTTTATCGTAATATGATTTACAAACGAGGTACCCCATTGTATACCCAAGGTTGCTTGGTCGGTCTTTAATTGCTCCACCATTATGCATCCATTTTGATAAATCGGTACTGTAAGTATCTTGCTTCAATTCTTTCATCACAAAATTGAAGTTTTTTGGATCTTTCAAGTAATCCAAATTATTTTGAACTCCAGGACTAGGTTGTTGGTCTTCTGTAAGAATAGATACCAAGAAATCACAAACACCTTCTTCTATAATTTTCCCTAATACTTTATCTGCATTTTCATGATCAGAATATGACTGTTGAAAGTGCATTAGTTCATGCACTAAATCGTATTTCATATTCTCAAATTCTGTGATGGAGTTCTTCTGCCAATCATTAAGATTTTCCAAAGGCATACTATCTGATTTTGCAAACATAGTCACCCCAATAAAAAGTCCTAATTCGGTTAAAGTTCCAGACCCGTTGATTAAATCGGGAACGATATACGTTTTAGGAAATACTGCTTGAGGGTACAAATCAGAAAATCTTACCATCATTGCTTTGGCATTATTCGCTACACCTTCCAATCGGTCGTTGGAAACATGTCGTCTTAAATATTGATAGTAGGCAGGGTTTTTCTCAACCATCACCCTTTTCATTTTTTCTACATTTTCGTACCGAATATGATAGTAATCTTTTAAAGCAAGAGAACCTTCACAGATATAATTTGATAAATACAGATCTGTGTTATCTTTATCATGAAGTGATTGTTCAAAATATTTCCAAAATCGATCGGTAGGGGCAGTAACAATTTCAAAATTCTCTATATGCTGGTTTCTTTGATGAATGATATCAAGCAAAGAATCGACTTCTAATCTTAACTTTACATCATTTCCGCCTTTTTCAATTCCCAATTTATTCAGAATAATGGGGTCATTCATGCCAAAATCAATCGATCTTTTTACTGACAATAATGCAGAGTCAACTGCATTTCCTTCACCATATTGCCAAGCAGAATAAACAAATAATTCTGAGGATTGATTTATTTCACCTGCTTGATAATAGACTTGAGCGGCTTTATTGTGTTGACCTATTGCCCTAAGCGAATCACATGTAGTGCCTATTTTTCCAATATCAATGAGCTCACAAGTTTGTGTAGGTTTGTCTTGTTTTTGACAACTGAAGAATAATATTAAGAGAAGAGAAAGTAGGGTGGTAGTTTTCATATTATTCTGTCTTTAAATATTTTATAAACTCTGAGGTATAATCATTTTCTTTTGATTGATAGATCAAAGTTTGTTTAGGGAAAATATAGGTAATGCCTTTAGCTTCACAAAATGAAATTGCTTTTTGAGCTATAATATTTTTGATTTCTTTGTCAAAGTTTTTCTCTCTGTCACTAATAATACCCATTGCTTCTAACTGAAAAGTCTGAAGAGATTTTTGTTGATTTTCTAAACTTCTACTTAAACTATCAATTTCTTCTGTTGTCCATTCTCTGTGTTCTTCAATTACCGTATAACTTAATGCAAATTCTTGAGATTTATGTTGGAGAATTTTCGTTAAACTATCAGTTAAAAAAACTTTTTCATGTTCCTCTTTAACATATTGAGGAAGTTCTATTTTTACGGAATCAAGATAGAAATAGCCATATTTTTCTTGTCCATAAGAAGAGTTTAAGACAAAGAAAAATAGAATACTGAAATAGAGTTGATGATGATAGTTCATTCAGTAATTTGCGAATTAATTTTTATCTATCATAAATCGAAGATTTAAATTATTGTAATAATTGCATCTCCCAAACAATAAATAAACCCAAAACTGAAAGGATAAAATTATTCAAACAATGAATCAAGAAGACATGCCAAATATTTCTAGTATATAAATAGAGAAGGTTTAGAAACAATCCAGCAGTCATAAAGCTCACCGTAGAAATAATATGTCCTCCGAAATTATTGTAATGTATTAATCCAAAGATCACTGCATTGAAAATTACTAGAACTACTCTCCAAATTTTATTATCAAGAAATAGCTTATGTAATAAGAGGTATCTAAAAGTGATGTCTTCTATAAGTGAAGTAAATATAGGACCTAAGGTGATCAGAAATAATGAAAAACTTATTTCGGGCAGTCCATTTTGATTTTGAAAAAGGGGAGTACCCTGACTAGCAACAGCATCAACTTCTGGTAAAAATTTTTTAGTGATTGAAATAATGATCTGAAGTAGAATACCTCCTAATATGACTAAAAGCCATGAATTCCTTTTAGATTGATTAAAGTATTTCCAATGAGTTTGAAGCACATCTTTATATAAGTAAATGAGAATAAAGAAAAGAAAACCTCTTAATAGGGCATCAGTAACAGCCACTGTCTCTTTTGGAAGATCAAAATAAGTAAGTAATACATACCCATTAATGAACATCAAAGGGATGGACAGAAAAGCGATAATATCTTTTAATTGATATTTAATCTTGTCAGGGAAAGGCTCGTTAGGTCTAGTTATTTTTAAATTGAAGATCATGATTGAAGTGTTTCTTATTTATATCATAATCTATGATTTATCACCTCATAAAAAAAGAGCCAAGAAAAATTTTCTTGACTCTTTACACTTATTATTTTGACAAAATGTCTTAGTTGAAAATAAAGTGGAATGGACCAACTCCAGCCTCTTGATTTTCATATTTTGCAGTACCAGTCTCTGAGTAAATGCTATATGAACCAGGGTTCGCATAATCAGGAGTGATAGCAACATAAATATCTTTTGTAGCAGGGTTTTGACCAACACCTGTAAAGTTATCTCCAGTGATAATTGCTGTAGTTGATTTCGCAGAGAAGTTTACTTCAGTAATCTCAGTCTTAGCAACTGGCCAACCACCGTCAGAACCAATAACATATGCTTTTGATTTATCTGCACCAGAAGTAACAAATCCATCACTACCAATACCAGTGTAGTTAATTACTGTTTCTTTACCAGAAAGGTCAGCTTTTAATTTGATCAAACCTTTGTTAGCATCCTCTGCAGGTAATGACCAAGAAGCAGTACCTGATACCCATACATTATCAGAGTTATCTAAAACAAAATGTTGAGGAACAGCTTGAACATCAACTAATGTCGGTTCAGCATCAAGATCAGCGATGTCATAAACTTCTACATTATAAGATCCTGAAGAAGCAACATATAGTTTACCATTATGTGCTAAAATACCTTCTGGGCTTGGACCACAGTCAATACTTTTTTCAATAGCTCCAGTAGATAAATTAATTGCTAAAATCTTAGGGTTGATATATGAATAATCAGGTTGTTGTTCACCCCACATTGATACATAAGCAGTATTACCATCAAATGCAGTATATCTTGGGTTTTGAACACCCTCTTTTACTTCATAAATCATTTTCATTGTTTTAGCATTCACAATGATAATTCTATCAGATGCGGCAACATTCATTACTGTAACTTCTCCGTTTGAAGAAAAACCTTCAATTAAACCTAAAACTTTTTGATTATTTGCAGATTCAAATGCAGCTTGAGAAACGGTAGTGTCTTGATCTGAAATACTTACACCAGTAATAGAAGATGTGTTTGGCTGACCAAAAGCACCTGCATTACTTAACATAAAGCCTGATTGTCCAGGAACATAAGGTGTTGCATCTTTATCATCTACACAAGATGTAAAAACAAACGCTACTAAAGCGAAAAGGATTGAAAATTTGTAAAATTGTTTCATTTTTTAGATTCTATTAAATAGTGAAATTGGCTTTCAGCATGAAGTTTCTCCCAGGCATAGGGAATTCTTCATAATTCTGATAAACCTCGTCTGTTAGATTGTTGACTTTAAATGTTAACCTTAAAGTCGTTTTATTGAGTTCTATTGATTTACCTATCGATGCATTAAATACATTAAATCCATCTAGGTTATAATAATCGTTTATAGTAGTACGCTTACCAATTGCTTGATGATCCAGATTGAAGAACCATTTTGAATAAGATAGGGTAGCGTAGTTTTTAAGTTGACTCTTTGGGACATAAATCAGTTGTTTGTCTTTATCCATGTCCTGAGCATCTGTAAAAGTATAACTTATACCTACTACCCATTTTAATCTTTGATTAGAAGAGTAGTTATCTAACTTAGCTGCAGACTCTACACCAAATGAACGCATGTCTTTAATGTTTTTCGCATAAGTTGGATTACCTGGTACCCAAAGAATTTTATTATATGTTCTTAGGTAGAAACCTGTAACATTTAAGTTAAATCTCAATGTATTTCCTGTTAATGTATAATCTCCTCCTAAATCCACATTGTAACCATCTTCTGGTTTGATTTCTGAATTCGTTTCACCACCCCAGTACCTTTCATTTAAAGTAGGGACTCTATAACTTCTTGCCGCTGTACTCTTAATAATCAATCTGTTTTTTTGATTATCAATAGCAGCGTAGGTAAGGTTTAAAGAAGGAGTAAAAGGAGCAACATAATCCGTTACCCATTCTTGTCTTAGATTTATAGAAGTGGAAAATCGATCTGTAAAATCATATCGTAAAGCTGCAAAAACTGAAGTTCTCAATTCAGTAGTATTGGCAGCGTAAGCGTAAACATCAGGCCATATGTTGTTAAAGTTACCACCTAACAATAGGGTAGCTTTATCACTTAATGCTGTTTCAGCTCTGTAATCGCTAATTATTCTTTCTGATGCTATTTTTGAACTTCCGTTGAGCAAATAATCATTTACATAAGCCAAACTAGCGTTGTGAGTCCACTTTTTGCCATCTAACTTATAATTGATTACTGCTCGGAAGTTTTCATTGGATAAAGAATCGTATCTAGAAGGATTTAAATTATCCCCCATAATAGGTTGAATTGCTCTCTCATCTTGCGTGTACCACAAATTCAAAGAGATTTCCGAGTTTTCAGTAGGTTTATAATGTGTTTCGTGCATCACACCAGCATGTTGAAAACCAGCATTATTTTGCGTTTGATTTTCACCAGCATATGGATTGTAGAAAGTGAAATCATTATCAGCTTTTTGAAATAATATCGCAGTTTTATGTCTCCACTTATTTTGACCGTATTGTGCTTTAAAACCATAGAATTGTTGATTAAAACTACCATAAGCAGTTTGTAATTCATAATGGTTTTCCTGATTCCATTGAATATTGTCTTGAAGTAAAATTGCTCCACCTACAGCACCTGAACCATATTGAGCAGAGCTTGCACCATAATGCACATCAATATTATCAAAATAAAAAGTATTGATAGTTGACATGTCTGTTTGACCAGTCGTCATACTATTTAGATTGATGCCATTCCAAACAATAGCAGTATTCTCTGGTGAAGCACCTCTCATAGATATAGTAGAAAGCTGTCCAGATACACCATACTCTCTGATGTGTACGCCAGCTTTATCCCTTAAAAGATTAGCCAAAGATCCATCATTGGCTAAAGCCAATTGAGTACTATCAAAAGATTGTATATGTGCTCCTTGACTATAGTACTTCATGGTCTTTGCTGTAATTTCCACTTCATTTAATTCACGATCAGGAAGTTGATATTCATCCTGAGCAAAAAGAGAAACATGAGCAAAGAGAAACACTAATGTGATAATCCTCTTAATCATTATTGTAATTTCTGATAGAAATAGAGTTCGTGATCCGGTAACAAATCCGGATGAAATATCTTTATTAAGTCTGCTAAAACGATTTCAGGATGAAGGTTACCTGTAGCCCAATAATCACTAGCCATTCCACCTCTTGTTCGTTTATTATGGTTGAAGACCATTCGATTTTTAAATGCATCGAATTGCCCATAACGTGAATCTTTATTTAAAATTTGCTGTAGGTTGTCAGTTGTTCCTGCATTCACCCAAAAGTCAGCATTTTTACCTTTAGCAAATACAGCTTCCAAATCTAATTGTATACTTCCAGTTTCATCTGTATTACTCCAAGGATAAGAAACATGTGTTTGTTCTAATGCTTTTGCCAAATAGGAACTTCCTCCAGGTACAGACCACATTCCCTTGTAAGGAAAACCAGTAATTACTTTTGGTTGTGAATCCGATTGCTTCGCTAATTTTACTAAATCGTTATATTTTAATTCGATGCTTGTAAATAAAGCATCAGCTTGCTTTTCTTTATTTAATAATGCTCCAAATAGTTTTACCCATTCAGCTCGTCCTAATAAGTCATTTTCTTGCCAATCAGTGTTCGACAAAATTGGAATACCTGCTTTTCTAATCACAGGAAAAGATTGAGCAGTTACAGAAGAATTTCCCACAACCATTACAAGGTCTGCATTAGACATAAGAATCTTTTCTGCATTATCAGTAATGTCATACCCAACTGTTATAATTTTACCTTCAGCCATTCGATCAACAATAGCCTGACTGTACATATAAGTTGAATCAACATAACCTCTAATTGCATCTAATGCACCCAACTCTTCCATCATCGTTGTTTGTGATGTAGTGGTAGTGATCATGTTTGAAATAGGAATACGAATTACTTGGTTTTGAGTAAAACCAGTTGGTAATGATTGACCCTTTTGCAATAATACATAAGAGGTCTTTTTGTCGTTGAAAGGATTGATTAGATGTAAAACTTTGTAATCACCTTTATAGTCAAGAGAGAAAGTTTTAGCGTATTTTACTTGCAGAGGAGTTGCAGTAAAACTTTGATAAGTTTCCTTTGAAGTTTTGTTTGTATGAGATTCACAGCTAAATAAAACTGTGGATAATGCTCCTAAAATGAGGAGTACATTTAAAAGACGTTTCATTGTTTTCACTTTTCACCCGAAGAATAATTCTACAACAAAAGATATCCTGACTTCTTTTTATTTCGAACCTTCCCGGTTGCCCAGTGGTATTGCAAAAACCTAAATAAATAGGAAAAGTTACAGTAGCGGGGACTGTTTTGGATTCTCACCAAATTCCCTTTTGTTGATGCAAATATGGATGAAGAAAAGTTATAAAACAATTCCAAAGTATCACTTATTAAGTGATTGTGATCATTTGTAAATTTAATTTTGTGGTCTATTGATGTGGAACATTATGATTTTGAAAATGAAAAAAGCCTTCTTAAATAATTAGTATGTCGATTATTTAAGAAGGCCTATTAAAACTTGTATTAATGAACTAAATTGTTCAATTCTTTTTCTAAAATGAGTGGTTTTAAACCAGTTATTCTTTTAATAATAACGCCATCTTTCACAATAAACTGAGTGGGGTAACCTTGTACATTTAACGTATTTCTTAGTTGAGAGATACTATGATCCGTCACCCTATAATATTGAACTTGCTCGGTAATGGGTAGTTTATTTACCTCCTCTTTCCATTTTATATCAGATTGATCACAGAATAAATACACAAATTTTATATCAGAATTTTTATACCTTTCCATGATAGGAGGGAAATCTTCATGAAGTCCTTTTCTACAGAAGCCACACCAACTTACAAATAGGTTTATCACATAAGTACCATTATCAAAATTTTTAGAATATTCCTCATCATGAACATCAGTTACCAAGATGTCTTTTGGAAAATCTATTTCTTTGAACCCTTTTCTTCTGTTGGCTAGCCCGGTTAATTCTTTAATTTGAGAGGATGTAGGATAGGTGTTTTTAAACACTTCAACGGATTGATTGAATTTAGCATTACTCAAAGTATCATTGTAATAGTGGTATTTTGATAAGTACTCGAACAATACTTTTTCTTGCAACTCCTCATTTTGAATAACGTTTTGATTGATTTCCTGAAATCTTTCTAAGTTAGTATTCGCTTGATGGTTGAAACGACCTTTTTCTATACTTGTAAAATCATCTTCTACTATGGTTATCTGAGTATGAATACTTTCTGCAATATATTCAGCTAGCACAGGACTTGAATAAATATTCGGATCGTTTAAATCGAAATGTTTAAGTACTGAGATTAAGTGGTTTTGATTATTTACTTTAACCGTATCTGTGAAATTTTCTGTGTAGATCGTATTGGCTTCAATCCATAAGGCAATGATATTACCTTTATTTTCATTGATAAAATCTTCGTTTAACCTGTCTTTATAAACAAATAAGGTATCCGCCATATTGTTGAATACCGCTTGTAACAATTGGTTGGAAGCTTTATAGTCAGTATGATAAGCAAGATTATTAAGGATGTTTGTACTTTCATCAATCTGTTTCATGAAAGTGTAATGATAATTTAAACTATCTGATATTTCTTCCCTTTGTTTATTAAAATAATAAGGATCAAAATAAGTCGTTCTAATTTCTTTTAATTCATTTTTTATATCCTTGTGATTTTGATGAGTGTAAGTACTTCTTTTTAGTAATTCACGTGTCTGTTTGTACTTCATGAAATCACTCATGGCCACATTCTTACGTTGATCTTCAGTTCTTCCTTTATAATAACTATCATATTCCACTCGGATAGAATCACGTTTATCGTATAGACTAGTGTAGGATAGTTCTTTTTGATTGATTAGTTGAGAATACTTATTGCTATCAATCGATCTAAACTCCCAATACGCACCATTATATTTTGCAAAAGGTGATTCCATATCTACCCAAAGGGCGACTTTATCAGATAGTCTAAAATTATTACCAGCATTTAATGAATAACCTTCAGCTGTGCTGAAATTAACAATATCTAAGTGCCCCTCATAAGTGGTTTTGGTTTTTGGATCGTCATAAACCAATTGATAGTCTACATCTTGAATGTAGTTTTGCCCATCTCTATAGGCTAATTGTATGCTACCTTTAGAGTTTTTTCTATTACTGATATATGGATAGACATTATCAAAATGATCTTTACTTAGTGGAATAAAGAAATCCTCACTTTCAATTTTAATAACTTCATAATTCTCACGGATATATAGTTTTCCAGCACCTTGAATTTTAGAATTCACACTTTTATAAGAAAGTACATAAATCGATAACCCATTTTCAGAGTAGAGATCTTCTAAATCGTATTTAAAAGAATTAGCATTAAATAAAGGACCGTTTTGAATGATATTCCAAGTGTATCCTAATAAGAATTTAGATTGAATCAGGTTGCGATTTCTATAATAATCTTCCGTCTCTTTAATGTTTCCACCTTTTTCTAATTGTCGTTTATCTTTTTCAGGAAGGTTTGTAAAGTCCCAACTTTCATCATAATTCCAATTGTGGTTTTTGTTCTCACGGAGTTGATCAAATAGTAGATTATTAACACCTCTATATGCTGTGATTTCGTATGTTTTTTGGTCGAATTCATTGAAATAAATATCACCACTTCCTTCCAAGCCAGAAATGAATTCATCATTTTGGTATTTCAATTCAGCATAGTAAAATTCACCTAGATAGGGAGTTTGTCTAAATTCTTTTTTGAACTTTTTAGCCGTGTTTTGTATGATGTCCTTTACAGTAGGCATTTTAGCTTTAACCACGACTAAGTCCAATTCCGTCGCATTCGATTGTAACCCAATATCATTCATCATCATCAAAGACAACTTTGCTATTGGAATGAGTTTTTTCTCAAAACCTATACATGAAACTTCTAAAGTGTCCTTAAGATTTTCAGTTTTAATGGGAATTCTAAAATAACCTTTTTCATTGGTAGCGGCACCCATGTATTTTCCTTTTATAGAAACATTTGCAAAAGGAATAGGGGAATTGTCATCTTGGTCTATAAGTTTACCTTTTAAATCTTGAGCAGACAAAAGAGTATTGGTAAACAATCCCAGCAGGAGCAAGTAGATTGATTTCATTTTCATGTTGGTTAGTCTTTGGTATGAGAAATTGGCCAAAGAAATAGTTAAAAAAAGATCTTTAGTCAGAAGATCGTGGGTCAAATATACAAAATTAATTTAGTCGCGCAACAGTTATTCCTGTATTCAATTTGCTGTTTTTCAGCCATTCTGCTAATGGTTTGTCAGTAATGACTACTTTTCCTTTTGATTGGGAAGCATGAAGTAAATAGATTCGCCCATCATCTTTTCTGATCGCCAATCCCACATGAGCAACATCCAAACCTTTCACCTTACATACTAAAGCGATGATATCTCCAGGTTGGATTTTATCTTCTACTTTCGCAATATCTTTGATGTAGATTTGAGATAAAGGTTTTTTATTGATATTGGCCTCCACTTTACGGATTTCCGTAACTGCCGAATCGTTATCAACTAATTGATTATAAGCAGTGATATGTGTACTCATAAAGTTGATTTCTTTATCATATGTTTCTCCACCAATTTCTTCAGTAATATCATGTAAAATGCCTTTTGCTTCATTATTTCTTACCCAATCTGTTAAATAATGAAGTCTAGAGGTATATCCATTCAACTTACCATCTCTGTACCGAATATGTTCAAGAATACTTACATAATGGTTCAAAGTTCTATATTTCTCATTTTCCTCACCTGTATATAATTTAGATAGGCCAATCATATTTTCTACAAAAGTGGTACAATCAAATCCAGTAAAGTTTACAACGATTGTTTCTTTCTTAGTGTCTACTTCAAGTGTCTTCTCCATGTAGGGTTCTCCCAAAAAAGTTTGAGCAATTTTGATTACTTTCTGGGATTGATTTAAAGAGTCTAAATCAATTTTATTGAGCGAATCGACACGTTCTTCGAAGGCTTTTTTGTTAGGAATACTGCAAGTAACTTGACACTTCCCATAAAAAGTGATAAATAAAAGGCAAATTGTGGCGAAGAATTGTTTAGACATATTAATTTTTTGCAATTTTGTAGATAAGCTGAAATTACATAAATCTTCGCTAGAGTTTAAAATTTATTTACTCTAAGCTGACAAAAAACTTTATCAAACTTCAAAAAGTTTAAGTTGTAATCAACAAGCTTTCTTGATATCAACGTATAAAATTACATTAAGGATGTTGAATAAAACTCTAAGTATATTTTTTTCATTTATTTTTTTGACTTTTTCCAGTGTTTACGCTCAAGATATAAGTGATAATCCTGAAAAAGATAAATATGTTGGCCAATATAACGGAGATGGCAAAAGACATGGTTCCGGTACATATACTTGGGAAGATGGAACTCAATACCAAGGAAAATGGAGGAACGATTTAATGGAAGGTAGAGGTACTCTTCGATTTGCCAATGGAAATAAATATGAAGGTAACTTCTTTAAAGGACAACCTTTTGGTGCTGGTGTTTATACTTGGGCCACCGGCGATATTTATAAAGGAGGCTTCTTAGATGGAAAAATGCACGGAAGAGGTGTGCTTATCACTGCTACTGGTGAAAGACACGAAGGTACTTGGGTAAACAATCAGGTAAATGGTGAAGGTCAACATTGGTATCCGAATGGAGCACAATATATAGGTGAATGGAAAAACGGTAAAAGACATGGTAAAGGAATTATGCTTTACCCTAATGGAGATACTGAACAAGGTGAGTGGAGAGAAGACGAGTATGTACCATGCGATTGTTATAGAGAATCGGTATCTGTAGAAGAATCTTACAACGAATCGGAGGCTGTTTTTATCGCTAAAGTTTTTGAAGTAGAAACAACAGACGAAGGTTACGATAGAGTAGGGATGGTCGTTTCTGAATACTGGAAAGGAGCACTATATCCTAAGCGTAAGGTGTACCTAAGAGCAGGTTATACATCTTGCGATTACGTATTTTTTGAGAACGAAGAATACTTAGTCTATGCAAACCCATACGATTTTGATAAATCACTTTACTATCCTACTAAATGTTCTAGGACAATGAATCTTGAAATTCCTTTGGCTCAAAGAGATATTGAAACATTGAGAAAAATGACCTGCGAATTTAACGAAAATGATAAACGTAAAGTATCGTTTGATTTTACTGATGATCCTGTTTGTGGTTGTGATGGGAAAGAATACAAAAACCCATATCAAGCATATAAAAACCAAGTAGGTCATTGGTGGGCAGGGACTTGTGAGGAAAAGAAAAAGCGTGATGAAGAACTAAGAAAAAAGAAATACAAGATTAAAACTGAAGTTGAAGAAGAGAAGAAAGAGGTGAAGGAACAAAAACAACAGATGTATAATTATGTAGAAGAAGAATAATTATTATTCCTTTTTCAAGAAAAGATGCTTACCTTCATAAGCATCTTTTTTTTATCTAAAAACAACACTAATGGGATTATTTAATAGCCTGATGGGTAATGTGTCTTCTCATGATATTGAAGACGTAAGAGAACAATTCGGATTTGTCTTGGCCTCTGATGAAGAATTTGTAAGTGCTTATAAATTGATAAGAGACCAGTGGATTTTTACAAATAAGCGTTTAATTGTGATCGATAAACAAGGCATTACTGGTAAAAAAGCCGAATTGCTTTCTATTCCTTATAAAAGCATCGAAATGTTCTCTATGGAGACAAAAGGTAATTTTGATGCCGACTCTGAATTAAAGATATGGACGAAACGTTTACCAGAACCTTTGCAAACAAAATTTGGTAGCGATAAAGATGTAAGAGAAGTCTATCAGATTTTATCAGAAGGAACACTTTAAAAGTACTATAGAGACTGTAAAAAAAGCAAAGCCACTTGAGTTACATAATACCCAAGTGGCTTCATAATTTTAATAATTTTGTGGCTATAATGATGATATACTAAACCTTACGAATTTATCTTTTAAGGCCATGTATTCATTGGCAATGCCATCTAATTTTTCTTTGAAATAACTGTATTTTTCAAACGTTTCGTCGGTGACAATAGTATTATTGTTTACACTAAGTAAAGAATCGTCAAACACATCAATTTCAGCTAAAACGTCGTTTATCCTCTTAATAATCTTTTCATTAAGTTGTTTAAATTCTTTGAGTTTGTTTTGCTGAATGACATCATTAGACCTATTTAAATACAAGTCAATCCTATCGTTTGATAACTTTATCTCGTTAATGTAAAAGGTAATCTCGTTTGTCCAAAACTTGATTTCCGATTTTACATCAGAGATATACTTTAACAAACTAATGGTCATTATAATATTATTTTTGTTTCAATATAAACTAACGGCATTTGATCCAATACGTTGCTTTCATTAATTTTTATTTTTGATTTTTCAATTCTTTCTGATATCATTACAATTACTATCATTAAAATATGCAATTAATGATTTTTTAATTAAGTAAAACTGTTACTACCAAGTATTAATTTCTCATTCTAAACATCTGCTATGAATAACTTAAGCACTATTCTGTTAGGTATTTGCCTTGCAGTTATTATGTTGGGTATGGGGCTATCTCTAGTTCCTGATGACTTCAAAAGAATTTTCAAAAAACCGTTGGCTGTATTTTTAGGCCTATTTCTACAAATTGTAGCTCTTCCAATTGTAGCCTTTGGGATTGCATATGCATTGGCATTACCATCATTTATCGCAGTAGGGTTAATCATTTTGGCCGCTTGTCCTGGTGGTCCAACATCAAATTTGATTACACATTTAGCGAAAGGCGATACGGCACTATCTGTATCTTTAACAGCTATATCGAGCTTTCTGACTATTCTTACAATTCCATTCGTGATCAATTTTGGAACATCTTTTTTCATGAGTCAAGATCAAACCATTTTATTGGATGTTCCTGATACGATAAAAAAGATCATGATAGTGAGTGTAATTCCTATCGTTTTGGGTATGACCATTAGAAAATTCGCTCCTAATTTTGCATCTAAAATGGCCAAGCCTACGAAAATTGCATCAGCAGTAATATTAATAGTAATGATTATTGGTATTGTTGTAAAAGAAAGAGACAATGTCGTAGAGTACTTCTCTCAGGCAGGTATTGCCACATTGTCTTTAAATGTAATTACTATGTTGATGGGGTATGGTGTAAGTCGTTTATTTAATTTGAATAAAGCACAAGCAACTTCTATTTCCATTGAAACAGGAATTCAGAATGGTACTATGGCCATTACTATTGCTATTGGTATCATGAATAGAGTCGACCTTTCGATAGCAGCGGGTGTTTATTCTTTAATTATGTTCTTTACTTCTGGAGCAATAATATTTTTCTTTTCGAGAAAAGGAACAGAAGAAGAAGTGGCCGCTACAGAATAGAATATTCTTTATAAAATGATAAGAACTAATTCAGAATCATTTTGTAAGGGTGAACATCAAATGAGCATAATTGGGTGATAAAATGAACATCTAATTATGCTCATTTTTCTAATAAGTTTTAAATACCCAATAAAGTGTTGAGTATTTTTTGAAATACATCAATTTTTCAAATTAAATCTATTATTTTCGCAGATTGAAATTATGTAGTTATAGTAAGCTACATCAAAAGAATAAAACATTCGATAATGCAAATTCTTAGTGAACAGGAAGTACTCCGTAGAGAAAAAAGACAACAATTAATGGATCTTGGGATTGATCCATATCCAGCGGCAAAATTTGACGTAAACGTATCTGCAAAAGATATCTTAGATAACTTCGAACGCAGACCTAACGATTACGGTACTATTACTATTGCTGGTCGTCTTATGAGTGTTCGTGAAATGGGTAAAGCCTCTTTCGCAGAACTTCAGGATGCATCTGGTAGAATTCAGGTGTATATTGCAAGAGACGAAATTTGTCCAGGTGAAGACAAGACGATGTACAATAAGGTGTTCAAGAAACTTTTGGACCGTGGTGACTTTATTGGCATCGAGGGTTTTGTATTCAAAACTCAAGTTGGTGAAATCAGTATTCATGCGAAAAGCTTGAAGGTTTTATCAAAATCTTTGAAACCGCTTCCAGCTGTTAAGTTAACTAAGGACGAGGATGGTAACGAAACTGTTCACGACGCATTTACTGATCCAGAATTAAGATACCGTCAACGTTATGTTGATTTGGTAGTAAATAAAGGTGTTAAAGAAACGTTCTTGAAAAGAACGAAGATCATTAACGCTATGCGTGGATTCTTCAACGATCATGGTCATTTAGAAGTTGATACGCCAGTTTTACAAGCTATTCCAGGTGGTGCAGCGGCTAGCCCGTTTGTGACTCACCACAATGCTTTGGATATTCCATTGTACTTAAGAATTGCCAATGAGCTTTACTTAAAGCGTTTAATCGTTGGTGGTTTTGATGGTGTTTATGAGTTCTCTAGAAACTTCCGTAACGAAGGTATGGACAGAACGCATAACCCTGAGTTTACAGCAGTTGAAATCTATGTAGCCTACAAAGATTACAACTGGATGATGGAATTCACCGAGCAATGTTTAGAGCACGTAGCAATGGCAGCCAACGGTACAACAGATGCTGTAGTAGGAGAGAGCCAAATCTCTTTCAAAGCACCTTACCGTCGTGTAACTATGGCTGAGGCGATTATGGAACATACAGGTAAAGATATCAACGGTAAATCTGTTGAAGAATTACGTGTATTCTGTGATGAGTTAGGCATTGAGCATGACGAAACAATGGGTAAAGGTAAATTGATCGACGAGATCTTCGGTGAGAAATGTGAGGGTAACTATATCCAACCAACATTCATTACTGACTATCCTGTTGAGATGTCTCCTTTATGTAAGCGTCATCGTGATAATCCAGAATTGACAGAACGTTTCGAATTGATGGTGAATGGTAAAGAGGTAGCCAATGCTTACTCTGAGCTGAATGACCCAATTGATCAAAGAGAGCGTTTCGAAGAGCAAATGAAGTTAATGGAAGCAGGTGATGATGAAGCAATGTTCATCGACCAAGACTTCTTGAGAGCATTAGAATACGGTATGCCTCCTACATCTGGTTTAGGTATTGGTATCGACCGTTTGGTAATGATGTTGACAGATAATGCTTCTATCCAAGAAGTATTGTTCTTCCCTCAAATGCGTCCTGAAAAATGGCCTGAGGCATCTTCTGAAGCAGCATGGGCAGAAATCGGAGTGGAAAAGGATTTAATTCCTGTGATGCACAAATTAGGTTTCTACATGACTTCAGATTTAGCTGATAAAGCAGCAGGTAAATTGATGAATGATTTCATCGGTATGAAAAAGAAATTGAAATTGAAGCAGATTCCAAACCCATCAAAAGATTTGGTTGAAGGCTGGATTTCAAAAGCTGCAGCAGCAAAAGCATAAGTAATTAAGATAAAGAGTAATCTTTATTGAATATAAAAAAGCGGTGAATTTCTTCGGAAGTTCATCGCTTTTTGTTTTCTTTGAAATGAATATATTTTTTATCACATCTTCAAAACTAGATTCAAGGTGAAAGATGTGATCATACAGACCAATAAACTTAACATAACACATGAAAAACATCTCTGTCATTGGGTCGGGGACGATGGGTAATGGTATTGCTCATGTTTTTGCTCAAAGTGGATACAAGGTTTCACTAGTAGATATATCAAGTGATGCTTTAGAGAAAGCCCTAAAAACAATCGGGAAAAACCTTGATCGTTTAATAGCTAAGGAGAAAATCACTGAAGAGACAAAACAATCAACACTTCAAAATCTTACCACCTATACAGATTTAAAAGAAGGAGTGAGTAATGCTGATCTCGTAGTAGAAGCAGCTTCTGAAAATATCGATATCAAATTGTCTATTTTTAAGCAGTTGGATGAATTCACTCCCGATCACTGTATTCTTTCATCGAATACTTCTTCTATATCTATTACCAAGATTGGAGCCGTAACGCAACGTCCTGAAAAAGTAATTGGTATGCACTTTATGAACCCTGTACCGATGATGAAATTGGTGGAGGTAATAAATGGTTACTTGACATCAAAAGAAACCACAGATGCAGTAGTAGAAATGTCAAAATCAATTGGTAAAGTACCTGTACCAGCCAACGACTATGCAGGTTTTGTAGCCAATAGAATCTTGATGCCTATGATTAACGAGGCCATTATTTCTTTACAAAATGGCGTAGCAGGAGTGGAGCAAATTGATACGATCATGAAATTAGGAATGGCTCACCCTATGGGTCCATTACAATTGGCTGATTTCATCGGTTTAGATGTTTGCTTATCTATTATGAGAGTATTACAAGACGGCTTAGGTGATGATAAGTATGCACCATCCCCATTGTTAGTAAATATGGTTGAAGCAGGAATCTTAGGAGTAAAATCTGGTGAAGGTTTTTATGATTGGGTAGAAGGCAGTAATAAAGCTTTGGTAGTGAGTAAGCGTTTTAAATCATAGGAGATTTAATGATAACAAAACATGAGTCATCCCTAATTTATATGACTATAATAATACAGGGATGACTCATTTTTATTTTTGAGCCAAAAAATAGTTATTGTAAGTACCAAATAACCTTAACTATTTAAAACTATGACTCATTCTACCCTTAATTTACTAAATAAAGTATTTACTAAGAAAAATAACCCAATCAATTATTTACTATCCCAAAGTCAAAACTATCTTTCTCCTTTACTCAAAGAGTTACATAAGACTCTTGATTTACGATTAGTAAAAACCTTTAATGAATTATTTCATTCAATATTAGAGAATAGAAATAATACAAAATCATTACTCTTGACAGAATTAGGCACTTTGCTTTCCGGTAATATCCATGGCAACGCTGGAGTAAAAAGAATTGGTAAATTAATAAGAAGTCATAACTGGTGTTCAAGTATAATTTCTGAGTTTTTTAGGAACAAAAGCTACGATAGAATTTCATCTATGCTCGCAGAAAAAGTTCGACCTATTTTAATTTGGGACGGATCAGTATTGGAGAAGCACGAGTCAATACGTCTGGAAGGTCTTTCGGCAGTCGATAGTAGTCGAGCCAAAAGGTTAGTGAAAATTAAACCAGGTTATTATAATCCTCCCGTTAAAGGTTTTATTCATGTACCTGGTTTTAAAGTTGAAGGAGTTGTTTTAACTGCACTATCTAAACGAGCATCTCTATTCGAATTCAATGTTTATTCGCGATCAGGTTTATTTAAAGAGTGGTGGTCTAATTTTATTTGGAGAGGTTTTAAGAAGTTACATAATCGCTTTCACAATGCAGTTTTACATGTTTTTGACAGAGGTTATGCTAATGTTACGGTCTTGGAATTTGCAGAACGATTTGAGCAAAGTTTCTTAGTTCGATGGATGTCTAACAAATATTTAATAGATGAAAAAGGTAAACGATTAACGCATCATATTTCAAGAGGAATGAAGAACAAAAGCTTTAAGGTGACTTTTGATAAAGAGCGTAAAAAGTATGCACGAAAACTTATTACTTGGAAAAAAGTCAAACACCCCGATATGAAAAATCAGGAATATACACTAATAGTGATTAGAGAATACAAACGTGCAGGATCTCCAATTTATTTACTCACAAATTTAGTTATTGAAACAAAGAATCAAGCGTGGGAAATGCTCTTTTCATATATGAAAAGATGGGAAGTTGAAGAAATGTTTAGATGTTGTAAAGCAGAATTAGGGTTGCAATCTATTAGAGTACAATCGTGGGAAGTAAGACTAAAACTAATAAATATAGCTCTTTTAGTTTATGAGTTTTTAATGGAAATAATACAAAAAAAGAGGCATTATGTTGAACGTTTAATCAACATATATGCCCCTTTGTTTGGAAGGAAAAGGAATAAATCTCCCTTTTATCGACTTCGAAAAGCTTTTGCATCCATTATAAGTAAATGGAAATCCTACGCTGAAATTTCATATAGGTATAATCCAATATTTAAGGGATGACTCATGTTTTGTTATTGTTGAGATTGTAAATAAGTATCTAAAATCTCACCTAATTTCTGTATATCATAAATTTGCCAATGATCATCAACTTTTCTCATTTTAACTACGAGATCATTCACAACATCTGTATTATCTAATTGAATCTGCAAGGTGAGTACAGCTTGAGAATCATTCACCTCACTACTTTTTATACCTTTATAATTGGCACCATTACCTTTGGCTAAAGCAAGTAAACCAACAACATCCCCACTAACACCTTCAATTGTATTTGGTATATTGATGTCGCCACTTTTTATACCGTTTTCAACTTGTTCTTTTACTGTAGAAACAATAGCCGGTTTCATCATGGCCATAAAACCAGTGGCAATATCTAATTGTCCTTGGTTCTTACTCATTTGATAATTTACATATTGATCAACAATTGAATTTAAAACATTGTCTAAGTCAACATATTCATTAAAGCTATCAATATCCTTATCGTCTATAGCATGTTTAATCTCTAGAAAAGTAACTTCGGGTGTATCTTTTAGATTATAAACATAAAAACCCACTCCAGCACCTAAAATTAAAATCGCAAGTAGTGCAAATACTATTTTCTTATTCATTTTTTATTTGTTAAAGGATAATTTATTTTGATGAGAATATATGCAATAATCCTGCAACAGGTGTATAAAACAATAAAATTTCTGGATTTTCTAATAGAGTATCGACAACAGAACTCACGGAAATTTCTAATTCTTTTTCATCGTCGACTTTAGGTTTAATCAGTTCTAATTGTTGATCAAATTCTTTGGGATAACCACTTTCTTCAGAAATTTGATCTTTTACCTTTTGAAACTTATTACTGTGCTGTTTAAAAATGATGGGCCACAATGCAGGAAAAAACTTAAAAGCTCGACCAGTATTCTTGATATTGATTTCTAACAAATCCATCAAATTATAGGGTTTTTGACCGTATAACTCAACTGCTTTGTCAAGTTCAATTTGCATTTGATCATGAATCTTTTCACTCAAAGCATAGATTTCTTCCTCGGTAACATCCTCAATATCCTTTTCCCCAATCATTTTATAAGGGCTAATTCTTTTACCTCTAACAAAAGTGAGGTTAGCAGGGAAGGCAAAATAAAACAACCAAGGTTGTATAGGAATCATGGTGGTCATAAAACCCAAAGGAAGGAATGGTATACCTAATTTTTGGACAAAATCGTTAATAAGTGAAACACTGTAGCTAAATGGATTAATGTATTCTCCATTTACAGTGGCAAAAGGAATGATATCCGTTTTATATTTTATACTCATTCTTAGCGTTGATGTTGCTAATCGTTGTAGAGTATATTTATTATTAAATCCTTTACCAATTCCGGGAACACCTTCTGGATAAACTAAAACGTTACTAGCATTGGTATGCATAGCTGTTTCATAATTTAGCCATGTTGCATCTACGGCACCCAATTTTTTCCAAAAATTTGGAAGAATAAATGGGTTCATAAATTTACTACGTGAAAGGGCAGGGGCAGTTATTGCTCGAACACTATTTTTTAAATTGAAATCACTTTTTTCGAAAAGGCCTGAAACAAAAGAAATGGCATCCCAGGGAAAAGCCATTCCAGAGTGATTACTCGCATATATTAAAGGAGCATCAGGATTATTTCGTTCAGGTAGTTGATCGAAACCAATAAATTTTATTCTAAAATACCCTTCATTAATATAATGAAGAAGCAATTTACTAATACTATAGGCATAACCGAGATCAAAATGATCGTCTAGTATATGAGCATTCTCCTTAATTTCTTTTGGAGCATCCTCTCTAATTAAAGATAGACTATGGTTTTCTCTTGTTGGAATATCCACTTTTGATTCGGTTCCTTGCAGCATATAAAAATAGGTTTGTACTATTATATGATTTCAACTTTCGTCTATCAAATTTACATATAAATAGATAAACTAAAAAGAAGTAATGCGTACATCCTAAATCTATGTACTGACTTATAAATTCATTGACATAAAATTACCGTATCCGTTGGTCAACTGTCCGTAAAAGAAAATATCGACAGATACTAAAACAGCAACTATTACGGCTAAAGCTGCAAATGCATTTTGTACTAACATCTTTTTCAAGAAAACTTGATAACATTTTAGGATAACAGCAATATTGGCAATGATTAAATAAATAGTAAGCAAAATAGTCATAACAAAAGGAGTTTAATTTTTTAAGAGCTACCATTATAAACCTAAATTCAGAGAAGAAAGTTTTAACATAATTGAAAAAAAATGTGAATGATGTCGAATGATATATAATACTACTTTTCCTTTTACATTTATTTAAAAACCTCTAGAATATTAGTATATTGTAAAAACAACTATTCACTTATTTAAAAACACCAAGCACACATGAATCAAACAGTTAAGGAAACACCAATAGTACAATTGAGTGTTAAACAGGAGAAGTTTGCGAAAAAGATGCTTAATCCTTTTAAGTTTAAACTCTTTACTTTAACACAAGTACCTTTAGGGTTTATAGCAGGAATGAAGTTAGAATCCTTGGAAGGGGAACAGTGTACGACTTCTCTACCTTACAAATTTTTGAATAAAAACCCTTTTAAATCAACCTATTTTGCTGCTCAAAGTATGGCTGCTGAATTGTCAACTGCAGCATTGGGGATGCTTCACCTAAGTGATCATTTAAAAACCATTGCTTTTATTATTGTTGATATGGAGGCAAAGTTTATAAAAAAGGCAACTGATAAAGTAACATTTACTTGTGTAGATGGAGAAATGGTACAAAAAGGAATTGAAAAGGCTTATGAAACAGGAGAGTCGGTTGAAGTGAAAATGAAAACAGAAGGGAAAATGCCCAATGGTCAGGTTGTTTCTACTTTTTACTTCACTTGGTCATTTAAGAAAAGAAAGTAATTATTTGATTTTATCTATTAAAGTAAGAACATAAAAAAAAAAGCAGATCACAAATTGATCTGCTTTTTCTAGTGTTGTGTGTGCGATTGTGTGTTTCAAACAATCAAGAGACGTTCTCAAAATCTCTCGATCTAGCATTGTGTTATTACTATATTGTTTATCGGTATTACAAATCAACTAAAAGTGTAATTAATACGCAAATCATTAGTGTAATTTTTACATTTTAAGTTCAAATTTTAACATATTTAAACAAAATTAATAACCTAATGCCCTTCCATCGCCTCTTTTAACATCTGAGGCCCCTTCTAATGTCGAATCTTTTCGAATTAAAATACAATCCATTTTACCTAATTGCTCTGTTATTTCTAAGTCGTGCCCCATCGATCTCAGTTTTTCTATAGTCTGATCACTAAACGCACCATCTTCATAATATACTTTGTCGGGCATCCATTGGGAATGAAACTTTTTAGCGTTAACGGCTTCTTGCATATTCATACCAAATTCAGATACATTGACTATAGTTTGTAATACCGATGTAATAATTGTTGATCCACCAGGAGTGCCAACAACCATAAATAACTTCCCATTCTTTAATATAATTGTTGGTGTCATGCTCGATAACATTCTTTTTTCCGGTTGGATCTCATTTGCTGTGCCACCTACTAACCCAAATTGATTAGGTACTCCAGGCTTAATACTAAAGTCATCCATTTCGTTGTTTAGGAAAAATCCACCACCTTGAACGAAAAGCTTACTTCCGAAATTACCGTTAAGCGTTGTAGTAATTGATACAGCATTTCCTTCTTTGTCTACTATAGAGAAATGAGTGGTTTCGAAACTTTCTATGGTGAATACATTTCCTGCTTTTATCTCTTGAGAAGGGGTGGCTTTATTAGGATTAAAATTTTCTAATCGCTGTCTTAAATATTTTTTTGATAATAAAAGTTCGGTGGGGACATCAATAAAATCGTCATCACCTAAATAGGTCGCTCTATCAGCATAGGCTCTTCTTTCTAATTCGATCAAAGTGTGAGCCCATTCGAAATCATTGAACGACATACGGTTATTATCAATTTCATCTAAACATTTAAGAATTTGAGCTAAGGCAATACCTCCAGAGGAAGGAGGAGGCATACTAATCAATTGAAGAGAATCTTGAAAAGTAGCAGTGATAGGAGTCCTCCATTTTGCTGAATATGCATCTAAGTCTTTTTGTGAGATGATACCATGATGTTGATTCATTTCATCAATAATTGCTTGTGCCACAGTACCTTTATAAAAACCACCTCTTTTCTTTTCTTGAATTAACTTTAAAGTTTCGGCTAATTTTTGATAATGAATTCGATCACCTTCTTTCCATTCGGTAGAAGTCGTGAATGGTATTTTTTGAGGATTAACTTCATTAAAATCATCAAGATATTGATTTATTTTTTTTGCTTCTTGATCAGTTAAGATAACCCCGTTTTTTGCTAAATCTATAGCAGGTTGTAGCAAGTGTTTCCAAGGTAAATGACCTAATTTTTCATGGATTTTTACCATACCATCCACGGTACCAGGAACTCCAACTGCAAGTGCACCTCTTAGAGAAAGATTATCTATTGTGTTGCCATATTTATTAAGAAACATATCTCTATGACTTTTCAATGGAGCTTTTTCTCTAAAGTCTAAACTTCCGTAAGCGTTGTCTTTGGTGTAATAAACCATAAAGCCACCCCCTCCAATGTTACCTGCTCGAGGGTAGGCAACCGCAAGAGCAAATTGTATAGCCACTGCGGCATCAAATGCATTACCTCCTTGCTTTAGAATATTTAATCCAATTTCGGAGGCTAAAGGATGTGCAGTAGAGACCATTCCATTTCTTCCAATTGTGCCTTCTTCATTTTTTTGTTTGTCAGAATTTGAATGCGAACAGTTAATAAAGAGAAGGAATAAAAAAAGGGTGATGATTTTATTCATTTAGCTAAAATATATTATTTATAATGACTATAATCTTAAAAAAAACATACATAAATATAAGTTTTCAGGCGAATATATATAGGATTATTCAAAAGGTTTTAAATTGCATGTTAAAATAAAAAAACGAAAAAAATTCTAGGAATTTTACAATAGATTATGAGTCTGGAGATACGTAAAGTAACCACTAAAAAAGATCAAAAGGAGTTTGTCAATCTTCAATTTGATTTATATAAAGGAAATACCTATTGGGTGCCACCTATTAAGAAAGACGAATTATCAATCTTTACTGAAGATAACCCATTTGAGAAGTTCTGTGATACCGAATTTTGGCTTGCCTTTAAAAATGGAAAATGTGTAGGAAGAATTGGTGCGATTATCAATCACAAATACAATGAAAAAGCTGACGAAAAAAATGTACGTTTTTCTCGTTTAGAATTTATTGATGATAGAGAAGTAGTTCAGACTTTACTTGAAACGGCAGAAAAGTGGGGTAAAGAAAAAGGAATGACAGGTATTGTTGGACCTTTAGGATACACTAACTTGGACCATCAAGGAATGATGATTGAAGGTCATGATCACTTGCCTTCTGTCGCATCAGAATATCATTTACCTTATTATAAAGAGCATTTAGAGGCTTTAGGTTATGATAAACTTGTCGATTGGATTGAGTTTAGATTAACCCTTGATGAGGAAGTAATCGAAAAAGGAAAGAAAGGAGCGGCACTTTTGATGAGAAGAACAAAAACTAAAATTGTTTCTTTCAAGTCAAACGATGAGTTAATCGAATATGCTGATGATATATTTAACCTTCTAGGGGAATCATTTAAAGATCTTTATAGTGTAATATCATTTGATAAAGAAATGGTAGAATACTATAAGAAGAAGTTCTTGAAGTTATTATCACCTAAATATGTGAAGGTGTTGTTGTCTGAAGAGGATGAGGAAATGTTAGGTTTCGTAATTGGTATGCCTTCATTATCAAGAGCACTTCAAAAAGCCAACGGAAGTATTTGGCCATTTGGATGGTACCATATTATGCAAGCTTTGAAAAAGAATGATACTTGTGATTTCTTATTAACTGCAGTTCATCCAAAATTACAAAGATTGGGTGGTGGAGTAATGTTAGTAGGTGAACTTCAAAGAACAATGCAAGAAAATGGCATCAAATACTTGGAGACCACAGGTATGTTCGAAACTAACCAAAAGGCTATTCAGAACTGGAAAAATTATGATCATATTCAACATAAAAGAAAGCGTTGTTTTACAAAAGCTTTATAAAAATTGAATAGATTTTAGCATAAATAAAGAGAGGTTGATCCATGATATATAGATCAACCTCTTTTTTTACATCTGTGCATTCGCCGATTCCGGAATTGGATTAGGAATGTGTTTTTTATCTTCTCCAATCATCTCACGTATATCAATTTCTATTCCTCTTGACATAGTGGTTATAGGTACATCATTTCCAATACCTTCGAATGGATTCTCTGATACATCACCCACTCTTTCCATCGTAAAGAATATCCAAGAAATAACAATACTAAATGGAATAGTCAACCAAACGAAGTTTCTTACAATGAAGTCAAAAATAAAAAATGAAGAGTAGCCTTGTTCCATTATAGATTGACCTATTTTATCAAATTCGCTCATCAATCCAAGAGGTAGAAGAATAACAAAAATCCAAACGAAGAATAAATTCAGCGTAGCAAACTGTCTAGGATAGGGGTAATTTTTAATACGTTCAGCCTTGCCTTGTAAATCAAATAGTTTTTCTACCAAATGCTGAAACTCAATATGTCTGAAATCTTCAATCAACCCAGTTAATTTTAATTCTTTGAATTGTTGCGATTGTAAATTCAGACATGCATTTGATTTATTGGTATACGAAAAAATCATTTCTTTTTCATTTGGGCTAACATATTCAGCTAAATCTTCTTCTAGAGTTATATTGTATTCTCTAATATTTATATGCTTCATATATTCTTTATCTGATATATTGGTGAAAGATGTTTCCCACGGTTTTTTAGTTCTCAAAGCATGTCTTAAGCAAGTCATCCAAGCAATATGTCTGTGGATGATGGTTTTCTTTATTTCAAAAAACTCTTGATCTGTTCTTTGTTCTAAAGCATGTTCATTGGTAATGAAATCATTCACCATAGTAGCTAGTAATCTAGAAGTATTGACAATGCCTCCATAAATTTTCCGAGCCTCCCAAGCTCGTCCATAGGATGCATTATTTTTAAAACCAATAATAAAAGCTAAAGCTGTTCCTACCAAACCAATAGGCAGCCAAGGGAGTTGTAGCCATTTCCAATTTAAAATATCATATAAGAAAACAGGGATGATAGAAAGGAGTATAAAATGATAAATATATCTTCGGGTCCATTTGACCATGATGGTCACAGAATAGTTCCTTTTAGTATACATCTAAACAGAGTTATTGGGTTAGAAAGTAGTAATTGATGATATAACTAATATACAAATTTTATTAGTCACTGTTAAGATGCTTGTAATATTATAAAGAAATTCAGTAAAACTAGATTCTATTCAAGCGGTATATTTCATTTGAATATTCTGTATTCCATGTACATCTAAACCACTGAGCAGCTTCTATACCTACATATCTCCAATGCCATGCTTCTCTTCTAATTTGGGTGCCTTTACGGAAGTAATAGGAGGGGATCCATCCATATTCATGAGCATGATTCAACATCCATAAAAATAACTTTGTGTTCTCTCCACAATAGCGAATATCAATGGTCGTGAGTAAATGATGTTCTGAATAACCTGGAGTTTCAGCTTGATGTGCACCGTGTTTATTCAGCATATATGTTTGAGTACTTTTATTTCGATAAGACGATTTGATATTAATGACGGCATTGTTTTTATTCGCAGTAATTTTCATCTTCTTGTAAGCCTCAAATGCTGGAGAAATCAATTTATCATCACCAATGTTTACATAGTTATATTGATCAAGTTGTACATAATCTAAATAATTGAAAGGCACGCCAATTGGTAAATTCATAAAATCATAATTAATGAATTTAGGATCAATATCGACACCTTCTTTTTGGGCGACAAACGTACTTAGATTAACTCTTAACTTCCAATGCTTAGAAAGTTTTTCTGATGTGCAATCCTGACCAAAAAGTGAGTGGGTACAAAAGAGAATTAATATCTTGATAAAAAAGTTTTTCATGTTGCACGGTATCACGATCTTACAATAAGCAACAATAGAATTGTATGAACGTAAAAGGATGTGGTAATATCAATTTAAAAAATAAAAAAAGGGTAAATCCGAAGATTTACCCTTAAATATAAAATCTATATTTTCAATCTACAATTATGCGTTGTAGATGTGAGCTACTAGATCAAGAACTTTGTTCGAGTATCCGATTTCGTTGTCATACCAAGATACAACTTTAACGAAAGTATCAGTAAGAGCGATACCAGCGTTAGCATCAAATACTGAAGTTTGAACTTCACCGATAAAGTCGTTAGAAACAACCATATCTTCAGTGTAACCAAGAACACCTGCTAATTCACCTTCTGAAGCTTTTTTCATTTCAGCACAGATTTCAGCGTAAGTAGCTGGCTTCTCTAAGTTTACAGTTAAATCAACAACTGAAACGTCTGGAGTTGGTACACGGAAAGCCATACCAGTTAATTTACCGTTCAATGCAGGAATTACTTTACCTACAGCTTTAGCAGCACCAGTAGAAGAAGGAATGATGTTTTGACCAGCACCACGTCCACCTCTCCAGTCTTTCATTGAAGGACCGTCAACTGTTTTTTGAGTTGCAGTAGTAGCGTGAACTGTAGTCATCAAACCGTCTTTGATACCCCACTTGTCGTTAAGAACTTTAGCGATAGGAGCTAAACAGTTTGTAGTACAAGAAGCGTTAGAAACGATATCTTGACCAGCATATTCGTTGTTGTTTACACCCATAACGAACATTGGAGTTGCGTCTTTAGAAGGAGCAGACATAACAACTTTCTTAGCACCAGCAGTGATGTGCTTACGTGCAGTTTCGTCAGTTAAGAATAAACCAGTTGATTCAACAACTACTTCAGCGCCAACTGCGTCCCACTTTAAATCTTCAGGGTTACGCTCAGCAGTAACGCGAACTGTTTTACCATTAACAACTAAGTTACCGTCAACGATCTCAACTGTACCGTTGAAACGTCCGTGAGTTGAATCGTACTTAAGCATGTAAGCCATGTACTCAACATCAATAAGGTCATTAATACCTACTACCTCAATATCTTCTCTTTCTACAGATGCACGGAAAACGAAACGACCGATACGACCAAAACCGTTGATACCTACTTTAATTGCTGACATAATTGTTATTTAAATATTAAATTAATAAATAATTTTTCTAACTATTTTGATAAACGATAGACACGCTTAATTGTTCTTATCATTTACACTTGCAAACATATATTAGTATCTTCTGTTATGGAATGATATTAATCATTATTTGATGGCAATTTTACTAGTTTTTGCATTTTTGTTAAGTGTATCAAATACTTTTAAATCAAGCTTTTAAGGTATAAGAAAAGGGATTTAAAACCTTTTTTTGATCTTAAATCCCTAATAATGAATGACTATAAATAAGTGTATTTTGTTCTGTTAATGCAATAAATACTTTATATAATCTTATTTGTATGTTTAGACTTTAAATAGTGATTAACTATTATTTGCTAAATTATTTTTTTGCTTTGATTTTTTATCACCAAAAATAAAATCTACAAGACTTCTTACCTCTCCATCTTTGTTGGCTTGTTGGAATCTCTTAAAGATTTGGAAGTGTTTTTCTGGATCAACATTAAATTTGTCTTTCCCATCTTCCAATTTCATTTTTGATCGGTGGAAAAGTTGACGACAGTGATCTGCTTTTTTCTTAGCAATCTCTGTAATCTCGTTATAATTTAAATTGAATGCTTCTTTTAATAGATAAACCCCTAATTCAGAATCGTTCAGACGTTTCATCATATTTCTTAAACCTTCAGAAATTTCTGAGGCTTTATCAGATGACCATTGATCGAAAGGATCGAACTGGAAGTTATGCGTAATGTTTGACCAATTATCTACAAGATGTTCTTTTTTTCTTTTAAGAGCTTCTAAGTGATTAAGACAGGTATTGGTTATCGTTTTGATTAGATAATTTTTAATGTCCTCGATCTTCGAAAGATCGACTCTCATAATTTTCAAAAAAGTTTCTTGTACCATGTCTTCGGCATCGCTGGCAACCCCAAGGATTCTGTAAGCCACTGCATACAATAGCGGCCTATATTCTGTTATGGCTTGTTCTGCTGACATACTAGTTACAAGTGATAGTATATTTATTGTAAGTCCTAACTATGGACCGTCATATCTTATTATGTCTGCAAGTTAATAATAATACTATTAAAACAGTGAAGATTTTCAATAATAAATACAATTTCTAAAGCAATTAATACAATATTCAACTCCACTTAATATGATGGTAAATGATTCAATTTTAAATGAATAAATATTCACTTAAAATTTGTAGTCCATATTTTATTATGCGTATAATAAATTAAAGAATAAAAAAGAGCACTAGGAAACCTAATGCTCTTTTATTCATAACCTAAAAACTAACTATTACTCTTATCTTTCTATATATTTTTTATCAGTTTGACTGATGTATTTATCTTATTTTCATTATTAATAACGACTATTTTTTATTTGAGTTAAGTTAGTAATGTCAATATATTTTAACTTTCTTTTAGATCATAAGAAAGGAATAAAAAAAAGAGCTAGGAGAAACTCCAAACTCTTTTTAACCCAAAAACTAACTATTACTCTTATCTTTCTATATCTTAAATCAGCATTTACTGATGTGAATACCTATTCATTTATTTGTTATAACGAACTTTAGTCATTAGGGTTTAAATGATATTGTCAATAACATTTAATATTAATTCATGGCTTAAATAAGCTAAGTAATAAAAAAAGAGCCAGGAGAAACTCCAAGCTCTTTTCAACCCAAAAACTAACTATTACTCTTATCTTTCTATATATCTTTAATCAGTTTCCTGATATTATTTCTTTCTGAATTCTAACTATTTAACGGTAAGTTTAATAGGTAGGTTTCTAATAATTTGTCAATAAAAATTAACATAAAATTATCATAAATATTAATGTTTTAATACAAAAAAAGAGCTTGGAGAAACTCCAGGCTCTTTTTACTAAAAACTAACTATTACTCTTATCTTTCTATGTATCTTTAAATCAGTTAAACTGATTGTGAATATCAATTCATTTATTATATATAACGTTCAATCTTTCATTTGGTTTAAGCGATATTGTCAATAAGATTTAATAGAATTTATCTGCTTTAAAGGACAAAAAAAGAGCACTAGGAAACCTAATGCTCTTTCGTCATAACCCAAAAACTAACTATTACTCTTATCTTTCTTTATATCTTAAAATCGAATAAACGATTGATTTGTCTTTTATTTGTTATAGTTTTTTAACGTTTAAAGTCAGGTGTAGGTTAAGTTTTTATTGTGAACAAAAATTAATGAAATCGACGTGATAGATTGTATCAATTTCCCTATCTAAAAAATAGAATATTATATATTAAAAAACTGATAGTGTGATATTTAATAGGTGATTCAAGAATAGCAGGTAAGGTTAAGTAATTCGACTTTATTTATATAAATACAAAAAAGAGCTTGGAGAAACTCCAGGCTCTTTTCAACCCAAAAACTAACTATTACTCTTATCTTTCTATGTATCTTTAAATCAGTTAAACTGACTGTGAATGTCTATTCATTTTATATAATTAGTAACGCTATTTATGATATTTTAGTTTTTGTGAAATTGTGAATAAGCATTAACGTTTTGATGAGTTTTTGAAACACAAAAAGAGCATCAGGTTTCCTGATGCTCTTTTTAACATAACCCAAAAACTAACTATTACTCTTATCTTTCTATATATCTTTAAATCAGATAATCTGATTGTGAATGTCTATTCATTTTATAGTTATAATAACGATATGTTTGAATTGAGGTTTTAAAAATAGAGTAAATAAAATTTAATCAATTTTAACAACTTTATATCGTTAAACTTATAGCTGAGAGAAATTCAAGTATAGATATAAAAAAAAGAGTTAGGAGAAACTCCTAACTCTTTTATCATAACCCAAAAACTAACTATTACTCTTAATCTTTTATATTTTTCAACTCAGTAAACTGAGTGTGTTTCAAAATTTGATGACACAAATATAATTGATCAATAAATCAGATTATACTTTTCGTTTCTAACAAAATATAATACAGATTAATGACTGTAAATAATTAGAATAATACTTGTACTTCTTTTTTTAGTTCATTTAAAGCCAAGTCGGTAGGAGACATTTCCTCCGCAATACTTTGCTCTAAAATCGCTTTTGCTAATTCAACACCATGGGCATCTTTATTTAATGCTTTCGCCGTCGAATTAATAAAAGAAATAGATTGTTCCTTTGCACCTCTTACCATTTCCCATAAATCTGGGGAAATGTAGATTTGTTGCGATAGGTTATGGTTAAATTCTTCCTTGATCGTCATAATTAAAACTTGTTGAGTAGTGATTGCGTCTAACTCCTCGTAATTCGTACGATCCAATAATTCTCTATAAGATATTCTTTCCAAGAACAAAGCTAGCCTTTCATAAGCTTGAAGCTTTAATGGTAGTGTTTGCTCTTGTTGATCTGTTTTCATTTTGATAGATAACACATCATATTCCTTTTGTAGGAACATTTTTACTATATAAAACGCACTTACAAGGACAATACCCGCTGGAAGTGTCATTTTTAATAAGTCAACTAATTCTGTGGTCATGGTTCTTTTAAAAAATTTGATGCAATATTAGTAACCTCATCTGTCTATATCAATTTTTAAAGGTTAAATTGATGAAAACAGCTATTAATTTGTTTTCCTGTAAAGTAATACTGCAAGTGAATTAATAATAACCCCATATATCCCAATAATATAGAAATTCATTTTAACATCAGCCCAAGAAGCACCTTTTAGTAATACGTTTCTCATGATCTCAATAAAATACCTTACAGGATTTAATAATGTCAGATCCTGAGCCCAACCCGGCATGTTTTCGATAGGGGTAAACAAACCACTCAATAAGACGAAAACGATCATAAAGAACCAAGCGATAAACATTGACTGTTGTTGTGTGTCGGCTAGAGTGGAGATAATTAAACCCAAACCCAATACAACAAACAAGTACAGCATGGCAAAAGAAAAGACAATGTAAAGTGGACCCTGAATTGGGATATCAAATACTAGTTTTGCTAATGTTAATCCCAAGCTGAGGACAAACATACCAATACACCAAAAAGGAAATAGTTTTCCGATTATAAACTCCGTTTTGGTAATAGGCGTAACATTCAATTGTTCTATGGTACCAATCTCTTTTTCTTTCACAATATTCATTGAAGTAAGAAACATACCAATCATACTTACCAATAGCACCAAAAGTCCAGGTACCATATAAAATTTATAGTTTAGACTGTTGTTGTACCAGTTTAAATTGGATATTTTGATGTTCATCGAGGGTTTTCCTAACAATAATCCATGTTCTTGAATGTAATCGTCTTGAAAATCTCGGATGATAGACTGTGCATAATTTACAGAAACACCCGCACTCATTCCATCAATGGCATCCACTTTAGCTGATAAATTGGTCGGTTGACTTTGGATGATATTTTTCTCGAAATCTTTAGGGATTTCTAAAATGATTACTGCTTCCCCTTTTTGTAAGCTTTCTCCATTATCAGCATCATAAGGTAAATTACTGATGATATTGAAATAACTAGAAGCCTCATATTTAGAGATTAACTGATGCGATACCGGAGATTGATCTTTGTCGATAATTTCTAAATTGATATTATGTATATCAAAAGTAGCGGCAAAAGACAATACCATTAACTGCATAATGGGCATCACAAAGATGATAGGTAACATTCCCTTATCTCTAAAGATCTGTTTGAATTCTTTCTGAAGAATAAATTTAAATCTTTTCATAATTACCCTAATCTTATATTAAATCTTTTGATACTCACCCCAACTAAGAAGATAAATATACCACCTAGAATAGCCGTCTCTTTCCATATTTCAGTCAAAGTCGCTCCTTTAAGCATTAATGCCTTAATGATGATATTAAAATAAGTGGCAGGAATTACTTTGGTCACCATTTGTAATGGAAGTGGCATATTATGAATTGGAAAAATGAAGCCTGATAACAACATTGTAGGTAAAAACAATGCAAATAAGGAGATCATTAATGCCAATTGTTGCGTTTTTGCAATAGTTGAGATAAATATCCCTAAGGCCAATACCACCAAGCAGTACAATAATATTTCGAAGATCAATAAGCCGAAGTGAGCCAATATAGGCACTCCAAAAACAAACTTTCCTAGAAATAAAATAAAGATGGCAATCGTAAATGATAAGGCCAAATAGGGAATCACTTTGCCCAAAATGATGGTTGCAGGATGCATAGGAGAGGCTAATAACACCTCCATGGTACCTGTTTCAATCTCTCTAGTAATGGCTATTGAAGTCATCATGGTACAGATCAACATCAGAATAATGGTAATTAATCCGGGCACAAAAGAGTAAGCCGATTTCAACTCGGGATTGTACCTCATCTGTATTTCTGTATTGATCTGAATGGGAGGTCTTATTCCTTTTGATTTTTGAGCATTTCCATAAATAAAACCTTGTATTTGCCCTTCTAAATAAGCACCAATTTGGGTTCCTGTGTTAGGATCCGAAGCATCGCAAATAATCTGGATATTTGCTGTATTATTTTTTCTGATGTCACTTTCAAAATTCGGAGGGATAACTAGTGCCGCTTTAATTTTTCCTTTTTTGAAAGACTCGTTAATTCCAACCTCATTTTGTATCAATTCATCTACTTGAAAATAAGAGGTGGAGAGTATTTTATCTACTAAAGTATGACTTGCTTCATCGTTCGCTTGGTTCAATAATGCAATTTTCACCTCTTTTATCTCTGTAGAAATAGCAAACCCAAATAATACGATTTGTACAATGGGTATACCGAACAAAATCAATAAAGTTCTTTTATCTCGGAAGATATGATAGAACTCTTTTTTTATAATTCCTTTTAAACGATCCATAACTTTATTTCAGTTTATATTGATCGCCCCTAGCCAAGTGGATGAATACCTCATCCATATTCTGAGCGTTAAATTCTTCCTTTAATTGATTTGGAGAGCCATACCCATGAATTTCTCCATGTACCATCATAGAGATTCTATGACAGTATTCTGCTTCATCCATATAGTGGGTAGTCACGAAAACGGTCATGCCCTGATCTGCTTTTTCGTAAATCATTTCCCAGAATTGACGTCTTGTAATTGGATCAACACCTCCAGTAGGTTCATCTAAAAATACAATTTTAGGATTGTGAAGCGTAGCTACTGAAAATGCAATTTTTTGTTTCCACCCTAGAGGCACTTCTTTCAAGAGTTTTTTCTTGATATCTGTTAAACCAAGACGATCAATGAGCAGGGCACCTCTTTCTTTAATTTCGTTAGAAGAAAGTCCGTAAATACCCCCATAAAAGGTGATGTTCTCCATTAAGGTCAAGTCGTTGTACAGAGAGAATTTCTGAGACATATACCCAATATTCTTCTTAATTTCCTCTTGCTGAGAAAAGACGTCAAACCCGGCAACGCTAGCAGCACCTGAAGTAGGAGAGAGCAGTCCCGTGAGCATTCTCATCGCCGTACTTTTTCCTGCTCCATTTGCACCAAGGAAACCAAATATCTCACCTTTTTTTACATCAAAAGAGATTTTATTTACTGCTTTAAACTCCCCGAATTTTTTAGTGAGTTCGTGTGCTTCAATAATTTTTTCCATATCCCTTAATTTTTAGTCATTAAACGGATAAAAACATCTTCAATCGTTGATTCGATTTTCTCTAATTTTATATCAGATAACCCTTTAGATTCGAGAAATTGATGGATATCAGTAAGGACATCTTCATTTCTTTGATCAGTATAATGCACCTGTTCACCAAATGGAAAAACACTATCAAAATGTTCATATTCTCTTAGGTGTTTCATTAACTGATAATTTCCCTCTTTACATTGAATGCCATAGAGATGTTTATCAAATACCTTGGAGATATTTTGAGGTTGGTCGATATTTAAAATTTCGCCTTTATCAATCAATGCAATTCGATCACATAAATTTGCTTCATCCATGTAAGGCGTAGACACAAAAATCGTAATATCGTGCTCATGCAGCTTCTTGATGATATGCCAAAACTCTTTTCTAGAAACGGGATCAACACCTGTGGTGGGCTCATCTAAGAATAAAATCTTTGGGTAATGAATTAAAGCAGCACAAAGGGCTAATTTCTGTTTCATACCTCCAGACAAAGCACCCGCTTTTCTATTTTTAAAAGGCTCAATCTGTTGATAGATATCTTTAATTAAGTTGTAGCTTTTCTCTATGGTAGTACCGAATATATTGGCGAAGAAAGAAAGGTTTTCTTCAACAGTTAAGTCTTCATATAAAGAAAACTTACCAGGCATATAGCCAATATTATTACGGATGAATTGGTAATCTTTGATCGGAGATTTACCCATTACTTCTACCTCTCCATCATCAAATAATAGGAGGGAAGTGAGGATCCGCATGAGTGTTGTTTTACCAGCTCCATCAGGGCCAATCAAACCAAAGATTTCCTTCGATTTCACATTAAAAGAGATGTTTTTTAATGCTTCAACCTCTTCATAGTTTTTTGATAAATTCTTTACTTTTATCATCACTTTAGAAGTTTATTTCTGCAGGCATTCCAATTCTAAATTTACCGTCTTTATTATCCACCAATACTTTAAAAGCATATACAAGGTTGACTCTCTCTTCTTTAGTTTGAATCGTTTTAGGCGTAAATTCAGACTTTGAAGAAATCCACTCTATTTTTCCTTTAGTGGCATTCATTTCTCCTTCTTTACTATCGGTAAGTACAGTGACTTCCTGCCCCACTTTTACGTTCTGTAATTGATTTGCTGAAGCATAGGCTCTTACTTTCAATTGAGAAAGCTGAGCGATTTTAAATAATGGTCTTCCATAAGAAGTGATCTCACTTTGTTCCGCATATTTTTCTAAAACAACACCGTTAATAGGGGAATGAACTACAGATTTCTTGATCTGTTCATTCAGTACATCAATCTTTTTGCTTAGCGGTTCATATTGACTCATGGTCGCTCTATTGTTGTCTTTAATCTTACGTTTTGTAGCCACTAATTGCTTTTCGTTAATCGCAATGGCCGCATTGATCTCATCCAATTGTTGTTGTGTCGCCGCTTCTGCTTTGAAAAGCTTTTCCAAACGATCTTTATCAGTTAATAATTTTTTATGTTGCTCCTCATATACCGCAATTTGTTCGTGAATGCTCATCACTTTTGATCCTAAACTGCGAATATTGGCGAGTACTTCTTCCTTTTGAAGCGCTAACATTACGGTATCAATCACACCCACTTCCTGATCTTTTTTCAATTGATCACCTTCAGAAATAGTAAACTGAGTTAATGGCCCATTTCCTTCAGCAGAAACAATCACTTCCACTGCTTCGAAATTGCCGTATGCATCCGATTTTTCATCATTCAGATTACAAGAAAAAAGAATGAAAGAGGCACCGAATAAACCGATATATTTTAATGTATTATTGATCTTTTTCATGATTCTAAAATTAAAGCTGACCTTTGATCATCGCTAATTGATAATTGATATGGAGTAGTTGTAATTCGTGAGAAGATAGATTCAACTTCGCATCGGTTAATTGATTTAAAGCCGAAACATATTGAGAAGAAGTGGCGGCACCATTGTCAAGCTTACCCTTTGCTCTCACTAAATTCTTCTCCTGAAGTTTAATGATTTCCTCGTCCTGAGTAATTAATTGCTCTAGCTGTTCTTTATTACCTTCCACTTGAGCAATCTGTGAAGCAATTGTTTTATTAAAGGTTTCCTTTTCTGTATTGATCACTTCTTTTTGGATTTCAACTACTTGTCGTTCTTTTTTATTCTTTCCAAAATCAAATGGCGTCCATGCAAATCGAATACCTACTTGATAGTAAAAATCGCCATTCACTTCGAAAAAGTTATAGGGGTTAGGCGTACCAAATCCACCAATACCATATGCATAAATCTTAGGTAAACGTTTGGCCTGAAGAAGATCGGTGGTCGATTCTGTTTGCTTTAACTGAAGATTATACATCTGAAGTTCCGGTCGGAAGATTTCATCACTAGATTGTCCGATAAGTGGACGTTGTAATGTAATGTTTTGCCATTCACCCTCACGTTCTAACCATACGCATAAAGCCTTCAAAGCACCATTTTTTTGTGCTCTAACAGAATATAATTTTTGTTGTGCTTTATAATATTCTACGCGAAGTCCATCCGTTACACTTGGTAGCACTGCACCTTCATTTTCTAAAGCTTCAACTTCTTTTAACTGGTTCTCAATCTCTTTAATTACTCCTTCCTGAAGCAATTGTTCTTGTTCCTGATAATTCAATGCAGAGAAATAAATATTCGATACCTTTTCTTTGATATTGAATTTCTTTACCTCATTCTCTTGAATTTTTAAGGCGTACTCATTTTCCTTCTGTGTTGTTTTTTTGGTTTTGATACTGCCATCGTAAATCGCATAATCTACATTGACATAGGTGTTCCATTGTGTTTTTGGAATATCTGGAAAAATCTGAGTTTGTCCTACCAAAGGATCAACTGGTGCAATAACATCAGAAAAATAACCTACTTTTCCTTGAAGGGAAATATCGGGTAATCGATCTTTATTGAGACCTTCTTTTTCGGTCATCAACATTTTCTCGTAGATTTTCTGTTGTTCATTTACAGGATGCTTTTCTATAGCTTCCTGTTCGGCTTGTTCAAAAGTGATGATAGTTTGTGCTGTAACGTTTAGCGAAAGCAAACAGATCATCAAAAACAGATAAATGTTTATGTGTGCTCTCATTTTCTTATGCCATCTAATATGATTTTAGGTAATTCTTGTTTTCTCAGTTCGATAAATTCATCAAACGACTGTCCCACAGAATTTGATAATGCAGAAACTAATGGACGAGCAATGAATGGGAAAACACAAGCACCAATTAAAGTTGTAAGTACTTGTATGGTATCAAGTGACTTGTACTGATCGCTTTTTTGTAATTGATTAGTAAAGTTTTTTAAAATGTTTCCCATACGTTCCTGTGGAAAGAAAGGAAGTTTATTTCTTTGTAATTCACCCACCATAAAGACAATCATATCTGGATTTTCTTTTAGTTTGTCCATATAAGCATTAACAAAGAAAGGTACTTTTTCCTCTATTTCTTGTTCAGTAGATAAGATATCTAAAAGGGGCATTAAAGTTTCTTTAGTGACCTGTTTAAAAACTTCTTGGAATAGATTCTCCTTGTTTTTAAAATAGTAGTGAACTAATGCTTTGTTTACTTCAGCACGATCGGCAATCTCTTGCATTCTCGCTCCAGTTTTCCCTTTTTCTTGAAATTCTGCTCTTGCAGCTTGTAATATTTTTAATTTGGCTTCCATAATTTAACCTTTTGGTTAAAACAAATTTAACTAAATGGTTAGTTAAAACAAATAAAACCAAAAAAATATTAAACTATTTATCTTTAGTGTTAGTTAATATCTTTATTATCAGTATTTTTAGAGTAGTGCTATTGTAATAATTAACTAACGAAGCACACTATATCCTAAAAACTACCTCAAATGAAAAAATTAAAATTACTACTAACTGTAGCCTTATTCCCATTATTCTGCTATGCTCAAATCAACGACTTCAAAATGGGGAATTATGACCTTCCTTCTGTTTCTTGGGGGGATAATTATAATATCTGTGAGTTAAATGATTCAACCTATTTTTATTGGGTGAATTATTTTAATCCTTCTAAAAATGGTCATTCATCAGAATATTTTTTATTGAATGAACAGCACCAAATAAAGATGAAGTGGCATTTATACGGTAATGATCAAATTCTGGGTTTTTATAAACTGAATGATTCTAGTGCAGTGCTTTTAAGCAGTCATTTAGACAAGAAAGAAAATCAGTACAAAATCACATCACATTTATGGAAAGGGAAGAAGTGGTTAAAGAAAAATAAAGTGATTAAAACATCATCAAAATCATTCAAAGGAAAGCGAATGATTTTAGAACGAGTGTATTTCGAAGCTAAACCTTCTGGGAATTGGATGTTTGCATGTTACCTTAGAGACAAGAATACAAATGGCGAGTTAGCATTATCACTAATCAATTCTAACAATAAGGTAATCACTTCTCATCAGATTAATTATAAAAAACAAAGATCTCCGCAAGATGTAACATTCGATAATCAGAATACATTGTATGTATTGGAAAAAGAGTATCGAAGGAAAGTGAATTTTGGAGCAGAACAACCTGCAGGATATCCAGAAGCACAGGACAAGTATTTAAGCAATCATTTATTTAATTATAAATTAAAAACGTTAATCGATAACGAATGGATGACCGATAACATCAAATTGGATGCTTATAATGTAAGAAGTCTCCTTATGGATGTTGCTGAAAAGGATGATCAGCTTATTTTATATGGATTTTTATCTGAAAAACGAAAAGATACTGATGTATCCCATATTCTACTTCAAAAGAGACAAAAGCAAACCACCTTATTATCTGATGTAAAACCCCTTGATATTTATAAGCAAAGAACTATTGCAGAAGAATATTATAAATACCGTCCAGAATACGATACTTATAAGGGATCTTATAGCTTTTTTATTCCAAGAAAAATGATTGAGCAAGAAGACGGAACATTGAGTTTTTACAGCGAAGATGTGTGTCAGTATAACACAAAAGACATAGTTCAGAAACATGATATCAAAGAGTTAGTGAGGAAAACCTATTCTTTTTATGGTAGTATTCACTGTATGACTTATGGATATAAATCTTTAGAAATGATTTTACCAAGATTTGGTGATTTCAATATGCAACCTCTAAAAGTGCTGAATGAGGAAGATGATACGTATTTATTCTTCACCAATTTCGAGTCATATGATCAATATGCTACTTCTTATCAAAATGCGTTTAACTTGATAAAAATCTCCAAAAAAGGTGGGGTCGAAGATAAATCTACTCTTTTTGTGACAAGAGAAGCACATGAAAAAGGAATTCAATTGACATCAGGTGTATTTAATCACAATAAATTTATATTCCCAGAGAAAACTTATCATCCCAAAAACAATAATTATCAACTAAGGATGATTAGCTTTAGTCTTAAAGATCAAAACAACTTTAGATAATGAAATACAAAATTTTAGGAAATACCGGTCTTAAGGTGTCAGAACTATGCTTAGGCACCATGACTTTCGGTGAAGATTGGGGAACTGGAGCAAACAAAGAAGTGAGCAAAAAGATATTTGATGCCTTTGTAGAGAAAGGCGGTAATTTCTTTGATACAGCTAATTTTTACACCAATGGTACTTCCGAAAAATTCTTAGGAGAATTTATTCAGCAAGATAGAGATCACCATATTGTTGCTACAAAATATACGTTGATAGAAGACCCAAAACATCCCAACGGATCAGGTAATTCAAGGAGAAATATGATGAATACTGTAGAGGCATCATTAAAACGTTTAAATACCGATTACATAGATGTATTATGGTTGCACATGTGGGACAATACCACGCCAATAGAAGATATTTTGAGAGGAATGAACGACTTAATTTCTCAAGGAAAGGTGGCCTATATTGGTATATCAGATACACCTGCTTGGGTAGTGTCAAAAGGAAATACATACGCACAAGCAAGAGGTTGGGAGCCTTTTTCTGCCATTCAAGTTGAACATTCACTTATAGCAAGAGATGTGGAAAGAGAGCTGCTTCCTATGTCAGATCATTATGGAATGAGCGTTTTGGCTTGGGCACCTTTGGGAGCAGGAATCCTCTCAGGTAAATACAATAAAGGAATGATTGATCAGGGTCGATTATCCGAACAGAGCGTGAAGTTTACGGAACACAATATCAAGATTGCACAAAAGGTGGAAGAAATTGCCAACGGAATAGGGGCGACAACTGCTCAAGTTGCACTAAAATGGTTGATGCAGAAAAATAAAAAAGTGATTCCAATAATTGGGGCTAGAAAAGTAGAGCAAGTAAATCAAAATTTAGGAGTACTTGATATTCAACTTACAGATGCAATGATGGAAGAACTAAATGAGATATCAAAAATTGATTTAGGTTTTCCAAATGCCTTTTTACAAACGGAGAATGCTTTAAAATATTCTTTTGGAGGATGGCATGATAAGATTGATTTTTAATCAAAAACCCCGGATTTAAACCCGGGGCTTCTGATACTTTTCTTATCTTTTCTTATATCCTTTCTTTATACCTGATTTTTCAGGTTTAAAAGACTTCTTTCTTTGGTAAGGAGTCACATTGTCATTAGAATACTTCTTTTTCTTTACTTGGGGTTTATCATCAATATTTAAGTGTGAATAAAGAAACTCCTTATCCAATTCGATGACACCACCTGATTTAAGTTTTCTAATGCGTAATTTTTCAATTGATAAACGAATCAAACGCAACGTTGGAAAACCTACAGATGCAGTCATTTTACGTACCTGTCTGTTTTTTCCTTCATGAATTGTCAATTCAATAAAAGAAGTGGGAATATTTTTTCGGAAACGAACAGGAGGGTTACGTTCTTCTAAATTATCCGGTTTTTTTACCTTTTTACATTTCGCAGGCAGGGTTTTATATTTGGTCTTATTGACCGATATTTCTGTTCCCTTTTCTAATTTCTTAATCGCTTCTTCTGTAATATCACCATCGACCTGAACAAGATAGGTTTTTGCATGTTCAAATTTAGGGTTGAGAAGTTGATGATTAAGGTTTTTATCGTTGGTGATAATCAATAAACCTTCACTATCAAGATCTAACCTTCCGACAGGATAAACATCCGTTGGAAACTTGCCAAGTGATTTTAATGTTGGTCTTCCGTCTGCATCAGAAAACTGAGGCAAGACACCATACGGTTTATTAACTACAAAATATTTATGATTCATTTTTATACAAATGCTGGAGTTCCTGTAATATCAGCCCCTAAAATAAGAAGATGAATGTCGTGAGTCCCTTCATAAGTGATTACGGATTCGAGATTCATCATATGTCGCATGATAGGATAATCACCTGTGATTCCCATACCTCCAAGAATTTGTCTTGAGGTTCGTGCTACATTTAAAGCCATTTCTACATTATTTCTTTTTGCCATAGAAATTTGAGAAGTACTGGCTTTCCCTAGATTTTTTAACTGACCTAAACGCAAAGCTAACAATTGTGCTTTAGTTATTTCAGTTAACATTTCTGATAATTTTTTCTGATTGAGTTGAAAACTACCTAAAGTCTTATCAAATTGTTTCCTTTCTGAAGCATATTTCACTGCAGTTTCGTAACAATCTATGGCTGCACCAATTGCTCCCCAAGCAATACCATAACGTGCTTGATCAAGACATTTTAATGGAGCACCCAAACCATCTTTTCCAGGTAGAATATTTTCTTCAGTAATGACCACATCATCAAATACTAATTCTCCTGTAACGCTTGCTCTGAGTGACCATTTATTATGAATTTCGGGAGCTGTAAAACCTTTCATTCCTTTTTCAACAATTACTCCTTTAATTCTACCCTCATCATTCTTTGCCCAAACCACAGCGATGTCGGCAATAGGAGAGTTGGTAATCCACATTTTACTACCCGACAAGATATAATGGTCTCCTTCTTTTTTCAATCGAGTTTCCATTCCATTAGGATTGGATCCATGATTGGGTTCAGTTAGTCCAAAACAACCCAACAATTCGCCAGTAGCTAATTTTGTAAGGTACTTTTCTTTTTGAGCTTCACTTCCGTAAGCTTCAATGGGATACATGACCAAAGAACTTTGCACAGAAGCTACCGATCGCATTCCAGAATCTCCTTTTTCTATTTCCTGCATAATAAGACCATAAGTGATATAGTCTAACCCGCCACCTCCATATTTTTGATCGACACAAGGTCCGAAAATTCCCATTTCCCCAAATTTCGATATCAAATGATCTGGGAAAGTACAGTTTTGAGCATGAGTTTCTATGATGGGCGATATCTCTTTTTCAACGAATTCATTAATGGAATTTTGAATGAGTTGCTGTTCATCAGTCAGTAAGTCTGAAATAGAATAGTAATCAGTCATATGTGTAGGATGGTTAAGAGTTTAAAATAAATACCAATATTTTAATTAATTGTGTGATATTCTATCCTAAAATTACGGATTTTTTGAACATTTTTTTAACTTCGTGATTCACTTAAAATATAAAATAATGGCTTTCGACGTAGTAGGAAAGATTGAAAAATTATTCGAGACGCAACAAGTGTCTGACAAATTCAAAAAAAGAGAATTTATCCTGTTAATTCAAGAAGGACAGTATCCTCAATACATTAAGTTTCAGGCCACTCAAGATCGTTGTAATTTATTGGATAGTTTCAATGAAGGAGATGATATCGCCGTTACTTTTGATTTAAGAGGTCGTCCATACGACAAAGGTGGTGAGACAATCTACTTCACTAACTTGGAAGCATGGAGAATCCAGCAAGCAGCAGCTTACCAACCACAGGCACAAGCTCCTCAATATGGTGCAGCTCCTTCTACTCCAGCTCCAACACCGTCAGCACCTACAAGTACTCCGGCACCAACTACTCCAACAGAAAATATTGCATCATCTGGCGATGATGTAACTGACGATTTACCATTCTAATTTTTGGTAGTTTGAAATATAAAAAAGGCGATTAGAAAAATTTTTCTAATCGCCTTTTTGTTTATCTATCTTTTAACCCAAAGCTTGTTTTGCTTTTTGAGCTTTTATTTTTTCATAAGTACTGTTTCTAATTGGAAACCTTTTCTTGTAGGTCAAACATTTCCAACCCCATTCTAATGGACCAAACTTGAAATACTTCAACCAATAATAACTATAACCTACTTGGAAGGCATAAATAAATACAGCCAAGATAAATATTGGAGCCAAGTTTAATTGTCCGCCTAATCCAAAACCAACTCCGTAGAAAATGACGATACCGATAAAAGTATGAGATAAGTAATTGGTAAACGACATTTTACCTACAGCTGTAAGCGGGAAGAAAATAGTCTCGCCCCATTTGGTGTAATAAATGATCGATAACAATGAAGCATAGGATAATGCTAAACAGATCTGTCCAAAGACCATGATCGCTTTAAAGAATAAATCACTTGGAGTAGAGGCGAATAATGCCATAGAACCTCCAATTTGATAACCGATAAAGTGACTTATTGCACCTACTGTAAAGAAACCAATAAATACTTTCCATGATCTGCCTGTTTCTGTAAAGAAGTTTTTAGACTGTAAGTAAAAACCTAATAAAAACAAGCCTAATACTTTAAATGGTCTACCTGAAGGAAGGAAATCAAACCATCTCCACATCACATTATGTAGGTTCTGTTTTAAGGCAACTAAAACATTTCCACTTTCAAAAGCAGCAACAACAGATGCAGGATCTTGATCGATATATGTTTTCTTAGCCAATGATTGTTCAGGTGTCATCCAACCTGGCGCAATCATCATCACTATGACATCAATTAGTAATGGGACTGCCATTAAACCTATTGACCAAGCTAAGATTTTATTCGATGGTAAGTTTCTGAATTGTATAAAGACAAATGCCATCATACCATAAAGCATCAAAATATCACCCGACCAGAAAAGCATATGGATAAATCCAAAAAGGATTAAAAATCTCAATCTTCGCTTATATACTTTTAAAAATGCCTCCTGATTATCTCTTTGTCTATCATATTGAAGGAAGAAACCCACTCCAAATAATATAGAGAAAATACTATAAAACTTCGTATCAATAAAGAAGCTTAATAAGGAATATAAAGTATCGTTTAATTCATGATAAGGTAATTGTTCTAAAGTGCTAAATGGTGTAAACTTAAATAAACTCCAACTTAGGATATTTGCGAAGAGAATACCAAGAATGGCAAATCCTCTTAAAGCATCAATAACGCCAAGACGCATTTTTCCGGTAGTTGGTCCGATAGTGGATGGTGTAGTTTTTTTCATTAATGCAGTTATTATGTATAAAATCGAAATGATTATGTTATTTTTATAAAGGCACACTTAAATATTGCGATGATGAGCAATGTGTTCAGGTGGCATGTTTGAGGTGTAAGAGATATTTCAAACATTTTTATATCAGTACTTATTGAATCGGTAACTCACTTCACTTAGTTACAATTCAAATGTTAACATAATTCTTGCTTTAACAATAATGAAGATCTTGAGAGTTAATTTATCAAATTTTAACAAAATATACATCCTATTATTATTTTGCGTTACACATATTTCAGTAGCTCAAGAAACAGAAAAAAGATATTTAGATACCTCTTTTTGGACAATATGGAATGTCGATTATCAATTAAATAATGGAGATTCTGTCTTCTTCGAAGGAAATACAAGATCCTCAAATTTTGATAGTTATATTGTAGATGGACTAAAGATGAATAGAGCACATGTGATGTTGGGGTATGCTCATAAACTGACTCCAAAACTATATATTGGAGCATCTATTCGTTCAGTGTTTGAACCTAATTGGAATGTTTGGTATTACAGAGGTTTCTTACAACACAATGGTCAAATTGGTGGATTACTTGATTTCCAAAAAAGATTACAATATGAATATATTTCACCAAATGAAATAGAAGACAAACCAGGCGACCGTTCTGATTTTGGTCGTTTTGGATTTTGGGCGATGTTAGGAAAAAGTTTCCCTATAGGAAATGCAAAATTTAGAGGTGAATTTTCATATGAAATTTTTGTTCATACCAATGATGAATCCACAGAAGAAAGATTAGTTGATTTATCTCGATTGAGAATTGATTTTTATTATCTGCTTAATGAGAATATTAGAATAGGAGCATTTGCCATGAGAGACACTCAGTTTTTCTTTGCTCCAGCTACTTTGCCATCATATGATGAAGATGGAAATATTGTACAACCCGCCAAGCCTGAAAGAAATCTTAATTTAATCACACCAGTTTATGGGTTAACTTTTAAATATAGTTTTAGAACAAAAGAAGATTGTAATTGTCCTGGAGAAGGAAGAGAAAAGAGAAGGAAAAAATTAATGAAAAAATAACCCACGCAATAATACGTGGGCTTCAGAATGTTTACTACTTGATAATTACTCGATAGAAATTATTTAAGTGATCTACCAAAGACTAAGTTCTTTCTTTGGATTCTTTCGAAATCAGATTTTCTTAAGGAGAACATTCCTTTTTCTAAAGCTGTATAATAATTCTCATAAGCTTTTTCTAAATCACCTTTTCTTAAATGATAATCACCCAATAATTCATAAGCTTCAGCATTGTCGTTAATCGCAATGGAAGCTTCAATCCATTGTTTTGCTAATTCAATATCAGCATTCCAGTTGATGTTGTAAGATGCAGCCTTGTTAAGGGTAACCCAATCTGATTTATCTGCATTATTCACCATTTTGATTAACTTAGACATTTTATCAGATGCAGGTCCTTCTGCTGTTTTAGCAAAACTTGTAAATGTAATTAATGACACTAGGACGATAGAGAAAATAGTTTTCATTTTAATTTGTATTTAAGAGTAAGTAATCTTATAACCAACAGATTACAAGAGAATAAAGAAAATTAATTTGACACATTTACAATTATTCGATATCTGTGCCAAAAAATTGTAATCGACAGTAAATCAAATAGTTATAATCAAATTAATCGATATGGTACAAAAAAATACTGTTCGAAATCGTTCGTTATTTTCGAAAATGTTCTATTTTTAAATGTTTGAAAATACTTTATTAGCTAATCATACATGACTCAAATAAACAAATCTGCAAGTGTAGCCATTTTGATCGTTGTCATTGTTGTTTCACTTATCTACCTTAAAAGCATTATTGTACCTTTAATCTTAGCTGCAATCTTCTGGCTTATTGTCGTAGAAGTACGAACAATGATAAGTAAATTGATCTCTCTAAAGGATGCTAAAATGCCCGTTTGGCTTCAAAACCTTTTTGCTTCTATCATGATCTTTAGTATTCTATTTGTTGTGGTAAAGCTTCTAAGTCTAAGTATCCAAAACTTATCAGAAAGCATGTCACATTACGATGGAAATCTTCAGAAAATGGAAGATAAAATCAATGCAGTTTTTGATATAAACATTACCAAGTCATTAAATAAAATGGTGGGGGATACAAACTTTACATCTTTATTGAGAACCGTATTAAGTTCAGTAACCGATCTATTTGGGAATGCTTTTACCATACTTTTATATGTTGTTTTCCTATTGTTAGAGGAGAGTGGGTTTGGTCATAAGATTAGAGCAATGTATCCTGAATCGAATGATCAAGAGAGTGTTATTAAACTATTAGAAAGAGTTAGTAAGACTGTATCAAGTTACTTAACACTTAAGACATTTGTGAGTGTTATTACAGGTGTGCTCAGTTATTTTGTTTTACTATTTGTAGGTATAGATGCTCCATTTTTCTGGGCAGCAATAATTTTCTTGTTGAACTATATACCAACCATCGGTTCTTTGATTGCTACCTTATTCCCATCTGCTTTTATTGTTATTCAAACCGGAGAACCATCTGTTGGCTTGTTAGTCTTGATAGCTGTTGGAGCTATTCAGGTTGTAATAGGTAACTTTGTTGAACCAAAAATGATGGGTAATTCTCTTAATGTAAGTGGCCTTGTCGTGCTAATAGCATTGGCTTTTTGGGGAACACTATGGGGGGTGATAGGAATGATTCTTTCCGTTCCAATAACTGTATTGATGATAATAGTATTCGCCGAATTCGAAAGTACTAGAAAAATTGCCATTTTACTTTCGGAGGATGGAAATATAGGGAAACCTCAGATTAGAAATCTCGAAGGTAAAGAGTAATTGATAAAAACGATTATATATATTATAAAAAAATCCGTTACTATGACTTACAACCATGGTAACGGATTTATTTTATAATTTTTCTTTGTTCTTAAGAAGCAATACTCATTAAATAAGCACAAATCATTGCTCCATAAGTTCCTAAAGCGTAACCTAAAACAGCCAAAAGTACTCCAACAGGAGCTAATGATGGATGAAAGGCAGAGGCAATAACAGGAGCCGAAGCTGCACCACCAACGTTAGCTTTACTTCCAACCGCTAAGAAAAAGAAAGGAGCTTTAATCAATTTGGCTGTTACTATCATAATAATCACGTGAATGGCCATCCAAACTAATCCAACGGCTAATAGACCAGGATTTTCCATCGTTTTAGTAACGTCCATTTTCATACCAATGGTTGCAACTAATATATAAATACAAACACTACCAAGTTTAGAAGCACCATAACCTTCCAGTTCTTTGGCTTTTGTAAAACTAAGTGCAACACCTAAAGTGGTAGCAATAAGTACCAACCAAAAGAATTTATTACTCAATACACTAGTAGAAGGATCTGCTACTATTCCTGAAATAAACGTACTTAAATGATCAGCAGAGAAATGTGACAAACCTACAATACCAAAAGCGACACCTAATACCACCATATAGTTAGTTAGGGTAGGATTTTTAGCAATACTGTTTTGATAGGCCTGTACTTTTTCTTTGAGCTCTTCAATTGCACTAACATCAGCTCCCAACCATTTATCTATTTTCTTTGTTTTTCCGATACCCATTAATAGAATAGCCATCCATATATTAGCTACAATAATATCAACAGCCACAATACCTGAATATAATGACTGATCATATTTATAAATCTCTAACATAGCTGCTTGGTTGGCTCCTCCACCAATCCAACTACCCGCCAAAGTTGCTAATCCTCTCCATGCTTCCTGAAAACCAACTCCATTAAAAGTTTCTGGATGAATGGCCGATACTATAAGTATGGCAATTGGTCCACCTATTACAATACCAACTGTTCCAGAAAGGAACATGATAATACTCTTTGTACCTAGGTTAAGAATTCCTTTTAAATCAACACTAATAGTCATTAATATCAAACTGGCAGGGAGGAGGTAATTCTTTGCCATTGTGTACAATTTTGAAGTCTCTGGTGAGATCACATTTAATGTACTCATTATTGATGGTATCAAATAACACATCAAAAGGGCAGGAAAAATCTTATAAAACTTTACCCAAGGTCCTGTTTTTAAAGAAGAAGTATAAAATACAAAAGCAAGAATAGCCATTAATAGCCCAAAAACTGAAGCATCATTCTGTAAAAGGGGAGACATTTATATATGTTTTATATGTTCAAAATAGGTTACAAAAAAAGGAAGAAATCCTTTACAAACCTAGGTTTATACATCAAATGATGCTTTTTTATGTTTCAGTTTAAACTATTTGCAAGTATTTACAGATGAGTACTTGACAATAATGAAATGAAAGAATACTTTTGTGAATGAATAATCATTCATTAATTATTCAACAACTAAAAACAAGTATTTATTTAATCAGTTTACAATGAAACTAAAGGTGTTCATTATCAATCTTCTGATAATTACCGCAGGTGTTCAAATAGCTTACTCTCAGGAATTAAACAGGAGAGAGCTGGCAGAAAAAGCTGTGAATTATTCTCATCTGTTAAAGATCAAACGAAACGACATCAAATCTACGTATTATGATAAACAGAGAGCGATGTACACTTACATTCCTAAAGTGGGAGTGAGAGGTGGATATGCTTATCTGTTAAATGATTTGACGATCAATCGAGACATTACTGATTTAAAAAGTAATGGAGCCAACTATTTAGGGGAAGCCCATCAAAATGTGATTAACGGAATTGGAAACTCAGGTTTACCACCTCAAGCAATTGGTATCATGACTCCAATAGTCAATGGTGTTTTCCAAAACATTGGTGGAATGATGACACAAATGCCAAACGAGTTATCTGTTTCCCTAAACGATAATCATTTATGGTTTTATGATGCCTATGTAGAGATGGTGATATTCTCTGGACTTCAAGCACCAAATTATGCAAAAGCTGCAGAAGCGAAAGCGAAAGCACAGGAAGCCATGCTTGAAAAAGACGAGCATGAAATCATTATCGAAGTAATGGATTATTACGATAAGCTTGCTGTGATAGAGCAATCGATGAAAGTATTAGAAGAATCTCAAAAGAGATTAGACAAGCAAACTCAATTTGCTGATAAGGCGAAAGAAGTGGGTTTGGCAACAGATTATGACTTAAATAAGATTAGAATCGCCGAAAAAGATATTGTAGCAAAACGTATAGAACTAAATGCAAGCAAAGATCTAGTACTTCAGAAATTAGAACAACTAACGGGTTCATCAAAAGATGAGTTAGGGCAAATTTCTCCAACGCTTGATATTTGGTTGGTTGATGAAAATGAAATCAATTTAGGAAATAGAGCAGAAATTAAAGCAATCGATCATTCCATTGAAGCTTTAGAAAGAAAGCATAAAGCAGAACAATTTACTGCACTTCCTCAAGCAAAGGCATTTGCCCATGTTGTTCAAGGAGCATCGAATAAAACATCTGTAGATCCGGTGCCATTTGTAGGTGTTGGAATGCAATGGGAAATATTTGATGGTTTACAAAGAAAAAGAGAAGTTCAAAAATCAGCTTTAGCGGTTTCCTCTATGAGAGAGAAAAAGCAGTATGCGGACGAGATGGTACTTCTTGATTTCGAAAAAAAGAAAATGGATTGGAAAGTAGCTACTCAAATGGTTGACGTAGCTCAACAAAAATTGGATGGGGCCAAGACAGGCTTAAAGATTAGATCTGAAGAATTAAAAAATGGATTGGTGGATATAAATGATATGTTGACTGAAATCTCAGACTATGAAAAATACCAATTAGAATACATTCAATCTTTAGCCAAGCAACGCCATACTGCTATTGCATTATTAGACGCTATGGGTGTTTTAAATATCGAACATATCCAAAATTAGAATCAAAATCATGAAAAATATATATACTGTTGTTTTAGGAGCTTTATTATTCACTGCATGTTCCGAAAAACCACAACAACCTCAACAATATAAAGGGAAAGTAAAAAAAGAAGTGGTTTATGTTGCTTCTAAAGTTCCTGGTAGAGTGGTGAAAATGAATGTAGAAGAAGGTCAGAAAGTAAGTGAAGGCGATACTCTTGCGGTTATTGATCTTCCTGAAGCTGAAGCTAAATTGGACCAAGCATTAGGTGCAGTTAAGGCAGCGAAAGCACAATATGAAATGGCTTTTAATGGGGCAACTAAAGAACAATTAGAACAAGTTGATGCAGCTTATGATGCAGCCAAAGAACAATATCAATTCGCAGAAAAAAGTTTTAAGAGAATCGAAGAGATGTACCAAGATTCTTTGATTTCTTCTCAGAAATACGATGAAGTTCGTACAAAGTACTTAATGGCAAAAGCCAAATACGAAGGTACTGAAGCGAAGAAAAGAGAAGTGGTTTCAGGTGTTAGAAATGAAAAACAAAGAATGGCTTTAGGTCAGTTAGAAAGAGCAAAAGGAGCCTTAAGAGAGGTGAACATTGCACTTTCAGAAAGATATATTTTAGCACCAAAAGCAATGAGAGTAGAATCGATTTCCTTACAAGAAGGAGAGTTGGCCTTACCAGGATATTCTATTTTTACAGGCTATGCAGATAATAGTACTTTCTTTAGATTCGCAATGTCTGAAGAGGAAGTATTAAAATATAAATTGAACGAATCGGTTACGATGACTTCCGCTTTTGATAAATCAATTGTTGTTAAAGGAAAGGTAATCAGCATTAAAGAAGAAATGTCTTATGCTACTCGTAAATCGATGAATCCGAATTATGAAATTGACCAATCGTTATATGTGCTAAAGATTCGTCCTGCTGATATGAAAAAAGCAGAAAAGCTTTTAACGAATACCACTTTTGTAATGCCAAAAAAATAAGGTGATGAAAGAATTAAAAGCATTTTACACCTTAGTGAAAAGAGAATTGAGAATGTTCTTTAAAAATGATGTGCTTATTGCTGTCTTTTTTGGAGCACCTATTTTCTTCGGTTTATTGGTAGGGTATACCTATCAACAAGCCTCGGTGAAAGATTTGAGTATCGCCGTTATAGATCATGATAACTCACCTTTGAGTCATAAGATTATCGATGCTTTGGATGAAAACTTTTATCTAAGTGTCAATCAAGTATCTTCAAAGGAAGAAGATATTAAAGACGATCTACCATCTTTCGAAGCAATTGTAAGGATTCCTGATGGCTTTGAAGGAGATATCAATTATAAACGTCATCCTCATATTCAAGTAGAGGTGAACGGTGCCAATATGATTACAGGTAACTATGCGAATATTGGTATCAGAACTGTATTAGGAACTTTAAACGCTGGTATTGAAATTCTAGGTTTACATAAAACGGGGATTCCATTAGAAACAGCCAAACAACAATGGGAGGCATTTTCTATTGATGATACAAGGTATTTTAATGCCACTTCCAATTACCTTACTTTTATTTGGCCAGGTATTATTGGTGCAGTAATGCAACAGGTGTTCTTGCTTGCCATGGCACTAACGTTTAGTAAAGAACATGAGGAAAATACTTTTGGAGAAATTTCAGCAATCACTAAAAATCCATTAACCGTCTTCTTTTCTAAAGCGATTCCTTATTGGTTGATTGGTATTGCATTATGGATTGGACTTCAATTGACGTTATTCCCATTATTTAAATTACCAATGCCATCAAATTATGGTGTCTTATTGATATTAACCAGCGTATTTATCTTGTCCTTAACATGTTTGGGGATTTTAGTCAGTTGGTTGTTACCATCACAATTAAAAGCTACAGAGGTTTTGATGGTGATATCCACTCCAAGTTTTATTCTTTCTGGATTTACATGGCCACTTGAAGCCATGCCGGAATGGATTCAACATATATCGAGTGTCATCCCATTAACACATTTCCTTCATGCTTTAAGAAAGGTGCTTCACTTTAATGCTGATATGCAAAGTGTGCTACCAGATATTCAAAATATGTTGATCATCACCTTATTTTCAGCGATAGTGATGTTAATCTTATTGTTTAAAAAGTTAAAGAAAAAAGTCGAAATAAATTAAATAGTTGATCCAAAAGAATATTCACCTTCTAAAATTATTTAGGAGGTGTTTTTTTATATTTTGATTTCAAAATTCACCCATTGCTTATTATCCCAAATGTCAGTGTGAGATAAATTAGTTGTATTATAAGGAGGAGTTAAAAAGATCATTCCATTGCCATAAAAATTAAATTGATGGCTTACTCCATTCGGAATATCTTTAACATTAAATCGTTTCTCGTAAGTATCATCAGTTACTTTTTCCATTAATACTCTATCTTTTCCTTCTGGTAAAAAAGAGGCATATAAATACATATTTTTAAAATTGAACTGATCGGCAGTGGTTCTTTCCCAGTAAGTATATAAATCTGTTGGGTGTACAGTCACATAGAAAATGATTTCATCTCCTTCAATTCTATATCCATTTATGTGATTTCTATTAGGTACATGATATGTGAAATTATAATGTCGAATACCAGAATAATGTCCCAGCTTATTAAATGCATAGAAAGGAGGGTTCACCCAATAATCATTCACGATAAATTTAAACTCTCCCCAATTATTAATATTTTGATCCAATGGAAAAGCTTTATAAAAAATATCTCCTTTCCGTTGTAATTCATAGTATTCAGTCCATTGGTTAAAGCTTCCAGCCACTTGTACTTTTTGAATCACATCAGGATCATAAAGTACTTTTATCCCTTCATTATCATTGATAGTTGAATATATACTCGGATCAAAAATGAAATAGATAGAATCGTTCTCCACTTTATAGCCTACTTCATATTCCGTATCAATAATATATAGAGACCAAATGATGTAAGATCTTAATAATTCATTTTCCCGGAAAGGTTCCATATGAAAGTTTTTCGATTGGTTATAATTCGGAGTAGCAGCATATTTATTATTGATTATAAATAGAAACTCACCGCCAGACGGAATAATTTCCGATTTAGAAAATGTTATTCTCCAGTTTTCTCCATCTTTCTTTAATAAATAACGATCGTCGACTTTATATTTATTAAACGTACCAACTAAGTGGACTTTCTGAATATCTATATTTTCCTTTCTTACAAAGTATTTATCATAATCATTAAAATTGGGAGTTTGAGGGTTTTCAAAAAACGCAGTCTCTTCTAAATCAATAAAATTGATGATTTTGTTTCTATCTAAAACAAAAGAAATACTGTCATCAGTGAGCTCAAAGCCGACAATCTCATCACCTTGTCTGTATAAAAGTTGATTATGACTGTCTTGACAACCCAATAAAAATATCAACGATATGATAAATAAATATCTCATAATTTCAATCCCTTAATAATTAAATTTCCTTGGGTAAGACTATTGATAATTTCTTGTTTATTATTTCTACTTAATGTAATCATCTGATCACCAACAATTACACAATTTCCTTCTATGGCATCGACCGCTTTTTTATTGACAATAAATGATTTTTGAACTTTTATAAAATCATCGGATAGTTTCTCTTGAATTTCTTTTAGTGTTAAATAAGTGATACACTCGCTTTCAGCAGTTTTAATCTTGATGTAATTGTTTTGAGCCTCAATGTATTGAATGTCATCACACCAAATCTTTTTGATCTGTTGGTCAACTTTGATATAAATAAACTCCAAAGGTTCAGTAGCAATTTTTTGATGTGCATCTTTCGCCTTTAAGCAACTTTTATAGAATCGATCAAACGAAATAGGTTTTAATAAATAGTCTAAAACATTGATTTCATATCCTTCTAAAGCATATTCAGAATAAGCTGTAGTTAGAATCATAATTGGAGGATTTGATAAAGTTTTGAGCCAATCAATTCCTGATAAGTAGGGCATGTTAATATCACAAAAACATAAGTCTACTGTTTGATCATCTATGATTTCTTGTGCTTCCATAGCAGATTTAGCTGTGGAAATTAATTCTAAAAATGGAACTTGTTCAACATAACTCGCAAGTCCTTCTCTAGCTAGTTCCTCGTCGTCTATAACAATACATTTGAGTTTAGAATTTGATGTTGGCATAATAGATATTATTTAATTGAAGAGTTTTAAATTCATGGGCATCACCAAAGAGTAATTGTAGTCGTTTTTGAATATTAGACAGACCAATACCACTATATTTCTTGTCTTCTTTGATACTTACAGTACTCTCATCTACAGAGTTACGTATTTCAAAGACACAGGAATTTTCTTTTTGTTGCAAATACAGGTGAATAAAATTTTCTTCTTTCTTCTTTTGAGAGACATATTTCATGGCATTTTCAATTAAAGGAAGAAATAAAAGGGGAGGAATCATGAAGTTTTTGTCTTCAATTTCAATTGTTTTATTAATCACTACATCTTCTCTTTTACGAGATTCTTGTATTTTAAATAGGTGATTTAAATAATCTACTTCCTTTTGAATAGGAACAAAGTTTTGCTCACATTCATATAACTGATAACGAAGCATATCGCTTAAAGTCATTAAAAGCTGTTGAGCTTCTTTTGGGTCTTTAACTATCAGCCAAAAAATAGTATTGATGGTATTAAATAGGAAGTGTGGGCTAATTTGTCCTTTTAAGAAGTTGAGTTCAGCCTTTGTTTTTTCAAGGATGAGTTGTTGTTTATTTTTTAATTGTTTGAGGTGTTCGAAAACTATCTCAATACCTGCACCAACACCAAAAGGGAAGAAAACGACAATAAAGTCGTCTACTGTAATGGTAACTCTTTGATAGGAAGGGATATAATAATTCCATTTTAATTCCCAAAGGATAATGTTATATAAATACACTAAACCTATGTAACCAAGAATTAATAAGGCAATGGCTATTGAGAATTTTTTAGCATCAATTAATTTGATACAAAAGTAGACAATACTAACAGATCCTAAACATAAAACAATGGAAGTAATTAAGTCAATACTCATTATATGATATAAACCCAACCATTGTCCTTGTTGACCAAAAAAGTCATTATAAATATACAGAAGAAAGAAAACCAATGTATATATGAAAATAGTAAAAAAATGAGTCCTGTTAATATTCATGTTTAGTTAATTTTCTTCCTTCTGTATACTTTGTGTAAAATAATTTGATATGAATTGAATGGTGTTGTATTGCAATTTATATCAAATTATTGAAAATTCTTATTCGAAACTGTCATCAACCGATACTAAGGAACAAGCATTGGTAGTTAATGCTTTATAGTATTCATTTTCAATTTCTGAAGAAGTAATATCGACCTGATATACTAAATTACTCTGTATATCAGGAGAACTATACTCAACAATATAAGAATCTGCAGTCAAAGTAGAAGTTAAATTAAATGTATAATACAAACCATTGGAGTTATACCTACTTATAGTAGCCTGATCTATAATAGTTTTTTCTGCGTCACTTTTTAAATACATTCGAACTTGAATATTTTCAACAGCTTCACAGGTAAATCTTTCTGCATTGTCTTCAATCAATAGATGTATAACGCCAGTTTTTTCAGTGTCATCTAAATTTACTCCATTGTTATCGCCTAAAGAAATAGGAGTAATTCCTCCAGCACCGTCACCTTCAGAAGCACATGAAACAATAAATAAAGATAGAATTAAGATAGCAATAATGTGATTAATAGTTTTCATAAGTAGTGGGTTAAAGAAATAAAGTCATAAAAAGTAAAATAATACAAACGGCTTGATTAGATATATCAAATTGATCCGTTTGTAAATACAAATTTACCTGAGCTCATTTAATTTAAATAATAGAGCTCAGGTATTTATTATCTTTTATTCGCTATAATTAGCTACACAAGAGTTGTAATTAATGATGATTCTTTTCGATTCTATCGCTTCTTCATTTATAGCAGCCCATCCAATAGTTTCATCAGTAACTGTGTTCTTGAATGATATACTTACTGCATTTGGATCTTCAATAGTATTTAAATCATCTGTATTAAATTTAGCGAAATACGTATTATTTTGTTGTCCCGCAGTTTCAGAAGAAAACTCACCTTTTAGAGTAGTTACAATAAATAATAAGTCATTGTTTGCTGTACAGTATCCAGTTGTATCTACCAATGAAATATAGATGTTTGGATCTTCTTCTTCATCACCAGCATTTGTAGCATCATCATTGTCATCTCCAGCATTTAAACCAATAGGCACGATTCCTCCATTTGCAGCATCATCAGATGCACAAGAAAACATAAATAGAGAGGTAAAGAGGACAAAGAATAGTTTTAATAGAGTGTTCATAATTAAAAATTTTATAGAGTAAATGTTTCGTTATTTTCAATATTTAAATCTCATTAATATCTAGGGTAATTGATATTATTTTTGGTAAACTGCAGATCTGTCGAGGTGAAATGCAGTAGGTGTTATTGTTTTTTACTATTACCAGTTTCACAATTCTGATAAGGGAAATATATGTCGTTATCATCAGTGGCACTATTATCTACATAGAGTTTCTGACTTCTTAATGTATTATGTGAATTAGGTAGATGTAGTTTCATTGTATACACCCCATTGGGAATAAAATCACGAATAATAATAGTTGCTTTACCATTTTTGGTTTCCACATTTCGTTCAAAAGTCTTTATATTTTGTTCTGAAATAATTGATAAAGTCAAACGTTCATACGAATTACATTCTTTGGTTAAAGGGTGTAATTCAATATTATAAGACTTTCGATTAGGCTTATTACTTGTGGATGAATTCGATACATTTGAACTGTTTCCTACTTGTCCAGGAGGTTGACCTTGATAGAAATCAGGGGAGGGCTCACTTAACATTAGGTCACATGAACAAAAGCATAGGAGCAGTATTCCCCCTAATACTTTTACAATAGTTTTCATAAATTATTAATAGTTAATCGGGTAAAAATAGGTTTAGGATACAAATTGAGACTGTTACAACCTCAAGTTCGTTTTTAAACTAAGTAGCCTTGAGTTATCGATGCAATTACTTTTTTCTTTAAAGGTCGACTGATGTTAAATAGGTTCTCGTTGACTACAACAGCATTTCCTTCAATTGCTTGAACAAAACTTTTATTGACAATAATTGATTTTTGAATTCTGATAAACTGATGTTGAGGTAAAATAGCTTCAGCTTCTTTTAACTTCATCAGGGTAGTATATTTTTTCTTCTTCGTATTAATATGAATATAATTATTCTGAGCTTCTATAAAGATGATATCATCAAATGGTATTTTATTTATTCTATTTTCTGATTTCACAAACAAAGATTTTGATGATGCCACTGAGTATCGAGCATCTTTGGATCGCTTAATTTTATTGGCAGCTTTATAAAATCTTGTGAAATTTAAATCATAAATAAAATCCAAAGCATCATTATCAAATGCATAAGCAGCATCACTTAATTCTTTAGATAAAAGAACAAATTTAGGCGGAATACTTTTTGATACAATCCAGTCTAACCCACTTATATAAGGCAAGTCAGAATTAATAAACACCACATCTAATAGATGAAATGATTGAGAACTATCGGCCTCTAAAGGAGAAGTATAGGTTTCCTTTAATGATAAAAATGGCACTTTATCAATAAAATGTGAAAGCTTTTCCTGATTGCCTATATCAGCATCAAGAATACCGCAATGTATAGATAAATTGTGATTAGGGTTGGGCATTACAAAAAATAGTTTCTTATCAGCAATGGTAAAGATTTAGGGGTAAAGGCTGATAAATGATTTAATTAATTTTACAATAGTAATACTTATGACAATGAGATGATAATCAATACTTTAAATTAGGTATAAAAATAGGGAATCAAAAGTAAAATTTATGAAAAGCAGTAAAATGTGTGTGAAATGCAAAAGGAACATTGTAAAATGTTCCTTTTGATTTTCTTATCTTAATTTTGCTTTCCTGCAAGCAAATATAAAGCGGCCATTCTAGTAGCGACGCCATTTTCAACTTGATCGAGAATGATGGCATTTTCACAGTCTGCAACATCAGAAGTGATTTCCACACCACGGTTAATTGGTCCTGGGTGCATCACGACAATTTCCTTGTCAAGTGATTGTAATAACTCTTTATTTAACCCAAAATGTTGTGAGTATTCTCGTACTGATGGGAAGTTTTTCACAAGCTGGCGTTCCATCTGAATACGAAGCATATTGGCAACATCACACCACTCTAAAGCTTTCCTTAAATCATGTTCTACGCGAACACCTAATTGATCGATGTATTTTGGAATTAACGTATGAGGTCCACAAACCATTACTTCTGCACCTAATTTTTGAAGGGCAAAGATATTGGATAAAGCCACTCTTGAATGAAGAATGTCTCCTACAATAACAACTTTCTTTCCTTCAACAGTACCCAAACGTTCGCGAATAGAATACGTATCCAAGATGGCTTGAGTAGGATGTTCATGTGTGCCGTCACCTGCATTTAATATAGTCGCATCTATATGATTGGCAAGAAAGTGAGGGGCGCCTGGGCTTGAATGTCGCATGACAATGATATCTACTTTCATGGAAAGGATATTATTGACAGTATCCAAAAGAGTTTCTCCCTTTTTTACAGAACTACCACTTGATGAAAAATTGATTACGTCAGCAGAAAGGCGCTTCTCAGCTAATTCAAAAGATAGTTTAGTTCGAGTTGAGTTCTCGAAGAAGATGTTGGCGATAGTGATGTCTCTAAGAGAAGGAACCTTTTTGATCGGTCTATTAATGACTTCTTTGAACTGATCAGCAGTAGAAAATATCAATTCTAAGTCTTCTCTTGTAAGGTCTTTAATTCCAAGTAGGTGTTTCGTACTTAACATTATGTATATATATTTCTATCTCTTTTTCTGAATCTAAAAAAAACGGCCATCTATTGAAAGCCGTTAATATCTATTGGTTGATAAGCCATAAATTATCATCATCATGACCTTCTTCCTTCCACTCTGCAGTGATATATTGTGATTGTATAGAATTGACTACCTTGCCAACATAAGTTGGTTCGATTGGTAAATCGCGACTATACTTTCTGTCGATTAAACAAAGTAACTCAACTTTTTGAGGTCTTCCGAAAGCCATCATAGCATCTAATGCGGAACGGATAGAACGACCAGTGAAGATGACATCATCTACTAAAATTACTTTCATATTTTCAATAAGAAAAGGAATTTCAGTCTTACTTGGGGTAAGGATATTTTCTCTTCTACGGAAATCGTCTCTATGGAAAGTAATATCCAATTGTCCACAAGGGACATCGATATTCTCCATCTCCTTAATTCTTTGTCTTATTCTCTCTGAAAGAATAATTCCTCCTTGTTGCAACCCAATTATCACAGTGTTTGAAAAATCACCGTGGTTCTCTATAAGTTGCTGACTCAATCTACTGATGGTAATGTCCAGTAGCTGTCCGTGTAATATGCTTACTTTTGCCATTATATCTTTAGAAATTCAACAGGATTAGTTGCCTATTTATTCTATCTTACAAGTTTACAAATTTTCTCTTAAATTGCTGTAAAAACCTTGCATATTGATGAGTTCTTTTAACGAATTACAATGTCTGAATAAATGATGCTTCTCTTCTTTTGTTTTTTGAGCAAGTTCTTTGAAGTCGATAAAAACCATATTTTCAAGTATTTGCTCCTCCATTTCAGGATCGTGACCAATTTTTAGAGACCCACCCGTTTTTTCGACTAAAAAAAATAATTCAATACCATGTAATGGGAGATCATGGAACTCATGAGTAAATAAATGCTTTTTTAATTCAATTTCTAATCCGGTCTCTTCTAAAAATTCCCTTTTCAAAGCATCATCGACTGTTTCTCCATATTCTAAACCACCACCAGGAGGAGCCCAGAAGATACCATTCGGACCAATACCTCTGTGAACAGCCATCAAAATTTTTTCTCCTTCAACTAGCACTCCACAGACTCTTACCCTTAGTCTGTGTCCAAAAGTTTGTTCTACAGCTTTGTCATTTTTCATGACCTCGAAATTAAATCAAAGAAATGAGAATAAAAAAAAGTACTCGATTGCTCAAGTACTTTTTAGTTTAGGTGTAAATTGAGAACTCCTCTTTCTATATTTCCTTATAAAGTGTAAGTTCCATGTTATCAGCCTCAACAGCTAACGTTTTTGTCACAGGATTTCCCTTGCTATCAAAATACGTCATCTGATAGGTTTTATTTTTATCCAAATAGAATTGTAAAATATCATTCATGTCTTTTAAAGGACCTGCTGTTTTACCACTTTCAATGATTTTCCTATCGGCAGAAATTGTCACTTCAGTTTCCACACGATTATCACTAATTAAAGTACAAGCCTTATTTTTGAACATTTTGATTCTTACGGCTACTTTACCTTCCTTACCCACATTTTGAGCTTGTTCTTTGTGCCAAAGATCAATATATCTATCCGTTACATTATGTGCATGAACGTATTTAATATCGTAATCCCAAACCAATGGGAAATCGTATTGAGCGGGTTTCCATGAGGAAGCATAAATCCAATGTTTTGGGTCTTTAGTATCTGCCACACCTGCGTCTGCCAAGAACCATGATTTATCTAATCCAGATGGATAATATTCAGTGAAATACCATTGTCCCTTTAGCCACACTTCGTTCCAGTTATGGTTGCCTTCTTTAGTTGTCCAGTTTGGTGTACCTGCTAAACGTGTTGGAATACCTACACTTCTAAAAGCATCTGCTAATAATACAGATAAACCAGAACAAGAAGCTAAACCTTGGTCAATCGACTCATAAGGTGATTGATCTGGCTTTTCTCTTTCTGTAGAATATTTTACTTTCACCACATCAATAATTGTATCATTAATAATGGTAATTGCCTCTTCCATAGTTTTGCAATCTTTTACGATAGGAGCGAAACGATTGTAGAAATCTTCCCTCCAATCATCTCTTCTTTCGTTCATTAAAGCATATGGAAGAACATCATTATAAAATACAGAATCTGGAATTTCATTCCCCCAAGGGAATTCGTTTTTTGCCTTATACGCTAGATTAACGTTCTTAATTAGATATTCGGCAGATAATGTTTTTAAATCTCTCTCAGGCATATAGGCAATCAAAAAAGCCATTGCATTTACCTTATCCGGTGACATTTCATCAATTGCTAATTGTAGTTCAGCTTTGTTTTCTCCAGCCTTATTAAAAGCGATGTTAAGGTCTTCTACGTATTGTGCATCAATTTTTTTGGATGGAGAGCATCCAAAAACGAATAGTAAACTCGACAATACAAGTAATAACTTTTTCATTTTCATTGATAATAGGTTCAAATAATACTGTAATCTACAATTTATTCGTGTTTTTGAGTGTTTATGAATGTTATTACTTATTAATAGCCTATTAAAAAACAAAAGATGCACGTTTGTGCATCTTTTGTTAAAGTATAAAATGTTTTTATTAAAGTACTTCTGCTATCAATTCGTCTAATTCTTTGGAATCAGGAGCGGGAGCAAAGCTATTAATTAATTTCCCGTTTTTATCGATTAGTATAAAACGAGGAACAGTGTAGACTTTATAATTACTGTAAAACTGATCTACTTTAGAAGTCCAAATATTATTTTTAATCTCACCTGAATAGTCAATATAGTCTTTCCAATGTTGTTGATCACGATCTACAGATAAGGAGATGATTTCAATATCTTGCCCTTCGTATTTCGACTTTAAAGCTTTAATATCTTTTATTTGTTGATTGAAATTCTCATTCCAAGTAGCCCATACATTAATATATACTACTTTCCCTTCATGATTCTTTAAGTGAAATATTTCTCCATTCGCATCGAATGCATGAATTATAGGGGCAACATTTCCATCTTTCATAGTGGAATTGTTTTTCAAAATTGCGATTAATTCTTCTTTATGAGAGTAGCTGGGGTAATCGTGAAGGAATTGGTATAAAGAAGCTTCGTTGTTGTCTTTTAATCCTTGTGTATTAATGGACTCCGAAATTGTAGATGCAACGAACATTTCTTTTAAACGAGGTTCAATATCTAAATTTTGAAACTCATCTGTTCTTAAGTCATAATAAAATTCACCTGCTAACTGATAGATCTCGTCATTAAGGAACATCAAGTTTAAATAGTTCGGAATGTAATACGACAAGTAATTGAAATTCTCATTGTAAAGTTTTTCAATAACATCAATATTAAAGTTTTGAATGTCATATTGCTGTGGAATGCTGTACTCTTCTTGTCGACCATAACCCGTTTGTATTGCATGCTTGATATGTAAAAATGCCGCATCAAGTGCAATCATTTCTTTTATTTCTAATTGTTCTTGTTGGGTTAAATCGGTTGGAATCTCTTTGATTAAATCACTTTTTAATTGAGATATTTTTGATTCTAGTTCATCCTTTTGTGTATTTCTAAGAATAGTGTTTTCCAAGAAGTGATCAAACTTAGCTTGTATGTTAAATACACTTTGATTGTACTTTCCTAGGTCACCTTTAAAAATAAATTGATTATTTTCTTCTCGAATAATTTCACTTGAACTTGATGGAGTAGCATAAAACTCTATTTCTAAATCACCATCTTTTAAAGTAATAAACGCATTTTTATCAATTGTATAATGAATTAGATCTCCCTCTCTTGTTGATGGTATTTCAATTTCAGAATGTGATAATGCACTGTTCATTACTAGTTTTATATCACTTGAGTTGGGGTTTTGATACACTAGAGAATTTTCCTTTTTAGCACAACTGAAAAAGAAAATCATCAAAATAAAAAAATAGCAGTTTTTCATGTTTGCTTGTTTTTATTATAAAAGAATTATGGTATATGGTGAGTAGTAGAATTATTATGCCAATTTTTATAATTATCTGAACATAAAAAAACGGATGCATTTTAATGCATCCGTTTTCAATATCATTTAGGAAATGATTAAACCACCACGTTTACAATTTACTATTTCGAGATGATTATCATCTAACTGTTCTGAAAATTAAGTATAAAACATTGTGAACTTTCTTATTATGTAATTTTGTAACTTATAGCAAAGAAATATCACTATTGAACATAAAACCCTCAGAAGTAATATTATCTATCTAAGGTTAAACAACTTTTAAATCAGATAAGAACATTTTTTTATAACAACCTTCTAAGGTTGAAGTGTTTCACCTTATAAGGTGAGTGGTAGTCACATTAGGAGGTGAGACTATATCACATGAAAAGGTGAGGGGGAATCACCTAAGCTATTTTAATTATATGATCTCGTCAATGATGATTCTAAATCATGTAATTAATATTTTTATTAAGGTGGCTAATGATTATTAGTTATCAAATTTATATAATGATGAACTTAAAGCATAGATTACGTTTATTATGAATACCTATCTTCTGACAATATTATTTCTTAAGTTATTAATAAATACTCAGTTCATAAGTTTAAATCAATTAGAGCTAAAGTCGAAAACAAATCTCCATTCAATTTTGAATAGTATTGTACGTTATTCTAAAGATGATATTGATTCGTGTAGAATGTATAAGATATCAATTCAGAAAACCCCAGAAAGCTATAGAGAGCATATTTCCAATGCGGAAAGCGTGTATATTACTGGGGTAAATGATTCTTTGTTATGGAATGGAGATGATTTTTCTACAATTATTGGTTATGTAAAAAAAGGGAATATCATATTCATCTTTATAGTTGATAATGAGTTGAAAGAAGAGGTTTTGAACAATGTCCTAAAGGCATCACACTTAAAAAAGTCTATCAATATAAAAATTGGTAAGCAAGAGGATGTAGTTCAAGATGATGATTCTATTTTTGGTTTATGGTGTAAATATTATTATAAAGATGCAATCTTTACTTCAATAGATAATAAACAATGCTATAATAATCAGGAAGTTTTTAATTTGGAACATTAAATTTTAGTATATGGTATTTATTAAAATACTTCTCATCAATTTATTAATACTCATCACCTCTTTGGTGTATTCACAAGATACTCAGTATTTAAAGATGGAATTGAATGAATACACTATTCCTCATGACTTGAAAGAAAAACTATTAGAGCTAACCAAACATTTACGGCCTGAGGACAAAAAACTTATTTTCTTTTTTAATGAATCTAAAAAAGAAGGGGATATACAGTATAATGTGTCAGGATCTTATGGTATTTATCAAATAGATGAACATAAAATTCAAGGTTTTTTTAAAGTAAATGACAAATTATTTCTTCTGTCAGAAGTCCCAAGTCATTTAAGTTTGAACATCAATAATAAACAAGCAGTTAAAGTAGAATTATTAAAAGAACAACAGGTTTTTGATGCTTATATTGATGATCTTCCTTATTGGATCCTTGATTATAAGGATAATAAACTAAGGTTTACTTATACACCGTATTCAATGAACTAGTGTTAATTGAATACATAACATTGATTTGGGTTTGATTAAACAAAAAAGACTGATTTTGAATACCACAAAATCAGTCTTTTAATATTCTAAAGAATAAATAATTAAACCACCACGTTTACAATTCTCTTTGGAACAAAGATGAATTTCTTGATAGGTTTATCCTCTATCCATTTTTGAACTATTTCATTCGCAAATACGGCCTCTTTCGCTTCTTCTTGAGAAATATCAATTGGTAAGTCCAATTTCACTCTCATCTTACCGTTGATTGATACAGGGTAAGTATGTGAAGCTTCAACAAGCAACGATGCATCAAACGATGGGAATTCTTCAGTCACAATCGACGTTGATTTACCCAAAGCTGTTTGCCATAACTCTTCAGCAATGTGAGGAGCGAAAGGAGATAAGATGACAAGTAATTGCTCCAATACTTCTTTCTTATGACATTTAGCAGCAGCTAACTCGTTTACACATACCATGTAAGCAGGAACTGTTGTGTTTAAGCTCAAGCTTTCCATATCTTCACCTGCTTTCTTGATCGTCTTGTGTAAGATCTTCAATTCTTCAGGAGTTGCTTTTCCATCAACCACTAATAATTCACCAGCGTCGCTGTAGAATAATCTCCATAGCTTACGAAGGAATTTCCAAACACCGTCGATACCTTGCATCGACCATGGCTTCGATTGCTCAAGTGGTCCTAAGAACATTTCGTATAAACGAAGTGTGTCAGCACCATATTTCTCAATAACTACGTCTGGATTCACTACATTGTATTTCGATTTTGACATCTTTTCTACAACGTGACCACAGATGTATTTACCGTCTTCCAAGATAAATTCAGCATTAGCATAATCTTGACGCCATTGCTTAAATTTTTCAGTATCCAATATATCATTCTCTACGATGTTTACATCAACATATAACGGTTGAACATCATAGTCTTTTTTCAATCCGTGAGATACGAATTGGTTAGTACCTTTTACTCTGTAAACAAAGTTTGAACGACCTTGGATCATACCTTGGTTTACGATTCTTTGGAATGGCTCTTCATGGTTGATGAAGCCCATGTCGAACAAGAACATGTTCCAGAATCTAGAGTACAATAAGTGACCAGTTGCGTGCTCAGTACCACCAACATATAAGTCTACTTGATTCCAATATTCAGCTGCTTCTTTCGATACAAACGCCTCTTTGTTTTGAGGATCCATGTAACGTAAGAAGTACCAAGAAGAACCTGCCCAACCTGGCATTGTTGTTAATTCGTAACCGAATTTACCATCAAATTTCCAGTCTTTAGCATTTCCTAGTGGTGGATCTCCTTCAGGAGTAGGTAAGTACTTCTCTACTTCTGGTAAATCCAAAGGAAGTTGCTCGTCTGGAACCAATTGAGGAATGCCGTTTTCATCAAAATATACTGGAACTGGCTCGCCCCAATAACGTTGACGTGAGAATACAGCATCACGGATACGGAAGTTTACTTTCGCTTTTCCTTGACCTGCTTCTACTAATTTATCGATAGCAACTTTGATCGCCTCGTCTGACTCTAAGCCATTCAAGAAACCAGAGTTGATCATTTTACCTTTTTTGACTTCAGTTGGATCTTCCATGTCTTCAGTTCCTTCAATCACTCTTACGATTGGTAAATCGAAGTGATTGGCAAAACGGAAGTCACGATCATCTGATGAAGGAACGGCCATAACAACACCTGTTCCGTATCCAGCCAATACATAATCAGCAATCCATAGAGGAGTTTTTTCTCCAGTTAATGGGTTGATAACGTATGAACCAGTAAATACACCAGAAACTGTTTTTACATCCGATTGACGCTCTCTTTCTGATCTGTTTTTAGCAGTTTCAACATAAGCATCCACCGCTTCTTTTTGCTCTGCTGTAGTTAATTCAGGAATTAGCTCATGTTCTGGAGCAAGAACTACATAAGTTACACCAAAAGTAGTATCTACTCTTGTTGTAAATGCAGTTAATGTGATGTCTTTATCAACTACTTTAAAGTCGATTTCACATCCAATAGATTTACCAATCCAGTTACGTTGCATTTCTTTCAATGCATCCGACCAGTTCAATCCATCTAAGTTATTTAATAGACGATCAGCGTAAGCTGTAATACGCATCATCCATTGTTTCATTTTCTTACGCTCAACTGGATGTCCACCTCTTTCAGAAACACCATCTTTTACTTCGTCGTTGGCCAATACTGTACCCAATGCAGGACACCAGTTGACCATCGCTTCAGATAAGAAAGTTAAACGGTACTGAAGTAAAACTTCAGCTTGAGATTTTGCATTGAATGATTTCCATTCGTCAGCTGTGAATTGTGTAGCGTTATCATCACATTCAGCATGGATACCTTCAGTACCGTTTGCTTCGAAGTGTGCTACTAATTCAGAAATGTCTTTTGCTTTGTTAGCATCCTTGTCGTACCAAGAATTGAACAATTGTTGGAAAATCCATTGTGTCCATCTGTAGTAGTCAGGAGATGATGTCTGAACCTCACGATCCCAATCGTAACTGTTACCAATTTTGTTGAATTGGCTTTTGAAAGTACTGATGTTTGACTCTGTTGTAATTGCAGGGTGCTGACCAGTTTCGATCGCATATTGCTCTGCAGGAAGACCAAAAGAGTCAAATCCCATTGGGTGAAGCACATTAAATCCTTTCAGTCTTTTAAAACGTGAAACGATATCCGATGCGATATATCCTAGAGGGTGACCTACGTGAAGACCTGCTCCTGAAGGGTATGGGAACATGTCCAATGCGTAATATTTTGGCTTATCAGAGTCAATATCTACTTTATAGATATTGTTGTCTTGCCAGTACTTTTGCCATTTCGGCTCAAAATCAATATGGTTGAATTCAGACATACTGTATGTTGTATTCTAAAAAATAAAATTCTACTTGATGATAATTCCGGAGTTTCCTCACAAAAAAATCAAGCAAAGATATAAATAATTACGGTTTGATAAATGTAATAGTGGATCGAATCTTCGATTTTCAAAAAAGAAAAAAATAAACGTTAATTATAAGACCTCTTTAATGATAAATTTTCGACCATTAAACATTACTTCCTCCTCTTTTGATTTCCCAACGAACATTCGTCCAATAGGGGATTGAGTAGAAATAACAAAGACCATTTGATTCTCGAATTTCACTTGACCCAAACTGATAGATAAATAATACATTCCAACATTGGTGACCACTAAACTTCCTGGTCCAACTGTTGTGGCATCAGTTTCTTTTAACTCTTCTATTACCCTTAAAAGTTGAAGATTTTGAGAAAGCTGTTCGCCCATCTTTTCTTTTTCTAGATGTGCCATTGCTCGAGCGGTATCATGTTTATCTCCAGCTGTACTTCTAGTTTCTGCATTGGCCGAATTTTGTGCAGAGTTCATTGCTTCCTCAGAAGATTTTATTTTTTGAACAACAATTTCTTTGCAGTGTTCTTTGAGTTTTAATTTAAAGTCTTTGTTCATATAATTATGATAGATTATATCAATTTTAAACGTGAAAGTATGGCTTCAATATTTTGAATTGTAATGACCATAATATTGGTATTAGGAATATTAGTAAGCTCTAATTTTTTATAATATTCAATTAGTTTAGAGTTTAGAGCTTCTAATTTTAAAGCTTTTATCCCTATGGGTGATAATTTTGAAGTTTTATAGGTCTTTTTGAACGCCGAAAGCATTAGAATTCTTCCTTTATTTTGCCCTTTATATTTTGTGTCTACAGCCATCCATCCTAATAAAATACAGGGTACTTGTACAGGGAAAGATGCTGTATCTTCAAAATATTTGGGTTTTATACTAGTAGCTGATAAAGTGTAGAAGCCTATGATATCTTTATTCTCGATTAAAAGCCAAGTGACATTGAGATTTTTTTCTTGGTATAAGAGTGCTTTATTTTTAATATAATCGTTTGCCTTGCCATTGCCGCAATCAAATTTAGAAAAATCGTGATCAGGAGTTAATTTGATAATTTCTCTTTTCATAATTATAAACCTGATAAATCTAAATTTTCGTAAGACTTACCAATATCTTTCTTTGGTTCTTCTTTTAGAAGTTGCATCAAGAAATTAAACTGAGTATTTTCTAATTCTAGTTCTTTATTTTTATTCTCAATTTCTTTGGCTTTTTCAAGAACTGATGAAATAATAAATTCAGATAAATTATTTCCTTCTAATGCAGCAATACTTTCTAAATATTCCTTTGTAGAATCATCTACTCTGAATCGTATGGTATTTGTTTTCATATTATTGATCATTTTCCTCTCAAGGTAGTTACATTGTAGCTACAAATCAATTAATAATAGAAATAAAACAAAAAAGGCCTACCGAAGTAAGCCTTTTTCCATATGGGATGTTTTCTAATATCTATTTCGCCGCTTTCTCTTCTTCAGAAGATTTTGCATTAATTTCGATGTCAGAAAAAATATCTTTTTGACCTCTAATAAGGTCTTGAAGTGTTTCTCTTTCTCTAATTAGATGTGGTTGGCCATTATAAACCAATACCTCAGCAGGTCTAAAACGTGAGTTGTAGTTCGAAGCCATGCTATATGAATAAGCTCCTGCGTTTTCTATAGATAAGATATCACCTACTTTGATTTCGCTGATTTTACGATCGTATCCAAAAGTATCTGTTTCGCAAATGTATCCTACTACATCATATACTCTTTTCGGAGCAGATGGGTTAGACACATTTAGAATGTGATGGTAAGCGTCGTACATCATTGGACGAATCAAGTGATTTAATCCTGAATCAACACCAGCAAATACAGCGGCAGGAGAGTGCTTTAATACATTCACTTTAGTCAATAAATGACCTGACTCAGAAACTAAATATTTACCTGGTTCAAACCATAATTCAAGCTCACGACCGTAGTTTTTACAGAATTCTTGGAATGCAGCTGACATCTTTTTACCCAATTCAGGGATATTCGTCACAATATCACCCTCTTTGTAGGCTACTTTAAATCCAGAACCCATGTCGATAAACTGTAGGTTAGGGAAGTCTTTTGCACAATCGAACATTACGTTGGCAGCCATCAAGAATACTTCAGAGTCTAAAATATCAGATCCTGAGTGCATATGAAGACCTACAACGTTGATGTTATGACTTTCTACTACTTTCTTTACATGCGACATTTGGAAGATGGAAATACCAAATTTAGATCCGATATGACCTACTTGGATTTTCGCATTTCCGCCGGCAGTAATATGTGGGTTGATACGAATCGCACAAGGAACAGTATTTTGGTAAACATCACCAAAGTGTTCTAAAACTGCGATATTATCTATATTGATTACTACACCCAATTCAACTGCTTCTTGAATCTCTTCGAAAGAAACAGAGTTAGGAGTAAATAATATTCTTTCTTTAGGGAAGCCTGCTTCGATACCTAACATGACTTCTTGAATCGATACACAATCCAAATCCACACCGTATTCCTTTACTAATTTAAGAATACTTAAATTAGATAAAGATTTCATAGCGTATTTAATGCGTAAATTTACACCAGAAAAAGCACCTCTAAGTGTTTGAATCTGATTGATTATTTTATCTGCATCGTAAACATAAACAGGTGTTTGAAACTGTTCTGCAATATCTGTTACAGGTACGCCCTGAATGGTATATGTTGAATTTTTTAATTCCATCTTTGGAAATTATTGTATGTGATAATTTTTCTATTTGACAAAAGTAGAGAGATTTTTGTACTACTCCATATTATTATATTAAATTGACAAAAATAACACTAGTTGTTTTATACGTAACAATTAGTATTTTTTAAAACTGATATGCTAAAATACTTTCAACTCACATTAATTATAGGCCTAAGTACATTTTTTAACGGTTTCTCTCAAAATGAATTTAATTTATTTAGAGAAGTTTATACTCCCCAAAAGAACACTTTGATCTCTAATTTTAGTATTAATTCGGCATTAGGGATGCTGGATCTATGTGTCGATGAGGGTTCACAAAATGAAATAAATCAACAACTTGGTGTAAAGAAGGCAGAAGAATATGTGAAGTTAAATAGTATGTTGAGGAATAAAATCACCTATAATTCCTCTTTCTATTCAGTTCATAACGCCTTATGGTTGGATAAAAGTTACACCATCAAATCAAATACTAAGAAAGAATTACAGACCTATTTTAATTTATATATAAAGTCGATGTCCTTTTCTAATGCGAATCTAGTTAAAAACAATATCAACAATTATGTAAACGAAAAGACGGAAGGGAAAATAAAAGAAATAGTTTCTAGTATTGAAAAAGATGATCGAATGCTTCTTATCAATACAATTTTGATGAAAACCCCATGGAAGAAACAGTTTCAAGAAAAAGACACTAAGAAAGGTGATTTCAATTTACTTAGCGGAGAAATCAAAGAGTTGGATTATTTATTTGATTTAAACAGAAAAATTAAATGTTATAGCACAGATAGTCTAAAAGTAGCTTCTTTGGAATTTGATGATAATAAGACGGAATTATTACTAATCATGCCAACAAAGGAAAGTATTAATTCATTCTTGTCTTCGGGTATATCAAAGAAAAAAGTAAAAGAATATCAGAAACTGATGATCGAAGAAGAAGTGTATTTTAAGATGCCTAAAGTTAAAATGTCATTTTCCGATGATTTAATTCCTGCCTTAAAAAAGTGTGGAATTGAAAGAGTCTTTTTACCCGGACAATCTGATTTTTCTGCATTAATTAAAAATGAAGCAGATTATTTATTTGTTTCAAAAGTGATGCATAAAACAGTTTTAGAGTTTAATGAGTGGGGGACAGAAGCTGCAGCAGTTACCTCTGTGGCAGTGAGTCGCTCAGCAATACAGCCAGAAAAACAGGAATATTATTTTAATAGACCATTTATTTTCATAATCAAAGAAAAAGCAACAGATACATATCTCTTTATGGGGGCATTTATAGGAAAATAAAAAATCCCAATCTCAATAGAATAATTGTGATTGGGATGAAAAAATTTGTAGTCATACAATGAGTAGTGATACATTTAATTTTTTCATTTAACGATTTATAATCAAAAAATAATTTAATCTATTTATAAACCAAGTTTAATATAAAAACTCGCTATTGTATAATTCTGATCTTTAGTTTAAACAAAGGTCTTCATATTTTTTCTCAATATCAACACCTAAAGCTTTGGCTTTCTGAAAAACATTACACGCTTTATATTTATCTCCTTTGTCAAATAATAATTTTGCCTGTGTGTAAAATAATTCAGCTTTTATTTGAGAATAGTTTTCTTTGAATCCTTTAGTCTGACTAAAATCATCTGCTTTTGCAAGTGCAATATCAATTTGTAATAAAGCACTATTGAGTTCTCCAATGTTAGCATATGCATTGGCCTGTTTGTTAAAAACAGTGATTAGTTCTTGGTGATTACCGTCTATTTCATCAAAAGATTTAATGTATAAATCATATTGCTTAATCGCTTGAACCTTCTTGTTATTGTTGTTATGGATGTCACCCATCAATAAATAAGCAGAAGGATCTGGAGTTGTATTATTTTTTGTTGGGAGAGTTGAAGAAACCATGTAGGCATTCGCATATTGCATGGCTTGTTTTTCACTATTTGCTCCTCTAGCAGTCAACGTTTTTTCATTTAACTGTTGATGCTCAGAATACAATAAAGCCATACGAAGATTGGCTTCAGAACTACCCAATGATAAAGCTTTCTTATAATGTTCTTCCGCTTTTTGTGGGTCTGCTATAGTCTGACATTTACCATCCTTATAAATATCTCCAAGATAAAGTTCAGCTTCAGCTAATTGCTGATCACTTGCCTTATTTAACCAAGAAATTGCTGTTGCTTTATTGTCATTGTAATAATATTTCCCGAGCATAAGTTGAGCTTCCGAATCTCCTTGATTGGCCCGATAAGTCGCATATTCTAGATCAGACGCATCCAAGTATTGAGCTACATCGATTTTTTCAAGAGCAACAGCAGCGGATGCAATACCGTGATTGGCAGCTTTGATATACCACTTTACGGCTCTTTCCTCACTTTTTTGGACACCAAGACCTTCATGATACATCTTACCTAATAAATATTCTGCTGTATCCGAACCAACATAAGCAGCTTGTCTTCTCCATTTAAATGCGGAGCTTAGACTTTGACGAACAGGAGGCTTTCCTTTTTCATACATATCAGAGAGTTCTAACATTGCAGGTTGAAAATCCTGTAAGGCAGCACGCTGACACATTTCCAATGCTTTGTTGTAATTCTTCTCCTTTGTATAAATATCAAATAACTTAAATTGAGCCTCCGCTTTATTAAGTGATAATGCTTGATATTTTAAGAAATCCATATTTTCGGGATCCATTAAAGTGGTAGGATCCATTTCTCTAAGAATTAAATCAGCTTCACGAATACCTTCATTGGCTGCTTTAAGAAAATAGGTACATGCTAATTTCGAATCCTTTGTTCCAGTCAATCCTTCTTTATAAAATAACCCAACTTCGTAAGCGGCTTTTGCATGACCATTGTCTGCTGCCTTTTTGAAATATGAGAAACTTTTATTTAAATCTTTAGGAACTTCTTTACCATTTAGGTAAGTCATACCAAGAAAATAGTCTGATGCTGAAGAACCATTTTGGCTCATATATTCTTGGTAGTTTACATCACTGTCTTTTTGGTTGTAGTTTTCTAGTTTTAATTCTTCAAGTCTAGCTTTTACAGATTCATCGCCTTCTTTCCAGGCTCTCAGATAATAAAAAATGGCTGAGTTTTTATCTTTCGTTACATATTTTCCTTCTTCATAAAGGTTGCCTAATTCAATACTTGCTTCTTTTGATTTTCCATCTGAAGCAATTTTGAGTAATTTAATTGTGGTCCCATAATCTCCTTTTTCTCTTTTAATTTTCGCTAGAGCCAAGGAAGCATCAACATGACCAAGAATAGCCGCTTTCTCATAATTAGCGGATGCTTTCTTCATGTTTACTTTTTCAATCTCACCTTTTTGATATATCAACCCAAGTTGATAATAGCTTTCGGCATCATTATTAAACTTTGCTTGTTTTTTTAGTTGATCTATATCTTGACTAAAAACAGTAAAGTGAGTTAATAATAATAGGAATGTTGTGAGATTGAGTACATTATTATTAAAATTTATCATGCTTTATTTAAGCTCTGCAATAGAAACGTATTTATAACTATACAACTATAACTATTAGATGAGGCATTTTCTTATATTTGTAAGAGATTTTTTTAAAAAAAATTCTAAAATCAAATTAAATAGTGAGTAAAGCATATTCAGCTTCTAAATATATTACCCTTTTCAGCTTAGTTATTCTATTATTTCCCCATGATAACTTTGCTCAAGATTCATTAGGAACTTCTTTCAAGAAAGGGAGGGTATTATTGTCTTTATCATCTTCCACAGATGCCATAAATTTTTACGATCAAGATCTAAAATCACCCGTTCAAGGGGTACAGACTGGCTTTGATTTAAAGACCGATGCCCATTTCTTTTTAAGAGATAATTTTAGTGTTGGTGGTAGATTAGAAATGAATAAAAAAAGTATTGACAATCTAATTGCTACGAATCAAGAATATTTTAAAATGAGTGTCGTCTTTAGAAGGTATTTGACCAAGATGTCTAATGGAGGAATATACCCAGAGGCCTTATTAACTTATGGTAGAAATTTTGTTGAATCTAGTTATTTGCAACAACCAACACCAATTAATCAGTCTTTTGAAGGAAATATTTTTGGAGGTGGATTAGGAGTCGGATTTACATATTTAGTGAAACAACATTTTGGTATCGACATAGGCTTGAATTATAATATATACAGGCTTTCAGGGGAGAATACTGACAAGATCTTAAATACTGTAGAGCATTCTGAATATACAGAATTACATGTGTCTTTTAGGGTCGGATTTGTTATTTTATTACATGATAGAAAGAACTAATGAAAATTAAATTAATCACATTCATAAGTATAATGTTCTTTTCTATTACTTTATTAGGACAGAACACCAAAGAAAATGCTTTGATAGAAACCGATACTATGAGGATCAGTAAGTCAACTCAAATTATTGGTTTGCCTATCATTTTTTATACTCCAGAAACAAGTTTTGGTATTGGTGGAGGACTTCAGTTTTTTTATCTTGATAAGATCAATAAATTCAATTTAAGGCAAAGTTCTATGATGATTGATGCGATTTACACGGCAGAAAATCAGTTTATCATAGACGTGAATCCTAAGCTCTTTTTTAAAGAAGGAAACTATTACTTTGATGCCGCATTTAAATATAAAATCTTTCCCAACTCTTTTTGGGGAATAGGTCCAGATGCCCAAGAAGCTGATAAAGAAGAGTACAATATGAGTACAGTAATGATTCGGGCGGATATTCTAAAGCGTTTACCTGAATCTGATCTTAATTTTGGTGTGCAATACCGTTTTCAAAGAGATACTTTTCTAGAAAAACAAGAGGGGGGAATGATGGCGAGTGATTCCATTCCAGGAAGTGAGGGTACCCAAATAAGCGGACTTGGGTTTATCTTTAATTTTGATGATAGAGATAATATTTTTTCTCCTAATACAGGTAACTATTTTCAGATGAACACTTGGTTTGCTAGTAGAGTTTTAGGCAGTACATATTCCTTTAATAAATATATCATCGATTTAAGAAAATACTTTGCACTTAGTGATAAAATGACTTTAGCTACACGTGCCTATTTAGAGAATTCTTATGGAGAAGTTCCTTTCCAACATCAATCTTGGTTAGGTGGGGGCGATCGTATGAGAGGATACTTTAGAGGTAGATATATTGATGATCAATTGTACACTTGCCAAGTAGAAATGAGGTATAAGATTCATCATCGTTGGAGAATAAATGCCTTTTGTGCCTTTGGTGAAGTAGGGCCCACTGTATTGGATTTGTTCAATGGGCTTAAATATTCTGGTGGAGGTGGAATCCGATACAAGTTCTTAAAGAAAAATGACACCCTTATCCGTTTAGATGTAGGTGTCAATAGAGATCTTGGTACAGGTGTTTATTTTGGAGTTAATGAAGCTTTTTGATATTAATAGATGAACTCAAAAGCACTTCTATAGGCTCCAATTTCATTGACAAAATCAAACATTTCTGCATAATATTTATTTCTTGTAATGGTAGCAGAATCGCCGATCATGACTAATTTTTTCTGTGCTCTTGTCATCGCAACATTCATTCTTCTAGCATTAGCTAAAAAACCAATTTCACCATCAGGATTTGATCTTACCATACTTATATAGATAATTTCTCTTTCCTGACCTTGAAAGGAATCTACCGTATTAATATTGATCACTTCTTTGATTTCATCAGAAATATCCGATTGGTACAATGCTCTTCTGAGCACTTTGACTTGAGCAGAATAAGGAGTGATGATACCAATACTATTTGGAGCTTCCTGAAGTTGTATCAGATAATTTTTGAGATGAAGAATTAATAAATTGGCCTCTTCAATATTGTAAGTACTTAATGATTCCGGATTTACTTTTTCTTCATAGCCTGTTCCCGCTGTGTCAATAAATTCCATGGGCTGATCATCGTCAAACATCTTCCACTCGGCATTAGTTGAAAAAGCTTCTAATTGATTATCATAAAAATATTTTGAGGAGAAAGCCATAATATCCTTGTGCATACGATATTGAGTCTTCAACATTTTATCCACATTTTTATGGTCAATGATTCTTTCAAAAAGAGTATATTCTAGCCCTTTTTTAGCTGCTTGAATTGATTTTATAGTTGGAGGTAATTGTTGGTGGTCACCTGCAAAGATGATTTTATTTGATTTTAAAATAGGGATCCAACAAGCAGCTTCTAAAGCCTGACCTGCTTCATCTATATAAGCTACTTCAAAACGTCTTCCTCTTAACATTGGGGTGGTAGATCCAACAAGCGTACAAGATATTACTTGAGCATTATCAATAACATCTTTAGAAATATATTCTGATAGTGATCTGATCTCTTTTCTTAATTGATTCGCTTCTTGATAGAGTGCTTTTCGTTCTCTTCTTTGATCAGGACCAAAATTTCTTTTGAATTTTCTAGCCGCATCCCTATGTAAAGTTTCCTGTTGTTTTATGGCTTTTAGTTCCTTGTATCGTTGGTGCTTTTTGATTTTAACATCGAGTGTTTGATTTAAAATTTTTTCATCAACACGGGCAGGGTGGCCTAGTCGAACGACATTGATTCCTTTCTCGGATAGCTTTTCAGTTAATAGGTCAACTGCAGCGTTACTTGGAGCACAAACTAGAATTTGTTGTTTCTTCTTGAGTTCCTGATGTACACATTCAACTAAAGTAGTCGTCTTACCCGTTCCGGGAGGGCCGTGAATAACGCCAATTTGGTCAGCGGCAAGTACATGCATTAAAGCATCATTTTGACTTTCGTTTAATTGTGGGAGTTGGAAAGGATAGATTTTAGAAGTTGAAGGGATTTCATTCCCCAAAATGATCTTTTTCATTGTATTCAACTCCTTGTCTTCTGAACTCATGCAAATGTTAAGAGCTCGGTCCATCTCTTTATAGGAACTTTCATCAAAAAGCAATTGAATTCCCAATTTCCCATCATGAAGCCACTCTGGTTCATCATCCTGATTAAGCGTCATCGTCAGCTCATTATCTTTCACAAAGTTGACAACTGCTTTTGCGTTATCTTTAGCTTCATGATTGTTTCCTGATTGTGAGAATAATGAGATACTTTTACCTGTAGAAAAACTATGACTTTGACTCGTGGCACTATCTCTAGATATTTTGATTACGATTCTATCTCCGGAATCGTAAGTGACATTTTCAAGTTTAATGGGAAACCAACATACACCTTTCTTTTTTCTTTCTTCGATAGAGGTATCACTCATTAGTTTTTTGTATTGTTCTAAGTCCTCTTTTCTTTCAGTTTCTAGTAAATCTATCTGAAGCTTAAAATGTTCTTTTATATCCATATTTTTTTTGTGGGATGCAACCTTTGATTTTATCGCTTGTCTTTGGTGTGTAATTGATTGAAAAGACAATCAAATTTTAGTGTACAATAACGGACAAACGCGTTCGGGATTGAAACAGATAATTTTCAAATTATCAAAATTTTAATGAAATAATTAGAAAATTTGTTATTTAAAATATCAAATCCTATAATTGTTTCAAATATTATTAAAAAAGGTTTTTTACTAGTGTCAACTATTCAACTTCCATCTCAACTCTTACAGTAAAAAACCTAGTGTTAAATTAATTAGTGTCAAATAATTTACAAAATGAAATTAACAACTATCATTATTGGACTATTATTAGTTCATGGACTGTCTTTTGGTGCCAATTTTTCTGATGGCGATGAACCAAATGCTAAAGGAGCAATCTTTGGTAAGATTTACGACCAAGTTTCTAAACAACCTCTTGGATACGTATCTGTTGGATTGTTAGATCAGGACAACAAAACCGTTACAGGAGGTTTAACCAAAGATGACGGCTCTTTCATGTTATCAAAAGTACCTCATGGTAAATATAATCTGATCATTCAATTTGTAGGGTATGTAAAGGTACAAAAAGAGGTAGAAGTATCGTCTTCATCAAGTAAAATTGATGTAGGAGAAGTGCTTTTGGAAACAAATGTTGAAGAATTGGATGAAGTAGAAATCGTTGGTGAAACTCAATTGATCGAAAATCATATCGACAAGAAAGTGATCAATGTAAGCAAGGCAATGATTGCCAATGGTAATTCTACTTCGGAGATCTTAAATACATTACCTGAAATTAACGTTGGGGCAGATGGCTCTATTTCTTTAAGAGGGGATAACAATGTAAGGGTATTATTAGATGGTAAGCCATCTCAATTGGATATCAATCAATTGTTACAATCTTTACCGGCAGATGCGGTAGAAAAAATTGAGGTGATTACGAATCCATCTTCAAAATATGATCCTGATGGATTATCGGGTATTATCAATATTGTTACGAAGAAAGATGCATTTAAAGGATTGAATGGTAACTTCAATTTGAATGCAGGGACAAATAATAAATACTCTGGATACCTTGGTTTAAATTACCGTGTTTCTAAACTTAACTTTTTCGCTCAAACATATATGAGTGATGATGAATGGGACAATACTAGAGAAATGACCAGAACGTTTGATGATGAAAATACAAACAACTTCTTTCAAACGGAGAATATGAACGAAAATAGTGGTTTCTCTATGTATAAAGGTGGTTTTGATGTATTCTGGGATTCTACGAACACTACGACTTTATCTGTACAGAGATGGCAATGGAAATCAAATAGTCAATCGGATTTTAATGGTTACTATTTAGACCGTAATGAAAATGTTGTCGATACTGAATTTCAAAGAGGTAGAAATTATAATTTAGGTGGAGGATATAACTTCAACTTAAACCATAGAAAAGAATTTAAAAAAGGAGAGTTAGAATTAGATGTTTTTGCCAATACAGGTGAAGCAGAGTTTACTCCTGAAAATGCTTTTCAACAAGGGGAGGAAATGACACCATTAAACCGAAATAGTAATAATGCAACTTGGTTGTATGGTTCTTTTCAAGCAGATTATGATCAAAAAATTAATGATAAGTCCTCTTTTGAAGTCGGTTATAAAGGAGAGTTGCTTTCTGCTAAATTAGATATAGAAAATATTAATTATGTTTCTGATGATTCATTGGTTTATGGTTATCCTTATGAAAGCCAAATTCATGCAATGTATGGGTCATATTCTTTAAAACTAAATAAAACTAGCTTTAAAGTAGGTTTTAGAGGTGAGGCAGCGCATATGGAAGGTAAACTACAAAGTGAATCATTGAATGATACATCTTTTGTGATTGATTATGCATCGATATTTCCAAGTATTCATATCAAGCAGCAAGTGGGAGAGAAGAGTACTTTTGGCGTAAGTTATTCGAGAAGAATCAAGAGGCCTGATGTAATGCAGTTATTACCTTCAGAGATGTCTTCAAATCCTAAAAGTGTAGTGATTGGTAATCCTAGCTTGCAGCCATCATATACTAATTCCATGGAGTTGTCTTATAACTATATGGGTACAGGTAAGGTATCGGTGAATTCTGCATTGTATATGAGACATAGTACAGATATCATTCGTGAAGTATTGGATTACCGTGAAGAAACTGATGTGACAGTAACTACCTATGCCAATTTGGGTGAATCGATGACTGGTGGATTGTCATTATCATCTGATTATAGAATGTTAGATTGGTGGTCTTGGAACGGGTCTTTAGATCTTTATTATTTAGATATTAAAGATACGAACGAAGAATTAACTATACCTGTAGAGGGATCTCCATTGAACTGGTCGGCAAAATTGAATACTAAAATAACACCAATGAAAGGGCTTACACTTCAAATTATGGGTAGATATACAGCTGACAGATACGATGCACAAAGAATTACAGAACCAGCGTATTCTATGGATATTGCTTTAAAGAAAAGTATTCTTAAAAATAAAGGTTCTGTGAATTTAAAAGTAAACAATTTACTGTATAGTGGGGAATTGAGAACGGTATACGGTAATGGTTTTAACGAATTTGTAAACTATCAACAGGAAAGTCCAGTGTATAGAGTATCTTTCTCTTATGCTTTTGGTGGACAGTTTCAAGGAAGACAAAAAAGAAACATCTCCTCTGGTGGAGGAGGTTTATAGATCATACTTTATTAGTAGTTAAGACAATAGTTAGTTTTTAAAGGGTGCTATATTTTGTAGTACCCTTTTCTTTTTGAAAAAATCTATTTATATATTGTACTGAATTAACTAAAATCTGACAAAAATGAACTATTCATCATTAGAAGAAAAGCTGGAACGTGTAGATGACCATATCATAGGTATTTGGAAATTCAAAAGAAGAGGAATGTCACCTAAATGGTGTGCAACCTACTGTTGGGAAGGAGAATACTATGATATCGAAGGAAAACCCACTGTAGAAGAAGTACTCGATTGTTTATATAGAGAACTCGTTCTTTTACAACATGGAGAAGAAGTAACTTTGAGTGTATAAAAAAGAGGGGTTAATCCCCTCTTACTATTTTAAGTTTTTCCAGCCTCCTGCATTATATACTTCTTTTACCCCGGCTTTTTTTATCTGTGCCATTGCAGAAGAAGCTCTAACGCCTGACTTACAACAAAGAATTAAAGGAGTACCTAATTTAAATATTTCAGGCATTCTTTTGTGAACTTCATTTAGAGGAATGTTTACAGCTCCATCTGCATGTCCACTATCAAATTCTCCTTCTGTTCTGACATCTAAAATTCTTGCACCCTCAGCGACTAATGCTTTGTAATCTACTTTTGGTCCTAAACCGAATAGTTTTCTTAAAAATTCCATATAGTTTATCGTTTTTAAAAATCTTTTTGTGAAGATAAAAGATGCAAAATATTCTGTTTGTGATAATTGTTACTTTAATATCACTTTATTTCTTCCAAGGGTTACTTTTCCAATTTTTTCTAATTGCTTCAATAATCTAGAAATTACTTCTCGAGAAGTATTTAAGTTCAATGCAATTTCCGAATGTGATATATGAAGTTCGTTACTGTCTTTAATATCACTTAGTTTGCCAAGATAATTTAATAATCTTTCATCCATTTTTTTGAACGCTAGTTCATCTATGGCTTTAAGGAGGCCATCAAAACGTACTTTGTAGGCATTCATTACAAAATTTCTCCATTCTGGAAAACGTAGCATCCATTCGTCAATTTTGGCAATAGGTACTTTGTATACCATGGTATCTTCCTCGGCAGTCACTCTAACTGCACTTTCATTATACATCATGGCAATAGTACATGTTTCTCCATATTCCAAATAGTACAGAAAGATTTCATTTCCTTCTTCGTCTTCTCTTGTTACTTTTAAAACACCTTTTGTAACAATAGGAGCAAAGTCCATTTCTTCATTTAGGTCAATTAGGTATTCTCCGGCTTTGACTTCTACCGATTCACCAAATTCAAAAAACTCTTTTTGTATCGGGTGGTTTTCGTCGGTTAAAGGAAAACTATTTTGAATAAATTGTTGAAGTAGATGTTTCATTATTATAGTTTTATATATGTTGATTTATTCATATGACAAATATACGATAAGAATATGATCTTGGTTAAAAAATTAGGGCATATTTGTATTTTTCAAATATGCCCTTTGTTACTTTACTCTAAGATAGAATCAATTTATGATTTATTTCTAGTTGCCCAACTCCAAACAAGGCGAGCATCTCCAGTTGAAAAGTTATTCATTCGATCCAATTCTGATTGATTTTCGAATTCAGGACCAAATTCTTCATCCATAGTAATTAGACCAAAATCTCTGTCTTTAATATTAGATAAGATTTTCCCAACTTTCTGTACAGCCTCTTTTCCAATGACGAGCCAAGGGTTTGTTCTGCCAAGAAGATTTGTAACCTGACCAAAAGCTTCTTCTCCTAATGCACTTTCGACATCGCTAAGAATCTGACCTGCGTTTCTAGCGTTTTCTCTTGAGTGTCTAAGGAAAACACGTACTTTGATTCTACGGCTTTCTGGCATATTTCGATCCAGAACGAATAAACCATTAGCACCAACAGCATCCTGAGGTTCAAAATAAATTTTATTTTCAGCTCTAGGTTTTAACTGTATTACCCCATGACTTTCATTAGGGATAGTCGTCAAAATCCATTTGTCTTTATCTGTTGGATGTTCTGTAAGTACTACAAAATAAAGTTTCCATCTTTTTTTTGGTCTTAGAATTTCTAATTCTTCAAACTCAAGAATAATTTCTTCCATAAGAGTAGTTTGTTTTTTTGTAATGTTAAGGTCTTATTAATTTTTGTTTCAACAAAGAGGATTTGTTAATAATAAAATGAAGATACAATTTTTAATTGAACTTTATTGCTTAACTTTTCGCATTCAAATTATATATTATGACGAAAGAAGAAATAATTGATAAGTTAGAAATGATGCCTCATCCAGAAGGAGGGTATTATATCGAAACTTATAGGTCGCATAAAACTGCACTAATCAACAAAAATGATATTGAAAGAAATATCTCAACTGCTATTTATTATTTACTTGGAGAAGGCGATTTTTCAACTTTTCACCGACTAAAATTCACAGAACTTTGGCATTTCCATTACGGATGCCCTGCAGAAATTGTTGAAATCACTCCAAATGGAGAAGTGATTAAAACAGTTATAGGTGTAGATATCCTAAATGGACAAGTTCCTCAATACATTATTAAAGGTGGAAATTGGTTTGCTGCAAGACCATTGACAAAATCTGCTGAAGATTATGTTCTTGTAGGATGTACTGTTGCACCTGGATTTGAATTTGAAGATTTTGAAATTGGAATTGCTGAAGAATTAATCAAAGAGTATCCTCAGCATGAAGAATTAATCTTGAGCTTCAAGAAGTAATCAAGTTTATTAAATACTAGGAAGGAAAATTTCGAGTTGTTGTTTTTTGTTTTTAGAAAACTTTACTTGGTATTTTCCTTTTAATTTTTCTATAATTTCAGAAGTGATAAATAGACCTCTAGTGTAATCATCGTTGATAAAATTAATAGACATTGATTTATCAAATCCATTATTTGAAGCTGAATAATCTCTTGGTGATATATTGTCTGTAAAAACCACCATCACTCCAGATTTCTCCTTTTTGATTTCAATTAGTAATTTGATTTCAATATCTCTTGTGACTAATTGAAGTAAAGTTGTGCAGATGTTTTTAAATAAAAGGTCTATTCTTGTTGCATCAGAAAAATAGTCCTCGTTACTCATATCGTTTAAGATAGACAATTTGATGTTGTAGCCTGAATGATTTAAAAAATCATCGATCACACTAATAATGCCTTCCCAATTCACCTTTCCTATTTTGATATCAGTTTGCTGATTATAGTAATAAGCCAAAATCTTCTGAAGGTGCATATCTTGTGTCCAAATAGTGTGTTCTAAATGAGGTAACAATTCTTTAGAACTCTTTGGACTGCTTTTCATCAATTGAATAATACCTTGGATAGTTGTAAGTGGACCTCTTAAATCGTGTGCAGCTCTATATACAAAATGATCTAACTTCTCTTCAATTTTATTTTGATTAGAGATATTTAGAATAACAGCATTTAGTCCCTTCACTTTTTTATTTTCAAGAATAGGGGATAAAAATACTTCAACGGCTTTCCACTCTTGATCATATTGAATTTTAAATGAAGCATGGGAGGTTGACTTATTATCAAGCACTTCTTTTTGAAAAGAGACAATATCTTTGCCGACATCATTTGATACTATAGTCGAAATTTTCTTCCCAATATGTGTTTCACTTAAGAAACTAGATAGCTGCCTTTGAATTCCAGATCCTACCCAAGTTAAATTTAAATCAACATCAAACTGACATAATTTAATTTTTGAGTTGTCTAAGATAGCTTCATAACGTTGCTCGTTATTCTTTAAAGCCTCTTTTGCTTTAATTAAAGCAGTTAAGTCTTTTATAAAGCATACGATAAATGGAGCATCATCGTCCGTAGAAACAATTGATGCTGTAATTTCTACAGGAACCTGAATATTATCAATAGTTTTAATAGAAACCTCGAATACTAAGTGTTTTTCTTTTTTTAAACGCTCAAAAATAGATTTTACTAACTGTTGCTTCTTTAACGGTAAGAATTTTTTGAAAATTGAATTTAAACATTCTTTTTCATCATATCCTGTAATCTTACTAAAAGAAGGGTTGGAATAAATTATTTTTTTGTCAAAAGGATCTATCCAAATAATTCCATCATGAGAATGAAGGTAGATGTCTTTAAACCTTTTTTCTAGTAATTCTTGATCATTGTTCTGAGCTACAAATGAGGCATTTACAAAAACTTCACCTATGAAAAATGGTGTGATTTTTACATCGTATTTTGTTGGTTTACCACTTTGAGTGATAGAAAACTCAAAATATACTATGTCTTGAGAATCAATGCTTTCTTGAATCTTTTGCTTAAAAATAATCTGATTTTTGGGAGACAAACCAACGGCAATAGATCGTCCTTCTTCGAAAGTGTGTTGACCTTGAAGGAACCGCTTAGATATAAATTTAACATTACCTGTACCAGAAATAACTAAGTAATGTTCTACTTTATCCTTAATATCAGCTTTTGGGATGTTTCTATTTTGGATAAAAGCTTGCATTGATTTTGTAGCAAAGAATTACAAAATGTTGATTTGTTACTTGTCAAATATAGTTAAAAAATATTTAATAAACCTCGTTTGTATCACCTTATATAAGGAGATAAGTGATTAAAGAGCAGTAAATTATTCATTTTGCAATCAAAAATTACATTTGTGATGTAAACAAAGAATTTTACTGTTTTGCTTGATCCTGATGTTGCCAACAATACCCAGACGAGTCATTTGTTTTTCTTTTACATCGAGATCCACTTTTCGTTTTACCATGGCATCTACCATCCAATACAATATTATTTTTAGTGCTATGGTCTTTTGAGGCTTTTTTAGTAGAATAATTCTTTTTTCTTTCCGAATAAAATGGCCAATAACTATAATTTACATTTCCTTCAAACTTATCTTCGATGCTATCTGCTACTGCACTGAAAAAATTCATTCCAGTCATTTCTTCTAAGGCATCAATAGTAACAATATATTCTTTTAATGGAGTTGAGGACCCTTTATTAGGGATGATGAAACAAATTCCTTCATAGGTGTTGTTCTTTTCATCAACATGCAAGGCCAATTTATAATAATACTTAGGGACACTTACTTGATTACTTCCAATTGTAGGTAATCCATCTTCGAGAATTGGACCTGTAATGATATACATATTCTTAAGATCATAGGCCCAGACTCGAAATTGTTCTTCTAAGTTTTTCCAGATACCTCTATTAAACTCTGCTATTTGTGGTGACATATTCGATAAGTAAAAACTTTCACTCATAGCATCTGAATTAAACGACATATCTGCAGCAGGAGCAAGGTGACCTCTGTCGTACCCCGATCCTTTGTAATCTGATAGGTCAGCAGAATAGGTATCCACTTTATGATCGGACCTAAAGTCATTACTTCTATTAGCAGCTTTAAATAATTCTTGTTTGGTTAGTTCGTAAGCTACCCAAGCAGCTTGTTCGTGTTGCTCGTTGTATCCAATAGTATAATAATTATGCTCAATAATTTGGACTCCTTTAGCTTGTCCTGTTGATGTAGGAAGCCACTCTACCGGGAAGTTATCTAAGTTTTGTGCGAGTAAAGGAAACTGAAGGAATATTAATAAAAGGAAATTGGTAAAGACTCTATTAAGCATCGTTATTTAAATTAGGCTAACATTATAATTTGTTACAAAAGTATTTTTTTGATTTGATTGAAGTGAAAATATTTAAAAATATTTTGATTTGAATTGAACTTTTCGTCTATTGAAAGTCAATTTCTTTATGAAATACTAAACTATAGTTACAATCTACTGCTTTTAAATTGTTACTGTTTTAATGTTGTATCATAACAACGACTGAAAATTTATTTTAATATGACTTCGAATTTTGACCCTAAACCATTACTGAAAAAGGATATTTTTAGTAAGCTTAATGAAAACTTAAAATCTGATTTTGGAAAACTAGTATTTGCTGAGCCTTATACAGAAGAAAAGTTCAATATCATCAAAGGTTATGAATTAAATCAAAATCAAATTGATTTGGTTGTTAAAAAGAATGGAATCTCACCAAAAATATTTGGTTTCATCATTTTAAACGAAAACACCTATAGACATAGAATTCTTGATTTGAAAAATGCATTGAAATCTTGTGATGCACTATATATAGTAATTGACCTTAAAAAGAGAAATCATTTATATGATCTATTAAATGATGAGATTTTAAATGAGATCGGAATTGTGGGGACTTTATCTAATCAGCAGTTCGAACTGTGTAAAAAAGCTGAAAATAGAGGAGGAATTACTCCGAATTTCCAGATCATCTAAGTAAAAACGCTTTAAATGTTAATAATGCACTTATTTTTGTTATTCAATGCTAAATTAATCTCAATGATTGTAAAGAAGGTGCAATATTATATAAAAAAAATAGAAATTAGAATTGGATTAGCACAAGAGCAATCTGAGCAAAAATCCTGTAAAACCTAATTTAGAGCCATAGTCTTCATTTACTGAGGATTATGGTTTTTTAGTTTATAAGGGGTTATTACAATAACTCTAAGTTAGGATCCCAGAATATCTGATCAAGATGTTGTATCTGATTATCGATGATGATTACACCCTCTTTTTCTAGTAGAAGTTGCATTTTATTGACACCATCAAAATGATGCTTACCCGTAAGTAATCCTTTTTTATTAACTACTCGATGGGCAGGGACATCATCCATCATATGGGACGCATTCATCGCCCAACCAACCATTCTAGCACCTCTTTTACTACCTAAGTACTCAGCAATAGCACCATAGGAAGTAACGCGACCCTCAGGAATGAGTTTTACAATCTCCCAAACATCAGAAAAAAAATTATTTTTTTGATCCATTGTTTACAATAATGTTGTTGTAAGTAGTTTGATAGATCTTTTGACCATAGTTCTTTAGCCAAGCTAAAATTTCTTCACTGTTTTCAGTGCCGTAGGAGTGGTATTCAATTCCTAAGTCAGCGGTTTTATTCTTGATTATATCTTCTATTAAAGGTAGGTTTTGTTTTAGGTTTTGAGATAATTGTTTCAGTTCTTCCACGCTAGCATCGGCAGCTTCTTTCGCAGCTTTTTGTAATGCTCTTTCCTCTGCAAGAACATCGCTTTCTAATAACTTTTCTGCGTTCATTTCAATGGAGTCCACTTCAGAATCAAAATTATCTGTAAAGGAATTTTGTTTTTCTTCTTCAATAACTTTCAATTGTTCTTGTAACTTCTGTTCAAATCTTGTTGATAATTCTTGACATTGTTCTTTCTCAAAAATAGTCATCGTCACCCATGTTTTGCCCATGTAGCTTTCCCATAATAAGGTGTCTTTGGGGTTCAACATCATTTGAGCTAACACATCATCTTTAGTAGCTAACGATTGTGCATTTGAAAAAATTGGAAGTAAAAGGAATAATAAAAAGGTCTGAATAATTTTCATATCTTGATAAACAATATATTTATTGTACGATAATTTTGCGAACTATGAATCAATTTGATTAATTTTAAAATAACAAAAATACGACCATTATTCTATTCTTGTCTTTAGGTGAAAACGATCTTATCTGAAGTCTTGACATCATAGTATTTTTTGTCAGAATAAGCATTTGATACATAGGATGAAAAAAGAAAAAGAAGGAGAGTGTGAACTTTGTAAAAAAAACTTGAGGTTGACTTTTCATCATCTGATTCCAAAAAGTAATCATAAAAATAAATGGTTCAGGAAAAATTACGATATGATGGAGATGAGGGAAAGAGGTATTATGGTTTGTAGAAGTTGTCATAGCTTTATACACAAAACACATTCAGAAAAAGTATTAGGAAGACATTTTAATACTTTAGAAAAACTATTAGAAGACGAAAGAATTCTAAAATACGTTCGCTGGGCTCAAAATCACTAATCTATGATTAAGAAAATATATAATAAAGTACTACTATTAGTTTTGTTGACTTGCTCTTGTTTTGGGCAGGATTTTGAAATTCCAACACCCAAGAAATATCTTGAGATTAGTCCCTTAATAAATTCATATAGAGGTGATTTAGGGAGTTTTAATCAGATAAATGGAGGTATCAACTTAGCTTTTATATACAACAAACCAAGAAGAGGGAACCTAAGACTAGATTTTACATATCTATATGTTCAAGCAAGTAGATTACGAGGAAAAGATTATGTCCCTCCAATTCAAGAACCTATTCCGAACAATTATTTTCAATCTCAAACATTGAATTTTTCATTGTCCTATATGTTTTATATTATCAATAAGAAAAATATAAAACTATATGTAGCTCAAGGGTTAGGTGTCTTTTATTTTGATCCACTAGATGAAAATGGTGAATCTTATTTTGAAAATATATCTGATAATTCTAGAGGGTATTACCAAACAAGAAACGAAAGTGAGACGTACTCTAAGTTTACCTTGTCTTTACCAACAAGGTTTGGGTTAATGTATTATTTCCCTACTAATTTTGGGATTGGATTGAGTGGAACATTCTACAATCCATTTACAGATTACCTGGATAATATATCTGATTTTGGTACTGTAAAAGGATACGATAACGTGTTTAGCTTAAATTTTAATTTTCATATACCTTTACAATACCAAAAGCTGAAGAAGTAACTATTCTTCTATTTTTTCTAATTCATTCTTTGAATCAACTACTCTGTAAAAACAAGATTTTCGGGCGTTACCTTCTTTATTTTTTGTATGGCAAGCACCATTGCCCATCATTTTTACTTTATACAAAAGTACATCTTGATCACAGTCAGTGAGTATATCAACCATTTTTAAGTAATCTCCAGATGTTTCTCCTTTGGTCCAAAGTTCATTTCTAGAGGTACTCCAAAAAGTAGCCATACCTTTTTCTAAGGTCATTTTTAATGAGGCTTCATTTCCCCAACCTTGCATTAAAATTTCCATAGAATCAATATCTTGAACAATCACAGGTACAAGCCCACCTCTTTTATCAAATTGAATATTTAATTCTTTTCCTTCTTCTAATTCTAACTTATTCATCACTTAAAATTGTAGGGTGAAATGTTGTTTTGGTTGTTTTTTTCTAAAAAAGCACAACCCTAAGTCATAAAGATCAATACTTATACCAACACTTCCGTGTTCAGAAATTTCTTTCCATGCCTTTTTCATTTCATTTGACCAATAGATGTCATCAAAAACAAAAAGTGTATTTTCATGTATATACGGAAGGCACATCTCGAAATATTTAAGAGTCGAATTGTACGTGTGGTTAGCATCAAAATAAACCATATCAACAGACTCTAATTTTTCTAATTGTCCTTTTAAGCAATCATCAATATTTCCAACGATAGATGTAATAGAATCTAACTGAAGTGTTTTGAACACAGATTGGGCTATTTTAGCAATTTCAGGACAACCCTCAATAGTAACTAATTGAAGATCTTTTGTGCTGCTTCCTAAATAACAAGTTGATATACCTAAACTTGTACCAAGCTCAATAATTTTTTTGTATTTATATTGATGTACTAATTCAAATAGAAATCTTCCTGTCCTTTCAGAACAAAGGGAATATTTAGCGATTGATTGAATAGACCTTGAGTTGGAATTGCTTTTCTTAGATCCAGCTCCAAAATCGGTTACATTTATAATTTCTTTATTTGCTAACAAATGTTGCCTCTCTTTCTCTATTTGATCAAAAATATAATACCTTTTATCAGGTTCAATGATCTGAGTATAAAGGTGATATACGAAAGGAGAATGCAATCCATGAGCATTTCCAGCTTGATATTTATATTTTAGATAGTCTAAAACTTGCATATAGTCTAATTTAATAGTTCATTATTCCGCGTTAGTCCTTATCTTTGCGCGGATAAAATGCGAACTTCTTCGCAAATATCAACAAAGAAATAATCTTCTGAAACAAGAATTGTTATATAAATGGGTTTAAAATGTGGAATTGTTGGTTTACCTAACGTTGGAAAATCAACTCTTTTTAATGCTTTGACAAGTGCAGAAAATGCTGAATCTGCGAATTTTCCATTCTGTACGATCGATCCTAACGTTGGTGTAGTTACTGTACCAGACCCAAGGATGAAAGAATTAGAAAAATTAGTTAATCCTCAAAAGTCAATCCCTACAGTGATTGAATTTGTGGATATCGCAGGCTTAGTAAAGGGTGCTAGTAAAGGTGAAGGTTTAGGTAACCAATTCCTTGCAAACATTCGTGAAGTAGATGCCATTATTCATGTGGTTAGATGTTTTGATGATCAAAATATCGTTCACGTTGCAGGTAAAGTAGACCCAGAAGAGGATAAAGCAGTGATCGATATGGAACTTCAATTGAAAGATTTGGAGTCTATCGATAAAAAACTTCAGAAAACTGTAAAAATGGCTAAGACAGGTAATGCTGAAGCTAAAAAGACAGTTGCTGCTTTAGAAAGATTTAAAGCACACTTAGAATCAGGTGAAAATGCAAGATCTTTTGATGGTACTGAGGACGAGTGGGAAGAAGTAAAAGAACTTTTATTATTGACTGCTAAACCTGTAATCTATCTTGCAAACGTAGACGAAGAGGGTATCAACGAGGATAACGAGTTGGTAAACAAAATGCGTGCAATTGCAGAGAACGAAAATGCTCAACTTATTAAAGTTTGTGCAGCTATCGAAGAGCAAATCTCAGGTTTAGAAGATGAAGAGGAAAAAGAAATGTTCCTTGGTGAGTATGGTTTAGAAGAGTCAGGTTTGGATCGTCTAATTCGTGCTTCATATGATTTACTTGATCTTATTACTTACTTTACTGCAGGTGTTAAAGAGGTAAGGGCTTGGACTATCCGTAAAGGATGGAAAGCACCTCAAGCAGCTGGAGTAATTCATACAGATTTTGAAAAAGGATTTATTCGTGCAGAAGTAATTCACTTTGCTGATTACGTAGAGTATAAATCTGAATTAGCTTGTAAAGAAGCTGGTAAACTATCTGTAGAAGGAAAAGAATATATCGTGGAAGATGGAGATGTGATGCATTTCCGTTTTAACGTATAATTTATACATAAATCAGAGAATTTCTTATTATTTGAATTGACACAGTTGAGATTTTATTCCATCTCTCGATTGTACAATACAAAATGATAAGAAATTCTTTTCTTTTTCAAGATAAACGCTCATACTTATTTAACTATCTGAAAAAAAGATAGTTAAAAATTTATCTATTAATCCAGAATACCCTTATACAAACAAGGATTTTTAATTGAATTAAAATACCTTGTTTTTATGACTACTAAAACCAAAAATAATTGGTTCAATATTCGATTTACATCTATTTACTTTGTAATTTCGTGGATTGATAGTCTATACCAAAAGAAGTTATTGATAAATGGACAGTGTTCAAGCAAAGAAAGAAAAGCCTACAGTACTATATGTAGATGATGAACAACAAAACCTAGTGTCATTCAAAGCAGGTTTCCGTAAGGTCTACAAGGTACTTATTGCAAACAGTGGGGACGAAGCTTTAGAAATACTTAAAGAAGAAAATGAGAACATCAGTGTTGTTATTTCTGATCAGAGAATGCCTAAAATGACAGGTGTGGAACTCTTTGAAAAAGTAAGAGGTCTATATCCTGATATTATGCGTATTGTTTTGACTGGATATAGTGATGTTCAGGATATTATCAATGCGATCTCTAAAGGTGAGGTTTACAGATACATCACTAAACCTTGGAATAGAGATGAATTGATGGTAACTATCGATAATGCAATTGAAGCTTACAATTTAAAAGTTGAAAATAGACGACTTTTTTCTTCACTTCAAGAGGCTAATGAGCACTTAGAAGAAAAAGTAAGAAAGAGAACCAAAGCTTTACAACGTCAAAATGAGGAATTGATAGAATTAGATGGAGAAAAAAATCATCTAATTGGTATTGTTGCTCATGACTTGAAATCTCCTTTAAGTCAGATTGATGGTTTAATCGAATTGATGAAATTCGATATGGAGACATTTACTTCTGAGCAGAAAGAATATGTAGAATTGATTCAAACTTCTATTAAAAAACAAGAAGAGTTAATCAGTCAGATATTGGATTTAAATGCATTGGATTCAAAAGATACTAATTTAAATATCAAACCACATAATTTATCTACATTAGTAAAAGATGCTGCAGAAAGGTTTGAATTAACAGCTCAAAAGAAAAATATAACATTATCTGTTGAAGTTGGTGAAAATCAAATAGCAAAAGTGGATGAAATATATTTTGGACAAGTCTTGCAGAATTTGATTTCAAACGCAGTGAAGTTTTCTTCTGAGAATAAAAATATATTTATTTCTATTCAACCCAACGAGGACTATTATGAAGTTCACGTAAAGGATGAAGGTCCTGGTTTGAATGAAAATGATAAGAAAAAACTATTTGGACGATTCCAAAAATTATCTGCTAGACCTACAGGAGGAGAACATAGTACTGGCCTTGGATTATCTATCGTTAAAAAAATGGTAGAAGATATGGAAGGTAAAGTTTGGTGTGAATCCGAAGTCGGAAATGGAGCAGACTTTATTGTCTCCTTCAAAAAAGAGCAATAATAAAATAAAAAAAAAGAATCTTTACCTATACAGGTAAAGATTCTTTTTTGTACAACATATGAACAATTCCATTTTCAATGAGTTTTCATTGAAAACAATTTAATTATGAAGAAAGGAGTCTTACTCGTTAACCTTGGTACACCTGATAGTCAAAAAACACCTGATGTACGAAAATACTTAAGAGAATTTTTAATGGACGAAAGGGTGATTGATATCCCTTTTTATAAAAGGTGGCCATTAGTAAATTTAATTATTGCTCCATTTAGAGCACCCAAATCAGCCAAAGAATACGAAAAAGTATGGACAGATAAAGGTTCGCCGCTTTTATTATATGGTTTAGAATGTAAGAAATTACTTCAAGAAAAACTAGGTCAGGAATACGCGGTTGCTCTTGGTATGAGGTATCAAAGCCCATCCATTGAAAGTGCTTTATTTGAACTAAGACAACAAGGAGTAAAAGAGATAGTGGTTTTACCTTTATTCCCACAATATGCATCAGCAACTACGGGATCTGTAATGCAGAAGGTAATGGAATTGGTGAAAAATTGGCAAATCGTGCCTGATGTTTCTTTCGTACAACATTACCATAGACATCCTCTTTTTATTAAAACTTTTGCTGAACTTGGGAACAAATACATGAGAGAAAGAGATTACGATCATGTGATTTTCAGTTTCCATGGTTTACCTCAACGTCAAATTGTTAAAGCAGGTATTTCAACTTGTTGTAAAGCAAATGGAGAATCGGCTTGTGTTAATAAAATGTATGGGAAGAACACTTTCTGTTACCGATCGGCTTGTTTTGAGACCGCAGATCTAATTGCAGCAGAAATGAAGTTGGATAAGAAAAACTACAGTGTTTGTTTCCAATCTAGATTAGGTAAAGATCCTTGGATCCAACCTTATACAGAAGATGTAATTATTGATCTAGGCAAGCAAAACAAAAAAAGTGTGTTAGCTTTTTCACCAGCATTTGTAGCCGATTGTCTAGAAACTACAGTTGAAGTAGGGGAAGAATACAAAGAGATTTTCGAAGAAAATGGAGGTGAACATTGGCAACTTGTAGAAAGTTTAAATGATCATCCACAATGGATAGATTGTTTATCCGACTTAGTAAAAGGTAATGAGAGTCAAGTGGAAGAATTAAACACTTATTGATTTCCACTGAACAGATATATTAACGTCCTTTTGTTTCTTGATATCTTCAAGATGCTTGAGGACGTTTTCTGTATCCACCTTTTCTTTTAATTCGTCGATACTTTCTATAAACGATAAGTCTTTTAATAAATCCTTTACCAAAGACGCATTTTTCTCATTTTCGATTGAGATTACTAATTTTGTCATGATTGTATTGTAGGTTATTAAATTATTCGGGTGTAACTTATAATACGCAAACGCTATTGAAAGCCTTACGTTAATTACAGACAATTAATATTTCTAAATTGACAAGTATTACATAAGGTTTTGGGTAAAAGAATAATTTTATATGCCTGATAAAACTAAATTTAAAATCCTTAAGCTGTTTTTAACGCTTTATCATACCATATTCACAAACCGTAAAAATTGGCAATTTCACTTTCATAATTGGATAGAAAAGAAATTACCAATATTCGAGATGATTTTAGGGGTTTTAGCCTTATTCAGCCTCGTTTATACACAAGGGTTTTACCACGAAGAGGCAGACTTATTTCATTTTATTCGTTACGATAGGTGGCTAGCTACGACCTATTCTGTTTTGATTATAGTTAAACTGATTAATGTTAGGAGAAAGGATATAGATTACAGGGAATACATTATTGATATTTTCTTCTTAGCTCTTTTCATTTTCATCATTGGTTATAGAATAATTTTCCTTCATGATATTGAATTAAATACGGAAAATGAAGGTTGGCAGGCATATACCGTTATTGTTCAAGTGGCCATGATTATGGCTTCATTGGTGTCATTTTCCAACAATAGAAACTATTGGTTATTCTTTACGGCCAATAGTACCGCTATGATTTTCGGATCATTAATAGCTATTATCATTATTGGTACTTCCTTATTGATGCTCCCTACATCAACTACTACTGCAATATCTTGGGTAGACGCATTATTTACTACAACTTCTGCTGTTTGTGTAACAGGATTAGCACCATTTAATGTATCAGAGGTGTTGACATTAAGAGGACAAATTATATTGATGGTGTTGTTTCAAATAGGTGGTTTAGGTATTGTAACCCTAACTACTTTTATAGCTTTGTCTATCCAAAAAGGAGTGAAAACAAAGGAAGAAATGATCATTCAGGATATGATGGAGTCTGAGAACATAAGTTCATCCGCCCGAATTTTAAAAGGGATTGTTGGAATTACGTTTACTATTGAATTATGCGGTGCAATTGGTTTATACTTTTCATGGTTGGAACTTGATTTAACCACCTCTGAACTCATATTCGCTTCTATTTTTCATTCCATATCTGCATTCTGTAATGCTGGTTTTTCAATTTTTCCAGAAGGATTACAAGGTGCAGCATTTGCAACAGATTGGTTTTCATCTTCCATTGTTATGATATTAATTATTGTTGGAGGATTGGGATTTAGAACTTACAGAGAAATTGTAAGTCGACGAAAAAAGCATAGAAAACATTTCTCATTACAATCAAGATTATCCTTACAAATGACTGCTATTTTGATTGTGGTGGGGACAATAGGCATCTTTATCACCGACTATGATTATTGGATAGAAAAGAGTGGTGGGGATATTTTATTGCAAACACTATTTACAAGTGTCACTTGTAGAACTGCAGGTTTTTCAGTCGTTGAAATTGGAGATTTATCATCAGCTTCTGTAATGATGATGATTTTATTGATGTATATAGGTGGTGCACCGAACTCAACTGCAGGAGGTATTAAAGTGACCACTGTGGCTTTATTGTTTACCTATTTTTGGGCACAAGTTAGAGGAAAGTCAACAGTAAATATAGGATGGAATACAGTACAAGAGGCAAGTATTAGAAGGGCGGTTATAGCATTTATGGTGTCTATACTGATCTCTTTTGTCTGTTTGTTTATATTAACGATGTCAGAAACACATTTAGACCTAAGAGACATCACCTTTGAGTTCTTTTCTGCGTTAGGTACAGTAGGACTTTCTAGAGGAATAACTGCAGATTTAACTGTTGTCGGTAAATTAACCATATCCTTTGTGATGTTTAGTGGCAAAATTGGGTTATTTACTCTAGTTTCTTTATTAGGTGAGGATGAAGAAAATTACGAATACCGTTATCCTGAATCCTCTATCTTAGTTGGTTAGATATGAAAAAAGTAAATAAAAGATTTGTATTAATTGGAATGGGTGCTTTCGGTGTCGAAATTGCAAAAGCACTCCGCGACAATAACGAAGATTTATTGATCGTTCTGCATAATCAATTTGATAGTATGAAAGAGTCAAGAGATTCTTTGATTACTTTAAAGAGGTTGAGAGAAATGGGGTTTGAATATCTGTATGAAACCGATACAACAAACCCAATGGCCTTGAGAAAACATATTAAAGAAACGGATGCTGTGATTTTATCACATGGACAGAATTTCGAAACAAAACTATTAACTATTGAGGCTTTAAAGGAAATAGGGGTTCACGAGATTTATGCACGTGCGACTCGTGATATGCATGCTAGAGTCCTCAATAAAATGGGAATTACTAAAGTGATTTTCCCTGAAAAGCAAGAAGGAAAAAGATTTGCTTTGGAATTGCTTAATAAAAAAGCTTTGACTATAGACGAAGTAGCTCCTGGTGTTTTTATCAGTGAGATGAAGTTACCAAAATCGTTTATTGGGGAGAGTGTTAGAAAGCTGAGATTCCGTGATACCATGCACGTTTCTGTCATCTGTTTAAAAGAAAATTCTTCTACTTGTCATTTAGAAGGAGAAGAAAAGATTTATATCCAAGATTTTAGAGATATTACATTAACAGATAGACATACACTAGTGATCGCTGGAGGTAAAGAAAGAATTAAACACGTTGTAAGTATGGTAGAAGGCTAAGCCATTTGAACTACAATGCTAGATAATAAATGATCTAATTGATCAAATTGTTGATGGAGGTCAAAATGTTCGATACATGCAGTTCGGGCATTTTGGCCTTTTTCTTTTAATTCATGTGTTTTTAATTTATGAATTAGAGAGAAGTTTTTCGTCAAAGCATCATAGTCTGATGGATTTGAAGTCCATCCACAATTAAAGTACTTTACGATTTCTGCACCTTCACCTTCTCCATGATAGATGATAGGTAAGCCAACACTCATGCTTTCATATAACTTAGCAGGCAGGGTACCTTTTACATAGTTGATCTGAGATATTAAAGCAATATCAAATTGTCTTAGGGTTTGAGGTACTAAATGATAATCTATGGCTCTGTTTAGAAACACATTATTCAATTGCTTCTTCTTGATGATAGATTGGATATTTTTATAATCCACACCATCTCCAAAAATATGTAATTCAATATTTAAATCATCAAACGCTATTTCCTTAATTAATTTTGAGATACCATGTGCTACCCCTAAAACACCCATATAAACTACTTTGATTTTTTCGGTTGAATTAAAATCAGTTTTCTGACGGAATTGTTTAGTATTTGCACCAATTCGGTAGATATGAGGTAAATCAAACCCTAAATCTTTGATGTATTCTTGTGATTCTTTAGATTGTGTTACTAAAGCATCTGCTTTTTTGTAATAGAACTTTTCTAACCAATGCAATACTTTATAAGCAACTGATGATTTCGATAAACCATTAATGTCAACCATCGCCTGAGGCCATAAATCACTTACATTTAGCACTACATTTACACCGTAAAGTTTTTTGGCAAGGATACCAAAAATAGGCAATGTAATTGGTGGGGTTTGTATGAGTAAAATATCTAATTTTTGCTTTTTCACCTCTCTTAATGAAGTGAACATACTAAATAGCATACTAAACATACTGATAAGACGAAGGAACATATTGTTCTTCTGAGAAGGCAATAACCAATGCCTAATTACTGTAATGTTCTTCTCCTTAGATGTTCTTTTCCAAGTAAAAAAGTCTTTGAGAGTAATTTTCCCAGTAGGGTAATAAGGGTGAGAGGTAAATACTGTCACTTTATTTCCTTTTTTGGAAAAACTTTGGGCTAAGAATTCAAATTGATGAGGGGCAGCACCAAAATCCGGCGGAAAGCAATGTGTTACTATTCCGATGTTTTTTGATGTTTTCCCTAAGGTATTCTGTAATGTTTCTTGTATGTTCTCTGTATAATACGTCATTAAATCTTCCTAGCGATCTACTTCCCCCATAATAATATCAATCGACCCCATGATCACAATAAGATCAGATAATAGGTTGCCTTTACCTAACTCTGGTAAAACACTTAAGTTACAAAAACAACATGATCTTGCTTTAAGTCGTTCAGGGATATCAGATTTTCCGTTGGTACGCATAAAAAATCCAAGTTCCCCTTTAGGGCCTTCAGCTCTTGCATAATAATCCATTGCTTTTGGTCTAATTTTCTTTGGTACAAAAGCTTGAGGATCAAAATTTCTATCTCTTTTATGTTCTTTTTGAAGCTTACCAATACATTGTTCAATGATTTTGATAGACTCAAAACACTCTTCAACACGAACATATGTTCTGTCCCAACAATCACCTACGGAGCCCATAATTCCTTTGCCTACAGGAATATCAAAGTCTAATTCAGGGTATACTGAATAAGCATCCACTCTTCTTAAATCATGTGCTAACCCAGATCCTCTAAGAACCGGTCCTGAAGTGGCATATTCAAGTGCTGTACTTAAAGGTAGAACCCCAACATTTGCCGTTCTTTCTACAAAGATTTTATTGTTGATCACCATTTCTCTAAACTCAAAGAGTTTAGGTTTGAGGTAGGTGATGAATTCTAAACATTTCTCTTCAAAACCAACAGGTAAATCATAATATAAACCTCCAATCCAGATATAATTATAAAGCATTCGAGCACCAGAAACCCATTCTAGAAGTCTTAGAATGTGTTCTCTATCACGCATCATCCACAAGAAAGGAGTAGTGGCACCTGTATCCAAAACATAAGTACTTACCGCAATAAAGTGAGAAGCTATTCTGTTCAATTCGGCCACCAAAACTCTGATATATTCCACTCTTTTGGGAATTTTATCAGTAATACCCAGCATATGTTCTACACCCATTGCATAAATATGCTCAGAGTTCATAGAAGCTACATAATCCATTCTATCGATGTAAGGAATGATTTGCTGAAAACTTAAATTCTCAGCATGTTTTTCGAAACATCTGTGCAAATAGCCTAAATGAGGAGTAAGATCTACTACATATTCACCATCGGTTAATACTTCTACTCTTAATACACCATGCGTAGCAGGGTGATGCGGGCCTATATTAAGGACCATCTCCTCTGTACGAAGGTTATCTATATTGTAAAAGTTACGAGATGAATTTACTAAATGGTTTTCATCATATTGATATTGAACTTGTCTTTTCTCCATCAAAAAATAGCTGTTTGTCAAAAAGAATTATTAACAAAAGTCGTTAATAATCATTGAAAAATAAAAACTGATTACAAAGATGAAAAAAAAAGAACTAAAAATAGCCCAAAACCTTAGTTTAGTTATTAATGATAAGAAAATAAGACTATTTTTGCTCATGACTTAAATGACTTTGTGAAAAGTCATGCCTAGGGCCATTTCATTTTTTTCGAAATGGGTAGTAGTAACATTTTTGACGCACTTTAAATCGTTTTTTAAGATGGGAACACCACAAGACGAAACTCAATCAAATGAGTTAAACGAGCAAAATTTGACAGAGGAAACAACTTCACAGATCGAGGATGTGGCAGACATGGAGGATGTTGCAGACTTCGGTGATGATGAAGCCACTTCAGTGGAAGAAGAATTACAGGAAGACAAAGACTTTACTGGATTCGGAAAACAAGAATTATTAGCAGAGATCAAGAAGATTGTTAACTCTTCTGATGTCGTAAAAGCAGAAAAGATTTCTAAGAAAATCAAAGAAGCTTTTGATCCAATCGTAAAAGAGGAGGAAGCAGCTGCTAAAGCCGAGTATTTAGAAGCGAATGGTAACACAGACGGTTTCGAATACCATAATGCGGACATCAAATCATTCAACGATGCTTTTTATGCTATCAAGAATGCAAGACGTCAGCATTTCGAGCAAATGCAGAAATTGAGAGAAGATAACCTGAAGAAGAAAAGAGCCATCATCAATCAGGTAAAAGAACTTATTGAAAGCACTGATGATAAAGGTGTGATGTCAAAAGTGAAAGATCTTCAAAAAGATTGGAAAGCAACTGGCGCAGTTCCACAGCAATATGCTGACGAAATATATAAAACTTATGGTGCATTATTGGATCGTTTCTACGATCAAATGTCTATAGAGTTTGAATTAAAAGAATTGGACAGACAACACAATCTAAAAGCGAAAAAAGCACTTATCGAAAGAGCTGAGAAACTTTTAGAAGTAGAGAACATTTCTGAAGCAGTAGTTTTATTAAACAACTTGCACGAGGAGTTTAGATCAATCGGTCCAGTTCCTAAAGACGATAGAGACTCTATCTGGAACGCTTTCAAAGAGATTTCGGATAAGATCTACGAAAAGAAAAGACAATATGCAGAAGAGTTTAAGCAAGTGTTGGATCAAAACATGAAACTTAAGCAAGCATTATGTCTTAAAGTGGAGCCATTCTCAACTTTTGATACAGATAGAATCAAAGAGTGGAATGAGGAAACAAAAAGTTTGTTAGCTGTTCAAAAGGAGTGGGAAGCAATTGGTCCTGTTCCAAGAGAAGTAGCTTCAGGAATCAACAAACAATTCTGGGCAAACTTTAAGCAATTCTTCGCTAACAAAAACAAATTCTTCGAAGTATTAGAAGCGCAAAGAGCTGAAAACTTAGAGAAGAAGAAAGTTCTAGTAGCAAAAGCAGAAGAGTTAAAAGAAAGTTCTGATTGGAACGCTACAGCTGATGCTTTAATCGCTTTACAAAAAGAGTGGAAGTCTATCGGTCCAGTTCCAGAGAAATTCAGAGATTCTGTATATGCTGAGTTCAAAGCAGCTTGTGATGCTTTCTTCGAAAGAAAGAGAAACAAGAGAAACGAAGAGAACAAAGAATATGCTGAGAATCTTAACAAGAAGGAAGAAATTATTCTTGAGTTAAATAAACTAACTGAGGATAAGACGAAATTCGATCAAACTCTTCTTGATGAGAAAACTGAAGCATTCTTTGCTATCGGATTCGTTCCAAGAAAAGAGAAAGATGCTATCGTTGATAAATTCGTAGCAGCTGTAGAAGCATTTGTAGCTACTGCAGAAGAATTAGACGAGAAAGATAAACTTCAAGCTTTAGCAGGTATCTTTAACAAGATTCCTTCAGGTGGTAGAAAGTTCAGAAACCAAGAGCAAAACATCAGAAACAAGATTAAAACTCATGAAGATGATATTGCACTTTGGCAAAACAACTTGGCTTTCTTCGCTAACTCTAAAACTGCTGATAAATTATTATCAGAGTATAACGAGAAAATCGAAGCTTCTAAAGCAGAGTTGAAGAAGTTGAAAGATCAATTAAGAGTGATTCAATCTATCGAAGATTAATCACTTTGATATAAAATAAAGAATGCCTTACTAATATTTTAGTAGGGCTTTTTTATGTATTTCTAATACCTAAATGAAAGATATCATCTGATGTGTTAATTCGATATCAAACAATTTAAGATTTTTTAAATGTTTGAGTTGAAACAAAATATTTTCGTAAGCGTTTGATTTATTATAAGTTAGATGAATGCGCTTAGTAGATAATAAGATATTAAGAGAGTTAAATAGATCACCTCTTTGTTAATGACAAAGAGGTGATTTTTGTTTTTATAAATCTAGATTCATTTTAATACCCGCTCTAAACCATCTTCCAGGTTGAGGGATATTTCCAAAATCATAATATTCTTGGTTGAAGATATTTGATGCTTCTGTATAGAAATACATCATTTTGTACTGATAACTTAATCTTAAATCTACAGTAGTAAATGGTTTGTATTCTGTTTCTGATGGGTTGAAATCTGCATCGTAAGCAGTGTAACTACCATTTCTATCTTGGTATACTAATTTCCAATCGGCAATCAGATTATCTAAGAATACTTTATGTTTAATACCTACAGTTACTTTATGGTTCAAGTGATCTAAAGCATAGTTAGAAACCAATGAATCAGCAGCAGATTTATCTACTTTCAATCCAAGATAATTGACAGTTACTGATTTTAAAGTCGATTGTTTGCCTAATACTTGTTCAAAATTAAAGACAGTGTTTAAAGTGATACCTTGTGTATTTAGCTCTGTCAAGTTTTGAGCTTGCCATTTATCTTCAGAAGGGTATTTTACCCAATCGATAATATTTTTACCATATCTAATGAAGTAAGAAGCACTTGCATGAATCCATTTACGGTCTAATTTAGCACCCGCTTCATAGGTAGTTGCTCTTTCTTCTTTTAGATCAGGGTTACCAATATTAGTAGGACCTTGATAATATAAATCAGTATAGGTTGGGATACGCATTGCAGTGTTTGCTGTACCAAATAATCTAACTGATTCATTAAACGCATAAGAGATATCTAAACCAGGGAAGACATCAAATCCATCGCTAGATTCTGCTAACTGAGTATTGTAGTTAAACATTAAACCAGCAGAAGCTGTGAATTTTTTCCAAACAACATTATGCTCAAGAAATAAAGAGTAGTTAAAACGATCTTTCCCTTTTGTATATGCAGTATTATCTACACCGTCAATAGAAACGGGGTCATCAAGATCTTCACCCAATACATTACTTAAGATACCTTCGTAACGGGCATCAAAACCAATAGAAGTTTTACCAAATTTAGATGGGATGATGGTATTCAGATTAAAGCCCATGGCATCCATTTGATGGTAGTTATGGTTCGTGTACCAACTTGCAGGATTATCTCTATACAATTCAAATCTATCGTAGGTTCTATTCCAATATACTGTTGGGCTTACTTTAATTTTACCATTATTGGTAAATCTTAAAGAGCCATGATATAATTTATTTCTTTCGTACTGATTAGGGTATAACGGAGTGTAAAATGAATTAGCTCCAAATCCTTTATCAGATATACCAGCAGTTAAGTCAAAAGTACCCTGCTTTACGTCGTAGCTACCGTGGTAATAGAAAGTAACATCTTCAAAGTCTGTATTATCGATGTATCCATCACTTTTCTTGTATGAACCAGTAATAAGGTGTCTTGTTTTACCCGAAGTAAGGTTAACTCTACCGGTATATTTTTGCAAGCCATATTCACCTGCCATTACATGTGCATAGATATTATTTTTATCAAGTGGTTTGGTTTGTATATTAATTGCTCCGGTAAAAGCGTTAGCTCCAAAAACTCTAGAAGCAGGACCTTCTAAAACTTCAACAGCATAAGCGGCTTCAAGATCTACAGGAAGGAATAAATTTAAGTGACCCGTTTGTGGGTTGTTCATATTGATTCCGTTCAAAAGAATTAACGACTGATCAAATGAACCACCACGAATACTTACATCTCCTTGAACCCCCATAGGGCCCCTAGAACGCATGTCAACACCTGCAACATACCCTAAAACTTGATCAAAACTTTGAGCAGGCATCGCCTGTAGTTCTTCTTGAGGAATGTAAGTAACTATTCTTGCTTGTTCAGAAAATGTTTGAGGTACACGACCCGAATTAATGGTAACCTCGTCTAGATAATATTCTGATAATTTAGTAGAATCTGATTCTTGTGCGTAGCCCACAAGACTCAAAAGTACGAAAATGAATGAACAGTGAAACTGTAAAAATGTTTTCATAATTGTGGATAGGATATCCGAAAAAAATATGTGAAATAAATAAAATGAGTAGGTCTCACTTTGAGGAATAAAGGAGACAGTCTACTAATAAAAAAGGAATGTAGAAAGTTAGTCAATCAAAGGGTCATCATCGTCTTTTTGAAGACCGATGAACATTATTCTTGGATGATTTTCGATGACACAAGGAGTGAGTTGTACCGTTTTTTTAACGACACAGATTTTTACCACCTTTTTCAAGGTGTTAAAAATTGAATACCCTTTTCTTGACCATCGTTTAAAATAAATCATTCTCTTTTTAAGATTTTGCTTTAGACGTAAGCGTTAACCCTATGTTGATAATGCAAATTTAGGCATCATTAAAATAGGTTCAAGTAAAAGAGGTAGGTAATGATTGTTAATGTTCTGATTATTTCATCGAATATATTTTTTGTCTCAAAACGTTGAAAATCATTCCCATATTTAATTGATTATCATCATCCGTTTTAACATCAATAGTATTTTGATTTTGATGATTTATCTCCATGAGACGAATTTCTCTGAAGGTGTCTTCTGAATTATAAGATAGATTTTGATTGAAATGATCAACCAAATCAAATAATTGTTTGTCTGAAGATGCGACTACCTCAGCTTCTAATTCTTGATTTGAAAATAGCTTTTTGATCTTATTTTTCAGTTGACCTGAAAACATTGATGACTTTACGTTGTTCTCCTGAAGAACATTTGATGAGACATGTATATTATTTTGTCCTACTACAATCTGAGAAAATAGGCAGAATAGTATGATTGATAATAGATGTTTCATAGATTAGTTCGATTGATAATTAGGTAATATTTAAATTGTTTCAAATCAAAAGGTTAACCGTTTGTTTGATACAATACAAAATTAGAAAAATGTTTTCTAAATATTAGTTGATATCAAACAATAATTCGTTTTATTAGCGCTTATTAAATAAAATCATGATCGTAGTAACTGGAGGTTCAAAAGGAATCGGAAGAGCAATTGTAGAAAAATTTGCTAAAGATGGAATAGACGTAGCAGTATGTGCTAGAAACTTAGAATCACTACAAGAATTAAAAGATCAATTATCGCAATATGCTGAAATCCATATTTTTCAAGCAGATGTGTCAACAAAAGAAGATTGTCAGAAATTTATAGAAGAAGTGAAATCACTTCAAAAGCCTATTGATATTTTAGTTAATAATGCCGGAGTATTTGTTCCAGGTGCTATCTATGAAGAGGAAGAGGGAGCCTTCGAAATGATGATGCAAACCAATATGTATTCTACCTACTACATCACAAGAGGTTTTGTACATCAAATGATGGAAAACAAAAAAGGACATATTTTCAATATCGCTTCTGTAGCTTCTTTTATGGCTTATACCAACGGTGGTTCTTACGCTATCTCAAAACATGCTATGTTAGGCTTTTCAAAATGTTTAAGAGAAGAAATGAAACCTCACAATATCAAAGTGACTTCCGTAATGCCTGGAGCAACGTTCACTAACAGTTGGGCAGGGGTTGACCTACCAGAAGACCGCTTTATGAAATCTCAAGACATCGCCGACCTTGTTTACTCAGCTTACAACTTATCTAACAGTGCTTGTGTAGAAGACATTATTGTTCGACCGCAGTTGGGGGACATTTAATGTTGTTTGAGGTAATTATGAAGCTTGTTGGATTTGCTTTGTTTTCTATATAAAGTGAGGAGCTAGGAACTAGGAATTAGGAACTGAATTATTTAATAAATTATATTTTTAAAAATATGAAATTACATTAATAGATAGTTTTGATAATCAAACTCAAGTATTATTTTAACTCCTAACTCCTAACTCCTAACTCCTAACTCCTAACTCCTAACTAAGCCCAAACGGCTTCTCACATTCCAATATAAAATGCATTCCAAGTGGTGCAATCCTCATTTCCTCTCCTGAGTTAGAGATTTCTATGAGGCGTTTCATCATAAGATTTTCTAGGATGATTTCTATATCTATACTGGAACAGTCTAGCTTTTCTATAGCCCATTGTTCAATACCTTTTATTTTGATCCAAATACGTGAGGTTTCGTATTCTATGAAGGATATTTTCTTGAGGTAGTGAAGGATCTCAATTTCTTCTAGGGAAGCATCTCTTAGTATTTTTACTAGCGTAAGATGCTGTTTACAAGGATTTCTGAAGGTGACCGCGTTTGAAAATAGTATCGCCCACCTTTGTTGTTGCTTTGGAAGACTTTCTAAACCACTGTCTGTAATGAAGGCATAAATTGTTTTTAAGGGTATTTTTCTAACTGGAATATTTTTCTCAATTAGAAATTTTCTAGCCATACTTATAATCGTATGAGAATTGAGCTGCTGCCAATTATCAAAACTAATATTTTTTACTTCAGTGGTGTCTGCTATATGTTCTAAAAAACTGTAGTTATCTTGAATACTCATTATTAATGATCAGTTTCAATCATTTTCTGACAATAAATCATGCCAATTGCTTTCTTTTGAACAAATATAGTCAGAGATTTTTAATATGGCGATGGCATCTGAACACAATCCAAAAGGAGATACCCATCTGTTTTGATCACGTTTAAAGACCATTGGGTGGAAAAGATATGTTTTTTTGTTTTCATCCCATAAAGGCATGACCATCCATTGATCTTCACCTTTTCTTAAGGATATCCATTTATAGTTAGGATGTCTACCTACATTTCCTAAAGTCTCTACAACATCAAATTCTATGTTAGAATCTGTAATTAGGCTTCTAAAATTGTCTAATGCACTAGTTAAGCGAACATCTATAAGTTGGAGGTGGGCAAAATAAGCACCAATAAATAAAGAGATATCTTCGGGGCTATCAGTTTTAATATATGGTGGTAAACTTGATTCAAAATTAAATAGATGTGGTTTTACTAAAAAAGTGTTTTCATCAGGTAAATAAATAATGATCATTTGGTGGTATTGACCAATAGGGTATGAAGCATATATAGGAGCTTCTACTGCTTGAGTATAATCAAACATGTCGTGCCACATACTTGAGAAAAAGTTTTGCTCTTCGGCAACTCTACCTTTAACAATACATATGTCATTAACCAGCTCAATAATGGCTTTTATGGAATGTAAGGTTCTATATCTTTTAGTAGTTTTAAAGTTGATATTTTCCCACTTTAACCATTCGTCCTTCCAATTATAAAATTCAACATTAGGTAACCTAAGTTTGTAATCGAAGCAAGACGGCATATCGAGTGTGTAACCAGGATAATAGAATTCCATGTTACGATCTAAAGACCATTCGATTTCGAAAAGCATGGATATAAAACCAAGTCCAGCATCTTTAAAGTCTTCATGATATATTGCCATTAGGCTAGATAAAGATTTATCTCCAACATCAAAAAAGCTTGCAGCAGCTAATTGACCATTGGCATAAAAACTTATTTGCCAAGTGTTGTATGGAATTAGACTGATATCTTTGTCAGAATCCACTCCAAAGTAGTGTAGGAGGGATTTTTCCTCTTCATCAAAACGGTTTTTTCTATAATCTGTGAAAAGAGTTTTATGATCCTCAGTAATATTTAGAGGTTCAATTACTATATCAAATTTATTTCTTGTTTGTCTTATTTTCTTTCGTTGTGATCTCGAAAGCATATTATTTTCTAGGCGACAACGTAACGGAAGTACTCCTTGCATCTTGTCATCAAAGTACATCATTTCGTAAGTAGCCATATTTAGGGAATGTCTAAAATACCCTTTAGCCAATAGTTGGTCGATTTCAACTGGCGTAAGTTTCTTTTCTTGTGAAGAAACAATACCAAATGCTAGTTCATAATACATTGTAAGGAAATAACTTGAAACACAGTTTGTTTGTTCCGCTTGTTTGTAAGTATTAAGAGTGTTATGTAAGATGAATAGAAGCAGAATGAGAAAAAGGAGATGAGCTAACATCTCCTTTTTTTAGACTGTGAACTAAAGAGTATATTTTAATTAACAGCCTATTATAATTTTATTGATTCCACTCTGATGGAGCAACTCTCCATGACTTCAATGAATCGATGTCCTCCGCTTTGATGTAATCTTGCTCTAAAGCTAATTCTAACATCGCATCGTAGTTAGATAAAGTCACTAGAGGAATACCAGCTTCTTTGAAGTTGTTTACCGATAAATCAAATCCATAAGTGAAGATGGCAGCCATACCTAACACTTCGATACCTGCTTCTTTCAAAGCCGCAGCAGCTTTAAGTGATGAACCTCCAGTAGAAATCAAATCTTCGATAACCACTACTTTAGCACCTGCTTTCAATTCACCTTCAATCATGTTCGTCATACCATGTCCTTTTGGCTTAGAACGAACATAAGCGAAAGGAATACCCAATGCATCTGCGATTAATGCCCCTTGAGGGATACCCGCTGTAGCAACACCAACAATAGCTTCTGCATCTGCGAACTGCTCTTGAATTTTAGAACTTAATGCATGTTTGATATACGTTCTTGCGTGAGGGTGTGACAAAGAAAGCCTGTTGTCGCAATAAATTGGTGACTTCCATCCTGAAGCCCAAGTGAAAGGATCGTTTGGACGGATCTTAATAGCATTGATCTCTAATAACAAAGAAGCGACCTTTTTTGCAATAGTATTTTCCATTGTTGTTGCTAATGAATATGTTTAGTTTAAAGAGGATTTCTCTTTAATTTTACTTAAACCGAGAGAAAACAATATTTTTCTCAGCTTTTGCAAAAATAAGATACAATTTGTAAAAATTAATTGTTGATATTTGATTTATGATAAAATAATTGTCAATTAATGGTTCATGAACGCGGGCTTTCAACAAATACTTAAAAAATTTTGGGGTTACGATAACTTTCGACCTCTTCAAGAAGATATCATTAGTAGTGTTTTTAAGGGAAATGACACTCTTGCTTTGTTGCCGACCGGTGGAGGAAAATCAATTTGCTTCCAAGTACCCGGTATTGCAAGAAAAGGAGTGTGTATTGTCATTACACCCCTAATTTCTTTGATGAAAGACCAAGTGCACCAGTTGAACGATAGAGGAATTCCTGCCAAAGCCTTGTACTCTGGATTGTCTATCAAAGAGATGGATACATTATTAGAGAATACTGTTCAAGGGAAAGTTAAATTCTTGTATGTATCACCAGAACGAATTCGCACTAAGTTATTTATTGAGCGTTTAAAACGAATGGCTGTGGGTTTATTAGTGGTCGATGAAGCCCATTGTATCTCTCAGTGGGGGCACGATTTTCGTCCACAATATTTAAAAATTGGCGAATTAAGAGAGCTTATTCCAGATACTCCTGTTATTGCGGTTACCGCTACTGCTACCCAAGAAACACAAAAAGAGATTGTAGAACTTTTGCTATTTAAGGAGAATCACAATGTGTTTAAGGGAAGTTTTGCACGTCCTAATCTTTCTTTTTCTGTTAGCAAAGAGTTAGATACTACCCAAAAAATGCTCAAAATTCTAAATTCTGTAGAAGGGAGTAGCATTGTGTATGCGAGAACTCGAAAAATGACCAAGGACATTTCAAGCCTTTTGTTGAGTTATAACATCAATGCCGATTATTATCATGGTGGTTTAGTTCCTGAGCAAAGAAGTAAGCGTCAGGAAGCTTGGGTGAAGAACCATATTCGTGTAATTGTGGCGACGAATGCTTTCGGAATGGGAATAGATAAACCTGATGTTCGATCGGTAATCAATATCGGTGCACCAGAAAGTATTGAGGCCTATTATCAAGAAGCCGGAAGAGGAGGTAGAGATGGAGAAAAGTCGTATGCTGTTCTTTTGGTAAAGGAGGATACAAGACAGAAGTTATTAGAGTGGGTAGAACAACGTCATCCTGATGTCAAAGTATTGAAGAAAATATATCAATGCTTAGGAAATCATTTCCGTTTAGCGGTAGGTAGTGGAGAAATGAGTTCATTCGATTTTTACCTCAAGCCCTTTATTCAGAAATACGAACTTCCCCCTCAAGAAACTTATTACGGATTGAAACGATTGGAGGAACATGGTATTTTGTTATTCAACGAAAGTGTATTTCATGATCCCACCTTAAATATCAAAACTACTCCCGACGACTTATACGACTATCTGATTCGTCAGCCTCATCATGAATTATTAATGAAAGGGGTTTTAAGAATGTATGGAGGGGAGTTATATAATTCTTTTGTGCGTATTGACGAAAAAGATATTGCCATGCAAAATGGTATTCCATTGGATCGTGTGACGTTCTATTTACAAGAATTACACAATTTAGAGTTGGTAGATTACCAGCCTAAAAGGGAGAAACCTCAAGTCACGTTTCTAATTCCAAGACATTTACCCGAAAGATTACCTATTGATCGTAAATTATTGGCCTTCAGAAAACAGCAAGATTATAAAAGAGCAAAATCAATGATACACTTCATCCAAAATAAGACGAGGTGTAGAAGTATTATGCTCAGAGAATATTTTGGTGATTTTGATGGAGAAAATTGTGGGGTATGCGATGTCTGTATAGAACAAAAGAAAAAGAAATCGTATCAAGAAGTACCTGATAATTATAAAGCTGAAATATTGAAAGTACTAAAGGATCAGCCGATGTCGGTACACGAATTGGAATCTGAAGTAGCACCTATCAACTTAGATTATTTTGGGAAGACCTTGTCACGACTATTTGATGAAAAGACGTTACATTGGAATGAAGAGAAAAAAGTAGCGATTGCATAAAAAAAAGAAAACACTCACATATGTAAGTGTTCTCTCCTCGACAATTTCATTAACTACAACAATCTTTCTACTTATAACAACGAATAAGTGTTAATTAGGTTGCGAAAAATTGTAATAAATTTGAATTTATTTGTTAATAACTGCCTTATTGATGCTTTTAACTAGGGCTGGACCTTCGTAAATAAAACCAGTATACACTTGTACTAACTTTGCTCCTGCTTCTAATTTTTCGATAGCGTCTTCAGCAGAATGAATACCACCCACGCCAATTATATCTAATGTTTTACCCGATTTCTCGTATAAATACTTAATTACTTCTGTTGATCTATCGGTAACAGGCTTACCTGAAAGGCCTCCCATACCAATTTCTTCCACTCTTGTTTTTGGTGTAGTTAAGCCCTCTCTACTAATTGTAGTATTCGTAGCTATCACTCCATCAATTTTTGTTTCCTGAACTACCTCCAAGATGTCGTCCAATTGCTCATTTGTCAAGTCCGGAGCAATCTTTAAAAGGATAGGTTTAGGATTGGATTTTTGAGAGTTCAAGTTCTTTAAAGTTCCCAAAAGTTCTTTCAGAGGTTCTTTGTCTTGAAGGGCTCTCAAATTAGGAGTATTAGGTGATGAGATATTGACAGTGAAGTAATCCACATGATCAAATAATGCATTGAAACCTTTCGTATAATCGTCCACTGCATTCTCATTTGGCGTCACTTTGTTCTTGCCAATGTTACCACCCACAATCACCTTCGACTTTCTTGTCTTCAAACGCTCAACGGCAGCTTCCACACCTTCGTTGTTAAAGCCCATACGGTTAATCAAACCTGAATCTTTTGGTAATCTAAAAATTCTTGGCTTGTCATTACCCGGCTGAGAAACTGGCGTTAAAGTACCAATCTCAATAAAACCAAAACCGAAGTTGGCAAACTCATCAATCATTTTCGCATCCTTATCGAAACCTGCCGCCAATCCTACAGGAGATGGGAATTTGATACCAAATACCTCTCTTTCCAAACGAGGATCATTCACTTTATAAATCCCACGAGCAATAGATTTTGCAAAAGGAAGTGAAAACATGGTTTTTAAATAACGAACAGCAAAATGATGAATCTTTTCAGGATCTACCTGAAATAAAAATGGTCTGACTACGGATTTGTAAAAGCTCATATTGGAGTTGCCTGTTAGAAATGATTTTGACCTATGGTCTAAATAAACTGCACAAAAGTAGCTGAAATTATTTTTGTTAAAAAGGTTTTGGAAATGAAAAGTTAAAAATGAAAAGTTAATAACGTGAAATGTTAAGCTAACGCTCGTTTTGTTGTGGTTTAACTGGCGCAAATGTTAAGCGCAGCGACTTTTTTGTAATGAAAAATGAAAAGTTAAAAATGAAAAACGTGAGATGTTAGGTTAACGCTCGTTTGTTTGGGTATGGATTAACTGGCGCAAATGTTAAGCGCAGCGACATTTTTGAAATGAAAAATGAAAAGTTAAAAATGAAAAACGTGAAATGTTAAGCTAACGCTCGTTTGTTTCAGTGTGGTTTACCTGGCGCAAATGTTAAGCGCAGCGACATTTGTGCCTGAGAAACTTTAGAGGTCTCCCGACCTCGGGAAAGGTATTATAAGCAGTACGGGCTAAAATTACGTCCCTCATAACGCGAGCACGAGTTGGGAGAGATATTTACCGGAGGGGTTTCACCGCCTCCTTTTATAGGGTTAATTTAGTTTGGTGTTTTTATGAAGAGTAGTTCGATATTATTTGCTAGTCTTTTGAAGCTTTTTTAGATGCTTATTGATTAATCGATAGTATTCATATGTAGATGTATTGATCGGAGGGGTTTCACCGCCTCCTTTTAAAAGGTTAATTTTTTTTGGTGTTTTTATGAGGAATAGTTCGATATTATTTGCTGTTTTTTTTGAAGCTTTTTTAGATGCTTATTGATTAATCGATAGTATTCATATGTATATGTATTGATCGAAGGGGTTCCACCACCTTCTATTGAAGTACTAGTAAGTTTCAGGTTATCTCATATGTTTAGGGTATCGCACTAAAACATCCTTATTCTCCAATCTACCATTACATTTCACGTTTTTCATTTTTAATTTTTCATTTTTAATTTAAAATTGCTCTTCACTTCGCTTCAGCTACCAATAAACATTAATTAAACATTGATAGAAAATTTCCCTTTCATACCCCAATTCATTTTACGACATTTGTATGAATTTTAGATTTTAAAAATAAAAGCGTAATACTTTGAATTTACCGGAGATAAATTTAGACGATTATCAATACGAATTGCCGAACGAGAGGATTGCTGTACATCCGGCTAATCCACGTGATTCATCAAAATTAATGGTGTATAAAGAGGGGAATATTGAGCATAAAGTTTTCAGGGAGATCACCAAGGAATTGAATAGCGACTACACTTTATTTTTCAATAACACCAAAGTATTGCCGGCACGTTTGTATTTTAAAAAGCCGACGGGAGCACAGATTGAGGTGTTTTTGTTGAATCCAATTGCACCTACTCGTGATATTTCTGCGGCTATGTTGGAGAAATCGGGGACAATTTGGGAGTGTGCTATTGGTAATTTCAAACGTTGGAAAGAAGATAAATTAGAGGCGGCTGTTCAAACGGAGAAAGGGATTGTGAAGTTGACGGTTTCTCATGAGGATAGAGAGAAACGTTATGTGAAGTTTGAATGGGAAGAGGAGAGCTTAAACTTCGTGGATATTATTTCTGCGGCAGGGAATACACCTTTGCCTCCTTATATAAAAAGAACGGCTACTGAAGATGATAAGGAGACTTATCAGACAGTATATTCGAAGAACGAGGGAGCGGTAGCAGCTCCAACTGCGGGACTTCATTTTACCAACGAAGTCCTTGATGTCCTAAAGAATCAAGGAGTGGATGAACAGGAGGTGACACTTCACGTAAGTGCAGGGACGTTTAAACCGATCACTGCTGATAAGGTAACGGATCATGACATGCACAACGAACAGATCATTATCACGAAAGAGAATGTGAAAGCGTTGATTGAAGCGAATAAAGTGGCTTGTGTGGGAACAACTTCGATGCGAACATTAGAATCGTCGTATTGGTATGGTGTTCGTCTGCTTTTGGATAATAACTCAACATTTGATATTCAAAAGTTGGAAGCTTACGAAAGAATGGAAAGTGGTGTGACATTGCCATCAAGACAAGAGAGTTTTGGAGCCATTTTAAAACATATGGAGGAGCATAATTTGGATACTATTCATGGAGAAACTTCTATATTTATTATGCCGGGTTATCAATTCCAAGTCATCGACACATTGGTAACGAATTTCCACTTGCCTTCTACAACCTTGGTGTTGTTGATTGCGGCATTTATTGGAGAAGATTGGAGAAAAGTATATCAAGCAGCTTTGGATAACGATTACCGTTTCCTAAGCTATGGTGATTCTTCAATTTTGTTTAGAAAGTAATAAAAAGAAGTAATGAATACGTCTAAATTTCCAAGTAGAATCGTTTGCCTAACAGATGAGGTCACAGAGTGGCTGTACATGTTGGGAGAATCACATCGAATTGTGGGTATTTCTGCTTTTGCCGAGCGACCTGCTGAGGCGAAGTTGGAGAAACCAATGGTTTGTGGTTTCACGGGAGCGAACTATAAAAAGATTTTAGACCAAAAGCCTGATATGGTCATTGGCTTTTCGGATCTTCAGGCAGAGATTGGGGCGAGGTTGATTAAGGAAGGAATTCCAACACTAATTACCAACCAACGATCTGTAGAAGAAATCATCAATACCTTAGAGATGATTGCCAGAATGATTGGAGCAGAGCACAAAGCAGCTGTTTTTATCGAGAAGATGAGAAGTATGGTACGTAGTGCTCAGTTAAAAACAAAGCACTTGACTAACCGACCAAAGGTATATTTTGAGGAGTGGAACTCTCCTTTGATCACAGGAATTAAATGGGTGTCTGAAATGATTGAACTTGCTGGAGGAGAAGATGTATTCTCTGAATTGAGCGTTCATCAATCTGCCCAAGAAAGAGTGCTTTTCGATTTTAATCAAGTAATTGATAAAGCACCGGAAATAGGCCTGTTCTGTTGGTGTGGGAGGAAATTTGATGAAGCAGAGTTGTTAAACCGAAATAACGTCAATCAAGTGCCTTTCATTCAAACAAAAGATTATCTAGAGGTAGATCCATTGTTTATGCTTCAGCCAGGACCTGCGGCAATTTTAGAAGGCTTGCCATTCCTGGAAAGAATCATAGAAGATTACAATAACAAGAAATAAGACGTATATTGATGTACGCCTGAAAATGAAAAATAAATAAAGATGAGTATCATTTATCCACAACAAGACGCTTCTCATTTAAATGAGAAAGACCCTGAACAAATCCGAATTCATTCCATTGAAACTTTTGGTACCCACGACGGTCCAGGTATTCGTTTTATTGTATTTGTTCAAGGATGTCAGTTTAGATGTTTGTACTGCCATAATCCCGATACATTCGACGTAAAAGGAGGCAAGTTTGTAACATTGGATGAAATCGAAAAAAGAGTATTACGTCAGCGTCCTTACTTTGGAGATGATGGTGGTATTACGATTTCTGGTGGAGAACCATTATTACATAGAACTAAAATCTTGACATTGTTTAAAAGACTAAAGGAAAAAGGAATCCACACTTGCCTAGATTCTAATGGACGATTAGTCAACAAACAAGTCGAAGAACTTCTAGAATACACAGACCTTTTGATGTTGGACGTAAAGCATATCAACGACGATTGGCATCACAAATTGACCTCAGTGTCTAATGGACCTACCTTAAAGTTGGCCGAAATGAGAGAGAAACAAGGTAAGCCAATGTGGATTAGATATGTATTGGTACCGGGTTGGTCTGATCAAGAAGAATACCTTCATGAATTAGGGCAGCATTTCAAGGATTACAACACCATAGAGAAAATCGAAATCCAACCTTACCACAAACTAGGCGTCCACAAATGGGAAGCCATGGGAATGGAATACGGATTGGAAGGCGTTGAACCTCCAACGAAAGAACAAATTGAAAAAACCGTAGAGATCTTCTCTCAATATTTTAAAGAAGTTCATGTGAACTAAATAAGAAAGACCAATGATATAGCGATATGTTGTTGGTCTTTTTTTATCTCAATTTCTCTTAGTTCGCAATAATCTTTTTTAAATTTGTATATGACATTAATAGAAACAATTCAAGAATATAAAGCTATTGGTATTGAGAAAGTGGTTGATTTTGAAAAATTCAATAACTATACAATTACTGCTCACAGTACTCAAGTAGAAGGATCAACATTAACCTTAGATGATGCTACTCTTTTATTGGATGAGGGTTTAACTCCTAAAGGGAAGCCATTTATCCACTCTCAAATGGTTACTGATCATCACAAAGCATTACTTTATATTAAAGAACAAGTTTCAAAAAATAGATTAATCACTCCTGAGTTTATTAAAGAGATAAATGCCTATGTTATGAAATCCACTGGTAGTCTATATAATACTATATTAGGGGAAGTGGATAGTAGTAAAGGTGAATATAGAAAAGGAAGCGTTTATGCAGGTCAGAGGTACTTTGTTAATTATCAGAAAGTAGAGGGATTAGTCAATAAATTGTGTAAAACAATATCAGATCAATTAAAAAAGGAATCTATAACTATTGATGATAAAATTAATTTATCCTTTTATGCTCATTTCGAATTAGTAAGTATACATCCTTTTTATGACGGCAACGGCAGAACATCAAGATTATTGATGAATTATATCCAAGCTCTTTTTGAATTGCCTATGTCTGTAGTCTTTAAAGAAGATAAGCTCGAGTATATTCAAAGTCTGGAAAAATCTAGAGAAGAAAGTGATTTGAATTATTTTTATGATTTCATGAGAGAGCAGTACCAAAAGCTATTAAGTAATGAGATAAAAAAATACAAAGCTCAAAATGATGGAGAGGGGTATAAAAGTTTAGATTTTTAATTTTCTATTATAATAAGATACAAGCAAACTTAACCTTATTAAGATGAATAAATTATTATTTTTAATTATAGGTTTTACAATCTTAGGAAACTATGTCTTCTCACAAAATAAAATTTTAAGGTCAAAGAATATAAACATAGAATTCTCTGATATTGATACTAAAGACAACTTTGAAATCTCCCTAATAGGGGAAAGTGTATTAAAAAGTGAATTTCAATTTGTTATTTCAAACGGAGATGACCTCTTATATGAGTTATCTATTCCTTCAACAGAATTAATAATACATAATACTGGAGTAAATGATGAAGCATCAATTTTAAAACGATTTGATGACTTTTTGAATACTAAGCATTTTATCAAGAATCCAATATCAGAAGATGGTAAGTATGATGAAGACTATAATTATAATATTACTGAAGAGGAATGGCATGAATTAAAGAACTGTAAAAACATAGGTTGTATGGCTTTTTCATATCAAGTTTCTGATGAATCTATCATTCAAATAGTATACTTAAAATCTAGGGGGTATATTGTTGAGTATTTTGTTTGTTGTTAGAGGTTTAATACTTTTAGTGATAAAGGACACTCTTATCTTCATACCACTCATAATATAAATCTTTGACTTATCTTCAACTATTGTTTGATATTAAGCTTGATTAAATAGTTGTATTGATTTATGAGATTTAGATAATCAGGTTGTTGATCTTATTTTCGCATTATTGAATAAGTAAAATAAATATGATAAATTTTTTACAGGTAAAGCTATTATTGATTTTAATTACTTTAAACACTCAAGAGGTAAGTATCGATATAAATGATATTTATCTAAATTCAATCAATATTTTATCTCTTAATAAAGAAACATTATTTAAAATTAATGGGAATCCAGATGATATAGAAATATTTTTTGACCCAATTGTTGATGATGATACAACTTTTGTTTACAATTATAAAAATGAATATTATAAGTATAGATCAGGAGATTTAACTGAGTTTTCTCTTGACTGTGGTAATGTACAACTACAAAATGGTGTTGATTTTTGTGATATTCTTTTGTTAAAAGAAAAATATCCAAAGTTTTTTATGAAAAAGTCGAAATTTAGAGGCCTTAACTGTGATGGTTATAGAATTCCTCTTTCTAACAATACAAAAATTATTGATTGTTATATCATTTTATGTGTCCAAAATGATAGAGTATTTAAAATCAAGTTCTGGACTGATCTATAAAGTAACATGAGTTAACTATACATAGTTAAAGTCTTTAACTTATTACAAATAAATAATACTCTTCTGCATACAATTTTTTAATAATCACACATTCCCACATACATACAAACAAAACAGATATAGCCATATCTGAAATATATCAAAAATGAATAGTTTTAATCTTAATTAGTATGGTGAAATATTGTATTATATTTATCGTTGCATGTCTAATGAATATAAATGTATTTAGTCAGAATACTTTTTACAAGAAAGAATTTGATAAGGAAGAACTAGCTAATTTTTTTCTACGTGAGGGAGCAAGTCTCAAGGATGATTCAAATGAGTTTTATAAATTGAAACATAAAACAGATTCTGCAGATTTAGGTAATTATATTTATCCAATCTTAATTGAATTTAATGTTGATACTTTAAAGCTAATAGAAGATTTATTGAAATTTCAAGGAGATACTAGTATTTGTGTTCTTCCAATTAGTTGTTATGATCCAAAATCATCACATATTTATATGGGTCAATTAAAAGATTATTCTATTCAAGTAGAAGCACTTTTTATAATTAACCAATTGTATTTTAATAAATCATTTAGCTTGTATTCTCCATATCCATTTGTAACAAATATTGAAACAAACAAGGAAGCTTCTATAAGTGGAGAAATTATTGATATGGCATATGAAGCTTATCGGCAATGGTATCATAAGATAAAAAAGATTGGCTTGAGGGAAGCTAGGAAGCAAAATATAAAACCTTTAGATGGTTATCCTTTAAAATGGTATTACGGTTTAAATATTAAATTATAGGATTATTTATATATAAAGTCTTAGAAAAATAATCGATGACAAAACATCACATGAAACTAAAACTCATTAGCATTATATTTTTCACTGTAATAACAAATACCTTCTCACAAACAGACCCCGAAACATCTTCATCCGAACTTGATGAAAATGTAATAGTAATTCAATCACCCCACACAATTAAAACTTCTGTTGATGATATCGAGGAAGGGCTTTATGAAGTAATTAAGATCGATGAATTAACTGATTTCTATTTAATATTCATTAGAAATGATGAAAGTAGAAAAACGATCTATTCAGAAAAAATATTGAAATTTAAAGGGGTCAAAATAGAAGTAGGGAAATCCTATATATTTAAACTATTCTGTAAAGATGCTTTTGATGATGGAACATGTGTTCCAACTGTTATGAATGTTACATATTTCAATAAATACACAGGAGCAGATTTGGGAGAGTTGAAAAAAGCACAAGGGTTAGTAGGGTTAATGTTAGATTAATAGTGACATAAAACTAACTAATTTTATAATCAACAAATATAAGCATATGATACTATCAACGAAAAATATAATAACAAATAGATTTGGCTTATTTTGTTTTCAGTAGTATTAATGTATTCAATTTTTAATAAGTATTCACTTGATGCCTTTTAATGTTAAACCCGTGATAAAAAAGATGGTTTGAGGTATAAAAAATGTATAATTAGGTACCGAAAACACATATTCAGGCATAGAAAATATCATTTGACGTACCGAAAACGCGTATTCAGGCATAGAAAACATTACTTGATTGACCATATGTGCATATTCATGTATTAGAACAGTATGTTGATGTACCGAAAATGCATACTTAGGTATCGAAATTATATTAATAGGTGAAATCATCATATCTAAAATAATTAAATTGAAATGAAATATTTAATTTTAATAATACCTTATCTCTTTATATCACTGTATCAGTGAAAACTATAATAAAGAGGGTAAAAATATAGCATTTAATGATGAAGGGAAAATAATGTTTTATAACAATGATTCGATTGTGAAAGTCCCTTTTAAAGTGAATTATTCTTATACTAGTGAGCTTTTCGAGGGTGGGACCTCTAAAATATATTTAAACTTTACACATAAAAATCAATTGAGTCAAAACAAGTTTTATCTTTTATGTAAATATTTTCCTTCAAAGGGAAAAATGCGGTTTTTAAAAGAAGATATATTTGATGGAAATTGTATTTATGATTTATCTAGCTCATGGAAAGAAGGTCTTGGATACGGTTTTACTTTTAATAATGAAACTAACATAAAAAAAATACCTTTTGTTATTGAAGGTAAAGCGATGTCAAATGATATTGCTATTTCTGCAACATTAGTTATTAAGATTATAAATGAAGAACGATATGAATTTGAGATAGAAGATTATGTGATTTATAAAACATAAGAATCAAAACATTATTTTTTATGAACAAATATTTAAAAGTTAAGCAAAGTGTCAACTTTAAACCCCTATCTACAAGTCACATTCTTGGATGAAAGTCGAACGCCTATTTCAACAGAAACCAAGAAGTCGTTCATCACTCAAAGTATGCAACGACAAGAGTTACAGTTAGACCTCACCACTCCTGCTAATGCACATTATGTAAAAGTGGGTATTCATAATGAAACCACAGAGTTTAATGTCTATTTTGATGATATCCGAGTGTCGTTTAATGACTATATTGTACAGGAGAATCATTACTACCCATTTGGAATGAATATGGCAGGTATCGAAAAAGAAGGAACGCCTGATCATAAATTCCAATACAATGGTAAGGAAAAGCAAGAGGAGATTGGGTTTTATGATTATGGGGCGAGACATTATGATGCTAGTTTGGGGAGATGGTTTGCTGTGGATCCGTTGGCTGATTCTTTACCAAACTTAACACCTTTTAGGTATAGTTTCAATAACCCTATTAAGTTTTTAGATCCTGATGGAAGATTTGAAATAGATAGTGAAACTGCAGAAAAATATCCTGAGCTAGTTGTTTTTTTAAAACAAATGGTTGATAATTTTAATAATCAATCTCAAGATTACAAAAATGCATTTTATGAACTATCAGGCTTGTCAGAAGACGAAACAATTGAAATGTTAACTTATGGATCTGGGCCAAAATTAAATATTAAAAATTTGGATACTAATGATTCGAAAATAAATGGAGTTACAATGTTAAGTGATAATAATCAGGTTGATTATATATCTATTGATGATGATTTAATGAATGAATTACATACTATAGATGAATTTGATGATCCAGATATGATTCATATTTTGGTAGAATCAACAATTATGCATGAAGGAGTGCATTATGGTAGACAAGTGAAAAATAAACCTAGGGAGTTAACAGGAAATGGTGAAAAAGAAGCAGGTAAAGCTTTTGAGAAAAGAGTATATGGTAAAGATATAAATAGATCTGATGTATTTAATTCAAGAATTGACAATATTTATAAAGTTTTTAAAGGTAAAATATGATAAGTATTAATAATATTTTCATGCTCTATTATTTAACATGTGTTAATTTTATGGTAAATGATATTGTAATAGAAAATGATAAAATTGATTTTGTTTTAACAATAGAAAATAAATCAGATCAAGAATTGATATTTTATAAACCGACAAAAGGTAGTATGAAATATGGTATTTTTAATATTAGATTATCCGATTCAATTTCTGAGGAAATTTTAATAAACTTTAATCGTGATAATATTATTTATGACATTGATGAATTATTATTGGATGATACTAATTCAATTCTTTTGAAGCCAAATGAAAAGTATATCAAGAAATTTTCTTTTGAATGTAAACTTGAAAAGAAAGATTATACTTTAATTATTGAGTTATTATATAATGAAGTGAATTTTAATTTAATTAATTTAGACCCTTTTGGTAAAGCCTACAATAAAAATATACTTATAAAAGAAAGAATTAGTTATTAGGTTGCCTAAGTAATATATGAGGAAGTGTACTAATAACTATATTTTATATTAATAAATTCTTCGTCCTAACTAAAATAGCATTTTTGTATAAAATACTCTACATATTACTCTTCTTATTCCACGGAACAATATTCTCCCAAACCTACCCCTCCCTCTCCAACCTAAAAAAACAAAAACAACTCCTCCTACAGCAACAGTTAGAGGATAGTTTATTGCAGACAGGAGAGATCCCTCAAATCATAGCATTTGTAGGAGGAAGAGTAGGTTTGGTACAAAATCCTTCCCTTTTAGAGCAACAAGACCTTTCCACTCAAGAAAGTTGGGAAGTCTCGCCTTACCTTACTACAGGCTTAAGTTTTACTTATAAAAGATGGGAGTTAGATGCTTTGTTTGGGTTAAATGTATCCATCAATTCCGAATCTCGACAATTGGATATTTCAGATCGTTGGTTGGCAGAAAGTAAAGTCAATTACCGATTAGAAAAAAAAGAAAAGGGAAGCTTTCCTTAGGTCATGGTTGGCAAGGCTATACCAATTATATCAGTACTGGTGGAGGGTATACATGGAGAAATAAGAAAGATAAAATGATTACGTTGTATACAGATGTGAATTATCATTATCAGCATCAACAATGGGGAGTAGTAGCAGGCATGCAAGTCGGTTTTGGTAAGAAAGGGTTACATAAAATTGTCAGTGATCATCTTGGAGGAGTGCAACCTGCTAATGAAATTCAGAATCCATCTTTACAACTTTTGGAACAATTCTCATCCATGCAAAACGTATCATTGGGTGAGGGATTAAATATGATAACAAAAGCATTGAACTTGGGAAATACCATCACGATTGCTCAAAATGATCCTTTAAAAGTAATGTATTCCCCCGCTCTTCAGTTGCCATTAAGTGAAGCATGGTCTGTGGGTATAGGTCCAAATATCGCCATGACTTACGATTCTTTGCAAACGCATTGGTCGTTTGGAGGTAGAGCATTTGCAAGAGTACAACCCAAGAAATGGATGCCGTATTTTCAGATTGAGTACTCTGGGTTATACGAGTCGGATTCCCTTTTGATTACCTCAGAAGGTGTAGATCAACTCACGGCCTCTAGATGGAAAAGTGATGTTTTGATCGGAGCAGGCTATTCTTTAAAAATAGGCAGAATGTTTTCTATTGAGGCCTCCGCCATGAGAAAAACAGGATGGATAGATCAAGCATCAGATCAACCTTGGCAATTTCAATTGTCGACGAAGAAAGATATACCCTTTGCCAATCCAGAATTGGATCAGTTGGAAATACCCAATGCTCAAATCGATATAGGTCAGTTTCTAAAAGTAGGAGGAGGCTTAAATCTTTCGGTAGGTAAATATCCAGGTTTGGAATTGGCCCCTCAATTCTACAAAACTTTAGGCGCCAAGAAAAAAGTAAATGTGGGGTTGTCGCCATTAATACAATACTTTAGTGTAGAAGACAACGACCTTTGGGTCTATGGAGGTCGACTATTCTCACAATACACTCCACTAAAGGGTATCCACATTTAGATGCAGAAATAGAAAGCATGAACGCATCCGACCCCGAACAGCCCGAATACAAAAGACATTGGTATCCCTCCCTCCGAACAGGTACAGGATATACCTTTCAATTTGGCGATTTCTTTGGGGTAAGCTTTCAGCTGTTGTACACCTTTGTGTATCAAGAAGAAAACAATCCTATTCAAGACGACCCTTGGGTGTTTAGGGTGGGGTTTAATCTATAATACCTCCCCCAAATAACTCCCCAAAATCACCTTAATAGAACTCAAACCAATCTCATCCACATTCACCTTATCCAAAGGAATAAACTCAATAGCACTTACATCGTCATTGGCCTGCATTGGTTCGAAGGATTCTACTCTACAGATAAAAGCCAAGTCTAAAGTATAGTAGTCGTTGCCTCTAAAAGTATAGGTATTAGGGAAGGAACCGAAATAGTTCATTTCGGTGATTTCTAAATTTAGTTCTTCTTTGATTTCCCTTTTGAGGGCATCTTCTCCTTTTTCATGGATATCTACAAAGCCTCCTGGAAGGTCTAAAGTGCCTTGATGTGGATCAAATTTTCTTCGGGTAAGGAGTAACTCATTTTTATCGTTTAGAATAAGGGCAGCAACAGCAGCCGAGGCATTGATGTATAAGTCAAAGTGACAACTGTTACAGACGAATCGTTTTTTATCAAATATAAATTCCTTTTTACCACATTTTGGGCAATAGGAGATGCTTTCTTTCAGGTGCATTAAAAAATGAGTTTAAGTGTTCTTATCGTAGCGATAAAGAACGTTAGGAAGCAGAATAGACCAAAGAACAATAGATATCCGGTGTGGGATAGGATTGATAATACCACTTGTGTATTCTCTCTTTCTTTGATGATCTCTTCTTCTGCTGCTTTTAAGTTAGGTAATTTATCGTCTGTAAGGTGTTGTGATAAGTTATTGAGGATATCTCCTTTTACAGCACCATCTAGACCATAAATAATAATAGATTTATCGTATTGCCTTAATAAAGTAATGTATTGTGTTAACTCTTTCCATTGAAGAGGTCTAGGGTTTTCCTCTTTACTTAAGGGTTTTTTCTCATTCGCAGAACCTACCACAATATTTTTAAATCCACTTTGATAGGACTTCAATTGTGCCAAAGTAAGAATCGTAGAAGGAGTGTAGTGATTAAAGATTTCAATATACTCTTCATCATGAAGTATGTCGAAAGTACCCGTAATTTGCTTCCAAGTATCTACATTTACTTCTCTACCATCCACCATATAAGGAGAGACAATATTTACTGTTTTAAGATTATTTTTTTTTGCTAAAGATCTAAGTTTACCGTATTCAATGTCACCCTGACTTTGAATAGACCCACTAATCATCCGCTTTAAAAATACCTTAGAAATAGAGATGTAGCCATGATCAACAATTCTCTGATCCGTGGTGTAAGGAGCCAAACTGATACATAAAGAATTCCATTGGAAACCATTTTTCTGTGACCAACTAATAAACTCGTTAAATCGTTTGATGTAGGCTTCAGCATTATGTGCATTAGGGAAGTATCCTTCGCCTTTATTTAATAAAAGCCAAGCATGACACTCAATGCCTTTCTCTTTGAAGATTTGTAAGGCCTTAGTTCTTTCTTTGGAGAAATCGATTAATCCAATATAAAGCTCGGCTTCAACTTCTTTTAATTTTTCGATGGTCGATGAATCCTCTGCAATTTCTAATAGACGAAAACCTGAGACTTCAGTCATAAAACTTAAGTCTATTTTTTTTTCTGCTAAGGATATTTGAGCTATTAATAATAGGGTAATGCTCCAAGCGATAGTCAATTTATGCATATAAGGGGTTGGTAAGTTTTAACCTAACTTACTAATGTTTTTGTTAACTATCAAGGCTTTTTTCTAATTGTTACATCCAATATCTGTGCTTGGGAATTTCTACCTAGACGATATTTCTTCCAAAAGAAAGGGTACATTGCTGCGGCTAAACCATAAAAGGCTAACCCTTGGAAAACTTGTATATCTTTTGCTTTAGTAGTTTCTTCATCTCTATTGATTGCACTGGATATTAAGAAGCCAGAGCCAATAAATACACTACCACCGAAGATTACTCTAGGAAGGACACGGGCTCTTCTTATCTCAGAAAGTTCGCTTAATGGAACTTCTGTACCTGTTTTTGAAAGATAAAACGAAGAATCTGTTAATGCATATACCTCATCCGTATATACCGCTTTTTCACCCTTCATTTTGAATTTAATCTGATCGCCTTCATAGATTTTCATACGGTTTCTACCGTAATTGTCCACAGCGATAAATTTTTGTGCTTGTACTGAAGTTCCTAGAGTTGTTAGGAAAAGTATTGTTAGAACTAGGTTTCTCATATATTTTTTATTCAAACATTAGCCATCTTACACCGTACGAAAACCCGAAGCCAGGTCCCATATAACCGGGAGTAGCCCAGTATCCGCTACGTGCATCTGCTAAATTCATTAAGTCACTTAGACGAATGAAGGCCATACATCTCCTCATTTTAAAATTAACAAAGAAATCGAGATTGAAATTACCTTCGGTTTTATAATCATTTTGAACATGGAATTGCTGAGTCACAGGATTAAAAGCATAGCCATAATAACTTGCAATATATCGGGTGTCAAAACCTGTATACAAACTCATCATACCATTTTTAAACTCCTTGAAATAGGAAAGTTCATAAGTAAAGAAAACGTCAGGAGTTGGCATCACTTCCTGATTATTATTTACAGTATAAACAGCCTGAGCAATTTGTTGTATTGGCCCAAGTCTTAATTTAAATTTTGTTCCATAACGAGAGTAGGTGATATTATCAGATAGCTGAACAGGGCGGGCATATTTATCATAATAAATATAATTTCCTATATTATTCAGCTCGCCAAATACTTGGAAATTACCTTTCTCACCAAGCGGTAACTGAGGAGCAATATGAATTTGTTGTCTTGCAATTGGGTTCATATCATTTTGCCACGACATAAATACACTTGCAAATTGTTGAGCAAACATTGGTGCTAAGGTGTTCTGTAAAACGAAACCAGCATTTAGATATTTACTTTTTACTTCAGCATCAATATTAAAAATATTACCTTTCAATACATCATACTCCGCATGTCCTGTTAATGCACCTAACTTATTGGGTAACAATAATTCCACGTCTCCACCCAAAAATAACTGTTGATCCATGGGGATCGGAGTGTAGTCGTCAGAATTTTGTTGTTGATAGCGATAGAAACGGTGTTGTATATATCCTGACCAAAAGGTAGGTCCTAATCTACTCTTTACACCTGCTTTATTGTCTATATATTCTTGTTTATAACCTACCAATGGTTTACTTCCATAATCATAGTTGGTGTCTACAGGTGGTTGATATCCGGGCTGAAATCCTGCATTATTGTCTAATGAAGTAACATAGTTATAGGTATGATCATTAAACTGATCATAATACAAACGATTGGTAGATATGGTTGATTCTGAGTTCGCATAGCTGTAACGATACTGATTACGGTTGAACTCGTGGAATACCTGTAACCTTGCACTATCGACCAAAGCATACTGATGATACAATTGATAATTTGTATACCATTTAAAAGAACTGACACCATCAGGGAAGTAGTTGGTTAACTGACCTCGACCCAATGCAAATAAGTCGTCTGGTGTTTGATCTGCCGTGACTAACTGTTTCATGGCAAGACCTCCAGATTCGGGGCCTTCATGAAAATATTGATAGAAACTGGCCATCAATTTATACTTGTTGTCTTCGGATTCATAACGTGTATTTAATCCAAAAGCTGTGTGTACTTGTCCGTTATAGGAGTTACTTACCTTATCTCTGCCTATAATATAGGGCTCAGAGTGTCTTTGGAAATACAACCCTGCTGCCCAGTAAGGGTCGATATTTCTACCAATTTGTCCACCAATTTTACCACGGTTATCTTGTCCAACTACCCCGTTAAAATCGGTTACAGGTACATAGGCATTGTAATATTGCCAAGTATCTAAATCTAAAGCATAAGGATCGAATGCTGTAATACCCATCGATTGTCTTAGGTGGTTTACCGGTTGGTCCCAATACGATCTTAACGCACTTGCATTATTTCCAAGAGTTTGATGCACATAACCTTTTTGTCCATGTACATCGTATCGATGTAAATGGGTATAAGAAGAGTCCATTACATGTTCTTCAAAATGAATTTTATAGAAATCATCTTTGGTAAGGTACCAAGTGGTTTGAGGTCCCTTTAACCATGAACTATCTTGCTCAAGAGTTACCCCATCTTTGTTGGGTTCCTGACCTTCAACAGCATCTACTTCCTTATCTTGATCATCATTTTGTGCGTAGGAGAGATGAGATAGAAGTATAAAAGATAAAAGTATATAGACTATTCTTTTCAAGATCGATTGCTTCTTAGAAAAAATATAATTGTTATTATTTATCTGAGTTCGGTGATAGATATTTTTCATCGAACACAATTCTTATTCAAAGTTATACTAAAATGAGGAGACTTTAGCAGATATCTAGTTAAAATGATAATTGTTGTGATTTATTTTAACCATTCGTACATATCATAGTGTTCTTTTGTCATGCCCATCGCCTTATAAGTATCCTGTGCTCTTTTGTTATCTTTTTCAACATACAAGCGTAGACCCATAAGTTCTGAAGAAGCATCGACTTCTTTTTTCACATGTTCGTACATCATTCTAAAGATTCCTTTTCTACGATATCCTTCAATTACATAAAGAGAGTGGATCCATAACACATTGCCGCAACGCCAATCGGACCATTCGTAAAGATTAAGCATAGAAGCGACGCATTTGTCTCCGTCCATTACTAAGACATACCTTCCGATGTTTTGGTTGTCAAAGATATGCTGAACACCTCTTTTTACGGTAGAAAAATCTAATTTATAGCTTTCAGTTTCCCATGCCATATCCACTTGGAACTGAGCAATTGTTTCCACATATCGCTCGTCGGCAACAATAATATTATACTTGTTCATTTTCTGTAATTACATTAGATTCTATTCCTTTTCCATATTCTTGAGAGTACACATAGGTAAATTCGGCACCGTAAAACATAACTTGTACAGAATAAAAAGTCCAAGCCATAACGACAATAATCGGTGAGCCGGCTCCCCAATGAGAATTGGCTTGTATGTGCGTAAGGTAATAGCGAATACCAAACTGACCCAATTGAAATAAAATTGTCGTCACCACTGCACCGATAAATGCATCTCTCCATTTAATCGTCACATCAGGAATAAATTTATAGATACTCGTAAAGAGTAAAACGGATATCAAAAGTGTAAACGTCTGACGGATACCGTATATAAAATCAACGGTTTTTGTCGTCAGCCATTCTTTTAAAAACTCTGATAACACACTAATTGCAGAATCAATAAAAACTAAAAGTAAAAACAAGCCACCCATGACTAGCACCATGCTAAAAGCGATGAGTCGGTCCATGACCAATTGTTTGAACTTTTGTTTATGAAAGGGTACTTTCCAAAACTTATTCAAAGCCACCTTTAAGGTGTGAAATGATAAAGTAGAAGTAAATATCAAAGTGCCTATACTAATTGATGTCGAAATGGTAGAATCAATTTGTAAGGCGGTTAAGCTATTGATCATCCCTTCTAATTCGATAGCTACCACATCACCCGTTACCAAAGCGATCTCTTCGATCATGTCTTCTTTGATTTCATCTTCATCAAAAAATGCGGTAAGCCAAGTAAACAAGAGGTTTAGAGCGGCAGGCAATGAAATAATGGTATAGTAGGCAAGTGATGCACCATAGATATAGGCATGGTCAAGATTAAATTCTTTCCAAGCGGCAGTAATTAAACGAAAGGCCTTGAGGATCACATGTCCTACGTAATATTGTTCTAATTTTTGACGGATCAATTGATTATTTAAGATTAAAAAATGAATCTAAAGGCAATTTTATACTCACCAAAAAATGATAATTTCAATTATTCCAACAAGGTGGAGAATCAAAAGTATTTCATTGAGATTTTAGATAAATACTCCTCAATCTCTGGTTATGTAATGCAAAAATACGATTTAAATAAAAAAATGATAAAGAATAATTTTATTTTGCATATCAATCCTCAATAGATATATGTTTTTGAACGATATATACTATATTGAGTGAATAACGGTAGAAACTTTTTAAGCTCTAGAAAATTCGAAATGAAGATTTCTTTTTATTCCATTTGTCTCTTTGTTTTATTATTCCATTCAGTTATTGGTCAAGATAAATCACAACATGTGGTAATGGACCCGCAAGGGCATTCTCAGATAATTAGGAAAGTGGTTTTTTCGAGTAATAATCAAAAAATCTATTCCGTATCGGAAGATAGAACAATGAGGGTGTGGGATGTTCCTTCCTCTAGCATTTCACATACTTTTTGGGGTAATATGTCACAAGGAGTCGATGGAGGTTATGGAGCTTTAACTTTATCGCCTGATAATAAACTAATTGCTGTGGCAGGGGAGCTGAAGGATCACGAAATTAGTATTATCAATCTGACTACCGGAGAACAAATTGCCTCTTTATTAGGACACGAAAGCTCAGTTTCAGACCTTCAATTTTCTTCTGATGGAGAATATCTTGTTTCCGCTGGAGCTGATAATACAGTGAGAGTGTGGTACATTCCTTTTTTAGAAAATGAAGTTTTTGAAGAAGAACCCTATGAAGAACTTTCTATAGAAGAACATACTGATTTGGTCTATAATATCGATTTATCGGAAGATGGATCTCGATTGGTGACCTCATCTTTTGATGGTACAGTAAGAATGTATTCTATGTCTGTTGGGATGAAAAGTGCTGCTTTAATGAAAGTGTGGGAGACTTCCGATCGATTTACCAATGTAGAAATTTCTGTTGACAATAAATTTGTAGTTGCCGGAGACGATCATGGTCGTGTATATGTATGGAATACCAACGGAACAGAAGTCGCTTCTCTAACAGATACAGAAGGTTTTATCACTAGCTTGGATTTTTCTGATAACGATGAGTTGTTATTAGTTACGGATTCTAAAGGAAATATAGTATTGTACGATACGGAGGCGTGGGTAAAACATAAATCACTCGACAATAAAAAAGGAATAGTAAGTTCTGCTCAATTTGCCAATCTTTCTAAAAATTATATCCTTACCGCTATAGGAGATCATCCTGAGATTAATATTTGGGATATTTCTAAAAATAAAATTGTAAGAACATTTAAAAGTGATACTAAGTCATTTCATGATGTTACTGTGAGTGGAAGTGAAGTCTACCTATCTAAGGGAAATCAACGTATGATGATTGATTTTGAGGGAATGAAGGTGGATTTAAATGCAAAAAATACGGCATCAGGAACGACAATTGAGAAAGATAATCTATCATTAAAAGATGAATACACTATTCAGTATAATGATGTACGAATTGATGCTGATGATGAAATTGTGACTTTTGGAAAGCTGCCCTCACAAATTGTAATCAGTACTAAATCTTCTTTAAAATTATATGATTTACTGGGGGAGGAACAGCTCGAATTGATGGGCTGTTTAGGTACTGTGGATGAGTTGTATTATTTGAACAATAATAAATACCTGATGGGTAAGAGTGCAGATTTTACTTATCACATTTGGAATTTAGCGACAGGGGAACACCTTGTATCAGCATATATTTCTGATAACAACGATTGGATCATTTGGTCGCCTAAAGGTTATTATGAGGCTTCTGCTGGAGGGGAACAATATGTCGGTTTTCTAGTCAGTCATGGTTTTGGTGTTTTAGGTGAATTCAATAAGTTGAGTTCTTTATCAAATAGATTTCATCGACTTCAAATTCTAAAAAAGATTTACCAATCGGGTGGATTTAAAGAGGCCAACATTTCAAATCATCAACCTATTGACATAGCTGAAATAAAACCAAAGGTAGAATGGGCTTCTCCATTATCAGAAGATGAAATTATAGATGATGCGGTACAAGTGACTGCAACTGTTCGATCTAAATTACCATTATCTAGCTTGCGATTAATGTTAAATGCTAGGCCATATCCACAAATACAAATTGATGAATCTTTAGAGGAAGGAGTATATACCTATAAAATTGATCAGAAAATCAATGTGCCTTTTCATTTTGGTAGTATTCAGCTTTTTATAGAAAATAAGGAAATTAGTTATTTAACGAATCCTCGACACGTAAGTACTGAGGATGTCAACGATAGTTACTCTTTAGATGATCTTTTAAAACAAACATCTGTAAAAGACAAAAAAGATATTCATGTGGTGAGTATAGGTATCTCTGAATTTTCCAACAATGCTTTGAATTTAAAATATGCCGATAAAGATGCGATGTCGCTAGCCGATGCTTTTTTAGGTCAGCAAAGAGGGGAGTTATTTAATGAGGTCAAGTTGAAAAGACTGACTAATAGTGACGCGACTAAAGAAAACATTCTTCAATCGATCAATGATTTAAAAACAGAGGTGACGTCGAAAGATATGACTGTGATTTATATTTCTACTCATGGATTAGAATATAAAAATCAACTTCATTTAACGCCATATGATGTGAATTTGAATACCTTTTCAACTTCTGCTTTAAAATGGGCAGAGTTAGAAGAATCAATAGCACAGTTACCAAGTCAAGTAATCGTATTTTTTGATGTACAAAAAGGTAGAGATTTAGGTTCACAGCTAAAAGCTACACAACTTGTAGAAGAAGTAAGACAATTATCTTCTGATAAAAATAATATTTCGGTTTTTGCATCAAATAATATGGGGGAGGTTCCATTGAATGACGAAAACAACGGCCATAGTCTTTTTGTAGAAGTACTCTTAGAAGGACTAGGAAAAGGGTTGGCAGACAACACTGGAGATCATTTTATATCTCTTAAGGAATTAGCACAGTTTGTCTGTGATCAAGTACAGGAAAGATCGGAAGACCAACAGCATCCGATCATCGTTATACCAACAGCAGCCCCGAATATTTTGATTGGAAATTTAAAATCAAACTAGAAACTAACACTAATTCCAGGACCGACCATCCAGAAGAAAGTATCTGCTTTTAGGAAATAACCGAAACCAATATAAAGAGGTAAGGAGAGTTTACGTCCTGGCCTTTGAAGGGGGTGGACGGAACCTAATGCCACAATACCCAAGTCACGATCAATATCTTCGTTATCTGATAAGTTGAAGGCGTTTAAGGCAATAGATCCAACACCAAAACGATACGGACGAACACGGCCGATAGTGCCTGGCTTAAAGAATTTAAACTGAGCGATAGCTGAAATACTAATACCACTAATACCAGAAGAGATATCGTCTTCGTTGGCTTTCTTTACCAATAGACCGGCAGGGAAAGAAAGGTCGATATCAAATTGTGATTTCCTAGAAGCATAGATTTCGATCTTTTTAGTGTAAATCTGCTCGCTGTATTTATCTTTTTGATGTGAGATATAGATCTCCAACTTCGTCCAATCCTCAAAACGGTGTGTCTTAATTCCTAAATATTTATTTAAGGTGATTAAAGGATCCGAACAGTTATTTTTTTCATAGTTAAAGTGTCGTGGAGAGGTTTCGCCAGGACAAATCACGATATTATCATCCCTTGCTAATTCGATAAGCTGACCTTGTGGGCCAATGACACGAACATCTAGGGTGATGTACTGCTTACCATATAGTTGGAGTCCATCAATTTCATCTGTATTGAACTTTAAGATGACATCAGTAATGGCTTTAGGGTAGAAAATAGGTTTTTCGATTTGGCTTACAATTTTAGGACCGTTACCACAGTCGATCGTGACAAAATCGAAATTTTTAGGCGATTGCTTCTCTTTAATTTTGATGGAGTGTCCTGTGTATTCATCTCCATTATAAATCTTTAGTTCCTTCTGATTAATGTTTAGAGGAACAGAGATTTGCATGGTTTGTACCTCCATTCGGGTGTTCACCGAGTCAATATTTCTATTACTTAAACCTTCGAATAGGTATCGGGCGTGTTGCATTTGTTTACCTTGGAATTTAAGGGAAACAGTTTCCCCAGGATAAACAGAAAGGTCGCCCGTCCAGTTTCTTCCAGGTCGAAGTAACTGAATAGACTCAATAATATTTTTTGAAATGATATTGAAGTTGGTAATGAATTTGGCATCATCACCATCTTTAATGTATAAATAGCCATCTTGAAGATTGTGGTAATCGTACACTCGAATCAGACACAGCGTTTTATTATTACTCATGTTTCTTTTGGTAAATAACTCAGCCACAAGGTGTCCGCCCTTTTCTTCTTGATTTTCTATTCGGTATGTTTTTTCTAATTGAAGTTTTCGGTTCTGTTGAATCTGAAGTTCTATCCCTTCCTCATTCGATTGTGCCCCTTCATAAACAATCTCGTTTTTATCAGTTGCTAAGTAGGTTAATCGAGGTGCCTTTACGTTAAATTTAAGCTCTAAAGGCATGGTTTCGTACCTTTTTCGTCCTTCGATAAGATTTGGAATCAACGTTTCAAATACTATTTCAGTAGAAAAAGACTTGACGAACTTTGGTAATACACTAATAAATATTTTGTTCTCTCTTTGGAACAGACGCCAAGATAGATCCGCTTGTTCGTGCCAAATATTATCTACTCTAAGATTTTCTTCTCTGTTACTTAGAATCTCGTATTCTTTTTCCTCACCAATATACAACTCACGTTCAACATCAGGTTTTTTATCTGCGATTTCGACAATTGTGTTGGTGTAGGGAAGAAGCTTTTGTTCGTAAGTGACTTCTTGTCCGTCTATAGTCCATAAGTTAAAGACAAAAGAAGGTTTAGCGTTTTTATTAGTTTCGACAAATTGAAGCTTAAAACGATATACATTATCACCTACAGCAAGCGGTTCTTCAATTACTTTAAAATCGTTGGCATGAATGAGTTTTAAATCGGTAATCTGATCCTCGTGTTTTAGATACACCCTTACCTCAAATACCTGCTCAATATCTTCAAAATAGAAAGGTAATGTGACTTCACCTCTTCGCCTTTTATCATGAATTCCATGAACAGACAGAGATGAAACTGTAGTGTCAGAAACAATATCAATGTCTTCAATAAAATGCGAAGCTTTCTGAGCAAAAAGGTCCTCAGATTGTGAGCAAATTAGAAAGAATAATAAAAAAAATAAACGCAAGCTAGGTTTCATATTATCTATTAAAGTTTATCTCTTTTTAGGTGATTTCAATTCAAGAGATATCAGATCAAACAAATATAATTGAATGACATTTTAAATATAATGTTTTTTATTTCCTTTTGAGGTACTATTTCGGTTATCAGATAGTTAAAATTATTTATTGCAGTCGCCTTATATCACTTTTTGATCCAACCAAATTATATATTTTATCAAATTATTGATTTATATTGTAACGTATTTATTGATAATCAGTAATTTTTATCAAGAAATCTAATGATAAACTAAGCCTCAACTATGCGTTACTCTTCCGTCTTACTATTACTATCAATATTCTATTTTGGGTGCAGTAAATCTGCTCAAAAAGCTGAATTCTATCAAATAGAAAATAATGCAGCCGACCAAGCTTTAGAAGCGGCCGTTTATTTGGATAGTGCTACCCTACATTCGTATTTATCGCCCGTTTTCGATAGCATCGTTTTGTCCATTCAGTTTGATGAAAATGTTGAACCAAAGCAAAACAATTTTAATGAAGGGGATTGTGAAGTAAAGGTCTATAAAAAGAAAAATGATGCTTGGAGTGTTGTAGAAAGTCAAACGGATTGTGGGTCTAATAGCAATCAGGTAATGCGATGGATTTATAAAAACAATCGTTTGGTCTTTTATCAAGATATATCCTCTGTAAACCTCACTAACGAACCTGCTGATTTTTACATTTATGATGAGCTTTTAATACAAAGAGAAGGGGAACTTCATTCCATGGAGCGAGAAATTACTGTAGAGGAGTTTCACTCAGGGTTGATAAGTAAATCGTATTATCATAATAATCGAACGGTAACGCAGATTGAATCAGCTTCTAAGTGGTTGATAAGGGAATTGTTTGCAGAAAATGGTTTGTAAGATGAAGGCGTATTGTATTTCTGGATTAGGTGCGGATCGGAGAGTATATGATTTCCTTACACTGAAAGTGGAATTAATACATTTGGATTGGATTACCCCTCAAAAAAATGAATCTCTTCAACATTATGCTCTACGGTTATCGGAAAAGATAAATACTAGGGAAGATTTTATCCTTATTGGTGTGAGTTTTGGAGGAGTTGTAGCAACAGAAATTGCCAAAGTGCTTCATCCGAAATTAACGATTTTACTATCAACAATTGAAATTAGTCTAGAATTACCCCTTTTGTATCGAATTGTTGGAAGGACAAGATTTTTAGAAATCTTACCACACCAATTATTTCGTATGCCCTTTTTAATAGCATCCAAACTATTCGGTACTAAGCATAAAGTTTTAAAAGATATTTTGAAGGATTCTGATCCATCATTTACCCAATGGGCAGTAAATGCTTTAATACATTGGAAGAATGAACAACGATTATCATCAAATAAACTTAGAATTTATGGAAGTAAGGATTTGATTTTGCCCGCTAGAGAATGTGATGTGTTAATTGAGGGTGGGCATCATTTTATGATAGTGGATCGAGCAAATGAAATTAGTTCAATTATAAATAATAAATTAGATGAGCTTATTTCAAACTAGAATTAATTTTCACTAAATTTTATTACATATAAAATACCCAAAAATGATGAAAGCCGCAGTAACCACAAAAGTAGGAGATCCCACAGTAATTGAAATTAAAGAATTAGCTATTCCAAAATCCAAAGAAGGCTGGGTTTTGATTCAAGTGAAAGCATTTGGACTGAATCGATCTGAAATGTACACAAGATTAGGTCATTCTCCAGGCGTTGAATTTCCTAGAATACAAGGCATAGAATGCGTTGGAGTTGTTGCTGAAGATATTTCAAACACATACAAAAAAGGTCAGCAAGTAGCTGCAATTATGGGAGATATGGGTCGATTTTATGATGGTGGTTATGCAGAATACACTTTGGTGCCCATAGAAATTGTGTTTCCATTTAAAAGTGATTTACCTTGGGAAATATTAGGAGCTATTCCGGAAATGTTTCAAACTGTTTCTGGATCATTACATGAGGCATTAGAAATAAAAGCGGGAGAGACATTACTTATTCGCGGAGGCACATCTTCAATTGGTATGTTGTCTTGTCAGTTAGCAAAAGCAAAAGGATTAATCGTAATATCCACCACAAGAAATCCTATTAAAAAAGAAGCCTTAATAAAAAATGGAGCAGATCATGTAATCATAGATTCGGGAGAATTATCGGCCGATGTGAGAAAATTATTCCCTGAAGGTGTAAATAAAGTTTTAGAACTTGTAGGAACAGTCACTTTAAAAGATTCTCTTCAATGTATTTCAAAAAGAGGCATTGTTTGTATGACAGGAATTTTAGGGAATGAATGGACGATGAAAGATTTTACGCCTATGGGTGATATTCCATCTACAGGTAGATTAACTGCATATATGGGTGATGCTGTTGATTTATCAAAAAATCTTTTACAAGATTTTATTGATGATGTTGCAGATGGTAAAATTGATCTCAATATTGATAAAGTCTATCAACTGCATCAAGTTCCAGAAGCACATCAATACATGGAGGATGCAAAAGGGAATGGCAAATTGGTGGTGGTTATTTGATATTTTCCTTCAAAGAAAAAAACTCACTTTAAAAAGACATTTAGTATTAGACCCTAATTATTTTCCATTAGATGATGCTGGAAAATTAAATTATAAAGAAGGAAAATGGGCTGAAGTTGTTGAAGACTTTATGATGTGGGTGGAAAAAGTAAATGTAATTAATTAAAAATCAACTATATTTGTATAAATAATAATGATTCAATAATGGCAACAGAAATAAAGTCAACTCCTGTTTTAAAAGGAGATAATGCAAAACGATTTATAGAAAAAGTGAAAGAGGTAGAAAATAACCCCAAAAAAGACTTTTCTAAGGAGGTTGAAAAAGCCCGAAAAATTTTAAAGAAAACAATTTAAATTAATGTACCTCGATCTTCTCAAAAACTGCTCTTTCGGTTCACTAACAAAAAATTTCAATAAACTTGACACTACAGCATTCGATTGTAATAATGATGATTTGAATGATTTTTTTATTAATGATGCCGTTAAATATTCAAAGGACCTTTTGGGTAAAACTTATGTTTTTGTATTAGATACTGACAAAAGTAACATAGTATGTATGTTTACTGTTTCAAATGATAGTTTAAAGGCAGAAGACCTTCCAAATAGTAGAAAGAAAAAAGTAAACAAAAATATATCTCGTCAGAAACAGAAAAAGAGTTACCCGGCTGTCTTAATTGGTAGGTTGGGAGTTTCAAAAGAATTTATTGGTAAAGGAATAGGGACCCAATTAATGGATTTTATTAAAGCGTGGTTTCTTGATCCAACAAATAAAACTGGTTGTAGGTTTTTAGTAGTAGACGCATATAATCAAGAAAATGCTATTTCATATTATCTCAAAAACGGTTTTCTATTTTTATTTTCAACGGAATTACAAGAAAAGGAATACATGAATCTAGCTTTGAATAAGAATTTAAATACAAGAATGATGTATTTTGATTTACTAAGTTTAGAAAAAACTGACGAACAAAATTAACATACGTTGCAACGAATATTTTCAAATCAATAACATTCTCCTTACTTTTGTACTCCTTTTGAATTTTCAAAAGTGATTAATAATCAATCAGTAATGAGAAAAGTAGCCTTTTATACACTTGGTTGTAAATTAAATTTCTCTGAGACAAGTACGATCGGTCGTCAATTTGAGGAAAGAGGATATAAAAAAGTGGAGTTCTCAGATACTCCAGATATATATATAATCAACACTTGTTCTGTCACTGACAATGCAGACAAAAAGTGTCAGAAAATTGTTCGTGAAGCCAAAAAAATCTCACCGAATTCATACGTTGCGATTATTGGATGTTACGCACAATTGAAGCCCAAAGAAATCTCTGAACTTGAGGGAGTTGATGCCGTTTTAGGTGCTGCTGAGAAGTTCCGTTTGCTAGATCTATTGGATGGATTTGTGAAAACAGAAGAACCCACTGTTTTAGCCAAAGAAATCAAAGAAACTAAAGAATTCGTTTCAGGCTATTCGATGAACGATAGAACAAGGACGTTCTTAAAAGTTCAGGATGGCTGTAATTATAAATGTTCGTTCTGTACAATTCCATTAGCAAGAGGTAAATCAAGAAGTGCACGTATTGCTGATATCATCGAAAATGCAAAAGAGATTGCAGCATCAGATGTAAAAGAAGTAGTACTAACTGGTGTAAACATTGGTGACTTTGGTATCATTGATGGAAAACGCCAAGAAAGACTGATCGATTTATTAAAAGAGTTGGATAAAGTAGAAGGTATCGAACGTTATCGTATTTCTTCTATCGAACCAAACTTATTGGACGAAGAGATTATTGAGTTCTGTACTCAATCTGATAAATTTGTTCCTCACTTCCATATTCCATTACAATCAGGTTCTGATAAGATGTTGGAATTAATGAGAAGACGTTACAGAACAGATTTATACCAATCAAGAATTACTGAAATCAGAAAACAAATGCCAGATGCCTGCATCGGTGTTGATGTTATCATCGGTTTCCCTGGAGAAACGGAAGAAGATTTCTTAGATACATATAATTTCCTAAATGAATTAGACGTTGCTTACCTTCACGTTTTTACTTACTCAGAAAGACCAAATACAGACGCTGTTCATATGGATGGAATCGTACAAAAGTCAGAAAGAGCAAAACGTTCGAAAATGCTTCGTATCCTTTCAGATAAGAAGAAAAGAGCATTTTACGAAACTCAATTAGGTACAAAACGCACAGTGCTTTTCGAACACGATATCGAAGAAGGTAAAATGTTTGGCTTCACAGAAAACTACGTTAGAGTAGAAGCGAAGTACGATCCAGCATTAGTTAACGAATTAAAACACGTTGAGCTGGTTCAAGTAAACGACGCAAATGTGGTGGAGATTAAGGAGCCTGAGGTGGTTTATGAGAAACACTAAATGCTTTTTTGGTAGTAGGAGAGGTCAGTTAATATGGATTAGCTGACCTTTTTTGATAGAGTATTATTTTAGGTAGCAGGTAGCAGGTAGCAGGTAGCAGGTAGCAGGTGTTTGGGGATCGTTGAAAATATTTTATTTGATTGATGACTTTTTTAGGTTTGATGGTTTGGATTTAAGTGGGTGATTTGTAGTTTTATGTATATTTTTTAACGATTCATATTTTAAAATGCTACAAGAAAAATCTATTATTTTCGCTACTAGAATAATCAATCTATATAAGTTTTTGTGTGATAACAAAAAGGAGTATATCATTGCTAAACAAATTTTCAGATCTGGAACATCCATAGGTGCTAATATAGCAGAGTCAAGATATGCAGAAAGCAGAAATGATTTCTTGCATAAACTTTCGATCTCCCTAAAAGAAGCAAACGAAACACATTATTGGTTAATTTTATTGGAGAAAGGTGAATATATCGATAATACACAATTTTCTAGTCTAGAAAATGATATAAAAGAATTAATAAAAATGTTAATTAGTGCAACTAAGAAACTCAAAAATTAAATTGCTACCTGCTACCTGCTACCTGCTACCTGCTACCTGCTACCTACTACCTACTACCTACTACCTCATTCGTTAAAATATCTAAATCAAATTTGCCTTTTCCAAAAAAATAATAACCTTTAAGTAATGAAATCATCTATCCAACATATCATCTTTTCCACATTATTGCTTCTAGGCACAATAGGAGTAGTGGTTAACACCCATTATTGCAAGGGGTTGTTGAAAGAGGTGAGCATGACGGAAACGCATGCATGTTGTAACAAGATGAATCATGAAGCAGATCAAAAAGGTGTTGACAAGAAGGGATGTTGCGAACAAAATAAGGAACATCTAAAAGTGACTGATCATTTTGACCATATTATTGATGTGGTGAAAATTCCTTTAGTGACTTATAAGGAAGTTGTGAGAAACTTTTGGCAATCTGCGTATCAATTTGTTCTTCCGGAAGCATTGAAATTTTTGGTAGGTAGTACTAAAAGTATAGCTTCTGTTGAGGAAAAAACTCCCCCCATATATTCCAATATACCTCTAAATGTGTCATTTGAGGTCTTTCGTGTTTAAGTTTTAGGTTGATCCAATATTTTGGATGAAGACTTTCTGAGTCTATAATTTATTTATTAAATTATTGATGCTTTTTCGTACGACATATTTTTTCGTATTTAAAGTACCTAAAACACAACACTCACAATGATTAATAAAATAGTTCGTTTCTTTCTCTACAACAGAGTAGTGACAGTTGCGGCGTTGATTTTAGTAGTTTTTTGGGGATTGATGCACAGTCCTTTTAAATCAAAAATCAACGAATATATACCTTATAACCCTGTATCAGTTGATGCTATTCCTGATATTGGTGATAATCAACAAATCGTATTTACGAAATGGTCAGGTCGTTCTCCTCAGGATATCGAAGACCAAATTACCTACCCTTTAACGACTTCATTATTGGGTATTCCAGGAGTGAAAAGTATTCGCTCTAATTCTATGTTCGGTTTTTCTACCATCAATATCATATTTGATGATGAAACAGAGTTTTACTTTGGTCGAACAAGAATTTTAGAAAAGATCAATAGCCTGCCTCCAGGCACTTTACCCGATGGTGTTCAACCTACATTAGGACCTGATGCGACTGCAGTTGGCCAAGTCTATTGGTACACTTTAGAAGGAAGAGATCCAGAAGGAAATCCAACAGGAGGATGGGATTTGGATGAATTACGTTCCACTCAAGATTTCTTAGTGAAATATGCTTTAATGTCAGCGGATGGAGTTTCGGAAGTAGCTTCTGTAGGCGGATTCGTCAAAGAATATCAAATTGATGTTGATCCAAATGCTTTAAAAGCCTACAATGTCACGCTTCAGCAAGTAATGAACTCTGTAAGAAATTCCAATTTAGATGTTGGAGCAAGAACAATTGAAGTCAATAATGCGGAATATTTTGTACGAGGTATTGGCTATATCAAAAATCTATCTGATTTAGAAGAGGCGGTTATTAAGGTCAACGAAAATGTGCCGATTCGTATCAAAGATGTGGCTAAAGTGGTAGAAGGACCAGCCGTTCGACGAGGTATTTTGGATAAAGAAGGAGCCGAGGCAGTAGGTGGTGTAGTGACCGCTCGTTTTGGAGCCAATCCAATGTTGGTAGTCGACAATGTCAAAGCTAAAATACAAGACATTCAATCAGGTATGCCTCAAAAAGTATTACCCGATGGTACAGTAAGTAAATTAACTATAGTTCCTTTTTATGATCGATCAACTTTGATCAAAGAAACATTAGGAACACTAAACGAGGCATTAATCCAAGAGATCTTAATCACTGTAATTGTAGTACTCATTATGGTGTGGAACTTGAGAGCATCCATGTTGATCTCAAGCTTATTGCCAATTGCTGTACTCATGGTATTCATCGTGATGAAATACATGGGAATTGTAGCAAATATTGTTTCCTTGAGTGGTATAGCGATTGCCATAGGTACCATGGTCGATATTGGTATAGTCATGTCGGAGAACTTGATAAAACACTTGGATCGTAGGGGTGGCCGAAAATTAGTAGATGTCATTTATGATGCTACTGAAGAGGTTTCAGGAGCGATTGTTACAGCAGTGGCCACAACAGTTGTCAGTTTTATTCCTGTATTTACATTACAAGCATCAGAAGGAAAATTATTTTCACCTTTGGCTTATACAAAAACATTTGCCTTATGTGCTTCAGTGGTAGTGGCCTTAATTTTCTTACCAACTTTTGCGTATTACTTCTTTAAATCAACGGAGAGTAAAGGAAGTAGAAAAAATATCGGTCAATACTTATTCTTAGTGTTGGGTATTGGTATCATGATATTCTCTAAAGTCAGTTTAGGTCTAGGCGTGGTATTGATCAGTGCCTATAACATTTTCGAAAAGCCTATTAAAAAATATATTCCGGAAGGATATTATGATAAAATTAGAAGTGGCATTGTGGCTGTTGTAATTGCTTACTTATTAGCCATGGATTGGTTGCCTTTAGGTGCTGAAGAAAGCAATTTTAAGAACTTCTTATTTGTTGGCGGATTGATTATTCTCATTCTTGGAGGTTTCCAAATGTTCATCAAATTGTATCCAAAAATTCTAGCCAAATGTCTTGATAACAAAACAACCTTCCTTTCCATTGTTTTAGCAGTAGTGTTCTCAGGTGTATCGGCATGGGTTGGATTTGCCAAGCTCTTTTCACCTTTCACCACTTTAGGAAATAAAATAGGAGTCGATTTTACAGAGTCAAGAGCTTATCAAAACATGAATAAAGCCTTCCCTGGAATTGGTTCAGAATTTATGCCATCTTTATCTGAAGGTAGTTTCTTATTGATGCCTACGACAATGCCAAATGCAGGTATTTCAGAAGCGAAACGAAACTTGCAACTGATGGATATGGCTGTCAAAAATATTCCAGAAATTGAATCTGTTGTGGGGAAATCAGGCAGAACGGAATCGCCTTTAGATCCTGCACCTATCAGTATGTATGAGAACATCATCAATTACAAATCGGAATATAAAGTGGATGAAGATGGAAATCGTCTTCGATTTAAAGTGGATGAGGAAGGAAAATATGTGAGAGATGACAAAGGCGAATTAGTACTTGATCCTGATGGCAAATATTTCAGACAATGGAGAGACGAGATTAAATCACCAGATGACATTTGGCAGGAGATTGTAAAAGCAACTCATCTTCCTGGTTTAACGTCTGCACCTAAATTGCAGCCTATCCAAACACGTTTGATCATGACTCAAACAGGGATGAGAGCACCAATGGGTATCAAAGTATTTGGACCTGATTTAAAAACCATCGAAGGATTCGGTATTCAGCTAGAAAAGATATTGAAGGAAGTTCCTTCCGTAAAGAAAGAAGCCGTCTTCGCCGATCGTATTGTAGGTAAACCTTATTTGGAAATCGAGTTAGATCGTCAAAAATTAGCTCGATATGGTATGAGTGTAAAGGACATGCAAATGACCTTGGAAATGGTGATTGGTGGTATGCCTTTGACTTATACAGTAGAGGGAAGAGAACGTTATCCGGTTCGTTTAAGATACGCAAGAGAATATAGAGACAATCCAGATGTATTGAAGAAATTCTTAGTGAATGTGCCTTTGGGAATTCAGGTGCCACTAGAAGAATTGGCCGAAATCAAGTACGTTGCAGGACCTCAAAGTATTAAATCAGAAGATACGTTCTTAACCGGATATGTTCTGTTAGATCGTAAAGCGGAGTTCTCTGAAGTTCAAGTAGTCGATCAAGCAACAGATTATATTCAATCAAAAATTGATGATGGATCATTAGTAGTTCCAAAAGGAGTGAGCTATAAATTCTCTGGTAACTATGAAAATCAAATAAGAGCAGCCAAGAGATTATCTATCGTTATGCCCATCTGTTTGATGCTGATCTTCTTCATCTTATACCTTCAGTTTAAATCGGTAAAAACAACCCTCATGGTATTCTCCGGAATTGCCGTAGCATTTAGTGGAGGCTTCTTGATGTTGTGGCTTTACAGCAAACCAGGTTTCATGGACTTTACATTATTGGGGACGAATATGAGACATCTATTTAATGTAGATACAGTCAATTTATCAGTAGCCGTTTGGGTAGGTTTTATCGCATTATTTGGTATTGCAACAGATGATGGCGTGTTGATCGCCACTTATTTAGATCAATCGTTTGCTTCGCATACACCTAATACAGTGAAAGGAATTCGTCAAGCAGTACTTGAAGGAGGGATGAAAAGAATCCGACCAAGTTTGATGACTACCGCTACTACTTTATTGGCGTTCATTCCAATCTTGACTTCAACAGGTCGAGGTGCAGATATCATGAAGCCAATGGCTATTCCTGGTTTCGGGGGGATGACGGTAGCTTTATTGACTTTATTTGTGGTACCTACATTGTACTGTGCAGTAAAAGAAAGTGCATTACTTAAAAAGAAATAATCATGAAAAGTATCATCAAAAAATATATAGTTAGTATTCTGTTGTTGACTGCCTTTCAAGTAAATGCACAGAATCAATTTTTAGATAGTTATATTCAAACAGCCATTGAAAATAACTATGGAGTACAATCTCAATCTCAGAATATTCAAGCAGTTGCTGCAGAGAAAGAAATGATTAAAGGACAGGGGTCTGGAAATTTAGAAGTGATGTATGGTTATGGAGTTTCTCCTATTGAAACAAGAAATGGGCCTTTAAATCATAAAATTTCGGCAGGGATCATGTTGCCTTGGTTTGGTACTCGATCGACAAAGTATCAAGTGGTGGATCAGAAAGTGACATTGGCTCAGAATCAAAAGAAGATTGCAGAAAATAATATCAGATATTCTGTGCGAGCAACTTATTTTAAAATGATTCAGAACAAAAAGGACTTATCCTCTGCAAGAGAAAATTTAGATATTCTGAAATCATTTGAGAACATCGCTTTAACACAATACGAAAACAGTAAGGGTTCTATGGTGGATGTCTTGAGAGTGCAAATGGAGATGGAAGATGCCAACAATAAGATTGAAAGTTTGATGCAAGACAGTTTAGTACTCAAACAACAATTGGACTTGGTCATCAATAAACCAATATCTGATGTTCAATTAGTTGAGCAATTTCAATTCAAATCATTTGATAATGCACACTTAGAAGAGAATCCGACTTTACAATCACTTGCTGCTTCAGAACAAGTAGTTGGAGCACAGATGGTGACTGTAAATAAAGCGGCGGCTCCTCAAATTAAAGTGAGTGTTGATTATGGAATTTTAGGTCAGCCTTCCGGAATGTCAGCAGAAGATGCTGGTAAAAATACAGTGATGCCTATGGTAGGTTTATCCATTCCTCTGTTTAATCAGAAAAAATATTCTGGACAAAAAGAACAGTTGAGAATGCAACAACAAACCATTTCGCTTAAAAAGCAGGAGACTGAAAATGTCTTAAAGTCAGAATACTTGAAAGTGCAAAATCAATTAAACGATGCACAGAGAGATATAAAGGTTATTCAAAGTCAGTTGGGACAAATTGACCAAGCCATAGATATTCAACAAGAGGCGTATACAGTGGCAAAACCTCAAGGATCTGAGTTCTTAGAATTACTAAGATTACAGATTCAGCGACTTAATTATCAATTCAAACAACATAAAGCGGAACAATCTCAGTGGGAGGCCTTGGCCAAATTGAGTTTTATTGAAGGAGTAGAAGAGTAGATTGTTTCCAATTAAATAGTACTAAAATGAAAAAATACATTCAATCATATAGCGTAATAATAATAGTGTTTGTTGTAGGCCTGTTTTCAGGTTGGTTATTCTTTGCTGGAGAACCATCACATAAACACGAGGAACATCAACATGCAGAGAAAGAAACTCAGTGGTGGACATGTTCTATGCATCCTCAAATTAGACAGCAAGAACCAGGAGATTGTCCAATTTGTGGAATGGATTTAATACCAGCATCTTCCGGAAATGAAGGTCAGGATTTATCTCATATTTCATTATCACCTTCTGCGGTAGCATTGGCAAACATTCAAACAACTCAAGTCACTAAACAAGAAGCAGAGAAAGTGTTGACAATGCAAGGTAAAGTAGCAGTGGATGAGAGAAGAACGTTTTCTCAAACGGCACACTTTTCAGGAAGAATTGAGAAAAGCTTTGTGAATTATATTGGTGAAAGAGTTCGTAAAGGACAAAAATTAGCCACTATATATTCCCCTCAATTGGTTACAGCGCAAAGAGAGTATTTTGAAGCGAAAAAAGTGAAAGATAGAAATCCTCAATTATTACGTTCTGCTATAGAAAAACTAAGACTTTGGAAATTGACAGATCATCAAATAGAAGAGATTGATAGAAGCGGAAAAGTAAGAACAGAGTTTGATATCAAAGCAGATATTTCTGGAGTGATCACAAAACTGAATGTCGTCGAAGGAGATCATATTATGGAGGGACAAGTCATGTATGATGTGGCCGATCTTTCTCGCCTTTGGGTAAAATTTGATGCTTACGAAAGTGATTTAGCTTGGTTGAAAACAAACGACAAAATCACCTTTACCGTATCGTCTTATCCAGGTCAGAATTTCAGTTCTAAAATAGACTTTATTGATCCATTCATCAATCCTAAAACAAGAGTGGCTTCAGTAAGAGGTAGTGTATACAATAAAGGAGGAAAGTTAAAACCTGAAATGTTTGTAACAGGCAAAGTGATGGCGAAACTTCCGGTGAAAGAAGATGTAATTGTCGTACCTAAAACAGCTGTATTATGGACTGGTCCACGTTCAATTGTCTATGTCAAAGTGCAAGGTGAAAATCAACCGACATTTGAAATGAGAGAAGTGGTTATGGGAACAGAGTTGTCTAATGCCTATATCATCAAAGAAGGATTGAAACAAGGTGAGGAAGTGGTGACTCAAGGAACGTATACAGTAGATGCTGCTGCTCAATTAAAAGGAAAGCCAAGTATGATCAATCCTAAAAAAGGAATGGATAATGAGCATATGAACATGGATATGTCAAAAATGGAAAAGCATCAAAAATTTGGAGATGATTTGGTTTCTGAAGTGTTTAGAACTCAACTTCAAAAAGCTTTTCAAAGCTACATCATGCTAAAAGATGCATTAGTGGCTAGTGATGATCATAAAACATCAGAATTAATTAATGATTTTGAAAAATCATTAGAAGGTGTAAAAATGAATGGCGTAAAAGGCGATGCACATATGTATTGGATGATGACTTCCAAAGCATTGAAAGGTAGTTTAACCGAAATGTCAAATGCAGATAACATTGATACTCAAAGAAGACACTTTGTAGATGTATCAAAAGAAATGATCAATTTGATTACAAAATTGGGCTTACCGAAAGATCAAAAAGCCTATTTAATGTATTGCCCTATGGCCAACGATGACCTTGGTGCTTCTTGGTTATCGAATGTCAACGAAGTGAGGAATCCATATTATGGAGATATGATGTTAAAATGTGGGGCAGTGAAAGAGGAATTAAACTAATAATATTTCAACCTTTACAAATAAATAATTGTCATTATTCTAAGAAATTTTGTAATTATTTGTTTGTGAAGGTTCATTTAACTTTATTTATAATCTGTAGTAATATTTTTCATCTTCCAGAAATGGGTGATGTGTCTTTGTTTATTGATAATCATTTTTTTAGCTGACTTTTAAAAAGGCAAACTTTCTATTTGTACTTTCAACACACTATGAACTTCATATCAAAATTCTCACAATGGATGTTATCTGCAAAAGATAAACATGATTTGGTAGCGATTAAAAAAGCAAACTTTCTTTTAGCAACGTTACAAACTACTTTTTTACTATCTTTTATTTACATGCTTTTCTCAAAGTATGTTATGTATTATCCTACTGGGGTGAAGGTTTGTATTTACTTTCTATTAATGCATGTTATCCTAATGGTTTTATTTAAACTCAGAGTATCCACATTATTTTTAGGTAATGCTTATTCCTTTTTAACCTTGTCAGGTTTTCTGTTGGTAGCAATTACTTCTGGAGGAGTTAGTTCACCCATTATAGCATGGTTATTATGTACAATCGTATCTGCATATTGGTATGCAAATAAACTTTCAGGGATAATTTGGTCTGTATTTGCCATAAGTTCTGTTGCATTTTTATTTATCATTGAATTGTTTGGAATAAAGTTGCCGAATGAAATATCAAATGAACATTACTTTATATTTTCAGGTACCATGTTCTTAGGTATTCTTTGTTATTACTTAATTGTAATTGTTACCTATGAAAAATGGCAGAAAGAGGCAAAAGATGAGTTGAAAAAGCAAAATGATGAATTAGCTGTGACTTATGAAGAGCTTTCACAACAAACGGATGAAATTTTGGCTCAAAGGGAAATGTTACATGAGCATTCTCAAAAATTAGAGAAAGTAAATAGTCAGTTAAATTCCAGTATCAATTATGCCAGTAAAATTCAAAAGAGTTTAATGGAGCCGGAAATAATCATTAAACGAGCGTTCAATGATGCATTTATTATTTGGGAGCCAAGAGACACTGTAGGAGGGGATTTTTATTGGTATAGTGCCTTGAATGAACATCAAAAAATTGTGGCAATAATTGATTGTACAGGTCACGGTGTTCCTGCTGCTTTTATGACGATAATGGCGAACGATTTACTACATCAAGTAGTAAATGTGATGAATATTACATCACCAAAAATGATTTTAGAGCATCTTGATCAAGAGATTAGAAGACAGACAAGTAAAGGACAAACTTCTGTAGAGGATGGAATGGATATTTCTATTGTTTTAGTAGATGATAAGTTATCTGAAATCACTTTTGCAGGAGCCAAGCAATCTTTATATGGTTTTATCCAAGGTGAATTTCACACATTTAGAGGTGGGAAATTTTCTATTGGAGGCCATGTTCTATTAGATAAAGTATTTGAACAAACTGTTATTCCATATCAAAAAGGAGATGTGATATATATACAATCTGATGGTTTTCAGGATCAGTTTGGAGGGAGAAATTTCAAAAAATATTTAAAAAAGAGGTATAGGAAATTACTTCAAGATCAATACTTAATTGATATGATCAAACAGAAAGAAACACTTTATGAGGAGTTGATGAGCTGGAAGGGAAAGGAAAGACAAACTGATGATATATTAGTTATGGGGATTAAGCTGTAGTTATTATAAATGTTGATTTAGATTTTTTAGCCCAACCATTTCCGTTTTTGTGATGTAAGTAGATGATTAATAATTTTCAAGTGTATCTTTGTTATATATAAACACAATATATAATGAAAGAACTAATACTAGACACTTCCCTCGGTTGTAAAATGTGTGAAGCTAAAGTTCAACCACTTTTAGATGCAGATCCAAGAGTGATTGAATGGGAAGTGAAAGATGGACATATATTAAGAGTAGTTACTGAAGGTGCTTGTCAAAAATGTGTAAATAAAATAATTGGAGAGGCAGGGTATGAGGTAAAAGAACAACTTTCCTCTAAAGATGTTGATCCAAAAGATTATGCACATAAGATTACACACGAAATACCTAAGATAGAATACGAAAAACCTAAAGTAACAGCAGAGAATGCGGGTAAATATTATTGCCCAATGATGTGCGAAGGTGATAAGGTATATGATGATATGGGTGACTGTCCTGTTTGTGGTATGCCATTGGAGAAAATTCCAGAGCCAAAACCTGCAGTAAAGTATTCTTGTCCGATGCACCCCGAGGTAGAAAGTGATGAACCAGGAGATTGTCCAAAATGCGGAATGCCTCTAGAACCGGTTATGCCAGAAACTTCTGAAGAGGAAGAAAATGAAGCCTATACTGACATGAAACGCAGGTTTAGATTAAGTCTGTTATTCACTGTTCCTGTGGCACTAATTGCTATGTTGGGTCATATTATTCCTAGTATTCATCATCAAATGTTAAGTATGATGTCCCAAACAGCTTGGAATGGAATTCAGTTTGTTTTGACCATTCCGATGGTGTTTTATACAGGATGGATTTTCATGAAAAGAGCTTATTCATCCATTATCACTAGGAATTTTAATATGTGGACACTGATAGGTATCGGAACTGTAGTTGCTTTTGTCTTTAGTGTTTTTGCCTTATTTTTTCCAACTATTTTTCCAGAACAATTTAAGTCCAACGGAGCAGTTGATGTTTATTTCGAAGCCACTTGTATCATCTTGTTGCTGGTCATGTTGGGTCAATTAATGGAATTAAGAGCACACTCAAAAACCAATTCAGCTTTAAAAGCTTTATTACAATGGGCACCACCAACAGCAACAGTCATTAGAAATGATAAAGACCTTGTTGTAGCTGTTGAACATATCGAAAAAGGAGATAAGGTAAGAGTAAAACCAGGAGAAAAAGTAGCTGTAGATGGTATTATCTTGGAAGGATATGGAACTGTAGATGCTTCCATGATTACCGGTGAACCTATTCCTCAGGAAGTGAAAGAAGGAGATAAAGTGAGTAGTGGTATGATCAATACCAACGGAAGCTTTATCATGAATGCAGAGAAAGTAGGTGGAGAAACTTTACTCTCCAAAGTAATTGATATGGTCAATGACGCCAGTCGTTCAAGAGCACCTATCCAAAAAGTAGCCGATCAGATTGCAAAATACTTTGTACCAATCGTGGTAAGCGTATCCATTCTCACTTTCTTGATTTGGTTATTCTTCTACAATGGAGAAAATGCAGCGGTTTATGCTTTAGTCAATGCTGTTGCAGTATTGTTAATTGCTTGTCCATGTGCTTTAGGTTTGGCTACTCCAATGTCTATCATGGTGGGTACAGGAAAAGGTGCTGAATATGGAATCTTAGTAAAAGATGCTGAGTCTCTACAACAGCTAAATGATGTAGATATGTTGATGATCGATAAAACAGGAACCTTAACGGAAGGAAAGCCATCTGTTCATCAAGTAATCAGTTTTTCTGACTGGGAGGATGAAGAAATTATCAAAACAGCCGCAGCACTTGATAAAAACTCAGACCATCCATTGGCAAAGGCAATAGTTAAAGCATCAAAAGAATTTTCTGATGCACAATATGAAGTATCCGACTATAGATATTTGATAGGTAAAGGTTCAGAAGCTATTGTCAATAATCATAAAATTCAATTAGGTAATCACAAACTGTTATCAAAGAGTATTTTAAACGATCAACAGTTTAAAGAAATTGAAAAGCAACAGGCAAAAGGAGCAACGGTAGTGTATCTACTTCAAGATGATCAAATTAAAGGTGCTATATCACTCATCGACCCAGTAAAACCAACAGCGATTAAAGCTGTAGCCGATCTTCATAAAAGAGGTATTAAGGTCATGATGTTAACCGGCGATAATCAACAAACGGCAAAATTTGTGGCTGAACATGTAGGTGTCGATGAATATCAAGCGGAATGTATGCCTGAAGATAAACTGGAAAAGGTAAAAGAGTATCAAGCAAAAGGATTCACTGTGGCAATGGCTGGAGATGGTATCAACGATGCTCCAGCATTAACTCAAGCGAATATAGGTATTGCTATGGGCGATGGCACAGATATCGCTATCCAAAGTGCAGAAGTTACTTTATTAAAAGGCGATATATCGAATTTAGTAAAGGCCTTTAAATTGGGTGATAAAGTGATGAGAAATATAAAGGAGAACTTAGTTTTCGCGTTTTTCTACAATGTGCTTGGGGTGCCAATAGCAGCAGGAGTGTTATTCCCATTCTTTGGAATTTTATTATCTCCAATGTTAGCGACTTTGGCAATGAGTTTTAGTTCTGTATCGGTCATTACTAATGCCTTAAGATTAAGAAGTTCTAAGTTATAGTAATAAATATAATAATTAAGGAAGAGAGAGGTTATGTCATTTACTGGATAACCTCTTTTTTATGAAAACATAAATTTATACATTTTTGAATTTACAAATAACAGATTAGAATAAGTTGTTTCATTTTGTAGGAGAATAAATAATTGAATAACAAAATACATTACTTAAAAGATCTTAGTGATAAAATTTTGCTTAGATCTTTTATTTTTTTGTTCTAAAATCGCAACTTTAAGTTAATTAAAGTTAAAACGAGATGAATATGTATTCATTTTTAAGGAGTTAACAATTCAATCTACTTGATTTGTAATACTAGCTACACAATAGATAAGTAACTACATTAGACTTAATAATGATAAATAATTTTCAACTCAAATTAACAATCACTCTCTCATTTCTATTTTTTACAGTGATTGATTCTTTTGCTGCGAGTGTTTACGAACCGAACAGTAATTTAAACATAACTTCCCTTGCAGAATGGCAAGACCCATCGAATTGGACTTGTGTTTCAGGAGATTGTACAACAGGCTATCCTCTAAGTGATGATACTGTTGAATTTGGTAATACTGCAACTAATTGTTGTAGTTACTCCATTACTATTAATTTCGATTTAGCATCAACGTATACTGGACTTTCATTTTCAAGTACAGCGAATGATTCAGAATTAACTTTTGGTGCTAATGCTGTAATCGATGCAGATTATCTTATCGAAAACAATAAGTCTACTATCTCAATACTAGAAGGCGGTAGTGTTGTGGTTAATAACGATTTCGTTACAGACAATAATGCTACATCACTTTCTGTATGTGGAAACTTGACTGTTTCTGGTAGTATGACAATTGGAGGAGGCAATACAGTTACTATTTGTGAAAATGGTAATTTGTACGTCGATGGTAATTTTAAGTCAATCGGATCGGATTTAAATGTTTATGGTCGTTTCGAAGCTACAGATTATGGCGATTTTGCTGATAATGGTGCTTTATCGAACTTAAATGTTTACTCAACAGGTTATGCAAAATTCAACGGGGATTTATTTGTGGACAACACCAATATTGATGTTGATCAATCTGGAATTTTAGAAGTGGTCGGGCAAGTTTCCTATACTTCTACAGCAAATAATCCAACTTGGTCCATCGAAGGTTATTTAGTTATTCACGAAGGAATTGATATCCATTGTGACAAATCCTTTTTAGTGGATATTGTTGCAAGTGACAAAGGTGGATTAATCATCGATCAAGAAAAAGCGGGTGATAATGAATGTGATCCAAAAGGAGTGAAGGCAGATGCCAATTACGATTGTAGTATGAAACTATTTTGTGATGACATCAACAGTGATTTATATACCCCAACTACTCCTCCAGATTTACCAATACATTTATTGTATTATAGTGGTTCTAGCTTGCAAGAAGGTGTTCTTTTAAGTTGGGCAACTGCCAATGAAGAAAATTCAAGTCATTTCACGATAGAATCATCTTATGATAAATCTTCTTGGATAGAGGAGGAAACACAAGATGCGGCAGGGAACTCTAATGTGAGAATCGAGTATCAACAATATATTTCCAACCCTAATGGAGAATATTTTAGATTGGCACAATACGATTATGATGGAACGGTGACCTATTATGGGCCAATTCAGATTAAAAATAATCCATCTTTCAATGATCAAAGTTTGTTGTTATTTCCAACATTCCTGAAAAATGGAGATTATTTAAGTTTGCTCTCTTCAAACCCTTTTGGAGAGATTGATGGAACTTACAGCATTTATGATATACAAGGCAATCATATGCAGACAAAGGATATTACATTGGAAGAGGGTGGTAGCATCCAAACAATTAATTTAGAAAATGATCAATTGTCAAGTGGTTTATATTTGATGAAATTGAACTATGGTAGCCAAAAGAAAACATTTAAGTTTTTTGTTGAATAGGCTATATCATATATATAATCACAAAAATGGCTGTCTCAATGAAGAGGCAGCCATTTTTTTATCTTATTAATTGATCTGATTCTAATTCAATACACATTTGATGTGAAGACTTACTTCATTACCAACGGTAAAGGTTCCAGTATCTTTTCCTACATCAAAATCTAATCTTTTGATTTTTAAATCACCATTAAAAGTGTTTCCATTTTTAGTAAAGGTGATCTTCACTTCTTTGGTAACTCCATGCATGGTTAACTGACCAACGGTAATGTATTTATCACCATTTTTTTTGATTTCATTGGAGACAAAACAAATCTCTGGATATTTTTCAATCTCAAAGAAATCTTCATTTTTTAAATGTGTGTCTCTTTTCTCATTGTCAGTATTTACTGTTGATGAGGATATACAAACGTTGAATTTGGATTCAGATAAATTATTTTCGTCAAATTGAATTTCTCCTGTCATTCCATTAAAGAAACCTTCAACGGTATTCACCCTAAAGTTACTTATCTCAAAATCTACTTTAGATAACCCAGAATCTATCACTTGAGCATACGAAAAACTCAATGAGAAAAGATAAGCAGTAAGTAATAAAAATAATCGTTTAAGCATGTTCAATTATTTAAGGTTATAACGAGCACCAATCATTACTCCATCACTTACACCTCTAAACCTTTTATTACCAGGTTGTAATTCTGTTGGTGTTGAATATTCAGTAAATGTATGTGCAAATCCTAGTCTTGCAGACCACTTGGTATTGATATGATATTGTACGTAAAATTCAGAACTTAACATACCATAATCGTTGGCGGCAACTAATAATAAAGAAGGTCCATTAGATATAGCGGTGGTAGCTTGAGTGGATCCGTTACCTGTATAAAATGCATTTTGATCTCTACCAAAAGTATAACCAACAGCATCGATATTCATCCCCACTTCAAATTTGCTTTTAATTCTGTAACTCAAAGAAATATAAAGTGCAATATTCATCTGATTTGGAGAGACAATGCTTAATGTGTCTTGTTTTTCTTCTTTTCCATAATACTCTGGTGGAGCAGAGAAAAAGTCTTTGGATTGATTGCTATACCCTTGGAAAACAGAAAATCTTAATCCCGTACCAATGACAAATTTTTTCTTTTGTCCTAAACCCCAAGAATGACCATAGGCCAAAGAACCGATAAAATCTGTTCCTACTTGAACTGACCCATCCAAGTATATATATTTTGATGGTAATGTTTCATTGTCGCTTTCTTGAGCAATTACATTTAAAGAGAATAAAGCGATGAATAAGAGAACTAATTTAATTTTCATAATAAAAAGATAAGTTGATTTTTAATATTTATTGGTCTTAGATAAATTGATTTCCTTACAATAACATTTAAATTTTTTATTAAAATATGTATCTACAGAGAAATTAAATGGGTAAATGTGATAGTTATTTCGATATGAAGATGGTTTTATTAGAATACTAAATTCTTTTCAATAGATAATCCTAAACGTTTCTATTCAATCATAATTTAGAAAAAGAGTATTTTTTACAGATAATATTTGGTGATTTTAATCATGCATCCCGTAACGCAAACCGTTGCAAAAAAAAAATATAAAAATACCTTAATAATGTGCTTTATAAACCTAAAACAATATGTTATTTTAGCTATGCGAAAAAGGTGACTGTACCTTTTTTGATTTAAATACAAGGACCGATCTAAAGAATATATAAAACATTATCTTCGATGAAAGTATCTTTCAAAATACATTATGATACCCAATTTGGTCAACAATTAGCTGTTTCCGGTTCAATTGCTGTCTTGGGAAAAGGAAAAGAAACTGATGCCTTAAAAATGTCTCACTTAGGTGGGGGTGTTTGGATAGCTGAAATTGATTTATCAAAATCTAGAGCAAAATCTTTTGAGTACAATTATTTATTGGTGGATGAAGGAAACGGAATCACTTATAAAGAAGCTGGTGCCCCAAGAGTAGTAGAAATCAATAAAAAATTAAAAAAGGTTGTTCTAGTTGACGCTTGGAATCCTTATCATGAAATTGAAAATGCTTATGATACAGCTGCATTTGATGTAATATTTAAATCAAATGCTCCAACAGTTAAAGCACCTAGAAAATCATCGAAAGATACCAACTATACTTTTGAAGTAAATGTACCTCGTATTCACCAAGATTATGTGGTAAAAGTAGTAGGTTCAACAAAAGAATTAGGAGAGTGGGATATCGCAAAAGCGTTGCCAATGCAATACGATGCAGATCGTAGACTTTGGACTATTACAACTCCTATTAAAGCATCCCACCACAAACTAAAATATAAGTATGTTTTAGTAAATACTAAAGATAAAAAAGCAGCTCCTGAATTAGAAGGTGGTTTCGATCATATGTTTGACATTAACGAAAACGACCCTTCTATCGCAGTGAAGTTCTCAGATCACCGTTTCACTTATGATAAGCATAATTGGAAAGGTATGGGTGTAGCTTTACCTGTTTTCTCACTTAGAACAGAAAACGGATTAGGTGTTGGTGAATTTTTAGATATTAAAGGTCTTGTTGATTGGTCTGTTGAAACAGGTATGCGTTTGGTACAAATCCTTCCTGTTAACGACACAATGGCCACTTATACTTGGATAGATTCTTATCCTTATGCTTCAGTTTCTGTGTATGCATTACATCCAATGTATGTAAACTTGGAGGCTATTGGTGATCTTAAGGACAAGAAGAAGATGACCAAATTGAAGAAGTTAAAGAAAACATTAAACGCACTAGATACTGTAGACTATGAAGCAGTGATGGATGCTAAAATGGACTTCTTAAAAGAAATCTGGTCTGAGAAAAAAGCTTCTTTCTTTAAGTCTGCTAAAGTTAAAGCATTTATTAAAGAACAAGAAGAATGGTTGTTGCCATATGCTGCATTCTGTTATTTAAGAGATAAATACAGAACTCCAGACTTCTCTAAATTTGAAGATTTTGCAAAATTCGATGCCAAAAAAGTAGCAAAGTTATTTGATGCAAAATCAAAAGTGAAAGATGATGTGAACTTCTATGTATTCGTTCAATATCACTTACATGCTCAATTATTAGAGGCCTCTGAATATGCTCAATCTAAAGGTGTAGTTCTTAAAGGAGATATTCCAATTGGTATTTACCGCTTCTCGGCAGATGCTTGGACAGCTCCTCATTTATATAATATGAATGGTCAGGCGGGTGCTCCTCCAGATGATTTTGCTGTAAATGGTCAAAACTGGGGATTCCCTACTTACGATTGGGATACAATGAAAAAAGACGGTTATGCGTGGTGGACTTCTCGTATGACTCACCTTTCTCAGTATTTCCAAACTTTCCGTATTGATCACATCCTTGGATTCTTTAGAATCTGGGAGATTCCAATCGATTCTGTTCAAGGTTTATTAGGTCAATTCAGACCTGCACTTCCACTTCATATCAATGAGTTGGAAAACAGAGGTGTATCATTCAATCACGACAGATTCTGTAAGCCTTACATTAGAGAGCATTTCTTAGGTGAAATGTTTGGTGAGGATACAGATTGGGTAAGAAGTGAGTTCTTAGAGCATAAATGGGATTCTGCTTATAATTTCAAAGCAGCATTCGATTCTCAATTGAAGTTACAAAAACACTTTGACGGCTTAATGGCCAAAAAAGGAGCTGATAAAGAGCGTTTAGAAAGAGTAAGAGATGGTTTGTATAGCCTTCATAACGAAGTGTTATTGATTCCTGCTTTAGGTTACGAAGATGGTATGCATTACGCACCAAGAGTAACTATGGACAAATCAAGGACATTTGCTGAACTAACTCCTGCACAACAATACCACTTCTATGAATTGTATGTAGATTACTTCTTCAAACGTCAGGAAGAACTTTGGGCTGGACAAGCAATGGAGAAACTTCCAGCGATCAAAGAAGCTACAAACATGTTGATTTGTGGTGAGGATTTAGGTATGGTACCTGATTGTGTTCCTGGTGTAATGAAAGAATTAGAGATCTTATCTTTGGAAATTCAAAGAATGCCTAAAGATCCATCGATTTCATTCGGTCACCCAGGAAATTATCCTTACGATTCAGTAGCATCACCATCAAGTCATGATATGTCAACTGTAAGAGGTTGGTGGAAAGAAGACAGAGGTGATACACAACGTTTCTATAATGAAATCTTAGGTAATTGGGGAGAGGCTCCTGAAGATTGTGAGCCTTGGATTGCTGAGCAAGTATTACAGCAACATTTATATGCGGATTCTATTTGGTGTATTTTCCCTCTTCAAGATTTACTTGCTATTGATGGCGAAGTAAGAAGAGAAGATGCAGAAGCAGAACGTATTAACGTGCCTGCAATTAAGCATCATTACTGGAGATATAGAATGCACTTAAGCTGCGAGGAGTTAGTGAAACTAAAAAGCTTCAACAATAAACTGAAAGGTTTAGTTACTGCTTCTGGTAGAAATACCGCTTACTAGTTTTAGATAATAAGTAATATTTAAGAAGCCTCATACTTCTAAAATATTATATCAATGATAGTTCTGTACGGACGTTTCACTGAAACGTCCCGCGGGGCACATTAAAAAAACAGCTTTACTTGATGTTATATCAAATGTAAAGCTGTTTTTGTATATATGCATGTTCTTTTTATCAACCTTATCCGCCAGTTACATTACGTTTTTTTTCCAGAATCCAATCCAAAAACTTAACATCCCAATCAAAACGTCGAACAATATTAAATCTAAACTGTCCCATCCAATAAAGTGCGATTGTATCTGATGAAGTAGTAATATTATAACTTTCTATCACATAGGAGGTACCTACATAGGTTCGTCCATGATTATAACCAAAGGAAAGCTTTCCATTTAATTTAGCTCCACCTTTCCAAGCTGTATCATTCACATTCCCTTTATCAGTAGCATATTGATAATTACCATAGGTAATTCCATACCCAACGGCAGCAGCCCCGGTAAGAAATAGTCTTTGACCTAAAACAAACGTCTGAGCATACCCCCCAATCAGCCCCATACTACCATAATTCCCTTCTATTACATTGGATTTTAAATGGAATTTATCTCGGATATGTTCTGGTACCAAAGAAGAATCAGCTTTTACCGAGAGTAAATTAATATAAGGACCATAAATTAAACTACCAGCAGATTTTTTTTGAACCTCTGTTTGTGCAAAAGCAGCTCGGAATGAAAATTTTTCGTAGTTCTGAATTTTGAAAGCGGTAATGCCCAAAGTATTGACTCTCATATCACCTCGTATTTCAGAAGGGGGGTTAGGAGTTCCAGGAGGGTTAATATCATTGTACTCTCGAAGAAAGAAACCTTTGTAGAATTGTAAACCAAAATCTATGGCATAACGTCTACCATACATATAGGATCTCATGTCAAGCTTTTTAGTTTCTCCTAATGTACCATTATCATTATTAATGAAGGGGAAGTTGAATCCGAAATTAATACCAAGTCCTTTATAATTGAAGCCAAAACCTAAGTTTAAATTACCATTGGGGGCATAAACTAATTGTTGATGTTCACTTTCTGGATTCTGAGCATTTACTATAAGGTTATTGAATTTGTAGACTGTATATAGTCTTAGATGAAGGTAATCATTGTAAGATTTGTAATAAGTAGAATCGTGATAGTAGGTTTTCTTTTGTGCATTTGCGGCAAAACTTACTAAGAAAAAAATAAATATAAAATAGGGTGTGTAATTCTTCACTGTGTAGAATAGTTTAAAAGCTTATCTTAAAGATAAAATAAAATGGTCTGAATTTGACGGATTATTTTAAATTATTTTAAGAATTAGCTTCTAAATCTAATCTTCATTTTGGGGGTGTTCTACTGTAAGGGTTTGTGGTTGTTCTACATACATAATGCGATTTCAATCAAAAAAGTTTATTTTGATGAAAAAATATACTTACGTAAGGAAATAAAAAAAGCTACCCAATTTTTTGGATAGCTATATATTTTTATTCTTCTGGGTAATCGTCTAATGAATTGATTACAGGAGGTTCATCCTCAAATTCTTCAACAACTAATCCATCTTCATGAGAGATGCAGATTTTGATTTGATTTTCGTTTTCAAATACTAAAATCATCTCGTCATTAGGGTAGAAGTCTTCCTTAATTTTTGTCAGCTTAACATTAGAGATTTTTTGATTCAGAATTTCAGCCCAAATTTCCATTCGTACAACTCTAAAACTTTTGATGTCGATTTTTCCATCAAATTGTTCTAAGAGTTTTTTACGCTCTTCTACAGGGTCGAAAGAGACAATCTTTATTCCATCACTTTCTTCACCGGCAGTAAAAGTAAGCCTTGTTTTATCATCAAAACGCAATTCCAGCCAATCTAGACATTGGAACTCCTCTTGCTCGTTAGAGGTGTTACTCCAGATATGATAGATCACATCGTTGATTGCGACTCCTGCTAAGGCCTGAAGTGTTGACACTTCATCTTTTGTAAACTTTTGAATTTTATCCATATCAAAAAAACACTCTTATAATCCCACAAAGGTAATCATAAGAGTGTAATTATAATGTTATTTTTTAAGAACTAAGGTTAATATCAAATGATTAATAGTAGTCTACGGATACATTTGGCATTTGTGCTTTAAAAGCATCGACCTTCTTCTGATTCAATTTCGTTTTGTAACACTTCAATGTTTTCAAATTACTTAACCCAACTAAGTACTTTAAGTTATTGATACTAGTATTGTAACATTCAAATGTCTTAAGATTTGGCATTTTTGTTACATATGAAATGTTTTTCACTTTTACGATACCTGAAACCTTCAATTTCTCCATTTGAGTAAAGCCTTCTAAAACAGTGAATTTCTCTACTAGTGTATTCGAAATATTTAAAGATTTCAATCCGTTTAAGTTTTGAATATCGGTGATATCTGAAATAGGAGTGTTATCAATTGACAGTTCTTCCAAAGTATTGATACCTGAAATAGGGGCAAGATTAGTAATACGAGTATAAGAAATATTCAACTTTTTAAGATCGAAAAGCATTTGTAATGGCTTCAAATCATTTATGCTTTTATGATTACTGATATTGATTTCTGATATCATATTGATCTGGTGAAGTTCGAATTTATCCGGATTCTTATTACCAATTTTAGCTTCAGTACTCAATACTTCTTTCCATTCATCAGATAATCCTTCCCACCACAATTGAAGTTTAGCAGTTCTAAATACAATAATAGCAGGCGATTCTACAGCAAACTTAATGAAAGCAGCTTCAGCTGTTGTTGTATTATCTGCTTCGATCACTTTTAAAGATTCTAATCCTTTTAATGGTGTAATAGAACTTACTTTTGAATTTGAAATATCTATTTTAGAAAGCTTTTCCGCATGTTCTAAAGGAGACAGATCAGAAACGTTTGTGCCTTTAATATTCAATTTAGAAAGAAGCTTATGGTTTTCTAATACCGAAATGTCTGTAACATTTGTGCCCTTAATATTTAGGTTGCTAATGTTAGGACAGCTTTTTAAAGCGTCAATTGAGTTGATATTTGTATTTGCAGCATTCAAAACTTCCAAGTTAATCAAGAAGTTAAGAGGATCTAGATTTTGAATTCCTCCAACATTATGAATATCAATTTCTTTAATGTTGGCGATAATCTGAAGCTGCTCTTTTTCTGGACTTGTTGTTAATCCCGCTGTAGTTAACAATTTGTCTTGCCAAACATCGCTTAAACTTTCCCACCAATTTTTTAATTGATCAGACCCGTAAATCACTAATGTTTTTGGGTGAGATCGCATATAACTTTGAGCGATTGAGGTATTTATTTGTGTTCCATCACAATAGATTCTTTCTACATTCTGAAGCTTACTTAAAGGAGTAAGGCTAGAAATTGAAGATTGGTCTGCCGATAAATTCTTTAAAGCGGATGTAGTTGCTAAAGAAGATAAATCATTGATTGAAGTTCTGTCAATACTAAGTTGCTCCAGCTTTTTTAATCCATACAACGCATCAATTGATGTAACTTCTGTATTAGAAATATCTAATGAACGCAACTGCTTTGTAGAATTTAACGGTTTGATATCGGCAACTTTAGTATCGTTTGCCCATAATACATTTAATTCTTCTAAGTCAGTAAGTGGTGTTAAATCAGAGATATTCGTGTTGAAAATATAAAGCTCTTTTAGCTGATCGAAGTTTTCAACAACCGTAATATCTTCAATTTGTGTATCGTTAATCATTAAAACTTTAAGGTTAGTGCAATACACAAGAGGATCAAGGGAGTTGATGCCTGTCATTTCACATCTTAAAGATTTTAGATTAGTCAATGTTCGGATAGGAGACAGGTCGTTTACACCAGTACCTGATATATTTAAATCCTCTAAGTTTCTCATTTTACTTAGTGGAGCCAAAGTAACGATCTCTGGGTTTAACGAAATATCTAATTCTTTCTTCTGAAGGAAGTGTTCTATATGATTGAAGATGTTCTCATTTAATGGCAACGTTGAATCGTTTTTAGTCACCATAATCGAGTCGATAATTGAAGTAACATCAGATAGTGGAATATTATTATCCAATTTGATGTCAGCACCTACTGTATTTCTCCAAACATCATCTAGTTTGTTCCACCATAAAGCCATATCTTCTTTCTGAGAAAGCTTAGTGGTATAAATAGAAGCGATTTTTAATTCTTGAGCATCTGGATCTAAATTGATTTCTACGAATCTCTCTGCAGAGTTACTAATAGTATCATTCATGACCGTTAATGCGTCTAATTTTCTAGTTAACTGAACAGTAAAGTACAGATTACCTTCGTTATTAACGCTATGCTCGATTTTTTCAACGATAAACTCAAAGTTGGCTTCTTCGAAAAAGAAATCAACATCTTTTAAATAGGCTTGTACATCTTTATTAGAAACTACTTGTCTGTTCGGGTCAAGATCATCTTCTATTTGCGTCTTGTCCGATTCAAAATATTTTAAGTAAGTCTCATTAATAATGATGCTTTTCTCTCTTTTCGTATAATCATCTCCAGCAATATCGTTCAGTGTACTTTCGATAAACATCACTAAATCTTTCGCCTCACTTTTATATTTGGCTAATCTTTCTGCTGGTATTTCATTACTTTCCTGACCAAAAGCATACTGACCAAAAAATAATGATAATGTTATTAAGTAAGTAAACAGTTTATTCATTACTGTGTAAGTTTTGTTTTATATCTTAATCGACAACACGAAGGTTATCTCTATATGTTTGAGTAATAACTAATGCTAAATTTATTGATCCTTGTGAAGTACATGTCGTGTCCATACATCCATATCCTCATTTTTAAGCGGCATTAATTCAGAAATCATCCACCCAGAATTATAGGAGTCTCTTTCAAACTTTTCTACAGAAAAGTACCAACCCGCAATTTGGAATACATGGAATTTTACATTGTTTACAGTTACAAAAGTAAGATCACCACTTTTTGCCAAGTAGAACAATACCGATAGGTAATCAATTTCGTAACCGTTTACACCATAATCTTCGACTTCGTTAGGATCTCTAAATGCTCTATGTAAATTCATGAAATCAATTTCATGACTCATAGGATGTAAAAAATTCTTTTTCGATTTGTCGTTTTTGTGAAGGCCTTGAAGCATATCTGAGTATACATCAAAGATGGCCCACTTGTAACCAAGACTATCCGCTTGAAGTCTTAAAAATAGGGTTACATTAATATTTTTCCCTTTATATAAATAACGTGTTTCTACTTCAGCAAAATAGCCACCCTGATGTTTCTCGAAAAACTTAGGGGCTTTTTTATCGTTCACATCATTAATAAAGTCTTTCTTTAATTTATTCGTTAAGTTAGAGTTCTCCCCATCAAATAGTACCTCAAGATATTTTTTTCGCATCGTTAATTCTCTGAATTTATATGATCCAGAGGAATAGGGCTGACCATTCATGTCCTCTTCATTATTAAATCGTTTAATAAATTGAGTGAACTGTTTTGTTTCCGCATAAAGTTTGGATTCATCACCTTTATAATGACCAATGCCTTGTGCTTTAGAAACCCCTTCTGTTAGAAATGATGTAATGAAAAAAAGAATTATTACTTTGAAAATTTGTCGATACATTCTTTTGATAAGAGATAAAAATAAAAAATACGTTACAGTATTATAGACAGTTACCATTTGATTTTAGTCAATGTGTGGTAACTGAAATCCATATAAAAAATGTCAATTTAGATGACGATTTTATCGAAAGTAAAGATAATTGTTATGCTTCCGTTTTCAAATATCGCCTGTTAGAATTGACTACTTTGATAAATTAATTATCAAAAAAAAACTTGATGATAAACTTTATACAAATTCATCACCAAGTTTCTTATATCTTACAGAAAAGATTAACCTTTCTTTGTTTCAGATACCTTGATATCGCCTAATAAGACATCCCAGAAACCAATTTCTCTACCACCAATTTGTGTCGTCTTACGCTCCACATAAATAGTGATGTCTTTCTTAGTGATATCTTTGTAAACCATACCGTCTTCAGTAACACCTGTAAACTTTTGGTAGATAGTAATTACACCTACATATTTACCATCAGGTTGCTTTTCTAAATCAGAAATATATTGGATATCAAACCACTCGATGTTTACCGACTTGTAGTTCAATTTGTTTAAACGCTCCAAGTATTTCTTGATAGCAAAATATCTAATTTGGCTTTTACCTAAAGTAGATACACCAATTTGAGCATCGTCAACGAACAATTCTAAAGCTCTTTCGATAACACGGCTTGCTTCAGAGAATGAAGTGCCCTTATCACCAATCTTAGAGATGTATTTACTTAAATCGTGTACTTTTTCTAATGCCAAAGAATCAATAGCAGCCTTACGTGCTGGCGGCATAGGAGGCTCTTCTTTTTGTGTATCTTGACCAAATACTTGTAGTCCCAGTAGACAAAGGAATACTAAACTTAATGTTTTGATAGCTTTCATATGATAATTAAATTATATCTGTTGAAGTGTTCAATAAGTTCACTAACAACAAATCAATTTTTCTGATATTACTTTTTAGTTAAAATCAATTCAGTGATTTTACCGTTTGCATCTGTCTTAAACTCTTTGATTTTATCAGGATTTCTTTGAACATCCTTCAATTTGTTTAAATATTTTGATGCAGTTGTTGGCTTGTCGTAATCTACGATATCGCCATCATTATAAATCTCAATCAAGACAGGAACATCTGGAGAAGCAAATAATGCTAATGCCTCTGTGATCATCAAGTTAGCCGATTGTGTATCGCCAGAACCTTGGATGTTGTCCATTAAATAGTAAATATCTCTTTTTTGAGCTTCTTGAGCTTTCGCTTTTTCCGCTTCTTCTTTTGCTTTTTGTTCAGCAGCTAATTTAGCCTCAAGAGCAGATCTTTGTGACGCTAAGTGACTATCAGCTTTAGAAATTAAATCGTTTACTGTAGCATCTTCTAAGTTGTAAGACTTGATCTCGTTTAATCTTGCCTCATCCGCAGCTAACTCATCTAAAGAAGCATAGTCTTTACCTACCATTGCTTCTAAGTCTTGTTGTGCTTTTTGTGTTTTTGCTAGTAACTCTTTTGCAGCTTGTTCAGCAGCAAGTTTCTTTTGACTTTTACATCCTGTGAAAGATACAGCCATGATCATTGCCATAAAAAGAGCTGTAAAGATTGATGTTTTGTTCATACTACTTTGTAATTCAGTTTAAACCATTTTCCCTTTTTATGATTATAAAGGTATTCGGTTTGTTTGTTGAAATTCAAAAAAATAAAATTTTGTCCAATTTAATCATTCTTACCGATTTCAATCAATAATATTAGATCATTAGCAAAAATTAAGATGATGATTTAAAGAATTTTTTAATTGAGGCAGAAAAAAATGCGAATTTTCTTTTATTTATGTCGTGTACGATATAAATTTGAAACATATTTAAACTCATTACATTTATGTCAGCACAATTTTATACTTATTCAGCAGAGAATCCTCAAGGGAACGAAATCAAAATGTCGGACTTTGAAGGGAAAGCAGTTTTAATAGTCAATACAGCAACTCAATGTGGATTAACTCCTCAGTTTGATGGGTTAGAAAAATTACATCAAGAGTATAAAGACAAGGATTTAGTGGTTTTAGGTTTTCCTTGTAATCAGTTTGCAGGTCAAGAACCATTATCAAATGATGAAATGGAAGCAACATGTAAACTAAATCATGGAGTTACTTTTCCATTAATGAAAAAAATTGATGTAAACGGAGGGAATGCCCATCCCTTATACAAATACTTGAAGAAAGCTTTGCCAGGAACGTTAGTCAATTCAATTAAATGGAATTTCACTAAATTCTTGATCGGGAAAGATGGAACGCCAATTAAAAGATATGCTCCAACTGCTAAGCCAGAAAGTATAGAAGGCGATATTAAAAAAGCATTGGCCTAATCAAAAGTTTATTTAGTAAACTGAAATAACACAAAAGCCCGGGAATAAATTCCTGGGCTTTTAATTTTTATTCTACTTCTAAACCAAGTTTTTGCTGAAGCTTTTTCAATGCAGGGAATTTATCCTGTAGATATTTCAGCTTATCTGGACTAGAATATATTTTCTTAGGCTCGTTGGTATTTTCTATTGAAACTACTTTTGTTTGAATTTCTATTGAATCGTTCTTCAACTCTGTTCTAAGTAACCTTAATAAATCAGGTCTTACCACATTTAAATGTTCTGTTTGAACTTGATTTGTGATTTGAACAATAATATTAAGTTGACTATCCAATTCAATAGTGGATTCTTCTAAAAGGAGAGAAGCAAATTTACTCTTACCATTCCTTTTGTACTGATCTGAAAATACCTTCCATACTTTTTGAGCTTGTTCCAAAGTAAAAGAAGCACCCACTTTCGAAGGAGCAGGAGAGGATGGTCGGTTATAATTTGATACAGGTTGAGGCGGTAAAGGAGCTGCTGAAGGCCTATTTTGAACAATGCTTTGTTGTTCTTCTGCTTTAATCTGTTTTGCCTGTTGGCTTAGACCATTTTTAAGCATTTCTAAGTTACCTGAAATCTTAGTGGTAGATTTCATCGATACCTTAGCATTTTCCTTTTTAAAATGTTCTTCCAGCTTAAACGGCTGAGATGAGGTGGAAGGTTCTTCTTTTTTAGCAAGCTTGGCTTGCTTTGCTTTCAACTCAGCTAGTCTTTTTTTTTATCTCAATTTGTGCAAGTTGAATCGCTCTATTGATATGAGACATTTTCATTAATGTCAATTCAACATGCAAACGTTGGTTCTTTGATTCCTTGTATTTGGTATCACATTCTCCACCTAAATTTAGAGCAGTCATAATAAACGACTGAGGAACTTCTTGTGCTTGTTGTTTGTAGCGTTGTTTTACGCTTTCAGAAACATCAAGTAGTTCCAGTGTGACCTCATCTTTACAAACAAGGATGTTTCTAAAGTGTTCACAAAGACCATTAATAAAATTATGACCATCAAAGCCTTTTCTAAGGATTTCATCAAAGATGAGCATGGCTTGAGAAGCCTCACCTCTGTTAAGGAAATCAGTTAGCTTAAAGTAGTAATCATAATCTAAGATATGTAAATTATCAACAGTTGTTTGATAATCAATTTCTTTATTATTCGAGAAAGTGCCAATCATATCGAACATCGATAGGGCATCTCTCATTCCTCCATCTGCTTTTTGAGCAATAAGGTGAAGTGCATCAGTATCCGTCTTAATACCTTCTTCATCAGCAATTTTTTGTAGCTGATTAACGATGTCTTTTACACTGATTCTGTTAAAATCAAAAATCTGACATCTCGAAAGAATGGTAGGAAGGATTTTATGCTTTTCTGTAGTTGCTAAAATGAAGATAGCATAAGAAGGGGGTTCCTCTAAAGTTTTTAGAAAGGCATTGAAGGCAGCAGTAGATAACATATGCACCTCATCAATGATATATACTTTCTTTTTACCTGGCTGAGGAGCGTACCTTACTTGTTCAATCAAATTTCTGATGTCTTCAACTGAGTTGTTAGAAGCAGCATCCAATTCCACAATATTTAAAGAGGAATTTTGATTAAAGCTGGTACATGATTTACACTCGTTACACGGATCGCCTTTTTCAGATAAATTATCGCAATTGATTGTTTTTGCGAGAATTCTGGCATTTGTTGTTTTACCCACACCTCTTGGACCACAAAACAAAAACGCTTGAGCAAGATGATTACTCAACACAGCATTCTTTAGTGTATTTGTGATATGTTCTTGTCCAACAACTGTTTGAAAGGTATTCGGACGGTATTTTCTAGCCGAAACAACAAAGTTCTCCATGTATTGATCTCCTATATTTAGAGTAAATTCTTAGCAAAGATAAAAAATTCGATTGCGTATAAAACACATCAGACTAAATTATTTGTAAAATTAAATGATGTTTAGATTCTTCAAGAATAAATAATTAATGAAGAGGTTTTATTTTGAAAATCTATTATTTGATAATCAATTAGTTTCCCTTACAGGAGTATGTTTTTCTACAATGTTCTAATTTTTAAGAAATTAGAGTATAACATTTCTATGAATTTTTTTCTTGATTGAATTGAAAAGGTGTATTGAATGGTACTTTTCTCATAACTTATAGTAAAAGCAAGGAAATAAATGAAAAGATGCTTAAATTTGTATCAACAAGATGGTTCCTTTCAACTTAAATGGAATGAACTAATGAATTGACAATCTGATATCAAAATATATTTAATAGACAATTTAGCAATACAATCTTCCAACTAATACATTTTTAACTATCAGACTATTCTGAATTAAAAGGACAAACTTTCAACTAAACTCAGATCGATATGCATTTAAGTATATCGATCTTTTTTTTATTCCTATTTTTCTACTAATTTTTGATATTCATTGGAAGTTTCATTTCTGAATTCTTAAACTTTGAGTCTAAAAAGCGTTTTGATGCCGCTTGTCGGCTTTTTATATAACGGACAATTATCTGTTGAGGGACAATTGCTCACATTTAAATCCGGATTGCTAGATCTAACCAAAAAGCCTGAAGGGTTTCGTAGACATGTGTCTAGATTATGGAAACTTTACCGACATAATCATGTAACTGGTCGTCAGCTTTATGTTGCACTCGAAAAACAACATTTTACGATTGATTTGGATGAAAACGGTTTTTTCCGTTTCGAAACTCCTGTAGATAAGAATTATTCAAATTATGATCTAGACCATCTTCTGAAGTTTTATAAAGATGAAAAGCATACAGAAGAAATTACGGTACCTGCTATAACATTATCCAGTATTTATAATGTGGGGCACCCCAAATACATTGTTATTTCTGATGTAGACGATACCATACTTATTACTCACGCAACTTCTTTTTTAAAAAGGGTACCACAAACCATTGTTCGCCATGCTTTCAAAAGGAAAGAGGTAGAGGATATGAGTAAATTCTATAAAGAATTAAAAAAGCAGGGAGCAGAAATTTTCTATGTATCCAATTCTGAAATGAATCTATTTTGGATCATCAAATTATTTTTGATTACAAGAAAGTTTCCATTGGGACCAATTTATTTAAGGTATCAAAAAAATTGGAGGGACTTTATCCGATCACCTAAAGCCAATAACGATCAATTAAAAAATGTACATAAGGTGAGTCGAATTGCTTACTTAATTAATAAGTTTCCTGATCAGAAGTTCCTATTGGTTGGAGATAGTGGTCAAAAAGATCCTTACACCTATCAGTCCATTGCCCAAGAATTTTCAAATAATATTTCTGGGATTATGATTCGTGATGTCAACAAGGGGAAGAAAGATGAAGAGATGAAGGAAATAGAAAAAAGTTTGAAAGAAATCGGTGTTCCTTTCTTTTTATTCCACGATCCTAAAGAGGCTATGCGACAGGAGAGAAGGTGGTATCAAAGCAGGGTGTTAAAACATTAATTAAATGCAAAACAAAGCAGAGTGTCCTCAACCTGTTCAAATTGCAATTGATAACAGTTCTGATTTTCTGATACATCTTTAATAATTACCTGATTAGGCTCATTATCTTCAAAGTGTGTGATAATTTGAGACTTGTATTCAATATTAAGTTTTCCAAAGGCCTTATAAGAAGCTTCTTTTATACACCATATTTTTGTTCCTTTTACTTCGTTAGCATCTGCAAAAGCAATCTCGTCATTAGTAGCAATTCGGAACAATAAACGGTTTATTCTTGCTTGAATTTTTTCTACATCACATCCAATAGCATCATTATCACTATTTTTTGATACTGCCACCAGAGCATAATTTTTAGAATGTGAAATAGAACAAGACATTCCAACATCAATTAATTGAGGTTTTCCAATTCCATCTTTTATTATTCCTTTATATTCAATTTGTAGTGTACCCAATAAATCTTTCAGAGCTACTCTAGAGGCAATAGTTTGAAGCCTATTATGCTTATTTTTTATATGTTCAAAAGATGTTTCATCTTCGAATGTCTTTACTAAAAGTTCTTCTTCGGTCTCTTCAATTTTCCATAGACACCAAAATACTTTCTGATCAATATTTTTATTAATGATAATTGGCATACCCAAAATTAAATAAATATTCTAAGATATCATTTTTTACTTTTTTGAATTAATTGTCATATTTGTTGCAACAATTAATATTATGATGAAAAGACAGGTATTAGAAGTAGAAAAAATCGCCCAATTTGGTGGTCACAAAGATGGACTTTACAGTGTAGTAAAAACATCAAACCCCAAATTATTTTATACGGCAGGGGCTGATGGATATGTGGTAGAGTGGAATATAGATCAACCTGATCAAGGGAAATTAGTGGCTAAAGTTCCTAATACGGTGTACTCTATGGCTGCCATCGAAGAACTAAATCAATTAGTCGTTGGACAAAATAACGAAGGAATTCATTTATTAGATTTAAATTCTGGTAAAGAGCTTAAATCCTTAAAACTGACGGATAAAGCTGTTTTTGCTATCGAAAGAATGGATGATCTACTTTTTGTAGGCACTGGAGATGGTTGGGTATATGTGGTTTCTATTTCTAAATGGTTGGTACAATCAAAAGTTAAAGTATCTAATGAATCGGTAAGAAGCATAGCTGTTGATGCAGAAAGACTACATTTCTGGGCAGGAGCGAGCGATAGTATTATTAGAGGATACAATATTGATAACTGTTCTGAGATTCGTGAGTTAATTGGTCATGATAACTCTGTGTTTGCTTTGACTATATCTACAGATGGGAAATTTTTGTTGTCTGGTAGTAGAGATGCACATATGAGAGTTTGGAATCTTGATGGTTTTATAGAAACCCAAGAGGATATTGTGGCACATATGTATACTATTAATGATATTTCATTTTCACCGAACGGGGACTACTTTGCTACGTGTTCGAAGGATAAATCGATTAAAGTTTGGAGAAGGAGCGACTTTAGACTTTTAAAAGTAATTGATAAAGCTAGACATGCTGGTCATGGTACTTCAGTCAATAGATTACTATGGCTAAATAATACAATTATTGTCTCTGTATCAGACGATCATTCCGCATCTGCATGGGATGTGAAAGGCTTATAATTTAATTTTATTCAAAATATCTTACATGACTTTTTTTAGAGTGTGATTTTTGTAATTCTTGAAAATAGAATAATAAATAGAAATCTATTGTATTTAATGTAGAATATGAACTCAAATACGTCGTATTAGGTTAATCATTGTAAAGAACGACCACATAATCAGCCCAAAACTTACTTATATTCTTTACAATTAATCGAACCATGACCCAGTACTATTTTAAATATTGTATTGCTATTACTTTATTCTTGTCTTTCGACACCTTATCCCAAGTAAATTACACTCATTATCATGCAGTTCAACCATTTGCTATGAACATTATTTTCAATGAAGAATTCGAAAATAATGATCATAAATGGGAGATCGTGCAACACGATGAAGACATATTTAGGCATAGTAATTTAAAGGATGGCAACTATCATTTATCTTCAAAAGAGAAAAATGAAACTGTAATCGAATTGAAGTCCGGTTTTCAGTACACAACGCTTGATAATTTCGAGATAGAAACAAAAATTAAGCATGTGGCTAATAATAAATCTCACGCAAATGGTATTATTTGGGGGATGTCACCCAACGGAAAAAAAGGCTATAGTTTTGTATTTAGCGGAGATGGAAGGTTCCATATCCAAAAATTAAATGATGGCCATGAAGTTGAAATAGTGAAGTGGCAATATCATAAGTCAATCAAAAAATATGATTATAATAAATTGACTGTAAGGAAAATCAATCATTCGTATTATTTATTCATCAATGAACATTTTGTTAAAAGATTTCCCTATACAAAATTAACTTCAAAAGATGATGTCACTGGATTTGTTGCTGAGGGTACATCTATAAATATTGAAAATATCACCATTAAACACATTAATACGGTTATTCTTGATAATCATGCAAAAGAACAATTACTAGTCAATGCGAATAAAACACTTTCAAGTCCTGTGTTTGCATCTAGAGGTTTAGTAGTTGATAAAAAAGAAGTAAATAAACCATTTGAGGAAACTGTCGGGAATTTTTATGCTCTAATTATCAGTGTGCAAAATTATGATGATAAAGATATCCAAGACCTGAAATACCCTCATCGTGATGCTAAAAATTTCAGATCAATTCTTGAAGAAAAATACGGTTTTGCTACTTCAAATATCATTCATTTAAATGATCCTACAAGAGATGATGTTGTAAAGGCTTTTAATTCGATGAGGAATCAAATTAATGAAAACGATAACCTTATTATTTATTATGCAGGGCACGGTATTTATGATGAAGAAGTAGCTGAAGGATATTGGCTACCTTCTGATGCGCATAAATCTGATGATTCACATTGGATAGCTAACTCTAATTTAAGTACAAAATTAAAAGGTATCAAAGCAAAACATACTTTATTAATTTCTGATGCTTGTTTTAGTGGTAGTATATTTAGATCAAGTAGATCCATACTAAACGAACCATCTCAATCGATTACTAATTACTATTCCAAAAAGAGTAGAAAAGGGATGACGAGTGGTACGTTAAAAACAGTACCAGATCAATCTGTTTTTTCTAAATATTTGTTCCAGACTTTGAACACCAATCAAGATAAGTTTATGACAGCCTCTAGTTTGTTTTACAGATTCAATAAAATTGTAGCAAACAACAGTCAAAACGCACCACAGTTTGGTGTCTTATATGGAGTAGGAGATGAAGGAGGTGAATTTGTTTTCATCAATAAACAAAAGAAATAAAAAAAGGCATCCACAATTGGATGCCTAATTTATTTGGGGAAAATTTATTCCTTTATTATTCTTCTAGAATAACTTGTTTCTTCATCAATAACCTGAACTAAATATACACCCTTTGGTTGATTACTTAGATCAATTTTATATTCATTTTCGAAATATGTATTCACAGAATATACATTTTGTCCATTAAGATTATAGATGATAATTTTATATACTTTATTTGATAATCCTCTTAAGGTAATCGACCCTTTATTTGGGTTGGGATAAATTACTAATGGATTGTATACATTATCTATTGAAGTTGGGGCTTCTGCTTTTACAACCACACTAATATTTTGAGAAAAACTTCCATCTTCAGATTCAACTGTAACAGTACAGTTCCCTTCAGCTAAAGCAGTAATTATTCCATTAGTAACAGTAGCAATTGTTTCGTTAGATGAACTCCAAATTACATTTTGATTAGTTGCTTCAGCAGGAAGAATAGTAGCCGTAATAGTAGCAGTCTCATTAATGTTTAATTCAATATTATAAATATCAATGTTTATTCCACTTACATGAATACTTGTAGCAGGTGTAACAGTTATTGTAGCTGTAGCTCTAATACCACCTTCTGCTGTTACTGCAGTTATCTCCACTTCACCTTCTTGTACACCTGTCACTATTCCATTTTGATCTACAGTTGCGACAAAAGTATTAGAAGATTCCCATGAGTAATTCTTATTACTCGCATTTTCTGGTAAAACAGTAGCTGAAAGTTGAAGTGTTTTAAACCTTTCAACATCAGCTGAAGTGACATCAAGTTCAATTCCTTCTACTGCAATAATATTTTCGGTATATGGAGTAAAGATCATTTTATCCATATTCCATTGCCAGTCATTTGATCCTGAAGCCAAAACCTTAAATGTATTTTGACCTGCCTCTAAATAAAAATCAATGTCAAGTGTCACTTCTTGATAATCTCCCCAACTACCGTTATTGGGTACTACAAGATCTCCAATTTCTTCTGTATTAGTGAATAAAGTAATTGCAGCTCCATCACTGGGAGTAGAAACTAAAAAAGTAACTTTATAGTTACCACTTTCTGGAACTTCAAAATCGTATTCTACCCAATCTCCTGAATTAACCCAATTTATTCCTAAATTATCATCAGTAATACCAACACCTTCACCAGGACCGCCCCATTGTTCATCGTCTATAGTACCACCAGTTCTGTCAAAATCTTCGGCTTCAATGATGAATTCATTACCAGCACCATTTTCAATCACTTTTACATTCGAAGTAGCTGTAAAATTACCGTCTTCAGTAGTTACTGTAATTACAGCATCACCAAGACCAACTGCAGAAACGACCCCATTAGGATTAACGGTGGCTACAGCTTCATTACTTGAAGTGAAAGTAACATTCTTATTAGTTGCATTGTGTGGGACAAAAGTAGGGGTTACATTATATGAACTACCGTTGGCAACCACTTTTTCAGTTGGATCTAGAGATACTCCTGTTACAGGACGAACACCGCCATTGTCAGGGACTGGTTTGTAAACTCTTACCCAATCTACTTTCATTTGGTTTTTTGTCGGATCGTTTAAGCTAGCTTGTGAGGGAGTTTGATCCAATAACCAACCTTGAGATTCTACATTGATAATGATGTCTAATTCTTTAGTGAATCCTTTAGCTTCTACAGTGAAACCATTGCCATCTAAGTCATCATCATCTCCACCTTGGAACCAAGCAGGGTCAATAACATTATAACCATTAGAAGCATTTGATGCTTCTTTTAATTTATCCATATCAAATGAACTACTTGTAGAATGAATAACAACATCTGTGTAGCCTGCTTGATTTCCAGAAGAAATGTTCGTAGGTAACTTATACCCATTTACATCCCAAGTTAACGACTTAAAGTAAGTGTATTGCCAAGTGCCATTATAATTGGTAGCAATGGCATTATAATACATCACTCTTACCAATTCTCCATCTATATAGTATTCAAAATGTTTAGGGCTTTTCCAGTAAACTCCCATTCGCATATAACGACGTTCACCACCGTTATTCCAACACCAATCACCCCAACCATAAGAGTTGTTTACTCTACTATCAGGATACCATGAATTCCAATCTCTTGGCTGATAATCTGTAAAAGGATTACGGACAAAGGAGTGATGACTGATATGAGTAAATTGTTTGTAGAAATTTACTCCACCGTAGTTTTCTATGATATCAATTTCTTCAGTATCATCAGGACTTAAAAGCCAAAAACAAGAGGCTAACTCAATGTTAGCTACTGAAATGGCCGATTCTACATAGACAGGGTAAACAACTTTAGCATTTGAAGTCACACACCCAGAAGCTACACCATAGGAACCTCCTTTACTCGTTTCAGTAGTATAGCCTGCTGTAATAATCAAGTTGCCATTTTCTACAGTTACATTTTGATGTTTCCAATAAGTATATCCAGGTCCATCCCAATGGTTATGATAAAAGTTATACCATTTATCATTGCCAAAGTTTACTTTTGAGTCTGTTCCTTCAAAAGTATAATTAAAATCATCTGAGACATTGTCTTGTAACTCCCAAATACTGTCTGCACCTGCCATAGCTGGAACTGGGAAAATATCCCATTCTTGTGCTTGAAGTTGTATTGCTAAAAATGTGAATAGTAAAGTAAGTAATCTCTTCATTTTATTTCAAAAGCTTAGAAGTAATATTGTTCTTATTATGTCAAAAAGTTTAACTAATAAAATAGCGTCACGTCGTATTTTACAACTGTAAAAGTAACACATTAGGGTGTTGAGCGTAAATTATCATCCTAGATTAAAACTGAATTGTGATGTTAAAAAAGTACTAAAAAAGTCATGTGTTTTTTGTGTAGTCAAAATGTTGTTGTAAAGTAAAAAACCTTGATTTTAGTTATAAAATCAAGGTTGTGTAAGTTGTTTTATGTCTTTGTACTGTAAGATTACACTTTATAAATAATACAATAAGGTTCATTTATTCATAGACAAAATACGTCATTTTGTTGTGTTTAGCTTTTCGAGAACTGAGTAAGCCAAAGTAGGATGTACTTTTTCTTTTTTTGCTAATTCGATAGCTTCTAAAGCAGTCATCTTTGCTTTTTCATAGCTCTTTAATTTGAGTAGTATTCCTGATTTCGTTTCGAGGTTGATGGAGTTATAGTGAACGTCTAAAGAATTATCTACCCATTCTAAAGCAGTACCTAATTTCTCTTGATCATTATAATAGTGATATACATCCCAGGCCCAATTTCTATAGAGGTATGCTCTGACTTCAGGATCTCGGTCATGAAGCGTTTTTACACCTTCACTCATTTTATTATAAGCAGTTTCAAAATCTTGTATATTGATGTAAAAGGTAGGGTTGTAGGCTAAATTGAGAGTTGTACCTTGTTTGCCTAAAGAAGTATTTAAATAACTCATTAATTTTTCCCAACCTTTAATATTTTTCTCTTCAACATAAGGCTGCATAGAGATACTGGCAGCAGCGTTTATGGTTTGTATGATATCTTTAATGCCATGTTCACTTTCTATTACATTAGAGTGTTTTACTATATAATGTAAGCTTTCTGAATGTAACCCATTATGCATTGTCGCTTCTTTTAATGCTCTCCAAATCGATTCCTCTTTTAGCAGATCATCATTTAGTCTACCTAAAAATTTCGACAACATTATTTCGTCTTCATAGGCCGCATTATAAGTGGTGTATATATAATTGCTTAGGATTTTAATATCGGGTTCCTTTTCGTTCTTTACCAGTTTCTGTAAAACAAATAATTGATTGTTGGGATCTTCCGCTTCTTTACTAGCTTCGATAAACTCCTCTTTACTTTTCAATCCAGTGACTAAATGTAATGCTTCAGCATCCTGATTAAGATACAAATAGGAAGGGTAGATCGATAAATTATATTTTTCGACTAGAGTTTTACCTAATTTAGATTCAGCATCAACAGATAAATTTATGTAGTGGTTATTATAATACGAAGAAACTTTTTTGGTTTTAAATACTTCTTCTTGCATCCATTCACAGTTTTTACACCAATTGGTATGGATATCGATAAATATGCCTTTCTGTTCCTTTTTAGCTTTCTTTTGTGCTGTGTGTAAGTCATTGATTTCAAAATTTATATTTTGACCTACACTAAGTATTGGTAATAATAAGATATATAGCGTTGTTTTCCACATAAGGGTATGCGTTTAGGTGATTCTTCTATTAAGTTATAAAATTCTGAAGATAAACGCATTACAAATCTTTATTTTCTTTTTCTTCTATTTTTCTTTTTTGGTAAAGCTAAAATCCCGGCAATAATGATGAACTGTACAGGTAGAATTAATAAATGCGGTTGTAAAAACATCCATGTCTTTTCGCCTAAACGTAAATAATGATCCCAATTCCACCAAGCTTTAGAAAAGAACTTTACCGTTACCCAAATAGGAATTGTCATAAAAAAAGTGATTAGTAATTTCTGACGCCATTTTAATCGATTGTTTCCTAACGCAGGGAAGAAACTAATAATGTTACTTAATGTGATGATGAATAATATGGAAAGAAAAGATAAGCCAACATAAAACCAGGAAAAATCCATCTTAAAAGTGTACCACATTTTCTCTACAATAGGAGTGGCAAGAATCTTATTTATATTGATGAAAAGTAATTTAGATGAACCAAAGAAAGTAATAAATAAAAATGAAATGTAAATAAGCGAATGGATAAATAATGTGTTTTTTAATGATTTACCTATAATACTAAAAATACCTTTTGTCGATCTAAAAAACCTTTTTCTAATTTTAAAGAAGAAAGAATTTTTACCATTGAATTTGGGTACCGCAGGCAATACATTTTTTTCACGTTCTCCAATTTTATGAGGAAGTACTTCGTGATAATAATCATTCGCACCATCAGTAGTCCATACGTAATGAGCCATTAGTGCTGCTGCATAAGAGAAACCTTGATGAACAGCTTGCATGAGTACATTTCTACTCACACCTTTCTTTTTACATTCAACAATCAAAGTGGGTTCGAGACCTTCCTCATCATTGTAGCCAATAATATCAGCTTCTTTGGTAGATGAACCCATTTTTACGGGTACACATACACGTACATGAGATGCAGGGTAACCTAATTCATAGATTACTTTCAAGAAAGTTTCTAATTGAACTTTTTCTTCAGGATTATTTAAAGACCGAGTTTTTTGGTGAGGTAAATACGTTACTTCATTGGTTCTTTTATTGATCTTGATGACTTTATCTTTTAATCCTTTTGAAAGCCACTTCATCTGAATATGCGTTTTAGTAAAGATGATTTCTTGTGAACTCATCAGTTAAAAAATAATTGCTAAATATAGTGGAAATTAGTTTTAATAATGGTTAAAATATCAACAAATGATTTATTTTAGTTTTTAATCGCTGATGTGTAGTGTTTTATATTTAAACAAAAAAAGGTCTTGCTTTCACAAGACCTTCTAAATATTTTGAATGAAAGAAGATTTATCCTCTCATTTTTGCTGAGTATTCTTTTACTGTATTGATAAAGACCTTCACTTTCTCAGGGTCAATATCAGGATATACACCATGACCTAAGTTAGCAATATGATGGTCCGGTCCGAAAGTATCTAACATCTTGATTGTTGCTTTCTCCACATCTTTGTCAGAACCATATAAGGCACATGGATCAAGGTTACCCTGAAGTACTTTACCGTTAACTAATTTTCTTGATTCTGCAACATCCATGTTCCAGTCAAGACCAACAGTATTACAGTTTGATTTACCAATTGCTTCTCTAGCGAAGTAAGCACCTTTAGCAAATACTGTTTTTGGTACTTCTGTAATTGCATCACAAATTTGGTTGATATACGGCATGGCGAAAATATCGTATTGCTCAGGTGATAGAATACCCGCCCAAGAATCGAAAATCTGAATCATGTCCGCACCTGCTTCGATTTGTGCTTTTAAGTAAGCAATCGTCGAATCAGTAATCATCTGAAGTAATTTATGAGAGAATTCAGGTTGAGTATAGAACATTTTCTTTGCTTTAGAGAATGTTTTAGACCCTTGACCTTCGATCATATAACAGAAGATAGTGAAAGGAGCACCGGCAAAACCAATTAAAGGAACTCTATCGTTCAATTCCTTTTTAGTTAATTTGATAGCATCCAATACATATCCTAAATCAGATTGCACGTCGGCAACACGAATTTTATCTAAGTCTTTTTCTGTTTGAACTGTATTAGGGAAGAAAGGACCTCTTTTCTCTACCATCTCATAAGGTAAGCCCATTGCTTCCGGAATTACCAAAATATCAGAGAAAATAATGGCTGCATCTACGCCCAATAAATCTACAGGTTGGATAGTTACTTCACAAGCTAATTCTGGAGTCTGACATAATTCAACAAATCCTGAAACACTTGATCTAACCGCTCTATATTCTGGTAAAATACGTCCAGCTTGACGCATTAACCATACGGGTGTTCTTTCAGTTTTTTCTCCTCTTGCAGTTCTTAGTATTAAATCATTCATAAAGTTATATGACCTAGTTTATTCGTTTTCTGTATTTAAAGGTGTAAGTCCTAATTCGATACCTACATTAATCATAAAAGGCTTTGCTTCTTCGAGTGTATTTTTGATTTTACCATCTAAAATTGCCTCTCTCACTTGGTCTTTAATCTGACCCACTTCCCTTGATGGTTTAATATCAAAAGTTTGCATGACTAGCTCGCCTGTAATAACGGGCTGAAAGTTACGTACTTTATCACTTTCTTCAACCGCTTCTAGCCTAGATTCTACATAATCGAAGTTAGAAAGGTATTTTTTAACTTTATTTCCATCTTTCGAAGTGATATCAGCACGACATAACAGCATTAAAGCATCAATGTCGTCTCCAGCTTCAAAAAGTAAACGTCTTACAGCAGAGTCCGTAACTTCTTTCTTTACTAATGCGATAGGACGTAAGTGAAGCTTTACCAATTTCTGAACAAACTTCATCTTATCGTTCAATGGAAGTTTTAAACGCTTAAAGATTCCCGGAACCATTCGTGCTCCTTTGTCTTCGTGACCATGGAAAGTCCAACCCACTCTTTGATTAAAACGCTTAGTCGCAGGCTTGGCGATGTCGTGAAGAATAGCTGCCCATCTCAACCATAAATCGTTTGATTTTTCGGCAACATTATCCAATACTTTTAGCGTATGGTAGAAATTGTCTTTATGACCTTTTCCATCTCTACGCTCAACACCATGAAGATTTTGCATTTCAGGGAAAATCAATTGAAGCAACCCTGAAGTAAATAGCAGTTTAAATCCATAAGAAGGAACAGGAGAGAGAATAATCTTATTCAACTCGTCCATGATTCTTTCTTTAGATACAATGGAGATGCGCTCTTTATTATCAACGATAGCATCAAAAGTATCTGGATCGATATCAAAATTAAGTTGAGAGGCAAAACGAATTGCTCTCATCATTCTTAAAGGATCGTCTGAGAACGTAATGTTAGGTTCAAGAGGAGTGATGATATTTTTCTTCTCCAAATCTTGAACACCACCAAAAGGATCAACTAAATCACCGTAGTTATCTTGATTAAGAGAAATCGCCAATGCATTGATTGTAAAGTCTCTTCTGTTTTGATCGTCTTCTAATGTACCATCTTCTACAATAGGTTTTCTAGATTCACGTCGATAAGACTCTCTTCTAGCACCTACAAATTCTACCTCGTATTCATCGAACTTCACCATTGCAGTACCAAAACTTTTGAAAGTACTACAAGGTAAATTGCCACCTTGTTTTGCAACCTCTTCGGCAAGGACGATGCCGCTACCTACACAGACAATATCAATATCTTTAGATGGACGTTTTAACAGGAGGTCTCTCACAAAACCACCGACTAAATAAGTATCAAAACCAACTGATTTGGCACTATTCGCGACAACATCAAAGATTGGATTTTGATCTAATATATCTTTAAAATTCACTACTTAAAATGATCTAGATTCCAATTGAATATGCAAAAGTACATTAAAAAATAAACATATGATGTGAATGTCGCTTAATTATTTAGTTCAGCCTAAAAATCTTGGACTTTGATTTTGCTAAGGGTCTAAAATCAAGGAATCTTCTGCTTTTATCTTTAAAAAATAAAAAAAATGATAAGCATTTAAATCTTCGATGGAGGTGCAGTTTGATTTATATATATAAACCATCATTTTTGTAACTCAATTTTTTAATTATCTGAGAGTTGTTCTATGCGTAAGTGGGAAGACCTTTTAACTTTTTCATCAATAGCATTACTATTGATTTTATTAAACATTCATTCTGATAAACTATTCTTTCGATGGGATTTGACAGAAGAGAAGAGGTTTAGTATCAATCCGGCTACAGAAAGGTTATTAAGTAATTTAGAAGGGAAGGTAGCTATCGATGTTTATCTTGATGGACCTTTGAATGCTGAATTTGAGCATTTGAAAATGGCTATTCAAGAAACTTTAGAGGAGTTTAAGGTACAGGCAAATGGGCAATTGGACTTTAGATTTATTGATCCGAACGATTTTGCTGATGTAAGACAGAAACAACAATTTCAAAAATCGTTAATAGAAAAAGGTATTCCTCAAACGACTTTATACGATGTGGGTGCAAATGGAGAACAAACACAGCGTTTGATTTATCCAGGTGCATTAATCACCTACAAGAATAAACAAAAAGGAGTTTTATTGCTGAAGGGAAACAAAGCTAAATCTGCTCAAGAACAAATTAACCAATCGATAGAAGGGGTAGAGTTTGAGTTGGCTTCGGTTATCAAAGGTTTATCAAATACTCAGGAGAAAAGAATTGCGATTGTGCAAGGTCACGATGAATTGAAGCCTCAGGAGTTACAAGAGTTAACGGGAAGTCTTCAAGAAAAATATCAAATCAATTGGCTGACTGATTTATCACAGTTAAATAATTATGATGCCGCTATAATTGCTCAACCTAAAAAGACTTTCAGGAATAGAGATAAATATTTTATCGATCAGTATTTGATTAATGGAGGAAATGCGATGTTCCTTTTGGATAAGGTGCAAATGAACAAAGACTCGATTCCATTAGGAGGTACTTATGCTTTTGGATATGATTTAGGTATTGAAGATCTGATTTTCAGATTGGGAGTAAGAACTAATGTGGATTTAATTCAAGACCAACAGGCAGGGTTGATTGAGGTAGTCGCTGGTAATTTTGGTGATAAAGCCAATATCAAAAAGTTACCTTGGCCATATTATACTTATTTGAATACTTTCTCTGAACATCCAATCGTAAGAAATATGGATGTGGTTTACGGTAAGTTCGTTTCTTCTTTAGATACCGTTAAATCAGTGGGTATAAAAAAGACACCTTTATTGTTTACATCAAATTATTCTAGAATCCGTCCGATGCCTAATTTAATTTCTTTGGATGAGATTAAGGAAGCAAGTAATAAAGAACTATTTACCAAACCTCATATTCCTGTCGCTTATTTATTAGAAGGAACATTTAAATCGCTTTACGCCAATCGATTCCCTCCAAGAGGAATTCCAAAAGAATCATTAATAAAGAACTCTGTTCATCCTACAAAAGTAATTGTGATTGCTGATGGTGATATTGTAAAGAACGAATTTAACCCTATCACCGGAGGTGTAGAATCTATAGAATTCGACCGTCATAGAGGACAAACTTTATCGAATTTAGAGTTTGTGATGAACGCTTTGGAATATCTAACTGATCAAGATGGTTTGATCATGGCTAGAAATAAGAAGGTGACCTTACGACCACTTGACTCTTTTAAAGTAAGAGAAGAAAAAGCCTTTTGGCAATGGTTGAATGTTGGCGTACCGGTTGTGGTTACCGCACTTTTAGGTATATTGTTTGTGTATTTGAGAAGGAGGAGGTACGAAAGATAATTATATATCTAGACAATTGTCTTTGCGGTAGAATATACTCGTTAATGAATGATCTCCACAAGAAGGAGCTAAACCATAAAAGTCTAATCTTTTGAAGCCCTTCTTGATTAACATTTCATAGCCTTCATTGTATATTTCTCTATCAGAGTTATCCCAAATAATTACTCCATTATCAGATAGTTTTTCTAAGGATGCATAGGCACATTTTACCCTTTTTCTTCCATCAATGACTACAATATCAAATAAATTTGGAGATGCTAAGACAGTATCTTCATAATTTTCTTCCAAACTTTTGAATTCGTATTTGACATTTGAGGGGATGTTATTTTTGATTTTCATATACCAATCTCTATCATGTTCAACAGAATGAACTGATTGACACCTATCAGAAAACCATAAAGTGGAGTTGCCACTTCCGTATTCAAATAAATTTAATTTTGATAAATCCTTTTGTTTAAGGAAATGAATAGCAGAGTAGGTAAACCAAGGGATGTACGATCCATTTTGATCGATTGCTGAAAAGCTTTTGATACTTTCATTCCATCCAATTTGCTTTAAGAAACCCTTCTTAACTAAATAGTTAGCGTGTAATAACACTTTAAGAAGCGATTGTTTTTGTAATAGATTTACGATAGTAGCCATAAGTGATATGCATTAATTATGGCAACAATATAGTGATTTATCTGCTAGTATACTTTTTTAAGGCATAGTAAATTTTATAAAGCTTTCTTTTTATCCCCTTTACATTTACATGTTTATAAAATTTTTCGAAATATAAATCACCTATTGAAGTGTCTTTATGAATGGATTTTGGGTCGACTATGCGATCGCAAATTTTAGTTTGGTAAGGGTCCCATATCGGAATTCCAACGAAATTTTCACCACTTCCATCGGTACCTATATTATTTGATAGTGATTGAGAGGGATTTAGACATTTACCATTATTTAATAGAATAGAAGCAGACCATTTTATAGCCCAAGTTTTAATTTCTTTGTTGATGTTTTTAATTAATTGTTCAGACCCTTTAAAATGACCATTTAAATCTAATTCTTTAATAAGGCTTTTATCACTTAATTTTCGAAAGATTTTCTTGGTGTTATTATCAAAATATTGCCATGATTCTTTCCAAGTTGCCCAACCCCAACACGACATATGAGTTGAAAGAAAAGTCTCTCCTTTGAGATCAAACGATTTTGACTTTGGGAATTGAGGAAGATAGGAATTAATGTGAAAAATGTTGTCATCATTTTTATAAAACTCTAAACTTTCATTCATGTACTTAAGAAAAAAAGGAGAGGTGACAATATCGTCTTCTAATACAATTACTTTTCCGTATTTTTCTGTTAGTTCGGTCACACCTCCGATAATAGAATTGGCCAATCCATTATTTTGGTCTTTTTCAATAAGGTTAAAATCAGGATGGTCGTTTAATAATTCTCTAACAATAGTTCTTGTATTCCGAATCCTCTCTTTTTGCTCATTAGTACTATTACTTTTTGCTCCGTCTGCATAAACATACAAAGGCGATTGATACAGCTCTTTATTTTCTTTTAAAGCTAAAATCGTCTTTTTTAAATGATCAGGTCGATCATAAATAAATAAAGCAATAGGAGCGTTCGTCATTATTTTTTAAGCGATTTTTTAATGAAGTAATAAAGGAATAAGGATCTCAATTGAAGCTTACCAATCGTTCTTGTTTCTTTAAAAAGAAGGTTGATAAAAATATTTGTAGAGAATAAAGTGATCACAGAAGCAATTGCCGCACCGTTAGTACTATATATTGGTATCAATACATAATTTAAGGCTGCATTGATAAATATCGATAGAAAACTGGTAATTAGAATGATTTTCTTCTGATTTCTTAGAATCAAATAATTACCTCTCATGCCTCCATTATATAATGCTATTGAACCTAAAATCAGAATATTTAAATTACTAATTGCCCCAAGATACTCCTCCCCATAAAGTAGGTTGATCACAAAATGACTACTAATTAGAACAAATATGACTCCTACATAAGCAACCCCTGTTAACATTGATGAAAGTCGTTCAAAAGAATGATGTAACTGTTTAATCCCCTGCTGAAATTGTTTGGTTAATTCAGGAAATAAAGAGTTCGCTATAATGGCATAGATGGCCACTGATATATCACTTAGTTTAACCGCACGAGTATATATACCTACGGCAGTTTCATCCAATAACCTATCGATCATGATTTGATCTACCTTAGTGTAAATGATATAGGCCAAACTGGAAATGAGTAAAGGAAAGAAGGTGGACCAATATTCTAAAAATACTTTTTTGGTGAATTTATATTGATGGTGATTATATTTCTTAAGGTAGATATACATCAAAATGATAAAACCAATAACAAGTTCAATTAAGAATGATCCTACAAAGTATTCTAAAGGATAATTCTCTAAAATGAAATAAACCTTTAATAAAGAGCCGATAATGAATCCTGTTCCTTTAGCGATAACAATATATTTTGATAATAGATCGGCTTGAAACTTTGTGGTAATGACATCAAAGACTGAAAGGAAAATACTACTTGATATCAACCATCCAATCATAATCCTTGTAGAATTGCCTTCGGCTAGTAATTGAAGAATAATACCCGATAATAGGAAAGCAACTAAAGAAACGATTAAACGAACTGTAAAAGCAACAGATAAATGTTGATTACGAGTATTGTCATCAACATCGACTAGATTTTTGATAAGTAGACGTTCAAATCCAAAAGCAGAAAAAACAATAAATAGGTTACTTACACTTAGAGAAATATCCCAAATACCCATATTATAAGCTCCTAAATATCTACTTACCCAAGCATTAATTAATAAGCCTCCTAGCATTCTAAGAATGCGATCAAAAAAGAGCCAATTGATATTTTTTAAAATGGAATAAACGCCATCTTTTTTGATCCAATTGTTAAACTTTTGATATATACTTGAGACCATTCGGTTGATTTTGTTTTATAGATTTCGAATAACAGTGCAAAAGTATCTGTATTCGTTTTAGTTTAAAAAATAAAGAGTTTTAATTTTTTCAAAGATTATTAATTGTAACCATATTTGCACTATAAAATCGATAACATAAGCTAAATTAATGAAAGTAGTTCATATATCAACATATCCACGTGGTGGAGCTGCAAATGCTGCTTTACGATTTCATAATGGATTACTTCAACTAGGAGTAGACTCGAAAGTTTTGTGCAGAGATGAAGGAAACAAGGAGCAAAAAATCTACTCTTATGGGACATCAATCAACTTTAGAAGAATTTCAACCATTTATAAAAACTTAAAGATATTACCTCATTTTTATATGGAGGACGATCAATGTGAAGGATTTTCATCACCTTTAAGTTTGTATAAATTAGAAAAACACCCAATTGTTGTAGAGGCTGATATTGTCATTTTACATTGGGTTGCCAATTTCATTAATTATCCATCCTTTTTTAAGAACATCAATAAGAAAGTAATCTGGTATTTACACGATATGAACCCTTTTCAAGGAGGATTTCATTATAATGAAGATCATGAACGATTTAAAAAGTTTAACAAGGTGGATCAACTCTTTTACAATATCAAAAAGAAGGCACTAAATGATACAAAATTAACAGTAATGGCTCCTTCTCAATGGTTATTGGATTTATCAAAAAAAAGTGAGCTGCTTGGAAGGTTTAATCACAAATTGGCAAGGTATGGATTATCCACAGAAAAAGTGATTATTCATGATCAAATTGAAGTTAGAAAAAAGTTCAAATTACCATTAGATCATAAAGTATTACTTTTTGTTAGTGAAAGAATATCGAATACTCGAAAAGGAGCAATGTTATTGATCAATGCTTTAAAGAAGTGTGATTTGCAAGAGAAAGTAAGCATTCTTGTAGTGGGGGATTATGATAAAGACCTTTTTGAATCTGATCATCTTCATACTGTTGGTCGCCTTCATTCGGTAGAAGAAATGGCTATGGCATACTCTGCGGCTGATTTATTTGTATTACCAAGTAGAGAAGATAATTTACCTAATGTGATGTTGGAAAGTCTGTATTGTGGTACACCTGTAATGGCTTTTAAAGATGGAGGAGGGATGAAAGAAATTATCCATGATAAGAATGGTAAACTTATTGATGATATGAATGAAGAGGCCCTTGCAGAAGCATTACAACAGTGGATCGATCAACCATTTGATTTTGAAAGAGAAGATATACGTGCAGAAGCAGTGACTCAATTTGAGGAAAAACAACAAGCATTAAAACTCAAGGAAGAATTAGAAAAAATTATGAGTTTGTAGTTTGGATGCTAAATAATAAAGTGAGATTTTTCAAACTTGAAGTACACTTAACTAAGGTACTCTAAGCATAACTAAAAATATTAATGGACAAGTTTAACTTTAAGAAGTATAATTGGGTACTCGCAATACCTGCATTTTTTATTCTAACATTCATCTATTTTAGCCCAGAATTTATTGATGGGAAATCATTAAACCAAAGTGATTTAATACATTTTGAAGGGATGTCACATGCCTCTCAAGCTGAAGCTAAAAGAACTGGTGAACCTCCTTTATGGAACACTGCAATGTTCTCTGGTATGCCAGAATTATTATTCTCAAGCTTGCAAGGAGATCCAACTCATTATATGTATTTAGCAACAAATTTGGGATTGTATAAAACGTATGAAAACCCAATGACGGTTTTTGCTTTAATGATTTGTCTTTGGATTGGGTTAATGTGTTTTAGAGTTAAACCATGGGTGGGATTCTTCATCTCAGCAGCATTTGCTTTTAATACGTTTTTCATTACCTCATTAGAGGCAGGGCATATTACTAAACTGAATGCTATAGCTTATTCCGCCTTAGTTCTTGGAGGTATGCGATTGCTTTTTGATAAAAAGTGGTGGATGGGAGCAGCCTTACTCGCATTTGGTGTTTGTATAGAAATTAGAGCATCCCATTATCAAATTACTTATTACCTCATTTTTGTTTGCTTGATGTATGGTTTGTCTGAACTGTATTTCTACTTCAAAAACGGGGAAATTAAAGTCTTTTTAACTAGAGTTATTCCTATCGGTATTTTAGCTGCTTCTTTAGGTGCTTCTACACAATTATGGAGAGTGTGGACTACTAAAGAATACTCAGAATACTCTATTCGTGGTAAAAAAGAATTATCAGCACAAGCTGGTCAAGAAAATAATTATACAGAAGAAGGTTTGGATAAAGATTATGCTTTCAGTTGGTCTGAGGGGAAAATGGAGTCTTTAACCTTAATATCACCTAACTTTCTAGGGGGTAGTAGCCAAGAAACTTTAGAGAAAGATGGACCATTTTTAACGATGATCTCTAAGAATTATGGTCAACAAGCAGTTCAGCAATTATCTCAAATAAAACTACCATTATATTTTGGTGAACAACCATTTACCGGTGGGCCAATCTATCAAGGGGCTATATTATCTTTCTTGTTCATATTAGGATTGTTTGTACTTGATAAACGAGATAGAATATGGCTTATAAGTAGTTTATTAATGGCCTTATTCTTTGCTTGGGGTAAACACTTGCAATGGTTTAACTACACACTATTTGATATCCTACCGGGTATGAATAAATTCAGAACGCCAGCTATGGCTTTAGGTATTGGTTGTGTAGTGATGGCACTTGGGGCCGCTTTAGGTTTCAACAAAATCATTAATGATGGTTGGGATGAGAAAACACAAAAAGCAGCTTACAAAGCAGCAGGAGCTACTGGTGGTTTATTGATCATAATGTGGGTAGCAGCAGGTTTTATGGACGTAAGTGGGGCTAGAGATGCTGCAATATTCTCACAAATGTTCCAAACACAGGATGCTAATCTAATTAGAAACTTAACTTCTGCAATGGAAGCGGAAAGAATTTCTATGATTAGAGGAGATGTAGTAAGATCATTTATTTTGATTGCTTTGGCATGTGGAGTGTTCTATCTGTACTCAAAGAACAAATTGAAGTTATGGTTAGCTGTAGGTTTAGTAGGAGTATTGACTATAGGAGATGTTTGGAGTGTAGCGAAAAGATATATCAATAAGGAATCTTTTAAAGTAGATACCAACAAGCAGACACACAAAGCAACCCCTGCAGATACTTACATATTAGCAGATAAAGACCCTAACTTTAGAGTATTAAACCTTACTGAAAATACATTTAATGAGGCAAAAACTTCTTACTTCCATAAATCAATTGGTGGTTATTTCCCTGCGAAACTTCGTAGATATCAAGATTTAATTGAAAGAGAATTAAGCAGAGAAATTCAGGTATTTGCAAATGCAGTTCAAAAAGGAGATACACTTCAGGTAAGAGAAATTCCTGCTTTGAATATGCTGAACATGAAATACACCATTCTTGGACCTCAAAAAGAAGCAGTATTACAAAACCCGAACGCTTTAGGGAATGCATGGTTTGTAGAACATATTGAAAAAGTGAATACTCCAGATGAAGAAATGGAGGCATTAGCATCAATAGACCCTTCTAAACAAGCGATTGTTAATGTTGCTCGCTTTAAACAAGAAATCAAAACTTCGAAATCAGAAGGTGATAAAGTAGAATTAACTGAATACGGTCACCGTAGATTAAAATATAAGTCAAATAGTAAAAACGGCGGTTTTGCTGTCTTTTCAGAAGTATACTATCCAGCAGGTTGGGTAGCTAAAATTGATGGTAAAGAAACAGATATTATTTGTGCCAATTATGTATTAAGAGGTATTCAATTACCTGCCGGAGAACATGAGATCACATTCGATTTTGATCCTGTATCTTTCGTTGTTGGGGGTACAATATCTAAAATCGCGGGCTACTTATGCTGGATCCTATTAGGTTTTGCTATATTTATGTCTGTAAGAGCTAAAAAAGAATAGTTTTTAATTATTTAAATAAGAAAGGGCATGTTTGCATTATTTCTGATGTAGACATGCTCTTTTTGTTTATCTTCGAAGTATGAAAATTGCAATTATTGGAGGAGGTGCTGCTGGCTATTTTGCAGCAGTAACAGCCGCTAAAGAGGCTTCTAACGAAGTACATATATTTGAGAAAACATCAAAAGTTTTAGGGAAAGTAAAGATTTCTGGAGGAGGAAGATGTAATGTAACCAACGTTGTTTTCAATCCTGTGAAATTATCAAAAAGTTACCCTAGAGGCGAACGTTTTCTAAAAAAGGCTTTCGGTAAATTCAATGGGGAACATACTGTTGAATGGTTTAAAGATAGAGGAGTTAACATCGTTGCTGAGGATGATGGGAGAATGTTTCCTGACACTAACGATTCTCAAACAATAATTGATTGTCTTACTGATGAAGCTGATCGATTAGGGGTGCAGTTACATTTGAGTAATACGGTATCTAAATTGACACCAAATGAAAATGGGACTATTCAATTAACCATCAACGATTCCAATCAAGTATTTGATAAAGTAATTGTGACAATCGGCGGGCAACCAAAATTGGAGAGCTTTAATTGGATCAAAAACTTAGGACATACAATTGAAGATCCTGTTCCTTCTTTATTTACCTTCAAGATTAATCATAAACCCCTTACAAAATTGATGGGGCTTTCTGTTTCTGATGCAAGAGTGAGAATTGTAGGAGAGAAGAAGCTGAATGAAACAGGCCCATTATTAATTACGCATTGGGGATTAAGTGGGCCGGCTATCTTGAGAACATCCGCTTGGGGAGCCCGAATGTTGTATAATAGAAATTATCAGTTCGAAATTTTGGTATCATGGTACAACAAACTATCTGATCAGGAATTGAGAGAATATGTCAATGAACAGAAGGTAGTTTTAAAGAAAAAGCAAATCAAGAACAACAACCCTTTTGAGCTACCTCAGAGATTATGGGATTATATTCTTCAACGTCTGGAAATTCCTGAAACCAAATTGTGGTTGGATTTAAGTAAAAAAGAACTGAATAAATTGGTTGAAGTTCTATTGGCTGATAAATATCAAGTAAATGGGACAACTAAGTTTAAAGAAGAGTTTGTGACTTGTGGAGGAGTTAATCTTACAGAGGTTGATGTGAAGACTATGGAAAGCAAAGTGGTTTCAAATTTACACTTTGCAGGAGAAGTGTTAGATATTGATGGCATCACTGGTGGATTTAATTTTCAAGCAGCTTGGACGACTGGATATTTAAGTGGTAAATCTTGATATAGTACAATTTTAATTCTTTTTTAACAAGAGGTTGATAATTAAACAAGGTGTTCAAAAATTAACACAAAATTAGTGATGTTAATTTTTGAACACCTTGTTTTTTAATGATACAGTCAAATTTAAAGGTTTTGTAAATACATCTTAATTTTTTGAAATAATCAAGTACTTTGTTGGATAACTCAAAGCAGTCCCTACAACTTTACATCGTCAGCTAATCATTATCTACAAAGTACAATTTAAATGAAACACCTAGTTTTACTTTTATCAATCCTTTTATTTAATACGTTTACATCGTTTGCGTCAGATATTCAGATCTCAGGAATTATCACTGATGAAAATGGCGAAGCGATTCCTGGTGTTATGATTTTCGAAAAAGGAAATTCAGCACATGGTACAACCACTAATTTTAATGGTGAATATCACTTTATCGTTGATGAAGAAGCGGTAGTAGTGATCCGTTATATGGGATATCAAACAGAAGAAATTTTAGCAAAGGATGTTCCTCAATCATTCAAACTAACTCAAGAAGCTCAGCAATTAGATGCTATCGAAATTGTAGGTACAAGATCTCAAAATAGAACAGTAACAGAAACTCCTGTCGCTATTGATGTCATCAACCTAGAAAATGTAACTGCAGCGACAGGTCAATTAGACATGAATCAGTTGCTTCAATATGTTGCTCCTTCATTTAATGCACAAAGACAATCTGGTGCAGATGGTTCTGATCACGTTGATCCGGCTACTTTAAGAGGTTTAGGTCCTGATCAAACATTAGTATTGATTAATGGTAAAAGAAGACATCAATCTTCTTTAGTGAATTTAGTAGGTACTAGAGGTAGAGGAAATACAGGTACAGATTTAAATGCTATTCCAATGGCTGCTATCGAAAGAATTGAAATTCTTAGAGATGGAGCTTCGGCACAATATGGTTCTGATGCTATTGCGGGTGTAATTAATATAGTTTTAAAGAAAAATACTGATGGTGTAGCTGTAAATGTAGGTACAGGTGTAACAAGTGAAGGCGATGGTGAGTCTGCGAATGTAGATGTAAACTATGGTACTGAGCTAGGAAAAGGTGGTTTTATTAACCTTACCGGACAATATCAACATAGAGGAAGAACGAATAGAATGCCTGAAGAAGAAACATTCAGAAATTATATTGGTGATGCCTTATCGACTGGATTTGGAGGTTTTGTAAATGCAGGTCTTCCGTTATCCGAAAATACAGAAGCATATGTTTTTGGTGGTGCTAGTGTAAGACATGGTGAGTCATATGCTTGGACTCGTGAAGCTGATGATGATAGAAACGTTCCTGAAATTTATCCTAATGGTTTTGATCCAAATATCATTTCTGATATTGCCGATTATTCTGTGAGTGCAGGTGTGAAAACAAATATCAAAGATTGGAAAGTAGACTTTAATAATACATTTGGTTATAACGAATTTAAATATTCTGTAGATCAAACATTAAATGCATCTTTAGGTGCCAATTCTCCAACATCATTCTATTCAGGTAAGCATTATTTATCACAAAATGTTACAGGTGTTGATGTCTCAAAGTATTTTGATGGCTTTTTAAATGGATTAAACATCGCTTTTGGTTCTGAATTTAGAATCGATACTTACGGAATTGGAGCAGGTGAGGAAGCGTCTTATAAAAATTATTCTGACGGAAGTGTACCGGGTGGAGCACAAGGTTTCCCAGGTTTTAGACCAGAAAATGAAGTGAACGCTCAAAGAACCAACATTGCACTCTATTTAGATATAGAGACAGATATTACAGATAAATGGATGATTGCAGTGGCTGGTAGATATGAGAATTATTCAGATTTTGGAGGAACATTAAATGGTAAAATTGCATCAAGATATGAGTTCTCTAAAGCATTTGCCGTAAGAGGTGCAGTGAGTACAGGTTTCAGAGCTCCATCTTTAGCACAAAAACATTACAGTTCAATTTTCACAGATGTAGTTGGAGGTGTTACGATGGAAAAAGTAATTGCACCAAATGACAGTGAGCTGGCAAAAGCTTTAGGTATGCCAGAATTGAAACAAGAAAAAGCATTCAACGCAAGCTTAGGTTTTACAGCCAATTTGTTAGACGGTCTATCTTTAACTGTTGATGGTTATTATGTAGCGATTGATGACAGAATTGTACTAACAGGAGCATTTGAAGATACTGATCCTGAAATTGGTGATGAACTGAAGGAGTTAGATGTAAGTGCTGCTCAGTTTTTTACAAATGCTTTGGATACAAGAACACTTGGTTTAGATGTAGTTCTAGCCTATTCATTTGATATTGATGCACATAATTTCACTACTTCCATAGCGGGTAATATCAATAGAATGGAATTGGGAGATATTACTACCAACGAGAAACTGACTGGAAAAGAAGATATTTACTTTGGAGAAAGAGAGCAGATGTTCTTATTAGCATCAGCACCAAATCACAAGTTTAACTATACTATAAACCATAGCTACAAAAAATTAGCTACCATGATTAGATTAAATCAATTCTCATCTGTTGAACTGATGGATTGGGATGGTGAAATTGATTATTATGCAGGTAGACTAACTACAGATATAGCTATTACTTACAGCTTTAATCCCAAGCTAAGATGGACCATAGGAGGGAATAACATTTTTAATGTTTACCCAACTAAACAAGACCCTCTTTCTACAGAAACTGCAGGGTATTGGGATCCTGTTCAAATGGGATTTAATGGAGCATACTTCTACACTAAATTTGGTATTAACTTTTAATATGTTATTTAAAAATCCTCTTTTATTAAGAGGATTTTTTTTATTGTTCAACAGTAAAGTAGATCACTTGATCTTGAAAGTTTTTATCCACTAACTTCGTATTGGTAATCCAATCTTGAAATGCCTCAGGAGAAAGTGTTTTAATTCCATTCTCTGTATTCAACATTGGTTTATCAAACTTAGTAGTACTAAATACAATATAAAGTCGATTATATAATTTATCCTTTCCCATTGTAGACAGTTGAAGTTCATCTACATTTCTATTCTGAATAGATTCTAACCCTTGATTTCCTTGAGCATCAAAAAGCACGTATTCCTGATCAGCATTCACTTTAATACAATTGTTTTGATCAGCCGTTAATCTTGAATAAGGGAGTAGGCGATACACCATTTCTTCCTCCCTCATAAAGACACTTATATATCCATCGACAGGGCTTTTAATGGATAAATATAAACTTTCGCCTTCTTTAAATTTTTGAGTGATACAAAGATTCTTATTCGCACATTTCAATAAGTTTGAATGTAGATCAATTTTATTTTTAGTGATCTCTCTTGCTTTACCTTTTACTTCACAAGATAAATACAGTTTTTGTCCATTATCATTTTCTTCTATAAACCACTTGTAATTTATTTCAGTAGTCTTAATCCATTCCCCCTTAACATTTGATGTACTCAGGGTGTTGAGATTAGTACCTGAATTATCTAGAGTTAAATCTGTATTGGAGGCGATTAAAGTGCCAAATTCATCCGCTAATGCTTTGATTTGGGCTTTCATTTTTAATGACTCTTTAAAATCTGCAATGGATATATTTTCAGTAATGGGTTCTGTTAATTTGGCACCTACTTTTTTTACCTTTTGTGCATAAGTATTGCCTAATTGAAAGAAAGTGATGAATAATAATAATGTTTGAATAAAGTTTTTCATTATTAGCATGAAGATGTGTTAGAATTATTTTTTACTAATTTAGTCAAAAATTAGAAAAGCCTACATGAAATTAAAAGCAACCATACTGATATTTTTTTTCTTTTGCTTGATACTCGGAAACGTAAAAGCTCAATTTAAAAAGAAGGATAGAATTCCAACTCCTAAAGAACAAAAAAGTAAAGCAACAAAAGAAGCTAAAAAACAATCAAGATTATTTAGAGATCAAGGATACTTAGAATTACCGGGAGATTTGACAATAGAAGAACAAGTTTTTAATTCTACGATGTCAAAATACGAATTGGATTCTTTAGGAAACCCTGTTTATATAGTTGTTCAATCAGAAATCGTTGGAAATTCATTTGCTGAGGCTAAACGAAAAGGATTTGAAAAATGCTTAAAAGGTTTTGCTAGTAATGTGAATGTTATCTTAGCTGAAAAATATAGACAATCTATATTGAAATCTGAACCTATTTCTCGGAATCAAGAACTATTTGATTTTGTGAAAACTTTTAAATTCGATTTTTCTTGGGATATGTTTGGAAGAAAGACTCCAATTATTTTGCTAAAGAAAAAATCGAACAATCAAACTTTTGTAGTGATGTCTATGAGATACAAAACAGAATTATGTTATGGATTCCTTTCTGATTACTTTATCAAACAAATAGAAGAAACCATGACTTTATCCAAAGAAGAATTAAATGTTCTTAAAGTGAAACAGCTTCAATAGCTTTTTTCTTTCTCCATTGAATACTGTTGATCAATAATGCAGTTATCACTAAAATGCCGCCAAAAACTTGTCCAATACTAATTTCTTCTCCCAATATAAATGAAGCTGTTGTTCCAAAAACAGGAACTAGATTGGTAAATAATGTACTGGTTTCTGCACCAAGCTCTTTGATCGATATAAACCAAAATGCCCCGCAAATAGCTGTTGATAATGCTCCCATAAAGAAAACAGCTAAGAGGAAGTCTGTATCCATCGGGAATACAAATGTCTCAAAGCCAACACTGTAAATACAGAAAGCAAAGCAGGCCACCCATGTCACTAAATTAGTCAGCCAAAGAGGAGAGATGTGACCTAAGTACTTTTTGATGAAAACGTTACCAAATGAGAAACTTAAATTCGCTCCAAGTATTAATAAGTCACCTTTCGAGAAAGAAAGTGCTCTAATGACTTCAAGGTCACCTTTCGAGATGACAAATAGAATACCCATAAAACCAAGTGCGATACTTATCATTTCCTTTCTTTTTAATCGATGTCCCAGCATAGGAATTGATATCAATGCTGTATTTAAAGGAGTAAGTCCAATAATTAAAACACCATTAAATGCCGTGGTATGTTTTAGTCCTTCGAGAAATAAGATATTGTATAGAAAAGCACCTGTAATCCCCAAAAAGACAATATGCTTCCATTTAGATAGACTTTGTTTAATATCTATTTCGGTAGGCTTTTTAAAGAACATAAAAGCCCCTAAAAGTAAAGCACCCAAAATATATCTATATGTTCCGGCTAACATTGCTCCAACATGTTCAATTGCAATTTGCGAAACATGGAAGTTAACGCCCCAAATAAGCGTAGTAAATATTAGAAAGAAGTAAAATTTCGTTTTGTTGGTTAGCATCGATCGAAGTATATGAAATGAATTATGATACAAATCTAGTATAAAATTCACCCATAGTCCAAACCATACTTTTATATTGTTTCTTTCTTCATGATAAATTTTTAAATTAGAAAAAGAAATTATTTTACGTTACAGAAATGTGTATGTAAAGTGCTATAAACTCTAAAACAACTTTATTTTTGATAATAATGACGATACAAGAACTTCAGGATCAATATCAATTTAATAAAGACACTCCGATTGTTATTGGAGATCGCTGTAAAGTCTATTTTGGTAAACTAAATAACGAAGATGAGGTAGTAATTATCTCGGACTTATCACCAAGAGTTATTCAAGATGAAGATGTAGATTCTTTTGAAGCAGGAGCAGTAATGTCCTTTAATGATACTAATGAACAGGAATCTAAAGACACATTTGTTTTTGGGTCAGTTCAATACGTCATTAGAATGCTGGATAACTATAGTGAAGAGGTGATAAATACTGTTCATCAGATTATAGAAGAAAAAGATGAAGAACAATTAAAAGAATTAGAAATTAGACTCTTAAAAGTTTTAAAGCTTCCTATTTTAGATAGAACTCAAAAACTTTTAGACATCAAGAATTTATATAAGCAAGGACTTTATGATGAAACTTTTAAAGCAATAGCCTACGACTATGCTGATGATATATTACTAGATGGTGATATGCTTTATTTACTTGGTGATATGTGTGAGAAAGGCATGGGAACTTTCCAAAATAAACATCAGGCATTAAAGTTTTTCAAAAGAGCTCAAGAAATAGGCATTACGAATGCTGATAAAAGAGTTGAAATTCTTGAAAATGAATTAAAAGAAGAAAGTGAAGCGATTCAAACCGAAGCTTCTGCCACTGTAGATCAACAGGAAGATAAAAGTAGATTAATACGTAAAAATCCCCCTAAAAATAGAAAGAGGGGTTTGAGTAAAAAGAATAAACTAAGGTATTCAATTATCGGTTCTTTCTCATTTATAATGGGAATCATTTTTACGATGTTAATCGGAAGCTTTTTTAATGGATCATCTACTGATGGTATAACTGCCTCTGAGAATTCAGAGGAGGTGAGTAATGATGATGTTGCTGAAAACTCTAACAATGAGGTATTTATCAAAATTGAAAAAGATATTCTAAAATCAACCGCTGATTTAAAAAACTATGATCATGCTATTAAGGCATTGGAAGGAGTAGTTTCTCAGATAGATCAATCTTTAAGAGTGCATACTTTTACACCTGATCAAGTCAAGAGATTTGATCAAATAAAAGGAAATGTAATGGGACAAATATCCAATCTTAAAGATAATGAGTCAGGAAACTTTACAACTTGGTACAATTCTAAAGCAGGTGAATCGGTTGTTGCCATAGCAAATAGGTACAAAATACCAGAGAAGAATCTTTTCAATGAAAAAGGAGATAATTATCCAGTTGATTATACTTTCAAAAATGGTGAAAAAGTGAAATTAAAAATTCCTGCTTTGTTTTTTGATCATAAAATCTTAGTAGGAGAAAGTATAGGTTCCATCTCCAATAAATACGATATACAACCCGAGGACATCCGTAAATTAAATAATTTATCAAGTAATGTAATTCATCCGGGACAAACGATTAGAGTATATATTAGAAAATAAAAAAGAGAGGTTGACAAATTTAAATGTCAACCTCTCTTTTTTATCTATTGAATACGTTTGATAAAACGTAGTATGTTTTCTTACAATTTAAATAGCTTGTCTAGCATCAAAGTTAGATACAAACATAGATTTCTTAGATGAAATTTTAATTTGATCATACATTACAGACATTTTTGATTGTAATAGTTCAGAACCTTCTACTAAAGGTAAACGAACTGTTTTATTACAAATTTCAGCAATCTCTAAACCTGTTTTTACACCCACTGGGTTACCTTCTTCAAAAAGTGCATCAGTAAAGTCTAACAGTTGCGACATTTGCATAGTTGCTTGTTTTGCGTTACCGTTTAATGCTTGTTGAACTGTACTTCCAAATTCTTGTGGAACAACGTTTCCTAAAACTGTAATTACGCCAGAACCTCCAATTGAGATAATTGGAACTGTCATAGCATCATCACCTGAAATAAATAAGAAATCGTCTGGAGTTGCACTAATCACTCTCATTGCTTGAGTTAAATCGGCAGAAGCATCTTTAATACCAAAAATATTTTTGTGCTTCGATAACTCCACAATTGTATCCACATTCATGTTTACACCTGTACGTCCTGGTACATTGTATAAAAGAACTGGAAGTGGTGAAGCATCTGCAATAGCAGTATAATGTGCAATAATACCTTGTTGAGAAGGTTTTACATAATATGGACAAACTGATAGAATGGCATCAACGCCAGTCAAGTCAAATTCTTTGAAATTTTGAATCACCTCAGCAGTGTTGTTACTGCCGTTACCAAACATAATTGGTTTATTGGTAGGATTGTTTTGCTTTACAAATTCTAAAACTTGTTTCTTTTCATCCTTAGTCAAAGTAGCACTTTCCGCAGTAGTTCCATTTACTACCCAATATTCTGCATCTTTAGTATGATCTAATAACTTTTTTAAAGCAGGGAAATCAACCTCTCTCTCTTTTGTAAACGGTGTTACTAGTGCGATACCTTGTCCAATAAATGATTCCATGATTTATATATAAAAATTAATATATGTAATTTTCTTGTATGTGTCTTATAATTAATACGAATATAAATTTAATCAGTTCAAGTATTTTGAACAAATATTCAATAAAAAGAAAACCTTTTCGTAACAAGTTGTTATATTTATAACTTAAATAGATAACATTAGAAAATATGATAACAATTGCAGAAGCAGTAGAAGAGATTGTCCGTAAGTCTCCATTTTTAGAAGAAGCCATAGTTGACGGCATTGTTAACTATACTGGATTGGCAAGACAAATTATGCCAGAAGTAGAGGAGAAATTGATGAAAGACGTGCAAATAGGTGGGGTTGTTATGGCAATTCAGAGGTTAAGACCTAAACTTTCAAAACTTGATATTGAGCACGAAGTGTTGGATTATTTGAAAAAAATGGGGGAAATCATCGTACGATCTGATTTAATTGATTACACTTTTAAGAATTCTCCAACTCTTTTGGGTAAACAACAAGAACTTTTAAAGGTTATACAAGGTGAGAAAGATGTTTTTCAAGCATCCTCAAAAGGGGTGTATGAAACCAATCTTGTAACTAGTAAAAAGATGACCGATCAATTGGTGAAAATTTTTGAAGGAGAAGAGGTAATTAGCAAAAAAGAACACCTTGCTTCATTAACTATGAGGTTGCCTCAAGATAATACTTCCGTTCCAGGTATATATTATTACTTATTAAAGAAAATTGCATGGGAAGGTATCAATATTGTTGAGGTGATTTCTACCACCAATGAGTTTACGCTTATCCTAGATAAAAATGATGTAAACAGAACCTTCGGTCTATTACATAATTTAGTAAATGATTAATTATGAATGAATTAACTCCATTTGAAAAGTGGGTAATTGAAAATAAAGGTACAGAACAACCTTTTACTGGTAAATTTTACTATCATAATGAAATAGGAGTTTATACTTGTAAAAGGTGCGATGCCCCATTGTATAATTCTAAGGATAAATTCGAGGCCAATTGCGGTTGGCCTGCTTTTGATGATGAAATAGATGGAGCAATAAAGAAGGTAAAAGATGCAGACGGAAAGCGTACAGAAATTCTATGTAATAACTGTGATGCACATTTGGGACATGTATTTGAAGGGGAGGGTTTGACTCCAAAAAATACTCGACATTGTGTGAATTCTATTTCATTAAATTTTGAAGCTAAGGATTCAAAATTGTCAACAGCCATTTTCGCCTCAGGTTGTTTTTGGGGTACTGAATATTATTTCTTAAGAACAAAAGGTGTAATTTCTTGTGAGGTAGGTTACATAGGTGGAACGACTGAAAATCCAACTTATGAAGAAGTTTGCTCTGGAAATACGGGGCATGCAGAAGCTTGTAAAGTAGTATTTGATCCGGATAGAATAAGTTATGAATCCCTAGCAAAATTATTTTTCGAAACGCATGATCCTACACAGTTAAATAAACAAGGACCTGATATTGGAACTCAATACCGTTCTGAAATCTTTTATGTAGATGAGGAACAAAAAAACATGGCATTTATCTTAATTGCTCAATTAAAGGCAAAAAGGATTGATGTCGTAACTAAAGTTACTAAAGCAACACAATTTTACCCTGCAGAAGATTACCATCAAGATTATTATGAAAAAACTGCTGGTAAACCTTATTGCCACATCTACGAGAAAAAATTCTAATGATAAAAAAACAGGTTGTTTCATAAGACCACCTGTTTTTTTATTAATAAAGAGTGCTATTATTTATTATCTTCATCTTTATCATGACGAGATTTTAAATGCTTTTTCTCTGCTTCTCTTATTACTTCAATTTCTGAAAGGGTATTTCCTTTTTCGTTCTCTTGACCAACATGTTTTGGAGATCCAAGAATTTGAGAGTTATAAATACTTGTATGACCTGAGAACATGTAAGCAGTAATACAGGCTACAGCTATAAAAACTGCAGATTCATGACCAAATAGTTCGATACCCATTACAGTACAAGCCATAGGAGTGTTGGTGGCACCACTAAATACACCCACAAAGCCCATTCCAGCTAATAAAGCAATAGGGATAGCATTGTATAAATCGAATGACGACAAGAAACTACCCAATGTAGAACCAATGTAAAATAATGGAGTCACCTCACCACCTTTAAATCCTGCACCAAGTGTAAACGATGTCGTTAATGTTTTCATCAAGAAATCGTACCAATGCATCTCTACAGTAAACGATTGACTAATGATGGGTACACCTAAACCAAAGTATTTCATATCATAATTACTGTAATCTAAACCATGGTTCATGTTTAAAAGTACGATAGCTAAAGCTAATACAACTCCACCTATCATTGGTCTTGCAGGAGCATATTTAATATTTGATTTAAATAAATGTCCAAAAAAGTGGTTGGCTTTACTGAAAAGCATGCCAGTTAAACCAAATGCAATACCAGCGAGTACGCAAAGCAGAAGGTTTTCTAAAGTCATTTCTGGTATTTGAAGACCATCAAAGAATAAAGCAAAATAATCGGTATGATGTATACCCAACTCATGACCTACATGATGAGTAACATAATTGGCGACAATAGCAGTAAAGAAGCTTGGAAAGATGGCTTCATAACGCATACGACCAATGATATATACTTCTAATCCGAAAATTGCACCAGCCAGTGGAGTTCCAAATACAGAGGAGAAACCAGCAGCAATACCTGATATAATTAATAATTTACGGTCGTATTTATCTAACTTGAATATTTTAGTAAACTGATCGGCAATAGCACCACCCATTTGAACGGCTGTACCTTCTCGACCTGCTGATCCACCAAAGAAGTGAGTTGCAATAGTCGCTATAGTTACCAACGGAGCCATCTTTAAAGGAATGATTCTATTTGGTCTCGTAATTTCATCAAGTAATTGATTATTACCTTTTACTACATCTTGCCCTAAGTAATGATAACAGGCTCCAATAAGAAAACCACCTATAGGTAATGCGAATATAATCCATTGATTATCACCTCTCCAACCTGTTGCCCAATGAAGGCCCCACAAGAATAGGGCTGATCCCAACCCTGTTAAACCACCTACTAATAGGCCAATTAAAACCCACTTTAGTATGTATAAAAACACCGGGAATTGTTCTACTTTTTTAACCCACTTTGGAAATTGTTCGTGAGTATACCCTAAAAAAGCCATAAAAGTTATTTAATTTAGATAATGATTTGATAAGTAAAGTTAAAAGATTTTACGAGATAAAAAACGAAACAAACGAAACTGTAAAGTTTCATTTAAGAATTATGAGAATAAAATTCGTTGTCAACAATTCGATAAGAGACTTAAAACAAAGTATTCAAAAAATTGGCCCATTTATTACTTCAGTGATTGTTGGTATAGCAAGTTTGGTTGCTTTGATGACTTTTTCAGAAAATGTTCAAAAAGATTTAAATAGGCAATCAAAAGAAATTTTAGGTGCTGACCTTGAAATTAGAGCTAATTACGAGTTAAAAGACTCTATTTTAAATAATTTTACAACAAAAGAAAGTCAATTTATCCGTCAATATAATTTTGCTTCTATTGCTTATAATGAGAAATCATCCAAAAATAGAATGGTTGACCTAAGAGCCTTGGAAAAAGGATTTCCTTTTTATGGTCAATTGGAAGTAGCCCCAGAAGAAGCCATTATAGAATGGGAAAGAAAAGATAAAATAGTATTTGTAGATAGTGCAGTAATGCTTCAATTAGAAGCAAATATAGGAGATTCTATTCAGTTTGGACAAACCCGTTTTAAGATTGCGGGGACAATAAAAAAAGGAATTGGTCAGAGTAGTATTATGGCGGCAACAGTTCCTATAGTTTACTTTCCTTTTAAATACTTATCATCTACAGGCTTAATACAAAAAGGTAGCCGTGTTAATTACCGATACTTTTTTCAATACCCTGATAAATATGATGTCCAAAATCTTATAACGGAAAAAGATCAAATAATAGAAAATAATAAATTAAGAGTTGCTACAACGGAAAACAATACTGCTCGAATAGGGCGTTTCTTTAATGATATTGATTCATTTTTAAAACTCGTCGCTTTCATTTCCTTGTTGCTAGGTTGTTTGGGAGTGTCGAGTGGTATTTATATTTACATCAAAGGAAAATTAAAATCTGTGGCTATTTTGAGATGTTTGGGAGCAACAACCTCTGAAACATTTTTGATCTATTCCATTCAAATTGTAATTCTCGGGTTTATCGGAGGTGTTTTAGGAGCAGCAATAGGCTCACTTGCTCAAATATATTTCCCAATACTCTTTTCTGATTTGCTAATGGTAGATGTGAGTAATGATTTATCCATACAAGCATCTCTTTATGGTATTTTATTGAGTATTATCATCTCAGTATTATTTGGTTGGTATCCTTTACTTCAAATTCTTGATGTAACCCCGGTTTATGTTTTACGAAACCTCAATCTACTGACAACATCAAATAATCTGGATAAAAAGATAACCTTAACATTAGTCATCGGTTTGTTCATTTTTGGATTTGCCTATTGGCAATTAGGTGAAGTTTTAAAGGCTGTTATTTTTCTATTTTCTATAGTTTTTGTAATTGCTCTTTTGGCGGTCATCAGTAAAAGTTTTATTTCTATCCTTAGAAAAGTGAAGGTTGGACAACTTCCATTTAATTTAAAATTTGGGATATCTCAATTATATCGTCCTAATAATCAGACACTCATTCTAGGTATTACTATTGGTTTAGGAGTGTTTTTAATCATTTGTATGTTATCTATTAGAGGAATTCTGATTGATAAAGTTCAAAATGTAGGTAAGGAAGGGGATACCAATTTAATATTTTATGATGTTCAGAAAGGGCAGGTTGAACCTTTGTCAGAATTACTAAATAAAAATGAGGTGAATATTGAACAGGATGCCGCTGTTGTTACCATGAGTTTGAAATCTCTAAATAGTAAGAATAAAAAAGAAACATTAGCAGATTCTACTCTAAAAGTAAAACGTTGGGTGTTTGATAGAGAGTATAGGGTGACATTTAGAGATCATTTAAAGGAAAATGAAAAAACTGCAGAAGGTACATGGATAGGGAAGTCTTCAATAAATGAAATAGTTCCAATATCTATTTCAAAATCATTCTTAGAGTCTTCAGGGATGCAATTTGGTGATCAATTACTATTTGATGTTCAAGGTTATAAAGTGAAAACAAAAATTTCTCATATTCGAGAAGTTGATTTCGCTCGTATGGAAGCAAATTTTGTTGTCCTTTTTCCGTCAGGAGTATTGGAAGCAGCACCAGCTTTTCATGTGATAGGGGCGAATGTAAAAGACAAAGTGAGGATAAGTGATATTCAATCAAAAGTATTAAAGAACTTCCCAAATATAAGTACAATTGATTTAGCAGTGATCTTCCAATCGTTAAATGACATATTGGATCGAGTAGCTTTTGTATTTAAATGGCTAGGAGGGATTTGTATATTATCGGGATTTTTGGTGTTGTGGAGTAGTTTATCAATTAGCAAGCATCAACGAAAGAATGATGCAGGAGTGTTACGAAGTTTGGGTGCGAAAAGTAGTAATCTGATAATGATAAGCCTCATAGAATATTGTCTAATTGGTTTATTATCATCACTTACTGGAATGCTTCTCGGATGGATTGGAAGCTTTTTATTGGCCTACTTTGTATTTGATATTCCTTTCTTTATAGCAATATCAGATAGTATTTTGGTGACATCTTCAATTGTAGTACTCACCATACTTGTGGGGATTGTTTATATGCGACAGATCACTAAAGTAAGTCCTTTAGAAGTGCTTAGAGATTCAACTATTCAATAGAAGTAGCAGAATTAAATGAATTCATTTCAATCTTAGCTTCCTTTTGCTCAGCTTCTTGATTTTCTGTTAAATAGTGATGTACCCCGACCAAAAAAAATAAGCCTATTACAAAGAATAACAGTCTTGCTTTCATAGATATTTGTTTTTATTTATAATATAGTAGTTTATTTGATCACAATATATAAATATTTTTGTTATTTATAGTATTTTACCAGAAAAAATTAAAACCCATTTAAACAATCAAAGTTTAAATGGGTTTAATCATATTTGATATAACGAAATTCTAACGACTTCGTCTGTTTATCTCGTCTTTAACAAGAGTAAGTTCTCTACTTGCTTGTCCTGCAACAGAAGTGTTTTCTTCAGCTCTTCTAAATAAATATGGAAGTGCTTCTTTAACAGGTCCGTAAGGTAAATATTTAGCAACGTTATATCCCTTTTTTGATAAGTTAAATGAGATATGATCACTCATGCCAAATAATTGTGCGAAGAAATAATTTGTATCTGTAGAAGAGATCCCATATTTATTCATTAAGTCAACAAGCAATAAATTTGACTCTTCATTATGAGAACCTGCACATAAAGCAAAGCCTTTGTGGTTATCCATGATGAAGTTCAATGCTGCGTCATAATCTTTATCTGTAGCTTCTTTAGAAGGTTGAACAGGATTTTCGTAACCCATTTTTTGAGCACGTTCTCCCTCTTTTTCCATATAGGCACCTCTTACAAGCTTTACACCTAATATGTATCCGTCTTTTTGAGCATTTTCAAAATCAACTTTTAATTGAGCTAATTTTGCATGTAAATACATTTGATAAGTATTATATACAATTGCTTTTTCTATATTGTATTTCTTCATCATTCTGAAAGCAAGTTCATCCACTGGGCCTTGCATCCAAGTTTCTTCAGCATCAATAAAGATTCTAACGTCTTTTTTATAAGCAGTAGCACATAATAATTCAACTCTTTCTACAACTTTATCCCAATCTATCTTTTCATCAGAAGTAAGAGTTTCACCAGCGTGTACTTTTTCTAATAAACTAATTTTAGCAATACCAGTAAGCTTAAATACAGAAAATGGGATGTGTTTTTCTTGAGAAGATTTTTCAATAGTTTGAAGAATTTCAGAAACAGTATGGTCAAAACTCTCATCTGTTTCAGCACCTTCTACTGAATAATCTAAAATAGAACCTATTTTAAACTTACCTAACGTATTAATAGTATCGATACTATCATTAATAGTTTCGCCTCCACAAAATTGTTTGAAAAGCGTTTTTTTAACTAAAGATTTGATAGGTAAGTTAACTTTAAATGCAAGGTTAAGACAAGCCGTACCTAACTTAACAAGATTGGGAGATCCCATCATGGCAAATAAGGCGTAAGTTTGTTTTAACTCGTTATCATTTCTCCATTCAAATGCGGTCTTGGTATCTTTAAAATTAACCGTGTTTGTGTCAACCATAGTGGTAGAATTATGTTATATGTGTGGTGTTAGTATTTTATTAAGGTAGGTTTAACCTTAATCTACTACAAATGTAGTTCAACATGTTGAAATAAGTAAGTTTATTCATCTAAAAAATTAATAAACTTCTGTAATTTTGGATAATAAAAATCAATAACAAGATGTACGAACAGATTTCAAAAAACATAAGAGAAAGAAGATCATTTTATCCTTTAGAATATACACAAGAAGAAATCCCTAAAGAGGATATCATGGAATTTCTAGAAGATGCAAATTGGGCCCCTAACCATGGTTTAACTCAACCTTGGCGTTTTGTTGTATTCGAAAAGGAGGGATTACAAACTTTATCTGATGTTCAGGGTAAAGTCTACAAAAAAAATACTCCTGAAGAAGAATTTGAAGAGAAGAGATACGAAAAACTAAAAAAGCTTCCTCTTTTATCAAATTATGTGATCGGAATAATAATGCATAGAGGAACCAATAAAAAAATACCAAAGCAAGAAGAAATGTTAGCGGTGGCTTGTGCAGTTCAGAATATAGCTTTAGGTGTTTCAGCCAAAGGATATGGAGGGTATTGGTCCACAGGAGGTTTAGTCAAATTTCCTCAAGCTAAAGAGTATTTTGGACTTAATGAAGAAGATGAGTTTATGGGCTTATTTTATATCGGTACAATTTCAGGTCAGAAAAAAGTTGGCAATAGAGACAATATATCTGATAAAGTTACTTGGGTAAATGAATGATATTTTACTACATTTGTGCAACCAAATAAAATCTGTGACGTTATTAAAGATAGTTGAACAGATGATAATTTGTTCATATGAAATAAAACATTATCATAATGGGAAAAGCAATAGAAATTACAGACGCTAACTTCGATGAAGTAGTATTAAAATCAGATAAGCCAGTATTGGTAGACTTTTGGGCAACTTGGTGTGGACCTTGTTTGATGATGTCTCCAATCATTGAAGAATTAGCTACTGAATTGACAGATGCTGTAATTGGTAAGTTAGATGTTGATGCTAACCCTCAAGCAGCTGCTAAGTTCGGTATCCGTTCTATCCCAACTATGTTGGTATTTAAAAATGGCGAGCAAGTAGACAAGCACATTGGTGCAGGTTCTAAAGCTGAACTTTCTGAAAAAATTACAGCCCAACTGTAAACAAGGAAAAACATTAAAAGGAAGGGATCTTATTGAGTTAAGGTCCCTTTTTTTTGGTCAATGTGTACAGTCCTAAAATAACGATACACTAAAACAATGTAAGCAGTCGCCCATCCCCATCTATTATGCCTCAAATTCCTGACTTAATTTTACGTCATCATTAAAACGTAGATATTATGTCAAAAAAAGCAGAAATGTATGCTCATATAGCATCATGGAAAATTAGTGGTTTACAACAAAAAGCTTATTGTCAACTTCATTCAATTAAGCTATCCACTTTTCATTATTGGGTAGTAAAACAACGTAAAGAAAATACAAATCCAGCTAAGGGGAGTTTCATCCCTGTCAAAGTACCGAAGAAGGTTGAACAGACCGTTAAGACCGTTACTCTCGAATATCCCAATGGAGTAAAACTCCATCTTTCAGATCGAGAACTATTAAAAGAAGCAATTCATTTTTTCTAATGTTATCTCTTCGTAATACAGATCGTATTTACCTGTACAGTAAATTTACAGATATGCGAAAAGGATTTAATGGGTTGAGTAATATCGTTATTTCTTTAATGGAACTGGATGTGACTAATGGAGATATTTTCGTTTTTATTAATCGAAGTAAAGATAAATTGAAACTGCTTCGGTTTGAAAAAGGCGGTTTTTCATTGTATTATAAACGTTTGGAAAAAGGTCGGTTTGAGCTTCCGAAAGGGTTCGACAAACAGAAAAACATCTCTTTATCTTCGACAGAAATTATGATGATAATTGAAGGTATTTCTTTAGAAAAAAGAGGTCAAAAAGTACGTTTTTAGTATTAAAATCGCTACTTTTGTAAGGTGAGTAAGGATGATAAAATAGCGAATTTAGAACAAGAAAATGCACAACTGAAGACACAGTTGTCAATGCTTCAAAGTATGCTTTACGGTTCTAAATCAGAGAAACGAAAACAAGCGGATATACCCGATAATCAGCTCTCTATTTTCGCTCAAGACAAAGAGCAGAAAACGGAGCCTTCTCAGGAGATTACCGTTCCTGCTCACAAACGCAAAAAGAAAAAGCCTGTACGAACAGCTTTACCAGAGCATCTGGAACGTGTAGAAGAAGTGATTGAACCTGATCATGATTTGGATGGATGGCATAAAGTGGGTGAAGATGTCACGGAAGTACTCGAATGCGAGCCTGCCCGCTTATTCGTTCGTAGAATTATTCGCCCTCGTTACGTTCGTGATACACATCAAGAGAACAGCGAGTTTAGTCAAGCAAATTTACCATCAGATCTACCATTTCCTAAGTCAAGTACATCGGCAAGTTTAGCCGCACAGATGGTCGTGAGTAAATTTATCGATCATATCCCCATCCATCGTTTTATCAAGCAATTTGAAAGACAAGGTGTTTATCTAAAAAATACAACGCTCATAGACTTACAAAAAAGAACGGCGGATAAACTGAGTATTTTATACGACACACTCACTCAAAAAATACAGCAAAGTAACTACCTTCAAATCGATGAATCGACCATAAAGGTGATGGGAACAGGTAAAAAAGGAAAACCACACCAAGGATATATGTGGTATTACCTTGATCCTAAAGCCAAATTATTATCGATTCATTATGCAAGCGGTCGAGATCGGAAATATTTAAAAGAACATCTGCATAATTTTTCAGGTTATGCTCAAACCGATGGCTATAAAGCTTACGATTATTTTGATCAGACAACAACAATTACACAGCTCAATTGTTGGGCCCACGCACGTCGATACTTTTTTGAAGCACATAAAGGTGGAGATAAAAGGGCATTGGAGGCGGTGAACCTTATTGGCCAGCTCTACGAACTGGAAAAATCACTGAAAGAAGAATCTAATCCAAAAATCATCTATCAGCAAAGGCAAAAGTATGCTCTTCCAGTAATCAATACACTTTTTGAGTGGGCAAAAAAGCTAACCGTCTTACCTAAATCTCAGTTAGGAAAAGCAATACATTATCTTCTCAATAGAGAAAAAGGACTCCGAATGTACTTAACTAACGGTAAACTTTTGATTGATAACAACCCCATAGAAAATAAAATTCGTCCACTTGCTATTGGTCGAAAAAATTACATGTTTGCAGGAAATGAAGAAGGAGCAAAACAAGCTGCCATGTTCTATGCCTTTTTTGCAACAGCCAAAATGAACGACATTGAACCTTTTGAATGGCTAAAATCAACGCTAGAAAAAATAGATGATCAGCCGATCAATAAAATTGAGGAATTACTGCCGGTGAAGTAGTATTTAGCGGGATGGGCGACTGCTTACAAAACAATCGTTTTAGGGAATGAATATATAAGTGAAGAGTACAAGTTTTATTTATTATTTGGAATGAATAATTGAATAGTTCAAAATAACAAAATTAAAAAAAGGTTGTCATTGAACTTTAGTAGTAAAATAGAGATTAGACTCTCTATTAACTACTTGTTCTAAAGACAACCTTAATTTATTAAAAAAGACGTTTTCTTAGTCCATAGAGTGTTCCATTGTGTGGAATACATTCTGAACATCATCATCTTCTTCTAGTTTTTCTAATAGCTTATCTACTTCAGCTTCTTGTTCAGGATCTAATTTTTTAGTTACTGTAGGAATTCTATCCAAACCAGATTTGATGACCTCATATCCTTGTTCTTCTAAAGCTTTTTGTAAAGAACCAAAGCTTGAGAATTCTCCATAAATCATGATAGTATCATCTTCTTCATCGATAAATACTTCCTCTGCACCGAAATCAATCAATTCTAATTCTAACTCTTCCTCATCAATCTCGCCTTTAGTGATTTTGAAGTGACATTTATGTTCAAACATAAATTCTACAGAGCCAGAAGTACCCAAACTACCGTTACATTTGTTGAAGTAACTACGTACATTAGCAACAGTTCTATTGTTGTTGTCAGTAGCTGTCTCTACTAAAATAGCAATACCGTGTGGAGCGTAACCTTCAAATAATTTTTCATCATAGCTTGAAGTGTCTTTATCAGTTGCTCTTTTGATTGCTCTATCGATATTATCTTTAGGCATGTTCTCTGCTTTACAGTTTTGTAAAACAGCACGTAATCTTGAGTTTGAATCAGGATCAGAAGAACCACCTTCTTTTATAGCAATAACAATATCTTTACCCAAACGAGTAAATGTTTTTGCCATATGTGCCCAACGTTTTAACTTTCTGCCTTTTCTAAATTCAAATGCTCTTCCCATTTTAATATATATTTTTTAGTGTGCTTCTTCTAAAGAATACTCACTGATTAATTGTTCAATTACTCTTGGAAAATAGAAATGTTCCAATTTTAAAACTTTTGCCCCAACTTCTTCAGGTGAATCGGTTTTTAGGATAGGAGTAGTGGCCTGAAGAATGTATTGTCCTTCATCGTAATGTTGATTACAGTAATGAATAGTTATTCCTGATACCGTGTCTTTATTTTCAACTACAGCTCTATGAACATTAATACCGTACATTCCTTTTCCTCCATATTTTGGTAAGAGTGCAGGGTGGATGTTAATCACCTTGTTTTCATATTCTTCCAAAATACCTTTGTCAACTAGTAATAAGAAACCTGCAAGAATAATGAAGTTGACTTCTTTCGTTTTTAAAAAGTCCAATACCTCACCATTTGAAAAAGCAGCTTTTGGGAAATAATGATTCTCCACATTTAGTTTAGCAGCTTTTTCTAATACGCCAGCTTCTTTTCTATTTGCTAAAACAACAAATTCAATATCTGTTCTTTCTTCAAAATGTTGAATAATTTTGAAAGCATTTGATCCTGTTCCTGAAGCAAAAATTGCTATTTTAATCATCGTAATATTAAGTTTATGCAAAGATAAAAGCTAAGATCATACATACAAATTCATCTTATTTTATTAGTTGTTGTTTGTAATCATCTAAATTATCAAAAATCAATTTTTAAATAATTTGATAATGATGTGTTTTTATTCTTTGCAATAAACATTTGAAGGGATGAGCAAACACACATCCCTTCATAGTAAATTCCTATTTTTGAATCATTTTTTTTGATAATCCAATTTATTTTAATGCTGAAACCCCTAAAGAGGCAGCACCAATAATACCTGCATTATTACCCAAAGTGGCTAATCGGATATCAAGTTTATCGGTATAGTAAGCCGGAAGGAAATTATTGATCACAGCATTCATATTTCCTTTTAAGTAATCGAAAGTTTCGGAAACACCTCCACCAATAAGAATTGTTTTAATATCTAATACTCTCACTAAAGAAACTATTAGTTCACCAACGTATTGCCCCATATCCTCAAATACTTTGAGTGATAGTTCATCTCCATCATGTGCAAGTGTTGCTACCATTTTAGCATCAAATTCTTCTGGTAAATTGGTAGAAAGTACCCCTTCATCTTTATACTTTTGAGCCATTTTGATAATACCAGCCTTGCCAATGTTTTCTTCAATAGTTCTTCCAGTAGAAGACATAATGTGACCAATTTCTAATCCATTACCGTCTCCACCTTTAAATATTTTTCCATCAATTACACATCCACCGCCAACGCCAGTGCCAAGTGTAATAAAAATATAAGTATCGGGAAGATCTTCTCCACCAAACTCTAATTCCCCTAAAGCAGCAGCATTAGCATCGTTATCCATTACTATTGGTAGTTGAGGGAAATCTTCTTTAAGAATAGTGACTAGGGGTTTATTAGATAACCCTTCTACGTTAGGTAAATCTAGTGTTGAATTACCATCTGAGGAGATAGTTCCAGGAATACCAATTCCTACAGATTCAATATCTGGGAACTTTTGTAATCTTTTTGCCAATAGTTTAGAAAAGTTGGCACAAAAATCGCCACCTTCTGATACAGAAACTGTGGGGTATTTTTTCTTTTTGATGATGTTACCATCTGCGTCTACGACACCAAATTTAACGTTTGTACCTCCTATATCAACACCTAAAAATTGTTTCATACCTTTACTTTAGTTGGGTTCTAATATTTTTTGATTTATAATTTTAATAAATCTTTTTCTCTTTTTTGATAATAATCGAATATTAATTTTTAGGTAAAGATATTATTTGTCAATTTTTTGTTTGAAATGAAGAAACTTAGGTTCATACAAATATTTCTTTTATTGATAACTGTTACTTTCATAACAGAAGGAAGCACCGTGTCATTAAATGAACCAAGGACTAAAGGGGTTACCAAAGAAGTTGCTTACCATGTAGAATCTTTATTTGAGAAAAGTAACCTTGATAGCATTAAGCTTATTCTTGATAAGTATAAAATCTTTATAGATAAAAATTCTGAAGTAGCAGATCAGCATTGGCTCAACATACAATTAAGTCATTACTTTAGACTTGAAGGATTACTTGATTCTGCCGAAAAATATGGTAGAATATCCTATCAAATTGCTGAAGATAGTTATGACCTTCAATTATTAGCGGAATCCAATATTTTATTAGCTCGAATTTATTTAGACCAGAATAAGACAGTTTCTGCTTTAAATTTATTGAAGGTAGCACATAAAATTGTCAGTGAAACCAATGATGCAGTAAAGAAAGCATCCATATTAATTGATATCGGAGAGATCAATTTACAGTTTAAAAAGTACGTCACTGCTTACGAACATTTTGATGATATTGAGAACTTAAAAAATTCATCCAATTCTCATCATTTAGCTTATCTTAAAAACAAGGCTTTATTAAATAAAGGTAAAATTCATATTGTACTTAAAGAATACAATGAACTGACCAAAATTATCAAAAAGCTAGATGCTCAAAAATCAATTAGTTTAGAAAAAGACTTTGAAGGGTATATTCAACTTCTTCTTTTAAAAGGGGAATTAGCTATTGGTTTAAATGATTTGAAATTGGCGAAGAAGATTTTGCTTTTGGCGGTAAAAGAAGCCAATAGAAAACAGATTTCATATGCTAAATTAAATGCTTATATAGATTTAGGTAACTACTATTTAAAAGTAGAAAATTATACGAAAGCATATGAAGCTTTTGAAAAAGCTTATGTAATATGTAAGCAAACTAAAAACTTAGAAAAAGAGTACACTATTTCATTGGAATTAGCAAAAACGCTTCAGCATATCAATAAAGATCAATCGATCTATTTTTATAAAAAGTCATTAAACTTATCAGATAGTTTATTTAATAAAGAAAAGCTGGCAGCTGTAGTAGATATGCAAACTTTTTATGAAGTAGAAAATCAAAAAAGTGAGAATGTAAAATTAGAAGAGTTGGAGTTTAATCAAAAAGTAAAACTACAACAAAGAACGCAGGTGCTTTACTTTGCAATGGCGATCCTGTTTATACTTTTGGTTTTCATATACTACATATTTCATATTCAAAAGAAAACAAAACGTCTGAATACTCGACTTTCGATGACCAATGATGAGTTAGAAATGGCCAAAGAAGCAGTGGAGGACATTAATCAAGATCTTGAAGCAAAAAATGAGATTCTTAAAGTGACATTAGAACATTCTAATGAGCAAAGTAAGCAACTCAATTATCAGAACAATAAAATAAATAGTAGTATCAAAAGTGCTCATTTGATACAATCTTCAATACTTACATCATCTCATAGAATTGATAAAGCTTTTGAAGATAATTTTATATTTAATCAGCCAAAAGATATTATTAGTGGTGATTTTTATTGGTTTGTGGAAATTGAGGGTTGGAAGATTTATGCTTGTGTAGATTGTACAGGGCATGGCGTTCCAGGCGCTTTGATGTCGATGATGGGGAATAGTTTACTTTATGAAATTGTTAGAGGTAATAAAGTCTTTCAACCATCAGTAATTCTCACAGAGTTGAACAAATTAGTTGTTCATAACCTTCAACAAGAACACAACGATAACAATGACGGCATGGATATGAGTTTAATTGCAATTAAAGAGAATGACTTATATTTCTCTGGTGCAAAGAACCCATTGTATATCGTTAGAGATGGCGAATTGACTAAGTTGAAGGGAACTAGAAAATCAATTGGTGGTGATCTGAATAATATCTATGAACAGCATCATTGGACCATTGAAAAAGGAGATATGGTGTACATGACTACCGATGGGTATCAAGATCAGTTTGGAGGATCAAAAGCTAGGAAATTCATGGTTGGTCAACTAAGAGATTTGTTTACTGATATCGCTAATTATCCAACTGATAAACAAAAGAAGATATTATCAGGTACTATCAACGACTGGATGAAAGAGGGAAGATGGGAACAAGTCGATGATATGTTGGTTTTGGGTATACGTTTTTAAAGAAAAAATCCCCTTGTAATTTATTTACAAGGGGATTTTTTGTTAAAGATCTAATACTAAAGAAGGAGGTCTACCAATGACCGCTTTATTGTTTTTAATAACAATTGGCCTTTCAATTAATTTAGGGTATTTGACCATGGCATCGATCCATTCTTGTTCAGAAAGTTCCTTACCCTTAAATTCCTCTTTAAAAATACTTTCAGTTTTTCGGAGAAGTTTTTCAGGATGAATATCAAGTAATTTGATGATTTCTGATAATTCACCTTTAGAGGGTGTGTCTTTAAGATACTCTCTGATTTCAATATTCTCATCAGAATTCTCTTGAAGCAACTTTAGTGATTCTCTACTTTTAGAACATCTTGGATTGTGCCAAATTTTGATCATTGAATAATTAATTTTTCGTGTTTTTATATATATCAATTAATTTTCTAGCACCAGTAAGTGCTGGAACCTTGTTTTGAATTACTCCATTTTCAAGTGAATCAATTTTTTCAGAAACAGCCGAATTATTATAAAAAGATCTTTTTAGGTAGCTTTCTATAGTTTCGTGCATCCAATGCAAGTTTTGTTGCTGTCTATTTGATTGGAAGAACCCTTTTGTTTTCATGTCTTTTTCAAACTTCATGATATTATCTAGAATATCATCTAAGCCTTCTTTATCTACAGAAGAACATGTCATTACCTTAGGAGACCAACCTGTTTCTGAAGGAGGGAAGAGGTGTAAGGCATTTTGATATTCAGCTCTTGCTAACTGTCCTCTACGAACATTATCACCATCTACTTTTGTAATAGCGATAGCATCAGCCATTTCCATAATACCTCTTTTTATACCTTGAAGTTCGTCACCAGCACCAGCCAACATCAATAATAAGAAGAAGTCTACCATTCCTTTAACGGTAGTTTCAGATTGACCAACACCAACAGTCTCAATAAGAATAACATCAAATCCTGCGGCTTCGCAAAGAAGCATTGTTTCTCTGGTTTTATAATTAACTCCACCTAAAGCAGAACCTGCAGCAGATGGGCGAACATAAGCCAATGGATCGTTGGATAATTCCTCCATTCTTGTCTTATCTCCCAAAATACTACCACCTGAAATCTGAGAACTTGGGTCAATTGTTAGCACCGCTAATTTTTTTTCTTGAGAGGTAATATGTTTGCCAAAAGACTCAATAAAAGTACTTTTACCTACACCTGGTACACCAGTAATACCAACTCTTAGACTATTGCCTGTATGAGGTAATATTTTTTCAAGAACTTCTTCAGCAAGAAGTATATCATCGTCAAGTTTACTTTCTATTAGGGTGATAGCTCTACTTAAGATTATTCTATCTCCTTTAATAATACCTTCAGCATATTCTTCGGCAGATAATCTCTTTCTTCTTCTGTATTTCATGATTGTATATTTTGAAACTGGTATCGCGAACTACCGATGTAAAACTAATAATTCTTTTATCTATAAAACACTAATTCAAAGAATATTTCTAGTCTAAATTTTTATTAAGTGTAAATATTTTAGTTATCTAATAATGATCAATAAATAATAAAATTATAAAAAGGTGATAAATGTAATCATTCTAATAGTCAACTAATCAGTAACTTATAAATGAAGTGGAGATTTATCTTATCAAATAGATTATAATTTTATGATAATAAATTATGCTTTTGATGATGAATGTTACTGAATTTAACACCCTCAATTGTCAATTTTACGCTACAGAAATTAATACAACAGGTATTGCGAACCACTGTATTTTAATCATTTTAAAAATAAAAATATGAATATTTCACATATCGAACATATCGGAGTAGCAGTAGAAAATTTAGAAGAATCTATCAAGTATTATGAGGAGGTTCTAGGTCTTAAATGTTACGCTATTGAAGAAGTAGAAGAGCAAAAAGTAAAAACTGCATTCTTCAAAGTGGGAGATACGAAAATAGAACTTTTAGAATCGACTTCAGAAGATGGTCCTATTGGCAAATTCGTAGCTAAAAAAGGTCCAGGAATGCACCATATGGCATTCGCTGTTAAAGGTATCGAAGAAAATCTTAAAGACGCTGAGGAGAAAGGAGTACGTTTATTAGACAAAACTCCAAGAAAAGGAGCAGAGGGCTTAGATATCGCTTTCTTGCATCCAAAATCAACTCACGGTGTTCTTACAGAACTTTGTGAGAAGAAGTAATGAAAAATACTTCAACTCCTTACTAACATACTATTAACAGCGCTGAAAGCTTTTATTATTATCTACTGAGATTGTTGCAAGTCACAATCTTGCAACTATCTCTTTTACTATCAAATTAACTAATCAAACCTTAACCTACCATGACAACAGTAAAACGAACACAGCAAAAGAAAACAACCAACTGTAAGATGACTCGGGACAAAAAGATGGAAACTATTATTAATGAACGGTACCATCAAGTAATGGATCAAGTCGCCTTAGAGAGAAGTTATTTAGAAAAGAAAAGAAAATAGATAACAAACACTTATTGATGACCGGTGGATCCGGTCTGATTTGACAAATGCCCTCTGGGTAAAAATTTATGGGTACAAACAGAGACAAGATCAGAGAACTTGTAGAGAAACGAGCTCAAGCACGCCTCGGTGGTGGTGAAAAAAGAATTGATAAGCAACACGACCAAGGAAAGTTAACGGCTAGAGAGAGAATTAACTTGTTATTAGACGAAGGTAGTTTCGAGGAGTACGATATGTTCGTAACTCACCGTACGAAATCGTTTGGTTTGGACAAACAACAATATTTATCAGATGGTGTAGTTACGGGTCATGGTACAATAGACGGTAGAGTAGTTTATGTATTCGCTCAAGACTTCACTGTATTTGGAGGTTCACTTTCTGAAACATTCGCTCAAAAGATCTGTAAAGTAATGGATCAAGCAATGAAAGTAGGTGCACCAGTTATTGGTCTAAACGACTCAGGTGGAGCCAGAATTCAAGAAGGTGTTAGATCTTTAGCAGGTTATGCTGAAATCTTCCAAAGAAACATTATGGCTTCTGGTGTAGTTCCTCAAATTTCTGCAATTCTAGGTCCTTGTGCTGGTGGTGCCGTTTATTCTCCAGCCTTAACTGACTTTATCTTAATGACAGATCAAACATCATACATGTTTGTTACTGGTCCAAAAGTAGTAAAGTCAGTTACAGGTGAGGTGATTACAACAGAAGATTTAGGTGGTGCAAACATGCATGCTTCTAAATCAGGTGTGGCACATATGATGACAGAAAATGACGAAGAAACATTATTGTTAATTCGTAAACTGATCAGCTATATGCCATCAAACAATCTTGAAGATCCTCCAATCACCGCTTGTAGTGATCCTCATGATAGAATCGAAGAGGCATTGAATGAATTAATTCCTGACGATCCGAATAAGCCATATGATATGCACGACGTCATTCATTCAATCGCTGATAATAACGAGTTCTTAGAAACACATAGAGCTTACGCAAAAAACATTATTACTGGTTTCGCTAGATTTAACGGTAGACCAGCGGGTATCGTTGCCAACAACCCTAGTTTCTTAGCAGGTGTATTAGATATTGAAGCTTCTAAAAAAGCAGCACGTTTCGTTAGATTCTGTGATGCCTTCAATATTCCAATCATAACACTAGTTGACGTACCAGGTTTCCTTCCAGGTTCAGGTCAAGAATACGGTGGTATTATCTTGCACGGTGCGAAGTTACTATTTGCTTATGGTGAAGCAACAGTTCCGAAGATCACAATTACTTTAAGAAAGTCTTATGGTGGAGCTCACGACGTAATGAGTTCTAAACAATTAAGAGGTGATCTTAACTATGCATGGCCAACTGCAGAAATCGCAGTTATGGGTGCTAAAGGTGCAGTAGAAGTATTGGAAGGTAGAGCAATTCGTAAAATTGAAGACGAACAAGAAAGAGCTCAATTTATCCATGATAAAGAGGATGAGTACACTGAGAAGTTTGCTAACCCTTATCAGGCTGCTAAATACGGATTTATTGATGACGTAATTGAGCCAAGAAATACTCGTTTCAGAATCTGTAGAGGTTTAGAAGTATTGGCTACGAAGAAAGAAATAAATCCCCCTAAGAAACACTCAAACATCCCATTGTAAGAAAGTTATGGAAAATCAACCACTTCAAGTAGAATTATCTGAGGGTATGGTAGTTACTATCGTAGGGTTACTTTTAGTATTCCTTACTTTAGCAGTGCTTTTCTTGTTCTTTAACTACGCAATGCCGGTGATTCGTAGAAATATTGATGCTAAAAAGAATCAAAAAGCTGCGGCAGCACCAGTTGCTCAAGTTGAAAAAGTAGAGAATGATGCTACAGGAGAAGTTAACGCTGTAATTGCAGCGGCTATCCATCACTATTTAGAAGAAGCACATGATGATGAAAACACCATGTTGACAATTCAAAAAGTGAAAAAGGCTTACTCTCCATGGTCTTCTAAAATTTATACCGTTCATGGTGGAATGCTTCACCGTTAATCAGTAAATCAAATGAAAAAATATAAATTCAATGTGAATGGTAATAACTATGCTGTTCATATCAAAAATGTAGAAGGACAAGCTATTGAATTAGAAGTTAATGGCACTCCTTATACAGTGGAAATGGAAAGAGAAGTAAAATCTTCTAAAACTCCAAAATTGGTTAGATCTTCAGCGCCTAGAACAGCTGCTCCAAAAGCGATTACTAGATCTGCGAAGAAAACCAATGTTGTTGCTCCATTACCAGGAACAATTGTTTCATTGAAAGTTGCAGCAGGCGACAAAGTAACTGCAGGTGACTTGTTAATGACAATGGAAGCCATGAAAATGGAAAATAATGTTTTAGCGGAAGCAGACGGTGTTGTTGGTACAGTAAAAGTATCAGAAGGTCAGTCTGTTTTACAAGGCGAGGTTCTTGTAGAGATGGAGTAGACTTCTCTGAAGTTAACAAAATAAAGAGAATTATATGAAACGTATATTTATAGTATTTGGATCGATTGCTACTATATTGGTAGCATGGGCTACTGCTACAGCTAGCGTAGTTTCTAACCAAACAATTGGTTCAATAACAAATGAAGCTGCCGCTTCTTCTGCTCCAGGTTTTAGTACTATGGCATTAGAGGGCTTGAGTAATTTCATATCGATGACAGGATTTGCAAACGCAACTGTCCCGAATTTAATTATGATTGCAGTTGGATTGTTTTTTATTTTTCTTGCTATTAAATATGATTATGAGCCACTGTTACTTATACCGATTGGTACAGGGGTTATCATAGGAAATATACCTTTTGTTGCTGGAAACCAAATTGGTATCTACGAAGAAGGTTCAGTTTTAAATTATCTTTATTTTGGTGTTCAGAAGGGTATTTATCCTCCTTTAATTTTCCTTGGAATTGGAGCAATGACCGACTTCTCATCATTGATCGCTAACCCTAAACTTATGTTGTTAGGTGCAGCGGCACAAGTCGGCGTATTCTTAACTTTTATTGGTGCAATCGCCTTAGGATTTGATCTTAAAGAAGCAGCATCAATTGGTATTATTGGTGGAGCAGATGGCCCAACAGCCATTTTCCTATCATCAAAAGAAGCTCCTCACTTATTGGGTGCCATAGCTATTGCAGCGTATTCATATATGGCTCTAGTACCAGTGATTCAACCTCCAATTATGAGATTGATGACAAGTTTAGAGGAAAGAAAAATTAGAATGAAGCCACCAAGAACGGTGCATAAGACAGAAAAAATCTTATTCCCGATTATTGGTTTAATCATTACCACTTTCATTTCACCAAGTGCATTACCACTTTTAGGTATGTTGTTCTTTGGTAACCTATTGAAAGAATCTGGACATACTGAAAGATTAGCAAATACTGCTAGAACATCAATGATTGATATTGTAACAATTCTTTTAGGGGTAACAGTTGGAGCATCAACACAAGCATCAGAGTTTATTACTTTAAATAGTATGAAAATCTTTGCTTTAGGTGCGATATCTTTTGCAATTGCTACTTTCTCAGGATTAGCTTTTGCAAAATTCATGAACCTTTTCTTAAAAGGGGATGACAAACTGAATCCACTTATCGGAGCAGCTGGAGTTTCTGCTGTTCCAGATTCAGCTAGAGTTGTTCAACAAGAAGGGTTGAAAGCCGATTCGTCTAATCACTTATTGATGCATGCAATGGCACCTAACGTATCTGGTGTGATTGGTTCTGCAGTCGCTGCGGGTATTTTGATGAGTTTTTTAACTTACTTCTCGAATTTATAGTTATAAATAATAAAGGTATCAGTAGCTTTAAAGTTACTGATACCAATTATAAAGAATACATGAATTTCAGTTCGAAATATTCGTTTATCTATTGATTGTAAATAATATAAAAATTAAATAAACATGGCCAACAAGTTATTTTCAGACTTCGAGCCGATCAGTAAGGAAACTTGGAAAGAAAAAGTTATAACTGATCTTAAAGGTGCTGACTTCGACCGTAAACTCGTTTGGAAAACGGAAAACGGTATGCAAATACAGCCGTATTTCAACCCAGAAGACAGATCTGAAGTAAATACTTCATTAGAAAATTTAAAAAATATTCTTCCTTCATCAGAAAAAGAAGGTCTTAATTGGTTAAGCTTGCAACAAGTTGTAGGTGCGACTAATGAAGAAGCGAATAAAAACGCATTATTCTTATTAGAAAGAGGAGTTGAGGGACTTATTTTCAATGTAGGTAACATTAAAGACTTCGATTTAGAAGTAGCTTTAAAAGGAATTAGCATTGAGATGGTTTCTATTGGATTCGAGAACGTTTCTCATCCAAGAACATTAGTTAAAGATTATGTAGGTTACCTTCACATCCATGGCGTGTCTTTAGACAAAGCAAGAGGATTTGTGAACTTTGATCCAATCTCAACTTGGTCAACTACTGGTAATTTAGATGAAGAAGGTTTCCAACGTTTAGCACGTTTGATCTCTTATACTTCAGAGATGCCTGAATTTAAAGTGTTGTGTATTAACTCACTTCCTTTTGTTAACTCAGGTGCTAACCATATTCAAGAATTAGCATTCTCATTAAACGTTCTTGTAGAGTATATTTCTCAATTACAAGAATTAGGTGTTGAACCAACGGATGTATTGTCAAATGTAATGTTCCAAGCAGCAGTTGCAGGTGACTACTTCCACGAAATTGCTAAATTCAGAGCATTAAGATTATTGGCTATCGAAGTAGCTCATCTTTATGATAAGAACTATGATCCTAAGTCAATTAATATCGTAGGTAACTCATCACTTTGGTCTAAATCACTTTATGATCCAAACGTAAACATGCTTCGTAATACTACAGAAGCAATGTCTGCAGTTTTAGGTGGTGTAAATGCAATTAATATCGAAGCACATAACGCTTCATATGAAAAGCCAACAACTCAATCACAACGTGTAGCTTTAAACATTTCTCATATCATGAGAGAAGAGGCTTACCTTGGTAAAGTAGCAGATCCAGCAGCAGGTTCTTTCTACCTTGATTCATTAACTGAAATGTTATTGGATACTGGTTTGAAATTGTTCCAAACAATTGAAGCTGAAGATGGATACATGACTAACTTTAAGCATGGTAACATCCAATCACTAATTGGAAAGACACGTGATCAAAAAGAGAAATTGATTTCTCAACGTCGTAGTGTATATGTAGGTACTAACCGTTACCCTAACCAACAAGAAGAGGTGAATCCTGATTCAATTCTTGTAGCACACGATCAAGTAGCTGATGTAGAATTATTACATCCACAAAGAGCTACACTTCAATTTGAGCAGTTACGTTTAAGAACAGAGAAATACGTGAAAGATGGTGGAAGTCGTCCAAAAGTATTCAATGCATTGTTCGGTAACTTAGCAATGAGAAAAGCACGTTCTACATTCGCTATGGATTTCTTTGGTACTGCAGGTTTTGTATCGGAAGAGAAATTCTTCAATTCAGCAGAAGAAGCAGTACAAGGAGCTATCGATTCTGATGGTGATGTAATTGTTATCTGTTCTTCAGATCCTGAATATGCAGAGCACGTAGAGGAATTTGCTAAGACATTCAAGTCGTCGCCAGTGAAAAACAAAAAGTTGATTCTTGCGGGTCATCCAGGCGAAAAAGAAGCTGATTATCTTGCAGCAGGTGTAGATGGTTTTGTTCACGTTAAAACAAACGCTATCCAAACGCTTCAACAGTTCCAAAACGATTTGGAAATTGTTTAATTAACTGAGTGACTAAAATTGAAGAAAATGAAACCAGATTTTTCAAAAATAGATCTAAATAACATTCAACTAACAACTCCAGAAAAGTTAGTTGAAGATCAAAATAAATGGATGACCGCTGAAGGGATTCCGGTTAAAAAAGGCTTCCAAGAAGAAGATTACTCAACTGCAGAGCACTTAAATTTTGCAGCTGGTCTTCCTCCATTCTTAAGAGGACCTTACTCTGCAATGTACGCGTTACGTCCATGGACTATCCGTCAATATGCAGGTTTCTCAACAGCAGAGGAATCAAATGCATTCTATAAAAGAAACCTTGCTGCAGGTCAGAAAGGTTTATCAGTAGCATTTGACTTGGCTACTCACCGTGGTTACGATTCAGACCACCCAAGAGTAGTTGGTGATGTAGGTAAAGCAGGTGTTGCTATCGACTCTGTTGAGGACATGAAAGTTTTATTCAATGATATTCCATTGGATAAAATGTCAGTTTCTATGACAATGAATGGCGCCGTGATTCCAGTTCTTGCATTCTATATTGTAGCTGCAGAAGAGTCAGGTGTTTCTAAAGATAAATTGAGTGGTACAATCCAAAATGATATCCTTAAGGAATTCATGGTACGTAACACTTATATCTACCCTCCAAAACCATCAATGAGAATTATTTCGGATATCTTCTCTTATACTTCTAAGAACATGCCGAAATATAACTCAATTTCTATCTCTGGTTATCACATGCAAGAAGCAGGTGCAACTGCAGATATTGAGTTAGCATATACACTAGCTGATGGTTTAGAGTATATCCGTGCAGGTATTGCAGCGGGATTAGATATTGATGATTTCGCTCCACGTCTATCATTCTTCTGGGCAATTGGTATGAACCACTTCATGGAGATTGCTAAGATGCGTGCTGGTCGTATGCTTTGGGCTAAAATTGTAAAGCAATTCGGTCCTAAAAATCCTAAGTCAATGGCTTTGAGAACTCACTCTCAAACTTCAGGTTGGTCATTGTCTGAACAAGATCCATTCAACAACGTTGCAAGAACTGCAATCGAAGCAATGGGTGCTGCACTTGGTCATACTCAATCACTTCACACCAACGCATTGGATGAAGCTATTGCATTACCTACAGATTTCTCTGCACGTATTGCAAGAAACACTCAGCTTTACATCCAAGACGAAACAAACGTATGTAAAGTTATTGATCCATGGGCAGGTTCTCACTATGTTGAGTACTTAACTAATGAAATCGCTCAAAAAGCTTGGAAACTTATCGAAGAAGTAGAAGAGCACGGCGGTATCGCTAAAGCGATTGAAAAAGGTATTCCTAAGATGCGTATCGAGGAAGCCTCTGCTAGAAAGCAAGCTAGAATCGACTCAGGTCAAGATACAATTGTAGGTGTAAATAAGTATCTTGCAGATGAGAAGACTGAAATTGATGTTCTTGAAATCGATAACACTGTTGTAAGAGAAGGTCAAATTGCAGGCTTGAAAGCGTTAAGAGAAAATAGAGATCAAGCTAAAGTAGAAGCTGCAATCAAAGCAATTGAAGTTGCTGCAGCTACAGGAGAAGGTAACTTGTTAGAACTAGCAGTAGAAGCTGCAAGATGCCGTGCATCCCTTGGTGAAATTTCAGATGCAATGGAAAAAGATTTTGGTAGATACAAAGCGACTATCCGTAATATCTCAGGAGTTTATTCTCATGAGGTAGCTGGAGATAAAGCATTTGCTGAGGCGAAAGACCTTGCTAACCAATTCGAAAAGTTAGAAGGTAAGCGTCCAAGAGTAATGATTGCTAAGATGGGTCAAGACGGTCACGATAGAGGTGCAAAAGTAATTGCCACTTCATTTGCTGATATCGGATTTGACGTTGATATGGGACCATTATTCCAAACACCAGAAGAAGTAGCTCGTCAAGCAGCTGAGAACGATGTGGATTGCGTAGGTGCATCTTCATTAGCAGCTGGTCACAAAACGTTAATTCCTCAACTTATCGATGAGTTAAAACGTTTAGGTAGAGACGATATTATGGTATTTGCTGGTGGTGTAATTCCTGAACAAGATTATCAATTCTTGTACGATTCAGGTGTTGAAGCCGTATTTGGTCCTGGTACCCGTGTTCCTTATTCAGCTAAAACAGTATTGGAAATCCTTCTTAAGGATTAGACTTTATATTATATCACGAGTGGAGGCACTGATTTATTTCAGTGCCTTTTTTTGTACATTAGCTTTTTAACTACTTTCGAACTAATTAATACACCATGAAATGGCTCCAAAAAAAGACTTTAAATGGACATCTTGTTGACCTAATACCAATAGATCTCTCTCATGAAAAAGAGTTAATTAAAGCTGCACAGGATGGTAAGTTATGGGAATTGTGGTTTACTTCTGTTCCTGCGCCTGAAAACACAAAAGAATATATCCAAAAAGCTTTAGAAGAATACGAATCAGATACTTCTTTGCCTTTTGTTGCTCGAAGGAAAAGTGATGGAGTAATTGTTGGATCAACAAGATTGATGAGGGCTGATTCAAAAAATAAAAGAGTTGAAATTGGAACAACTTGGTATTCGAAAAGTGCCCAAAGATCCGGAATAAATACAGATTGTAAGTTATTGTTACTATCACATGCTTTTGAAGAATTAGGATGTATGGCTGTAGAGTTTCGAACACATTTCCATAATGTGGCATCAAGAAATGCTATTGCGAGTTTAGGTGCTAAACAAGATGGTATTTTAAGAAATCATCAGATTGATAAAAAAGGAAACATTAGAGATACTGTAGTTTTTTCTATCTTAGATAGTGAATGGAAAGCAGTAAAATTTTCTTTAGAATTTAAGCTTTATAACAAATATAAATCACCCAAAGTATGAATACTAAAAAACTAGCATTAGTGACAGGAGCTAATAGAGGTATAGGATATGCCATTGCAAAAGGATTATTATCTGATGGATATATGGTATTGGTAACATCAAGAAATAAGATAGATGGAGAAAAAGCGACTCAAAAACTTAAAGAATTTGGAGACGCACATTATTTTCCTTTGGATGTTTCTGAAGACTCAAGCATACATCAACTAAATCAATATGTTTCTAAAGAATTTGGTAAACTTGATGTGTTAATTAATAATGCAGGAATAAATTATGATACCTGGCAAACTACATTAGAAGCGGATTTAGCTGAGGTACATCAAACAATAGAAACAAATGTGATGGGTCCATGGAAAATGATGCAATCTTTTGTTCCTCTTATGAAAAAGAATAATTATGGGAGAATTGTGAATGTATCTAGTGGGTCTGGAGCAATGAATGGAATGGGGGGCGGAACACCTGGATATAGTGTCTCAAAAACAGCTTTAAATGTACTAACGATTAAAGTGGCTGCAGAAGTTGGAGGTCATAACATTCTAGTGAATTCTGTTTGTCCGGGTTGGGTGAAAACAGATATGGGAGGGAGTGGTGCTCCAAGAAGCCCTGAGGAAGGAGCGGAAACCATTGTTTGGGCGGCAAAGTTAGAAGACCAATCTATGAATGGAAAATTCTTTAGAGATAAAAAAGAGATACCTTGGTAAATACAAAAGGCGAATCATTTAAAGATTCGCCTTTTGTATTAATAATAAGAATGACTTAAGGTAATGTCGCTTTGTAACTTCTTGGTGATGGGAATGAGCCATCAGGGAAAGAAGCATAGGTTACTTGAATGATATCACCTTCTACAATTTCAATTGTAGTTTGAGCATTCAAGATGTTTCCAATTTTTTGATCAACATCATCTTGTGTATTATTGTTGGAATCAAAATTTGGATAACTCTCACCTTGTGATGTATAATCAGCACTTGTTACCGTATATTCTTTATTATGATTTTCTTCAGTTACTACAAATGTATAAACAGGAGCAATAGCCCATTCTTGCACATCGTTATCCCATTTTAACGCACTAACAGTATCAATTGTAGAGCTGCCATTATAGAATTTGTAAGTAGCATTCATAATATCTCCATCTGTACCGAAGAACTTTTGATTGATAATTTGTGCTATACCACAAGTGTCATCATCAGCAGGAGCAGAAGCGGAAAAATTACCAAACTTAGCTACATTTTCATTACATGATAAGCTGTAATCGTCTTCTAAAAGTTCATAGTCGATTACTGTAGGAGCAACTCCATTACCAATTTTATCTCGAATGTCTTTCAGAGGGTCACATGAAAAAGCCCCGACGACAAGAATAAGACAACCAAGGAATATTTTATAATGATTTTTCATTTTTCTTTATCTCAGATTAGAATTGAACTTTTAAAGATGTAGACCATGTTGTACCTGCTCCATAGAATACTTGAGCAGTTTGGAAATCGTGTGTAGGGCCATCAAAGGCGTCAGAAATATACTCAATATTGAATACATTATTCACTTTAGCTAGGAATGTAGCATTAAAAGGTCCCATTGGGAATTTATAGCTAGCATTCAAATCAAATAGATTATATGTAGGTACAATCCAAGAATCAACACTGCTTTCTGGAGTGTTTAATTGAGTAACATTAAATGCAGAGAATAATCTATCATATAAATTCCAATCAGCACCGACCTTTAAACCACCAATGATCATATAGTTAACACCAAGAGCGGCAGTTGTTTGAGCAGCATCGCCAACGTGAATTCCTTTAGCATAGACATCTACAGTACCAACAACCTGTTGAGTATCATCAAGAATTGGAACATCTGTTACGTTTTTATCCCATTTCCAATCGCCAATAGATAACATTCCTGTGATGTTGAATTTATCATTAGGACGAATGACAAAGTCAACTTCTACACCCATGTGAACGGCATCAATACCTGGAATATTCGCAGAGAATGAAACAGAAGATCCATCAGGTCTAACTGATGCTCTATAGAATTTATCTTTCCAAGTAGTATGATAAAGGTTAACGTTACCAGAAATCAATTTACTTCTATAACCATAACCAACTTCAAAACTCATCGCTTTCTCGTTTACAACACCTTTGTTTGTGTTATTATCAAATGTAGGCCAAACTGAGTTAAAGAAAGGTTGTCTTGAGAAGTAACCTGCGTTAGCGAAAACATTATGTTTTTCATCAATATTATAGTTAGCCCCACCTTTGATATTAAAACCGAAGAAGTTCTCCCAATCAGTAGCTTGATTTTCTGGGATATATTGGAAATAATCAATTCTTCTGAAAGATTGATTTGAAGCTGATGCCGATACAAATGCAGATAATTGATCGTTTGAGTATTCAAGCTGAGCATTGACGCCTTGCCACCAAACGTTACCATCGTTATTGTATTGAATTTTATCACCCACTTTTACAGCTCTTCTAACAGAACCTTCAGCACCAGGTTCTGCACCACCTACAGCAGGATCAAAATAGAACTGACCACCCAAAAGATCACCAACTTCTCTATAGTGATTACCTTCGTAGTATCTGATGTCAAGACCAGTTGTTAAAATCAATTTTTCAGATAATTCAGTGGTTAATGTAGATAAACCGCCATACCATGAGTGGTTATTTACAGAATTACGAAGGATTGTTTCTGAGCCTTGTCTACCTCTTGCAGCATTTTCATCAACAATTCTGTCAAAGTCGATAACACCGTCTCTTCTATATGGGTTACTGAAAGTAGGAGAGAATTTATCAACACCTGCACTACCACTACCGCCTCCGCGGCCAAACGATGCATATAATACTGTTGCTAGATCCATTTTATCGTTGATGTTCCAGAACCAGTTCAATGATATTTGAGGCTTATGGTAGTAATTTCTATTTACATGGTATTCTTGACCATTTTTATAACCCCAATCACCATTGTAACGAATACCTCTACCAGAAGCTTCATATTCTGATAAATTCATCTTGTTTCTTCTCTGACCGTGCCATTGAGGTGCGCCGAATGCAGTAAATGATAATTGATGTGAAGCATTGATTTGCTTAGATATGTTGGCAAAGTAGGAGTAACCAATAAATGAAGTGCCATCTACAAAACCGTTACCAGTCGTTTTAGCACCTGATAAAGTGACTGCCCATCCATTTTCAGTTTGACCCGTTGATGCTGTAAAACTTAATTTATTATATCCATTGTTACCAATGCCATACATGATGTTGCCACCTTTTTGAGCATCAGTTGTTTTAGTTAAAATATTAATAGTACCACCTACAGAAGGTACTGCTACTTTTGAAGCACCTAAACCTCTTTGTACTTGCATACTACGTGTTACATCAGATAAACCTGCCCAGTTTGACCAATATACCTGACCGTTCTCCATGTCGTTTACAGGTACACCATTAATCATAACCGCAACGTTTTCAGATGAAAAACCTCTTAAGTTAATTCTTGAGTCACCATAACCACCACCTGCTTTAGTTGCGTAAACACCAGGAGTAGATTTTAAAATTTCAGGGAATTCTTGAGAACCTAATTTTTCTTCTAAAACTTCTGGCTTAATAGAAGAAACAGCAACTGGAGTTTTTCTATCCACGGCGACAGAGGCCACAACTTCAACCTCTGCAAGACCAATTGCATCAGATTCCATTGTTTGTTCTCCAAGGTCTTTAGTGCCACCATTAAGAGTAACATCCATTTCGATCGTTTGTAAACCGACAAAAGAGATGTCAATAGTTACAGTTCCTGTTTTTGAAGTTTTCAATGTGAAGTTGCCATCGAAGTCAGAAGTTGTACCGACTGTTGTTCCTTTAATCACAACCGAAGCTCCGATTACAGGCTGTCCGGTTTCTTTTTCAATGACTGTACCTTTAATGATAGATGAAGCTTCTTGGGCGTACGTGAGAGAGCAAAAGATTGTACATAGAAGCAGCAGTAGAGCCTTTTTCATATAGGTTATTGTATTGTAATTAATAAATAGAAATTTAATCGTAATTCATTATTTAGTTAATGAAATATTAGATCAATACAATATAAGAAATTAAGACTTTTTAAAGTGATGGTTATGAGTATGTTAAAAGTAAAGTAATGAGATTTCTTGATATAAGAAAAAGCCAACAAGAAATAATCCTATTGGCTTTTTCATTTATGTAATAAAATTACTTATTGTCTTACAAAAGTTTCAGAACCAGCATCATAGATATAGTTTCTAGATACCTCGTTAGTCCCGTTATCGTAATAGTTATAGAAAACTGTTACTTCTTGATCTGCAACTTTATGTTGAGGGTAATTTTCGTTCAAAATATGGTTGATTTTAGCATCAATGATATTGTCAACTGGAGTTCCTTCAGGATATTCTCCTGCCACATTATCATAGTAACCAAAATTACTGTACTGCTCATCTCCAGTAACCGCATAGTCAGCACCTGTTAAAGTAACAACTACTGCTAATGAAACTTTCCATGAGTTTTCCTCAGCTTTGTATTTGAACTTATCCATGTTTTGTTGGCCATAAAGAGGAGCAACTTGATCCCATGCTGTAGATTTAGTATAAACCATTGATTTAGTAATTGTACCTAAATCACGACCCGCATAGTATTTAAATAAGAACTGTATTGTATGACCTTCTTGTGCATATGGAGCATATTTAGCAGCAAACTGTGGTAAATAATTCTCAGGAGCATCAGATGATGAGAAGTTATTGTATTTACCTGGAGAACCCATTTCGTCATAATCTTCAGCATATAGCATATATAACTCAGGAGAACCTTCGTACACTACAAATTCACCCTCTTCTTTGATGTAAGCAGTATGAACTCTTTCCAATTCTACAGCATCTTCGATTAAACCATCAGTGTAATCAACAAATACGTCATATACTGACATTACTAAGAATCCATCTTCCTCAGCAGCATATACACTGTCAAGAAGAATATTTACAGTATCTAAAGCAATAGATTTGCTTTCGAAACCGTAGTAACAGTTATCACCGAAACATAATTCAAGACCAAATTTCTTGTAATCGTCTTGGCTTAGTGTATATGGCTCATTAAATTCTGGCTCTTCAACCAAAGTACCTACAGAGTAAGTAACTTCAATAATTTTACCATCAGTGTAATGGTTAGCAGCATACATATCTGAAAGAATAGAAGGAATACCCTTTTGAGCATTTTCTACAGTAGCGAATACTGTATCTTCATCAGAAATTGTCAATGCTGTAGGAATAGCATCATTATCTCTTTGATCAGCAATATTTTTGTTTGCTTCATCATGTAAATCCTTATATGGATCACAAGAGAACAGGGTAGCTGCAATAGCTATGATATATAAAAATGACTTTTTCATTTGTTCAATTATTCAGATGATTAGAAGTTAAGTTTCATACCCATGCTCCAAGTTCTACCTAAACCGTAGTAGATTCTTGTTGCAGTAGCTGCTGTATGATCAGCACCGTCCTGAGCATCTGTAATATATGTTTCGTTGAAGATGTTATCTACGTTACCGTAAACAGTTGTACTTAATTTACCTAACTTGAAGTTGTAACGAACATTTACATCAACAACGCTGAAGTCTTTCATTCTCCAAGCTTCGCTTCTGTCTTCTGGATTGTCACGACGAGTAGGGTCGAAGTCTGCATAGTTTTGACCGAAGAAGTTGTAGTCAGCACCTAATTTAAGACCTTTCATTAATTCGTAGTTCAAACCTAATGCTGCTGTAGTTTGCGCTGAGTTACCTACTTTTAGGTCTGCGATATAGATGTTTACTTCATCAACAACTTGGTTGTTTTGATCGAATACAGGAACGTTTGTTAAATCGTTATCCCATCTCCAATCACCAATTGATAACATACCAGTTAATGTTAATTTTGGAGTAACGTTATATCTAGCATCTAATTCAACACCTTGGTGAGTTGCGTTTACACCTAAAAGGTTAGCAGTGAAATCTTGGTTTACTGTTTTAGTAAATGATCTATCTTTCCATTGAGTGTGGTAAACGTTAACGTTAGCATTGAATCTTGCTGATCTATAGCCATAACCTAATTCAAATGAAATGATTTTCTCATTTTCTGCATTCTTGTTACCGTTATTTGTGTGATTAGGGAATACAGAACGGAAGAAAGGAGCTCTTGAGATATAACCAGTGTTAGCAAAAACATTGTGATTCTCAGTGATGTTGTAGTTTACACCAGCCTTTGCAGAGTAACCTAAGAAATCGTAAGCATCAGATAATTGATTACCGTCTGTGTATTGGAAATAATCTAATCTGTAGTAAGTAGTATTTGAAACAGCAGCTGAAACGAAAGCAGATAAGTTGTCTTTAGAATATTCTAACTGACCAAAAGTACCTAACCAGTACACTTCTCCATCGTTGTTGTATCCAACTTTATCACCAACAACCGCTTTTTGACCAGGATTGTTTACATCAACATTACTTAAGAAATACTCACCACCTAATAAGTCTTCTACTTGTCTGTAGTGTTCACCTTTGTAGTAACGAAGGTCTAGTCCACCCATGAAAGTAAGGTAATCTGTAATTTTGTTATCATAAACTGATAATGCACCAACCCAAGTATGGTTGTTATTAGATGATCTTAAAATAGTTTCTGATCCTAAACCTTGCTCAGCTAAAGCAATGTTTTCGTCTCTGATTTTTTCGAAATCAATAAGACCATCAGATCTTCTGTATGCATCTGTATCTTTAGAAGTACCTAAGAAACCAGTACCGCCACCTTGACCAACAGAAACATATACTGAAGTAGATAAGTTAGATCTATCATTGATAGTCCAGTAGTGGTTTAATGAAATTTGAGGTTTGTGGTAAGAGTTTGTAAACAAGTTATATTCTTGACCATCTAAGTAACCCCAGTCAGAGTTGTAACGGATACCACCATATCTTTGGTAGTCTTCGATACCCATGTTATAACCATTTCTTTGACCGTGAGTTTGAGGAGCACCAAATGCAGTAAATGACAACATATGGTTTTTGTTGATCTCTTTAGATACGTTCAAGAAGTAAGAGTATCCTTCAAATGAAGTCGCGTCTACAAATCCTTGACCTGTAGTTCTAGAACCAGAGAAAGTTACAGCATAACCGTTATCCATTTTACCAGTAGATAATGTTAATGCCATTTTCTCTCTACCATCGTTACCGATACCATAGTAAACGTTACCGCCTTTTTGAGCATCTGTAGTTTTAGTAAGGATGTTAATTGTACCACCAACTGAAGGTACAGCTACTTTTGAAGCACCTAAACCTCTTTGAACTTGCATTGATCTTGTAACATCTGATAAACCAGCCCAGTTTGACCAATATACAGTACCATTCTCCATGTCGTTAACAGGTACACCGTTAATCATTACTGCGATGTTTGCAGAAGAGAAACCACGAAGGTTGATTCTTGAGTCACCAAAACCACCACCTTGTTTAGTAGCATAAACACCAGGAGTTGATTTTAAGATCTCTGGGAATTCTTTAGTTCCCAATTTATTTTCAATTGCTTCAGGAGCAATAGTAGAAACCGCTACGGGAGTTTTTCTGTCAATAGCAACAGATGCGATTACTTCAACTTCTGCTAAACCAATAGCGTCTGAAGTTAGAGTAAGTTCACCTAAGTTTGCTTCTCCACCTTTTAAAACAACTTCTTGTTCAATAGTTGTGTAACCTACAAAAGAAACTACAATAGTTTGAGGCCCTTCCTTAGATGTTCTAATAGAGAATTCACCATTATAATTTGTGATTGAACCTGTTGTAGTCCCTTCAATAATTACTGAAGCACCAATTACTGGTTCTTTGTTGTCATTATCAATGACAGTACCCTTAATAAGAGTCGACACCTCTTGACCAAATGTTGAGAAAGAAATCAACATCGATAGAAGTAAATAATAAAACTTTTTCATAAGAAAAGTCAAATGTTAGATAAGATTGATTACAATGAATTATTTCATTTATGGGTGCAAAGCTAATGGAATGAAAAATATCTTAAAATAGTTTACTTTATTCTTAATATAGTTAAAATCGTAAGTCATTGAAAATCAATTAAAAACATGATGTTAATAAAAGTCAATACATGAAACCTTAATAATGAGTTAATATTCACTTATAATTTAATATAGATTAAAGTTGAATTCTTAAAATATTGTTAGCTATTATATGATAATGTAAAATAATATTTTGTTTTATAATGTTTTCAAAGAACTTGATTGTGTTATATCTATAATGTTAAAAATATTAAATTATATAATACAAAAAACGCCCTCCTAAATGAATAGGAGGGCGTACCTTATAGCTTAAACTTTAAGACTTAATCTTTCGATTATTTGTTGTCTTTAAGTTGTTGTTTCAAATTAGCCAATGCATCTAAATCACCTAATGATGTAGTTGCATCTTCGTTTGAAGCTGCTTGCGCTTTACCACCTTTTTTCGCAGCTGATTTTTTAGGAGCAGCAGCTACTTCAGTGTGAGTGTGCAAGTGAGAAAGTAAGATTCTCTTATCCTCTTTAGAGAATTCTAAAACTCTGAAGTCTAATGACTCACCAGTTTCAGGAGCAGAACCATCTTCTTTCTTCAAGTTTTTAGCCATAGCAAAACCTTCGATTCCGTAAGGAAGCTCGATTACTGCACCTTTATCAGATTTAGAGATAATTGTACCTTTGTGATCTGAATCAGGAGTAAATACAGTTTCGAAGTGTTCCCAAGGGTTTTCTTCAAGTTGCTTATGACCTAAAGCAAGACGACGCTCTTCTGGGTTGATCTCAAGAACGATAACGTCAAGTTTCTCGCCTTGTTTGATGAACTCAGATGGGTGCTTGATTTTCTTAGTCCAAGAAAGATCAGAAACGTGTACTAGACCGTCGATACCTTCTTCTAATTCTAAGAATAAACCGAAGTTAGTCAAGTTACGAACAACACCAGTGTGCTTAGTGCTTACTGCGTACTTGTCTAACAAGTCTTGCTTAGTCCAAGGATCCTCAGTCAATTGCTTGATACCAAGTGACATCTTACGCTCTTCTCTGTCGATAGTTAACACTACAGCCTCGATCTCGTCACCAACTTTGATGAAGTCTTGAGGGTTACGCAAGTGCTGTGACCATGACATTTCAGATACGTGAATCAAACCTTCAACACCAGGCATGATTTCTAAGAACGCACCGTAGTCAGCAACGTTAACGATTTTACCTTTAACTTTAGCTCCAACTTCAACATCTTCACCAAGAGAATCCCATGGATGAGAAGTAAGTTGTTTCATACCTAATGAGATACGTTTCTTGTCATCATCAAAGTCAAGTACAACAACGTTAACTTTTTGGTCAAGCTGCAATACTTCCTCTGGATGAGAAATACGACCCCAAGAGATGTCTGTAATGTGAAGAAGACCATCTACACCACCCAAGTCGATGAATACACCGAAGTTTGTCATGTTTTTGATCACACCTTCCAAGATTTGACCTCTTTCTAGGTTGTTCAAGATGCGTTGCTTTTGCTCTTCCAAATCCTTCTCGATAAGGATCTTATGAGAAACAACAACGTTATCATTTGCGTGGTTGATTTTAACCACTTTCAATTCCATCTTCTTACCTACGAATACGTCGAAGTCACGGATAGGCTTCACATCAATTTGAGAACCTGGCAAGAATGCCTCGATTCCAAAGATATCAGTGATAAGACCACCTTTAGTTCTACGCTTGATAACACCTTCGATAACTTCATCGTTATCCAATGCATTTTGGATATTCTCCCAAGCACGAACGATTTTAGCTTTTCTTCTAGAAAGAACAAGTTGACCGTGATTGTCTTCTTGTTGCTCAACAAATACCTCAACTTCGTCACCTACTTTTAGGTCTGGAGTGTCACGGAATTCGTTTGAAGGAACCAATCCATCAGATTTGAAACCAATGTTCAAAACTACGTCACGATCAGTGATAGAAACTACTGTAGCTTTAACTACCTCTTGCTCGTTCAGTTGGTTCAATGTACCTTCGTACATTTTCAACATTTCTTCTTTTTCAGCTGCTGTGTAACCGTCGCCGAATGCTGATTGAGAGTTTTCAAACTCTTCCCAGTTGAAGTCTTGTGATTGTTCTGACATAATAAATATGAGCACTTTTTACGCTCTTACGCTAGTGCCGTTACGTAAGAGATTAATTATTAATTGTTTATGTTTTTAAATGACGCCAGAGCTAGTACGTGGAAATCATTTAATGTTGATATGCAGAGCTAGTACGTGCAAATCAGCATGCAAAGGTAGGAATATATTTTAAGAACTAAAAGATTATTTGATATTGCCTTGTTAAAGAGGGTAAATAGTATTAACAAATTAGGAGAATTATCAAATAGAAAGTTTAGAGAAGAAAAAAGCCTGCATTTAAATGATGCAGGCTTCGTTATTTTTAAGCTTCTGAAGTTTCTGGCTCAAACCAATTGCCATCACCGTCAATAATTTTTATTAATTCATCTACGGCATTTTCAGAAGGCACCGATCTTTTTACGACATCCTGACCTCTGTATAAGGTAATCTTTCCTTTTCCAGAGCCAACATAGCCATAATCAGCATCGGCCATTTCTCCAGGACCGTTGACGATACAACCCATAATACCAATTTTTAAACCTTTAAGGTGATCAGTTCTTTTTCTGATCATGGCTGTTGTTTCTTGTAAATCGAATAATGTTCGTCCACAAGAAGGGCAGGAGATGTATTCTGTTTTGGTCATTCTCGTTCTTGCCGCTTGAAGAATACCAAAAGCTAAACGGTTGCTTGTCGAGATGTTTTCCAATAATTCTTCTTTTGATGCACCTTGAAGAGGTTTTAGGAAAACGCCATCACCGAGACCATCAATTAAAAGTCCTCCAATATCCGTTGAGCTATATAATTGTAATTCATCTGAAGTTACATTTTGATAAGTTCGCTCGATAATTACAGGAATTTTAATACCTGATTTATATAATTTGAATAAAATAGCTCTTAGTTCAGGCATAGCATGAGCATTATCAGATTTTATCCAAAGTACGGCGGTTTTGTCTCCTTTTAATGAGTTGATAAAAGTATCATCAATTGAGTGAATATCACCTTTGATGAAGTTTAAAGATTCATGCTTTTTAGAAGTTGATTTAAATTCTTCAACATCAAAAAGTGGATTGATATTGATATCTCCATTCCAAGACGTGGCATCAACAATGTTTTTCATGCCGTTTGGCGACATGAAAGGTAAAGGTTGACTTCCTGTATAAATAAAGTCTGCTCCATGATCAGACATTCCCCATTTGTCAGTCGCAGGAAGATAATGATGTCCGATAGATTTTAAATCGGCCATTTCAATATTTTCTACATTAGAAAAATCTGCAATTACTCTTGGTACATTGTGATCACCAAACGTATCCACTTCTACTGTTTTTCTTCTTTCGTACTGGAAAGGATTTTTTGGAGAAATATCAATAGAAGTAGAAATCTCTCTAGCTTCATCAGCTCTTTGATTGTAACGATTGATTAAAGCGGCAGCAACAGGTGCTTCTGCTTCCGGAGCCTCTGTTAAAGAAACACGAACAGTATCACCTAAACCATCTTCTAATAAAGTACCAATACCTACAGCCGATTTTACTCTGCCATCTTCTCCGTCGCCAGCTTCAGTAACTCCTAAGTGAAGCGGATAGGGCTTTAATCCTTCTTCTTCCATTTTTTGAACAAGTAATCGGTAGGCTTGCACCATCACCTGTGTATTACTTGCTTTCATGGAAAGAACAATATTATGATAGTCCATGTCATCACAAATTCTTAAGAATTCCAATGCTGATTCCACCATTCCTAGGGGAGTGTCACCATATCTACTTAAAATTCTATCTGATAATGATCCATGGTTCGTACCTATTCTCATAGCAGTACCATGTTCTTTACAGATTTCGACTAATGGAACAAATTTTTCTCTAATTCTTTCTAATTCGGCATTATAAGCTTTATCATCATATTCGATAAAATCAAATTTCTTTTTATCGGCATAGTTACCGGGGTTGATTCTCACTTTTTCGATGAGTTTAGCAGCAACTTCGGCAGCGTTAGGAGTGAAGTGGATATCCGCAACTAATGGAACGTCATACCCTCTTTCTTTTATACCATCTTTTATTGCTTTTAGGTTTTGAGCCTCTTTAATGCTTGGTGCTGTAATTCTTACATACTCACATCCTGAGTCTACCATTCTTATCACTTCTTCTATAGAACCTTCGGTATCCATAGTATCTACAGTGGTCATCGATTGGACTCTGATAGGATTATCTCCTCCCATTGGAATTCCTCCAATATTCACTTCTACTGTTTTCCTGCGTTTGTATGCGTTTATATTATTACAATACCAGTGCTTATGCATAATTTTTTGATTAGAAAGTTTATTGTGGCAAAAATAAAGATAAAATTGAATTTAGGAGGCATAATGTGAATTTGTTTACCTTAAATTCATGAACAAAAACTAACAAAGGAGAAAAATGTTTAGTAAAAAAAAGAGGCTCAAATTGAGCCTCCACCTGATTTCGAAAGTTTTTTTATAATTAAACGTTCATCAAAGAATCACGTCTTCTCATTTTTCCTGCTGGAATACCAAACATCATCTTAAAACGACGACAGAAATAAGCAGTGTCTTTATAACCGACTTCAGAACCGATAGCACGAATACTTTTTCGTGAAGTTCTAAGTAACTCTACCGCTTTTTCCATTCTTTGATATTCAATATAATCTTGTGGATTGATACCTGTTAGCATCTTGAAATATTGTCCAACATAGTCTTCTGATACATTGGCAACATTTGCTAAAATCTTGTTAGAGAGATCGCTAGATAAATTGTCTTTGATGAAGTTGAAGATATCGATTAGACGTGGATCTTTAAAATAATTACTGTTTGTAGCGATTTGCTCAACAAATAATTTTTTCTCTAGTACATGTCTGAATACTTCGATTACTGCATATTCAGTCAAGTTAGTTGCAATTCTATCTTTCCCGGGCTTTTCACCCAAAGATTCTTTGTAAATCTTATTAATCGCTTCGTTTACGATAGGTTGTTCCGGCAAGATAAAAGGAGGTATATCTAAAGAATTGAAGAAGTTTACAGAATCAAATGCTTTGGCATCGAATGTAACAGAGGTAAAGCTGGTTTGTACGTCGTGCAAAGAAACATCATCAGTAACTTTTCTTAAATAAGAATCTCTATCGTTAATGAAACTCTCATTAGTTACTTCAGTTGTGTCTTGATCGCCAAATGCAATCTCAACAGATTTACCACCAGGTATGAAAACAAGCTCGCCTTTTCTAGCAATTTCAGTTTCGCTTATCTGAACTACGCCAGATTTTACTTGTATGACGGTGTTTTGAACGTCATAAAAGTTTGAGACTTTTACAGATCGAATTACGTTTAGACTATTTGATCTAATGAATTTGATGTTTAAAGACTCAATAATTTTGTTGTACTCTTCAATCATAGTCATTCTAAATTAATGGGAGAAATATTGTATCCTGTCAAAGTAATTGGGCTTGATTTTTACCAGAAAAAAATACGAATTGTGCAATTTTCTATTGTAATTTTAAAATTTATTTCATGTACAATATTACTAAATAAACATTCTATTTAAGGTTAAAAATAGTTCCAATACTTAAATAAAATAATAATGAATCTTAAAATCAAGCATTTGGCCTTTAAATTTTTACTAAATGACATAAATCGTATCTTGTTTAAGTGCAATAAGATGATAAATTGTAGTCTTCTAGTCATATAAATACAATCCAAATAGATGAATTATCACTATATTTATATCAGTAAATGACACGAAATTGGATTTTTCATATAATTATAATTTTTGATGGACAAATAGAATACCTAGGATTCCGTTTTGTTCAATGTTGCAATTTTCTTAAAAGAAAAAGTCTTTAAAAAAGCTCAAATTACTTTTCTAAAGACTTATTTTATAATGTAATATTAAAAGAGAAATTGACTATTTTGTGGAAGTATATTTCCCTTCACCATAAAGTAATGGTTTTGTAGATTGACCAATTTCAACTTTTCGAATTACTCCAATAAAAATATGATGAGTGAATCCGTCATGATATTCAGATAATTCACATTCCATATTTACTAATGCTCCTTCCAATTTGATAGACGATTCATCTATCTGCCAATTGCCTTCAACAAATTTATCTTCTCCATGTTTTCCGGTAAACCCAGCAAAACAGTTTGAAAGTTGTTCTTGTTCATCACTAAGAATGTGAACATTAAACACTTTATTGTCTATAATTTTCTGATGGGCAGAGCTACTTTTATTGACACATACTATCAAGCTAGGGGGGGTGTCTGAAAGTGAAGTTACAGCAGTAGCCGTTAAACCATCTTTTCCATTAGCTCCGTTTGTTGTGACCAAGGTCACAGAGGCTGTCAATTTTCTCATTGCAGCTTTAAATTCGTCACTGCTAATTCTGTTCAAAGTCGTAGTGTTCATTAGTTGTTTTCACGTAATTTTTGATGAAGTTTACCTATCTCAACTTCCAAATCACTAATTTGTTTATTAGCACTATTTAATTTTTCTTGAATGTTGATATTAAGCATTAAACTTTCTTTCATCGTTTTCTCCTGTAAAGATAGTTGTTCGTTTCTTAATTGGGCCCTATCTAGTAGAATTCTTAATTCTTTTTCTTTTTTATCTTGATCAGATATATCTTGGATATAGGCAATTCTTCTTACGTCATCATTTAAGGTGATCTCTGTGATAAAAACTAAAGCAGTAAAGACATCTCCTGAAGCACGTTTAAGCTTCATGGTCTTTCTATTGTTTAATGCTCTTTCAAAATTCTTACCTAGTATTTCTGTTATATTCTTATCCTCTGTAATAATTCCAATTTGGAAAATATGAGAGGCAGCAGGATTTAATCTTAAAATATTACCTTCATTATCAAAGGCAATCATGGCATCTAAAGCACGTTCAAAAAACAGTAGACTTTCTTCTTCTTGATTTTCTAGTTGCTGTTGCTTTACTTCCATCTGATTCTTTGCTTCTTGAAGCAAGAACATATTCTCTTTTAACGACTCTTCCTTTGATACTAAAGTTTCATTGGTTTTTTGAGCTTCTTCAAAGAGTTCATTCGTTTTTAAAGTCGATTGAATTGTTCTGATCGTTAAAGCAATAGAAGGGGCAATCTCAGTAAGTAGAGATTTTTCTTCAAAGGTAAATTCCCTTAAAGAAGCTACTTCAATTACACCAACCACATCATTCTTAATTGATAAAGGAACGATAAATACATTTTTTGGTTTTGCTTCTCCTAATCCAGAATTTATTGGAATGTAATCTTCTGGAATCTCATGAATTAAAGTAGGGGAGTTTTTCAAGAATACCTCTCCAACTTGTCCTTCACCAATGTTATAAGTATCGCCGATTTTTTTTCTTCTATGTTGACTATAGCAAGCAGTAACGACTAAATTGTCATTTTCTTTATCATAAAGGTAAAAAGCACCTAAAGTAGCTTGCATATATTCTGTTATTTCTCTTAAGGTTTTGGTACTTAGCTTTTTGATATCTTTCACAGATAAAAGTAATTCGCTAATAGATGATAAACCTGAGGCAATCCAACCTTGTTTTTCAACACTTTCTTTCTGTTCTCTAACTTGATCCCTCATACTGATCAATAAGTTGCCAAGTATATCATTTTCAAAGATATCGTACTTTTCATACAGTTTCCCGTTGGCAATATCTTGAGCGAGCTTAGTGTTCTCTTCAATATGCATTTGATCTTCTAAGAAGATAGCATAACGTGCATTTCTGTAAGCTTGTTTTTTAAGGTTCTCAGAAATATATAAACAGGTGCCAAAATAAAAGAAAGTAATTAAAGGAATTGATACAAAACCGTGATAAGATTTATTCTCCAAGCTTTCATACAATAAGGTGGTTAGCCACATATCAGTACCGAGAAGCACTAATGAGATGTATGTCATTACTGTTAGAATAAAATAGAGTGTAAGAACCGACCAACTCTGATACATGGTCAGTAATGTCATTACCCCAAAAAAAGCAAATTGAGCAAAAGGTATATTTGGAGATACAACTAAATATTGTACCTGAAATAGATAAAAAGTAAATGCAAGAATATACCTCGGAGAGGTAGAACTACTGCTATTATATAAAAGTATAAAGTAAGAGATTGTACTAGCTGTTGCTAAACCCAAAGCAATAATCCACTTACCAGTTTCAAAAGATAAACCTAACGCCAGTACAAACATACTTAATAAAGTAACTTGCATACTGCGGTCAATTCTTTTGTAACTTTCAGAATAATATCCTTCTACACGATCCCTTGATGGGTTAAATTTTTCAACTTCCTGTTGAATTGACATAATAAAAAATCTATGGTCTAATAATACCCCTAGAGTTGTCTATTATCATAAGGGGGTTTAGTATTAATACGATAACCTTTCGAAGATATTGCAGAACCATTAAAAACTCCTATAACCATTCCTTCTGCATCTTGGTTAGTTGCAATAATGTTCGTAGGTACGTTAGCTAATGGAGTAGCAAAAAGCCCTCCATTTGACATAGCGGACCTAGATCGACTCATAAAATCGAAAGCTTTTTCAGTCATAGAATGAATTTCACAATAAACGCTATCGCCGACTTCATAATTTTTTTCTCCTCTATTCTCTTCATCTTCTGAAATACTCAAATTAATTCCTAGTCTAACAGGAGGAATAAATGCGGTAGGTTCAGTTAGAATATTACCAAAGTCACTTCTCCCTGGAGTAATGTCAAATGCTAATAGAATTTCTGATGATTTATTGAGGAGGTTCCCGTTTTTCCATGTTTTGATCCAATAACAATCTGCTGGTCCAACAAAATCTTTTGCGAATAACTCTCCATAAATTTCATCTTCTTCTACAGTCTTACCTTTTGATGTTTGAAAAAAGATGGAATCAATAGGAGGTACTCTTTCTAAAGAAGTATATGATTCAAACGCCAAGTCTTTATTGTCAAAATTTACAGAGACTTCCAACTTGTAATAATTGTCGTATAAACCATCACCATCTCTATCAAAATCTCCAGGTCTCTGTCTTACAATTAATGTGTCTTCCAAGGTAGTTGGTGTCCATGTATAATACCCATCTTTATCATAAGTGAAGTTTAATGTTTTATTATTGACTTGATCTATGACGCGTACAGTTGCATTTTCTACCGCTGGAGGAGTTTCGGTATCAAAATAACCAATGGTAGAAATTAATCTGATTCTTTGAGTTTCAAACTTATTGTTTAGCCAGCCATCCACGATTATTTGAGGGCGACCAGTTTCTAGATCTACATTAATAATGTCTTCGCAGCTACTTGTTAGTAGTATCAGTATTAATGATGTGTATTTTATTAGGTTTTTCATTACCATTTGAAGTTATAGGATACAGAAGGAATAATAGAGCCAATTACAGAAAGTCTAATTGCATTATTAGGAGGTGCCACACCTTGAGGAGCACGATCTGCTTGAGGTTGGAAATAAACCGAATATGGATTTCTTCGGGCATAGGTGTTATAAAAACCAAAAACCCAATAATGTTCCCAACGTCGATCAGGCTTTTTCTTGCCATTTAATGTGGCTGATATATCTAATCTGTGGTAGTAACCAATTCTTTGATTATTTCTAACACCATCTACATTATGTGGAATACTATACCCTTGAACTTGTATTTGGTTCGTTGGGAATGTAGTAGGTGTACCAGTTACAAAATTGAAATTAGCTGATAGTGACCAACGCTTATTGATCTCATAAAAACCGCTCACAGTTAAATTATGAGTTTGGTCAAATCTTGTAGGATAATAAATTCCTTGATTTACACCTGCAGTAGCTTGTTCTGATCGAGCAAGAGTATAACTTACCCAACCCGTTAATTTGCCTTTGTTTTTCTTTACATAAAGTTCTAATCCATACGCCCTGCCTTTAGAAGGTAAGAGATCGCCTTCAAGATTTTGATTTAGAAGTAGGTCGGCACCATCTATATAGTCTAAAAGGAATTGTATGGGTTTATAATAAACTTCTCCAGAAAATTCGATCATATTGTCTTTGAAGTTTCTGAAGTAACCCAATGCATATTGATCACCAATTTGCGGAGGGATGTTGTTGGTACTAGGTGACCAAATATCTAGCGGAGACGCTGCACTAGTATTTGATATTAAATGAATGTATTGAGCCATTCTATTGTAACTAGCTTTCACTGAACTTTTTTCGTTGAACTGATATTTAATGGCAAATCGTGGTTCGAAATTCGTATAGGTTTCAATAGGTTCCCAATCTCCATATTCTTTTTCAGATCCTGGTATTGGTTCTTTTCTTTCATTTGGAAGATCAGCAGGATAATATTCATAAGTGGTGCCTGGTCCCATATAGGTAAATAAGCTAAATCTTAAACCATATTGCAAAGAGATTTTATTAGAGATTTTTTGATCATTACCTATATATAAAGCATTTTCCCATCCAAATTGCTTCTGAAGAGAAAATGGAGGTAGCTCTTGACCACTACTTACTGCGGTTGTTGTTCCTGGAGCGAAATCATATATAATGGATTGTCCGCCAAAAGTAATTGTATTTTTTGATCCTAAATACCATGTAAATTCAGGCTTTACCGAATATGTTTTTATTCTAGAATCCCAATTAAATGAGTCTTGAACATCATTTACTCCTAAAGCGTAATCATAATCCGAAATATAAGCTGTTAGATTTGAGAATAGCTTTTCGTTAAATAAGTGGTTCCATCTGAAAGTTCCAGTTACATTACCCCAGCTCGAAGAGAATAAACTTGCCGTACCAAAAGTATCACGCCCCCAATATCCTGATAAGAAAATTTTGTTATTGTCGTTGATGTCGTAATTGACTTTAGCAGTTAAATCCCAAAAATTAAATTTAGAACCTTGTAAATCGTCTTCTAAAAAAGGACCTGCCAAAATATCTATATATGATCTTCGTCCGCCAATTAAGAAGGACATCTTGTCTTTTATAATAGGAGCTTCTACTGTTAAACGACTAAAAATAGCTCCAATACCACCTTGTACTTTCAGTTGTTTTGAGTTTCCCTCTTTCATTCTAACATCCAATATAGAAGATAGTCTACCACCATATTGGGCAGGAATACCACCTTTGATAAGCTTTACATCTTTAACGGCGTCTGGATTAAAAACTGAAAAGAAACCAAATAAGTGGGAAGAGTTAAACACGGGTGCTTCATCAAGTAATACGAGGTTTTGACCAACACCACCACCTCTTACATTAAAGCCTGTGGCACCTTCACCTACGGTACTTACACCAGGCAATAATTGTATAGATTTAATCACATCTACCTCACCAAGAAGAGCAGGTAATTTAAGGATGGTTTCTATTTCCATCTTTACTGTACTCATTTGAACTTCAGATACATTTGCATCTTCACGTTCACCAGATACAATCACTTCATCTAGTTCAACATCACTACTTTTTAGGTTAATATCGAGTTTGATGTTTTTGGTTAGATCAATTTCTTTTTTGAATGTTTGAAAGCCGACAAAAGCGATAGCAAGATTATGTTTTCCTTCAGGTAAAGTGAGGGAATAAAAACCATATGGGTTGCTTATAACTCCTTGTTTAGTTTCTTGAGAATAAATGGAAGCTCCAATTAATGTTTCGCCAGTTGATCCATCTTTAATGTATCCACTTATAGTATATTGCTTGGTCTGAGCAAATAATAAGCTAGGCAATAGAAGCGTCAGAGTTAATATGAGCTTTAAATAATGCATATGAATAATAGAAAGCGAAGAGTCTTTTTAAAAAAAAGTTTATGATAACTTTACTAAATAGAAAAGAATTTGTTTTTAAAATTAGAAAAAAATTATGTCATACTAACCTATTCTTACTAAATTAAAGAACAATACCACTAAATTAATTACACATGAAGATAAGAAATGAGATAATACAAAAGATAAAGACTACAAACGAATATGATGTTGTTGTTATAGGAGGTGGTGCGACAGGTCTAGGAACAGCACTTGATTCTACATTGAGAGGCTACAAAACATTACTATTAGAAGCTTATGACTTTGCAAAAGGAACATCGAGCAGAAGTACAAAACTAGCACATGGAGGAGTGAGATACCTTAAACAAGGTGATGTAAGCATGGTGAAAGAAGCCTTGAGGGAAAGAGGTTTAATGAAAGAAAATGCTCCTCATTTAGTGCATGATCAGAAATTTATTGTTCCTGTATATGACTGGTGGGATGCACCTGTTTATACTACCGGACTCAAAGTGTACGATGTAATGGCGGGTAAATTAGGTTTAGGACCTTCTGAAATGATATCAAAGGAAGAAACGCTTAAAATGATTCCCAATCTGAACGAAGAAGGACTTATAGGTGGAGTTCGTTATTACGACGGACAATTTGATGATGCAAGACTAGCGATCACTTTAATGCAAACCATTATTGATTTTGAAGGTGATGTTATTAATTATGCCAAAGTAACTGGTCTTCTAAAAGAAGAAAATATATTGAAAGGTGTTGAAGTTGAAGATCAAGAAACCGGGGAGTTAATTCAGGTAAATGCTAAAAACGTAATTAATGCAACAGGTGTTTTTGTCGACTCTATTCTAAAAATGGATAATGAAGATGCTTTGCCATCCGTATCACCTTCTCAGGGAGTACATATTATTTTAGATAAAGAGTTCTTAAAAGGGAGTTCCTCCATTATGGTTCCTAGAACTGATGATGGAAGGGTATTATTTGCCGTTCCATGGTACGATAAAATTGTAGTAGGAACAACAGATACTCCAATGGAGGAGGTGAGTATAGAACCAGTCGCTTTAGAAGAAGAAATTGAGTTTATTTTAAAAACAGCAAAAAAATATCTTCATAAGGAACCAAAAAGGGAAGATGTAAAAGCAGTTTTTGCAGGTCTAAGACCTTTAATGAAATCTACTGATGAGGATACAAAGAAAATCTCTCGTTCGCATAAAATAGTAAAAAGTCAATCTGGACTTATTACTGTGGTTGGTGGTAAATGGACAACTTACAGACAAATGTCTGAGGATGTAATCAATTTTATGGAAAGAAAGAACGAAGACATAGGAGTGAAATGCATTACAAAAGATGTTCTATTGCATGGATACAAAAAAGATGTGGATAGATTAGATGTTAGGAGTGTCTACGGAAATGATTTGCCTAAAATAGAATTACTGATAAAAAATGATCCTTCTTTAAATAAATATATTCACCCTGATTTACCTTACAGATGGGCTGAAGTGAAGTGGGGAGTAGAAAATGAATTGGCAAGGACAGTAGATGATATCCTTTCAAGAAGAACGAGAAGTTTATTATTTGATGCAAAAGCAAGTCTTGAAGCATCTAGTAAAGTAGCTGAATTTATGGCTGATCTTTTAGGAAAGGACGAAGCATGGATTGAAAATCAAATTACCTCCTTTAAAAAATTAGTAGATAATTATACCTGTTAGTACTAATCAGTAGAAATAATAAAAGGTTATATCAAATTCTTAAAAAGTAATTCGATATAACCTTTTTTATATTTAACTCAATTCAAATTATTTCTTCAATGGAATAAGAATTGGGTCACTGTAACAACCTGAAGGATAGTTCATATTTAAGAATGAACAAATCGTTGGGGCAATTTCAGTGACAGTGTGAGGGGCATGTGTATATCCAGGTTCAATTTTCCATCCATAGAACATGATAGGAACATGAGTATCATATTTATAAGGAGAAAAATGAGATGTACCTGTTTTCTGGTAATCCATGAAATGAGATCTCAATACGCCATACACATCTGGAGAGAATCTTGGATTAAATCCATTGTAAATTAATCCTTTATAACCCAATGTATATTCTTGTCTTTCTAAATCTTTACCCATCACAGCAGCAGCATATTGAGGCATAGTCATAATCGCTTCAGCAGCATATTTTTGAACTTCCTCTAGATCTAAACCTTTTTCTTTAATTAAAGGTCTATTCAAATAAGTCATTCCTGAGTAATAGCTTACCACATATTTTCCTTCACCATACTTTTCTACCAAGAAATCGTTGATCACTTTTGAGTCATCTTTGCTGCTTACATTCTCAGCAACAAAATTGAACTCTTCCCTCATGTAGTTAGTATTTTGTGCACCAGCATGATCAGCTGTCAAGAAAATAACATATTGACCTTTACCTACTTTTTCATCTAAGTGATTGATCAAATGCTCGATTTCTTTATCTAATTTGATATAAACATCTTCAACTTCCATTGACTGAGGTCCAAATGCGTGTCCAGCATAGTCAGTTGATGAATAAGATACACCTAATAAATCAGTAAAGTTATCATCGCCCATTTTCTCATTATCTATAATCTGCATTGCCATTTCTGTAACTACAGTATTACCAAATGGAGTAGATTTTAATAGATCATATTTTCTTCCTGATTTCACTCTTACACGATCCGCTGCCAACATTTTTTTCATTTCGTATGGGAACGTTGGTGTTTTCTTACCAGGTAATAGGCTTTCATACGGGTTATTATCTTCCATAGAAGCTGAATATTTTTCTACTGGTAGAGATAGTTCCCAAACTCCTTTCATGTAAGTATCGATAGGACGTTTTTTAGCTGAGTTCATCTCAGTGATCCACTCAGGAAGTTCATCCATATAAAAAGAAGAAGTGATCCAGTTTCCTGTTTTATCATCTAACCAATATGCACCATCGGCTTTATGACCTGCAGGCAATACAGCCGAACGGTCCTTAATAGAAACAGTATATACTTTTGAACGAAGATTACTTGCCCATTTTAACTCGTCAGATAAATTGGTTACTGCTAAACGATAAGGAGATTTTTTTCCATTTTTTCCTTCAGCACCCACAGTTTCATATCTATCATCATCAACACAATAAATATTTTTTCCTAATTCTCTATCATAATAATGGTTGTTTACGATCGAGTGATAGGCAGGGGAAGTACCAGAATAAACAGATGCATGACCTGGTCCAGTAACTGTTGGAGCGTAATTGTATTGGCCATTTCTAGCAAAATAACCTTCGTTTACTAACTTTTTAAATCCACCATCGCCAAAGTTATCCCAATATCTAGAGATATAATCGTACTTCATTTGGTCGACGATAATTCCAACAACAAGTTTAGGTTTGTCTTCAGTGAACTGTGCAAAAACACTTGTCCAAGTCAAGACAGATAAAGTAATTAGTGATAAAAATCGTTTCATTTTAATGGATATAAGTATAGATTTTGTATGAGTTGTGAATTTGATTGAACTTAAATCAAAAACATAATTATTTATTGTTTAAATCGTTTTTCTGTATCTAATGATTCTTAATGTGATGTTGGGTTTACAATTTGTTCTTCAATTCTTAAAATAACATCATCAACATTAAATTTTTGTATCCCTTCACACCATGTAATCATTTTCTTTAAAAACTTTTGATGTGCTTCTGATTCAGGGTTGATGGGCCGATGATTTAATCCTTTTACTATTTTATCCCATTGTTCCATTGTATTAATAGTAGAATCATCAAGCAATGTTTCTTTGAGGTAATCCCATATATATAATATAGCTTGATTAGTTGGATGCACCATATCATCTTTATAAAATCGATAATCTCTTAACTCATCAATCATTATTTCATAGGATGGAAAATAGGTGACATTTGCATATTTACTTTCTATTATATGTGATGCATATCTTAGAGTGGCCTTACTTAAACTGTTATCGATTAATCCATTTCTAAAGTGTCTTACCGGAGAAACTGTTATTACAACCTGTGTCTTTGATGTTATCTCGTGCATCAGTTCATCAAAAGAAGCAACGATTTCCTCTGCAGATAAAAGTTCTTGTTTAAACTCCTTAGCTGGTAATTTATGACAGTTACCAACCACTTTATTAGTTTTTTTGTACTCAAAGACAAAAGCAGAACCCCATGTGATAAATAGAAATTCAGCATCAGATAATTGTTCTTTAACTTTTAGGTTTTGAGAATCTATTAAAGTCTTTAAGTCATTGACATTGTCAGCTTCTATATCTGAATGATAATCTAAACTTTTAACAGTTGGGACATCATCTAAAATATGATCGTTATTTATTTCTCTTTCTCGAATTGCTGAAACAATATTTTGATGAATGCTAATCGGATTATATAAAGTTCCATAGGGATTGGATAAGATGTTAAACCGATAATCCTCTAAAATTTTTCCAATATTGGAAGAAAAGCAGGAGCCAATACTAACTATTTTAGAATCATATTTTATCTTTTTATCAAATTTTTGAGGTTGAATTGGCGTTCTGAATGTTTCATTTTGCATCATTTTCACAATATACGCTTTTGTTATTGAAATAATTTTGTCAACATCAAGACAAACCTTAGATTTGTATCCGAATTTATTTGAAAGAATCATTATTTACTTCAAATACACAAATGAAGAAGTACACTTATACAGAGAAAAAGGATACTCGCTCAGGATTTGGTGCGGGTTTACATGAACTTGGAAAAATGAATGAGGACGTGGTGGCTTTATGTGCCGACCTAACAGGTTCTCTTAAAATGGATGCATTTAAAAACGATTTCCCAGAGAGATTCTTTCAAATGGGTATCGCTGAGGCAAACATGATCAACGTAGCTGCAGGTATGACAGTTGGTGGTAAAATTCCTTTCACAGGTACTTTTGCTAACTTCTCTACATCTAGAGTATACGATCAGATCCGTCAGTCAATTGCATATTCTAAGAAGAATGTAAAAATTGCGGCTTCTCATTCTGGTTTAACACTAGGAGAGGATGGTGCTACTCACCAAGTACTTGAGGATATCGGGATGATGAAAATGTTGCCTCATATGACTGTGATCAATACTTGTGATTACAATCAGACAAAAGCAGCAACAATTGCAGCAGCAAAACATGATGGTCCTGTATATTTAAGATTTGGTCGTCCGTCAATTCCTGTATTCATGCCTGAAGGCGAATTCGAAATTGGTAAAGCGGTGATGTTGAACGAAGGAACAGATGTTACTATCGTTGCAACAGGTCATTTAGTTTGGGAAGCAATCCAAGCTGGAGAAGCTTTAGAAGCAGAAGGTATTTCAGCAGAAATCATCAATATTCACACAATCAAACCTCTTGATGAAGAAGCAATTCTTGCATCAGTAAAGAAAACAGGTTGTGTTGTTACTGCTGAAGAACATCAAATTGCTGGTGGTTTAGGCGAATCAGTTTCTGCAACTCTTACTAGAAACTTATTAGCTCCACAAGAATTTGTAGCAGTAAACGATACTTTCGGTGAAAGTGGAACACCTGCTCAATTAATGGAAAAATATGGCTTGACGGCTAACGATATTGTAAAAGCAGCCAAAAAAGCTATCGAAAGAAAAGGATAATTCCTTTTTCATATTGAAATAAAGAAGCTAGTTCATATATTGGACTAGCTTTTTTTTGACTAACAATTTTTAAACGCCGTACATGAGGTTAATATTTTTTATACTGTTCATAACAACAACATTATCCTACGCTTTAAGTAATCCTAAAAGTTCTTATCAAGTACCCAAATTCGATAGTTTAATGAGGGTGTTTGAAAAACAAGAAATTTCAGATTCTTTGAGAATAAACGCTGCTCTTCAATTATCATGGTTAAATAGAAATATTTCACCTGACAATGCTTTTCTTTATGCCAAAATATCAGAAGATTTAAGTAGAAGGAATAATTTGATTTTTGAGGAAATTAGAGGTATTTCTTATCAAGGTATCGCGTTGAGAAATAAAGGTGAATACCAAAGAGCAATGCAGTTATTTTTAACGGCTTTAGAAAAAGCAACAAAAATTGATTCGAAAGAAGATCAAGCCTACGCACATATAAATATAGCCAGTGTAAATATCTATCAAGAAAATTTTGACGAAGCAACAGTTCATCTAGAATTAGCAGAAGTAATTGCTAATATCTTAAAGGATAAAAGGATTCTAGCCTACATTGATACGAATTATGGACGTGTATATCAAGGGTCAGAACTATTTAATAAAGCAGTGTTTTGTTTTAAGGAAGCTTTATTAAAAAGGGAAGAAATGGATGATAACTATGGTCAGATAGTTTCATATGCTGATATAGGGAAGGTGTATTTAGAAATGGGGCAAATCGAAAAAGCTTTAGAGTATTTACAAGCTTCGTTATTATTAAATGAAAAAAACTTACATGATGCCGATAATATGGTAAGTACACTTACAGATATTGCTGTGATTTATAGAGAGAAGCAAGATTATCAGAAGGCTAACTTTTTTGGTACTAAAGCAGCAAACATTTCAGTAGAATCTGGTCTTAAACATATGGCGTTAAATGCGTTTATTGAACTGAAAAATATAGAAAGACTGAGAGGGAGATTCAAAAAAGCTTTAGAGTATGACGATAAAATTGAAATCTACAAGGATTCGGTATTTAGTGAGGAAGTAAGAATGAAACTAGCCGAAATGAATGTTAGGTACCTTGTTGAACAACGTGTAAAGGAAAATGAAATTCTTAAAAAGGATAAAGAGATTAACGAAATCATGTTACAAAGGCAGACGATTATCCTATTTTCTGCAGTCGTACTGATTATTATTTTAGTCTTGTTTGTCTATTTCTTATTTATTGAGAATAAAAATAAGAAGGTTGTTAATCATAAGCTTCAAAATCAAAAAGGAGAGTTGGAACTACAATCTATAGAAATACAGAGAATTAATTCTTTACTAAAAGAGAAATCTCAAGACATGATGGATTCTATTAACTATGCGAAAGGAATTCAAAGTGCTATTCTTCCAAATTGGTCTAATGTAAAACAGTTGATTCCAAATTCATATGTTTATTTCAATCCAAGAGATATTGTTTCAGGAGATTTTTATTGGTTTAAACAAGTATCTCTGCATCAAGGTATATTGATTGCTGCAGATTGTACGGGGCATGGCGTTCCAGGAGGATTTATGAGTATGGTTGGTGAAACAGCTTTGGAATATATTGTTGATTCTCAGAAAATTTTTGAACCTGCGGATATTTTAGCGGAACTACATGCCCGATTATCGAGTATGCTTAGTCAAAAAAAATCGGGTAATATGGATGGGATGGAAATAGGAATTTGTTTAATTGATACTTATCAAAATATAATCAAATTTTCTGGTGCAGGAATGAGTATGACAATTGTTGAAAATGAAGGACATGAAATAGTAAAAGGTAATCAAAGAGGAGTTGGAGGTGTTTATTCATTTTCTACTTCATCTACACATACATTCGAATTCGATAACTCAAAAATGTTCTTCCTGTATTCTGATGGTTATGCTGATCAATTTGGTGGACCTAAAGGGAAAAAATTGAAAAGCCCTAACTTCAGAAAAATCTTAGAAGCTTGTTATCAATTACCTGTTAAGGACCAAAAGAAATTTTTGTCAACACAGTTTGATGCTTGGAAAGGAGATGAGGATCAGGTAGACGATGTTATGGTAATTGGATTTACTGCTTAAAAAAAAGAGAAGCACTAAGGCTTCTCATGTAAGTAGTAGTTAGAATATATTGGGAAAAATCCTTAATAATCTTGTTTTTCCTCAGTAGGAATATTTTTGATTTTATTTAGGTTTCTAGTTTTCCCAAATAGTTCAATTGATTTTGTGTTATAGGCTAAAGCAGCTTCTTCAGCAGTTTTAAATGAGCCTATAAATATTGGCTTGCGATCTTTGTAAATCACAGCTTTATATCGATTCTTTTCTTTTAATACACCTATATATCCTGTTCTATTAACTGTAGATCTTGTGTTTCTTTTTATTTCAGAACGATTCGCATACTTTAAATTTTTTATCCTGCAATCTAATCGGTTGCCATTAATGATTCTGATTAAATTTGTGTTCTTTTCTTCACTTTTTTCTAAAAAATTCTCCGCAATATATTTGTGGAGATAAATCGTATCAGTCTTGTATTTGCCATTCGTTTGTTTCCACGATTTTTGAAATACAGCTCTACCTGAAGAATGCTCTCTTAAATTGTATATAAAATCTATACTTTTTAAGTAAGGATTGTTGCTTAAGTGTTCGTAAACGAAATCGTCAACGACTACTTGATTAGGAGAGTTCTTTAACTGAATTTTTATAAGCATGATAGTAGTGATATTATTTTGAAGTAAAACTATCCGTTGATAGATTACACTTCATTTGTTATAGCTTTGTTCGAATTTTTTCTTTTAAGCTTTATTTCTGAATTTTTTATTTTCAATTTTGCTGCTTCATGTTTCTTCTTACCCATTCTCCAATAACGGTTTGCAATATTAACTACTTCATCTTTTCTTCTAGAGGAAATAGAGTACAGACCATTTAACTGTTTTTCACCAAGTTTAGATATGGTTAATTCCGAGGCATGTTTATAATCCAATTCTTGAAGCTTTTCTGCCATTTTTTTTATGATAAAAGCTTCTTTCAAAGGGTCATTTTCTCGTAAAAGTTGATTTCGATAACTCATCAAACTTCCTAAAATTAAACCATAGTCCTTAGTACCTAACACACGTACTTCGCCAGGGTAATTCTTTCTTTTTCTCATTAGTAGAAGAGATTGTAGCAATTATAACGAATAGATTGTTTTGTTTATCAATTGTTAATTAAAGCAAATACATTGAATTATACAATTATTTCAAAATAAATTTCTATATAAATGATAAAATATGTTTTTCTTATCGTTCCATATTTTGGTTTTAATAAAGTAATGATTATTATTGCCCTATTAAATTGGTAGACTAAAGAGGTAATTGAATAAATTAATCTTACATGTTAGCAGATAAATTAATAGAACGAAAACTAAAGGTTCAACGAAATAAAGAATTAGAAGCTGAGAAATCAGGTCTTCGTAAGCAACCTAAATGGGTAAGTGTCGCTAAATCAGTGTCATGGAGGGCCGTTGGTACCATAGATACAATGGTGATATCTTATTTCATTACAGGAGAGTTAACCTTGGCTATTTCAATAGGCTCGATAGAAGTTTTCTCGAAAATGATACTTTATTATTTTCATGAAAGACTATGGGAAAAATTCACTAAAAAATAAGACAAATGATAGATATCATGTATATTTACTTACACTTAGTAAATTATTTATGCTATCTGACATAAAATATAAGATAAAATTAATGAGGCTTGTAATTTGCATAAGCCTCTTTTTTTGTATCCAGACTACTTATGCTCAAAGCGATATTACCCTTACTTTTTCTCAAGGACATTTAGGAGGAGTAACCGCTTTAGACATTTCTAATAATGGGAATGTAGTCGTTTCTGCAGGAGAAGACCGTTTAATAAAAATATGGGATGTAGGTCAAGAACGTCTATTAAGGTCTATCTATGCCCATGATATTGGCATCACAGATGTTTCAATTTCGAAAAATAGCAAATACATTGTTTCCTCAGGTTTAGATCACACTATAAAAATCTGGTCTGTTGATAATGGTGAACTTCTAGCAAAACTCACCCAATTACAAGAAACTGTTCAAGAAGTTAGATTCGATAACCGTAAAGTAATCTACATAAATTCTATTGGAGATATCTTTCATTGGGATTGGGATTCTGATAATGAAAATTCAGCATATCATTGGAATAAAGGTATGGCTAATGGTATTTCCCGTTTTATTCCTATGAACAATTCTAATAATGTATTCATTGGGAATTTTAAAGGAGAGGTGCAATTATGGAATACTACTAGTAAAAAACTTAAAAAGTCTCATCAATTACATTCAGACTGGGTTTCCGGTATGGTGTATATAAAATCCTATAAATACTTAGTGAGTGGAAGTTGGGATGGTTCATTAGCTGTTTGGGATGTTCAAAATGATTCAATTCTACAAAAGATCAACCTCAAAGATGCTTCAGGGATCAAAGATTTGTGTTACTCTGAAGAAAATAATATGCTTATCATTACCTCGATGGGAAATCATGCATATTATTATCAAATATCGGAAGGGAAGCTTAAGCAATTAAGCCGATTTAAAAGATCTGGTGTTTCTGATACAGCTTTTAATGCCAATGGAGAAATTGGTGTTATTTCCTATTTAAATGGTGAAATAGAAATGTGGGATGTAAAGAATATTAAATTGTTAAGCTCTTGGAAGCCAATTACTTCAAGTGCTAAACGATTTAATATTTCTTCTACCACCGGAGATATTGCTGTCGCATCAAATTTAGGAGAGATCAAACTGTGGGAATTTGGTAGTAGAAGTGATTTAATCAATTGGAAAGCACACACTAATGAGATTGTCGGCCTAGATTATCTAACAAACGGAAATCTTGTGAGTTGTTCTACAGATTCTACTATTAAAATCTGGGATAAAAATAATCATTATACTTTATTAAATTCGTTTCATCATGAAGCTGCAATTCATTCTGCTGTAGTGGTAGGTTATAATATGCTGATTGCAGATGAACATGAAGATGTATTTATTGTAGATCTTAAAAATTGGTCATTAGATAAGATCTACTCTTCTTACAATAAAATCATGTCAATTTGTGTGAAAGATGATTTCTCAGAAGTTGTACTTGCTTTTAATAACAGAAAAATTGGCGTTCTAAATCTTAAAAATCGTCAGTTAACGAATATTCCTGTTACAGATTGGACCATAAAATCAATTAAATATAACCATAAAGGTGACCGTCTTTTAATAGGTGGTAAACATCAATTGAATCTTTTAGAAACTGAAAATTTCTCTGTTTTAAAAACCTTGGAAGTTGCAAGTCAAGTATTGGATGCTACCTTTTCTATAGATGATGAATACATTTTAGTGGGAGAAGAGAATGGAAAATTACGTTCTTTTAAAAATGACTTATCCGATGAAATCTATCAATACCATCAAAACCACAACAATATAGAGCAGGTGATTGACTTTCCAGGAAAAGATGTTTTTATCACTTTATCCAATAATTTTAGTATTCATATTTGGGATCTAACATCGCCTAATAAGTACGGAGGTGTTTATACAAATGGGGAGTCAGGTTGGATGGTCGAACACTATTCTGGTTTGTTCGATGCTTCAGAATCGAATATGGATGATTTGTATTATGTTGCAGATCGTGAGATTATCGATATTAGTCAATTACAGAATATGTACTGGGAACCCGGTCTCGGGGTGAAGTTATTTAAAGGTGATGCTTTACGAGAAGTACCACTTTTAAATAGTATATCATTATTTCCACAAGCGAGCCTTCATAAAAGAGGAAATAAATTAGTGATTGATGTGATAGATAGAGGTGGAGGTATTGGTAAAGTCGGTATCCTTGTCAATGGAAAAGAAGTGATGGATGATATTTCTGATTATAAAACAACAATTAAACAATTGTCATTTATAAACGGAAGGCAAAAAGAAAGATACCTTGTACCTATTGATAGTATTGGTTATTTATTTACGAGTGACCATTTAAATGATATCACTGTAATTGTCGAAAATAATGAAGGAACTCTTAATGGAAGGGGACTAACCATCAAACATAGGGACAATAGTACAACGGCAATACCTAATTTTTATGGAATTGTTATAGGAGTTTCCGATTACAGAGGGACAACATTGGATTTGAAATACGCAACTAAAGATGCCATTTCTATTTCAAATACAATTCAAAAATCAGCAGGTGAACTGTTTGGAGAAAATAAGGTTACCATAGAGACGTTTACAACTGATGCTGAAAACGAACAATATCAACCAACAAAGCAAAATATCAAAAACTCATTCGATTCTTTGAGTACTTTAATGACGCCATCTGATGTCTTGTTTATATTTATGGCAGGGCACGGAATGTCTAAAAAATTCAAAGACGGAGAAGAAGACTTTTACTTTTTAACAAAAGACATGATTACTGCCGATATTGATGATCAGGAAATAAGAGAAAAGTACTGTATTTCTGGAAAAGAGTGGTTGGACTGGATGAAGAAAATGCCGGTAACCAGACAAGTCTTTATTATGGATGCATGTAATGCTGGTCAATTTGCAGAGACTATTTTGGCGGTCAGAAATATTGATGATGAATCTGTGAGATTAAGAGCTTTAGAGAGAGTAAGGAATAGATCTGGGATGTACTTACTAGCGGGAGCATCAGCTGATAAGGTAAGTTATGAATCATCTCTTTATGGACAAGGGTTATTGACTTATGCTATTTTAGATTACTTCAAAACCGGAAATTTAAGAAAAGGGGAATTTGTTGATGTACAAATGCTTTTTGGAAATGCTGTAGATGAGGTGCCTAGATTAGCAGAAAGGTTTGGAGCGAGTCAGCAACCCGAAATGAGGATTCCAAACGGAGGAGACAGTTTTGATATTGGTCGGGTGACTGAAATAGTAAAAGATCAGATTAGATTGAACAGCAATCTGCCGAGAATTCGCTATACACAATTTGAGGAAGAAACTACATGGCTTGATAATTTAGAGATATCTCAGAAAATAAATAAACGACTTTTAGCAAAATCAGAAAGTCAGAATAATAGAAATACACCTTTTATATTTAGTCCTTACGCTCAAGGTGATAATGTTTATCAATTGAAAGGGAAATATAGTCAAGTGGAAGAAGGTGTTCAGTTAACAGTCAGGTTGTTAGAAAATCAGCAGTTAAAACATGAATTTGAAATTACAGATCAAGATGAGCAAAAGTTATTAGATAGCGTTATCTTTGAAATTGTATCTTATTTTAAAAGTATTTAAATGATTGATTTAAGTAAGTATAAAATTATTTTGGCATCAAATTCTCCAAGACGAGCAGAATTGTTGGCCGGTTTAGATATTAAATTTAAAAAAGAAGTTAGGGAAGTAGATGAAACTTTTCCAGATAACCTCGAAAGTCATTTAGTAGCAGAACATATTGCTTACTTAAAAGCAAAAGCATTTGATGATTTAGATGATGATACCATTGTCATATTTTCTGATACAGTTGTTGTCGTTGATGGAAAGGTTTTAGGGAAACCCAAAGATCAATTGGAAGCAAAAGAAATGTTGGAATCATTATCCGATGGTAAGCATCAAGTATATTCTGCGGTCGTGATTAAAAAGGGAAATAAGACCTATTCATTTACGGATAAGGCTGATGTTTATTTTAATGCAATATCAGAAGAGGAAATAGATTATTATGTAGAATCTAGAAAGCCATTTGATAAAGCAGGAGCATATGGAATTCAAGAATGGATTGGAATGGCTTTCATTCAAAAAATTAATGGATCTTATTTTACCGTCATGGGTTTGCCAACAGCACAACTTTATTCAGAACTTAAAAAAATAATTACGTTATAATATGAATTATTTAGTGTGGTCCTTTCCCTTAATATCTGCGGGAATAGGTTGGATAACTAATTATGTGGCTATCAAGATGCTTTTTCATCCTAGAAAACCAATTAATCTAGGATTATTTAAGTTACATGGAGTATTTCCTAGAAGAAAAGAAACATTAGCAAGAAGGTTGGGAGTGATTGTCGAAAAAGATCTTTTTACCCCAGACATGATTGTAGAGAAGTTAAATACAGAGGAAAATAAGTCGAAACTCAGAGAAAGCATCATGAAAAGAATCAATGAGTTTGTCGATGAGAAGGCCGTTCAGTTTGGTCCTATGCTACAAATGTTTGGAGGGGATGCAATTATTGATCAAATCCGTAATGGGATGGAAAAATCTGTGGATGAGATGATTCCTAAATTAATGGACGATATAGGAAATAATATTGGTTCCATCAGTATAGAACAAGTTGTTTATGAGAAAGTAATGGACTTTTCTGATGAGAAATTTGAAGACCTTCTGATGGCAGTAATTAAATCAGAATTGAGATTTATTGAAATAATGGGAGCTGTTCTAGGCTTTTTAATTGGTTTAGTTCAAGTGGCTTTACTTACATTATTCTAAAAATAGATAAAAAGAAAAATGGCTCTGTGCAAGCACAAGAGCCATTTTTATGTCGTCGTTTATTTTTTCTTTTTAGGGATGAAGATCGTCATGTCCTCATCGACTTTTATCGTTTTTTCAAACTGACCAGCAGTTGTGTTTTGTTGTGGTTGTTGAAAATTACTTTGTTGTTGAAAGTTTCTTGCTTGTTCTTTTTGAAGTTTCATCAATCTCTTCGCCAGAATATTCATCAGAAATTTAATAATCACTTTTGAATATGTTTTGAAAAGAAAACCAAGTACAAGAATTACTAATAATATTTTTAACATATTTGCTTAGTTACAATTACTCTGTTGTTTAGGTATAATAAGATCTTTTCTTTTATTGCTCATAGAATACCTACTATATTTGTTCTTTATGCAAATATAGTTACTTAATTGATACGTTCAATTGTACTATTTAGTTTTGATATATCAACTTCTTTATATCTTTTTAATAAATGTTAGAAATTTTATTTCAGGATGAACATTTCGTAGCCATAAATAAACCTTCTGGTTTGATGGTTCACCCTTCAGAAATTACTGGTAGAGATGAAGAATTTGCTATATTTCAATTAAGGGATCAAATTAAACAACATGTTTTTCCATGTCATAGGCTAGATCGGGCAACCTCTGGAGTTTTGATTTTTGCTTTATCATCAGAAGCAAGTGCAAAATTTCAAAATCTAAACAATGAAAAGGGAGAAGTTGAGAAGTTGTATGTTTCTTTAGTAAGGGGGCACCTTAATGAAGAGAAAATGTGCGAAAAGGATATAAAAAATAGGTACGATAAAGTGTACAAATCGGCCAAAACCTATATTAAACCTTTACAAAAAGTGGAGTTAGATATTCCAGTTGGTAAATACAAAACAGCACGTTATACACTAGTTCAATCAAGACCCTTCACAGGGAAAACACATCAAATAAGATTGCATTTAAGAGGAGAGAACCATCCAATAATTGGAGACAGAAGGTATGGCGATCATCGTCATAACAATATGTTTCTAGAGAAATTTAAATTGGATAGATTATGGTTGCATTCTACTTCATATACTTTTAAACACCCATTCACGGAAGAACAATTAAGTATTAAAGCTCCTCTGCCAAAAGATTTTAAAGAAATATTACAAAAAATAGAAATTAATTATGAGTAAGTTACTCGTTGGACAATACAATGAATTAGAGGTAGCAAGAATTACGGATTTTGGCTATTTCTTAACACACGAAGAAGGTGATGTCTTTCTACCTATTAGATTAGCAAATGAAGAATTAAAAGTAGGAGAATATACCACAGTTTTTATTTACACGGATAGTGAAAGAAGGTGGGTAGGTACTCATGAAAAACCAAATGGTATAGTTGGAGAGTTTGTGACTTTAGAGTGTAAAGATACCAACAAAAATGGAGCATTTTTGGATTGGGGAATATCAAAAGACCTATTTGTTCCGTTTTCTGAACAATCTGCAACCATGCAGATGAGGAAAAAACGAAAATATACCGTTTATATCGATTTAGATAGGAAAACGGGAAGGGTTTTTGCTAGTACAAAACTGAATAAATTTTTATCAAATAATACTTCCAATTTCGAAGAACAACAAGAAGTGTTTATGTATATTGCACAAGAAGTTGAACTTGGCTACGAGTGTATTGTAAATAGAAAATGGTTGGGATTGCTATACAAAAATCAAATTTTTGGTGAAGTGAAATTGGGTAAAGTTCAAAAAGGCTTTATATCCAAAATACGTCCTGATGGAAAACTAGATCTTACACTTACAAAACCTGGTTACAGCGAGGGTGATATTGATAAAAAAGCTAAATCTTTATTGATGTTAATTAAGAAGAAAGGTGGATTTATACCTTTCAATGATAAAACTCATCCGAACGAGATCAAGAAAGAATTTAGAATGAGTAAGAAGCAGTTCAAGTTGTTATTAGGTTATTTATATAAACTAGGAGTAATAAAATTTACTCAAGAAGGAACTGAACTTGTCGACTTTTAATTTTTTAAAAAAAATTTTTTTAGTATATCATTTTTGTATTATAACTTATCTTGAATAAATTGTACCTATTATTCTCATAAGTTAAAAAATGAGGACTTGACAAAATTGGATAACACTATTATTGAAGTGCATTCAGAAGTAAATTCTCTATATGAAAAGTTAAAAGGTAGAAATGGCCAAGAGCTATTCGCCTTTAAAGGCATCATGAATGATGACGTATTAGGAGAAATTCTGAGCCGAGTAGAAGATACATTATCTGAGCATGAGTCGTTAATGAAACTGCAAAGAAGAATTAATGTGATTGCTGTAGAGATCCTTCAAAATATTTTTCATCATTTTGAAGGGATTGATTCTAAAACCGTCTTAGAACCACCATCTAATATTGTATTGTTTCTCTTATCTAAGGATAAGGATGCTTATTACATTGTTGCAGGCAATTATGTGCCTATTGAGACAGCTAACTTTCTTAAAGAAAGAATTGATTCCATTAATGAGCTAACCGTTGAAGAGCTGAAAAAACGCTACAGAAAGGTATTAAGCAATGGAGACTTTTCGGAACAAGGGGGTGCAGGTCTTGGTATCATTGATATTGCTAGAAAATCGGGTCAAAAACTTGACTATGAATTCTCTAGTACCAATGAAACTCATTCCTTTTTTACCATTAAAGTAAGCGTACCAATTTAACAGCACAACGATGAAAGATTTTTTAAAAAAAGATACACCTAAGACTCCTCTCATACAAATGGAATATGAAAGTGGTCACTTCTTAATATCAGGAAGATCAATTCCTGAAAATTCCATCGAATTTTATAAACCCTTATTCGAATGGATGGATGAATACAACACTAAACCTCAAAATAAAACAGTTTTTGATGTTAGGTTAGAGTATTTCAATACAAGTTCTTCAAAATGTCTAGTCGAAGTTTTTAGAAAATTAGAGCTTCTTAAAGCGAGTGGACATGATGTCGAAGTAAATTGGTATTATGAAGAAGATGATGAAGATATGCAAGAATCTGGTGAGGATTTTAAAGAAGTCATCAAACTTCCTATTCATATGCACATTCTAGAAGAGGACGAGTAAAAAATATATTGAGAGGGTAAATTACCCTCTTTTTTTATATTCAAAAAAAGCCCCAAGAAGGGGCTTTACTTATATTTTAGGATCGTTAGTGATCGCTGTTTGTATCAAGTCATCTACAAACTTTTTGGCATTTTTAGGTAAGGAAAGTACTAATTTTCCAGATTGATATGCTGGGAGTTGATCAAATAGTTTTTCTATTTTATCAAGTTCTTGACGATCGAGTTTAAATTTATATCTTTTGCTTTCAAATGATTTCTTATTTCTAAATACTGCAGTAAGTAAATCAAATTGTTCATCAGAAAATATCAATTCGCCAATACCATGTCCCATGGTTTCTACTTCATTGCGTTCAATCTGATCCATTAAGAAAAAGACTTCAACATCTAATTTAGTTTCAGAAGAATGATCTTCTTCAGTCAAGAATTGATTTTCATATACCATAAATATATGAGATACTAATTCTTGTTGGGATTCAGAGAAATATCGTTTGACATCTTCCCAGTTGATTTCTTCCTCAAATGCCTGTTTAAGGGATTGTAATTGTTTTTTGTTGTATTTAGAATCTCCTACTTTCACAAAATCTTTTTCACTAAATACAGCATTTAACAACTTGATTTCAGCCTGAGAAAAGTTGCTATCCGCAAAAATGGAAGAGTCGTTATGGTTAACAGACGAGCTATTTTCAATCTCATACAATTCTTTAATAGTAAAAGTATGGAACTCAGAAGGTTCTTCTTCGTTTAAGTGAGAACATTTTTCAAGAATATTTAAAATGAAATTCTCTTGATCTAATGTGAGTGGTGTATGTTCTGGGTACTCAAGAGTAGTAATGATTTCTCTAATATAATCCAGTTGTGCAAGATCAAAAGTTAGGTTACCAATAGTAACTTGTTTTTTGTTCTTTGTTTCATCTTCATGGATAATGGATAATAACTTGAATTCATCATCAGTTAATGTAGTAGATGACGATAAGTCATTATCACCGAATTCTCTCTCAATTTCGTTCATCATGAATAAAACGGAGATATTTTTTAGAGAATCAATAAGTTCCCAACGATTATCATCTTTAAATTCCCAATCTGTTTCTACTTCATTAAGTTTCTCTAAAATGGGCTTCAGAAAGTCTTTTTGATCATTATTAAGCGATAAATTATCAAAAAGTGTAATTAGAGAAGATCTATTTTTTTCGCTTAAATCAATAGTGTCTAATTGTTTTTTGATAACTGATGATTGCTCATCAGAGAAAGAAGGGAATTTACTCGTATCCGCCTGATCAAAAACATCATAGATAGATTTTAAAAACTCGTACTCATTGATGCTGAAAATAAAATCATCAGCCACAGGAGTGATGTTGTGAGCTACTAAATCTAATCGATCATTTTTTTCTAAATCATAAAGTTCTTGAAGACGCATTCTAATATTTTTTTATTGAATTCAGTTTACAACTTCAATAATACTTAATTTATAGTGATATTACATAGTAAATTTCCAAAACAGATGTAAAAAATAAGGTGTTATTTTGACAAGTGCTTTCTTATTAATAGATGTTTTCGTTGATTTGCAAAGTTAAAGTTTAAAGTGAGGCGATTATTGTCAAAATTGGTATAGTTTTGACACTACTCTTTTTAAAATAAACTTCTTTTATTTCACACACACAGAACTGATAGCAAATAATATATATATATGGGATTGTTTGATTTCTTCTCTAGCGACCTAGCCATTGATTTAGGCACAGCCAATACCCTGATTATTCAAAAAGATAAAGTGGTTGTCGATGAGCCTTCAATTATTGCTTTGGATCGTCAGAATGGAAAAGTAATTGCCGTTGGTAAAAAGGCAATGCAAATGCACGAAAAAACCCACGAAAATATCCGTACGATTCGCCCATTAAGAGACGGTGTAATTGCCGATTTCCATGCAGCTGAACAAATGATTCGTGGTTTAATCAGAATGATTAATGAAGGTAAAAGATTTTTTACACCTTCACATAGAATGGTAATCTGTATTCCTTCAGGTATTACTGAAGTGGAAAAACGTGCCGTTCGAGATTCAGCAGAACATGCTGGAGCTAAAGAAGTTTATATGATTCCTGAGCCAATTGCTGCTGCTATCGGTATTGGTATTAATATAGAACAGCCAGTGGGTAGTATGATCGTTGATATCGGAGGTGGTACAACAGAGATTGCTGTTATTGCTTTATCTGGTATTGTAGGAGATCAATCGATCCGTACTGCAGGTGATGTTTTTACAAGAGATATTCTTGATTATATGCGTCGTCAGCATAACCTTTTAATTGGTGAGCGTTCTGCAGAGAAAATTAAAGTAGAAGTTGGTTCTGCTTTAACTGAATTGGATGAAGAAATCGAGCCATTCGAAGTAAGAGGTCGTGATTTAATGACAGGTATTCCTAAAGTAATCACAGTGACTTATTCTGAAGTGGCCTATGCTATCGATAAATCGATCTCTAAGATTGAAGAAGCGGTATTAAGAGCATTGGAAACAGCTCCACCAGAATTATCAGCTGATATCTACGATAGAGGTATTCACTTGACAGGTGGTGGTGCCTTACTAAGAGGACTTGATAAGCGTCTTTCAATGAAGACAAAATTACCAGTTCACGTTGCTGATGATCCTTTAAGAGCAGTAGTTCGTGGTACCGGTAAAGCCTTAAAAGAATTGGACGAATTCAAAGCAGTACTAATGACTTAGTACTCAAATAAGATATAAAAAATTAGCCTCATCAATTTAATTATTGATGAGGCTTTTATATTGATGACTACTTTGTGATTATCTCACACCGTGTGCCTTCGATTCATATAAACCTGAAGTCGTCATTTCTACAAATTCTACTTCGCCTTTCATAGCAGCGATTGTAGTTGTTCCATTATAAGTCATACCAGAGGCTAAACCACCTAAATATTTCTTGATAATTGGCTCAACAGGACCTTTGTAAGGAACAAGTGTCTTTTCACCTTCCACAGAAATTACTTCTCTAGACTTTTTGTTGTCTTTCTTTAATTTACTGATGGCCGCATCAAAAGATGCCATACCTCTATATGTTTTAAATTTTCCTTCTGAAGTAGTGATCAATTCACCAGGAGCTTCATCAGTTCCCGAAACAATAGAACCTACCATCACATTGTCCGCACCAACACCAATTGCCTTTACAATATCGCCAGGTTGTTTGATACCGCCATCAGCACAAATTGGAATTCTATCGCCAACGGCTTGGTAAACATCATCTATTGCTGTTAATTGAGGAACACCACAACCTGTCATGATACGTGTAGTACACATAGAACCAGGTCCGATACCTACTTTTAATGCGTCGGCTCCCCACTCAAGGAAATCTACTGCAGCATCTCTAGTGGCAATGTTACCCACCATTACATCAATTTGAGGATAATTCTTTTTAATGAATAATAAAGTCTCTTTGGTCATTTCTGAGTGACCATGAGCAATATCTAAGACAATAATATCTACTTTGGCTTCAGCTAAAGCAGCTAACCTTTCTTCGTAATCTTTAATTCCTAAAGCAGCAGCGCAAAGTAATCCTTCTGATTTAACTCTTCTAACTTCGTCAGCTTGTTCTTCTATGGTAAGGAATCGGTGTAAAACGCCTAATCCGCCTAATCTCCCTACTGCAATACACATCTCTGATTCACAGACTGTATCCATATTAGCGATTAAGATAGGTATTTCAATTGAATGATTTTTGGTTACCTTTGTAGTGAATTTAACATCTCTACGAGATTTAATTGTGTTGTACTTGGGTACTATAAGTACATCATCGAAACTATATGCTTTTCTGATTTTCATACTGACTTATTTAACTGTAATTTTTAAAACACAAAACAGACAAATATAATATATACGGTAATACGTGCCGAATTTATTTTGTGAATAAATACTATGGAGAAGAAAATAGGAGTGACAATATTAACGGGCTTCTTGGGAGCAGGTAAAACAACTTTTCTAAACAATTTAATTCAAAAATACCCGAATACAAAGTTTGCGGTAATCGAAAATGAGTTTGGAGAAGTAAATATAGATTCAGATTTAGTGGTTGATAATCAGGAAGGTGTCTTCGAATTATCAAACGGCTGTATCTGTTGTAATCTAAATGGGGAGTTGAGAGAGGTTTTGAGAAATCTCTTGAACTGTGGTAAAGACATTGATCATTTGATAGTAGAAACGACAGGAATTGCAGAACCTGATGGGGTAGCGGCAGCTTTTGTTGGTGATCCAGGCATTTCTAGATTATTTGAAATTAATGCTACCATCGGATTAATTGATGTTCAAAACTTTGAATTTGCCATCAATAATCATCCAGTAGCTATGAAACAGATTAGTTTCTCTGATTATTTGGTTTTCACTAAATGTGACTTGGCTACAGAAGAAGAAATCAAGAAAGTAAAATTTCAAGCAAAATTTATCAATCCATTAGCACAAGTTGGGCAAGTTTCAAAAGGCGAAGTGATTGATAAAGATATCATTAACTTAAATGCTTACTCTGCTGATAAAGTAATTGAAAGAGCTAGTTTTGTTGCTCACGATCATAATCATCAGCATGGAGATGTAGTTTCTCATTCTTTTACCTTTAAAGGGACAGTTGATCCTGTAAAGTTAGAAATGTGGTTGAGTGTTCTCTTTAATCTACAATTTGAAGTAATCTATAGATTTAAGGGCATCTTTAATATTAAAGGTGAAGACCATAAAGTAGTGATTCAAGGAGTTAGAAATGAATCTAAAATCGAAATTGGATCACTTTGGGAAGGGCATGAAGAGAGATTAAATAGAATTGTAATTATTGGGAAATCTATCAAGAGGGCACCAATTGAGAAGAAAATTAAATCAATCCTCGCTCCAGATTCAGTTGTATTGTAAATTCTTGTTAAGTCAAGAGAAGAATAATAATATTTGTTGGTATTCAAAATTAAAATTTATACTTTTGCAAACCCGAATTGTGTTCGGGGTTTGAAATTTTGAGTAAATCAAAAATTTTTATTAAAAATGGCAATTAAGCATTATGAAGTAGTCTTCATCGTGACACCAGTTTTGTCCGATTCCGAAACCACGGAGACTATTGCTAAATTTGAAAATCATCTGAAAGAGGCAGGTGCAGACGTGTATCATTCAGAGGATATGGGACTTAGAAAGTTAGCTTACCCGATTCAAAAGAAATCATCGGGTCACTACCACCTGTTTGAATTCAAAGCAGATCCATCTATCATCGCTAAATTCGAAGTAGAATTAAAGCGTGATGAAAACGTTTTACGTTTCTTAACTGTGTCTTTAGATAAGCACGGTGTTAACTTCAACGAAAGAAGAAGAAACGGCGAATGGTCAAAAAAATCTGAAACTGAAGAAAAATCAGCATAATGAGTCTCCAAAACGAACCTATCAACAGAAGACAAGAGCGTACTAAAAAGTACTGCCGCTTCACAAAGTACGGTGTAAAATACATCGATTATAAGGATCCTGAATTCTTATTAAAATTCTTAAATGAGCAAGGTAAAATTTTACCTCGTCGTATTACAGGTAACTCGCAAAAATTCCAAAAGAAAATTGCTACATCTGTAAAACGTGCTCGTCAACTTGCTCTTCTACCTTACGTAGCAGACGGTTTAAAGTAATCTTAATTTTAGATATTAAAAATTTATCCCTATCATGGAAGTAATTTTGAAAACAGATATCAAAGGTTTAGGTTACAAAAACGACATTGTTTCCGTTAAACCTGGATATGGTAGAAACTACTTGATCCCTCAAAACTTCGCTATCTTAGCTACTGAAGCTAACATTAGCATGAGAAACGAGGAAATCAAGCAAGCAGCTCACAAATTAGAAAAAGTGAAGCAAGATGCTGAAGAGTTGGCAGCTAAAATTGGCGACTTGAAATTAACTCTTTCTGCTAAAGCAGGTGAGAGTGGTAAAATATTTGGTGCAGTTACTCCATTGCAAGTTTCTGACGCTTTGAAAGCTCAAGGTTTTGATATTGACCGTAAGCGTATTGGTTTCAACACTGAAATCCGTATGGTTGGTGAATACACTGCAACACTTGATCTTCACAAAGAAGTTCAGCACGAAATTGCTTTAGAAGTAGTTACTGCATAATTAAAGTTTAAGAATTTACTGCCGTTAGGCAGCAATCTTATCACTTTGAGTTTTTTCCTTAAGAGGCTTTCATAACTTCGGTTATGAAAGCCTCTTTCGGTTTTAATCAATTCTGTTTGGGATCCCAAACAAAAAACTAGGTTTGTATTACTCCTAATGTGTAAGGCTGATCATTTACTTTTTGATTAGCTGCTTCAATACCTGTAGAAATATATTTTCGTGTTTCTTCAGGAAGAATAATCTCATCTACCCATAATCGAGCAGCAGCATAGTAGGGTGACAACTGTTCGTCATATTTATCTTTGATTTCATCAAATAGCGATTTTTCCTCTGCTTCACTTAACACTTTACCCTGACTTTTCAATGAAGATAATTTGATTTGTAAAAGGGTAGTAGCAGCTGATTTTCCAGACATCACTGCAATTTTTGATGTTGGCCAAGCCAACATTAATCGTGGATCATAAGCTTTACCACACATTGCATAATTACCTGCTCCATAAGAATTGCCTATTACCAAAGAGAATTTTGGAACCACAGAATTACTCATGGCATTGACCATTTTGGCCCCATCTTTTATAATGCCTCCGTGTTCAGATCTTGATCCAACCATAAAGCCAGTGACATCATGAATAAATAAAAGAGGAATTTTCTTTTGGTTACAATTCATGATAAACCGAGCAGCCTTGTCTGCTGCATCCGAGTAGATTACTCCACCCATTTGCATTTCACCTTTCTTATTCTTGACTATCGTCCTTTGATTCGCGACAATTCCAACAGCCCAACCTTCTATTCTAGCATAACCACAAAGCATGGATTGACCATAACCTTCTTTATATTGTTCAAAGATAGACTTGTCCACCAAACGCTCTATAATTTCAATCATATTGTAGGGTTTGGTACGGTCTTCTGGAAAAACGCTTTCAAGATCATCAAGTGATTTATTAGGCAACATAGCTTCTTTTTTATTGAAATTAGAAACGGGTGAATGCCCCATTTTATCTACTAAATCTTTTATTTGTTGAAGACAAGCCTCATCATTTTCACATTTATAATCGGTCACTCCTGATATTTCACAATGTGTTGTCGCACCTCCAAGTGTTTCATTATCAATAGATTCTCCGATAGCCGATTTTACCAAATAAGAACCAGCAAGGAATACAGAGCCTGTGCCATCGACAATTAATGCTTCATCACTCATAATTGGTAAATAAGCACCTCCAGCTACACAACTTCCCATTATTGCAGCAATTTGAGGAATTCCTTGAGCAGACATCACTGCATTATTTCTAAAAATTCTACCGAAATGTTCTTTATCAGGGAAAATTTCATCTTGCATGGGTAAATACACCCCGGCACTATCTACTAGATAAATGATTGGAATGTTGTTTTCAATAGCAATTTCTTGTGCTCTTAAGTTCTTCTTTCCAGTTAGTGGAAACCAAGCTCCAGCTTTCACGGTCGCGTCGTTTGCTACTATAACACATAATTGGTTGCTTACTTTCCCGAGTTTAACAACAACACCTGCCGAAGGACATCCACCGTGCTCTTTGTACATGTTGTGAGCGGTAAACGTACCAATTTCTATAGCTTCTTTAGGGTGATCTAATAATAGATCAACGCGCTCTCTTGCTGTTAATTTGCCTTTTGATTTGTGTTTAGCAATCTTTTTCTCTCCTCCTCCAAGAAATGTGTTTTCTCGTTTGGATTGAAGTTGGTGAAAAAGTGTGTTTAAAGTGGACGAAGTTGAATTCATACAGTGTTTATTGGTTAATATTCATATTCTGATATCTATTTTATCAAGTAGGTTAGTATTTGATATACATTAAAATCAGAATAGTAATAAAAATGTTTTTGGTCTTACATAAGTTAGCAGGATATTATTAAATCGACAAATCCTACGTCTAATATGTTTTGCATTGTTAGAATTTGAGATCCGAACACTTCATAAACTTGCACGATATTGTTAATAATTATGATTTGTTTTAGCTTGTTTGTGCGTTTTTATGCGTATATCTGCTTGAATGTGTATTTTTGACACGTCAAGATCACACATTAACTATATTCAATCGATACCTATATTATGCGTAGCAGAAGAGACTTTTTGAAGTTTTCGGCGTTAACATCGGCAGCTTTGTTAACCCCTCAATTATCTACAATATCTTTCGCAGGAAAAAGAAAAGGAAACAAGCCAGTAATGATTTCAACATGGAATCACGGATTTGGGGCAAATGAAGCAGGATGGAAAATCTTAGGAGAAGGTGGAGCCGCTTTAGATGCTGTAGAAGCTGGAGTTAGAGTTCCTGAAGGCGATCCTAACGAAAGAAGTGTTGGATATGGTGGATTACCTGATAGAGAAGGAAAAGTGACATTGGATGCATGTATCATGAATCATGCCTACGAATGTGGTGCTGTAGCGTTCTTACAGGATATTAAACACCCAATTTCTGTAGCAAGATTAGTGATGGAAAAAACGCCTCATGCTATGATTGTAGGGAAAGGTGCAAAGCAATTTGCATTGGAAAATGGTTTTAAAGAAGAAAACCTTCTTACAGAAAAATCAGAAGCAGATTGGAAAGAATGGTTGAAAAAATCAGAATATAAGCCGGTAATTAATATCGAAAATCACGATACAATTGGTGCTTTAGCTTTAGATGCAAAAGGCAATTTAGCAGGTGCTTGTACTACATCAGGTGCAGCTTATAAGATGCATGGTAGAGTGGGTGATTCTCCTTTGATTGGAGCTGGTTTATTTGTGGATGGTGAAATTGGAGCTGCATGTGCTACAGGTTTAGGTGAAGCAGTGATCAGAACAGCAGGTTCAGCAATGGTAGTTGAGCAAATGCGTAATGGTAAATCGCCGGCAGAAGCTTGTGAGATTGTTGTGAAAAGAATCATCAAGACGCATCAAAATAAATTAGAGGATCTACAAGTAGGATTCTTGGCATTAAATAAAGACGGAGAGTACGGTGGGTACAGTATCCGTAACGGTTTCAACTTTGCTGTTGTAGATAGTAAAGATGGAAATAGAATGGAAGATTCTCCATTTAAAATGGAATGGTAAATAATAAATGACCTTACAACTACGATATGAAAATTAAATATTTATTCCCTTTATTCTTATTGACAATATGGGGTTGCACTACTAACGAGCAAAAACAAGAGCCAGTTAAATATACATCTTATGTTAATCCATTTGTAGGTACAGACGGACCTGGTAATACATACCCGGGGGCAACGGTACCACACGGTATGGTTCAATTATCACCAGATAATGGTATCTCTGGTTGGGACAGAATTGCAGGTTATTTCTGGCCAGATTCTACAATTGCAGGTTTTTCACATACTCACCTTTCAGGTACAGGAGCTGGAGATCTATATGATATCCTTGTGACTCCAAGAAATGGTAAAAGTGATAGAGTTGTAGTGGAAGCTGGATACGAAAGACCAGTTTCTTTATTCTCTCACGATAAAGAACATGCTGAGCCAGGCTATTATACTGTGGACCTTTTGGATTACAATATCAAAGCGGAATTAACTGCTACCGATAGAACTGGTTTCCATAAATATACTTTCCCTAAAGACGATAAATCTCAGATTATTTTTAATCTTGGATACTCATTAAACTGGGATGGACCAACAGATACATACATCAAAGTAATCAATAATAAAAAAATTGTTGGTTATAGATTTTCTTCTGGATGGGCTCCAGTTCAAAGGGAATATTTCGTAGCCGAATTTTCAGCTCCTATCGATTCTTATGAATTGATGAATTCTGAAGACCCAAAGAAACTTCAGATTGTTGATGGAAACGAAATTCAAGCGAAGAAAACAAGAGGTTATTTCAACTTCAAAACAGATGATAATAAGAATGTAATCTTAGTTAAAGTCGGTTTATCTAATGCTTCTATTGAAGGTGCAGAAAAGAATTTAGCGGCTGAAAATACGTCTTGGGATTTTGATTTAGTGAAAAATGAAGCTTCAGAAAAGTGGAATAATGAACTATCAAAAATTGAAGTGACAACTCCTAATGAGGAGCATAAAAAAGTATTCTACACAGCAATGTATCAATCACTATTAGCTCCAACCTTACTATCTGATGTTGATGGTGGTTATAAAGGTGCTGATCAAAAGAATCATGTAGCGAAAGGTTATAAAAAATACGATACATTCTCATTATGGGATACTTACAGAGCAGCTCATCCATTATACACAATGATTCATGCTGAACGAGTTCCTGATATGATCAAGTCGTTCTTATCTCATTATGATGAAACAGGTCTTTTACCAGTTTGGTCGATGAAAGGTAACGAAACGAACATGATGATTGGATATCATGCAGTTCCTGTAATCACTGATGCTTACTTCAAAGGTATTAGAGATTTTGATGTTGAAAAAGCGTATGAAGCTTGTAAAGCATCTGCAATGAACAAAGAAGGTGATTCTATGGAAGATTACATCAAACTAGGATATGTTCCATTGAATTATGATCACGAAAACTGGTCAGTTTCTAAGACATTGGAATATGCTTACGACGATTGGTGTATTGCGGAGTTTGCAAAAGCTTTAGGTAAAGAAGATGATTACAAATACTTTGCTAAGAGAGCAGAGAACTGGAGACATCATTATGATAATGAATCTACATTTATGCGTCCAAAAGACAAAAATGGAAAGTTCATTGAGCACTTTATTGCAAAAGAATACACAGATCACTTCTGTGAAAGTAACGCTTGGCAATACTTCTTCTATGTTCCTCAAAACGTAGATGGTTTAATTGATGCAATGGGTGGAGCAGATCGTTTCGAACAAAAATTAGATTCGATGTTCTCTTATTACCCAACTCCAGAAGATAACCTTCCAATCTTCTCAACTGGTATGATTGGTCAGTACGCTCATGGTAACGAACCTTCTCACCACGTTGCGTATTTATATAACTACATCAACAAGCCGCATAAAGCACAAAAGATGATCAACAAAATTATGAATACTCAGTACAAATCAACTCCTGACGGTGTTTGTGGTAATGAGGATTGTGGTCAAATGTCATCTTGGTTTATCCTTAGTTCATTGGGTATTTATCCAGTAAACCCAGGTAATGGAGTATATGATTTAGGTACACCGTTATTCCCGAAAGCAGTGGTTCATTTGTCAAATGGCAAGACTCTAACGGTTATCGGTCATCAAACAAAAGATAGTCCTACAGTTTCTAAAGTTGTTTTCAACGGAAAAGAAATCAAAGGATATCAAATCGCAAATGCCGACTTAATGCAGGGAGGTACTTTAGAATTTGTAAAATAATCATTCGATTTGAATGATAAAATATAGATAAGAGCTGTCTCATGAATCTCATCATTACAGATAAGATTTATGAGGCCGCTTCTTTATCAAATCGTAAGCTAACAACCAACTTAACCTCTAAAGAAATGAGATTTTTATTACTGTACATCTTAATATTACCATTATCACTTCATGTTTTTGCACAAGAAACATCTCTAATTCCTATGCCTCAAAATATTAAATGGGGAGAGGGATCTTTTACATTATCGCCAAAGACAACATTATCAAAAGGAAATTCAGAACTTGATGTAGACTACTATATTCAAGAAATTCAAAAACAGAATAATGTATCAATCACAGAAACTGATAAAGAATACGGAGATATAACACTTCACATAATCAATGAATTTAATCTTGGAGAAGAAGCTTATAAACTCACTGTTCAAGAAAGTTCTATTGACATTACAGCAAATACAGAGTTTGGATTAAGAAACGGTTTAGCCACATTATTACAACTGATTGGCTTAAACAATACTGTAAAGTGTGTTGACATTAGTGATTCTCCAAAATATGAATGGAGAGGAATGATGTTGGATGTAAGTAGACATTTTTTCACTGTTGAAGAAGTGAAACGCTACTTGGATCTAATGACAAAATATAAACTCAATAAATTCCACTGGCACTTAACTGAGGACCAAGGTTGGAGAATTGAGATAAAAAAATATCCTAAATTAACTGAAATTGGTGCGTGGAGAACAGAAAGAGATGGTTCTCGTTACGGTGGATTTTACACTCAAGATGATATTAAAGAAGTTGTAGCTTATGCTACCTCAAGAGGAATTGAAGTGATTCCAGAAATTGATATGCCAGGACATATGTTAGGTGCTTTAGCTTCTTATCCTGAATTAGCTTGTACAGAAGGACCTTTTGAAGTTTGGAATCGTTGGGGAGTAAGTGAGGATGTCCTTTGTGCAGGAGATGAACAAGTATATTCTTTTATAGAAGATATTCTTGAAGAAATTATTCCATTGTTCCCATCAAAATATTTCCACTTAGGAGGTGATGAGTGTCCTAAAACTAGATGGAAAGAATGCAATAAGTGTCAGTTGAAAATCAAACAAGAAAACCTTGCTGATGAGCATGAATTGCAAAGTTACTTTATCCATAGAGTAGAAAAGATGGTCAACAAATTGGGTAAAAAGATTACAGGTTGGGATGAGATCCTTGAAGGTGGTTTATCATCTACTGCAACTGTACAACTATGGAGAGATTGGCACGACAAAGACGCTGTTAGCAAAATTGCCAAAATGGGAAATGATGTCATTGCATCACCAACGGCTTGTTGTTATTTTGATTATGATATTGCCACAACAGACGTTGCTCAATTGTATGCTTTTAATCCAACGCCAAGTGATTTAAATAAAGAACAGGCACAGCATGTATTGGGAAGTGAATTTACGGTATGGACAGAAAGAATTCCTGATCAAGATAGAGCTGACTTTATGATATTCCCACGTGCATTGGCTTTCTCAGAAGCATTATGGACAGGTACAAAAGAGAATGGTTTAAAAGAATTTGAAGAACGATTAGATCTTCAATATTCAATTTTAGATCAATTAGGAGTGAAATATGGTCCATCAGAAGTATTGATGGAGGTGAGTACATCTTCTAAAGATGGAGATATTATGTTATCGGCTAATAAATTATCTGATAAACTTGAGATTAAGTATAAAGTAGGAAGTAATGGTAATTTTCAGTTGTATAATGAACCTGTAAAAGTAGAAAAATCAGGTGATATCATTTTCCAAGGTTTTAGAAATGGGAAAGCATTAGGCGATCCAATTTTAAAAACATTCCAATTGCATAAAGGGAACTCAGCATCAATTAAATTGATTGAGGAGCCCTCTAAGCCATATATCAATGGTGGAGCAGCTTCTTTAAATAATTCAATTATTGGAGGAGAGAAATTCCAAGATGGTACATGGATAGGATTTAATGGACAGAACTTACAAGCTGTACTAACTTGGGAAGAATCTCAAGAATTAAACAGTATTACGTTTGATGCGTATGATGAATTAGGATCTTGGATCATGTCTCCAAATTCATTCAAAGTCTTAGTAAGTATTGATGGGTCAAAATATAAAGATGTCTCAAAGAAGTTTAAAGTAGAAAAGGTGGTTGATCTAAATAAGAATCAGTTTACTTTAAAATTTAAAAAACCTCTAAAAGAGGTAAAAGGAATCGAAATCATTATTGAACATCCTGGTGTATTACCTAAAAACCATGGTGGTGCAGGAAAGCCCGCTTGGATGATGATCGATGAATTGATAATAGAATAAGAATAGTCTAATATAAATCTAAGAATGCGTAAAGTTTTCATCACTATCAGCTTGATACCACTACTGTTTAGTTGCGTATCACAATTAAATCAAAAGGCGAGTAAAGAAGTCTTACCTAAATCGAACTCAGAATTCGTAGATCCTTTTATTGGGACTTCGGCTCATGGACACACATTTCCTGGAGCCACGGTACCATTTGGTATGGTTCAATTAAGCCCAGATACAGGTATAGAAGGATGGGATTGGTGTTCGGGGTATCATTCTTCGGATAATTCAATTATGGGTTTTTCTCATACACACCTTTCTGGAACAGGTGGAGGAGATTATGGTGATATCTTATTGATGCCAACTGTTGGTGAAGTTAAAACAGAAGCAGGTTCTAAGAAAAATCCTGATGAAGGTTACAGATCACGTTTCGAAAAAGTGAAAGAAGAAGCCTCTCCAGGGTTTTATTCAGTATTCTTAGAAGATTATGGTATTACCGCAGAATTAACGGCAACAACTCGTGTAGGTGTACATCAATATCACTTTCCTGCATCTGATGATGCACACATTATACTTGATTTAAAACATGGTATTTCCGATTCAGCAAGAGAAACTTGGTTCGAAGTAACATCGGATAATGAGATCGTTGGTTTAAGAAGATCATCAGGATGGGCAAGAGATCAATATGTGTATTTTGTTGCTCAATTCTCAAAGCCATTTAAGTCAGTTGAAGGTATTAAATCTGGAATGAAGCTAACTGAAACGAAAAAGTTAGAAGGTGAAGATGTAAAAGCGGTCATCAATTATACTACTGAAGAAGGTGAAGCAATTGTTGTGAATGTCGCTATTTCTGGAGTGAGTGTTGAAGGTGCAAGAAAGAATTTAGAAGCAGAAGTGCAAGGGTTTGATTTTAATAAAGTTAGAGAACAAGCAAAACAAACATGGGATCAAAAGTTATCAAAAATTCAAGTAGAAGGCGGAGATCAAGTAAATAAAACGATCTTCTATACTGCTATGTACCACTCCTTAATCGCTCCAAATGTATATATGGATGTCGATCATCAGTATAGAGGAATGGATCACAAAATCCATAAAGCTGAAGGATTTACACACTATACTTTATTCTCACTTTGGGATACTTTTAGAGCAACTCATCCATTATTTACGCTAATTGCTCCAGAAGAAAACAACGATTTCATTCAGTCGATGATTGTGAAATATGAGCAATCGGGACAGTTACCAATTTGGGAGCTTTCAGCAAACGAAACAGGTACTATGATTGGTTTCCATTCAGTTCCTGTAATTGCAGACGCTATTTTAAAAGGTCAGGCTAAATTTGATAAAGAGTTGGCTTACCAAGCAATGGTGGCAGCAGCTGAAGATCCAAGAAGAGGATTGAATTGGTTCAATGAAGAAGGATTTATTCCTGTTGAAAAAGAAGCCAATGCAGTATCAAAAGGAGTAGAGTATGCTTATGATATGTGGGTGGTAGCTCAAGTGGCTAAAGAATTAGGTAAAATGGATGATTACAAAAAATACAGTAATCGTGCATTAAACTACAAGCAGCTATTTGATAAAAACACAGGCTTCCTTAGAGGGAAAAATATGTACGGTGCTTGGGACGAACCTTTTGATCCAATGGCCATTTCACTTTTAGGAGCTGGTAACTATACTGAAGGTAATGCATGGCACTACAATTTCTTTGCACCTCAGGATATTAATGGTTTAATCGATTTACATGGTGGAGATCAGAAGTTCATTGATAAGATTGATCATATGTTCCAACAAGAAGCTGTGAACGATAATCATATGGCACATGACGTAACAGGATTAATTGGTCAGTATGCACAAGGAAACGAGCCATCACATCATGTTATCTATCTATACAATTATGCTGGTGAGCCATGGAAAACTCAATCAAGAATTCGCCAAGTAATGGATGAGATGTACACTTCTGAAAGAGACGGACTTTGTGGAAACGAAGACTGTGGTCAAATGTCAGCATGGTATGTCTTTTCAGCAATGGGATTCTATCCAGTAAACCCTGCTGACGGAAATTATGCGATTGGTAGCCCTATTTTCGGAAAAGTAACCATTCATTTAGATAATGGAAACGATTTCGTGATTACAGCTGATCAATCGTCTCCAACAAACGAATATATTCAATCCGCTGCTTTTGATGGTCAGACGTATAATAAAACATACATCACTCATGATCAAATTGAAAAAGGAGGAATACTATCTTTCAAAATGGGAGAAAACAAATCGAATTGGGGAACAGAAGTAGCTGCAAGGCCAACTTCACATGCCATTCCTTTAAATGAGGTGGAGAGTATTTTGGAATCGAAAGAAGTAGTTTACAGACCATATGTAACGAATTCATCAGTGATTTTTAATGGTGAAACAACAGTTGAATTTAAAGATGTGACTCCTAATGTGAGTATTTACTACACATTAGATGGATCTATTCCTACTGCTTCATCCACTAAATATGCTGAGGTAATTACATTAAATCAATCGACATTTATAAAAGCAATTGCCATTGATCCAAATGGTATTTCCAGTAAAGTTTCTGAATTCGCTTTTAAGAAAGCATTTTATAATACAGGTAGTGAATTCCCTAAGTTGTCTATCAACTATGAGAAAAATGCTACTTATGATGCTGGTGAAAATGGCATCTTAAATGGTATTTACGCATCTGATAACCTAAGAGATGGTAAATGGGATGGTGTAAGTGGTCAAAATTTTGAAGCAGTAATTGACCTTGGAAAAGAAGAGGAATTACATCAAGTGTCTATCGGATTCTTAGAAAATACATCTTCGTGGGTTTTCTTACCAAATAAAGTAGAATTCTTTGTGTCAGAAGATGGAAAAGAATTTACTTCAGTAGGAGTTGAGTCTACAGAAATGCCAAATGATCATCCAATTATTGGAGTGACACGTTTCGCTAAAGAAATAAAGGGTAACTATAGATATGTGAAAGTAGTAGCAGTACCTTTCAAGGCTTTACCAGTATGGCATTCAGGAGCAGGTAATGCTCCTTGGATGTTCACTGATGAAATTGTTATTGAATAAAAATAGTCAATGACAAAAAGTTTTTATAGGCTCGGATGTTGCATCCGAGCCTTTTTATTTGAATAAATATCATTTTCCATCAAGATTCTTTTTTGATCTCAAATTAATAGATATCAATGGCATGATATTTTAGAAGTTCTTAAAAATTGTATAACTTAAATCTTTAGTTGATTTAAAATCAATTTTTAATCTTTCTTATTGCTTTCATCAACTAGCTAAAGAAAACTCTAGCTGCATCACTACTCAATGAAGAGACTATTACTTAATATGGTAGGAGGTTTATCCTCCGAATGGTCAAGGATCTCGGCACTACTAACACTAGGATTTTTTACTGGTATTTTTATGGCGAGTTATAGTGTATCTATTAATACACTATTTATCTCAAAATTTGGTAATGAAAACGATTTCCCTTTGGCATTAGTTACACAAGGGGTATTAGGTATATTATTTACAATATTATTCTCCAAGCTTCAAAATATACTAGGATTTAGAAAATTAGTCTATTACACCAGTATTATCATTCTTTTATTGGTAGGTGGTATATCTTTATCACTTGTACTTAAGGATAATGATGAAACGATTGTCTTTTTGGGATTTGCTACCCTTGGGCCTGTCGCATCTATCTCATTATTGATATTTTGGGGTGCATTTGGACGACTTTTTAACTTTACGCAAAGTAAGCGTTTATCGGGAGGTATTGATACAGGACAAGCTTTCGCAACCATATTTGCCTTCTTCTCAGTGCCGTTTATTCAGCAACTATTACCAAACCTTTCTTATTTATCACTTGTTGGAGTTATTTCATACCTTTTTTGTTTTGTCTCTATTGTATACATTTTAAAGAAATTTAGAATGCACTCTGCTGAAGCATTAACGGTTGATGAAAACGTAGAAAAGGTATCCAATAAAAGAACACGTTTAAGAGACTATAAAAACTACTTTTTTGTGATCTCTATTTTTGTCATGTGCTCTAGTTTTTCAGCAGCATTCGTTGATTATTCATTTGTTACAGTTACACCTCAATATTTTAAAGAGGAACAAGAATTAGCCAATTTCTTAGCCTTTTTTGAAGCATTTATCATCATTGTATCCTTCCTAGTACAGACCTTCTTAAACGATAGAATCTTAGAAGTTTACGGTTTACAATATTCTTTGATGTTGTTACCTGGTATATTGGTTTTCTTCTGCGTTATTGATCTAGTTATTGGATCTTTATTTGGTCACGATCAATCGTCAAGTGCCTTTTTGATGTTCTTTTTGATCATAAGTATGTCAAAACTAGTGACCGATGCCTTGCGGGATTCCCTAGAGAATCCCACAGTAAAAATATTTTTCTTTCCACTGCCAGCCGAGATTAGATACGAAGCACAAACCCTAGTAGAAGGTACTGTAGCTCAATTTTCTACATTGTGTGCAGGTATTCTGATGATAGGCATATCAAAACTCAACAACTACAATATTCTCTATAACAACTTTGTGATATTTGCGATAGTAGGGGTTTGGGTATTTATTACCTTCAAAATGTATAACTTTTATAAAATTTCATTACAAAACCTTTTATCAGCAAATTCTACTGAGGTAAATTATACACAAGAAATCGGTAATCGATTTAAGAATAACAAAATACAGAATTTACTTCAGAGTCGTTGGAATAGTGTGCCTCATAAAGTTGCCCCTTTATTATTTCGATTAATTGAAAGGTTAGATGTATTTCTATTTCGTTCAATTTTATCAGATGAAGGCAGTTTGTATAGAATGAATAACAAAAGACAGGCACTTCAAAAGATTAAAGAATATAGTATTTATGAGAGTATTCCTTCACTAAGAAATTATGAAGAAGGGACTTTTTCAGACGAGTTTAACTTTTCGAAGCTAGCAGTTCAAGTCGCTGAAGATTTAGAATTAGAGATAGTAACGGAGATATCTTACGAAAACATTGAGAAATTATCTAAATCATCAAATGCTGTGGATAGGGTAAATGCAGCAAGGTATATGTTTAATATATATGATGAAAAGTACGATAAGATCATCGGGAAATTAATTAGGGATTATACCTACACCGTAAGGTGTGAAGCAATGTCTTTAGTAGGGTATCATAAATTATCTGAATTTATTCCTGCATTAGTAGAGCGTTTGGCCATAAAGGGGGATGAGCGTGTTGCATTGTCTGCAATTGTTGCTGTTGGTGAATCCGGAGCTAAAATTTTGGAGAACGCTTTTCACAAAAATGGTCAGTTACAATTAACTCAGCGATTGATTTTGCAAGCTTATGCAAAAATTGGTAGCGAAGAATCAGTTCAATTATTATCTGATAAAATTACCTATCCAGAAAGAAAAATTTCCTATGAAGCTTTATCTCTCCTAAGTGCTTTAGGATGGAATGCTGAAGATGAATATCAAAAACTCTTTCTAAAGGAAGCACTTAAAAGAGAGGCAAACAACTGTTATTGGAACATTGCATCTACTTTAGAATTAGAGAACAATAGAAATACTAATTTATTATCAAGAGCACTTCAGGATGAAATTATGACCAACTATGATCAGATTTTCTTAATTCTGAATATGTTATATGATAGAGGTTCATTACTATTGATCAGAAAGAATCATGAATTAGGTACAGCTGATAGTATAGGATATGCCGTTGAATTGTTAGATGTATTGATTGAAGAGGATATTAAAGCCTATGTTATTCCACTTTTTGATGATGTAGCGTTAGATGATAAAGTAAAGAAGTTGTCAGAACTATTTTATAGAGAGCATTATACATCAGAACAAGTTATTTTAAAGTTATCTAATCGAGATCCAAACTGGCTTTCTTCTTGGGTAAGGGCGTGTGCTTTATATACTTTGTCTAGCATTAAAGAAATGTTAGATCAAGAAATGTTGGTGGGCTATTTATTTGATCAAGAAAGAATGATGTACGAATTAGCTGCATGGATTTTACGAATACATCATCCGGAAACTTTAGAAGATGCTTATGGAAGGTTACCACAGGATAAAGAAGCTGATTTAAGGGATATAATGAAAAATATTGATTCATTAAAGTGGGAAGATGCTCCTCATTTAGCCTTTTCAAAAGCACTTTATTTTTCTAATTTATCTGAATTTCATGGACTTACGGGAGATGAGTTAGCTGATTTAGCAAAAGTTTCTAAGATTAGATTTTATGAGAAAAATAAGGAAATTACGTCAGCAAAAAGGCTGAAAGAAAAGGGTTTATATATTGTGAAAAGTGGAACTGTAGCTGTAAAAGATGGAGACTTAGATGAACATGCCTTATTGTATTCTAAAAGAACAATCATTGGGTCTTATGTTTCTGTGGCCTCAGATGCTTGGGTCGGGCATTGTCTTGCAGTAGAAGATACAGAACTAATAGAAATTGATGAAGAAGAGTTTTTCTTATTGCTCGCCACTGATCCTCATATGGTGGAGATTATTATGAACAATATTAGAAGAACCTTTAGAACTTCAATTAATTTACAGAAGAGTACTGTATAGAAAATGACTATATGAGTAAAAAAAGCCAACTGTTTTATTACTTAAATCAGTTGGCTTTTCATATAATAATATCAGTTATCAGAATATGTGGATTACATATCTAAACCTATTGTTTCTTTTTGATCGAAAGGTACTTTGAAATTCACTCCTAAAACTTTCGTTCTGATGTACCCAGCATATCTTACTTCAAAATCTTCACCAGTAGCCATATTCATTAAACCACCTAGTATGTTTGAGAATAAAGCTTTTGGAGGAAATTGTACTTCTAATGGTAAGGTAAATTCAGATTTACCTTTGGCTTCTGAGGAAACATTCTGATAAACATTTCCAATTTTATTTCCATTCACTAAAACATCTACATGAATTTCATCTATCGTTAATGATACTCCATTAGGGTTATATAAAACCGCTTCCGCTTTGATGACAAAATTACCGTCATCTAAAGATGCCATATCCATATTTCTAATATCCACAAATTCAGGTGATTTTGGCCCGCATGAAGTGGTGATGAATAAAATTGAAAAAATTAGGAAATACCTAAATAAGTGTGTTCTTGAAAACATATTTAAAAAATTATTATTTATGTAAATTTATCAAATTTTACGAATATCTATTGGATAAAGACATAAAATATATTGCAAAATTCTAAGCCTTAATATAACCTTAGCATTGTGTACTTGTAATTCCAAAATTTATATGTGATCTTATAATCTGAGTAATGATGTGGCTTATTTTTAAATATTTTAGACAATAAATGTTAATAAAGGCTATTAAAATTACCTAAATATGTTTTTCGTGTTACTTTTGTTTTAATATAATATTTTGCTGTATTAAGATTTTCCGAGCTTACCCATATTCAAATACTTCATTTGATAAAGAGTTGCTTTTTTAGTACTTAACGAGAAACCCGAAATATAGGTAGAATTATGACAATATCATCAATGATTCAACCCGAGAAAAAGATACATTTCTTTCAAATAATAGAACACACTGTATATCGTTTTTATGCTTTATTAAAAGAGGGTAAAGGTAATATCGGTGATGGTAAACAATGCTTCAAGTTAAAAGGGAGAGGAGTTAATTTATATTCCAAAAGAGAATTCCTTGAGCAACAAGATATCGAAGAATCATTCTTTGATGACTTGTGCTATGAATTATGGGCTATATCAGAAAAAACACCTAATTGGGATATTGACAGATTGTTCGCTTATAAGAATGAAATTACAGAACATGCTAACTATATTTTAGAAGCTAAAACACTATCTGATTTAGAACTTTACATTTCAGATAGTAAAACAGCGAACTTCTTATATACATTCATGCTGAATTTTTTCAACGAAACTTTGAATGTAAATAACAATATAGATATACCCTTAAATCAAGAAAGAAAGGAAGCACCTATCTCTAAAGACATTCATGATGATGTTAACTTTCAAATAGAAATTTTGAATCGTTTCCAAATGATGGAAGAGAAAATACATCTTCTTGAGACAGAGAATAAACGATTGGATGCTATTGAGAAAAATTATATAGATAAAATAGCACATTTAGAGTCTGAGTTTAAAAGAGTTGAAAAACTTGAAGAGACTACTGATAAGATTCAACTTTCTAGAAAAAAATCACTTGAAGAAATTGCAGATAACACAGAGAAGAAGTTTTTAGGTGTTCTAGAAAAATTAAACTCATTAGAAGAACATACTTTTAATAAAGACTCTGTTCGTGATTTTATTGTAAAGGTTGAAAACCTTAATGAGCAAGTGTCTGATATGAAATCAGAATACGTAAAGGAAGACGCACTTCAAACTTTTACAAAACAACTTGAGAAATTAAACAAAGAGATAAATCATATAAATGATGAATATGGTAATGAACTCAAAAAAATTGAGCTGAGATTTACCAAGATAAAAGGGGAGAGAGCTGAGTTAAGGGATCGTATGGATAATATCGAAGAAAGTACGAAAGATAAATTCGATACTTTTGATGATAAACTTAATACTGAAGTTGAAGTTATCCATAAAGTCTCTGATGAAATGACGCATAGACAACAAGAATTACAATCACTCTTACAGGATCAAATTGTTGGGAATAGAGAACATACTGATAAAAGTATAGAAAACATCGCTTCTTTAGTAGATGAATTAAAGGAGAAACAACATGAAATCTGGATAAAAATTAATGAGGTGATTAGTAAATCAAAGTCAACACCTGCTGCTGTAGTAGAAAAAACGGTTACTACCTCACAAGGGAATGATTTTGAAAGTGCTCCAACGAAAAGTAAATACGTTGATATTTTCTATGCAGAACCTGATGGAAATGGCTTTTTGACCAACCTATCACCAAAGAAGACCTCCTACAAACATGTTTACAAAATTAACGTTATTGACGAAATGAATGCCGATTTCGAATTTGTAAATGATGAAGATTCTATCAGAACATTAAATATGAACCTAGCCGTAATGTTTGATGAATATATGATTGATAATGGTACTTATGGTAAATCCATGAGTTTATCATTGTATGGAGAAGCGAAAAAAGTAAGAGGACTTAACGCTTGGAGAGTAAATAAAAAGGCTATGGTGACAAGAAGATAAATATTATCTCTGTGTGTGTTTTTCAAAATGTAGTGGATCACCATCCACATATACTTTTGATAATGGAGATTGAAATATAGTAGCATTGTTTAAGGCATGGACAGACATTTCTGACATGCCTTTTGTTTTTGCCTTTACATTGTCAGCAACAAAGTTTTTACCATCAAAATAACTACCTCCATTGGTTGTAAGGAAAACATTTACAGCTTTACCAGAGATATCCATATTTGAGGCACCTTTAAGAATGATGTCTGCTTTTTTAGTATTAATGTCTTTAAAGTCACCATGAATGTTACCAATCAAAATCATTTCTAATGAATCTGTTTGTAGATCATCCATTTCGATAGACCCATCTCCCTCAAACTTTATATAATTTAAATTTGAGGTAACCAATGAAAGTTCTAATGCACTTTTGTTATTAAAATCATTAGGATAAAGCCTTAAATTATTATCATCCTTTGTGATTTTCAAAATTTCTCCCTTTGTAGATTTAGGGTATTTAATCATTGATCCTTTAAAATTAGGATCTATGATAATACGAAGATTAATATTTCCATAAAGCTGTAAGGAATCGGTATTGGTTTTGAATCTTTTTTGTCTAATAAGAATTTTTCCATCTTCTAGATCATTTCTTTTGACAATCATTGGTAGATTATTGGCATCAAAGATTTCTAAATGTCCATGAGTGTTATACACTAAATTATTCTCTACACCATCATCAAATTGATGAATTCCCTGATCATTTAAATACGATTGTAGCTCTTCGTTTATTTTAAATGGTACCCCTTTTGGCAGGAACATATTCAAAGATAATTTCTGATTTCTATATTTTACTCCTCTAGGAAAACTAAAATGAGAAGAAAGAATAACATCATCAGAATTTATGGTGGTTACATAATCTATAGCTTTCGCATTTTTAATTGCCTTTTCACGAGTTTTTCCCCAAGACTCTTGTAAGAAGACAAATTTTAAATCATTCCCATTATAAGGGTTGATCTTTATTTTAGCTTCATTTAAAGGTATATTACCTACTTTATCTAGAGATAGAGTAAAAAGCTGAGAATTTATAGGAATAAGAATCTCTTCTTTGTGAGTTGCTTGATTATCAAAATTGTGTACTGACATATTTAATGCAGTAACTAGTAGGATAGAAGATATACTCATGATAATCGTTAGCACAATATAAAAAGAGGTTTTTACCACCTTTTTAAATACCATCAACGATAATGAGATCAATATAAGTAAAAGCTGCAGTGTCAAAAATTGTATTGTAGCAATAACAGCTGTAGTCTGTGGGATACTATATTGTAAAGTCGTAAGAAGGTTTCTATCAATACCAGTGATAAGTATATCTTGTTCTTGAACAGGTATATAATTGAATATATCTGTAAGTTGGAAGATTTTTAATGCAATTGAAAGTACTGGTACACCAACAACTAAAGAAACCAAAGTGGATAGAAAAAGAAATGCACCTGTTATAAATGATACTACTTTTAGTATATCAAGTAGAATAGGATCAATATTAATAGTGCCTAACTTATTATTTATTTTTTCAATTTTAGACCCAATAATTTTTTTAGACTTAGAGGCTTGATGTAAAGTTTGGTTTAAATAATCTTCAATTTCATCAAGAGTAAAGGCTTTACCAACACTCTGGAATTTATCTTTAAGTGTTCTTGAGTAGGGTGTAACTATCCAAAATACGATATACAAAAGAATAAGTACATTAAAGTAAAATGCTAATCCAATAAATAGTAATCGTACAAAGACAATATTTATCCCAAAATAATTAGAAACCCCTGCAGCAATCCCACCAAGTACTTTATTTTCTTTATCTCTAAAAAAGATCTTAATATTTTGGTCTCGTTCTAGATTTCTCTTTTCTGGAAGAAATAACCACATTATTATATAAATAGTAGTGGTAAAGATTAATGGGATCTTTGTTTCAGAAAAAAGGAGAAAAGGAATAAGGAAAATGATTCTTATGGCAATTGGATCAGTTTTTAATAAATGTGCAATACCTGCAGCTACTCCTCCAATTTGCTGTCTATCTACATCTCTAAACAGTTTATATAAAAAGTCTTTGGCTTTTTCTTGACTCGACTGAATGAAACTTAAAGATATTCTTTTGTGATCATAGGTTTCTTCAGTCTCTTCTTCTTTATCTGTTTCATTATTATCTGGAACAGAAAAGCCTTCTGGTAAACCTATAATCTTTAAACAATGAATCAATTCTTCAGTGTTGATATAGTCAAACTCATCTTGTATAAAAGGGATTAATAATTCTGAAAGCTTATATTCCAATTCCAATATGATTTTATTGAAATTTTGGAATGTGCTTAAATGCTCATGAAGTGCGGCATAGTAATTATCATATATTACTTTGCTTTCTTCAGACATCTTGAAGTTATTATTACCTATATGTACGTTCTTTAATATCACTGAAAATTATAAAAAAATGAGTTTTACCATTGTAATATTAATAGATTAGAAACTAAAATCTTTCCATATTGAAATTTGAATACTAGGCGTCTGTTTAACTATCAGAAATACAGGCAGTTACAAGTGATTTCTTTACTTTATTATCAAGTTGTAATTGTTAATCAATTGTTCATTTTTGAACATTTTGTACAGTAATCTCTACATTTTTTAATTCCTTTCTTATCTTTGAAATAGCAAAATTTAATTTTTTCAAGACATGATGAAAACATATTATTTATTAATTAGTCTATTATTTATTTTTCTAAATGCTAATGCCCAATGCGATAAGTGCCTCCCTCAAGAAGAGGAAATCGATTATTGTTTTAAAGACGCACGATTCGAAGACTTATGTGCTCAATTTGTAGTAGATAAAAACTATTTTTATTTCAATAAAAAGAAAAAATCGAAGAGAATAGATCTAAACTTTGATGATGTAGAAGATATAGTAGCCTACAGGAAAATCACAAATAATAAAAAGTTGAAGTTAACAGCTAATGACCTACTTTTTATTCAAATGTCTGTATCGAAGTGGAATGTTGAGAGAAAACGTTTAGGATATGAATTCTTAGAATCAGGATTAGGTATCAAAATAATTAAGAAAGGTGGAGATGTTAAGCCTGTTGATGGTAAAACAGTTGTAGTACATTACGTTGGTTATCTCATGGATGGAGAAAAATTTGATAGTTCTCGTGATAGAGGACAACCATTCCAATTTCAATTAGGTAGAGGTAGAGTGATTAAAGGATGGGACGAAGGTGTAAAAAATCTAACCATAGGTACTAGAGCAATGCTAATGATACCGCCAGAATTAGGTTATGGTTCAAGAAATATGGGGCCAATACCCGCTAACTCTACTTTAATATTTGATATTGAAGTTTTAGATCAAAAATAATAAGAAGAAAAGACTGCTTTTAGAAGTGGTCTTTTTTTTCGTTGTGACACTACTTTTCTAGTTGTAGGCAGTGTTTTGTTGTTAATAATCATCATTTAAGAAACTTTTTTCTTGATTTAAGAATCTTTTTAGTTAGTTAAAGCGTTTATAAATGTAAATGGACAACCTTTATAACTGTTATGATTATGAGAGTATTACCACTAATATTTTTTGTTTCCCTGACACTAAATAACTTATTTGCCCAAGGTGTTGACAGTTTCAATTACCTTTCCAACGAAACACAAGAAATTATAGAAGATATAGATAACCAATCAGAAGTTTATCTACATAAAATAGAAATCAAAGAAGATAATGATTTAGTTTTTCAGGAGTTCTTTGATCCGAATATTCCAATTACTAGAGAAGAAAGAGTCGCTTTAACAGCAAAAGATAATTCATATCTAACACCAGTAGTTGGAATAAACACAAACGGTAAAAAAATATATAAGCCAAAAAGCGAGGCTGTATCAGTTATCCAATCAGATGGTACAAACGTTTATTATGCAGACAGTGATAGAATCTATGGAGCATACAACGTTTTGCCGGGAGCAAGGATATTGATTATAAATATCAAGAAATAAAAAAATAGGTCAACTTAAATGTTGACCTATTTTTTTTTGATTAATCATTAACTGGCGATTAATTGAGATTTATCAGATAGGATAGTAGAAATGTGAACATCAGCACTTTCTGATAATTCTTCAATATCTTCTAATAAGTCATCATCATTTTCTAATACATACCAAACAATCGAAATTTTCTTTCCTTTCAATTGCCATTTTTTTAATGTTTCTAAAACATTAAAAATTCCTTTTGAGGAAGCTGTGTCAAAATAAGTAATACCAAATGTTAGTGATAAATCATTCTTCAGTACAAAATATTCGTCAATCCACATCGTTATTTCTCTGTATAACTCAGTAGCAGTGATATGAAAAGATTGTCCATATATGTTGCCGCTAGATTCGTTATATTTTAATGTTACTTGAGGAATTTGAATATTTTTGCTGTTTTTGTTAATTATTAAATCATTCATAATGTAGTTAGTCGATAATAATACAATCGGGAAACACAGTTTTTAATTTGCTTGTGTAATGATAATGTACGCTTTACACTTATACAAAGAAAAGTGAAAGAATTTATCAGATTTGGTCAATTTTCATGAAATAATCCATTAATTCTGGAACTCCTTGAGTGGCAGAGGCTTCAATCACTTTTATTTTAGTTGGGTCTATCCCTTGAGGAATATTAGGGTCAACTAAAAAGAGTTTACAATGTGAAGGGACGTAATGTAGTAATCCTGCAGCTGGATAAACCTGTAAAGATGTTCCAACTATAATGAAATAATCGGCTTCCTCAGTTAAAGTAATCGCTTTCTCCATCATAGGGACATCTTCACCAAACCAAACAATATTAGGTCTTAACTGACTTCCTTTTTCACATTTATCACCTAGGTTTAATTCAGTACCTTCTACGGGGTAAATTAAATTAGGGTCTAAAGTACTTCTACTTTCAAATAATTTGCCATGTAAATGGGTGACTTTGGTAGAACCTGCCAATTCATGTAAGTGATCTACATTTTGAGTAATTATTTCAACATCATAATATTTTTCTAAAGCTGCTAAAGTAATATGTCCTTTATTTGGTTTAGCGTTTATGCCATTTCGTCTCCTTTGATTATAGAAATCAAGTACTAATTCTCTGTCTTTTGCCCAACCTTCTGGGGATGCTACATCCATAATATCGTGCCCTTCCCAAAGACCATCGCTACCTCTAAAAGTGGCAATTCCGCTCTCTGCACTGATACCCGCACCGGTCAAAACAACAATTTTTTTCTTTTTCATATGAGTTATTTTTAAAACGAACTTAATATATGTGTAAATGTCAATGAAAGAAAGTATTATTGTCCTAATTATTGACATAACGAACAATTTTATGAAAGCTTGGATTCAGGCCTTTAGATTAAGAACATTACCATTAGCAATTTCCAGTATTCTTTTGGCCAATTTAATGGCCTATAAAGTACTGCAAGGATTTTTCAGTTTTGAGATTTTTTGGTTGACTATTTTAACAACAGTATTACTACAAATTCTTTCGAATTTAGCCAATGACTACGGTGATGCCGTAAATGGTGCAGATCATGAGGGGAGAAAGGGTCCACAAAGGGCTGTTCAGAGTGGAGAGATTTCAAAAGAATCCATGAAAAGAGCAATTTATATCTTTAGTATACTCTCATTTGTATCGGGAATTGGTTTACTCTATAAGAGTATATCCACACTAGAAGAATTTTTATACTTCATTGGGTTAGGTGTTTTAGCCATTATTGCAGCTATAACTTATACAGCAGGTAAAAAGCCTTATGGATATGCTGGTTTAGGCGATTTAAGCGTTTTAATCTTTTTTGGTTGGGTAGGTGTACTGGGAAGTTACTATCTACAGGTAGGTGAATTAGATGTTACTTTATTATTTCCGGCAACAGCTTGTGGTTTGCTTGCTGTAGCTGTACTCAACGTAAACAATATAAGAGATATAGAATCTGATATTGAAGCAGGAAAAAAATCAATTCCGGTAAGATTAGGAAGAAAATGGGCTGTGATGTATCATTGGTTATTACTGTTTTCTGCAATTATTTGTGGTCTATGTTATGTGTATTTTAATTATGAATCACCTTTACAATGGTTATTTGTTATTATTTTTTCATTATTGAGAAAAAATGGATGGGCGGTAACACGTTTAAAAGAGCCAAGTGAATTGGATCCTTATTTGAAACAAATGGCCATTACTTCTCTTTTATTCTCTATCTTATTTGGAGTAACTCAACTTTTACCTTTATACTTTCAATTTTAATTTCTGATTGATGAATATTCAAAGATTAAATCAATTACTCGAATTTTATAAAGAAGATCCATCTGATCCTTTTGTTATCTATGGTCTTGCTACAGAATATGCGTCTGATAAAAATTGGGAAAAGGCCATTTTCTATTACGATCTATTACTTAAAGCTCACGAATCGTATACAGGTACTTATTATCATGCGGCTATAGCCTATATAGAAATCGATAATAGAGAGGAAGCAGAGGAGATCTATAAAAAAGGACTGGTAGTTTGTGAAAGAGAAAAGGATCATCATGCTTTAAAGGAATTGAGAAATGCCTACACTAATTTCCAGTTAGACGACGATGATGAGTGGTAATAGGCCCATATATAAACTCTCAAGACTTAACGAAAGTATAGCCAAAAAAATAGGAGAGATCGACCAATCATTTTGGATAAAAGTAGAAATTTCGAATTTTTCTATCCGAAATGGTCACGTTCATCTCGAAATAATAGAAAAGGACGATAAACAGATTATTGCTAAACAACAGGCCAATATCTGGAGTCAAAACTATCTTGTTTTAAAAAAGCGTTTAGGCGATGATGTTTTTGACGAAATTATTAAAAGAGGATCTTCTGTTGTCATTGAAATAAATATTCAATTCCATTCTATTTATGGTTTATCGCTCAATGTTATTGATATTGATGAGAACCATTCATTAGGTGAATTAGAAAGACTAAGAAGATTAGCACTTCAACGATTGGCATCGGCCGAACTTATTGATAAGCAGAAATCATTAAAGCTTCCATTAGTATTTGAAAGAATAGCAATTATATCCTCACCTAAAGCGGCAGGTTATGAGGACTTTATGGAACAACTAAGAAATAATGACTTTGGATATCAGTTTACGATTAAATTATTTGATAGTGAAGTTCAAGGCAGTAATGCCACCAAATCTATCATTAAACAAATACATACTATTCAGACTTTAGACGAAAAGTATGACGCTATTTGTATCATTAGAGGAGGAGGTTCAAAAACAGACCTATTAGCGTTTGATAACTTTGATATCGGAGAAGCAATAGCTTTATGTACTCTTCCTGTTATTACAGGGATTGGGCACGAAAGGGATGAAAGTATTGCTGATATCGTTGCGAATAGAAAGGAGAAAACACCTACAGCTGCTGCACAATTTATCATCACAAGGAATTTCAATTTTGAGCAGAACTTGATGTTAAGTTTTGATTCAATATCAAATAACTTGAAGAATAGAATACAATATGAGCAGAAGCAAATAGAATTAGCAGAATCGCGTGTTTTACCTAAGTTTGATAAATACCTTTATAAGCATCATCATCGAATAGAAAAACTTGATTATGAAATTAGAGGTACAATCAAATCAAAAGTGGATGATGAACATTCACAATTGAAACAGTTGAACCAATCCATTAAGGATACTTCTAAGGGACAAGTTCGAAGAGAAAATCAGCGATTGAGTTATCAGAAAGATGTTTTGAAAAGGAATTTTGATAATACTATTTCTAATCAACACATGTTACTTGAAAGATCAAAAATTAGATATCAAGATGTGAACTTCTTGCTCAAAAGGAAAATCAATAATTTTGAGCATTTATCTGATAACATTTCTTCATTGTTTAAATCAAATATCAAATCTGCATTACATCAGTTAGATATTATTGCGTTAAAGGTGGATTCTAATAATCCTGAGAATATTATCAATAAAGGATACACCATGACTCTTAAAGAGGGCAAACTTCTAAAAAAAGAGGACCTCAAAGAGGGAGAAAAAATACAAACCATAGGTAAAGGTTTCAAAATTGAAAGTTTAGTAAATAAAATTGACTAAATTCGTACATAACTAAGTTTAATAGAAAAAATATGTCAGAAAAAGACGAACAATTAACTTACGAATCGGCTTTAAAAGAACTTCAAGAAATTCAGAATAAATTAGACGAAGAAGAAGTAGCCATTGATGAATTAGCGAAGTTGGCAAAACGCGCCAAGTTCTTAATTCAGTGGTGTAAAGATAAACTAAAAGGAATCGATCAAGAGTTATCGGATATTTTTTCAGACAACAATTAAGTATATCCTCTAAGGAATGAAGGGAAGAAACAGTTTACCTTATTTTATATCAAAAAGGTTAAGTGCTCACAGAAATAATTCTTTTACAAAGCTAATTTCTAAAATCGCTATTGGTAGTGTGGCTTTAGGCGTTGGTGCTTTGATTTTAGCCTTTTCTATTTTTTACGGATTTAAGGAGGGTATAGAGGATAAATTATTTCTACATGTTGGCCATTTAAATGTAGAAAAGTTTACCATGAACAGGAGTAAAGAAGAACCTCCGGTGAACGTAAATAATTCCGATCTATATAATTATAAAGAAGAGTTACCACATGTAAAGAACGTATATAATTACGCTCATAAATGGGGGTTACTAAAATCGAACGAGGAAGTAGCAGGTTTACTTATTAAAGGACTATCGAAAGATTATCAGATTGAACGATGGGACAAAGAAATAGTAGCGGGACGTTTTCCTACATTAGAAGTGGAGAAAAATGGTGCGAAGGAAATAATGATTAGTAAATCTCTTGCGACTAAAATGCACCTAAAAGTAAATGATGATATCATTATTTACTTCATTCAAAAGCCTCCAAAAGCAAGGAAAATGAAAATCTCTGGTATTTATAGTACTGGTTTGGAAGATTTTGATGATATGGTGGCCTATGGGGATATTAATCTTGTCAGAAGACTAAACAATTGGGGAGACTCATTGGTCGGTGGTATGGAGATTATAGTTGACGATTTTGATAAATTAGATGATATCGGAACAGAGATCGATGAGGAATATGTTGATGTACATCTTCATATGAGAAGTGTGAAAGATAAATATGCCCATTTCTTCGATTGGTTTCATATGTTATACAACAACGTTTGGATCTTTTTGATAGTAATAGTAAGCGTTGCCATCTTTAATGTGATTTCTATTATGTTGATTTTAATAATGGAAAGAACAGCAATGATAGGTACTTTCAAAGCTTTAGGTGCAAATAATAATCTACTCCAAAAGATATTTATTTTTGATGGTATTCGTATGGCTGTAAAAGGAATGCTGATAGGAAATGGTGTTGCTTTGATTTTTGGTGTAATTCAGCAAAAATTCAAGATTATTCCACTAGAGGCATCCACTTATTACTTAGATCATGTACCTTTTAGTTTTCATTGGGACACGATATTTTTAATCAATATCACTATTATAGTATTAACATCTTTAGGGCTTTTAATACCAAGTTCTATTGTTTTAGGTATATCACCAATTAAGTCGATCAAGTTTAATTGATTTTCTTTGATAAATTTTCTCTCATAGCAGTTTATTATCAAAGGATAACAGTATTTCGAAATATAGCATAGGATAATTTTCACTTAGAGTAAAAATCTTTATAACTTTGTGATGAAAATTATTTGTGAGGACCTCCCTCGAAATGCAGCAAATAATTTTTAAACCACTCATTTGAGTGGTTTTTTTATGTAAAAAGCCCTCACTTCAATTAAGAAATGAGGGCTTTATATTTTTAGTCAATTAAATGACATTAATAAATCTCAGGGAATTTCACTGGATCCACTTCACTCATGATAGAGTAGGCTGCTTCGAAAATATCTTCTGCATTTGGTTTAGAGAAATAATCGCCATCCGAAGCATATGCAGGTCTATGAGGTTGAGCAGCGATACAAACAGGTTTAGAATCTAAATAGTTGTATGCACCTTGCTCATCAACTACTTTTTGCATCATATAGCCAGTAGTTCCGCCAGGCATGTCTTCGTCAGCAAAAATAACACGGTTTGTTTTCTTAATTGACTCAACAATACTGTGGTTAATATCAAACGGTAGTAACGACTGAACATCAATTACTTCTACTTGAATACCCACTTTTGCTAAATGATCAGCTGCTTCCATCACAATTCTACACATAGAACCATAAGTAACGATTGTTACATCAGCTCCTTCGCGAATAGTTTCAGGAACACCAAGAGGAGTACAAATTTCCTCTAAATTTTCTGGCATTTTCTCTTTTAATCTGTAACCATTTAAACACTCAATAATTAGAGCAGGTTCATCAGATTTAAGCATGGTATTATAGAAACCAGCGGCACGAGTCATATTTCTTGGTACTAAGAAATTAATACCACGAATACTGTTTAAAAGTGCAGCAATAGGAGAACCTGAGTGCCAAACACCTTCCAATCTATGACCTCTAGTTCTAATTATTAGTGGTGCTTTCTGCCCACCTTTTGTTCTGTATTGTAGACAAGCCAAATCGTCAGTTAAAGTCGATAAAGCATAATAGATATAATCCAAGTATTGAATTTCAACAATTGGTTTTAAACCTCTCAATGCTGCACCTATACCTTGTCCAACAATAGTTGTTTCACGAATGCCAGTGTCTGTTATTCTAGTCTCAGAGTATTTCTCTTGAAGCCCAGCAAAACCTTGGTTGACATCGCCAATTTTACCTACATCTTCACCAATAGCAAACACTCTTGGATCGTTTTCAAAGATTTTATCAAAAGTAGCTTGCATAATCTCACGCCCATCCACCATAGGAGAGTTAGAGTTATACTCAGGAGTAACTTCTTTAACTTTTAAAGCAGCTTCTTCAGACTCACTGTATAAATAGCTACTATACCTTTCGTAATTTTCTTCTTTTACTTGTTTCAACCAATCACGCATATCATCTTGAATACCAAGATTTTCAAAACGAAGCTCTCTAAGTGCTTTTTTGATTACAACGATTGCGTCTTTTCGTATTGGGTTGATTGTTTTTTGAAGTTCTTTAGATAACCTTAAGATCTCATTATTTTGAGGGACAGCATTTGTGGCTCTTTTCATCAACTCTAAAGCTGTTTGATGATCACCTTTCATTGAATCTTTGAAAGCGTCCCAAGCTGCTTTACGTTGTGATTTAACTTTATCTAAAGCTTCTTTATCTATGGCATCAATTTCTTCTTGAGTAGCAAAACCTTCCTCAAGAACCCATTCTTTCATTTTTTTGATACAATCATACTCAGTTTCCCATTTTAATCGTTCTTCTGATTTATATCTTTCATGAGATCCAGAAGTAGAGTGACCTTGTGGCTGTGTTACTTCTTTAACATGAATTAGGGCAGGAGTATGATTTTTTCTTGCAGCATCTACCGCTTTCTTATATGTATTGATTAAGGCAGGGTAGTCCCAAGCATTCACCGTAAATATTTCAAGACCATTTGTATTATTTTCCTTTTGAAAACCTGCCAAAGCAGCAGATACATCATTTTTGGTCATCTGATATTCATTGGGCACAGAGATTCCAAAACCATCATCCCAAATAGATGTGATCATTGGAATATTTAAAACACCTGCAGCATTGATTGCTTCAAAGAACATTCCTTCAGCTGATGAAGCGTTTCCTATTGTACCAAAAGCAACCTCATTACCGTTTACAGAGAAATTACTAGCAACTTCGCTACCATTTAACTCTTTATTGTCACGGTAAAGTTTTGATGCATAAGCTAGTCCAACTAAACGTGGCATTTGACCAGCAGTACAAGATATATCTGAACTAGAATTTTTTTGTTGAGTTAGATTTTTCCAAGAACCATCATCATTTAAACTACGAGTAGAGAAGTGAGCATTCATACATCTACCAGCACTTGATGGATCAGCTTCTACATCTGTGTGAGCATAAAGCTGAGCATAAAATTCTTGTATAGATAATTGACCAATTGCAAACATAAAAGTTTGATCACGATAATATCCCGATCTAAAGTCTCCATTTTGGAAAAACTTGGCCATTGCTAATTGAGGAACTTCTTTACCATCACCAAAGATGCCAAATTTTGCTTTCCCCATAAACACTTCTTTTCTACCAATTAAACTGGCATGTCTACTCTCTAAGGCTATTCTTAAATCTTGAAGAACTTCTTCCTTAGTGAACTTGTAGTTTATATTTTGCTTTGTTGTCATTGTTGTTGTGGACAATTTCAGATCTTGAAGTCAAAATTTAGTATGTGGACTCATTTATATACCCCAGAAGGATACATACAAGATTTATATTTTCGCACAAAATTAAGAATAAAAAGGGAGGATTTAAACTTAATAATTAAAAAGTGTATAATTTACATTAATGAAAAATGTTGAAATTAATCCTCCTAGTTGTATAAATATCTAATAGTAAGTGATTTATCATCTAAGATGATTCTAGTCATAAAAAAAGCATCTTAACAAATTAAGATGCTTTTTGATGTTATTTCTCAATACTGAGTAATTCGATATATCTTTTATACCTCCCTAATATACTCTGAACGTAGTTAACAGGTTCCTTTCCGCGTGCATAACCAAACTTAACGACTTCGTCTCTATAGTATTGTTTATGACTCTTCAGAAGCATGTATTTTTCTACATTACCATCCCATACGTTAGGGTCGTGGTTGAATTTTGCAGCTAGACGTTGGGCATCTTTCACATGTCCTTGTCCTGCATTGTAGGAAGCTAACATGAATTTTACACGTTCATCTTCGTCCTCAATTTCATCCCAATATTTCTCAAGGAATTTAAGGTATTTTGTTCCCGCTTTAACATTTTGATGAGGATCTCTTGGGTTGTGTGCTCCAAACTGTTTTGCCGTTGCAGGCATAAGTTGCATAAGTCCTACAGCACCCACCCATGATTTAGCGTGTGGATCAAATCTTGATTCCTGATAAACTAAAGAAGCCAATAAACGCCAATCCCAACCAATAATATCGGCCTGTTCTTTTATGATTTGATCGTACTTAGAAAGTAAACCTCTATGTTCTACAGTATTAAAGAATTTACTATCAAAACGCTTCGATTGTGCTCTTGTGTTTTTGAAGTACTTGTTATATATCACATAATAATCGGTAGTTTTCTTCATAGAATCCAACCAATGACTTACTGATTCTCTAAGAAGGGGGGATTGTTTCCTAGTAGCCCATGCTATTCGTTGAGGAAAACTTATTTCAGTTTTAGTATCTAAGTGAGGGTAGTAAGTATTGTTTACCTTAGCAATGTTTTCATCTGCTATGGTATAATCAATTTGTCCCTCAGCAACTCTATGAATAAGTTCTTCAGTAGATACGTTTTTTCCTTCAAGAACGATTTTAATATCTTCACCCATTTCGTTTTCAAGATTTTCTAAACGTAATTGATATGGGGTATTTTCTCTAACATGTACTTCTTTATCCTTCAGATCGACCACATTTCTAATCACATGTTTATCAATTTTATGAAGAGGTAAGGATTTCCAATTTTCTGGTTTACGCTGAACCAATACTTGCTTCACTTGCATTAGTGGAGAAGTGAAATCAACTATTTCTTGACGATCTTTAGTAATGGCTAAACCATAGGCAATAATATCACCTTCACCTTTAAGGAGTGCATTTCTTAAACTATCTGTATTGGTTTTTACAATAACTTTTAGATCGACTTCAAGGTCTTCTGCTAATCGTTTTAATAATTCAAATTCATACCCCATAGTTTGACCTTTGTAAAGGTAATAGGATGTTGAACTATAGGCTGTTAAAGCGATTAGTTTACCTCTCTTTTTGATATCTTCTAAATCTTTATTGGATTCAAAGATGATTTCATTTTCAGGGGTTGGAGGAGTTTGCTTTTCTTCACTATAACTTTCAGCTTTTTTCGTCGGATTACAACCATATAATAAGGTTATGATTATAGAAAGTGAAAGAAGAAGTTTAGTTCTGTTATTCATTTATACTAAGCTTAAATAAAAAAAGTTTTGTGTATGTATAAATTTCTATATTGAGTTCAAATAGTACTTTATATTGCTAAAATAAGAATAATTTATGAAATCTTGAACCCCATCAGTAAAACATCATCAGTTTGAGGCTCATCTTTTTTCCAAGAGCTAAATGTATTTTCTACCATATTCTTTTGAACTTTCATGCTTAAGGTATGATGTTTTAATAAAGTTTCCTTTAACCTCCTTGGCATAAATTTTTTCAATTTTTCACCTCCAAATTGATCTTGTATACCATCAGAATAGATATAAAATGATGTTTTTGGAGTATAATTAAAAGTATGTTTCGTAAAGTGTTTTACGTCTTGATCAGGATGAAACATACCTATTGGCTGTCTATCACCTTTGATAAGATGTAGCTCTTTATCTTCAATATAAATTAAAGGGTTTTTTGCTCCTGCAAAAGAAATAGTTTTTGATGTCGTATTAAAAACTGTTAGTGCCAAATCCATTCCGTCTCGATTATTTGTTCTTTCCTGTTTTAATTTCTTTCTTATTAGTTTATCCAATTCAAATAAAATTTCATCGGGTTCATATATTTCTCTTGATATGACAATATTGTTTAAAGATTCGGCTCCTAAAAGTGACATAAATGCTCCAGGAACTCCATGTCCAGTACAATCAACAGCCGCAATCACAATCATATTTTCTTTTTTATAGAACCAATAGAAGTCACCGGAAACAACATCTAGGGGTTTGAAAAAAATAAATCCATCAGTTACGATTTCATTGAATCGTTGCATCTGAGGTAAAAAGCAACTTTGAATTTGCTTTGCGTAATCTATACTTTCAATCAATGAATGGCTAATTTGATCGATCTGATCATTTTTATTTCTTTCTAATTCGACATAAGCTTCTTCTAACTTCTTGTTCGTTTCTTTCAAAGTATCATTCATGACAAAAATTTCCTCTGAATTTTGTCGTACTTCTTCTTCCGCGGCAATTAATTGAGCATTGGTCTCTATCAATTCATCCATAGTTTTTAATTGTTGATCAACAAAAAATTTGGAAAGAAAGAATAACATGGAGGAAATCATCGAAAAATTAATCATCAATAATAGATTGAATATATGATGATCTCTAAGTTGAGCAGGGGCAATGTATTCAATTTCATGATCAATCATAATTACAATCCCTAAGAGGATAACAAAAATCGTTAGCCAATACAAAAGAGCTTTGCCCTTATAAAATGCCAATGTTGCAGTAAGGGCAAATAAAGACCAAATCATCACAACACCAGTAGATCTTGCACCTCCAAGAATAATTTGAAATATAAAGGGAAGAAGAATAGAGAAAAAAGTTTGTAGTGCTTTGTAGACGTTTTTGTTTTTAAACTTCAACCATCCATATACATTAAAAATACTGAATATAACATAGCCAATGGGGATCATCCCAGTCTTTGTTAAATCAAAATAAATGCTCAGTAAACCCCACGTAAATCCACCTGCAGTCATAAGACAAGCAAAAAGAAAAAAATTCCTGTCAGCTTCCTTTTTAGTTTGAGATAGTACTAAATTTTTAAATTTATTTTTGATTGAATAGAAAACTGAGGACTTAGAAAGTGTTATATTCAATTTTAATGACATTTAATCAGCAAATGTTCTGTAAATGATGTGTTACATTTGTGTATTATATAATTTCGTATTCTTTTTTGAATAAAGATATTGATTATTGATATGTCACAAGAAAATTCTTTAAATAATACCCCTTTAATTGTGGTAACCGGTCCAACAGCAAGTGGTAAAACTTCTTTAGCAACTCAATTGGCTTATCAGATGGAAGGTGAGGTCATAAGTGCTGACTCTAGACAAGTTTTTCGTCAGATGGATATTGGTACAGGTAAAGATTTGAAGGATTTTGTAGTCCAAGGCACTTCAATACCTTATCATTTGATAGATATTTGTGATCCTGGAGATGATTTTAATCTTTATTTATTTCAAAAATTATATACGGAAGCAGTTCATGATATCATCGAAAGGAAAAAGAATCCAATACTTTGTGGAGGAACTGGATTGTATATAGAAGCAGTAACTCTCAAAGGATACGAAGATGTTTGGGTACCAAAAAATTCTCAATTAAGAGAGAAATTTGAAGGTTCAACATTAGAAGAAATGTTGGAATACTATAAATCTCTTTTGGATGCTGATCAATTGAAAGATGTTGATGGAATAGCCCATCGTCAGCGTTCTTTAATGCGCGCTATTGAGATAGAATATTTCAATAAATATAACGTAGAAACTGATATTCACCCGGTGAATATCCCCCAATTGGAGACGTACAATTTTGCTTTAAATATTAATAGGGATACTCGTTGGTCTAAGATTGAAAAAAGATTAGATGAACGTTTAAAAGAGGGGATGATCGAAGAAGTAGATTCTTTATTGAAACAATTGGATGCAGAAAAATTGAAATCTTATGGATTGGAATACAGATTTGTCACTTCCTATCTCCTAAACGAGATTTCATATGATGATATGAGAAATGAACTTCTTAAATCGATACAACAGTTTTCTAAACGTCAGATGACTTGGTTTAGGAGAATGGAGAAGAAAACTAAATTGCATTGGATCCCTGTAGAATGGGAGACGAATAAGAAAATTGATTTTGTATTGAATACTATCAATAGTAATCAGTAAATTAAGGGGTAAAAACTTTAGAACAGTTCCCCAATGCCACTAACATTTGCACACCCTACTTTTATTTTTTTCTTAAAGAATAGAAGAAACCTATCATTTACAGCTTTAATAATAGGTTCTATTATTCCAGATTTCGAACACTTTCTGATTTTCGATATCAGTAATAAATTTGGACATACTATTTTAGGAGTTTTTCTGTTTGATCTACCTTTTGGGTTAGTTGTTTATTATTGTTACAAAACGCTTATTCATCCTTGTTTTAAAGAAGTTATAAGCCTTAACAAAAAAGATAAAGCAAGTAAAGCATTGAGTTTTATACAAGTTCTTAATTCTTTAGGTTTAGGTGTTTTTTCTCATTTGTTTTTTGATGGGTTGACATCAAGGAGTGGTTATTTAGTGAAAATTCTTCCTTTTTTGCAAACGGATATGTTTTCATTCATAGGAAGACATATGACTTTATATATATTCTTATGGTATATTTTCACGACAATAGGGACAATTATTTTAATCGCCTATTTCTCTGCATATATTTATAATGTCAGAAAACATCAGTATAAATTTTATATTAAATGGAGGAACTTCATTGAAGTTTTGAGTTTATTCTTATTCATCTTTTCGATTGCTTTTCACATTAAAGATCCGATTGGTTATTTGAGATGGGGAGTATTAATTGGAGGTAGCCTTTTATATACTGTAGTTGGTTACAGTTTGTACTGGAGATTAAAGACACAATATTCATTATCATCTAATAGAAGCGTTTTTAAAAAGCAGAAGGTCAAAAATTAACTATGCCTATTCCTATTGCTCACCCCATGGCAGTTTTGCCCATATTTCGTTATTCCCATATTTTATCAGTATCCGCTTTAATCATAGGAAGTATGGTGCCTGATTTTGAGCATTTTTTAGAGCTAAGAGTAAGCGATAAGACTGGACATACCATTCTCGGCGTGTTTATCTATGATTTACCCGTTGGAATTATTATTTATTACATCAACAAATGGTATTTAAAACCTATTCTAAAAATTGTGAGTCCAATTCGGTTTAGGCAGTTTTATCATCCTGTAAAGCGTTATACTTTTTTGCAAATTGTTCTTTCTCTATTAATAGGTATTGCCACTCATTTCCTTTTGGATGCTGTAACAGGAGAGGAAGGTTATTTTGTAAAGGATCTTCCATATTTATTTACAGAGGTACAAGTGACTTCAAGTGTTCGAATGAATATACATTTAATTATATGGATATTCGTATCAATATTTGGAGCAATGAATTGCTTTTGGATGATGTTTATTGCTTTTGATTATAAAAAAACAGTAGCTAGATTTCGTCTTCACTATTGGTCAATTCAATATTTTGTTGAAGTTTTTTTATTAACGGTAGTTATCTGTATCCTTAGATACTTTTTGATGGGAAACCCATATATCCTGTGGAATTGGGGTATAGTCATTGGTGGTGCGACTTTCTTTTCCTTCACTTTGATAAGTATGCGATGGAAGTTTGCACAGAAAGGTTATTTTGGCTTGCCTAAGTTTTTATCAAATTATAAAGGTGTAGCATTATATACCCAAGAAAATAAAAAAGGAAGCTCTCCCGAACTTCCTTAATATTTTTTATCAAATGAATCAATTTATGTGATTGCAACCGCTGCTAATATGCCTAAGACATCAGCAGTCATGTATCTGAAAAAATTTTGGCATTTGATTCTATTACTTGATTTATCTCTTCCTAGATCTATCATCTCTATTAATAAACTAGTAGTGATAGCTCCAATAACGAAATATTTATTTCCTGAAAATAAAAAGGTGATCCAAAAACAGAATGTAAAGTGGAAGAAGGTTTCTCTTCCCAAAAGCATTACTGATTTTTGTCTTATTTGGTGTATTGTAGTTGATAGCTTGTCCATGTAAATATCGACTTAATTAGGTTAATCTCTTTTTCGAGTAGTCAATTAAATTTACTAACTAAATTGAGTTTTTGTTAAATGATTTATGAGTAATTGGGTTATTTTAAAATTAATTAAGTCGATAACAATCCATAAAGAATGATTGAGACAAAATTGTCATAAAATGAAGACATTTATTAGAAAACAAAAAAGCATTGTACAGAGGTTAAAAACAACTTCCATACAATGCTTTTAAGTAAAAGCTTATATTTCTACTGAGCTACTAACTTTGATTTGATGACTAAATCAACATCAGACCAAAGTTTACTTTTGCCGTCAGCACCTTTGTGTAGGTCGTAACAGATTTTATTAAGTGCTTCGATAGCTCCTAAAGCATCCCAGTTACTCATATCGATATTACCTTTTAAAAGGATAATGTTATCACTTACTTTAGCATCTAAAGCGACTTCCTTTGTAATTCCATTTAATGCGATATCAACTAATGCCTTACCGTTTGAGAAACTTTTTACAACACCAGTAATTTTAGAAGTGTTGACCATTGATCCGAAGAAATGCTCAATGATTTTACCGTTTCTTGATTTATCGTTGGTCTCTAAACTATTGATTGGAATTTCGAAGGTTAATCCACTTAAAATATCTGATGGATTACTAACAGATTCTTTTGATGTTTTTACTTCAAATTCCTGAAAACGACCACTTACACCAACTTTATCAGTAGTCTTAAATGCAGTGAATGAAACAACAGTTTGTGCTGGATCATAGGCATACGATGAAGCCGTAGTTTCAACTTCTTTTGTGTTCGAAGATTCCGTTTTTGTTGAATCTTTTTTAGATGAACAGCTAAATATACTTAGAGTTAAAAGTACGATTAGAGATAATGAAAGTTTCTTCATGTTTAATATTTGTTTTATTTAGTAAATATTCTGTGTACAGCTATTGTTTTTTGATTTTGCGACTATAACGCTGTAAAGCGATCTCACACTCTAGATTTCCACCTTTATCATAGATTTTAGTGATGCTAGCTTCCACTGGTGAGCGGCTCATTAATCTTGACTTGATCTCAATAGACAAATCCATATCTAAAAATCCAATTTGTTTGTCATTAAGTTTTACCACTTTAATCGCAGAATTATCATAACGGTTCAACTCATCGGGCAGTAATTTTAAAAGTTCACCAACCTTAGTTTTTTTGAGTATATCTTGTCTGTTTTCTCCAGTATCGTCGTTTGGGTAACGAGTACCAGCAACTACAGTATTTAAGATATCCATTTTATTCAAACAAGAAGGGTCATCAAATCTACGCATGTAACGATCGTAGTTGTCTAACTCAATTTTTCGAGCTGCTACTTTTTTTGCTTTTTTGTTTTTATTTTTTTTTCCAAAAATTAGAATCGGTAAAAAAATAATAGCAATAACTATTAATGCTAAGATGATGTCCGTCATGATTAAAAAATAATTTACTCGAAAATAATAGTTAAACTTAGTTCTAAAAAAAATGAATCTATATTTTTAGTAAAATGTGTTATATTTATATCAATATTGAAGATCAGAAGGAGATTAGCAAACGAAACTTTTTAAAATTAGAATATGGAAATTATTATTTCAGTTATTGGTTTAGTGGTGTATTGGTACTTATCCAACTTAGGTAAGGATAAGAAAAAGACACCTCCCAATAATATTATAAATAACGAAAATATTGTTCCTCCAAGAAGTTCAGAAGAGGGATTCGAACAAGCTCCAAGAGAACAAAGATCTGCTCCATCAGAGCCTTCATCATTTTCTGAATTATTAGGTATGTTGTCAGATAATGTAGCCTTTGAAGAGCATAAGAAAGCTAGTAACCCATTTGACCCTGAAAGAGCAGAAAGACAATTGGAGGAAGATTTAGAAGAATACAAACCAAAATCCATGATATCAAATAGAACGTACAACGACGGATATCAATGGAAAGACGATTATGCAAGGGATAATAAACCAACTTCTATAGTTAGTAAAAAAACTAAAAAGACTAGAAAGAGAAAGAAATCAAATACAGCAAAACTATTTAAAAGCCCATCAAGAATAAGAGATGCTTTTGTAATGAATGAGATTTTGCAAAAAAAATACGAATAGAAAAAAGCCTGTTGAATTGATAATCAACAGGCTTTTTTGTATTGATGCTTTATAACTCAGATAATTCGTTCTTAAACCCACCAGATAAAATTGGGAATCTACACCAAGTTTTAGGATCTAAGTTTTTATCATCTAAATGGAAGGAAGGAGCATATCTTTCACGCTTCCATTGGTTTCTACTCCAAAGTTGGAAGAATTTCTTCACCCATGCTATAATTGTTTCTCTAGAAGCATCAGGATGATTTGCAGAAAGGAAAAGCTGACATTCTTGTGGTGATTTTTTATCACGAATGGCTAATTTCTCAATCTCTTCCAAGATATCATAAGGCATTAAATCTGCCTCATCTGTTTGTTTTGAATCTTTTGGTCGTAATTCAGCCGTTGGTTGTTGATCATTGACCAATTTTAATTCCGGAACATTCCATTTGTTATCCAAACCATTTGTTTCCATCCATCTTAACCAACTTCTCAAATAATTCTTGTCGATACCTGCTATTGGGCTTAAACCTCCACTCGTATCTCCATCCATAGTGGCATAACCCACAGCAGCTTCCGAACGGTTAGATGTGGATAATAATAAAGCACCATTGATATTCGCTAGCATCCACACGGATGGGGCACGAACTCTGGCTTGTATATTTTGAAGTGTGATATCGTCTGTATCCCAACCTAATTTTCTGTCAATGGCGCTTTCTATGGCATTTAAGTAACCTTTATACATCGGGTTAACATCAATGGTATGGAAAGTGGCACCAACAGCTTTAGCCAATTCAGTAGCAGCATTTAAAGTAACATCACCACTATTTTCAGTCGGTTGATAAGCAGTTGTCAAAATCTTTTCACAAAGTGCTTTATCGTCCTCACAATCTGATAATGCAGAGAAATAAGATAGCTTCGACTTAAACCCTTCTAACCCCAAATCTTCGATACCCATCTTAATCATTAAGTGAATAAGGGTAACAATGGAAGAAGAGTCAGCACCTCCAGAAAGAGAAACAACATATCCTTTGGAGAAACTTTTTCGCATATAATCAAACAAACCTAAGGCGACAGCTCTACCAAATTCTTCTTCTTTAATATTATCTGAATGTTCCCATGATTCTTCTACGGGAAGGTGTTTTTCAGGAGATGTACGAGGAATTGTAAAGTCATCTTTCACCACTAGATGATTTCCAGTACCTGTATTTGAGGTATGACTTTGAATTTGAGCCAATCGAGCAATATCCAAATCAAATGTAGCCGTAGTCACTTTGTAGTTATAGAACGCAAATCGCTTACTGATTGATAGAAGCTTACCTGACAATGCAATCATCACCCCGCCATCATAGATAGCACGACCCGATTCATTACCTAAAAGATTGGCATAGATATATCCTACACCAAAGGCTCTAGAACCTTCTAAAACAAATCGTTTACGAACATCAAGTTTATCAAATGCGAAATGACTTGCAGATGGATTTAATATAATATCAACCCCTTGATGATACAAAGTTCTACCAGGACGGTTCGCTACCCAAGCATCTTCACAAATTTCAAATCCAATTTTGACACCATTGACATTAAAAATCAAATCGCCAAAAGGGAAGGGGGTGTTACCTAAAATAGAAGCATAGCTATCATCAAATTCGATAGTAGAAAATTCACCTTCCACCCATGGAGTAAACCAACGTGGTTCATAATGAATTCCGTTCCCTGCCAAATGTTTCTTAGCTACAAAACCTTTTATTTTCTGATTAACGATTAATACTACTGTATTATAAAGCTTGTTTTTAAATCTTAGAGGTAAACCCACAGAAATGACAAGATCTTTCGTTAATGGGAGTATTTTCCCTAATATTTTTAAGGCTTGATGCTCTGTATTTGGTGCATAAAAAGCATCCTCACATCCATAACCTGTAATCGATAATTCTGGTAAACACAATATGGAAACGTTTTGCTTTTTAGCGGTTTCAATTGCGTTTTTTATATTTTCAAAATTGTTATTCCAATCCAATGGAGTCTGATTTAACTCAGCCCCAGCAACTTTTATAAGGTTTGTCATCTATTTTTTATTTTGATGTAAAAATAATCAAAATGTGAGGAAATACGGATTAAAAATAGAAAAAGCTCTCAAAAATGAGAGCTTCGTAATATTTCTTTTTGTCTTCTCAAAATTTTGAGAAAACGTATTCACCAATTAGAGTAAGTGTGCAATTTGCGTAATCACAAAGCAAACTAAAAATCCCATAATCACAGGGAGAATAGAAGCTATTGTTGTCCATTTAGTACTACCTGTTTCTTTATATATTGTATAGATTGTTGTACTACAAGGATTATGAATCAAACTAAATAACATCACATTAATTGCCGTGAGGAAAGTCCAGCCTCCTGCTACCAGCACATCATGTGTATTGCTCATTGATTCTATTTCGAACATCACGCCATTTCCTTCACCATATCCAACAATATTGGTCGTCATCACTGTAAGCATAAGAATTGTTGGCATAACGATTTCATTGGCAGGGATGGCTAAGATATAAGCAAGTAATATCACACCGTTTAAGCCGACGATCCAACCGAATTGATCCATTCCTTGAATCATCCATAAAGCAATACTTTGATCTCCAATTGTAATATTACTGACTAACCATATCACTGCACCAGCAGGGGCTGCAAATACACAGGCTCTCCAAAGAACAATTAAAGTTCTATCGATTAGGGAAGTATATATGGTTTGAAGAATACGTGGTTTTCTATAAGGTGGAAGTTCCAAAGTAAATGAAGAAACTTCACCTTTAAGGAATGTTTTTGAAAGGAACAATGAAACTAAGAAAGTCAATCCGATACCCAATAATGCCACACCAATAACGGCACCCGTAGCCACTAAAGTTTTATATTCATCAGGTACAATGGCTCCAATAAAGATACTTGATAACAGAATCTGAGTAGGCCAACGTCCGTTACATAATGAAAAGTTGTTGGTGATAATTGCAATCAAGCGTTCACGTGGAGAATCAATTATTCTGGTAGCCACAACACCTGCAGCGTTACATCCAAAACCCATCGACATGGTTAAAGCTTGCTTACCGTGTGCCCCAGATTTTCTAAATAACTTATCCAAGTTGAAAGCGATTCTAGGTAAATATCCTAAATCTTCCAAAATGGTAAACATGGGGAAAAAAATCGCCATAGGAGGTAACATCACAGAGATTACCCATGCAAGGCATAAGAAAACTCCATCAATTAAAAACCCGGATAACCACCAAGGCATCACTGCTTCCGCTTGTGCCCTTAGAAATACATAGACATTATCTAAAAGGATGGAAGCTAAAAACTCAGAGGGTACATTAGATCCTACAATAGTTAACCACAATACAATGGCAAGCACCAAGAACATAATGGGGAATCCCCATATAGGACTTGTCACTACTCGATCAATTGCACGGTCTAAGTTGAAATTCTCCTTTTCGTGATCTTTTAGTACAGTTTTCTCTGCGATTTCTGCAGCATTTGTATAAATACTTTCAGAAAGCTTATCATGAAATTCTTGTCCGATTTCCCAACGTGTTTCAGCGGCTTCAGAAAGTAATTGATTAATTTGATCTTCTTTATTCATTCGTCACTTATTTATCATTGATAAATTCACCATTCTCAATTGCTTTGATAATATCTCGATCTCCATCAAGCAATCGAAAAGCGATCCAACGACTATTAGGAAGGTTAGGATAGAGTTGTTCTATTTTATCCTGAATCCTTTTGACTTCCTTTTCTATTTTTTTAGGCACATTTTTGATGCGATGAGGGGAGCATTTGATTTCTCCTTTGGCCACTTCATCAACCGTTTTCAATAAATCGGCTATACCGATACCTCTTAAAGCAGAAGTAGCCACTACAGGTATGCCCAATTCTTTTGATAAAGTACGCGTATCTATTTCTATGTTGTGTCTCTTTGCTTCATCAATAAGATTGACACATAGTACCGCTTTATCTGTAATTTCTAATATTTGAAGTGCAAGATTGAGGTTTCTTTCTAAACGTCCAGCATCAACAACAATAATGGTTACATCAGGCTTACCGAAAAGAATGAAATTTCTAGCGATTTCTTCATCTTCCGATGTTGACATTAGAGAATAAGTACCAGGTAAATCGATGATCTTATATTTTGATTCATCAAAAATATACCCGCCTTCGGCACGACCTACAGTTTTGCCAGGCCAGTTACCCGTATGTTGTTTTAGTCCGGTCAAACTATTAAAAACAGTACTTTTCCCAGTATTGGGATTCCCTGCCAAGGCAATGACATAATCACTTTTCTCTATCTCAACACCTAATCTTTTTAATCTTCCTTGTGGATTCTGACCGCAAGTATCACAAGGAGAGTTACTTTTATTGCTGCTCATCTTGATTTACTTTTTTGATTAAAATCATATTCGTTTGTTCCTTTCTTAAAGCAATTAATGTATCTCTAATGAGGAATGCTTTGGGATCTCGCATAGGACTAACCATACTTATTTCAATATTAGATCCTTTTACAAAACCCAAATCCAGTAATCTTCTTCGATTTATACCTCTACATTCTTGAGATAAACTATAGATTATTGCTCTTTCGCCAAGTTTTAAATCAGTTAATCTGTTGATGTTTTTCGGTAAAACTTCAGCAGTTTCTATTATAACTACCTGAATGTTATTTAGTTCATTTTCTGAAAACTCAAAGTTTCTACTTTCAGAAGTATAAATCAATTTATCTTTTGTTGATTGAATACTTAACAATGAACCGATGTGAATATCCTTTTTAAGAAGTTCTAGATATACCTCTTTAGGTTCATCCTCAATATGAATGATCTTCACTAAAGAATTTTGTTTGATTTTGGATAGGGGCCTTCCTTTTAATTTAGGTAAAACGCCATCTTTTGTAGGGATAGGATCTCCATGTGGATCGAACTTAGGGTAACCTAGTTCTTTATCCATCTGATCCACTTCTTCATCGGACAATAAATGTTCTTTACGTTCCGCTTTGCTATGCCAATTTTCTTTAGAGAAACCCGTTTTTTCAGCTAAATATTTTTCGTAAATCCTATGCTTACGAATCAGTTGAATAGCCTTAAAATGACCGCTTTCCTCAAGTGAAATTTGTTCATTAGTTGATTTTATATCTTTCTTATCAAATAAAGATTGAAGTGCATTGTTGAATGCTTCATCAGAGACATTGACTAATTCATTATAAATATCTTTTGCTCTAACTTCTTTTTTATCCTCTTTGATTTTGAAAAGTATTTTTAAAATATCCTCTTCAATAAATTCAAGAGGGTATTTATCAAATTGTTTTTTGAACCAATTAAATATTGTATTCATTTATTTTAATAGTAATGTAGTAGATCCGTAATTCGGATAGTAATGACCTATAGTAATGAGATTTATCTTATCAAATATAGGTTTACACAAATATACATAATATTTTTTAGGCTTGTCTAAAAATTAACTTAAATACAAAAAAGGCAGCCATTTCTGACTGCCTTATTATCATTTATTTGATTTAAAATTATATGTCTATAGATTTGACAATATAATTCATTCAAATATAGGTTTATAAATCGAACGCTAAACCAACATTGAATCCCCAATATTGTTGAGCAGAGTAATTTCCTGCTTCGAAAGCGTAATTATACTTTACATTAGTGTGTAAGTAAATAGAAGATCCAATTGGTACAAGGACACCTACTTCTGGCGCTACTTGCATGTGCCATTGTTTTCCAACTGAAGCCATTGAGCCCATTTGATTAGTGTATTCATAATGAGCAGCACCAATACCTGCACCTACATAAGGACGAATTCCTCCTTGTGGTCCAAAATAGTAATGATAAGTGGCCATAATTGGAAACTGATCAATGTAATTGTACTCTTGCCCTGAGATGTGACCGTTTTCTCCTGGTAACTCTACCGTATTATATCCTTTATATTCGTAGAATCTTTGATACCCTAAAGAGAAACCAACACTCATTTTTGGATTAACAAAATGACGGTATTCTAATGTTCCACCTCTAAAACTTGGAGCATCAGTAAATGCTTGAGTTTCTCCCATTGGAGCAGCCATACTATATTGGAAAGATAGAATCTTTTCCTGTGCGAATGTTGTTGCAGTAAATCCAATCATAGCAACAACTAATGTGATGATTTTTTTCATATGAGTATTAGTTTGAGCCATTTGATTGAATGTAAGGTGATTGAGTAAACATTTGCTTAATGTTTTTCTCTACTCTCATGATTTCATTAGCTGTGTTTGTAGTATAACCATTAGTTACACCTTCCCACATAATAGGATACTGTACTTCTTTTTCGTCAGAAGGTAAGTGAACTGGGATGTTTTCTGCAATTTCTACTAGCACTGTACCTTTTTGGTAAGCATAGATACCTCTAACAGGGTAACCCCATCCTGGATATCCCCAACCTGGGTAACCCCAACCTGGATATCCCCATCCTGGGTAACCGCCCCACCAATCCCACCAAGTATAAACACTTGTAGTGGTAACAGAGTAACAAAGAACTACCATATCTGGATGGTCGTTACTTGTTTCTTCAATAAAGGTATAACCTTTAGCTTCCATTTCAGCTCGTGTGGTTTCTAATACCTTAATGTCAAATTCTGTGGGTTCTGTGATTGTTGTATCACCTACGTGTACAACTTTCCAAGGCATCCCGAAAGTTTTCTTTTCCGAGAATAGTTCTTTTTTTTCAGGGTCATAATTGGTGATAACGACATCATAGTCGGAAACATATTCTGGTCCTTGTCTGGAACAGCCTATCAACATGATTGAAAAAAACACAAGCATACCAAATGCTTTGGATCTTAGTTTGTTCATTGTCATGATAGTTGTGATGGTTTAATAAAATTAGATTTAATTTGTTATACTTTTTACGACAATGAAGAGTTCATTTTGGTCAGTTTTTTTACCTTTATTTAAGTTTGCTTAATCTATTTTGGGTTATTAAAGAGTATTTAATTTAAGTTATTGGCTTTTTATAACATAATAGGCCTATCTGTTTGATAAGCCTATTTATTAATTATTGATAAAAAATCTTTGTAAGTCAATTAAAATTCCAATTGTTCTAAAGTTAATTCACTTCCGAATATTTTTTGTAGTACAACTAACGCATTTTCCTTATGTTCTGGTTTGATATGCATGGCTAGAGTAAAGAAGGCACTTGTTAAAGCCGCTAAATCATCAGTAAAGCCTATACCAGGGGCAATATCTGGAATAAGATCAATAGGAAGGATGAAATAACCTAAAGCACCCATAATAACTAATTTTGAAGTATTTGGTGTGTCTTCATCCAGCATTGTGTAGTAAAGTGTAACGGCATAAAAAGAAAGTTTAATCCCTGCTTTCTTTGCATATTTCATTAATTTTCTCCAAAACTTAGCATCTTTAAATACACTACTGAATTTTATCAGTTGCTCGCCAGTAATCTTTAATATCTCAGTTTTATTCATTTGGTTTATTTCATTGATCTCACCAACTAATATACATAAGCTTTGTCAGACGAAAAAGATAATTCTTCGTACATATGAAGTTTTGTAAATAAAAATGCTGAAAATAAAAGAAGAGGATTCCCTTATTTTCAGCATTTATGGATTTACACTCTTTAAAGTAGATTATTTCTTACTCTTATACAGTTGGAATCTATTTACCGGCTTTATCCTCGGGAAATGATTATTTGATGTATCAATATCAGCGGTTTCTCTGTTAGGATCTAAGAAGAAAGCAACGACCTCTTGATCTGTAACAAATACTTTTGATACTACTAGATCATCTTTTTTCCAGATTTCAGCAGGAATATATCTCTTTTCTGTAGTCCCGTCTTTATATTTTAATTCGATAATGATAGGCATCACTAATCCACCTATATTTTCGAAGTCTACCTGATAAGCAAATTTATTGGCAGCAATCCACTCTTTGTCCTTATCATTTAAAGAAGAAGCATATTTTTCATATTTCATTTTGTCTTCTTCTGTTACTTCGTATTTATCATATGAATTGTAGAAATCTTTTAGTTCTGGTTTTTTATCTACACGAGTAACTAAACCTGCTTTTTCATTATTGATTTCTGTGATACTTGGTTTTTTATCAGCTTCTTGTTGTTTCACTAAATTCATTTCCACTTCTGGATTTTGAGTGTCTAATGATAAAGCTTTTACTTCTTTAATACTGATATCACAAGCTTCAGTAGTATAGAACCATCCTCTCCAGAACCAATCAAGATCCATTCCCGATGCGTCTTCCATTGTTCTGAAGAAATCGGCAGGGGTAGGGTGCTTAAATTTCCATCTTTGAGCATATTCCTTGAAGGCATAATCAAATAGTTCTCTACCCATTACTGTTTCTCTCAAAATGTTCAAGGCAACTGAAGGTTTTGCATAAGCATTCCAACCAAATTGCTTGATAGATTCAGAATTGGTCATAATTGGAGAAATACCTTCTGGATCACCTTCCATATATTCAATGATATTATCAGGGAATCCTTCCATAGATGGATAGTTCTTTTCCCATTCTTGTTCTGCAACAAATTGAAGGAAGGAGTTCAAACCTTCGTCCATCCAAGTCCATTGTCTTTCATCAGAATTGACGATCATAGGGAAGTAGTTGTGACCCACTTCGTGAATAACCACCGATAACATTCCGTATTTAATTCTTTTAGAATAGTTGCCGTCTTTATCCTGACGACCGTAATTGAAACAGATCATCGGATATTCCATACCATTATTGGCTTCGACAGAAATAGCAACAGGATAAGGGTATTCGAAAGTCATTCGAGAATATACCTCAATAGTATGAGCAATTGCTTCTGTAGAATAACGATTGTATAAGTTATAGGCATCTTTTGGATAATACGACATGGCCATCACAGTTTTACCGTTTTGCTCAACGCCCATGGCATCCCAAATGAATTTTCTTGAGGAACCAAAAGCAAAATCTCTTACATTCTCTGCTTTATAGTGCCACATTTTGGTACCTTTACCTTTTTTCTTCTCGTTTTTAATTGCTTCTTTTTTTGTAACAATCTCAACAGGTTTTTCACTTGTTTTTGCTTGTTCTAAACGTTCTCTTTGAGTTTCTGAAAGAACTGAAGAATCTTGTAATACACCTGTAGAAGCGACAATATGATCATCAGGTACGGTGATTTTTACATCATAATCTCCAAACGTAAGAGCAAACTCACCACGTCCAAGGAATTGTTTGTTTTGCCATCCATTCACATCGTCATACACTGCCATTCTTGGGAACCATTGAGTGATTGTGTACAATGTATTACCATCTTTAAAAGTTTCGTAACCACCTCGGCCACCCATAAGCGATCTATCATTGATATTATAGAACCACTTTACTTTAAAAGTATAACTATCACCGGATTTTAAATCTTTGGGAAGATCGACCCTCATCATTGTTTGATTGATAGTATAAGGTAAATCTGTTCCATCAGCATTTTTTACTTCTAGAACTTTATGACCACCATCGTAATCAGGGAAACCATCAATTCTATTGAAGTAAGAAGCATTGGCTTGTTCCTTGATTTTATTTTGTCTGATCTTATAGGTGCTTGAGTTGGTTGCTCTCATGTTTTGGTCCAATTGCACCCATAAGTATTTGATGTTATCGGGGGAGTTATTGGTATAAGTTATAGTTTCTATACCATGTAACTGATGTTTTTCTTCATCTAATAAAGCCTCGATGGTGTAATCGGCTTTTTGTTGCCAGTATTTATGACCTGGAGCACCGCTACCTGTACGAAAGGCATTTGGTGTAGGAAGTTCTTCGTCTAACTGCTTAAATTTACTATTATTATAGGCCTCTTTTTGGCCAAAAACTGTAGATGATAATAAGAGTAAGCTAGAAAGAGTGAATAGTTTGAAATGTGCTTTCATAGTAAAAAAAGAATGCCTCATCATTTTTCAATAATGAGACATTCTCAGTTATATTATTTCTTGTTTTTCTTCGCCTTTTGCATTGGGTTTAATCTACCGCTATCATAAGTTCTTGGTTGGTTAGCACCAGACTTATATAATTTGAAACGGCTTACCTCAGGCTTTCTTGGATAGTAGTTGTTCTCTGTATCAATATCAGCTGTTTCTCTGTTTGGATCAAGAACAAACTGTGTTACCTCTTTTTCAGTAACAAATACTTTTGAAACTACTGTGTCATCCATTTTCCAGATTTCAGCAGGAATATACTTTTTCTCAGAAGAACCATCTTCAAATTGAAGTTCGATGATGATAGGCATTACTAGACCACCTACATTTTCAAAATCAACTTGATAAACAAAATGCTTAGAAGCTAACCATGCTTTATCCTTTTTATTCAATTGAGATTGATACTTTTTGTAGTTATCAAAATCTTCAATATTAGGATCAAGTGGATCATAGCTGTTGTAGAAGTCTTTTAATTCAGGTCTCTTCTCAACTCTAGTAACCAATTTTTCCTCTTCGTTATGAATAGTTGTGATTTGCTTAGGTTGATTATCACGTTCTGCTTTTTGTTTTGCACTTTCAGCTTTTGGATCTTGAGTATCTAGTTCTTTTACGATAACATTCTTAATCGAAATATCTACCGCTTCAGTAGTATAGAACCAACCTCTCCAGAACCAATCTAAATCTACTGCAGAAGCATCTTCCATTGTTCTGTAGAAATCAGCTGGTTTAGGGTGTTTGAAAGCCCATCTCTGTGCGTATTCTTTAAATGCATAGTCAAATAATTCACGACCCATAATTGTTTCTCTCAAAATGTTTAAAGCAGTGGCAGGCTTACCATAAGCGTTATTACCAAATTGCTTTAATGATTCAGAGTTAGTCATGATAGGAGTAATATTATCTTTTTCACCTTTCATGTAAGGAACGATATTCTCAGCAGGACCTCTTCTTGATGGATAGCCATCTTCCCACTCTTGTTCTGCTAAATACTGACAGAAAGTATTCAAACCTTCGTCCATCCAAGTCCATTGTCTTTCGTCTGAGTTGACAATCATAGGGAAGAAGTTATGACCCACTTCATGGATGATTACTGAAATCATTCCATATTTGATTCTTGGAGAATAAGTGCCATCTTTTTCAGGTCGACCGTAGTTGAAACAGATCATTGGGTATTCCATACCATTTGATGCTTCTACTGAAATCGCTACTGGATAAGGATAGTCGATGGTATATTTAGAATAAACTTCTAATGTATGTGCTACTGCTTCTGTAGAATACTGACCATACAATGGGTTTGCTTCCTTAGGGTAGTATGACATCGCCATTACAGTTTTGCCATTGATATCTACACCCATTGCATCCCAAATGAATTTTCTTGATGAACCAAATGCGAAATCTCTTACATTTTCAGCTTTGTAGTGCCAAGTTTTAGTATCAGAAGCTTGCGTTTTTTCTTTTTTCTCTGCTTCTTTTTGAGTGACGATAACTACTGGTTTATCTGATTTTTTTGCTTCCTCGAATCTTTGCTTTTCAGTGGCAGTTAATACATCATCAGGGTTTTGTAATTCACCAGTTGATGCAACAATATGATCAGATGGTACAGTGATTTTTACATCATAGTCTCCAAATGTTAAAGCAAATTCTCCATTACCTAAGAATTGTTTGTGCTGCCAACCGTTGAAATCATCATAAACGGCCATTCTTGGGAACCATTGAGTGATCGTATAGATTGTATTACCATCTTCAGCAAATGTTTCATAGCCACCACGGCCACCCATTAATAAACGGTCGTTGATGTTGTAGTACCAATCAATTTTAAATGCGAAGTTTTCACCTGACTTTAGTGGAGTAGGTAAATCAATACGCATCATTGTTTTATTGATAGTGTATTTAAGATCTTGACCATCTGCTGTAGTTACTTTTTGGATCTTATGTCCACCATCATACTCAGGGAATCCATCAATAGCTGCTAATTGATTGATGTTTGTCCCTTTTTTGATTTTATTTTGTCTGATTTTGTAAGTGTCAGAATCAGTTGCTCTCATATTTTGATCCAATTGAATCCACAAATATGTAAGTGTTTCAGGTGAATTATTGAAATAAGTCACTGTTTCTTTACCATTCAATCGGTGAAGTTTTTCATCAATTGAAGCTTCGATAACATAATCAGCTTTTTGTTGCCAATATTCAGCTCCTGGAGCACCAGAACCTGTTCTGTATACGTTGGGAGTAGGTAGTTCTTCGTCTAACTGTTTGAATTTGTTGTTATTGTAGAACTCTTTCTGTCCATATGCAAAAGGAATACAAACCACTGAAAAAAATAGGATTGCAATCTTTTTGATTGAGTTTGTCATAGAGATGGAAGGTTGCTATTAAAAATTGAGTAAAATAAAAAAAAGACTTTATCATCTATTTTCTTAATCAGAAATGTAGGTATTTTCGATGGTATACATTTCCATTAATCCTTGCAAGATGCTAAAAAAAACTTATTTAATGATACTATTTATTGTAAAATCTGTTAATTACATATCATGTTTTAAAGAGAATATTTTAGCTATTTCCTCAACAGTTTTATAAAGGTTTTCTTTACCTAATGATAGCATATCATCAAACCCTCTAAACTTTTGGTTGATATTGAATATACTGTAAAAAGGATGCTCTATATTGGTTGACAATTTATTATTACCAACCAAGGCTAATACAGGTATTTTTAATTCATTTCCTTTTATTGCTACTTGATATGGAAGTTTACCATACAGACTTTGATCATCAATCGTACCTTCTGATGTGATAATTAAATTTGTATCAGAGAGTTGATCTTCAAAACCTGAACAATCCATCACAAATTCACTTCCTTTTAATATTGTGGCATTTAAGAAAGCCATAAAACCTCCAGCAGTTCCTCCGGCAGCACCACTTCCAATAGCATCATGAACTTCAATACTTGTCGCTATTTGTGTGAGGTCGGCTGCGTGGCTTAAATTATCATCAAGAACTTTAATGTCTTCTTGATTAGCACCTTTTTGAGGACCGAAAACATGAGCGGCCCCATTTTTTCCTAATAATCCGTTTTCAACGTCCACAGCAATGTAAAAAGAAATACCCTCTATTTTATTTAGTAATTCTTGAATATCAAATGTTCTGATTGAAGATAAGTTGCCTCCGTTGGGTTGAATAGGAGTTCCGTCATCGTTAAAACAAAGTAAACCCAATTCTGCCAATGCTCCCAAACCAAAATCAGTTGATGCACTACCACCTAGACCAATAATTATTTCCTTACATCCATCATTAATCGCCTGCATCATCACTATTCCTAAACCTCTACTGCTAGCTTCTAAAGCGTTTCTTTTTCCTTCATTGATATCGGCTAACCCACAAACAGATGCCATTCCTATTACTGCAGTCGCATTGTTTACTTTGTAATAACCAGAAGTATGTGGTTGGTTTAATGCATTCACTGTGGCCACTTCGTTCCATGTCCCATTTTTATATAAGGCAATAACATGATCAAAATCGTCACCACCATCGGCAAGTGGTAGACTGACAACTTCATCGTTTGGTCTATTATTTAACCATGCCTCTTGTATAATATTGGCAGCCTCAATAGACGAAATACTACTTTTAAAAGCATTAGGGGCAATTACTATTTTCATGTTATTTTAAACTATAAATATTTCCAGGCTTTAAACGAATAATACCTCTTAATTCAAGTTGTAGTAAGAAGCCTGACAATTTAGGAATTGGCGTTTGAAGTTGAATAGCTAATTCTTCTATGTGATATTCGTTTTCTTTCAATAAATCTACAATAGATAATTCATCTTTCGATAAATCTGAGGTATCAAATAGCGTTTTTTGTGTATTATTTTTTTCTTGAATATCCCAGTTCATCATTTTGATAATATCATCAGCAGAAGTGTATATTCTAGCTTTCTGATATTTAATAAGATTATTACATCCTTCAGCTAATTCATCATTTACCTGTCCGGGAACAGCAAATACTTCTTTATGGTAGCTATTAGCAATGTCTGCAGTGATTAGTGCACCACCTTTCTTTTTTCCTTGAATAACAATGATGACATCAGATAATCCTGCAATAATTCGATTTCTAGCAGGGAATTTAGGCCCATCAGGTTCAGCGTCCATTAAATTCTCAGTAATAAGACCACTATTATCGTCCTTGATCATTTCCAATGCTGTGTTTTTATGTATGGAAGGGTAGACTTTATTCAAGCCATTTGCCATTACACCAATTGTTCCTACTTTATAACTTAATGAAGATTTATGGGCTTGTATATCAATTCCATAAGCTAATCCGCTGATCACAGATATATCTTTGAATTTTGATAAATCTTCAATCAGTTTATTGGTAACTGATTTACCGTAATAATTAGCAGATCGAGAACCTACAATTCCAATTGTTTTCTTGGCGTAAAGTCCTTTCGCTTTTCCTTTTACATAAATAAGATAAGGAGAGTCTTTTTGGTATTTTAAACGTTTTGGAAATTCATCATCGGTATATGATAAAACCCGAACATTAGCACTTTCAATTTTTTGGACCTCAAGATCAATTTTCTTTAAATATTTTTTTGAGATACCAATTGAGTGAATCGTATGTTCTCCTATACCGCTTACTTTTTTCAGTTGAGTAGGAGAAGATTTAAATACATCTTCAGCAGATCCTAAATGACTTATTAATAATTTACTTGTAGCACCTCCAATTCCTTGGATGTTGTTAAGCCATAGTTCATAAAATTTGGATTCAGTGATGGTCATTTTCAGGTATTATTTGATTCGTTAAGAAATTATTTGTTAAATATAGTGTCATTTGTTTTAAATAAAAACAATAATTGAAATATTATTTAGCAATAATATTGAAAGGTAAAAAGTTAGTTATAGTATCAATCTAGATAATTTTATAAATAAGTTAATTAATGATGAAAAGAGTAATTGCATTGAAGCATAACTTCATTACTAATGAAAAGGTAGGTATTAAAAAACGGGCAATGCTTTTGAATATAAAATATCAGATATATCTGGTAAATTAATTGAACAAAAAGCAATGCCCGGAAATGATGTTATCCTGATCTCTGTTTTAAATAATTACTTTATTTATAGAAATAGGAATAACTTATATGTTGAGAAGCAAGCGAAACTATGATTTTCTTATTTCTTCAATTTCAACTGTCAATTGAATAAAATCATCTACACTTAAAGCTTCAGCACGTAGAGAAAATATATCCTTTTTAAGGAAGTCAGCAGGAAGACCAAATGGCTTCATTGCATTTCTTAATGTTTTTCTACGTGTTGAAAAAGCTTGTTTAACTACCTTGAAGAATAATTTTTCATCGCAAGGCAGGGTTTTTCTATCGTTTCTTTTTAATGAAATTACTGCAGAATCAACTTTTGGAGGAGGATTAAATACCGTTGGGGGTACAGTGAATAGGTATTCGACATCATAAAATGCTTGAACTAGGATAGTAAGAATACCAGCAGTCCTTCCACCTGTTTTACAACAGATTCTTTCTGCTACTTCTTTTTGAATCATACCCACACATTCAGTAATCTGATCCTTATGTTCTAGTACTTTAAAATAGATTTGAGTAGAAATATTGTAAGGGAAGTTACCAATTAATCCTACAGGGTGAGGAGCGATTTTATCAAAATCTAGTTTAAGAAAGTCACCACCAATAATTTGATCCTTTGGTAAACCTACAACATCTCTTAAATAGTCTACAGATTCGGTATCTATTTCTACAACTGTAGTTTTTATATCATTTTTATTCAGCAAACGAGTAGTTAAAACTCCAGTACCTGGACCGATCTCATAGATTTCTTTATATCCACCATATTGAGTCATTGCATTCACAATATCGTCTGCGATTTGCATGTCTTCCAGGAAATGTTGTCCTAAATGTTTCTTAGGTTTTACGTTGGCCATAAATGATAATTTTATTATGCTTAAAATAGGGATACAAAAAACACCCTTTTATTTTATTATTACAAATTCAATAACAAACAGATACAGAAATTAACCACATCGAAGTAGGGTAAAGATCTAAATTTAGATGATGATGTGCTTGTCTTTCTTTTTGCTCACCATAAATTTTAAAGAGGTTACCTTATCGTCATATTCCAAATTGATGATGTACATGCCATCCGTTAGATAAGGTAATGTTAAAGGATATTTGTTCCAACCTTTATTCAGTTTTATATATTTTCTCTCTAAAACGTTATTACCAATTAAGTTCATGATTTTGATATCAAGTAACTTTTTATCGTTGGATAAGATCTCTACATTTATTTTTTGATCACTTACAATTGATGGAGAAACACTTGCCTGAATTGGAATCAAATTATTGAAAACAACATTATTATATTCAGTATCATGTTTACCTTGAATATCAATATATGATATTGCCCAACCCCAATTGTTTTTTGATTTTGTGGAGGAAAGCTCAAATCTAAAATATACTGTGTCTTGGGGACTAAAGTGCTCTAATAGATTAATAGAATGGGGGACTTCTAAGTTTTGAGATCCCATAGGATCTTTTTTATTGATCGTAAATGTCCAATCAGTATTAAATGAAGCATTATAATTCCCACTAATATTTTTCCAATGAACAAGGTCTTTTGAAGCCTGTATTGAAACATGGTCATTCGTATCAATTAATGCGATGTCCTTATAGTAAAGTGTACTAGTATAACGGTCTAATACTATTGGAGATTTTAAATACGAATACTTTGTTTCATTTACCTTGTATGGGTGTTCAGTATGTAAAGAATATGAAAACCCTGGTGCAGAAAACTGATTGAATAAATTTCCAGTTAGTTTATTTTCAACGGAATCAGACTTGTGGTCAAAGTGAAAATGAGAAACAGAATTACCAAATTCAAAAGGTGAATTATTAGAAGATCTAGAAGTATAAGGAAGTGAGTTTTTGTACCCAATAACCGATAAATCACTTAAAACATCTTCAGTCTTGAACTTCACGTAATTACCGGTTATCTCTATTTTACCGCTATCAATGAGTTGTCCTTTATTATAAAATTGCAGGGAATCATATTGACTTACGTTTTCCATTTCAACGATTAACTCTTTTTGTTTATCATAATAACTACTAAGAATTTTAGGTTGTAAGGATACATCTAAATGAAGACTCCATATTCCTTTTCCTTGGCTGCCTATAAAAATGCTGTTATCTCTATAATGTATATTAAATACAGAAGTGGCAGGGAAATTACTTTTTAATCTATGCCAGCTTTTTCCTCCATCTAATGTTTGGAATAGGCCAATTTCGGTGCCAGCCCAAAGAATTTGATTGTTGTATGGAAATACAAAAAGGTCATACACTTGTACATTCGGTAGCGGGTGTCGAGACGTATTTGCGTATCCAGAAATATCTTTCCATGTCTTTCCATAATCATCTGTCTTAATAATTTTTGGAGAGTCATTAAAAGCAAAAGTGATATAGGCAACATTAGGCAGAATTGGGTCGGATACAATCTTTGAGATTTGTCCAAGACTTTTACCATTGTATTTAAAATCGCTTGTTGCTGTAAAAGTTAAACCACCATCTTTTGATACATGAATTCTGTTGTCTTCCGTTATCTCACTACCTGCCCATATAATTTTAGGATTGACAGTAGAGACATTTATATCCATGTAGTCTGTTCTCTTCCATAACTTATTTATTGGACTTAACATCCATGAGTCTCCAAAGTTTTCTGAAAACCAAACACCACTTTCACCAATTGTATACAATAAGTTGGGTTGATTTGGAGCATCGACAATTTTACTGAAAAAAGGTGCCGCTTCATCAATATCTAATAAATCATTTCCTACTTTTTTAAACGAAAAACCTCCATCTAATGAGCGAAAGAAATGATTATTATATATACTTCCTATAAGTATATCAGGATTAGATTGATGCCATATCACATCAAATCCATCACCGGGTAATCCTCTTCTGTATTTACTTGAAATACTAGGATTAGTAGGAGATACCCATGATCCATTTTCTTGAGTTCCACAGAAAAATTGATCCTTATAAGGATGTTTATCAATATCAAAAAAATGAGTGGAATGAAGACCATATGAAGCAAAATTCCATGAGTTGTCTTTTTCTCCAGGTTGATGATCTCTTTTACTCATGTAGACACCTCCATCAGTAGCTGTAAGTAATTGGAAACTGCTGTCTTTCTTATTATTAAGGATTAATAATTGATGATGATCAGGATGTAATCCTTTAATATTCGACATACCTGACCATTGTAGAAATTGGTTTGGACCATCAAATTCTGAATAAGCATCAGAAATAGGGCTTAAAATAGCTTGTCCGGTTTCAAAATTTCTTATGGATAATTTATTGATATTTACTCCTCCAATATAGAATGAGTATGTTTCATAAGGATGAGGAGTGATAAAATTATTATACCAACCTTGACCTCCGAATAATTGATTAATTGGACTCTCAAATTGCAATCGTTTCCAAGAGTTTCCATTGTCCATAGATACATAGAGTATTGCTTGTTTACTACCTTTTCCAGTAGTAGAGGCTAAAACGATAGAAGTATTTACAGAAGCAAATGCCAAATTGATTCTACCTGACATTTTGAAATTGTTTCCAACTTTACCCCAAGTTCTACCTGAGTTAATACTCTTAATAATTCCTTGGTTTTTAACTCCAGCTAAAATCACTTTGAAATTATTAGGTTGATATTCTAAGGCTTGAATAATAGAATTTGATTCATAAACTTCTTCCCAATTTTCACCTTCATCCTTTGTTTTCAGAATGAATGATCTTAATGTATTGTCATTTATCCTTTGCGTTGTCCCGATAAGAAGTGTTTTATGATCATTTGGATCGATAATAATAGAGGTTATTGCTTGAAATTTTTCATTCTCCAGCGTATTCTTTACTATTTGCCAAGTATTACCATTATCAGTACTTTTTAGTAAGCCATTGCCAGATTGTATATATCTTTTACCATATGCTTCACCGGTAATTGCATAAAATATCTGTGGTTGAGATGGAGATTGGATAATTTTAGTTATCGGAATATTTGGTAAAGAATCGGTTACACAAGTCCAATGCTTACCTCTGTTTTTTGTTTTCCAAATGTCACCTTCAGCAGTTGTAGCTAACCAAGTATTATCATTAGTATCAAATTTGTCTGATACTATGCTGTAAATTGTTCCAGATACGTTTGTTGGTCCATTTTTAGCCCAAACAATTGAATCAAAATAAGGGTTACTTTCTGATACTTGATGTGCTTTAATTTCTGCGTTTTTATATCCAAGTGGATAATTAGATTCATTATTCCCTTTTTTCGTACTCAAAGTATTTTTCATCTTTAAGAACTTTCCAGGCATATCAGCCCTTATAATCTTATCATTAAGTTTATAAGGATTTGGTTCTGTATCGGAAAAACTATATTCATTTATGAAAGGTGTGTCATCTACAGGGGCATAAAAAGTAGAGTAGATCCAAAAACCCACAACAGAAGATAATATTAGAATATATATAAAATAGTAAAATCTCTTCATCGGCAATTGGTTTACTACCTGTTCTAAAAAAAGAACACAATTAATTTGATTTTGAAGTTTGTTATCTTGTTATTCTTTCAAATAATTCAATAAATCCTTGATTATTTACAAAAATACTTAATTTGAATTGGTATATCTAACGATGATAATATTCAAGGAAATCATTTAAACAATATTAACCTGTTTATTAAAGTAACTATTTTCAAAATACAGAATCACTTTCTTAATTATTATTTTTATTCAATCTAAGGTTAATACTATTTAACATAGAAAAGATAGCATAAATGATTACTTTTGATTAATTGAATTTAAATGTAGATGTACAAAATCTACTTTTTACAGAAATATGAGAGATAATAAAAATCAAAAAAATAGACGATCTAATAAACCTCGTATTGGTATTACAATAGGAGATTACAATGGTATTGGACCGGAAGTAATCGTTAAAGTGTTGCAAGACAAGAGGATAACAAATATATGTACTCCAATTGTATATGGTTCAGGCAAAATCTTGACTAAGTACAAAAGGATATTAAACTTAGAAGAGTTTACTTATCATCAATATAACAACAACAGTTACATTCATGATCAGAAGATTAATGTAGTGAACTGTTGGAGTGAAGTTCAAGAATTAGAACCTGGTAAAGTAACTCAAGAAGCAGGACATTGTGCTTATTTATCTATTGATAAAGCATCTGAAGATCTTAGATCTGAAGTGATAGATGCAGTAGTTACTTCTCCAATTAACAAAGCAAATATTCAAAGTGAAAATTTTCAGTATGCTGGACATACGGAATATTACAATGAAAATTTTGCTAAGGATAGAGAAACATTGATGACACTTTGTGCTGGCGATTTAAGAGTAGGTGTTGTTACTGGTCATATTCCTATCAAAGCAGTATCTGATGCTATTACTAAAGAATTAGTGACAGCGAAGTTGAATGTAATGATTGATTCTTTGAAGAAAGACTTCGGAATCACAAAACCTAAAGTAGCTGTAATGGGACTTAATCCACATGCAGGTGAAGAAGGGTTATTGGGAGATGAAGAGATTAATGTGATTGGACCTGTCGTGAAGGAGTTCAAAAAAAGAGGAAACTTAGTATTTGGACCTTTCCCAGCTGATGGCTTCTTTGGTACATTATCTTTCAAAAACTATGATGGTATCCTTTGTATGTATCACGATCAAGGGTTAATTCCATTTAAATTACATGCATTCGAAAGTGGAGTGAATTATACTGCAGGTTTGGATATTGTAAGAACATCACCTGATCATGGAACAGCTTATAATATTGCAGGTAAAGGTATTGCAGACGAGAAATCTTTCCGTGAAGCATTGATGCAAGCGGTAGATATTGTTAAAGTGAGGAATAATGTGGTAGAAAACATGATTCGTCCTAATGCAAAACAGTTACTTCAAGACCGTAAAGATCATATCAAGAATCAAAAAATGGTTGTTGATAGTGCTGTTGGGGAAGAAGAGTACGACTTAAGTGAATTAGAAGCGGGTGAAAGAAAAGAGGCTCAGGTAACAAAACAACAAAAAATGTTGGAAAATAAAGCCAAAGGTCAAGGTAATCCTAAGTTCAATAAAGGTGGAAATAGACCTCCACACCCTAAAAAAGAACATTGGAAAAGTCGTAAAGATAATTTCAATAAGAAACCAGAGAACAACGCTAATAAAGCAGAAGACAATTCGGAATAAAATGAAGAGAAAGTTTTTTATTGTTTTATTGAGCTACCTGTGTATGTCTTTCTCATTTGCTCAAGAGGAGGATGAGATTTGGCAGAAACTTCTTAAGGTTGATTGGGAATATAAATATTCAGAAGAGTTTGAAATGGACATACCATTTCCATTATTTACTAATGAAGTGAAAGCTTTAGATAATTCTGAAATAGTCATTAAAGGTTTTGTACTTCCTGTAGAAACAGAAGACAACTCTATTATGTTATCTGTATACCCTTTCTCAAGTTGTTTTTTCTGTGGTGGTGCAGGACCTGAGTCAGTAGTGGCTATTTTCCTAAAGAATCATAGAGAAATAACGGAAGAAGAAGTCACCTTTAAAGGGACACTTCATTTAAATGACGAAGAAACAGGATTGATTTATGAGCTGAAAGATGCTGTTGAATTCAATTCAAATTATTAAATAGTAACATGGAAGATATTAAAGAAATATTTATCAAATATTTGGAGGAGAAAAAGTTAAGAAAAACTCCAGAACGTTTTGCTATCATGGAAGAGATCTATAGCAGAGGCGGACATTTTGATGTTGAATCGCTTTATATCAACATGAAAAATAAAAATTACCGTGTAAGTAGAGCGACAGTATATAATACTTTAGATTTACTCTTAGAATGCGATTTAATTACTAAACATCAGTTTGGTAAAAACTTAGCATTGTATGAAAAAGCACACGGTTTTAAACAACACGATCATTTAATTTGTAAGGAATGTAATAAAATCTTTGAGTTTTGTGATCCTAGAATCCAGAAGATCCAACAAATGGTGGAAGAGGTTTATAATTTCGAAATCGAAAAGCATTCTCTTAACTTCTACGGAGTTTGTAAAAACGAAGATTGTGAAGGAAAAAAGAATAAAGAAGAGCAATCAGTGTAATTGTTCTAAAACATAAAAAAGAGGGTGAATTAAATTATTTTTTAATTCACCCTCTTTTTATTTTATATCCATTATGCCTCAGTTGAATTAGGCTTTTTAAGTACTATAAAATAAACGCCTAACCATAGAATAGCCATTATCCAAAGGATCATAGGAGAATATTCTACTCTAAAGGCTAAAGGATCGTGTCCTTGTGATTGATAAATTACACCAACAACAGTTAGTAAAATTAGTGTTAGAATAGTCGCCATTCCTTTAGTCCAACCTTTTACTATCTCAACAAATTTTTCACGAGTTTCCTTTGTTGAATACCAATAGTCTTTGTTTGGAGCGAATACCATAATTTTTGGAAAATACAGAATTCCGTTTCCAATGGTAATAAAAAAGATGTTGACTAATAATAAACTTCCCATAGAAGCGTAAAAGAAATCGCTTCTCGTCATTAACACTGCCTGACTATTGGCTGTTTGTTGAATGACTGTAACACCATCCTCAGGTAAATAGATATAAGCCAAAAGGTTTAAACCTAGATACACTAGTAATGATAAGCCCCATAAGTATTTGATATATTTCATGGATTAAGAAGTTTGAATGAAGTTAAAAATCCGTGCAAAAATAGGAGAGTAGTAGATATAAAAAAAATATGGAGTTATAAATTAACTAAAAAGTATTTAGCTTTATTTATAACTCCATTATCCTTAGTACTTAATAGAAATATCTATTTAAATACATGTAATATCAATAGTACATCAAATGATGAGGGGAATTGAATTAGTCTGCAATTGCAGTTTCTAAAGCAATCTCCATCATATCTGTAAATGTATTCTGACGATCTTCAGAACTTAACTCTTCACCTGTTACCAAACTATCTGATACAGTAAGAATAGTCATCGCTCTAGCGTTAAATTGAGCTGCGATAGTATATAAAGCAGTTGTTTCCATTTCAACCGCTAGAACACCGTATTTAGCCCATTTCTTCCACTCATCAGCATCATCTCCGTAGAATGCATCAGAAGAAAGGATGTTACCGTTATATGGTTTGATACCTTTCGCTGTAGCTACTTCGTTGGCTTTTCTCAACATTTCGAAATCAGCAGCAGGAGAGTAGTCCTTACCACCGAAACGGTTTTGGTTGAAAGAAGAATCAGTTGAAGCTGACATAGCAATAACTAGATCTCTTGGTTTGATATGCGGTTGCATTGAACCACAGCTACCTACACGAATTAATTTACGTACGTTGAACTCAGTAATTAGTTCGTGGGCGTAGATACCAATTGATGGAATACCCATACCAGAACCTTGTACAGAGATTCTATGACCTTTGTACGTTCCAGTAAAACCTAACATACCTCTTACGTTATTGTATTGAACAACGTCTTCAAGGTAGTTGTCAGCAATATATTTAGCTCTTAATGGATCTCCAGGCATTAATACGACTTCTGCCACATCACCTGGCTTTGCACCAATATGTATACTCATCTTATAAAATCATGGATGCGAAGCTTCCTGTAGTAGGGGCTTCATTTAATAATAATTCTTCAATTGTAGTTCCGATGTCGGCAAAAGTGTTTCTAAAACCAATGTTGACGGGTTTTACCTTTTTACCATAGACTAAAATCGGAATATGTTCTCTAGTATGATCAGTACCTTTAAAGATTGGATCATTACCATGGTCAGCAGTGATGATTAAAACATCATCCTCTTTCATGGCATCCATAATCTCAGGTAATCTTTGATCGAAATACTCTAACGCATCTCTATAACCAATTAGATCTCTTCTATGTCCAAATAACATATCAAAATCTACTAGGTTAGTAAAGACAAGACCATTGTTGTCTTTCTTTAAGTATTCAATAGTCTGATCGATACCATCTTCATTGCTCTTTGTATAAACATGATCAGTAAATCCTTTACCAGCGTAGATATCAAATATCTTACCTACACCAATACTATCTTTACCGGCAGCTTTAATACGTGTTAGCATATTTTCTGATGGTTCTAAAGAATAATCATGTCTATTTGATGTTCTTGTATAGTTACCGTTTTCACCCACAAAAGGGCGGGCAATCACACGACCAACATTCAATTGTTCCCTTGCAATTTCACAGTATTTATACAATTCCTCAACAGAAACAACTTCTTCGTGAGCAGCAATCTGGAAAACAGAGTCTGCAGAAGTATAAACAATCAAATCACCCGACGCAACGTGTTGGTCACCAAATTCTTCGATTATAGCAGTTCCTGAAGCTACTTTATTACCAATTGTCTTTCTACCTGTTGCTTTTTCAAAAGCAGAAATAATATCTTCAGGGAAGCCATTTGGGTAAGTAGGGAATGGTTCAGAAAGAATCTGACCAGCAATTTCCCAGTGTCCTGTAGTGGTATCTTTACCTTTAGAAACTTCTTTGGCCATTCCATAGGCAGCCGAAGTCGTACCTAGAGAAGGTAAACCATGTAAAGGAGCAATGTTACCTAAACCCATTCTATGCATGTTAGGAATGTCTAACCCTGCACTATCGGCAATGTGACCTAAAGTATTTGCACCGCGATCTCCATATTCGTCTGCATCGGCACTAAAGCCAATACCCACACTATCGAGAACGATTAAAACAACTCTTTTACTCATATATATTAGTAGCTACCTTCGTCGGCTGTACCGCCTTGAATAATTTTAATTCCGCTAGATGTACCCAAACGAGTCACACCCATGTCGATATATTTTTGAGCAGTTTCATAATCACGAACACCGCCAGAAGCTTTTAACTGTGCTTTACCAGCAACAGCGTCTTTCATGATTTGAATATCTTCGTAAGTTGCTCCTCCAGTACCGAAACCAGTAGAAGTCTTTACGAAATCTGCATTAGCATTCACAGAAAGTTTTGAGGCTCTTTCTTTTTCCTCGTCAGTTAAGTAACAAGTTTCGATAATCACTTTCAAAACTCTAGAACCGATTGCTTCTTTGATTAAGCGGATTTCATTTTCCACATAATCGTTTTCGCCATCTTTTAGTTTACCCACATTGATAACCATGTCGATTTCATCGGCACCATTTTCAACTGCTGTTTTAGCTTCGAATACTTTAGAAGCAGTATCCATCATACCTAATGGGAAACCAACTACGGCACATACGGCAACATCAGAACCGTTAGTATGTTCTTTTGCTAATGGCACATAAGATGTATTGACACAAACTGAGAAAAAGTTATGTTCTTTCGCTTCTTCACATAGAGTAATAATCTGAGATGCAGTCGCGTTCGCTGCAAGAATAGTGTGATCAACGTATTTAGCTATACTCATATCTAATTTATATGCTTATTATGATTTGTATTTCTATTTGTAACGCACAAAGTTACTATTTGAATAGGTGATGCTCATTTCTTTTGCAATTATTAATAATAATCATCACAAAAGTTCTTTGTATCCTATAATTATTGAATGTCTAGAATCACTTTCGGCTGTTCCACCTTATCGTTTGATATCTGATATGCAGAATTCAATAATTCGACTGCCTGTTTGAATTTGTCATTCTCCTTGTTGTAGTGAAGTACGGCTAAAGTATCTCCTTTAGAGACCACATCACCTACTTTCTTTTCTAGAACAATACCTACAGCATAATCGATAACATCTTCTTTTGTTTCTCTACCAGCACCTAAAAGCATACCTGCTGTACCTACAGACTCTGCCTTTAATTGGGAAATGCAACCATCTGCATCCGCTTTTAATTCATATTTGAATTGAGCAGTTAAGAATTTCTCAGGTTGCTCGATATAAGAAGCGTCACCATGACAATCAGCAACGAAATCTCTAAGGGCAGTAACCGCTTCGCCCGAGTGTAATTTAGCAACAGCCTTTTCAATACCTTCTTCAACCGTTTTAACATCACCTTTTTGAACAAGAGCAATACCAGTGATTGTTGTAATCAATTCTTCAAAGTCTTTTGGACCATTACCTTTTAAAGATTCAACTGCTTCGTAGACTTCAAGTCCATTACCAATAGCATTACCTAAAGGTTGTTCCATACCACTAAGTACGATATGCACTTTACGCTCGAACATTGTTCCGATATCTCTCATGATGTTTGCGAGCTTTTGCGCATTCTCCAATGTTTTCATAAAAGCACCATCGCCTACTTTAACGTCAAGGATAATTCCGTCTGAACGAACGGCAAGCTTTTTACTCATAATACTCGAGGCAATCAAAGGATAACTATCTACAGTACCCGTCACGTCTCTTAAGGCATAAAGCTTTTTATCTAGAGGAACAATATCATCTGTTTGTCCCATGATACCGATACCTGAATGCTCAATGCTATTGACCATTTCAGCTTCAGACTCTGGAAATTTAAAACCAGGAATCGCTTCGAATTTATCTAATGTACCTCCTGTATGGCCAAGGCCTTTACCCGACATCTTTGCTGTACCAATGCCAAAAGTGGATAAGAGGGGAGCAAGAGCAATACTAGTTTTATCGCCAACACCTCCAGTACTATGCTTATCGATAAGAAATCTAGTGACTCCTTCAAGGTGAATCAAGTCGCCTGAGTTTCTCATGGTCTCTGTTAAAACTTTTAATTCATTATCAGAAAGTCCATTTAAAAAGACAGCCATTAAAAAGGCCGACATTTGATAATCGGTTACATCACCTTTTAGGTAACCGTCTAAAAATTCTTTTAATTCTTCAGAAGTTAATTCTAAATCCTCTCTTTTTTTAATGATTATATCGACTGCACGCATAAAATTTGTGTATGAGGTTTTTAATTGGTTATTTTATCGATAAACATATTTAGCACAAATGAGCAACTATAAATTCTTATCGATTTTTTATTTATTTTTTTTAGGTCTCTTCATAATTTCTTGTTCAGAAGAAGAACAAGGAACTAGTGGAGGTGAAAAATATTCCAATAAATTTCAGGACCACAAAATTAGAGAAATTTATTCTCTTAGAGATGAACGTAATACAAAAGAATTATTAAAGATTCTAAAGGACACCGTTTATCAAGAAGAAGTCTTAATTGCTCTTGGTTCTGTACAAGACACTTTAGCAATTTCTGATATAAAAGGAGTTCTAATAGAGTCTAATCACCTTAATGTAAAGATAGCAGCTGCATTTGCTTTAGGGCAAATGGGAGACCGTTCTTTATCTCCATTTATTATTGATTTTATAGTAAAACATCAAAAAGAAACAGAATTATTAGAACATATGTTCGAAAGTTTGGGGAAATGTGCGAACGATGGTGCTATTTACCTATTGACACATTTCGTATTAAGTGATGAAAATGTGATGTTTGGTATTGTAAAGGGTTTGCATAGAGCAAAAGATTGGCAGGGTTATCAATCGTATGATGCTTCAGAACAAATCATGCGCATTTTTACAAAATCAAAGAGTGTAGAAACAAAAGAATGGTGTAGTGCTTATTTTGCTAGAATCAATAGTAAGCATATGTTAGAAACGTTTAATTCGAATATTTTTGATAATGCTAGACATCATGAAAACGAGTTAATCAGAGCCAATTTTACAAAAGCGATTCAAAATTTTTCTAAAGGAGCGGGTAGTGCTACTGCATTAAAGAAAATCTTAACAGATGAAAAATCACCAATTGTACTTCAAAATGCTTTAATGGCAACAGAGAAAGTAAGGTATTCAGGTGTCATTAATAAATCAATAGAATATTTAAGTTATAATGATCCTATTGTAGCAGAAATTGCTGCTCAATCGATCTATAACAAATTAGGTTGGTCAGAAGCAAAAGAAGTGTTTGATATTCTTGAGGTGGTTAACTTCAATAATGCCAAAGCGGAAGCCATGAAAGCTATTCTTCGTAAAAGGAATAAGGATAAAAAGATGTTTAATTATGCCTTAGAAAATTTTGAAAATGCTCCTTCTGTATATGAAAAAACAATTTGGTTAGAAGCAATTACCGAATCTAAATTTGGAAAACACTTAGCTTTTGATACTTGGAAAACTACTGATGTAAATATTCTAAAAACAAAATCTATTGAATTGGTTTTAAATGATTATTCCTCAAAATTCCGTCCATCAAAAAAAGAAGGTGAAGAATTAAAAAGAATTCTCGAAGAATGTATCGCAACTAAAGACGTATCACAGATTTACAATGCTTGTCAGTTTATTCAAAATAAGAAAAACGATCATTTTAAGTCTCATTTTCCATCCATTGCCAAATTAAATGAGGTCAAAGATCTTTTGGAGTTACCGCTTCAAGTGGAAGCTTATATTGAATTAGAAAAGACGATAGCCTTTTTAGAAGGGAAAGAGTTTAAAGCAAAAACTTCATATCCAAATAAAGGTATTCAATGGGAATATATTAAGGATATTGAACAGAATCAGATTGCACGAATCAAAACAGAAAAAGGCGATATTGATATACAATTGAAAGTAGAAGAGGCGCCTGCAACTGTTGCTATGTTTGTAAGTTTAATTGATAGTGGTTTTTATAATCACCTTCACTTCCATAGAATGGTCCCTAATTTTGTTACTCAAGGAGGAGATCCAAGAGGAGATGGTTTTGGTGGTTTAGATTATAACATTCCGAGTGAGTTTTCAATGCTCAATTATAAAAGAGGTTCTTTAGGTATTGCATCGGCAGGGAAAGATACAGAATCTTGTCAGTTTTTCTTTTCTCTAGTTCCAACACATCACTTAGATGGCCGATATACAATTTTCTCTGAAGTGGTAGATGGTTTTGATGTAATGCAAAAATTAGAATATGGAGATGAGATTATTGATATATCTATTATAAGAGAAGAAATATTGACCTCAATTGAATAAAATGCATCATTTAATTGATGAATTATAAACATAGATTATAATTTATTGGATTTGGATTATTCTAATTCATAATTTCACAAATATACTTTAACTTGAGGGTAACGAATTAATGTTACCCTTTAGAATGAACTGCAACAAAATGAAACTAATTCATCCTTACTTGTATATTATCTTTTCTGCCATTGTTTTTTGTTCTTGTTCTCCAGAACAGTTCAATGATGAAAAGCCATTCTCTGTTAAAATTGCCTCTTTTAGAGAGTACGACGAAATGGAAAATGGTATAGATTATCTCGAAAATAAGGGACTTTCACCTTATGCAATTACACAAGCTAATGATGTAGACGGGAAATGGTATCATATTATTATTGGTGCTGAGAAGAGTTTGGAAGATGTCTTAGCATTAAAGATGAGACTAGAGGATAATTTTGGATTGAATGCCTTAGAAGTTCAAAACTATAATAAGCTACATGAGGAATTAATTCCTTTATCAGAAAATGAAGTTGATAATTATCCTGCTAGTTGGACATCTTTAGATCTATTGTTGCAACTACCTTATAACCCGAATTTTCAGATAAGATCTCTGAAATCACTATCCTATTTTGATGATGTTAATGTAAGATCGAATAGTATTAGCCGTAATATAGAATTTGATTATCCTAGAGGAATCATTCAAAGAAATTTCAAAAATAATGTAGATGAAATTGTTGAAGGAAGGTATGTTGAAACATTTTCTAATACAGAATTAACTATTCATTTAGTGAAGCTAAAAGAAAAAAATGATTACAAGGAAGGCCTATCAAAAGCATTTTCAGAGAGGATTTTAAAATCGAAAAGATATAAAATTCAAAAATCAGAAGAAATTGCGATTGATAACGATTGGCAAATGAACGGTTATCAGGTAACAATTAATCCTAAGGAGTTACGCTCTTATTTAGTATTAGAGTCAGCATCAGGTCTTCTATTAGCTTTAATTCAGTCCAATAAAAATGATGTCAACCTTCTAAAATCATTTGCAAAAAATATTGGTGATAGACATGCTGTTGATGAATACAATAGTGTGAAAAGATTGCTTGGATCATTTCCGGATGCTTTAAATCCAACAGAGCGAATGATTGCTTTTGATTTTACAACAAAAGACAGCAGAAGAGGGAAAACGGCTTTGCTAGAAGTAGGACAGACCCAATTAAGTTGTTATTTCGAAAATTCTGAAAGAGGTACTTTAGTGTATCAGTTGGAAAATTTTAATGATGAAAACACCATCGATAAAATATTTAGAAATCGTTATAGCAGATATTTAGATGATCCAAATGTAGAAAAGGTACTATTAGGAAATAGAGATGCCTTTTTCTATAAAACAAGGAGGAGAAATCCTGAGACAAGGAAATTAGATTGGATGTTAGAATCGGTTATCTTCCAAAATAGTGATAACATTGGGAAGATATCCAATTTCAAAAAAGGAACCTTCGAACAAGAAGAAATGCTAGAGAAATTAGCTTCTTTCCGTCTTGGAGACGATTATCAAATGAATACTCTTTAACCTAATCCTTTTTATTAATCAAATTTTGTGGCAATGCTTAAATTTCAATACTTCAAAAAAGAGTTGCTTTTCAATTTTCCTGCAAAAACATCACGTGGGTCAATTTCTAAAAAGGACTGTTATATAGTATCAGTTTTTGATGCTGAAAACCCAGTAGTAATTGGTTATGGTGAATGTAATACTTTAAAAGGATTAAGTATTGATCATTTTGAAGATTATGAACTTCGTCTAAAAGCATTGATTGAAACTTTAAATGAGCATAAAGTTACTTTAGAAGATTTACCTGAGTTTATTGATAAAGACTTATACCCTAGTTTTTATTTCGCCATAGAAACAGCATTACTTGATTTGAATAACGGTGGGTTTAAAAAGATCTATGATAATGCTTTTTATAAAGGAGAAAGCATACCAATTAATGGATTGGTATGGATGGGAGATAAGTCTTTTATGAAGGAACAAATTGATCAAAAATTAAATAAAGGTTTCGATTGTATCAAAATGAAAATCGGAGCGTTAGATTTTGATCAGGAATTATCACTTTTGAAATATATCCGTTCTCAATATTCATCAAATGATATTACTTTAAGAGTTGATGCTAATGGTGCTTTTCCTGTTGAAGAAGCCTTAGAGAAGTTGAATCGGTTATCAGAATTTGAGATTCATTCTATTGAACAGCCTATATGGCCTAAGCAGTTAGAGGAGATGTCATTATTATGTGATGCAACACCAATACCCATTGCCCTTGATGAGGAATTGATAGGAGTAGAAGAACATCTACAAGAAGAGTTATTGGATATTGTGAAACCTCAATACATTATTTTAAAACCGGCATTAATTGGAGGATTAGAGGCGTCGAGCAAATGGATAAAAATTGCTGAGGAGAGAAATATTCCTTGGTGGATGACTTCTGCTTTAGAATCAAATATTGGGTTAAATGCCATTGCTCAATTTACAGCTAACTATAAAATAGATAAACCACATGGCTTGGGAACAGGTCAATTATATCATAATAATTTTGCTTCACCATTGGAAGTGAACAATGGAGAGATTTTCTATAATAAAGCATTAGAATGGGACATAAATAATGATCTATAGTAATGTTATAAGTTATTGAATATCAATAGAGGTTGAAATTGTATTTTAATTAAACAACCTATTTTGATATGAGATCTTCTATTTTCGTCTTCATTCTGATTAACACTTTCTTTGTTTCTAATTTATCAATTGCCCAACAAGTTTATACCGTTTCTGAATTAAAAGATTATTATCACAAAGAGAAGAATCATCTACCCACTCCTACAAATGGATGGCATGAAGTATGGGTAATTATGCCTGATGATAAAGATTTCTTCAACAAACATCAAAAGGAAATTTTAGATGCAAGAGTATTTGTTGAAGATAATAGAATCACGAAAGTATACTATGACAACGAAAAATATGTAGAGAATGTATTCGCTACATCAAAAGTAAAGAAGGGTCATGCGACTTTTGAAAAAGTATACCTAGACGTTAACTACAATCTAACAGAAATATTTTCTGCACACATTCATGAAGTGATATTTAAAGATCATAGGGCAGAAGTACAATCACCTTTAGCCAAGGGGGCCTATGTTGGAAACGCTATTTTCTATTCAAATGAGGAAAAACTAGATAAGTTTGGCTTTTATGTATTTGTAAGAGACATTGAAACTGATCAATTCGATCTAATCGGTTACCTCAAAGAAAGTGATGATGAAGTGAGTTGTGAGAATTTGAAAAACTTACATATTCCTTTAAGACATGGACAATATGAGATATTTTCAGTCCAAAATAAAATTCAATTCGATAGAAGGATGCCACTGAAAAAACTGGATTTACAAGTTCACGAAAATGAATGTCATCCAGTAGAGTTAGTAGTTAGATAGCTCTATGTATTTTACAATAGAATCATCTAAGTCTTATTATACGACCAAATTTTTACTACACTTTAGTGTTGTAAAAATCAACCTATCACCAACCCACGATTTCAATCGTGGGACCACAATACCAGGCATGAGTATCAAAAGTAAGTAGGACTTAAAACAAAAAAAGAGGTTTCTCCAAGAAAAATTGAAGAAACCTCTTTTCATATATATAAAAGGAAATCCTAGTGAATACCCTTCATCATTTTTGTCAAAATAGGAGATACTAAGAAAGCAACCGCAGCAGCTACAAAAGCATACACTGTGATAAAGTAGAAAGTATCGAATTGATAATGTTCTGAAATCGCTGTCATTTGAGCCGCTAAGAAGTTACCCAAAGCAATAGATCCCATCCAGAATCCCATCATTACAGAAACAATTTTCGGAGGTGATAACTTTGTAATCATCGATAATCCAATAGGTGACATACATAACTCACCAACAGTGTGGAATAAATATACCATTACTAACCACATTGGAGAAATTAAAGCATTAGAAGCATTGTAAGTATCGTTTGCAATTGCCATGATACCGAAGCCAATACCTAAGAATACTAATGAGAATGCAAACTTGAATGGAGTTCTTGGGTTCGCCTTAACTGCTGTCAATTTAGTCCATATAATAGTAAATAATGGAGCTAAAAGAATAATGAATACGGCGTTGATTGATTGGAACCATGAAGCTGGAATATCAAAACCAAATACATTACGATCTGTATATTCGTTTGCAAAAGTATTGAAAGAAGTACCTGCTTGCTCAAAGCCTGACCAGAATACGATATTGAAAATAGCCAAGGCGAAAATTACACCTACGCGATTCCATTCTGTTGAACCAGTTGTATTTTGGAAAATTGTTACAAATAAGTAACCTAAACCTAAAACACCTATAACTAGAACTATATCAGTTAATAAATCACCATCAATATTAATAACTAAGTGTACAAGAATATACGATAAAATAGCTAATCCAGCCACATAAGCAAGGATGCTATTCCAATCCTTTCTCACTAATTTATTCTTCTCAGTACCTTGATCTTTTGGAGACATACCTACAGCAAGACCTGTTTCACCACTTACTACAGATGTTTCTCTCAAGAAGAACCAAATAGTAGAGATGACCATACCAATACCTGCTGCCATAAATCCATATTGCCAACCTACATTTTCAGCCAAAGAACCACCAATAAAGTTAGTTACAAAAGCACCTAGGTTAATACCCATATAGAAAATTGTGAAACCTGAATCTTTGTTAGGGTCGTTTGCAGAGTACAAACCACCAACCATAGTAGAAATGTTCGGTTTAAAGAAACCGTTACCAATAATAAGTAGACCTAAACCTAAGTAAAGCGACATATGACGAGTCAAGAATAAATCGTGCGCGTCATAAATAGATAATGCCATAGTGAATTGACCAATAGCCATCAATAAGGCACCAATGTAAATTGATTTTCTTTGTCCAAGGATTTTATCAGCAAGGATACCACCAATAATAGGAGTTACATAAACTAATGCTGTAAAAATACCATAGATACTATACGCTTCTGTTTTTTCTAGGCCAAAGCCTCCGTTTGCTAGTGTTGCTGTTAGGTATAATACGAAGAAACCACGCATTCCGTAGTAACTAAATCTTTCCCAGAACTCTGTGGCAAACAAGGTATACAAACCTTTAGGATGCCCCGTTGTCGTCTTACTCACGTGTAAATTAATTTTGGTTAGTAATAAATTTAATTCTAATTAAGTTCGATGTGTTCAGCTTACGAACATAAAGTTTAGCCCAAGTACACAATTTGCATTTTATACTAAAACTAATTGAATTGTTTGAAATGCAAATATCTAAAATTTATCCAAAAGAAAAAGTTGATATTAAACATCATTTCAATAAAATATAAATGCTATATTACATCCAAATAACTAATTTTTTAAATTTATAAACTAAAATTAAGAAATGACTTTGCCATTTTTAGCCAGTGTCCTATTGATAGGAGTAATAGGATTCTTTGCACTATTGTATTTTGTTCCTGTTAATTTATGGATTACAGCATTCTTCTCTAATGTGAGAATCAGTTTGTTCAGTCTTGTAGGAATGAGAATTCGTAAAGTTCCTCCAAAAATTATTGTCAATTCTTTGATTACAGCTACTAAAGCTGGATTGGATCTAACAACTTCTGATTTAGAAACTCACTACTTAGCAGGTGGTCATGTTCCATCGGTAATTAAGGCATTAATTTCTGCAGATAAAGCAAATATTCCTTTATCATTTAAATTAGCTGCAGCTGTTGACTTAGCGGGTCGTGATGTATTTGAAGCCGTTCAAATCTCAGTAAACCCTCAAGTAATTAATACTCCATCAGTTTCTGCTGTTGCACAAGATGGTATTCAGTTGGTTGCTAAAGCACGTGTGACTGTAAGAGCTAACATCGCTCAATTAGTAGGTGGAGCTGGTGAAGAAACTATCCTTGCTCGTGTGGGTGAAGGTATTGTAACTTCAATTGGTTCTTCGTTATCACATAAAGAGGTACTAGAAAACCCTGACAAAATTTCTAAACTAGTATTAGAAAAAGGTTTGGATTCAGGTACCGCTTTCGAAATCTTATCTATTGATATTGCTGATATTGATGTTGGGGATAACATTGGTGCAAAACTTTCTATTGACCAAGCTGATGCCGACCTTAAAGTAGCAGAAGCGAAAGCAGAGGAAAGAAGAGCAATGGCCGTAGCGGTTGAGCAAGAAATGAAAGCGAAAGCACAAGCTTCAAGAGCGAAAGTAATCGAAGCTGAAGCTGAAGTACCATTGGCAATTTCTGAAGCATTCCGTAGCGGTAACTTAGGTATCATGGATTATTATAAGTTGAAAAACTTACAGGCCGACACAACAATGAGAGATGCTATCGCAGATTCTTCTAAAGATGACTCTACATCATTGAGAAATGATGATGAGGACGAGGATTAATAGATAAATCTTAATCATACAAAAAGGCGATCTCAAAATAATTTTTGAGATCGCCTTTTTTATATTCATTTATTAATTTTTCTAAGCTACTTCCTTGTACGGACGTTTTACCAAAACGTCCCACGAACCACTAGATTTAATCCTCCTCAGGAGCATCATCAATCATCATCACACACTCTTTACAATTGAATTTTAGCTTGTAACGAGCATTCTTAGATTTTAAGAACAATGGGAATTTTACATCTTCAGGTGCTTTTACGAACGTTTCGTACTCATCACAGAGACCAATTTGATATCTAAGACAGTGCTTAGTAGTCATCAAACGAAGTTTCGATTTGTCTTCTCTTCCTTCAAAACCTTCCTCGATTTCTGTGATACCATGTTTTGCATAAAATTGTCTCGCTAACTTATTTAAAACATTACCATGGTGATCCCATTTCTGTATTTTCTGAGGGAAAGGATAAGAGTGATCAATCTCCGTATTTAATCTCGGCGGTTGCTTGTATTCAGAATTTCTTTTATTCTCAAAAGCTTCAATTAAATCCCTTCTCATTTGATTTAATCGACCACCTGGAATAAATGGTAAATCACCTTCAGGAAGTGTTACTTTATTAATCAAGAAGATGGTATTACCCGATTTCTTTAAACCTTTCGTTAAGTTTTGTTCCGATTTTTCACGATTGGATGCGACTTCAAAAGGTTCTTTGTATTTATCAGAATAGGTATTTCCGTAAATATCTTTTATGGTTAAAGTGATCGTATGATCTTTCCAATCCATGACGATATCACTTTCTATTTTTCTTTGTGTTTTCTGAGACTTTAAGTCCTTTACGAATTGGTGGTCGTGGTTTCTGTAAATATCAGCCCCCACACGAACACCCATCACCAAAGAAGTCTTGATCCAACCTTCAGCATCCACATGTTCTACCTTCATTCCTTGAAGTTGCTCATGTTTATCATAGAAACATAAACCATCGCCAGGAATCAGTTTTTTACCTTCATCCATCTCAATTAGGTATTGATTCGCTTTGATTTGCTTCACTTTACCTACTTTATCTCCAATAGCTTTAGGCGTATCGAAATGAACAATTTCTGGGTTTCTTTCTTTATAGAAATAAGTGGTAAACCCTCTGTTGTATGTTTTTTCAATGGCAGGCTCAAAATCAAGCATTGTTTTCCCTTGAGAATCTGCAACGAATTCATCACCATATTTATCTAGAACAAAGTCGATTCTTTTTCTGAAGTTACCTACTTGATTTTTTACATAAGATTCGTCTTTTAAACGACCTTCAATTTTAAATGATTTAATGCCTGCTCTTGCTAAAGGAAGGACATAATCACTCATATTTAAATCTTTAAGTGATAATAGGTGTTTTTGATTGGCTAACTTTCTGCCAGTATTATCGACTAAATCATAAGGCAAACGACATGGTTGTCCACATGCTCCTCGGTTAGCAGAACGGTCGCCCACATTATTTGACATATAACACTGACCTGATAAACTCACACATAACGCACCTGCGACAAAAGCTTCTAATTCAACATTCGTCGCCTTATTAATTTCTTCAATATCTTTAATGGAAAGCTCACGAGCTAATACGACTCTATCAAAACCTACCTTTTCTAAGAATTTTACTTTCTCTAAATGATAGTTATGCGTTTGTGTACTTGCATGTAATGGAATTGGAGGTAAATCCATTTCCAATAAGCCCATATCTTGAATGATTAATGCATCTACACCTGCTTCATATAAACTCCATGCTTGCTTGTGAGCCGATTCTAGCTCTTTATCAAACATCAAAGTGTTCATAGTAGCGAAAATCTTTGAGTGAAAACGGTGGGCATGTTTGGTTAATTTCTCAATATCAGAAATAGAGTTACCTACAGCATCTCTTGCTCCAAATTGTGATGGACCAATATATACCGCATCTGCACCATGATTAATGGCAGACATACCAATTTCTATATTCTTAGCCGGAGCTAATAATTCCAAAGATCTCATTTATGTGAAAGTTATGTGTAAACGGAGTGCAAAGATAGTGGAAAGCTAATTGATAAAAAAGCCAACTTACTTAATCCTTAGAGTTGATTAAGTAAGTTGGCTTTTTTAGGTAGCAGGTAGTAAGTAGCAGGTGCAAAGCTAACGCTCGTTTTAAGTAAAAGGTAAGAGGGAAGAAGTAAAACTGGTGCAAATGTTAAGAGATAGCGACATTTGTACCTATAGACTTTAAAGGTCTCCTGACCTCTTTTTTTTAGTAAAATAAACTAAGGGAGATCGTATAGAAAGCTCCGGAATGAATTCCGGGGGATTTCGTTTTATAAAAAGATCTTATGCCTCTTGTAAATCTTCTGCTTCGTTTTTGATGGATTTATCCACTAAAATAGCTACCGATGCATCACCTGTTACGTTAACTACTGTACGGAACATATCTAAGATTCTATCAGGAGCCATGATCAATCCTATGGCTGCAGCCGGTAATCCTAATTGTTCTAAGACAATAACTAACATAATGATACCTGCACTTGGTACTGCGGCAGAACCAATTGATGCTAGAGTTGCTGTAACAACGATAGATAATTGTTGTTGAAGTGTTAAATCAATACCAGATACTTGAGCGATAAAAACTGCTGCAATACCTTGATATAAACAAGTACCATCCATATTCACTGTGGCACCTAGTGGAAGCACGAATCCTGTAGTTTCTTCTGATACTCCTAATTCTTCCTCCACTTGTTTCATTGTAACAGGAAGTGTTGCCGCTGATGATGAAGTTGAAAAGGCCATCATCTGAGCAGGGAAGATGCCTTTGAAAAAGTCTTTATAGTTTACCTTACCAAATACTTTTAGCATAGTAGGATAGATCACAGCAATCATGATTAACAATCCAAAAATAACCACAAGTGAATACTTTGCTAATGCGAATAGTAATTCAACTGCCTTCGATGGATCATTTTCTGCTATTTCAGAAATGAGTGAGGCGATCAATGCAAAAACACCAAAAGGGGCAAATTTCATGATCAAATCAACCATTTTCAATATTACTTTATCTAAACTAGAGAATAAAGCTTTTACTGATTTTGAATGTTCTAGAGGGATTGCCACTAATGCCACTCCAAATAATATGGCAAAAAAGATCACTTGTAGCATATTTTTATTGCTACTCATGGATCCGAAAATATTATCAGGTACCATTTCTACTAAAGGTTGTAATGGACCTCTTCTTTTTATTTCAGCAGCTGCTTGAACTTTGGTATCTGCAGAAGCTGCAAATTTTGTAATTAAAGCTTGTTTGGTTTCTTCTGAAAAGCCTTCGCCAGGAGTGAAGAAGTTCACTAATAACAATCCGATTGATACTGCGATCAAAGTGGTTGTAAGGTAGATAGCAATAGCACGACCACCAACTTTAGATAACTTTGATAAATCAGTCATTGAAGCAACTCCATTTACTAAAGAGATAAGTACGAGTGGAACTGCAATTAATTTCAATAAATTGATAAAAATAGTTCCAAAGGGTTTTATCCAGTCCTTCGAAAAATCAGCATTTCCTGTATAACTTAATGTAAGCCCAAAAGCTAGACCTAAAGCCATCCCAATGATGATTTTCCAATGTAAAGCAAGTTTCTTCATTTCTGTGATTTCCTATAAAAGGACAAGTAATTTAAAAATTGATTGATCTAAACTCCTGAAAAAGAGCTCTTAACTAATTATCATTTTGATGTTATAATTCAGCAATGAATTATTTATGTATTCTGTACCCTAAAATGACCCTACAATTTAATGTAAGAATTTTAATTAGTTTCGATTTTTGAGATTTATTAAACATTAATTGTTACTTCTTGACAAAAAAAAAAGCAACAGCCAGTTGACTGTTGCTTATTATTATCATTATGCTCTGATTAAATATTCTGATCAATATAATCAAGTACTTTGTTCATTAAGTGGATTCTATCTTTTCCTCTCACGTTATGTGGGTGACCAGGATAAGTGAAGAAATCAACTTGAACTCCGTTATTCACGCATTCTTGTAAAAACCTGAAAGAGTGTTGAGGTACTACTACATCATCAATTAATCCATGAATAATTAATAATTTATCTTTTAGAAGAGTAGTTTTATCCAACAAACGAGCATTTGCATAACCCTCAGGATTTTTTTGAGGAGTTGACATATAACGTTCAGTGTACATTACTTCATAAAAATCCCAATCCATTACTGGACCACCTGCAACACCCACTTTAAATATGCCAGCAGCTTTGGTCATCAATGAAGTCGTCATGAAACCACCAAATGACCAACCGTGGATGGCCATTCTATCGGCATCAACATATGGAAGAGATTTAAGGTAATCTACACCTTTTAATTGATCTGCCACTTCTTCATCACCTAAGTGAAGATGAGTAGCTTGCTCAAATTCTTTACCTCTGTTTTCAGAACCTCTACTTTCTACAGTATACACGATATATCCCTTTTGAGCGGCAGTTTGCATCCAATAGGCAGCACCTGCTTGCCAACGGTTTGTAATTAGTTGAACACCTGGTCCACCATAAACATATACAATAACAGGATATTTTTTAGCAGGATCGAAGTTGGCAGGCTTGATCATCCTTGTGTTAAGATCAGTCTTGCCATCTGCTGCTTTGATTGTACTTAATTCGATGTTCGATACATTATATCCTTCTAATGGGTTTTTAGCTTCCATGATTGTTTTAATCACTTTGCCATTCACATCCATCACAAATTGTTTGTTAGGAGTATCAATGTTTGAGAAAGAAGCTAAGATTAAATTGCTGCTTTCATCGTACTTCACGCTAGAATAAACACCAAAAAGAGTAGTGATTTTCTTCACTGATTTCGATTTTAAATTCGCTTTATAGATCTCTCTATCCAAGCCATTATTATCAGTTCCTAATACAAAAAGGTTTTGTTTCTTCTTGTCAAACCCGATGATATCCATCACTACCCAATCACCTTTAGTTAATTGAGCCAATTCTTCACCATCCGTATTGTATAAATATACATGCTCAAAACCATCTCTTTCCGATCTCCATATGAATTTATCGTTAGAATTAGGAAGGAATTCCATTGGATGAGTTAATGATAAGTACTTATCATCTTTTTCTTCAAACAAAGTTTTCACAAAATCACCCGTCTCAGCTTCATATTGATTTAAAGCCAAATGATTTTGATCTCTATTTAAAATACCGATGTATACATATTTTTCATCTGGACTCCAAACGATATTGGTTAAGTATTGTTCTTTATCACCAGTCGTCTTGATAGGGGTAGTCAGTTTTGTATTTACATTATAAACATGTAAAGTAACTTCTTCTGATTTTTGCCCTGCCATAGGATATTTGATAGGGTTAGCTTGAGCAGGTACAGTTGAAATATCTACTAAAGGATAATCTGTCACCATAGTTTGGTCATTTCTATAGAAAGCAATAGCATTTCCTTTTGGAGACCAATAAGTGCCCTTATGTACACCAAACTCATTTCTATGTACGACTTTACCGAACTCAATTTCTTTATTTTTTTCGTCAGTAATCTGAGTCTCTTTACCATCTACGCTGATGTATAAGTTATTATCAATCGTGTAGGCGATTTTCGAAAAGTCTGAAGTAAAATCAGCATTATCACCTTTAACATCAATTACTTTTTGAGATTGTTTCGTTTCAATATCAATCTTATAAAAAGCTTTTTGATATTGGAACATCATTTCTTTTGCATTCAACCAACGATAACGTGGTAAACGACTTAAATTTGATAAATCAGAATTACTAGCTTTAATATCATCCAAAGTAATTAAAACTTCAGAAGTGCCTTTTTTAGCATTTACCTTTAATATTTGATTTTCATCGGTTTCAGAGTAGAAACCCTTACTTTCTGGAATCCATAAAACAGATTTGTACTCTGGGTATAACGACCAATAGCCCATTATCCCTTCTTCGATTGTTAGTTCTTTTTTTTGTGCCGATACAGAAAAACTAAAGCATACTGCCAAAATAAGAAGCAAGCTTTTGTATGTGTTTTGAATCATAAAATATATGGTTTGATTTGTTTCGGGTGTAAATGTAGAGAAATGGTATCAAAAAGAAAATATCAATAATGATATTGACAAGATATTATTTCAGTTCTCTGTCCTTCATTTTTCTTTCCTACAATTCGATAAATCAAACGGTGTTCTGAATTAATTCTTCTTGACCAAAATCCGGTTAGATTTTGACGTAGAGGTTCTGGTTTACCAATACCTTTAAATGGATCTCTTTGAATGTTTTTTATTAACTCATGTATCCTTAAAGTTATTTTTTTGTCTTCAGTTTGCCAGAATAAGTATTGTTGCCAAGCAGTTTTTGAGAATAGTATATTCATTTAAAGATCAAATTTGATAGTATCTTCACCGTCAAGTTCTTTTATTGATTTTTCGAGTAGCTCTCGATTGTTTTTTGAAGATAATAAATATTCAGTTTCCTTCATACTGTTATATTCTGATAAAGTCATCAATACGATAGCTTCTTTGTTACCACTTCTTGGAACAATTAAAATATCTTTGTTATCTTCTAACTCATCGAAATATGATTTAAGATTCGCTCTTAAATCACTTAAAGTCGTTGTATTCATAATATTATGTTTTTTACAAATGTACAAAAATATGTACAAATATAGAACTCAATGAAGAAGTTGCATCTTTTTTTATTATTGGTATTTATCTCAAAATCATCCTTCTGTCAACAAGCCATCCAATGGCTCACTTTCGAAGAAGCCCTTCAAAAGAACAAAACTGAGCAAAAACAATTTTTTATTGATGTTTACACCGATTGGTGCACATGGTGTAAAAAGATGGATAGAACAACCTTCAAAAATGAAAAGATAGTTAGTTACATCAATGCAAATTTTTATGCAGTAAAGATTAATGCTGAGGATCATTCAAAGTTGATGTTTCAAGGGGAGGAGTTTACCTATGAATCTTTATCACATACATTATTAGGTGGGAACATGGGTTTTCCAACTTACGTTTTTTTATGGGTGAGGAAAGATGATCAACTTCAAGCTAATCCATATCCAATTCAAGGATACATGAAAAAGCAAAAGTTACATTTGATGTTGTCTTTTATGAACGAGGCGGCGTATGAAGGGGTGGAGTTTAAGGAGTTTAGAGAGGGGTATTTATCACCTTATAAATAAATCTATGTTTTTATTTATATCACTAATATCTCTCATGTTACATATACCGGAGGGGTTGCACCCCTCCTTGGGTAAGATGGGTAGATGATAAGTTCTATGATATAGGTAGAATGGCGGTTAAGGATATTGTAATAATCGATGATGTGGAGGGGCTATGCCACCTCCTTCGGTTTCTCATAAGATACCACAAGACTGCTTCTTTGATAAACTCAAAGTCAACTCATCCTCTCCAACGATGGGAGCAACCCATCGCACTAGAGTAAGGTCAACTAGTACACTTCAAGATAATAATAGAAACTTCTACACAAAAGATAGTCCCAAACCTAGTGAACCAATATGTTCACCACTCTCAAAATCTACCATTCTTCCCTAACGATGGGTATAACCCATCGCACCAGAACAAGTTCAATTAATTCAGCTCATATATATAATAGTACCTTCTATAAAAAGAAAGGTAGCCCTCAAGCCTAGTGAACCAAGTTGTTCACCACTCTCAAAGTCTACCATTCTTCCCCAAAGATGGGTGCAACCCATCGTATCTATGTTAGGTTGCGTATCTTATCATTTTAGGAAAGCAACCCTATTATTTATTAAGTATTAGTTATTACCTAACCCTTACTTCTTAGCCACTCTTTCCAAAGTCAACACCAAGAAATCCCAGAATCTAGCCACCGTACCAATCTCACACATCTCGTCTGGAGAGTGAGGGTTCTTAATAGTCGGACCAAATGAGATCATATCTAAGTTAGGGTAGTGACTACCAATAATACCACATTCCAATCCGGCGTGAACAGCGTTTACTGTTGCTGGCTTTTTGAAGTATTCTTGATGAATTTCTTTCATTTCCTCAAGAATTTGAGAATGAGCATTTGGTGTCCAACCAGGGTAAGCACCACCATGTTCTACGTTACCACCTGTGATAGCAAAAGCAGCATCTAATTGATTGGCTACATCATATTTAGCCGTTTCCACAGAAGAACGAGTAAGTGATTGTACCACTACTTTACCCTCTTTTACCTGCACTCTTGCCATTGAAGTAGAAGTTTCTACTAAACCTTCTAACTCATCAGACATTCTGATAACACCATTAGGAGCAGAGTAGATCGCAGACAATAAAGCATCTTGTGCTTTTACGTCCATTACCTTAGCTGGAGTAGCGATAGCTTCTAAGTTGATCACCAAGTTTGGTTCTGTCACTTTTAACTCTGCTTGGTAATCAGCTTCTACCTGTTTGATGTAAGCTTCGAATTCATCTGCTTTAGCAGGATCGATCACTACATTCGCAAAAGATTCACGAGGGATAGCGTTTCTTAATGAACCACCATCAATCTCAGCGATTTCCAAACCGAATTTTTCTCTAGTTCCCCAAAGCAAACGGTTCATCAATTTATTGGCATTACCACGACCTAAATGGATTTCACATCCTGAGTGTCCACCTTTTAGGCCTTTTAATTGAATATGATACGCTTTTCCTTCCGCAGCAGATTCTGCATAGTCGTAATTGACATTCGTATCGATACCACCTGCACAGCCAATACATAACTCGTGCTCGTCTTCAGTATCAAGATTTAAAAGGATATCTCCTTCTAAAACACCTTCTACTAAACCGAATGCTCCAGTCATACCCGTTTCCTCATCGATAGTGAAAAGACCTTCGATAGGACCGTGTTTTAAATCTTTTGAAGCCAAAACACCCATAATAGTGGCAGCACCAATACCGTTGTCAGCACCTAGAGTTGTTCCTTTTGCTTTTACCCAATCACCGTCGATATACGATTGAATACCGTCTGTATCAAAATCGAAATCAGTATCTGCATTCTTTTGGTGAACCATATCAATATGTGCTTGAAGGATAATTCCTTTACGATCTTCCATTCCTGGAGTCGCCGGCTTTTTGATAATGATGTTACCACATTCATCAACGATGGTTTCTAAACCTAAGTCTTCACCAATTTGCTTAGTGAAGGCAATAATTCTTTCCTCTTTCTTTGATCCACGAGGGATCTCGTTCATTTTTTCGAAGTTTTCCCAGATTTGTACTGGATGTAAACTTGCAACCTCTTTGTTCATGTTTATATATAGGTTTAAATATGTCTAGTTTAAATATCCAACAGAGTATTAACTCTTTGCGGTATAGAAATCAGTCCTAAATTTCTTATTCCAATCTTGTTTTTCAAACTTTCTTTCTTGATTTCTATCAATGTACATCAAAAAAGACTCTCTTGGAATTTCTTCGGCACCCATACTTTCTAAATGGTCTGTGTGCATCTGACAATCTATAATTTCAAAATTTTGTTCTTCGAGATTCTTACAAAGCATGATGAAGCCGAATTTTGAAGCATTACTTTTAAAAGAAAACATCGATTCGCCAAAAAAGGCTTTATTCATCGAACCTCCGTACAGTCCTCCAACTAATTCTCCATCATCCCATACTTCTACAGAATGCATAAAACCAATATTATGAAGGTTGATATATGCTTCCTTCATTTCATCAGTAATCCATGTTCCCCCTTGATCCGGACGATAGATTTTCTGACAAGCATCAATAACACCTGCAAAATCTTGATCGAATGTAACAGTATATGTTTCTCTTCTCAGTAACTGTCGCATGGACTTAGATACTTTGATGTTCTCAGGAAATAAAACGCACCTAGGATCAGGCGACCACCACAATAAAGGATCCTCAGGATTAAACCATGGAAAAACGCCACTAGCATATGCCTCAATAATTCTCTCACTAGAAAGATCTCCACCAACTGCAAGTATTCCACTTTCATCAGTTAATCGAGCAGGAGGGAATAAAATATTATCATCTTCAAGTTGAAATATAGGCATACTATGTTGTTAAATAATCTTTCATTTTGAAATAATTTTCAATTTACAATAATCAGAATGAAAATTAAATTAGGTAAGAGAATATCGTTAATAATAACCTTAAATAAACCTAAAATAAGATTAATAGTAGCTTGAAGTGATGTTGAAGTATAAGAGAAAGAAAGATGAAGTAAGAGGTTATTAGTATGATTAATAACGTCAGTGTAGGTTTCGATTTTAAATCAAAACACCAGCTATGAAATCTTTTTATCTATCGATTATTCTAACTCTATTAATACATTCTACATATGCGAACATTCATTTTTCTTCAGACCAGATAATTAAAACTCCTACAAAATTTACTGATGCTGATGGGATTTATATTGATGCAGGCGTTACGTTAACTTTATCATCGGATGTGGTGTTTAATGGAAATGTAACCTTATTGAATGGAGCAAAACTAATTATTGAGAATGGGGCAAAAGTAACTATTAATGGAAACATCAACTTAAATAACTCCATACTTGAGATTAAAGAAAAAAGTATTCTTGATGTTATCTCTGGTCAATTAAACCTTCAAGGAGATGGTGGTTCGCCTGATCAAGTGATAGTCGATAATTCAGCTTTAATTGTAAAAGAAATTCATGCTCAAAATTTAGGAGGACATGAGATCACACTCAAAAATAATAGTGTGTTATTAGTAGAAGATTTTATTCAATACAATCAAGAATTAGATACTGATACAACTGATGGGGCTATTGTCGTCGGTGGGAATGTTCAAGGTCCAAATGTAAACCTAGACTTTGGCGATGCTTGTGGTAATTTAGATGGGAGTGTAGCTTGTGATGAATATGAAAGATCTTCTGCTGAATTATCGAACGTTTCTCAGTTAATCGAAAAAGCAAGAGAGGAGTTACTTAAAGGAACGGATTTAGATACGGTGGTGGATTATATACAATCAGGAGGAGAGTTTGATGATGGATATGACTTGCCTGTTGAATTATTATATTTTAAAGGATTCGCAAAAGAGAATACCATTGATCTACATTGGGCTACAGCCACCGAGACCAATTCAGATTACTTTGTTATTTATAGATCATTTGATAATAAACATTGGACAAAAGTAGATGAAATTGAAGCTGCTGGTCATTCGATTACGAAGATCACCTATTATAACCAACAAGCATTAGAAGAAGAAATACAATATTACCGTTTACATCAAATAGATTTTAATGGCACTGAACATATTTTAGGAAAGGTAATGATTCAAAAAAAAGAAGATAAACTGAGTAATGTTCAATTAATTACATATCAGAATAACATCAATTTATTTTTTCTAAATATTAATCTAACCAAAGAAGTGGTGGTATATGATGTAAATGGGCGTTATGTTTTATCAGAAACTACCATTGGAAGTGAGATGACAATCAGTAATTTGAGGTACAATAAAGTCTATATTTTAAGAATTAGAAGTGGTAGTCAAGTGACAGTAAGGAAAGTTTCGATTTTACAATAAATAGCCTTTTGATTAAAATTATTAAGAAAAGGTGATGAAAAAGTAATCAAAGTCATTATTTTTGTGACTCAATATTTTTTAAGTGCGAAATCAAATACAATGCAACTAATTGACGGAAAAGCAACTTCCAATGCTATAAAAGAAGAAATTGCTGAGGAGGTAAGAAAACTGACTGCCCAAGGAGGCAAGAAACCACATTTAGCCGCTATCTTAGTTGGTGAAGACGGTGCAAGTAGAACTTATGTGAATCATAAAGTAAAGTCTTGCGAACAAGTAGGGTTCACATCGTCTTTATATAAGTTTGATGCCGATATCTCTGAAGAGGAGCTTTTAAAAACAATCGATGAGCTAAACAACAATGCAGATGTTGATGGTTTTATCGTTCAATTGCCTCTTCCGAAGCATATCAACGAAACAAAAGTAACAGAAGCGATCGATCCTGATAAAGATGTAGATGGCTTCCACCCAACAAACTTGGGTAAAATGATGTTGGGTCTTCCAACTTTCCTTCCTGCAACACCTTACGGTATCATTCAATTATTAGATCGTTACGGAATCGAAACATCAGGTAAAAAATGTGTGATTATCGGTCGTTCTCATATTGTAGGTACACCAATGAGTTTATTGATGTCGAGAAACTCTAAGGTAGGTAACTGTACAGTAACGCTAACACACAGTAGAACCAAAGACTTAAAAGAAGAATGTCTTCAAGCAGATATTTTGATTGTCGCTTTAGGTAGAGCTGAGTTTGTTACTGCTGATATGGTAAAAGAAGGAGCAGTAGTAGTAGACGTTGGAATTACAAGAATTGAAGATCCATCTAAAAAATCTGGTTTCTCTTTGAAAGGTGATGTGAAATTTGATGAGGTTGCAGAAAAAGCTTCATGGATTACACCAGTACCAGGTGGAGTTGGACCAATGACTGTAGTTTCATTATTGATGAATACTTTAGAGTCAGCAAAAAGAAAAACTGTTAAGGAATCAGTATAGTTTGGTAATTGATTAAATTTATTGCCAAATTTGTATATACGAGTCCTTCAAGGGTTCCCTCACCCCTTGAAGGACTTTTTTAAGCGTTTTAAAAAAAAGGACTAAATGGTAAAGAAATTAGATTACTCTGTTAAAGAAAGAGTCAAACAAGGTCACGCACTTCCAGTAATGGAAGCATTTTATACGATTCAAGGTGAAGGAGCCTACACCGGTCAAGCAGCTTATTTTATTCGTTTGGCAGGTTGTGATGTTGGATGTGTTTGGTGTGACGTCAAAGAATCTTGGGAGCAGGATGCCCATCCTGTTTTAGAAATCGAAGAAATTATTCAAAATGCAAAGAAACACCCAGGTCGTTTAGCGATTATCACCGGGGGAGAACCTCTTATGCATAATTTGGAACCTCTTACTAAACGATTAAAGGAAGAAGGTTTCCATATCAATATAGAAACATCAGGTACTCATAAATTTACAGGACACTTAGACTATATCACTTTGTCGCCTAAGAAATTTAAGAAACCTGTAGAAGAGGCTTATCAGTTGGCATCAGAATTTAAAGTGGTCGTTTTCCATAAATCTGATATTCAATGGGCCATCAATCTATCAGAAAAACTAAATAAAGATTGCAAGCTTTATATTCAACCTGAGTGGTCGAAGAGACAAGAAATTACACCTCTATTGGTGGAATTTGTGAAGAACAATCCAGAATGGCAGTTGAGTTTGCAAACGCATAAATATATTGATATTCCATAAAGAATTATCAATACAATATTAGTCCTTTTAAAAGAGGATGGTTCATAAATATATGGATCATCCTCTTTTTTTTGTATGATTTTTATACGTAATGGATCCTGTACGGACGTTGCAGTGCAACGTCCGTACGAAATGTTTACGATTGCCCAAACGAACCATTTAGAAAAATATAATTGACAAACCCAATACTATTCCACCAATCTTTTTTGAAATACACCCACACAACTTATATTTATATTTTGGAAGAGTAAGTCTGCTAACATCTTACTCCATACTTTTTACTCCTTACTCATAAAACATGAACACCGATACTAAAGACTTTATTAATCAATGGCTTTTAAAGTATCAAACTTCTGTATTCCGATACGAAAGAATATCGGCGATTGTGGCTTCTACATTATCCATCGTATTTGTCATTTTTGAATATGGTTTTTATTTAGAACAATCCGACGAGCGTTTCATTAGAAATATTGTTCCGGTATTATTCATCATATTTATATCAAATTATGCTTTAAGAACCATCTTTACCAATTACCGGTTGGAGTTTATAAAGTCTACATGGTTCGAAGGAGCATTTTTAAGTTTCATCACCTTACTCGGTTTATTCCATTTTTTTGTTGGTTTTGAAATTGATAGAGCGACAAATCAAGTCTATCAGCATGTTGTCTATGCAGCCTTGACCTTCTTAGTGATGATAGAGATTACAAAAGTCTCTGTGCTCATATCAGAATATAAGATTAAACCATCAACCACATTCATATTTAGTTTTATCATCTTAATTCTCTTCGGAGCATTCTGTTTGATGTTGCCAAAAGCGACTATCGGTGAATCGAGTATGAACTTCTTGGATGCTTTATTTACCTCAGTAAGTGCATCTTGTGTGACAGGTTTAGCAGTAGTAGATACGGGACAATATTTCACAGCGCAAGGTCAGTTAGTGATTTTGTTACTGGCGCAATTAGGAGGTATAGGTATTGTATCCTTTGCGACCTTTTTTGCCACTTTCATGTCTCAAGGTGTATCCTTAAAACACAAAACCATAATTCAGGATGTATTGAGTAGTGAGGATTTGTCATCAGCTACAGGTTTATTGAGGAAGGTAATCCTTCTGACTTTAGGGATTGAGACACTCGGGGCGATCGCTATTTTCTTTTCATGGGGAGATTCCCTTCAATTCAATAGCTTCACACAAAAAGTGTTGTATTCTATCTTCCATTCTGTTTCTGCATTTTGTAATGCTGGTTTTAGTTTATTCCCGGATAGTTTAAATACTAGTATCGATGCAATTGATACTACAAGATTTGATAATGGTATAATTGATATCCGACATATGTATGGATTACATATGGTAATTGGAATAATCATTATTTTCGGTAGTTTTGGTTTTACGACCATTGAAGAAATATTCTCACCAAGTAAGATAAGAGAGCGTTGGAGAAGTCCATGGAAAAAATATTCCATAGGAACATCAATTTCGCTTTATTCGACCATCATTTTGATATTGGTCGGCATGCTTACCGTTTTCTTTCTAGAAATTGATCAACTTCGACAAGACCGATCTTTTGTGGAATCAATCATAGCCTCATTTTTTCAATCAGTTACTACTAGAACAGCAGGCTTTAATTCCATGGATTTCGGTTCTATGAAACCACCAACTATTCTTGTTATGATCTTTTTGATGTTTATCGGTGCGGCACCAGGTTCGACAGGTGGAGGTATTAAAAGTAGTACATTCTATCTTTTACTTTTGTCATCTATCGGTATCATCAGAGGGCAAGAACGTATAGTAGTACGAAAAAGGACGATTTCAGATGAGAACATTAAGAGATCCTATTCCATCTTTATGTTTGCTTTGATATATAACTTACTTGCATTATTTATCCTTAGTATCACTGAATTAGATAATCCAAAAATTGAGTTACTTCCATTGATCTTTGAACAAATATCAGCTTTTGGTACCGCAGGATTGAGTATGGGTATAACAAGTGAATTATCATCTATCGGTAAAGTTGTGATAATTATGTCGATGTATATTGGTCGAGTAGGTACGCTTACGCTGGCATTGGCGTTGAGTTCTACGGTAAATACGAATAGTTATCAGTATCCTGAGGCGCATGTGATGGTGGGGTAATTTTAGGTAGCAGGTAGCAGGTAGCAGGTAGTAGGTGCTGAGTTAACGCTCGTTATTTACGTAATAAGTAATAACTAATAGGTAAGGGATAAAGAATGTATCAAAAGCCCAATAATTTATTCCTGGGGAGTCGGAGATTGAGGTAAGAGGTAAGAGGTAAGGCCAACTGGCGCAAATGTTAAGCGCTAGCGACATTTGTGCCTATAAACGTTAGAGGTCTCCCGACCTCGTTCCATCATATATTATAAACACTGATTTGAGAATTGAAAATCTGAGATTATTTTTAATGTAAAAAAAGGTAACATCTATCATACATCACAAAATAAAAATCTCTTATCTTTCGAATTGAAATAGATCTTAGGCTTTTGCAAAAATAATAATAACACAAATGGTTATTATATATTGTGCACAAGTACGGACGTTGCAGTGCAACGTCCCTACGGACCACTCTAATACCATTTTGTAATTGTCTTTTTAGAAAAGAATAGTAATTTTTTAAAACATCATAAACTATGAACAACGAATTAAAAAGAGTGGCAATGATTGCCCATGATGGGAGAAAAGCAGAAATGGTGGGCTTTTTTAAAGATCATATGGATATTCTTTCTGACATAAAAATTGTAGCTACTGGTACTACAGGTAGTCATTTAGTTAAAGCAGGATTAGAAGTAGATTGTAAACTTTCTGGACCTAAAGGCGGTGATGCTCAAATTGCAGCCATGGTTGCTGAAGGTGATGTTGATGCAGTATTTTTCTTTAGAGATCCACTTGGAAAACACCCTCACGAGCCAGACGTTCAAATGTTAATGAGAGTTTGTGATTTATATGATGTGCCTTTGGCGACAAACCCAGCTTCTGGACAGTTGTTGATGGCGGGGATTAGAGATGTGTTTAAGAAGTAGGTTGTATTTCTGATAAAACATATTGTACACTTGACCTATGAGTGTATATATCCCACGATTGAAATCGTGGGTTGGTGATATATTGATTTTTACAACACTAAAGTGTTATAAAAATTAGGTTTTGGTCATAAATTCTCAGAGACTTTAGTCTTTGAGAATTCAGATTATTACAAATCGTGGGAGAATACATGTCTATGGAATTCTATTTGCAAGTCCTTGCAATTTCAAACGTAGGCTTAAACAAATTGAGGGTTAGAAATATTGAATTTCTAACCCTCAATTTTTGTGATATACTTACTATTCTGTGAGATTTTGAAACATTATTTCGCCCCCTCAGTTTCTTTCTCCGTTATCTTCGACTTACCCTTAGATTTCTCTTCAATATACCCTTTATAATAAAGTAAACCTTGTTCCACCCCGTACATGTAGAAGGATAGAATCAATACAGTGAGGTGAATATTGAATAGGAAATAGGAGATGACCGACATCAATCCAAAGAAGACTAAATAGAATAGTGAATCTTGAAGAATTTCCATCAAGAAGTGATCTGAATTGAAGAACTTCTCCATGAATTTCGTTACAGGATCTCTAAACGTTAAAGCTTTATGTGAGATGTAGGTAAAACAGATAAAGATAAAGATGAAGAATCCAATGGTGATTTTATTATAACCTCTTTCAAGAGTAATAAATGCATTGGTAAGGATTAGTGGACCAGGCATAAACCCATATATAGTTTTATGAATATCATGATCCTCAAAGTCTCCCATGACAATGATTCTGTCTTTTGTATAATCTTCGATTAAGAAAGGAGGCATGTTTAATAACTCATGCATTTGAATGTACATATAGTCATTCTTAACAAAAATGTCATATGGTCGGATGGGGTAGTCTAAGATGTAACTATCCAACATGTAATTACCTCTGAATTTATTAAATAGCCAACCTTTTTCAATTGTCTCTCCATACATTTTTTCTGCAATTAGGAGAGGAGTTGATTTTAAAGAATCTGCCTGAATAATATGGTACTTTAATAAAACTGTTTCTTCATGATTCAATTCTTGCACTTGTAAATCAGATAGTCCGATAGGAACATCTACAACAGGGTAATGCGGTTTACCATCAGCTCCTTTATGATATGAAACAATCGTATTTTTTGATTGAGCAAAAGCAGCTTGCATCAAACTATCGTCCTCAGATTCATCATAAAAACGAACATCGACCAATAGATACTCATGATTATCGGGATTTTGGTTCAACTGATTGACAAATTTAGTAATCGATTTACGATTAGTAATATCCACATTGCCAATCACAAAATCGTTAGAATCCTTTTTTACTGTTAAATCCTTTTCCCAAGAGCAATTCACAAAAAGAAAACGATCTTTAGACGGCTTATCTTCCACACCCAATAACGCATTCTTCACCATAGAAAGTGTTTCAATCAAAAGAATTTCATCTGGCATCACATAAACCAATGACATATAGTACATCAGTCCAATGATCATGACAAAAGAATGCACAATAGAAATCGCCCACATCAAAATGCTATTGTTCTGCATTCGAAAGATTAGACGATCTGTTTTTTTTCTTGGTTTGCTCATTATTTAAAAAATTGTTGTTCTGAAATTAAAATGAAGAGTGTATAAAACCAAAACCCATCATAAATCCTATGGTTAAAACCATAGGGTAGTGATAATTATATCTATCAAGACTTAAGTCTTGACAGATTTTGATGTGTAATTTCTATTGTAGGTAGATTAATGAGATATGCTAAAAACGAGGTCGGGAGACCTCTAACGTTTATGGGTACAAATGTCGCTATCACTTAACATTTGCACCAGTTTTTACTTCTTCCCTCTTACCTCTTACTTAAAACGAGCGTGAACTTTGCTACCTGCTACCTGCTACCTACTACTTCCTACCTACTACCTAAATAACCCCAATATCCTCACTCCAATCTTCAAACATTGCCTCATCCACCTTGCCATAAATATCAAGAACGTATTGATACAATTCTTTCTTCACTGTTTCCTTAGGTTCATTCTGGTAGTCTGATAAGAATTTCTTAAGAGAGAGTAATTCAGTTTTTAATTTATCCTCATTGATGAAAACAGGATCGAAGCTACCTATATGTTTTGGATTTGGTTTTTCACCACTCATATCTAGGTAGTATACATCCACTGTTTCTATTTTATCTGTATTTACATCTTTGAAAACGTTATTCGCATCAATAAGGATTTTATTATCTGGACCATAATTCTCAATCCAGCGATTGTATGCCTGACCTTCAGATACAAATCGGACAGCCATTTTCTTATCTTCAGTTAGGGGATACCTAAATTTGTCAACATTGAGGACTACTGAATCGCTCATGAAGACATATGGACCACCATTGAAATAATAAGAAATATCCATCTCTCCACCGAAAGTTACTCTACGCGTACTCATCATTTTATTTGATTGTACAGGGAATAACACTTGAGATACCAAACTCATAAATTCACCATCTGCATTCTTGGATGTTTTACTTCCATCCAAAAGCATTTTACCTTTAGATCGAGCAATTACAATAGCTTTTGCAGTGTTTGTGGCAAATTGTAAAGCAAGATCTTCACCGAGCATATCTCCACTTTTAATTGGAGTATTGGTTGCTGTATTTATGATCTCACCCGTCACATGAAGTACATACCAATCTTGTCCAAAAGAGACAAGTGAGGTGGTGAGAAAAAGAGTAATGGCTAGGATTATATTTTTATAGTTCATTTTTAGTATTTCTAAGATAGATATTCAGTTATAAGTAATCAAAAACTCTACCTAATTAGTATTTGACTTTTTGGATAGTGAAAGTTTTCTTACCTGCAGGAGTGACAACATCTACAGAATCGCCAATTTGTTTATTTAACAATGCTTTTCCAATAGGCGAGGCAATAGAAATTGTTTGCTTTTTGATATCCGCTTCATCAGGTCCAACAAGACGAAGGGTCATCATGTGGTTGGTTTGATCTTTAAAAGTTACATAAGCCGAGAACATGGCTTTATTTTCATCAATCTCTTGATCAAAAACCTTCACATTACCAATTCGTCTTCTGAGGTAAGTCAAACGACCATCAATTTCTCTTAATTTCTTTTTACCATATATGTATTCGGCATTTTCCGAACGATCGCCCATAGCGGCTGCATCCGAAACTGCTTCAGTAACAATTTTTCTTTCTTCCCAAAGGACTTGCACTTCTTGTTGCAATCCTTCCATTCCTTCTTTTGTAATGTATGCTGACTTTGTCATTATTATTCGTTTATTAGCCCGATCCAGAATTTCTGTAGGTAATTCTTCAAATTATAAATATATGATGATTTGAAAACCACCCGTACGGACGTTGCACTGCAACGTCCCTACAAAAGTATTTTGTAAGAATTCCTTCTCAAGTTACCATTGATAACAAAAATAAGAATGTTTTCTAAAAATTGATTCAGATCGATGACTTAAACATAGGTTTTTTATAAAATACCACCTCTGACGTAAAAAAACTCCTAACTCCTAATTCCTAACTCCTAGTTAATATCTATTTTTAGGAGATTTTTTTCATTTACATCAAAGTATCTATTATTACCTTGAGTTTTTTAAAGAACCTCACTTACGAATTTTCATCAAAAGTGCTTAGTCAAGCAGTGGTATTGTTGGGATCGGTCTTCATGACTCGATTTCTAACACCAGCTGATTATGCATCTTTTGGTATAATGATGGTAATAGTAGTGACGTTAAATGTATTTCAAGACTTTTCTTTACATGAAGCACTCATACAAAAGAATCAGGTATCGGATAAAGAACTTTCCACAGCATTTTGGGTGATCTTGACTTTAGGCTTCATTTGTTTTTTGACATTCAATCTATCTTACTACGGATTAACTTTTGTATTTGATGATTTTGCCTATCAACCTTTAGCCGCTTTTATATTGAGCTTATGTTTTCTCTTTGAAGGGTGGGGAGGTTTATCAATGACTAAACTGAAAATTGATTTAAACTTCAAAATCACCTCCATAGTTTATACCATTTCATCTTTAAGCTCAACGTTATTGGGATTAATCATGGCTTATCAAGGCTATGGAATCTTTGCTTTAGTTTGGTCTTTCCTATTAAGATATGCACTTCAATTTACATTATTCTATTTTTTGTGTTTATGGAAACCAAAAGTTGAGAGGACATCTTTAGCATCTTTTTATCCCTACATGAAAACTCGTTCTACCTCAGTGTTTTTGAACAATTTATTCTCTCAAATAGACATTCTATTAATACAATTTGTAGGAAGCAGCTTAATGTTGGGAAGTTATGTCAAAGCCAAATCCATTCAACAGCAATTAAGTAATTCACTCTATCAAGTAATCAACAATTTATTATTACCTTATTTTTCAAAAGGGAATAAAACTCAGTCCTCAAAGATCTTATTCAATAGATCCATTCTAGTCACTTTTTTGATCACTTTAAGTATAGCCTTAATTCTATTTTTTACTGCTGAACATCTATTTGTTATCTTTTTTGGAGAGGTGTGGAGAACAAGTGGACAATACTTTGGACTACTCTCATTTTTGATTTGTACTCAGAGTGTTTATCAAATAGCAGAGGTGTATTATAATAGTTTAGGTGAGACGAAGTTTACTTTGAGGGTGAATTTGTTGGGAAAGGGGTTGTTTTTGGGGTGTTTAATCGTTTTGTATTTCTTTGGAATACTACCATTTATTATTTCAATGATATTAGTAAATATGTTAGCCATTCTAATATTAAAAATAAAACTCTAAATTTATATCACTGTATATGAGTTGAATAAATAAAAACTCCTAATTCCTAACTCCTAATTCCTAACTCTATTCCCTATTTTTGTTCGTACATTAAAATAACCTTCGATGAAAATAATAATACAAACCATACAATTTATCCGATCTATTCTCCCTAAAGATCAAAAGGTTAAAGCTATTGGTGTAAGTATTTTACTCTTTATAAATTCTGGATTAGAACTCATAGGCCTGAGTGCGATGTTGCCCGTCTTTGCGGTATTATTGGAAGATAATATGGTTGAAAAATATGCTTGGGCGAATTGGATTTACTCTACTTTTGGTCTGACTGATGATAAACAACTTATCATACTACTTACTTCTTTCTTATTTGTCATTGTACTTTTTAAAAATATAGGAGGGATGTTCATAGTAAAGTGGCAAAGTGAATTTGCAATGGGTTTATATGGGGATTTTGCCAAACGATTACATCAGATATACTATAGAAAAGGTTTTGCTTTTTTTAAGGAGGAGAATTCAAATAGTTTATTTAATAATATTCATCTAGCAACTCAATACTTTGCTAATTATCAATTATTAGGTGTTCTCAACTTATTAAATGAATTGGTGATTCTGCTGTTAATAGTTTTGGGTATATCATTATATAATTTTAATATAATGTTACTATTAGCCGTCATTGTATTACCAACATTTTTTATCTTTTATAAGTATGTACAAAAAAAATCATTAGCAATAAGTAATGTAAGGCGAGATGTTAATCCTAGATTGAGTAAGAATATTTTTCAGAGTATCTTTGGTTATGTTGATGTAATAATTTCTGGGTCAGAAAATACATTTAGAAATAGAATTACAAAAGATGTGGATTCTCTAGCTAATACAAATATTAAAGCAAATATTTATAATCTAGCTCCAACAAGGGTAATTGAATCCTCTTTGATGTTAGCTATTTTAGTAATGAATGTGTACGGTGTATATTACCTAGATTCCCGCTTAGAGTTACTTCAACTTTTGGGTGTGTTTGCCATTGCAGGATTTCGAATAATGCCATCTATTAACAGAATGATGACTTATATAAATGGTTTAAATCAAAATAAATGGACATTTGAAGTGCTAAAACCACTAAAAAAAGAAGTACATTATAAAAGACCTACCCAAAAGGAAATTACCTTTAAGAAAGAGCTTTATTTGGATAATATTTCGTTTAGATATGATGATGCCGATGAAAATGTAATTTCAAATTTTTCGATTAAGATTAAAAAGGGAGAGACTATTGGTTTGATAGGATCTTCTGGTTCAGGTAAAACAACCATCATGAATATTTTACTTGGCTTTCTAAAAGTGTCGAATGGAAAGTATCTAGTAGATGACTTTGTCTACAATGAGACCTATGAAGATGATTTTTACCACAAAGTGGGATATGTACAACAGAATGTATATATCATAGATGGAACATTAGCTGAGAATGTCGCTTTTGGTTGTACTGTTGAGGAGATTGATTTTGAAAAAGTGAAAGTTGTTCTTCAAAAAGCAAGTCTTTGGGAAGTAGCTAATGAGTTGTCAGATGGAGTTAACACTCGAATAGGAGAGAATGGAACTAAACTTTCTGGAGGACAAAGACAAAGAGTAGGTATTGCTAGAGCACTGTATTTTGATGCTGAAATCTTATTCTTTGATGAGGCTACATCAGCTTTGGATAACGAAACAGAAAAAGAAATCACAGAATCTATCAATAGTTTATCTCATACTGATGATTTAACTATAATAATTATAGCTCATAGATTATCGACTTTAGAAGAATGTGATCGAATTATTGATTTAACACCAGAGGTTGTAGAATAGATATAACTGCTTATATAATAAAACCCATAAAAGTTACATTTTTATGGGTTTTATTATGATATCACTAATAACGTGAAGTGAATTATTTGATTACTTTTTAAGCACTCTAAATACACTACTTCCTTTATCAGTATGTATACTAATCATATATACTCCGGAGGGATATTTTTCTAGATTTACTTGCTTCTCATAAGAGTTAATTGAACTTAGATTATTATCTAATAATTTTCCTTGAATATCTCTCACTTGAATACCTTCTATAGATAGATTATTTGACTTAATAATTAGTACACCATCAGTAGGGTTTGGATAAATTTTAATATTATTCTTTACTGCATCATTAGTTGATGTTACTTCTCCATCTACTGTAATAGAAAATGAAGTAAGTAGTTCATTCGGATATCTAGAATTTTTAATTGTGTAATTATATTCCCCAATATTATTCACCCAAAGGGAGTCATTTGAAGCGTTATTGATCAAATTACCATTTCTATACCATTGATATTGATCATCTACTGCTTTAAGATTATCAGGGATGATGAGGTAATTTACCCCGTTTTCTAATGTTACGGTTGAGTTTTCAACTCCAATAGCTTTTTGATTCTGATAAACAAAATTTTGGCCATTTCCATTACTCGGGTCAATATTTACTTTATCTAATTCGGAAAAGGGCAAATGATTGTTAGAGAAATTAGCATACTCTAATTGATCATTAGTATAAAAATCTTCATCAATAGATCCAATATCGTTTGATCCAAAATTAATCTCTTTTAGCGAATCTAAAGTAGAAATCGATGATGGGAAATTGGTAATACTCTTACTCCAAACGTCAATATAAAATACTCTTGAACTATAGCCATCTACTTTAATTCCTTCCCATGTTCCCACTGGATCAGAAGTGTTCCAAGAGAGTGTATTCTCTGAGTTTTCATTCATCAAGGTAATTAAAGCCAAAGAATCATTTGTAAAAACTTGATCTGGTGAAACATTGATATCTGATGTTCTTAATAATAAACTAGGGAGTTCTGGATTCATAATGGTCACATGATAAACACCAAATTGATTATCTACAGTATAAGTCCTGCTAGTTTCACCAACTAATTGATTTCTTTCATAAAACCATTGATATTGATTGGAGCTTACTAAAGGATCAACACTTGGGTCAACAGAAATATCAATTATACCTGCAGTGGCTATAAATTGTTCTGGCCCCGCAGCTCCTTGAGGTGAATAGATAAAATTTGTAATATTATCTTTATTAATATTCAATAAATCATCGAATGTGAAATTATTATTGGAGACATCTAAAAAGTCTAATTGAGAGAGTTGACTAACAATACTATTAAGGAAATCAATTTGATTAGAAGAAATATCAAGGTGTGATAACTGAGTTAAAGTATAGACTTCATCTACTAAAGATGTCAATTGATTATGAGATACATCTAAATAAACCAATTCAGTGAGGTTGCTCCATGAAGTAGGTAGAGCACTAAATGTATTGTTACTGATATCAATACTATCAAGCTTGTCTAATAATTGAATATTATCAGGTATTGAACTTAAGTTAGTATTTGATAAATGAAGACCATTTACCCTTCCTCCTCTAAGATTTACTCCAATCCATTGTGAAATTGGATCTGACAAATTCCAACCTAATGTATTTGAAGTGTTCTTTTCATATATAGATCTCACTATTGTTGAATCTTGATCGAATAATGCTTGATCAAAGATAAATATGTTGTTTTGCCTTAAAGTTAAATCAGGGAAATCACTATTAGTTATTTCACAATGATAAGTGCCAATTTCAGTAGTGGAATATGTTCTTTGATTTGCACCACTTATAATTTGGCTGTCCTTATACCATTGATAAATATTATTTCCAGAAGTATCAGTCACCGCTAAATCAACTTCAAGATTAACAGGGGTTCCAGTATAACCAATTGATTTCTCGATACCTAAATTTGCTTGAGGTGAATATGTGAAAATATTAGTCGGAGATAGTCCCTGTGTGGCATATAATTTGTCAAATACAAATCTATTGTTGGATAAGATTAACGTATCTAATCCTGTAAGATTTTGAAGTGCTGTTGGTAGTTCAGATAGGTTTTGATTGTCAATATCTACTTTTGTGACTTGATCACCAAGGAAACCAGAATGTGTGACACCTGTCCAATTCTTGACTCTTAATATGTTTGACCAATTAAGAGTATTCATTGGATTGTTATCTGAAATAGATTTTAATGATAAAGAGTCAGTCCAAAATGGTCCTGCATTAATTAAAGAATAAACCCCAGATTCAATTTGTGTCAATTCTTGGAAATCATTATTGGTAATTTTACACTTATAATTCCCATTGTCGGTTACTTCTAATAATCTATTATTTTCATTTGTTAACTCTATGTCATTTTTAAACCATGTATAGTTGTTATTTAATGCAGAGTCAGGTGCTAAAAGATGATAAGTGTAATTAAAATAAATAGTTTCATTATTAGAAATTGTACTTTGTGGAGAATATGAAGACGAAGCATTTTCTATAGCTAATCTATTGATATTTTCTAAAGCTGAAAAACCTAAATTATTATTTTGACATAAAATCAAAGATAATAGATTACAGTTTTGTATGCTTTCTGGCAATACTGATAAATTATTATTTTGGCAATAAAATGATCTTAATTGGTTTAGATTACCAATATCAGTGGGTAATTCAGAAAGATTATTTTCTTGGAAGCTTAGGTATGTAAGTTTATTTAAATTTGTTAATGATGTTGGTATAGCACTAATAGTATAGTTTTGTCGTAAACTTAAAAATGTTAATTCTGATAAATTTCCAATAGAATTTGGAATAACTTCAATATTTCTAATTGGTATATCAAGCCTTGTAACCCTATTACCACTAGTTGTAACACCAATCCAGGTAGATATATTATCATTTAAATTCCAACCAAGTCTATTATTTGGATTATAATTGAAAATATCTATTAGGGCTAGAGAATCAGATTCTAATATTTGGGCGTTAACACCAGAATAATAAAATAACAATAAAAAAATAAGATTAATAATTTTTCTAAATATAAACATTTTATGATTGTATATATTTTATCAAACATAGAAACTTCTACGGGTTTTCAAGAACTTTCTAAATATTTTAAAGATAAAATAGATGTGACATATATTTTATTGAATAATAATAAAAACAGTAATCTTCAACAATGGTTAATTAATAACAATTATAAAGTTATACATTACAGTTTAAAATCTAAAAAGGATTACTTTTTTATATTCTTTAAGTTAATACTTTTCTTTAAAAGAAACAGGAATATTGAAATTGTACATACACATTTAAGAGATGCTAATTTATTAGGTTTATTATCATCCTATATAATGAATGTCAAAAATAGAATATATACAAGACACAGTTCAACTTTCAATAAAGTCTACTATCCAAATTCAGTTAAATATGATAAATTTTGTAATACATTAAGTACTAGGGTGATTTCAATCTCTGATAATGTTACAAAAAGTTTGTTAGAAGAGGGAGTTCCGCATGAAAAAATATTTTTACTAAATCATGGTATTAATATCTCTACATATCAAAATGTAGATAATGATCTAAAAGAAAGAATAGAACATAAATATGGAATTGAAAAAGAAAAATTCACTATTGGAATTATATCACGTCTATTACATTGTAAAGGATATGATTATATAATACCTGCATTATCAAACTTTATAGTTAAAGAACCTAACACTCAAATAATAATTGCCAATTTTTCAGGGAATTACAAAAAAGAAGTGCTTGATTTGCTAAAAAATAATAATGTCATTGATAATTGTATTTTTATTTCTTTTGAGAAAGATGTATTTGCTCTATATAGTTTTTTTGACGTTTTTATTCATGCCCCGGTTGATAATGAGATCGAAGCATTTGGTCAAATTTATATAGAGTCCCTAGCGGCCAAGATCCCATCGATATTTACACTTTCTGGAATAGCGAATGAATTTATTGTTGATAATGAAAATGCGATAGTTGTAGAACATAAATCATCAAATTCAATATTGAAAGGATTATTAAAGATAAAAAGTGATCCATTATTAGTTGAAAAACTAAAATCAAATGGATTTATTTCAATCCAAAAGTTTAATATAAGTACCCATCATGAAAATTTATTTAATTTCTATAAAAAATTAATCAATGATAAATGTTAATAAACCTTTCCTGCCAAAATCCGATGAATATCAAAGGTATGTAGATCAAATATTTAATATTAATTGGCTAACAAATAATGGTCCATTGGTAAATGAATTTGAGCTAAAAATAAAGGATTACCTAAAAATTAATCATTTTTTATTTGTATCTAATGGTACTATAGCTTTACAGTTTGCTATTAAAGCTTTGGATTTAAAAGGTGAAATAATTACTACACCATTTTCATATGTTGCAACAACTTCTAGTATTGTTTGGGAAGGGTGTACTCCAATATTTGTGGATATTGATTCAAAATCATTTAATATTAATCCATCCAAAATTGAAGAAAAAATTAACGAAAATACTTCTGCAATTTTAGCAACACATGTTTATGGAAACCCATGTGATATAGATCAAATTCAAGAAATTGCCGAGAAACATAATTTAAAAGTAATTTATGATGCTTCTCATTGCTTTGGTACACAATATAAAAATAGATCAGTTTTTGAATATGGTGATATTAGTACAACAAGTTTTCACGCTACAAAATTATTGCATTCAATTGAAGGTGGTGGAGTCTTTAGTAATGATCCACAACTGATAAAAAAGATTGCTTCAATGAGAAATTTTGGTCATGATGGGGAAAATAAATTTTCAGGTTTAGGTATTAATGGCAAAAACAGTGAATTCCATGCCGCCATGGGTTTGTGTAATCTTAATTACATTGATAATATTTTAGAAAAAAGAAAAAGTGATAGTTTTAGATATAACCTTTGGTTTGATAAATCAGAAGATATTTCACTTTTAAAAGTAAATAATATTACTTCATTTAATTATGCGTATTATCCAATTGTCTTAAAAACAAAAAAAATATGTGAAAAAATATATAAAGATTTGAAGGAAAATAACATTTATGCTAGAAGATATTTCTACCCGTTATTATCAGATTTAGATTATGTTGAAAATAGTAATGATAATATCGTTGCAAATGAAATTACTGAAAAAGTTTTATGTTTACCTTTATATTATCAATTAACTAATGAAGAAATTGATATGATTGCGAGAATAATTTTAAGGACTTTAAATAATTAATAATGCCTTTTTTAAGTATTAAAGAGATTGAACAAATTGGGTTTAAGTTTTATGGAGAAAATATACAAATATCTGATAAAGCTGTTTTTTATAATCCATCAAAAATTTCAATAGGTAATAATTCTAGAATAGATGATTATTGTATACTTTCAGCTGGAAATGAAGGGATATTTATCGGGGATTTTGTACATATTGCGTGTTTTTCTTCTCTTATTGGGAAAGGTAAAATAACGATGCAAGATTTTTCAGGTTTATCCTCAAGAGTATCAGTTTATAGTAGTAATGATGATTATTCTGGAACATTTTTAACAAACCCAACTGTTAATGAGGAGTTTACAAATGTAAGTTCAGGTCCTGTTTTAATAAAAAAGCATGTTATAGTTGGTTCAGGTTCTGTGATTCTCCCTAATATAACTCTAAATACAGGAGTAGCAGTAGGAGCTTTATCTTTAATAAATAAAGATTGTGAAGATTTTTCTATTTATATAGGTAATCCAGCGAAAAAAATTAAAAATAGGAAAAAAGATTTGTTGAAAATAGAACAAAAATTTAAAGAATTACTATGAAAGTGAGTGTTTGTATGATTACATATAATCATGAAAAATATATTAAAGAAGCTATTGATGGGGTATTAAAACAAAATTGTAAACATGATTTTGAATTGGTAATTGGAGATGATTTTAGCACAGATGATACATATAATATTTGTTTAGACTATGCATTAAAATATCCTGATAAAATTAGATTATTAGAATCGAAAAGTAATATTGGAGTAATGAATAATTTTATCAGAACTCTTAATAATTGTTCTGGTGAATATGTTGCATTGTGTGAAGGTGATGATTTTTGGTTAAACCCTGATAAATTAAATAAACAAATTAATTATTTAGATTTTAATACAAATTGTCAATTATCTTTTCATAAGGTAAACGCCATAAAAAATAATAAACTCCAAAAAGATACTAGATTTTATGGATTTAAAAGTATATTCAAATTTGAAGATCTTATAACAGATTGGAATGTAAATACTTGCTCAATTGTTTTTAGAAATAACTTTAAATTCCCTGAATGGATAAAAGATGTATATGCTGGAGATAAGTTTATAGTATATTTTAATTTAATGTTGGGTTATGCTAAATATTTTAATGAACCGATGGCAGTATATAGAGATCATTCTGAAAATATTACAAATACTTACCAAAAGAAAAATATAAAAAAAGTCATTCATAATTATTTGACTCATTTAGATAAATTCTCTAAAATTTATCCTCAAAAAAATAAAAGCATTAACAAGGCTAAAAAAATTTCAAAAATTTCTTATTTAATGGGAACTAATAAGTCTTTAAAGTTAAAATTAGAATATTTTAAACTTGTAAATAATAAACTAAACTTTATAATAAATAAAATTTGAAAACCCTATATATATCTTATGATGGAATGACTGATCCCTTAGGGCAGTCACAAGTTTTACCCTATTTGAATAAACTATCTAAAAAAGGATATAAAATAACTGTGATCTCTTTTGAAAAGAAAGAAAGGTTAGAAAGGAAAAAGTTTATTGAAGATATAATGAATCAAAATAATTTATATTGGATACCATTAAATTATTCAAAAAAACCTCCTGTTTTATCTACATTATTTGATATCCTTAAGCTTTTTTTATTGGTGATAAAATTACATAATAAACATCATTATAAAATTTTACATTGTAGAAGTTATATTTCAGCCTTAATAGGTTTGTACATGAAAAGAAAATACAATGTTAAATTTCTTTTTGATATGAGAGGTTTTTGGGCTGATGAAAGGGTAGATGGAGACATTTGGAATAAAAATAAAACAATTTTCAATCATATCTATAAATTCTTTAAGAAGAAGGAAAAAGAATTTATTTTAGAATCTGATGCAATCGTTTCATTAACTGTTAATGGAAAAAAAGAAATTGAAAGTTGGAATATAAAAAATGCACCTATTACAGTAATACCTTGCTGTGTTGATACTGAACTTTTCAAAATTAATGATAGTAGAAATGAGATAAAAAAACCATTTGTGATAGGTTATTTAGGTGGAATTGGTACATGGTACATGTTAAATGAAATGCTTGACTTCTTTAAAATCTTATTAAAAAGTAAGCCTGAAGCAACCTTTCATTTTGTTACCACCGAATCACCAATAAACATAATAAAAGTTGTTGAAAAAAAGAATATTAACACTGAAAACATAATTATTGAAGCCTCAAATAGGGAAGATGTTCCTAGTAAAATTAAGAATTGGAATCTTTCTATCTTTTTTATTAAGCCTGTTTATTCAAAAAAGGCATCTTCACCAACAAAGCAAGGTGAATTAATGTCAATGGGTATTCCTGTTGTTTGCAATAGCGGAGTAGGAGATACGGATTTTGTAATTAATAAATATAAATCTGGTTTATTGATTAATGAATTTAACGATGCTGCATATCAAGAGATTGTTGATAATCTTGATGTAATTGACAATATGGATGAAATAACTCTCAGTAAAGGAGCTAACGATTTCTTTTCACTTGAAAGAGGAGTGGATAAATACAGACAAATATATTCTAAATTAATTTATGAGTAAAATACTAATATTAGCTCCTTACCCAGCGACAAAAGCACCATCTCAACGTTTTCGCTTTGAACAATACCTTCATTTGCTAGAAAATGAGGGTATTGAGTATGAATATCATTCTTTTTTAGATGAAAGAGCATGGTCTATATTGCATAAGCCAAGGAGGTTTGGCTATAAAATTATGGTAGTAATAATAGCTTTTATTAAAAGGTTAGTCTTAATGTTAAAAGTAAATTCTTTTGATAAAGTGTTTATTCATAGAGAGGCGTCTCATGTTGGGCCTCCTATTTTTGAATACATGATTACTCAAATATTTAAAAAAGAGTTAATTTATGATTTCGATGATGCAATATGGTTACCAAACTATTCTGAACATAATGCTGAATTCCAAAAACTAAAAATGTATAAAAAAGTTCAGAATATAATTAAATGGTCATCTAAAGTTAGTGTTGGTAATGAGTATTTAAAACAATACGCCTTAAATTATAATAAGCAGGTTTTTATAAATCCTACTACAATTGATACAGATAATTATCACAATCCTAATAGATTTAAGAAAGAAAATTTTAATAGGCCAGTTATTGGCTGGACTGGAACACTAACAACAGCAAAATATTTAGATTTTTTGATTCCAGTATTTCAGAAGTTAGAAATTAAGTATGATTTTATTTTACTGGTAATTTCAAACGAAAGACCAATTTTACCAATTAAGTCATTAAAATATTTACAATGGAAAAAAGAATCAGAAATTGAAGACTTGTTGAAATTTGATGTAGGTATAATGCCTCTCACCGACGATATATGGTCTAAAGGTAAATGTGGATTTAAAGCATTACAATATATGTCATTAGGAATTCCTGCTATAGTTTCACCAGTTGGAGTAAATAGTAAAATTGTCGATAATAACATAAATGGTTATATATGTAACACTGAAGAGGAATGGTATGATGCATTATCTAGCTTTTTAAAATCCAATAAATCATCAACTATGTCAATAAGTGCAAGAGAAAAAATAATCAATAATTTCTCCGTTAATTCTAATAAATCAAATTTTCTATCTCTTTTTCGCTAATTTTCTTTTATAGTAATTATAGTGTATTGCTAAAAATAAAGTATAAAAAGGCATCATTGGTGTTTTGAATCTTTGCAATACGCCATAGTTGAATGAAATATATCCTGCAATAAATCCAAAGAAAAGTGCATAAGAGAGTACAAATGCTAAATTTGGATCTTTATAAGTTTGTCTTATGATTTTTAACGGCCCAATTTTTAACATGAGTAATATGGTTATAACTAAAAAAGTAAAACTCTCAAAAGATCCTAATAATTGAACTATTTTAGTAGTTTCCCAAGGAAATGGTCTGAATAAAGTGTAACTAACAGCCTCTGGGAAGGACTTCAACATACCTAGTAAAGATAAGTCACCAGCTGTACTTAGATGATAGGTGGATGCTTTACCTCCACCATGTCCACCTCTCATCTCTCTCCACTCACCTCCATGATCACTTTGAAAACCAGAGATTGTGCTTTGGGCTTCTACAAATTCATCATTCCCTTCTACATATTTTTCCATTTTCGGGACTAGTAAATATATTGAAAGTGGTAATGATAATATTATCAATGTAGTTAATATTGTTTTTAAAAGAGCGGAGATTTTATTGAAATATATTATTAATAACCATAGACTTAAACATGGAAATAAAACATAAATAGTAGCACCTTTTATTACTTTTACTATAGAAAAACAAATTATAAGAGTAATAATTGATATAGCATTTATTTTCTTAGTAATAGTAAGTTTGTAAAAATGAAAAATGAAAAAACCGATTGCTCCAGTTGTAACACTTTCTTTTATAATTCCACTGCTCCAAAAAATACATGATGGAATAAATAATATTGCAATACATATAATATGATAATTATTTTTATAAATAGGCGTAAAAAGTTGTATTAATTTCCAGGATCCTAAAAATGACCATAAACCAAAGAATAATGAAGTGGGATAAAAACAATTAAAACTAAATAAATTAATTAAACTTGTTAACTTAACCATTAACCAAGTAGAGGTATTACTTGAATATGGAATTCTGGATAAATATGGACTTAACTCACCTGAGTATTTTATAGTACTCATAGTTAGTATTTTTACATAAATGACCGGAGAGTCAAGAAATGATTCTACTAGAATATTACCCTGTTTAAAATATGCTATAGTATCACCATTACCATAGTAAAACTGGTATATACAACAAAAAGAGATAGCCCCAAACATCTTAGTAGTCAAACCCCACCAGAAATATTTACGTGTATATTTATTAGTCCATTTATTTGCAAAATATGGTGCAATAATAAAATAAATCAAAAAAATGTAAATAGGAGTTAATAATATATTAAATAGGATATTCATTTATGTCTTTTCTTAATTCATTGGTTATAATTTTTGCACCTTTATTGTTTAAGTGTGTTGGATCTATCCAATTTTTAATATTATTTATGTCTTTAATTTCATTATGATAATAATCAAAGTAAATAGTATTATTATTTAAAAAAAAATTTTTAAGAACAGCAGATTGTTTCGTCTTATACAAAGTAGGACTTTGAAAAATTATTAATTTAATATTATTAAGTTTGCATAATTCAATAAGTGACAAAAGATATTCTTTTGATTTATTATTAATGATTAATCTGTTGGGTTCTTTATTTTTTGTTTTTAGTTGCTTTTCTATTAATAAAGTATCGTTCTCAGTTTTTTCAATGTATCCATTAATAGGATAGTATGAATTTTGTTTTGTATTTATATAATTTTTTATTGTACTTAGAATTTTCCCATTAAATTTATATGATTTTGAAATATTTTTTATGAATGCATATTTATCAATCTTATTGATGTGATATCTGATATATTCGTTTTGATCATAATAATATTTTAAATATGTGATATCAGTAGTAGGGGTATTTGTTACTATTTCATATTCTTCAATATGGAAAAGTATTGTATCTATTTTTATTTTAGAATTTAAAATTAAATTTACAATGCCTACTTGAAAATCTAAACCCATACCATTATGGGAAAGGTTGAAATTATTTTTACCCAAAATTGAAGGGTCTATATGATGAGCTGCTCGTGAATTACCTACAACTAAAATATTAACACTGTCATAATGAGTTAATAAATTATTTATTTTACCTCCTGATTGACCAATTTTATTTTCTTTATAAAAGTGACTTAATAAGTTATTACTTAAAAAATCTAAAATTAATAATAATAAAAAGATGGTTAAAAGGTATTTTATTGTTTTCATTATTAAAATTGAAAATAAATAAATTGACTATTTGTTTCTTGGCCAAATATGATTATTAAATAAATTAAAATGACTTGAATACTGATTATAAACATATCTTTATTCTCATTTACTAAATCTATTATTGATTTTTTTCTGATTAAAAAATATTCAAGGCAAATCAAAATAATAAGATTAAGAATGATTGAGGCAAATATACTTGTGTTTTGAATTCTTAGTGATAAAAATCTATTAAAATTGGTAATGTTTTGCAATATCATAAATGATTGTTCAATAGTTTCAGATCTAAAAAATATCCATGTAAAACAAATCAAATTGAATAATATGAATGATGAAATCAATTTGTTTTTAAAATAAAAATTTGTGATGTTAAATCTTTTTTCAATTGCTAAATATAAACCATTAAAAAAGCCCCATATCACAAAATTCCATGATGCACCATGCCATAAACCTCCCAATAACATAGTTATCATAAGATTTTTATATGTAGAAAATGTTCCTTTTCTATTTCCTCCTAATGGTATGTATAAATAATCTCTTAACCAACTTGATAATGAGATATGCCATCGTCTCCAGAACTCTGTAACCGATTTAGAAAAGTAGGGTAATTTAAAATTTTCCATAAAATTAAATCCCATAATTCTAGCACAACCTATAGCAATATCAGAATAACCAGAAAAATCACAATAAATTTGAAAAGCAAAAAAATAGGTGGCTATAATTAAAGATAAGCCAAAATTATATTCAAAATTGTCATAAATAGAATCTACATAAATACCTAATGTATCAGCAACAACAACTTTCTTGAAAAAGCCTAATATAATTTGAAATATTCCACTTTTTAAATTCAAAAAGTTAAATTTTTTCTTTTCATGTAATTGGGGAATTAAATCGGAAGCTCGTTCAATGGGGCCTGCTACTAATTGAGGGAAAAATGAAACATATAATGCAAATTTTCCTAGATTTTTCTCTGCTTGTATTTTACCATTATACACATCTATAGAATAGGAAAGTGTTTGAAATGTGTAAAAAGAAATTCCCATAGGTAAAATTAAGTGTACAAATGGTATTGAAGAGTTTGATATTGTATTTATTGTGTCAATAAAAAAATTAAAATATTTAAAAGTAAAAAGTATACCTAGATTTGAAATCAAACTGATGTATAGGTAAGGTTTTCTTTTTTTTTATCAACTAAAGAAGACATTTTATAACTACAAAAAAAATCAATTAATGTAGAAATAAGAATTAAGATTATATACTCTGGTCTCCATGCCATATAAAAATAATAGCTAGAGATCAATAAAATAATCCATTTAAATTTATGGGGAACTGAATAATAAAAAATTAATACAATTGGAAAGAACAGAATGAATTCAAAAGAATTAAAAAGCATTAAAAAATCAGTTTGAGTAGTTCAAAAAATTACACCACAAAACAAACCACCCCATCACCCAAATTCACAGCGCAAATACAAACATTCTGTCTTGCACCACTATCCGGATAATAAACCTCTAAAGCTTTAGCCATTTGGGGTGTATTACTTTGTTTTGCTAAAACCATTGGGTGTTGGTCTGATGGGATTTCCACATCAGTACCTTCGATGAAGATTTTTCTAATATCCAGTAAGTCTTCTTCTGACTTTGGTTGGATACCTTTACCTAAAATTTCTTTCGCTTTATTATTGACGAATTTAGGAATATTGTCTTCATCGGTTAAAATTACACCAATATTTGATGATTCAAAAACATCTGTTAAGAATGTATTGGATGGAAGTGGTGCAGTTCCCTGATTTTGATATTTTTCTAATTGGGATTTTGCCCAGCGAAGTTCCTCTAATTGAGCGTGGAAACGTTGAGTGATTTCCGCTTCCGTTTCTTTTTGTTGGAGTTGTGAATTTTTTCCATCCTTACTCATTTCTAATTCTAGGAAGATGTTGTGCCATTCAGCAGGTACATCTCTAGATAATTCAGAACCGATACCTTGAGATTCGTATTCTAAATGTTTTATAAGGATATCTAAAGGATTATAAATCCATTTTTTATTAGATGAACCAATCGTAAGGTATAAAATGCTAATTAATACAATACTTAATAGGGTGATCGGGAAGGTGTTGATACTCTGATTGAGCCATAAGTCAGCTCTCTGTACCACCAAAGCGATCGATCTTTGAGATTGATTATCGACTTCAACTCTTGTAATAAAAAACTCTTTATAATTTTCTAGGTTTTTATATCTCGTTTTCTTGAATTTATTACTTAGAAAATTAGGGATATCATGATGAGCATTTTTCTCGAAGATATGAGATTCTGCATTATTATTGATCCAGAAGATAGGGGTGCCTTTATCGTTTAGAAAATACACATCAGCATGAGTGAATTTAAAAAGATCTAACCCAGAAGTACGAATCTCTTCCACCGATTTCTTTATTTCTTTTGAGGATATTCTATACTGAAACAAAGCTTGAGAATTACTTAAAGCATTGTATAGGAATTGTTTTTCCGTCTGCACATCGATGTACATTTTTACCAGTGAGCCACTAAGAATGGCTAATATAAAAATGATGTACAATACGGCTCCACGTACCTGAAGCTTCGAAAAAATAGCGTTTAGCTGTGCATTCATCCTTTAGAGTTCAAGTTAATTCTTTGCTGTTTTGATAAACGATCCAAGCGTACTTCGTAGGGTAAATCGTCTCCCAACTCAATATGATTAATCAATTTTTGTGCAAAATAGGGGCCTAATGATACCCCCTTTGCACCCAATCCATTAAAGATATGAATATTTTTATAATCTTTTGATGTTCCAACGAAAGGTCTTCTATCAAATGTAGCGGGACGAATACCTGACCAATGATCTAAAATCTCAAAATCATCATCGACCAATTCCACTTTTTCTAATAATTGTCGCTTACCCTTTGCTGTAGGATTTTCCATATCCTCCACACGCTCATAAGTAGCTCCTAACTTGCAATTACCTTCATCGTCGATAGGAAGTATAAAACCATTTCTATTAATTATATGATTGAAACGGGCATTTTTAAACTTTATCAATAGCAATTCTCCTTTCACAGGACGGAAGTCCAAAGTAGGAAAGTAGGGGTTTTTCTCCACTTTATTTCCTTCAGCAAAAATGATGTGCTTCGCTTCTATATTTTTATATTTGATCGTATCTTCACTAACATTCAATTCTTGATGATCGAAAAGCTCCACTTCAATTTTATCTTCCTTCAATGCCTGCTCTTTAAAAGCATCCAAAAAAACAGGAATATCCAAATATCCAGAGCGAGTGACTTCCATACCCCCAAATTCTTGATGAATGACATCAGAATATAGGCTTTCTGAATGAAACTCTTTGATATAGCCATCGTATCGATCATCAGCACTTGCACTCAACCAATCGGTTTGCTTCTCTTGCCCCTCAAAAGGAAAATATAAATTGATAGGTTTGAAAGCATCAATACTATATTTTTTATCAAATATAGGATAGAATTCATCGATCTTCTCCCAAAGCACATCACAAAGCCAAGTCTTCACCATTTTTCTTCCAGTGATAGGATTATATAACCCACCAGCTACTCGAGAAGAGTTTTTGAGTGTCCCATCATCAATAATTCTAAACGAAAAACCTCTATTTTGAAGTGTTTCTGCTAAAATTGTCCCTGCTAACCCTTGTCCAACGATTAAATAATCGACCTTATATGCCATTCTAAAAAATCAAAGTGTAAATTTGTGGCAAATATAAGCATTTCAATTATATTGTTTGGGGTGTAGGTTGATGGGTGGTATATCATATGATCGATATCGTATATAACCAAGCCACCCACGATGGGTTGCACCCATCGTTCGTGAGGAGAGTAGACCGATAATACCTCGATATAGAGAGATTAGCTGTACAGACTTGTTCCATAGATGATCTCGAAGGTAACTAATCTTCCACAAGGAGGGGTGGAACCCCTCCGGATTGCTGAGGTTACAGTCACTCACCACCCACGATGGGTTGCACCCATCGTTTGCGAGGAGAGTTGTTCGATAGTACCTCGATATAGAGAGATTAGCTTACAGACTTGTTCCATAGATGATCTCGCAGGTAACCACTCTTCCACAAGGAGGGGTGCAACCCCTCCGGATTGCCTAGGGTGCTGCTCTTCGGGTTAGACGAAGCTGCAATCTCTCCGGGTTAAAAGGTGGCTAAATCACTATCGTATAAAATAAAAATAGAATGACTAATTTTAAAGAAACACGATGGAAGGAGCGATATCAAGATTTATCTAAATCGTTTCAAAAATTACAAGAAGCTTTAAAAAGAGATCATGATGATGAAATCATTAGAGCTGGTATTATCCAGTTTTTTGAAATGACATTTGAATTATCATGGAAAACCTTGAAAGATTATTTAGAATCAGAAGGGTTAAAATCTAAGACACCTAAAGGCACATTGAAGCAAGCATTTCATGAAATTTTAATCACAGATGGTTATGTTTGGATTGATGCATTAAATAAAAGAGATCTTATTAATCAATCTTTTGATGAAAGAATCTCAAAACAATTAGTCCTATTAATATCAAGCGAATATTACTTAATGCTAGAAGAATTGATTTCGGAGCTATCTTTTTTAATTAAAAAGCAAAGTGACATATCATATTAAAGAATAGTTATTAAGAAGATATAAAAGGTAACTACTCTTCCATAAGGAGGGGTGTAACCCCTCCGGATCGCAGAGGTACAACACACATACTCTCCAACCCATGATGGGTTACACCCATCGTTCACGAAGAGAGTAGACCGATAGTACCTCAATATAGGGAGGTTAGCTGTAAGACTTGTTACATAGATGATCTCTAAGGCAACCACTCTTCCCCAAGGAGGGGTGCAACCCCTCCAGCGCAGATCTCTAAAACGTCATCATACCTCACCAAATAATAAAGTAATAAACATTAATAAAATGATACAAATACAAACATTCACATTCAACCCCTTCCAAGAAAATACCTACCTTATCTGGGATGAGACAAAAGAAGCTGTTATTGTCGATCCAGGTTGTTACGATCAATCAGAAGAGCAACAATTAAAAAGTTTTATTGAATCGAACGAATTAAAAGTGATGAAGATTGTCAATACTCATTGTCATTTAGACCATGTGTTTGGTAATAAATATTGTCAGGATACATTTGGAGTGAAATTATATATTCCAAAAGGAGAGGTAGAGACATTGGCTTCTGGTAAAGATTCGTGTGCTCGCTATGGCATACCTGGTTTTGTAGAATCTTTTGCAGATGAATTGTTAGAAAATGAGGGAACACTTACTTTTGGTGAGTCATCAATGGAGATCTTATATGTTCCAGGACACTCGCCTGGTCATTTAGTTTTCTACTCAAAGGAAGAAGATTTTGCTTTGGGTGGTGATGTATTGTTTAAAGGCTCTATTGGTAGAACGGATTTACCGGGTGGTGATCATCAAACATTATTAGACAATATTGCAAACGTGATGTACAAATTGCCTAATCAGACGAGAGTATATCCGGGTCATGGTCCTTTTACGACTATTGGAGATGAGAAGAGGAGTAATCCTTTTGTAAGGGGGTAGCCTAATTTGAATTAAACGAGGTTGGGAGACCTCTGACGTTTTATAAGCACAAGAACCGCTTCGCTAAATTCTTGTGCTAGGATTAAATATAAATATTTTGAAAAGACATATTCCAAATGCCATTACGTGTGGGAATTTAATCTCTGGGTGTATTGGTATAACATTTTGTTTTGAGGGCAATTTGGTGATGGGTGCCTTTATGATTCTTATAGGAGCTGGTTTCGACTTCTTCGATGGATTTGCGGCTAGAATGTTGAAAGTATCCTCGCCCGTCGGTAAAGAATTAGATTCATTGGCGGATATGGTCACATTTGGTGTACTACCTTCTGTTATTATGTATCATCTATTGATGTACGTTGATGTTTATCAATATCTACCATATTTAGCCTTCCTGTTGGCAGCTTTCTCGGCAATCCGTTTAGCCAATTTTAATGTGGATGAAAGACAATCGGATGGGTTTATAGGTGTTCCGACACCTGCAACAGCCATTATCATTGGTTCACTTCCTTTGATTATGCAATGGTATCCACAATATGATGCATATGTATCAAATGTATATGTTTTGGTAGGCTTAACACTACTATTATCCTATTTGATGAATGCCGAAATTCCTTTGGTCTCACTGAAATTCAAAAACTTCGGTTGGACAGGAAATGAAGCTCGATATATATTAATTATATCAAGTATGATTTTATTGGCAATATTTAGAGTGGCTGCTTTACCATTAGTAGTATTGATTCAGATATTGGTTTCTGTTGTTTTTAGAACGAAATCATCGAAATAATAAATACCGTTATTTATTCTAACATGAATTCTGTCGTGGGTTACAAAGGCAATTGATATTATCACTTACAATTGCAAAAGTCTCCAGACTTATCACCTAATAATTTTTGGTTATAAGTCTGGAGACTTTACTATGTTCAATCACAAGTTTCTTCTTAACACTTGTGATAGGGATTTTTTAATTACTCCTCCACCTTCTTCAACAATGCATTTCCACTCTTATTACTTCTAAATATCTGATACCTCTTATACCCATACATAAATTCTTCCATTCCAACTTTTAAAATTGTAAGTGTTGGAATAGCAAACACCATCCCAACAACACCTCCTAAAGCAGATCCAATAAATACAGCAAGGAAAATGGCGAGCGGATGAACCTTTACACTCCTAGAGAAAATGATAGGTTGCACGGCCACGTTATCTACTACTTGAACGATACCAAAAACGGTAAGAATCTTCGCACCAAGGAAGATATAATCTGGCATTTCTACAAGAGAATTATCGGTAAGTATGCCAACCATCATTCCAAAAGTGAAACCTAAGAATGGTCCCAAATAGGGGATTAAGTTAGCTACTGCGGCAAATACGGCAATTGTAATCGCATATTCAACATCTGCTATCTTCAAACCGATGGTGGCGATGGAAAATATACTGAGCATTTGAAGAAATAGACCAAGTAGATAACTTGATAGTAATTTTTCTGTTTTTATTAGTGCAGAAATAGATACTTCAAAATATTTATTTGGTATCAATGTGATGATTTGCCTTCTAAATAACCCAGGATCATTAAGGAAAAAGAAGGTGATAAATAATACCGCCATTGTACCCACAAAGAAGTTACCTGTTAAGGATATCAATCCATTGATAACGTTACGAATACTATCGCTCTTGACTAGATTGTTGGCGTTTTCTAAAACTTGACTAAGTAAAAAACCTTCTTCAGCTTCAGGCATCACATAATCTCTAATTAATTGCTCGATACCTATAATTGGTCCTTCTACAACAGAGACAATTTCAGTTGGATTTTTTTCTGAAAGTACACTTATCTGACTTTTGATCAATGGATAAAATAGAAAGACAAATAATCCAATGATGGCGAATAACAGTATGAAAGAAAATATTACTGCTAATGGTCTTGGAAATCTATACCCCACAAAATGCAAATTCGATAAATAGTTTGTAGGGGTTTGAAGGATGGATGAAATGATAAGGGAAATGATCAAATAGGCCAGTACATCTTGTAATTGCACTGATAGCCAAGATAGTATCAAAATCACTAAACCAATGATAATTAAATTGGTAAATGACCTGAAATACTTTGCAACAGCTGCTATTTCTTTAAAGGATGATTTATATTTATCTGACACTAATCTTATCTGTTTAAGTAAATGGAAAGTTAGGTTTGTTAAATATAGAAAGGCTCCCGCTTAAATAAAAACAGGAGCCTCTTTAGATCAAAGATTTTTTGACTAATACGATAGATCGTTGTCTAAAGGTTCGCTTTTATACTTGTCTTCATAGTTGTTATTCTCCTCGAAGTCATAGTCAGACAAAAGATCGTTTTTCACTTTGTCTACACATTCTCCAAGGGCATCTACGAATTTGTCAAAGTCTTCCTTGTATAAGAAAATTTTGTGTTTTTCAAATACAGGTTGATCATCTTTAAAACGTTTTTTACTCTCTGTAATAGTTAAGTAATAATCGTTTGAACGTGTTGCCTTAACATCGAAAAAATACGTACGCTTTCCAGCACGTACTTTTCTTGAAAAGATTTCTTCTCTTCTCTCTTCCACAATCCTAATCTTTTAGTTACAATTACACTGTAATTTTTGTATATCATTTAATAATTCCAAGCGATTTTCGAAAAAAATGTATTTTTTTTACACTTTATTTTCATTTATCAATATAAGAGTAAAAATGTTGTATATTGTCTTTCTATTTTGAATATTCTTTCAGAGATACAATTATCCAAAATATATCTTTTTTAAAATTTTAGGGGAGACCCATATGACAAACAAAGTACTTTATTTAACGCTTACATTCATTCATTTTTTTGCTTTATCATTTGCTCAAAGCATTACGAAAATTGGTTATTCACAGATAGGAAAAGCGTCCTATTACCCTGATAATAGAGAAGGTAGAATTACAGCAGGAGGGTATAAATATGATATGAACAAGCTTTCTGCAGCCCATAAGTATTTTCCTTTCGGTAGTATCGTTAAAGTTAGAAACATTGATAATGGTAAAACGGTATTTCTTAAAATAATCGATCGCCCATATACCAATGAAAGAATCATAGATGTGACTTTAAAAGCAGCTCAGAAATTAGATATTATTGGGTTAAATGATGCTGAGGTGGAGGTTACTTTAATGGATACTCCTGAAACGTTAAGAGCGAAAAAAGCCAAAGAGAAGAAGCTTCAATCAAATAACACCACCACAAATTTTAGTAAAGAATTATTTTATCCTACAGGTACTTACACCCTAAATGGAGAAAAATATAATGGAGAAGGCTATTCTGTCATGTTTCTTGCTAATTCTAATATTGAAGACACTTATAATGACGCCATCAATATCAAAAAGTCTTATAATTTTGAGGATGTTTTGATACAGACAGGTTGGTCAAATGGTCAAAAAGAATTTAGGCTATTAATAGGTGATTTCACCTCAGAGGATGAAGCAGAACAATTACTTCAACTCATTAAAAAGATATCTGATCAAGCTGAAATAAAAAAACATTTCAACTAAGCATTATAAACAAATGAACAAGTATAAATTTCTACTACTTATATCCTTATTATTTTCCACTTTTGTCTTCGGACAGAAAAAAGTTGGTGATGTAAAAAAAGGACAAGCGTCCTATTATGCGAATAAATTCCATGGAAAAAAAACAGCAAATGGAGAACGATTTAATATGTATGCATTTACATGTGCTCATAGAGAATTACCGTTTGATACCTACCTTAAAGTAACCAATTTAAAAAACAATAATTGGGTAGTGGTGAGAGTAAATGATAGAGGTCCATTTAAAGCACATCGTATTATTGACTTATCTAAAGCTGCTGCAGCAAAAATTGATATGGTCAAAGATGGTATTGGTGATGTATCTATTGAAGTGCTATATATCAATGGTCAAGGAACAAAAGTAAAAGAGGGAACGACTGGTGTTACAGGAGATGTAATTCCTAAAAATAAATATGTGAAAGAAACACCAAAGAAAGATCCTCCGAAAACTGCAAGTAAGCCCAAAGGAGAATTCGCAGCTCCGGGTACTTACAGTATTTGGGGTACTCCTAAAAATATTAAGAATGGCTATGGTGTTCAGATGGCTTCATATACAGATGTTAAAAAGGCTATTTCAAATGGGAAAAAAGCCAATAAAAAAGGCTTATCTAGTATTTTTATTCAAGCGGGATGGAGTAATGATAAAAAGGTGTATCGATTAATATATGGCGATTTATCTGAAGCCGATGCTAGAAATAAAGTATCTAAGGTGAGAGGTAAAGGGTATAAGGGAGCGTTTGTGAAGAAACATTTGTGATAGGTAGTAGGTGCTGAGTTTACGCTCGATTTTAAGTAAGAGGTAAGAGGTAAGAGGTAAAGCTGGCGCAAATGTTAAGCGCTAGCGACATTTGTGTCTAAAAAACGTTAGAGGTCTCCCGACCTCGGTTTCATAATTTGACATTATAATTACTTTCAAATCTATCTATTTATTTATTATATTAGATAAGACGAATTAAATAACTAGAAAACTATGCAGGAGATTTCATTTGATACTATTAGACAATATGGAAATATAGAACTACTCGCCAAACAAATGGTGGAGGGGTTTATTACCGGTCTTCATAAATCGCCTTACCATGGTTTTTCCGTAGAATTTGCCGAGCATAATTTATACAATCCTGGCGAAAGTACTCGTCATATCGATTGGAAGGTATATGCCAGGACTGATAAGTTATTTACAAAGAGATACGAGGAAGAAACGAATCTTAGAGCAATGATTGTCTTAGATCGTTCTCCATCTATGTATTATCCTGATAAGACCTTCGATAAGATGGCGTTTAGCACAATGGCAGCGGCATCTTTGGGATATATGCTTCAACGGCAAAGAGATGCTGTGGGGCTTTGTACTTTCTCCGATGATATTGAGGAAATGACTCAAGTGAAGTCAACAAAAACGCATTTGCATCAGATTTTCATCAAATTACAGCAGATGTTGGAGAAGCCTCCTCCACAGAAGGAAACACATATCGCTAAGGTTTTACATCAAGTGGCCGAAACTATTCATAAGCGTTCATTAGTCATCATTTTTAGTGATATGATGGGACAAATGGGGAATCGTGACGAGATGTTTGCAGCACTTCAGCATTTGAAGCACAATAATCATGAAGTTCTATTATTTCATGTAGCTGATCATAGTACTGAATTGCAATTAGAATTTCCAGAACGTCCTATGGTGTTTGTTGATGTTGAATCCGGACAAAGAGAAAAATTGAGACCTTCACAGATCAGAGAACAGTATCAAAAGACAATTTCAAAATTATATCATGATTTAAATGTGAAATGTGGACAATATAAAATTGATTATGTTGAAGCAGATAGCAAGAAAGAGTTAGATCAGATTATTATACCTTATATGCTGAAAAGGCAGATGATGAGATAATCATCTAATAATTTGATGTAAAAACACTCTTTTATTTGATAATAAAAATCCCGTATCGTAAAACCAGGAATTAATTCCTGAGCTTTTGATACGGGATTCTTTTTATATATCTATCTTCTAAAGAATAGAGTTTTTCACTACCACTTCGTGTTTCTCATATCACCAGAAGTCATAAATTCAGAGTGCATTTTAAATACTCTGTCCAATGCTTGTGGAGTTTGAGGATGACCTGTAGTTACATCAAGATAATCTCTTAATGTCTCTTTGTAATCAGGGTGAACACAGTTCTCGATAATTGCTTCAGCACGTTGACGTGGAGATTTACCTCTTAAGTCAGCTACACCTTGCTCTGTAATGATCACTTTCACTGAGTGCTCTGAGTGATCTTCGTGAGATACCATTGGTACAATAGCACTAATGCTACCACCTTTCGCCACTGAAGGACATGTGAAGATCGATAAGAATGAGTTACGAGTGAAGTCACCTGAACCACCAATACCGTTCATCATCTTCGTACCTAAAACGTGAGTAGAGTTGATGTTACCGAAGATATCCGCCTCAATTGCCGTGTTAATTGTAATTAATCCTAATTGACGAACGATTTCAGGGTTATTTGAAATCTCTTGAGGACGAAGTACAAGTTTATTTCTAAAGAAATCGAAGTTTCCATAAATTTCTTTCAGTACATCAGGAGAAACCGTTAATGAACAACCAGAAGCGAAAGTGATATCGCCGTTTTTCATTAAATCGATTACTGCATCTTGGATTACCTCAGTGTACATTCTGAAAGGAGGGATACCAGGATTTTTACCCAAAGAACCTAATACCGCGTTGGCAATATTACCTACACCAGATTGAATTGGAAGGAATTCTTTTGGAATAGTACCTTTCGCTAATTCACCAGCAAGGAAGTTCGCTACGTTATCACCAATTTTTTGAGTTACCTCATCAACAGGAGCAAAACCACCAACTTCATCAGGAGCGTTAGTTTCAACGATACCCATGATTTTAGAAGGATCAATTCTTAATACTGGATCACCGATTCTAGCATCAGGAGAGTATACTGGAATAGACTTTCTGTAAGGAGGGTCTAATGGTTGGTAAATATCGTGAAGCCCTTTAATAAATTTAGGGTGATTACTATTTAATTCAATAATAACTTTCTTAGCTAATTTTGTGGCTGTTGGAGAGATACCTACGCCTGATGTTAATACCACTTCACCGTTTGGTGTAATATCAGCAGCTTCGATAATTGCTACATCAATTTCACCAAAGAAGCCATATCTCATTTCTTGAGCTAACGCTGATAAGTGCATATCAAAATATTCTACGTGACCATTATTAATGGCACCTCTCATATCTTTATTTGATTGATAAGGAGTACGGAATTTAACCGCGTTTGCTCTCGCCAATTCTCCATCTAAAGAGTCTCCTGTTGAAGCTCCAGTGATCATTCCAATTTTAAATTCTCTACCGGCTTCGTGCTCTTTTTTCGCTTTTTCAGCAATCGCTTTAGAAATTACTTTTGGCGATCCTGCAGGAGTAAAACCACTAAATGCAACAGTTGTATTATGATGTACATAAGATGCTGCCTCTTCTGGAGTTAAAATTTTAAATGGCATATTTTCTTTCTTTAATCTGGTACAGTTTATCTGTAGATAAGTTTTTTCATTTTCATTTCCCTTAGGTTTAATAATAATACTTCACACAAGAAATATGAACCATTAAATATTCAACCTGGAATGATGATGTAAAGATATAAGTCAGTTTATTAGAAAATGGTGACTAATAAATAACCCTAAAAGGTGATTTAAGTAATGAATTAATTAATATTTAATGATATAAATTAACCTCTTATATTTAACAAAGTATTAAAAGGAAATTATACTCCGTATTCTATTTTCATTTCTATTTAAAATTGATGAAATTGCGCTTCTTGTTTGAAAAAAAATACATAGATATATAAATGGCAAAGCAAAAACCTACCGTACCAAAGGGTACAAGAGATTTTGGTCCAGAGCAAATGGCAAAGAGAACCTACATTTTAGATACTATTAAAAGTGTATATAAAAAGTATGGTTTTCAGAATTTAGAAACTCCAACCATGGAAAACCTTTCTGTATTGACGGGTAAATATGGTGACGAAGGGGATCAATTATTATTTAAGGTTGTAAATTCTGGTGATTACCTTAAAAAGGTAAAACAAGAAGACTTCGAGCAAGGAGCGAAGCATATGTTACCAAAAATCTCTGAAAAAGGTTTAAGATATGATCTAACTGTACCTTTCGCTAGATATGTAGTGATGAACCACGGTAATTTATCTTTTCCATTTAAAAGATATCAAGTTCAACCCGTATGGAGAGCAGATCGTCCACAACGAGGTAGGTATAGAGAATTTTATCAATGTGATGCCGATGTAGTAGGTACAGATTCATTATTATGTGAGGCAGAAATCCTAGCCATGATGGGAGAGGCGTTAACTAATTTGAAAGTTACTGATCATACCATCAAATTAAACAATAGAAAAGTACTTACAGGTATTGCTGAAGCTATCGGAGAAAACGGTAAAGAATCTGAGCTTTGTGTAGCTATTGATAAATTAGATAAAATTGGTGTTGAAAAAGTAAACCTAGAACTAACAGAGCAAAGAGGTTTTACTCAAGAAGCTGTAGATCAGTTAGCACCTATTTATGAAATGAGTGGTACTACTGAAGAAAGAATTGCTAAAATGAAAGATTTCTTAGCCTCTTCAGAAGTAGGTCTTAAAGGTTTAGAAGAATTAGAAGAAGTATTCAATTATACCTCTAAATTAGGTGTAAATACGGATAAAGTAGAATTTGATGTTACCCTAGCAAGAGGTTTATCATATTACACAGGTGCTATCTTCGAAGTAAAAGTAAACAACGCGAATATGGGTTCTATCTCAGGCGGTGGTCGCTACGATAACCTAACAGGTGTATTTGGCTTAGAAGGTATGTCAGGTGTTGGTTTCTCATTTGGAGTAGACCGTATCTACGATGTATTAGAAGAACTAGATCTCTACCCAGAATCAGCTATCGAAACAACAAAAGTAATGTTGACCAACTTCGATAACGCCGGAAGAGACTACTCATTACCATTGCTTCAACAACTTAGAAACGCAGGTATCAGTGCAGAACTTTACCCTGATAACGCTAAAATGAAGAAGCAAATGAACTTCGCCAACCGCAAAAACATCCAATACGTTGTACTTGCATGGGAAGATGAAATGTCTCAAGGGAAGTATTCTTTGAAAAATATGGAAACTGGGGAGCAGGAGATGTTGAGTGCAACTGAAATTGTAGAGAAACTATCTTAACTTTTAATTTTCATAATTCTAAGATAATTTGAGTTAGGAGTTAGGAGTTAGGAGTTAGGAGTTAGGAGTTAGGAGTTGACTTTAATGTCTTTGTGCTACTGACTAGAATTCTTTTCAATTCAGTCGCATCCTTATTAAGGCTTGTATATTGATTTTTGTCAATATACAAGCCTTTTTCAAGTAATAAGAGCCAATAAAGTGTTTCATTGGCTTCTTTTAAAGCAATCATTAATTTGTGCTTAAAATCACTACGACTTTCAGCGTATTTTGATTCAGCTATATTAGCACCAATTGATGTTCCTGATCTGAGGATTTGTTTTGATAAAACGAATTCTTTTTTATCGTTTTGTAAGAATTGACATAGTTTAATAATTCTTGAAGCGAATTCAATAGATTTGATTTGTAGCATATTAGTAAATGAATCGTTGAAAAATCAAATATCTACAAAATCATCAAAAACTCCTAATTCCTAACTCCTAGTTCCTAATTAATTATGCTAACCCCGAAGTCTTCTCCACAACCTTACTACAAAGCTCCACCATCCCCCAAACATCTCCTGGCTCCGCCATTTCCACTGTTTGATGTAGATATCTCATAGGAATAGAAAGTGCACCTGCGATTGCACCATTTTCTGGCATTCTTTGGATGTTTGCTGTGTCTGTACCTCCGAAAGGAAGGATTTCTGCTTGGTGAGGGATATCGTTTTGAGTGGCTACTTCTTCTAGGAGCTCAACCATTCTACGGTCACAAATTGTGCCTCCGTCGAAGTGTTTGATACCGACTCCTTTACCCATTTGTGTGACATAGTTTTCTGGTGCAAGACCTGGGATGTCGTTAGCGACAGTAACATCAAGGGCGATGCCGAAGTCTGGAGAAACGCCGTGTCCTGCTACTTGTGCACCACGAAGGCCAACTTCCTCTTGAACGGTAAATACGCCGTAAACATCACAATCGATGTCTTCTGCTTTTAGTGATTTCATTACCTCAACAAGGGCGTAAACACAAACTCTATCGTCTAATGATTTACCGTTGATAAGGTTACCTACCATTTCTAGGTTTTGAGACCTTGTGATGGAATCCCCAATTTTTACATGTTTAGAGATTTCTTCTTTTGATAAACCACAATCTATAAAATATTCTTCGTTGGTAATTACTTTCTGACGTTCTGCTGGAGTCATCGAATGAATAGGCTTACAACCCATAACACCCAATAGATCTTTCTTTCCATGAACAAGAACACGCATTGATGTTAATGTTTTAGGATCAAACCCACCTAAAGTTTGAAATCTGATATAACCATTATCATCAATATGTTTGACCATGAATCCGATTTCGTCCATATGAGCAGCAAACATAAATTTCTTTGCATCTGCTTTTTTTGATCTCTTTATTGTGATCAAGTTGCCCATATTATCAGTATAATATTCATCTACATGAGATTTTAGCTCATCGATGATTAATTCTCTTACTTGTTTTTCAAAACCCGGTGCGCCAGGTGTTTCGCTAATTGATTTTAATAGGTTCCAATCGATTTTTTCGATGCTCATGATATGTGTTTATTTAATCTTCTTTTACTAAAATATTTTCTGATACCAATGCAGAAATAATTTTCTTATCTCTATCATTGATAGTGATTTCTAAGGACTGATCAAATTCAATTTTCTCAGTGATATATAATTTAGAGCCAATTCCAATACCCATTTTATCTAAATATTGAAGCAGGCTGCTGTTTGAATCCTGAACGGCAACCACCACTACTTTCTGCTTACATTCTATATTGGTTAATTTGATAGCCTCTAAATCATCAAATTCTCCGTTTTTATTTGGAATAGGATCTCCATGAGGATCGTGTTGTGGGAAACCTAAGAATTCATCTAATCGTTCGATCATTAATTTCGATTTGATGTGTTCTAATTGTTCAGCCACTTCATGCACCTCATCCCAATTAAAATTCAATTTTTCTAATAAGAATACTTCCCATAATCTATGCTTTCTGATGATTAATAGTGCTTCTTTATTCCCGGTAGAAGTAAGGGTGGTTCCTTTATATTTTTTATAATTGATAAAACCTTTAGTACTAAGTTTTTTTATCATGTCAGTCACAGAAGCAGGTTTTGTGTTTAAAGCTTCAGCAATAGCATTTGTGCTAACAGGAGATTCTTTCTCGGATAGGTGATAAATCGTTTTTAGATAATTTTCTTCGGAGTGACTTAACATATGATTTAACTGAGGTTAATTGTGATACGCAATTTATAAGGTTTGTATCACTTTTAACAATTTTTCTTCCTCAGATTTCCATAAAGGATCTATTTGATCAGGACTATTTTTGTAACCTACATAAGAATCCAACTTTTTAAGTAGATCTGTGACCTTATCTGATGTGAAATCGTGATATAATGCAGCATTTTGAGGGTTGGTGATATTTTCCCATAAAGGATTAGGGTTAATTATCATTGGTATTTTTAAAGCGAGACATTCATACATTTTCGTAGGAATACAGCCTTTTGTGCTTTTGTTGTAAGGATAGGGAAGACAAACAAAATTTGCTTCTAACATTTTTTCTATAATTAAATCGTGGGAAACAAATTCTTCAATGCCAATTGCAGATACATTCTGATATTTAAGTTCAGCAATACGAATTCTTTCTATGATGTCTTTTTCATATGCCTTTCCAATAATAGAAAAAGAATATTTCTCGATCTTCAATTTATTTACAGCATCAATGAAATCTAGAAAATGATGTGCTCCAAATATTTTAGTAATACTTCCACACATCAAAAAATGAATTTTCCCAGGTTGGAATGACCTTAATTCAATTTCACCTCCGTATTTATTCTCTAATATAGTTGCTTTATTAATAGGTAATTTCTTCTCTTCAAAATAGGTCTTTTCAGCAACAAAAAGGTGATCGACATATTTAAAACAAAGGTTTTCTATTCTTTGTGCAGCAAAAGAAAGGATAGGTGATAGATATTTCTTATGATAACGCTGTTCGGTAAAATTTAAGGGGTAATTTTCTAGTATATCATAAATTATTTTTACTTCCGGGTGTAGGTATTTGAATAATATTATGCTTGGTATCAATTCAATAGTATGAATGATAATAATACCCGGTTGATGTTTTTTTAGAAAACGAAAAAAGTGATTATTCGCCACTAAGCGATGAACCACTTTTTTCTTTTCTTTAAATATAGGATAGAACTTGATGTTACCTTCTTCAGGTGTAGCATCTTTAATATCTGTTCCTACAATCAATATTTCTGATGAAGCTAATTTAGCTAAGGATTTGCCGATTTTCTTGTAAACTCTAGAGTCGTTTACCGGTTTCAACACAGATCCTAAAACTACCTTCATATTATTCTAAGATTGGTGACAAGAATTCCATAGTATCTACATCATCAGCATAGGTATCTACTGATGGGAACTGCGCTTGACCAAAATCTTCTGTTCCTGCTAACCATTGTTGGTCTGCAACAACCACCTGGATTTTGTCTTGATGGATAGACATTTTTTCTTTTAAGTCTTTTCCATTCTCATAATGTTCATAGTAAAGAACAGAAATAGGAGAGACCAAGTCTTGATTTTCCGTTAAAATTAATCCACCATTGTCCAAATGCTCCACTTTGTTGACTAAATAAATTGACTTATTATAGTCGTAGTTATTCGCAAATTTATGATTGATGATCGTCTTCTTCGCTCTTTCTTCTAAGGCGCCCATCAACAACTTGAAATCGTAATCGACAGGAGCATAGACTTTAGAAATGTTTCTGCACCCTAAGCCGTAGTACAAGAAAATGTCATCTGCCAATTTTGCTAAAGTTTCTTTTGATTCATCCCCTTTAATTACAGCAACTGAAGAACGGTTATGTCTGATAATGTGCGGGAATTTAGAGAAGTATTTCTCGAAATAGCGATTACTATTGTCAGACCCTGTAGCGATCACTTTATCGATGTCCAGTGCCGGAGCATCTAAAATAGATACTTGATCTTTGAATTTAGGTTCAATATCAATTAACCAATCCAAAAGGATTTTCATCAAGAAAGTATCTTGAGAACTAAGTTTAGCTTGTAGATGATGTCCAGAAATCAAAACGCACAAAGCATCATGAAAACCAACAGCAGGAATATTTCCGGCCATCACTACCAATATATTTTCTGAAGACGTTTCTGCTGAAATAGAGTAGTTGTTTACCCATTTTTCCAAAACATCACGTTCCAACATTTTCTGAATACCAACAAGAGCATTGTCAACAGTAGTTTCATCGAACCAACCATTGTCATCGTTTGCTCTTCTTGAAAGCATATTTGAAGTCTCTTCGTCGAGTGTTTTTAATTTTTCACCTAATGCCACGAAAGCATTAATTCTATCTTGCAGCTTCATCTTTACCTGTTAATTATAAAACAGTGCAAATCAAATTGAATAAAGTTCTTAATACAAATATATACTCTTAAAAATCCATTAAAGCGAAAGAAATAATGTTTGCACCCATTTGTAATGCTTGTCTCCTTAGTTCTTCAGGATCTTTATGAATACTTTGGTCTTCCCAGCCGTTACCTAAATCACTTTCATAACTATAGTAACAAACCAATCTCCCTTGATACAAAATACCAAAACCTTGTGCAGGTTTTCCATCATGTTCATGGATTTTAGGAAGCCCATTAGTAAAATCAAATACTTGATGATAAATAGGATGAGAGAAAGGTAATTCTACAAAATCTAATTCAGGAAACACCTTTTTCATTTCGAGGCGAATGAATTTATCTAAACCATAATTATCATCAATATGTAAAAAGCCACCACTTATAAGGTAGTTTCTTAAGTTTTCAGCATCTGAATCTGAAAAAACTACATTACCATGTCCAGTAAGGTAGATATATGAATAATTAAATAGTTCAGGACTTCCTATTTCAACAATTTCGTCATCAGGATCTATATTACTACCTATATTATCATTACAGAATTCTGCTAGGTTGGGAAGGGCAGTTTTATTCGCATACCAATCGCCTCCTCCATTATATTTTAGCTTAGCTATTTTAATAGAATAGGTGCTTTTTGATAATTGTGCAGAAATCTGCCAAGATAAAAACAAGAATAAAGTGGTGATGAAAATTCTCATTATGAATTATGTTTTCACTAAAGTGATGGTCTAATTTGATTAAAGCCTAATAAGTTCATTTCAAAAAATACCTGTTTATCAGACTTTCTCTAATGAAATTAAGAGAATACAATTAAAAGATCAACTGATATTAGACAAATGTTTTCATATTCATCAATTGCACTGCAACAATGCCTGCAGTTTCCGTTCTTAAACGTTCTTTCCCTAAACTCACCCAATCAAAACCATTGTCTTTGGCTTTTTCTGCTTCATTTTCACTAAATCCACCTTCAGGTCCTACAATAATAAATGTATCACCATCAGAATTTAACTTAGAAAATAAGTGTTCAGTGCTATCTGTAGGTACATAAGCAATAAACTTTTGATCTGCTTGTATGGATAAAATATCATCGAATGTATTTGCTAATGATAATTTGGGGAGATGGAATTTTCTAGATTGCTTCATTCCTGAGATTGCAATTCTTTCTATCCTTTCTAATTTAATATTTTTCCTTTCTGAATTTTCTGAGAAGAAAAAGGTAATGGATTCTACACCTATTTCTATAGCTTTCTCTACAAAAAACTCTATGCGGTCCATGTTTTTGGTAGGAGCAATACCAATATGTAAACCTTGGCCCGCTTGAGGCATTTTTTCTTCTTCTTCTATGCTAACTCTACATTTCTTAGGGTTGGCATCAATAATTGAAGCAGTATATCTAAAACCCTTTCCATCCATTAAATAAAGGTGGTCATTGGCTTTCATTCTTAAAACACGAACAATATGTTTCGAATCTTCAGAATTTAAGACAACCTCTGAATCATTTTCTCGTATGTCACTATGGTAAAAGAGTCTCATTTTTATATAAAAAGGATGATTTAATCTATTATTTAGGCAAAAATAAACCTATTAATGATTTATTTTTAAATTATTCTATGAAAAGATGAAGATTTCTTTTGTATGTAATATTGATTTTGTATTTTTGCAAGCCAAATCAGATTAAGGTGAATAAGAAAAAACCATATAGTATAGGAATTGCTGGGCTGAAGAATGGTAAGCACCAGTTTGAATTGGAGTTGTCTCGCGAACTTTTAGATTTATTTGAATCTGAATTGATGGAAAATATATCAGGAAGCGCGATATTGCAACTTGCAAAAAGTGAAACTGCTATAGAGGCAGAGATAACACTTGATGCGAAAGTGATGTTATTGAGTGATAGATCACTAAGAGAATATGAAGAGACGATGAATTCTCATCAGAAAGTATTCTTTAAGTTTTCAGATCACTTTGAGATGTTGGAAGATGATTTATTTAAAATACCTTTTAATGAAGCATCTTTAGATTTTTCTCAAATCATTTATGATCAAATAGCATTATCTCTACCAACAAAAAGACTTCATCCTGATGAAGTCGAGGAGGAAGATCTGTTTTATACAACAGCAAGTGAAGAGGAATTGTTGGAAGAGGAAGAGAACGAAGATCAAGAAGATGAAGAAAAAGCATCTGATCCTCGTTGGGATATTTTGAAAAAACTCAAATGATATAATAAAATTTAAAAATGGCACATCCTAAATCGAGAATCTCGAAAGCGAGTAGAGGTAAGCGTCGTACGCACCTTAAAATGGATAAACCTACAATCTCTTTTTGCCAAACAACTGGCGAAGCACACGTTAGACACCGTGCTTTCTGGTCAGATGGTAAAATGTATTATCGTGGCCAAGTGGTGATCGATAATTCATCAGATGTAGAAGAAGCAGCTGAATAGTTTAATCTGTTCAGAATCAAGCCAATTCCTAAAAAGGGATTGGCTTTTTTTTATGTTTTATATAGAATTTGCTAGAGTTGTTTATCTTTGCATCTTGTAATTGTGTAGAAACAACATTCTATTCGAAAATAATATAGAAATACCTATAAAGTTATGGCAATAAAAGCAGCAATTAAAGGCGTTGGGGGATACGTTCCTGATTATGTGCTTACCAACGCAGAATTGGAGAAAATGGTGGATACCAACAATGAGTGGATATTAGAAAGAACAGGTATTTCAGAAAGGCGTATATTAAAAGGAGATAAAGGTACTTCGTATCTTGGTGCAAGAGCCGTTGAGAATCTCTTAGAAAAAACGAATACTAAAGCAGAAGATATTGATTTAATTATTTGTGCTACGGTTACTGCAGATATGCATTTCCCTGCAGCAGCAAATATGATTGCTCATCAAGTGGGAGCAAAAAATGCATTTAGTTATGATATTAATGCAGCTTGTTCAGGATTTGTTTACGCATTGTCTACAGGTTCACAGTTTATCGAAACTGGAAGATACAAGAAAGTAGTTATCGTTGGTGCAGACAAAATGTCTAGTATCGTCGATTATACTGATAGAACAACTTGTGTATTATTTGGTGATGGTGCAGGTGCTGTTCTATTAGAACCTACTGAAGCTGAAGAAGGAGTAATGGACTTCGTCTTAAAAACAGATGGTGCTGGTGAACCTCACTTACATATGAAAGCAGGTGGATCTTTACTACCTCCTTCACATCAAACAATTGATGACAAACTTCATTACATCTATCAAGAAGGTATGCACGTATTCAAACATGCAGTAGTTTCTATGGCAGATGTATCAGCAGAAATCATGGAGAGAAATAATTTGGGGTCAGATGATATCGCCTATTTAGTTCCTCACCAAGCAAACAAACGTATTATCGATGCCACAGCCAATAGAATGGGAGTAGGCGAAGAAAAAGTGATGATGAACATCCATAAATACGGTAATACAACTGCTGCCACTATTCCATTATGTTTAATGGACTACGAAAATAAGTTAAAAAAAGGCGATAATCTTGTATTTGCTGCTTTTGGTGGCGGATTTACATGGGGCGCAGCTTACATTAAGTGGGCATACTAATAAATATTTGTATTTTTGCCTTTGGTCTAAAAATTGATTGTTAGACCTTAGCATTTTATCAAAGTCAAAAAATAGAGTATATATAAAATGGCATCTACAGCTGATTTTAAAAATGGTCTGTGTATCGAGTTCAATAACGATGTATTTCAAATTATTGAATTCCAACATGTGAAGCCAGGTAAAGGTCCTGCTTTCGTACGTACAAAATTAAAGTCTGTTCGTACTGGTAAAGTAATTGATAACACTTTTGCTTCTGGACATAAAGTAACCACTGCTCGTATCGAAAGAAGAGAGCATCAATACTCTTACCAAGATGATATGGGATTCCATTTCATGGATACTAGTTCTTGGGAAGAAGTAACTTTACCAGAAGAGCAAGTACCAAATAACGATTTGTTGAAAGATGGAATGAATGCTGACATTCTTTTCCATGTTGAGGCGGATGATGAAGTTATTGGTTGTGAATTAGCTCAATTTGTAGAAATGGAGGTGATTTATACTGAGCCAGGTATTAAAGGTGATACTGCAACAAACACACTTAAACCTGCCACAGTTGAAACTAATGCTCAAATTATGGTTCCTTTGTTTGTTGACACAGGAGATGTAATTAAAGTGAACACACAAGAGCGTTCTTATGTAGAACGTGTTAAAAAATAATTTTTTTAAAGGAATATGTTTGAGTGTAAAAACTCAAACATATTCTAAGTATTTAATATTATACAGAAATTAACTTTTTGAAGCCTTCTTTTGAGGGAAGATTAAAGTTCACACACTATCACATTATGAAAGCACCAGAGGTAAAAGATCTGATTAGCTTTATTGCGAACTCAGGTTTGCAAGAAGTAAATGTAGAAACTGCAGAAATCAAACTTCACGTTAGACGTAATCCTGAAGCGGCAGCTGTTGCTGCTCCAGTAGCTGCACCTGTTTTAGCTTCAGCTCCAGTAGCACCTATCGCTGCTCCAGCAGCAGCTGAACTTCCTGCATCTGCACCAGCACCTGCAGTAGAAGCTCCTTCTGCTCCTGAAGCACCTGCGGCCGATTCTTCGAATTACATCGAAATTAAATCACCTATGATTGGTACGTTCTATACGTCACCTAACCCTGATTCAGATACATTCGTTAATGTTGGCGATAAAGTGAAGAAAGGAGATGTAGTTTGTATCATCGAAGCAATGAAACTATTTAACGAAATCGAATCTGAAGTATCAGGTACTATCGTTAAAGTATTGGCTGACAACATGTCTCCAGTAGAATACGACCAACCACTATTCTTGGTAGATCCAGCTTAGTCGTTCTTTTAGAATGATCTATAGCATACAGTTAAATATAACTTCTTACTAAAATAGGAACATCGTGTTCAAAAAAATACTAATCGCAAATAGAGGAGAAATTGCACTGCGTGTTATCCGTACTTGTTCTGAGATGGGTATCAAAACAGTAGCAGTTTACTCTACAGCTGATAAGGAAAGCTTGCACGTAAAATTTGCTGACGAGGCAGTTTGTATCGGTCCAGCAGCAAGTACAGATTCTTATCTAAATATACCAAACATTCTTGCGGCAGCTGAAATCACTAACTGTGATGCGATCCATCCAGGATACGGTTTCTTGTCAGAGAATGCTAATTTCTCTCGTATCTGTGAAGAAAACAATATTAAATTTATTGGTGCTTCTGCAGATATGATTGATTCAATGGGTGACAAGGCAACGGCAAAAGCTACTATGAAAGAAGCAGGCGTTCCTACTATCCCAGGTTCAGAAGGTTTGTTAGACTCTGTTGAACAAGGTCTTGAAATCGCTGAGCAAATTAAATATCCAGTTATCTTAAAAGCTACTGCAGGAGGTGGAGGTAGAGGTATGCGTATCGTTACTTCTCCAGATGAATTCCAAAAAGCATGGGATTCAGCTCGTCAAGAGTCTGCTGCAGCATTCGGTAACGATGGTATGTATCTTGAAAAATTCGTTGAAGAACCACGTCACGTAGAAATCCAAATTATTGGAGATAGCTACGGTAGTGCATGTCACTTGTCTGAAAGAGACTGTTCAATCCAACGTCGTCACCAAAAGCTTACTGAGGAGGCTCCTTCACCAGCTTTATCTCCAGAATTGAGAGAGAAAATGGGTAAGGCTGCTATCGCAGGTGCTGAAAAAATTAAATACGAAGGTGCTGGTACAGTAGAATTCTTAGTGGACAAGCATGGTGATTTCTATTTCATGGAAATGAACACTCGTATTCAAGTGGAGCACCCTGTTACTGAGCAAGTAACTGGTTTCGATTTAATTAAGGAACAAATTAAAGTAGCAGCTGGAGAGAAAATTTCTGGAAAGAATTACGCTCCACAAGCACACTCTATCGAGTGTCGTATCAATGCTGAGGATCCTGCAAATGATTTCAGACCAAGTCCTGGTAAGATTACTACTTTACATATTCCTGGTGGACCAGGTGTTCGTGTAGATACTCACGTATATACAGGATATACTATTCCTCCAAATTATGATTCAATGATCGCAAAATTGATTGTTACTGCTGAAACTAGAGGAGAGGCAATCAAGAGAATGAAAAGAGCTTTAAATGAATTCGTTATCGAAGGAATTAAAACTACTATTCCATTCCACTTGCGTTTAATGGATAATGAAGTGTTCCAATCAGGTCACTTTACAACTAAGTTTATGGAAGAACATACTTACGAAACACTGTAAGTACTATCTATAGATAAAAAAATAGGCTATTTCATTTAATTGAGATAGCCTATTTTTATTATAAGACGTTTTTTATTCAACTCTTAACCAAGTTTGAGTTTTATAAATAAAACCTAAATAACCTCTTACTTGTAACTTTCCTTCTTCTACCCATACTTTGCATGAATAAATTTTACCATTTTCAGGCTTTAAAACTTTACCATCTGTCCACTGGTCGCCATTTTTTTCCATTCCCCAAATGATTTGCATACCCATAACTTTTTGGTCCTTTTTATCTCCAGGACATTTATCACAAGTAGTATCTTCTGGATCTTTCAAAAGCTTAATGATTTTACCTGACATAGTATTATCAGCTTCTTTATAAATCTCTACATAAGCTTTAGCTTCGTTTGTTTCATCATCAATTGTTTTCCATATGCCAAAAACTGAAGATTCCTGAGCATAACTACAAATTGATAGAAAGAGTCCTGTTAGTAAAAGAAGAATTGTTTTGTTCATAATTATAATCTCTATTCAATAATAATTTCTTCACCCGAATAAAAATCAAGTATCTTCATAGAAAAGATAAATTGATATTTCGATCTATTTAATTCTGCACGTGCAATATTCAAATTATTTTCAGCGACAACATAATCAGTAGTATTCGCAGCACCAGATTCAAATCGCTTATTTACAGAACGGAATTGTTCTTCTAACGATTCAACTGATTTTTTATTGGATACATATGTTTTTTGTGCTGATAAAGCATTAATATATGCTTGTTCTATATTTATTCTTAATGTATTAAGTTCTTGTTCTAATTGAACTTCATTCTTTCTAATAGCAATAGTTGCTTTATTTACATTCGTCTTTACATTACGTTTACTGTAAATAGGAATATTCATTTGAATTGAAGCAACTTGACTGAAATAATCTTCAAATTGACGTATCAAAGAATTGTCGTTAGGATCATTTCTATTAATGTAATTTGATGAGTAACCCGTACTTACATTACCATTTAAATTTAATGTTGGGTAGAAGTCACCTTTTGCTATCTTTTTTTGATATTCTGAAACCTGAATATTCATCTTTGCCGCTTGAATTTCAGGCATAATGCGTTTAGATTCTTCAAATACCTCGTTAGATGGAACAAACTGTAATGTAGTATCAGGCTCAGCAAATTCTGGAATATCAATTTCAAATTCAGTATTGAAATCCAATTGCATCGATTGTTTTAGTGTAAGTAATGCAATATTGTAAGCATTTTCAGCTTCAGTCAATTGTCTTTCCGAATCAGCTGACTGAGAAAGTAAATCTAATAATTCTGAAAGAGGAGCAGAACCGGCATCAACCAATCTTTTTGTTCGATCAACTTGTTCTTTAAGATTGGTGACTCTCTTTTCTGAGATACCTACATTTTCATATTTAAAGATAACATCAAGATAGTTTTCAGTTACCTGAAGAACGATGTCGTTCTCCATTTTTTCTTTGCTGTAAGTCGCACTCTCAATATTGACCTTTGACTGTTTTATTTGGTTTCTAACCTTTAGGCCACCAAAAATCGGAACACCAACTTGAGCTCCAAACTGACCATTATTTGTAATTTGATTTACCAATAAGTTGGTGTTCGGATCGGGGTTTAAACCTCTATTAAAACTATGGTTATAAAAACCTGTTACATTAGGATAGCGTTGAGATTTTGCCTGTTTAAATTCTTCTGTTCTCTCATTTACGTTATAGGATTGAAGCTTAACAGAAAGGTTATTTTCGATAGCATATTCGACACATTGTTTGTAATCCCAAGTCTCTTGGGCATAAATTGACACTGAAGTTATCGATGATAATAAAAATAAGAGGAGTTTGTTTCTTGTCATGGTAATATGTAATGCAAACGCATTAAAAAATTAAATGGAAGTGCATGTTTCAAAACAATATTTAAAACATGCACTTAATTTAGTAAAGTTTTCTAATGTAAACTATTTAGTCGTCAACATTTGGTAAAAATGTTACGTCTTGTACCCATTTTATACTTTTAAGGTACTCTAATGTTATATCTCGAGGAGCAGAGTCCATTTCTATAAACTGACAAGCAGTTTGATGTTTACCTTTTCTAGAAACGGTCATTTCTGCAATATTTACATCTTCTTGTGCTAGGAGATTTGAAATGAAGGATATAGATCCTTTTCTATCTTCAGCAGTAACAATCAAGGTAGGAGAGTTTGCACTAAAGTTAGATGAATACCCATTTACCTGTCTAATAGAGATAATACCTCCACCTTTTGATACACCAACTATTTCAAGTTTACGATCATCTTTAGTCAAAATTAGTTTGATGGTATTCGGATGATGTGCAGACGCATTTCCTACAGGCCGAAATTCGTACTCAAAAGATTTTGCTTCAGCAATATCAAAAGATTTTTTGATATTGGGATCGTCAGTTGACATTCCCATTAAACCTGATATGATTGCTTTATCAGAACCGTGGCCTTCATAAGTTCGTGCAAATGAATTATAGAAAACGATTTCAGCATGATCTGGAACTCCTCCAATCATCTTAAAACCAACTCTACCAATTCTTACTACTCCTGCGGTGTGAGAGCTAGAAGGACCAATCATGATAGGCCCAATCATGTCAAAAATACTGGATTTATCCGCCATTTGTGTTTATAAAAAATATGTTTCAAGGCACAAAATGAAAATGATGTACCAAGAATTAAAGTATGTGATTATGTGTTTTTAGTAAAAATAGTGAACAGGATTTGTATTATTGGAAGTTTTGATCACTTTTATTCCATCAAATTGCTCTTTGATAAAATCAATTAATAATTCGGAGGTAAATTGCTCACTTTCGTAGTGTCCAATATCTGCAATCATGATTTGATCTTCGGCATCAAAAAATTCATGATATTTAAAATCACCTGTAATAAAGACATCCGCTTTCACTCCTTTAGCATTTCCAAGTAAGAAACTTCCTGCACCACCACAAACGGCCACCTTTTTAATCGTTTTATTCACGATTTTGGTGTGTCTTATGGCTCCAACTTTGAATGTGTCTTTTAATTTAGATAGAAATTCTTCTGCTGGAATACCATCAGAGTAAGTACCATACATTCCAGACCCTACAGTTGTATTCACGTTTTCTAACTTTGTGATATGATAAGCTACTTCTTCATAAGGATGTGAGGAGTGAAGTGCATTTAATACTGATCCTTTAAGATGTATTGGAAATTGAACTTCAATTTTGTTTTCTTCAACTTGTTCTAAATGATTTGCTTGACCAACAGAAGGATTGGTATTCGAGTTGCCTAAAAATGAACCTATTCCTTTTGATTGATAACTGCAATTGGAATAATTTCCAATTTGTCCAGCACCCGCCTTACCAAGTGCTTCTAAAACCTTTTGAGTAGCTTCTATAGGAACATAAGAAGTTAATTTAAATAAAGTGTCTTTCTTAGGAGCAAGTATTTTTAGATTTTCTAAACCTAATAGGTGGCAAATCTTTGCACTCACACCATTGTTCATGTTATCTAAATTGGTATGAATAGCATATATAGCGATATCATTTTTTATGGCTTTAATTACAGTTCGTTCAACGTAATTTTTTCCATTCAATCGTTTCAACCCTCCAAAAATCAATGGATGATGAGCCACTATTAGATTACAACCAGTGTTAATTGCTTCATCTACAATATTTTCAACACAATCTAAAGTAACTAATATACCTTTTACCTCTTCATTTCCACTTCCGGTAAGAAGGCCTGAATTATCATAAGATTCTTGATATACAGGAGGAGCTAATTGCTCCAAGCTTTTCACGATTTCTTTAATTTTCATGTTACGAATTTAAGTATGTTGAATGTATTTTCATACAGTTTATTCATGTATTTTAGATACAAAAAAAGCCCATAGGAGACCTATGAGCTTAAAATTCATTCCATTTATTACTAATCTTTATCTTTCATTTTTTTATTGAAAGTAAGTACTGGTCGAACGGCATGATTAGCCACTTCTTCAGCAATACTTCCAAGTAAAAGATGTTGAATACCAGTTCTACCGTGAGTAGTAAGTGATATCATATCTGCATCAATAAATTGAGCAAAACCTCTAATACCTTCTTCTTCAGAAAAGTCATTAAAACTATGCACTTCGTAATTTTTAAATTGATGCAATTCTGCAAACTCATTTAATTGTTGAATAGAGTAGGGAGTTGCTTCAAAATTACTTGGTGTGATTACTTTCACCATGTGAATTTTTGAATCATATATTTCCTGGAAAAGTTTTAGTGTGGCAATTGCACCGTTATTAACTTTATGGAAATCAGAAGCAAATACTATATTTTTTGGTTCGAATTGCTCATCCTTCTTTTTCACAGTAAGCACAGGAACTTTAGATAATCTGATGATTTTCTCGGTATTAGAACCTACCAGAAGTTCGTCTAAACCATTAATACCCTGTGAGCCAATAACAATTAGATCAGTTTCTTCTTTACTAACGAAATCAGCTAAGTGTCTTTGAAGCGAATCAAATTCAATGTGTTTTTCGATTTTAATATTGGGATAAGTATCAATTATTTTTTTAATCTTATCATCAACAACTTTTGATAATTTATTGGTGTAATGATTATAAATCTCAGGATCTTCCATACCCACATCACCTGCACCAAATACAGATAGGCTATCATAATGATTGATAGTTGGGACATCGATAACATGAAGTAATGATAGGGATGCATCATTCTTTTCAGCTATTTGAATAGCTATTTCGAGTGCATTATTTGCTTCAACCGAAAAGTCTGTTGGGACTAAAATATTTTTGATCTTCATGATGTTTATCTTTTAGGATTAATGATATATCTAATATACTTTATTTAATGTTGATTTTTATTGATGAAAGTCAATAAAGTGTAAATATTACGTTATTTTAAATCATCGAATATTTTTATCAAAATATCTATTGATGCATCGGAGTGACTACCCGTAACTTTGGTGTATTCCACTTCATTATTTTCTGATAATAATGATTGATAAAGGCTATCTGATGTACTTATTGGAAGAATCTCATCTTCAGTAGAATGATACAAATGAATAGGGTAGTTGTATCTTTCAACCGTTGTTGAGTTTGAATTCAAATAGGTATTTATTTCATCATCACCTGTTTTGAGGGATGAAAGAAAATCTGAAGTAAACAATTCTTCGATGTTATCAGATAATTGACTGTTTACTTGACTAATGTTTAAAGAACCATCAAGTATGGATGTAATTCTATCATTGTATGGAGTGTTGAAATAATAATCATAACCATCTTCAATGCTGTAATTTTCATTAAATGAATAGATAATTAAAGCTAAAAACGAAGGGGCATCATATGTTGTATTACTCAAAACTGTGTTCATTACTTCCTCGAGAAAATAACCTCCAGCACCTGCATACACCTTACTTACTTGATAATCTGTTTTGTTATAATCATCGAAATACTCCATTATACTGAAAGTAGATGCACCACCTTGAGAATATCCTGCTAAAATTAAATCATTAGAGATGGATACTCCTTTTTGATTTAGAAACTCTTTGGTTGCTTTTAAAAAATCAATAGATGAATAGGCGGTAATATTCTTTATGAAATAATTTTGAGGTAAGGCATTACTTTCTCCAAATCCAATCAAATCCGGAGTCATAATTACATAACCTAATGCTGCACCTAGTTCATAAGTGGGTAACGAATTAATACTAGGTGAATTTGTATTTGCTAGAATAGTACCTCTGCTTAATAATATACTAGATAGTTGAGTATCAGTTTTCGGTATGGAGACCACTCCCGATACCGTTATAATATTATCATCGATGTCTTTTGTTGTGTAAGTCAGAACATATGATTCAATATCAAATTCTATTTTTGGAGTGATATTTCCAAAGCCAGCAAATTCGGTAATTAATCTCAATTCCTGAGAGGTAAGGGAAGCTTTTAGGGTACTATTAATTAAAGTGCCCGTTTCATTTAAATTGATTTCATCACTTAAGTCTTCATTATCGGAACAACTGTAAAACAGAAGTAGGAAAGGTAATAATGAGATGAATAGCCTTGTATTTTTGAAAGTAGAATGCATAAAAAAAGAGTTGATTTATTTAAATTAATAAATCAACTCCTAAAGAAAAATGTTTAAATATTTTTTCTTGAAATTTTATTTAGCTGTTCATCGCTTCTTGATGCAAATTTTTATTATTTGAAGATCTTCTATTGTAGTTCTTTTTTAAAACAGGATAAGAAAGAACCGATAATAAAATAACGCTTGCTCCAATATAAAAACCAGGCGACATTTGTTCTTTTTCACCAAAGAACATTAGAGCTAATAATATACCATATATAGGTTCTAAGTTTACGGTAAGGTTGACCTGAAAAGCACTTAAATTCTTTTGTATTTCTACACAAACTGCATATGCGGCTGTCGTACAAACGATAGAAAGAACCAATAAATAAATAATATCTTGATTCGACGGGATAGATAACCATGTATCTCCTGTCGATAAAAAGGGCAATAATATAAATGAGGTGATGGCACCACCAATCATTTCATAATAGGTGATTTTTGGAGATGAAATTCTCTTCACAAACTTACCATTCAAAACACTAAAAGTAGAGGCGACAAACGCTGCACATAAAGAAAGTGATAATCCGAGTGCATGATCAAATTCGAATTGGAAGATAATATACAATCCTACAATGACGAATAACCCCAAGACTACTTCATATGGTTTTATACTCGAACGATTGAAAATAGGCTCAAGAAATGAGGTGAAAAGGGCCGTAGTAGCAATACCTGCCAAGCAAACACTTACTTTTGAAATCTTTGCAGACGTAAAAAATAAGATCCAATGCAAGGCAACCAAACCACCTGTACCCAATAATTTCAACACATCTCTGGTCGGTAATTTCGTTTCCCATTTTTTTATTTTCATAAAAACACCCATCGATAAGGCGGCAATTAGTGTTCTGTAAAACACTAACTGAAAAGAGTCAAGCTCAATGAGCACTCCTAGGATGGCTGTAAAGCCCCAAATAAACACAATGATATGTAACTTGAATTGGTCGTTGAACATTTTGGAAGTTTAAAAGTTTGTGCTGCAAATGTATAAAAAAAGAGTCTAACCATTAACTAGTTAGACTCTCATTTTGTTCAAATTATCGTTTATTATTTCTGTACCTTAAAATACAGGTAAATCGTAACGACAAAGAATATTATGTTAGGGAGCCAAGCTGCTAGGAATGGACTTAATGTATCTGCTTCTGCAATTGCCCTTGACATCAATACCATTAATAAATAGATAAATGCAAGAACAAAGCCCATGGCTATTTGATATCCGGAACCTCTTCTTGATTTCACAGAGGATACACAAACACCCATTATGGTTAAGATAAGAATGGCGAAAGGATAAGCATAACGTTCGTATAAGGCGTTTTCATAAACACCTAAGTTACCTACACCTCTTTCTTTTTCTGCTTCGATAAACTCAGACAATTCTGTGTTTGTTAGCGTTTCATGAAGGGCATACTTACTTTCGAAATATTTAGGATCCAAGTTTAATTTCATGGTCAAACTATTTCCTTTCGAATAGGTTTGCTTTCCATCAGGCTTGAATTCATATTTTTCATATCTATCAAAAGTCCATTCTTCTTTAGTAGAATCCCATTGAATACGATTCGCTGATATCTTACTTAATAATTTGTTTCCACTAAGTACTTCTAAAGTTGGACGATAACCTCTCTTAATTCTGTTGTTATACGTTTCAACATATAGATATGATGAATCACTCACTCTGTAGTGAATATCTCTCTCATTGAAATAATAGGGGCTTTTGAGGTATTTAATTTCAAAAGCTACTCTTGTTTTTGATGCATTTGGTACAGCAAAGCCAATAAGGCCAAAAATAACTATACCAACCAAAACTGCACCCGCTACATATGGAGCTAAGAATCTATGGTAAGAAACACCATTTGATAAGATCGAAATAACTTCTGTGTGCGAAGCTAATCGAGCGGTCATAAATACTACTGCTATAAAAATAGACAGGGGACTAAGTGTATTCACCCAATGTATAAAGAGATTTACATAATACTCTTTAAATACGTATCCGAAACTGAGTCCATGTTTAAGGAAATCATCTTGCTTCTCTGTGTAGTCTACCACACATACAATGATGTTCAATAACAGAACTACAAAAATAAATGTCTTAAAAAACTTTTTGAGAATATACTTATCCAGAAGTTTCATATTGTCTGTTGTATCTATTTTTATATGAAAAAAACCGATTGGCTTACGATATACAAAAAACGAATTACTATTCTAATTTTCCAACGTCTGAGCAGGATAGATGACTATAAAAGTTCACTTTTAACGTTGTTTCACACCCTTTTTTCAAATTTGCATTATTATAAGGAGGGAAGAATTAAAATAGTGATTGAAGTTAATAATAATTCTTGTACTTCTACTAGTTAATGAGTTATAACTAATAAAAAAGCCCTCCAAGAAAACTTGAAGGGCTCCATATATTATTAACTGCTTAATTAGTCAACGATGTCGATTTTTAAGCTGTTTGTTTTACCAGAAACGCTCAATGGTAAAGCAGCGATGTTAACGTAACGGTCGCCTTTTGCCAAGAAACCTTTTTGTACCAAGATAGCTTCAGCCTCTTTGAAAGTCTCAGTAGAAGACTCTTTTGGTAACAAGTGGAATGCTCTAACACCCCATACTAGGTTTAATGTAGCAGCTAACTTCTTATCTGATGAGAAGATGAAGATGTTAGTATCAGGACGGTGTCTAGAGATACGAGAAGCCGTAAAACCAGATTGAGTAAGACCGATGATACACTTCGCTTCTAAATCTTTAGAGATTGCAGCAGCAGATTGAGCGATAAGGTTACCCGCATAGCTATCTTTTGCTGGATCGAAGTCATAAGTTTTGTTGTAGATGTCTTGAGTTTGACGCTCTACAGCAGAAAGGATACGTACCATTGCTTGAACAGTTTCTACAGGGTAGTCACCAGCAGCTGATTCAGCTGAAAGCATTACCGCGTCAGCACCGTCAGTTACAGCGTTAGCAACGTCATTTACTTCTGCACGAGTAGGACGAGGGTTAGTGATCATAGACTCCATCATTTGAGTAGCAACGATTACTGGCTTACCAGCTTTGTTACACTTACGGATGATTTCTTTTTGGATCATTGGTACGTCCTCGAATTTGATTTCAACACCAAGGTCACCACGAGCTACCATAACAGCATCAGTAACTTTCAAGATTTCGTCGAAGTTAGTGATTGCTTCTGGACGTTCGATTTTAGCAACGATCTTAGCGTCAGAACCTTTAGACTTGATAATGTCTTTTACAGTCATGATGTCTTGAGGAGTTCTTACGAATGAAAGAGCTACCCAGTTTACACCAGCTTCAAGACCGAATTCCAAGTCTCTTTTATCTTTTGCTGTAAGTGAACCTTCTGAAATGTTTGTATCAGGTAAGTTCATACCTTTACGTGATTTCAATTTACCACCGTGAACAACTTCAGCAATAATTTCATTACCTTTTACTTCAATAACACGAACACAAAGGTTACCATCATCAATCATGATGTTGTCACCTGCTTTCACGTCTTTTACAATGTTAGTATAAGTAGTAGATACTTTATCTTTAGTACCAACTACTGGAGTATTAGTGATGATGATTTGCTCACCTTCAACAATCTCAACTGCTCCACCTTCAACTTCACCAATACGAATCTTAGGACCTTGTAAATCTTGAAGAATCGCTGTGTTGTGACCAAATTTAGAATTGTATTCAGCTACCCAATCAATTACTTGTTGGTGAGCTTCGTGAACGTCGTGTGAGAAGTTTAAACGGAAAACGTCTGCACCTGCATGGATTAACTCAAGAATTTTTTGCTTATCTCTTGTTGCCGGTCCGATTGTAGCGACGATCTTAGTCTTGTTGATTGCGATACTCATAATTTTTAGTTAACGAATATATAATTTTGAAATGATGAGTGATTAAAATTAATAACTCTGTTTTATTTAAAACTGATTTAATTTCTCACTCTATTTTTGAAACACATGCGAATTTATTAGATTCCACTTTATAGAACAAGAAATATTAAATCATCTTATATTAACAAATGCAATTATCGATAGAAAATTGGCTTTTGGAGAGAAAAAGTGAGCTGAAACGAACGTTAGCTATACTAATTGACCCCGATAAGTGGTCAAATGACGTATATTTTTTCTTAAAAAACGGGAATAAAAATCATTTACCTGATATTTTTTTGGTTGGAGGAAGTTTATTATCCACTAATCAACTCGAAAAAACAGTTAAAGATTTAAAATCATTAGGAAAACCAGTCGTTTTATTTCCTGGTAATTCAATGCAAGTAACCAAAGAGGCCGATGCAATTCTTTTTATGTCATTAATTTCAGGGAGGAATCCTGAATTTTTAATAGGACAGCAAGTTCATGCAGCACATCATGTAAAAGAATCAAAATTAGAAGCTATTCCTTTAGGTTATGTTTTAATTGATACGGGAGTGCCGACTTCTGTTCAATACATGAGTAATACGCAACCTATTCCTTATAATAAAGAAGATATCGCTATTAGTACTGTGATGGCTGGAGAACTATTAGGTATGCGAGCATTTTATTTAGAAGGTGGGAGTGGTGCAAGCAAAACAGTTTCAAATACCATGATCAAAGGTGTGAAAGAGAAAACAGATAGCCTATTATTTGTTGGTGGAGGAATTAGATCAAAAAATGAAGTAGTGGAAAAATTTGAAGCAGGGGCTGATATTGTAGTAATCGGATCAGCATTCGAAAAAAATCAGTCTTTATTAAAAGAACTTTATGAAGAGCTAAACGTGACTATTTAAAAGATATCATTTTAATACGAAAAAAGCCCAGGATGTACTCCTAGGCTTTTTTTTATTAATCTTTTGGTTTTTGCTGTTGATTAGGCTTTGGTTTATACCTTTTCTTGTAGCCCGAATTATTTGATTTGTTATTCGAAAAATTCTTTTTACCCGGCCCTTTAAAGTTCTTTGGCTTATTCGAAAAGTTTCTTCTTTTATTCCCGCCACCTTTTCTAACAACAGGTTTGTACTCTGGACCTCTACCAATAAAGTTTGGGTTTTGAGGTTTTTCAATATCTAAACCAATAAGTTGTTCAATTTTTGCGAACGAACCTTGCTCTTTATAATTTTCATTGATAAACGTTATCGCTTCCCCTTCTCTAGAGGCACGCGCCGTTCTACCAATTCTGTGAACATAATCTTCAGGATCTTTTGGAACATCAAAATTGATAACGAGTTCTACTGTATCAATATCAATACCTCTAGATATAATATCAGTTCCTACTAATATTTTTGTCTTTTGACCTTTAAATCTCAATAGGACTTCCTCTCTTTCTTTTTGATCAAGATCAGAACTTATCCCTTCGGCATTTAGCTTTCTCTTTTTTAATAGAGCAGTTACTTCGTTCACCTTTTGTTTGGTACTTGTGAAGATGATAACACTTTCATATTCCTTTAATGTCATCAAAAAATCTACCATTGCTCCTTTTTGTTGGTCGTAAAGTAGATAAGCTTTTTGAGTAACGTTTTTAGAAGTTTTTGAAATAGCAATATTAATCTCCAAAGGATCTTTCAATAACTCTTTCGCAAGTGTTCTGATTTTTGGAGGCATCGTTGCCGAAAAGAATATATTTTGTCTTTGCTTAGGTAAATGTGAAGCAATCTGAAGAATGTCCTCGTGGAATCCCATATCCAACATTCTATCAGCTTCATCTAAAATCAAGTTTTTGACTTTACTGACATTGGCCCCAATATTTAGGTGAGATAACAATTTACCTGGAGTAGCTACTATAATATCTACTCCTTGTTTTAAAGCGTTTCTTTGATTTGAGAACGATGAAGAATCTCCACCATACACCGCTATAGATGTAACAGGTGTGAAATAAGAAAGACCTTGTATCTGATAATCGATTTGTAAAGCCAATTCTCTTGTAGGTACTATAATTACTGTATGCGTATCCGTACCATCATAATCTGAAGTATGGATTTGGTGCATAATTGGTAATAAAAAAGCTGCTGTTTTACCTGTACCTGTTTGAGCACATGCTATGAGATCTTTATTATCAAGAATAGCTGGTATAGCTTGCTCTTGAATAGGAGTAGGTTCATGGAAATTCATGGAATAAATTCCATCCAAAAGATCATCGTTTAAATCAAAATTATCGAAAGTCACTATATTCTTATTTAATATTTTGTTTGAAAGCTTCAACAGCTTTTCTCACTGAGCCGTTTTTCTCTAAAAGGTTTTTAGCTGTTTCTTCATCGACATCAATTTCTTCCATAACCATACGTTGTGCTCTTTTTTCAAGCTTATGATTAGTTAATTGCATGTCAACCATTTTATTTCCTTTTACTTTACCTAATTGAATCATCACAGAAGTGGAAATCATATTTAAGCAAAGCTTTTGAGCAGTACCGGCTTTCATTCTCGTACTACCTGTTACAAATTCTGGACCGACTATAATTTCTATTGGATATTGGGCAACTTCGGCCATTTTACTATTTGGGTTACAAACAATGCACCCTGTTAGAATACCATTTTCGTTTGCTTTCTGCATTCCTCCAATTACATAGGGAGTTCTTCCTGAAGCGGCAATACCAATTAAACAATCATTCTCGTTGATATCATATTTTAGCAAATCAACCCATGCTTGAGTCTCATCGTCTTCAGCATGTTCAACTGCTTTACGAATTGCACCGTCTCCACCAGCAATAATTCCAATAACTAGATCAAAAGGGACACCAAAAGTAGGAGGACATTCTGAAGCATCTACTATACCTAACCTTCCGCTAGTACCTGCACCAATGTAAAAAAGGCGACCACCTTTTTTCATTCTTTCCACAATACCGCAAACTAATTCTTCTATTTGAGGAATTGATTTATTAATAGCTTGTGGAACGGATTGATCTTCTTTATTCATGGATTGAAGTATTTCTTCTACATCCATTTTTTCAAGATCATTATAATTTGAGGATGATTCGGTGATCATTATTCTATAAGTCTAAAATTTGATTTAAAGATATAGAAAAAAGATCAACTATCTTAAAAGTGAGCCATAATGTCTTCAATTCTATCTATGGCAGGAGTGATATTTTTACACAAATTATCTAATAGGAGGTTAGTATTGGCATTTGTATCGTTCATTACTCCAAAAATATAATCTTGTTGATTTTTTTTTGAAAACTGAATTGAATGCACTAAATGTTCACCTGTTTTTTTGATTTTAATACAATGACCATCTTTATTTAAAGTACCCTCTAATCTTAAGATTTTTTCATTACCACCAATAAGAATAGAATTCATGATATGAAGAAGTTCTTTCTCGTCTGTCGAAGCAGAAATAGGGAGGATGAAAATATTTAGATAGTCATTAATACTTTCAATATATCTGTTATTGTCACTGACCTTAGTTAATAGTTTATTTATTTTTTTATCGTAAGAAAGAGCATTTGGATTTACTTTTTTGGCGAAATAATAATTACTAGGAAATTCATCATTAATAATTAATCGATCAGCAAAAGCTAGATCGTGCCAACTCAAGTTATCATTTAAGTGAATCATATTGATCATTTCTGCTTGAGTATAAGCTACAGTATCTTTCCAAATATATTTTTCCATTAATTCTGCATCAGATAGTACTAAATGTGCAGCATCTTCTAACGAACGCTCTCCATCAGTATATAAGCAGATATCAGTATTATTTTTTTCTAATATTGTATGGATCCAGTAATTGTTATTATCCATTTTTACCCATTCAGCTAAACTATTGCTTCCTGTCGGGGCAAAATTAATTGAATTACCTTTTACCTGCGGTAAAAAATTTGTTATTGTGATATAGTTCTTATTTTTCATATTATTCGATAGCAATGTATTTGATACACATACTCATAACAGTAAAAAGAATTGAAATAATTCATTTATATTCTGAATATATGTTTATGAGTTGTAGTTAGTTATATAATTTGATATCTAATTTCTTGCTAAATTATCGCAAATAATTGCTGTAGCAATAGCGACATTTAATGATTCTGCATCACCAAATCTTGGTATTGTAATTTTTTCATTAAGGATATTCTCAACATCTTCAGAAATACCGTGTGATTCACTTCCCATAATTACGATAGATTTAGCATCATCTTTATAGTTATGTATATTGGTTCCGATCATATCAGCACCCAAAATTTTAATACCTTCCGCTTTATAATTGGATAATTGATCAACTAAATCAACAATATGAATATTGATTCGAGAAAATGCACCCATAGTAGAGGCAACTACCTTAGGAGCAAAAACATCAGTACATTCTTTAGAAAGAAAAATATTCTTGATATTGTACCAATCAGCTATTCTTAAAATTGTTCCTAAATTACCTGGATCTTTTACATTATCAAGCGCAAGAGATACGTTCCCTAATTCTTTTTTTGTAGGAAGAGAGAATTTAGGAATTTGTACTACCGCTAAACCAGAATCGTTTGTTTGTAAATGACCATTTTGCTTTAATAATTCAGGAGTAGTTTCTTGAAGAATTTCAATCTTTTTGTTAGCGTATCTATCGATAACGTCATTTAGCTTTTCAGTATAGAATAAACATTCTACTGTTAAATTAGACCTTAGTAATTCCTCAATATTCTTTCTTCCTTCAACAATAAAACGATTGCTTTCTTTTCTTTTTTTCTTTTGTAGTAAACCTCTTACTTCTTTACTCCAACGTTTGTTCATTTAATTACGTCTTTTAAATTCTGGTATCTCTAATGCATCGTAGACCTTATCTAAGTTAGTAAAAGAATGATTAACTCTATTACTTAAAACTATTAAAAATGCATCGGAAGAAGGATAATGTACAAATAATGTGGAATATCCTCTCCACCAACCCCCATGATATACTACAATTTCGTCTTTAGAAGTTTTAAATAATCTCCATCCAAAGCCATAATTGAAATTCCCTTTCCTTTTCGGAGATTGAAATTTAAAAGCTTCCGATTTCGATTTTTCAGATAATAATGAATCTTCTAATAATGCCTTATGCCATTTGAAAAGATCTTCTGTGGTAGAATAAACACTCTTATCACCCAAAACACCATTAAGGAAAAAATCTTCATATTTTCTACGGCCACTAGTATGACCGATAGCAACTTCATCTCTATGTACTTTAGTGGTGTCGAATGTAAAGGTTCGATTCATATCTAAAGGATCAAAAATTCTATTTTTCAGGAAATCTCCAAAAGATTGTCCACTTACTTTTTCAACAATTGAGGCCAATACCAAGTATCCACTATTTGAATACCTGAATCGACCATCAGGACTTCCATATTTACCGGGTTTGTATTCGGTCATATAGTCCATACATAATTTATTATTAATTGGAGTGGTTTTGTCTTTGATATAGATTTCCATTAAATAGATATAATTGGGTAATCCAGATCGGTGACTTAACAACATTTTGATCGTTATGCCTGGGTAGGGGAATTCAGGGAAAAATTTATTTACTGTGTCACTTAAACTCAATAATGAGTCTTGTTCTAAAAGAAGAATTGAAGCAGCAGTAAACTGTTTTGAGACAGAAGCCAATTGGAAAATATCGTCATTATGAAGTTTAGTTCTTCTTCTTAAGTCCCTGTATCCATAGGCCTCATTAAAAACAATTTCTCCTTTTTTTGCACCTAAAACAACCCCATTAAAACCTCTGATTTTATTTAATCTTGTAAAAGTCGAATCAAAAATATGATGCAATGAATCTTTCTCTTGAATCGATAAGGTGTCTTCTACAGTTTGTGTTTTTGGTAACTCTACTTTCGATTCTTTTTTATCAGTAGTATTACAAGAAATACAAAAAAAGATAAGAATGTAAAGTAAAGTAGCAGTCACGTATTTAGTCATTCTATTATTTAACTTCAAAATCGAGAAGTTTTTTATCTTCAATATAAGCAGTTAAACGATCTCCGATATTTACTTTACCAACACCTGCAGGTGTTCCTGTAAAAATAAGATCGCCTTTTCTTAGTGTAATGTACTTTGATATAAATGAGATGATCTCATCAATCTTCCAAATCATCATTTCTGAATTACCTTTTTGTCTTATTTCTCCATTTACTTCTAAAGAGAAGTTCACGTCTTGGATATTATTGAATTCAGATAAATCGATAAATTCTGAAATAGGGGCACTTCCGTTAAATCCTTTTGCTAAATCCCAAGGCAAACCTTTTTCTTTTAACTTGGATTGTACATCTCGTGCAGTAAAATCAATTCCAACAGCTACTTGGTCATAATAACGTTGAGCAAATTTTTCTTGTATATGTTTACCTTCTTTACATACTTTCACCACTAATTCAACTTCATGATGTATATCAGAAGAAAATTCTGGGTGATAAAAAGGAGCATTGTTTCTGAGAACGGCAGTATCTGGCTTTGAAAAAATAACAGGCTGATCAGGTCTTTCATTGTTGAGTTCACTGATATGGTCAGCATAATTTCTTCCAATACAAACAATTTTCATATTAATCGAAGTGAATGTTAGAATTATAAATTAAAAACCAAAAAAAGCCCGATAATGTATATCGGGCTGTTTTCATCAAAAAGATAGAAATTACTTCTTTTTAGTCGTAGCTTTTCTACCTCTAGTTGATCTACGTTTTGGAGCCGGTTCTGGTTCCTCGATGATTTCTACATCAGTCAAGATTCTACCACAGTGCTCACATACGATAAGTTTTTTCTTCTCACGAATATCTGCTTGTCTTTGAGGAGGAACTGTATTAAAGCATCCACCACAAGCACCTCTTTTAACAGATACTACTGCAAGACCATTTGATGAATTATCTCTAATCTTTGTGTAAGATCTTAATAATCTTTCATCCAGATGTTTTGTAGCTTTTTCACGTTGCTTCAGAAGTTTTTGTTCATCCACTTCAGACTCAGCCATAATTTCATCTAGCTCAGCCTTTTTTGTCGTAAGGTCTTTTCTACGCTCATCAAGTCTTTCTTTCGTGTCTAAGACACGCTCACGCTTGATTTTCTCTTCAGCCTCGTTGTCACGAATTTTCTTCTGTGCAACTTGGATGTCAAGATCAAGCATTTCCATTTCTTTGGTGATTGCATCAAATTCACGGTTATTTCTAACATTCATTTGTTGCTCTTCCAAATAAACGATACGCTTTTTGAAGTCTTGGATTTTACCTCTGTATTGATCAATATTTGCCTCAACCTCGCCAAGATCTCTTTTTAAGTTGTCTATACGAGTTTCGAAACCTACGATCTCATCCTCTAGATCTTGAACTTCTTCTGGCAAGTCGCCGCGTAATTTGCGGATTGCATCTAGATCGCTATCGATTTGTTGAACTTTCGAAAGCGCATCGATCTTTTGGGCGACAGTATTCTCCATAGGGATTGGTAAAACTAATGGTTGACATTAAAAATATAAAGTGATAGAGATTTTTTATCTAAATCACACGAACTGCAATTTTAATAAATAAAATTGTAATATTTAGCATTAATTAGAATTAATAACGTTTGATTTTTGTGAATCAAACAAAAAAGGCTAACAATTTTACTTGCTAGCCTTTAGTGCTCCCAACTGGGCTCGAACCAGTGACCCTCTGATTATGAGTCAGATGCTCTAACCAACTGAGCTATGGGAGCTGCTTTTCCTTGAAAGCGTTGCAAATATAGACGTTTATTTTCGTACTATCCAAAAATAAAAATAAAGTTTTTTGAGATTATTTTTTAATCAATTGTAAAACAATAAATTATTTTATTCATTTAATCTTGTTTACATAACCTTTAATTTTGCTTCAAAATAGCAGAAAAATTACTTTTTAACTGTTAATCAGTGGATTGGTGAATTTGAAGTTTTTTGCATCAAATAATCCCTTGTCACTTAATTTTAGTTCTGGAATGACCAATAATGTAACAAAAGATAAAGTTAGAAAAGGATCATGAAGTTTCGATCCGAAGGATTTTGCTTTGTTTAGCAAGTTAATATAGTCTTTAGCTACATCAGTTCCTTCCTTATCTGACATTAATCCGGCAATGGGTAAGGGTAGACTGTGTGTATCAAAACCATTTGTAATTACAAGTCCTCCTTTCATATTGATCACTTCATTTACTGCTTCGCATAAAACTTGGTCATCATGGCCAACAGCAATGATATTGTGAGAGTCATGTGCCACTGTTGAGGCTATTGCACCTTGTTCTAAGCCAATTCCTTTAATAAAAGCAATAGCAGGAGGTTCATTCCTATACCGGTTCACTACAGCTAATTTTAGGACATCATTCGCTTTTAATGAGGTACTATTAAAAATTTCTTTTTTTGTAATTAACTGACCATCTTCAACGACAATACTTTGTACTTGTTTTCCTTTAGTATCCAAGAAAAATTCAGATACTGTTTTTTCTCTAGCTTGGAAGTTATTGATGACTTCAGGTTTTTCTGTTGTGAATTTCACCTCATTATTTTCATATACTGCTTCTCCGTTAATGTAGGTTGCAATAGGTATGAATTGAGACATTGTTTCAACGATGACAAAATCTGCTAGATCACCTTTTCTTAACTGACCAACATCTAAGTTATAATGCTCAATAGGGTTGATGGATGCTATTTTTAGTACTTCAAAAATATCTGCCCCTAATTCAAATGCTCTTCTAATAAATAAATCTATATGTCCATTGATTAATTCATGGGGATGTGTATCATCTGTACAAAACATCAAATGCTCAGCGTGGGAATTGAGTAAAGTTGATAATGCATCGAAATTTTTAGCGGCAGATCCTTCTCTTATTTGGATCTTCATTCCACCTTCAATTTTATCTAATGCCTCTTCTAATTGTGTACATTCATGATCCGTAGTAATACCTTTGCTGGCATATAGTTTAGCTTTTTCACCACTTAGACCAGGAGCATGTCCATCTACAGGTTTATTTAAAGATTTTGCCGCCTCAATTTTTGCCATGACTTCCACATCTTCTTCTAGAACACCCGGCCAATTCATCATTTCAGATAAAAATTTTATTTCTTTTCGTTCCAAAAGAATTTTGACGTCTAATGCATTTAACTCAGCACCAGCAGTTTCAAATTTTGTTGCAGGAACACAAGAGGGAGCTCCAAAATTAAATTTAAGAGGCGATTTTTTAGCCTCATTGATCATATAATCCACACCTTTTAAGCCTAAAACGTTGGCAATTTCATGTGGATCAGAAACTGTGGCAACAGTACCGTATTTAACAGCTAATTTAGAAAACTCTGTAGGAGAGAGGAGCGTACTTTCAATATGAATATGACTATCAACAAACCCCGGGACAATGTAATTTGTAAGTCCCTTGCATTCCTCATCATAAACAATATCTTTTATATATTTCCCAGAAATTGTGATCTTCCCTGGGTAGATCATTCTTCTATGAACATCTACAATATTTCCTTTAATTATTTTATCCATGGGTCATAAAAAAAAGCCAAAACAAATATTAGGTTGTTCTGACTAGTTTACGTTAATTAAATATACACTTTATTTTAGAATATTAAAGCATATGAACAGGTGATATCGAATCTAGATATAGATAAATCTTCTCCATTTACTCTTGATATATCTGAAATTCCCGTAGTATATCTAAAATCAATCATTATATTTTGAACAATGGCCCCGATTCCGAAGACCATTGAAAAATTACTATCATTTAAATATCGATAAACATTTCTTTCGTTACTATTCTCAGCAGGTTCAAAACTGCCATCAATAATATTAGTTGGACCTTTTTCTTTAGCATTTGCTAAAACACTAATCATAGGGCCAAAATTAAAGAAAAATCGATTATTCTTACCTGTAGAAAATTTTGCTAAAATAGGTATATCAACATAACTGAGATTTACCGTTGTACTTTGATATTTTGATGAAATAAGGCTGTAATTACATTCAGTCTGTAAACTAAATAAATCATTGGTAGCAGCTTCAAAAGCAACACCGAAAGTAAGGTTAGGTTTGTAGGTAAAATCTGATGTTCTATTTGATCTTATCTTGCTAATATTTGTTCCTACTTTACCAGCGAGCATCACACCTTGTGCATAGTTAAAGTTTGAAATAAAAAACAGACCAATTAATATAAAAAAATATTTTCTCATGTATTGATGTAACGAATTAAACAATATAACTTTCATTTAATATTGAGAGGTCAATCTGATAGAATTGGTTTTATCAGATGTACATTACATTAAATGTATAAAAATTGATGCACAACATAAAATTAATAATACAATTAACATTAATCATAGACTTAAAAATGCTGATTTCATATCAGAGTATAAACATTTACATTAAACACGTCATCTTAATTTTATGATTGAATAGAAATTAATATATTTATGAATGAGTGAATACTTAATCATTCAACGAATTATTACTACTTACTATGAAGGATTTAGATTTTGATTATATAGTTATTGGATCTGGTTTTGGAGGGAGTGTATCCGGTATGCGTTTAGCAGAGAAAGGATATAAGGTTTTGATTATAGAAAAAGGGAAAAAGTTAGAAAATAAAGATCTTCCTAAATCCGATTGGAATATTAAGAAATTTCTATGGGCTCCAATCATAAAGTGTTTTGGACCACAGAGCCTAACATTCTTTAAAGAAGTGTTCATTTTGGGTGGTGTTGGTGTAGGAGGAGGTAGTAATGTTTATGGAAACACTCATATGTATCCTGGAGACCATTTCTTTCAGAATAAAGTATGGTCTCATTTAAATAGTAACTGGAAAACTACTTTGGCCCCATTTTATGACCTAGCAAAATTTATGTTGGGTTCAAAGCCATTTAAAGATTTTCATAAAGAAGATTATATCCTAAAAGAAATTGCTTCTGAAATGGATAAGGAGTCAAGTTTTGGAGGGGTGAATATTGGTGTCTATTATGATGATTTTGATAAAGAAGACAATGACCCTTATTTTGAAGGTTTAGGCCCTAAAAGATCCCCTTGTAAAAAGTGTGCAGGATGTATGTTAGGGTGTCCACACAACTCAAAAAACACTCTAGAAAAGAATTACCTATATTTTGCTGAGAAATTTGGGGCTCAGATTATGCCTGAGACAATGGTGACTGGAATTTTGCCAAAAGAAGGGTATTATGATGTAAATATTGAAAATAGTACGTCCTTTTTTAATAAAAAACCTAAAACATTAAAGGCAAAAGGTGTAATAGTGAGTGCTGGGGTGATTGGCACAATGAAATTGCTTCTAAAAGAGAAATACCAAACCAAAAATCTCAATAAAATTTCTAATCAATTAGGTGGAAATATCAGAACAAACTCTGAAATGCTATGTGGAGTTTCTAATGCGAATACCAAATTAAATAATGGAGTCGCTATATCATCGTATTTTAATCCAGATGATCATACACATATAGAAGTGGTTAAATACAACACTTCTTCAGGAGCAATGGGTAGAATGGCTTCTTTAGCTACAGGGCCTGGACCAACAGGTTTACGTTTCGTAAAGTTGTTAGGAAATATCCTCACAAAACCAATTAGTTTTCTTAAAAGTACTTTTAAGGTGCATAAATGGGGTGATAACTCTATTATACTTTTAGTGATGCAATCCATTGAGGAAAGTATGAAATTACAATGGAAGAAGGGAGTTTTTGGACATAAATTAAGTTTTGATTCAAAGAACAGCTTTGCCGTGCCAGCTTATATTGAAGTGGGACAAAAAGTCCTACATAAATATGCTAAAAAAGTAGATGGTGTTCCTTTAAATGCACTTTCTGAGATACTGTTCAATACGCCAATGACAGCTCATATTCTTGGAGGGTGTAATATGGGGAAGGATGCTGATGAAGGTGTTGTAAATGAGCGTTTTGAAGTGAATAACTATCCAAACTTTTATGTTTTAGACGGATCTATTATCCCTTGTAATCTGGGAGTAAACCCTTCATTAACCATTACCTCTTTAAGTGAATATGCAATGTCTCTTATTCCTGAAAAAGAAGGGAACACAAATATTCCATTAAATAAACAACTTGAAAAAAGAAAAGAGATAGTCAATAATTAAGAAATCACCCTCATTATATGACTTAATTGATGTGTTATTTTACCTTCTTTGTTACTATAGATACCTTCAACAGTTAATAAATCTTCTCTAACATAATGAGAAGCATGAATAATTTTACCATTATTTGATACGATACCCACATGAGTGATACGTCCCTTGTCATTATGAAAATAAGCTAAATCTCCTGCAGTGGCCTCTTCAAAAGGTACCTTAGTGCCAATTTCAGCTTGTTGATTGGCATCACGTGGAAGTTTTATTCCATGTGCATTGTAAACAGTTTGAGCAAATCCTGAACAATCTATTCCAGCAATAGATCGGCCACCCCATAAATAGGGAACACCTAAATATTTAGAAGCAGTTTCTAATAGATCACCTTCATTTTCTGAAGGAAGCACACTGTGCAATTTGGCGTAATTAATTTGGGTATTATCACACTTTTCATAATGAAAAGGTAAAGTTGAACCAATCGAAAGGTGAATCGTTTTTTGTTTGTCGAAAATAGGAAAAATAGGTCGTGTTACAACCGGGTGTTCTGCTTTGATATACCTATCGGCATAATCTTTTGCTACCTCATTATGTTGACCCTTCGTAATAAACCCTTCGTATTTGTCAAATTGCATTTGAATTTTAACCCATTCATTATCTTCTGTGAATTCAATCACTTTATAGAGCTCCCCATATAATAATTGAGAAGTCATTTCAGATGAATGAGCGTTTTTTCCTCTAACTGCTAGAGTGCTATATATACAAATACCGTAAATTGGTTTCATTTATTTCTTTTTTTTGAATGCAAAGTTAATGTTCGCTGTAATGCTAAAATTACTCGAGGTATTAGACGTCTCGTAAATTTCGTAATCTGTAGATAAATAATAATAATTGATGATGATATCAAGTGATAAATTCTTTGTCCAGAAATTACCAAATCCAATACCTAAGCCGTACATGTTTCCAAATCCATCGAAACGAGCTACATTATTTTCAACTGAATAAGAGAGGAGAGATTTATTAAAACCAATAGATGCTTCAAGGAAAAATCCATTGAAGACATATTTTCTCACTCTAGGTCCAACTCCTAAAAAGGATTCTAGATTATTATTTGAATAATTAAAGGAAACGGAACGAAGCCCACCGAATCCAAACGCGCCTACCCAAAGTTTATCATATATAAAATACCCTGAATAGACCATGCCAAAAACATCTAAAAGTACTGTACTTTTGGTAAATGCTAAAGATTGATTTTGATAGGAGACACCTAAGCCATATCCCATACCTACTACCCATTTACCTTTTTGAGTTTGGTGTTTAAAACTTTCTAACTCATCATTTATCCATTCCAAAGAGTCTTCTTTATTCGTAGTGTTTTGAGCACTCAAATAAGAAGTACATATGAGTATAAAAATGATATGTAGACAAAGGGATTTCATTAAATGATAGAGAGTCTTTCTAAAATGTACATTTTCTCCTCTTCGTTTGTCATAATTAATAAAACAGAAAGAGAAGTGAAAGTTTGTTTAGGAGAAGGCTTAAAATACCATTCATGTCCTTCTCGAATAGCCAGAACCATTGTCGATGGAAGTTCATGAATCTTTAGAGATTCTAAAGTTTTACCAACATAAGATGCAGGTATTTTTATTTCTTCGAGACTAAACATATCCGTTTTGTCTCTTCTTACGATATCAAGGAATGTAGTAATATTCGGACGAATCATTTCCATGGCCATTCTACGTCCACCAATCGAATGAGGTGATACTACTTCGTTGGCACCTACAGATAAAAGTTTGCTCTTAAATGAAGGACGTTTATTAGCGGAAACAATTCTAATTTCAGAATTTAACTGTCTTGCTGTTAGCGTAGTTACAAGGTTGAGATTATCATCATTAGTACAGATAAAAATACCCCCAGCACTCTTTATCCCTGCTGAAATTAATGTTTCATCTATTGTACAGTCACCGACAATACCGTAGGCATTTTTATATGTACGACGGTACTCTCGATAAATTTCTTCATCATTCTCTATAAAAACAAATTGATGATCAACACGATCAATCTCTTCGGCGATTCGGAGACCAACTCTACCTAAACCACAAATAATATAATGATCTGTAAGATTGTTTATCATTCTTAAAGTTCTTCTTTTAATAAATTCTTCCTGAATATGTCCTTCTAGGAAAAAGGCAGATAGGGATGTTGCTATATAAGTAAAGGTACCAATGCCAGAGAAAGCAACAAAAATGGCGAAAACTCTACCCACAGGGTTATTATCTAATGGAATGACCTCACCATAACCAATTGTAGTAATAGTTATTGCAGTCATGAAAAAGGCATCCATAGGAGCAACATCAAAATCGGCAGTTGCCATAAAGCCAATAGTCCCAATTATTAGAATGAAAAATATAATTCCAAATGCTGGGAGGATCTTGGATAATAATGCACGCATTTAAATGATGTTAACTTCAGGTTCTATCTCAATACCAAATTTAGTAAAAACATCTCTTTTTATTGTCATCGCTAAGTCCCATGCTTCTTCGCCTGTTGCTCCACCATTGTTAATTAACACAAGTGCTTGCTTACTATATGTCCCCACATTGCCTTTTATCTTACCTTTCCAGCCGCTTTGTTCAATTAACCAACCTGCTGGAATTTTAGTGTGATTTTCATCAATTACATAATGAGGAGCACTAGGATAATTACTGATGATCTTATCCGCTTCAAGTTTTGAAATTACTGGGTTTTTAAAGAAACTTCCGCAATTACCAATCACTTTAGGGTCTGGTAATTTTGAATTACGTATCTCAATAATGATGTTGGCTAAACTATCGGGAGTCAGCTCTTTGATATTTTTTTCGAGAATCTTATCGTTTATAGCACCATAGGAAGTATTAAACTTCCATTTTTTGCTTAATCGTATTTTAATAGAAGTAATAGAAGCCTTACCTTTTAAGTCATGCTTAAAAATGGAATTTCTATATCCAAAATTACATTCTTCCTTAGAAAAGGTCGTTTTTTCTAGATTATCATGATTGATAAAATCAACTGATAAAATCACATCTTTTGCTTCAACCCCATATGCACCTATGTTTTGGATAGGGGCAGCACCAACAGTACCTGGAATTAAGGCAAGGTTTTCTATTCCTTGCCATCCTTTTTGAACTGTTTTCATTACTGTTTCGTGCCAATTTTCACCAGCACCAATTTGTAAGTCAACGTATTCATCTGTTTCATTGATTACTTCAAAACCTGGGATTTCATTTTTAATAATCAGCCCTTCAAAATCTTGAGTAAATAAAATATTACTTCCACCTCCTAATAGTAAAAACTTTTTAGGTTGTTCCTTCAGAATTTCAACTAATTCGTTTTCAGATTTGACTGTAGTAAATTCTTTTGCTTGAACTTTAGCTCCAAACGTATGGTAAGGTAGTAGTGAAATATTTGGTTCAATCATTAGTAAATAGGCTAATTATATGTAAAAAAAGGTTCTCTAAATTACCTTCTTTTAATCAATATATTAAAAATCACATAGAGACGCTTGTGATTACCTAAATATTGTAGGCTTACAAACGTCTCTATGCTATTAAATTAAGAGGTAGTGTTATGATATAACCTCAAAAAATATTTATGAGATTTTATCTACTAAATCATCGATAGGCATATCATTAAATCTACCTGATGACATTAGTAGTAAATTCTTTTTACTGTAATCAATTTCTGAAAGTGCATTATAAAGGTCTTTTTCAGAAGTGAATACTGTTAAGTTCTTTTGATTAAAAGCTGCTGCTACTTCATCTGCAGAAATAGATTGCAAACCTTTACCCTCAACTACTTTTGGATTAAAATAAACAAATGCTTGATCTGCTTCTTTTAATGTTTTAGAATATTGATCTAAGAAGGATGCTGTTAAACTACTAAAAGTATGTAGTTCTAAACAAGCTACTAATTTAGACTTATATTGATTGGCAACTGCATGAACAGTCGCTTGAACTTTAGATGGGGCATGAGCGAAATCACGGAATACTTTTGTTGTTCCGTTATCAGCTAATAATTGCATACGCATATTTGCACCTTCAAATGAAGCAATCGCTTCAATGAACTCATCTCTACTTACATTTAAGCGTTTACACACTTCCATTGCTGCAGACATGTTTCTTAAGTTATGATCACCAAAAGTACTTACCTCAGTATTTTCAGAACCAGCAGTAATAATCGTTTTACCGTCTCTTACTTTTGATTTTAATTTATCGTAAGGAATTACATCAACATCACCAGAGATGGTACATCTTTTGATCAATTTCTTAAGAACTTTATCATCTGATGAATACACCAATACACCTGCCTTAGGAGATGATTCTACAAATTTTTCAAATTGTTTCTCATACTCATTATAATCAGGATATACATTGATATGATCCCAAGCAATACCAGTGATAACACCGATATGATGTTTGTAATGGAGGAATTTAGGTGAATCATCTAGTGGAGATGAAAGGTATTCGTCGCCCTCTAAAATAATTACAGGTGCTTTGTCTGTTATTTTCACAGGACGTTTTACACCTTTTAAAGAAGCACCTACCAAGTAATCACAATCAATATTCCAGTAATTCAATACATGAATAATCATAGATGAAACAGTGGTCTTACCATGACTACCTGCAACAACAATTCTTTGTTTATTTGTAGTTTGAGAATACACATATTCTGGGAATGAATATATGTTTAAACCCAATTCTTTTGCTTTAAGCAACTCAGGATTGTCTTTCTTTGCGTGCATGCCAAGAATGACCGCATTGATATCCTTTGTTATTTTTTCAGGATGCCAACCATTTTCTTCAGGAAGAAGATCTGCTTCTTTTAAATTCGATAATGCTGGCTCGTAAATACTGTCGTCAGACCCACTAACATTATAGCCTTTTTCTTTCAAAGTGATGGCAAGATTATGCATGATGCTACCACCAATTGCTATAAAATGAACTCTCATGTATGTTAATTATGATTATACTCTTTATACTGTTTGCAAAAATAATATAAACGTTGGTTTAAACTGTATTTCGTTTCAATTATTATTTGATTTACTCTTACAATTAAGATTTAATTAATAAAATGACAATTTTCAATAGTTTTTAGCAGCTATTTCTAGCTAAAATGGATGCTTTTTATTGGATTGATTCTGTGATAAATAATTTTTGTTTTAAATAATTATGAATGAAGCACCTAAAGTATAAGGCAAAATACCATAAAACCTATTAATTTTGTGTTATGGATAAATCAAAAGGTTCAAGAAGTAATTTAATTCATTCCGCATTTCCTAGTCAATCACTAGAACCTGCACAAAGTGCAGAACTTATGAATGCGAAAAAACGTCCGTGTGATCATCAGTTGGAACAAGCCACATTGGGTGCCTTAATTTTAGAAAAAGAGGCATTGAATGAGGTTATTGAAGTATTGAAAGCAGATTCTTTCGATAGAGAATCCCATCAGATGATTTACAACGCGATTGTTGGAATTTTTAATCGCTCAGAACCGGTCGATGCGATGACGATTGTCCATGAATTAAAGAAGAAAGGAGAGTTAGAAAAAGCGGGTGGTGTGTCATACATCGCTCAGTTATCTAATAATGTTACTTCATCAGCTAACGTAGTTCATTATGCTAGAATACTTCAAGAATATTCTATTAAGCGAAAGCTAATAGGTGTTTCTAATGAAATTCAACAAAAAGCCTATGATGATACTACGGATGTCTTCGACTTATTGGATAAAATGGAAAACTCATTATTCGAAGTATCTGAAGAAAATGTTCGTAAAAACTATGTCGGCATGAACGATGTCGTGAAAGAAGTTTTTATGGAACTAGAATCGCTTAAAGATAACCAAGATGGCATGACAGGTGTTCCATCTGGCTTTACTGGTCTAGATCGAGTTACTTCTGGATGGCAACCTTCTGATTTAATTATTATTGCAGCCCGTCCTGCGATGGGTAAGACAGCCTTCATTCTTTCTGCTTGTAGAAATGCATCTGTAGGATTCCAAAAAGCTACTGCGATATTCTCTCTAGAGATGAGTGCCGCACAGTTGGTAAAACGTTTGGTTTCTGCTGAAGCTGAATTGGAAAGTGAAAAACTTAAAAAGGGTAACTTAAGTGATGCTGAATGGAGGAGACTTGTAGACAAAACGGGTCAACTTTCTTCTGCACCTATATATATAGATGACACACCTGCCTTAACAGTTTTAGAACTAAGAGCTAAGTGTCGTAGATTAAAAGCACAGCATGATATACAGCTAATTGTGATTGATTATCTTCAATTAATGTCAGCTGGCGATAGTAAATCAAAAGGTAACCGTGAACAGGAAATTGCCTTTATTTCAAGATCATTGAAGCAAATTGCAAAGGAACTAAATGTTCCAGTAATTGCACTATCTCAATTATCAAGAGCGGTTGAAACAAGGGGTGGAGATAAACGACCACAATTATCCGATCTTCGTGAATCGGGATCAATCGAGCAAGATGCTGATATGGTTATGTTCCTTTACAGACCTGAATATTATGGTTTAGATGAGGATGAAGAAGGTAATTCTACAAAAGGAATGGGCGAAGTGATTATTTCTAAAAACCGTAGTGGAGGTTTGGAAAATGTTCGCTTGAAGTTCATTGGTCAATATACCAAGTTTACCGATTGGGAGGAAAGCTCATTTATGCATGATGATATGATGGGCAATATGGATATGGGTGGTTTTGCTGGTGCTCCAATACCAGCAAATATGCCTAGTGGAGAAGTGAGCTTTGATCAAATGAATGCACTACCACCTGATCTAAATTTAGAAGAAGGATTTAACGAAGGAAACCAGGATAGTAATCAACCTATGACATTCCCTTCAAAACTTAATAGAAATGAAGACAATAATGATGAGAATGTACCACCTCCATCAAATGATCCTCCATTTTAATATTTAATATAACAAGAAACACTCATCTTTTTAAAGGTGAGTGTTTTATGTGATTTTTTAATATGTTTACATTATAGAACAGATAACTTCAATTCATCATTTCTTTTTGTTAAAATCAAATCATTACATATTAATTCTTATATCTTTCTTAATATCAAGTTGTGTTTCCTACAAAGAACTTGAGAAAGAAAACGCCCTTCTTGCTAAACAAAGAATTGAAGGAGTGAAGTACACCGATCGTTCTGTACTAGAAAACCTCATTCGAAATAAACCCAACCGTACTTTTCTTGGAACAGGATTAAGAACCCCATTAGCAGCTTATCAAAGAGGTGAGAAGTACTATGAAAAACAGGTATCAAAAGATAGTGCTAAACTTTCAGATTTAAACGATTACTATGAAACTCTAATTAATTATAAAGAGAAGGAGTTACTTCAATCTATTGAAGATAATAGAGCATTATTGGATAGTTTATATCAATTGGATATTTACGAATCATATGCTCAAGTTCATGAGGTTGAAAAGAGAAGTGTTCGTGACTCAGTTAGAGGAATCAGGAAACTAAGAAAGATCAAATCAAAATCAATTTCTAAAACTGAAAAATTAAACACCCGCTTAGAAAAAGGGAATTGGTTAATGCGTTCTGCAGGAGAACCTCCATCATATTTTGATAAAGAATCATCTGAATCTGCGGCAAAAAGTATCCAACGTTATTTAGTGACCAAAGGGTATTTAAATGCTAAAGTATCCTATCATTATGATACTATTCAAACAGAACCTTACGTATTTGTTAGAGAAGTATTTACGGTAAAAGAAAATAAGCCTTGGATGATTAATAAGTTGGTGTATGATGTTAAAGATAGGGAAGTATTGAACTTTATCATGACATACAACAAGAAGTCAATTCTGAAGGAAAAGACCCAATATTCTGAAACAAAACTACAGAATGAAAGAAATCGAATCACTAAACTTTTAAAAAATAATGGCTACTTCGACTTTAATACTAATTATATTAAATATGAAGTAGACACAAACAAAACTCATTTAAAGGTCGATATAAAACTGATCATTGATTCACCTGCTGACAAAGACACCCACACTAAATATTACATCAAAGATATAGTGGTTGAGACAGATCCGAACGATAAAGTCGCTTCCGACTCAACAGAATATGATGATATCACTTACATTCAGCATTCAAAAAAATACAAGGAAAAGATACTCAATGGTAAAATGGCTTTAAAAGAGTCCAAACCTTTTAATGAGTCATTAACCAATGACACCCGTTTTTTCCTCAGTCAAATGGATGCCTTCAAGTTTGTGAATATTGAATATGTCAAACAAGGAGAAGATTCTTTAAATGCTAACATTTATACAAGTTCGTTCAATAAGTATCAATATGCCTTTGAGACAGGTTTAAATGTAAGTCGATCATTACCAGGTCCATTTGCCAGTATCTCTTTAAAAAGTAGAAATATATTTAGAGGAGCAGAGTCTTTGGAATTTAGAGGCCGTTTTTCTTTAGAAGCACAGGCTTCGGTTACAGAAAGTTCAGATGAGTTATATAACGGTACCGAATATGGTTTTAGTACAATCTTAAAAGTACCACGACCGTTAATTCCTTTTTCTGCAAAACTGAATGATCTTTATTATTATAGAACAGCCAAAACGAAAATACTTTCTGATGTTGCTTATGTAAGTAGACCAGAATACACTCGTCTAAACATTAAAGGGCAGTTTGGATATGAGTGGAGAAACAGAAAAGAAGATTTATTCGAATTTTCCCTAGCAGACCTTAACGTAATTAGAACTCCATTCTTGAGTAATGATTTTAGAGTACGTCTTCAGCAATTAGCAGAACAAGGGAACACACTTCATTATTCATTTGATAATTCTTTTGTATCAAGTTCTCATTTGAGTATGTCGAGAATGAGAGGAGATTATGTAACAGGAACATCGAAAGCATCATACATAAAGTTATTTGGTGAAATTGGTGGTAATTTTCTTGATATAGTCAATGATTGGACAGGAAGTGAACCTGGGTCTATTTATGGTTTGCGTTACTATAAATTCTATAAATTATACTTCGATTTAAGAAGAGTAGTACCCATTGGTGAAAAGAAAAAACACGTTTTTGCTTCAAGAATACATATGGGTGTTGCCAAATCTTATGGAGAAGTAGATGCCTTACCATATGAAAAATATTTCTTCAGTGGTGGTGGTAATTCCAATAGAGCATGGCGTCCAAGACGATTAGGACCTGGTTCTTACACACCACCTCAAAGAGAAAACGGGACGTTTGATTATAGTTATGAACAACCCGGCGATATGATTATGGAGTTTAACGTGGAATGGCGTTATAAAATCTCTAGATTACTACAATGGGCGTTCTTCATAGATGCATCTAATGTTTGGCTATTGGAAGAAGATCAAACTCGACCGGGAGGGAATTTTGAATTTTCTCGTTTTTGGAAAGAATTTGGTATTGGTGCTGGTGTTGGTGCAAGACTCGATTTCTCATTCCTAATTATTCGACTTGATGTTGGAACAAAAATATTTGATCCTGCAAGACAAGAAGGTTATAGATTTATTGCTGGGTACGATTTTCTAGGAAAAGGCACAACAGAATTTAATATAGGTATTGGTTATCCGTTCTAATGCTTATTTTTGCAAAAAATAATTTAAATGAGTTCTATAATACTTTTATTAGGTGCTAATCTGGGCAATAAGCTAGATACTTTATCAAATGCTGTCAATTTTATTCAAGATGAAATTGGAGATGTAAAGTTGGTTTCTCATATCTATGAGACAGCTGCTTGGGGTAAAGAAGATCAGCCTTCCTATTATAATCAAACACTCTGTGTTGAAAGCGATATATCTCCAGAGGAATTAATTCTTATCACTCAAAAGATTGAAAATAAACTAGGAAGAGTAAGAAAAGAGAAATGGGGTGCACGTATCATTGATATAGATATCCTATTCTATAATGATATTATCATTGATCAACCTAACCTAAAAGTTCCTCATCCTTTTATTCAAGAAAGGAGATTTACATTAGAACCGTTAACAGAAATTATTCCTGAGTTTATACACCCGGTTTTAAATCTCAGTATAAGTCAATTACTTTTGCAATGTAACGACCCGTTACCAGTAAAGAAGTTACAAAAGGTAATGAGTTAAATTAGAATCAAATGGCAAGAAGAAAGAAAAATATAGTTCTAGAAAATATTGAAATCATCGATATTGGTGCTGAAGGAAAAGCAATAGCAAAAACAGAAGATAATATGACTGTTTTTGTAACAGGTGCTGTGAAAGGTGATATTTGTGACTTGCAAGTGACTAAAAAACGCAAGGCATATATGGAAGCGAGACCTATCAATTTCCATCAATATTCTGATCTAAGAGTAGATGCTTTTTGTGAGCATTTTGGACTTTGCGGTGGTTGTAAATGGCAAATGCTTGATTATAAATCACAATTGCATTTCAAACACAAGCAAGTTGAGGATCAATTGACTAGAATTGGTAAGATAGATCTTCCTGAATTCAATCCGATTTTAGGTTCTGAAAAGACCAAAGAATATAGAAATAAAATGGATTTCACATTTACTTCGAGTCGTTGGTTAACGAAAGAAGAAATGGAAACAGGTGGAGAAAACATTGAAAGAAGAGGTGTAGGACTTCACTTGCCAGGAATGTGGAATAGAGTTTTACATTTGAACGATTGTTATCTTCAAAATCAGCCAGCTGATAAAATCAGAAAGTCTCTATATCAATTTATTCTTGATAATGATTTAACAACATTTGATCATTATGAGCATACTGGTTTATTGAGAAACTTAATCATTAGAACGGCATCAACAAAAGACCTAATGGTAATGGTGCAGTTTTATGATAATAATGAAGAACAAATTCAATTGGTAATGAATCATCTTAAAGAATCATTCCCTGAGATTACTTCTTTATTATACGTAATTAATCAAAAGAGAAACGATAGTTACCAAGACTTAGATTTTAAAGTTTTCAATGGAAAACCTTATATAGAGGAAGAAATGGAAGGTTTAAGATTTAGAGTAGGTCCAAAATCTTTCTACCAAACTAACTCTGAACAAGCATATACTTTATACAAAGTAGCTCGCGATTTCGCTAAGCTTACAGGCGAGGAAAGAGTATATGATTTATATACTGGTACAGGTACAATTGCACAATTTGTTTCTAGAAAGGCAAAAGAAGTAATTGGTATTGAGTATGTAGAAGATGCAATTAAGGATGCTAATAAGAATGCAGAATTAAATGGTATTGAAAATTGTAAATTCTTTGCTGGTGATATGAAAGATATTCTAACAAAATCTTTCATTAAAAAGCATGGTAATCCAGATGTGATTATTACTGACCCTCCAAGAGCAGGTATGCACGAAGATGTAATTAATCAGATTTTGGAAGTGGAGCCGACAAGAATTGTATATGTAAGCTGTAATCCGGCTACGCAAGCAAGAGATTTGGCTTTACTAGATACTAAATATAAGGTTGTTGAGGTAACTCCTGTAGATATGTTCCCTCAAACTTATCATGTCGAAAATGTAGTGGCATTGGAATTAAAATAATTTCAATATCTCATATAAAAGAAGAACGGGTGACACTCTAATGTATCACCCGTTCTTTTTATATAAACTCATTTTTTACAATGATAAATTTTTCTCCGACTTCTAATTTATCACTTCCTTTCTGTTCTTCATAAATAGTTTTTAATAGAAGTACATCATCCCATGTTACATTTCTAGGATCTTTTTCTAAAACTTTAAACAATCTTCTTGTTAGGGTGAAAAAGCCATCGCCATACTGTATAGTCATGACTATTTGAGCGACATCAATATTATGTGTTTTAACAATTCTGTTGTCATCCTTTGCTTGGATATCAAAAGATAAAACAGTCATTAAAAATAGGGTAGTAGCAAAAATTTTATAAATAGACTTTTTCATAGTTTGAAGAATTTGTTATGAATAATTAATCAACACTTCAAATATAATGTAACAATGTTACATAAACAAGAAAAAAATAAAATTATTTAATTTTAAAAATAAGATAATCAATATGTTATATATTTAATAGGAGGGGAGGAGCCATTTTTTAGCTACCTCAATATCTGAAAAATATTTATGATCTATAGAGACATTATAGATGCTTCTTTCAATTGTATTTTCTAATGAAATCTGTGAAAGGAATTTTTCTGAAAGAATAATCGCATATTTATTAATCACATAATTGATTTCCTTTAGGGCCAAATCAGATGACCATTTTTGAATTTCTTTAGAAACTACATAATGGAAATTTCGTGTATCTGTGATACAATATTTTGGTTTATACTTTAAACAAACATCCACCCAGAGTCTAACTTCGTTCTTATACTCTTCTATGGAAAAATTTTGTTCGTTCACAATATCCCATGAGTTCATTAAAAGATGATGTTCAGGGTCGTATAATATTGTGTGTAAAGAAGATTTGCTTAAGTTTTTCATTGTAAAGATATAGCATGAAATAAGTATGGTAAATTTAATTATAAATATTGAATATAAAACTCCTATTTAACATAATGTATATTATATAAATAATAATTTTAAATCTTATGTGATATCCTCGGATGGCACAATTAAATCGTTAATTAACGGTAATACTCAAAAGAATATTGTTAATAACAAAGACATACACAACAAAAATACCTTATTAAATACCATTTCTAAGAAATCGGGTAAAATACTGCCATTACTTTTTAAAGAAGCTGATCAGATTTGCAAAATTCAAAAATCTGCTAAGCACTCGTTCAAAATATTTATGGAAAACGAAATTGTTACTGGTGGTACTACTGATGAATTAGAAGTCAAAGATTATCTAATTATGCAAAACTCAAAAGAATTCACGAAATATCGTGACACTTCGAAAATGAAATCGATTCACGGTAGAAAAATGACGAATACCACAAAAACAAAAATTAAGGAATCAATTAAATTCTTATTGGATTTAAAATTAAGGGGCGAACTAGACAAAAAATATGTATTCCGATTTATGACACTTACTCTAGGTGAAAAGATTGATAAAACTAACTACGTCCCTATTGAAGATGATCAAAAAGTAAGTCATCAATTTAGAATGATGCTTAAAACAATGGTCAAAAATTACGGAATGGAATCATACGTTTGGGTTGCCGAACGTCAAGAAAACGGGCAAATACATTTCCATTTATTTTGTCTTTGGAATAATGACACATACAAAATCGGTAAAGGAACTGAAACAGTACGAAAATTAAATGCCCTTTGGAATAAACATTTATTCGCTATTGGGTTTGATACAATCTCCGAAAAATGGAAAAAATCCGCTTCAGCTCTGGAAGTAAAACAAGAATATGAAAGGGCGATGTTTGATTGTAATAAAAAAGGATTGCATACATTTTATCAAAACGAACACAAGCATAGAAACCCATTTGATGACCAATATGTAAAAGGTGTTGCCAACTCTTTAAGCCTTTCTTCATACATGACAAAGTATGTTACAAAATCTGATGATACATTTTACTGTAATGTTTGGGGTCGCTCAAAAGCATTGTCAAAAATGACAAGCACTAAGATTGTAATGGAGTTATCAAAGCAAGACTTTGAAAAATTATCACGTGGTGAAATCCAAAGAACAAGAAAAAAAATTGTTCGCTCTGATGGTAAAGAATTTATTCATGAAACATCCTCTTATGATTCTTCTTTATGGTCCTATCCTCAATTCGCACAATTTCATAAAAAATTCAAGTCACGTTATGAAACAGAATTAGAAACAAAAATTTATTTGGGTGAAGATATTAAAGACGGTGTTGATGTCTGCTCCCCTATCGAAAGCATTGAACCAAGTTTAACAGACAAAGGAAAATTCATTGTAAACATTTACGGCTTTAGAGGTTCTAAACTACCAATGGGTAAAGTGATCGGTGAAACCATAGAGAACAAAACATTAAAAATGTTACTGACTGCTGATGAAATACTAAAATCATACAGTGAAAAATATTTAATGATGCTTGGAGTACTGGACTTAGTAAGACCAAGTGACAATTATTTTGTATTAACTAAAATATACAACTATGCCTATGATACAGAACAGATAAAAGAACAAAGATTATTCAAAAACACAACAATAGATAAAATATTCAGGACAAATAAAGTTTCAAACACTGACTATATCAAAGTAACAAAAATCAGTAAGGAGTTATATAATAAACTGTTAGATAATGAGCAACAAAATAAAACTGATCATCAAGGCGAAAGACCTTGAAAACATTTTAGAAATAAGTAGAGCAACATCATTCCGTGAAATGAACAAGATTAGAGATATTTTCGAAATCTCTAAAAAACAACCCGTGACAATATTCCATTTGTCACAATATTTAGATGTCTCACCCGAACATCTTATTAAATTATTTAATTAAAAAATCCCCTTCAGCTCTGCCAAGCATCGGGGGATAAAACAAAGTTTAAAAACAAAGTTATGGAAACAAATTTAAATTCTATTCAAGAACAAATTAAAGTAAGTGAAAATGTAATTTCACTTTATGAAACCTATTGCGAAAAAATTGAACGTAAAGCATTTAGACAAGAAAGAAGTTTACACAATTTTGAAAAACAATTAATTAAACGTTATGAATCATTTATAAGGATTCATACAGAAAAAAAGAAAAGATTAAAATCAAAACAATTGAATATCCAACAGTTTGAACCAACAAAACAAGAAATAAGGGAAGCTCTACAAAGGCACTTTAAAAATTAGACAAAAAAAGAAAGGGTTGCAATGCGACCCTTTTTTTTACGAAAAAATGTGTTTTAAAGGTTTCAACTTTAAACACAAATAATAATAATAATCAAATATAGTAAAAAGTTTTAGAAAGTATCAAAAGTGACATACAATAATAAATAACGAAATAGTTTTAAACATCAATAATACGTTATGTATAGAATTTTAATAATTACAATTTTTAAAAAGATGTTTAGTAATTTCTTTGAATTCCCTTCTACAGAACAAGGGAAAAAAGCACTTTTATTGGGTGCTCTTATTGGTGTTGTTGCTGGTGCTTTTCTGCCTGATGCTTACAACCCTGTCGAAATCGTAAAAAAAACAGTTTCTAACCTTCAAAATCAACAATAAGAAATGAGATTTGAAAAATTAATGAGTTTGAACCCCTCGGAAAATAAAACCGTAACAATTCAAAAGGGTGTGTATAATGGTATTATGATTATGTTTCCTCGTGATTCATATGACTTTACATTAGAATCAGTAACGGCAGATTTAACAGTAAAAGTAAGAAGCCAATCAAAAACACAATTAGTGTGTAACAAAATGCCTATTCAAGATTTAGCGGCAATTTCACATTTGAAAAATGGTTTTGATTCTGTTGATACATTGGCTACTCAAATGATGTCATCATATGGTTTAGTTGCTGATGCTGGAACTGATTTGATTTTGAAAAAAATAGCTGAAAAATCAGCACCTTATGATTTAATTTTCTTACCTATTGGACAAGTTACATTAGGTCTTGAAAATGAATTAGAAGTAGAATTTCAAAATACTGGCGGTTTAAATCTTCCAACGCAAGTTTATGCTATTCAAACAAATCCTTCGGCTGAAGTATTAATTACTTATGATAGAACGGTTGACCGTGACATCATGCAAAAAGGTATTAGTGAAGTAATTTTAGTAAGTAACTTTATTTCATCTTCTGCGGGTAATATTACTTTTGATTCTCGTGAGGTATTAATTGAAACTGATTCATTAACGAACCAATTAGATGAATTCTCAATTCCTGCATATTCTCATTTGATGAACAGTTTACAGTATTCTGAAAATAATGCTCATACTGTGTTTAGATCATCATCACCAATGGGGGAAACTGTAAGAGCGAAAAACCTTTCTTTATCTTCTGAAGATTATTTCATTTTGATTAAACCTCAAATTCTTCCAACGGTTGCAAATGGTACTATTCAAGCATTAGAAGATGCAAAAGTTTCTGTTAGACAGATGACAAAAGAAGAACGTATCAAGGCAGAGAAAGCGGGTGTTGTTTCTGGTAATTCACGCGAAATTGATTACATGATTGATCAAATTAAAAGAGAAGAAAAATTATAATTTATGGGTTGGTTTAAAAACACTTGGAATAAAGTAAAAGGTGGTCTCGATCGTTTAGGCGATACCGGAGTAGGCAAAGCCTTTAGAAAAGCAAGAGATACCGCAATTGTTATGACTGGTACTCAAAAAATTTCAGATGCTTTAACAATGGGTGCAAACTTAGTTGATAATGCTTTAAATCCTTCAATGGGTTTAAAATTTCCTTCTCTGAAATTACCTAAAAGATTTGAACATCTTAAAGGTTCTGTTACTGTTCCCAAAAGCACATCATCTTCTTTACGTACATCAAACAATGTATCAAGTAAACAAGGTGATGAAGTAAAAAAAGTTGCATCAATTGGTATTGGTGCTTTCATCCTATCAAAATTGTTATAAAAAATGTCAGAAAATAAAAGTGTACAAACAACCTTAGGAGTTAAAAAAAATAACTTCAAAGGAAAAACTTACTATCAGTTGGTCGGCTCTGTTAAAGATGGCCACAATGAAAGAGTAGGTGTTTCAATTAATTGTGATTCAAAAGGGAATCCACAAATTTATAAATCAAAAGAAAAAGGTACTCCTTTTGTGTATGCTCGTTTCTTTAGATTTGATGAAGATTCCGCGAAAAGATCACGTTCACTTAGATAAAGTGTAATTCAAATAATAATACAAATAATAATAATCAAAAGGCAGAATTTTTATTTAAAGGTTCTGCCTCTTAAAACCTTCTATTATGGAAAATGATTTGCTTTTTAAAGAGATTGAAAAATTGGGTGTTAAATATCCATTTATTAATATTATCCTCTTTCTATTACTTAGATATGTGCTTCCAATCGTATTTGATAAATTCGGTTTCGGAGACAAAACAACAGGGCAAAAAACAGAATCGAAAACAGTCACAAACAAAGTAGAACATGAGTCAAACGGTAAGGTTAAGTAATGGGGTTTCTTACTTGGTATCATCAAAAAGTGCGTCCATTACATTTGGTGAAGATGGTAGCGAAAAAGGTTTTATTAAGCGTCATGCTTCTAATACTTCTTCCTTTTATAATTATCTCGTTAGTATCCCTAACAATCATCGTCGTTATGATATTGTGTTTTCAGCAGATGAAGTAAACGGCGAAAATCATGTAGGAATTGCAAACAATAAATATGTAGGTAGAGATGTACGTATTGACCAAATTTAATATTTATATCATCCTTTTAACATTAAGATTTTTAATTATGACATTCATAAAATCAATAATCATATATATTTTAATATGGTTTGTTAAGTTGACAAAATTTCGTGAGTTCTGGAATGTTCCTACTCAATTGATATTCGCTCAAACAAGACTTGAAACGGGTAGATTTACAAGCGGTATTTTTAAAGATATTAATAACCTCTTTGGTATGAATCACCCATCTAGAAGAGAAACCACTTCTCTAGGTAATTCGGGAAGAAAAGAAAGTTCTTATTCAGTTGGATTTGCTACATATAAAAATTGGTACGATTCAATAGTAGATTATTTTTTAAGGCAAGAGAATTTTAATATTGTGCCTAAAATGAATGAGTTCATAGATGATGGTTACAGTAAAAATCAATCATATATGATGGCAACAAAAGACAGTAATTATTTTGAAGATCCCGAGTATATTGAAAAATGGGAATCATCATATAAAGCAAGTACAGTATATAAAATATTGTCTTTCTTCCTCCCTATTCTTGTAGGATTCGTTGTTGTAAAAAGTTATGATAATATTCCGTATAGCTTAAAAAATAAGTTTAAGTTTAGTTAGATAATTAGAGTGTATGTTTAAAAGTCATTATTAATAGTAATGACTTTTTTTAAATTTGAATTTATGGTAGGTCAAGAATGTAATTTGCTAGTAGTTTATAAAAACGCTGCGGGTAATCAAAAGGCATGGTTTAAGGTTGGCAAATGGAGAAACAAATATAATCTAGTTAATTATTTCAGAAACAAACCAAACTTTTACTATGCAAAAATATTTACAAAAGATAATATCCAATTAGGTTGGTTTAATCGAGATAAACAAAGCGAGTTCTTTTATTAGGATTCGTTTTTTTTATTCTGTTATTTTAAAAATACTTATGGTTTATATATACCTAGAGATAAGTTTTTCAGAATAATTATAATGTAATCACGAAAAAAACAAAATTAATTCTTTTTTTGATCTATCAGAAAATACACTGCTTATGCGGTTCATGTTTCCTTAGCGTAGCGTTTACGTTCCTTTTGCGTTTGCGTTCCTCTTGCGTTAGCCTATGGATTTATTTATTGCTTAAAATTTGGAGTTATAGAACTAACTCTATACTTTAGCAATACGGAAAAAAAATAATAATAATGACAGTAATAAACTCTACGTGTAAAGGATTACACAATGTATATTATATATAGAATTACATTAATATATAATAGGTTTATTTATATATTAATTCGCTTTATTAATTACCAACCCAACACTCTTTCAATACACTTCTGCATAATAATATATTCATTTTGAGGGCTAATCTGAAGGTTTTCTGTACTTTTCAATATTTTCCAGTCGTGTTTATTTTCATCATTTAATTCATCTGAAACACATATTATACCATAAGATTTTCCTTCACAAAATTCTTTCATAGGATCAATATACTGCTGATTTAAAGGTACAGCAAAGTAAAAATAGTCACAATACTGTGCCTTATTTATAATTTTTGATTTAGACTTATCAAAATCTTCTAAGTTTGTAACTACTTCAACACCAATAAATTGAGGTCTTTCCTTAGTCAATTTATTGGGCTTACATACAGAAAGAATATCAATTTCAGTATATGCACCTAAACGGAAACTAATTAGGTGTTCATGCTTAAAAGTGAAATCCTCTTTAAATGTTCTAGCTAACCATTGTTCTGAACGTAAAGCATTAATAATATTAGCTCTAGCAACATTTTCTGAAGAAACCTGATACTTTTCCATCTTCTTCAGATCTTCCCAATATTTATCTAAAGAATTAGCCTTAACGTGTTCATTTTTACTACTGTCCTTCAAATCATAAGGAACAACGAATTGAGACTTTGATTTATCAGCTGAAATTGGAGTTTCTTCTGAACGTTTCCTACCTCTTTCAGTCTTCCCCCCTTTCAATGGTCTATATATATTCCACAATTCTCTTAATTCATGACGCATATTTTCACCTGAAATCATCTTATCTTTTACTTCATCGACAATACGTTGTGGTGCAATCGTTCTTACTTTACTAAATGTCTCTAATTGTTCAGGAGTGGTTTTCACTTTTGCTTCATCCATTTTATCTACATCATGAATCCCCAAAAGTTCTGCATATAATTTTGCACCAGAACGAGCACGCCACAAAGTAGATATATTAATCCCATTTTTTCGGGCTAACTCTTTAACATATTCAGTAAAAGATCTTGAACGTAATTTATAAAGTTGGTTAACTTCAATCTTATCCAATAACTTAGCTACTCTTAACCAATTACGTCTATCCTTTTGTATAAGAATTTCGAATTCTAACTCTATTTGTTCTAATTGATACAAACTCATAATTGCAAGTTGCAACTAAAAATTAATAAAATCAACCTTTTTATTATCATTTTCTAACCTTTTTTGTATTTTCGGTTATACAATAATCATTTTGAAAAAATTACTACTCTTAATAGTCGTCATCTCTTGTTCACATCCTATTTTTTCTCAGGATGTATTATCTCTATTTGCGACTAAAGGTCCTATGGCTCAGCAAAGGAGTTTGGAAGTATTTCGAAGATATGCCACTCCCCTCTCCCAAAGTTATGCATGGTCTACAAGTTTGGGTTGGATGTATACTGCACGCCCTCACAGACCGATTGGCTTTGATATATCAATTTCTAATGCAGGAGTTATTTTACCTGATAATGCTTTATATTATCGTGTAGATGATATTCAAGGAGTAAGAGTTATTTCAGGGGATAATAGTTTGCCTACCTTTTTCGGAAGTGATACACAAGAATCTGTTATTGGAATTATGAATGATGATGGATCTGAAGCTGTCATTCCAGCAACAAGGGGTATTAATATAAACTATGCATTACTGCCTTCTATAAAATTTGGTCTTGGTGTAGGAAAGAATACTGAATTAATTGGAAGGCTTTTCCCAAAAGTGGAATACAATGGGATTGTAGTTAAAATGTGGGGAACAGGTATTAAACACAATATTGCCCAATGGTTTTTTAAAGAAAAGTCACCATTTGATCTAAGTTTATTTGCTGGATATACTCAGTTAGAAGGACAATATCCTCTTCAAAACTCGCAAGTTGCTCCAGTAGTTGATCCTGGATTCCTTCAGTTTGAAACCAAAGGTGGTAATTTTGAATGTATGCTTTCTAAAACATTTCCATTACTCACTATATATACAAGTGCTGGTTATGTTTACACTAAAAATGAAACTTTATTAAATGGTAATTATACTTTATTACAATTAACCGAAGAATCATTAAACATACCTACCGACGGAGTACTTGATATTTACAGACTACAATCTTGGAAATTTAGTGCCGGTTTGATGTTTAAAATTGGTTTGGTTTATATTAATGGTGATTACACTTATGGGTGGTCGCATCAAATAAACGTGGGTTTAGGCCTTACATTAAAATAAATGCCTCTAATTTTTGTTAAGAATTCTTAAATGAAAGCAGATTATTACCCGTATAAAGGTTAAATAAACGATTTTTGTATTTGCGTTTAGAAAAACACGCTTAATTATCTATCTATTGATTGATATTATAAATTTTTCTAACATTAAGATTGTAATTATAATAATGTTTCAAACATTAAAATAAGACTATATCGTGGATTTATTTGAAAAACTTCTTCAGGATAGAGGACCGCTAGGGTCACATTCCAAAATGGCTCATGGTTATTATGCTTTCCCTAAACTTGAAGGAGAAATTGCTCCTCGCATGACCTTCAGAGGAAAAGAAGTATTGACGTGGAGTTTGAACAACTATCTTGGTTTAGCAAACCACCCTGAAATTAGAAAAGTTGATGCTGACGCGGCTGCTGAATATGGTTTGGCATACCCAATGGGTGCACGTATGATGTCTGGTAACTCTAACCTTATTGAAGAATTTGAATCAGAATTAAGTTCTTTCGTAGGTAAAGAGGATACAATGGTTTTAAACTTCGGTTACCAAGGTATCATGTCAGTTATTGATGCATTAATTGACAGAAAAGACGTTGTAGTATACGATTCAGAATGTCACGCTTGTATTATTGATGGTTTGAGAATGCATGTTGGTAAAAGATTTGTATTCCCTCACAATGATATCGAGAACTGTGAAAAACAACTACAAAGAGCAACTAAACTAGTTGAACAAACTGGTGGTGCAATTCTTTTGATTACTGAAGGTGTATTCGGTATGCTTGGTGATCAAGGTAAATTGAAAGAAATCGCAGATTTAAAAGATAAATATCAATTCCGTATGTTGGTAGACGACGCTCACGGATTTGGTACTTTAGGAAAAACTGGTGCTGGTGCTGGTGAAGAGCAAGGATGTCAAGATAAAATTGATATCTACTTCTCTACTTTCGCTAAGTCAATGGCTTCAGTTGGTGCATTCATTTCTTCTGACGAGCAAGTGATTGAGTATTTAAGATACAACACTCGTTCTCAAATTTTCGCTAAAACTTTACCTATGCCATTGGTAAAAGGTAACTTGAAGCGTTTAGAGATGTTACGTACAATGCCTGAGTTAAAAAACAAACTTTGGGAAATTTCAACTGCGTTACAAGATGGTTTGACTAAGAATGGTTTTAATATCGGTGAAACAGATACTCCTGTTACTCCAGTATTCTTACAAGGTGGTCAAAACGAAGCGGTAAACATGATCATGGACTTGAGAGAAAACTTTAATATTTTCTGTTCAGTTGTAGTTTACCCTGTAGTTCCTAAAGACGTAATTATGTTACGTTTAATTCCTACAGCATCTCACTCTCTTGCTGATGTTGAAGAGACAATTACAGCTTTTAAAGCGGTTAAACATAAACTTGAATCTGGTGAGTATGCGAAAGCAGAACCACAAATTTTCTCTTAGTTAATTAAGATTCAATTTGATATTAAAAGGATAGGATTTTCGTATAAAAAACGAGGTTTTATCCTTTTTTTTGTGCCCTAAAATTGTGCTATTTAAAAGAAATTGTATAAATTGTGGTATATATATTTTAATTCATCGATAGAAATTTTTTAGTAAAATGGACAAATTCACAGAACTAAAAGAGCTTATCCAACAAACTGAAGAGGACGCTCAAAAATTCTACAACAACAAAGTTGCAGCGGCTGGAACTCGCGTAAGAAAAAACATGCAAGACATCAAAAAACTTGCTCAAGATATCCGTCTTGAAATCCAAGAGATCAAAAACAACGGTTAATTCCTGTTTGGATCACACGACAAAAAAAGGGGATGTTTCTAACAACATCCCCTTTTTTTATTTATGCATTCGATGTAAAATATCTACTGCTTCTCTTATCCTTTCTGTAAATGAAACTTGATCATAAGTTAATTTCATTTCGTGTGAATCCACATCTTGATGCTCACCCAAAGCCACTCTACAAATGGCATAAGATTGTGATACTAATTGATCAAGAATTTTAGATACTCCATAAGTAAAAGAGAACAAATAATCGAATTCTTTTTTAATAAAATTCTCAATATTCGATTCAGGATTTTTCTTATTCCAATTTACTTTTGAAAGTGGAATAATTTTATAACCGAAAGGAACATCAAATTCTATTTTTTTCTCTTCTGTAATAAAAATAAACTCAATATTTTTTACTCCTTTTGGGAGTATTTTATCTACTATTTTACTTTCATTTAAAGTAGACCTTAATTGTTCACTGTCTTTTATATAAAATATGAGCCCGATAGATTTGGCATCATTCAGGGGAAATTTATTATGATGCTTTCTATCTTTATCTAATCGTTTGTTTATTAATTGATTACCAATTAATTTATTTTTAAAAAGTTCAATCATTCTTAGTTGTTTATCATTTCAGAAAATTCTTCTTCCGTTAAAACAGTAATACCTAATTCGGTAGCTTTCTTCAATTTAGAACCAGCCTTCTCTCCTGCAACAAGATAATCAACATTTTTGGATATTGAAGTTTTTACACTTCCTCCATTTTGTTTAATTAAAGCATGCATCTCATTTCTAGAATAGATACTAAACTTACCTGTACAGACAAAAGACTTGCTTTCTAATATATCTTTTACTTCTTGTTTTTCTAATTTAAATTTAAGACCAGCTGATTTAAGTTTATTCAAAAACTCTAATTGCACATCGGAATTAAAAAACTTTTTAACCTCAACTGCAACAGTAGATCCAACATCATAAAGTTCAGCAATTTCTTCTTCAGTAGCTTCTGCTAACTTATCTATATCAGTAAATACTTCTGCTAATTTTTCTGATATTGTACTACCAACACTACGAATTCCTAGTGCAAATATGACTTGTTCATATGGTATGTTTTTAGATTCTTCAATACCTGACAACAGTTTATTTATAGACTTTTCTTTAAAACGATCTAATTGTGATAGTTTTTCTTCTGTTAAGCTATATAAATCACCGGCATCTTTTATTAATCCAATACTAATAAGCTGTTCAATTGTCTCACCACCTAAAGAGTCAATATTCATTGCTTTTCTACTTACAAAATGTTGGATTCTCCCTTTTATTTGTGGTGGACACTCATAATTTTTACAATAATGTTGAGCTTCTCCTTCTTTTCTTTCTAAAGTAGAATTACATGCAGGACAATTTTCAATATAATTGACTTTTGTAGCTCCTTCCCTCCTAGATGTTTTATCTACACCAGTAATTTTAGGTATAATCTCACCTCCTTTTTCAACATAAACATTATCGTTGTAATGCAAATCTAGTCTTTCGATTTCGTTTGCATTATGTAGAGATGCTCTTCTTACCGTAGTTCCTGCCAATTGAACAGGTTCTAAATTTGCAACTGGTGTAATTGCCCCAGTTCTACCTACTTGATAGGTAATAGATAATAATGGAGTTTTTGCCGCCTCAGCTTTATATTTATAAGCAATAGCCCATCTTGGACTTTTGGCAGTGTTACCTAATTTTTTATGTAAATCCATTTGATTTACCTTAATAACTACTCCATCTGTTTCAAGAGGTAAATCTTTTCTTTTTTGATCCCAAGAAGTGATATAATCCCAAACTTTATCGATATCACTGTTGATTTCAAAAGTATCTGGAATATTAAACCCCCAAGCTTTTAACCTTAAAAGTCCATCGTAGTGAGATGTAATACCCTCATAATCTGAAGCAATTTGATAAGCATACATATCTAATTTTTTCTCAGCGACTTTCTTGGGATCTAACTGCTTAAGTGCACCTGCAGCGGCATTTCTTGGATTAGCAAGTAATGGCTGTTCTTTATTTCCTTTTTGTCTACGAATCTCATTCTCTGCAGAGATTTTTAAATTATTCTCTTCGAAGGAATTTTTACTCATAAACACCTCTCCTCTCACTTCAAGAATATCGGGAAATTCACCTGTCAACTGTAGAGGAATACTCTTAATTGTTCTGGCATTTTTTGTAATATCATCACCTTTAACACCATCACCTCTGGTAACTGCTCTAACAAGAATACCATTTTCATACGTTAGGCTTAGTGCAACACCATCATACTTAAGTTCACAGACATATTCCACTTGATCAAGATTGATATCTTTTTTAATTCTATCATCAAAATCAGTTAGATCTTCTTTATCATATGTATTTGATAAAGATAACATTGGAATTGCGTGTGCTACATTTTCAAAGTTTTGGGATACTTCACCACCCACTCTTTGAGAAGGTGAGGTAACTTTTAATAATTCTGGATAATCTGATTCTAATTGAATCAATTCATTCATCATTATATCAAATTCCTGATCTGATATATCAGGTGCACCTTCTCTATATTTTTTATCTAAATCATGTATTTGATTAGATAATTCTTCAACTCTTTGCTCCGCCTCTTTGAAAGTCATAATCTATGAGATTTCCTTAATTATAATTGTTCTCTAATTTTTGATGCAATCTCTGCTAACTCCTCATTGTCTAATTTTAATTTATGCTCAAAATTCATATCAGACATTCCATTAATAGGAATTAAGTGCATATGTGCATGAGGTACTTCTAATCCAATAACAGCATGTCCTACTCTATTACATGGAAATACTGCTTTTATTGCTTTTGAAACTTTCTTAGCTGCTACATATAAGCCTGCTAATGTTTCATCATCTAAATCAAACATATCGTCCACTTCTTTTTTAGGAACGATGAGTGTATGCCCCTTTTGTACCGGAAATATATCTAAAAAAGCATAATAGTTTTCATCTTCATAAACTTTATGTGAAGGGATGTCTCCTGCTATGATTTTTGTAAAAATAGATGCCATTTATATTTTATTTTTTGGTTTAATAACTAAATAAATAATCATGAAAAATGCACTTAGAAAACCAATTGTACTAAGAAAAGGCATTCCAAGAAAATTTCTACTTGAATATGGAATTGGTGCATTCATGATTAATGCTGAGGTAACTAATAAAGCAGATATTAAGATCACAATATTTAAGTTAGAAGCAGCTTCTTTTCTTTGTTGAATGAGTGGTTCCAATCCTTTGTGATCAATGTTTATAGACAATTTACCTGTTCTCGTTTTCTTTAAAATATACCTCACTTCCATAGGAAGATTGTAGAATAAAGAAGATAATTGGTAAAAAGTATAATAAAAGTCTGAGCTTAAATTCTTAAATGAGAATTGTTCTTGAGCCAATTTTTTTGCGTACGGTTCAATTTCAGGTAAAACCTCTAAATCTGGTGATATTACATTTATAATACCTTCTAAAATAGCTAAGGCACGTAAAATGAGAAATATTGAACCGGGTACAGCAAGGCTATGCTTGTAAATAATTTCTTGTAAAGCAGTGGTTACTTCAGCCATTGTAGCATCTTCGTTACCATGAGTATAGTAACGATCAACAATGTTGTTTAAATCTTGTTCTAGTGCTTTACTGTCTTCATGATCAGTTTCTTTTGCAATGCGCCTCAAGTGAAGTGCCATTCCTCTAGCATCATTTCGAGACATTGAAGCCAAGAAATTAGCAAGACCAAATCGTTGATATTTAGATAATCGGCCAATCATACCGAAATCAATAAGAATAATTTTTCCATCAGGTCTTACCAAAACATTACCTGGATGCGGATCTGCATGGAAAAATCCTTGCTCAAAAATTTGATCTAAATATATATTCATTCCTGAAGTAGCAACATCTTTTAAAGAAAGCCCCCAGGATTTAATAGTTCTAACATCAGTGATTTTGCAACCACTTACATATTCCATCACTAATAATTTTTTAGTGGTATACTCTAAATGAGCGTAGGGAATATGAACATGATCTTTATCTTTATTTGCTCTTCTGAACTGAACTAGATTTTTAGCTTCTATAGTATAATCCAATTCACTAACTATACTCTCCTCAAAAGTTTCGACTACTTCATCTGGATTTAAAAGTCCGTGTCTAAGGAAAAAAGCATGCGTATGTTTTACGAACTCTTTTAATAGCCTCAAGTCAGTTAGGATTTGCTCATAAGCACCAGGACGTTGAATTTTTAGTACAACATCTTTCCCATCTTTTAAGCGAGCACGGTGAACTTGACCAATACTTGCAGCACCAAGTGGTTTATTATCAAAAAAGGATACAAAATCGTTAAGATTCATTCCTGTTTCTTTTTCGACAATGGCTATCGCTTCTTCTTCTGAAAAAGGAGGGACATTATCCTGTAATTTTTGAAATTCCTCAATTAAATCTTGAGGTAAAATATCAGGACGATTGCTTAGAGTTTGAGCAAACTTAATAAATGTAGGACCTAATTCTTCTACAACAAGTCTAAACCTCTCCGCTCGGCTAAACTTAAGTACAGGTCTATTATCTCTTTTCCAATCATCAATAGGTACAAAACGTTTTAAAGAAGTAGTAGAAACTACATCTTCAAATCCGTATTTCAACAAGATTTTAATGATTTGCTGAAGTCGTTGTATATTTTTTACTTTGGTGGAAAAAAGCATCTAAAAAAATAAAAGAGTCAAAACGATTTTTGTCTTCTGATTATAAAAATAGAAAAAATTAATTATAAGCAGTAATATCAATTTGATAAGACAATTTATTCTTCACTACAATTTAATGATCCTATTTTGAAATAATATTATAAACAGATAATTCTTCAACCTAATTTAAATAAAATTAGGTTTAAAATATTATTTGCTAAAAAAGTATACGCTTAATAGTAAAATATAACCTTTAAAATTGATTTAGAATGGGTATCCAATGGCTAAGTTAAATACAAGTTGATTCCAAGACGGCTTTTTTATGACCCATTGATCTCCATCATCTGGAGTATAAGGAACTCTAAAAGGCATGGCAAAATCTAGTCGTAAAACAAAGAATTGAACATCGACTCTTAAGCCTACTCCTCCACCAACAGCTAATTCATCTAAGACTTTTCCTACTTCAAATTCCCCTCCTTCACGTTCAGGATCTTCAGATGCTAACCAAACGTTACCATAATCAACAAAAGCTGCTAACTTTAAGTATTGGTGTAAATCATAACGATACTCTACACTACCTTCTAATTTAATATCACCAGCATGTTGGCTAAAAGAATTTGCATCTTTATCATCAGAAGGTTTATAGCTACCTGGTCCTAGAGTTCTTGATCTAAATGCTCTAAGGGAGTTAGGTCCTCCTACAAAATATTGCTTTACAAAAGGAAGGAATGTGGAGTTACCCCACGGCACTGAATAACCTGCAACAAGTCTAGTAGCGATGGATCCTTTTTCCGTAGTCTTAAAATAAAATCTTAAATCATTTGTCAGTTTTACATATTGAGAGAAAGGATTACCCAAGATTTGATATTGCCCAGTTTCCTGATCTTTTTCAATACCTGTGGCTTGCATAATACCATACCACATATTACCTGAAATATCTATGTTCCCTTTATAGTAAAAACTACTGTTTCTTACCTTTTTATCCCATGAAGGAGCATATTCAAATGTATAATTTGAACCTAATATAAACTGATTTCTAAATGTCTCTGCAAGGGAAGGAAAGGCATCAGCAATATCAGTCCCATCGGTTGAAGATGTAGCTTGATAACTGATAGCAACAGGGTTTAATGTATGTCTAATTTTTTCGTTTGTTCTCCAATCAAAACCATAACTTGTATTGAAATAATTTAGTGAATAAGACGGAAAAAAGTGATATCTTTTAAATCCTAACCCAAAATTGGTATATGGAATATAAAAATCACCACCAGGTCGAACATCGAAAGGTGCTATTACTCTTGGAATAGATAATTTTGTATCGAAACCATACCAAAAGATCACATCTACACCATTTGTATTCCCTCCGAACTGTTTTTGTATACCAGTAAAGAGGGTCACAGAGAATCTTTCAGCACCTCCAAAAGTATTTCTATTTTTCCATGTAAAGTCTAACTCTGGTCCGGTGTAACCTGTTGACCAAGTAGACATCGATAATTCTGTAGAAACAGAATGCAAGGTTACCTGAGACATCTTTGCATTCACTTTCATTTTTCCTTTATAAGGATCTAGAGTTTCCTTTGGCTCAAATTCCATATTGACATATTTGAAAACCCCTAAACCAGAGAATTGCTTTAATGATGCCTGATGATCATGTCTAGAATAGGTTTCTCCTGCTCTTAATTGAAGTGTTTCATTCAGAATTTTTGGCTTTAAGTTTACAGGATCACCATAATAAACTATCCCACTATCCACATCTACTTTTTGATGATTTCTCTTAGAAACATTCAAACCATCTAAATCAAAATCAGGTTGCAGAATAACGGTATCAATTTCATATTGGCGTTTTACCTTATCAGGCATTTCCTTGAAATAGGCGTAGACATTAATCGTTCTGTCTTCATTTGCAGAATCTAAATCAAACATCAAATAGTTGGAACTGAAGTAATAATAACCACTATCTTTCAATGCTGTATTTATTCTGGTTCTTTCATCCCTAAACGCTTTTAGGGAATATCTATTACCCTTTTTTAGAATCGATTCGCTACTTAAATTTTTAATCTTCCTATTGAAAGGGTTTTTATCCTCTAAATTCCAATTAATACTATCTAATACATAAGGCTTATCTCTTACCACTACATAGTAATCAACAGAGGTAGATTTTGACGCTGAATCTTTAATGTTTTTGTATTTTACTTTTGATCCAAAGTACCCATTGTTGTTTAGTGATGCTTGGATTAGCTCCACTGTTTTTTTCGTGAGGTTTTCGTCGTAATACACAGGCTTTTCTCCAAAAGCTTTGTTCAACCCTTTCTTTAAGCCTTTTGGTCTTTTCGCATTTTCAGCTTTAAAATGATACCATGCAGCATTTTTCTTATTAGGAGCAATAGATAAATTTTCTGATAGAATATATTTGAGATCTTCATCAATCTTAATACTATCAGGTGTATCGTATTTTATCTGAGCGCCTGTATAAAAACTTTTATCCTCTTCGATGTATTTTGTGATACTACATCCAAAAAGTAAAAAAGTAAAGCATATTATTATGAAATATCTATTAGTTGTCATTGTCTGCTAATAAGCTATTTAATGATTCTTCTCTATGAAAAAATGGAATAAAAGTATCCATATATGAAGATGATTTCTCTGAATTACTAGATGAATCACTTTCTACAGGAATTTCATTTATGGTTGAATCCGGAAGTGTATTTATTGAAGTGCTGTCTATTTCAACAGCAGGCTTCATACCTCCAGAAGAAGTAGAATCAGGTTTCGCTGGTTTCATTCCGCCACCTGATGAGGTTGAATCTTTTGGTGAAGCCATCATACCTCCTCCAGTATTTGACCTCTTGATCATACCCAACCTTTTTCTAACATCTTTTCTTTTATCAAGATTTCTGATGAATAATTCTTTCCCCTGATTATAATCCTTCGTGAATACTATTGAAACTCCTGTCTTAAATACATCTGGTGTAAAATATTGAGCATCAATAGATCTAAATAGCCTATTTTTAAGTGTCCCATCTGTGAGGAGATTGTATTCTAAGAGGAAATCAGTGTTAAAGGTATTCGATGAATTTGATGCTTCATTACCATTTACCGCTACTTTACCTCCAACAGATACACTTAAACGATCATTGAAAAGGTTTTTCTTTAAAGTTACTCCAACGTCAGTTCTATTTGATGAACCACCTTTGTCATTGTTCTGAGAATAAGAATCAACATCAAAATTCACATCAACAAAGCCGTTGGTTAAATTATTAGTTACATTATTCAATTGCTGACTGATGATCGAACTTACAGAACCTGCTACCATATCAGTAGTTGAAGCTCCATCTCCACCAGCATCATTTAAAAATGTACCTAAAATCAATAGTGCAAATACCTGTTTATTTAATTGAGATTCATCCTGATTTAAATTTTCGACTGCAGTCTCAATTTTATCACCACCTTGACTACCCTCTGGATATTCTAATTTAAATGATAATTCTGGAGTGATCACATCACCTCTCATATTCATGTATACCTTGAAAGGCCTTTTGGATTTGTACTTATTGGTTTCACTCTGACTAATCAAATTGGCAACTAATGGATATGGTGAAGTACTAATCTCATAGATAGCAGTCATATTTGCTTGTGGATTATAGGGATCACCTGTCCAAAGCACTGAACTTCCTTTTTCTAATAATAACTTTTTATTCATCAACTGATAAAAAGTCATGCTATAATCTCCTTCTGTTACTTGATATTGGCCTGACATCACTAAATCCCCTCCAGCATCCATTCTTAAATTTAAAGTTCCGCCTCCTACTAAGGTTAATGCATCCCCAGCTCTTGGGTCGATTACTATTCTAAAAGAAGATTGATTATCAATATTAATTTTAGCATTCAATTCATAATTGTCAGACTTCTTTTTGATATTAGTTGTATCTTCTTCAGCTATAAATTCAATAATATCATCTCCTGTTTCTACATCACCTAAACCTCCATCTATGTAGACATAAGTTAGGTTCGTACCTCTTGATATACGAATATCAGAATCGATAATCAAATGATCTATTGGACCTTTGATTGAAGTTAAATTACCAATGATCAATTGACCGAAGTATTCGGGATTATCTTTCGCTGTTGAATTAATTAAGACGATATCATCAGCAGAGAATTTTAAATCAAAATCCATGTTCTGATAATCTGTTGTAACTATACTACCTCCAAGTAGAGCTAAGTGATCATGAATGTCTCTAAATCCAAATTTATTGAAGTGAATACCTTTATCATCAAATGTAGCATCACCATCTAAACCATATAAAGTTAGGTTTAGCATATCAACAGTAAAAGTTGGATGATACATATTGATATTACCTCTGACATATAATGGAGCAGAACCACCACCTTTAACTTTCATGTCTCCTTTAAATCCACCAGATAAATCTGATAAATAACCAAACGAAAGTTTTTCGAAAGGTTTTATTAAAAGGGAATCAATAGTCATTGTTAAATCCAAGGGAGCAATCGTATCTGCCATATTAAATGTGGCGTCTGATCTCATATTACCTATAGGACCATTAATTACTGTATGGTTTTCATAAATATTGATGTCGGTTGTATTCTTAGCAGTATTTTTAATATTAGCAATGATGTTATTGAAGAAACCAAAACCATCGATAATTAGATTTGAATTAAGTTTACCTCCAGAAGAGATGTCTCCTATTTCTACATCCATATTAATATCACCATTGATGAGGGATGTATCATTCTGGCTATTGTAAGTCAGTTTATCTAAAGAATAATCTTTTATCTCGAATTTATATACGGTATCTTTTTCATCGTACTGAGAAGTATATAAATTTATTTCTTGTTGATCCTGTTTTAAGCGAACATTACTTACATAAGGAAGTCCACCATCTGATAAAATATAGTTTTCCTTATTCACATCCCACTTCATTCCATTCACTATGAATTTATCTTCTAAATTAAATCGATATGTAGTTGAATCTAGAATTAATTCTCCTCCGGCCCATAGCCATTCTTTTGATAAATCTTCTGTCTTACCTTGTGTTATAAAAGTCAGATCATTGTCTTTCGCTTCTCCATTAAGACTCCAATGATGTAATGCATATTCCTCGTACCCCAACATTTGAAGTAATCTAAATCCGACATCATATTTTAAGGAAATACCATTAGCATGTAATGATAAATATGTAGAATCAAGATCAATATCAGAATAAGTTATTCTTGGTAGAAGAACATCAAAATCGAATTTATTAGTAGAGGCATCGAAAAGGAAATCACATTTGCTTAAAACCAATGAGTCCAATCCTTCTATAAAACCATTGGTCAGTAGTTCGGAATCTGTCAATTTTAAATAGCCTGACATTTTGCCATTTGATGGTGGCAATTGACCAATCATATCTCTTGATGAAATGTATTGTGAAAAATACCTTTCCAAAACTACAGATAATGAATCCAAAGGTAAATCAGAATTAATGGCACCTTCAATATGAGGAGCGACTAGATTACCTGCAATATGTGATGAATCTAATTCTGCATGCAATTTGATTTCATCAAAAGTGTAAGTGTCTTTACCATCGTAAAAATATAAATCCTCAACTTTTAAGGTAGAATTCAAATCCTTGATATCGAAACCTCGAGTATCAGAATCTATTATCATTCCTATAGTTAGTGTGTCTTCGTAAAAATTGAGTTTCAAAAAGTCTAAGTGTTCAATTTTACCATGAATATCTGCAATAGGGACTTCTTGATTCATGTCAATAAAACCATTAAGGTCGAATTGAGCACCATCTCCTTTGGTTTTCGCATCCCATTTAACAGCCATTCGGTCTACATCTAAGTTGGCTTTTAATCCACCATAATCGTAATTATTATAGATAGCTTCTTTGAGATGGAAAGTAATTAAAGCCTTTAGATCCTTTTCAGGATCAAAACCTTTACCTACAGCTGTCAAATAAGTACTTACTTCACCGATTGTGCTGTCCTTTAAAATTTTTCCAACTTCTAAATTATAGGTGTTAGTTTTGATTTTATACTCATCTTCATTTAATAAGTAATATTCTAAATCAAAAGCTCCATATTCATCCAGTGCCAACTTCATGTCACCAGATAAATCCGTTGGGTGTCCTTTTACCTTTAAATTACCCACTATATGTTTTGGGAAATCAAATGACTCTCTTAACGTATCATCGAGGTTGATATTTAAAAGTGGTGTTGTATAAAAGTTTAGAGAATCGATTTTTAGGGCGAAGTATAGAGAATCTTCGCTCATTACATCTTTCAATTCTATATCAAAATCTGTTTCTAAACCTAAATTTGAATTTATTTTACCCTCTTTGATGGACATTTCTTTTGTATTTCCTTTGGCTATTAAGCTACCATCCACATAAGATGTCAAGTAAGGAGCAATTACAGAATCTTTTTTAAGTGTTGGATCAAAGATTAATGCATCAGAAAATGTCAAATGAGATCGTTTTAAGTGATTATCAAACTGAAGATCGTCTATGTAGTCACCTATTTGATATAAATTGGTGAATCGTAATTTTAAATCATTCAGTAAAAAGCTATTGTTCACTTCAACCAACAATTCCCTTAACTCAAGACTTTGTGGTTGAACATCTATATATGAGGACAAACTATTGATACTTAAACCAGATTTTTCGACCATATCAAAATGCTCTAGATCGATATAAATCTGTTGATCGTTGACCTTAATATCAGTAGTTGAAAGGTTGGACTTAGAAATAAAAATATGATTTGCATCAAAACCTTCAACATTCTTATAAAGGTGATCATCATATTTTAAACTTAGATCTTTAATACCTATTTCGTTGATCGCTACTTTCCAACCTATACCTAGGTCTTTAAGAGGTGCTAAAGGTAAAACTTTAGCCGGAGGTGCTTTTACTGTAGTATCCGAGGTTAATTGATATTCAATAGAAGATTGATTTAAATCAAATTTTTCAATGTTAATATCTTGTTTGACTAAATCAAATTCATGTTGTAATAAATTAAGATCACCTATGTGAATAGTCGCTTTTTGTGGACTTACTTGATCATCATAATCAAGATCAACATTATGGATTTGTAGTTTGCTTAATATTAAACGAAAGGGAGTTTCTTCATCTGTAGATGTTTGAGTAGTATCAACATCAGATGTAGGCATTTCATCAAATTGGGTATATGAAATTTTACTGTTTTCTAGTAAAATATTACTTACGTTGTATGATGATGTATTTAAGTTGATTTCGGGAATGCTTGTATTTAGTCTACCAATATTTAAATGTGCATCCATATTCATCACACTATCTAAGTAGGTAATATCTACATCTATTAAATCTATATCGTGAAGAATGATTGGAGGAATTACTGAAGTAGTGGTATCTTCTTCTACAACTTCTTCCTCATTAGATGCGAATGCATTGATTAAATAATCAAAATTGAATTCACCATTCTTATTGACTTTAATATTTGTTTGGAGACTATGAACAGCAAACTTATCGATAACCACTCTTTCTAGAGATATGGTTTCGGCGTCGACGTCTAATTCAATTTCTTTTATAGAAATAAAATCTTCCCCATTGGGATTTTTTAGAAGCACGTCGTCTATGACTAAAGATTTAGGGAAGTTTAATGCTATATAGCCTATACTTACTTCGCTATTAGTTTTGTCTGAAAGATATGATGTTGCCTTATCAATGATATAGTTTTGTACAAACGGCACTCGTAAGATACCGTACACAAGACCTAATAGTAGGATAAATAAAATTAGGATTCCAAAGAAAAGGCGTTTGAGAGATCCTTTCATTCTCAGTTATTCGAGTTTAATTATGGTGTTACCAAAACTAAAATTAAAGATTTTTATATTTTTTTACGAGAATAAAGGGCGAAAATATCAAATCGTTTAACTTTTATTTTTCCACATATCGTAACGCTGATTTAATAACTTACTCATTATTGAGAAGTTATCCCATGTGTCTTGAATATGGAACATACTTTCTAATTCTTTTAAAAGTGCATCCTTATAGTCATTTAAGTATTGTCCACTGCAGTAATATTCCAACACAAATGGTTTTATATCATCATCAAATAGATCTATATCTAATATACCATCTAATGTCTCTGCAAGGATAATTGGAGTAATCTCTTTTCTTGAGAAATACAGAATTTGTGATCCAAAATCATCTTCATATTCTTCACTATAAAGGTCATTGGCAATCACCCAACCAAAAAAATGTCCAATGTGAAGGTAGGCCTGGTCTAAAGATAAATCTTCTGGGTAATCGTTCCCAAAATAATTTCTAACGTTATCAATTACAGTAGTATTCGTTGAATTCATAGTAAGCTGGAAAAGTATAATGAATAATATGAGCTAGTTATATCACTAAAGTGTGTGGTTAATATTACCATTTTTTTTTCGTAAGATGCAAAAAGATTTCAAAATTATTTAATTTGAATAGGATTTCAAGTGTATTATAAAGTAACTTGAGATGTAATTATTAAGGCATAATCTTAAAAAATTTGAGAACACTTACATATCTTTCTTTTATTTTTCTGACTATCATCTGTTTAACTTTTCAAAGTGCTACAGCTCAGAATGCGACACTAAGAGGTGTTGTTTTGGATTCTATAGGTAATCCAATTTCGGCGGCAATGGTACAAGAAGGGACAAATAAGAATAATTTTTACATTACGAATAATGAAGGAGCCTATATTTTAGAGTTATCACCTGATTCTTTAACAACTATATTTTTTAATCATCCTAATTATTCCCCTCGAGCATTTCAGATAAAATTATTAAAGGATGAGATAAAAACTTTAGACATTAAGTTATACAAACAAATCTTTGAATTGGATGAGGTGAAAATTGTCGATTCAAGAGAAAGTGATATTAGAACAAAGGCTGGTGCTGTTTATGTTAAAGGTGAAGATCTTCAAGAAATACCTGTAGGCTTTGGTGAATTCACTCAACAATTAGTAGCTAGTGGTGCATTAGGTATTGCTTCTAATAATGAGCTTTCTTCTGATTATTCTGTTAGAGGAGGTAGTTTTGATGAAAACCTTGTTTATGTAAATAACATAGAAATTTACAGACCTTTTATTGCTCGTGCTGGTCAGCAAGAAGGACTCAGCTTTGTCAATTCAAGAATGGTAGATAATATTGAATTTTCTTCTGGTGGCTGGGAAAGTAAATATGGCGATAAGTTATCAAGTTCATTAAATATTCAATACAAAAAGCCTATGAGCTTTGAAGGAGTATTGGAAGCATCTCTATTAGGAGGAAGTTTAACCGTTGGTGGAGCATCAAAAAATAAGAAACACACAGGTATTGTTAGTGCAAGATATAAATCGACAGAATACTTATTAAATACATTACAAACAGAGGGTGAGTATCGACCCCGATTTGGTGATGTTCAATCGTATTTTAGTTTTGATTTATCTGGAAAAGAAAAAAAGGAAAAACATATCTTGATGCAATCTTATCGTATGCATCAAATAGATATAGTGTTTTTCCAACTACTCGATCATCCAATTTTCAAACAGGAGAAGGAGTCAGTAACCTAACTATTGCTTTTGAAGGGAAAGAACAATTAGATTATGACACTTTCCAAGGTGGATTAAAATTGATTCATAATTTCAATGAAAATTTCACTTCAAATATTATCACTTCTGCCCTAGTTACTCAAGAAAGGGAAAGAAGTAATTTAGAAAACGCCTACCGCATTTGTGATACTCAAGATTTCAATAGTATTAATGATTGTTCTACCGAACAAGGCATTGGTGGAGGTTATCAATATTCTCGAAATTCATTAAAAGCTAACGTTTTTATTGTAGAGAATAGAAATGAGTGGGATCATTCAAACCAACTTCATTCTGAATTTGGAGTTCAAATGAAAGTGGAAGACATAGATGACCAATTATCTGAGTATCAATTTCAAGATTCTGCAGGATATGTAATTGATGTAAATAATGTACTTAGTGCAAATAATAACATTACCTCTCAGAGATATTCAGGGTATTATCAAACTACCTATTTTTCCCCTAATGATAAACACAAAATGACTTTGGGTGTACGTGGAACGTATTGGACGATTAATAATGAATTTAATTTTTCACCACGTTTCCAATATTCCTTTAAACCAGAATGGGAAAAAGATGTCGTTTTCAATTTTGCTTCGGGAGTGTATTATCAACCTCCTTTCTACAGAGAAATGAGAAGACCTGATGGTACTTTAAATCTAGATCTAAAGGCACAAGGATCCTTACATTTTATAGGAGGAATAAATTATAATTTCGAACAATGGGGACGTCCATTTAAATTGATATCTGAAGTCTATTACAAGCATTTATGGAATGTTGTACCATACAATGTCGATAATATAAGAATTCGATATTCAGGTGAAAATGAGGGTGTAGCTTATGCTGCAGGTATAGATACCAGAATTAGTGGAGAGTTTATTCCTGGCACCCAATCTTGGGTAGCACTGAGTATAATGCAAACGAAAGAGAAAATTGAGGGTGACCCTCGTGGGTTTATCAGGAGACCAACGGACCAAAGAGTTACTCTTGCTATGTTTTTCCAAGACCATTTACCGAATAATCCAACTATGAGAATGAATCTACGTTTCTTATTTGGGTCTGGTTTGCCATTTGGACCTCCAGATCAACCTGAATTTAGAAATGCATTTAGTGGAGGTAATGAATACATGAGATTAGATTTGGGTTTCAATAAGATTATAGCATTGAATAAAAAATCGAATAACCCAAGTGAAGAGTTTATGAAAAACCTTCAGATTGGATTAGAAATACTAAATGTTTTGGGAAATAATAATGTGATTTCTCACACTTGGGTAAAGACATATGATGGAAAACAGTATGCAGTTCCAAATACTTTGTCCCAAAGATTTTTCAATGTAAAAATGATTTTGCAACTTTAGAGAAAGAAATATAAAGATTATGCAGGAGAGTGATTTAGTTAGACCTAAAGTGGGTAGATTTTGTAGAACAGAGATTGCATTTCTTGGTACATCTCCAGGGATTGTTAAAGAATTAGTTTTTAGACTAATTGAGAATCTTTCTGACAATTGGAATTTGGGTTATATTGATTGTGACCATCAAAGTTCCGAAATGGAGAAGGAATTAGGTATTGATTCTTCTAAGGCACTATCACATAAAGCACGTGTTGAAATAATTGATAAAATTACTTTTTCAAGAGCTGATTTTAGAAAAGCTTTTAGTGTTCCCGAGAGACATGTGTTATTAAATGATATTGATGCTGCATTTATCAATGGTAACCACTTTAAAGCTTCTAAACAAATTCTTATAATAGATAAAGATAAAACACCTACTCTACATCGTAAAATTAACCGATTGAGTAATGTTTTATGTGTTGTATTAGCAGAAGGAGCATCAAAAGAGGATATCCCTCCGATATTATATGAGAGAATACATAATATTGAGCATAAGCCAATATTTGAAATAGGAAATACAGTTGGTATTAGTCAATTTATTGAGATAGTATTAAGACAAGATACTGGAAATTTAAATGGCTTATTACTTGCTGGAGGCCGTTCTAAAAGAATGGGTGGGAAGGACAAAGCAAAGATAAATTATCATGGTAAAGAACAGCGTTTCCATATGAAGGAAATTCTTTCTAAGTATACCTCAAAAGCATTTATGTCTTGTCGACCACAACAATTGAAGGATTTTTCGGATCAAGAGAATCTCCTACCCGATTCTTTTATTAATTTAGGTCCTTTCGGAGCATTATTATCTGCATTTAGACAAAATCCAAATTGCGCATGGATGACTGTAGCCATTGACTTACCTTTTGTAGATGATAAAACTATTATGCATTTGATTGAACAAAGGGATCCTTCTAAGTTAGCTACACTTTACAAGTCTAAGGATACTGGAGCTCCTCAGCCATTATTAGGTATTTGGGAACCAAGAAGTTATCTTAGACTCCTTCAATCACTGGCCTTCGGAAAAAACTCTCTAAGGGAGATTTTAGAAGATGCTAATATCAAATTAATCGAACCATTATCAGACCATACTCTAAGTGAAGTAGATACCATGGATGAGTTAGATATTGCGATAAAACAACTAAGTCAACAAAATTCAATTTAATTTTTTGCTGATAATTTTTAGTTTTGTACTAGTAAATTAAAAAAGAAGTCTTGAACAAAGTAAGATTAGAAATACTAGGGCTATCAGCTAGCCATACTTCCCACGGTTCTTTCGCACTAGTATTAGGCGAAAAACACGGAAATAGAAGATTACCTATAATTATTGGTATGTTTGAAGCACAAGCTATTGCGTTAGAAATTGAAAAAATTTCTTCAAACAGACCTATGACTCATGATTTATTTAAAAGCTTTGCATTAAAACTTGGAGCAAGCATTAATCATATACAAATTTCAAATTTAAAGGAAGGTGTATTTTATGCTGATATTCATGTAATTACTGCAGAAGGCGAAGAAATTATATTAGATGCAAGGCCTTCAGATGCTGTGGCCATAGGAATACGCTTTAACGCTCCTATTTATGCATATGAGAATATTATGGGCGAAGCAGGAATTCAAGTTGAAGAACTTGAACAAGATGAAGTAGAACATGCTGATGACATCGAAGATGATGACGATGATTTGGATATCGAAGACTTTGAAGGGCTAGATGATGAGGAAGAGGAAGTTAGTTTAGAGGCTGATGACGAGGATAATGATAGCGGATACGCACATTTAAGTATAGATCAACTGAACTCTTTACTTCAAAAAGCAATTGATAACGAAGATTACATGAAAGCAGCTAATATACGTGATGAAATCACTAAAAGAAGCTAAATATTAAATCCCACAAATGTGGGATTTTTTTATAATGTACTAGTTGCTTCTTCAGTGGTTGTTCCAGAAGAATCTTCTAAATCTTCTTCTTTAAATTCTTTAGGCGATGGTAAATCTTTTAAGTTTGAAATGCCGAAATACTCTAGGAATTTATCTGTAGTTCCATAAAGCATTGGTCTGCCTATAGCATCAGATTTTCCTTTCATTTTTATTAGTTCTTTCCCTAATAGCTTTTTCATGGCATAATCACAGCCGACTCCCCTTATTTTTTCAATTTCCCCTTTGGTAATAGGTTGTCTATAAGCAATAATAGATAAGGTTTCTAGTGCTGAACGTGACAATCTTTTTTTAGACCTATTTTTTAGTAAAGCATTCACTACATTACTAAATTTTTGTTTAGTCATGAAACAGTACCCTTCACCACTTTGAACCAATTCAAAAGCAAAAGCATCATCCATATATTTATTTTGCAATAATTTTATTAGATCTAATGCTTCCTCTTCTGTAATTGAAGTTTCTTCTTCTGTTATTTCTTCTACTAAAGCAATTATCTCATCAACCTGAAGTGGTTCTTTTGAAATAAAAACCATCGCCTCAATAGTATTTAATAAATCTGTTTGTTTCATAGGATAAGATGAAAAAATCTTATAAATATTCTTTAAAAGAATGATCACTAAGTTTGTAGATTTTCTATATATGATTAATATAGAAAAATAAGTCTATCTATTAACCCTGCTATTGATAACAAGAAAAAGGCTATCTCATGTTTTACGAGACAGCCTGTTAAAATTAATTTCTTTTTAATTTAGCTTCAATGGATTGTTGAGTGTGAGGTACGGCTCTCAATCGTTCTTTTGAAATTAAATTCCCAGTGTCAACACAAACCCCGTAAGTTCCATTTTTTATACGAATCAACGCTTTTTCTAGCTGTTGTTTGTATTTCATGGCACGTGCAGCATAATGGTTTAACTGTTCTTTTTCGAAGGCATCTGCACCATCTTCCAATGTCTTCCCTCCAGTGTGGTTAGAATCTTGTCCACTTGATACTTTTGAAATTGAAGCTTTTAAGTGGTCCAATTCTTTGTTTGTTTCTTCTAGCTTTTGGTTTAATAGGGTCTCAAACTCTACTAACTCCTCAGCCGAATATCGTAATTTTTCAACTGCCATATATTTTGAAAGCGGTTAAGGTTAGTGATGTACAAATTTAATAAAATAGAATTAGAAAAAATCGTACCAACAGAAGATATTCATCATTTTTAATCGATTATTAAAATCATTTGATTGAATTCTAATAAATATTGAATAATTTTAAGAAGTCAAATTAAATCTAATGTATGAATTTCAATCTTATAAATATTGTACGTGAAAACTTTTGGCCCAAGTTAAATAGAGAGAATGTTTATCCTTTATTTAATGAAGAAAGGGCTTTATTACCTCAAGATAAAAAAGTTATACTACAAAAAGAAATAGATTCTTTTCGAAGAGGTTTTAAAAGAAAAAGGAATTTTCTCCTCATATCTAACGTTATTCTTTATTTTTCATATAGTAGCTTATTCCCTTATACCCTTTGTTTATCACTAGGTTATATATTTATGAAGTCCCAAAATCTTAAATCTTTACCTAGTTATCTAAAGAGACATAGTCCAAAAGTGAAAGCTTTATTTGGGAATTTATATAAATATAATCAACAACGTTCTTTAAAATATGACCCAACTACTCTATCCATTCACGATTTACAAATTGGATTTTTGGTTGATTATAAAACTAGAACATATCAAGTGTTTGAACATTATGAACAGTCATTAGACGACCACTTTGAAGAGAAGTTCTCAATTATTGAAGCTGCTACTGATCATAATAATCAGTTTAATGAACTGATTATTTTTAAGGATAATATTAAAAGTACACCAGAGATTTATGTAGGGGTTAAGGTAAATGTTTATAGCATTAAAAATGACCTTGATACTGAGATTCGTTTAAGAGGAAAAGCTGAAAATACCTATCAGTTCTACAATACCAATTATTTCCTTGAATACTATAAGAGTGGACTGACTTATTCATTGAAAGATAAAAAGGTGATTGGGCCATTGAAAAAATGGTTTTACCTTAACGAAACAAGAGATAAATTCTTGAGTATATATCAAATTAACTCTAAAGAATTTGAAGCTTACAATGGAGAAATAGTCAATGATGCCTACTTTACTGATATTCTACCTCGGTAATGAGTGTTAAAAAAAGTTAGCTAATTGTAAGTAACTTCAATGGCAAAAAAAATCTATTAATTTTGAAGTTATTATTCATTGAGAAGACTTATCTTTATTGCTTCATAGCAATGATATAAATATTATAAATTATATGATACTAAAAGCGGATAACCTTATTAAACATTACGGTAAGCGTACGGTAGTGAATGATGTTTCTATTAAAGTAGAACAAGGTGAAATTGTTGGTTTACTTGGGCCAAATGGTGCTGGTAAAACAACGTGTTTCTATATGATTGTTGGGCTTATTAAACCAAACAATGGTCAGATACACCTTGAAGCAGAAAATATTACTAAGCTTCCTATGTATAGACGTGCTCAAAAAGGTGTTGGATACTTAGCACAAGAGCCATCTGTATTTAGAGGATTAACCGTTGAGGAAAATATTATGCTTCCTTTAGAAATGGAAAAAATTTCTAAAGCTGAGAAAAAGCAAAGAGTAGATAACCTACTTGAAGAATTTTCTCTTACACATGTTAGAGACAACTTAGGTATGTCTTTATCTGGTGGTGAAAGAAGAAGAACAGAGATTGCTAGAACATTAGCTACTAACCCTTCTTTTGTATTACTAGATGAGCCATTTGCAGGTGTTGACCCTATCGCTGTAGAAGAGATTCAACGTATTGTTTACAACTTGAAGAAGAAAAATATTGGTATCCTAATTACTGATCACAATGTTACTGAAACTTTATCAATTACTGATAGAGTATATATTTTACAGAGTGGTGTTGTATTTAGAGATGGAACTCCAGATCAATTAATTAATGATCCTGAAGTTAGAAAAGCTTATTTCGGTGAGTACGCTGAATATAAGAAAAAAGATTTTTCTGAATAAAATAAATATATTATTTTAAGGATACTCTTTGTCTAAAAAGGGTATCCTTTTTTTTATTTTTCAACTCAAATTGAAAACCCAAATCAGCTATTGATTTTTTTAAAAAAATAGATTGATTTCAGGTTATAACAGTGCTCTAACCCAATAATTGTATGGAACTTTTATCTTCAGCTATACAATGGTTTACTAAGCGAAGAATGCATCAGATTGATCATTTTAAGCAATACCCCATAGATGTACAACAGCAACTTTTTAATGATTTATTATCAACTTCAAAGGACACTGAATTTGGAAAAAAATATGGTTTTTCTGAAATAAACACTTTGGAGCAATACCACCAGAATGTTCCCATTTCTACCTATGAAGATTTATTCCCTTATATAGATCGAATGATGAAAGGTGAACAGAATATTCTATGGCCAACTAAAATCACAGAATTTTCAAAATCATCTGGTACCACTAACGCTAGAAGTAAGTTTATTCCTGTTTCTAAAGAAGCCCTTGAAGATTGTCATTATAAAGCGGGAAAGGACCTATTGTCTATATATATGAATAATCACCCATCAACTATGGTGATGTTCGGTAAAAGCTTAGGAATTGGAGGCACTTATCAAAAAAATAATTTCAATTCAGGGACTATAAGTGGTGATGTTTCTGCCATTATCATGAAAAACCTTCCTTTTTGGGCAGAATTTATGAGGGCTCCGGAACTAGAGGTAGCTCTAATGGACGAATGGGAAAGTAAAATTGAAAAAATTGCGGAAACAACGATAGATAAAAATATCACGAATATAGCCGGAGTTCCGACTTGGACATTGGTTCTATTCGAGAGAATATTAGAGAAAACAGGTAAGAACTCACTTATTGAGGTATGGCCAAATCTTGAAGTTTTCTTCCATGGTGCCGTTGCTTTTGGTCCTTACCGAGAAACATTCAAGAAATTGATTGGTAAGGATGACATGAACTTTATGGATGTCTATAACGCTTCTGAAGGGTTCTTTGGTATACAAGACACCACTAATAATGATGAGTTACTTTTATTATTAGATTATGGAGTGTTCTATGAATTTATACCTGTTGAAGAGCTAGGTAAAGATCATCCTAAAGTCGTACAACTAGTTGATGTTGAAATCGGTAAAAATTATGCTTTACTGATTACCACCAATGCGGGGTTATGGAGATATATGATTGGAGACACTGTTCGTTTCACATCAAAATTTCCGTATAGAATAAAAATATCAGGCAGAACAAAACATTTTATTAATGCTTTTGGTGAAGAAGTGGTGATTGAAAATGCAGAGGAAGCTATTAAAGCTGCTTCTCATATCACGAAAGCTGAAGTAAGAAACTTCACTGCCGCACCTGTATATTTATCTTGTGGACAAAAAGGAGGTCATGAATGGGCTATAGAGTTTAAATATCCGCCAAATAATCAAGATTTATTTATCAAGACTTTAGATGAAAAGTTGAGAGAAGTTAATTCTGATTACGATGCAAAAAGACACAAAGATATTGCTTTAGTCGCTCCGAAAGTTCACTTTTTGGAGAACAAATCTTTTTATAATTGGATGAAAAGTCGAGGTAAACTAGGTGGACAAAATAAAGTACCTAGGTTAGCAAACCACAGAAAATACCTCGATTCGTTATTAGCGTCCGTAGAAACTACTTAATATGAATAATACTTCAAATACAGCTATATTATTAATGCACTGTCCCGATCAAAAAGGGATTATATCATATACCACACAATTCATTCATGAAAATCAGGGAAATATTGTCTATTTAGATCAATATGTAGATCGTGATGAAGATCGTTTTTACATGAGAGTAGAATTTGAACTAGACTCTTTTCTTATCCCAAAAGAGAAAATCAAGGACTACTTTAATACTTTATTGGCACAGAAGTATAATATGACTTTTCATTTACATTTTAGTGATAAAGTTCCAAACATGGCACTTTTTGTTACTAAGATGTCCCACTGCTTGTATGATATTTTATCAAGAGCTGATTCTGGAGAGTTAAAGGTGAATATTCCGATGATTGTGAGTAATCATGAAACACTAAAAAAAGTTGCTGATAAATTTGATATTCCTTTTTATCACTTTAAAGTGAATAAAGAAAATAAGGCTGAGATTGAAGCTGAACAAATAAAATTAATGAAAGAAAAGAATATTGATTTTATTGTTCTTGCTAGATATATGCAGATATTATCTGAGAACTTCATTGAAACATTTCCAGATAAAATCATCAATATTCATCACTCCTTCCTTCCTGCATTTGTTGGTGCTAAACCTTATCATGCTGCACACGAAAGAGGCGTTAAGATTATTGGTGCGACTTCACATTATGTTACAACAGATCTAGATGCCGGCCCAATTATCGAACAGGATGTGAGCAAAGTAAGTCACAAAGACACCGTGAAAGAATTGATTCGAAAAGGTAAGGATTTAGAAAAGATTGTCTTATCAAGAGCTATTTATAAACACGTAAATAGAAAGTTACTTACTTATAAAAACAAGACAATCATTTTTGATTAGTCAAAATAATCAATAAAATAAAAGAGATCATTTAAAGTGATAAATCGTTTAAAATGATCTCTTTTTTTAATACTAAGTCCTAAGTAAAGAAATTACTTAGGACTCAAGTATATTATATCAATTAAGCATTTTGCACTGCTGTAATCTCTTCTTCAGAATTCACAAGGTCGAACATCACTTGATCTGAAGCCAATGTTTCGCCTGCTTCAACAAAAACGTGGTTTACATAACCAGAGAAGTCAGATAAGATATTGTTTTCCATTTTCATAGATTCTAATACCACTACTGTTTGATTCTTCTCTACTTTATCACCAGTTTTTACTAAAACGTCTAAAACTTTACCTGGCATAGGAACGTTGATCTTTCTACCTAGTTTTAATTCAGCTTTAGCGGCTACTTTTTCTACTTTCTCTTCAACAACTTCAACAGGTTTATTTGCTTCCCATTGTTCTTTCTTAAGATTTTTCAAGTAACCTTTTGCTACTAGTGGGAACAATTCTAATAATAATTCCTCTTCATAAGTTTCAGCAAGTTTTACGTTACCGTATTCTGGTAATGTAGGGTTATCTTGTGATTTATATGAACTAGTATCAAATGGTCTCTCCTCTTTAAAACCACAGATTTTTTCTCTGAATTCAGGTTTTACTGGAATTGGTGTTTTACCGTAATCACCTTTCACTAAGCTGATGAATTGGTTAGATGTATTTGCATACATTTCTTTACCAGCTTTTAAGCTAAGTGCAGCGTTTACTGCTTGAGCACCTACGATTTGAGAAGTTGGCGTTACTAGTGGAGGTAGACCAGCATCCATACGTACTTGAGGAATCAATTTCATAGCTTCATCAAGAATTTCTTCTGACTGAAGAGCTTTCAATTGAGCAACCATGTTAGAATACATACCACCTGGTACTTCCGCTTCTTTTACTTTAGTATTAGGTTTAGGGAAATTGAAGTAATCTTCGATTTGATGACAAGCATCCAATAAAGCATCTTCATTACCTTTTTTCACAGCTGCGATAGCTTGATCAAAGATTTGATCGATATGAGCTGGAAGAGTATCTGTAAGCGGGTTGAATGGATTAGGGAAGCTATCATAAGCATCAAAATCTTTCAACTCTTTTCTGATATCAATTAGTTTTTGGTTGATTTCAGCAACTGCTTCCATATCAACGTCTAATTTGATACCTAACTTTTGTGTAAATACATACATCAACTCAATAGCAACACCAGCAGAACCACCTGCAAAGTTCCAAATACAAGTATCTACGATATCAGCACCACTCATTACAGCAGCTAATACAGCAGCTAAACCATAACCTGGAGTACAGTGTGTATGGAAATCAACAGGGATAGTTAATTTAGATTTGAATAACTTGATTAATTTAGCTACTCTCATTGGAGGAATAAGACCACTCATATCTTTAATAGTGATCATATCTGCTCCTAATCTTTGCATTTCTAATGCTTTATCTAAGAAGTATTGATCTGTAAATACTTTCTTAGGGATTTGTTTTCCACTAAAGAACCCTTTGATACGGTCCATAGTAGAGAACTGTGGATCGATTGTGTAGCAAACTGCACAATCAGCTATTCCACCATATTTTTTTACATACTTTATTGTTGATTGAATATTATTTGTATCATTAAGAGCATCAAAGATTCTCATAATGCCTAAACCATTGTTGATTGACGTTTTACAGAATCCTTCAATGATTTCTTCAGTATATGGAGTATAACCAAATAAATTTCTACCTCTTGATAAAGCTGTTAATTTACTAATATCTCCAATTTGATCATGAATACTCTTCAAACGGTGCCATGGATTTTCACCTAAATATCTCATTACAGAATCAGGAACTGCACCACCCCAAACTTCCATTGCATAGAAATTTGCGTTTTTATAGTCAGGTAAAAGTCTTTCAACTTGTTCCTGTCTCATTCTAGTAGCAAAGAGAGACTGTTGACCATCTCTCATAGTGAGGTCTCTTATTTTAAGTTCTTGTACCATAGGACTAACACAATTTATAAGTTTGAATTTTTATCTAAAACACATTGCGATTTTACGTATATATTAGAGTTAGAATGGTGACTAAAATATTGTTAAAAGGATGATTTTAATAAACTGTTGCTTTACATGCTTAAAATCAGGGTTTTAATGATCGCTTAATCCTTATAGGTTTGTTAATAATAACTAATGAGTGAAAATATTATTATAAATGAATCGATAACACTGTAAAAACAAAAAAAGCGAATGCCTTCACATTCGCTTTTCTATATGGTATAACTAGCGTTTCCGCTAAGCTATTTTAAAGTGAAATATCTAATATTTCAAACTTCATAATTCCTCTTGGAGTTTTTACTTCTGCAATCTCCCCTACTTTTTTACCCATTAAACCTTGAGCGATTGGAGAATCTACTGATATTTTATTTTCTCTAACATTAGCTTCTTTTGCAGATACCAATGTGTAAGTCATCTCTGCTCCAGTTGGTGCTTTAATTTTTACATTAGATAAAATACCTACTTTAGATGTATCTAATTTTGATTCATCAATTACTCTTGCATTAGCGACCAAATTAGTTAATTCAGCAATTTTAGCTTCTAAATGACCTTGAGCGTCTTTGGCTGCATCATATTCTGCATTTTCACTCAAATCACCTTTATCCGTCGCTTCTGCAATTTGTTTTGCAATATCTGCACGGCCTTTAGTTTTTAATTCGTTAAGCTCGTCAGTTAAATTCTGAAGACCTTCTTGTGTATAAAAAGTTGTCTTTGACATGTTCAATACGTTTATAATGAAAAACGATCCAATATGAAATTAGACCGTTGTTTATTTATTTCTTAGAATACAAATATACTTCTAGTATATTAATATATAAAATTTTTTATTTGTGATCTATTGTTTTCTCTGCTTTCGTTGTAATAAATACTGCTCCTATCAAAACTACTAATAACAATACGGCTGTAAGTTCAAATGAAAAAATATGATTAGTCATGAACTGATCACCTAATACTGAAACAATACTTTGATCAGGAACATCTGTAATCGTTATTACCTTTTCTTCCAAGATTGCCATAGTGAGTATTGAAAAAACTGCAATGCCTAACACAATTCCTAAAAGTATTCGCTTTGATCCACTGACTACTCCTTCCTCATTTTTATTTTTAGTATACATGATACCAAATAACAATAAAACGAGAACTCCCCCTATATATATCATCACTTGAGTAATAGCAAGAAAATCTGATGCTGTAATTACAAAGAGTCCTGCGACACTTAAAAGTGAGAATAATAAATATGCAGCATTATAAATTACTTTTTTTGTAAAGAATAAAGCTACTGATGATACAAAAATCACAGTAATCAAAAAATAGAAGATTATTTCTATCATTTTTTCTTAATAACTTTTGGTGAAAATTTTGGCCTAGCTGATGTAGAAGGTTTAGAAGATTGTTCAGTATCTTTTTTTAATTTTTCAGCTTTCTTCTTCTCCTGTGCTTCTTCAAAAAGAACTTTTTTTGCAGTGACTTCATCTTCTGACATTTCTGCAAAACTATAGGTAAGTTCCCTCATGTCTAACTCACTAAAATCATATGATTTAGTCATCGTCAAACACTCTGTTGGACATACATATGTACAAAGCCCACAGAAACAACATTTAGCCATATCAATATCAAATTTTGCAGCATATATTCTTTTAGCTGTTCCATCTGATGTCTCTCCAATGACATCTTGAGATAAAATTGGATCAATCTCAATACAGTCAACTGGACAAACCTTAGCACATTTATCACAAACAATACAATCATCTATTTCGAGATCGAGTTTATAGCGACCATTATCAGGTACTGGTAAAGTTTCTTCAGGGTACTTTAGCGTTACCATAGAACTTTCAGGATCAAAATATCCATCCTTCTTAAATGAATCATTACCAATTCTACGTTTAGATAATGCATTTTTTAAGTGGATAATAGATAGTTTTAATCCATGAATTGACGTTTGTATTGCTTCTATTATATTTCCAAAATACGAACTATTTGCTCCTATCTTTTTTATCATTCAAAAAAATTATTTTATTTCTTACAAAGTTATTAATAAAATCGATGGAGATCTATTAATTGTTGAATTGTTTTAAACAACTTTAATGTATCTGCCATTTTTTTTTAATAAGCGTAAAATTAAATAAATTGTTTTTGATTTAACCTGATTAATTAGCCAGATTTGTAATATGAAGATTCAATATATTGTAGACGATTTTATTAAAAGCTACGTTACCCCATCTCAATACGATTATTTATTGGCTGCTGGATACCGACATTTTGGAGAAAATTTCTTTCGTTACAATATTAATTTTCATCAAGATAAAGTTTGTAATGTCCTTCCATTACGTATTCCTTTAATTAATTTTTCTTTGAGTAAATCTCAAAAGAAAATTTTAAATAAAGCGAAATCATTTACTTGTTCGATTGATAAAGTTACTATTGATGAGACCACTAATGAATTGTTTGATATCCATAAGCAGAAATTTGTAGATAATATACCTAATTCAATTTATGACTTCTTATCAAAGACAAATACTCAAAATACACCAACAAAAATTTACGAATTAAGAGTCTTTGATGATGCTAAAACCATTGCCATTAGCTATATGGGAATGGGAGAACAATCCTTATCATCAATATATGGTATGTACGACCCAAACTATTCTAAATATAGCTTGGGATTACTAACAATGCTCTTAGAAATACAATTTGGTTTGGCTAATGACTTTATCTATTACTATCATGGCTATTGCTATGACATCCCCTCTTTTTACGATTATAAGAAGAAGTTTAAACCTTTAGAGGTTTTGAATTGGAATGAAAACAAATGGCAACCTTATAGTGGTTAATCATTTACCTTTTTCAATAATGAATTAATTTTATTCATCATACTATCCTCTTCATCAAATAGAACATGTGGAGTGATAGGAAGAACAAAATAATTAAAATTTGATTCTTTTGTTAAGGATTTCAGTTTTGCAGCATCCTTCTCAGTAATTAATATATTATTTGTTTTACTCTCTGATTCTACCCTAGCAATGGTTTTCTCGGTAAAAGAATAATGATCTCTAAATTTAAAATGATGATCTACACTAATATTTATCTTTTCAAGATGTTCGATTAGTGGTTTTGGATTCGCAATAGAAGTGAGTAGATTAATGTTTGAAGGAATTTCAACTTCAGTATTGTCTTTTAAAAAATACGCCTTATCATATTTGATGGATGTAAAGAATACCTCTGCCTTACTATAATTTTTAGCTTTTTCAGTGTATTTCTTTTTCAAGTCAATATCCAAAGAATCAGGACATTTCGTAAAAATAATAATATCCGCCCTGTTAGCCCCTTCTCTCCTTTCTCTTAGGCGTCCGTATGGTAAAACATGATCATCAAAAAATGGAGCATTAAAATCAGATAGCATGATGTTTACATCACGATGGATTCCTCTATGCTGAAAGGCGTCATCCAAAAGCACTAAATCTGTATTTTCAAAAAGTGGAACTCCAAAAACTCTTTCTTCAGCTACAACTACTTCAACTTTATCATATTTAGAATGATATTGCATCGGTTCATCCCCAATAGATTTTGATGTCGCCTCTTGGTCTGCTTTAATTGGTCCTTTAGTTTTTCTACCATAACCTCTGCTGAGTACACCAACATTATATTCTTCTTGATATTTTTGTATTAAAAATTCAACAAAAGGTGTTTTACCCGTACCTCCAACAGATAAGTTCCCAACATTGATCATTGGGATATCAAACTTAAAGGTTTTAAATGGTTTTGAATCGTATGACTTATTTCTTTGATGCGTAATTGCATCATAAATTTTTGAAAGTGGTTTTAATATGAATTCCATAATTCAAAGATAAAAAAAGCAGTTGAAAACATACGCTTTCAACTGCTTCAAAGACTATTGTCTTATAATATTATTTATGCTAAAGCATTTTTTACTTTTTCAGCCGCCTCAGATAAAGTAATAGCTGATACTACTTTAAGACCTGATTCGTCGATAATCTTAGCTCCTTCTTCAGCATTTGTTCCTTGAAGACGAACAATAATTGGCACTTGAATGTCACCAATGTTTTTGTAAGCTTCAACAACTCCATTTGCTACACGATCACATCTTACGATACCACCGAATACATTGATAAGGATAGCTTTAACGTTAGGATCTTTAAGAATGATTCTAAATCCTGCTTCTACTGTTTTCGCGTTAGCTCCACCCCCAACATCAAGGAAGTTTGCTGGATCGCCACCAGAAAGCTTAATCATATCCATAGTAGCCATTGCAAGACCTGCTCCGTTTACCATACAACCAACGTTACCGTCAAGTTTTACATAATTAAGACCAGATTCACCTGCTTCTACTTCTGTAGGATCTTCTTCTGAAATATCACGCATTGAAGCGATATCTTTATGACGGTATAAAGCGTTATCGTCGATACCTACTTTTGCATCTACTGCCATTACTTGGTCATCAGAAGTTTTAAATACAGGGTTAATTTCAAACATTTCAGAGTCAGTTCCAACGTAAGCATTGTACAATGCTGTAACGAATTTCACCATCTCTTTGAATGACTTACCTGATGTGCCTAGGTTGAAAGCAATTCTTCTTGCTTGGAAACCTTGGATACCTAATCCTGGATCAACTTCTTCGTGGAAGATTTTCTCAGGAGTTTTTTCAGCTACTTCTTCGATGTCCATACCTCCTTCTGGAGAGTACATGATCATGTTTTTACCAGTAGCTCTGTTTAAAAGAACAGAAATGTAATATTCTTTGATTTCAGACTCACCAGGATAGTATACATCTTGTTGAATCATCACTTTATTTACCTTCTTGCCTTCAGGTCCAGTTTGAGGAGTAACTAATTGCATTCCGATAATTTGCTCAGAAAGTGTTTTTACTTCCTCTAAGCTTTTGGCTACTTTAACTCCGCCACCTTTACCGCGACCACCTGCGTGGATTTGAGCTTTTACCACCCAAAAGTTAGTACCTGTTTCTTCGTTAAGTTTTTTAGCAGCTTCTACAGCTTCATCTGCAGTTTCAGCTACGTATCCTACTGGAACTTTAACACCGTATTCTTGAAGAATACTTTTTGCTTGGTATTCGTGAATATTCATGACATTTTCCCCTTTTGGGTGCACAAGTTTGTTTAGTGTATTGCTATATTTTAAACGCAATGACCTTCATCATTACAGTTTGGTAATACAATTCTAAATAAAATAAAACAAAAGTCAAATTTGCTTATGCGAATATTCAAAATCATAATTACCCTTTTAACCTAATAATCGGTTAAATTTCAATTATTAAGGCATTAATATTTATTTAGGCAAAAAGAATTTTAAGTTTTTTTGAAATAAAAAAAACACGCTTAATGAAAATTAAGCGTGTTTGTCGATTATTTTTTCTTCGCCGCTGTCTTCTTTTTAGCGGGAGCTTTCTTTTTTGTGGCGGTGGATTTCTTTGCTACTGTCTCTTTCTTAGCAGCAGCTTTACCCCTAGTTTTAGGAGCAGGTGCCTCTTCTATGATTTTCTTAACTTCTTCGTAAGTTAATTCAGCAGCCTTTTCCTTTAACTCTTTAGGGATTTTAATATTTGCCTTATTATAAGAAATATAAGCACCCCAACGACCATTTAATAATTGAAGATTTTCTTCTTCTTCAAATGTTTTGATCAACTTCTTAGCATCTGCTTCTCTTTTTGCTAAAATCAGCTCAATTGCAGTATCCAATTCGACTGTTTCTGGAGCATATTCTTTACCTAAAGAAACAAATTTACCATCGTGTCGAATATAAGGTCCAAAACGACCAATGGCTGCAACTACTACTTTATCTTCAAATTTACCAAGAGTTCTAGGTAATTTAAATAGCTCAAGAGCATCTTCTAGAGTAATAGACTCTAAGTATTGACCTTTTCTTAATGATGCAAACTTCTTTTCCTCATCGTCTTGCTCACCAATTTGAACAATAGGACCAAATCTACCCAAACGAGTAATGACTCTTTTTCCTGATTGAGGATCAATACCTAATTCTCTTTCAGCATGTGCCTCTGCTCTATCAGCATTTTCCTCTGTATCAACTACATTTTCATGGAATGGAGTATAGAAGTTTTTCAGCATATTTTGCCACTCCATATTTCCATGAGCAATTTCATCAAATTGTTCCTCTACATTTGCTGTGAAAGAATAATCCACAACTTTAGGGAAATGTTTCACAAGGAAATCATTTACTACCATACCCATATTTGTTGGGAATAGTTTTCCTTTTTCAGCACCATAAGTTTCGTTGAGGTCCTTACTTACGATTTCACCTGCTGAGAGAGTTAATTGATTATAAGCTCTTTCTTTTCCATCTCTAGCTTCCTTAATCACATATTCTCTTTTTTGAATAGTTGAAATTGTAGGAGCATAAGTTGATGGACGACCAATCCCTTTTTCTTCCAATGTTTTTACTAAGCTTGCTTCAGTATATCTAGCAGCTGGTCTAGTAAATCTTTGAGTAGCATTAATTACATTGATAGGCAATTCTTGACCAACATTCAAAGGAGGTAACATACCTTTTGTAGTTTCATCCTCTTCAATATCATCATCGTCATTCGATTCGATATATGCCTTTAAGAAACCTTCAAACTTAATTACTTCTCCTTTTGCTGTAAACTTCTCAGTTCTTTTTGGAGTAGTAATTTCTGCAGTAGTCCTTTCTAATTGAGCATCTGACATTTGAGAAGCAACTGCACGTTTCCAGATCAAATCATATAATCTAGCCTCTCTATTATCTTCTAATTTTAATTTATGATTTTTAAAATTAGTAGGTCTAATGGCTTCGTGAGCTTCTTGTGCTCCTTTATTAGACGTTTTGAAATGTCTTTCTTGAACATATGCATCACCATAAACATCAGCAATCTCTTCTGTAGCCGATTGAATAGCTTCTTGAGATAAATTTAAAGAATCGGTACGCATATATGTAATATGTCCAGCTTCATATAATCGTTGAGCAATAGACATAGTTGAAGCCACTGAGTAACCTAGTTTTCTACTCGCTTCCTGTTGTAAAGTGGAAGTAGTAAATGGAGGTGCAGGAGATTTTTTACCTGGACGTGTTTTGATATCAGAAATTTTGAAATCATCACCCAAACAATCATTTAAAAATTTCTCTGCTTCTTCCTTAGTATTAAACTTAGTATTCAGCTCAGCTTCTAATGATTTATTATTACCTAAATCAAAATTAGCAACTACTCTATAATAGTCTTTTGGCTTAAAGCCTTCTATTTCTCTTTCTCTTTCAACAACGAGACGAGCGGCTACACTTTGTACTCTACCTGCTGAAAGGCCTCTTTGAATTTTTTTCCAAAGTACTGGAGATAATTCAAAACCTACTAAACGGTCAAGAATTCTTCTAGCTTGTTGAGCATTAACTAAATCAATATCAATAGTACGAGGTTTTTGTATCGCAGATTGAATCGCAGTTTTAGTAATTTCCCTAAAGACAATTCTTTTAGTGTCTTTATTTTTTAAATTGAGTGCCTCTTGTAAATGCCAAGAAATAGCCTCCCCCTCGCGGTCATCATCGGTCGCTAACCATACAGTTTCTGCTTCCTTAGTTAATTTTTTCAGCTCACGAATTACATCTTTTTTATCAGACTGTACTTCATAAATGGGCAAAAAGTCTTTTTCAACATCAATGGCATCGTTACCTTTCTTTAAATCTCGAACGTGTCCGTAGCTTGATCTTACTGTATATCCTTCGCCTAAGTATTTTTCTATTGTCTTTGCCTTTGCAGGTGACTCGACAATTAAAAGGTTTCTTGACATATATATTTATATTACACTATTAGTCTTCTATTTTTCATTTGCGAAATAAAGAGGTTTTCCTCCCGCGCGAAACAACTTATCACAAACATTATTAAAGTTCAAAAAAAAAAGTAATAAAAAAGTAAAATCAATAACAAAAATTTAGAAATGCTAATTTTTATCAAGTATGATTATGACAAATGTCATTTCTATCAACAAAATTATTTTTCCTTGATAATTAATCATTTCTTAATCTAACAATGTCAAAAACACCCCATTTTTTTGTTTAAAAACTATTATTAAGATATATTTAGGCACTCAAATCAATGGAGCGACCCATGAGGCGATTATTTTACACGTGCGAACAAATTAATTAACACCAAAATGCAAGAAGTAGAACTTGACCACAACAAACCTCAAACAAAGTCAGAAAAAAACATGAGTGAAAACACAGCGCAATTAACTTACCAGGGTAATACTTACGATTTACCAGTAGTTAAGGGCTCAGAGGATGAGCTAGGAGTAGATATTAGTAAACTAAGAGCGACAAGTGGATTGATCACTTTAGACGTAGGATTTAAGAACACTGGTTCGACTACAAGTGATGTCACTTTCTTAGACGGAGAAAAAGGTATCTTAAGATACAGAGGCTATTCGATTGAAGATTTATGTGAGCATTCTACTTTCTCAGAAGTAGCTTACTTACTTATCAATGGCGAATTACCAACAGCCCAAGAATTTGAGCAGTTTAAACACGACATTTCTCGTCACACATTAGTTCATGAGAATGTAAGAAAGATCTTTGATGGTTTCCCTGCAGATGCACATCCAATGGGTGTTTTATCTTCTTTGGTTACTTCATTGACTGCATTCCACCCGGAATCGTTGGATCCAAACAGAGATCCTAAGATGGTTGATTTAACAATCCACCGTTTGATTGCAAAATTACCTACACTAGCATCATGGGTGTACAAAAAGAGTATTGGTCACCCTCTAATGTATCCAGAAAATAAATTAGGTTATATCGAAAACTTCATGAAAATGATGTTTGGTCTTCCTGTAGAAGAGTATGAGATTGACCCTATCTTAGTAGATGCTTTGGATAAACTATTAATTCTTCATGCAGACCATGAGCAAAACTGTTCAGCTGCGACTGTAAGAGTAGTAGGTTCATCTCAAGCTTCTTTATATGTAGCTATCGCAGCTGGTATTAATGCACTTTGGGGACCACTTCACGGTGGAGCAAACCAAGCAGTAATCGAAATGTTAGAAGACATTCACGCTAGCGGTGGTGATGTTGATAAATTTATCGACAAAGCAAAAGATCCTAACGATCCATTCCGTTTAATGGGCTTTGGTCACAGAGTTTACAAAAACTTTGATCCAAGAGCAAAGATCATCAAGAAGCATGCTGATGCAGTTCTTGAAAAATTAGGTATCAACGATCCTCTATTAGAAATCGCAAAAGGTTTAGAAGAAAAAGCATTGAACGACGAGTACTTCAAAGCTAGAAAACTTTACCCTAACGTTGATTTCTACTCTGGAATTATTTATAAAGCGATGGGCTTCCCTACTGAAATGTTTACAGTATTGTTTGCTCTTGGTCGTCTTCCAGGTTGGATTGCACAATGGAAAGAATCTAGAAATCTTAATCAACCAATTTCTAGACCTCGCCAAATCTATACAGGTGAAGTTGCAAGACCTTATCCAACTAAATAAGGTTTTAGAAATAAAGAAAAAGCCATCAGAAATGATGGCTTTTTTTAACTAAAAAACTACATTGTCTTTATGAGACAGCAATTATTTACTCTACTCCTATTTATTACTCCATTTCTTAGTTACTCTCAAGGAAATTTTTATTGGCAACAGCAACAGGGTGCGAATGGCAACCTTTTAGGAGGATCTTTAGCATCGGGTGTAAATGATAATAGTGCTATTTTCTACAATCCTGGTGCTTTAGCTTTTACAGAAACCCCCAATGTATCTTTTACTTCAGACTTGATAGGTTATACTATAGTAGATATAGCCAACGGTGCGGGTGAAGGTGTTCATATTAAAATGAATACAATGGACACCAAACCTCAAATGGTGGCCGGTACAGCTTTTAAATATGACAAGAGAAATTTCAAAGTCACTTATGCCATTATTAATCTATTGAATAATCGTGCTGAGTATACTTCTTCAAATACAGCATTTATACCTGAAACTGGAGAAATATACGAGGGTTACTTTAATTATAAAACTGTACTTCGGAATGATCGTTTTGCCGTAGGAACTACATTTCGATTAAATGAAAAGTTAGGCGTTGGTATCACAAGTTTTGTTGATATAAAGAATGCACAGATCACTAACAATATCAATCAAACTTGGGGTGTAAACAACGAGGTAACTAACTATCATGTTGATTATAAAAATGTGCGATTTAATCAAGTTTCTATTTTATGGAAATTAGGTGTTGCATGGTTAGTTAATGAAAATCTTAACCTTGGTTTTAATTTTGAAACACAAGATATTAGATTACCATTTTTATCAAATTCTAGTTTGATAAGAACATTAGAAACTAAAAATGACCAAGGCGAAGTTCACAAAACAATTTCTTCACAAGAAAAGATTTTTAGTAAGTACAAACATCCTTTTACAGCTGATATTAATATTGGTTATCACACAAGAAATTCTGAAATCTCGTTGAGAGTTGGTTATTTTGGACCTATCAATAAATATGGAATTTTCGAAATGAAAGCTGAACAATCCATGTTTAGACCTCAAGATGAAAGCTTTGGTCAATATTATGCAGCCAATAAACAGTTAGTGAATCTTGCCTTCGGATTTAAAAACAAACTTTTTGAAAAGATAAATTTGTTATCAGGTTTTAGAACAGATTTCAATAACCTAGACCAAAATAAGATCAACCCAACTTCCGAAAATCTGTTATCTTACGATTATTGGGATCTTTATCATATATCTTCCGGCATTGAGTGGTTTGGCCCAAGGTTTAATGTGATTGCCGGAATTGTAGCTGATATGGGTTTTTCAAAAGGAGACCCTCAATTGGTCAATTTAACTGCTCGTCCATATCAAGAAATCGGAGACATTAATTATAATACAAAAGCAACCTATCTCCAATTCAATTTAGTATTTGGTATAACCTACCACTTCAAAGATAGAACACAACTATAATAAACATATTAATGAAAAATTTCTTTCTAATTTCAATTATTACTTTACTTCCATTCTATTCATTTTCCCAAAAGAAGGTCGATAGAAATGAAGCTTTTGCTCAGTATCAAAACAGTAAAGACAAATCCTTTTTCAAGAACGTACCATTTAGGAATGTAGGCCCAACAGTAATGAGTGGCCGTGTTACTGATATTGATGCAAACCCTAACAATCCAAATGAATTTTATAGTGCCTTTGCCTCAGGTGGTCTATGGTATACAAATTCGAATGGAGTGAAATTCACACCATTGTTTCAAGACGAAGCATCCATGACTATTGGTGATATTGCGGTTAATTGGGAAAACAACTCGATTTACATTGGAACTGGTGAAAACAACTCATCAAGATCGAGTTATGCAGGTAATGGTTTATACAAATCGAATGACAAAGGGCAAACTTGGAATCATATAGGTTTAGAAAATACACAACATATTGGACGAATCGTTCTTCATCCTAAAAATGACAATACACTTTGGGTCGCATCAATTGGTAATTTATATTCTAAAGATGATCATCGTGGAGTCTATAAATCAACTGATGGAGGTGCTACTTGGAGTAAAACCTTATTTGTCTCTGATAGTACTGGTGTAATTGATCTTATCATTGACCCTAAAAACCCTGATATTTTATATGCATCAGCTTGGGAAAGACATAGAAATGCATGGAATTTCAAAGCATCAGGTAAAGAATCTGGAATTTATAAATCTGTTGATGGTGGTGAAACCTGGAAGAGATTAACTGTCGGTAATACAGGTTTTCCTGACAGTGAAGGGGTTGGACGTATTGGCTTAGGAATATCATCACAAAATTCTGAGAAACTATATGCCTTTTTAGACAATCAAGATGCTAAGGAGGATGTTGAAAAGAAAGAAATTGCTCTTCATTTCAACCAATTAAATGAAATGAGCAATGATGCTTTTTTAAAGTTATCTGATGATGATATCAATGAATATCTTGATCATTATAATTTCCCTAAACAGTATAATGCTGAATCCATAAAATCTGATATCAAGAATGAAAAATATTCTCCTAAAGCTTTAGTAGATTATCTAGGTGACGCTGAAGAAGATTTATTCAATACAGAAGTAAAAGGTGCTGAAGTATATGTTTCTGAAGATGGGGGTCAATCATGGAAGAAAACACACGATAATTATTTGGACCGTGTGGTGTATACCTTCGGCTATTATTTTGGAAATATTAGAGTAGATCCAAAAGACGATAATAGAATTTATATTTTGGGTGTTCCTTTCTTAGGTTCTACAGATGGAGGAAAAACTTGGAAAGATTTAGGTGATGATAATGTACATGTGGATCATCATGCACTTTGGATTAACCCTAACAATACCGATCATATTATTCTTGGTAATGATGGTGGTGTGAACATATCATTTGATGGAGGACAGAATTATTATAAGTGTAATAGCTTCCCTGTTGGACAGTTCTACTCAATAAATTACGATATGGCTGAACCATATAATATTTATGGAGGCCTGCAAGATAATGGTGTTTGGGTTGGTTCTTCTAAAACTGAAATTAGTAGAGGTTGGCAATACAATGGTAAATATCCATTCCAATCAGTAATGGGTGGTGATGGTATGCAAATTGGTGTAGACGAGAGAGATAATAATATTATCTACACAGGTTATCAATTTGGGAATTATTACAAGATCAATCAGAAATCTGGTAAAATGTCCTACATCACTCCCAAACATACTTTAAGCGAAAAACCCTTACGATGGAACTGGCAGTCTCCTATCGTCGTTTCTAAGCACAATTACGACGTGATTTACTTTGGCTCTAATCGTTTGCATCGCTCTTTAAACCAAGGAGAAAGTTTTGAAGCTGTTTCTAATGATTTAACGAATGGTGGAATTCAAGGAAATGTTCCTTTTGGTACATTGACTACAATTTCTGAATCCCCTATTCAATTCGGCCTTATTTACACAGGTTCTGATGACGGGATAGTAAGCATCTCTGAAAATGTTGGTGCTTCTTGGAAAGATATATCTAAAGGTTTACCTGAAAATTTATGGGTAAGTAGAGTCATTGCTTCAAAATATGATGTGAATACCATTTATGTATCATTAAATGGCTACAGAAATGATGATTTCAATAGCTATTTATATGTTTCTACAAATAAAGGTGATTCTTGGAGTAAGCTTGGTGATTTACCTGCTGAATCAATTAATGTCATCAAAGAGGATCCTAACAACAAAGAAGTACTTTATGTTGGAACGGATCACGGCCTTTACATATCATTTGATACAGGAAAAAGTTTTATGGTACTTGGAAATTTACCAAGAGTGGCCATTCACGATCTAGCTATTCACCCTAGAGATAATGAAATCATTGTTGGTACTCATGGTCGAAGTATTTATGTTGGCAAATTAGACAACATCCAAAATCTCTCATCAAAAGATTTTGAGAAGGCAATTATTACTTATCCTCTTAAGGAAGAAACTTTAAACAAAAAATGGGGTCAGATTGAAGGTTATTTTGAATGGGGTGTTCCAATCGAATCAACTATTGACATTCCTGTTTTTGTTTCATCAAATGGGGAAATGAAGATGGAAGTTCTCTTAAAAGATAAAGTGATTTTCACTCAGACATTCACTGTTGATAAGGGAATTAACTATATCAACTATAATTTTGAAGTAGGAAAAGAAAATAAAGAGGTTTATCAGAAACAGTATAAAAAGAAATATCAATTAGCTGAAAAGCAAAATGGGAAGTACTACCTCGATGAAGGTGAATATACCATTCGCTTTACAATAAATGATGCATCAAAATCTGAGAAACTAAAAATAAAGGCTCCTGAAAATAATGGAGGAAGAGTAAAGAAAAAGAAAATCCCATAAAGAAAATAAGGTTGCTTCGGCAACCTTTATTTTTTTCCTTGATATTTTATCCCTCCTACGAGATGTAAATAAATGGATCTTGACATTCTAAATATCAACGGCATAAAAACAATCATAGGTCCAATTGCTGCTGCTAATAAAATACTTACATCATTGATATCAAGTAGTACTGTAAATACAAACATTACACCTAAAATGATGGCTGTATTAATAGCGTAACTTACATACATTGCTCCATAATAAAAGCCCGTTTCAGGAACGAGATTAGCATTACAATTGGGACATCTCTTATGTACTTTATGGAATGATGTCGAGTAGGCGGCATTTGTAAAAATGCTTTTTTCTCGACAAGAAGGACAACGATTATTTAAAACGGCTAGTATAGAAGAAAAATTCATTAGGCTTGATTTAGGTCTAATTTCTGTTGTACCTGTTTTTTTGAAATATCTTTGATCGATCCTTTTTCAAAAACGATTGAACGTTCAGGATTTAATCTTAAAAATGAATGTTGATGTGTTGCCATGATCACACAAGTACCGTCTGTATTGATTTCTTTAAATAATTGAAGAATTGACCTGGATACTTTCGGATCTAAGTTTCCTGTAGGTTCATCTGCAATAAGTACCTTTGGATTGTTGATCAAAGCTCTAGCAATGGCTACTCTTTGTTGCTCACCACCTGATAATTGGTGGGGCATCTTTTGTCTGGATATTTTTGACAAATGTACTTTCTCAAGTACTTCATCAATTTTCTGATTTATCTGAGCTGCTGATTTCCAGCCTGTCGCTTTCATCACAAACTCAAGATTATCTTCTACCGATCTATCCGTAAGTAATTCAAAATCTTGAAAGATTACCCCTAATGATCTTCTTAAGAAAGGAACCTCTTTGTCTTTAATTTCATCCACTTGAAACCCATTTACCTTAATTATTCCATCAGTAGGTTTTTGATCTGCATACAATAGTCTTAATAAAGATGATTTACCACTTCCTGTAGGTCCTAATAAGTATACGAACTCTCCCGAAGCGATATCAATACTGATATCTTTTAATACTACGGCTCCATCAAAACTGAGCTTTACATCTCTTAAACTAACTACTGAATTCATTAAGATTAAATTTCTAATTTCTGAATTTTACCAAACTCAAGATGATCAATTACTTTTTTAAGTGCTTCTTCTTTACCTTCAAGACCATATTTTTCTAATTTTGAAAGAGGTCTATCCGCTCTAAAATAAGCAATCAACACAAAGTTTTCGTCTCTTAGTTGGATATAATTAGGGATTTTTGCTTTACCCTTTACTTTGATAATATACATAGTAATTGATGATTACCCTTAATTTTTTTCTGAAATACTGAAAATAAAAGAGCATATAAGAAAGAGGTTGTCTCATCTGTTTACGAAACAACCTCTATTAATTTTTATTCTTCCATTTTTTTAGCATCAGCTACAAATTGAGCCAAACCTTTATCAGTTAAAGGGTGATTCAATAGTGCTTTGATTGCTGTCAAAGGACAAGTGGCAACGTCTGCACCAATAGCAGCACACTGCATAATATGCATTGGGTGACGTACAGAAGCAGCTAGTACTTGAGTACCGAAACCGTAGTTTTCATAAATTGTTACGATATCTTCTACTAATTGCATACCGTCTGTAGAAACATCATCTAATCTACCAATAAATGGAGATACATAAGTTGCTCCAGCTTTCGCAGCTAATAAAGCTTGACCTGCTGAGAAAATAAGCGTACAGTTTGTATCAATACCTTTGCTAGAAAAATATTTAATAGCTTTTACTCCATCCTCGATCATAGGTACTTTAACAACAATCTTAGGATCAATTGCTGCCAACTCCTCACCTTCTTTGATCATCTCCTCATAGGTTGTCGACAATACTTCTGCACTTACGTTAGCATCAACAATGTCACAAATTGCTTTATAGTGAGCATGAACAGCTTCCTTTCCCTTCACTCCAACTTTAGCCATCAAAGACGGATTAGTTGTTACACCGTCCAATACGCCCATAGCGTATGCTTCCTTGATTTCGTCTAAATTAGCTGTGTCAATAAAAAATTTCATATCGTTTATGTTTAGATTCTATAAGTTAAATATCTGATAAGTATTACTCATCGCAAAAATAGAATTAAAAATATTATGTATATCATTCAAAGATAAAATTCATCATTTTTGAATGAAAAAATATATCAACTAGATGTTTTCTGATAAAGCTATTGCCTGATCAATACATTCTGGCACAGCAATACCTCCTTTCCAATTGGTTGTGAAATGAAGTCCATCTATTTCGTTTTTATTCATTTCTTCCCATAATTCTACTATATCATAAGAATACTGAGGAATTGCCTTTTCCCATTTAAATACTTTCTGATAAATAGGTTGACCTTCAATATTGAGTGTTGAATTCAGCTCATGTGCTACTCCTTCTTTTAACTCATCTTCTGACAAGTTTGTTTTTTCAGGATTTTGCATCCCTCCAACAAAAGAAGTGATCATAGCTTCTCCTTGTGGTGTTCTATTTGGAAATATACATGAAGTCCAAATCGAACCAGCAGTAAATGTTTTTTCTAATCGTGGATTTAATCCTCCAAAACCAATTGGAGCATTTTTCACTGCATCTTTACTATAAACACTGTGAACGACACACATTGGTGGAGCTACAATATTTTCGATCTTATTCGCCACAGTTGGTAACAATCCTTTCAAGAAAGAACTACTTGAATAAATATCTGATGCAATGACTACATGATCGAATTGTAAAGTTTCTGATTCACCTTCTATAGTAAAATACTGCTCCTCTTTCAGTATATTTTTTACAGTAAATGAGGATTTAATATTCACCTGAACAGCCAACTTTTTGATAAAAGAGAAATTACCTTCCTTAAAACTGTAAGCGGTTCTTCTTTCAGTTGGCACACCATTTTCTTTGTTCTCTTTTCTTTTCTTTATCATCCCTTTGATAATCGAACCATGTTTATGTTCTGCTTCATAGAGTGATGGAAAAGAGGCTTTAATGGCTAATTTCTTAGGATCTCCGGCATAAATACCAGAAACAAATGGATCCAACGCATAGTCACATATTTCTTTGTTGAACCTTCTTAGAAAGAAATCATATACTGTCTCTTTATCCGATGCTGCTTGATTTTTTCTGAAATATTCAGTGATTATCTTCCATTTAGTTTTACCAGAAAAAAACTTGTTAGAGAAGAAATTTTGAGGTCCTGATGGAAGTACATGATACTTACCATTTTTAAGTATGAATCTATCTTTATTTACAGCTTCAGCTTCGATTAATTCATCTAAAAAACCGACTTCTTCTATAAACTTTAAATGTTTAGATGTAAAGAGTAGAGAGTTGGGTCCATTTTCATAAATTCTCCCATCTTTTTGTTCAGTGGAAATACATCCTCCTGCTACATTATTTTTTTCCAAAACAGTACAGTCGTACCCTTTTTTCTGTAAATAAAAAGCAGCTGTTAAGCCAGAAATGCCTCCACCAACAATTCCAATTTTCATATATAATTATGTAAAGATCACTGATTCAAATACTTCTCTAATAAAAGATAAAAATATCCATCATAGAGAATAAACTATTATTCCTTTTAAAGACATCAAATTTACTTATTTCAATTAAAAAGTAACTGATTATTATAAATTTTTAATTGGAGAGCAAAAAAAAGAAGCCACTCAAAATTGAGTGGCTTCCAATATTGAAATGTATATTATTTCCTATGCTTCAACTTCAAGCAAACCATTTGTTTTAGAAACACCCTCAGCAGATGTTACTAATTTTGCTTTTTCGTCTTCTGAAAGGTCGATTTCAACGATTTTCTCGATACCGTTTTTACCAATCAATACTGGTACACCGATACAAAGATCGTTCAAACCATATTCGCCTTCAAGAAGTGCTGAACAAGGGAACATTTTCTTAGAATCCAAAGCGATTGCTTTAACTAATTCAGAAACTGCAGCACCTGGAGCATACCAAGCTGAAGTACCTAATAATTTAGTCAATGTAGCACCGCCTACTTTAGTAGCTTCTACGATCCCTGCTTTTTGCTCTTCTGACAAGAACTCAGATACAGGAACAGAGTTACGAGTTGCTTTTTCGATCAATGGAACCATTCCTACGTCAGAGTGACCACCGATTACCATACCTGATACGTCAGATTGAGGACAATCTAAAGCTTCAGCCAAACGGTACTTGAAACGTGCACTATCTAAAGCACCACCCATACCGATGATTCTGTTCTTAGGAAGACCTGTTGCTTTTGCAGCTAAGTAAGTCATTGTATCCATTGGGTTAGAAACCACAATGATGATTACTTCTGGAGAATGCTTGATTAAATTCTCAGCTACAGTTTTTACGATGTTTGCGTTAGTTGTAATCAACTCTTCACGAGTCATACCTGGCTTACGAGGAATACCAGAAGTGATTACTGCTACGTCTGAACCTGCAGTTGCAGCATAGTCGTTTGTAACACCAGTGATAGTTGAATCAAAACCGTTTAAAGAAGCCGTTTGCATCAAGTCCATTGCTTTTCCTTCAGCGAAACCTTCTTTGATATCAACTAATACGATTTCGTCAGCGAAATCTTTGATAGCGATATACTCTGCGCAGCTTGCACCTACTGCACCCGCACCTACTACTGTTACTTTCATGTGATTTATTTTTTGCTAGTTTGTAAAACTTGTGTTATAAAAAATTTACAATACAAAAATGCATTAATTATTTAATATAAATGAATGATAAGAGAATTTGTTTAAAATGATTTTTGTCAGTTTTTAATTTTTACCAAAATTGCATTACTTGATAAAACCATATTTCTTTGTAAAAAACACTGATTACCGGATGAAGATTCAAGATTTATATAAACTTTTTTTAACAGCTAACGGAGTCACTACAGACTCTAGACAAATAAAAGAAAACGCCCTATTTTTTGCCTTAAAGGGAGGAAATTTTGATGGTAATAAATACGCCAAAGGGGCCTTAGAAAAAGGAGCTTCCTATGCCATAGTTGATGATGAAAATGTAGTTTGTTCAGATCAATTTATCTTAGTAGATGATGTACTTTCTACATTACAAGAATTAGCTAAATATCATAGACAACAATTTGATATTCCGGTCATTGCTATTACAGGTTCTAATGGTAAAACAACGACCAAAGAAATCTTATTAAAAGTGTGTGAAACTACTTTTAAAACACATGCTACAAAAGGAAATTTCAACAATCATATTGGTGTTCCACTTACCCTATTAGACATGCCTCTTGGAACAGAAGTAGCTTTAATTGAAATGGGTGACAACCATGTAGGAGAAGTAGCTGAATTGGTAAAGATAGCCTTACCAAACCAAGGTTTTGTCACTAATATCGGAAAAGACCATATCGAAGGCTTTGGTAGTTTTGAACAGAATGTTAGAGCCAAAAGTGAAATTTTCGATTACCTCATCAAAAACGAAGGTATTATATATATCAATTCTCAAGACGATCTTTTGATGAATATGTCAAAGAGAATGCAAAAACCTGTTTTTTATGGAGGCGAATATGATTTCTCTAACTTGGAATTTGTTGAAGTTAATCCTTTCATTGTTTATAAGGATCGTCAGGAAAAAAGAGTTGAAACCAATTTATTTGGTGCATATAACTTTGAAAATATTCAGACAGCATTTTGTGTTGGAAAATTTTTAGGTATATCAGCTGAAAAAATGCATCAAGCAATTTCTTCCTATATTCCTTCAAATAATCGATCTGAAATTGTCAAAACAACATCAAACACATTAATTTTAGATGCTTATAATGCCAATCCTTCATCGGTTGAAGTGGCTTTAGAAAATCTTAAATTAATCGAATCAGATAAGAAGAAATACATCATTCTTGGCGATATGTTCGAATTGGGTGACATATCATCTCAAGAGCATAAGAATATCATTGACAAAGCATTATTCTTAGATTTTGCAGCTTGTATTTTTATTGGAAAACGTTTTGGAGAACATGCTTCTGACAAAGCATTATTCTTTGATGATAAAGAAAAAGCAATTCAGTATCTAGGCGAGCATAAAGTTACTGAAGGCATCATTCTAATTAAGGGTTCTAGATCTATGGGATTAGAAGTTATAAAAGATAGTTTCGAATAAAATACCACAAAAAAAAAGGGTCAACATCAAATAACTTGATATTGACCCTTAATATATTTTCAATAGAAATTATCTTCTTTTCTTTCCTCCTCCTAAACGAGAACGAAGTGAACCTTTCTTTTGTCCTTTGGCTTTTTTACCCATACCAGGTATACCAGACATTTTGTTCACTTTCTTCATCATCTTACGCATCTCCTCGAATTGCTTGATTAGGTTGTTCACTTGCTGAACTGAAGTCCCTGAACCATTTGCCAAACGTTTCTTACGTGATTGATCCAATACATCTGGATTTAATCTTTCGTAAGGAGTCATAGAGTTGATGATTGCTTCAACAGGTTTAAATGCGTTAGAATCAATTTCTTGATCTTTCACCATTTTATTTAAACCAGGAACCATTCCGATCAAATCTTTCAAATCACCCATCTTTTTGATGTGTTGGATTTGAGACAATAAGTCGTTGAAATCGAATTGGTTTTTACGAAGCTTTTTGTTCAAACGTTTTGCTTCATCCTCGTCGAAAGCTTGTTGTGCTCTTTCAACTAGGGAGATAACGTCACCCATACCCAAGATTCTTTGGGCCATACGATCAGGGTGGAACTCATCTAAAGTATTCTCTAATTTCTCACCAGTTGAGATGAACTTAATAGGCTTCTCTACTACTCTTCTAATTGAAAGAGCAGCACCACCACGTGTATCACCATCTAACTTTGTAAGAACAACACCATCAAAATCAAGACGGTCGTTGAATGCTTTTGCTGTATTAACGGCATCCTGACCAGTCATAGAATCTACAACAAATAGAGTTTCTGAAGGATTGACTGCATTCTTAACAGCTTCAATCTCTTTCATCATCTCCTCGTCTACTGCCAAACGACCAGCTGTATCGACAACTACGATAGATTTACCATTTGTCTTCGCATGTTTAATGGCATTTTGAGCAATTTCTACTGGGTTTTTGTTTTCTCTTTCTGTATAAACATCCACACCAATTTGCTCACCAAGTGTTTCTAGCTGATCAATCGCGGCAGGACGGTAAACGTCGGCTGCTACTAGAAGTACTTGTTGACCTTGTTTCTTTAAACGAGCACCTAACTTACCAGTAAATGTAGTTTTACCTGAACCCTGTAAACCAGAGATAAGTACAGTTGCTGGAGATCCCTGAGGTGAGAATGGTATCATTTCTCCACCCATCAACTCAGTTAATTTATCACTAACAATTTTAGTAAATAATTGACCTGGTTTTACGTCAATAAGAATATTCTGACCTAAGGCTTGCTCACGAATTTCATTAGTAATTTCTTTGGCTACCTTAAAGTTTACATCGGCTTCAAGTAGTGCACGACGGATTTCTTTTACCGTTGATGCAACGTTGATTTCACTAATTGACCCCTCACCTTTCAGATTCTTTATTGCACGGTCAATTCGGTTACTAAGATTATCAAACATATATTTTTATAAATATTGTATTTGCTTACAATTCTATTTTAGCAGGCAAAAATAAAGTTTCTATGTGGTTTTTACAATTTAATTTTGTCTAAACTACATTTTCCTTCTTGATTTTTTCCAATCGTTAAAAATAATATTTCCGATTGTCTCAGGATCTTTTTTTAGAATTAGATCCTGTTCTTCTTTAGTTAGTTCTTCTAGTAAATTCGTTTTAAGACTGTTAGAGGCAGATATTTTATAATTGACAAATTTTTCATCCAAGCATTCGAACCCTATTCCTTCTAAAAAATCTGAAATATCAGAATGGTTAATAAATCTATGTTCTGGTAATTTATGGTACTCATCTGAGTCATCTATGACCTCTGCTACTGCAAAAAGGTTCGAAAACTTATTCTTAAAAAGCAACATCAGTTGATGATCGTATTCTATGATGTGATAATTGAAGCTGTAACGATCAGAAAAATTAATTTCTGCTTTTACAGAGAAAAAGCTTTGTACAGTCTGCTTCCAAATTTCATTATCAATATATTCTTTTTGTACCTCTGAAAAACCTGTAATTCCCTTTATTAGTTGCATCATTTGAATTTTACTTTACATTCCTACAAACATACTATTATTAAAATATTAAGTAATTATGTTATGAACTATCATTAACCTTTTTACCTTTGCAGAAATTAGAAGAAATATCATGTTAAAGAGATTTATTGGTATTGGTGCTTTAATGGGAATGGGTATAGGTGATATCATTTATAAAAACTATGATGGTATTCCTAGAGATCCCCTAAACCATAAAACAACAATATTTATTACTTGTATGATTTGTATTTTTCTTGGAACACGTCTTTATGAATTTAGTAAAAACAAAGACGAAAAATGGTTACAAGCAAACATGATCATTTTATACATGTTAGGAGGATTGATAATTATTGGAAGTATTTTTATTACTTCATTAATTTAGAAGAAATTGGATATTTCTTATAAACATAGTTGAACATTACATAGTTTATACAAGTAGTTTCATCAATTTTTGATAACTTTGTTGAAACACATATATACTTAATTGGAATCCGAGTCCATACTCACTTATAACAATGTCAGAAAAATTTAAATTAAACTCTATCGAGGAAGGTATTGAAGCCATCAAAAATGGTGAAATTATTATCGTTGTTGACGACGAAGATAGAGAAAATGAAGGTGATTTTGTTTGTGCTGCAGAAAAAGTGACACCTGAAATTATCAACTTCATGTCTAAAGAAGGTCGTGGTTTAATTTGTGCACCTCTTATCGAGGACATGTGCGAAGACCTTGGTTTAGAACTGATGGTAGGTAAAAACACAGCTGCTTTCGAAACTCCATTTACGGTATCCATCGACCTTATCGGTCATGGTTGTACTACTGGTATTTCTGCAAGCGACCGTTCTAAAACAATTCAAGCTCTTGTTGACCCTAACATTGATCCTAGCGAATTAGGTAAACCTGGTCATATTTTCCCTCTCAAGGCAAAACGTGGTGGTGTACTTAGAAGAGCTGGTCATACAGAAGCAGCAATTGACTTAGCTCGTTTAGCTGGTTTACAACCTGCAGGTGTTTTGGTAGAGATCATCAATGATGATGGAACAATGGCTCGTCTTCCAGATTTGGTAGAAGTAGCAAAGAAATTTGATCTGAAATTAATCAGTATCGAAGATCTTATTCAATATAGATTAGATTTAGAAGACACTTTAGTTGAAGAAGAAATTGGTGTGGATATGCCTACTGAATTCGGACATTTCAACTTAAAGGCTTTTAGACAAACGAATACTGGCGAATTACACCTTGCCCTAATTAAAGGTGATATTAGCACAGGCGATCCAGTTTGGTTAAGAGTGCACTCTTCTTGTGTAACAGGAGATATTTTTGGTTCTTGTCGATGCGATTGTGGTCCTCAATTACACGCTGCAATGGAAATGATTGAAAAAGAAGGACGTGGAGTTATTCTTTACATGAATCAAGAAGGAAGAGGAATTGGTCTAATCAACAAACTAAAAGCCTATAAGCTTCAAGAAGAAGGTATGGACACTGTTGAAGCAAATAATGCTTTAGGTTTCAAATCTGATCAAAGAGATTATGGTGTTGGTGCTCAAATTTTAAGAAAATTGGGTATCACTAAAATGAAATTGATTTCTAACAATCCTAAGAAAAGAGCCGGACTAATCGGTTATGGTTTAGAGATTGTTGAAAATATTCCAATCGAGATTGCTCCAAACAAATACAATCAAAAGTATTTGGAAACGAAAAGAGACAAACTTGGTCACAATATTTTAAAATAATTAATTTTGGGGAACAGATTAGTTCCCCTTTTTTTATGCACTTTTTTGAAAATTTAGAACTCAGAAACGAGTCTGAAAAATTATATAAATTTAATCCACTTAAACATCAAAAGTTCTTTTTGGTGCTGATTAATGATGTTCAGACTTTGAGAGATCAGCAGCATTTAGATTTACTCAAGTCTAAATACCTAGATATTGATTCCGCTAGTTATGAAATATATGTGATTTGTTCTTTATCAGAAAATCAAATCAAACAGCAGCTTAAAAAAAGAGTGTACCCCTTTCCTATTCTTTCTGATCCATCCCGAAGAATCGCTAAATTTCTAAAAACAGAAATACCACAGCTTTCTTTAACACAAAGAACAACTGTGGCATTTGATCATGATTTTATAGAAGTTGTCAGGTGTGTTTTTATGTCAACTCCTCAAAAACATATAGATTTTATCTTTAGTCAAATTAGTTAACTATTAGTGATCCATCATTAATCTGAGAAAGTAATTGATCCAATTCATCTAGTGAATCTGTTAGGTCACTATAATTCTTGATTACCCAGTACTTCGTTTGGAATTTATCTTTGATGTAAGGTGTTTTTAGAATTTCTAAAACATTAAAGTCCGCTCTTTCGGGAACATCACTGAATAAACTATATTCTGATTCACCTTTAGATGATAAGATTCCTGCACCATAGATTCTAAGTCCATGTTCGGTTTGAATTAACCCAAATTCTACTGTATACCAGTATAATCTAGAAATCAATTCGATGATGTGCTCATTTTCGATGTATTTCAAAGCGATAACACTCATCTTCTCTAAATACTTACAAAAATCAGCATTCGTCAATAAAGGAACATGTCCAAAGATATCATGGAACATATCTGGCTCTTCTAGGTAATCTAGTTCACTCAATTTTCTGAACCATGAAGATGAAGGAAAACGTTTCGCTTTCAATAATTCAAAAAATTCTTTGTTTGGAATAAGACCTGTAACGGGTGTAATCCCCCATCCAGTTTCTTTACCTAGGATCTGATCAAGTTCTTTAAAATCTGGAATTTTATTCGCGGTAAACTGAATTGTTCTTACTCCATGCAAGAAATCATCCTCAGCTAAATTAGGTAGCATTTTCATTTGCCTCTCAAAAAGTGTTTTCCATACGGAGAGGTCATCCTGAGTATATTTATCATACTCTTGACTATTTACAAAATACATGTTTATATGTTGAATTGGTTAAAATACAGTTAGTAAAAAAGGATTGGAATAACATCCCAATCCTTCAATATGTAAAAATTTTACGAGATTTGTCAATTAAATCCCTTTTATTTTCACGTTGTTATCTTTTAAAACACTCCTAGATTTGTCTTTCACATACTCTATTTGAGTGCTATCTATTTGATAATCATCACTAAAATTCTCAATGAATATATCGAATGAGATAAACTCTAAGGGTAACATTCCAGACTTAATTGAATGTTTTAATTTTTTGACTTCACGATCAATAAGTTGATCGATTTTTTCTTCTTTTCTAATCATGTTCCACTAATCTTGGCCCAAGAATACGATTTACATCGCTTTCGTCCAAAATTTCTTTCTCTAAAAGGATGCCAGCAAGCTTTTCAAGGTCATTGTTTTTTTCTTTTAAGAATTCTTTAGTTTCTTCGTAACACTTCGCAATGATTGCTAAAGATTCTTGATCAATTTGTTTCTCAAGGTCTTCTGATCTTCTTATACTTTGCCCACCATTTCCTAAGAAATTATTTTGTCCTTCCTTTTGCAAGGATAAGTTCGGGAAATGTTCGCTCATACCATAAACGGTAAGCATTGATCTTACAATTGAAGCTACTTTCTCTAAATCATTGGATGCTCCAGTAGACACAACACCAAATTTAATTTCTTCTGCTGCTCTACCACCAAGAAGACCTTTGATTTTACCAATTAGTTCTTCTTTACTCATTAAGAAACGGTCCTCTGTTGGGGCTTGAAGAACGTATCCCAAAGCACCCGAACCTCTTGGTACAATAGATACTTTACGTACTGGATCTGCTCCTTTTGTAAAGTGACCTACTATAGCATGACCAGCTTCGTGATAGGCTACAGTTCTTTTCTCCGATTCATTAATAACCGCATTTTTCTTTTCTAGACCTGCTACAACTCTTTCGAATGCGTCAAAGAAATGGTGGTGATGAACTTCTGTTTTACCCTCTCTTGCTGCTAGTAAAGCTGCTTCGTTACAAAGGTTGGCAAGATCTGCTCCTACAAAACCTGCTGTTTGTGCAGCAATTTCTTCTAAGTTTACATTACCCCCTAATTTAATTTTTCCTGAGTGTACTTTCAATATCATTAGACGACCATTAAGATCTGGTCTATCTACTTGTACCTGACGGTCAAATCGTCCAGGTCTCAATAATGCTTTATCCAATATCTCAGGTCGGTTGGTAGCACCCAAAACAATGACAGTTTGGTCTGCTGCAAATCCATCCATTTCAACCAAAAGTTGATTTAATGTATTTTCTCTTTCGTCATTTCCTGACATACCGTTAGAACCACGACTTTTACCGATAGCATCTAATTCATCAATAAAAATGATACATGGTGATTTAGCTTTGGCTTGAGTAAATAAGTCTCTCACTCTTGCTGCACCTACACCAACAAACATTTCAACAAAATCAGAACCAGATAATGCATAGAAATGTACACCTGCTTCTCCTGCTACTGCCTTAGCCAATAAAGTTTTTCCTGTACCCGGAGGGCCTACAAGTAAAATACCTTTAGGAATTTTGGCTCCAAGGTCTGTATATCTTTCTGAATTTTTAAGGAAGTCAACTACCTCTGCTAATTCTTGTTTGGCTTCATCGCAACCAGCAACATCATTAAAATCATGTAGATGTTCTGCGTCAGAAGCATAGATTTTTGCTTTACTTTTTCCGACATTGAGGTAGTTGTTTCCTCCACCTCCTCCCATGCCTCCACCTTTGGTCATTCTTCTCATAAAGAAGCCCCAAATGAAGATTAGGATTAGGAATGGAACTACCCAATTGGAAATAAAATTACCCAACCAATCGTTTTCTATTACCCCTTTATAGTCAATACCCTTTACCTGTAAATCATGTACAAGGTCTTTATCATCTAATTTGATAACATAGAATTGACGGGCTAATTCTTCTTTCCTCTTCTCATAGTTTAGACGCATACTCCAAGGCGTTGATTTCCCTTCTGGATTGAGATGCCACAAACCACTTCTCGTATTTGCAGTTGCTGTATCTGTTTCTGCTTCGGCTGCCTCTTGCTCTTCAACTTTTTGCAGTTGTTGATCTATTTCAGTTGAATCCTCCTCTTTTTTTACCTTACCATAGATTTTCTCATCAGAAATTACAATATGTTCTATTTTGCCTTTATCAAGATTCTCTCTGAAATCGTTGTAAGACATTTCTTTCATATTGGGACCTGAAAAAAATAGGGTTTCTAAAAAGAGCATTCCACCGAGAATACTGAGAAAGTACCAAATGGAGAATTTAGTTGTGTTTTTCATTAAACTAGTAAGTTAGGATTAGTTACAATCGGCACATAGCAATCATGTAGTCGTTTGAATTAATAGTTTGAAAATAAATAGAATTTTTTAGAAATAAAAAAGCCTGACGCTATGAGCGGCAGGTTTTCTACTAGTGTCAAATTAATTATCTTTAAAACGTATTGCTACGTTGTATATTTCTTTTTGATTTTTATATCTTATGTATTGCAAAAATATTAAAACTTTAGCTCAAACCAATATTTTTTTTGCAAAGAAGCATCTTTAAAGCGATTTTTAAGATATATGAATGAATTAACAGCATTTGCTTTTTCTTTCAAAACTTTTAGTGAAAAAAGAAAAAGTAATTTCATAATACCTAAGCTAGGTAATGTAAATGAGCAAGGAATTACGTTAAACAATGAGTTAATCGTTTATCATGATATTCTACGTATAAACTATTACAAGGGTTATCTTGTAATTACATTTGTTAATTATCCGATCATTGGTAAGTCCATTTCTGAATGGTTAATCAAGAAAAATAATTGTATCATCATTAAATCGGATATGATCAAAGAGATCAAATTAGCTTTTGATATTTTTCAAACCAGAAACGCTAAAAATAAAAGAGTGTGTGGCTTTTGTGATAATCCAATAGATTGGGACAATCACTTTGAAACTCAATATCAATACTGCGAAGAATGTCATTCTATAAGCGATAAGCACGGTCTTCTCATCTCAAATGGAGAACAATTTGATATTTGTCCAGAAACTGGTTACTACGATCGATTAAGGAAACGAAAGCAATACCAATACTATTATTGGAAAGGAAAAATGTATTGGACCACCACTTCTACCTATGGAGGCGATAATTTAGGTATAGAGTTTTTCCATAAAAATATTTTCAAAAATATGATGTTCTTAGTTGGACTACCGGGAACTATCATCGAATGGTACAAAGCAAATGAAGGGCATCACCCTGATTTTACTGAGTTAGCAGAAGCTAATTTTTCAAGTAGATGTGGAGAAGTAAAGGAAGCAGCGGACACTTATACCAAGATGCAAATGCGTTTACCTTATTTCCCCGCTTTACATTACAATCTTGCGTTGACTTACTTACAAGCTAATAATTTAAATTTAGCCAAGCGCTATTTTCAAAAATCATTAGAAGGATGTGCGAACTACACTCCTACGATTAAGATTTTAAAATATTTATCAGAAAAGGAGAAATTGATGGATGTTTCACCAAATCCAGCTTCTGATAGTCAAGCAATGTATAATTCGGAAGATGAAATGACTCAAACAGAAGAATATCAAAATGATATAAATGAGGGCATTCCTCCTATGGGGCAAAATCAGTTTAGTAATTTTGATTCTGATTTTTTAGATAATGAAGAAAAAGAAAATCATCCATAAAATTTTACTCTTATGGATGATTTCAAATTTATTTTTTAGATATAAGATAAGATCTTTTATTCGATGTATTTTTTCTGACTTATTTTTTCATCAATTTGTTCAGATAATTCACCTCCAATTTCTTTTGCCTTTTCCCATTGACTTACAGCTTCGTCTACTTTTCCTAATTTGAAAAGTACATCACCATAATGTTCGATAACGGTACCTGATTGTGACATTTCTGCCGCTTTCTTTAAATGCATTGCCGATTTTTCGTAATCACCTTTAACAAACAAAACCCATCCATAGGTATCAAGGAATGTATCGTTTTCCGGTTCCGCTAATATAGTCTGATGAGACATCTCTTCAGCCTTTTCCAAGTTTTCTTTTCTAAGTGATAAGAAATAAGCATAGTTATTTAAAACATAGACATTTACAGGGTCTACTTTTAAAACTTCATCATATTTTTTGAATGCTTTATCTACTTCATCCAACTTATAATAAGCATCTCCTAATTGAGCATTAAAATCTGTTCTTAAGCTTGGATCAACGACTACGGTTAAACCTTGGTTAAACATAACAACAGCTTCCTCATAATCTTCCTTACTCATTTTTGCTGTGCCACTATACAAGTAAAGTAATGGCTGATTAGGAAAGTACTCAATCGCTAAATCTGAGTGTACATCTACTGAATCAAATTGTTGTAATTCCCAATCAATTGAAATTACCTGTTTCCAAAGCTTAAAATTGTTTGGATTCTTGTTTAATGACTTCATGTAGAAAGTACGAGCAGCATCATATTGTTTTTGAGAAACAAGATAATCTGCATTAAGCGAAAGAATTCTATCGTCTTTAGGATGAGCTTTTAAGGCGATATTGATTAATTCTTCTGCTTCCTGACGTTTCTTTTCATTATAAGTAAACTGTAAATATCCATTCAAGATATTGTAGCTTTCGTCTGTAAGAGCATCACTACAGCTAAATGCCACCTTAAGTTCTTCATAATACTTATCCGATTCTCCTCTGTTTCTGTAGATATTCGCTAATAGAAAATGAACTGTACCTTCATTAGGATGATTTTCAAGAATAGGTTCAAGAATAGCTAAGGCTTCATCTGTTTTATTATTTCCTAAAAGAAGTCTTACTTGTGAATATTTAAATTCCAATTCATCAGGATAGGCTTTTATCAACTTCTCTCCTTCTTTTAAAGCAGCATCTAAATCCCCTAAACGGATGTATATTCTTTGTTTTTGCCTTACGATAATATCATTAATACCGTATTTGCTTTCTCCAATATCAAAGTATTCGATAGCACTTCTTGGTGCTCCCATTTGAAGGTATAACATAGCAATCTGGAAATAAGCTTCCTCGTCATCACCTGTTACTTTAATCTGCTCCTCTAACACACCCAATGCATCTTTGTATAAAGAAAGCATTTCGAAGTTTTGAGCAACTAATTTGTAGTAGTATTTATTATTAGGGTCTAATTCCAATGCTCTTTTGGCATACTGATTAGATTTTTGATAATTTTGAAGTTTTTGATAAGCTAATGCCGTTTGATATTTAATCCCATCATCTTTTGGATTTAGGGTATTACATTTCATCAACAACTCAATAGACTGATTATATTCTTCTAATAAGTATTCGTTTACTGCATAAACAAATAGCTCTTCAGCTTTTCTTAAATCCTTTTTTGATGGTTCCTCAATAGAGACCACCATAGTATCTTTAGCCTTTTTCTTTTTTTTATTTTTCTTCTTCTTTTGTGCAAAAGCAACGTCACATGACAATAAGCCAAGAAGAAATACCAACGTGAAGGTAATTAAGCTAAAAGAGTATTTTTTCATATTTCTTGAAATCCCAAAAAATGTAGTAACGGCATTTTCTGCCAAATAAACTTTACTAATATAACAGGTATTAGATTAAGATACCTAAATCTACAAATATTAGTAAACGAAAAAAACAGCGTATATAAAATTATACGCTGTTTTAGTATATAATAAGAGAATTCTTATTCTTTTACCGATGTAAAGTCACCGATAGATAAATCTTTTGAACGACCTCTGTATACTACATGGTTACCCACTACAGAGTTTTCAATATTCACTTTTCGAATATCAGAATCTTCTTGAACGATTGAGTTTTGTACTACAGAGTTTTCGATGATTGTATTTGATCCAACAGATACATATGGTCCAACTACAGCATTTTTGATGCGTACATTTTCTCCAACATAAACTGGAGATATTAAGACTACATTATCCAATTCAGAAGAATCGTGTACTAATTCTTGATCTTCGATGTAAGTCAAATATCTTTGGTTCGTATTTACGATGGCATCTTTATTACCACAGTCTAACCACTCTTCTACAGTACCAGGCTTTAATTTAGCCCCTTTTGCTTTTAAGTTTTCTAATGCACCAGTTAATTGATATTCACCATCATTCATGATATTGTTATCAACTAAATATTGCAATTCAGCTCTTAAGCGTTCTCCTTCTTTAAAGAAATAAATACCGATAATTGCTTGATCAGAAACGAATTCTTGAGGCTTTTCTACAAAGTCTGTGATAAATCCATCGTTATTTAATTTCACTACACCAAATGCAGAAGGATCTGCCACCTTTTGTGTGTAAATGATACCATCTTCAAATTTATCAATAGAGAAGTCTGCTTTGAATAAAGTATCTGCAAAAGCGACGATAATATTACCGTCCATACTATCTGCAGCACACAAAATAGCATGTGCAGTACCAAGAGGTTCATCTTGATAATAAATAGTGCCTTTTGCGCCTAATGATTCAGCAATACCTACTAATTCTTTTTCTACAATTTCCCCAAAATCACCAATTACGAAAGCAATTTCTTCTAATTTTTCATCAGACATTGCAGCTAAATCTTCCACCAAACGGTGAACTATTGGTTTACCTGCAATTTTAACTAATGGTTTTGGAGTAGTTAGTGTATGTGGACGTAGTCTCGAACCACGACCAGCCATTGGTACAATAATTTTCATATATCAGTATTTTACTATTATTTTTTTCCTGTGCTACCGTATCCACCGGCTCCTCTTTCAGTATCAGATAATTCTTCTACGGGAACCCATTCTACAGTTTCATGTTTAGCAACAACCATTTGAGCTACTCTTTCGCCGTCTTTGATTTCAAAGTCATCATTAGATAGATTTACTAATAATACTTTTACTTCACCTCTATAGTCAGCATCAATCGTACCAGGGGAATTTAGTACTGTTAGACCATGTTTGAATGCCAAACCACTTCTTGGTCTTACTTGTGCCTCAAAACCAACTGGTAGCTCAATGTATAAACCAGTAGGAATTAACTTTCTTTCTAGGGGTTTTAAAATGATAGATTCCTCAAGCACTGCTCTTAAATCTAAACCAGCGGAAGCAATTGTTTGATATTCAGGCAAAGCGTGATGCCCTTTATTTATTACTTTTATTTCCATTATTTCGTTGTATTCTCTCGATTACCAAATACTCGTTTTAAAAAATTTCTCTCAGAAATTGCGATAATGATTATAAATCCGATAAACAATACATTCTGAGTAATCAGCTGTGGCCAAAATTCTTGTTTTGGCAAATTAAAAAACAAAACTAAAAACGCTCCTCCCAAAATCAAATAAAATGAGATCATTTTTACATTATATGGGATGGGATAATATTTATTTCCTAAAAGATATGCAATTACCATCATACTGAAGTAACAGACAAATGTGGCTATTGCACTTCCATAAAAGCCTAAAAGTGGAATTAATATAAAGTTTAGCGTTAATGTAATTCCTGCTCCTATGAAACTAATGATAGCACCATATTTTGTATTATCTGTGACTTTAAACCAAACAGATAAGTTATAGTACATTCCTAAAAAGATGTTAGCCATTAAAAGTATTGGCACTACAGGCAATCCGATTAAATATTCTTTTTGTCTGATAAAAATAGAAGCCAACCATTCTAAATTAGCAGTTACACCTACTACCATTAGCATTAATACTATGACAAAGTAATACATGATGTTGGCAAAAACTTTTGGAGAATCTTTTGAATTTGCCTGATTAAAAAAGAATGGCTCCGCAGCGTATTTGTAGGCTTGTACCGTAAATGTTACAAAAATTGAGAGTTTGTAGCAAGCTGAATAAACACCCAAAGCATATTCAGCATCACCAAAAGCATAAAAATCATTTGGTAATAAAATTGGAATCAATATTCTATCGAAAACTTCATTTACAGCGAATGCTAAACCTGAAAAAAGTAATGGGAAACCATATTTATAATAAGGTTTCATCGACTTCCAAGACCATTGGAGTTTAACCTTTAGGATTTTATCAGATAATAATATTAGAATGCTGACTTTTGAAATCAAGTTGGCTACAAATGAATAACCTAATCCAAATTCAGGATCATAATATTGACCCAATAAACTTGTTGGTTCTGCAGCAGCATATAGATCTTTAAATATGACTAAGAATAAATAATTTAGCCCTACTGTTAATAGTACTTCAATTATTTTTAGAATCGCAAATCGTTTGGCTTTACCCTCTACTCTTAGGCTTGCAAAAGGTATTGCTAATATGGCGTCTACCGCAAATAAAGTAGCAAATACTTTTATGAAAGTGGAAGAGTTATCATAGTCTAAATACGTAGATATGTATGGAGTACATATCCATAATATCCCAGAGAATAGAACTGACGTAATAATCACTGAGGATAATACTTTTGAGAATACTTTATCTTTATTCTCCTTGTCTTTGGTAGCAAATCTAAAATAAGTCGTCTCCATACCATAAGTATAGATCACATTAAATAGAACAGCATAAGAATAAAATAAAGATAGAATACCAAAATCGTCAGGGCTGAAAACCTCAGTATGGATGGGGACTAACAAGTAATTAATCAACCTCATTAGGATGGTTGTTAATCCGTATATAATTGTATCAGATAATAATCTTTTAAACATTCTAAGAACAGAAAAACCTCTTTGCACAAATAAATTATACAAAGAGGTCTATTTCAATATTTTATTAAATTACTTCCCTTGGAAGTTCGGTTTTCTTTTTTCTAAAAAGGCAGTAGTACCTTCCGTAAAATCTTCCGTTTTAATTGCACTAGCAAACGCATTGGCTTCCGATTGATAACCTGCTTCATTTTTTGTTGATGCATTTACACAATCAATTGCATGAGCGATAGCTAAAGGTGCTTTTGCTAAGATCTTATTGGCTAAGGACTTTGCTTTATCCATCAATTCTTCTTGAGGGACCACATGGTTTACCAAACCAATTTCATATGCTCTTTGAGCAGAAATCATATCACCTGTAAAAATTAGTTCATTAGCGATACCCTTTCCAACTAATTGTGGTAAACGTTGAGTTCCTCCATAACCTGGAATTATACCTAAAGAGACTTCTGGTAAACCGAATTTTGCATTATCTGAAGCCACACGAATATGGCAAGCCATAGATAGTTCACAACCTCCGCCTAAAGCAAAACCATTTACAGCTGCAATTACAGGTTTAGGACATGCTTCAATACCATTAAAGATTTCTTGTCCTTCCTCAGAAAACTTTCTTGCATTTAGTTCATTCAGGTCTTTAAACTCTGAAATATCTGCACCTGCAACAAAAGCTTTCTCACCCTTTCCCGTGATAATTACTGCTCTTATGTCTTGTTCATCATAAGCCATTTCGAAAGCACTTTTTAACTCTTCTAAAGTTTTTCCATTTAGTGCGTTAAGCTTACTTTCTCTGTTGATTGTGACAACAAGCAAACCTTCATTTTTCTCTAAAAGAAGATTTTGATATTCCATATGGTAATAATTTCAGTTTTGTTAGCGTTTGATTATAATTAAAGATTTACATCCTCTCAAACTCTATTCATCAATAAATGTAAAAAACTTATTTACATTTTTGATAAATACTATCTTCAAATTTATATTTTTTTTCTTGAATGCTACTTAAAAATTGACAAAATGTTGATTTATGTCCTACTAATTTCAAGTTTTCATAGACATTCTCTAATATCTCATTAACACTTGAGTTATTAAAAAGTTCTTGTGATGAGTATTCTTTATCTAAGATGAGTGTATTTGCTATTATCGTAGGACTTAATTTATAATCTTGTTCATTGTAATATAAGGCCATATTGAAAGACTCTTTCGCTTTATCAAATTGTTTGCTTAAAAAGTAAGATTCTCCTAGGTTATACCGATACATCGAATTAGTTGATGACATAGATACGGCCTTTTTAAAATACTTTGATGCTTCTATTAAACGATCTTTCTTCATGGAGATCATTCCTAAATTATTATAAGCTTCATGTCTCAATTCGTTAATTTCAACAGCCATTAAAGAATAATGGAATGCCGAGTCCAATTGATTTAGTTTATAATAGGTATAGCCTAAATTAGTATATAGCACATCATTATTAGTTGTAGATGTTCTCAATGTGTGAAGATCTTTCAGTGCGTCATCAAATGACTCTAAATCTTGATAGAGAGTTGCTCTATTTAATAATAGTTTATGATTATCTGGCTCACACTCTAATCCTTTATCCAAAAAGTCAATGGCATTCTGCGTATTTTTTTTAGAGTAATGAAAATTGGCCAAATTATGATAGGCATCTGTAAAACACGAGTCATGATAAATAGCATTTTGATACGCTTTTTCAGCCTCTTCGTGATTATTCAAAGCAAAATAAGCCACCCCCAAATTGTTCCATGCGTCTGAGAATGTACTATCTTGTTGGATACTCATTTCTAATTGTATAACCGCTTTTTGATACTCCTTTTGTTTTAAAGCATCTCTACCTTTAATAAAGGAAGTATTCCTTTTGTTCTCTTGAATACAAGAGAAAGTTGATAATAAAATCAGTGCGTAAAATATATTCTTCATAGCTAAAAAAACCGACAAAACAATTTTTGTCGGTTGCAAATATATCTAGTTTAATGCTTTTATAGAAACTCGTCGGTTTTTTGTTCGACCCTTTTCAGTATCGTTAGACTCTAATGGCCTTTCAGATCCCCAACCCACTGTTTCTAACCTCGATGGATCGATTCCTTTTCGTATCAATTGTTTCTTTACTGAAATTGCTCTATCTAAAGATAGCTTTTTATTGGCTGAAACACTACCCACATTATCGGTGTGTCCTTCTATACTCAATTTAAGCTTTGGAGCATATTTCTTCAATAATTTAGCTAATTCGTCTACCGTTTGCTGAGAAGCTTTTGATAATGTAGCACTACCAGTTGCAAATTGGAAGTATAAATCCATAGAACCTTGGGATTTCAACAACTCCAACATCTCTTGAGCAGTTTCCGCTTCTTGTATCTTATCTTGACCGATGATAGTCACTGTGTAAGATTCTCCTCCTTCATGTGTTTCTATAACACACCAAAACTTTTTAGTATTGGATTTAATTTGAAAAGAACCGTAATTATCTCCTTTGTATAATGGCTTACCTCTTAAAGATCTAACCTTATCAAAATAAGTCTGTAAAATTTGTTGATTGTTAGGATGTTTCCCTGCAGACTGATATTTAAAAGTTGCAAAAGTTTTATTACCTGCCAATGGAATTATATCTACATCACTCATTGGAAATTCAATTTCATCCGGCTTTTCTTCGCTATAAATCATATCATAACCACTTAATTTTAAAATCATGGGGTTAGAAGATACACCTTGTGAGAATGCTGTTAATGTTATCAATAAAAAATTTAATCCCAATAAGAATTTCTTTTGCATTACAATATCTTTTAAGTCTTTTACTTTTGATTAGCAAAATACGTGCAATTTAAATCAATTTTGAGGATTTGAGTAAAAACAATAAAAAAAGCCATTCATTTTGAATGGCTTGTATTTTTTAATAATGAATATTCTAGTTTAGGGAAAATGTTGGAACAGCTGGAGATGCCATTTCAGCAATACTTAGTTCCATTATTTTCATCTCTACAAAATCGTAAAGCTTAAAAGCGGCCAATAGGTTATCTACTTCATCTTCTGATGCAGCATCCATGGTTAACCATGCACGTTGTGCGTTATCAGACAACATGAAAGATGAAATAATACCCTCATTCATCATATCACCGATTTCTTGATATTGTGATGGTAATAGATCAATTAATTCTTGATCCAAAACTTCCGGTAAAATGATTTCAACAATAAATTTCATATATTTTTATTAGTGATAAGTAACAAGATTATCTAAAAAAAATAACGATTCCAATTTTTTTTAGTTTACTTCGATGATAGTTATTAAAAAACTTTGTGATGTATCACATAATCAATCGATTTTTTAAAGAATTCATTTTTTAAGACACTTGAGTATAAACAATATACATATTAAGACTGTATTTTTTATCATTTATTTGATTTCTAACATTGATTTTGTCATTGCCCAAAAGGTGGATACCTCATTTCCTAAAGAAGAGATTGATACTTATTTAGGTAGTCTATTATCCCCTTCTCCTAATGAAAAAACATATTCTTATCCGAAAAATCGGTTGTATTCAGATAATCTTCTTCTGATTAAAGGGTTAGTGGAAATCAAAAAAGGAAATTACTGGAGGGCCTATTGGGACTTAAAAAAGAGCTATCAATCTTCAATAAAAAAAATTGAGAACGATTCGACTGATATCATTTCGAAATTAAACGCAGCCATCATTTCTATTGCAATTAGTGAAGTACCCAACGAGTATCATTGGCTTAGAAATTTTTTAGGTTTTAGTCCTTTGGATTATACTTTACAAGAAAAATATATTTTAGAAGCCAAAAAGAATGCTTCTGAATTTATCAGTTTACAAGCTTATCTCACCGAAATTTTAAAAACATCTTTCCTATTAAAAGATAGAGAACAATCGTTTCAACTCGCTGAAGAAATTAAAAAGAAATTTCCTGATAATAAGTACGTAAAGGTGGCTTTAGGGTGGATCTACATAAAAATTCATTATCCTGAATTATCTATTCAAGAATTAATTGATTTACCTGCAGATATCAAATGGTTTGGTTATTATAATTATGTGTTGGGAACTGCTTATTATTATGCTGAAGAATATCAAAACGCTAATATACATTTCAATACCTACTTACATCACTATTCAACTGACTATGTAAAGGATATTTATTACAAAAAGCTCATCATGGATTGGTTTTCAAAAGAGAATAAATCATTTAATGAAGATTTAAAAGATAGTGTCTTAAATGAAGGCGGAACCTACATGAATCTAGATAGATATGCTTTGAATTTTGTAAGCAATCCCCCCTATCCAAATCAATGGATTACGAAGTCAAGAATACTCTTTGACGGGGGAAAATATGATCGATCAATAGAGGTTCTACTGCAGGTAACAATAGATACATTACCTCAAGTAGACAAATTAGAATATTATTATCGTTTAGGTCGATCAAATCAGGCACTAAATGATACAACTTTAGCAATAAAATGTTATCTTGAGGTGCTAAAATTTGAAGGAGATAAACCAAAAGTCTATTATCCTGCAAATGCAGCTTTAAATCTAGGTATTCTTTATGAAGGCTTAAATGATAAACACAATGCTGTAAGATATTATCAGAAAGCTTTAAACTATCCTAAACATCCTTACAAAAACAGTATAGATGCGGAATCCAAAAGAAGATTAAACACCTTGAATGCGAGCAAGTAAGCACTCGAACTGTTTTTCTTGTTGTATTTGAGTGTAAAAAAAGTTAGTTTCGCAGATATTTTTTAATAAAGATATGGAAGAAAAAAAAGACAATTATTCAGCCGGTAATATCCAGATCCTTGAAGGTTTGGAAGCTGTTCGTAAAAGACCAGCCATGTATATTGGAGACATTGGTATTAAGGGTTTACATCACCTTATTTGGGAGGTTGTAGATAACTCTATTGATGAAGCCATGGCTGGCTATTGTACAGATATTTATGTTACTGTAAACGAAGACAATTCAATCACTGTAAAAGATAACGGTCGTGGTATCCCTACGGATATGCACCCTAAAGAGAAAAAATCTGCTTTAGAGGTCGTAATGACTGTACTTCACGCTGGTGGTAAATTCGATAAAGATACATACAAAGTATCAGGTGGTCTTCACGGTGTGGGTGTATCATGTGTGAACGCCTTATCTAAAGATCTTAAAGTTACAGTACATCGTGCAGGGAAGATATTCCAACAAGAATATAAAACAGGTATTCCTCAATATGACGTAAAACAAATTGGCGAAACAGACATTACAGGTACAGTCGTACAATTCTGGCCAGATTTGAGCATCTTTACTCATGGGGTTTACAATTACGATACAATTGCTACTCGATTAAGAGAATTGGCTTACCTAAATGCAGGTATTAAAATTCACTTTAAAGATCTTCGTCAAAAAGATGAAGAAGGTGAATATATTCAAGAAACTTTCTTCTCAGAAGGTGGCTTGAGTGAATATGTAATGTACTTAGATAGCACTAGAACTTCTCTTCTACCTGACCCTATTTTCATGGAAGGAGAAAAGGCGAATATCCAAGTTCAAGTAGCAATGACTTACAATACTTCGTATTCTGAAAATGTGTTCTCTTATGTGAACAACATTAATACATACGAAGGTGGTACTCACGTTGCAGGTTTCAGAAGATCATTGACAAGAACATTAAAGTCTTATGCTGATCAAACTGGCTTACTGGATAAAGTAAAAGTAGATATCTCTGGCGATGACTTCAGAGAAGGTCTTACTTCAATTATCTCAGTGAAAGTTCCTGAACCTCAATTTGAAGGTCAAACAAAAACAAAATTAGGTAACTCTGAGGTTGCTGGTGCTGTAGATTCTGCAGTAACTGAAACGCTTAAGACGTTCTTAGAAGAGCATCCAAAAGAGGCTAAAAATATTGTACAAAAAGTAATTACTGCTGCACAAGCTCGTCATGCTGCAAGAAAAGCAAGAGAGATGGTGCAACGTAAAAACGTTCTTACAGGAACAGGTTTACCTGGTAAACTTTCTGATTGTACTGAAAAAGATCCTGCGGCTTGTGAACTATACCTAGTAGAGGGTGACTCAGCAGGTGGTTCTGCTAAGCAAGGTCGTGATCGTATGTTCCAAGCGATTCTTCCATTGAAAGGTAAAATCCTTAACGTGGAAAAAGCACAAGAGCATAAGATCTATGACAACGAAGAAATCAAAAACATTATCACTGCTCTTGGTGTACGTTTCGGTACTGAGAATGATGAGAAAGAATTGAATCTTGAAAAACTTCGTTATCACAAAATTATCATCATGACCGATGCCGACGTCGATGGTTCACACATTAGAACATTGATTCTTACTTTGTTCTTCCGTTACATGAAACCATTGATCGAGCAAGGTTACCTTTATATTGCACAACCTCCATTCTACTTAGTAAAGAAAGGTAAGCAAGAAAAGTACTGTTGGTCAGAAGAAGATAGAATTAGAGCGATCCAAGAATTCGGAGGCGATGAAGGTAAAGTAAACGTTCAACGTTATAAGGGTCTTGGTGAAATGAACCCAGAACAGTTATGGCACACAACTATGGATCCTGAATTCCGTAGTATGAGTAGAGTAGATATTGAATCTGCTGCCGAAGCTGATCACCTATTCTCTATGTTGATGGGTGATGAGGTTGCTCCAAGGAGAGACTTTATCGAAAAAAACGCACGCTACGCTAAAGTAGACGTTTAATTCGACAACATATATTATACTTAGGGCAACGGATAATTATTATTCGTTGCCTTTTTTACTAAACCCCTATTTCATTTGTCATATTTAAATAGAGGTGATAACAAAAATAAAATGAGTCAACACAAAGGTTGGAAAAAAGTAAAATATGAGCTCATCTATTGGGCCGTGATCTTCTTTTTAAAAGTGGCGAATCTAATTCCAAGAAAACTTTTGATGTGGAAGTTTTCTATGTTGGGTGGCTTTGCCTATCATGTAATGCCTGGCACAAGAAATTTATCCATTAAGCATTTAAAATATGCTTATGGTGATGAATTATCAGAAAAAGAAGCTAAATCAATTACTAAAAGGGTTTTTAAAAATCTTGGTAAAAATTTTACGGATATTATCCGCTACCCTTCTATGAGTTCTGTTGAGGATATCAAAGAAATTATGGAAATCAGTGGTGAAGAACATCTTAAAAATGCTTTGGATAAAGGAAAAGGAGTTGTTTTCTTAACTTGTCATAGAGGAGCATTTGATATGGTGGGATATTATATCAACCTAAACGATTATCCTTGTATTGCGATCGGTGCTAAACTTCATGATGACAAATTAAACGAGTTGGTAGTGAATAATAGAAGAAGCAATCGAAACGGACGTGCTGATTTTGTAGAAAGAACAGATCCTAGAGGTTCCATCAAGATGTTTAAAATGTTGAAAGATGGTGGAATGGCTTTTCTATTAATTGATCAGGATACCAATAAAGTTCAGAATACTTTTGTTGATTTCTTTGGTAAGCCTGCAGCCACTCCTATTGGGGCAGCAATGTTAGCATTAAAGGCGGATGCTGCTGTAATTCCTGCTGCTGTGAAACTTCAAGAAAATGGCAAACATATTCTTGAAATTAGAGAAGAAATTCCTTTGGTTAGAACAGGTGATAATCAAAAAGACATTCAAGTAAATACCCAAAATATGTCGTTGGCTTTAGAGAAATTTATCCGCGAAGCACCTGATCAATGGGTATGGTTTCATGAAAGATGGAAAACAAAACCTGAAGAAGATGTAAGTAATAGCTAATTCGTTAGCTTTAATAATAAAATAAACTGCTGTTCAATTTTTATCATAAAATGATCAGCAGTTTTTTTATGTAAGAAAATTAGTTGGATCAATAACCTTTTTGACACCACAATACCAATATCAGGAAATAATACAATTTTTTCAATGTAAATCATATGTGATAAAAACTTTAAATAATTAAACTATTGGGGAACTTTTTTTCAATCCAATAAAATTCTAAAAATTATACTATGTGTAATTTTTAGATTCATTTCGAAGAAACGATTTTTTTTCAGATTACGTTTTCTTGATAAACCACCACTACGAAAAATGAGACCTAATTTTAAAAACTATTGCAGCTATCTGATAATACTTATAAGCGTATTAATCTATGGCAAAACATTTGCACAAGACACCCAATTTTCTCAATACTATGCTACTCCTCTCTATTTAAATCCTGCCCTAACAGGTAGTACCGGAGAAACCCGTGCTATTGTCAATTATAGAAATCAATGGGTTGGATTACCGGCAGGGATTCAGTCTTTCATCGCTTCTTTCGATCATAATTTCAAATATAAACGGTTTTCACTTGGAGCAATTATTAAAAATGATAACTACGGTGTAAACGAAGGAACTCCATTAAAACATTCCTCATTTACTGCATCTGGTTCGTATACTATTCCTATCAATAAATACACAGGGCTAAACGTAGGATTACAAGTAGGCTACGGACAGAATAAACTTGATATTGCTGCTTTGGTATTCAATGATCAACTTGATTCCTTTGGTTTTACAGGTGGAGCCACCAATGAACCCTTTATTCATTCTCAAAGATCTTATGCAGATGTCAACTCTGGAGTAATGCTTTATGGAGAGAAATATTGGGTAGGCATTGGTTATTATCATATGAATAGACCTAATATTTCATTTATAGGCGAACGTAATTTTCTTCCTTCAAGAATCACAATAGAAGGTGGGTATATGATACCGCTTGAATACAAAGGACATCGTACGCATATTCCTGATTACAAAAGAAAATCTATGACCCTTGCGGTACATTACCAATCACAAGGCAAAAACGATCAATTAAGTATTGGAGGTTATTTCCATTATCAACCATTACTTATAGGTGTTTGGTATCGTGGTCTTCCTCTAATCAAATCAGCGGAAAAAGACAATGCGGTAAATCACGATGCTATTGTACTGCTAACAGGTGTAAAAATTGGTAATCTAAACTTTGGATATAGCTACGATATCACTATGTCAGACCTACCACAACAGCATGCTAATTCACATGAAATAAGTCTTCAATATACATTTAATCTGTACAAGGACTATAGAAAAAAACCAAAACGCAAACCTATGGATTTACCTTGTCCATCCCCTATTCTATAAGAATAGTACAATTTATATTTTTACTTTGCTTGCTTTTCTTACATCAAAACTTCATAATTAGTAGTTTTTTGTAAATTAAATAACAATCGTTTCATAGTGTTCATACGTATATTATGAAACCACCAAAAAAAGCAAATTATTAACCCAGGACTATAAAAAGTGACTACGACCCGAAGACTTTTTATAGATTATAATACTACTAATTGCTATGAACAAGTCGTTATTACGATCATTGCTCTTCATAATAACTTGTACATTACTATTGTTAAGTAACTGTTTGTTAGGTCAAACTATTGTGAGAGAATATAATGGTACTGTCTACTCCGATCCCAACCAAATTATAAACGGTTGTGGTGGTTTAGCCGTAGAGTTTAGTGTAAGTCCACAAGCTGGACATACCTACTCTAATTTTTCTTGGTCCATTGTCAGTGGTGGTACTTCTACCCCTTTTTCGAGTTTAGCAAATCCATTCGAACAGTTCAACACACCTGGGTTATACAGTGTTGAAGTGACTTATACAGACGATGTTGACGGGGTCGTAACATTGAACACAGCTGCAAATTCGATAGTTGTTTTCACCCAACCATCAGGATCTTTTTATGCCAACAGGACCAATGTCTGTGTTGGAGATAATATAACACTTTACAATACCACTCCCGGTACCTTTAACAGCTTAGAATTTTTAGTAGATAACCAATTATATACCGTAACAGGCGATTCAGCAGTCATTACCTTAAATAATCCAGGTCAGTTTGAAGTTGCTTTAAGTGGTTCAAGCTCCGATGGTTGTTCTTTTATTTACAGAGAAACGGATTATATCACGGTTCAAGCTCCATTTACAACTACTTTTACTGCATCTCAAACCTTAAGTTGTGCCGCCTCTCAATTAGTAACTTTTACTGCCACATCCACTGATGTTGATGGGAATACTGTGAATCCGACCTATTATTGGGACTTTGATGATGGCACCTTGGATACCACTTCAACAGCTACAACATCACATACTTTTAATTCAGGAGGAGGTTCTGATTTTACTGTTACATTAGCTTCATCATTAAATAATTGTGATGGAACATCCACAGATACAGAGGTCATATCCTTTAGAGATGTAAGTAATTTATATCAAAATGCAGTGATATCAGGAACCTGTAACACTTATGTTGTCACTTATAATCCAAATCTAGTTGATCCCCTATTTTCTGGTGGCCAACTTACTTGGGATTGGGGTGATGGAACAATAGAAACCATCAATATTGGAGATGTTGCCACCCACACTTATAGTAATCCAACCCCAACACCAGTAGTTGTAAATATTTCTGCTAATGTCCAAGGCGTAGTTGATAACAGTTGTACTTTTACAGATACCCAAACGATACCCATTTTACCACAAGCCGGTATATCTATTGCCGCCAACGATGTAGATTATTGTAGCAATAATTTTTCAGTTATTGTAAATGCCGTCAACCTCCAAAATGTCACCAATTTCTATTGGGTAGTTGATGGAGGTGTAGCACAAGGAGCAAATGAAATGACCGACACATTGAATGTAGTCGGTTTTGGCACGCATAATATTGAGCTTTGGTTTGATGCTCAAACAGGTGATCCAAACGATAATTGTGCATTAAATACCATAGAAGTCTATTCAGCACCAATCGATATTGCCATTGCAGGACCAATTATCGCTTGTGAACCGTCAAGTGATACTTTTACACCATCCGTTACTTGGACAGATCGAAATGGAGCCACAGTGGTTAACCCATTTACAGTAAATTCTGAATCTTGGGATGTTTTAAATACCAATACCGGTGTAACAACGAATTATACCTCAAACCCTCTGACATTCACCAATCTCCCTCACGGACTTTACGAAATTGAATACACCGTAAATACAGATCCAATTGGCGATAATGCTGGTTGTTCATATACCTCTGCTCCATATACTTATCAAGTTGGTGAAGTATTTGACTTTCCGACATTAAATGCTTCTCCAACTACTATTTGTATTGGCACCACAGTGGCCTTTTCTACAACAACAAATGCAGATACCGCTGGATTAGGATTATCAGGTGACTACCCTATCATTTATGAATATCAGTATGCGAATAATCTTCCTTGGGTAACCGTTGGCCCTGGTGGAAATGGAGCCTATTATTATGGTGATATAGTCGATGATAACAGAGTGCCACTGCCTGCTACCTTCCAAGTAAGTATCAGAGCAGTTATCAATGGATGTACGGGTCAGCCTACCACTCGAACAATTACTATAAACCCATCAGAAGCCGAACATGAAATCACTACGGATGATTGTAATCCTACAAGCCTTACCATCGTCAATAACTCTTTAGGGACTACCGACACAGATTATCAATGGACAGTAACGATTGACCCTCCGGGTAATGGTGCTGCCGATCAAGTAACATGGACCTCACAGGTGACTAAAGATGAAAATTATATCTTCACAGCAGATGGTACATTCCCTACTTTCACAGGTTATTCAGCAGGTGAAATTCCTGAAAGTTCTACCGTTGATGTGAGAATTACAGCTACAGAACCAGGTAATGGATGTTCTGATGTGGAAGACACCACGATTGTAATGCCTGGTCCACTTCCGATTTTAGCTCCAACTCCATCAATATCTACAGGAACATGTATTAATCAAAACTTAGTATTTGATGCTGGAGATGGTAATTTAGGAGCACTTTATTCTTGGACTTTTACACAAATCGCAGATCCGACCATTCAATTCACTTTTGCAAGTAATAATAGTATTGTAAATACTTCTTTCCCTATTCCTGGTGAATATAATGGGCAAGTAACAGTAACAACAACAGGTGGATGTACCTTCTCTGAAAATCTCGGACCAATTCAAATTACAGGTGGCTCAGTAACAGTAACAGGAGCTGCCACCGCATGTGTCAATCAATCACTAACATTCCAAGGAACCAATTTGATGTTCAGCCCAACAAGTCCTACATATGAGTGGTTTGTTGACGGTGCCTCAGTAGCTACAGGTACTGTTCCGGGAACTGGTCTTGTACCAGATTTGACGGGTGTGGTATTTAGTACCCCAAATTCACCTCAAAGTTTAGCACATACAATAACATTAGAATTAACTGTAAATGGATGTTCTGCAAGCTATTCTCACGATATTACTGTAACGAAACCGGAGTTTTCATTTCCACTTCCACATAGTAACTTTGTAAGCTTTGATTACATCTGTGATGAAGTAGTGACAGTTTTAGACTTAGATTTAGATGTCAATGAAGTCTACAACTTAAATACTGCCACAATTAATTTCTTCACAGGAGGAGTTGGTGTTGGTCAGGTCACTCCAAATTCAATTACCAACGATCAAGCACGATTATCTCTGCCTGCTGGTACATATACTTTAACCGTAGAAGTAACCGATGAAAACGGATGTTCTGATAATGAGGATTTATCCTTTACAGTACCCACTATGCGAGAGTTGGAAGCAGGATTTACTCCAAACGTGACCAATTTAGTATGTCCTGGCTTCGTTAGTTTTACCGATTTGGCCAATGAAACGGCTGGAAATACACAACGTAGAGATGACCTTGATATTACCAATACTTTATACGATGTAGATATTGCCCTTTGGCAATGGGATTTTGATAATGATGGAAGTATAGATGCCACCACCACCACAGGTAGTGTTACCCATTATTATGATTCACCCGGTACTTATGATGCCACAGTAACAGTTACAGATGATCATGGTTGTCAGGATACCGCTACACCAATATCAATTGTAGTAGGCGGTACTTCTGGTAGCTACGAAATATTGAAGAAAATTGGTTTCGCTCCAGCGACTACACAAATGGTTGCCTTCCCAGTCGATGATCCTAATACAGACATTACCAATACGATTTATCAATGGTCTTCTGGTGATGGCCAATTAGGAACAGATAGTCTTAACACATTTACTTATAGCTCTACTTTAGGTGGTGCACCTATTTCTACCTTCACTCCCAACCTGACTTTCATTGATGAAAACGGTTGTTCTTATCCCGCTGCTTACTCAGGAGATATGACCGTTTTAAGTTGTCCTGATATCTCATCTTCAGACATTACGCTCTGTACAGATATTGGAAGCTATAATCTGAATGTGGAGGACATGGCTTGGAATAGTTCATACAATGCATCAGATACTATTGAAACTACTGAATACATGTACTATTGGGATTTAGAATATCAATGGTATGTAGATGGAGCTTTGATAAGTGCAGCAGATGGCGGAACTGACCCTGATGTCACTTTTATTCATGGACCTAGTTTCTCAACACCATGGACTGTAAATCCAAATATTGCAACAGGTAGATTATATCGAATAGAAGCACGTATTGTTTCCAATTACATTGATAAAATTGACCCCACTAATAATTCATTAAATCAGACGGAATGTACAATGTCTGATGATATTCGAGTGATTTATAACCCTACTCCTGTTGCTAATTTCACTAACGATGAAGTCTGTGAAGGAAGTGCAACAACTTTAGATGCTCGACCAACTGATTTTGGAATTTACAACGACCAAGCCATCGCTCAATTTGAATGGGATATTGATAATGATGGTACTTACGATATTACGACTACAGATAGTGTGACTACTTATACTTTCCCCACACAAGGGATCTACATCGTCAATTTAAGGACAACATCTGCTGACGGTTGTATTGATACATTTACTGAAAACAATGTAGTGGTCAATGCTAATCCAACTGCTGATTTTACCTATCAAAATGTCTGTCAGACCAGCAATGTTGCCTTTGTTGACAATTCAACTATCACTCCTGTTACTGATGATGAAATAGTACGTTGGGATTGGGATTTCAATTCCAACGGTACTATTGACTTTGGTGGTACAGATACACTTGCCCACCGTTTTCCAACCATCGATTTCACCACTCAATTAGATGGTAATGGAACACTAATTGGTAACGATCAAGTTTTAACTACAACCCTAACCGTTACCACTAACAAAGGGTGTACTCATTCATTTACTGCCAACTCAAACACCACTTTGGTGTATATGTTTAATAATCCTGATTCAGAGTTAGAAGCAGAAAGATTATCAGATGGTGTGGCCAATGAAGTTTGTTTAGGTCAAACAATGCAATTTAGAGATCGATCAACAGTTGATAATTCTAATTTAGCGACATTTATTGCAGCAGGTGATATTCCTGCAAATGTAAATGATATAGTGGCGTGGTTCTGGGATTTTGGAGATGGTAATACATCAAATGCTCAAGATCCTCAACACTTATATGCAGCAAGCGGCGCTTACAATGTTACTTTAGTGGTGACTACTGCAAGAGGCTGTAATGATGTAGACAATATCACTGTTAATGTAAGAGAAAATCCAGATCCTGAAATTGGTCAGGATAGCATTATAGTAAATGATGATGTTACCGTTCAGCTTCGCCCAGTTGCCAGTAGCATGACCAACTTTGCCTATCAATGGTCGGTGCTTTCTGGTCCAACAAACGGTACCGTAACTCAATCTGCATTAAATATCCATAATGCGACGGTTGATACGGATGAAACAGATTTTAATAACGGAGAAAGTGTCATCGATATTCGTTATCAATTAGAAATAATAGATAACAATTTCCCGACAGCTTGTACCACATACGATACTGTTGATGTTCAATTCCATAGAGTTCCGAGAATTGATTTAGACACTACTTTAAATGATTGTGGTACTACAGCTTCCTATATAGCTCGACCATTTGGTACTGAAATAATTTCAGGATTTAATTATGCTTGGACAAATGTTGTAACTACCGGAGGTACTGTGACAATTACCGACCCTACCTTACAAGATTTTACAATTACACCCACATCTTTTGATGCTGGTAGCACAAGAATTCACACTAAATATTATATCGATGTGACCAACTCAATTGGGGGTGCTGATAGAGACAGTATAGAATTCTATTTCTACAGAGAACCTGATTACGCAGCTTGGGATCAAGACGTTCCTATCTGTTCTACTGCTGATAGAAACTTATATACCATCACATTTAACCCGTTTGGAACAGAGTCTTTACCTCATGGTAACGGATACAATTACTCTTGGAGCATGACGAACACTCCTGCTGACCATAATGTTGATCCAGCATTTTTAGGTGATTTAGTCAACCAAGTAACGACCAATACGACCGATCAAAACTTAAGCTTAACACTGACGGAAGATTATTTTGTTGATGACTCTGTGAATCTAAGTTTCGACATCACTTTGCTTGTTGAAAATACATATAGCAATACTTGTCAGGAAGACACAACAGTGACGATCAATCTAGAACGTATTCCAAGAAACTTCACTTTGACAGATCCAAGAGTAGATCCATGTAATCTTTCTGTTACATTAAATCATCATACAGAAACATTGGATTTCCGTTACAGATGGAGATTACAAAGTGTAACGGCTGGTTATACTGGTGGAGCGATTACAGAATCGTATAATCAAACTAGAACACTGAATTTTACAGATGCCAATTTCGCAACTGGTTTTTCTGAATTCACTGTAACCATGAATAACCGTGTGAGGAAGATGAATCCAAATACTGGTTTAGATGCAAGCCCACATTGTGGACTAAATAGAAATATTGATTTAGTATTTTACAGGACTCCTAGTATCAGTTTTACAGAAACAAAATTAGGTGGAAATCCTTGTGCGGCTTCAGCTGAAATTTCATCTGGTGCTGAAGTGATTCCTGGGTTTACCTACTCATGGAACCAAACCTCAATTACTGGAGGTACACTTTCTGAAGATGCATTAAACAATAAAGACATTAACTTGACGGTGGCAAGTTGGGATTTAAATCAAACCATCATTACTGCCACTTATGAATTGACGGTAACGAATACCAACTCACCAACTTGTAAGGATGTACAATCCTATACCATTCAATTCTTCAGAACTCCGGAAATAGATTATACACCAAGTTCGATCAATTGTATTTTAACCGATACGATTACAGCTAATAGTGAAGCATTAAGCGGGGCAACTTTCTTCTGGAATGTCAATTCTTTAACTGGTGGTACGATAGATTCTACAAATAATGGCAATCAATATATTATCGAAGTAGATGATTTTGATGTCGGATCGCATAGATTGGATGCACAATACAATCTGCAAATCATGAACAGTACTATGAGTACTTGTGATGATGATACCACATTCAATATCAGTTTCTATAGAACGCCTGACATTAGTTTCGTTCAAACAAGAACCGACTCATGTGCATTAGTTAACACTCTCCAACCCTTCGGGACGGAGGTAATTGCAGGTTACAACTATACATGGAGAGAATTATATGTCAATGGTGGTACAGTAACCACTTCATCATTAACCGATCAAGATTTAACGGTTACTGCCAATACTTTTGACCAAGACACCGCATATATCGTTGTGGCTTATGAATTGACCGCTAGAAATACCGATTCTTTTGGATGTACTGATGTCGATACTGTTGAGTTTAGATTCTACCGTACACCAAATGTAGATAATTACACTACTACTGTTCCATTGGATTCTTGTGGATTGTATGCTTTTGCTTATCCATTAGGACAAACTGAAATAATCAATCATGGAAGTGGATTTGATTATACTTGGACGTTTGATAGTGTCACAGGTGCTGGTGCTGATGGTATGACATTACCTACTGCGATAATGGATTCCATTACCAACAAACAGAATGATCAAAATTTTGGGTTAATCATGCCAATTACTGCTTTTGCAAGTGGAAGTCATGAAATTCAATTAACTCTGGATCTACACATTGAACATTCAGAAACCAATGTCACTTGCTCTGAAGACACTACTATCACCTTATCATTTAAACGACCTCCAGTAATTGACATGCAGGAAGTAAAAGTAGATAGTTGTGCGTATACATCCTCTCTACAACCATTCGGGGCAGAAGCAGTTGCAGGTTTCAACTATCAATGGCAAATTACTGATATCACAGGGTATGATGGAAACGATGGAAATCCAGCCAATGACTTAGCAATTGGCAACTTAGCCACCACTCAAGACCTTAGCATAACTATCACTGATGATGATTTTATTGATACAGAATCGAAAATCACTATTGCATTACAATTGGATGTTAGCAATAGTTTAGCATCAGGAAACACTTCATGTCAAGATATATCCTTTGATACCCTTACCTTCTATCGTACTCCGATTATAGATCCAGCTTTTGCTTTCAATAAATTGGCAAATTGTGATCATACAGGTACTATTGAGCCATTCCCGACCAACATCAATGGGTTTGTCTATGTGTGGACTCCTGTGACAGTTAATGGAGGTGCAATTACCAATACTTCGTTGACTTCAAGACAAATTACTTTAGATGTCGATTCATTCGATACCAATAGCTTACAAATTGATGGTACTTATAGATTAAGAGTTTTCAATGCTGAAGTGCCTTCGTGTTTTGATCAGGAAGATGTGAATTTTGAGTTTTATAGAACACCAGAAATTACTTTCTCTGATTTAACTATTCCTTGTGCAATTGAAAATTCTAGCATCACCTTATCGACCATGAATGAAGCCTTTACGAAAAATGGTGAAACATTTATATGGCATTTGGATAACATCACGGGTGGTACAATCGATTCGACAAATAATAACTCAGAGTTTATTGTTGATGTCGATACATGGGATACCAATTCGGCACAAATAGATGTTCAATATACAGTATCAATTAGCAACAGTTCTGCACATACTTGTGATGATGATACTACCTTCTCATTGACCTTCTATCGTCAGCCTGAAATTCAATTCTTGTCTACTCGAGCCGACTCTTGTGCTCAAGTAGAAACCATGGAAGCCTTTAATGGAGAATCCCTGCCATTATTTGCAAGAACTTGGAGACAACTTTCTGTTACAGGTGGTTCTGTTACCCAAAACTCTGTTGCTAATGATCCTATTTTAGAAGTGGAAGTCGATACATTCGCCTTGCATTCAGCAGAAATCACAGTACAATATGAGTTGATTGCACAAAATACGATATCACCTACTTGTTTTGATACAGATACCGTAGAATTCAAATTTTATAGAAATCCAGATTTTACTGCTTACATACAAAATGATCCATTCGGACTTTGTGGTGGACTTTTTAGAGCTCAGCCTTTAGGAATGAATGAAGTAATTAATCACGGAACTGGATTTGATTATCAATGGACTTTAGACCCTGCAACAGTAACAGGAGCTGCAGGTGGAGTATTGATTAGTTCTGTGATGGACTCTATCAATTTCTATCAAAATATGCAAGACATGGAATTACATGTACCTGATTCTGCCTATGCTGATGGAAGTAATATGATTCAGTTTGAAATGGATTTAGAAATCAAGCACTCTAATCCTAATCTTGCGGCATGTTCTGTAACAGATACGACGATTCTTTTCCAATATCTTCGTTATCCTGATATTGTTATTACTGAAACTAGAACCGATTCATGTGATCTTTCAACAACCCTTCAGCCTTTTGGTACAGAAATGATTGGGGGTTACAATTACGATTGGGAAATCACAAATATTACGGGTTATGATGGTTCCACCTACAGTGTTGGTGATAGCTATACTTCTCAAAATACTGTTTTCACTGTAACGGACACAGATTTTGATAATACAGAATCTCATATCGCTATTTCTATAAGATTAACAGTAGAAAATCAATTAGGACCTGCTGATCCATCTTGTACGAACACCGTAAATTATGTACTTAATTTTTACAGAACGCCTGATATTCAAAATCCATTCTTAGCACAAAAAGCTGCTCAATGTGATTGGAATGCAAGTGCCACTCCTTTCCCTACGGATGTGAATGGCTATACTTATGTTTGGTCAATTGATTCCATTAGAAATGGTGCAATTACCGATAATTCTGCCTTAGCACAAAGAGAGCTCTTAGTACAAGTCGATAGCTTCGATAACTTAGAATCGATCATGTATGTACATTATAAATTGAGAGTGATCAATACGTTATCAAACGATTGTTTTGATGAGGATACAGTGAGCTTTGTTTTCTATAGAACGCCTGAGATACAATTAACGAATTTATCTGGTGCATGTCAGAACTCCATCAATGTGTCATCTCATAACGAAATGCTAAATGATGTTGACTTTGACTGGAATCAAAATAGCATTACCGGTGGTACAATTGTAACAAACCCGGTTACGCCTGACGGAAATAGAGATGTAACGTTTAATGTGGGAAGTTTTAATGCCGGAGCTTCTCAAATAGATGCCAATTATACCATTACGATGCTGAATTCTGGTGCGTCTATGTGTGATGATGATACAATATTTAACTTTACGCTATTTAGAGAGCCGGAAATTAATTTGACGTATACAAGAGCTAGTAATGATAGCTGTAGTAATAACTTGACTTTAAGGCCTTATGCCTCGGAATACATTTCTGGTTTCACGAACAATTGGTCGCAATTATCGATTAATGGTGGTGCTATTACGACATCAAGTTTAACAAATGAAGATTTAACGTTGACAGTGGATACCTTCGCTATTAATTCGACTAGAATTGATACACGTTATGCAATTACATCGTTCAATACCAATTCTCCTGCTTGTGAAGATTCTTCTGCGATCTCCACTACCCTTTATCGTCAGCCAGATTTCACCGCTTTTGTTGAACAAAGAACGGCGGGTGATTGTGGGTTGAGCATTGATTTCTATCCTTTAGGATTAACCGAAAACATTGCCCATAATAGCGGTTTTGATTATACATGGACATTGGATGCCTTGAATATAACAGGTGCAGGAGCAGATGGATCTACCCTTCATCAAGCTGTACTTGATAGCATCAATAACCAAGTGAATGATCAAAACTTCTCTTTAGAAATGCCAATGGATGCTTTTGCTGATGGAAGTAATACGATTGTTGTACCAATGACGATCGAGATTCAAAATTCAGATCAGAACTCATGTGTTGCCTCTTTAGATACAAGCTTAATTTTCTATCGCCCTGCCACTATCGATATTCAGCAAAGTTTAGTGGATTGTGGAGTGGAAAATATTATTACTCCATATGGAACAGAAAATGTGAGTGCAAGCTTTAATTTCAATTGGACCATTGCCGCTGTTGGAGGTACAATTACCAATTCAAGTTTGACCGATCAGGATCTTACGTTAAATGCTCCGGTATTTAATGCTGGAAGTGATACTATTTTAGTGGATGTAACCCTAAATGTCGAAAATGCAGCCAATACGCTTTGTGAAAAAGATACAGCGTTTAGATTCTATTTCTACCGTCAGCCAAATATCGTACTTAATCAAAATATGGTAGCTTGTGATACAGTCAACCTGATTACGAGTTTAGGTGTTGAAACTATAAATGGTTTTGATTACCTATGGGATAGTCTAAGTGTGATCGGTGGTGATGTGATTATCAATGCTCCTTACAGCATTTCAACTCAAAATATTGAATTTGCTAAATCTGCTTTTGATTCTGGTAGTCATAAAATAGTAGCTGATTATCGATTGACTGTAAGTAACCAAGATACATTGGGAAATAGCATTTGTAATGATATTGAGAATGTGAATTTCACTATGTATAGAACGCCTAATATCAACGTAGTACAATCATTAACTGCGGGCGATTGTGGTGCTCAAAACAATATCACTTTATTTGATAATGAAACAATTACTGGCTTTAATGTTACCTGGACAGAAGTCTCTGTAAATGGAGGTTCCATCAACTTATCTTCTACTACTGATCAGAATGTCACTTTTAATAACCCAGTATTTGATCCTGCTTCTAATCAAATTGACGTAAACTATACCGTCTATGTAGAGAATTCTGAATCGGCTACATGTAACGATACAGAAACGGTGACTTTCACTTTCTACAGAACACCTGATGCAACAATTGCAAGTATCAACCCTGAATGTTCGAATACAAGTATCACTTTAAATACAGTAGAGAATTATGTTCCTCAGTTTAATTATAGCTGGAACTTATTGAATACGACGGCCGACAATAATCCGAATGCTGAAGCATTGACATCTCCAGCGGTGAGCCAGTTAAACAATTCATATATTGTAAATACTCCGGTGGATCAAACGGGCTTCTTCCCTACAGGTGCTGCACAGATGACCTATCAATACGAAGTGGTAGTGACCAATAATCTATCACCTACTTGTTTTGACAGAGATACCATTGAAGCCAATTTCTATAGAATGCCAATTATAGCAGCTACTCAGTCGTTAGACAGTTCTGCCTGTGAGCAAAATAATATCATTCGTCCATTTGGTACAGAAGTGATTCCAAATTTCGCCTACAATTGGTCGCAAGTATCGATTAATGGAGGTAGCATAGATACTACACATATCAATAATGGTCAGGATGTAGAGTTTACAGTCACTTCATTCGATTCATTAAGTCATAGAATAGATGTTTCTTATACTGTTGATGTAAGCAATTTAGCTGGAAGCTGTTCAGATTCTGAAACCTTTAACTTTACCTTCTTTAGAACACCACAAACCGATCTTTCCATGTTAAACCTAAGCCCTGTGTGTAGAGGAACTCAAGTGGTGTTATTCCCTACCGAGGCAAACAATCCGGGTTATCAATACACTTGGAACCGTATAAGCATTCTTACGGACAATGGTATTGACTTATTGACCGGAGGAGTATATCCAATCGAGAGCGGATTGAATACGCATACCATTACCTTAGATCACAACCCTGCCTTCCCTAATACGGGAGTGAGAGTAACTGCAGTTTACGAACTACAAGTGATGAACATGGATAATGGATGTATCACGTCCGATCAGGTAACGGTTGTCTTTGACCGTGAAGCAATGTTGGATCTTACGTCTTCTACCTTTAATGTCTGTGATGATACTGATTTGACGTTACAAACAGTGGAACAACGTCCGGATAACTACAATTACACATGGACTATCGATAGTATCTATACCGACAACAGTGCCGAAATTAGCAATTTGATGAACTTCGATACATCAGTAGGTGGTGCTTTAACGATTGATACGGATCCTGCTGATTTCCCTAGTGGAGCAACGTTAATAACGGCGGTGATCGATGTGGATGCTCAAAACCAGTTAAACAACAACTGTAGTGCAGATACGAGTTATACCGTAGAATTGGCTCGACGACCAATGATTGCCTTTACAGATAATCATGCAGAATGTGCATTGGATACAGTAACGATTAGACCTTTTGGTAATGAAACTATTAATGGGTTCGATTATACATGGAGCATTACTAGTATCGATGGATTTAATGGTACAACTGCCGATATCATCAATGGTCAAACCAATAATCAGAACTTATCGTTACATATCGATGATGATGATTTTATGGCCGGCCGTTCTCAAGTAGAAATAACATTCGATTTAGTTGTTGATAATCCTAACGGTCCTACCTGTAGCGATAATCAAACACATACTTTGATCTTCTTTAGAGTACCGAACATAGATTTCACAGCTACTAAAGCAGGAAATGATTCTTGTGCTAATGAAATCACTATTTCTCCATTCTCAGAAACCGTAAGTGATTATCAATATGCATGGTCGAAATTAAATGAAGTGAATGGTAGTGTTTCTGAAGTGAATACATCCGTTAGAGATTTAGTAGTAAATACGCCAGTATTTGATCAAGGAGAAAATCAAATTGATGTGACCTATGAGTTACAAATTACGAATATGAATCCGCTTGCTACTTCGAGCTGTGTTACCACAGAACAGGTAACGATTAGCTTCTTCAAAACGCCAGTACTCGCTACGAATTTAAATACCAATGTGATCGGTTGTGGAGATCAAGCGATGTTTAAAGCATTGACTTTCCCAATTACTGCAGATCAACGATCGAATTATGTATTTGAATGGACTTTAAATTCAGTGAATGGAGGTACTGTGGATACCTTATCAAGATATGATAGTTTAGAAATGAACCGCCTAACTTTTGATAATGGATCAGGTACGGTCGAAGTGAATGTTGATGTTACCGCAAGAAATGCTTATCAATCCACCTCATGTTTCAGTACACAAAACGATGTGATTGAATTCTACAGAATTCCTAATAACACCCTTACTCCTAGTTCATCTGATATTTGTGAAGACCAAAGTATTGTGATAACCACTGGAGAAGAATTAGTGAGTGATTTTGATTATGTATGGTCGCTTAACATCACAGATGATCTTAGCTTAAATACCGGTACGATCGATACAACATCATTAGGATCTGGTGGACACGAATTGACCATGAGGTTACCTACTTTCCCTAATGGAACATCGTATATAGAAGTTGAAGCTACATTAGTGACGACACATAGAGTGAGCGGTTGTGCCGATACAGAAGTGACTACGGTTCGTTTCCATAGACAACCAACGGTTAGTTTAATTGCCTCACCTATTACTTCTTGTGAGACCGGTAGTATTACTATTAGACCAACAGAAGGTGAAGTTTCGAACTTTAATTATACATGGACGAGAACTCAATTTATAAGTGATGTTTCTGATAATACAGGTATCAACTTAGTTGAAACGCCATCAGCATCGAATTACGAGATGGTACTATCTGCTCCTGAATTCCCTCAAGGTGCGGCTCAAGTCACTGCCCGTTATAAATTGACGATTGGGAATCAGACGAATCCTTATTGTGCGAGTACATCAGATTCTATTGATATTACGTTCTTTAGAACTCCGGAAGCGGTATTAGGTAATGATTCTCTTCTATCTTGTGGTACCACACAATTTGTGATTCAACCAGTAAATGAAGAACAAATCAATAACTTCAATTACAATTGGACGGTGGATCAATTAGATACGGATATTACATCAAATGATGGTAGAGCTTCTGTTAGTATAAATACGAATGGAGATTACGCTCCATCGGTAATGATCAATACTATTCCTGTAGATGCCTCTTATGTTACCGCACATATCAGCTTGGCAACGCAAAATACATTTAGTAGCTGTGGTACATCAACAGATCAGCAATTGGTTACTTTCTTAAGAACTCCTGAGGTGACGTTACCACAGACGGGCTTAAGCGGTTGTGATAATTCGACCTTTAACGTTCAACCATCCGAAGTGTATTGGAGTGGTATGGATTATCAATGGAGTCTAATTGATGTTACCGGTGGGTCAGTAGCGACTCAGATCAATTTAACTGGACATAATGCTACGTTTGCTGATCCAGTATTTGATGATAATGCGTATCAAGTCACAGCCAAAGCGGTATTGAATGTAAGCAACCGATTAGATGCTACTTGTGAGGCATCAGATACTACTTTAATCACTTTCTATAGAACGCCTGTCGCAGGATTCGCTCCTGATAATGGATTTGGTTGTCAAGGTTTAGTGGTGAATTTCAATACGGATACATCAATTTCGCCAGATCCGAATAGTTTATATGAATGGGATTTCAATAATGATGGAACTTATGATGACTCATCAAATGGCGATATTACTTATACTTTCAATACGATAGGCACCCATACTGTCAATCTAAGAATTACAACTCCAACGGGTTGTGTATCAAATATTGCATCATATAATGTGGAGGTGTATGAAGTACCTACTGCTTCCTTTACGGTAAATGATATCTGTTTAGGAGATATAGCTTCCTTCTTAAATACCACTCCTCAATTGGCATCATCAGGAAACCATGCCATACAAACGGTGGAATGGGATTTTGATTACGATAGTAATATTGGGCCTAATTTCGGAGCTTACAATACAAGAACAACAGATGCGACATATGAATATCCTGAAGCGGGTACGTTTGCTGTATTGGTAAAAGTAACTAACGTTGGAGGTTGTTCGAATACCTTTGTGGATAGTATTAAAGTCACTCCTCCACCTGTATTAACTATGCCAACTGATGTTTGGATTTGTACGGATGGAACGACTACGATTACACCTACTACTGATGTTCCTGTAACATATAATTGGTCGACAGGGGCTACAACTCCTACAATAGATGTAGCACCATCAACAGAAACCACTTATACATTAACGGTGACCAACGATGTTGGATGTACCACTACTCAAGATATCACTATCCACATCGTACCGGATGTTGTTGAAGGGTTTGTCATGGAATCTTGTGATACTGATCCTATTACTTTCGATGGTCGTATTCCTGAATATCCAGGTATTGTACAGTCGTACGAATGGAGTACTGGAGAAACTACTCCAACTATTGAAGTATTGGAAACAGGTACTTATACTTTACGTACTATTGTGGAGCATGAATCGGGTACGCGATGCGAATATACACACGATTACCAAGCCACTTTCCATCCGAATCCAGGTAGAGTGCTTGAGGATACTACTTTCTGTTTCGAGTTTGGTGATGTATTAGAGATAGCAGCTGTAGAAGGTGATAATTTCACTTACTCATGGAACACAGGAGAGACCACTAGAGTGGTGACAAAAGACCGTTCTGGAATCTTTACTGTAACGGTAATTGATGAAACACACGATACAAGATGTTCTACTGTAGACACGATTAATGTCAACCAAATCTGTCCTCCAAGAATGTTTGCTCCAAATGCCTTTACTCCAAACGGTGATGGTAATAACGACGAGTTCTTGTTAGAACCAGCCTATGCTATAGATATCGAATTACATATCTATAACAATTGGGGTGAATCAATATTCCATAGAGAATACAGAACATCATTCGAAGCAAATACGAAAGGTAATGGATGGGACGGTACCTATAAAAATGCCATTATGATGTCGGGTAACTACAATTATACTATTCGATACGTTTCTGAAATTGATGGAAGTGTTATTGAGAAACAAGGTAGTATCTTGTTGATTCGATAATTATAAAACCCTCATTGAACTTATATCAAAAAAAAGAATGTATCAATTATCCATTTTCTCGTATCATAAACCCCGGAATTAATTGTGGGGCTTTTGATACGAGATATTATGGAATTGTGATACATCCTCTTTAATTCAGAAACATATTTTATTTCAAATTCTACATTATTTTATATTACATTATATCACAAACTTCACCCCTGTTTCTTTCTCAGATAATTCCCAAAGTCTTTTGGATACTTCTTTATCTTTTGCGTGCGGTTCAATATGATGAGCTCCCACAGGTCCCACCCAATTGCTTCTACCTGTTGGGCCATAAAATCCTGTTTGATCTAAGTCAGGTTCTGTTGCACACATTAATTGAGGGTATGCTCCTTTTTCTGCAGTTTGTGTTAATGGAGATAGTTTCATCATGTTGAATATCATTTTCATCATAAAGCTACCACTCGTATTAATTAAATTTGTTCTAGAAGAACCAGGGTGACAAGCATAGGCTTTTACATTGTTATTACCTGCCTCTTTTAAACGATCCTGCAATTCATAAATTGACATGATCTGTGCTAATTTACTTTGGCTATAAGCATCATTAGCGGTGTAATCATTATCCCAATTTAAATCATCGAATTTGATTGTTTTGATTCCCATATCATAACCCATACTACCGACTGTTACAATACGTCCATGAGATTTTTCGATTAATGGAAATAATAATGCTTGAAGAGTATAATTGCCATAATAATTTGTTCCCATTTGACTTTCCCATCCATCTTCAGTCATTACTTGATTAGGTACTTGAGCAATTGCAGCATTACATATTAAGGCATCAATTTGACCCACCGATGTTAAAACTTCCTCAGCTGCTTTCTTTACAGATGCTTGAGATGACAAATCCATTTGAATAGCATAGACTTTGATTTCCTGACCTAATTCTTGTTTCAAAGTTGCCATAGTATCCTCAGATTTCTTAGGATTTCTATTAAGCATGACCACTTTAGCACCTTTAGATAATAAGATTTTGGCTGCTTCAAAACCAGTTCCACTAGTTGTGCCAGTAAGCACAAATGTTTTACCATTTAAATTGCCGCTTCTCTCAGGAGTCCATCCTTTTCTACCAAATTGATTTGTACTCATTTTATTTTAATTTTATGTGATAAATTGATAATACAAATATTGCAGTTAGTTATCGTTCATTTATTATACAAAAGTTCGGATTGTGTACACTTTTTGGCATTACCACCATTTCGACTTCTCTCTCAAATTATCTAAATAGTTTTCCCAACCATATTTAATAAATCGAGCATCAATCAAAGCAAAAACTAAAGGGTATTCTTCTTCGGTTTCATCATAGGTATAAAAATCTTTACAAAAAGGTAAGCCTCTATATAAACCAGCTACTTGGAAGGAGAATATGACTTTTCTTTCTACCGAAGAATTATAGCGTGACCATTTTCCTACAAAGGTATTTGTGAAAGTGGGTTCGTCTCCTGAGGCTGATTGAAATAAAGTATATTCATTATCTCTTTTAAAAAACACAATAACAAAACTCCCAGTAAATTCTCCATCTCCATTTCTATCACCAGGTTCATGAAAATGACAACTAAACGAAGCCATATAAAGACTGTCTGTAATGTATTCTTGTTCTCTGAGATAAACGGATTTTAAGGTGAATGTACCTTGAATTGGTCTTATATTATTTCCTAACTTATCCTTACCTTTTAATTCATAAACATTATCCTTCTTTTGGACATTAAAATTAAAATCCATTCGTCTATAATTCGGTCCGAAAACACCTACATAAGAAGAGTTATAATTTCCATTATCAAACAGCTCATTGCCTAATAAATTACTGAGATCTATAGTTTCAAACTTATTGTTTTCTATTTTCTTAAAACTCTCTGTATTTTTTATTTGATTTTCCCAATCAGATGAATAATCAATCTTTTGAGCAGAAATTGATAAAGGTATTATAAGTAAGAAAAGAAATAGTGAGTTAGTTTTCATTTGAATGTTTAAGTTTTTTAGTGAATTATTTTCCGAAAGTTAAAAACCAGTTCCAATATATCTATAAATTAATTGATTGTTTTTAATAACCTATCATCACCAATAACCTTATTCTTTACTGTAAGTAACTGATCGACCATTAAAACTCGGCTTTTATGAATATATCCAACAGGATGGTGAATATTGATACCTTTCCAATACTTTTCTTTATGTTTTTCAGAAGTATTTTCTTCGTAAAAAATTTCGTAATAATCTCCTATCAGTTCAGTACAATGGTAAAAATCACCATCAAATACTCTTCCTATAATTTCACTTCCTGCAATTGGTTTTAAACGGATATTTGTATAACCATCGACATCGTTAATTGTAGCTAGTTGGCTAAATGCATTAAAGCATAATAAATTTAGTAAAAAGTAAATTGTTATTGTTTTCATTAGTTTGCTTAAAAAATTGATACACTCCTAGTTATTTCTATACAAAATAAGCATTTATAGTTAGTTTATAAAAATTGAATTGAAATGAAAATGCTCATTTAATAAAATCATTAAATGATGTGACATTATAGGTGCAAGAAGCTACTTACATTCACCTCTTACACCCACAATATTTATTATTCTACTGTCTTACTATTATTCTCCTGAGGAGATAAGATGATCGTCTTGATTTCAAAAGGAGCAAAAGTTAAAGAACAAGTATTCTCTTTTACTTCTATGGCGGAACGCTCGCCTTCATCCATAGTAGATGCAAACATATCCATTGATTTTTGACCAATGATTTTTAGCTGACAATTAGTTTCCTTTTTATTTGTTTCATACAAACGAAGAACAATATCTTTTCCTTCTTCTGATTGCTTTATCGTTTGCAACACAATATTATCAGGTAAACCTGACAAGAAACTATTGATCATTCCTTCACCTTTTTGCTTTTCAAGTGGTTTAATAAGTAATTCTGTATTAAAGGCTTTCGCAGTCTGAATCACTTTCCCCTCGGTCAAATTACCTTGATGAGGTAATACAGCATATGAAAAATGTTCTCCTCCTAAATCACCTGAGGCATCTTGTCCCCAACCTACATTCTTGAGTTCTGAATAATCATGTTTTCTTTGTCCATAGCTCATTACTAATCGGATTCCTCCTTCTTTTAAGTTGTAGCCGTAGCGTGTATTATCAATCATAGCAAAACCATAATCATTATCAGAGACATCTGCCCACTGATGCACACAAGTTGGTATTTCTAATGAATCAGTTGCTAAAAGTTTTCCTCTACTCACAGGCATGTAACCAAATTGAATACCGTGGTTTGCCGAATCATTTTTTATTGACAATGGGAAATCAACTTCTAGTCGATCTCTTTCATTCCAATCTAATTTTGTATCAAAGGTGAGTAATTTACTTCCTTTCTTAAGGGATATAATTTGTTGAATCCCTGAATTTTCATACGATCTATTAAGTTCCAAACTACTGCTTAACGCACCTTTCTTGTAATTTTTAAAAGTGGCTTTTGTTAGAATTACTTTTGGACCTTTTTCTACTTCATGTGGTTGTGCCAACATTTGGTTCTGCACTTTGCCATCAGGAACAACTTCTTTCTTTAATTCCTTGTCATAGTAACTCGTGATCTCACCAAACTCATTGAATTTCACTTTTACAAGGGTATTTTCTAATACTCTCTTACTAGCTAGTAACTCTTTTTTAATAGTTGAAGGTTTTTCACCATTCACCCAATATAATTTAGCATAACTCATGGCAGGGATTTCAGGCAAATTGAGGGCTATTTGACCTTTAGTCAATACTTCATAATTGACCTCATTGTTATTCTCATCGACCAATTTCCATTTTGCTTCTCCATTATATCCTAAAGTCATTACACCACTTTGGGGAATCCCAGAAGAATTAAACACCAATAATCCATCATGTTCCATGGCTATTTGTTGTTCCAAATGATCCCATGCTTTTGTTCTTAAACTTAATACCTGTTCGTTTATTCTTTTTAAACTTTCATTTGTTTTGATCATCACTTCCGGAACTGCCATACCTGTAATAATATCATGGAAATGGTACAACAATAATTCTTTCCAAATCGTGGTAAGTTCTTCTTTTGGATAGGTATACCCCGATTGACTTGCCCAAGCTGATAAAGCTTCTGTTTCTCGTAATAGTTGCTCTGCTTTTCTATTTTGCATCTTGATGCCATTGGCCATCATGAATGTGCGTTGAATCCATCTTCTAGGAAGAATTCTTTCATTGTATTCTGCAAAATTGTCTTTTATTTTGACATGTTCTTGGATATAGTCATACATATTCGACCATTCTACTTTCGGGATGGAAGGTAAATCCTTAACCAATCGTGCCAATTCTAGTTGATCTTCGGTGCCTCCACCTCCGCCATCTCCCCAACCAATTAATAATAATTGCTTGTTGGTTGCATCAGCATCTTTAAATCGTTCCCATGTTCCTACTAGACGTCGGGGTCCAGGATCTGGAGCGTTGTAAGTGGTAATTAATTCAGGAGTAGGCACTCTATTACCATGAACAGCACTAATAAAAGGATATTCCCATGCTGGAGTGGTAAGTGCATTAACCAATATTTCTGATCCATCAATTCCTTTCCAGCGATAAATACTATGATCTATTTTAGGAGTATTTACTCTCATGGCGATCAAATGATTAATTCCAAACCCTTGAGCCACCTGAGGTAAAAATGGAGGGTAACCAAAGGTATCTGGAAGGAATAAAACTGGATTTTTCATTCCTAACTCCTCACGGAAAATTGTCAAACCATATAAGAAGTTACGAATAATACTTTCACCACCTGGAAGATTCACATCTGGTTCTGCATAAGTTGCACCATTAGCCAACCATTGTCCTTCCTCAATTTTATCTAATACTCGAGCATATAATTCTGGATAAAGTTCTTTTAGACGCTCATAGTGATAAGGCATTGTGAACATATACTTGTATTCTGGATAGCGATCCATTAAATACAGATTGTTCATCACTAATCTTTGAATCTTATCATCTGTTTGTGCTAAAGTCCATCGCCAAGCACTATCCAAATGACCATGCATCAGCATATAAAGTGTAACTTGATTATCTGCTAAGGCAACTATCTTTTGGAATTTCTCTTCGAGTTGAGGTAAGTATTTTTTTAACTGAAGATCGAATAGTACTGTTCCCGAAATATCGAGGTCGATTTCTGCCATCACCTCATCGGCTAGTTGGCGTATTTCTGTATATCCATTGTCCTCCTCCTTTAGAATACTAGCAGCTTCTACCAATACTCTTAGGTACCAATACAATTGATCAATCTCTTTATTTCTTTCTACGATACTAATTTCTCTATAGCCTCTAGGTTTATCAAAAACTCCAAAGCTTTTTAAGCATACCGACTCTACTTTATCCCCAGTCATCAATTGATCTAATGACCAATAAAAGTGTTGTCTTAAAAGTGATGCCTTCGCTTTTCCATTAATATAAATTGTTGTTTCTGGCCAACCGACCAAACTCATTTCCATTGGTTTTAAACAAAAGAAACGTTCCTTCTCATTTTTCTCAGGTAGTTTGGGTATATCAAGCCAATAAGAATGAGTAGAGTGTCTGTCACCCGACATATAAGAAGCTGGTACTTTTTGCTGTCCTTCTTTCCCTGCCTTGATCAATTCATTTCCCTCTTTCCAATCCTCTTGATAATAGACACTGTCTGCTTTCCATATCACATTATGTCTAAGCTGACTAAGCCTGTATAAATACAAGACTTCATGCGATTTGAAAAAAGGATAAGGCATTACATGACCATCCAAAGCCATATGTCCACCTTCAAGTGCTAAGTGATCACCTTCAGCAGCAGCCTCAATGTATTTAAGCGTTTCTGAAGATATTTTGTTAGGTATAGTTTGTCCTGCCAGTATTGTGGCAAAAAAACACAGTGATATTGCGATTATTGATCTTTTCATAAAAGCAATTTACCGTGTCACAAAAAGACAGTTCTTTGATTTTTTAAAACAACAGAAATAAAGAAGAGCAAAACATTAGATTTTTATTTGATCAACTACTCTTATCGCAGAAAGAATAGCTCCTTCCATATACCCTCCAAATCTATTTGAAGTTTCTGTTCCCGAAAAGAACAACTTACCATTCATGTAACTTTCCTGAAGCAAAGGATGACCATTGTTCTGATGAGGGCTATTCATGATATGATTCTCACTGATGAGGTATTTATCATTCCAAATCTTGTCATGATAACTCGAAAGTTTTAGGACTTCATCACCTAACAAAGTGGATAATTGATTTAAAACGAAACCTTTTCTTTTCTCTTGTGAATAGGAAGCTGCTCCAGCATTTAAGAAACCTGTAAATCCATACTTATTTTCTTCAAAATCTGTATGATCGTACATTTCAGAGATGATTCCGTTATTACTATATAACAATCCTGATAACTCTTTTTCTCTCCAAAAAGGACGATCATATTCCAATACAAATTTTATAGATCCGGCCATCCACGTTTGAACAGTTGGAAATAACTTATTTAAGGAATCGGGTAAATGAGGTGTAAACTTTATTTTTGAACCTACTAATTGAGGGGGCAAACATATTATCACTTTATCGGCTTGTACTACTTGCCCACTTGAAGTTTCAATTTCTAACTCATCTCCCTTTTCTTTTATAGAAGTCACATAGGTATTTAGCTGTATATTTTCTTGATTCAAATAACTAACTAAAGTATCAATTATATTTTGTGTACCTCCCTCAACTCTATAAGAAGGCATTTCTGATTCTGGTACAATAAATTGTTGAGGGGGGACAGAAACATCCGTTTGGTAAATCGATACTCCTTTTGTGAATTGTGCAAACTTCTTTATATCAAGTTCATCGAGTAGAGATAATACATTTTGATGTGCATCAGAAAACCATGTAGCGCCTAATTCTAAAGGAGTATCCAAAGCTCCTTTAATAGTTTGGATACGACCACCTAATCTATTTGATGCTTCTAATACCTTTGTCTCTATATTCTTTTTTGAGAATAAATAGGCAAGTGTTAATCCGCTAAGGCCTCCTCCAACTATGACAATTCTTTTTTTCATTAATCAGATTTTTCTTGTCGATAATTTACTTCTGAAAAGATCTTATATTTAATTAAGTTTTAAGTTATTTCCCATTGATAAACGATTCGCATTATAAATCTTCATTTTGATACATTTTGTTCAAAATCGCTTCAATTTCTTGTTTGAATAGATCATTATCTTTTACTCTAGAAACTAATTCTATTGCCTTTTCGCGATCTTTTGAAACCTCTTCTCCTCTGTAGTATTTTAAACCAAGAGTCATACAAGCATTTACTCCTTGGTTATTAGCACTTTCTTCCAAATGTTTAAGTGCACGTTTAGGGTCCTTTTCAATTGTTTCAAACCCTGATTCATATATTTTAAACAATTTATAATGACTATTATCCACAAATTCATCCATAGCAATTAGTTCATTATAAATGACAACCGCTTTATCCAATTTAAGTTGATGATCGAAATAATAATTAGCCAATTCAAAACCTGCCAATTCATCTCCAAGATCCCATGACATTTGCCAATATTTTTCGGCTAACTTTTCATTTTCTTTTACTCCATTACCAAGATAATAGAGGCTAGCTAACTCAAGACCAGCATCAGCATTCCCCAACTCTAAACTTCTAAGTAAATGTTTCTTTCCATTCCTTATATCTTTCTTTGTTCCTGAATAGTCATTTCCGTTAATGTAGATATAACCCAACAGATAATTGGTATTGGGATCTATTTCCAAATTGGATTTCATTAAAGTTTGAATGGCAGATAATCCGTCATCATTCTGTAAATATTTCTTTGCTTGAGATATTAGTTGTTCACTCATTATTATTTAATGATGTTTTTAAAACATAATTTTTTTAAATTTCAAAGGTGCAATTAGTCATAACTTCCAATAGTCTTTATATCTGAATATGTTATTTTAAATACCTCCTTTGTTAAAGGATAACCTGATTTTTCATATTCCTTCTTAACCACCTCACCTAATCGGTTTAATAAATAATCCTTATCAGATTCTTTAAAAACATAACAAAAGTCTCTTACTGGAAGTACCGCATATAACGGTGATCCATACTTTTCAATTAGTTTTGTTCTCATAGCATTAGAGAACAAAAGTGCCGATTTAAATGGATCAAAATTGGTTTCAAAATAAATTAGAGTAGCATTATCTATCTCCTTCTCAATGATTTTGGTTTCCTCTACAATATTTGACATATTATTCTCCGCTTGTTTTTGAAGAATTTCCTTATCAATATGCCAATCAACTAGTTATTGATTGCTAATCATTGAAATATTAGGAGATTCATAATACACATAGCCTTTATTAAACTGATCTGTGATCGAATCATACAGTATATCATTGATTTTATATTCACTTGGAAATAGAGATATTAAAACATTGTCTTTAATTATCTCCCAATCAGGCGATTGAAAAACATAATCTTCTATAGTCTCAACTAAATGGTGGATATGTGAAATGTCTTTATCTCTATTGTAGTTTTTTCTTGTATTATCTAAACTCACCTCAAGGGTGATTTCATTAGATTCAATAAAGATCAAACCCGTTTCATCAACTGAATCGATCTTATAACCTTTTTCTTCAATTAACTCTTTGAAGGTCTCAAAGACTATATCTTTTTCTTTATTTTATGTCATACAACTTATACTAATAAAAGTAATCAGTATTAGTTTTAAGCTATGTTTCATAGTTTATTGAATTCGAAATTTATTTTCTCCAATATGTTTTTCCCTCTAATTTTTTCAGTAGAAATAATTTTATAACAATCTAGAATATCATCTCTGATAACCTGTCCTTTAAATACGATATTCACCTTCTTTTTTTCATTGATCAATTTTTGTCTATCAAACTGTTTGATCTTTTCATATTCTTTTTCATCAAGATATGCCGTTATAATTTGTGATGAATCAATTTCTAAATGAAAAGGTGGTTTGTTTATCAAGTTGTTATTTCTCAATACATTAAATCTCTCTATTAACAATTGATCCTCAAGAGAAATACTTTCTTGATTTCTCAAGCTATCTATCATTAATTCAAATTTGGTTATAGTTGATTTTGGAATACCATAATAGCTCTCAAACATAAGAACTTAAAGTAAAGCTCACCACTCAATTCTTGCAATTCGATATTTTGATCAACTTTATGTTCTTTGATTGTTTGACAACAATTAATTATCAAACAAAGAAATAATAAGTATTATATTTTTCTCATAAGTTTGAAATCCTTAATGAATCATATTTTTGGATAATATTACATCACTTTTTCAATTTCATCAATAAACCTCACCATAGAAGGCTTTAGGCTAGAAAAATGATCCCCTTCCAATTCTATAAGATTGAAGTTCTCTGGAGTTTTATCATTATATATTTTAGATAGGAATGCATCAATATTTTCGTACTTATCGTCAGTACCAATGTACATAAGATGTCTTCTTTCTAGATATTCCAACATATAAATCGGGCATCTTACCAATAATTCATTATCATCTGAAATTGAAAAAGGAATAGATTCTCTTTTGATCAAATACGGTAACCATTCTTTGATGTATAAACCAGAACAACTCCCATTTAATTTTGAAGGACAGTTATTATTTAAACTTAGTAATGTAGATATTCCTCCTCCAATACTATGGCCAAAGACAAAAATATTGTCAGCATCTACATAATCTTGTTGAGAGAGCCATTTGACAGCATTTTCTGCATCGGTTACTTCACCATAGAAATATTCAAAATTTCCATCGTTTCCGTTTTCTCCTCTATAAGTTGGTGCAAAAACAATGTAGCCAGCATCGATAAATGGTTGACAGTCTCTTAAGTCACCGTAACTAAGGGCAAATCCACCATGTAAATAAACAATAGCTTTAGTTTTTTTTGTCGAATCGATGTTTTTTGTATTCAGAAGACCCTTCAATTTTAATCCTTCTGATTCATACGTTTCAACTTTAACATTTTCGGGTGGAGTATCAAATTCACTAAAATATTGAGGTGCTTTTACTTCTTTAATAAGCGATGTTTTAAAGTTTGTTCTCAGTTCTTTGAAAGACTTCGCATTCATTAGATCTACTTGATCTTGTTCCTTAGTTTTAGTTTCTTTTTGAGCATTACATCCTAGGATGCAGAAAGTCAGTAGACATAAAAATATGTTTTTCATGTTTGTTTGCTTAAAAAAATTGAAGATTAAATTCCTAAAATATTAAATCAAGCTTTTAAAGAGTTTTGCTTAATTTGTTATGTTTACTTTACTTTTTGGAAATCTTGATATATGTTAAGTAAATAAGATTTTTGATCATCTAACTCATCATATAAAATATAATTTTCTAATCTAGATTTTATGAGATCAGTTGATACAGAATTCAAATATATATAATCAATATTGAGCACGATTTCTTTACCATTATCTAATGTAGTTTTTTTATCTAAAAATAAGATATTATTTTCCTTATTTATTCTCCAATTATATTCTATTTTTCTAAGGGTATCTATCTGAAAAGTCAAAATACTATCGCTAATCTCCATTATTAAATCCCCATCAAATAAAATCATACTTTCATCTTTCGAATATAAGTCCCTAGCATACCGTCTATATCTTTTATCTTTCGAATTGCGACTCACCCATTTACCTTTAAATAAAGATTGATCTTTTTCAAACTCTTCTTTTTTCTTGTAATAAGAAATAATCTTTCCGCTTTCATTTACAAATGAAAAAGATTTTTTTGTGACAGAATGAAGTTGATAAATGGCTTCTTTTGTTCCAGAATTTGTTGCTAAATCCTTATAATAAAAAAGATAATAATTTTGATTAAACTCAGCTATTCCCCAATTATTAAGAGTAATTGATTTTGTTGTATCTTCTAAATTATAATTATATGTTATATCAGATTCTATCATAGTGTTATTATTAAAATACTCTACTTCCCTACCTTGATCATTCATCCAAATGTTTGTTTGTAATATGCTTTCAATTTCTGTCTTCGATTGATTAATGATTCTCTTTTTGGGTCTTGAAAAATAATAGTAATCATTATTTTCTTTTAAGATTAAAGAATCCCTTTTTAGTTTTTTGATTATTGATTTATTTGAATTGTAAATCAAAGTATCATCATTTACCAACCAAGTATTGGTTGATTCTTTAAAACCCAATTGAGAAAATATTAATTTTCCTCCTTCATCAAACTCAATTAATATTGGTTTAGTATATACTGACACTGAAGAATCTAAATTTTCATGAAGCTGATAATTAAATATCCATTTACCCTCAGGATGATATAATAATCTATGAGAATTACAGCTAGAAGCTAGTAATAGAATTAAAAAGTATTTTCTCATTATTAGTTGATTTTAGATGTCAATTTAGTAGTTGTTTATCTGATTTAGATTTCAGGAAATTCCACCCGAGAAATACCTTGTAATCGTCCACTTCTCATTTACTTTACTAATTACAATATTGTTGTCCCAAAAGCAACCAATACCACAAGCAAAACTATAATGAAGGTAGCCTTTTGTATAATCTTTATTAAAAACTATTCTTGAAATGAATAAATAACCTAGTTCATCAGTATTAGTTTCAAAACCTTTAAATTCTTCTTGGGGAATTAAACAAATATCAAAATATTCATCATCAAAAACATGATGAATTTCTCGTTCTTTGATACTTCCATTTTTCAACTTTCTAAATAATTTTTCCTCCTCACAATAATTTTCTAAAATCGTTTCATATTCCTTTTTTTGATGGTCGATTTCTTCTTTAGTTATGTCAAACCCTTCCATCCCAACTAAATAACCTTCAGGTTTAAAAATTTGAGCTGTAACGGTATCTAGAGTTGATATAATATATAGTTTACTCTTTTCATCACCCCTAGTTTTGATTCGTTTTATCTCTTTGAATTTGATCAGCTCTATTAAAATATCATTAATAGCTTCATGCTCTGCATTAATGTAAATATCACTTTCGTAGTTGCTACAACTCATTAAAGAAAAGAGAACAAGTATTTTTAAAGTTAGTTTTTTCATGTTTGCCAGATAACCTTATTAATTGTTTATTTTCATAATCTCATATTCAAATTTCAAAACCCTAAGACCCCACAAAGTTAAAGTTTGAATAGCTGTAATTCTGTTATTAAGACAACTAACCACCAATTGATCCTTGAACGACTTAATGAATTTTGTCCATAATTGACCTTTTGAGTCCTTAAGTAAAAAGTAAAACCCGCTATCTCCTATTTTTTCACCTGATGAATCCAAAATGAGTTCTCCTTTATTTCCAACACTTGGAGATAAAATAACCGTTGCATTTCCATTGGGTAAAGGAAAAACCGCTTTTATACAAGTTTGTTCATTGGGTAATCGACAAGTATCATAAACTCCGGAATACACTACTTGACCAGATGCTTTAAATGTTCTCAACCATATGGTTCTTTTGACTTCATTAGTTTTAGCATCCAATAATTTAATGATTTCATTTGTTAAACCCGATGAATCCTTTATGTCCTGAATTGGCACATTCAATTGCTCAATTCTATTGCTAAATATCTTCTGCACTAGAATCCCAAAAAACTTGAAAAAAGGAGTCCATTTTGCTTTTAACAATAGATTATAATCACTTGTATTTTGATAAAAATCAACGACTTTTGGATGCAAGTTACCTAATTCATCCTCAGACAAATTAAGGTGTTTAATTGAATCTATCAACCCTTTATTAGCTTTATCTTGACTAATTATAAGTCCCTCATCTTTAATTAATTGATGAATAAACTTTTTCCCAATGCCATCGGTTCCGCCAAAAGGACCAATAAGCCAACTATGATTCGATTTACTAATTTTTTCACCAAAAAGTATGACCCATTGTTGAGTAATCCAATCTTGGAGGTGTTGGTTTTTATTAGCGATTCCCATTAATGATTAATTTTTTGGTTAGGAATAAATTTTGTTTTTCCCTTCCATTCTCCAAACTCTCCAATTGGTTTAAATCTTATAGTAGTAAACTCAAAATGAAAATTCTTTCTCTCTCTTTCTTTCATTGCATCAGAATGCCTTTTCGGCTTTTGAACTTCACTATGACCACGAACCATATCTTTCATTTCTTTTTCAGTTTTCCAAATCGAAAACGTAGATACTGTATTGGGGAACTTAACTGATGCTAGAGAAAGCGTTGTTCCCGGATGATCTCTTACAAGTTTTTCTACAGGCCTTCCCCAATAAATAAATCTTGGAACTGCTAAAGGTTTCATCTTCGCAATTGTAATCGCAACTACTGGTGAGGTAGCACTATCTAATTGTGATTTATTAGTTGGTATTTGAAAACCACTAAACTTTCCCCATTCTCTAATAAAAGACAAACGTACATGCCAGCCTTTGGCTAAAATTTGTCCAAAGCTGTCTTGTTCTAAATATTTAACTAGTGCAGTCTCATTTTCCCATTGCATAAATACAGCTACTTGTCCTATTAGAAATCTAGAAGTAGAAATAATAGGCGAACCTAAAGTCATGGCTGTCATATATTCTGAATGTATCAGACCTTTTGTTTTATTAGAAATTGGATTCGAGAATATCTTCTTTATGGCAAAGAAAAAGGGAAGTTTGACTAAATGGTATGAGAATATGTTCACTTTGTTTTTTATTGTTTAGGAAGAAGTAGATAAGTTTAACATCAATCATAAATTACCGTGAGATCTCCTTAATTAGAATTTTGTTTAATAGGTATATATTTAATATTCTATTTCTTGTTTGTTTTAAAATACTCTTCAAAATCCCACCCAACCCTCATTCTATTTTCTTGGTGTGTTCTATCAGGATGTTGCTTTTTAAATTCTTCATAGTAATAATCCTCACATTCAATGACTTTAAGATAATTGGTTAATTCTAGAAGTAATCTATCTTCATTGAAATATTCGTGATTAAAAAAGTCTGTTGGTAATTTGCCTTTAAGCATTGGATATACAATAAAATAATTTCTAAGCCTTATCGGATTATTCAAATTTAAGTCACCAGTGCTGATATCCAGAATTGTCTCCTTACCCTCTTTAGTCAATAGTTTTAATGTAAAAAACTTACCACCAATAATATGCTTCTTAATACTTTGGAATGAATTACAATATGAAAATGAATCAATATCAAATAAGAAATCATCATTGATTGTTTTAGTAAATGTCAACGCTGATGAATGATCTACATTAATGTTTGTATCTAACTTTTCATGAGCAAGTCCTAAATCTTGTAACTTAAATTGACTTTTATCCTCGTTTAAAGAATAAAGGAAAGTTTCAACTGCTTTTTTAGATATCGTGATTGTATTGTTTAGTCTATTAACTTTATTTTTTTTATCCTTTTGATAAACTATTTCATTAGATATAAAGTCTCCGTTTTCATTTTTAGTAAAACATAGGCTATATATGGTATGCCCTCCTTTTACATGTGGTTCATTACTTTGTTGTGACTCTACAATAATAGATGTAAGATCATTAAACTCAATGATTTGGTTTTGGGCTTGTATTAGCAAGGGAAAGAATAATAATAGAAATAGGATATTTAATCTCATTGTGTTTTGTTATTGATTTTATATATATTTTATATCTCCTATTATAAGACCAAAGTCTTTAATTAAAAGCTTCCTCCAGCTCCTCCTCCTGAAAAACCTCCTCCCGTACTTCCACCCGAACTTCCTCCAGAAGGGGACCAGGTACCTGCTGAACCTTTTTTAGCGTTCACTGAAAACTTAATTCTGTCTTTATTCCTTTTAAATCCATCTAATTTGTAAAAATCATAAAGTATATAGATTATAAGAAGTCCTATAATTATTATACCTAAATAATAAGAAACATCTGAACTCTCATTAGTATTAGTTTTATCCTCAAATGTTTTTATAGAATTCAATATAGCTTCCGAATATTGCACTTCTTTTAATGAAGGTAATAACTTAGCATTCACAATTTCTTGAACCTTATCATTCGGAATTTTTAATGCTGTTTTTGTACTAGTTGCAATAAATGCTTTTCTGTCTTGAGTTGAAATTAATATCAAAATTCCCTCTCCATCTTTTGTTGCTCCAATATCCCAATAGTTACCTACTGAAGTAGCAACCTCTCTAATATCATAATTTTCTAAAGATGAAATGATACACACTGAATATTCAATATCAGATTTTCTATTTATTTCATTTATTTTTCCAATTAACGAATTGATTTCGTTCTTGCTTAGTGTTTTGGAATAATCATTTACAGAAAATGAGTAGGTAAAAGAATTTGATACGAAATCATCTATTGAGCTTCCAATTAAATTGAAAGAGTTTAAGAAAAGAATAATGAACAGAATATTTTTAATAGTAGTTTGCATGTTAGATCACATTTTTTTTAGTTATACATATTCATAATTATTAAAATACATAACATTAAATTGTTGGTTATCTTTTATTTTCTCAAATATGAGATAGGGAATTGTCATGAATACTACTAGACCACTAATAGTATAAATATTTAAGAGCTTTGTTGTATAATTCCATATTACCAAAGTCAATATAATAGTAGTTATTAGAAAACTTAAGAATGCAATAACTAAGATTTTAGTGTTGACCTCTGCTTTTATTGAGTTTACATGGTAATTGGAACAAGAATCACATTTTTTACATTTCAGATTAATCATTTCCCCTCTTTTTTGGGCCAACTTATTCCGAGTTTTAGCCGAAGAGTAAAAGATAATCTCATTTTTACATGTTTTACAGTTTGCGATTAGTTGCATAGATTGTAAGCAATCGCCCATCCCGCTAAATACTACTTCACCGGCAGTAATTCCTCAATTTTATTGATTGGCTGATCATCTATTTTTTCTAGCGTTGATTTTAGCCATTCAAAAGGTTCAATGTCGTTCATTTTGGCTGTTGCAAAAAAGGCATAGAACATGGCAGCTTGTTTTGCTCCTTCTTCATTTCCTGCAAACATGTAATTTTTTCGACCAATAGCAAGTGGACGAATTTTATTTTCTATGGGGTTGTTATCAATCAAAAGTTTACCGTCAGTTAAGTACATTCGGAGTCCTTTTTCTCTATTGAGAAGATAATGTATTGCTTTTCCTAACTGAGATTTAGGTAAGACGGTTAGCTTTTTTGCCCACTCAAAAAGTGTATTGATTACTGGAAGAGCATACTTTTGCCTTTGCTGATAGATGATTTTTGGATTAGATTCTTCTTTCAGTGATTTTTCCAGTTCGTAGAGCTGACCAATAAGGTTCACCGCCTCCAATGCCCTTTTATCTCCACCTTTATGTGCTTCAAAAAAGTATCGACGTGCGTGGGCCCAACAATTGAGCTGTGTAATTGTTGTTGTCTGATCAAAATAATCGTAAGCTTTATAGCCATCGGTTTGAGCATAACCCGAAAAATTATGCAGATGTTCTTTTAAATATTTCCGATCTCGACCGCTTGCATAATGAATCGATAATAATTTGGCTTTAGGATCAAGGTAATACCACATATATCCTTGGTGTGGTTTTCCTTTTTTACCTGTCCCCATCACCTTTATGGTCGATTCATCGATTTGAAGGTAGTTACTTTGCTGTATTTTTTGAGTGAGCGTGTCGTATAAAATACTCAGTTTATCCGCCGTTCTTTTTTGTAAGTCTATGAGCGTTGTATTTTTTAGATAAACGCCTTGTCTTTCAAATTGCTTGATAAAACGATGGGTGGGGATATGATCGATAAATTTACTCACGACCATCTGTGCGGCTAAACTTGCCGATGTACTTGACTTGGGAAATGGTAAATCTGACGGTAAATTCGCTTGACTAAACTCGCTGTTCTCTTGATCTGCATCACGAACGTAACAGGGCGATAATTCTACGAACGAATAAACGGGCAGGTTCACATTCGAGTACTTCCGTAATATCTTCTCCTACTTTATGCCATCCATCCAAATCGTGATCAGGTTCAATCACTTCTTCTACACGTTCCAGGTGCTCTGGTAAAGCTGTTCGTACAGGCTTTTTCTTTTTGCGTTTGTGAGCAGGAACGGTAATCTCCTGAGAAGGCNCCGTTTTTCTGCTCTTTGTCTTGAGCGAAAATAGAGAGCTGATTATCGGGTATATCCGCTTGTTTTCGTTTCTCTGATTTAGAACCGTAAAGCATACTTTGAAGCATTGACAACTGTGTCTTCAGTTGTGCATTTTCTTGTTCTAAATTCGCTATTTTATCATCCTTACTCACCTTACAAAAGTAGCGATTTTAATACTAAAAACGTACTTTTTGACCTCTTTTTTCTAAAGAAACACCTTCAATTATCATCATAATTTCTGTCGAAGATAAAGAGATGTTTTTCTGTTTGTCGAACCCTTTCGGAAGCTCAAACCGACCTTTTTCCAAACGTTTATAATACAATGAAAAACCGCCTTTTTCAAACCGAAGCAGTTTCAATTTATCTTTACTTCGATTAATAAAAACGAAAATATCTCCATTAGTCACATCCAGTTCCATTAAAGAAATAACGATATTACTCAACCCATTAAACCCTTTTCGCATATCTGTAAATTTACTGTACAGATAAATGTGATCTGTATTACGAAGAGATAACATTAGAAAAAATGAATTGCTTCTTTTAATAGTTCTCGATCTGAAAGATGGAGTTTTACTCCATTGGGATATTCGAGAGTAACGGTCTTAAAGGTCTGTTCAACCTTCTTCGGTACTTTGACAGGGATGAAACTCCCCTTAGCTGGATTTGTATTTTCTTTACGTTGTTTTACTACCCAATAATGAAAAGTGGATAGCTTAATTGAATGAAGTTGACAATAAGCTTTTTGTTGTAAACCACTAATTTTCCATGATGCTATATGAGCATACATTTCTGCTTTTTTTGACATAATATCTACGTTTTAATGATGACGTAAAATTAAGTCAGGAATTTGAGGCATAATAGATGGGGATGGGCGACTGCTTACCATAGATTTAATATAGCTTTATTAAATGTTTTAAAGAAGTTTAATTTTTAACTTGTCATTATTCGATATCAATATGAATATTACTAATAATGCAAAAATTGATAAAAATGATATCTCTCCTTCAATATTTTCATTTATTGGTTTCGTAAATGATTCTAAAAAATAAATTTTCTTGTCAAGTAAACACCATATGGATTCGTAGATGAAAAATCCAATTATTAATGAAATTAATTTTTCTCTTTTACCATCGATTTTATTTTTAAATAACAACACTAGAATAATCTCAATTATGAAAACTATTAGTAATATTATTCCTATTAAAAATGGAGCCATTCCTATATCACCTCCTGGTAATGTTGAAAATTGAACCATCCAAATCATAAAGAATATCATTGTCAATATTGGGTACAAAAAACAATATATAATCATTTTGTATTTCTTCATCTCTTGTTTTTTATTTGTGGTAAAATCACTTTCATATTTTATTTCAATTTTATAATAGAAAAATTATATAGCAATTATTTAATCAACACCCCGAATTTCTCTAACCTTACCATTCTGATATAAATAGCTTGATTCTAAGTTTCCACTTTCTGAATAATGCTCCCATTCATTATGCTTTTTATTATTAAAATAAACTCCTATTTCCTTTACTTCTCCATTTTTATGGTAAGAAATATAAACTCCATTTTTTAAGCCTTTCTCAAAACTTGTTTTACTTTTAATTGAACCATCCATGTAATAATCTATCACTTCTCCATCACCGTTTTTTATGGATCCTTTATTAAGTTTAAGTTTCATAGCAGAGTATACTTTTTTTGTATTCCAATATAGACCCTCACGATATTCTTCAACTTTGTATAATTCTCCATTATCATGATACAATTTTAAAGTCCCACTACCATTTTTTAGATTACCAAAATCAATACTATTTCCAAGTGAATCATAGACACAAAATACTGTCCAAGGAAATGTATTTTTTCTAATCCCATGTTCTCTTAGTTGTCCATTATTATAAAAATGAGTGTAATGCCCATCTACCTGATATAATTTAATTACTGTAATAGAGTTAACTTTTCCTACTTCAGAATAATCCACTTTTACACCGTTACCCTTTGGATAAAATCCACCGGTTTTAGGTAATTGATTTGAATAATAATCTATTTGAAAGGATACATTGGATGTATCAATACTTCTTCTCCAAAGTTTGTTATCTGAGAAAAGAAAATTACTTACCTGCTTTCCCTCATCATAAATAGAAAGTGATCCGATAGTTGAATCATTCAAAAAAGATATATGATACCCATGATACTCTCCTTTTGAATAATTTGATATCGACTTTAATGATCCATTTTTATAAATATTCCATACACCAGATTTAAGGCCATATTCGTCTAATCTATTTGTTGATATTGTCATTTTTTTATCATCCTGTGCCACACATATAAGATGTGCAATCAGTAGAATAATTAATAAAATGCTATACTTTATCCTAATACTTCTAACAAAAGACTTTCTCATAATTGCAGAATTATTTTTCACTAATACTAATGTTACTTTTAGTATATTATTTTTTTAATTTTCTTCACCCTTAACATTAAGTTAAGCGTAAAATTATGGGTATTGATTCCTTCAAATTCTCTATTTGTAATTGCAAAGTTATATCCATATACAATTCTGAACTCCCATAACCCTGCTCCAATTTCAGGTCTAAAGCGTAGACTGTTATTTTTAAAATCAGTGTAGTTCACCAAGTTGAGGCCAATATTCATCCCTCCACCTAACCATACTCCAGCTTTTAAACCCCAAATGAGATCATTCGAAAATTTCAATTCATTTGAAACACCATATATAAAAGTTGCAGGATGATGACCAGCCATAACATTCTTCATTACTCCCAAACCTATCTCTCCAAATTGGTTAGCATGAATTTGAACCCCAGTTATTAACACCAAACTCTTCTCCATATGGTATCGATTATACATCTTTTCTTTTGACCCTAATGAATCTGATGTTGCTTTTGAGTAAAAAGAAAGTTGATAGTCATTATTTACATTCAGTGAATCATTCTGACCTTGAGCTGAAAATGAAATGAAGATTAAAGTAAATAGAAGAAGTTTTGTCTTATTAATTATTGTGTTGATTACAAAATCAATTGGATATGAAAAAGTCATGTTAGTTTCAATTGTTGTTTTAGTAGAATACTCCTCTCCTTTATAATTCTACATTAATAGGATTAACACATCCAATATCTTTTATTTTTAAAGTCGATTATTGAAGGTCCACCAGTACACCCTCCAATTTCTTCAAGCTTAGTATCCGATTCATCATTCCCTATAATCCAAACTCCCGATTTATGTTTAAAAATGATACCTTGATCGATTACTTCTCCTATTTCTGCAGTTAAATTTCCTTCTCCTGTGTAAATAACTTTTGCTGATCCATTTTTAATACTAACCGTAACTTTTCCTCCCAAAGATTGACCATCCCATTCTGAAAATGCAATATCAAAAAGATAATTACCATCAGATGGAAGTTCATTAGTGGTGCCTTTGATATCAGAGTAAATTATTTTTTGGTCTGTTTGTATTAATAGATCCGTTTTATCATTATCTCTATTATCATTTTGTTTTTCATTTGAAATGCTTGAACATGATATCATATAGAAAGATAGGATTAAAATGATCTTTTTCATTATTATATTTAATTTATTGTTTACAAAAATTTGCCCTTTGGAAGTCAATAATCTCAGCTGTATTGTTTTTAATTAAAAATTGAATGAATTCATTGAATCCCTTTTCAATTTTATATTCAAGTTCTTCTTTATACATTGGAAAAAGACTGTAAATATTTATCACTCCGTTAGGTGTATGAATTGTTTTGAAGTCTTCTGGAAAAGACATTGTTGGAAGAACTAAACATCCACAAAAATCAGTATTATCCGAATATGTATTCATTTCTTCATCAGACTGTATCGTATGACCAATACTCAACCAAGTATTATATAAATGAGGGAACTTAGCAGATTGCTTTATCATAGAAATAATCCAATCATAGGGTGTTTTACTAGGAAAAATCTCCCCAAAATCACCCCCCTTTGGAATCAAAACAATTAATTCAGCAAATCTATAAAAATCAGAATCGCCAGGAATTTCACTTACATTCATTGCTATTGAACTCATGCCTGCAGTGAATAACAATTCAAAATCTGAGTCTTTCGGTTTAATATGGTAAATGTCTAAATGAATATCAAAAGTGGGAATTTCATGAAAAACATGTATTTCTGCTCCTTTAAAGTATTTGTCAATATGCTTATCAATTAAGTCATAATGTTCTTGATATTGCTTCTTATGTTTTAGTTTCATTGTTTTTTTAGTTTGATTAAAGTTGATATTTTGTTAAATATAAATTGTAAAAAGTGTAATATCTATTTATTTGATAAATGTAAATGTGTTTTTACCTATTCAAAAAGTTCACTGCTTCCACCATATTATTTAAAAACTCTATTTGATCCAACACTTTTTTTCATCTCGAATACTTGTTGGAATCACAAAAGAAAAATTAGCAATTCTACCTTTATTTGGTTCAATAATCTGATCTATTTACCACCAATAGGTGATCAAATTAATTCCATTCTCTTCTGTTTCGAATATATAGTGTTTTATTACATTTTGGTTAGGCAAAACTCTAATTTCTTCATTGTCCGATATCGGTTTAAGTAACTTCAAGGTGTTATTTTTTGATATTGGTTCTGGTGATTTCAAACTAATTACATTTAAGAACAATGTCCCTGAATTTTCGATATCTTCATAGAATGCGGCACCACCTTATTCTTGGTATTCTTCTTTCCAATTTGAAGGTATTTCAAAAGTTATAATTCCACCTCGGTATTCTATTTTTTCGTTTTTATAGAATCTTGTCCTACCACTAGGTTCGACATGAAAATGATCAATAGAATTATTAAATAGTTTTTCATAGTTTGATATCAATAAGTGAACATTACTGTTAAACAGAACTTTCAGCATATTTTATTCAAGTGATGCAATACAATTTTTATTTATCAAAAGAATAGGATTTGAAGTCCACTTCATCAAACCCGTCATAAATATCATCTAACTCACCAGTATTTATTATCCTTAGTATTGGAAGCTGCTTTGCTTTTTTTAATGGAACAACAATCTTTCTGTATTCATAACCTTCACCATTGTCTAAACTTCCTGTCTCCAAGAGAAGATAAGTATCTTTTGAAATTGGTCTTAGCTTCACTTTTCTATCTCTTGCTCCACTAATATCATTTAACTCAAGGTCGATACCATTCTCTATATTATTGGATTTTTTGATAATAGATAAATTCCAACCTTCCATGTCTGATTCTGCTATCAATCCTTCACTTATTACCATGGGATAGTAAATATCGTATTCGAAGAGAATGTCACTACTTTTCAATCTTTTGAGTTCCACATAAACTCCTTGAAAATCATCTATATTCAGATTTCCATCTACTTTATCAAGGTCAATTTGAGGATAATAATTGCCTTTTTCTAAATCACTATTGAGTTTGTTTATCGTTTTTGAAAGTTCTAATTTCAAGTTATTTTCACTTGAATAGTCGATTAGAACCATTCGTTCATCAACTACATCTGCATCAGTATATTTGATTTTTGAATATTCTAAAATATCAATATTCTTATTTAGGACATAGTCTTTCAGTTTCTTTGAAATAATAGTATCAGCATTAAGCTTGATACTTTCAATTTTAATTCTAGTGTTATCTTGACTAAAAGCATTAGAAAAAACTATCGATAATAATATTACTAGAAGTTGTTTTAAATTCATACTTATTCTTTCTGTGTATTTTAAGAATATATTACTAATTCGTCTTTGGAAAGCTTTTAATATTAGCTGGTCATAATTGTTAATCCGTAATTGATGTTCTCCCTTTCTTAATCTCCAAATCAATTACTTTTAAACATAACCATTCATTATCAGACAATTTTTCAGATTTTAATATCATCTCAACTACTTGTTCATTTTTAATAAGTTCATCATATTCAAAATCAGATACTTTTTTAAAATCATCACTATTCATATAAACCACATTACCCTTACTGCTTCTATCCTTGATATCTGTTTCAAAATTGATATAATCGTATAATATAGAAATTGAATCTCTACGATTAGATGTTTCAGAAAGCTTAGCAAAATTCATTTTTCCCTTATAATTTCTAAATGTTAGCCTTCCTGTTAGAGGATAGATTTGTCCAACCTTAACTAACTCTTCTGGTGATGTTGAATTTTCATATAATTGCTTTAAATGTTTTTCTGATAAAAGCTCATTGAAGCTATGAATGATAGAAGCGATAGAAAATCCAAAGTAAATACTAATTGATATAAAAATGACGATTGGTATATAAACGAGCTTACTCCTTTTTCTCAAAACAATAGCTAAAATAAAGGACATTATAAGTCCTAACATTACAACCATAATAATCGGAGTTAATCCACTAAAAGATATGACTGACATTTTTTCTAAACGTATATGATAAATTGATACAAGTGAGTGAATCGCACGTCACCCAGTGGATAGAGATGAGTCATTGTTATTCTATTCAATTATTTGATTTTCTATAACAAATTCATCGAAAAGTATTTGTTCGTTTTGCTTTTCAATAGTCATTTCAGATAATTTTAAATCACTCATTCCTCTTGGTGAATAGAAGTAAGTTTTCCAAATTGGTCTATGCTTTACAAAAATTCTTTTACTGCCAAATTCATCATGTGTGTAAATTCCAATCCAGAATTTCATGATGATTAAAAGTCCGAAAAATAATATTATTACTGTTTTTCTTTTCAAATTAGGATTTTCTTAAATAGTTCACCGTGATGACTAAACTATGTGAGTATTGGGTCAACAGTGATTGGAGTTTAATTGATGTTATACTAAGCGTTAATTTAGCAAATCTTTTATTTCTTTTTAAAGTTTTGGTAATTCTCGAATAACAATAGTCCAAATAACCTTATCATAGATACTAGCATATTCATTATTTTATGATCAATCTCCAATCCAATTTTTCTACCTTATGGATTGCCGTCATAATTTTATCTTTACCCATTAACCTAATCGTATCTTGACGATGTCTAATTTCTAAATAATCCAGATCAATATCATTTGGAGAAGGATTATACCTTGCTGCTACAGTTCCAATTATTATAGCATCATTTGTTTGCAAAGTCACTTTGTTCATTTCTTCTCCTTGAAAATTGAAATTTTCAGGATGGTTACCATTCAGTGGAATTTTATTAAGATGAGGTTGGTAGATCACATCAATAGTTTCATCTGTATTGTTTTCCAATAATATATCATGAACTGGGTCACAACCTGTTAAGATTATGAGCATGATAAAAATGTATTTGTAAATATTGAAGTTCATTGGTCTTGTTTGTTATATGTCTTCACGTAATGGCTAAAATACGAGCTTCAGACATGTCAACTGGTGAATGGAGTTTATTAACTATATACTTAACCATTTTCTATACAAAAATAATTGGTAATGTATAGAAATCAACAGAAACTATACATAGCTTTCTTAGTATGTATAGATTTTTTCTTTTTGTAAACTAAGCTTATTTTTTGACGCCGTATAGGTGCGTAGAGTAGAGCCTGATAGCTCTCTCAGTTTAAATAATCATAAATGTAATCATTTTGAGAAAACTATCAGAACCCCCTTCATCAAACCGTACGTGAAGTTTTCCCTCATAAGGCTTACCGATGGATTTCTTTGTTTGATATTCATAAGAATCTACCCAATAAGGGTGATGCTTAAGTAGCTAATTTAAACGCCTTATTTTCTTTTCTTACTTATACAAACATATAGTAGCATTTAGAACCATCAATACATTTTATTCGGCCGATAGGACTAAGCCAGTACCGAGCATTACAGTTCTATATCTACATATCCAAAGTAGAGCTCCTTCCCTAACTCAAGGTTATGTTGTCCTTAAGGTCGAGCAGTACTATGAGCTCCTCCGACTTCTGTTATTACCAGGCTGAATTTCGCTATACTTATATCAGCTTGTTTAAGGTGGCCAACCTTTGAAATAACAGATCTCCCACGTTCCATAACTTTCCATCTATAACCACGCCATCCCTATGACTCCGGTAGATCATTGTATTTCATGTTACTGTTAATTCATACAATGTAACAGGGTTCGAGACCGTAAAAACTCTCCCCATCTACGCCTGCCTTTTCGAAGCTACTATGGGTTCACACTTGCGTATTACGGCTTGGTTATTTGAGATCACTGAGCTTCAGCTATCCACCTCACGGCGATCACTGTCAGTAACTCTTCTAAGTGAACAGTAAATTACTTAGGTAGGATTTGCACCTACTGGAAAGCCACTGCATCGTGGCACACTAACGTGATTACTAAACTCGTGAACGGCTGCGGCAACCGTGATTGGAGTTTAGTTGATGTTAGCCTTTGTTTGGTTTGTTACTTTTTATGTTTATTACTTGTAGTAAAATTTTTATTTCTTACCAAAAGACAATTTTTCTAATAGCTCTTTATTCCTCTTTTTACTCTTTTGAATAAAATCTTTAATTGATTTTTCTGCCTCTGATGTTAAAGGTTTTTTTTCTACAACCAATGTTACACCTTTAGGTTCTTTAATATATCCCATAATTTTATATGTTATTTATCCGTAATATTTATTTAACAATTTAACAGCATCTTCAGGTTCAATAACCATCTGATTTGATTGTCCAACTTGTTTTGCTCCTAAAGTCTTATTGTAATGAGGTATTAAATTTGTTTTTGAGTTAAAAGCTACATAACCATAATCACCTTGATCCCAAGATTCTTTACAAGCAAAAGCAAATAAATTACCTGCTACTCCAAAATATACTTTATTTCTACCAATATTGAAATCAGCACTTTCAATTAATTCAACGAAAACGAAACCATCATGGTAACTTAAAGAAATTAGACCTTGGATGATATTTACATTGTTTTCTATGACTAATTTAAAAACTTTAGAAGAACTATTGTTTTCAGCTTTCCAGTCAAAATTCCAACCTTGATTAAGTTTTTCTATATCTGAACTTGTTATTGGTAATACTTGGGTATTAAAACTATCACCTGTTATAACATTCTCTATTGAGTTCGTTAATTTATCAATTTCTACTTCTATGTACCTTTTTTCCATAAAGTAAAAATAAGAATCTTCTTTATCTAATTGAAATGATATACAAAAATAAAGGCTAACGCCTACTATATGTGCCCGTTGCCGTTATTCAGCAGAGCACGATTAAATTACTAAATAGCCAAAAGATTAGCTTATCTGTGATTGATTGATCTTTCAATTCACAGGAAGGTAATGTTTTGGCGGTACCTCAATTTAGCACTTTCCTTTCAAATAACTACTACACGGCAATGGGATCATATAGAATGTTGTAAGCTGTTTATTCGCCCCAAAATATTTCAATTTCCTTCTCCAAATGCCCTTTGATTATTTTGAAAGACTCCAAATCTTTATCTAGCAAGTCATTACCGTCTCTATCTATGAATACATAGTCTACACCATAAGAGTCAAGAACTCTTTTACCATTTACATTTCTGTAATAAGTTGGATAGCCTACAATCAACTTTACATCTTTAAATTCGTGATAGTCTATACTATTCCATATAAGTTCAGTATCATTATTTTTAAATGTGTCAGGCTCTCCAAAAAGTAATTTCAAGTTGCTTTTAAATTCTGTCAAGTCTTTGTCTGTATTGAAATAAAGCATTGTATATATCTTTCCATCAACAGATTTTCCACCATCGCTTCTTAAACCGCATGATTGAAATATTATAAAAATTACACTTAGCACAAAAAATGAAGCCCTCTTACTATTTTTCATCATTATTACTTTTCTTTTAATAAATGGTTTCACATATCTGGAATAAAGGAATAAATACTAACACTATTTTTCAAGACTTTTTTGATGTTTTAAGTCTATGAATAATGTCCTTTTACCGTACCCCAATAGCTTACAACGTAATGGCTAAACTACGACCAGCGGGTGCGTCACCCGATGGATGGAGTTTCAGCGATTGTTGACGGTATACAATTTTTATAAATTATCTACTTTCTTTTCAATATCTAGTAAAATTCCATACAATGATCTATTATCTGGTAATTCAATTTTACCACTTATTATATCATCATAATTCTTGATAAGCTTTTTTGCTCTTGTTCTAACTAGGCTATTTTGATGATTAAGAGCTACAGGATTTAACTTTTTTATTAAAATATTCATTACTTGTTTATCTCTAATGTATTCATATAAATAATCATAACCCCAACGTGAAATGTAATCATCATTGTATTTCATAATTTCAATAGCAAACTCTAAACCTGCCTCATCATTCATTCTTCTAATCAAAGTGATCCATCTAATTTCAGTCTCAACTCTTCTAGCTTCTTTATTATGATCAAAGTAATAGTTTACCAAAGCGTTAATTGATTTTGGTTCTCTAAGAATGAAAAGTCCGTTAACTCCTCTTATTCTGATATCAGCACTATCAGATTTAAGCTCATTTAATAGAGTAATTAATTCAGAATTTGGATCTAAAGTATTGTATGACTTCTCAACTAATTCATTTAATAATTCATTTCTCTCTTGTTCAAGTATCGCAATTCTACTTTTTAACTTATCAAGTTCAGGGGAGTCGTCTTCCTTTTCTACTCTAACCTGACTAATCGCAGGAATAGTAACATTATGTGTTGATTTAGATGTTTTATTCAACTTATTTATTAAAGTCTCTTGCTTTTTTATCTCTTTCTCTTTTTCAGATATTGTTAATTCTAAAGCAGAGTTCTTATCATCCATTGAAAGTTTAACAACCGAATACACTGCTCCTCCAACAACAGTAATAGTTGTGAAAAGAACAGCTACAATCGTTTTTAGATTAAACTTATATTCATTATTCTCCGTTGTCATATTATCTATATCATGCCCAAGAGTACCTGATTCTTTTTCTATTGAACTAAAGTATCAATTAATTACCGCCAACGTAATGGCTAAACTACGACCAGCGGGTGCGTCACCCGGTGGATGGAGATTAGCTATTGTTAAGGGCTTTGTTTTATTATCTCTCTGTCCAACCAAAGAAATATAACTTATCTCTATCAATCACATACTCAAAAGAGCTAGTATTTTCCTCAAACCAATCTCCAAAACCTACAATCCATTCTTTTTCCAAAGAATTCTTTAATTCATACTCATCGTTCCGTAAGTCAACAAGTTGAATTAGAATAATTTTTTCACCCTTGTTATTTATTAGTCCAAGATATTGTCTGTGAATCTCATCGAGTTTTTTTTGCTCTTTTCGTGCTGCTTCGATTAAAGATTTTTCTCTTTGACCTTTGTTTTTAACGAGATGTTTCCAATCATATGATTCTTTATTTTGCTCAAAGGTTTTCCATTCTGCCTCTAAATACCTTTTATATGCTTTAACAAATTGTTCTTCTAGCTTACTTTCAACCAAGTCGATAGTTAAGCTGTCTGGCGTGAATCTTTGTGCTAAATATTCACGATTGAAGTTAGTTTGATAATCCTTAGAGAATATTACTGATAAGTGCATATCAAATTTTAATACCTTTGTTTGCACTGATTTGCCAACATTTCTCTTAATAACTGTAGCATTTTGTCCCAAAACCAAAGATGGAATCAAAATCAGAATTATACATATTAGTTGTCGTTGCATTGCTTTGCCCTTAACGTAATGGCTAAACTACGACCAGCGGGCGTGTCGACCGATGGATGGAGATTAGCTGTTGTTGCAAAACGTTTATGATTGTTTGCTTTGTGTTTGGTTAAAAAACCACCAAATAGACATTTTTTTATCTTTTCAGCGTGTATCATAACCACCATAAATTATATATTACAATTAACATTTTTATTAATTCAGTTGAAAGAATAATGTCAAAAAAAAATCTAAAATCAACAGTGAACAATATTTTAAAACACCTTTTTATTGAATTGTTTGTTCATCATATAAGGTTCAAATTTAGTAGTTAATTTTGTAACAGGGCGGGTCGCCCGATTGATGAAGTACTAATTTTATTGAACAACAAAAACCATTCGCTGAACCACTTACGTTATGTGTGTTTTTTGAAAGTTAATGTTTCAATTCTGGAACTACTATCTTTCAATGTTTTGCAACATTGGATAAACGCCATGGCGTTTATCCACCCAAATTTACCGGATATACGCCATATGGCATATATCCATTAGTAATAATTATTCCCTCAATTTATCAATCAACTTTCATAATTCAAAGCTGATTGATAATAATTCTAATATAGAATACAAATATCATAACTTACTTATTACAAGTAAAATGTACTTATATAGTATCATAAGACTATTTACAATATAAAAGGGACATATATTTAACATATTTCAATTTAAAACATTTTACTCTCTTAACCGTGTATTACTCGTTTATACTCGTGTAATACTCGGTTATTTCAAAGGTGAAACAATCCATGATATAATAACACTAAAGAAAACATTGTCATCTCATGGAGAAATCTATAACTTTGTATTATGGACAACTTAACAGCATCAGACTTTTTTTTATATATCTCCATTCCATTAATTAGTGGGTTTGTAGGATGGTTTACCAATGCTGCTGCCATTAAAATGATGTTTTACCCCGTTGAATTTTGGGGTATTAAACCTTTTGGATGGCAGGGAATAATTCCTGCTAAATCATTATCTATTGCTTCTAAAGCTGTTGATCTTATTACCAGTAAATTACTTCGTATTGAAGAACAATTTGCACTATTAGATCCTGATGTTGTCAATGAAGAGATTAAAGAATCAGTATCGCAAGTGACTAGAAATGCGGTAGATCTTGTGATGCGTTCTGAATTACCTACTGTGTGGGAAAACGCTCCAGATACTGTTCGTCTAAAAATATATGAGTCTATAGAGGAAAGAGTGCCTAAAGTGACTGAAAGAGTTTTGCATGATATCGGACAAAATATACGTGAAATGCTGGACCTAAAAGAACTTACTCTTGATACCGTTACTACTCACCCTGACCTATTGAATACCATTTTCTGGAAATGTGGAAAAGATGAATTTAAGTTCATCGAGAAATCTGGTTTAATTTTCGGTTTCCTTTTTGGTTTGATTCAAATGGTAATTGCCTACTTTTTTAATCCATGGTGGTTATTACCACTATTCGGTATCCTTACAGGTTATCTTACCAACTGGGTGGCTTTAAAGCTCATATTTCAACCTAAAGAACCTATATATTTCTTTGGTATGAAGTTCCAAGGGCTTTTCTTACAACGCCAAAAAACAGTGGCTTTTGAATATGCTCATTTAATTACCACTAGAATTTTAACCATTGAACGTATATTTCGATATACCCTTAGAAATACGGGCAAGGATAAACTTTCTGAGATCTTTAAACTAAGAATTTCAGAATTAGTCGATGAAACTTATGATGAGATTCGACTTCCTATTAATAGTTTTATAGACGAAAAACTGACAAAGAAACACCTGGACATCATCAAAAATATTGCTCACTTTACATTTATGTCGGAGTTTCATATCTGTATTAGAGATGCCTTTCCATATGCAGAAAGAGTATTTGATCTTCAGAGAAAAATTCAACAAAAAATAGAAGACCTACCTTACGAAGATTTCGAGGGACTACTTCGCCCTGCCTTTCAAGAAGATGAATGGATTTTGATTGTTGTTGGTGCAATCCTAGGTGGTTGTGCTGGTCTTATTCAGTTCTTCCTATTGTTCTATTAAAAATTATCTACCTGTTAATAAACCTTTCTATCCCTTAACGATTGTGAGCGTTTTTCAATATTTCATGAGAATAATGTTCTTTAAATATGACCCAGTTATCTTAAATAAGTAATTCACGCATGAAGAACATACTATCCATACTAATTCTGTTTGTATTAATTTCAAATATATCATTTGCACAATGCATCTCAGGAAACTGTGATGATGGATTTGGTAAAATGATTTACAAGAACCAAGATGTTTATGAAGGCACTTGGAAAAACGGTTATCCTAACGGTAAAGGTAAATTCACTTATGCCCATTCAGTGTATGAAGGCGAATTCTTTAATGGAAATTTTGAGGGTGATGGAAAAATTACTTGGGAGAATGGCACAGTTTACAAAGGTAGTTTCGAAAAAAATGAATTCGATGGTAACGGTATCATGCTATGGGCAGACGGCAGTCGCTACGAAGGACATTTTGTAGATGGCGAACTTTATGGCAATGGTAACCTTGCCTATTCGAACGGTGATGAATACAGAGGTAACTTTTCTAAAGGTAAACCTGACGGAAAAGGTGTTTACTACTACAAGGATGGAAGAAAATATGTGGGAATGTTTTCTAAAGGCTTCTTTAAAGGTGAAGGAACTTTAATTGAAAAAGACGGCACTTACTATTCTGGAATGTTCAAAAAGGGAATGAAAAACGGTAAGGGTAAATTGGTTGAATCTGATAAAGTGATTAATGGTTATTGGGTAAATGATAAACTGAATAAAAAATTCTCTGAAAAAAAAGTGACTCAAAATAAAGATCAAGACAGTAAATAAAGATGATTTGAAAATGTTATATTTTTCTAATTGTCAGCTAATCACTACGCTTATTTTTTGATACCCAATAAGAAGTATAGAAATTCACCACAATTCAATTTTAATACTTCTAACATGATTAAAAAACATACTTTTATCTTCACCCTATGGAGTCTGTTTATTTTTTCTTTGGTTCAAGGACAAGATAAAGAAGACAAATGGGATGTCAATCAACCTCAAAGAGATACCAAAGAGATTAACTTTACAACCGACGAAGGAACTTGGTTAAATCTTGATGTTAGCCCTGATGGAAAAACTATTGTATTCGATCTCCTTGGCGATATATACACTATGCCAATTTCAGGAGGTAAAGCAAAACTGATTCGTTCAGGTATGGCTTGGGAAGTGCAGCCAAAATTCTCTCCCGATGGTAAAAAAATTGCCTTCACTTCTGATGCAGGTGGTGGAGATAATATTTGGGTAATGAATCCGGACGGTTCTGAAGCCAAACAAATTACTAAAGAAACTTTCCGTTTATTAAATAATCCAACATGGACGGAAGACAGCCAATACATTATCGCTAGAAAGCATTTCACTTTTACACGTTCATTAGGTGCAGGCGCTATGCATATGTACCACATTTCTGGTGGTGAAGGAATTGAATTGGTTGCTCGCAAAAATGAACAACAAGATATCAACCAACCAGAGTTATCTCCTGATGGAAAAATTCTTTATTATGTAGAAGACATGTATCCTGGAGGATTCTTCCAATACAATAAAGATCCAAACAATCAGATATACGTTATCAAATCGTATAACAGAGAGAATGGTGAAACAAATACAGTGGTCAGCGGTCCAGGTGGAGCTATCGGTCCTAAGGTATCTCATGATGGCAAGAAACTTTCTTTTATCAGAAGAGTAAGAACAAAATCTGTTTTGTATATCCACGATTTTGAAACAAGAGCACAAAAGCCATTGTTCGATCAATTGGAAAAAGATCAACAAGAAGCATGGGCTATTTTTGGTCCATCGCCTAAATATGCTTGGACTCCTGATGACAAATACATTATCATTTGGGGCAACGGAGGTAAAATCTGGAAAGTAGATACCACTACTGGCCAAGGTGAAATCATTCCTTTCGAAGCAGAAGTCAAACAAAAAGTCACAGAAGCTTTACGTTTTAAGCACGAAGTTGCACCAGAAGAATTTACAGCCAAAGCACTAAGAAACGTCACTACTTCTAAAGATGGAAAAACAATTTATTTCCATGCGGCTGGCTACCTTTATTCTAAGAAATTACCAAAAGGAAAGCCTCAGCGATTAACATCACAAAATGATGCTTTCGAATACGAACCAAGCATTTCTCCTAATGGTGAGCAAATGATTTATGTGACTTGGAACGATCAAGAGAAAGGTAAAATTATCATCAGAGATATTAAAGCTAAAACTGAGGAAACTATTGATTTACCAAAAGGTATTTACAGAAGACCTCAATTTTCTCCTGATGGAAAATCTATTGTTTTTGTAAAAGAAAGTGGTAATAACCAACAAGGTTACGTTTATACAGGCGAATCTGGAGTGTATACCCTTCAATTAAATGATATTTCTTCTTTGAAAAAAGTAAGTGAGGATGGCGATTTCCCTAAGTTTAATGCAAAAGGCGATCGTATTTTCTTCCAATCCGGTGGATTCTTTTTTGGTTCTTTAAAGAAAGCATTTAAAAGTGTGGATCTGAATGGACAAGATTTAAAAACTCACTTCACTACAAAGTATACGAATCAATTCGTTCCTTCACCAGATAACAAATGGGTGGCATTTACGGAACTCTTTAAAGTATATATCGCTCCAATGCCTTTAGCAGGTAAACCTATCAACCTTTCATCGGGAACAAAAGCAATTCCAGTAGCCCAAGTTGCTCAAGACGCGGGATATAATATCCATTGGTCATCAGATAGTAAATCTTTGCATTGGTCTTTAGGTGATGAATATTTTACTACAAACTTATCTGATTCATTCGAATTTGTGGACGGTAAAAAGCCTGTAGATCCTTTATCAGAAGGTACTACAATTGGTTTGACCTTATCATCTGATAAACCAACAACAAGTATTCTATTGAAGAATGCTCGCATTATTACTGTAAATGGAAGCGATGAAGTATTGGAAGGCACAGATCTTTTGATAAAAGAAAATAGAATCGTAGAAATCGGTAAAAACCTAACTGTTGGTAAAGACGTTGAAGTCATCGACTGTACTGGTAAAACAATCATGCCGGGTATTGTAGATGCACACGCTCACCTTGGTGCTTTCCGTTTGGGTCTTTCTGCTCAACAAAATTGGCCCTATTATGCCAACCTTGCTTATGGAGTCACGACTACTCACGATCCTTCCGCTAATTCGGAGATGGTATTTAACCAATCAGAAATGGTGAGAACGGGTGCAATGGTAGGTCCACGTATTTATTCAACAGGTGTTATTCTTTATGGTGCAGATGGGGATTTCAAAGCAAAGATCAACTCTTTGGATGATGCTCGATCGGCCATTAGGAGAACTAAAGCTTGGGGAGCTATTTCAGTAAAATCGTACAATCAACCAAGAAGAGATCAACGTCAGCAAGTCATTAAAGCAGCTGAGGAAAATGAGATTATGGTAGTACCGGAAGGTGGTTCGACATTCTATCATAATATGTCGATGATATTGGATGGTCATACAGGTATTGAGCACAACATTCCTGTGACTCCAGTATTTAACGATGTGCAAGAACTATGGTCGCAAACAAATGTGGGCTACACTCCTACTTTAATTGTGAATTATGGTGGTGTGAATGGTGAATACTATTGGTACCAACATACCAATGTTTGGGAAAAAGAAACTTTATTAAACTTCACTCCTAGAGCTATTATAGATAGTCGTTCGAGACATAGAACAATGGTTCCGGAAGAAGAATATAAAATTGGACATATTGCCACTTCAGAATCTGCTAAAATGTTGACCGATAAAGGTGTAAAAGTCAACTTGGGAGCACACGGACAAATTCAAGGAATTGGTGCACATTGGGAATTATGGATGCTTGCTCAAGGTGGTATGACTGAGTTGGAAGCACTTAGAGCAGCCACATACAATGGTGCGCACTACCTAGGTTTAGACGATGAAATTGGATCATTAGAAAAAGGGAAACTTGCCGATCTAATCATCTTAGATAAAAATCCATTGGAGGATATTCATAATACCGAATTCATTCATCAAGTAATGATTAATGGAGTTGTTTATGACTCTAAAACTATGAACGAAGCCTTACCAAACGGTAAAGAGAGAAAGAAGTTCTATTGGGAAGAGGAAGGATACAATCCTCAATTCGAATGGCACGAACAAACCAATAATTTTACAGTTCCAAAGTGTGGATGTAGTTTACACTAATAAAATATTGTATTATACAAAGAAGTCTATGGTCTATACCATAGGCTTTTTTTATTTTTATTGATGTATAATTATCAATCAATATGAAAAAAATTTACTGCCTCACTTTATTATTTCTACTTTCTATTAACTGTTCTCTTCAAGCCCAAAAAGAACTTGATGATGAAGTGGGTGAAACTATTGGTATTTGGACCATAAATAACGGAGGATTAATTACCAATGATAAATACAATGATAAAGAAGGTAAAAAATATTGGAGTTATATAATGAGTGTATTACCTCATGATCTTATTAATGAATATGTCGTTCGCTTTCGCCTCTACACTGATGGCATACAGGACGATCTAGGTGGTTTTAATTCTATGTCAGAATCCAATAAAGAGTGGACCATAGAATTTGATATTGCCGATATGGATTTAAATAGTGAAAATCCAGATTATGTTGAAGATTATCAGCACACTTTAATTCATGAATTTGGCCACTTAATTAGCTTAAACGCCTCTCAAATGCAACCCACAGAAGACGAATACCAAGATGATAGCAAAGGGTATTTAACCTCGGAAGGTTATGCTATTAAAGGAAGTTATATGGATAAATACATAAAAGCTTTTTGGGGAGATGATATACTTTTTGAATGGGATAAAATTGCTGCTATTAAAAATGAAAATAAAAGAGTTCGTAAACTTCAGAATTTCTACTATAAATACGATAACGAATTTGTAAGTGATTATGCTTGTGAGAGTCCGGAAGAAGATTTTGCAGAATCTTGGACTTTCTTTGTACTATGTGATATTTCTGAACCAAAAAACGTAAAAGAAGATAAAGTCATCTTTTTTCATCAATTCCCTGAACTGGTAGAATACAGAAAGAAAATTAGATCTAAATTAAAGATGATTCCGAATAATTATCTGGAAAGATATATGGCTAAAGAATAAAAAACTCGTATCAAAAACCCTAAAATTAATTCTTGTGTTTTTGATACGAGAAAAGTTGTATTGTTAAGATAGTAGTTTCTTAAAACTGTATTGAGTAGGTCTCATCTTGACCAGAAATCTTTAATTCAGCTTTTCTGTCACAACCATCTCCAAAATCTAAAGTGGCAAATATATTTTGATCTTCTGTATTTGTAAAAGTGAAATCAATGATTCCTTGTGTTGGAATTCCATTATAAGAATGAACACATTCAGAAGTTAACAGTAAAGGAGTATTTATTTCATTGGCATATGACCAACCTCCTCTATTTTTTCCAGAAGAAATACCTGCTCTCTCCCATTGCCAATAAACCGATCTATCTTGAAGGGTATATTCAAAAAGAGATTCTTGTCCCCACAAAGATTCACGCTCATCTATTCTACTTCCGTCCTCAAAATCAACGCTTCCGTTAGTTAAGAGTACTCTTTCCGATCTTTCGATTATATATTGCGTTCCCTCTTCGTTAAAATAAGTCTTCTCAGAACCTTCGATCACTTTTATACTGTTATAAATATTTCCATTTACATGAAGGTCTTCATAATTCACGATGCGGTTTACTTTATTCTGTAAATCATTGTAAGTTACTTTAACCATACCATCTATTTCATTACCCCATTGATCACGGTAATCAGTAAAAGTATAGACATAGATCAGTCCATCATCAGAAATTATTAAATCGATCATGGGTACGGGTGACATTAACTGTCTAGAACCAGAACTTAATAAAACTTCTGTATTGAATGCTTCTAATGATTGATCAACTAAACGTTCATCACCATCTATCTTACTGTTATTTACTAATAACTCATTGATATTGGGGTTTGACGTGCTAAAATCATCTTCCGATAAATCATCTGATAATTCACACGAGCATATGAAAAGACAAAAGAATATTGCTGTAAGTATATTTTGTAGTTTCATCTTAAAAAATTTGATGTTCTACAAAAATAACAATTAACTAGGTCTTATTGACAAATTTTAATACAATTATTTACTCTTTTCTTCCAATTTTCCGTCAGGGTAAACTGCAAAACGTCCTTTTGATTTATCATGCACCTTTTCTTTTTCTTCCCAAGGCCACCCACCAAATTCTGTACGTTGGTAATCGTTAAATGCATCTTGTAATTCTTCTTTTGTATTCATTACAAAAGGTCCGTGTTGAGCCACAGGTTCATTTATTGGTTTTCCTTGTAATACCAAAATATACGCTTCCGATTGATTAGTACTTATAGTAATCACCTCATTTTCATTTACATGAATACAAGAATTCTTTGTAATCAATTGATCTTCAATTTGTACTTCTTCACCTCTGTAGAAATACAAAGTCCTGTTTGTCCCTTCCACTGTAGAAGGTAATTGATAAGTGGTATGAGGTGCTAAATGAATTTTCCAAACAGCTACATTATTCTCCTTAACACTTGCCCAAGAATCGTTTGTCGTTCCTAAAGGATTCGTTTCTTTGTATTTTCCAGCAATCACTTTTACAGAAACCTTATCATCGTTTTCTTTAACAATTGGAATATCTTCTGACCAAAGCATCTTATAATCAGGAGCTACCATTTTGCTTTTGGCAGGGAGGTTTAACCAAATCTGAAATAACTCTAATGGATTTTCTTTATCGGTAGCTAACAATGGGAACATCTCGGAATGTTGTACTCCTTTTCCTGCAGTCATCCATTGTACATCACCATTTCCAAAACGGCCATAAGCCCCTAAAGAATCCGAGTGATCTGCAAATCCTTCTTCCACTACCGTAATCGTTTCAAAACCTCTGTGTGGATGATACGGAAAACCAGGAATCTTTCTTCCATGATACATACTCCATCCATCTTTACTCGAAAAATCGCTTCCTACATTTCTACCCTCTAAGGAAACTGATATACTCATATCTTCATTCCCTTTAGGATATACCTCCTTATGATGTGCTGTAAATAAAAATGGATCTAATGTTGGCCACTGTGCCCCAATACTTACTATTTGATGTATCTTTTTCATAGTGTTTTTAGTTGTTTAAACAAATGTAGGTATTTTATTTGTTTAAACAAATATTGTAACCACTATTTATATTTATCATTTAAACCTACACCTTCTTTTATCATAGGTTTAATCTTCTCCAATCGGCTTAATTTAGTGGCATCTCTTTTAGCTGTTTCTATATATTCAGCATATTCCTTTCGCTTTCCTGGAGTTAATGTATCAAATGATGATTTTAATGAAGGATCCTCAGCCAATGCAGTAATTAATAATTGGGGTAACACAACAGTGGTGGTTTTCTTATTCATTTCCACTTCTCTTCCTGCTTTCTGATTATCGATGGCTTCTTTAACATAATCTATGATCACCTCTTTGGCATCCATTAGTTCTTCTAGGCTTTGAAACCTCCATTGCCTTAGTCCTTTTGTCTTTCCTTCCTGGGCATTATACAATACTTTTTGTTTGTCCTTCAATAATGCTCCATGATGAAACCACAATCCTACATATTGCTTAAAAGCTGCCATTCCGATGACATTTTTACCTTTGATCATATAAATCGGAGCTCCCCATTTTACACCCTCTTCCAATTCTGTATCCAATAGTAAGGCTCTGAGAAACTCTAAAGCACTACCCCATTGTTCAGATCCATTAATGTAGGCATCGACCGTTTTATATCCTTTCATACGTTATGTGTTATCAGTTTTAAAAAATAAAAAAGCCTCCACAAATGAATGTGGAGGCTAAATATATCAATTTTTATTGATTACTTCGTTTGCTCAGCAACCCAATTCTTAGCATTTACAAATGCTTCGATCCAAGGAGAAACTTCGTCGTTTCTTTCTGGGTAATGTGCCCAGTTCCAAGGGAAGATTGCACGCTCCAAGTGAGGCATCATTACTAAATGACGACCATCTTCTGAAGCTAAAGCGGCTGTATTGAAAGCAGAACCGTTAGGGTTAGCTGGATATGTTTCGTATCCGTACTTACCTACGATATTGTATTGCTCTTCTGCGTAAGGAAGATCGAATTTACCTTCACCGTGTGCCACCCAAACACCCAAACGAGTATTTGATAACGATTTCAACATCACTGCATTATTCTCAGGGATTTCCATGTTCACGAAACCTGATTCAAATTTGTGAGAGTTGTTGTGTAACATTTTAGGTTTTTGATCATGTCCTTTAGTTACTAAACCAAGTTCGATCATCAACTGACATCCGTTACAAACACCTAATGAAAGTGTATCTCCTCTAGCGTAGAAGTTGTCTAACGCTTGTTTTGCTTTTTCGTTGTAAAGGAAAGCACCTGCCCATCCTTTTGCAGAACCTAAAACGTCTGAGTTAGAGAATCCACCAACGAATACAATGAAGTTCACATCTGAAAGATCTTCTCTACCAGAGATAAGGTCAGTCATATGAACATCTTTTACATCAAATCCAGCTAAGTGCATAGAGTAAGCCATTTCTCTATCACCGTTTACACCTTTCTCACGAATGATAGCTGCTTTGATACCTGATTTTTCTTTACGATCAGCATCAATTCCATAAGCAGAAAGTTGACCTGTAAAGTTTTCAGGGTAAGTGTAATGTAAAGGAGAGATCTTATACGACTCATAACGTTCTTTTGCATTCTCAGCGCCAGATTGTTGTCTATCTAATAAATAAGATGTTTTCGTCCATACATCACGTAGTTCTTCTGTATTGAACTCTAAAGTAGTGTCTTGGAACTTTACTTTAGTGGCTCCACCTTCAACAGCAGTACCAATTACTTTGAAGTTGATACCAGCATCTTCTAATTTAGAGAATGCTCTTTCGTCTTCAACTTGGAAAATTACTGATGGCGTTTCAGAGAACAAGATATTCACTAAGCTTTCTTGAGAAAGATCAGTAATATCGATATCGTAAGCTACATTCTTAGATGGGAATGTCATTTCAAGTAAAGCAGTGATTAAACCACCTGCTGACACGTCGTGGCCTGAAACGATTCTACCTTCTTTGATTAATGTCTGAATTGCTTCAAATCCTTTTGCAAAGTAATCTGCATCCTGAACTGAAGAAACTCGCTTACCTACTTTATTTAAAACTTGAGCTAATGATGATCCACCTAAAGCATAACCATCTTTTGCTAAGTCTACATAGATTAATTTCTTACCTACTTTTGCTACTGGCTCAACAACTTGTTTCAGGTCAGATACTTCACCAACAGTAGAAATAATTACTGTACCTGGAGAGTATACTTTCTCATCACCGTATTTTTGAGTCATTGAAAGTGAATCCTTACCTGTTGGGATATTCACTCCTAATTGAATAGCGAAGTCAGAACAAGCTTCAACTGCTCTATATAAACGAGCATCTTCACCTTCGTTCTTACAAGGCCACATCCAGTTTGCAGAAAGAGAAACTGATTTTAAACCGCCTTCTAGAGGAGCCCAAACCATGTTTGTTAATGCTTCTGAGATCGCATTTCTTGAACCTGCAGCAGGATCAATCAAAGCAGCTACTGGAGCATGTCCAATAGAAGTAGCAATACCCGCTTTACCTCTGTAATCACAAGCCATTACTGAAACGTTGTTCAATGGTAATTGTAATTCACCAGCTGTTTGTTGCTTCGCTACACGTCCAGTTACAGAACGGTCTACTTTGTTTGTTAACCAATCTTTTGATGCTACTGCTTCTAATTGAAGTACATCATTTAAATACTCATGAACCTTCACTGCATCCGTTTCTACCTGAGAGAAGTTAGGGTCAATTGTTGTATCCTTTAAGATTGTTTTAGGAGCACTACCAAACATATAGTCCAATGGCATATCTATCGGTGCCTCTCCCGTTTTTGAATCTTTAAAAGTAAATTGCATGTCGCCTGTTGTCTCACCTACTACGTAGAATGGAGAACGCTCACGCTCTGCAACTTTCTGTAAAGTATCAATATGTTTTTCGTCGATTACCAATCCCATTCTTTCTTGAGATTCGTTACCTACGATTTCTTTTGCTGATAAAGTTGGATCACCTACTGGAAGTTTATCCAAATCAATTCTACCACCTGTTTCTTCTACTAATTCTGAAAGACAGTTCAAGTGTCCACCTGCACCGTGATCGTGAATTGAAACAATTGGGTTGTCTTCTGACTCTGCCATTGCACGAACTGCGTTGTACACACGTTTCTGCATTTCAGGGTTGGAACGTTGGATTGCATTCAACTCGATAGAATTAGAGAATTCACCAGTAGCTACCGAAGAAACAGCGCCACCGCCCATACCAATTCTATAGTTGTCACCACCCATAACAACCACTTTATCACCTTTCTTTGGTGTATTTTTTAAAGCGTCTCTTTTCTTAGCATAACCAACACCACCTGCAAGCATAATCACTTTATCGAAACCGTGTTTCTTATCTGATTCCTCATGCTCGAAAGTCAATACTGATCCAGCGATCAAAGGCATACCGAATTTGTTACCAAAATCCGATGCTCCATTGGATGCTTTAATCAAGATTTCCATTGGCGTTTGGTATAACCAAGGACGTTCTTTCATTCCGTCTTCCCACTTTCTATCTTTTTCAAGACGAGAGTATGAAGTCATATATACAGCAGTGCCTGCTAAAGGCATAGAACCTGTACCACCTGCAACACGGTCACGAATTTCACCTCCAGAACCAGTAGCTGCACCGTTAAAAGGCTCTACTGTAGTTGGGAAGTTATGTGTTTCCGCTTTTAATGAAATTACTGATTCGTATTCCGAAGTCTCGAAGAAATCTGGTTTGTCCTGAGTTTTAGGAGCAAACTGTTCTGCTTTAGGACCTTGAATAAAGGCTACGTTATCTGAGTAAGCAGAAACTAAATTATCTGGAGCTTCTTGAGAAGTCTTTTTGATTAACTTGAATAAAGAAGTAGGTTTCTCTTCTCCATCAATTTCAAAAATACCATTAAAGATTTTGTGGCGACAGTGTTCTGAGTTCACTTGTGCGAAGCCATATACTTCTGAATCAGTTAGCTTTCTGTTCATCTTTTCACTTACTTCATTTAAGTAAGTTACTTCCTCTTCACTTAGAGCTAAACCTTCCTCCTTGTTGTAAGCTGCAATATCTTCGATAAGCTGAATTGGCTCTGGTTTTACATCAATTGTGTAAATTGAACCATCCAAACCTTCGTAAAGTGCTTGCAACATTGGATCGAATTCAGCGGCTTTTTCCGATGCTACTTGAAGAAATTCTTCAATACGGATCAAACCTTCAATACCCATGTTTTGAGTAATTTCCACCGCGTTTGTACTCCAAGGAGTCAACATTTCTTTACGTGGACCAATAAACCATCCTTCTAGTGAAGTTTGCTCAAGGATTTGAGCGTTTCCGAATAACCAAGATAGTTTTTCTAAGTTATCTTGAGATAATGCCTTACCGGCGTGGACTGCGAATACGTTATCTGTATTGCCTCGAAAAAAGAGTACCATTTTGCGTATATGATTTCAACTGCTTGAATATGCCCCCAAAAGTAAGGTTAATTTTATTATTTATTCATATTTCTGAAAAAAACATCATCAAAAATTAAGTTAATATGATTAATCCAAAAAAAAACAGGTACTAAAAATTCATCTAGTACCTGATCTGTTACGTGTTGATTATTGGTTAAGGTATATAGGTGGAGAAATCAATCCATCACAATTTCAATTTTCGAAATATCTCTAGCTATTTCAGAATCAATTATTTCTGTGATTTTAAATTTCCCATTTAAATCTTTTATATCTATTAAATGATCTGATGTGACTGCTTTATTGTGGATCACATTATCATCAGTGTCTTTCCAATTGATGTTAACAATAGAATTGGTCTTTTTGTCAAACATTATTTTGCCATGAAGTTCTAGGGCTGTCTTTTTTTCAAAAATCTTTATCACATTACTGGTGAGATGGAAAAAGTGACCATTCTTATTATTTTGGCTAAAATATTGAACATCTGGATTTACTTTACTGTAGTTTTGAGTTACTTCAGATGTATACGGCACAGATACTGTGGGGACCATATCAAATAGTGTAAGGTAAGCCAAAGAGGTGAAAATTACTGCCCCGAAGGAACAAGCTACTAAAAGTGTTTTAATGGATTCTCTTTCAATGATTTTTCTTTGCCTTGCTTCTTTTTTTAATGAGCTTAATAACTGAAGCGACTTTTCATCCAATGGATTTATTTCTAATGCTTTGTTGGCAAAATTGATGGATTGCTCCCTATCTGCCTTCTTTTCGTCCTCATAATATTTATTCGCATAACAAGAGGCAGTGAGGAATAAACATTTTACATTAAAGGGGTTTATACTAAGTGCTTGATCTAATTCATAAATAGCATCTTCCCAATTTTTATATTTATGGTACCCTATGGCTCTAGCCAAGTGTGATGAAAAAAGATCTTGCATGCGAATCCAATCCAAATCGGACAGGCCCATTTCTAAAGCCATGGATTTTAAATCAGCTTGGGTTACTTTATTATTATGACTCTCTTTTATTTCATACAATCTTTCTATAAAACGAGAAAGATGATCATTCTTGGGCAACGCTTTCATAAGATAGTAGTTGGGTATTCTTAATATACATAAGATAAACATTGTAAAAATGTATTGAAACTTTCCGGGCAAAAGATGTAAAATGTATTAAGGAAATTCTTAGAAAGTTACAATTAACGGGTTACTTATTAATAACTAAATTTTCGGTATGATAGTTTAGTGATAATCAAAAAATCATTGTGTATATCAAAAAAATGAAAAAAGCCCCTATCATCAAATGATAGAGGCTTTTTGTAATATTCAAATAAATCTATGGTCTTTCGAATCCTTCGATCTCTTGATAATAAGGTATGGATGCTTGAACTCCTTTCATAGAATTCATCCACTTAAAGGTTTTATCCATGTATGTCGCATACTCTCCATACATATATGTTTTCACTCTTGCTTTAGCTGAATTATCTAAATTCGTCAAGAATTCTTGTAAAAAGTCTTTTTCACCAGGGAAATGTTCTATTTGATAATCATCATTCTCCAATTCAGCCAATGAAGCAGCTATTTCGATGGCTTTATCAATTCCTCCTAGTTCATCTACTAAACCCACTTCTTTTGCTTGTTCACCAGTCCAAACACGACCTTGTGCGATTTTAAGAATGTCTTCGACTTTCATTTTTCTACCTTGTGCTACTTTAGAAGTAAATGTTTCATACCCTTCTTCTACACTTGCTTGAATAATTTGTCTATCTTCTTCAGAGAAATCATCCAAAACAGACTGAAAGTTAGAAAACTTACCAGTAGACACTGCATAAGTTTGTAAGCCTAATTTCTTATTAACTAATTCTGATGGATTAAAAGCTAAACCGAAAATACCTATAGAACCTGTAATAGTGTTAGGGTAAGCGATAATTTTATCACAACCCGCTGAAATATAGTAACCACCTGATGCTGCATAAGTTGACATTGAAGCCACTACAGGTTTCTTCTCTTTTAATTTTTCGATGGCTCTCCAAATTAGATCCGAAGATAATGCACTTCCTCCAGGTGAGTTCACTCTTAAAACAACAGCACTTACATCATCATCTTCAGCCAAATCATTAATATTCTCGACTAAGTCTTTATTACTAATAACTGTTTGACCGCTTTCTTTCTTTCCGTAGATAATCTCACCCTCTGCAGATAAAATAGCTATTTTACCTTCACCTCTTCTTCTTGGTCTTGCATCTAATGCATCTTTATACTTTGAGTAACCTACAGTATTTACATCAGAGAAACTTTCCAATTCAAACTTTTCAGCTAAATATTCTTTTACTTGATCTACGTAAACCAACTCATCTACAAAATTGTAATGAAGAGCGTCTTTAGCGTTACGGATTTTCATGTTGTTAGAAATATCTCTAATCTCATCAAGTCCTAAACCTCTTGAAGCTGCAACACCTTCCAAATAATGATTATATAAGTTATTCAGATAAGAAGTGATTTGTTCTCTGTTAGCATCACTCATTTTATCAGTTAGGAATGGCTCAACTGCTGATTTATATTTCCCAACTCTGAATACTTCAGGTTCTACACCAATTTTTTCAAAGAACTTTTTGTAGTACATTATTTCAGACGACAAACCATTAAATTCTAACCCTCCATGAGGATTCAAAAAGATTTTGTCTGATTCTGAAATCACATAATAACCAGCTTCTGAAATACCATCCGCATAAGCCCATACAAATTTATCGTTTGACTTAAACTCTTCTAATGCTTCTCTAACTTCAATTGCCATTGGCATTGATCCACCAAAAGTACCTCCTTTTAAATAGATACCAGAAATATTGTCGTCTTTTGCTGCTTTATCGATTACATCAACAAAATCATGTATTCCTATTGCCGAATTTGATGGAAAATAACTCGAATTAAATTTTTCGAATGGATCAGTTTCACCTATTTCTTTAAAGCTTTTTGAAATATCGAGAACTAATACTGAATTAGGGTCAATTTTAGACGGTTCACTTTTGCTTGAAGCTGCTATAATCACCCCAAACATCATTGCTGAAAACAAGAAAATAATTGCGGAAGAAATAAATACGCCTACTATAACTGCAAGGGTAGTTTTTAAAAAACCTTTCATAAAAAATGAAGTAATTTTAATTAGTTGATAACTTATAAGAACAATTTATGACGACTTAGAGATGCTCATTGATAGTTTTTAGAGTTTATATTAAAGTTTCAAAAGCTTGTTCTAATATTTTTCAATTTAAGAAGAAAGATTTTATAAATCATAAAAAATATTTTGATATTTCAACATACCAACACCTTACACCAATAATCAATACTTATTTGTATTTCGTAATTGTATATATCCAACAATGAATTGACTTATCCCTTTATCTTGATGCTAAAAATAGACACAATTTGTTAATATACCGGGTAAGAGTACAATTTTAGTCTAATAATTTGGCAATAATTGTTCAAAATCATAAATTGATAAAAAATTAAGTATTCGTAGGTTAAAAAAATACCAAATGTCGAAAAACGCCTCATTATTTGGTGCTAATTTAAGGTACCTCAGACAAAAAAAAGATGGTAAATTAAGTCAAACTGACCTTGGTGATCAGTTGAGCACAGAAACTGATCAAGTATCAAGAAGTGCTATTTCATCTTATGAGGATGGCCGAGCAGAACCCAATTACACACGATTAGAAAAAATTTGTAGCTTCTTTAATGTTACTATTGATCAAATATTAAAAGAAGATCTTACAAAGCTTGATCCTAAAGAGATTGAGAAAAAGGAAAACTCTAAAGAACATATTTCAGGAGATAATCTCAGAATTTTAACCATTACCACTAATGATAACGGTGATGAAAATATTGAAATGGTTCCTGAACGTGCTAGAGCGGGTTATGCAACAGGATATTCAGATCTTAATTTCATCAGTAAATTAGATAAATATAGTTTACCATTCTTACCGAAAGGAAAGACGTATAGAGCTTTTGAAATAAGTGGTGACTCTATGCCTCCACTTGAAGAAGGTACGATTATCATTGGTGAATATATTGATGATTGGAATAATGTTAAAGACGGACAGGTATGTATTGTTACTACCCGTTCTGAAGGTTTTGTTTTGAAAAAGGTGTACAATAATGTAGATAAGAATAATACATATATCCTTAAGTCTACCAACCTTAGATATTCACCTTATGAGGTGGAAGTTCATGACATTAGTGAAATGTGGAAATTAGTGGCTCATATTTCTAAAGACTTCCCAGATAGTGATCAAAATAACGGATTAAACGACATGCAAGAAGCTATTTGGCGACTGGACCAAGAAGTACTTAGCTTGAAAAGGAAAAAATAATTAAAAAATAAACCATAAAAAGGGAATAGATCATGTAACTTCTATTCCCTTTTTTATATTTGCATAAAATATTATATCACTACTTTTTTGTAATAAAATAATGCTAATCGCTCAACAAAAGAAGGAACAGAATATCTGTGAATACATCATTTACATATATCAATCAGAGGAATTATTAAGAGCTTTCGATTTTAATTTTGAGGATATCAGAGAATACGTAGTAAATCATATTACTAAATTAAACGATAAAGAAAGAGATGAAGTAATTCAATGGCACAAAGACCTTCTTGAACTTATGAAAAAAGAAGAGGTAACAAAAGAAGGACATTGTTCGTGGGCCCAAGATGAAGTTGACAATATTACGACCCTACACCACAAATTGTTGAGTGAAGACGAAGAATACCAAAAAGTATACAAAAAAGCTTCTCCTCACATTGATGAAAATCTAAAATTTGCCGATGGATTGATTACTAATCCAATTCAAATTTGTATTAATGGAATATTTGGTTTATTATTACTTAGAACTAGAGGAAAAAAAGTTGATAATGCGACCAAAAATATACTTGACTCGTTCGGTGATGTCTTATCTTATCTAGCATACAAATTCAAAGAAGTAGATAAAAACTAAAAACTAACATCATATGACGTTCTCTAGTAAAATATCAACTTCATTTTACTAACCACTTTATCAAAACATTAATTATGAGTAAAACTTCGCCTGAAAAAGTGACAGAAGAAATTTGGATGGAACTGCCTTTTACTGATAAAAAATATGAAATCAGTAACCAAGGAAAAGTCAAATCATACGCTCGATCTCAGAAAGGAGAAATAATTAAAGGACGAGACATTGGTGGTGGATATTTATCTATAGACTGTAAGGTTAATGATAAAAAGAAATCATACTATGTACATCGCTTAGTAGCTGAACTATTTCTAGACAAACCCAAAGAGGAAAACGAAATTGTCATTCACAAAGATGGAGACAAATCTAACAACAACGTTGAAAACCTTGAATGGTGTACCCTAAAAACTAGATTTGCAACTAAAAGAAAATATATTCCTGACTATTCTGAGAAGTTCGTAAAGAGCTGCAAAGCATCAAAAAAGACAAGTGAAAAGCCACAAGATGGGCATGACTATTTCATGTACAAGAATAAATACCACAGAATCTCTGATAATGGATCTTGTTTATTTATTCGTGTAAATGAAGATGGTAAATGGAAATCTTTAGCCATAGCTGAAATTATTCTTCGGGATATGGGCAAACTAAAACCTTCCAAAGCACATAAGTTGGCCTATAGAGACTGGGATTATAAAAACCTCAATAAAATCAACTTGTTTTGGGAAACACAAGCAGACAAATCTACACGTTTGCTTGAACAAAGACCTCTTCAATTGGATAGAATTAGAAAAATGGGTCAATCGCATAGAAAAGAGATTGCTCAACGTAAAAAAGATCTGATTCACAAATACCTTGAAGAAGGAAAGAGTATCGCAAAAATTAGTCGTTTGTTGAATATTGGTTATACTCGTTTGTACAATTACATCAATGAAAATGATCTTTCAGCAATAACTCAATATTCTAAAAAAGAAGAAGAGTACGATTAATGAATTTGATTTTAATGAAAAAGAGGGACTTTGATCCCTCTTTTTTATGTCTTTACTGCCAAGAATAAGGATACTCCTCATCTAAATAAGGCAAGCAATTTTCAGTCAGATGCAAAGGAGCAAAAGTATCTACCATTACAGCATATTCTTTTGTTTCTTTTTTTCCTATACTTTTTTCCATTGTTCCTGGATGGGGTCCATGAGGAATTCCTCCAGGATGCAAAGTAAACGAACCTGTATCTATACCTTTTCTGCTCATAAACTCTCCTTCCGTATAAAATAATACTTCATCGGAATCTATGTTTGAATGATTGTATGGTGCCGGGATACTTAAAGGGTGATAATCAAATAATCTCGGTACAAAACTACAAACGACAAATGCTCCTCTTGCTTGGAATGTTTGATGCACTGGAGGTGGCTGATGAATTCTACCTGTTATTGGTTCAAAATCATATATCGAGAAAGTGTAAGGATACAAGAAACCATCCCAACCAACAATATCAAATGGATGGTATCCATAAAAATATTGATGTAAAGCATCTCCCTTTTTAATCTTCATCTCTACGTCACCTTTATGATCAGAATAATCATTAATTTCTATTGGAGGATGTAAATCTCTTTCACAATAAGGAGAATGTTCTAACAGTTGCCCTAATTCATTTCTATATCTTCCAACTGTTTCAATTGGTGCTTTTGATTCAACAATTAAAAACTTAGGCTTGATCTCTCCTTCCACTTCTATTTGATACATTGTCGTTCTTGGTATAACAATGTAGTCACCCTTTTTAAAAGGAAGTTTACCAAATTGAGAGTTTAGATTCCCTTGCCCTTCATATACATAAATCATCTCATCACCATCAGCATTTTTAAAGATGTAAGGCATAGACAATTGATCTGGATAACAAATAGAAATTATACAAGATGAGTTCACCATTAAAGGTACTCGACTCTCAAGAAAATCATTTCCTGTATAATTTATTCCACTTGTTTTAAGGTGGGTCATTTTTAAACCATAATCCTTTAGTATTTTATAGGAATAAGGTGTTGAAGGACCAACCTTTTTGACATTTGTAGGAGGATTTTTGTGATAGATGTTGGAGTACACTCCAGAAAAGCCAAGTGAACTCACTAACTCCTCATGATACAACTCTCCTGAGTCGTTACGGAATTGCGTGTGCCTCTTAGGCGGAATTTTCCCAAGGCGATAATAGTAAGTCATGATAGTATTTATGTGTGTTTATAAAAAAGTTTGGTTGTATATCTAATATAGATAATATTCTGATAAGTCTAGGACAATAGCTCAAGTTATTCTACTCTTCTTCCTCATAATCGGAGATTTCCCAATCATCATTCACTGATTTTCTAATGGCTGACTGACCATAATTTAATTGGAATAATTGATTCAGACTTGGATCTAACTTATTGATTTCATCAAAGCTTAATACTTCTGCATTATCAAAATCTGGATGTTCTTCACTATGAAATTCCCAATCACCTTCATGCGTATGGTATACCCAAAGAATAGGATTGCCTTCTAGAGTATTTTTTGTTGTATAAACTGATTGAGACCTTTCTTCGTAGAATTTAAAGTCAGTATTTCTATCTAATAGTGGCTGATTGAATTTCCATTGTTTATTAAATGAAGACTCCCATGGAAAAAAACCTTCTTTATCAGTCCAAACCATTTGATAAGCTTTAAAATCATTCTTTTGATTATAAAACCAAGAAATGTATTCCAAATAATCCGAATAGTACGCTAAATCTACGTCTATAAATTGAACAGGGAAATTATTGATAACTTCTGTATTTATCACATTCGCTTCATATTTCCTCCCGTCCTTTATTGCTTGACATACATTGGTCAGTAGGTTTTGCATTACCTCATTTGGCAATCCAAAAACAATAATTTCTGGATGTTGAAAGGATTTATATAAACCAATAGAAAACGCATAGGAAGGTAAATATTTATCCCCTTCTATCATACCAATATGAAACCCATGTTCCTCAATATTGGTTTTTATCAAATTTTCTGTTTCTAATGGTAACATCTATAAATACTTTCTAGTTATGAAATATCTTTCCTTTTTGCTGTATGGATAAATAACACATCACCAATATCATCATAACCATAGAAAACTTGTTCATTAATTTTCTTAGCTGCTTCTAGACGAATACCAATAATAGTTAAATCAGCATCTCTAGACTCTTGGTTGATCATTGTTTTCATATCCATATCATCCGCCCTAGTAAGAAGTCGAACATTGTTTTTAGAAATTGGTAAACGACCTGTTTTAATCAAATCTAAAATTTGAGATCTTCTTTCTTCTAATTCTGGTTCAGGGAAGCATGCCAACAACGTAATTTTGGCTTTTTTCCACTCCGGATGACCAATAATAATAAAACCCAGTAAGATCATCAAGTTCGCATTTTCTAGATCTTTAGGAGTCAACCATATGTGAATTTCAGTTTTTACACCAAAGTTTCTTTCATCTGAACCTAATACACAAATATCATTACCGGTTACCGACATCAATTTGAAGTTATCGATAAGTTGTTTTAATCCATCATCAGGATCCTTTTTCGAAAACTCAAACATCAACATGTTATTATCTTTACCTGCTACTGAAGGTAATTGAATCACTTGAGCGATTACTGATGTCATCGAAGGACTAATCATTGTGTCTAAATACACCTTACTTTTTGATGCTTCAGATATCTTAATTAGACGCTGTAAATCTTTTTCTGCATTTTTATTGGTCTCTTTCGATAAGTAACCATCAATAAGGTGAATGTAAGTGGCAAAACCATATTTATGGGCAATCCATCTCACAAGATTAAAAGCTGAGAACCTTTTGAAAGTATTTCTACTCACACAAACTACAGCCGGTCTCCAGTGATCTTCGACATCGTCTTTTTCTGTTTTTTGTAAGAAAATTTGGAATTGCCTACTCAATTGGAAAATCACACCTTGGAAAATGGCTTTTAATCCTTCCTTATTTGGTGTAAACTGACGTACCATTTGATACAATAACGCCATAAAGATCAAGGCAATAAATGTGTAAGTTGCTGAAATCTTAAACATCAAATAACCACACATTAATGCACCAACCAACGATATAATTGGTCTTGATTTGAATACTGGACGGTAAGCTGGATCTGAAGCAAAATGTTCTAAAAAACTAATCAAACAAATGGCACCATACGTTACCATGAAGAACATAGTGATAATTTGTGCTACTACATCAATATCTCCGATTAATACAAAAATAAGAGTAATAATTGAGGTAATTAATGATGAGTTTACCGGCTCGTTTGATCCCTTTTGAATTTTCGACAACCATTTGTTGACATATCCATTCGGAAGTACCTGATCTTCTGCGATTGCCTGTAAAGTTCTTGGAGCAACTAATATTGAACCAATTGCCGACGATAATGCTGCTGCAGCTAATCCAATTGGAATTAATGGACCCCAAAAAGAAATATCTGTCATGATTAGTGTGTTCTCAGCTAAATCTTCTAATGAGGCAGAAACAGATAATTTATAAGCCACTAATAAATAGATGACCATTCCAAAAACACCTGCCAGCATGGTACCAATTGGAATCGATTTTTCTGGAGATTTCAAATCGCCAGACAACCCCACTCCTGCTGCAATTCCGGTAAATGCAGGGAAACAAATGGCGAGTACCTTAAAGAAGTTATCTCCACCCTCTATATGTCCGCTCCAATTTATTTTATCTAAGTTTTGAGAAAACTCTGTTGTTCCAATAAAGAAGGATAAAAGTGAAATGAATAATATAGCTACAACTATATATAGTGTCTTCATTCCTAAATCAGCACCTTTATACATAACCAAACCAATTAGACCTATTGTCATTGGAATTGTGATCCAACGTAAATTAAGATCTACAATTCCATATTGTTCTAATAAAGGAAATAATGGTCTGAAAGCTTCTGCGAAAGCTATAATATAAAATGCTGTACTGATTGCTTGAGAAAGATATAAGGAGATACCAATTGAGCCTCCTATGGTAATTCCAAAAGAACGAGAAATAATATAATACACTCCTCCACCTTGTACTTTTTGGTTAGTTGCAATTTCTGAAATTGCCATAGCCGTCGGTATTGTGACCAAGTGCCCTACTAATACCATTGAAAAAGTAGAAAGCAATCCTAAATTAGATACTGCGTAGCCGAATCTTAAAAATAAAATCGCTCCTAATATTGTACTAATTGAAGTAAAAAAAACTGGTGCAGTACCAAATCCCTGCTGTTGTGTTTTATCTAAGTTAGATCCCATATATAGGTATGTAGTTCATTAAATCAATGTCAAATTAAAAAAAGCAAATCGAAAATAAATATTTTCAACACTTTATTTTTAAAATCGAGTATCAATCAGAAGATTAGTTTTCCTATCCATAATAAATCAATCAATCTGATTATCAACATCAAAATGTATAAAATATTTTAAGTCTTAATGTTTTTAACTTCTAGAATTTTTAACCTACTCCAATTTCAAATTATCATCCTATAACAATTCATCTTCATCACTTATAAAAGTAGAATAAGTCAAAGTATCTTGAATACTACAATAAATATTAATCTTTCAAAGTACTTTTGTCAGTCTTTTGAGGTTTATTTAAATTGCATCACTTTTGGAGGCAACTCCACAAATGAATTTATTACATCTTATCTATCTAAATGAGCACAACAAACAATTCAGTTAAGAAGAACCCTATCGATAAATTTTTAAGTTTTATTGAAAAGGTGGGTAATGCTCTACCCCATCCTGCAACACTTTTTGCAGGTTTTGCTTTTGCTATCGTCATTTTATCATGGGTATTTTCCCTAATGGATCTTAGTGTTAAACATCCTGGAAAAGATGAAATGATTACAGTAGTCAACCTACTTTCTCAAGATGGTATATATTTAATCCTTACCAAATTGGTAAAGAACTTTACTGATTTCGCTCCATTAGGGGTAGTATTAGTAGCTATGTTAGGTATTGGTATTGCTGAGGGAAGTGGACTTATTGGAACTATCATCAGATTGATGGTTTTAAAGTCGCCTAAAAAAATCATCACTTTTGTCGTTGTATTTGCGGGTGTACTATCAAATACCGCTAGTGAAGTTGGCTATGTGCTATTAGTACCATTATCTGCTGTTATCTTTCTTGCTTTTGGAAAACACCCCATTGCTGGTTTAGCTGCAGCATTCGCAGGTGTCTCTGGCGGATATTCTGCCAACTTATTATTGGGCACCATTGATCCTTTATTACAAAGTATCTCTCAAGAAGCAGCACAGATTATTGAACCAACATATCTTATTAATCCGGCATGTAATTACTATTTCATGTTTGTGTCTACATTCTTTATTGGTATAGCTGGTACTTTCGTTACAGAGAAAATTGTCATTCCTCGATTAGGTGAATACAAAGGTGATGAAGTCGCTGAAGAAATGCATGCACTTACGAAAGAAGAAAGAAAGGGATTAATCTATGCTGGTATTGCAGCAGTCGTTATCATTACAATCATCTTAATTGGAATTATTCCTGATGATGGATTTTTAAGAAGACCTCTAACTCCTGAAGATATTGCCAAAGGAACTAAAGTGACTAGTATTTTTGAATCAGCCTTAATGAAAGGTATTGTTTCTTGGATTTTTATTATTGCAGCAATTTGTGGTATAGCATATGGTAAAGGATCTGGAACATTTAAAAATGATTCAGATATTATGAAAGGTATGGGTGAATCGATGAAAACGATGAGTTCATATATTGTATTGGTATTCTTTGCGGCTCAATTTGTAGCCTACTTTAAATGGACAAATATTGGATTAATTTCTGCAATCAAGGGAGCTGAATTCTTAAAAGCTTTAGGTTTGCATGAAATTCCTTTATTAATTTCTTTCATTTTATTAGCTGCACTGATCAATCTTGTGATGGGGAGTGCATCTGCCAAATGGACGTTAATGGCACCTGTTTTCATTCCTATGTTTATGTTATTGGGAATTTCTCCTGAATTAACTCAGGTGGCTTACAGAATTGGTGATAGTGTAACAAACATTATTTCACCAATGATGTCCTACTTCGCATTAATTGTTGCTTTTATTCAACGATATGACAAAAAAGCGGGTATCGGAACCGTAATCGCCACAATGTTACCTTATTCCGTTGCATTTTTATTGGTTTGGGTAACGTTAATGGCTATATGGTTAATCTTTGATTTCCCTATTGGACCTGATTCGCTTCTAAAATACAACCCTTAATTAATGTTAATTTATCATTATTGTAATAATATTTATAAATATTTTATTACTTTTGAAGTGCAATCAATCACGATTGCAATGAGAAATAGTTAGTTTTTGGGTTGCACAAAGGTTTCGTCTTGCGAAACCTTTGTGTTTTTTTATGCCCATTTGATTTTAATAAGTTACTTTTTTTAAGATTTATCTTTCCTTAATAATATAAATTATTACCCAGCCATTTGCTCAAGTATCAATTAAAATCCTTCTAAACATTATTTACAATAATTGTTTAAACAATATTTAAGTAAATAAATTTGAATTTCTGTCCCCTATTTTCTTTATTTCGACACTTTTTAAACTTTCATTAGTTCAAAGTCAAAATTGATCATATGATTTCAAGTTTTTGATGAAATATTATCTATTCAGACCTAGGACACATAATTCATAAAAAATAATTTAATCACTATGTTGAAAAGATCAACACTTTCACTAATTGTTACACTACTTCTAGGCGTAGCAAACGTATTCGCTCAAAACCTTCCAGTTCCATCTCCTGCAGCTGAAGTAAAACAAACAGTTGGCGTTACTGAAATTTCAGTTAACTACTCTTCTCCTGCTGTAAAAGGTAGAACTGTATTTGGTGAACTAGAAAAATTTGGTTCAACTTGGAGAGCTGGAGCTAATGGTCCTACTGCCATCACTTTCTCTTCTGATGTTATGATTGACGGTAAAGAAGTAAAAGCAGGTACTTACAACATCTTCCTTTCTTTAGAAGAAAATGCAGAATGGACTTACCATTTCAATGGTGCTAACAAATCTATCTTTGCTTACAATAAAGATGGAAAACAAGATATCGCAGGAATTGAAGCTGATGATGTTGCATCATTCAAAACAAAGCCTGAGGCTGCTCCTTTCAGAGAAAGATTAACTTACTTGATTGAATCTGTAAAAGACAACGAAGCAAAAGTTACACTATGGTGGGACAAAACAATGGTTAGCTTTACTGTAAATGTTCCAACAGATAAATTAGCAGAAGCAAATATTGCATCAAGTACTAAGAACGTTTGGAGAACTTTCCAAAACTCAGCAAACTTCTATGCTTCTTCAAATCCTGAAAAAGCTTTAGAATTAATTGAAAATTCAATTAGCCTTCGTCCAAACTATTTCTGGAATACTTGGGTAAAAGCTCAAATCTTAGCGGGTCAAGAGAAATATGACGAAGCTTTAACTGCTGCTATTGATGCACGTAAATTTGGTGAAGCAAAACCTGATGGTGCTTACAACTACTTTAAAGGTAGCTTAAATAAAGACATCGAAACTTGGATGCCTAATGCTTCTAAAAAGTGGAAAAAAGCTAACAAATCTAATATCTAATATTAGACTTTAGAGGTTTTATAATGATATCTGTATGGACGTTGCAATGCAACGTCCGTACAATACCTCCACTGATTTTCATCGAATCCTTTCATGTTACTAACCAACTGATGAGATTAACATCCTTCCTATTATTTTTTGTTATTACAACCCTTTGTATTGGACAAACTCCTAAACAAGCTAACAAGGAAAACACTTCCAATATCATTCAAGAAATTAACCACTTAAACACCCTAGGCGCGGTAATGTACTTTGCGGCTCATCCCGACGATGAGAATCAAAGAGTGATTGCTTATTTTGCTCGTGCAAAAGGGTATGAAACAGCTTATACTTCACTAACTAGAGGTGATGGTGGACAAAACCTAATTGGTACTGAAATAAGAGAAGAACTCGGTATTCTTCGTTCACAAGAACTTATTGAAGCGCGTAAGGTAGATGGCGGACAACAAATGTTTAGCCGAGCAAACGATTTTGGGTATTCGAAAAATCCCCAAGAAACACTTTCAGTATGGGATAAAGATCAGGTACTAGCTGATGCTGTTTGGAATATCCGACGTTTCAGACCTGATATTATCATTACGAGATTCTCTCCAAACAGAGGGGGAAGAACTCATGGACATCATACAACATCTGCTATCATCGCTTTAGAAGCTTTTAAAATTGCTGGTGATTCTACCAAATATCCTGAACAATTAAAATATGTAGCCCCTTGGCAACCAAAAAGAATTATGTGGAATACTAACTCATGGTTCTTTAGAGGAAAAGGAGAATCTTTTGATGCATCACAATTCGTCAGCTTAGAAACTGGAGATTATATTCCCGTTTTAGGAAAAAATGTGGGTGAGATCGCTATGGCTGCTCGATCTAAACATAGATGTCAGGGATTTGGTGCTGCATTACAAAGAGGAGAAAATAGAGAATATTTCGAATTACTAGCCGGTGCTGAAATGAAATCCTCTCCCATGGAGGATGTAGATACCTCATGGAAAAGAGTAGCTAATTCTAGTAAAGTCGAAAAATACATCAAGGAATTACAAGATAGCTTCAACCCTTCAAAACCCGAGAAATCTGTCAATCAGCTAATCAAAATCAAAAAAGAACTTGAAAAATTAGATCAGTCTGATTATTGGGTGAACAAAAAATCAGAAAAGGTAAATCAATTGATCTTACAGTGCAGTGGAATATTCTTAGAAGCATTGGTTGACGATGCTCAAGTTGCACAAGGTGATAGTTTAAATATTGAATTAAGAACTATCAATAGATCATCTACTTCTGTTCAATTAAGCAAAGTACAAGTTGGTGCACTATCAGAAAAGGAATTATCAACTGATTTGACTTATAATAAAAACATCAAAACTACTATTGATGTTAAAGTGCCGGCTGACTTCCCTATATCTCAACCTTATTGGTTACAAAAACAATCATCAAAAGGAATGTATCGAGTCGATCATCAAAAAATGATTGGTCAGCCAGAAAACTTTTATCCTATTCCAGTTAAAGTTCAATTAACAGTACAGGGAGTTAAAGTTGAAGAAACGCTTAACATTTGGCAGAAAAAAGTAAATCCTGCTTTAGGTGAAGTATATATTCCACTAGGTATTGTTCCTGCGATAACTATTGATATTGATCAAAAAACATTGATTTTTGGTGATGATCAATCTAAAAGCATTAAAGTCAGTTTTAATGCAAAAACCGATAATGCGAAAGGCAAAATTGGTTATGACTTACCTAAAGGTTGGTCTATCGAATCCAACGGATCACTTGATGTTGACTTAAAAAATAAGGGTGATAAAGCTGAAATAGTCTTAAAGATCACTCCTTCTAAAAAAGATGGAAAAGAGAACCTTCATTTGTATTTCACAACAGATAAAGGTCAGAAAATTGATCAAGGGTTAAATATCATTGATTATGAGCATATCTATAGACAATACTATTTTGTTGATGCCAACATACAGCTTATCCGATTAAATATTAATAGAGGTGATATTCAGTCTATTGCTTATGTAATGGGTGCAGGTGATGTTGTCCCTCAGTCGCTAATCACTGCAGGATATAAAGTAGATATTTTAGATCATGACCACATCACAAAAGAGTATTTAAAGAATTATGATGCTGTTGTAGTTGGAATTAGAGCATACAATGTTTTAGAAAACATGAGATACCTTCAACCTGTCCTTATGGATTATGTATATAATGGAGGAAATGTAATTGTGCAATACAATACTTCTCATAGAGTAAAAACGAAACAAATTGGGCCTTATGCTGACCTCAAACTATCAAGAGATAGAGTAACAGTAGAAGAAAGTCCTGTAGAAATTCTTGAAAAGAAGCATCCTTTGATGAACTATCCAAACAAAATTGACAAAGAAGATTTTGATGGTTGGGTACAAGAAAGAGGATTATACTTCCCTAATGAATGGGGAGAAGAATATACTCCTATTTTGAGAATGCAAGATCCTAATGAAGACCCTGTAGATGGTTCTTTATTAGTCGCCGATTACGGACAAGGAGCATTTATTTACAGCGGAATTTCTTGGTTCAGAGAATTGCCAGCAGGTGTTTCTGGAGCTTACAGAATTTTTGCAAATATGTTAAACTACAAACCCAATCCTAAAAAAGGAAAATAAGTATGGAAGAAGAAAACAACAAACCTCCTGTAGGCAAAAGTTGGAAGCAATTATACATTATTGTGATTGCTGAGCTTGTCGGCCTTATCACATTATTTTCTTGGTTCTCAAACGCATTTAACTAAACTACAGTGAGTTATATAGATTGGATAGTACTAACGGGTACACTGGCTTTTATCGTGATCTACGGTATTTGGAAAACACGTGCCCAGAAAGATATGAATAGTTATCTTTTGGGTAACAAAGAGGCAAAATGGTTTACTGTAGCTTTATCTATTATGGCTACTCAAGCGAGTGCCATCACCTTCTTGTCTGCTCCAGGGCAGGCCTTTGTCGATGGGATGCGCTTTGTTCAATTCTACTTTGGCTTACCTTTAGCTATGGTCGTGCTCTCAGTAGTTGTGGTACCGATATACCATAAATTGAATGTATATACCGCCTATGAATATCTGGAGAAACGTTTTGATTTAAAAACAAGAACACTTACCGCTATTTTATTCTTGACCCAAAGAGGATTAGCAGCAGGTTTTACCATCTTCGCTCCTTCTTTGATTCTATCCTCTTTGATGGGTTGGAATATTAACTATACTAATATTGGTATCGGCGTTATTGTTACTGCTTATACTGTAATTGGAGGAACAAAAGCTGTTAACCAAACACAAAAGTTGCAAATGGCGGTCATCTTTGTGGGCATGCTGCTGGCCGGGATTCTTGTGGTTGTAATGATGCCGGACGCCATATCTTTCAATAATGCCTTACATATTGCAGGTGCTTCTGGAAAATTAAATGCCATCGACTTTAAATTCGATCCAACTTCCAAATATAATGTATGGTCAGGTTTGATTGGCGGATTCTTCTTAGCCATGTCTTACTTTGGTACAGACCAATCTCAGGTGCAACGATATTTAAGTGGAGCATCAATTGGACAAAGTAGATTAGCGTTATTGTTTAATGGTATGATCAAAATACCAATGCAATTCCTGATCTTATTTATCGGTGCGATGGTTTATGTTTTCTATCTATTTCAACCATCACCGGTATTATTTAATAAAGTAGCCCTTGAAGACGCTCAAAATAAAGTAGAGAATTTCTCTTCTTATGAATCAGATTATCAAGAAGTTCAACAAGACCGACAAAAAGCGGCATTGGCTTATGCTGATGCATTAAATAGTGATAATGAAGGTTTAATCAATTCCACTAAAAAGCAATTGATTACCAGTAATGAATTGGTGGAAAGTCAGAAAGCAGAAATCATTTCAAAGATTAATGCAGTTGATGACACAATCGATACAAAAGACACCAACTATATCTTTTTAAGTTTCGTGATTAATTACCTTCCTGCTGGATTAATTGGTTTATTAATCGCTGTTATACTTTCGGCAAGTATGTCGTCGACTTCATCAGAAATTAATGCTTTGGCCTCTACTTCTATCGTAGATATTTACAAACGAATGATCAAACCAGAGGCTGAAGAAAAACACTATCTAAAGGTTTCTAAATTAGTAAGTATTGGGTGGGGTGTTTATGCCATTTTATTTGCCACCTTTGCAAATCAGTTAGGATCTTTAATCGAAGCGGTGAATATTCTAGGATCTTTGGTCTATGGTGTGATTTTAGGAGTTTTTATGATCGCTTTCTTTTTCAAGAAAATTGGATCAAATGCTACCTTTATTGGAGGTTTAATCTCGGAAGGTATCATCATCTACTTATTTAAATTTACTGATGTCCCCTATTTGTGGTACAATGTAATTGGCTGTATGTCAGTGATAATTATTGCATCAATTATTCACACGATTTCGCCTCAAAAAGTAGAAGAGAAATTGGATTAATCTAAAGGTCAGTTTAAGTTATTTTACAAGCTTACAAATATTTAATTTTTTGGTCGCATAATTTCGAATAGAGATTATTATAAGCCATAAAAATTGATAACTTTGTAAGCTTGTAATTTTATATTTAAAAATCATCAAAAATGGCCAGTGCTTTAAAAAGCCTTAGTGAATACACTAAGAAAAAAAATATTGACATCTCAGGGAAAAAATTTGCTATTGTTGTTTCAGAATACAATCCAAAGATCACTGAATCTTTACATGGAGCAGTAGTTGAAACACTACTTAATGAAGGAGCAAAAGAGGAAAATATATACAGAGAAGATGTCCCAGGTGCATTTGAATTAACTTTTGGAGCTCAATTAATGGCTCAAATCGAAGAAGTTGATGCTGTAATTTGTTTAGGCTGTGTGATTCAAGGAGAAACGAAACACTTTGATTTTATCTGTGATGCTGTTGCACATGGTGTAACTAATGTTTCTTTAAAATACAATAAGCCTGTAGTATTTGGTCTTTTAACACCAAACACTGAACAACAAGCTTTTGATCGTGCAGGTGGAAAGCACGGTAATAAAGGTGTTGAAGCGGCAGTAGCTGCTATTAAAATGTTAGGTTTTAATCAATAAAATATATAATAGTGAGGGACATTCCCTCACTTTTTTTGTTCTATACTTATGTGGAAAAAAATAGCAAGTTTTATACTTGGTAATCGTATTCCAATTCTAGTAGTTATTGCATTAACTACTGTTTTTATGGGATATCATGCCAAAGATGTAAAGTGGTCCTATCAGTACATCAGAATTATTCCAGATGATGATCCTGATATGATTGCATTCAATGAATTCCAAGAGAAATTTGGCGAAGATGCCTCTTCTTTTGTTATTGGTGTGAAAGATCCTAAATTATTTCAGCTCGATAATTTTAATAAATTCATCGATTTGTGTGAAGATATCCGTGATTTAGAAGGAATCACAAATGTGCTTTCTATTGCAGATGTCCCTAACCTCATTGCAAATCGACAGAGTCAAAAATTCGAAATTGAGCAATTCTTTAAAAAGAAGCCATCAACTCAGGCAGAGTTAGATAGTGTTATTTCTAAAGTAAAAGAAGTAAAAGCCTACGAAAATAGATTAATTTCTAAGGGTGGAGCTACTGCTATGTTGATCAATATGGACCCTGTTGTTCTTAATTCGAAAAACAGGACCGCTGTAATGATGAAGTTGGAAGAAAAAGCTCAAGCTTTTGCTAAAGAAGCTGACATTCAACTTTATTATGCGGGTATGCCATATGTTCGTTCAATTATGGCGAGCAAGGTGAAAAGTGAAACGATGATATTCTTAGGTATATCCATTGGTGTGGTGGCCTTAGTATTATTCCTTTTCTTTAGGTCGTTCTCCCCTGTTTTTTATCCTTTATTAGTAATAGTTGTTGTGATTGTTTGGATTATGGGTACACTATCCCTATTCAACTACGAAATCACAATTCTTACAGGTTTACTTCCTCCGGTGCTGGTGGTTATAGGCATTCCTAACTGTATTTATCTACTCAATAAATACCATCAAGCCTATGCAAGTGGATTGTCTAAAATTGATGCTCTTGCCTTAATCATCAAAAAAATTGGTGTAGTTACCTTAATTACCAATACTACTACAGCTATTGGTTTTATGGTATTGATTACTACAGGTATTAAAGCTATGCAGGAATTTGGTATAGTAGCAGGTATCAACATTGCCGTTACTTTTATCATTTCTATTACGTTTATTCCTATCGTATTCTCTTATTTACCAGCCCCTGATGTAAGACATTTAAAGCACTTAGAATTTAGACCTACCAACTGGTTAATCCATCAATTGGAAATCTTGGTATTGCACTATAGAAAAGTAGTTTACTTCTTTACTGCTGCAATGGTCGCTCTATCAATATATGGCTCTTACAAGGTAACAGCTGAATCGTATATGGTAGACGATTTACCAGAGGATTACCATGTAAAACAAGATCTTAAATTCTTTGAGAATGAATTTAGTGGTGTCATGCCATTAGAAATTCTTATCAATACTGGTCGTAAGAAAGGATACATGAAGAAAGGCTACCTTGATAAAATTGAGGAAATGCAAGAATTCATTGGTTCGTTGGATGAGGTTTCTCCTCCAATATCAATTACTACTTTCTTAAAAGCGGCCAATCAATCTTTCCATGGTGGTGATTCATCTTATTATAAACTTCCTTCTAGAAGTGAGATGACTTACATTATGAAGTATGCGAGAAATAGTACTGATGCTGAAACATCAAAAATGGCAAATGCCATGATGGATTCAACAGGTCAGTACATCCGTTTAACTACTTCAATGGCTGATATTGGTTCGATTGAAATGGATAACTTAGTCGATAATGTTATTCGTCCAAAACTAAAAGAAATCCAAGGAAAAACAGATATCGAGGCTACGGTTACAGGCTCGACCTTGATCTTTATTAAAGGAAATGATTTCTTGATCAAAAACTTAAAACAAAGTATGTTGATTGCATTTGTATTAATTGCAATCATCATGGGTACCTTGTTTGGTAATTTGAGAATCATTATCCTCTCATTGATTCCGAACTTAATTCCTCTCTTATTTACTTTAGGAATGATGGGATTCTTGGGTATACCATTGAAACCAAGTACTGCAATTGTATTCTCTATCGCCTTCGGTATATCTGTGGATGACTCTATTCACTTCCTTGCCAAGTATCGTCAGGAGATTATTCTTCATAATTACGACATGAAACGTGCAATAATTATGGCTATAAGAGAAACTGGAGCATCAATGTTATATACATCTATTGTTCTTTTCTGTGGCTTCGCCATCTTTATGGGATCTACATTTGGAGCGACTCAAGCGTTAGGTTTGTTGACATCCGTTACATTGATTGTTGCTATGAGTACTAACCTTACATTATTACCTTGTTTGTTATATACATTCGATGTAAATAAAGATGCAATGCAACCTGTTATCGAGGGTACGGATACTTTCTATTTCGAAGATGAAGACGAAGAGATAGATATTCATAAGATCAACGTAAACAAAGAAGATTAACTTAAATCTTTTGCATATAAAACCCCCTTGATACCAATCGTACCAAGGGGGTTTCTTTTTATCAATAATTGATTTAGTTAGAAATCAATATCAAATACTATTTTCTGAGCTGAAAGAACTCATTATTTTACGCAAAGTGACGTTCTGCTTGAGCCTCTGTCATTTCTAGATCGTGGAATACTTGCTGAACATCATCATCATCTTCCAAACGATCGATCAACTTCATCACAATATCAAAGGTATCATCATCAACTTCTTTGGTTGTATGAGGAATTCTTTGAAGGTTAGCACTTGATACCTCAATATTCAATTCTTCTAATTTTTTATTGACAGTACCAAAATCTTCCATCGCTGACAACACTTGAACCAAGTTTTCTTCAAACTCAATCTCATCTGCACCAGCATCGATCAATTCTAACTCTAGTTCTTCTTTATCTACCTCTTCTGAAATCTCAAAAGAGAACACTCCTTTTCTATCAAAAAGGAATTCCAAAGAACCATTTTTAGCCAAAGAGCCTTCCATTTTAGCAAAGTAACTTTTTACATTTTGCACAGTACGCCTTGTATTGTCTGTACTACACTCTACATAAATTGCCACTCCACCTTTTGAGTATCCCTCATAAGTTAACTCTTCGAATACGATATCATCATTCCCTTGAGTTTTCTTAATTGCTCTCTCAATGGTATCTTTTGGCATATTTGAACCTTTTGCGTTTTGAATTGCTAAACGTAAACGTGGGTTCATTTCTGGATCAGGACCACCTTCTTTAGCTGCTACTGTGATTTCCCTACCTAACTTTGTAAATAGTTTATTTCTTTTTGCATCTTGGGCCCCTTTTCTATGTTTGATATTGGCCCATTTACTGTGTCCTGCCATAATTAAAAATGTTTGAATCCTTGTGCTGAAATTGGAACGATCTGATCACCTACAGTCACCATTCTAGCACCACTTTCTGCCTCATCGATATATCCGATGAAATAGATATTAGGATTCTTCTCCACTTTCTTAAAGTCTTCTTGATCAATTGTAAATAATAATTCGTAATCTTCACCACCGTTTAGACCTGGAGTTACAGAAGGGATTTTAAACTCGTGACAAGCATCAAATGTTCTTTGATCTACTGGAAGCTTTTGCTCGTAGATAGCTGCTCCCACTCCTGATGCTTTACAGATATGCATAATCTCAGAAGCTACTCCATCAGAAACATCAATCATTGATGTTGGCACAATTCCGATTTCTCTTAAGTCATGAATAACATCTGTTCTTGCTTCAGGACGTAATTGACGACCTACGATGTATTCATAATCGTCTAATTTTGGCTGCATCTCTGGATTAGACTCATATACTTTCTTTTCTCTTAAAAGTACTTGAAGCCCCATATACGCACCTCCGATATCACCTGACAAACAAAGGATATCTCCTTTTTTAGCTCCTGATCTGTAAACAATCTTATCTTTTGCCACACGACCAGTTACTGAAACAGAAATGACTAATCCAGATCTTGATGAAGTTGTGTCTCCACCCACTAAATCGACATTATAGTTCTTACAAGCTGCCTTGATACCTTGATAAATCATATCAATAGCCTCCACAGAGAATCTGTTAGTAATTGCAATACTTACAGTTACTTGTTCAGGCAAAGCATTCATAGCAGCAATATCTGAAACATTCACTGCGATCGCTTTGTAACCTAAATGTTGTAAAGGCATAAAGCTTAAATCGAAGTGAATTCCTTCCAATAGCATGTCGGTTGAAACCACCATATAATCATCTCCACAATCAATCACCGCGGCATCATCTCCGATACCTTTTACAGTTGATTTATGATTAATTTCAACATCTTTTGTAATTCTTTCGATCAGACCAAACTCACCTAGTTGATCTACTTCTGTTCTTTTGTTTTCTGACATTTTATAAAGGTATAAAGAAAATGTTTATCACACCTCTTTTATGTTATAAACGCTTTTTAATGAAGCATAGCTTTTGCGACCATAAAATACACTCCAAGTCCGATAAGGTCATTACAGGTCGTTATAAAAGGCCCTGAGGCTAAAGCTGGGTTAATTCCAAATTTACTCAATACGAGCGGTGTTATTGTCCCCATAAAGGAGGCAATCATGATCACACTAAATAAAGCAAAAGAAACCACAATGGCCAATTGATGATTATCTGAGAATACCATATTAAAACCGTATACCAAAGCGGCTAACGTAAGTCCATTTAGAATGGCAATTACTAATACTCTTAAGTAACGGTTCATTGCTGAACCTTGGAAACCACCACTGGCTAAACTTTGTACGACAATGGTAGAAGATTGGATACCTACATTACCTCCTGTTGCTGTAATTAGTGGGATAAAAAAGGCCATTGCTGGAATTCTACTTAGTTCTTCTTCGAAGCCACCTAAGAAGTTAGCTCCTAGCAAACCACCAGACATACCAACAATCAACCAAGGTAATCTTGCTCTCGCCATAGCAATCAAACTATCTGTCTCCTCTACGTCCTCAGATAAACCCGACATGGCTTGCTGATCCTTCTCCGCTTGTTCTGTAATGACATCGACCACGTCGTCAATCGTAATTCTACCTAACAAACGACCTTGCACATTGATTACAGGGATCACTTCCAAATCGTAGTGCTGCATGATATCCGCCACCTCTTCTTCATCAAGATAAGAATATACTTTAGCAATTTCTGGCTCGTAAAGATCGGCAACTTTAGTAAGGTCATTGGCAATCAAAAGCTTTTTCATGGATATTCTTCCTAAAAGAATATCATGATCATCTACTACATAAACCGTATAGATTTTATCTACATTTTGACCTTGCCTTCTTACTTCTTCAATACATTGAGAGACATTCCAATTGATATTGGCTTTCACCAATTCTTTGGCCATAAGACCACCTGCACAATCCTCTTCATAATGCAAAAGATCAATAATATATTGAACCTTCTCATTATTGTTCATATTGGCTAATACTTCTTCCCTTACTTTGACAGGCATATCGTTTAAGATATCGGCCGCATCATCGGAATCCGTATTGTCCATGTACTTGGATAGTTCTTGAGGAGTAAATAGTGTTAGAAAATTATTTCTAGTATCGTCCTCAATTTCTGAAATTACATCAGCTCCCACAGATGGGTTGAGTAACTCCAATATATATTTACAATCCTCAGCACTTAATCCTTCCATTACTGTAGAAATATCGGCAGAGTGCATTCCATCAAATTCATTGATGATGTACTCGTTTTCTTCCTGTTCTACTGCTCTAGAAAGCTGCTTGAGATATTTATTTGAAAATTCAAATGACATATTAACGTATTATGCTAGCCACCAATGATCTCATGTAAGCGGCCAAAAAATTCATCCCACAATTCTTTCAACTCATCTATATCATCCATTTCTGAAAAGTCAATTACAGTTACAAAAGATGATTGAGCTAACTCGCTGAATTCAAATTTGAATTCTAGGTAAGATGATTTTTTAGATTCATCATCATTTTTAAAAACAAACTTGATATGTTGATTTTGACGCCTAATGGCGATTTTACCTACCTTATGATCATTACCCCAATCAAAAGTGATCGTTTTTAATTCTGCATCTTCTACCACTTTATCTGCAAACCAATCTTTCAAAAGGTTCGGCATTATAAAATAAGGATAAAGTTTATGTAATGGAACTTTGAACTCATATTCCGCCTGATATTTAAATTTTGCCATAACGTAATATTGGTAATGATTATTGATCTATATTTTGGTTTACAATTATCAACATTTAATAGGTAAAGAACAACCTAAAAAATATAATAAAGAATAATTTTGGGCTGTGATTAAAAAAATAAAACTTATAAATGCATTGAATAGAAAAGAATATCAAAAAATGCTATTTCAGGGCCTTTTTGATGATTATTATCGGTTACTCTAAATTTTTTTGTATTGCACTTCAGATTTTATTTAGTTAAAGATTAAAGACTTATCAAAGTCTTTACAATAATTTAAAAATTTAAGTTTTTTGATTTTTGCATTTTTAGAATAATCACCCCATATTTGCACACCGAAATGGCGAGGTAGCTCAGTTGGTTAGAGCGTCGGATTCATAACCCGGAGGTCACGAGTTCAACTCTCGTTCTCGCTACAACGACTTAAATAGTGCATTTGTCCGCACATTCCTGGCGAGGTAGCTCAGTTGGTTAGAGCGTCGGATTCATAACCCGGAGGTCACGAGTTCAACTCTCGTTCTCGCTACAACGACTTAAATAGTGCATTTGTCCGCACATTCCTGGCGAGGTAGCTCAGTTGGTTAGAGCGTCGGATTCATAACCCGGAGGTCACGAGTTCAACTCTCGTTCTCGCTACAACGACTTAAATAGTGCATTTGTCCGCACATTCCTGGCGAGGTAGCTCAGTTGGTTAGAGCGTCGGATTCATAACCCGGAGGTCACGAGTTCAACTCTCGTTCTCGCTACAATGACTTAAATAGTGCATTTGTCCGCACAAACCCTGGCGAGGTAGCTCAGTTGGTTAGAGCGTCGGATTCATAACCCGGAGGTCACGAGTTCAACTCTCGTTCTCGCTACAATGACTTAAATAGTGCATTTGTCCGCACAAACCCTGGCGAGGTAGCTCAGTTGGTTAGAGCGTCGGATTCATAACCCGGAGGTCACGAGTTCAACTCTCGTTCTCGCTACAACGACTTAAATAGTGCATTTGTCAGCACAAACCCTGGCGAGGTAGCTCAGTTGGTTAGAGCGTCGGATTCATAACCCGGAGGTCACGAGTTCAACTCTCGTTCTCGCTACAAAAATTAAGGTTGTTCAAGAAATTGAGCAACCTTTTTTATTATCCAAAGTATCAAGAATCAGATTATCATCAAATGAATGATAAATGAAGACAAAAAAAGCCTATCAAAAATGACAGGCTTTCTTTATGCTATATATTTATGATTATTGAATCATCATATCAGAAATAATCATTGTTGCTTCTTTAATGTAAGCATCTTTCTTGATTACCTCTTTCCACTTATCTTCTGATTGCTGGATTACAGAATCAGGCTTAGAAGTAGGGTAATGATCTTTCATCACTGTAATATCAAATTCTTCGTGAACAGTTTCAGCTTCTCTTAATTTCTTAGACTCTTCATCTAATTTTTCTTGTTCAGCTCTAAACTCATCCAAGTTCAATGTAAAGTATTTCTTCTCTTCTTGGCGCTTTAATCTTAAAGCATTATCCTCAATAATCTTGAATACTTTATCATTCGCTACTCTTTCTTTTGATTTAGCATTTAAATCAGCCAAAGGAAGTTGTTCTGCCCACATGTTATATTTAGCTTTTTCAATGCTATCATGAGGTAAAACAAATGGAAGATCTTCTTCACCTACTTTCAAGTAACCGTATGTATCAGGAAGTAAGATATCCGGTGTTACACCGTCTACTTGTGTTGCTTCACCGTTTATTCTATAGAATTTTTGAATAGTCAACTTTAATGATCCTAGAGGCTTCAACTCTTCAGATCTTGTCATTCTATCCAAATCGATAAAACGTTGAACTGTACCCTTACCAAATGATCTTGAACCTAAAACTACTGCTCTACCGTGGTCTTGTAAAGCTGCAGAAACAATTTCTGAAGCTGATGCTGACATTCTATTGATCATGACCACTAGAGGACCATCATAAAGAATGTTGTTATCTTCTGGCTTCAACGTCTTCTGACCTGCACCTTTAGATTTTACTTGAACCACTGGAGATTTTCCAACGAAGTGTCCAACTATTTGAACAGCATCACCTAAAGATCCACCACCGTTATTTCTTAAATCGAATACAATACCATCAACACCTTGATTCTTTAATTTGATAATCTCCTGCTTGATATCGTTACCACAATTTCTACCGTTACGATCGTTAAAATCTACATAGAATGAAGGAAGGTCGATCAAACCTATTTTCTTACCTGAGTTTTCATCAATGATAACAGCTGATTTAGCGTACGACTCTTCGATGATGACAACATCTCTAATAATAGGAATAACAGTAATACGGCCATCTGCTTTTCTTACTGTCAAACGTACCTCAGTTCCTTTAGGTCCTTTGATAAGTTTGATAGAATTTTTCAGAGACATTCCACCAATATCAACAGGTTCTTCTTCTCCTTGAGCAACTTTCAAGATAATATCATTTGCTTCTAGATCACCTTGTTTCCAAGACGCTGAGCCAGCAATAATACTAACTACTTTTACTTCTCCACCTGTTTGCTGTAAACGAGCACCGATACCTTCAAAGTGACCAGAAATTTCAGTATCAAATTGTTCTTTCTTTTCTGGAGCAAAATATTCTGTGTGAGGACCATAGATTGAGATCATAGAATTTAAGTAATTAGCATAATGATCATCTTCATCTTGCTTTCTCATATAATCGAAAACATCTTTATAATTAGCCAACACTTTCTCTCTCACGTCCTTTTCCATATCTTCATATGATGTAGGCGTAAACTCCTCTCCTTTTTCTTCTGCAGTTTTCTTTTTCGCTTCTTCTGCTTTCAACTTTGAGTTCATTCTCAACAAAGCAGCATATTTTAATGTTTTTCTCCATCTATCATAACGTTCCTTATCATTTTTAGGAAACTTCATTTCATCGGAGTCAAAAAGAATTGTTTCTTTCTTAGTGAAGTCAAAAGGCTTTGCCAGAATCTCTTCGGTCATCTTCTCTACCTCTTGTCTTCTTTCATCAAATATTCTTACTGAAAGTTCATAAAGGTCTGTATTTACACCCGTCTTGATTTCATCATCAAGTTTATCTTTCGATTTATTGAACTTATTAATATCTGCCTTTAAAAAATATCTTTTGTTTGGATCTAATATCTTTAAATATTGGTTGAAAGCGTTTTCACTAAATTCATCATTAACATCAATAGTATTGTAATGAATTCGATCTAAAGCTGTAAATATTAGTTCTTTTTTAATGATATTTTTATTGCTGTTTTCGGGTGCATCGATTCTAGCGATGATTGAAAACCCGAATAACCCTAGCCCCACTAGTAGCACAGGTAAGAAAAGTGCCTTTTTTCTTTTTGACATATATAATTAATTTAATCTATGATATACTAATATATAGAGAAATATTGAATTACGAATTAATCCACTTGTTTTTTATACTTTTTCAAGATTTCTAAGAAGCTTTTAGAATCTCGATAACCCATATATACTTTTTCTTTACCATTTGGATGAAGTACAATTATTGCAGGATAACTGTTTATCTTATGTTTATCCATGTAAGAATCATAAGTATAATTTTTCCCTTTAAATGTAAAAGAGCCTTCTTTCTCAGGATTTAACTTTACTGCATGGTAATTATCTTTAACGTAATCCACCACATCTTCATGTTGAAAAGTTTTCTTATCTAAGACTTTGCACCAACCACACCAATCTGTGTAAACATCAACAAATATTGGTTTATTGTCATTTTCTGATTGTCCAATTGCTATATCAATAGATTTCCATTCTATATTTTCTTTATTGACTGCGCTGATTGAAAAAAATGAGATGATAAAAAGTGATAAAATATACTTCATGAAGATAATTAATAATGTTTTAAAGATGTATTCAAATATAGAATACACAATGGGTTACTTTATCAAAAATAATAAATTTTAATGATTCTTTTTTAATACGAATTAAATTCTTTTCGGTTTAAAATTTAAGATGCACCATTAAGAATTGGTATTATTTGATGCGTAAATGAAATGCAAAAAGTAATCTTACTTGAAATACAATTTTATTTTTAATTTTTTTTCACAGTTTTACATTAAGTTTGAAAAAATATCAAAACATAAATCCCTAATGAAAATCCAAAAAGTTTATTTCATTTTTCTACTCACCATAACTTCTTTCATTACAAGTGAAACATTTGCACAAGATTCTACAGCTACTGCTCCTCAGGGACCGTGGAAAAAAGAAGGTAAAATTGGTGCAAATTTCTCCAACGTTGGTCTAGTCAACTGGACAGGTGGTGGTACAAGTTCTTACTCATTTGGCGGTGTATTTAACTACAAAATGATAAGAGAAACTGAAAAAGCGATTACCAGAATTAGCACAGATATGGCTTATGGTATGATCAATCAGTCAGAGTCTGCATTTCCAATGAAAAAAACTGATGACCAATTGGTTCTTGGATTTGATTACAGTTATAAATGGACAGAGAAATTACTATTTACTGTCGCTTTAGATTTTAGATCACAATTTGATAAAGGTTTCGAATACAATACTATTGATGATCCAAATAATCCTGGTGGAAAAATCGAAACAGAAACTCAAATCTCAGCATTTATGGCCCCCGGTTATCTAAATGCTAACATTGGTTTGACGTATACACCTGCAAAATGGATCTATGCTACTTACTCTCCTGTTGCTAATAGAATGACTTTCGTTGTTGACACCGTATTCTCCACTCGATACGGCTTGGATGCTGGCGACAACTTTAGAGATCAGCTAGGGATGAATTTTAAATTAGGCATTAAAAAGGAATTAGTAAAAAATGTAACGCTTACTTCAACTTATAATATGTTTGCCGAATATGATCGTTTAGATGAGTGGGTTGTTAATTGGGACCTGCTGATTGATATGAAGGTAAATGACTGGTTGTCTGCTAACTTTGGTACACAATTGATTTACGATCCTGATGTTACTGTTAATCGTGATGATGGAACAATGGGTCAAGCTATTCAGTTTAAACACGCCTTAAACATTGGTATTGTTTATACATTGCATAAGAAAAAAGAAAAGAAAGAATAATTGATTGAGTTGATTGTACTTCAATCTTGAAATAAATATTAAGCCAAGATAATTGAATATGTATCAAATATCTTGGCTTTTTTATATTTATAAAATGATCAACAAATAAATAAGATGAAGGAACATGCATTATGAAAATGCTACTCAATAAAAGTAGTAACCATATTAAATTACGAAACCAATCAAATGTTAGATATTAAAATTTTGGAATAAAAAAAACGATTACATTTAGCTTGCAATCGTTTTTTCTACTTCGAAAGTAGTTCTTTTTGTTTCTCCTTCTTCTACGATATTTAATTTAGATTCTTCTTCTCCTTTTGGACCAGACATCATAAATCCCAAAAGTCCGAGAGCAAAAAGAATAGGCATAGAAATGAGAATAATGCCAATAAATAATTCCATAATTTAAAAGTGTAGTTTAAGTGCAATAGTAAATATAACACTTAAACTACACATTTACAATTATTGACAATTGGTATAAGAATACGTTTCGTTATATGTTTCTTTAATTGTATCTGTAAAATCTACTTTATAATTGGAAGAAACAGGATAATTTTTATCGTTAACCTGATAGTTGAATTCCATTATATATTCTGTAGACATCCAATCTGTATAATCATAATCTTCAGATTGTGTATTGTAAACGTACAATCTGAAGAATTCACTTATGCTTCCACTTAGAGTACTTGGATCTCCATAAATATCAAATGAACCCGCTTCAACAAGAGAAATAATGTAAAATACCATTCCTTGAGTTGGGTTTCTCATATCTTCATTATATCTATACTCATTGTAGGCAAATTCAAAATCACCATCCATATATGCCAATCTAGACACATCTCCAGCATCATTATATGTCATTTTAAAATAAGTAATCTCTGCTTTATCAGAACCTACATCTTCCGCATTTACGATATACTCTACTCTGTTTTGATCATCATATTCAAATACCAATTCGAATGTACCGCCAGATGTAGTTGTACCTTTTAAAGAATATAATCTACCATCAACATTTACAATTTCTAAGAGTTCTTCTGTACCAGATGTTACATTAGAAAATGTACCATCATCGTTGTATGAAAAATCGATTTGGTAACTTTGTGATTGTCTTTGTTCTACCATGTTTGTATCTAATACCATATAATCTAAACTATAGGTATAAGATGTTAAATTATCTCCAGTGTAATCAAAGTCTCTGTTGATTTGAATGTTTCTATATGTTACACCTGCACTATCGAGAACTTGTGAATAGGTGTATGTCTGTAAACTACAATCCCCTGAAATAGGAGCAGTATTGTAAAATTCTTTTTCATCTTCTGAATCATCACAAGAGAAAGCCAGTATTGATAAGCTTAGAATTAGGGTGTATCTAACAAGTTTGTACATATTTAAGAGTTTAATGGATGAATAGCTTAACATATATTTAATAATACCTATAATTTTTAACTATTAGAAACATTTATCTCTGGAAGTTCATTTTTGACAAATAAATACAACATGATATCAATATAGTGCAATTGTTAATTGAACTATTTCAAGGTCAATACTTATAACTTTTTGTTATAGCTCCATAATAATTGATAATAAATACCCTTTCAACCCAACTTTTTTAGTCTTCAAATCAACTAGGGTATTGATTTTTTATATTTAAGTGTACACCTTTGTAAAAGTAAAAGATCAATAAAACTTTTTTTAAAGATCTTAGTTTAGTTGTGTAACAAACAAAACGTCACTAAAACGTTAGCGAACCACTAACCAATTGACGCTTTTTAAAACATAAGAATTTCAATATGGCGATCATTATCACCGACGAATGTATTAATTGTGGAGCTTGTGAACCAGAATGCCCGAACACAGCCATCTATGAAGGTGGTGTTGAATGGACATGGGGTGATGGCACTTCTTTAACTTCAATCGAAATGGAAGATGGAAGTTCTATCGATGGATCTGAAGATCAAGAACCTGTTTCTGATGAGTTCTACTACATTGTTCCAGATAAATGTACGGAATGTATTGGTTTCCATGAAGAACCACAATGTGCTGCTGTTTGTCCTGTTGATTGTTGTGTAGACGATCCTGATTACAGAGAAACAGAAGAAGAGCTTACAGCAAAGAAAGAATGGTTACACGACGAGTAAGACGTGTGTACCAAAAAGAAAGGGCAACTAAATGTTGCCCTTTTTTTATTCTTCATCCTCAAACCAACTACTATACATTACATAATTATTAGCTGTTCTTTCGAATACAGCCTTTAATTTATCATCAAGTGGCTTGATTTTTTTCGCTGGAATACCTCCATATAAATAACCTGACTCTAATCTAGAATTTTGCAATACTACGGCTCCTGCTGCAATCAAAACATTTTCTTCGACCACGGCATCGTCCATTACAATTGCTCCCATACCCACTAAAACGTTATCATGAATTGTACATCCATGAACTAAAGCATTGTGTCCAACCGATACATTATTACCTAATGTAGTTGCTGATGTTTTATATGTAGCATGGATAACCGCACCATCCTGAATATTACATTTATCACCAATTGTAATCTTATTTACGTCTCCTCGAACAACTGCACTAAACCAAACACTACAGTCCTTGCCCATTGTAACATCTCCAACTACAGTACAATTTTCTGCTAAGAATGTATTCTCTCCTATCTGTGGTTCGATTCCTTTTACTTTTCTAATTAAAGCCATAACAAATTTTTAATTTATAAAAATTGGAATTTATGAAGACAAGGTACGGAATACAGTTTTTACAATTCAATGTTTTTAATCATCAAAAACTAACATAATTTAATGACATCACACATTTATATGCCTTTATATGGATATATAAACTTTTAATATTTAAATGAGACTAAAGAGGTCAAAAAATAATTCTTGATAATACTTTTTTTTGTTATTTTTACCGATTGAAATAATAACTATAAAGACAAGTCAGTTTACATAAAATGGCAAGAATTCTAACAGGAGTACAAAGTTCTGGCAGACAACATTTAGGAAACGTTCTAGGTGCAATTGAACCTGCTATCGAGCTATCAAAATCTAATGATAACGATGCATTATTTTTTATCGCGGATCTACATTCAATGACAACCATCAAGGATGCAGAAACGAGAAAACAAAATGTATATGCTACTGCAGCTGCATGGCTGGCTTTAGGTTTTGACACTCAAAAGAACATTTTTTATCGTCAATCTAAAATTCCTGAAGTATGTGAGTTGACTTGGTACTTAAGTTGTTTGACTCCCTACCCTATGTTGGCTAATGCACATTCATTCAAGGATAAATCAGATAAATTAAGCGATGTAAATGCAGGATTATTCACTTACCCTGTGCTTATGGCTTGTGATATCATTCTTTATGATGCTGAGAAAGTGCCAGTCGGTAAGGATCAAAAGCAGCATTTAGAGATTACTAGAGATTTAACTTCAGCTTTCAACCGTCAGTATGGAGAAACTTTTGTAGTACCAGAAGCCGTTATTAACGAAGAATTAATGACTATCCCAGGTACAGATGGAAGTAAAATGAGTAAATCTTATGGTAACGTTATTGATATTTTCTTACCAAAGAAGCAATTGAAAAAACAAGTAATGAGTATCCAAACAGATTCTACTCCTTTGGAAGAACCTAAAAATCCAGATACTTGTAATGTATTCGCTTTATATAAATTGATGGCTTCTGAAGAGCAAATTGCTGAAATGAGAGCCAACTACGAGGGTGGAAACTATGGATATGGTCATGCTAAAACTGCATTATTAAATTTAATTCTAGAACGTTATGAAACAGCTAGAGAGAAATTTGATTACTATATGACCAATCTTGATGAGTTAGAAAAAGAATTAAGTGTTGGCGAGGAAAAAGCTAGAGTTATTGCTAACAAGAAATTAGCTGAAATCCGTCAAAAAGTTGGTTACTAATAAATTAATTAAAAATATAAAATGAAGTTCACTGCATCAACATCTACTATTCTGAAACAAATTCAGATGCTAAATGGTGTTATTCCAAACAATCCTTCTATGCCAATACTTGAGAATTTCTTATTTGAAATTCAAGGGGGATTATTAAAAATAACTGCCTCAGACATGCATACAACAATAATCTCAGAGATTAATGTTGAAGCTGACGCTGATGCTAATGTTGCCATTCCTGCAAGAATGCTAACAGATACATTAAAAAACTTACCTGAACAACCAGTAACGTTCTCAATTGATTTTGATACTTATACTATTGAAATCGCTTCAGATAACGGACGTTACAAATTGGCTGGTGAGAATGCAGAAGATTATCCTTCGAACCCAGACATCGCAATGTCTAGTTCATTGGCTATGTCTGCTATCACTTTACAAGATGCGATTGGATACACTCTTTTTGCTACAAGTAACGATGATATGAAACCAAATATGAATGGTGTATTCTTCAACTTTACTGAAGATCATTCAGATTTTGTAGCTACAGATTCGCATAGATTAGTTCGTTACAGAAGAAACGATATTGAAGTAAGTGGTATGATGGAACCTATCATCTTAGGTAAAAAAGCACTTACTCAACTTAAAAATATCCTTCCTGCAGACGAAATAAATGTATCATTAGAATTTAATGATCAATATGCAGTATTTACATTTGGAACAATGAGATTAATTTCAAGATTAATCGACGAACGTTTCCCTGATTATGAAAATGTAATTCCATTAAACAATAATAATTTAGTTACTCTTGATAGACAAGCATTACTTGGCTGTTTAAAGCGTATCGTTATTTATGCTAACAAAACAACTAATCAAGTAAGATTTAAAATTCAAGACAACGAATTATTTGTTTCAGCAGAAGACTTAGACTTCTCAAACGAGGCGAAGGAAAGATTATTCTGTGAGCACGATGGTGAAGATTTAGAAATTGGCTTCAATGCTAAATTCTTAATCGAGATACTTAATAACATCTCTTCTGATAGAGTAACTTTAAGACTTTCTGAACCAGGTATGGCAGGTCTTCTTGTTCCTCAAGATCAACCAGATACAGAAGATGTATTAATGCTAGTTATGCCAATTATGTTGCATAATTTCTCTTACTAAGCATCATTACAGATCAATAAAAAAGGTCTCAAAATCATTTGATTTTGAGACCTTTTTTATAAACTTTATTTAAAAACGACTATAGTTTCACACCCATTATTGTGATATCGTCTCTTTGCTCAACACCACCTTTTTGATGATCATCTAAAGCTATTTCTAATTTTTCTTTTTGCTGATCCAATGGAAGGGCTGCATTATCTAAGATGATGCTTTTCAAACGGTTGGTACCAATTTTTCTTCTATCCAAATTATTTTGATCAACATATCCATCAGAACTTAGGTAGATAATATCTCCTTTCTCTAAGGTTAACTTCTTAGATGTAAAGTTTTTTACTTTACGTGTAGTATAACCAATAGATTTACTATCTCCATTTACAACTTCCAATTCTTTAGATTGTTGTTTAAAAATATAGATAGGTCTTTTAGCTCCTGTGAATTCAACATCTATAGTTTTATCATCATTTTCTACAACACTAACAAGTGCTAAATCCATACCGTCGTCATTTAATGACTCCTCTTGTCTCAATGAATCTTGAACACCCACATTCAAACTATCCAATATTTCTACAGTAGATAACCTCTTCTTAGTGTTCGTAATATCATTTAACAATGCATTACCAATCATCGACATGAATGCACCCGGTACACCATGACCTGTACAATCCACTACCGCAATAAGCTTTCTTAATTTGCCTTCAACTTCTTTTTCTTTATACCAGTAGAAATCTCCAGAAACTAATTCTTTCGACCTGTATAATAAGAAGCTATCGCTAAAGCTTTTCTTAATGAATTTATTGGATGGTAAAATGGCATTTTGGATAGTCTTTGCATAACGCATACTATCATAAATGCTCTTATTCTTTTCTTTTAATTCTTTGTAAGCCACATAATTTGATACTGCAATTGATGCATATGAGGCCAAAGATTTTAAAGTTGAGACGTTTAATTCTTCATATTGATTTTTCGCTAAAGCTTGCATAGTAATTACCCCTATTGCTTTAGAATCAATAATTAACGGCATATAGATTACCGACTTATTTCTAAACTCTCTTTTATTTTCAGCTTGTGGAATGTATAAGTTAGTCTCAGTATCATAATCATTAATAATTAGTTCTACCTCGTTATTAAAACACCATCCCGCTAAACTTTGAGTATCATCAATAGATTCAGAATAGAATGATTCTAATCCAACATCAGATACTTGATTTCTAAACTCTAATCTTCTTTCGTATTTATTGTAAACTCCAATACCAAAAGTTGAAGCCGGTAACAATTCGTTTACACTTTCTTGTAGATCCACCATATGGTTTTCAAAATCCAACTGAGAGGTAAACTTCTGTCCAATATCCTTTACAGAAAGCATTTCTTCATGCGATTTGATCACATCATCTTTTGCTTCTTGCAAACGTTCAGTAATTTCTTTTAAGTCGTCTCTTTGTTCTTTTAGCTTCTGAGAATTTTTATAGAAGATGAATATTAGGATTAAAGAAATTGCTGCAATAATAAAATACAACATTCTTTCCTTCTCTACAGATTCTTTCTCCTCTTCTATTTGCTCAATAGTTGATGTCTGCTGATTAATTTGAGACCTCATTCTTTCCATCATTTGATTGGTTTTGAATTGTGCATCTTCATAGGCCAATTCGTTTTCAATCAATGAGGAAGTCAATCTTTCTAAATAGGCTTCTAATGCAGCTTGTTTAGATCGAGTAGTATTATCTTTCTCTAATTTCTCTGAAATTTTCTGAATCTCTTTTCTAAGACTTACTCCAGTTTCTTGTAAAATTTGTTTCTCCGCTTCTAAAGTATTGAAAACAGCTTGGAAATTTTCTGAGTATTCGATGTTCATTTCCTCTTTTGGAGGAGCATTTTCATCGAAGCTAGAGATATACACAAACATATAATTATCTTCATAATCATATTTTGTTTTTACAATTTTGTAGTCATTTATCGCTAAAGTGTTTTCGTTTAATGAATCTGCATATACTTCAAATTCACCATTACTATCCGTTAAAAACTCTTTATCGTTGATATTTACTCTTAATGAATCCGCAGGAGAAATATCTTCATCATAAACTACAACAACTAAGATAGGATCAATTTCAATATCTTTATCTTCAATTATTTGTTGTTGAGTCGGTGTATTAGGTGTCTTTTTTGCTAAAACAGGTACATTATTATTAGAATTTTTATCTGCCGGTAGATTAATAGTAACATTATTCAGTTTTTTACTAAAAAAGAACTGACTTGATGAAACAGGTTCACCATCAACTAAAAATATTGTTGACGTTTTTACTATAAAATTTCTACTTACTTTTATCTTGAATTTTCCAGCACTATTAGTTTTTACAGCTGAAAAAGGTTCTCCACTGATCTTTACTAATTTATTTGGAAAAGGTCTTTTTCCTACTAGAACTGTCCCTTCGATATAAATTGGGGCATATGATAATAATACAGATATTTTATTTGGACCATTTGTAGCCCAAGTCTGCATTTTATAACCATTCTTGATTACGTTTATCGTATTGATTTTTGTCTTATCCGCTGTTTCAAAAGTGAACTCCCCTCTTAAATTAGAAGAGGCAACTTTTTCACCGTCTACATAAACAATTGCTGATGACACCGGACGATGATCTTCATCCAAAATAGTCCCTTTAATTGTTTGATTTTGAGCAATGGATAGTATTGGTAAAAAAATCAGTGACAATAAATAAAAGAATTTGATAAAAAGTTTATTAACCCCCATTATGAGATTTCTAATTAAAAAATTGTAAATATCTTATACGCTTCTGAACAAATATATAATTTTTGTTCAAATTATTATCAAATAAATGATATAATCAAGAGAAAAAGTCTTTATTAATTTGATTATAAAGATTCAAATTATCATGGTCTTGATATATCAAAGTCTTGTTTTTGTATGTAACATTCCATTCCAATAGTTCATTATCAGTAGAGTACAATAATTTTATCTGAACATCTGCATCTATACTTTCATCACAACCTTCCGATATAAATTTCTTTATTAACCAAAGAATTCTAATATCGACATCTTGATGTCCAAGATAATCTTTAACTGATACGTCTAATTCTATGCCAAAAGAGAATTGTTTTTCGATCGAACAAAATTTAAATACTCCACTTTCCTTATCAAAACCGACATAATTGGAATTAAACACCTCTCTAATAGTGTTTTTCGATACTAATAAGTCTGGAGTCCCGAAAGTACATTTACCTTTTTGAAGCAACCAAATGTAGTCTGCTACTTGTAAACTCATTTCGATTTCATGTGTGGATAATAGTATAGTTTTTTGGCTTTTTCTTGCTATAATTTTTAATAACTGGAAAACTTCCACACGATTTGGTAAATCAAGATGTGCTGTAGATTCATCAAGAAAGATAATTGGAGTATCCTGAGCCAAAGCTCTTGCAATCATCACTTTTTGCTTTTCGCCATCACTTAAAGTAGTGATATCTCTATTCTTTAAATGCATTGCCTGTACACTTTCCAAAGCACGAATAACCGATAATTTATCGTCATCAGATGTTTTGCCCCACCAATTAATATAAGGATAGCGACCCAACATAACGACTTCTTCTACGGTTAACCGTCCATTGATCTGAACATTTGGCAAAACAAAACTAATCAGCTTAGAACGAGTAATATTGTCTAATTGATGAATAGGTGTTCCATTGATCTTCACCTCTCCTTCAATAGGTGGAATATCACCCGACAATGTCTTTAATAAAGTTGATTTACCGATTCCATTTCGCCCAATTAAAGTAACAAAATCACCTTTATTTAAGGTAAGAGAAGGATAATTACCAACTTTATAAATCTCTTTATTTTTTTGATGATATCCAGTAATTAAATTTTTAATTTCTATCGTCTTCATCTATTTCCTTCCTTTAACCATGGCTAAAATAACAATTGGTGCTCCTATTAAAGAAGTAATGGAATTGATAGGCAAAACAACTCCTGATTCACTTATATGAGAGATCGTGTCACACCCTAACATAGTTATTGCCCCAATAAATGCCGACAAAGGTAATAATTTAAAGTGATCTGAAGTTTTGGCTACAACTCTAGCTAAATGTGGTGCCGCAATACCAATAAATCCGATTGGTCCACAAAAACCAGTAATCGAACCTGCCAATAAACTAGCTGATAATATTGACAGAAAACGATATCGCTTAATATTTAACCCCATAGAAATGGCATACTGCTCTCCAAGAATCATCAAATTCATTGATTTACATAAGGTCACACTAACTATAATCCCTAATATAATGATAAGGGTGAGCACAATAATTTGTTCGTAAACGATTCCACCTAAGCTACCAAAAGTCCATAAAATATATTCTTGAAGTGCATCTGGACTTGAGAAATATTGAGCAATACCAACTAAACTCGATGTTAAAGCCCCTACCATAATACCGATAATCAACAAAGCAACATTATCCTTTAGATTGTGAGCAACTATTAGAATGACTAATAAAACCATTGCTGCACCTGCAGAGGATGCTAGAATTGTCATCCATGCTCCAGAATTTTGTAGAAAACTGGAACTCCCGATCCCTAATCCAACGGAAAGAGAAACAAAAGCAACACCTAATGATGCTCCAGAATTGATTCCTAATACAGAAGGCCCTGCCATTGGGTTTCTAAAAAGGGCTTGCATTAACAAACCACTCACAGATAACCCTACTCCTGCTAAAAGTGCTACCAATGCTTTTGGTAAGCGTATCAAAGTAAATATAGTATATATTCCACTATTCTCATCTGTCTGATGAATTACTGCATCCCAAAGACTACTCAGAGAAATATCTGATGAACCCACACTTATATTCAAAAGAAAAAAGGGTATAATTGCTAATCCAAAAAGGGTTATTCGAAATTTAATCGATTTGGTTTTTTCAATCATAACACGAACATAAAGCATTTAATCTTTATGAAAAACAAATTAACTATTGTTTTTGATTTTGATGGCACGATAGTCCAATCACAATTACTGATCGAAGGTATTGTAAAGTCATTACAACATAAATATAAACTAGCTGAAATCAACACTGTAGAAACTGATGTACGAAAATTAACAGCAAAAGAACTGCTCAAAGCGATAAAAATTAAGAAATGGAAAATTCCTTTTTTTATCTATGAAGTTAAGAAACTGATGAGATCAGATATTAATTCTCTCAAGATCGAACCGGGTTTAGAGGAAGTTATAAGACAATTATATGCCCTGAATTTTCGATTAATTATCATGAGCTCTAATAGTAAGAAGAATATAAAATCTTATCTTCAGAAACATGAATTAGAACATTATTTTGAAGATATCATCACTTCATCGAAATTGTTTAAAAAGGAGGTTCCATTAAAAAAGATAAAAAAGAAATACTCCAATTGTATCTACATTGGTGATGAAGTTAGAGACATCGTGGCTTGTAAATTGGCCAACATGAACAATATTGCGGTGGAATGGGGATTTAATGATGCTCAAATTCTAAAAAAAGAAAATCCAAATTACCTTATTAAGGAACCTAAAGAATTAATTCCACTTTTAACTTCTATTTCTGTTGATAAGATCGATTAGGTTAATTAATTTGCATTTTTTATAAAAAGAGAACTTTCGAGCTTTTCGGATTAATTTTTTATTATGAGGTCATCTATTGCAGGTATTATCTGTGCATTTACTTTTTTCTGTATTGTTGCTTTAGACTCAAAAATCAACAACTTCCCCCCTTTTGGTAGATTTTTAGATCCATTTCATGGTTTTTGGCAAAATGAAATTAACGATGACAAAATCACTTCCAACATCATTACTACAGATCTAAATAATAAAGCAAAAGTATATTACGATTCATTGCTCATTCCTCATATTTATGCAGAAAATGAACATGATCTTTATTTTCTTCAGGGATATATCACTGCACGTCACAGACTTTGGCAGATGGAATTTCAAGCGATGGCTGCTGGGGGACGATTATCAGAAGTTTTTGGTAAGCTGACGATTGATTACGATAAAAAAATGCGTCGACTTGGTCTAAGAAATGGTGCTGAAAAATTTATCGAAGAGACGAAGAAAGATAAGAAGATATATGGAGTGATAGAGGCATATACTGAGGGTGTAAATGCTTATATCAATCAATTAAATTTCAAAGATTATCCTGTTGAGTATAAATTCTTCAACTACAAACCTGAAGAATGGACCCCTTTAAAAGTAGGTTTGATTTTTAAGTTTATTCAGTATTCTTTAAGTGGTACTGATTATGATTTTGAAAACACCAACGTTCTCAAGCAAATAGGAAAAAAGAATTTTGATCTTTTATTTCCTGATATGCTACCTCACCAAGAAGCTATTGTCCCTTACGATAGTGCTTGGGCACAATGGGATGTACATCACCCTAAAAAGCCAAAAAACTTTAAACCTTTATCGGGATTAAGAAAAACAGTTGGCTTTAAACCAGACCCTGATAATGGCAGTAATAACTGGGCGTTATCTGCTGAAAAGACGGCCAATGGCAACCCTATTTTATGTAATGATCCTCACTTAAATTTATCCTTACCTTCTATTTGGTTTTCAAATCAATTAACCACTCCATTAATGAACGTAATGGGTATGAGTATACCAGGAATACCGTGTATCATTACTGGTTATAATGAAAATATTGCTTGGGGTGTGACAAGTGCGAGAAGAGATGATAAAGATTGGTATAAGATATTATACAGTGATCATAACCACACGTCTAATTACATTGTAGATGGGAAATATGAATCTTTTGAATTAAATATTGAAGAAATTAAAGTAAGAGAGAGCGAATCAATTATAGATACTATTCAGCAAACTATTTGGGGACCTATAGTCTACGATCACTCATTTGGTGCTGAGAAACAAAGAGCTGGGTATGCATTAAGATGGTCAGCTCATGATCCTTCTAATGAGTTAAAGTCGATTTATTTGATGAACAAATCTCAAAATTATGAGCAGTTCAATTCAGCTTTAGCCTATTTTTCTGGTCCATCATTAAACTTCGCATTCATCTCAAAGGATAAAACTATTGCTATGAATATTCAGGGGCGTTATCCAAATAAATGGAAAGAACAAGGAAAGTTTGTGATGGATGGAGCTAGATCAGATATGAAATGGCAAGGTTATATTCCTCAAGAACATAATATTCGTATCAAAAATCCAAAGAAGGGATTTGTAAGTTCTGCCAACGAACATCCGGCAGGTAAAGATTATCCATATTATACATATGGTCAATATTATGAATTTTATAGAAATAGAAGGATACATCAATTACTTGATTCTGGGAATAATTTTACTATTCAAGACATGACTAAAATGTTAAACGACAATTTTAGTTTATTCGCCAAAGAGAACCTTCCTTTCCTATTAAATCATATAGATCAGCTTCAATTTAATCCTACTGAAAAAGAAGCGTTTGATTCCTTAAGAAATTGGAATTACCATTATGACAAGGATGATTATTCACCAATTTATTTTGAAGAATGGGTGAATGCATTAATGGAGGATGTATGGGATGAGTTTCATAATCACCCAACCAAAGATTACAGAATGCCTACTCGTGAGACTACATTCTACCTTTTACAACATGATTCTTCTTTATATTTCTTTGATGAATTAGAAACATCAAAAATTGAAAATATTACTGATATCATTAATCAATCTTTCCATGAAGCTGTTGAACATGTTGAGGATTGGAAAAGAGAAAATGATAATGAAAAATTAGAATGGTCAAAATATAAAAAAACCAATATTAAACACATGGGACTATTACCTGGTTTTCATGCATTGGAAATTGACAATGGAGGCTACAAGGGAATTATAAATGCTACAAAAGAAGGACATGGCCCTAGTTATCGAATGATAGTAGAGATGACGGCAAATGGTCCTGAGGTGTATCAGGTTGTACCTGGCGGACAATCTGGAAATGCTGGCAGCCCTTATTATGATGATCAAATTGAGAAATTTGAAAAAGGTGAAATGTATAAAATAAACTTTTATTCCAAAGATCAATTTATTGGCAATACACCTGAAGGTTTATACAAATCAGAAATTCTTAAAAAGTAATGATAAAAAATAACGATTTAATTTACGGTGCCACTATATTTTTTATTTGTGCACTTTTACAAGTGTATTTTCCTTGGTGGATAATTGCTTTCCCATGTTTTATATATGGAGTTTTAAATGAAAAATCCAGCTTTTTCAAAACATTCCTTATTGCCTTTGCCTCTATTGGTTTGTTATGGGGAATCTATGCTGCATTTATTCAATTATACACTGGTTCAGAACTAAGCAGACGTATCTCAGTGATGTTCCAAGTCCCATCAAATGACTTCATTGGTATTATCACAGGACTTATTGGAGGTTTAACTGCTGGTTTGACAGCTTTATGCGGTGCATTAGTGAAATGGTCTTTGGTAGATTTAAAGCCTGTAAAGGTGGCGAATACAGAACAAGATTTTGATGATGAGGAAGATTCTTAACATCAAAATCTTGTTCTATTATATTTTATACTCTTGTTCTGCTCTTGGGGCGAGCATACAAACCAATATCATCTATCTTTACTCTTTCCGGCATTTTAAATAAATAAGCTACTGTTTCAGCCAAATCTTCAACTTGCAAAACATTATAATCTCTATCTTCTTCTGAAGTTGGTGCTGGAGTCTGAATTAGTGCAGGACATAAGCTATGGACTGTTATTCCATGCTCATACACTTCTTCTTGCAAAGCATCTCCTAAACCAACAACCCCAAATTTTGAAGCACAATATGGCCCTGCTTGAGCATAGCCTCTTTTAGCCGCCTGTGAAGCAATATTTAAAATAAATCCAGATTCTTGATCAATCATTGTCGGCAAAACTGATTGCATCATGAAAAAAGTTCCCTTTAAATTTGTATCAATCACTTTATCCCAATCTGCTTCGGTAGTATCTTTCACTAGACTACCAACACCAAGGCCCGCATTATTTACCAAAAAATCAATTGATCCAAATTCCTTTACCGCTAATTGGGCAACTTTAATACAATTTTCTTTATCACGAACATCTAAAGAAGCAGTAATTGCCTTTCCTTTACCTATTTTATTCAGTTGATCTGCTGTATCTATCAAATGATCCTTAGTTCTGGAAGCTAACAAAACGTTTACCCCTTCTTCAACTAATGTTGGTAAGCAATCGCCCATCCCGCTAAATACTACTTCACCGGCAGTAATTCCTCAATTTTATTAATCGGCTGATCATCTATTTTTTCTAACGTTGATTTTAGCCATTCAAAAGGTTCAATGTTGTTCATTTTGGCTGTTGCAAAAAAGGCATAGAACATGGCAGCTTGTTTTGCTCCTTCTTCATTTCCTGCAAACATGTAATTTTTTCGACCAATGGCAAGTGGACGAATTTTATTCTCTATGGGGTTGTTATCAATCAAAAGTTTACCGTCAGTTAAGTACATTCGGAGTCCTTTTTCTCTATTGAGAAGATAATGTATTGCTTTTCCTAACTGAGATTTAGGTAAGACGGTTAGCTTTTTTGCCCACTCAAAAAGTGTATTGATTACTGGAAGAGCATACTTTTGCCTTTGCTGATAGATGATTTTTGGATTAGATTCTTCTTTCAGTGATTTTTCCAGTTCGTAGAGCTGACCAATAAGGTTCACCGCCTCCAATGCCCTTTTATCTCCACCTTTATGTGCTTCAAAAAAGTATCGACGTGCGTGGGCCCAACAATTGAGCTGTGTAATTGTTGTTGTCTGATCAAAATAATCGTAAGCTTTATAGCCATCGGTTTGAGCATAACCTGAAAAATTATGCAGATGTTCTTTTAAATATTTCCGATCTCGACCGCTTGCATAATGAATCGATAATAATTTGGCTTTAGGATCAAGGTAATACCACATATATCCTTGGTGTGGTTTTCCTTTTTTACCTGTTCCCATCACCTTTATGGTCGATTCATCGATTTGAAGGTAGTTACTTTGCTGTATTTTTTGAGTGAGCGTGTCGTATAAAATACTCAGTTTATCCGCCGTTCTTTTTTGTAAGTCTATGAGCGTTGTATTTTTTAGATAAACGCCTTGTCTTTCAAATTGCTTGATAAAACGATGGATGGGGATATGATCGATAAATTTACTCACGACCATCTGTGCGGCTAAACTTGCCGATGTACTTGACTTGGGAAATGGTAAATCTGACGGTAAATTCGCTTGACTAAACTCGCTGTTCTCTTGATCTGCATCACGAACGTAACGAGGGCGAATAATTCTACGAACGAATAAACGGGCAGGTTCACATTCGAGTACTTCCGTAATATCTTCTCCTACTTTATGCCATCCATCCAAATCGTGATCAGGTTCAATCACTTCTTCTACACGTTCCAGGTGCTCTGGTAAAGCTGTTCGTACAGGCTTTTTCTTTTTGCGTTTGTGAGCAGGAACGGTAATCTCCTGAGAAGGCTCCGTTTTCTGCTCTTTGTCTTGAGCGAAAATAGAGAGCTGATTATCGGGTATATCCGCTTGTTTTCGTTTCTCTGATTTAGAACCGTAAAGCATACTTTGAAGCATTGACAACTGTGTCTTCAGTTGTGCATTTTCTTGTTCTAAATTCGCTATTTTATCATCCTTACTCACCTTACAAAAGTAGCGATTTTAATACTAAAAACGTACTTTTTGACCTCTTTTTTCTAAAGAAACACCTTCAATTATCATCATAATTTCTGTCGAAGATAAAGAGATGTTTTTCTGTTTGTCGAACCCTTTCGGAAGCTCAAACCGACCTTTTTCCAAACGTTTATAATACAATGAAAAACCGCCTTTTTCAAACCGAAGCAGTTTCAATTTATCTTTACTTCGATTAATAAAAACGAAAATATCTCCATTAGTCACATCCAGTTCCATTAAAGAAATAACGATATTACTCAACCCATTAAATCCTTTTCGCATATCTGTAAATTTACTGTACAGGTAAATACGATCTGTATTACGAAGAGATAACATTAGAAAAAATGAATTGCTTCTTTTAATAGTTCTCGATCTGAAAGATGGAGTTTTACTCCATTGGGATATTCGAGAGTAACGGTCTTAACGGTCTGTTCAACCTTCTTCGGTACTTTGACAGGGATGAAACTCCCCTTAGCTGGATTTGTATTTTCTTTACGTTGTTTTACTACCCAATAATGAAAAGTGGATAGCTTAATTGAATGAAGTTGACAATAAGCTTTTTGTTGTAAACCACTAGTTTTCCATGATGCTATATGAGCATACATTTCTGCTTTTTTTGACATAATATCTACGTTTTAATGATGACGTAAAATTAAGTCAGGAATTTGCGAGATAATAGATGGGAATGGGCGACTGCTTACTAATGTTGTAGCAATAGCTTTACCTACTCCTGTTCCACCACCTGTGATGATTGCTGTTTTTTCTTTTAAGTTTTTCATGTCCATATTATTTAATGAAGCACATCATTAATTTGATTTTCTTCAAAAGAATGCATAATGAATACTTCAAATAGTAGTTGTCTTGTAGAGCAATAATTATACGAGGTATTCAATTGTTACGTAATTATTATATTCAATAGCCAAGCTTAATTGGATAAAGAATAAAAGTGTTAGAAATTGTATCATTTAATAGTTTAGTTTCTCCAACGTAGATTTGCTGTTCACATAGTCTCAATTTCGTTTTTTCTAAATATGAACTATCTAAACTATTTGGTGGAATTACCCCTTTCACATCAGAAAGGCTTAATAAACCACTAGAATCAATATTTAATACTAAATAAATATTAAGTACATCACCTACCAATTGATGAAAATCGGTTTTCTCTAAAAATTGAGTAAATCTATCTGAACTAGTCTTTGTCTGATTAAAATTTTTTCTTGAACAAGATATAAATCCTAAAGTTATAAGAATAGCTACAATAGGAATTCGCATATTCATTAAAAGTCAAATTGTGAGATTTAAAACATTAACGTTTGAGTTTGACAACCGCTTCATCATAAACAAGCACTTGCAAATCTATCAATATTTGACCCCAATTTGGCCTTAATCCTAAGAACATCAACAGATGAGAAAACTTTACCAAAAATAAAAAAGAATCAAAGGAATTACATTTTTATTACTTATCCTTTGATTCTTTTTTTAACTATCGACTAATTAAATTTTTACAGGCTACTAAATTTTCCTTTAGCCTTTGATACCTTTCCTTTTAAATTGTCATTATGAGAAGTATCAGTGATTTCAGAAAGGTAGAAGTTTACTTTATTAAATAATTCTTCAGTTTCTACATTTTCTTTAGCTTTAGTTAAAAGTGTAGCATCTATTGTACCATCATTAGCGTTTAATGTATTCACTATAATTGATAGAGCATAGTAATCTGCTTTTAAATCTGGAGCAATATTTAACTCTTGATCGATTCTATTCAAAGCTGCTTGCGCTTCTTCATAGTTTTGAACGTAAATATTATAATAGATCCAATAGTTATTCATTGCAATTAGATTATGCATTCTTTTTATAGCTTCTTTACGTTCCATGGTTCCAAAGAAAGATCTTGCATTTCCAAGAACACAACTAATACCTCTTGATGGAGAAGATTTTGCTAAATACTCACATGCTTGAAATGAACCTCTATTTCTAGAAGCATAGTTCTTCCTTAAAACACTCATAATAATCATATCTACTTCGGATAAAAGAGAATTAAGGTCTGCTTCGTTGGCTTTTATTACTTTTATTACTTCCTGATGTAATTCAGGTGAATACTTTACAAAGTCATCGCCCATTTGAGTACATACATTTTTACTTAATGTATTTACAATACCATCAACAAGTTCAGTTACTTTTTCCTCTAAAGACTTATCTTCGTCAGTTAGATTCATTTGTGTATATCTTGATGAATTTCTTACAATTACAGTTTCTGAATAGAAAGAACCATCTTCATAAATTGCCACAACATAAACATCAAAACCAAGTTGTTTTGGAAGTCCTCCCTTGTGTGCTAATCCCCAATCGATCATCATAAAACCATTATTAGAAGCCATATCTTCTCTTTCTTTACCATTAAATAATTGGATACAGAAATCTCCTTTTCTTTTATCCAATTCCTTAATTAACAAAGCATTGATTTTATCTTTTTGCTCATTTGTCAAAGAATTCTCTTCACTTTTGTCAACAATATCCGTTACGAAAACAGATTGAGCATAAGTAGTTAAGTTTATTACAAAAAATGCAATAAATAAATTAATTAGTTTCATTTTAAAAAGTCGTTTTTAAAGTGCTTATTATTACTCTTTCTGTATGGTAATCTTAAGCCAGCTGAATAAAAAAATAAGGTATTGATAATTGAGAACATTAGTTAAAAAGGCAAAATTCTTACTTAGTCAATAGTTGAGTTTTCTAAATCAATACACAAACATGATGATAAAATTATGTATAATTTACTTATAGTTTATTATGTACATAATAAAAAAATTACTCTTTGTATATAAAAATCAATTTTAGTTTTTATTATCAAATAATCATTTGATACACTTGTGAAAGAATAGGTAAATATTTTTTTATAAGTCGGTTCAGCTTATATTTGCGACTTGATTATTTTTATCACCAAATTCCTACATAAAAATGGAGCTTAATCAACTCACAGCGGTATCTCCTATCGATGGTCGCTATAGAAGTAAAGCGGAATCCTTATCTAATTATTTTTCTGAATTCGCGTTGATTCGTTATAGAGTATGGGTAGAAATCGAATACTTTATTGCATTGTGCGAAAAGCCACTTCCACAACTTAAAGATTTTGATTCTTCTTTATATCCTGCAATGAGAAAAATCTACAAAGAGTTCTCAATGGAGGATGCTTTAAAGGTAAAGGAATTTGAAAGCGTGACGAATCACGATGTGAAATCTGTTGAGTATTTCATCAAAGAGAAATTCGAGGCGTTGGGAATTAAAGAACAAAAAGAATTTGTTCACTTTGGTTTAACTTCTCAAGATGTAAACAATACTTCTATTCCATTATCACTTAAAGTGGCTAATGAAGAAGTAATGATCCCTATGTTGGAAGAAATAATTGCATTGATTGACTCTTTAGCTGATGCTTGGGCTGATCAACCAATTCTTGCCTTAACTCACGGTCAACCAGCTTCACCATCTCGTTTAGGAAAAGAATTTAAAGTATTCACTTACCGTTTGAAAAAACAATTGGAGACTTTAAAAGCGGTTCCTTACTCGGCTAAATTTGGTGGTGCTACAGGTAACTTCAATGCTCACAATGTTGCTTACCCTACAATTAATTGGGTAGAGTTCGGTAACGATTTCGTGAACAATGTTTTAGGTTTAGATCGTTCTCAGTTTACAACTCAAATTGAAAACTACGACAACCTTGCGGCAATGTTCGATGCATACAAGCGTATTGATACTATCTTGATCGATATGTCTCGTGATATCTGGCAATATGTATCAATGAAGTACTTTAAGCAAAAGATCAACAAAAACGAAGTGGGATCTTCTGCTATGCCTCATAAAGTAAATCCAATTGACTTTGAAAACGCTGAAGGTAACTTGGGTATTGCGAATGCAGTATTGGAGCACTTATCAGCTAAATTACCTATTTCAAGATTACAAAGAGACTTAACTGACTCTACTGTATTAAGAAACGTTGGTGTACCATTAGGACACATCGTTATTGCTTTACAATCTTTGAAAAAAGGTTTAAATAAATTAGAGTTAAATGCTGATCAACTTAAATTAGACCTAGAAGATAACTGGGCAGTAGTTGCGGAAGCAATTCAAACAGTTCTAAGAAGAGAGGGTATTCCTAATCCTTACGAAATGTTGAAAGATTTAACTCGTAAGAATGAAAAGATTACTGAAGACTCAATTCAAGTATTTATTGATGGTTTAGCAGTGTCTGATCAAATTAAAGAAGAGTTGAAAGTGATTACTCCTTACAACTACACAGGGGTATAATTTCTATTTCACAAAAAAGTAATTGATAAACGATTCCAAAATCGCTTATCAGAAACTGATGTAAAAACGGCTACCTTTTGGATTTAAGGTAGCCGTTTTTTGTAATATCAAAATTGGGTTTTTAAGCCTCTTCTTCTGCTTGAGTCATCACAAATTCAACAAAGAATTGTGTTCCTTCATTCTCTTTGGTTTCAAACCAAATACTACCTCCCATCTGTTCGATACCTCTTTTGGCTACGGCCAATCCGATACCGGAACCAGTCTCTTTGGTGGTAAAGTTAGGAACGAAAACCTTGTTCTGAAATTCTTCTGGAATACCTTTACCATTATCAATAACTGTCACAATTGCTTTCTCCCCGTTTTCGTATAAATCGATAATAATATTAGAGCTCACATCTTCTTTTGCAGCTTGAATACCGTTCAGGATTAAGTTGGCTAATATTCTAGTTGTCAATTTCTCATCACCATCCACAAATACATCATGCCCCAATTGTGTATTAGAGAATTGAATGTTTGCCTTACTTGAGTGAAGCATTACTGAGTCTTTTATCACCTTTGAAAGGTTAAATACTTCCCTTTTCGGAACAGGCATTTGAGCGAAAGATGAGAATGAGGTAACAATACCACTTAATGTATCCACTTGACTAATCAGCATTTTTGTAGCTCTTAGTAATTTAGGATTATCATCTGATGTGGCGACACGCTCTAGCTGTTGTAAATAAAGTTTCATTGGAGTTAGAGGGTTTTTAATTTCATGAGCTACTTGTTTTGCAACGTCTTTCCAAGCAGATTCTAATTGACTTCTTTCCAACTCCTTTTTACTTTCTTCCAATTTTGAAAGCATTTTATTATACTCTCCTACCAATCGACCAAACTCATCATTAGAATGATATTTAATCGGGGCGTTTTTCTTACTAAGTGTGATACGGTTCAACTCTGGAATAATCAACTTAATTGGATTGAGAAGTGATAAGGCAGCATAGTGTACAATCGGTAGTAATGTGATGAACAACACAGTGAAGATGATCATGATAGTAGAAATTACATCTACTGTTCTATCGTCAAAACGGTGAAGTGATTTAAAGAATGGAATACTTACCACTCCCATCACATCACCAGTATTAAATGCTTTCACACCGATGTAAGAAGTATTGTATTCCAGATTACCTATCTTCTCTTTTACTACAAGACGTGTTTTCTTATCCTGCATAATCCCAATATATGCTTCGGGATTAAGTTGTTCGCTTAATATACCTGCTTCGAACAATTCATCATCACTAGCACTTTTCAGGAAACCTTTCTTATTGTAAAAACGGATATCAGCCTGCATAATGTTTGATAGTTCATTGATAAAATTATCAAGGACTAAATCATTTTCAGGATTCCAATCGGCATTGAGATCAGTGTTCTGAAAAAGGTTCATGGCCACCGTCTGTGCTTTTTCTAAATATTGTCTTTGAATATCATTTCTCGATGACTTTACCATTACTGAACCCATTACAATTGCCAAAGTAAAAATAGGTAAGAATATCGCCACGTTAAGATAGGCTTGTACCTTGGCAGAGAATGACCTGTTGTATTCTTTTGGATCGGCAATGTAATTTTTGAAATTATAAAAGGAGAAAACAAAGAAAACTATAATGGTAAAATAGGTCGAAAATGATCTTATAAAATCAATGATGTTAAATTCTTTAGAAGAGATAACTACAATACGATTGGCGTTGGGTAACATCAAGTGTTCATAGCCATTGAATTCAAAGTTTGATGCCAAATTCGACTCTTCGTTTAAATCAATTTCTTTTAGGAAATCGTTGGTATAATTATAATCACCCGAACTGAATATCAATTCTTTTTTAAAGAAAATAGCATAGGAATAATCTTCTTGTTTATAGTTGATATTGTAGTTTTCATCAAGAATTGAGGCCTGCAAGTAATTTCCTTCTAAGGATTTTTTATTCAACTCAATCAAACAATAACCTATGGTATCGGTATTGGTAAAACGATCAATAATAGGAATATTACAGAGATAGCTAAAGGTACCTTTCTGAAGGTCCATTTTATTATTTAAACCGGAAATATCTTTAGGAACATTCTTCTTACCATCGAAGAAATTTTCTATTAATTGATTATATGAATATTCACTGTTTACAACATCTCCATTATCAAATGCCATATACACACTAATATCGTATCGCTGTCCAAACCAACCCATGATATCAGCTTTTATCAGTTTAGATACTTCTACTGCATGAGGTTTATTGAGAAAAGCTACGGCATCGATTACTCTATCATCATCCTGAACATCATTAATTGTTTCTTCTAGAAAGGCGTTTAGGGTAGCATCGTTTGTGATCAGTTTATAGTAGGCAAACTTTTGTTTAAACTCCTCATCTTTCTTTGTATCACTTTTCTCTACCACTACGGCAGCTAATAATGAAAATAGAATAATATGAGACATCAAATACATAATTGCTTTGAATTTCCCACTATTTAAAAACTTAGTCGTATCAAACATTAAAGTAATACCTGTAAAAATAGCCAATACATTAATGACGACTAGATCAAAGCTATTATCAAAAAATTGAATACTAAAAACTACTATGATACTAATAAGCATTGCTGTGGCCTTTCCATAAAAATCTAACCACCAACTGATTATTCTGAAACTCACATGTGCATATGATCCTGCGATTAAGAAACCTAAAAGCACAATCATTTGTGAAACAACGTATGGAATACTTATTTCGAAAACACTAAACTGTGGATTTAAACTTAATGAATATTCTAATACTTTCAGGTAAACATTCTCCAATAACATCACTATTATGAAGAGAAGAATTATCATTATTGATGATAAAGTAATTCTAACCCTCAGGGGTAATTTTTTCATTGAGGTGACTGAAAAAAGATCCCTAAAATTATTTGTTACCCAACGGAAAACAGAAAGTATAAATATTAAATCAATAAAAATCACCCCCATTGAATCCCAAGCTGGAAAAGGTGGGTTACTTAAGGAAGATAAGATTTCATATTCATTTTTGATAATTGGGTTATTTACAATAGAAAATACTACCTCATGCAGAGCCAATACTCCTATTATAAATACACTAAGCATTATATAAATAGAACTTCCTTTATGAATAGAATCTGTGATATAAGTACTAAGAGCTGAAAGTAAACAGAAAGTAGCAACTAATACACAAAAGATAAAACTATGCCATGGAAATAATTCAATGGATACTTTTTTTGAAGTATCTAAAGAGAAAAGATAATTATTCTGTTTTGTGTAGATGGGTTTAAAGTTCTCATTTACTTTATACTTATCAATTTTGGGTTGATCTTTTGTCCCGAAGATGAAATCATTCACATAATGTGCCATAATCGTAGTAGGATTATCCCTAAGCTCCAATAATGGAACAATGACAAAGATTTCATAATCTTGATTGTATAACATGATATTGGACTTCCTAACATAATAGAAGGAGTTCCCTTTTTTAATCACATCTTCAACAAAATAAGTAAATAGTTTATCTTCAATATATTTTAGTTTCAGTTTATCATCTGACCAAAATTTTAAAACTCCTTTTTCATAAATATAAACAGGTTGGGCACTTAATGATAATAGGGTTTTAAAATCAGGTTCTTCCTCACTCACCTCTTTGATATTATTTTTAATATCATAAATAACATCATCTGCATTTTTTGATAATTGTTGGATGCGATCTTGAACAAACTTATCGTATTCGTCTACATCATAGTATTCAACATTTATTAAAAAAATGAGGATGGAAATCAGGGAAAAGAAAAGACCTAAAACGGCTTTGCTCTTACTGTTAATTAGTTGTTTTAAAAAAATCTTAGCTTGCATAAAGGCAATACTTAACAGATAAAAGTGTAAGTGATTATAAAAAGATCAAATTACAAAAAAACTCCAATATGATGGCAACATATTGGAGTTATCGTATATGGTATATTGTTAAATCTCTGAAATGTTAGAGAGTAGAATATTATTTACCCAATTGAAGTATTCAATTTGTTTTGTTGTACTTTCTTGTACACCACAAATGCAATACTTGCAATGAGGATATAAGGCATGGACATCAAGAATAATATACCGGCATTTAATCCCGCTCCTACTTGACTTGCACCATCAGAGATATTGTTCTCTACCGTTGCTCTACACATCGCACATTGTGCATAAATATTTTGAAAGTTGATCAGTAAAAAACCAATCATTAGTATTAAACTCTTTTTCATAATCTAAGCGTAATAAGGGCTGATCATTAAATAAACCAATACTCCTGTAACTGCAACATATTCCCAAATTGGATATGCCCATTTTACAATTTTCTTATGAAGTATCAGTCTATTTGTAATTGCAAAATAAATCGATAATAATACCAATGGAACTACTACTGCTGATAATAGAATATGGCTTAAAAGTAATACCAAGTAAACAATTCTAGTATTCCCCGCTGTAGCTTTTTCAGCTTCGGATAAAATTCCATCAGCATTTAAATCTCCAAATACTGTATGTCCTCCTTGAAAATGGTAAACAACATAAGATACTAAGAAGATAGCACCTAATGCAAAAGAAATAAACATCATTAATCGATGTAATTCTTGATTCCCTTTCTTAATGAAGTAAAAACCTAAGAACAAAGTAAGAGCACATGTTCCATTTATAATTGCATTTAGGTGTGGCAAGAAAGAAACGTCTAAGTCTCCAAGTTTACCTGTTTGAGGTATAAAAAGTAATATAGCCACCACAACAGGAATAGCAATTGATAAAATTCCAATTGTAATTAGTGGACCTCTATTTAGTTTCTGATTTAATGTTTCCATTGTCTTCTAACAATAATAATGATATTTCTGTAAGTAGTCGTTTTACATCATCTTGATCTGTACCACTATAAATCCCTCTAATACGTTTTTGTTTATCTACAAGGATTAATTTATCACTGTGTGATAATGATGCAGATTTCCCAGTCATAACTTCTTTAGCAGTGATATAAAAACCACATTGCCCTAAATCCATAATCGTCTGTTTATCACCGGTAAGTAAATTCCAACGATTTGTATCAATCCCATGTCTTTCTGCATAAGATGACAATACTTTAGGAGTATCGTAACTAGGGTCTATACTAAAAGAAACTAACTGTAATTCCTTTTCGTTTTTGAAACGTTCTTGAACTCTAAGCATGCTTGACGTCATTGCTTTACAAATGTCGGGACAAGATGTAAAGAAGAAGTCAGCTACATAGATAGAACCTTCTAAGTTTTTGTTTGAAAATTTCGTACTATCCTGATTTAAAAATTCAAATTCAGGAATCCTGTGTACACCATCAATTTCGTTTGGCGTACAGTTTACTGATTTTAGGTTATAAATCTGAAGGCTTTCTGCAGGTTCCAAACGATATTCGTTCTTACCGAAGCTTTTCAGAAAAACTAAGATGACTAAAGGTATTCCAATTAACAGGAATAAGAATACCCATTTCTTTTGATTAGGTTTATTCATTCTATTTTAAAAAAATATGGTTTGATCTCAACAAGTTGAAAATCAAACCATATAAAAGATCTTCTCTTTATGTTTAATTATTGAACCTACCAGTTAAGGAAAGCATCAATAATGGCTTGACCTTCAACAAATAGTGCTACACATAGCCAAACTAAAAACAACATTGGGAATAAAATCACGAATTTCAACAGTGTCGTTTCATGACCTAAGTGCATGAATTCCATGATAATATAACCTGCTTTTAAGAATGTCATTCCCAAGAACAAGATATTTAAGATTGTTCTTGAAGAACCGTCAGGCCATGCAAAAGCGAAAATAAATTCAACTATTGTTACTGCGGCTAAAATTGCAGTTACTTTAATAACTGTTTTCATCTTAGCTGCTTTAATCTCCTCAGGAGTCATTGATGCATCAAAATGTGCCATAGTAGTAATGTTTTTTGGTTTGAATGATAAAATTAAATCAGATTAAGTAGAAGAAGGTAAATACGAATACCCATACTAAATCGACAAAGTGCCAGTAAAGACCACCTTTTTCAATCATTTCATAAGAACCTCTTTTCTCATAAGTTCCCATTACCACATTATAGAAAATGACAATGTTAATGATTACACCTGATGTTACGTGAATACCGTGGAATCCAGTAATGAAGAAGAAGAAGTTGGCAAATAACTGAGGACCATACTCATTTACATGAAGGTTTGCTCCAAAGATTTGAACACCGTCTCTAACTACTCCATTTGCAGAACCATGGATAAAGTGTGACCATTCCCAAGCTTGACAACCTAAGAATAAAACGCCACCAACGATTGTCCATAACATCCATTTTTCAACCTCTTTTTGAGATTTTCTTTCTCCTGCTTCTACTGCTAATACCATAGTCACAGAAGATAGGATTAGAATAAAAGTCATCAATCCTACAAAACCAAGTGGTATATCCATACCATGTAAGCCCGGGAAAGCATTAAAAACTTTCTCAGGAATTGGCCAGTACAAGTCGTCTGAACTTGTAGCGAATTCGAATTCTGAGAATGGTTTCTCCCATGCAGGATGCATATAGCGAACTACCCCATAGGCGATAAGTAATGATGCGAAAGTAAAAGCATCTGAAACTAAGAAAAACCACATCATAAGCTTACCATAGGTTGCTTTCATTGGTCTTTCCCCTCCATCCCATTTTGTTATTTCGGGTGTTGTCAAAGTTGTAGATGACGACATAAAGATTGGATGTTAAATATTATAATGTCTTTAAAAAATTATCTGCTTACAAATAAAAATGAGTTTCTTTATAAAAACAACTATTTGATGACTTTTGTGATAATTTTTAATGACATTTGTCACTATTATCTATATAACAGTAAGAATATCAATATACAAACCCATAAAGCATCTAAGAAGTGCCAATAAGTTGCACACATTTCCATTCTCACGATTGTTCCTTTGTGGATTTTACCTCTGAATGATTCTATTAAAATCACAAACAGATAGATCACAGCACTTACAATGTGCAACCCATGCAGACCTGTAAAAACATAGACAAAAGAACCTGAAGGATTAGAATCTTTACCTCCAAAGAAGATTTCCATATCCACTAAATGACTCCAACCTAAGAATTGTAATACTAAAAAGGCAGAACCTAATAGTGCTGTTATAGAAATACCAATTTTTAAATTCTTTAGGTTATCTACTTTAGTATTGGTATAAGCCCAATGCATTGTGGCTGAGCTTAAAAGAATTACTGCTGTACTCAAGTACATAATGTTAGGCAAATCGAATAATACCCAATTGCCCTCTGCTTGCCTTACAATATATGCACTGATTAGTGCTGCGAAAATCATCATTACACTTACGATGAATAACCACATCGCAAATTTCTTTGGATGAATTTTCACTGGTTGATTTGGCGTATTAGAAACTGAGATGTCTGTTTTCATTATATCTTATCGATAAGGTAAACTATTTGAACAATAGGTAAATAAATAAAGGATGTAAACATTATTTTTAATGCAGCTTTATCTGTTTTTTCTTTGATCAAGCCGAATGTTTGATATAAAAATGCGGCCCCTGCCAAAGCAGCTAAAACTCCAGAGAATATACCTGTAATCCCTAATTGTGTAGGCAGAAAACCTATCGGTAAGAGAAACATAGTATAAATTGATATTTGAACAGCTGTATTAACGTCTTTGTTTCCATTAAATGGTAACATTTTAAATCCAGCCTTTTTATAATCACTATCAGCTACCCATGCTATTGCCCAGAAATGTGGGAACTGCCACATAAATTGTAAAGCAAAGAGTGCCATTCCTTCAACACCAATACTTCCTGTAGCGGCCACCCAACCAATCATTGGAGGGAATGCACCCGGAAAAGCCCCTACTAAAACAGATAATGGTGTTATTCTCTTCATTGGTGTGTAAATGAAGGCATACAATACCAATGAAGCAATGGATAATAAAGCAGAATATAGATTTACAAACGCAGCCATTAAGCCAAAACCTACTACTGCAAGTATTCCAGCATATATTGCCGCTTCCTTTCTAGAAATTATACCTAATGGTAAAGGACGATTTTGTGTCCTTTTCATCATTTTGTCATAATCTCTTTCAATAATTTGATTAATAGTATTTGCAGATCCGGTAATCATAAAACTACCAAATGCTAAAGCTAATACTTTAAGATAGGAGAAGGATTCCATCCCTAATAAGTAGCCAAAAACTCCAGAGAAAACGACTACACCTGTTAAACGAACTTTCAACAGATCATAGAAGTCTTTAATTCTAGTGTATTTTGAAGTTTGGGTGGAAGTAGCTGAACCTGTTTCTGCGACAATCATTTTATGCTATTGCGTTTTTTGAGTGTTTTTCCTCAACCTTTCTCACATTCCCAAGAATTCTTGAATGGTTGACTAATAATGCGATGTAAAATTGACAACCAACGATTAGTGATCCAAGTAATAGGTGAATTGGTTGTAAAAATGCTGGTATTCCGAAATGCCCCATGATTGCTCCCGAAAGTACTACTGTAGTTAATAAACCGAATAATACTAACGACCAGAATCTTGCTGGATGCTTTTCTTCTGTACCTATAAAAACATTTTTTATAAAGATGATATTTAAAATTCCGACTACAATTGAGAAAGATCTATGAAAATAAAAAGCTTCATCCAATTGATCAATCCACAAATGTCTTTGGGCCTCTCCCATAGCAATTGCGATTTCATCAATGCTTTCTCTTACTTGTGTACCCATAATAATCTGAAATACAGACATAGATAAAATGATCATTAACCATTTATTTACCTTTTTCAAATTATGAGGATCAGAATAGCTTAATTCTTGTTTTTTAGATCGGGCCACAGCGTAAATAAGCACACCTACTATAACTAAGGCCAACAACATGTGAAGAGTAATCATGAAGGGATTTAAGTCTGTTGCCACTACTTTAGAACCTAACCATCCTTCAACACCTACTAATACAAATGCGATGAAAGAAAAAACCGTCACCTGTGGATCTTTCTTCAAGTATGAAAAAGAGAATACTAAAGTAAAAAATACCAATAGACCAATAGCCACACCAACTAAACGGTTAACGTACTCTACCCAAGTTTTAAATGCAGAGAAATCCGCAATCTCTTTACCGGCAACTGCGTATATTGTTTTATAGTCATCTGGTAACTGACTAATATCTGTAGGTGGTATATATTGCCCAAAACATAATGGCCAATCTGGGCAACCCATGCCAGATCCTGTACTTCGAACGATTCCTCCGACTAGTATTAAAAAGAATACCGCAAAAACGGTAACTACTCCGAATCGTCTATAAAAAATGCCTTTGTTTGTAGTATCGTTGCTCTTCATAAGTATAATCTTAAACCCGAATGTTAACCTTTATTATTTAATCAACAAATATCAAACAGGTTTGTTAAGGGCAAAAATACAAAAAACATCTAATTTACATGACATTTGTCATGTTTTATTTCTTAAAATATCATTTAAAAAGGCATAAACGCTCTACCAAGATCAAAAAATCCAAATGATTCTTTATATGCCCTGAATAAATGACCTGTAAATCGGTCGTATATCTCAGCCATACTCATCATCATTTTAGCTTGTATTTTAATGTTTTCTGAAAAAATATCGTGAATAACTGCACTTGGTATGACATAAACGTCGGCATGATCAGAAAAACAAACGGCATTATAAGGTCTATTCGTTCCTTCGAGAATTGCGTTATCACCAAAAGTCTCTGTAGCCTTTAAATGAACCAAATCTTCGAATTTATCTTCGATATCAATATTTAAGGTGACAATTCCACTATTAATAAGATACAAGGCTTGACTTGGATCTTCTCTAAAGAAAATCACCTCCCCTTTTGTATAATGTCTTAAATGTAGATGTGGTGCAAATTTAGCCAACTCTTCATCCGATAATTTAGAAAAGAGAATTCCTCTTCTCATAAAATCAAATAACGTCCTTTCGTCAGCATTATATGTCTTCTTGAAAATATTAATCATATCCAAACTTACATTTATTTTACAGTAATTTGAAATAGGCTTACAGGAAATTCTTCAATTCTGAGTAATTCGGAGTTCCTAACTGCAATCACTGATAAAATTTCTTGGTTAGTATCTTCTATTACTAAAGCATTATTTCTAAGATAAAAAGGAATTCCTTCGTCTTGAAGTAAATCAAATACTTTTTTTGATTTACCTTTCATACCAAATGGCTTAATTTTATCTCCGTTTTCAATACTTCGAATTCTAAAAGGAAAATGTTTTTGTTGCACATAAGTCAATTGCTTGTCCAACTCACTTAAACCTTTTACCTCTACTTTTTCAATTTTAATATAAGTATCATTCAGTTGGTATTCCCCTTCTTTTTCTACTAATAGCTTTTCTGTAGTATGATTTGGCTCTTCGTTTTCTATTAAATGAAAAGTAAAATCCTGTAAAGTATACACTACATATTTATGATCTGTTGAATAGAAAGTCAAAGCAGTTTGATCTAACTGATTATATAATTTTTCTATACTCGTAAAATCAAAATTGAAGGGTTTTAAATGATAATACAGATAAATTAAAAAGTAACTTTCGTCTTTGTATGGTTTACTTTTGATGATATACCCTTTATCAATCCTTCTCCAAGTATTTTTCTTAAATTCCTCTACTTCATTAAAAAAGACAGGCTCGATAAATCTAATTTTTCTTGATGTTTCTGCTATCGATTCTTCTGCTTTTGGGTTAATCCGCTTTAACAAAGGAATGACCTCATTTCGAATTAGGTTTCTTGCATATTTATTACTCTGATTTGACGAATCTTCTCTCCATTCTTCATTACAACTTTTTACGTACTCTCTTATCGTTTCTTTATCAGTAAATAACAAAGGTCTGACAATATTGTCCCTTTGGAAACGAATCCCATGCAAACCTTCAATACCCGTCCCTTTTATCAAATTATACAAAACCGTTTCCACACTATCCGATTGATGATGGGCAGTTGCAATAAAATCAAATTGATGTTGTTTCACTAGTCCATCAAACCAATTGTAGCGAAGTTCCCTTGCCAATACCTGTGTCGATTGCCCAGTAATATCTTTTATGCTAATTGTATCCACCACTTCAACAAAAATTGGGATACCATGCTTCTCAGCAAAAGATCTAGCAAATGCTTCATCTTCGTTACTTTCTTCCCCTCTAAGTTGAAAATTCATATGGGCTAATGAAAATTGATAACCTGCTGCTTTAAGTAATAATGCCAATGCTACGGAGTCTACACCACCACTAAAAGCCAATAAGATATTATCTTTTTTGCTAATACCTTTATGATTAATAAAAGTTAAAAATTGGTCAACAAATTGATTTTGTATGTCTAACATATGTGTCAGGTTTTTTAATTAGTAATATTTTCCCTTGATTCTCATATTAAATCATTAATCGCAACTACAAATAATGCAATATTTATGGTTTTTTGATGAAACAAGGATAAATTTGCAGGCTTGCAAAAATAAAAATTTGCTCGATCTATTAAGAAGAAATTTAATTATGAAGAAAAATATTTTTTTCAACATATCTCTAGTTTTATCCATTTTACTTACGTTGAATGTGCATGCTCAAAAACCTAAAGGTGATAGAGTAATCATATCAGCGGCACGTACAAAAGGTGTTTCAGGATGGAGAGTGTTTTATAGTTCTCCCACTCAAAGAGTAAAAATGGTTCAGAAATCTACCACAATTTACTGTAATGAGGCTAGACAAGAAATAAAAACAGAAAAAGTTATTGCCACGGGACGTGTAAAAGTGATTGATAAAAAAACCACTATTACTGGTGACCGCTTGGATTATGATAAAAATAATGGTTTGGTAATCATCACTGGTAAGGAAGTAAAACTTATTGATGATGACGTAACATTGATTACTGACAAATTATATTATTATACAGATACTAAGGATGCTAAATACCTTACTGGTGGTAAGGTACTTCAGGAAACTATGGTTTTAACATCTATAGAAGGTTACCTTAAGAAAAAGGAATTGATCTTTATTAAAGATGTGGTCATGGACGACTCAGTAAAAGTACAACACTTAGAAACTGAGAAGCTAATTTATGATCGTGAAACCAAAGATGCTGTCTTTGAAACTCGTACAAAAATCGAAAGTAAAGACGGTGATGTAGAAGCAAATGCCGGTACTTATAATACTGAATCAGGTAAAGTACACTTTGAAGGTTCTGCAGTTGTAGAAAATGATAAGTATATTCTTATCGGTGATAAGATTGATACTGATAAAAATACTGGTAATTCAGAAGCTGTGGGTAATGTTATCTTTTTCTCTAAGCAAGATACTGCAATGATTTATGCAGATGTTGTAGTAAGAGAAGACAGTTCTACTTTTGCCTATGGTAATGCATTGATGAGTAAACCAATTAAGGGTAATTGGATGGATATGTACTATCTAGCTGCAGATACTCTACACTCAATTAATGATACTACTACAAAAGAAAATACATTATATGCACACTACAAGGTTTCGATGTGGAATAAAGATATGCAATCAAGATGTGATTCATTGATTTACTACTACAATGATTCCATGATCTATTTCTATAATGATCCACGAATTTGGGCTCAAAAATCTCAAATGACTGGTGAAGTTATCAGAACTGACATTACATCAAAAGGTGTTGAAAGATTATATTTAAATAAAAACGGTTTTATTATTTCGGAAGATACAATTGCGAATTTCAACCAAGTAAAAGGTAAAAAGATTATTGCTCATTTCGAGGAAAATCAGTTAGACAAGGTTGATGTTAAGGGTAATGGTATGACTCGTTTCTTCCAATTAACCGATGATAAAAAGAATATTTATGCTTTAAATAAGGCCTCCTGTCCTTCGATGACTATCTATTTTACTGAAGGTAATGAAGTAGAAAACATAAAATACAATGCTAAATCTAATAGTACTGTATTACCTCCTAGTAAAATCCAAGGTCCTGACAAATACCTTCCTGGTTTCAAAAATAGATTTGATGAAAAACCGGAAAGAGAGGAATTATTAAAAAGGGTTCGTGTTAGAAATGACCTTACTGATAGTATGCCTCGTGATCCATCAATTGGAAAGGATGAAATAAAAATTCTTTGGGATGGTTCTCAAGTTTTAAACAAAAACTACAATGGCGAACCACTTTATATCGAAAGATTGAAGATGATGCGAGAACAAAAAGCTCGTGAGAAACAACAAAAAGAAGAATTAGAAATAGAATCAAATAACTAAATATTTGATTGGATATAAAAAAACACCTTGAAGTCAATTTCAAGGTGTTTTTTTTATGTTATGATTAAAACAGAATCATTCAGAATAAATTCTATTTCTGACTTTCATCTTTTTTATCAACCACTGGTGCTTTCTCTCTATTTGCTAGCTCCCATGCTGTTGCAAACACTAACTGTGCTCTATTTGCCATTTCGTTAAACTGAATCTTATCTACTGTATCAGTTGGTTGATGATAATCCTCATGAGTACCATTGAAATAGAATATTACAGGTACATTATGTTTAGCAAAATTATAATGATCTGAACGGTAATAATATCTATTCGGATCGTCCTTATCATTGTAAGTATAATCAATTAGTAAGTCTGGCTTGAATGTCTTTGATACTTCTAAATGAATATTATGAAGATCCGAAGACAACATATCAGAACCAATAGTGTACACAAAATTAGGTTGATCTTTATGTTCAGCATCACCTCTACCAATCATATCTATATTAAGGTCAGCAATTGTGTTTTCCATTGGAAAAATTGGGTGAGATGAATAATACTCAGAACCTAATAAACCTTTTTCTTCACCTGTAACAGTCATAAAAAGAATAGATCTTCTTGGACCATTTCCTTCTTTTTTAGCTTGAGAGAAAGCATTTACTACTTCTAAAAGACCTGTTGTACCAGAACCATCATCATCCGCACCATTATGGATTTTTCCATCAATGATACCAACGTGATCATAGTGTGCAGTCACCACTAAAATTTCATCTTTTAAATCTGTTCCCTCCATAAAGCCCAATACATTTTCTGTAGGTACTCTACGAGTTTCATATTTTGCATTAATTGAAATTTTAAATGATTCATGAGCTGGAGCTTTTCCTTTTTTCAAGTTCTTCTGAATTGTTTTCTGGAATTTACTCTGATCTTTACCCATGATCGCCATAAATGAAGATGGTTTAGCTAGGATCACCCCAAAACTACTGGCTGCTTGCTCTGAATTTGGCTTTTCAAAAGATAATTTACCTTTCTTAAGGTACGAAGCATATCTTTTTGTTTGTGTAGTAAACTCTTCATCAGTATCAGCTAATATGATTGCAAAAGCGGCTCCTTTTTCTGCAGCCATTCTAGCTTTCTGACGAAGTCCATTTTTGTCACCACTTTCACCTTTGTATTCTTCGGGAGAATTCTGAAAAAACACTACACCTTTACCTTTTATATCAGCATTTGCATAATCATCAAAATCTTTTGATGTATCTCCAAAACCAATAAAAATAAGATCAGTTTCCTTATTTAAAGAGAAATTACCATATGGAAAAATGTCTTCAAATAATTCTGCTTTATGTCCTCCACTAGTGATTTCAAAACTTGTATATTTTGAAGAATAAAGATCAAACTGTTGGAAGTAAGGATTAGGATTGTCTTTTACTGGACCCACTAAACCTTCCGACATAAAATACTTGGCGATGTAATCTGCAGCCATTTTTTGTCCTCTCTCACCTGTTTCCCTTCCTTCGTATTCATCGGAGGCAATAATAGTAAGGTGTTCTTTCAGTTCATTTGGTGTGATGGTAGACATGTACTTATTCACCAGTTCAGGATTCGATTCAAGCTGAATCCCTTGTGCACTTGCAGCACTAAGACACAGTGATAAAGCAGCACTAAGAATTGTTGCTTTTTTCATTAAAAAAGTGTTTCGTTGGAAAATTGAATGTGTATAGAATTAAATATTTTTTTGATGATAATGTTTAAGGCACTGGAATAGTATGTGCATCTTTTGGAGAAGATAATACAATCATTGATTGTAAATCGTCTACTTCTTTAATTTCACTTAGTTTATTTAATAATACTCTTTGATATTCTTCAATATCTGTTGTGATTACTTTTAGTAAGTAATGACTGTTTCCAGTAACATGATGACATTCGATTACTTCAGGTATTTGATCCACTTGTTTCAAAAATGAAGTATGGTTTTCTTGATTGTGTTTTTCGATTTTTACATTCACAAAAGTAGTTACACCAAGTCCCAATGCTTTAGTGTTCAACTTTGCATGATAACTTTCGATAATTCCAGAATTCTCAAGTTTTTTTACACGTTCTAGTGTTGGGGCTGGAGATAAATCAATTTCTTTTGATAACTGCGCGTTCGTGATTTTTGCTTGTTTTTGTAGTATATCAAGAATTCTACGGTCAGTATGGTCTAATCTCAATGCAGCTTTTTTCATTCAATTGAGTTTTTTAGAAAAGTGTTTAATTCATTTACCTATTAAGAAGGAGGTGAAAAATGTGTTTGCTCCTTAAAATATTAAAGGACAATTTATTATTTTATTTTGTGAAAAACCAATTTCACCAATTTAAATTTCGAAATAGACAATTAAATTAGCTTACGGTGTATTTTGTGACTGTCTGTAACTCACATAGTTCAATATCCCTTTAAAGTAACTATTTGCTACTTCTATTACTCTTGGTGATATTTTTTTTGTTTTGAAATCGTTATTATTCAGTGCTTTAAGCTCATTAATATTGTCTTGAAGTAAGGGTTCTCCATAACAAATAGGGCTATTTAATAATCTACATAATCTTAGATTACGGGCATATATACCATTTCCTAAAGACATGGCTACAGATTTTAAATACTTAGGTTCGTTATGTGGTCCAACTGCTGGAACATGTAAAGTCTCTTCAAACTCTTTCATAATGAACTTGCTTAGGTAATAGGAATCTTTAGTGTAATCACTCACTAAGATTCTTAAGAAATCGTATCGATCTCTTTTTGTTTTTAGTTCTTTGGACATAAAAGAGCCTGGAACAAATGCCATACTAAAATTTCTTTGAGATGGTTTTTTCCATCCATGATTTAGTTCATCTGCATTATAGTGCAAAACAACTGTTACATCCGGTTTAAAATAATTTATAGAATCCGCTCTTATTTCTAAATCGTCTTGTAAATAATATTGTCTATAAATTCGAGATTCTGGAGAATGATACAAAACATGTAACATCTGTTTTTTAGTTAGTTTTTTACCGTGAAGCTTACTTTGTAAATTATTTTTCTTCCAAGAATGATATGATTCTTTTGAGGCCCCTGCATTTTTTAATCCTTGACGTGTCATGTACACCTCTGCTCCATACTTTTCTAGGCTATCTTTTAATATATATGCTGTTGTTAAAGTTAAATCCCCTTCTCGTAATTGAATATGAGTCCCATCTTTTAGTTTCATATCCACAAACCTTCCTTCGATTTTAGCCATTTTCATATCTGCTGCGATATGTCCAGGATCAATTGCTACTCGAATACCTGATAATGGTTTCATTACTGAAGTAGGAGGAATACTTGTCATACCTTTTAATATATTGATAGACATTCTGGTATCGGGATTAAAAGGTCGGACTCCTTTAGTACAATAGACTTGATATTGATAAGAACGATCGGAAAATTCAAACACATCCTTTAAAACAGACAGTTCATCCCAACTAACATAAAATTCGGCTTTATTTTGTTTACGATGAAGTGGTGTTGGGTACATCGTAATGCCACTTTCATCAATAGAAAAATACTCATGTAAATGAGGGCTCTTCACTAAATACTTATTGGCTCTTCTTTTATAGTATTGTGCAAGTTTCAAATTGATTTGAGCGTAAGATTCCATACTCACAATCATCAAAAAGCTTGTGAATAGCATAAGTTTGGAATATTTACAAAAACGCCGAATCATTTGAACAATAAAAAGTAGTATTTGTTAAGGAAAGGTTTATGCCTACGAATAATAAACGGTGAAATTACAAAAACCTTACCTCAGGTTGTAAAGAATCTACACGAAATGAGAATATATTACCAATAAATATCTGTTATCAGCTTAATATACATTAAAATAGGCTACTTATTTACTATTTAAACAAAAAAAATACTCCAACAAAAATGTTGGAGTATTCAGTTAAAGACAGTTTATATTGTTATTTCTATACTAGGCTTTCATTATATAAAGCACTGTGTAATAGATTTAAAGCTTCGTTTTTGTTTTCTGTTGGTATTAAAATAGATATATTATTTGCACTACCTCCATAAGAAATCATTCTTACCTTTAGGCTTTCTAATGCTTTAACAACCCCAGAAACAACTGATGCATCTTCAATTAGATTTTGTCCAACTACACATACGATAGATTGGTTATCGTCTACCTCAACACATCCTAATTTCTCAAGATCCTCTATAATTTGAGGAAGAGCATCTGTTTTATCCACTGTTAGTGATACTGCCACTTCTGAAGTGGTAATCATATCGATAGGCGTTTTATAATCTTCAAAGATTTGGAATACATTCTTTAAAAATCCGTAGGCCATCAACATTCTTGATGATCTAATTTTTATAGCTACAATTCCATTTTTTGCTGCAATCGATTTTACAGGAATTGATTCATCACAAGTTGGTCCGATAACAGTACCAAATGCTTCAGGAACCATTGTATTTTTTAAGCGAACTGGAATATCTTTCTTTTTCGCGGGTAAGACAGTTAATGGGTGAAGAATTTTAGCTCCGAAATAAGCTAATTCGGCAGCTTCATCATATGTTAAACATTCTACTGCTTTTGTCCCTTCTACAAAACGAGGATCGTTGTTGTGCATGCCATCAATATCTGTCCAAATCTGAACTTCTTTTGCATTTGCACATGCTCCAATAATAGAAGCAGTATAATCAGATCCACCTCTCTTAAGGTTATCTACTTGTTCAAACTCATTTGTACAAATGTATCCTTGAGTAATAAATAGATCAACATTTGGATGCTGAGCTAAAGTAGCAGATAATCTTTTTTCAATCTCACCATACAAAGGTTCTCCATTTTCTGTACGCATGAAATCTAAAGCCGGAATTAAAGCAGAATTTACTCCTTTTTCTTGAAGATAAAGTTGCATTAATTTAGTAGAGATCAACTCTCCCTGTGCGTGAATTTCTCTTTCTTGAACTTCAGAGAAATCATTAATGTCATAAGATTTTAATAAAGCATATTTCTCCTCCATTAAAGCATTGGCTTCTACTCTTGAAGCTTCATCATGCAATAAATCATAAATATGTTTATCGTATTTTGGACGGAAGTCTTCAACTAACTTATCTGCCAATGTCTTATCTTTTGCATAATAAGCATCGCAAATAGTTACTAGAGAGTTTGTTGTACCTGATACAGCAGATAAAACAACGATCTTTTGCTCGCCACCAGTTATGATATCACTTACTTGCATCATTCTTTCTGCTGAACCAACTGAAGTTCCTCCAAATTTATATACTAACATCGCACTAACTTTTTGTTATTATTCTGTGTGTTTAAATTTATAACGGTACAAAGATGATAATCGATGATTTTGTTAAGAAAAATTCAAACAATAAATACCTAAATAACACATGGTGTTATATATATAACACCATTAAAAGACATTATCCTACTTTATATGTATTTGGTGATGAAAATTACTAAATTTGCGTATTAACAATCACTTGATGACTATTTATAAATAACAACCTTGCAAAGTAAAATTAACAAGGTTACAATTATCCTCTCGTTATGGTAAAACTTTCCTATTTCAAGCTTTGCTTCTTTGGACTAATTATGTGTGCATGCAGTCCTGAATCAAGCAATGTAAATAATGAACATGTTGCTCATGAACTAAAACATGAGTACACAGTCCCTGATTCTGAGTTTGGTGATATCCAATCTCCTATTAATATTTTAACTGAAAAAGTTGACGGGGTAGTTAAATCAAAATTAAATATTGATGCACATTGTAATGCTGTTGAAAATAAAGGGCATACTGTGCAATTAGATTTTGATTCAACATCTCAATTAGTATTTGATGATGTTACATATAATTTCAAACAATTACATTTCCATACTCCTTCTGAACATCAGATCGATGGTATTACTTATCCAATGGAGATGCACATGGTAAATGTTTTGGCTAATGATGAGTCAGACAAACCACATTATTTGGTAATTGGAATTTTATTTAAAATGGGTAAAGAAAACCCATTTATTAATGAATTTATCAATAGAATTCCTAAAGATGCTCATGGAATTGCATCAGTACATGACACAGAAGTAAATCTTGAAGATTTATTCGGCAAATATGGTTGTGAAGAAATGAAACATTATTATCATTATAGTGGTTCATTAACAACAGCTCCTTACACAGAAACAGTATCATGGCATATCAATCAAATAATATTTGAAGCTTCTGCGGAACAAATTCAAATATTAAATAAGATTGAAGGAAACAATGCAAGACATATTCAAGCATTGAAAGGACGTCATGTTGAAAAAGAAGATTTAATGGTGACTTCTAAAAAATTCTAAACCGTTTTTAAGTCATTAAAGAAAGGAGTACATTTGATGTACTCCTTTTTTTTATGTTTATGAGAATTGGTATTATCACAAATAATGATCAAATATTAGGTAGTTTTATTCAACCTGAAATTCTTTCAAATCATCACTTAATTCATTTTGATAGTGAAGAAAAGTACATCAATAACACTCAAGAAATTGATGTATTATTTGTAGATGATCAATTGATAGAATATCAAGATGTTAAATCAACCTCAAAAAACTATTTGATCACAGATCAAGATCTATATTCTTATTTTAATAAAGCAAAAAAAGCTGGATACTTAGGTTTTATTTTAAAATCCGATCAACTAGAAAATGAACTCTTAGAAGTAATCAATCAATTTAGTGTAAAGCCAGTAGAAAATCCTGAGAGTGATTTCTCTTATCTAATCAAAGGCAAATCTAAAGCCATCCAAAAAGTATTTACGGTTTTAGAAAAGGCAACTTCTTCGAATATTAATGTAAATATTGTTGGGGAAACTGGAACTGGTAAAGAATTAATAGCTCAAGCAGTACATCAAAATTCTTCTCGCAAACATCAGAACTTTGTGGCTATTAATGTTGCTTCAATTCCTAAAGAATTGATAGAAAGCGAGCTTTTTGGTTATGAAGAAGGGGCTTTTACAGGTGCTTCAACAGCACGGAAAGGAAAATTTGAAGAAGCTAATTATGGATCTATATTTTTAGACGAAATTGGTGAATTACCACTAGAACTTCAAACAAAACTATTAAGAGTATTACAAGAAAGAGAAGTTAGTAGAATTGGTGGAAATGAAGTTGTATCCTTAGATCTTCGTATTATAACAGCTACCCATAAGAACTTATTAAATGAAGTAAACAATGGAAGATTCAGAGAAGATCTATATTATAGACTTTTAGGTTTAACTATTGAGCTCCCTCCTCTTAGAGAAAGAAAAGAAGATATTATACCTCTTTCCAATTATTTTTTAGAGGATTATTCTAATAAGAACCCTTCAGTAAAGTTAAAACAACTTAGTGAAGCTTCTAAGTTGAAACTTATGAATTATTATTTCCCCGGTAATATAAGACAATTAAGAGCAGTTATCGAGTTGGCCACCACTTTATCGGAAGGTAATCAAATATCTGATGTTGATTTATTGTTAGAAAAAGTTGAAATTAAGAAAGATCTTCTCGAAAAAGAACGAACTCTGGAAGAATATAACATCGAAATCATCGAATATTTTTTGAAAAAATATAAAGGTAAAGTAAATTATGTAAGAGATGTCCTAAAAATAAGTAAGTCAAAGATTTACCAATTGATTAAGGATGATAAAATAACCCGATGATATTTCTATAAATAATAATCCATGAGTACTATCCAAAATAGTAAAATGTACGACTTAACCCAGTTACAAGCATTATCCAGAGGCGACGATAGTTTTGTTAACAAGATGATTGATTCGTTTCTTACTAACTTAAATGAAGGTATCGAAGAGATCAATGAAGCTGTTTCTTATAATGATTGGGCGACTATCGCTAAAGTTGCACACCGTCTTAAACCATCGTTTCAAATTTTAGGCGTTAATTCTTTATCTGAAGTTATCTTACATCTAGAGAAAGATTATCTAAATGACAACTTTGATGAAAATAGTTACAATGAAATCATTAAAAAATTTGTAAGCAGTAGCGGAGTACTTAAAGGACAAATTCAACAATTTTTACATAATTAATGTAAAAACTGACATACGTCACTATGAGAGCTGATTTTAGTATATATTTTTGTGTGAATTATATCTGATTATTATCAACAACTCTCATGAAACAAGTAATCTTTAGTGAGAAGGCTCCAAGTCCTCTTGGACCATACTCACAAGCTATCCTAAACAACGATACTCTTTATGTTTCTGGTCAAATTGCAATTGATCAGTCTACAGGCAATTTTGTCTCTGATGGTATTGAAAATGAAACCCATCAAGTAATGAAGAACCTGGGATATGTTCTTGAAGCAGCAGGAATGAATTATAGTAACGTTGTAAAATGCAGCATTTTTGTTCGAGATATGAACGACTTCGTTCAGATTAACAATGTATATGCCACGTATTTTGACGAAGCTACAGCTCCTGCAAGAGAAACCGTACAAGTAGCTAGATTACCGAAAGACGTGGGTATTGAAATATCTTGTATCGCGATTAAGTAATATTAACCGCATACTACCACATATACAAACAACAATCTCGTAATAAATAAGATGACGAATTCGATTTACATTAGTACTGCCGAGCCTAATAGCGGAAAGGCGTTGGTAGCATTGGGAATTTTAGAAAATTCCCTCCGTAAAAGTTCAAAAGTAGGTTTCTTTAAACCTGTGATTGGCGATTACAATTCTGGAAAAGAAGACGAACACATTTCTTTGGTGATTGACCATTTCGGTTTAGATCTTAACTACGAAGAAGCGTATGGTCTTACACTAAAAAGAGCAAACGAACTTATTTCTCAAGGTAAAAAAGACGAAATGTTAGAGATCGTCATCTCTAAGTACAAGAAACTTGAGGAGAGATTCGATTTTATCCTAATCGAAAGTTCTGATTACAAAAACTCTATTACTTTAGAACATAGTTTAAACATTGAGTTCGCTAAAAACTTAGCTTCACCAGTTTTAGTTTTAACAAATGCTCATAACAAATCAATTGACGATTGTATTGACGCATTAAGAGTGTCAATTGATGATTTCGCTTCTAATGACTGTGAAGTAATCGGTTCTATTGTTAACCGTGTAAACACGGATATCATCAACGATTTAAATACTGAGTTAGCCAAGCAATTTAAGGGTAACAAAATGTTATTATCTACTGTTCCTGCAGACGACAGAATGTCTAGCCCAACAGTAAGAGATATCGTTGAACATACAAATGCAAAAGTCCTTTATGGTGAGAAAAACTTGGACGTTCTAGTGGATAACATCACTATTGCTGCCATGCAAATGCAAAACTTCTTACCTAAGATTAAAGAAAATTCTTTAGTGATCACTCCTGGCGATAGAAGTGATATTCTTTTGGGTACTATCTCTGCTCATAGAGCACAATCTTATCCAAACGTATCAGGTATGTTATTAACTACCGGTTTAGAGCCAGACGATTCTATTAAGCAAGTAATCGACGGTATGAAAGATATGTTCCCAATTCTTTCAGTTCCTGAAAATACTTACTTGACAGCTAACTTTGCAAACGAAGTTCACGCTTCTATGAGAGCAAACGATTTGTCAAGAATCTCATATGCTAAAGAATTATTTGATAAACACGTTGATTCTAAGATTCTTTCTGAATTATTAGCGACTGTAAAAGTAAAAGGAATGACTCCTAAGATGTTCCAATACACGCTTACAGAAAGAGCTCGTCAGAAAAAGGCAAGAATCGTATTACCTGAGGGTAATGATCACAGAGTTCTTGAGGCTTCAGCTATCTTAGCTTCTCAAGATATTGTGGACATCATCTTGTTAGGTAAAAAAGAAGAAATCGTAGATGTAGCAAGAAAAAATGCTATCACTATCGATTTTGATAAAATTGAGATCATCAACCCTGTAGAATATGTAAAATTCAATGAGTATGTAAATACTCTATATGAATTAAGAAAACATAAAGGCATGAACTTAGATATGGCTACAGATGCTATGTCTGATGTATCTTACTTCGGTACAATGATGGTACAAATGGGTGATGCGAATGGTATGGTATCAGGAGCTGTTCATACAACTGCTGCAACAATCCGTCCAGCACTTCAAGTAATCAAAACTAAGCCAGGGACTTCTGTAGTATCTTCAGTATTCTTTATGAGTTTACCTGATCGTGTATTAGTTTATGGTGACTGTGCAGTGAACCCTAACCCGAACTCAGAGCAGTTAGCTGAAATTGCAATTTCTTCTGCAGAGACAGCTATTGCCTTTGGTATTGAGCCTAAGATTGCGATGTTATCTTATTCTTCTGGTTCATCAGGATCTGGTGAGCAAGTAGAAAAAGTAAGAGCAGCAACAGAAATCGCTAAGGAGAAACGTCCTGATCTTAAGATTGAAGGTCCTATCCAGTACGATGCAGCTGTAGATCCAACAGTTGGTGCTCAAAAAATGCCTGGTTCGGAAGTTGCTGGTCAAGCCAACGTATTGGTATTCCCAGACCTAAACACTGGTAACAACACTTATAAAGCCGTTCAAAGAGAGACAGGTGCAATTGCAATTGGTCCAGTTCTTCAAGGTTTAAACAAGCCTGTGAACGATTTATCAAGAGGTTGTTTAGTGGAGGATATCTTGAACACAGTAATTATTACTGCCATCCAAGGTAACCAAGCATAATTATTTCATGATTAAATAGTAAATCCTAGATTTACTTTAAACATATTAAGATTACCTCTTACCTAGTGAGAGGTAATCTTTTTATTTTTGTCAAAATATCACGTAACTATCCTTATATATATGAAAATCCTTGTTATTAATGCAGGTAGTTCATCGCTAAAATATCAATTATTTGAGATGGACGGTACACAAGTGTTGTGTTCAGGTATCGTAGAAAGAATCGGTCTTGAAAATGGAATTATCACTCATAAAACTTTCGATGCTGAAGGTAATGCTACTAAAACAAAAAAAGAATTACCAATCCCAAATCATAACGTTGGTTTAACTGAAGTGGTGGCATTGTTGACGGATGCTGACAACGGAGTAATCCAAAATACAGATGATATCCAAGCTGTTGGTCACCGTGTTGTTCATGGCGGTGAATTCTTTAGTGATACAATGGTGATTACTGAAGAGGTGGAAGCAAAAATCAAAGAATGTTTCCAATTGGCTCCTTTGCATAACCCTGCCAACCTACAAGGAATTGAAGATTGTAAAGCCATCTTTACAAAAGCAACTCAAGTAGCTGTTTTTGATACTGCATTCCATCAAACTATGCCAGGTAAGGCTTTCCGTTATGCTGTTCCAACAGAATTATATGAAAAGCATGGTGTTCGTGTTTATGGTATGCACGGTACTTCTCATAAATACGTATCTAAAGCAGCTATCGACCATTTAGGTTTAGCTGGTAAGGATTCTAAAATCATTACAGTTCACTTAGGTAACGGTTGTTCAATGTCAGCTGTTCGCAATGGTGAGTGTATTGATACATCAATGGGCTTCTCTCCTCTTGATGGTTTAATGATGGGTACTCGTTCTGGAGATATTGACCCGGCAGTAGTTTTCTATTTAATGGATAAATTAAATATGAAATCTGAAGAGGTGTATGACCTATTGAATAAAAAATCAGGTATGTTAGGTGTGACAGGTGATTCTGATATGAGAGATATCGAAGATCGTTTCGCTGCAGGTGATGAAGTGGCAATCCTTGCTACTCACATGTACACTTACAGAATCAAAAAATATATTGGTGCTTATATGGCTGCCTTGAACGGTGCTGACGCTATCTGTTTCACTGCAGGTGTTGGTGAAAACGACCACGGTATTCGTCACTATTCATCAATCGAATTAGAAGGTTTAGGAATCGAATTAGATGCTGAAAAGAACAAAAACTTAAGAGCTTCTGATATTGAAGAAATTTCTACTCCAAACTCAAAAGTAAAAGTACTTATCGTACCTACAAATGAGGAATTAGAAATTGCTCAACAAACTTTGGCAGTTTTAAACTAATTATTGAGAATTAGTAAAAAATTTCAACTTTGTGTTGTTAAATTTAAATGGAGAGTATGTTTTCGGACATACTCTCCTTTTTTTGTTTAACTTTTATTGAGTAATATTAAACAAAATATGTCGTAATCAGTTAGTTGACTATGAAAACAATGTTTACAACTGAAGATATTGATAGAGTAATACAAATGGCATGGGAAGACAAGACACCATTCACTGCCATTAAACATCAGTTTGGACTTTCTGAATCTGATGTAAAAAAGTTGATGAAAAAAGAACTAAGATATAAAAGTTATGTTCTTTGGAGGAAGAGGGTAAACTCTGGAAAAAGTAGTAAACATGAAATGAAACGATCCTCTGATATGAATAAGTTTAAATCGAACCATCAGAGATTAATAACACTAAATAAAATAAGTAAACGCTAATTCTCACCAACTATGAAAAACGAAGCAATTAACATTGTATGGCTCAAAAGAGACCTGAGAACTCAAGATCACGAACCACTTCGTAAAGCAGAAGAGAGCATTTTACCCTATTTAATTATTTACATCTTCGAACCCTCTATTACGTCTTATAAAGATACATCACAAAGACATTTACAATTTGTTTATCATTCTATTCAAAATATGAATAACATCTTATTGCACTTTAATCACAAAGTTCATATGATGTATGGTGAAGCTAATGATGTATTTAGTTACTTATTGTATAATTATTCAGTTAAAAACGTATTTTCATATCAAGAAAGTGGAATAAATATCACCTATTCTAGAGATAAAAAAATTAAAAATCTCTTTAGATACTCATCTGTAATGTGGCATGAATTTCAAAAAGATGGAGTGATAAGAGGAATTGACAATAGAATTGATTGGGATGATCAATGGAAAATAACAATGAACCAAAATGTGATAAATAATACTTACACTTCCAACAAAACAGTTGATTTCGAACATATCTTCCCTATTCCATCTTCAGTGTTACATTCTTTAAAAAAATATAATAAAACATTTCAGCCAGCTGGTGAAGAAAATGCTTGGAAGTATCTGATATCATTTGCAAAAGACAGAGGAAAAAATTATCACAAACATATATCAAAACCTTTGTTAAGTAGAAGAAGCTGTGGACGTATTTCTCCCTATTTAGCTTGGGGTAATATTTCTATTAGACAAGCATATCAATATATTTACCATCATCCAAACAAGAAAATATACAGTAGAGCTTTTCACGGTTTATTAACCAGACTAAAATGGCATTGTCACTTTATTCAAAAGTTTGAAACTGAATGTACTTATGAATACAAATGCGTGAATAAAGGTTTTGAATCTTTATCTCATGATAATAATAATAAATTTTTAGAAGCATGGAAAACAGGTAACACTGGCTTCCCTCTTGTAGATGCTAGCATGCGTTGTTTGATAGAAACTGGATGGATTAATTTCAGAATGAGAGCAATGCTAGTAAGTTTCCTTTGTCACCACCTCGACCAAGATTGGAGAAGAGGTGTATTCCACCTTGCTAATTTATTTCTTGATTATGAACCGGGTATACATTTTACTCAGTTTCAAATGCAAGCGGGAACTACTGGAGTAAATACTGTTAGAATCTACAATCCTGCTAAACAATCTATTGACCACGACCCTGAAGGGGAATTTATCAAACAATGGGTTCCTGAATTAAAAGACATTCCATCCCGTTATATCCATGAACCATGGAAAATGACACGACTGGATTTGGCTTTCAATAATATTACAGAACCCAATTACCCTCATCCAATTATCAATCTCGAGGAAAGAGGAAAGGCTGCACGTTTAAAAATCTATACTCACCGTAAAACTGAAGCCGTAATGAAAGAAAAAAATCGTATTTTAGTTTTACACACAATCCGTAAGAACACCTCAAAAGCAATTTAGATGAGTAAATCAGCAGCTTTAATCTACCCTCACCAACTGTTCAAGCATTCTCCACTTTTTGAAAAAGAAGTGGAGTGCTTTTTTATTATTGAAGAACCTTTATTCTTTGGTCAGTATAACTTTCATAAACAAAAAATTGCCTATCACAGAGCAACAATGAAATTTTATCAAGACTATTTAAAGAGTAAAAACTACAAAGTAACCTATCTTGATTATACCTTTTTAATTAAAAATGATGTATTTAAAATTCTTCAATCCGAGGGTTATCATCAAGTGGTATGTTTAGATGTGACTGATGATTGGTTATCTCAAAAGGTAATAAGAGCTTGTGATACTAATACAATACAATTGGAGTGGATGAATTCACTTCTTCATATCAATTCAAAACTTGATAATGAAAAGTACTTTAAAGCAGATAAAAAGAAATACTATCATTCTCAATTTTACAAGCTACAACGCACTCAGCTAGGTATTTTAGTCGATGAAAGTAATAATCCGATGGGTGGACAGTGGTCATTTGACACTGAAAACAGAAAAAAATATCCTGCTAAAAAGACTCCACCAAGTATAAAACCTGTACCTAAGTATACTTATTGGGAAGAGGCCTATAGTTATGTAGAAAAACAGTTTAAAGACAATTTTGGAGAAATAGAAAAGCAACCTATTTACCCTATTACATTTGATGATAGTAACTTTTGGCTAGATGATTTTCTAAATGTTCGATTCTCGGAATTTGGTATATATGAAGATGCGATTGTCGCTTCTGAATCCTTTTTAAATCATAGTGTTTTAACACCTATGCTAAACATTGGGCTACTTACACCTCATGAAATACTAGCAAAGGCTAAATATAAATTCGAAGTAGATGATATTCCATTGAATTCTTATGAGGGTTTTATTCGACAAATAATCGGGTGGCGTGAATTTATTAGAGGGATATATGAAGCCAATGGTAGAAAAGAACGTTCTACCAATTTTTGGAAGTTCGATAAAAAGATGCCCAACAGTTTATATCATGGAACTACAGGGCTACCTCCTATTGATCAAACCATAAAAAAGATAAAAGAAATTGCTTATTGCCATCATATTGAAAGATTAATGATTCTAGGAAACTTTATGTTGCTCTGTGAAATCGATCCTGATGAAGTGTATCAATGGTTTATGGAATTATTTATAGATGCTTATGACTGGGTGATGGTCACTAACATATATGGTATGAGTCAGTTTGCGGATGGAGGATTGATGGCGAGTAAGCCCTATATATCAAGCAGTAATTATATCATAAAGATGAGTAATTACAAGAAAGGCGAATGGCAATTGGTTTGGGATGGTTTGTTTTGGCGATTTATGGATAAACATCGTGACTTCCTCAAGAAAAATCCTCGATTGAGTATGTTAATTAAGAATTATGATAAAATGGATCCTGATAATAAAAAAAAGCTGATGAATCATGCAGAACAATTTCTTTTGACTCATCAGCTTCCTCAAAAAACTCTATTTAATTAGAACCATGCTGTTAGGTTAATAGAGAAGTTTCTACCTGGTTCAGGTAAGTTTAATATTCTATATCTTGATAAGTGACGCATATAATAGGTATCAAAAAGGTTATCTACTCTGAAAATCAAATTACCGTACACTCTTTTCATATTAAATGCAGTACCGAATTTTAAACCAACAACAGCATAACCCGGAGTCGTTGGCTCGTTAATGTCCACTCTGTTTTGGTCTCCTGTTAATTGTAAATTAGCACTTGCAAATGGTTTTGAGAAGAAGTTACTTAACACTGTATGAGTATAAGTAAGTTCTGTATTTGACGACAAAGGTGGAACAAAAGAAAATGATCTATTTCTTTCTGTATTTTGAGAATAGACATATTCTACAGAGTTATGTAACTTCATATTTCTAGTCATTTCCCAATTGAGTGCAAACTCATATCCAACAAAATAACCTTGTGCCTCAGTATATTTATAAATCTGTCCCGCATCTGGTAATGGAGATGGTTCTGGAAAAGCCGATAAATAAATATAGTTTGTATAGTAATTGAAATAAGGATTGAATTGTACATCAAATTTTTTCTTTGCATATGACAAATTCAAATCCCATTGGTAACCTTGTTCAGGATTTAAGTCAGGGTTACCTTGTTCATGTCTAAATGTACCATGATGCACACCGTTTGATGCTAATTCATTGGCACGTGGTGCCCTAAAAGTTCTAGCTATGTTTGTAGTTGCTCCTATCACGTTAAACAAGTCAAACTGAACCCCAAACGAAGCCGATAAGTTTTCATATTGATTATTGATATCATCCACTCTTTGCCATGGATTTCCAGAATTTGGTGGTTCTTCAAAATAAGGATCTTTATATTCTTTTGAGTTGAAAGTGATATAATCAAAACGTAAACCACCTAATATCTTTACCCTTTCATTCAATGGTAATCCAAACATTGCATATCCTCCAAAAGTACTTTGGTCATAATCTGGAATTAAAAAATCAAAACCATCCCTTATATTCCTCTGAAATTCATAGTTCGCTCCTACTTCCCAATGCATTACCTTTCCTTCTTTATCAAAATGTACATTTGCAGAAGTTGTTTTAAGCATCAAATAGTTGGCTAAAAATCCCTGTTCATTTAATGGTCTACCATGTCTTCTAGGATCTGACAACTCTTTTCTTTCATTATTCTGGTGTGCAATATCAAACCATATGTTACCACCCCAAACGTCTACATGAGAATTGTAGGTAATCATATTATGTTGTATTTCTTGCTTTGGTATTTCAGGCTTACGGTTGTTCTCAAAACTTGCTAACCAATTATTGGTCGGAATACCTGTCGCACCAGGAAAAAGACCAACATTTTCTGTGAAATTACTTACTGATAAACTATGCACCCAATGACTCCCTTCGTAACCTACTGCCGCTTTAAAAGAAGAAATATCCCCTCCAGTATTCACTAATAAACCATCTTTTAACTGATAGATATTGCCTAAATACGTAAACTGATCAGCAGGTACTCGATAATTACCAAAATCCTCGTACCCACCAGATAATTGATAAAACACCTTACCCTTTTGCCCGTTTATCTTGGCATCACCACTAAAATATTGATTATTATTCTTATAATTTAGCCCAAATTTTCCTTCAACACCATCATGCCCTAATGGTTGCGGTGACTTCATCTTAATAACACCTCCAAGTCCATCAGAACCATATTTAATCGTTGCTGCTCCTTTAGCTATCTCTACTTCATCAACATTGGGTTGGCCAACCGATAAACCGTGATCCATTCCCCATTGTTGATCCTCTAACTTAATACCATCAACACTTACAATTACCCTGGAACCTGCCATACCACGAACGGTAGGTTTAGAAATTCCAACTCCTGTTGAAATAAATGATACACCAGGTGTTTTCGATAATGTTTCTGAAATTGTAGTTCCTTTCTCAGCATCAAGAGTGTATTGATTCAGTGAAGTAACATTCATACTTGATAATGAGAGTTCTTCGTGCCCATGTTCATGGATTTCAACCTCTTCTAATTCTTGAAATGATTCCTCCATAAACACTCTTTTAGATCTATTAGCTTTGAGTGTCATCAAGTTATCTTTAAAACCTAAGAAATGAAATTTTACTTGAAGCTGTGAAGAATCAGAATAAAATGCAAAGCGACCTCGTTTATCAGTCACCACCATTTTATTTTGATAAAATACCTCAACACCTTCTAAAGGTTGTTCTGTTGTTTCGTCTAAGACAGAACCCCTAAAGTTTGTTTCTTGAGCTTCTGAAAGTGTAATAAATGAGATAAAAAATAATACACTTAAAAATATCTGTTTTTGCGACATAATCGCAAAAGTAACATAATTTGTTAGATGATTGATATTTTTTCTGAAAACTTTATGGAAGAAAATGCTAATGTTTTTGATAAAGCGAGTGTTAATTAAGTAAATAAAGGATGAATTTTTACAAATGTATAAAGAAATCTATGGGTATAATTACTTCTCTGATGATTTCTTAAAAAAATATAAAATATATTATCATAATAATAAACCCATCACTTATAAATAAATAAGTAATGGGCTTATATTAAAGCTGTTAAGCACTATTTTTTCTTTTTCCCAGATCCCATGTAAGCAGAAATTTTTCCACTTGCACGTTGTTTTTCCATAGAGGATTTATTCTTGAGACGTCGATTTTTATCAACTTTATCTTTGTTCTTCTTTTTCTCATGGAAGGCACCTTGATAATTCGGATCTTCGATCTTTTTCTGACGATCGATCTCTCTTGCCATATCTTGACGTTCGTCTTTTGGCGTTTCTTCGAATTCTAGATCAAGTGGTAAGTCCAATACATCAATCTCTTTATTGATTAATTTCTGTACCTTTTTCAAATGGTATTTCTCAGCATCGTTACAGAAAGTGATTGCTACCCCTGTATTGTTAGCGCGACCAGTTCTACCTACACGGTGCACATAATCGTCATACATTACGGGCACATCAAAGTTGACCACATGAGACACCATACTCACATCGATACCACGTGCAGCAACATCAGTGGCTACTAACACTCTTACTCCACCTTCCTTAAAGGCTTGAATACTATTAATTCTAGCATTCTGTCCTTTATTTGCATGAATTACTTTTACTTCTCCTTCTACCTTTCTTTCTAGATACCTGAAAATACCATTTGCGTGGTCTTTCTTTTTCACAAACACAATGACTCTACTAAGCTCACTGTCTTCTTCATTTAATAAGTACTCTAAAAAGTTAAGCTTTGTCTTGAAGTTGGGCAGATAATATAAATATTGATCCACCATTTCTGCAGTAGTAGCTTGAGGGGTAATCTCCACTCTTTGAGGATATTCCAAAAATTCTTCGCTTAATCGAACAACAATATCTGGCATTGTTGCCGAGAATAATAAGTTCTGACGTTTTCTAGGAATAATCTCTAGCATCTGACGAATTTGAGGCATGAATCCCATATCCATGATTCTATCCGCTTCGTCCAATACCATATATTTAATTGACTTCGTCTTCAGCTTACCTCTAGAGTAAATATCCATTACTCTACCAGGAGTTCCGACTAAAATATCAATTCCTTTTTCAATTTCTTCTATCTGAGTTTTTGGTCCTATACCACCATAAACTACAGCATGACGAAGTCCGGTATATTTACCTAACTTTTCAACTTCTTTTCCTACTTGAATAGCTAACTCTCTTGTTGGAACCAAAATAAGCACTCTTGGATCGTTACCTTGAGCATATTTAGCTTTAAATAAAAGTGGTAATAAATAAGCAGCCGTTTTACCAGTACCTGTTTGAGCAATACCAAATAAATCATGACCTGCAAGTACTAATGGAATTGCCTTATCTTGGATAGGTGTTGGTTGGTCATACCCCATTTCCTCACAAACTTGATACAATTGTTTGTTGAGTTTAAACTTTCTAAAACCTTCAGTACTTTGCTCTAATGCCTTCTCTTCGGCAACAGTTTCTGGAGTATCTCCTTTTTTTCTTGGAAGAAAAGTAAGTTGAGGATCATCACCTAAGTGATCGATATTATTAAATTCGATTAATTTAAACTCTCCGGTATATTCGTTGAATTCGATCGTAGTTACACCCGTGTTTTTAGGAGCATAATTTTTCATTTGATCAAAATCCATATCAAGTAATAGGCACAAGAAAATTCTGATGGATCTTGAGTGCATACAAATCATTACATTACGCTCATTTTCGTTTTGCATGATTTTCTCTAATCCTTCAGCTTCACGACGAAGAACATCCATTAAATGTTCTCCACCTTTTGGAAATGCATCAAAATTCCCTTTTTCCCATTCATCAGAAATACCTTGTACAGTCATTCCATCAATCACACAGTCATCAATAGAATTTCCTTCATACTCACCATAATCCATTTCATCAAATTCAGGCATAATTTCGTAAGGCAATCCCTTATCGATAAAGCCTTGTGCCGTTTGATGTGTTCTTTTTAACGAAGTCACATACAATTTATCAAATGGAAAGTCATTGTAAGCATCAAATAATAGAGACGCTTGCTTTTGACCATTCTCATTTAAGTCAGCATTGATTTTTCTTCCTTGAACTATTCTTTTTGTATTATAAGCGGTTTGTCCGTGACGAACTAAGTATATTCTTTTAGGCTGATGCATAAATTCTTCTATAAATTTTACACAAAGTTAATGGCTTCTTTGAGAATAAGGTAAAGTATTGGGGAGAATTAAGAAGAAAGTGAGGAGTGAAGTTATCATTGGATAATACTTGATATAATAGTTAGCGAAGAAAAGATCATTATTAATTTCAATTTTAATTTTTGGCTATTTAAATTGAAAAGAGTTATTATTGTTAGGTATAACTAATTCCCCCTTGCTTTGAAAAACATTATCGTCTCACTATTACTAGCATTACTTTGTTTGCCTATTCCAGCTCAAACTATATTTTGGGCAGATACTGTTATTTCCTATAGTTCAGAAATATCTTCTGTAAGAAATAATGCTGATCAGGTTTTAGGTAGACCAAATGTCCCTAGAAATATACAGGAACATCCTCATGCATGGCTTTCTTCTGAAGATAGCTTAAGTGAAATCACTGTAGGTTTTTCATTTCCTCTAAATAATATACATCAGCTTATTATCGCTGAGTCCTTTTACCATAATGCCATTCAGAAGGTGTATATCATTACAACTCATCATGAAGAAATTGAGGTATATAGTCAGCTTCCGGGGAAATTAGAATATGGTAGCCTGATCAATAACTTCTTTTTTAAGACTCCTGAACACCCCATTGAAGGTGTAAGACTTATATTAAATGCGTTATCATCTACTAGAATGACTGGTATTGATGCCATTGGTCTAAGTTCTTCAACAAAGGCAATAAGTATTTTACCTCAGGTGAGTGAGCAATTGGTATCAGATGTTAAGGTTGAAAAACTACCTTCCCCTATTAACTCTTCTGATAATGAACATAAACCAGTGTTGGATATCAGTGGTGAAAGATTACTTTTTTCAAGATCATTAGAAAATACACCCCATCTCTTTGATGCCTCACAAAAAGATAACGAATGGAAGGTGACCGAAGTGATGTTGGATTCAAATTCAAATATTCAAGATAAATACATCACGGCCATCAGTCCAGATGGTCTGACGGCATTATCAGTTATCGATGCTTCTGGCACAGAATTTCAATTGTCTACTTTCGAACTGAGTGATAGTATCGGAATGGATCAAGAACAGATCATTATCCCTAATGTTGAACTTCTAAAGCAAAAGTCTGATTTCTTTCTATCCAATAGTCGAAAAGTGATGCTGATGTCACTTACTGATCATAGAGATGAAAAAAGAACTGATATCTATGTAAGTTTTAAAAATGATAATGGAAATTGGTCAACACCTTTAAACTTAGGTAATACTATTAATACAGTCAGTAAAGAAATCACTCCATTTTTGTCAGCGGATGAAACCACATTATTTTTTGCATCGGATGGTCATCAAGGATTTGGTGGGACTGACTTATTTGTTTCGAAAAGGTTAAATGATTCATGGACTGAATGGTCTGCTCCCGAGAATTTAGGAACGACAATCAACACTACCCATGATGAAAAAGACTTATTCCTTCCTATTTCGGGTGATATGGGGTATTTTGTCCGATCTGATCATCAAAATCAAACAGATATTTACAGCGTAAAATTACCTATTTTGTTACCTCCAGAACCGGTAGCTATTGTTTCGGGAAAAGTATTTGATAAAAAATCGAATCAGCCCATCAGAAGTAGAATTATTTACACGGATATTGAGAATCAAAAAGAAGTAGGTACTGTATATTCAAGTTCAAAAGACGGAAAATATTATATCACTTTGCCATTAGGAAAAAAATATGCCTTCTTAGCTCAAGCTAATGGATATCTTTCCCAATCCGAACATATTGATTTAACCTTAGAAGAAAAAGAAGTAAATGCTGAGCAACAACTTTATCTCATTCCTATCGAAAAAGAAGCTCACCTTACCTTAAACAATATTTTCTTTGATCATAATTCTAGCTATTTAAGCAAAGAATCGTTTGATGAATTAAATAGAATTATAAAACTTCTGAAAGAGGAACCAAGTATTAAAAAGGTTGAAATTTGTGGATATACAGATAACCAAGGTGATGATAAATACAACAAATGGCTATCAGAAAAAAGGGCCAATTCTGTCAGAAATTATTTGATTAAAAAAGGCATAGACTCTAATCGTTTAATTGCTCTTGGTAAAGGTGAAGAAAATGCCGTTGCAGATAACAATAGTGTAGAAGGCCGGAAAAAGAATAGAAGAGTTGACTTCTCTATATTGGAAATGGATAAAATTAATTAATAACTACTTAAAAGTACTCATTCTCTTTTTCTGAATATAAGATAGGTTTTCAGTAAAAGCTTTAGATGTATTAATGTAATAATAGATGATAGCATCAAGTAGTATGTTTTTGTATTTACTGTAGATAATCAATCTTTCATTTACTTTAAATAATTGATCGGCTATTTTACCAAACCATAATTCAGGAATTTGCTTCTCCCCTGTATGATGTAAAATATCCTCCATCATTAATAAAGCTTCTTCTAAATGATTATTTTCAAGAAGTTTCTTCAATTGAATATGTAATGCCTTTACATAATTAGTATCCAAATTTCCTTTTTTGAGGTCATGAAAACCCAACTTCAATTGTTTGATTAAAAAGTTGACTTCAACTAGCTTTTCTTCCAATTCAAATATTTCTTCTTCAATAACAGCAATGCTTAATATAGATTGAGCACTATCTAATTTCCCCATGTTAATATAACAATCTGCCCAAAGCTCAAATTCTTTTTGTGATACTTTATTAAAATCATCTAGTTTTTTGGATAATGTCTCGATGATCGTCAAATAGTCTTTATTTTGATACAATAATAATAAATCAACGTATTCCATTTTTATGTAATTGGGTAGTTTCGTACATCAATAAAAATCTGCTAATCAATAAATAACCGCTATTGATTGCTGTTATTAAATATACAATTAAAAATAAATACCGTAGTTTGTTATGAGAAATAAAGTGTAAATAATCACCTTTTTAATAATTCTTATATCTCATAATCAGATAAGTAAATAATCATAAAAGCATTGTATATTTACTAATATATAACAATCGTGTTGCGAAAGAAACTGAAAATTAATTCGATATGATTCGAGGATTTATGTTGATATTGGCCATGTTGTCAATTGGAACGCTAATAAATGAACTAACTGATCTCCCCATACCGGGTAATGTAATAGGCATGATCATTTTATTTTTATGCTTACAATTTAAAATTATCCCTTATGATTGGGTCAAAGATGCCGCTGCATCATTAACAAAGAGAATGTCTTTATTTTTCATTCCTGCTGGCGTAGGTATGATGGAATATTTAGACTTACTTAAAGATAATGTAATGATGATCTCTGTAACTATTGTTGGGAGTATGTTTGCTGTACTACTAACAGCAGGATGGACAGGTCAATTTCTAGGTAAAAAAGATCAGAAGTAATGGTAGAAATCATCAAACATTTATTCGAGAGCGAAACCTTTGCCTTGGCGGCAACGCTTGGATTATTTTTGATATTCGAACAAGTATATCAGAAATTAAAAACGCCATTATTGAATCCTGTATTACTGACCATCATTACTTTAATTGTGGTTCTTATATATGTGGATGTACCGTATACGACATTCAAAAAAAATACTCATATGATTCACTTTATGTTGGGACCATCTGTAGTCGCATTAGGAGTTTTATTGTATGAGCAATTACATACCATTGGGAAAAATGCTATTGCCATTTTAACAGCTACTTTCTTAGGAAGTGTAGCAGGTGTGGTTAGTGTTATTTTAATTGCCAAACTGTTTGGAGCAGATTATGAATTAATTGCATCTATGGCTCCTAAATCAGTCACAACCCCTATCGCTATGGGTGTATCGGCTCAAAATGGTGGTATTCCTTCTATGACTGCAGTATTTGTAATTATTGTGGGAATTTTAGGTGCTTCTGTTGGACCATTAGTATTAGAAAAAGTGGGTATTAAAAAGCCATTGGCAAAAGGTTTAGCTATGGGATCTTGTGCTCACGGTATTGGTACTGCTGCTGCAATACAAATTGGTATGATTGAAGGTGCAATTAGTGGTTTATCTATTGGTTTAATGGGTATATTCACTGCTCTGACTACTCCAATTTTATTGGATATATTTTTCTAGAATTTGATATCAAATATTCGATATATAGAAAAGCTCAAGATGTTGGATCTTGAGCTTTTCTGTTTTTAAAATAAACTAAACCAAATCTCAAAGATTGAAATTAAATAATAGTTTGGTATCTTTGTATAATATTATAAATACCTCAATATCAATAAATGAAACAAATAGTTTTAAATATTAAAGAAGGAAAGTTTAAGTTCTTTATGGAATTAATTCAAAATCTAGATTTTGTACAAATTCAAGAATCAGGTGATCAAAACGAAGTAAAGACTGATATTAAAGAAGCGATTAAGGAACTAAATTTAATTAAAGAAGGTAAAATAGAAGCAAAAGATGCTGACGATTTAATCAATGAACTATAAAGTAAAAACTACCCCAAAATTTGAAAAAACTAAAACTCCTGATAAAAAAATACCCTTCCCTTAAACACGAATTTATTGAATTGGTTAATTCATTAAAATATAATCCATCACAAGGAACATTAATTGGAAAAAATTGCTATAAAATTCGTCTTTCTATTAAATCTAAAGGAAAAGGAAAAAGTGGTGGTGGCAGGGTAATTACTAATATTATAATTTCAGATTCAGTAGTATATTTATTAGCTATTTATGATAAATCAAACAGAAGTACTATAACTGATAAAGAATTGATAGAGTTATTAAAAAGCTTAAAATAAAATTTATTTTTTTCCTGTTACAGAAAACTAAGAAACCTTCTCAAGCTCCTTTATAAATCGTTTATAATTCCTTCTATTCTTCCCCCAGTCGATCATTTGTTGGGAGGGACTCATATTTATTTAAAATAAATAATACGAATATTATTTTATACTCTCCCCAAAGAAAGTATGTCTTTCTAAAAACCAATTAGCAGGTTCATCATCTTTATCCCCTTCCATAAAATCATCAAAGGAGTCGTCAGCCCCCCTTGTTTGCACACCTTTTTGTTCAAATATCGAAGTATCTGTAATGATCTTTTCAGTGGATAACATTAAAATATTATCCGTTGAAAAAGGTGGCTCTATGTATAATAAATCAGGATCACTTAACATTACCTTTGATAAATAATCGCCATTATCATCTTTACAAATTTGCTCAGTGAAGTTCTCCACTGCTCCATGATTTTGAGGAAATAAAAGCGTCATTTCTCCATTACTTTCTAATAAGAAAACATAGATATATCTATCTGGAGATTTCCAATTCAAGTATAAATTTGGATCATTATATAATACCAAACCATACTTTTCTCCTTCTGTTAAGGCACCTTCTGTTATTATCTTTTGATCTGATTCTCTTTGCAAACCTAATTTGTAAGGGAAATTGACAGTGTTGTTTGGCACTTTTGTCACCAACCAACCTTTTACGTTTCCTAGCCTTTTTGCATAATCAGTGAGAACATATATTTTTTGATCTGTTTTCCAGTCCGTTTCATCTGGGAAAGGATTCTCATTGCTATTGTTGTGTGCATGAGCTCTTAGCCAAGCATATTCTAAATTATTGTTTTCATTAAATCGACCAATTAAACGATAATCGTAGTCTTTTTCAGAGGCAACAATTTCTACTTTCGGCTGACCGTTTAAATCAGAATACATGCTTTGGGCCACCTTAGTGGATGGAGGGACTTCAATAAAAATCTTTTTTCCTTCCACTTTCTTATGGAGTATATCAACTAGTTTGGATGATTTCGGCAACTTCTTCCCAAAGTCATATTCTTCATTTTTTATGTCAGAACCCATCCAGCCTTTATCAGTTAAATATACTTTTAGACTCACATCCTCCTCTAAGGGAGAATAGGCCAATAATCCTGCCTCATTCAAAGTTTGAGATAATGATTTGATTGCTTCTAAATCAATATCAGTGACTCCCATTTTCATCACCTTGACTTTTAATCGATCGGGACTGAAAGGAGCCCATTTGCTTACGGTAAGTAAATCCCCTTCACTTAAATTATCATCACCCTTTACCAGTTTAGCAAAACAAGTATTGATACCCGATAATTCAGTAACTTCTAAAGTAATGTCTTTATCTTGATTGATTAACTCTGCACCTTCTACCAACCCAATAGCATTACCACCATCGATATGTATCTTATATTTATTTTCTGCATCTATTACAGCTACTCTAACCCCTTGATAACTATCCGACACTTCTCCGAATAATGGCTTTCCTAAACGTTCCTTTGTCGCTTCAATTACAGGATCTTGACGGGGAACCGAGTTGTATAAAATAATCGAATTTACTCTCTTAAATATATCTTCTGAAGACTCATGCACACTTCCCATCTGCAGTGATTTCATCAAAGCATAAGTAAATACGCCATGAGATTGACCTCTATCGTCTTTATATTCTTTGGCTAACTGATAATCTTGAGCTGCTGAAACGATCAAAGCACCTTTCTCAACTAAATTTTTACTCTTAGGGTAACTCCTATCTAAATCAATATCATCTACAGGCACATACCTTGATCTTAGTTGTTCCAAATCAATTTTACCTCTTGATGATGAACCTGAAAAGCAATTATCAAATACAACTACCAACTCCCCTCCTTTGCCTATTATCCTTGAGAAGTAGGTATTGATTTCAACATCTAATAAATAATCCCCTGTTTTTAAAACATCAGAAGGCACCAAAGCCTCATGCTTTTTGTCTGCCTCATAAAATTTTGAGTTCTTGATTTGTGCCCCATGACCAGCATAGTAAATAAATACATCATCGCCTTTTTCAACAACTTTAATCAAATCTTCAAAATTTTTGATGATATTCTTTTTTGTCGTTTGCTTTTCGGAAGTTAGTAAGGACATATTTTTTGAATTAAAACCATACTTAAACTTCAATAGGTCGTAAATAGATGTCGCATCGTTCACTGCACCATCTAAATCTTGCCATTCTGCATATCGAGCTTTTTTTGAATTAGTATATTTATCGATACCAATAATTAAAGCATGTTTTTCTTTAGCAAACAACGAGAAAGAAAAAAGAAATAGGATTATTGAGCAGTATAGGCTTTTCATCAAAATTTATATTAACTGTTGATAGGATTTTCTTTTATATTCTAAGATTTTTATCAAATTATTGATAAAGGATTATTTCAATATCTAAGATACAATTTTTCTTCCGATATATATGATGGCGAATTTAAATAATCTTCGAATTTGTATGTAAAAGCTATATTTATATTACATATCTAAAAGAATAAGCCAACAAATAATAAATACTATATCATTTAGAAAATAAGGAATAATTCTTGATCCTAAAAATTGTACTTTACATTGACCATGATTTAACGGAATCAAATCGAATTATGAAACACTTTTTTGTACTACTACTGATAATTTTTTCTGTACAAACGTCCAAAGCACAATGGATGAATGAAAACCTAGAGGGAAAATGGATAGGCACTATTGATTTTGAACTATACCCCGACTTGGTTTTCGTAAATATCGATTCTGTAATTAAAGTAAAGTTGTTCTATCATCAAGAAGAAACTGAAAAAGTAGAAAACTATAAAGAAACTTCCGATTCTTTAACTTTCCAGATTGACACCCCATCTATGGCGGCTACCTATAAAGGAGAAATCATTAATGATAGTACAATCATGGGTAAATTAGAAGTTGGTTTTAAAACCATTGATTGTAATTTAATTAGAATTGCTGCGATCAATATTGATGACATGGGCAGTTTGTTAGGTTACTTTAGTTTTGAAGATGGTCGTGTGATTCAAATCGAACCATTCTACATTGATGGTACTACTCACCCATTAAGAATACTCGATTATTACAACGGTAAACAACGTATTTTATATCCCACTTACAAAGATAAAAACAAGGTGACTTTTGCAGCAGGTCCAAAAATGGCTACCTCTTATCCAACGGATTTTACCATCACTTTATTTAGGAATGATGCTGGTGAAGCACTTCGTTTACAATATGATTCTTTTGTAGAAGGTACTTCATTAAAAGAAGGTAAAAGATTACAAGAGTTGGCGAATACCAAAGAGATTATTGTAAAAAATGATGACGTACAGATTGAAGGTACTTTAACTTATCCTAATATTGACACGAACAATCATCCTTTAGTGATTTTTGTTCCAGGTGCAGGACCTCAATTCAGAGGAAATTTATTTGATGAATACATCAGAACACTTCCATATTATGGTGTAGCTACTTATGTGTACGACAAAAGAGGTTGTGGTTTATCGACTGGAGATCGAAAGTCTGCTAATTTTGATGATTTTGCTAGTGATTTGGAAGCTGTTATTAAGAAATTAAAGAAAGCAAAACATATCGATGAAAATAGAATTGGTATAGTTGGTTTCGATCAAGCAGGCTACGTGATGCCACTCGCACTTCAAGAAAGAGACGACATTCAATTCATCGTTAACCTTTCTGGAGCAGTAACTCCTTTTGCAGATCAAGAACTACAAGCATTACAGAAAAGGTTAACTGCAGATCAGTTCACTAATGAAGACATAGAACTGACTCTAAAATATCAAAAACTATTCATGAAATTCTTAGAAGATGATCAAAAGACACCTGAACTGATGGAAGTCTACAACAAGATCATCTTAACACCAATGATAGAATATATCACCACATTAGATCAACAAGAATATATTGATTGGTGGAAAAGGTATTATAAATTCGATGCTAAAGCTTCTTGGGAAAAAATCAATTGTCCTGTACTCTCCATTTATGGTGAAAAAGACAATCTATTAGATCCACAATCAAACTTAGACAGAATCGAAACTTTCAATAATCATTCACTATTTACTACTAAAGTATTAGAAAAGTCAAACCACTTACTCCTCATTGGTGGTAAACGTGGAGATGTTCAGTTAACTGAAATTGAAGGATATCACCCATTCTTGTTCAAGACGTTGAATGAGTGGATTGGGGAGAAAATGGGGATGTTGAAATGAAAAATGAAAAGTTAAAAATGAAAAACGTAGTTAGTAAAACTAACGCAAGTTCAAAACGTATATCTCAAATAAATGAGGAGCGTTAGAGCAACATTTCACGTTTTTAATTTTTCATTTTTAACTTTTAATTTTAAACCAAAAAGAGGTGATTCGATTGAATCACCTCTTTTTGGTTTTTATGCGTTTTGCCAAACGATCTTTCTATTCTTAGAATCCACATTCAGGATAATTCTTAGTGGATTTGGAATAATAACCAATCTTGTTGGTTTGTTTTCTAACTCGTCAACTTCTACCGGTACGCCTTGAGCGTGGTTACAGTCGAATTGTTTTCCCAAATCGTTGGCGCCAGTTTCAACGTATTCTTGAGCGATATAACTTAAAGGAGAAAGCACTTCCGTATCTACTTTGTACTCTTCGTGAACATCACCAATGATATCCTCTAAAGTCTCCCCATGCTCATCGATAAAGTCATCTTCTAAATCGTGTAACTCATCTTCGATATCATCATATGATTCGTCTTCATAAGTTAGTGCGTTTAATTGTTGACGCTTTTCTACGATAGCAATAAGTGCTTTGTCAATTGCAGTAGTATCCATAATTATTTTATTAGCAACTAAATGCTTTGGTTATATATAATTTTCAAATATTGAATATCTAAATTCGTTTTGAGCAAACAAAATAAATTTAGGTTTAAATATAAAGAAGTTTAGTTTAATACAACTACTTATAAGCTTCCTTCATTCACAACAATTTGTAATGTGTCTTTAGAATATTGACGCATATACACATCGTTTAAAGACAAATCGAGCTGATTAATAGTATCTTCCTTATAATTTTTGATGGTGACTAATTCTAAATCTTTGATCATTTCTATCTTGAAACGATCTTCAAAAAGGTTCATCAGTTTATCTATTTTATCTTGACGGTGGTTAACACAAATAGAAAGGGATAATGCTGAGTTTTTGATCATATTGACTTTCAGATTCAATCGAGCACACTCAGTAAATATCACACCTAAATCACCTTTTGATACATTCAGATAATCTTTTTCTTCGAAACGAATTAAAGATTGTTTTCCTTTAAAGATAACTGAAGCTGTACTAGGAAAATCAGTAAAGTTACCGATAGCAGTTCCCTTTGCTGCAGGATCAACAAATGAGTTGACAAATAGAGGTATATTTTTAAGTGCTAATGGTCGAATGGTTTTAGGATGTATTACCGATGCTCCAAAATACGTTAACTCTGCTGCATATTTATAAGGCAATTCATCAAACTTTTCTACCTCTTTGATCCTTCTTGGATCGGAACTCATAATACCTGGAACATCTTTCCAGACACAAACTGTTTCTGCATCCAAACAGTAGGCAAAAATAGCTGCTGTATAATCAGACCCTTCTCTACCCAAAGTTGTCGTTTTATTATTGACTGTTCCACCAATAAAACCCTGTGTTACCACAATACCATTTTGCAAATAATCAGGTAAATCAGCTTTTATCATTTTAGTGGTCCAATTCCAGTCGACTGAGGCCTCTCTCCAGTATTCATCTGTTTGAATATAAATTCTAGCATCAAGAAATTTGGTTTCTACTTCTTCTTGATTTAGATAAGCAGAAATAATGTGTGTCGATAATAACTCTCCATAGCATACTACCTGATCATACAGTTCATCATTTGAGAAATATCTTAGTTTTAAATGCACTTCAAGATCATAGATAATCTTCTCTATTTGAATAAATATGCTTGCTTCCTGATTTTTAAATAACTCATGAGCAATATCTAAATGAAAAGATTTTAGCTTATCTAACTCTTGCTGATAATCATCTCCTTTGATAAACTTCACCACTATGTTTTCAATTAGATTAGTGGTCTTGCCCATTGCGGAAACCACCACAACCAACTGTTTTTGATCACTAAACTCCTTGATGATATTTTTTACATTCTGAACCGATTCAGCATCTTTTACGGAAGCTCCTCCGAATTTAAAAACTTTCATAGGTATGGTTTATTGTTTATGGTTATCAAATAGTCTATCCCAAAATTTACTATTGGAATAATTTAGGTTTTGTAGTATAAAAATATAAAAATGAAGACAGAAAACATATGATCTCACTCCTATTAAACATAAAAAAATCTAGTCCAATGATTATCAGACTAGATTTTTCCATTCCTATTTAATAGGTGATGTTATTTTGATATCAAATAATTAAAATTTGATTTTTTCGATTGCCGATTTTGGATCTTCAGCACCAAATACATAGCTACCTGCTACTAAAACTGTCGCTCCTGCTTCAGCTAGTTTCTCAGCATTTGAGCTATCCACTCCACCATCAATTTGAATCAACACATCAGCTCCTGCTGCATCGATCATTGCTTTCAACTTTCTTACTTTATCGTAAGTTGATGGGATAAACTTTTGTCCGCCAAAACCTGGATTTACAGACATGATACAAACGTAATCGATATCATGTAACAAGAACTCTAAACAGTCTAAAGATGTATGAGGATTTAAAGCAACACCTGCTTTTAAACCCAACTCCTTGATGTTCTGGATAGACCTATGCAAATGAGGACAAGCTTCTGCATGAACAGAAATCATATCCGCACCAGCTTTCTTGAAAGCCTCTAAATAACGGTCAGGTTGCTCAATCATCAAATGAACATCCATTGGTTTCTTTGCATGCTTTTTAATAGCTGCACACACTGGCAAACCAAAAGAAATGTTCGGTACAAACATACCGTCCATGATATCAATGTGGAACCAATCTGCTTTACTCTCATTGATTAGTTCACAATCTCTTTGAAGATTAGCAAAATCTGCTGCTAAAACGCTAGGTGCGATAATTGTCTTCATTGTACTATTTTACAGTGTAAGTGTATAGTGTTAAAAATTCGTTGCAAATGTAATTTAATTAATTCTACTCTCAAAATATGAAATGATAATAAAGGTCTAACTAACATTTGTGAACATTTTCACAAAATATAATTATCAATTATTCAATCATTTAAATCGGTTTCTAGGACATTTTCTTTGAAAAAAAACAAATATTATCTATGTGTACAGTATACACTTAAATTGTAAATAGAAAAGAATTAGTTAGTTTGCCTAATGAAACTATATAACTATCCTGTTTTAAGTAATACAATATGAGTAAACAATTACCTCAATTAGTTAAAGATGACATGTGGTTAGAGCCACAAACGGAACAAATTAATGCTCGTATAAATTCATATAATGATCTAAAAACTAACTTGCAAAACAAGTATGGTTCATTACAGAATTTTGCAAGTGCTTTTAAGTTCTTAGGGGTAAACTATGATCCCGTCAATGAAGGTTGGTGGTATAGAGAATGGGCACCTGCTGCTCATGCTTTATATTTAGAGGGTGATTTTAATAATTGGAACAGAGATTCGCATCCTTTAAGAAGAATTGAAGGATCTAATGAATGGAATGGTGTATGGGAGATTTTTCTTCCAAAAGCAGACTACAAAGACACTTTTGTACACGGAAGTTTTATTAAAGTAAGAGTTGTTTCTCAAGCTGGTGATCACGAAAGAATCCCTGCCTACATCGAAAGAGTAGTACAAGAAGAAGGAACTCCAAACTTTGTTGGTCAACTTTGGTTCTCTGAAGAGACTAATTTTGATTGGTCAGGAGATGACTTTAAAACTTCATCAATCAAGGCTCCAATTATCTACGAAGCACACGTAGGTATGTCTCAAGAAGAAGAGAAAATGGGAACTTACAACGAGTTCACAGAGAACATTCTTCCAAGAGTTAAAGCTTTAGGTTACAACTGTATTCAGTTGATGGCCGTTCAAGAACACCCTTATTATGGTTCTTTTGGTTACCACGTGAGTAACTTTTATGCCGCTACTTCTAAATTTGGTACACCAGAAGAATTAAAAAATCTGATTAAAACTGCTCACAGTATGGGAATTGCTGTGATTATGGATATTGTACATTCGCATGCCGTTAAAAACCATAATGAGGGAATTAACGAATTCGATGGTACAGTTTATCAATATTTCCACTCTGGAGATAGAGGTAATCACCCTGATTGGGATTCTAAATTGTTTGATTACAGCAAATGGGAAGTAATTCAATTCCTAGGATCAAACGTGAAGTATTGGTTGGACGAGTATCATTTTGATGGATTCCGTTTTGATGGTGTTACTTCAATGATGTATCATCACCATGGTCACGCTGGTTTTGGTAGCTATGACGACTATTTCAATATGGGCGTTGATGTAGATGCTGTTCGATATCTTCAATTGGCTAATGAAATTGCACATGAAGTAAAACCTGATGTTATCAGTATTGCTGAAGACGTTTCTGGTATGCCAGGACTTAGCCGTGGTATCCAAGAAGGTGGTGTTGGTTTCGATTACCGTTTATCTATGGGTATTCCTGATTTCTGGATCAAAGTTCTTGAAGAACAATCGGATGAGCAATGGAACCTATGGGACTTCTGGTCGGTAATGCTAAACAAAAGAGCAAACGAGAAAGCAATTGCTTATTCAGAATCACATGACCAAGCATTAGTAGGCGATAAAACGATCGCTATGTGGCTAATGGATGCTGAAATGTACACAGGCATGGACAATGAAAGTGGTAGCATGGTGGTAGATCGTGGTGTTGCTCTTCATAAAATGATCCGTTTCCTAACTTGTGTATTAGGTGGTGAAGGTTACTTGAACTTTATGGGTAACGAATTTGGTCACCCAGAATGGATTGATTTCCCAAGAGAAGGTAACGGTTGGTCACATCAATATGCTAGAAGACAATGGTCATTGGTAGAAAATGGTTTCTTGCGTTATCAAAAAATGAATAATTTTGATGGGGCTATGGTTCACCTTGTACGTGAACATCACACATTAGAGCCTAATACTCCTGTAGACTTATTAAATATGGATACTGAAAACAAAACTATCTGTTTCCGTAAAGGAGATCTTGTATTTGTTTTCAACTTCTCTCCTACTAACTCACTTCCTGATTACAAATTCTTTGTTGGTCAAGAAGGGAAATACGAAATGATCCTATCTACAGATGAAAAACAATTCGGTGGATTTGGTCGTAACGAAAGAGGTGGAGAATATTTCACAGACGACGATAAGAGTATCTCTATTTATAACACTAACCGTTCTGCGATGGTGTTTAAAATAGTAGATTAATTGATATAATATCATTTGATAAATCTAGAGGCTGTTTCATTTGTATGAAGCAGCCTCTTTTTTAATATCAACTTTTTATTAATTGAGTTACAATAAAGCCCGAACCAACTTAATGATTCAGGCTTTACTTTGGCGATTAATATTTGATACTAGATGTTACTCAACAATTCTATAGTTATCAAATGCTTTGTGGTTCCACCATACTGTTTTACCATACATCGTATTTGTGATGCCTTCCGCTGCTGCAGCCCAGTTTGCAGCATTAGTAGTCTGTTCAGAAATAGCATAAGGGAAACGATATGGTAAACCAAGTCCTTTATATTGGGTACCTCCTCTTACAAAAGTAAGTTGAGGATAATTTGTTCTTCTTACTTCTACAAATGATTCAGGACCATTGGTGTAGATAGATATAAACTTTTGCTCAGCAATCAATTGTTCTGCTTTTGCTATATCCCAAGACACAGATGCTTGAGCAAGAGTTCTATCAATATGTTCAGAAAGATTTGCCAATGAAATTACTACCTCATAACCATCTTCTTCGATCACTTTATCCTCTGAAAATGTAATCTGACCTCTAATATCACCAAATGAAGCAGTTTTAATACCGTATTGATCAGCCAATTTGTACTGTCTTTCAAAAGAAGCTTTGATACCATTTTCATAAGCTGTTTGAGGTGTTCCTGCAGCTCCTACTCCCAATACAGCCGCTGCTTCAGCTTTGATGAACTCCAATTCAGAATACGACATCACATGAGATACACCATTAGGTGTTGAACGGTATAAAACACCAATTCTTGATCTGTCCGCGATGGCAAAAGCTTCCCCCTTAGGCACTCCGTTTTCTTGACCAGTGTATTCAATATCTTCGTAATTCTTTGTAGAATCAAATAATGCGATTGAATTAGGTGTTGGCGTGGCGAAAATGTACATACGTGTATCTTTTCGCTCTTTCAACATATCAATCATAGTCTTTGATGATGAGAAATCATCACGACCATCGCGTACATAATTCTCGAAGAAGGGATGTTCATAGGGTTGAGTACCTGCATAAGTCAACATTGCATCATCTTCGATAGATGAAAATACTGGATAGGTTCCCGGATCACTAAAGATTCTGGTTAATCCTTCCTGTGCAATCGCTTGATCAATTTTAGAAATATGGATATATAATCTAGCTGATAATGAGTTGGCTAACTTTCTCCACTTTGAAGCATCTCCACCATAAATCATATCAGATTGAAGTTCAACCACCCCACCATTTGATAATAGATCGTTTGCCAATTCTAACTGCTTAAAGAAATCTGTATAGATATCTTTTTGAGCATCATATTTAGGTTGAGTAATGGTACGTTCGTACCCTAATGCCACTGTTTTGAAAGCTTCACTGTATGGTACATCACCCCAAACATCGGTCATAATCGAGAAGAAATAAGTCCTCATTACTAGAATAGCTCCTTCCATTGCTTCGTAATTAGCAATCTGCTTTTCGTTACCGGCAGGGCTTTCCAATAATGCATTCTTTGTCTCTCTCACTTTATGTAAAGCCAATTCCAAGTCGTACATAGAGGCAGATCCATTACTGCTTGATCCCGACATTGCGTATTTCCAATAACCATCTATAGCATTTGAACGGTATTCATACCAATCCTCATCGATATACTGAATCTTAGCAAAATGTTGCGACCATAAACCTGATGCCGTTAAGTTGAAATCTTCCGCCTGGAAACCATAAATACCACCAATTCTTGAAAATGTAGCATTGGCAAAAAGATTCCCTGGGTTCACATCAGTTGGATAGTTGGGATTGTTTTGCATCTCATCAAAATCTTTAAAACATGAACTCATGCTTAAAGTCAAGATGATACTTGCGATATATATTATTGATTTTTTCATCACTATTTAAGTCTATCGTTAGTGTTTTCTTTAGAAGTTCATTTTGATATTAAAACCAAAACTTTGTGGAGATGGTAACTGCCCAAATTCGAAACCTTGACCGTCTAAGCCAGCACCAAAGGCTGCTTGAGGATCAATATTAGGTGCATTTTTGTGGATCATAAATAAGTTATTTCCTACAAATGCTACACTCATTCCTTTAATTCCGTACTTCTTTGTAAACGTTGATGGAATATTATAGGCTATCGATAATTCTGCTAACTTGATGTAAGTAGCATCATAAATGTACTCTTCATGAATACCATAAAGCGATTGATAGTAATCTTGAGTAGGTACTACTTTGTCGTTTGTAGATCCGTCAGGAGAAACACCAGGAGTTACTCTACCTGCTTCACGATTCATTGCAGTTACATCAAGAACACCGGCATATTCACCAAACATATTCGTTACAGAGAAAATGTCACCACCTACAGAAATATCAATTAAAGCTGATAATGTGAAGTTTTTGTAAGTTACCGAGTTACGGATACCACCTCTCCAATCTGGGTTAATCGATCCCAACTTCACTTTTTCATCTGTTTTCATCGCATAGCCATTTTCATCAACCATCACATTTCCTTGATCGTCTCTTTGGTAAGCATAGCCATAGAAAGTACCTAACTCCTCTCCTGGTCTAGCTTCAGTTGTCAATCCCCAATATTCACCTAATACAAATGAATCAACACCTTCTGCTAGAGAAACTACTTCGTTTTTATTTTTTGAGAAGTTGAATGACACATCCCAAGTCACATCCTTGGTTTGAACAGGAGAAGCAAACACCATTAATTCTACACCTCTGTTATCAATTTGACCGGCATTGATATACGAATATCTATAACCTGATGCTGCAGATACATCGGCAGGAACAATTTGATCATACGTCGATTTCTCATAATACGCTGCTTCAAATCCTAAACGGTTATTGAAGAATCCCATGTCTAAACCAACTTCCCAAGATTGAGTAGTTTCCGGTTTTAAATCAGGGTTAGCTTGAGTTGTCTCGTATTTAAACATTGGATAACCATTATACGGTAAACCCGATACATAAACATTCGATGTTGAGTATGGAGTAGCTCCATTACCTACTTCGGCCCATCCACCTCTCAACTTACCATTTGATATCCAATTAGGTAATTCCATATGCTCCGAGAATACATAGGAAAGGTTTACCGATGGATATAAGAATGAATTATTTGCTTTAGGTAATGTCGACGACCAGTCGTTTCTTACTGAAATATCAGCAAACAAAAAATCTTTATAACCTACTGATGCTGTACCATATAAAGAGTTGATAATTTGCTCTTCAAAGTAAGTGGTAGACTCAACCTGTCCAGTTGCATTGGCAGGAGTATATACCCCTGGGGATGCTAAACCAAAGGCTGTCATGGAGTTAGAAGAATATACTTTGTACATGTTATTACCACCAAAGTTGGCATTCACATTCCAATCCGTACCGAAGTCTTTAGAGAATGAGAACAAGAAATCGAAGTTGGTCTCGTTCACAAAGTAATTCGATTCTGTAAATCCACCATCAGGATCGTTGATGGAATACATTGCCGATTTAGACAAACGATTTTCGTTGTATAAATCAGTACCACCTTTCACTTTAAAATTCAGGTAATCAGTAATGTTCCATTTCAATGACGCATAACCATTTATTCTATCTCTTAGCTGAGAATTGGTATTTTCGTGCAAAATCCAATACGGGTTATCGTGGTAATTGTAGTTCCAATTGTAAGGAGTTCCATCAGGATTTTTATAATCCTTCAACATGTTTGTATCTACCTGACGTCCAAACCAAACGAACTGTTGCATCACGTTATTTTCACCATATCCTTGAGATGGAAGGTTATCTGATGAACGTCTTGAATAAGTCACTTTCGAATCAAATTGTAGGTTTTCATGGATTTTATGACCAAAATTTAAAGAAGCAGAATAGTTTTCCAAACCAGTGTTTGGTACCATACCTTTCTGATCAGAATACATCATCGAGAAACGTACATGTGATAAATCTGTAGCATTTTGAATCGACAAGTTAGTTGTTGATACATGACCTGTTTCAAAGAAATCTTCCACGTTGTTAGGATTAGATACCCATGGTACTGCCTCTCCATTCGAGAAGAATTGAGGAATCATTAATCCAGCATCTAACTTAGGACCCCAAGATTCATCAACCCCATCGTAAGTACCGCCATTTGCACCGTCTTCAAAAGAGAATTGTCCATTCAAACCTTGACCATATTCGTTTTGGTAATTCGGTAATAATAATGGCTTTTGGAAAGTGGTTGTATTTGATAATGAAACACCTAAACCTTCTGACCCTTTACCTGATTTTGTGGTAATTACAATTGCACCATTCTGTGCTCTTGATCCATAAAGTGCTGCTGCGTTTGGCCCTTTCAAAACGGACATTGACTCAATATCGTCAGGGTTGATATCATTAATTGGCGATCCAAAGTCGGTTCCACCACTTGATGTATTCCCAGAGTTGTAAGAGTTATCTACAGGTACACCATCAATAATAAATAATGGTTGGTTGTTACCTGTAAGAGAAGAATTACCTCGTATCGTAATTCTTGATGATGCACCTGGTGCACCAGACGAAGTGTTGACCATCACACCGGCAACTTTACCATTTAAGTTATTCAAAACATTGTTATCAGATCCTTTCAAATCGTCTCCTTTAACTTCTGATACTGAATAACCTAATGACTTTTTGTCTTTCTCAATACCCAATGCAGTTACTACGACTTCTTCAAGTTGTTCTACATCTTCTTCTAATACAAACTCAAATTTTGATTGTGTTCCAACGTCAACAGTTAGCGATTTGTACCCGATCAGACGAACAATAATTTTTTCAGCATTTGCGGGTGCATCAATATGAAAAGTTCCATCAAATGATGTCACTGCACCAATAGTGGTACCTTCGATCATTACTGTGGCTCCCGGTAAAGTGTTGGCAGAGGCGTCCATCACTACACCTTCGATCTTTCTTTCCTGAGCATTGGACGTAAAGACCAACCCCAAGAATAAAAAGAGAAATTGAAGTACTCTTTTACTCATGATAATAGGTTAATAATTGATTGATTGATAAATACAGGGATGATTAGGCACTAGGAATCCACAGAAAAAAGAGAACCTTTCTCCTAAAATTGATAGCAAATAAACAAACCCAATAGTTTTTAATTAGTTAAAAATCAGAGTTATAAAACTCATAAAAGTTATGATGTAAGCGTAGGGAACAGTTTTAAAATTTGACTATAGCATCTTTTGAAATGTTACAGTTTAGCTTTGGATACCCTGATGATTACACTACAAGTTTAACAACGTGCAGGTCACATTTACAAAATCCTTTAACATTAAGAAAGAAAACCAATTTTGACACTAAAAAAAGATAACTAATTGATATTATGACAGATACATAATTGATAAAATATGTTTAAATACAAACATTTAAAGTAACACTGTTTCTATGCGTACTACACAAAACAAATACCATAACCTTCTGATTTATAGCTTTCAATCATAAATACATTAATCAATCACGATAGTAACATTGTTTCTTTTATATATAAAAAATAATCTGTAATATCAATTACTTTATCCAAAAGTAATTTTTTTATTAATTTAACGATAGATGACATATTTTTGGTAACCTTTTTCTGAACATAAAAAAAACCACTCCTAATTTTAGAAGTGGCTTTATATCTTTTATGATTGCTATTTTACTATTCCAGTGGATATCTCAAAGCTTACTTTTCCACATCCATTAGAATAACTTTATGATTACTTGTAATCAATTTCTGGTGAATTCTCAGCGAACCAAACTTTCTTACCATACACTGTTTGCTCGATTCCTTCAGAAGCTCTCGAGAAGTTCTCGTAGTTTGAAGTTTGCTCAGAGAATGGATAAGGGAATCTGTTAGGAAGACCTCTCTCGTACTGAGTAGCTCCTCTTACAAAATGAATTCTTGGTAAACCTGTTCTTCTTAATTCAGCATATGCTTCAGCACCGTTTGTATATAATGCTAAGAATTTTTGTTCCATGATCATTGTCATAGGGTCTTTTCCACTTGAATTAACTCTATCGATTACGATTTGAGCATCTTCATTAGCAGTACCCATACTAACACCAGCCTCAGGAATTACAGTTGCGTTATACTCCTCAACTTCAGAATATTGTTTCTCGAATGACGCTTGAATACCTTGTTCAATTAAAGTATTGTAAGCACCAACTGGAACACCCAATCTAAAAGCTGCTTCAGCTTTGATAAACAATAATTCTGAATAAGACATCCAGTACGATTTACCTGCAGGCTGATCTTTATAAAGACTACCAATTCTTGATACTGCACTCATTACAGGCATCTCATCTCTTGGTACACCGTTCTCTTGACCAACATACTTAGGATCATCTTCCTCAGAGTTTGGAGTTGGTAAAGCATAGATGTATAAACGCTTATCATCGTTCTCCTTCAACATATCAACAGTAGTTTTAGATACTGCAAAGTCATCTCTATTGTCGATATATCTGTTGTAGTAGAATGGGTGCATGTAAGGTTGAGAACCGATGTATCTCAACTCAGCATCATCTGAATTAGCTTCGAAAACAGGACGGTTAGCATCTGCAAATAATGTAGTTAAACCTTGAGTTGCGAAAGATGCATCAGTATAACTCATTCTAATGTAGATTCTTGCTGCCAAAGAGTTTGATAATCTTCTCCAAGCTGAAGTGTTACCTCTATAGATCAAGTCAGTACCTGTATCCATTTTACCATTTTCAGCTAGGTAATTGTTTGCCTCTTCTAACTCTTCTAACAATGCTTCATAAATCGACTTTTGATCGTCGTAAACAGGTTGGAAGTTTGTTTGTTCGTAACCTAAAGCAATTGTTTGGTTAGCCTCAGTGTAAGGAATATCACCAAAAGCATCAGTCATACTAAGGTAAATGTATGCTCTTGTAGTTTTTAAAGCACCGATTAGCGCTTTTGCATCTCTCGCTTGAGCAGCATTATCTGTCTCTTCTGCAATTGCTAATCTTTCATATGAACCTTTCAATGCTAACTCCAAATCATGAAGACCTGCCATGTGTGGAGTTGTTGGAGAATTAGAAATACCAGCGTACATTCTTTTCCAAATCTCATCCATTACAGATGGACGGTACTCATACCAATCCTCGTCTAAGTATTGGATTTTAGCAAAATGCTGAGCCCAAATACCAGCAGCAGTTTGATTGAAGTACTGACCTTGGATACCATAGTTAGAACCTGTTGATGTGAACAATACGTTCGCAAACAAACTTTCAGGATCCACTTCTGATGGTAAGTTTGGATTCTCTCTTAATTCTTCAAAGTTTTTAAAGCATGATGTTAACGAGAATGCGATAACAATTGCTGAAATAATCTTTATATATTTTTTCATCATTGATTTCAGTTTAAAGGGAATAAAATTCCTTATTCAATTGGGTAGATTTAGAATTGCAATTTGATATCGAAACCAAAGCTTCTTGCTGTTGGCAACTGACCAAATTCAAAACCTTGACCTGACATACCTGCACCAAAACCTGCTTGAGGGTCGATGTTTGGAGCATTTTTGTACATCATCCAAAGGTCATTACCTACTAGTGAGAATGTAGCACCTTTGATACCAGAGTTACCTAACCATTCTTTTGGTAATCTATAACCAATTGATAATTGTGCTAAACGGATGTAAGAAGCGTCATATACATACTCTTCGTGGATACCGTAAAGCGATTGGTAATACGTCATCGCATCCACAGCTACTTCGTTTGGTACATAACCACCTTTTCCGTCTGATACAACACCAACTGTTCTACCTGCTTCTCTATTTACTGCAGTTACATCAAGTACACCTGCGTACTCACCGAACATGTTCGTTACTGAGAAGATGCTACCACCGAATGACATGTCAATCAATGCTGAGAATACGAAGTTTTTGTAAGTTACTGTGTTTCTAATACCACCTCTCCAGTCAGGGTTGATATCTCCTAAAGCTGTTTTTTCTTCTTCACGCATTGGAATACCTTGCTCGTTTACAATGATATCTCCTTCTGGTGATCTTTGGTATTTGATACCGTATAAAGTACCCATAGCTTCACCTGGACGAGCCTCAGTAGTTAGACCCCAGTATTCACCTAAAACGAATGAATCTACACCGTCAGCCAATGACTTCACCGTGTTTACGTTTTTCGTTAAGTTCAATGAAACATCCCACTTCAAGTCTGCAGTTTGAACTGGCGTACCGTAGATCATGAATTCAACACCTTTGTTTTCAATTTCACCAGCGTTGATTGTAGTATATCTATAACCTGATGCTGCTGAAACGTCTGCGTTTACGATTTGATCGTAAGTGTTCTTTTGGTAGTAAACTGCCTCAAAACCAATTCTGTTGTTCAAGAATGACATCTCTAAACCAGTTTCCCAAGAGTTTGTAGTCTCTGGTCTTAAGTTAGGGTTAGATTGGATATCACCATATTTAAACATTGGATTACCGTCCCATGGAAGTGGAGAACCATAAGTGTTTCTCAACATGTAAGGATTGGCAGCTGCACCCACTTGTGCCCAACCACCTCTAACTTTACCATTACTAATGAAGTTTGGTAATTCGAAGTGCTCAGAGAATACATACGATAAGTTAATCGAAGGATACAAGAAGCTATCGTTAGCTGCTGGAAGTGTAGAAGACCAGTCATTACGAATTGATAAGTCTAAGAATAAGTAATCTCTAAAACCTACTGCTGCAGTTGCATACAATGAGTTAATTACTTGCTCTTCAAACCAAGTTTCTGCTCCTACCTGACCTACTGCGTTTGCTGGAGTATAGATACCTGCTGTTGCTAAACCAGTTACTGTCATAGCATCTCTTTTGTAGTTTCTGTACATGTTGTTACCACCTGCGTTAGCAGAAATATTCCAGTCTGTACCGAAGTCTTTTGAGAATGATAATAAGAAGTCGAAGTTTGACTCACTTACGAAGTAGTTCTCCTCTACGAAACCACCTGTTGGGTTGTTGATAGAGTATTTTGCAGTTCTAGCCATACGGTTTTCAGAGTAGAAGTCTGTACCACCCTTCACTTGTAAGCTTAAGAAATCTGTAAAGTTATACTTCATTGATGCATAACCGTTCAAACGATCACGACGTTGAGAGTTCGTGTTTTCGTTTACGATCCAATACGGGTTGTCATGGTAGTTGTAGTTCCAGTTATATGGAGTACCATCAGCTTGTTTATAGTTTTTCAAATCGTTAGTATCGACTTGACGACCGAACCATACGAATTGTTGCATTACGTTGTTTGCACCGTAACCTTGAGAAGGCAAGTTGTCTGAGGCTCTGTTCGAGTAAGTCGCTTTAGCATCAAAACGTAATTTTTCATTGATTTTATGACCAATTGCCATTGAAGTACTAATGTTGTTCAAACCAGTATTTGGTACCATACCTTTCTGATCTGAGTACATCAATGAAAATCTCATGTTTGTGTTGTCTGTACCGTGAGCAATAGCCAAGTTTGTTGTAGAAACGTGACCAGTCTCGAAGAAGTCTCTAACGTTATTAGGGTTAGAAGTCATCTCAACAAGCTCGCCATTTGAGTTGTATTGAGTTGTTTTGTAACCTGCATCTAAACGAGGACCCCAAGATTCGTCAAAACCATCATGTGTACCACCACCACGGCCATCAACGAAGGCAAATTCACCGTTCATACCTTGACCATATTCGTTTTGGTAGTTAGGTAAAAGTAAAGGTGTTTGGAATGTAGTAGTGTTTGATAATGTAATTCCAAGACCGTTTGCTCCCTTACCTTTTTTCGTAGTTACGATAATCGCACCGTTTACGGCTCTTGAACCATATAAAGCGGCTGCGTTTGGTCCTTTAAGAACTGTCATTGACTCAATATCATCTGGGTTCAAATCAGAGATTGGTGAACCGAAGTCAGCACCACCTGAAGAAGTGTTACCAGAGTTATAAGTGTTATCTACTGGTACACCATCAATAACATATAACGGTTGGTTATCACCTGTTAAAGATGAGTTACCACGAATAACTACACGAGATGAAGAACCTACTGCACCTGAAGATTGTGTAACTTGAACACCAGCAACTTGTCCGTTAAGTGCTCCTAAAATGTCGTTATCCGCTGATTTAAGGTTATCACCTTTTACTTCCGTTACTGAGTAACCTAAAGACTTTTTGTCTTTTTCCATACCAAGGGCTGTTACAACTACTTCTTCTAGCTCTTGAGCATCTTCTTCCATTGTGAAGTTAATAACCGATTGCGTCCCGATAGCTACTCTTTGAGTTGCGTAACCAATAAGTCTAACCTCTAATTCAGTTGCTTCTTCTGGTAGATCGATTGCAAAATTACCATCAAAGTCAGTTACAGCTCCTACAGTTGTTCCCACAACCATTACTGTGGCTCCTGGCAAAGATTCTCCTGAGGCATCAGAAACAACACCACTTACTTTCTTATCCTGAGCGTACAAAGAAGTAATTGCACACAAAGTCAAAGAGAAGAATAATAAAATTCTTTTCATGAAAAATTTAAATAATTAATTGGTTTTTGTAATGGAGTTTGTCTCCAAAATTGAGTGTACTTAATATTTAGCTGTCTTGAGTTTACAAATTAGTAATTACGACATAAAAGTTATGAGGTAGAATGCCATACGTAAATTGTAAGATGAAGTGCAAATAAAATGTTAAGTGTCTTTATTTAGATCCTACTCTCGTAGGTTGATTTAGGTTTTAGTTTAATTAATTTAAGTGATAACCTTAAAGGGCCATCTGATTTGATTTTAGTTTTAATTTATAGTTACAAGAATACTATAAAGAATAATTTTAGTTCAAATCACTTAACTTTTTTTACCTCAAATTGATGTAACCTTTTAGGTTTTTAGTTTTCTATAACATTTAGTGTTTTTAAATTCTAATAAACGTATATATCACAATTTAATAGATTTGCAATATTTTTCACTTGTAAGTGCTAATTATACAGAATAAATAAACTTTGATTGATCAATACATATTTATCCTTATGTAAATATGTTATCATTTCCATTTTTAATTAAAGTGGAAACATAAATACTTCGAAAAAAATGGAGAGCAAAAAAAAACTCTAGATAATAATCTAGAGTTTCAATGTCTTTGGGCGGATGATGGGATTCGAACCCACGGCCCCTGGAACCACAAACCAGTGCTCTAACCAACTGAGCTACAACCGCCATAATTATATAACGAAAAACAAAACTTGGGCGGATGATGGGATTCGAACCCACGGCCCCCGGAACCACAAACCGGTGCTCTAACCAACTGAGCTACAACCGCCATTTTGTTTTTTGCTGTGCAAAGGTAATACAATTAAAACCCTTTTTCCTAATTTTATTTCGTAAACGAATCCAAATAAAATACAATCATCTGTTATTTAACAAGATAAATAACAGATGATGTTTAAAAAAAGTATTTTAATTCCTTTTTTAGCGGTCAAAAGTTAATCTCTGACCTTTTACTGAGTCGTTGAACTGACCATTTTCAAAAGCCAAATGACCAGAAACAATCGTGTGAGTAATGCTCGATGAGAAGGTATGACCTTCGAAAGGTGACCAACCACATTTGTAATGTAAGCTATCTTTCGTCACTTCTTGAGGTTTATTATCATCTACCAATACTAAATCTGCCCAATATCCTTCTCTAATGTATCCTCTTTTCTCTACATCAAATAATATGGCAACATTATGACATGCTTTTTCTACAATTTTCTCTAATGAGATTTTACCTTGTTTGTAGAAGTCGAACAATACCTGTAATGAATGTTGTACTAAAGGACCTCCAGAAGGTGCACTTCCGTACTTATTGCTTTTCTCTTCTATTGTATGAGGAGCATGATCTGTTGCAATCACATCAATTTTATCATTTAGAACACCTGCAAGAACACCTGCACCATCTGCTTTAGTTTTCACAGCTGGATTCCATTTGATGAACGCTCCTTTCTCTTTGTAATCTTCATCAGAGAACCACATATGGTGTACACATGCTTCAGCAGTAATCTTTTTGTCTTTCAAAGGAATATCGTTATCAAACAACTCTAATTCTTTGGCAGTTGAAATGTGAAGAATATGTAATCTTGCACCATGTTTTCTAGCTAAAGCTACGGCCTTAGAAGAAGATGAATAACATGCCTCTGCACTTCTAATTTCTGGGTGACATTCCATTGGAATATCCTCTCCATACTTCTCTTTATATTTTTCATAGTTCTCCGCAATCATTGGATCATCCTCACAGTGAGAAGCAATAATCATCTGTGCTTTTTGAAATAAATTAGCTAACGTTTGTTCGTTATCCACTAACATATTTCCAGTTGAAGAACCCATGAATACTTTGATACCACAAACATTTTTTGGATCTGCTTTTAGTACTTCATCCAAATTATCGTTTGATGCACCAATATAGAATGAGTAGTTTGCCAAAGATGTTTCTTTAGCAATAGCATACTTTTCTTCTAGCTTTTCAATTGTTGTTGTAGGAGGCTTTGTGTTTGGCATTTCCATAAAAGAAGTTACCCCTCCTGCTACTGCCGCTCTAGATTCTGTTTGAATGTTTGCTTTCTGTGTTAAACCAGGCTCTCTGAAGTGCACCTGATCGTCGATTAAGCCTGGAAGAAGGTATTTTCCAGTGGCATCAATTAGTTTTTCTCCGCTATGAGGAATAGATGCTGCTATTTTTTCAATCTTACCTTCGCTGATTAAAACATCTGTTTGTTTGATTTGCCCTTCGTTGACCATTTGGGCGTTTTTGATCAGAATCTTCGACATATTCTCTTATGGTTTAAAATTGATACACGAAGATACTGTGCAAAACTTCAGTTCAAAAATTTGACATAAAAAAAGACCTCTTAACTGAGGTCTTAATTCGTTTGTTTGTCTAGTCTATATTAGTGGAAAGAACTTTTTTCGCTCTTTGTTGTATCATAACTGTTTAATTAAGTACATATTAAAATACGGCGATATGATACTTGAGGACTATAAAATTCACCCCTCTTAACAAGATTAACACTAATTTAAGATAAATGAATGAATTTTTATTCACATTTAACTTATGTAAAGTTTTGCAATAATTACTTTGAACAAAACAATCAAATGCATGCTTCTCTTGTTATCAAATTATTACTTGAGATAAACAAAAAGCACCACATATTTAATTATTTTTCAAAAAATTGAAGAATCTCCCCCATTAACTCTATCCTTTTGATTTCCAAATTGATAGTCTCAAAAGGAAAACCAATAACAATCACTTTATTTTGCTCATTTTTAAAGGCAATGCCTGCACTTTTGTTACTCCCCAAATACCTCCCTATAACTTCAGTATTTGAATCATAAGGGTCCAAAGCATCAACCGCTTCCACAGCATATAAATGTGTATCAATGTTTTTTGCGTAAGTAAGATCTTTGAAGGAATTAAATGACGGGTGAATGTTGTACAAGTTTCCAGTTCTATCTGCATGAGATCCTCTGCTTTTAAAATGTAAAGCACTATGAGCAAAAATGACATCTTTATGTTTTCTTCCCTTATGCTTGCCATCTTGACTAAACACCAAATCTGAACCTACAAAAGCTCCTGAAATTAATAATTTTGATTGAGGTTTCTTGGTGAATTCATGAATACTCTCTTTAAACTTCGGAGTGAAGCACTGATACTCTAATTTATTATCAAATGATCTTAACGTTGATTTCTGCTCACCTAACATGATGTCTACAATTTGATAATCATTTAGGTTTACTATTCCATCCTCAACTGCCTTTCGATTACACGACACAAAAGATCTTTGATAATATAGAAGTGCTTTACCATGTATTTTAGTAAAATCGTGTGTATTTCCTCTAACTAAAATTGTTTCAGCATCAGCATAACTTCCTCCATGTCCAGGAGTATCATCATCCAACCACTCTGAATTAGGATTATAATCGTATTGCTTGCCTGTAAAACTAACATCTATACCATCAGGTACTCCATCATTTTCAGAAGTAAAACCTGTGTAATTCTCAGACTCTACATAAGTAGGCCCTCCAATTCTATCGAAAGCATTAACGATCAACACTGGATCATTATGAAAATTAGCCATAGCCAACTCTTCCGTTGGGAAACTCTCTCCACCATCATTTGCTGCGGTGACTTTAAATTGATATAGCTTCCCTTTAGTGACTTTCACTTCAAAAACAGTATCCTTAACGATTGTACCCACATCCCAACCTTCGTTTTCTACTTGAGTGTATACTTTATAATGAGTGGGGTTAGCTGATTTTTCTAAGGGATCAAATTGAGGTTTCCATTTTAATATCGCTTTATGTTTCTCTAATCCAATAGAAAAATGGGTAGGTTTTAAAGGAGATACTACATATTCATAATTATTTTGATAGGCGATATATTTTAATATGCCTTTATATATTGAACGACTGACATCAAAACGGAACTTTGGGTCTAAGGCATATTGCATGTCCTTAAAATTTTGATGTGATAATAACTCAATCAAAACGGATGGAACATTTGGATACACTGCTTCACTGTACCTTTTATCCCACAATTCCCTTCTGTTCCAAATACTATCATGAGTCACACGAAGATCTTCTACTATTTGCGTTTGAATTAAATCGGCTAAATCTCTATTGGTATATCTTGATTGATTGGATGAAAATTTAGTTTCCTTGTCCATATCTGTGGAACTATAGATCATTAAAGTACCTTTAGTTGTATCCGATTCAGAGATACCAGCATCTGTATGTAAAGCCACAGCTAAATCTATAGGTATGTTCAGTCCCTTATTCTCTATATCCGGATTTAAGGCGTAAGTTGATCCAGTTAACCAATTGACCCATTCTCCTCGGCTCTGATAATCGTCCTTGTAATCGTTTTTATTTTCATTAGGAGTAAACACATTAACTGGCGCCCCACTATACTGTAAATGATATCGTGCTCCCTCCATAAACCTTGGTCTATGACTTGTAGAGGTTCCTCTTTGAATATTACCCACTCCTCCTCCAAAACGAACAGCATCGGAGGTAACCATCAAATTGGGTGTTTTCGAATGGGTTTTACTTGATAAAGTAACCTTCTCAGATGGATGTCCATTGAATTCAAAAGTACCTAAATAGACCCATGTACCTCCACCCATAGTTTGGTTAACGAGAAACTCTTTTTTCTGATTTTGATGATACACGGTGTACTTTGCATCATTTACACTATTTTCTAAAGTCGCATAACTTACATAAACACTGTAATCACCTTTTACCTTTCCTTGCGTACTCCACGTAATTACTTCTTTATCGTGATGGTTCGCTTTGAATTTTCTAGATGTACCTAACTGAAACGGCAATTCATTATCGTTATATATATTCTTTTGAAGGAAACCTTCACCACCAGCAAACACAACTCCCTCTTCTTTATAACCTTTTCTATCACCATCATTATCTACTACCAATGATTCACTTTGAATATCCCGCTCTCTTGGCAATAATACATTTGCACCTGCATTTTCCAACATTGGAGCTAAATAAGGTAAAACGAACGAAGTGGGTAGTAAGTCTTCTACTGTTTGAAATAATCTTGCTCTTTGCCATTCCCATCTATCCAAAGAGTGTTCATAATACCAACCATGACTATTCCATAAAGCAATCGTTTTATTACTCAATCCATTTTTAGTAGGTTGAATCCCCAAGTTGATCACTAAAGGAATTTTGATTGAATCATTTTCGGCGATTACTATATTTCTAGACTCATCTACATTATGTTCACTTCTTAAATAGTTGGGAACAAGATCTTTGAACTCACATTTTGGAGTTATAGGCCAACGTTGTTTTTTTGCTAATCGCACCCTCTCCTTTTCTAAAGTTTTACCTACATAGAATTTAAGGTCGTAAGATTGATAGGCTTTGCCTAAAATATCTCTTACTTGATGATACAGATCTTCTACATCTTCGTTTCTTACTGGAGTGTATTCAAACTGTTTTCCTAAAAAGAAATTGACTCTTTTACTTTTAGGTTGAATTTGAGCTGTTTCTAGTTTTGCCGATGAATCAGGTACGTAATGAAATTCTTTATTCTTTGCTTTTTCAAGATACACTTTAAATTTTCTGATGGCATCTGATTTCGTTTGAGCAAAACTAAAGATGGGAAGTAATAAAAGGCAGAAAAAAATCCTTTTCATTTTCAAAAGTGTAATTGTTATTTAGTAGATCTGTCGATTGATTCTATTCGATAAATTTATCATCAATCTCTTTTGTGTGTTGCAATAAATTGACCAAAAATAAAAAAGACGGATAAACTATCCGTCTGTTTCACCTTCAGTAATATAATTTAAAGGTTTTCACCTTTATCAAATACAAAAATAATTACTTTAATGCATTTATCACTAAATGAGCTACAATTTTAGCATCATTTTCTGTTAAACGTTCTTTACTGAATACTTCTGTTGCTCTTGACGATGCATATTGAATCGGAATAGCAGGAAATACCGCGTTGAACATTTCTACATTGATATTTTCATTAATCTCACCTGTGTTATATCCTCTCTCGACCATTCTTTTAGAGCTTTCTGGTATTTTTAGTACCATTTCTTTACTCATCAAGAATGTATAATCATTCATCAACATGTTGATGAATTTTGCTCTTGAAGGATTATCATTCGCCAATGTAAAAATTTCATTACAGAAATGATAAATCACTTCCTCTAACTTTTCATGTTCTTCCATGTATTTGAAGATCAAATTACGGAAGTATTCAATATTAGAGTGATATAACGCTTGTACTAGTGCAGCTTTACTTGGATAGTGTCTATATAAATACCCATCTGCTACTTGTGCTTTTTTGGCAATTGACGAAACTGATGCTCCCCCATATCCTTTTGAAACGACCATTTCTATAGTTGCTTCTTTAATTCTTTGTAGTTTCGTTTCGTCTATACTTTTTGCCATATCGAATTACTAACAGTTATAATTATAAATGAATGAACAAATTTTCATTAACCAATTTACAAAAATATACGAAACCTATAAGCATACAAATTTTTTAGAAGGATATATTAAATAGATTTATCAAATTTTCTATTAAAGTAAGTTCTTATTTTTTAAAGTTTCCGAATTAGAACGAACTAAATCTTGAACTGTAAAGTGAAATAATAATTTCTGCCATCAGAAGGTATAATACCTGGTCCCGGATAACCTGTGGCTCTACGAGTAAAGTACATATTATCTGTTAGGTTATTAATACCTGATTCTATTCCAAACCATTTAAATGAATATTTAGCGGATAAATCCATCACATAATAGCTTGGAATCGGACCATAAACGGCATCTGCTAAAGGTTCTTCTGTGTTGGCTGCATCTGTGTAATGCTTCTCCACATAAGTATATTGTAAGGAAAGATTAAACGATTTATATCCTGCATTAATTCCTGTCTTAATATTAAATGGAGGAACCAATTCAACATTTTTTCCATCATATACTCTATCCTCAGAAATATATTTTCCTCGAATAAATGCTACGTTTGCAAAAAGATTGAAATGATAATCACTTAATGGAGAGAAAATATCCATCCACTTAATCTCCGTATAAGACTCGATACCTAAAGTATAAGCATCAGCAATGTTAGTTCTTATTGGATTGGCTGGATTAGCCAAACCAATTTTATCGTTATATCTTAAATAGAAAGTACTGACATCATAATTTAACCAAGGGAGTGTTCCTCTCAATCCAAGGTCAGCAGAATAACCTTTCTCATCTTTTAGATTAGGATCTATTCTAACATTAGTATTTAGCGACCTTAAATCTGAATAAGTAATTGCTCTATAATTTTGAGATATATTCGCATACACTTCTAAATCTTGAATAGGTTTGTAGCTGAAACCAACACCTGCTATGAATATATTTCTAGTATTATTGATATTATCTTCAATGGGTCGAGTGATCTCTTCAATTAAACCATCATCACCAGGTTCGAAGAAAGTTTGCTGATAATATCCTTTTCCTGTTGTTTGTATGTATTCAAATCGGATACCAGGAGTGATTGAAAATTTATCATTGATCTGAAAGATATTTTCCGCAAAAAAAGCATAGTTATTGATTCTGAAATTATGATCTGACAATAAGGAATCAGGATGAGAAAAATTAAAGTTAGCATCATTTCCATCAGATGCATCACCTTGCTTTTTATCATCGTTACCATGATAAAGACGTGAACCAATAACAAAAACAGATGGCTTCCCTTTAAAATCATAATGTTGCATGTACCTAATTTCTGTACCTACATTTCTAAATTCATCAGCGACCAACAACCTTGGTTCGTTATAGGGATCTAATTTATTTAAATTGATTCCTAATGCATCGCGACTAGCCAACAAACCAAAATTTCTCATTTCAATTTTAGCTTTTGGAGTAAATTGGTATTGAAGGTTAACACTTGCTATATTCCAATTTACCTTAAACCAATTTTGTTCAGTATATGATGCTCTTGGATCTTGATAAAATTCATCATCTGTTAAACCACCTGGCTGTTGTGCAAGGTAATCCATATGAGTAATTTCTACTCCGATCTTAAATTTATCCGTCACATCATATTGTACCCCTGTAAACACTGTATTGACATTAAAATCTGAGTTTGGTCGCCAACCTTCACCTGTTTTGTATTGGTACATTGCATAATAATTCACCTTCCCTTTTTGTCCTCCAATACTATTGAATGAATTAAATAGACCAAAAGATCCAACTGTCTGACGCGTTGTAAACTCAAAAGGCTTTTCGGTATTACCTCTCTTCATTTTGAAGTTTAATAATCCACCAAATTGAGTTCCATACTGTAATGATGCCGCTCCTCTCACAATTTGAACTTCTTCTACAGCTTCCATTGGAGGTGTGTAATAACTCTCAGGATATCCTAATGCATCTGCAGCGATATCATAACCATTTTGTCTTGTATTGAAATTTGATGTTCTATTCGGACTTAATCCTCTTCCACCAATACCCAACTGAATACCTGCACCATCACTTTCCCAAATGTTCAGTCCCGGCACACGGTTATATACTTGTCTTGAATTATTCGTCGCTAAATTGGCGGTTAGGTTATCGACCAAAATCACTTCACTTTTCTTCCCTTCGTAAATAGAAGTACCAACTACAGCTTCTAATCTTTTGATTTCTGCTGTTGTTGAAGCATCTGTAATATTTACTTCGTCTAAAACTGTTTCAAGAGGTTTTAATGTGAAATTGATCGTTTGATTTTCATTTTTAACCGTAACCGTTTTTTCAATAGGTGAAAAACCGTACTTAAATACTCCAACTACATAATTACCATTTGATAATCCATCGATGATAAATTCTCCCTTATTATTCGTTGATACTTTCAATGCTTTACTTTTGATAAAAACATCGACAGCATCAAGTTGTTGCTCCTTAACATCAACTACTCTACCCTTAATACTATATTGAGCAAAGGCAGAAGTAAGAGATAATAAAATAAGACCGAAAATATATAGTAATCTATGTAGCATAAAAATTATCCTTTAAAAGGTAAAATCCACGATTTGGGTTTGAAATTATCTGAAAGTTGAGAAAGATCTACCGTTGGGTCTATGTATCTTTTGCTTGGTCTCCCATTTAAAGAAACATAAGAATCAACAAACACTTTCGGCGATTTAATTCCTTTTTTTGTGAATTCTTCTTTTAAAAATTTAGCGTATTGTAAAATAAAATCTGGTTGAGTGGCCATCATCTTTTCTTGTAATGGCGTGAGATAATCACTATTGGTAATCTCAATTCTATGATTATTCTCTGGGTTTTCTACATAAAAGGTTGCAGCACCCGATTTCTCCATCAACATTACTCTCCATGAGAACCTAAAACCTTGTTCAGTCCAAAATAAGTTATCAGAATAAAGAGCATATCGGAAAGGAAATATTAATTGAAGAAGGAAGAAGGCAGCAAATCCAATTTTTATCAAATGCTGAGGCAATGAATTAATTCTACCTCGAGTCACTTTAAAATCAAGATTTTCTGTACTAAAAATTCTACCTAAGAACAATATGATTCTCTCATGAAACTCATCAGAAAAGAATATCAGCGTACTGAAAATCATAATGAATGGGAACATACCAATGGGAAATAAAGCAGAGGTGATGATATGAAAGAATATGACAGCCAAATAGGCCAATACTCTTGTCCTCTTGTTGGCCAAGAAAAATGGCACCAACAAATCATATAAACATCCAGCCCATGAAAAGAAATAGGCTACCCATTTGTATTTGAATAATGGACCAATGAGCCACATATCTGTTCTTGAAGCTAACCATAACTTTAATGGTTGGGCTTTAAATAACCAATCAGTGTTTATTTTAGCAATGCCAGCATAAAAATAAACGATACCTAATTGTAGTTTCACTACATTGATAGTCCAAGCAGATACTTCTCTTCTAAAAGTTTCAGGATTTCTATAAACATCTATCGAAAAACGTCTGTGAGCAGGAAGGAATACCATGATAAAGGCCATCAAACTCACAAAATAATAATGGTTGAGATAATTGGTTAGGTCAATTAGTTCGACATAAGTGAATGTCAAAAAATAGGTGATTGCAGAAATTCTATAAAAAGCGCCGAAAGCGACACCAAAGGCCGCTATGATCATAAGAATAAAAATTAAATACATCCCAGATTCACCTAAAGGTGAAATCCATGAGAATCCGTAATAATGGAAAAAGAAGGAAGGTTGGATAAATTGACTATCTATCCAACCGTTGGCCCAAAATCTTATTCCACTACCCGCCATCATTAAACCAAAAATGATTCTAAAAACCACTAATGGAGCAATTGAGACTTGTTGGTTGATATATTTATCGATCTTAGTCACCATCGCTATCTTGATAAGTAATTTTTACTGAAAGAACAGATGGCATTTCTGATTTAATCATCACTACCAATTTTGACATTTCAGTATATAAAGTTTCGACTGTTTCGTCCTTTGCTTCTATATGATCTGAAAAGGAATCAGAACATTTGTCTAATTGAGCAAGGATAACATCAAACTGATTATTGATTTTTTCTGAAAGATCTTCTTCTACCGCACCTGCTGTATAGTAAGCTTTTAGGTAATCAGCTAACCCAATTCCATCTCCACCATTAAAAATACTTCTTAATGATTCAACATTTGATTTTAGAAGACTTAATGTCTCCTGACTATAATAAGACTCAACAGACATTGGAGAAGAGTTACCAGAGATAGAGTTTTTACCTAAAGCATATCCTACTCTTTGATTCTTACATCTTTCGTACGCTTTATTGTATTCATTTACTATGTATGAAATAGAACTACTTGGATCAATACCTTCATTTGCAGCAAACTCAGTTGCATATCCTGATGTCCAAGAGTTATAAATAGCATCAGCATCATTTTTTACAGCTTCCACTACCGTTTTTAGGTATTGTCGACGATTTGCCTGATTTGCATCAGTTGTAAACAAATCTAAAGTAGATCCTGAATTCAGTAAATAATCTAATGCTGGTAAACCTTTAACATTGAATGATGATATTGAGCCAAGGTTAAAATCTCCTGCAGCTATTTTTGATTCGATTTCACTAAACTTTGTAGGAAATGAATTAGTATTTACCAATAAATTCATTGATAAAGCATCACCATATTGAAATGCATTTACCTTCGACCACTTTTGATAGGTATCATTTAACTTTCCCCTAACGTTTGATAATGTCTCATCATTTGCATCAGCTAAAAAACTTTCAGTAGCCGTTTCTAGTTCAATAGCACTTTCTGAGTAAGCTTTGAACGCTGGTACAATAAGATTGTCTGAATAATTTTTCAACATTTCTATTTGAGAAAACTCTACACTCATAGTGTCAGTGGAATCATCACATGAATAGAGAATTGTACAGAATAGAAGTGCTAAGAATAGGTTAATTTTGTTCATCAGAAAAAATCAAATTTAGGTGTATGCACAGTAACTCAGCAGATAGATTGTCTGCTGAGTTAGTATATTATTTGTAAATATTTTGCAAAGATAATTATAAATTACTCATAACCTCATCTGAGAAGCCATAAGTCGACTTAATTACTGCTTTTGCTGCCTCCATTTTAGCATTTAATGCTGTTTTATCTTCATTTTTGATATCATCAGAATATAAAGCTGCTAGTATGACAGCTATATTTTCATTCGTGATTGTTTTTGAAGTATTGTACTGTAGTGCTGTAGCAAATGCAACAGCTTCCGACCAGTGGTGTAAAATATCACCTAGTTCAGTATCTGAAATTACAGAGTTAGCATAATGAACAACATTAATTGCAACTAGCTCTTCCCATTTTGCTTGAATGATTGCTGCTTGAACATCTCTTTCTTCATAGTCTTTATCAGCAATTGCTTGACGACCAGCAATGAAAGCATTAAAAATATCAGCTCTAACATCGTATACAGATGATCTTGATGCTGCATATTTAGCCCAGTAATAATTAGTACCTTCTTCGTTTGTCAAGTAATCTGTTGTTGCTCCAAAATAACCAAAAGCTTCGTCCCAATAGTGTTCCATATCAGTACCTTTACCTTCTGTAACTGTTTCATTATCTCCTGCATTTAATTTCTCAGCAGTTAAATAATAAGAAACTGATTGGTAAAACAGTACAGCGCCCATTAAACCTTTACCCACCATTTGAGCAGGTTCGTGACCTTCTGCATCAAATAAACGACCTCCAATAATGTTATCAGCATTACCTGATGCAACTTCCGCAGATGCAAAGTAAGCTGGCACTTGATCATATACATTGGCGATTAACGTAGGATCATTCGCTGTTTTACTTTCTAAATCCTTAGAAGATCCGAATAGATCGCCTGATTCATTTGTGTAGATAGCATTCATATGAGTTGCAGTGATAGCAGTTGCACCATCGTTTGCCGACTTAATGTAAGACTCTAAAGAATCTAACATCATGATTCTAGCTGTTTGTCCTGAGTAATCTACATTGTCAAAATCGTAGTTAACTCTTGTCGCAGGAGTGGTGTCTGTATCATCAGAACAAGAGAAAAAGATTGAGCTTAGAGCTAATAGAGAAATGAATAATTTAGTGTTCATCTTTGAAAGTTTCATTTTCAAAAAAAGTAGTGAGTTGAAAATTTAATTGTCATGACAAACCTAAAGCTTATTAAGATTAATTACAAATAATAAACATATTATTTATAATGAGTTTAAATAAAAATAATATTTGTTCCAACAAAAAAAGAGGCTACCTTATAAAAGATAGCCTCCACCCGACTGTAAATGAATTACAGTGCGAAATTATATTTAACTTCTAATTAGAAGTTGAAGTCTTGCTTGAATGCTTTCAAACCTAAGTACTTAGCAGTAGAACCAAGTTTTTCTTCGATACGAAGTAATTGGTTGTACTTAGCCATACGGTCTGAACGAGAAGCTGAACCAGTTTTGATTTGACCACAGTTCAATGCTACTGCCAAGTCAGCAATAGTGTTGTCTTCAGTTTCACCTGAACGGTGAGACATTACTGAAGTATAACCAGCTCTGTGTGCCATTTCAACTGCAGCGATAGTCTCAGTCAATGAACCGATTTGGTTAACTTTGATCAAGATAGAGTTAGCGATACCTTCGTTGATACCTCTTTCTAATTTCTCAACGTTAGTTACGAATAAATCGTCACCTACTAATTGTACTTTATCACCACAAAGGTCAGTCAATTTCTTGAAACCGTCCCAATCGTTCTCATCCATACCGTCTTCGATAGAAGTGATACAGTATTTCTCAGCTAATTCAGCCAAGTATTGAGCTTGCTCTTCAGAAGTTTTGATACCACCTTTCATGTCACCGAACTTCTCGTAGTTGTATTTACCGTCTACAAAGAACTCAGAAGCAGCACAGTCTAAAGCGATAGTGATGTCTTTACCGAACTCGTAACCAGCGTTTGCAACTGCAATTTTAACTGAATCTAAAGCATCCTCAGTTGAATCGAAAGCTGGAGCGAAACCACCTTCGTCACCTACTGCAGTAGAAAGACCACGGTCATGGATTACTTTCTTCAATGCGTGGAATACTTCACAACCGATACGGATAGCATCAGTAAAGTTTGTTGCTGATACAGGTTGGATCATGAACTCTTGGAATGCGATAGGTGCATCAGAGTGAGAACCACCGTTGATGATGTTCATCATTGGTACAGGCATTGTGTTTGCAGAAACACCACCTACATATCTATATAAAGGAAGACCTAATTCAGCTGCTGCTGCGTGAGCTACTGCAAGTGATACACCCAAGATAGCGTTAGCACCTAATTTTGCTTTGTTAGGAGTACCGTCTAAAGCGATCATTGCTTGGTCGATTGCATTTTGTTCGAATACAGAAGCACCGATTAATTCCTCAGCAATAATTTCATTAACGTTTTCAACCGCTTTCAAAACACCTTTACCCAAGTATTCCGATCCACCGTCACGTAATTCTACAGCTTCATACTCACCAGTTGATGCTCCAGATGGAACTGCAGCACGACCAACTGTACCTGTTTCTGTTGTTACGTCTACTTCTACTGTAGGATTACCTCTTGAATCAAGGATTTGTCTTGCGTGAACGTCTACGATTAAACTCATGTCTTCGTAAATTTAATATTTGTTGATTTTTTAAATAACGCTACAATACTAGACAATCAAATCGGTTTAAAACATGACTATTGTCAGTCTAGGGTATACATAATAATAGCAATCCACTTTTAATACAAATAACTCTTTGTATTTGACCTATTTACAAATCTTCAAGATTAAAATATTCCAATAAATAATTAACAATTATTTTAAATATTTTTTGAATAAGTGTAATTTCAACACATTAGTAATCAATGTTTTATAAAAAAAATGAGATTGTTTTGTACTTTAAAAACAATCTCATTTTTGCTAAATATATTCTCTTACATCAATTACTCTCATTCCTGCCCTTTTTGCAGCTTCGATACCAGGATTTCCGTCTTCGAAAACCATACAATATTGAGGCTCAATATTCATTCTGATGGCACATTGCAAGAATGTTTCTGGATCAGGTTTTCCATTTTCCACTTGGTCAGCCCCTACTTTCACATCAAACATGTGATAGGCACCCAAACCAGTTAAAGTATGTTCAATAACTTCATCGTTATTACCTGTACCAATAGCCATAGGTAACTTTCCAAAATATTCCTTTACGATGTTAAAAATGGGTTCAACAGGCTTCACTTCACCTTTAGCTACCAATTTAAGATACTCTTGATCTTTTTTATCTGCATAATGTTGAGCATCGACATCAAAACCATGTTCATTTGCTATCTTTTCAAGGATTTCTACTGATGTCACCCCTGCCAATTCATAAAATTCTTTTTCGGTAAAATCGTATCCAATTTCATCAAATACTACTTTCCAAGCTAAATAATGTGTTGGCATTGTATCGGCAACAGTTCCGTCCATATCAAAGATAAGACCTCTGATCTGAGCTGGGATATTGATTTTTTTCATTTTATAAGGATTATTTTTAGCGAAATTAATCAGAAATAATGGATATCAAAAACTGCTTTGATGATTAAATAAATCATGATATACTAATGTTAGTTTATTCACCATGAGTTTCAAAAATGAATAATCATTATTCTTATTTCTTATCAATAAGAGAAACCAAATACGGGTTTTTCTTTAAAATAGAATTGGCCTTAATTGTACTAAAAAAACCATATCCTAAAATCATAAAAAAGGCGATTTTAAAAATAACTCCATCCGTTAAATACCTGGAATCAATAGTAGTTAAAGCCACAATATAGATTAGGTATAATACAATTGGTCCTCCGGTAGCGAAAAGAGGGTTCTTCTTTGTCAATAATGAAAAGAAAATAAATAAACCTCCTAAAGCAATACCAAAAAACAATTCAATGCCGAATGATTTTTCAATGATTAAAGAAAATAGAGCCATGCAAATATTGAAGACCCCTATCCCAAACAGTAAATTTCTAGACAATTGCATCTTTCTAAATGAGTCTTTTACATCTGCTTTTTGTGTGATTTGTTTAGCAATAAACACAGATTGTTCTTTATCTGTCCCGTGAATTGGGAAGTCACAAACTGTACAATTTTCAATATCATGTCTGTGAGGTGTTTTACAATTTCTGCAAATCACTTGATCGGTAATAGCTTGTTCCATCAGTTAATAGTATAAATAATAGTTTGTTGAAGAGTTTATTTTTAAATTTTACTTATTACGTAAAATAAACGTAATCGATCCATTAGTAATTCCTTGAATATCGGCATCAGCTCTTGTAGGTGCAAAAGATAAATTCCTTACAGCAGCTTCATACTTTAGAACCACTGCTCTTGGTACTGATCTGAAAACTGTTTTAAGGGCAATAACATCACCGTATTCATCTACCTGAATATCAATAACAATTTTCCCTGTAGCTGTAGACGTATCATCCACTTGAGGCGGATCGATCCAGTTCCAACCCGGCATACTCAATGCTGAACCGCCTGAACCGCCATCCGATTTCATCATGGTATCACTATTTAATGTACCTTTCTCGGATCCTTGGTTTCCTTTTGCTCCATCAACATTACCTTTATTATTTGATTTTTGTTGATCAGCCGTGCCAGTACTATTGGCAGGTCCCATAGTATGTTGAGGCGTCTTAGGTTTAGGTTCTTCTTTTTTAACTACCTCTTTAGGCTTTTCTTTAATTTCTTTTTTCTCTTCTTTAGGAGCAGGCTTTTCAGCTACAGGCACAGATTCTTCTACTTCTTGATCTGTAACAGGTGCTGGATCATTTGAAGGAGTTTGTTCAGTGGGAGCTTCTTCTACCACCTCCTCTACGGGTTCTTCTACAGTCTCTTCTATAGTTTCTTGAGGTTCAGGTTCGGGAGTAGGTTCTGATGGTTTTGGTTCATCCAAAATATCATTATCTTCTACAACAGGTGCTTCTGATTTTACAGCTCCAGAACCAGCATCATCCAAACCAAAGGCCACCTCAATACCATATTGTGGAATAGGTGGATCGGGTGGCGACCAAACAATAGTGTACCATGCAAGAATTAATATCCCTGCAGTAACTAACATAGTAAAGAAAATGGATATCCATCTATGTTTAAAATCTTGATCTCTTTCTGCTTTGGTTTTCTTTAAGGCCATAATTACTTACCCACTTTCGATGTCGGTTTCGTGGCAATTGACACTTTTGCCTTTAACCCTGCTGCTATTCCTGCAACATTCACTAAATGTTGAACTGGAACCTCTTTATCTACTGTTAAAACTACTACTCCCTCCTTTTTTTGAGGTAGTACATTTTTTAATTCTTCCTCTAGATAATTTAAAGGAACCTCCACTTCGTTTACGTAGTATTTTAAATCTTTTGTAATACTTACAGACACTTTAGGCATTACCTTAGTAGAGGTCTTACTACTGGGCACAGATATAGGTAAACCAGAAGGTGTTACAAAATTGGATGTCAACATAAAAAAGACCAACAACAAGAAGATCATATCCGTCATAGACGACATGTTAAATGATGGGTCAATTTTATTCTCTTGTTTTAATCCCATGATGATTAATTGTTTTGAAGTAATTCAATAAACTCAATCGTCACCACTTCCATTTTGTGAACAACGTCTGCCATCGCTCTTACTAAATAGTTGTATGCGATATATGCAAAAATACCAACTGCTAAACCACCCGCAGTAGTGATCATTGCTTCGTAAATACCAGATGATAATAGCTTAGGACTTACCGATCCTTCTTCTTGTGAAATAGCAATAAATGCATTGATCATACCTATCACAGTTCCAAAGAAACCAATCATTGGTGCCGCACCTGAAATCATACCTACTAATGCCACATTTTTCTCAAGTTTATATAACTCAATTTTCGCAACATTTTCGATACTCTTTTCAATCATATCTAATTTTGAAGTTGTACCAATATAGTTTAAGCCCGTCTTAATCATCTTCCCCATTGGAGTAGGCTCTTTATCTGCATACTTTTTGGCTGTTTCAATATCTCCTTTTAAAACGTAAGCGGTTACTTTATCCAACATTTTAGTGGGATCTTTTTTCGCTTTTCTAATGGTTAAAAGTTTATTGACTAAAAGATAAAATGCAATCACGAATAGAACCCCTAAGATAATCATAGTGATTCCTCCTTTTTCGATCAATTCGAATAAAGAAAGTGATTCCTCAAAAACTCCTTGCATACCCGTTTCAGGCATTTCCGTGTCTTGTAAAACACTCATTAAAAAGTTCATCTATAGTATGGTTTATATTGTGTCAATTTAATTTCTGATAATCCAAGCACCTTTATATACTTTTTGGACATCAGCTAAATCTGCTTTTGCTTCTTGGTGAGAATTGAATCCTTTAATAGCCACTCTAAATTTATCTTTAGTAGCTATTACTCCTACATGACTAAATCCTTTTGCCTCTGCTTCTTTCACCGCTTTTTCAGCATTTACTCTAGCACCGAATGAAGAAATAACAATATGAACGTTTCCGTTTCTTTCACTTGATGAAACTGGAGAAACGACTTCTTCTTTTGGTTCCTCTTCTTGAGCAATTGCTGTTTCTGAATTATCAGAAGTCACCTCAGCGGGTTCTTCATTATCTTCTTCACTAACTTCATCATCCGAAGTTGTTGAAGTTTCTTCTTGTTCATTTTGCACCGTCTCCTCTGTTTCATTTTCAGCCATAGGTGTATCTACCGTTGGCTTGAAGAAGAAATAGGCTGCTGCTGTAAAAATTATAATCAATGGAATAGCCACAAATAACCAAATAGGCTTTTTCGATTTCGTTTCTTCCTCAAAAACTTCTTCTTCGGTATCATATATTGGTTCGTCCTCAAGAATTTCTTCTTGAACGAGTGGAGTTGCAGTTATTTTTGGCAATCCAAAGCTATCTGGAATGATATTACTCTCGCTTCTTTGTCTGAACTCAATTTCTTCACCATCCTCCTGAACGAAATAACCTAAATCACCAATTGGTGCGGTCTCTCCGTCCTCAAGACGCTGTTTGATGTTCATAACAAACATACTGATTTGAATCGCTATTTCTTCAGCATCATAATCCTCATTTTTAGAAATAAACTCCACCAAAGAATAGACATCACTATCTTTGTCTTCAATTTCTGTCTTAAATGAGATATTAACATGAGGTGGTTTAATCAGATTACCTGAAGGCGATAATTCTGCCCCACTTTCTTCTGACCAAAATGTTCCCAAGTCAGGAATAACCACCACGCACCAATCTAAAAGTGCGTTTTTTATTGCATCTGCAATCATGCGTTTATAATTAAAGAGTAAATGCCAAAAAATTGAATAATGGTTTTTTTATACAAAACACACCATTCATCATTCACTAAATTAAAGAATCAATTGTAAAATGAAAATTCTTTTTGTGTTATATAATTAAATATGCTACACATTATTATAATTTTCTACTGATTTCTACGTATTACAGGAATTAAAATTTATAACTCACCCCTGCCATCAATTGAAATCCTCTAACATTGTATCTATAATACTCTTGGTATTTTTGACTAAACAAGTTGTTGACTAAACCAAAAGCGGAAAGATTTTCGTTGAATTGATATTGTGCCGTTAGATTCAAATCAAATATTACGGGCAAATTAATTTCGTTTCTTGCACCCGTTTGTGGATCAAACTCTACAGCTTTTATCCCTATCTTATTATATACTACAGCACCAAATTTCCAGTTGGATAAATATTTATATTTCACTGAAATAGTATTTTCAGAAATTGGTCGATGATACGCCTTTCCGATTAAAGTATCTTGAACATTGTAGGCGTTCAATCTTGCTTGAGCAATCACTTCCCATTCTCTTTTACTCCACATGCCCTCAAGGTCAATTTTGAAATTACCCGTCTTCTCATTAGTGGCATAGACCATCTCAAATCTCGAAACATCTGTTGGGGAATTTATCAAAAAGCCCATATTGTTTGATAATGCATAACCAATACTACCTTTCACACCAATTTCATCAGATAAATTTGCTTCGGCTCCTAATTGAATATTTATCGCTTTGTCCTCATGTAATAAGTTTAGATTATTATTTACCCAAGGATTCATGCTTGTCACATTATTATAATTGACCAATTCTAAATCACCGTCTACTTTAAAGAAGGCAGCTAATTCATCCTCACAAATAGTATAACGAACCAAGATATCAGGATAAATATAAAAGCCTTTATCATACTGAGATGTATCACCTGAGTAAGCTAGTTTTAATCCTGCTTTTATATAAATATCATCTAGAAAAGTCTGGTAATTCACTCCCATTTTAAACCAACTTCTATTTTGGCTGATTTCTGTATCTGTGAGTGTTTTATTGTTATACTGATTATAGGCTCCTTTTAAGTGAGCATTGATTTTTGCATCCTCATTTAATTGATAATCTCCCTCTAATTGAAGACCCAACTCAATTTCATTAGCGTTATAATGATCAAAAGTATAATCAAATAACAACCCTCCTTTAAATGAAAGATCATTCCCTGTTAAGTAAGATGGAATTTCATGACTTACATCAAAGCCTATAGATTGAATAATCTGTTTGATACTGTCTTGAGAAATCATATTCGGATCAGCCGTGAAACCATAGAAGTGTGTCCCCTGTCGATCATAGTTAATAGAAGCGTTCGTAATTCCATAATCCGAATATTTTGTTGCAAACGCATCAAATTCGTTTCTACTTTCTGCAGAAAGTTTTCTCCCTACTGATCCTTCTTGAGATGATTTATGATAAAACTTTACTCCATAATCGAAATTTGGATTTGTATTCCCATTGATACCAAATTCAACATATGGTGTGATATAATTACCGAAACCAGCACGGATATATTTATCGTAAAACTTCTTTTCCTCTCTTTGATCTAGTACAGCAGGCAATTGTTGAGGCAAGGAATCAGCCACTTCTTCATTAATCAGAGTAACATTATATTGCTGAGGAACCTTCTTATTTTTACGTTGAATTTTATCTATTTTCTCATAATCTCTACTCATCACAGGTAGTTCAAAACTCGATTGTTTTTCGATAACTACCTCTGCATTTTCCAGATTAGAATTTTGTCCAAAACCTATTGTCGTTGCTCCACAAAAAATGAGCATATATATAATTAACTTTCTCATTTTATCTTAGTTTGTTGGTGCTACAGTACTTTTATCTAATTTGATTTGCTTAATTTCCTCCAATCGTTTGGTGGCCAACATTTTATCCTCTTGAGAAACCGAATATTGCTGAATTGATTCTAAAGTTGCTTTTGCATTAAATAGATCATCTATAGAAATATAATTTTCTGCAATCAATAAATACCCTTTCGATGTCCATATTGGATAGCCTGCAAATTTCTTTTGAACACCTAATAAAGCCTGTGTACTTGTTGTGAATTTCTGATCAATTAATTTTTTAGATTCTGAAGTGCCAATCGATTGATTTCCGTCTTGATAAATCAAAGCAACCTTTCTTAAACAAACACCTGTATAATATTGTGCCTGTGCTCCAATTTCACTACTTGATTCCTTCGATAGTTGATCAAAACTAGTTAACGCTTTATTATAGTTTCCTTTTTCAAAGTCTATTTTTGATAGAAATAATCTTGCTTCCAATACATAGCGAGACATTTTTTCATCAATAATCTTATTCGCATAAGCAGAAGATGCAGTATAATCCTTCTCTTCAAAATGTGCTTTCATTAAACCTACATTTACTGCCCACTTGGTAGTTCTGCGTGTAGCTATTTTATCCAATTCGTTATACGACTCTATAGCTGCTTTGTATTCTTTTTCTTCCAAATGTAAATCACTCACATACCTCAACGACTTTTCCTTTTCTGGCATGTGTTCTACCTTTTCAAAAGCCTTAATTGCTTCCTGATTATTTTTCAACATCTTATGAGAAAAACCTAATGAAAAATAAATATCATCAGAGAATTTTGAAGAAGGCGTTGTTACTAAAAAGTGATTTAAAGTCTGTACAGCTCTAGCATAATCCTTCTCCTGATACGGTTTCATTGCAGTATTGAAATCATCTATCAAGGTGGCGTTACTTTCTGGATTCGCTTCTTTAAATATAGCTTTATAGTGATCCAATTCAGATACCACATACGTATCATTATCCATTTCCTGAAGTGCTTCAATGGCATTTTCTGCTTCTGGAGAAACCGGATCTTTATCAATCAGGTATTTATAATCTTTTTCCGCTAAATCATTTTGTGCTAATAATGAATACACCAACGCTCTATTAGCAATAGCTGATATATATACAGATGATTGAGGATATTTATCAATTACAATGCTGTATTCTTTAATCGCATCATTGTATTTATATCCTTCTCTTAACAAATTAGCTGCATGATAAGCCGATAATGGGGCGAATGCAGATGAACCATACTCAGACACAATAGATTTATATTCTCTATAGGCGTCCGTTTTCATTCCTTTTGCTCTTTTTATCTGTGCTCTTTGATAAGCAATATAATCTTGCTCTTCCGAGTTATTACCTTCTGCCATAGCATATGATCGATCGGCCACTTCATATTTATGTGTTCCAAAATAACAATCGGCTCTTCTCACTATAGCTTCTGTTATTCTAGATCTTGGTTCAGAACTTCTACCATTATTGATGTAATAAGAGTAATTATCAATTGCTGATGTATAATCCGCTTCAGCATATTGTACATAGGCTAGTCCGAATCTTGATTTTAAGTAATATTCTGATTCTTGGGGGATTTTCTTGTAATAATAAGCTGCAGTATCAAAATAATTTAGTGCCGAATACCCTTCACCCAAAAAGAAATTTGATGCCTGCAAAAGATCATCATTAAAAGGATATCTTTGAGATTTCCTCAGAAGCTTCACCTCTCCTTCCTCATTATTATCATTCCCTAACTCTACTGCCTTATTAAAGGCTGCTTCTTGATACGCTCTCTGTTCAGCTTCCGTCAAATACGATTTCTTATCTAATATCTTTAATGCTCTTGAGTAATCTCCAGAATTCACAAAAGCAACATTCATTAGATTTTCCACTTCTGAATATCTACCCGAATTAGGGAAGTAAGCCAAAAAGTAATCGCATGCTCGTGGTACTGAAGAATACAATTCAAGATCAAATAATAATTTGCAATAGTTATAAGACGATTGTTCTTGAATTGTTTTATTGAATTCTAATTTGGACGCTTGCTCAAAACCAATCATCGCTTTTTCTTTATCACCCAAACTAAGGGCCACTACTCCTAAATTATAAGCTGATAATTGAGCTAATTTATCCTTTTCTTTACTATCTGCTGCATTAGACAAATAAGGCAAAGCATCTTTTGGGTCATCAATTTTAAACTTTGTATATCCAATTTGGTAGGAGGTTACTCGATCTACAGCGAATAATGGAATATCTTTTAAATATTCATCAAAATACAAATTGGCTTTTTCGAAATTATTCTTTTTGAAATAGACTTTAGCGGCAAATAACATAGCATCTGAAGGAAGGTGTATATCATTATTTCTTGCTTCAGCGATCATTTTTAGCATTTTATCTTCTTGTCCTAGCTTATAATAAGCTAATGGCAATAAAGCATAAGCGTATGGTCTAATTTCAGGGTCATTGACTGCTTTTTCTAAATCTGTAGCAGCAGTTTCATAATCTCCATTATCATATTCTAAATAACCGGCATAATAACTTGATTTATTCGCATAAGGGTGAGTGCCTTTCTTTAATACTTGAAAAAGCTTGTTGGCTTCTTTATAGTTGCCTTGATCAAAATTGGCATAAGCTGCTTGATAGGCTACTTTTCTATCGTTATCATCGTAAAAATCAAAAAACGGATCTTTATTAAACGCCTCCAATGCCTTGGCATACTCCCCTTTCTCAAAATAATGAGAGCCCAATGCTTTATAGGCTTTTTTAGAAAACGGATGTACAGGATATTTTTTAACGAAAAACTCAATTTGCTTATCGGCATCGGGATGTGCCAATTCCATCTGACAAAGTGCTAAATAATATTCTGCTTCAATGCATTTCTCGTTCTTTCCACAATATTTATTAGTGAATTGCTTAAATAGCCTACGTGAAGCCGAAAAATTATTCTCAGAAAATAAAACTTTCGCTTTATTAAACATTCTTTCTTGTTCTGAGTAATATAGTTGCCCTTGTGCGAAAAGTGATGCAGTACTATTCAAAGTAAAGGCAAAAAAGAAAAGGTATATGATCAGTCTTTGATTCATTACGTGTATCGGGGATTGAAGTAACTTCTAATTAGTTCAATTGAAAAAGTATTTCAAAATAAATATTTTATCTCATAAATCCCTTAACGAGGTGATAAAATGTATGTTTTTGTCAATTTATTAAATATTCTTCACGTTATACGATGATTGAAGCCATTATTAAAAGCAGAAATATATATAAGTACTTACATTTCTTAATTATCAACAATTCGTTTATTTATTTATAAATCTACCTTTAAAAACATTTATTTGATGTAATTTTCTAAAAATATAAGTAGATTTGATATAAAATTGATTTAACTAAAAAAGTTAGATCATATAATACGTTCATTTAAAGAACTGAACTACATTATTAACTTTTTAAAGTGTTTGACTATCAAAGGATAACACAAAACAATTATGACAAAACTTAAGATTGCAATCCAAAAGTCAGGTCGTTTGAGTGAGGGATCATTAAACTTGATCCGTCAGTGTGGAATTAAAATTCCTAGAATGAAGGGAGCTTTAAAAGCAGAAGCTAGCAATTTTCCTTTAGAATTTTTATTCCTTCGTGATGATGACATTCCGGGTTACGTACAAGATGGCGTTGCGGATCTCGGTATCGTAGGTGCCAATGAGGCGGTTGAAAAAGATAAAAATGTAGACACTATCCATCATCTAGGTTTCTCTAAATGCCGTTTATCCATTGCTATTCCAAAAGAAAAAGAATATAACGGTCTAAAGGACTTAGACGGAAAGAGTATCGCTACATCTTATCCTAAAATTTTAGGTGATTACCTTAAAGAAAATGGTGTATCTGCTGATATTCATGAAATTTCTGGGTCTGTTGAGATTGCTCCAAATATTGGTCTTGCTGATGCGATCTGTGACTTAGTAAGTACAGGTTCGACATTGATGCAAAACAATTTGAAAGAAGTTGAAAGTATTTTCGATTCTGAAGCATTAATGATAGCCACTCCAGGTTTATCTGATGAGAAAAAAGCCATTGTTGATCAGTTATTATTTAGAATCAATTCGATTCAAACAGCTGATAACAATAAATATATTCTTTTGAATGCTCCTAAGGAGAACCTTCAAACAATCATCAATCTCTTACCAGGTATGAGATCTCCTTCTATCCTTCCTTTGGCTAACGAAGAGTATGTTTCTATTCATACTGTAATTGCTGAAGATGATTTCTGGAGTAAAATTGAAGCTCTAAAGGAAGCAGGTGCAGAAGGTATCTTAGTTGTACCTATCGAGAAAATGATTCTTTAGTAAAAAGAAGGCTTATGAAGATTTATAAAAATCCAGATAGATCCACTTGGGGAGAATTGCTTCAAAGACCTGCCATGCGTATGGAGGAAATTGAAAAGCAAGTCGCACCCATCCTTAAAACCGTAGCGACCGACGGCGATTCTGCACTAAGAGCATTCTCTCGTCAGTTTGATGGTGCAGAGGTGGATTCTATTATTGTTTCTGAAAAAGAATTTGAGGACGCTATCCAATTGGTGGATAGCGAACTTAAAGCTTCTATAGATATTGCTATCCAAAACATTACTACTTTTCACGCTTCTCAGAAAACAGAAACGTTACAAGTAGAAACTATGGACGGCATCAATTGCTGGAGAAAAAGTGTGCCTATCCAAAAAGTAGGCTTGTATATCCCTGGTGGATCTGCTCCCCTATTTTCTACCGTCATTATGATCGGTGCTCCTGCAATTATCGCAGGTTGTGAAGAGGTTTGTTTGTGTACTCCTCCTAATAAAGAAGGAAACATCCACCCTGCTATTTTATATACTGCCTATAAAATTGGTATCAAAAACGTATTTAAAGTAGGCGGTGCACAAGCAATTGCTGCCATGACTTTCGGAACTGAAACCATTCCAGCTGTATCTAAAATATTTGGACCTGGAAACCAGTACGTAACTGCAGCTAAACAATTAGCCACTAAAGAAGGTGTTGCCATAGATATGCCTGCAGGCCCATCTGAAGTTTTAGTTTGGGCTGACGAAACTGCTCAACCAGAATTCATTGCCGCCGATTTATTATCGCAAGCTGAACATGGACCTGACAGCCAAGTAATACTCGTTTCTTCTTCTCAAGAAGTGATTGATAATACGATGGTCGAAGTCGAAAATCAATTAAAGAAATTACCTCGTCAAGAAATTGCTGCTAAAGCTTTATCTCACTCGAGAAGTTTCTTAATTGAAGATCCAAAAACAGCCTTAGATCTAGTAAACGAATATGCCGCAGAACATTTGATATTATCTCTTGATAATGCCGATGACATCTGTAACAAAATTATCAACGCTGGGTCTGTCTTTGTAGGTCACCTTACTCCTGAATCTGCCGGAGATTACGCTTCTGGCACTAACCATACACTTCCAACGTACGGTTATGCTAAAAACTATTCTGGTGTTTCTTTGGATAGTTATTATAGAAAAATCACTTTCCAAAAGATTAACGAAACAGGTTTAAGTGCACTTGGACCTCACGTAGAAAGAATGGCTGAAGCCGAAGAGTTGCAAGCACATAAAAATGCGGTGACTGTAAGGTTGAATTCGTTGAAGAAATAATCTTGTATTTAAGATAAAAGTAAAAAGGCTTCTTTAAACTGTATATGTTTAGAGAAGCCTTTTTCTTTTGTAAATTCAATATTATAAATCAAAAGCTAGCTTTACTCCTGCAACCATCATATCTGTGCCTATTATTGCCAGAATCAATCCCATAATTTTACCAACAACGGCAATTAAATTAGCTCCTAATTTCTCAAGGATTCTATCACTTAATATGAAAGCCAAGTAGGTAAGCATTATCATCACTCCGAAAACAATACATACAATAGCTATTTTATCATATCCTGCATCAGTTACTTGATTCATAGCTGTGACGATTGTTCCTGGACCAGCTAAAATCGGAATGGCTAAAGGAGATATGGCTATGCTGTCTGAACTCTCCTCGGTATCATTATTATGAATCTTCGATTTCTTTGACATCAACATTTCGAAACCAACGTAGAAGAGTAAAACTCCTCCGGTAATCTTAAATGCTGGAATAGTAATTCCAAATAATTGGAAAATGTACTTCCCGGCAATAACAAAAACAACCACTATAATGAAAGCTGTTAATGTAGATTTCTTGGCGATGTGTTTTATTTCTTTTTTAGATTTACCTTCTACTACCCCTAAAAATATAGGCGTATTAGCAATAGGGTTCATCACAGCAAAAAAGCTTAAAAACACGGTTAGTGAAAATGTCAAATACTCATTCATTATTTTTTGATTTCCTTCATTACTCTACCACAGTGTAGCATTTCATCTCCAAAGTAAGGATTGTCCACCTCATTAGTAGCACTTAACCAATCAGCACCAGTATTATTAAATGCCATTGGACAGTGAACAACATACACATCCATACCTGCATTTCCTTCTTCTGCTACTTTTTGATAATAAGCTGTTACTGCTTGGAACTCCTTTCTCTGAATTGCTAAGTCTGCACTTGCAATAATATTTTCAGTTGCTGTTTTCACCTCAACATCAATCCCTTCTGGCATTGTAGCTAAAAGACGTTTTGCATAAGTTTGAGCTGCAGTAGGATTTGATTTTACTAAACATTCAGATAACTTAAAATAAGCTTGGTGACCTTTTGCTTTAGCAGCATCATATACTACGGGTTTAAGCACGACTTTTTCTTCTTGCTTCACTTGTTTTTTACCTTCATTCGATTGGCATGAAAACAATAACGCTACTAAAAAGATAGGTAATAAAATTAATTTTCTCATTCTATATTAAAATAAATCAGTTGAAAGATATTTGTCTCCTCTATCACAAACGATAAATACAATAACGCCTTTATCTATTTTTTTGGCCGTTTCTAAAGCCACATAACATGAACCTCCACTACTCATTCCTGCAAAAATACCTTCTTCTTTTGCTAACCTTCTAGCTGTATCAGTTGCTTGTTCTTTAGAAACATCCATTTTTTGATCAACGCGTGATTCATCAAAAATCTTTGGCAGGTATTCTTTAGGCCAACGTCTGATGCCTGGTATTCTTGCTCCATCAGCAGGTTGTGCTCCTACTATTGTGATATCTGACGATTGTTCTTTTAAATATTTTGATGTTCCCATAATTGTACCCGTAGTACCCATTGCAGAAACAAAGTGTGTCACTTCTTGATTAGTATCTCTCCAGATTTCTGGACCTGTTGTCTTATAATGTGCTAAATAATTATCCGGATTATCAAATTGATTCAACATAAAATAACCACCCTCTTCAACTTTAGATAATGCATAATCTCTAGCACCTTCCATCGATATTTTCTGAGGAGTTAATGTAACAGTTGCTCCATAGGCCTTCATCGACTTCACTCTTTCGATCGTTGCACTATCAGGCATTACTAATTCAATTTCCACACCCATTAGACTTGCCATCATGGCTAGAGCAATTCCTGTATTTCCGCTTGTTGCCTCAATAAGTTTCATCCCTGGTTTAAGGTCTCCACGCTTTTTTGCTTCGTTAATCATATTAAAAGCAGCACGGTCTTTTACACTACCACCTGGATTCTGACCTTCTAATTTTGCAAAAATTCTAACGTTTGGATTGGGATTTATATTTTGTAACTCTACTAAGGGAGTATTTCCTACTAATGAAAGTACTGAGGACATATATTTTTAGTTTGAATGTAAGAATAATACAAACGCTAATTTCTTCATTTTTTTGTTGGTTTTCAATATTTAGACCCTCAATGTTTTAGTAAAAGTTAAGTAATGTATATTAATAAAAGTATATGAAATTCGAATCGTATCTCTTACTTTTGGCAATTCAATACAAAGGTCGTCTTCGATCTCTATTTTTGAGCCTATTTTTTTATATAAAGCTCACCACATAAAACACATATATTTAAATAATTATGTCAGAACAAGTATTAAAAACAATTGCCCTAAACGATGTGCATGAAGCACTAGGAGCTAAAATGGTTCCTTTTGCAGGATACAACATGCCTGTTAGATACTCTTCGGACATCGAGGAACATAAAACAGTAAGAAATGGTGTTGGTGTTTTTGATGTATCTCACATGGGTGAATTCATGTTAAGAGGACCAAAAGCATTGGACCTAATTCAAAAGGTTTCTTCAAACGATGCTTCTAAATTGTTTGATGGTAAAGCACAGTATTCTTGTCTTCCTAATGACAAAGGTGGTATTGTTGATGATTTAATCATTTACAAGATCAAAGATGAAGAATACATGCTAGTGGTGAATGCTTCTAATATCGAAAAAGATTGGAATTGGATTTCTAGCCACAATACTGATGGCGTTGAAATGGAAAACATTTCAGATGAAATGTCTCTTTTTGCCGTTCAAGGACCAAAAGCTGCAGAGGCAATGCAATCACTTACTGATGTAAACTTATCTGAAATGGAGTTTTATACTTTCTCTAAAGGTAAATTTGCAGGTGTTGACAACGTAATCATTTCAGCTACTGGCTACACTGGTGCTGGTGGTTTTGAATTATATGTACCAAATGATGTTGCTAAAACTGTTTGGGATAAAATTTTTGAAGCTGGAGCTGACTTTGACATCAAACCAATTGGTTTAGGTGCTAGAGATACCCTTCGTCTAGAAATGGGTTATTGCCTTTATGGTAACGATATCGATGATACTACTTCTCCACTTGAAGCTGGATTAGGTTGGGTAACTAAATTCACGAAAGATTTCGTTAACTCAGAAAACCTTAAGAAACAAAAAGAAGAAGGTGTTACTAGACGACTTGTAGGTATTGAATTATTGGACAGAGGTGTACCTAGAGGTGGATATAATGTATTAAACCAAGAGGGTGAAGTAATTGGTAAATTAACTTCTGGTACTATGTCTCCTATGCTTGGTAAAGGCGTTGCTCTTGGTTATGTGAATAGACCACTAACAAAACCGGGTTCTGAAATTCTTATTGAAGTAAGAAATAGAAAACTGAAAGCTGTTGTTTCAAAACCTCCTTTTTACAAAGGTTAATTGAAACATATAGATATAAAAAAACCTTATCATTAATTTGATAAGGTTTTTTATTGTAATATATCTTTGACCTGAGGCCTGAGTTTTTCGAATAAAATGATTAACTCTGATTTATCTTGCAAAAAGTTGTCTACTCTACTGTGAACTAATCTATTTTTTGAATCAACATCCAAAGAATCCAAGTCTTTTCCATCTCCTAGAATACTTTGTGCATCTACATACTCTTCATATAGTAATACACCGTCGTATCTAGTAATGGTAAAGTGAAGAACAGAAGTATCAAGATCATCACCTCTTAGTTCAGCTTGAAACGTATCCAACTTAAGTGGCTTACTGTAAGTTAACTCATACTTTTTTGTATATAGAATATCGCCATTCAAATCTCCTTGAATGTCTTCTTCACAACTACTTATTAGTAGTAGCAATAATATCCCGTATAGTAATCGTTTTAACAAAAGCACTTAATATTATAATTTCGTTATGCAAATATACTAAATTTTAACGGTAGTAGATCATAAATGTTGAAATTTTGTTAAAATATTTAATTTTATTTACATGAGGAACTTTTTTGTAGACGCAAAAAAAAGGTATTGAATTAACAATACCTTTTGTACCTGGGGTGGGGCTCGAACCCACACGAGGTCACCCTCACAAGATTTTGAGTCTAGCGCGTCTACCAATTCCGCCACCCAGGCGATTATAAAAACATTATTGTACTCGGGGTGGGGCTCGAACCCACACGAGGTCACCCTCACAAGATTTTGAGTCTAGCGCGTCTACCAATTCCGCCACCCGAGCAAATGTTTTTATAATAATATGTTTTTGTAGTACCTAGGGTGGGACTCGAACCCACACGTGGTTACCCACACAAGATTTTGAGTCTAGCGCGTCTACCAATTCCGCCACCTAGGCTTAAAAAATATATTTATTGAAAAAAGTACCTGGGGTGGGACTCGAACCCACACGTGGTTACCCACACAAGATTTTGAGTCTAGCGCGTCTACCAATTCCGCCACCCAGGCATTTCAAGAAATGTATTTTTTCTACAGCTCTCCGTTCGAAAGCGATGCAAATATGCATGGTTAAAAATTAGAAACCAAACTACTTTAATGTAGTTGACAATATCCAATCCTTAACCATTTGAAATTTAGCATTAAAATTTTCTATTTTTTTTCTTGGACACCCCAAAAAACCTATTCTGAAAGAAGTTTTTGAAGATAATCATGGTCTGTTAAGTCAATTTTTACAGGAACTACACTTGCATAATTATTGTTAATAGCCCATTCATCAGTATCATTTCCTTCATCAAAGAGCACATATTTACCAGTTAACCATAAATATCGTCTTCCACTTGGGTCTGTTCTTTCATCAAATTCTTCTTGCCATTTCCCTTTCGCTTGTCGACAATATTTAAATCCTTTGATAGGTTCATCACTTACTTTAGGGAAATTCACATTTAAAGCAGTTGCACTTGGCAATCCTTTTTCAATTACTTTTTTAGCAATTTCAGAAACCAATTCTTTAGTATGATCAAATTCTGCATCATAACTATAATCACATACTGAAAAACCTATTGCAGGTAATCCTTCAATAGTTGCTTCTAATGCAGCACTCATCGTTCCCGAATAAAGAATACTTACCGATGAGTTACTTCCATGGTTTACTCCACTTACAACTAAATCAGGTAATCGATCTAAGATATGATTCTTTGCCAACTTCACACAATCTGCTGGAGTCCCCGAACATTGATAGGCTTTAATTCCTAATTCGCTAAAAATATCAGATTCATAATATTTTAATGGATCATGAATTGTAATTGCATGTCCCATTCCTGATTGGGGACTATCAGGAGCAACAACAACCACCTCTCCTATTTGATGCATAATGTTGACTAAAAATCCAATTCCTTTAGATGTGATACCATCGTCGTTGGTAATTAAGATAAGGGGTTTCATATTTTCTTTTAAATTAAAAAACGGGCAATATTGCCCGTTAAATATATAAGTATTTACTGATTAAATTCTGATAATAAGCGTTATTTATTTGTTACTTCAGGTTCAACTAAAGTATCATAGTAACGTACTATTTGTAAAAAATCTTCACGATCTTGATAATCCAATTTATTTACTTTGATAAATGCCTCCACTTTATCTTTATACTTTCCAAAGTACACTAGCATTGTCTCCAATTTTCTAGTATCCACCTGCCTAATTTCAGCATACATATCCATTAAATAGAAATCATATACCAAAACTCTTCTCCTACTATTATAATTAGATCCCCAATAAGGATCGTAGGATGTCTCAGAAATTTCAGCAATTCTTTCTCTGATCAATAATATATAAGGTTCGCCATCTTCTAATAATTCGAAAAAGTGATTCTTCACATACCCTTTAGACTGTTTAAATGGCAAAGAATAAAAGTACCTTTCCCTGCGTGTCATGGCATCCATTATCTGAAATGATCTCACATTCTGAGCACCAAAAGATTTAATAACGCCATTCACTATAATCTGAATAGACTCCACTCCTTCTTCTAAGGAATATTTAAGCTTTCCTTTAAGAGTAGTCCCATCATTTAGATCTACTTCTCCAAAGTGCCAGTATTCTGATGGAAATTCCTGAGCATTAATATTAAATGATAGAAAAAGAGCACTTATTAGTCCTAGAATTTTGATCCTTAACATTGAATGATAATTGAGTCAAGTTTATATATGAAAATTGAAAAGCTGAAAAGTGATAAAAGAAAAGAAACTGATAAATATCTTCATCTGTTTTAACTTTTCCTCATCGACCTTCTAAATAAAAATACATTTATTATTTGTGAAATTGAAATAATCAGACAAATTCTTCTCAATGTGTATCAAATAGATCCTATGTATTCCTTTGATTAATGAAATCGACAAATTGTATTATACTAAGTTGAAATTGTATAAATGAATATTTATTCATTTTTTTAGCGAATTTTCGCTTTTTAACATTTATAAATATAATTACATATTTATATCCATTTTTAACACTTTAAACAAGTATTAATCATTCTATAATTATATTTTTTAATGATCATCAAAATGTTTCTAGCGAATTTTCGCTTTTTTTATTCATTTCGCTTTCTATATATTTGTATCAACATCAAATCACCAACAGCTAACGTTTGTATAAATGAATCTTAAGTCTACTTTAACCGAGAAAACCATCGATATCATGGGCGATATGATGATGGATCACGAAGCAATCTTAACTGATGAAGCTTTGAATTTTGTTGCAGCCTTACATAAAAGGTTCAATAAAAGAAGACTTGCTCTTTTAGAAGCAAGAACAAAAAGACAAGAGGAATTGGATAGTGGAAAACTTCCTAACTTCCTTGCAGCTACAGCCTATATTAGAAATAGTGAATGGACTGTTGCTGAGGTAAAAAAGGACATTCAAGACAGAAGAGTCGAAATTACTGGTCCGGTTGATCGAAAAATGATCATCAATGCCTTGAACTCTGGTGCAAATGTTTTTATGGCTGATTTTGAGGATGCTAATTCTCCGACTTGGACAAATTGTATGGAGGGACAGCAAAACTTGAAAGATGCTGTAAACAAAACAATTAGTTTTACGCATCCGGTCACAGCTAAGGTATATTCTCTAAACAATGAAATTGCTACGCTTTTCGTTAGACCTAGAGGATGGCATTTAGAAGAAAAACATCTAGAGTACGATGGTAAAGCTTGCTCAGGGTCACTTGTTGATTTTGGGTTGTACTTCTTCCATAATGCAAAAACCTTACTTGAAAATGGAAGTGCTCCTTATTTTTATCTACCTAAGATTGAAAGTCATTTAGAGGCAAGACTTTGGAATGACATCTTTATTTACGCTCAAGAATATATTGATATTCCACAAGGCTCTATTAAAGCTACTGTATTGATTGAGACTATTTTAGCGGCTTTTGAAATGGATGAAATCCTGTACGCGCTAAAAGAACATTCAGCAGGATTGAATTGTGGTCGTTGGGATTATATTTTCTCATATATCAAAAAATTGAGAAATATTCCAGGGTATACCCTTCCCGATAGAGCGAAGGTGACAATGAACGTTCACTTTATGAAATCATACTGTGAATTGTTAATCCAAACATGCCACAAACGTAATGCTTTTGCTATGGGAGGAATGGCCGCTCAAATTCCTATCAAGGATGATCAAAAAGCCAATCAAAAGGCAATTGACAAAGTTGCGAAAGACAAAACTCGTGAAGCCTTGGCAGGGCATGATGGTACTTGGGTGGCTCACCCAGGATTAGTTTCTGTAGCTAGAGAGGTATTCGATAGATATATGGGAGCACCTAATAACATCAAGAAGCCTGTTGAATTTAAGAAAATCACAGCCAAGGATTTATTAAAGGTACCTGAAGGTGATATCACATTAAAAGGCTTGAGAACTAATATTGATGTAGGAATCCAGTACATCAGTAAATGGTTAGACGGCCAAGGTGCAGTTCCGATCTATAATCTGATGGAGGACGCTGCTACTGCAGAAATTTCTAGATCTCAGGTTTGGCAATGGATAAAAAACAATGCGAAGACGGATGATGGACAATTGATTGATGAACAATTGTATCATCAAGTAGCTGACGATGTGATGAAGCATTTCAGAACCATTATGGGAGAAGAAAAATTCAACCAAAGTAAGTTGCAAAAAGCAAAAGACATATTTGATCAATTGGTATTAACAGATGAATTCGTTGAATTCTTAACGTTACCTGCTTATCAGCAAATTGATTAATTAAGATAAAATCTAACGAGCTTATTTGGGACATGCTCTTAGAACCATCATCTTCTTGATGTTCTCATCCAATTGGATGGTGGTTTAATCACTTTTTTTAATACGTACTTGAAAAGGCTATTTTTTGCCCTGGTATCGTACACCCTAAATTTTTATAAAACCAAAAAACAACATCGATTATGACTAAGAATGAAAGAATTGAAGCGCTAAAGAAAGAATGGGCAAATAACCCAAGATGGTCAAATATTGAAAGACCATATACTGCTGAAGAAGTAATTAAGCTTCAAGGTAATGTTGTCGTAGAACACACTTTGGCGAGAATGGGCGCTGAAAAATTATGGAAGGGTTTACATACTGAAGAATTCATGGCTGGATTGGGAGCATTGACGGGTAACCAAGCTATCCAAGAAGTAGAAGCAGGTTTAAAAGCGATTTACTTAAGTGGATGGCAAGTAGCTGCTGATGCGAATTTAGCAGGACAAATGTACCCTGATCAATCTTTATACCCTGCCGACTCTGTGCCGAAAGTTGTACAAAGAATTAATAATGCACTTAGACGTGCGGATCAAATTCAGTCAGTTGACGATAAAAACGACATTGATTATATGGTGCCGATTGTTGCCGATGCCGAGGCTGGTTTTGGAGGTAATTTAAATGCCTTCGAGCTTATGAAAATGATGATTGAAGCAGGTGCCGCTGGAGTACATTTTGAAGATCAATTATCTTCTGCAAAAAAATGTGGTCATTTAGGAGGAAAAGTACTTGTACCCACTCAAGAAGCAATTAATAAATTGGTAGCTGCTCGTTTAGCTTCTGATGTTTGCGGAATTCCTACTATTATTGTTGCGCGTACGGATGCAGATGCTGCTAATCTTCTTACATCGGATATCGATCCGAGAGATCAAGAATTTATTTATGGAGAAAGATCTTCAGAAGGTTTTTACAAAGTAAATAATGGCTTGGATCAAGCGATCTCAAGAGGTTTATCTTATGCTCCTTATGCCGATTTAATCTGGTGTGAAACTTCTCACCCTGATTTAGGAGAAGCACAAGCTTTTGCAGATGCAATTCACGCTAAATATCCAGGTAAATTACTTGCTTACAATTGTTCTCCATCATTTAACTGGGCATCGAAGTTAAGTAAAGAAGAAATGAGCACATTCAGAGAAAAGCTTGCTGCTATGGGCTATAAATTCCAATTCATCACTTTAGCTGGTTTCCATGCTTTAAACACAAGTATGTTCCAATTGGCTAAAGCTTACAAAGAAAATGGAATGGCTGGTTACTCTGAACTTCAAGAAAAAGAGTTCAGCTTACAAAAAGATGGCTTCAGAGCTGTGAAACACCAAGCTTTTGTAGGTACAACATATTTCGATGCTGTACAAAATACGGTGACCAACGGTACATCGTCTACAACAGCAATGAAAGGTAGTACAGAAACCGCTCAGTTCTAAAGAATTTATTTTCAATCATTTCTAACAGACAGCTTCCAACTAATTTTATATGTTACTTGTTATTAAAAAACCTCGCCTTATTTGGGTGAGGTTTTTTTGTTATTTTTTCGATCTCAGACTTTTTATTTCATCGATTGTTTTAAATTCTTGATTGTTGACATAAATACTTCCTTTAGTAAATAATGCGATCTTTTTATAATCATCAAGTACTATAGGTATGCCTAAATGATCTTCCTCGGCGGTATTTAATATGATATGAATAGGGTGATTGACGCTACCTATCAATTCCAAATCCCGTATTTTAGATTGATTATCAGCTACCAATATGAACGTATTTGCATCAGGAAAATTTGTTTGTGCCTCTATGATAGCCTCCATATCGTTTTCTGGAATATCACCTCCGTCACCTCTCTTTTTCACCTTAGACATCAAGTCCATCACAGGCATTACTTTAGAGCTTTTAATGCTATAAATCCCTCCGGTACTTCCTATTAATTTTTGATGACTCAATTTTGTATCACCATCATTAAAGAAAACAAAACCGATCACCTGATCTTGCGCTCTTTCTTTAATTAACCATGATAGTAAATCTAGAGTGTAAGGATACATACTTCCGGTCCAATCACTAACAACTACTGCTTTGTTCCAATTATCCCTATTTTTCTCAAATACTTTGGAAGTAGTTTCAGTGAGAACTTGATCCTCTCCTAACCTTTTTTTTACTAAATGATGAAACTTTTGATCGATATGCTTTCTACGTTTCACCTCTTCTTCAGGAGTCAAATCATGTCGTTTGTGTTTATCATAATAAACTACGATACCATGAAACATATCTGAAAACTCTTTTTTGGTCTCACCTCCAACTTGCTTTATGATTCTCCAACGAATAACAGGATCATCTATAGCACCATCAAACCAATTGGTAAATGCTTTTATACGATTCGTATTAAGTGTTGAAAAATCAAAGTCTTTTGGATGATCCGTATAGACTAATAAGACACTATCAATTTGAAGACGTGAAATGTCATTAGCTTCTGGTAAATTTAAAATTTCAGATTCACCATAAGCCATTGGTAAGGTAAAAAAATGTTTTGTAGAATCAATATCTAAAATATGCACATCACGATAAGCAGCTCTAAAATAAAGCTGTTCAGCAGATTGTGCATTTAAGTTAAATACAATTATTTGAAGTACACCAATTAACCACCATTGGCAATTTCGTCTAGTTCCATCCATCGCATCATTTTCTCATCAGCTTCCTCCATCACTTCTCCAAGTTTTTCAGACACTTCTCTGATTTCATCAGGTGATGTTACACTACCATCAGACAATTTCCCTTCCAATTCTTCTTTTTGAGCTTCTAGAGTTTCAATTTCAGCTTCTAAAGCTTCATATTCTTTCTGCTCTTTATAAGAAAGCTTCTTCGTTACTGTTTTTTGAACAGTTTTCTTTTCTTCTAATTTTTTCTCCTCTCTTAGTGCCTGCTTCTTTTCTTTCTCCACTTCATCAAGGTAAGCTCTATATTCAGAATACTTCCCATTAAAGTCTTTGATCACACCATCACCTTCAAAAATAAATAAGTGATCTACCAGTTTATCCATGAAATATCTATCGTGGGTAACCACAATAACACAGCCTTGGAAACTTTCTAAAAAGTCTTCTAATACACTTAGTGTATCTAGATCCAAGTCGTTCGTCGGCTCATCTAAGATTAAGAAGTTTGGATTTCTTAGAAGGACAGTACAGAGATACAAACGTTTACGTTCCCCTCCAGAAAGAGTTGAAATATATGAATGCTGTTTCTCTGGTGTAAATAAGAATTTATTTAGAAGTTGTAAAGGAGTAAGTGATGTCCCATCAGACATTTGATGATTTTCGGTAATGTCACGTACAACATCAATTACTTTAATGTCTTCATCGAATGACAATCCCTTTTGAGTATAATAACCATACACAATGGTTTCACCTTTTGTTATTGTCCCTTTATCAATGGATTCAGTACCTGTAAGCATGTTAAGGAAAGTAGATTTCCCTACTCCATTATTACCTACAATACCTACTCTTTCTTTTCTTTTAAAGGTGTAAGAGAAATCTTCAACAATTTTCTTCTCTCCATACGATTTAAATACGTTCTCAAATTCTAAGATCTTTCTTCCTAGACGTGACATATTTACTTGAATCTCTACCTTTTCATCCTTCTTTCCAGAATGTGCTTTCTTTTTCAAATCCTTGAAAGCATCCATTCTAAATTTCTGTTTTGTACCTCTCGCTTTAGGCATTCTTCTTACCCAATCGAGTTCTTTTCTCATCAAGTTTTTCGCCTTTTCCACAGATGCAGCTTCATTCGCTTCTCTTTCAGCTTTTTTCTCGATGTAATATGAATAGTTTCCTTTATGAGTATAGATCGTTGAATTTTCAAGCTCAATAATCTCATTACAAATTCTATCAAGGAAATATCTATCGTGGGTAACTAATAAAATTGATAGTTTCGAACGCGTTAGGAACTCCTCCAACCATTCAATCATATCTAAATCCAAGTGGTTGGTTGGCTCATCGAGAATCAAAAGATTTGGTTCTTCAATGAGTACTTTACTTAGTGCCACTCTTTTTTGCTGACCACCAGAAAGAGAATCCATTCTTCGAGAAGTATCCTCCAACTTAAATGCTGTAAGAATTTGCTTTACTCTCGCTTCAGCATCCCAAGCTTTCATTTCTTCCATTTTGGCAGTCGCTTGATCGAGTTGTTTTAGAACAGCATCCGAATAATCTAGCGTTGAAGCTTGTAAAGCAGCTTCGTAATTTTTTACTGCCCCTAAAATGGGAGAATCACTTGACAGAACATAATCTAATATATTCTGACCTTCTTCGAACTGTGGTTCCTGTTCTAAAAGACCTATAGTGATATCTTTATTGATGGCAATTTCTCCACCATCCAATGATTCTTTTCCTGCGATGGAATTTAACAGTGTAGATTTCCCTGTACCATTTTTGGCTACTAAGGCTACTTTCTGACCTTGTTGAATTCCAAAACTTATATTTTCATAAAGGGGTTTTTCTCCCCAATATTTTGTTGCATTATCAACTGATAATAAATTCATCCTATCTTTTATTTTAACTTCTCAACAAAAATAGAAGAAAAGAATATTAAATGGGTCTTTAAGGATATAATAATCATTTCTAGAGTGTTTTTGATGTTGATATGGTAAAAAATTGCATCAAAAAACCCCGGAATTCATCCAGGGCTTTTGATATAAGTATATTTCTTTGAAAGAAGTCTTATAGAATTAAGAATTCAATTCTACGATTATTGGTTCTTCCTTCATCTGTCGTATTATTATCAATTGGCTTTTTCTCTCCATAACCTTTGGCTGTTAATCTATTGGAGTCTATTCCTTTATCAATTAGATACTGTACCACGGCTTCTGCTCTTTTTTGAGATAAATCCAAATTATAATTATCGTTACCAATATTATCTGTATGCCCACCAATTTCAACATTAATGTCTTTGTTTTTCTGCATAAACAACAACACTTTATCCAATTCTGTCTGAGACTTCAGTTTAAGATCATATTTATTAGAATCGAAAAAGATGTTATTGAGGGTCACATTTTTTCCTTTTTCTATTCTATCTAAAAATATATCCATTGTTTTTCCTTCTGTTCCCATATCATGAGTATCAAAAGTTAAACTTTGGAATAAATAACCTGGTCTTGATACATATAAAGCATACTCTTCATTTTGGTTTAACACGATCAAATATTTACCCGATTTCTCATCAGATAATAAAGTAGATTCTGTCTTTTTTGTCTCAAGAAGTTTTAACTCTAATTCTGCCTTTAAAGGTTTCTTAGTAATAGCATCATAAACTACCCCTTCTAAATAACCACTTACCGTTAATGGCTGTGCATCTTTTGGTATATCAATAGAAACTAGATGACTATTCCTTGAGCCATCTTCTTGTATTTCTTCTTTTGAAAAATATCCCTTCGTACCGTCTGCACCTACTATTAAAGCTACTTGATCTGTATGATCATTCACAGGGTAACCGATATTCTCCACTTTTGACCAACGGTTAATTCCCTCTTTTTCTGACTTAAAAATATCCAAGCCTCCATATCCCAAATGGCCTTTTGATGAAAAATAAAGTGTTTTCCCATTGGCATGAATAAATGGAGAAATGTCATCTTCTGTCGTATTTATCTGATCTCCCAGATTTTTGGCTGGCATCCATTGTCCATTTGGACCTAACTCAGATACCCAAATATCTTTTTTCCCCATTCCTCCTTGTCTATCAGAAACAAAATACAACACTCTTCCATCTGCAGAAAGCGACGGTTGTGATTCCCAATCTCTTGAATTAATATTTGGTCCAAGGTTTCTTGGTTTCAACCACTGATCTCCCACTTTTCTTGCCATGAATAAATCACAACTACCATAGCCTGGCAACTCTCTTGTACTTTCACATGAAGTAAAAATGATAAATGATCCATCGGCTGATATAGAACAAGTACCTTCATTAAACTTGGTATTTAATTCTGTCACCTCTTCGGGAGACGCCCATTCCCCATCTACCTTTTGAATACGATAGATGTTTTCATCTGTCTTTTCGTCTCTAGCCGTAAAATACATTTCCTGACCATTTGCAGTGATTGCCGGAAAATATTGCTGATCGTGAACATTGACTTCAGCTCCGAGATTAATAGGCTCATAAGGTAGTTTATTTCCAATATTTGCTATGGCATAATCACAAGATGCAATAATTCGATGTGCTGTTTTAACTTCTCTATATAACTTTCTATCAGGTTTGAAGTTCAAAAAATCATTAGCATAACCTAATGCACTTTTATAATTTCCTTTTGACCATTCAAATTGTGCTAAAGATAAATGTGCTAGCAAATATTTCGGATTATCAGCACAACACTCCATCAACTTTTCATACAAGTCTCTTGATTTTTGATAATCTTTTTCTAGTATGTACAAATAAGATAACAAATAATAAGAATCTCCATAAGTAATATCAGCATCTATAGATTTATATAACAGCGCTTTCCCATCTTCTAACTGTCTTAAACGAATAGCTTCTTCTGCTTTTACAAAAAATTTATTCGCTTTGCTACTGTTTTGAGCAGAAGTAAAATTTGATACAGTGATTAGTAATGAAATTACTATTAAAAGGTACTTCATGAATTTTATGTAAATAATTTTTCTGCCAATTCGGCTACTGTTCCAACTGGTATCACCTTCATTTTTAATTTAGAAAAGTCTATACCTTTTGTATTGTATTTTGATATAAACATTTCTTTGAATCCTAATTTTTCTGCCTCAGAAATTCTATTTTCAATTCTTGAAACTGCTCTCACTTCACCACCTAACCCAACTTCTGCAGCAAAACAAGTAGTCGATTCAATAGCAATATCTTCAAATGAAGAAATTAAAGAAACGACAACTGCAAGATCTATTGCCGGGTCTTCTACTCTCAATCCTCCTGTTATATTGATAAACACATCAGAGAAATTGAGTTTATAACCGGACCTTTTTTCTAATACGGCTAAAAGCATATTTAATCGTTTCGCATCAAATCCAGTAGAACTTCTTTGAGGATTACCGTATACTGAAGGTGTTACTAATGATTGTATTTCTACCAATAATGGTCTATTACCTTCCATAACTGTACCAATTGCGATTCCACTTAGTCCATCATCTCTTTGAGAAAGCAATATTTCCGAAGGGTTACTTACTTGTCTTAACCCCGATGAGATCATTTCGTAAATACCCAATTCGGATGTCGACCCAAATCTATTTTTTGCCGTTCTCAAAATTCGATAACTCATATGTCGATCTCCTTCAAATTGAAGTACGGTATCTACCATGTGCTCTAACACTTTTGGACCAGCCAAGCTTCCTTCTTTTGTAATGTGGCCAATCATTAAAACAGGAGTACCTGTATCTTTTGCAAATCGAATTAACTCTGCTGCGCATTCTTTAACTTGAGAAACACTCCCTGCTGCTTGCTCTAAAAATGGTGACACCAAAGTCTGTATGGAATCAATCACCATCACATCAGGTGTCATTTTTTCTACATGAGCGAATATCTTTGATGTATCAGTTTCTGTCAGTACATAAGTTTCTTCGGATGAAAAAGGAATTCTTTCTGCTCTTTGTCGAATCTGCTGCCCCGATTCCTCTCCCGAAACATAAAGCACTTGTTTATCATTTAGTGATAAAGCAATCTGAAGCATTAAAGTCGATTTACCAATTCCTGGTTCTCCACCTATCATTACCACAGATCCAGGAACAATTCCTCCTCCTAATACTCTATTCAGTTCTTCGTCTAAAGTGATAATTCTCGCTTCTTTCTCATACTTTACTTCTGTTATTTTAGTAGGCTTTGCTGTTTCAGCTCCCACATTCACATACCCTCCTGATTTAGGATTAGAACTCATCTTCCAATCCCCTTTTTTGGGTGCCTCTTCTTTCTGAAGTTCCTCAACAAAAGTATTCCATTCATTACAAGCTGGACATTTCCCTTGCCATTTTGGAGATTCAAATCCACAATTCTGACAGAAGTATGCTGTTTTTATTTTTTTAGCCATTTTTATGCTATTTCGATCTGTACAACTGCTTAATTAAAAAGCTAGATCTGAAAAATAAATACTTTATTCTATAATTCAACTAAAAAAAGTTAGTAATTTGTCTCATATTCATTTTTTATACGATCAAACGATCAATAATTTTTTTGTGATTTTTTTCAACACACAAATTTTATAAATGTTAGAGTTAGTTACCTATCACGAAAACAGTCCATTATTATTTACTCAAGTTCTTTTTTGGGTCCTTTTTGGTTCCATTATACTGATATATCAATTTATTTATAAAAATATCACGACTAGAAATGTTCTTTTGCTTTTAGCGAGTTTGTATTTCTATTATATGTCGAGTGGTTTTTATTTTGTACTCTTACTTTTTTCAACAATAATAGACTACTATATAGGTAAAAAGATATTTGATTCTAACGATAAGAAAACACGAAAGCTGCTTGTCTCTATAAGTGCAGTCATAAATTTAAGCTTACTGGCCTATTTTAAATATACCTTCTTCTTTACTGATGGGTTGAATACTTTATTCAATTTAGAGATAGAACAAGAAAATTATTTAGCCGCCTTTTTTAATAGTCTTTTTGATGCTGGAATGGATACATCGAATATTTTCCTTCCGATAGGTATCTCTTTCTATACATTCCAAACAATTAGTTATTCGGTTGATATTTATCGAGGCGACATCAAACCAGTGGACAACATATGGGATTTCGCACTTTTTGTTAGCTTTTTCCCTCAATTAGTAGCGGGTCCAATTGTTAGAGCCTCTGAGTTTATCCCTCAAATTCATCAACAATATAAACTAAAGGAAAGTGAGTATGGACATGCATTATTTTTAATAGCAACTGGGCTTGTCAAAAAAATTATGATCTCCGATTATATCTCTATTAATTTTGTGGATAGAATTTTTGAGTCACCTTGGTCCTATTCTGGTTTTGAAAACTTAATGGCCACATATGGCTATGCCATTCAAATTTATTGCGATTTCTCAGGATATACTGATATTGCTATTGGAGTGGCTTTATTATTAGGTTTCCGATTACCACTCAACTTTAACTCGCCTTACAAAGCAACAGACATCACAGATTTCTGGAGAAGATGGCATATTTCCCTATCTTCATTCCTAAGAGATTATTTATACATACCACTTGGCGGAAATAGAAAAGGAAAAGTAAGAACGTACATCAATCTATTTATTACAATGTTATTAGGTGGATTATGGCATGGTGCACATTTCAGATTTATTATTTGGGGATGTTTGCATGGAGGTGCTTTGGCAATACATAAACTTTGGATGGAGTATGCTGGAAAAAAAATTGGGCATTTTAAATATCAAAATATAATCGGTGGTATCATAACATTTCACTTTGTGTGTTATGCTTGGATATATTTCAGAGCAGAGGACATGCAACACGCAAATAGTATGATTAGTCAGATTTTAACAAATATGGATCTTTCTATTGCTTTGGAGGTAATTATGGCATACAAATATGTTTTCATTGTAATGGGTTTTGGCTTCTTTATCCACTGGATTCCACAACATTGGAAAGATAAATTAGCTTTAGAATTCATCACAATGCCTGATTTTGCTAAAGCAGCATTCTTATTTTTTGTAGGATTTATTTTATTTCAAAGTAGATCTTCTGATATACAACCGTTTATTTATTTTCAATTCTAATCACATTCACGTATATTTACATATAGGTATTGTTCAACTTTACAATATCTTACTTTTACCCAATTCATTCGATTATAACAACTGATAATGAACTACAAATATTTAAAGTATCTAATCTCTCTGTGCTCTATTTTAGTGTGTATAGATCTTAACGCTCAGAGTGTTAGACAAAAAAAAGCACAAGAATTTCTTCGATTAAGTGGATTAACTGATTACACAAGGCAAACTGATGAAATTGCATCTGCAAAAGTTGATGAAGAATTTCTATTTATTGAAAATGCTCCATCAGAATTAGAGATTAAAGCGATTATTAAACTTTATCTCACTAATAAAAATGTAAATCATCATATAACAGAGTACATAGCGACTCAAGTTAATGAAGACTTACTGAATAAATCTATTTTATTCTTAGAGAATCCCATTAACGAGGATATCCATGGCACAAGAAATAGATCTTTAACTCGTTTTGAAAAAATAGACAAAGCAAAGTATGTCAACAATTTCGACATGCATAGTGTTGATCAAGAAAGATTTAACCTATGTGTCAACATTTACCAATTACTTAAAATTGGTAGAATGTCAGAAAGTGTTTTGTATCATACTTTAGTTGATGTTTCTCTTGGAATAAACGAACATCTGACTACTGATCAGAAAAAAGTCGAAAGTGAAATTATTAGTAATACAGAAGGGATGTTCACAGATCAATACAAACAAGTGATGATGACGAATCAAATTGCTAATATGATGTATGTATTCACAGGAACTTCAGATAATACCCTAAGGTCATATATTAATAAATGGCATACTTATGATGGTGAAAAGACTTTAAACATCATGCAAGAATCTATTAATTATGCATATGCTGAAATTTTAAAAGAGATAAAAAATCACGGTTCTTAATAATAAAGAATAACACATATATAAGACATTGTCATTTTACATATAAAGAGGCAATGTCTTTTTTTATATATCATGGGTGAATATCAAATAGTCTCTAGACTTATTGAGATATTAAAGCAATTATATAAATGATTCTGTATCAATATTTAAGTAAATTCAATCTCTTTGTCATTAGATAATTCTTTGTAATACATCAAAGATTCCTTCTAGAATTAGCGTCTTTCCGATAACTTTATTTAGTCCTTGATAAAAAAACAACAATGAGGCATTACTTAATATGATAGTAAATCATCAATTTTATGGTCTTATCAATTAATTTGTCCACTTCTATATATAAGAAATAAAAAAACATGAGTCATCCCTAATTTATATGACTATAATAATACAGGGATGACTCATTTTTATTTTTGAGCCAAAAAATAGTTATTGTAAGTACCAAATAACCTTAACTATTTAAAACTATGACTCATTCTACCCTTAATTTACTAAATAAAGTATTTACTAAGAAAAATAACCCAATCAATTATTTACTATCCCAAAGTCAAAACTATCTTTCTCCTTTACTCAAAGAGTTACATAAGACTCTTGATTTACGATTAGTAAAAACCTTTAATGAATTATTTCATTCAATATTAGAGAATAGAAATAATACAAAATCATTACTCTTGACAGAATTAGGCACTTTGCTTTCCGGTAATATCCATGGCAACGCTGGAGTAAAAAGAATTGGTAAATTAATAAGAAGTCATAACTGGTGTTCAAGTATAATTTCTGAGTTTTTTAGGAACAAAAGCTACGATAGAATTTCATCTATGCTCGCAGAAAAAGTTCGACCTATTTTAATTTGGGACGGATCAGTATTGGAGAAGCACGAGTCAATACGTCTGGAAGGTCTTTCGGCAGTCGATAGTAGTCGAGCCAAAAGGTTAGTGAAAATTAAACCAGGTTATTATAATCCTCCCGTTAAAGGTTTTATTCATGTACCTGGTTTTAAAGTTGAAGGAGTTGTTTTAACTGCACTATCTAAACGAGCATCTCTATTCGAATTCAATGTTTATTCGCGATCAGGTTTATTTAAAGAGTGGTGGTCTAATTTTATTTGGAGAGGTTTTAAGAAGTTACATAATCGCTTTCACAATGCAGTTTTACATGTTTTTGACAGAGGTTATGCTAATGTTACGGTCTTGGAATTTGCAGAACGATTTGAGCAAAGTTTCTTAGTTCGATGGATGTCTAACAAATATTTAATAGATGAAAAAGGTAAACGATTAACGCATCATATTTCAAGAGGAATGAAGAACAAAAGCTTTAAGGTGACTTTTGATAAAGAGCGTAAAAAGTATGCACGAAAACTTATTACTTGGAAAAAAGTCAAACACCCCGATATGAAAAATCAGGAATATACACTAATAGTGATTAGAGAATACAAACGTGCAGGATCTCCAATTTATTTACTCACAAATTTAGTTATTGAAACAAAGAATCAAGCGTGGGAAATGCTCTTTTCATATATGAAAAGATGGGAAGTTGAAGAAATGTTTAGATGTTGTAAAGCAGAATTAGGGTTGCAATCTATTAGAGTACAATCGTGGGAAGTAAGACTAAAACTAATAAATATAGCTCTTTTAGTTTATGAGTTTTTAATGGAAATAATACAAAAAAAGAGGCATTATGTTGAACGTTTAATCAACATATATGCCCCTTTGTTTGGAAGGAAAAGGAATAAATCTCCCTTTTATCGACTTCGAAAAGCTTTTGCATCCATTATAAGTAAATGGAAATCCTACGCTGAAATTTCATATAGGTATAATCCAATATTTAAGGGATGACTCATGTTTCTTGATTAGATATTTTATTAAACCTTAAACCTTATGGAAAGGGTTAAGATTCACTAGAAAATCATTGATCTGCAATAAGGCATCTTGAATACCGCTAATAGCCTCTGGGCTATATCTATAGGCAAGAGTATAAATAATGAATACTACATACAATGTTACGAGGAAATAACCACTTTTGGCTCCCAAACGTTTTCTCTTTGCTCCTATGTAGAAAATAAGAGTGGATACACCTGTCAGAATTAGTAGTATAATTCTAAACTGACCGATAAAAGCCATTGTATCATCACCTTCCATTGGAATAGATCCATTCATTAATGTATATACTGTTAAAGGCATTCCTAATGCAAAACAGATATCAAAAATATTAGACCCGAGAGCGTTTGAAATCGCATCATTGTATGCACCATTGTTGGCACTTTTTACTGAGATAATAGTATCCGGCACTGAAGTAGCAGCTGCAGCAAAGATTAATGCTACGATATACATATCCCATCCCATACCGTGTCCAAGCATTTCACATCCAATTGTAAGGTAATGACAAGCAGCACCTACAATTCCAGTAGAAGCTAATAGCAAGAACCAAGCTCTACCAGTATTCATTTCTTTATTGCCAATGATTGCATGAGACAAATCTAAATGCAATAGTGCTTTTAAACGTCCACCTTCACCTGCTTCATATTCATAATCATCGTGTTCGTCACCATGGTCATCCATTTTGATGAATAGTAAAGAAACAACGTAAACCACATATAAACTCATTAGAAAAGCCCCATGTTTCCATGTCAGCTCATTTTCTGAAACAAATATGATTAAACATAAAATGGCTAGCATCAAAGCGATACCATCACGTAAAATAACCTTTGGATTGACATTAATAAAGCTAACTGTTCTATTAATTACAATAACACTAATTATTACCGCGGCTGGGATAATCATGATGTTGAAAACTGCACTACCTGATGTAGTACCAATACCACTGGCAAAACCTTTGGCATCACCTGCAATAACCAAGAAGAAAAAAGTAGTAAAAAGTTCAGGCATCGAACTACCTATAGCATCGATTGTAGCTCCCTTCACACCACCTTTCATATTTCTACCCAGAAACCCAGAGGCATCTTCAAATCCATCACACGCTTTCCAGATGACAATACAAGCAATAAAAATAATGAGTAGACCGAAAAAAATATCCATTCTTTGTTAATCTATTTGACTTATTAGTTCTTTTTTTTCCAATAACGCAATAATCCCGCCACACTCATAAAAGGTGGGTTGGCAGCATCATATTGTTTGAGCGCTTCATCCTTCAAACCTAATGATTTTAACTCATTATTTACATATGTTGTGAAAAGTTCTTCCATTTTTTCTAGAGAATAGTCGTTTTCGCTGTAGTTTTTCACAATTTCTGCAACTTTATATAAGTCTTTTTCAAGTGCAATGAGGTGATTCACTACATCAGTAACGACACCAAAGTGAGTTAAGTATAATTTAGATGGAGAAATTTCACGAATTAAATCAATTGATGCCTGCCATTTCTCTAAATTGATATCTGGAGGAGGACAAGGAGCCACAACAGGGCCATCTCCTATTTTAACACCAGCCACATCTCCTGTAAATAAAAAGTCTTCAATCTGCCATGCGATATGATGATTTGCATGTCCCGGTGTAAACCAAGCAGTAACGTCAACATCACCTATTTTTATCGTAGACCCGTTTTCTGGAGCGATCAATAGATCTTCAGGGATTTCATGCATTTCTCCCCATAATCTATCCATATCGTCCTTATAAATCATTTTAGCTGAAGCCATTAATTTAGAAGGATCGGCCATATGTCTAACACCAAAAGGATGTAAATAAACTTTCGCTCCATGTTCAGCAAACTTCCAAGCTGCTCCTGCATGATCTAAATGAATGTGTGTAATGAAAACATGTTTGATGTCTTCTATTTCATAACCTTGCTTTTTTATTGCTTCTTTTAGGATCGGATAAGTTGAATGAGGTCCCGTTTCAATTAAAATTGGTCCTTCTGAAGTTTCAATAAGGTAAGAAGCGATGGCTTCTTTACATTCTAAAAAATTTAAATCGATGGGTTGAATTGAATTCATTGAATATATGTATTGTATTTAAGTAAAAAACCAGAATTTGATTAAAAAAATTATATTCATCATCGAGTTAAAATGATCATAATAACTAATTTAAGATTTCTGTAATTCGAAATGAATATAACTTGAATTAAAGTATAATTCTAAGAAATAGATAAAATTTGATGATAATTTATCAAAACAACTCACTAAACAATTCAATACTTATTTTGTATCTTGCGACAACTTGACTGTGGTAAGATATATCTTTAGGAACAAGCATTGACCATTTTTTAATTTAATGATGAGTATGAAATTTAAATTTTACTTATGCTATCAAATATTCTTTTTTTTCGCGATTCAATTGTTAGGACAAAACCCGTTTATTTATAAATATCAGATTAATTTAAATGAGGTAAATAATGATCAACTGAAAGTGGAATTAAGTATTGATGATTTAAATGAAGAAGAACTCATTTTCCAATTCCCTGCTATTGTTCCTGGTACATACAAAATTTATAATTATGGTCGTTTTATATCCGATTTAAAAGCATTCGATACTTCGGGCCAACCCCTATCAATTAAAAAAATTGATGATAACCGTTGGAGAATCCTTTCTACCAAAAACATATCGAAAATCTCTTATTTAGTTGATGATACATGGGATACTAAGCTGCCCAAAAAAATATTTGAACCTGCAGGAACAAATATTGATAAGGATGAAAACTTTGTCCTTAACAACCATGGCTTTTTTGGATATTTTGATGGAATGGTCGAAAACACTTTCGAATTAAAAGTAATAAATAATGAAAAACTCTATGGAGTAACTTCCTTAAGTAAAGAAATAAACACCGATAGCTTAGATGTATATACTGCACCTTCCTATCATCGTTTGGTTGACAATCCCATCATGTATTCTAAACCCGACACAGCCAGTATTCAAGTTGGAAATACAATAGTAAAAATTGGATTAAGGTCTCCACAAAAATCAATAACCGCTAAATTGATTAGTAAAGAACTAAAAAAGGTTCTTAAAGCACAACAAACCTTTTTGAAAGGCGATTTACCCACCAACCATTATACTTTTATTATTTATCTAACCGACAAACCTGGTGTATCAGGTGCTATGGGAGCATTGGAACACTGGAACAGTTCATTTTATTTCCTTCCTACTGGAAAGCCTAAAATGATCATTCCAATAATTCAGGAAATTGCTGCCCATGAGTTTTTTCATATTCTCACTCCTTTAAGTATTCATTCTGAAGAAATAGCTCATTTTGATTATATAGAGCCAAAAATGTCAGAACACTTATGGTTATATGAAGGAGTAACAGAATATTTTGCAGGTCTAGCTTTAGTTAAAAACGGTGTAATTGATCGTACGACCTACATGAATTCTATAGGGAAAAAGATTTTAAACTCCACTAAGTTATACAATAGAAACATTGCTTTCACCACCATGAGTAAAGGCTGTTTAGATAAATATGGAGATCAATACCCTAACGTTTATGAAAAAGGAGCATTAATTGCCTTAGGGCTTGACCTAGTTATTCTAGAGCATAGTAATGGGACACAAAACTTAAGAGACTTAATGCTCAAACTGTCTAAAAAATACGGCAGTGATAAACCTTTTAAGGATGAAGAACTTTTTACTGTTATTGGCGAATTAAGTGGGATACCAGAGACAACCACATACCTCAAAAAATATGTCGACAGTAACACTCCTCTTCCTCTTGAAGAAATGATGGCTAAAGTTGGTATAGATTACGCAGAAAGTAGAGAAATTGCCACCGGTACATTTGGTAATATCGGAATCTCAATCAATGATCAAGATGAACTATTTGTTGAGGACCTCTCCGATGTAGATGAATTTGGGGAAAAAATGGGTTATCAGTTAGGCGATGTACTTTTAAAGTATAACAAGCAAGAGATCACTATGGAGAACATTTCAGACATAATTAATGAAGTGGTAAACTCTCCTAAAAAAAACACAAATATTAAAGTTACTGTAAGAAGACAAGGTAAAATTGTTAAATTGAAATCGAAAACAGTAATTAATCATCAGACTGAAGATAATATTTTCGAAATAAATGGAAAGCGCTCACCGCAAGCCCTTCATTTAAGAGAATTATGGTTAGGAAAAATCTCTGATGAAAAAAATTAAAAAATAACCATACTACCAACAATGAATTTAAATTTAAAAAACCCCTTAGTAGTATTTGACCTTGAAACTACAGGAACAAACGTTACAAAAGATAGAATTATTGAAATTTCTATGGTTAAGGCGGATATAAATGGAGAAAGAACCATCAAAACATATAAATGTAACCCAGAAATGCATATTCCTAGTACCTCTTCTAAAGTACATGGCATATATGATGAAGACGTAAAAGATATGCCTACCTTTAAGCAAATCGCAAAAGAAGTAGCCGCTTTTATGAAAGGTTGTGACATTGGTGGTTATAATGTGCTAAGATTTGATTTACCTGTGATCACAGAAGAATTTCTTAGAGCAGGTATAGAATTTGATTTTAGCCAAAGAAAAATAGTTGATGCTCAAAAAATCTTCTTTATGATGGAGCCTCGAACTTTAGGTGCTGCACTTAAATTCTATTGTGGAAGAGAATTGGAAGATGCTCATTCTGCAGAAGCAGACACTATCGCTACTCTTGATGTGATCGACGCTCAAGTAAAACATTATGAAGGGGTAACTATCAAAGATAAAAACGGAAAGGATTATGAGCCTGTTAAAAATGATATGAATGCACTTCATGAACTGACAGCTAAAAATTTGGTTGATTTTGCAGGTAGAATGGTACTAAATAACGAAGGCGACCCCATTTTTAATTTTGGGAAATATAAAGGTAAATCAGTAGCAGATACATTAAAGAAAGATCCACATTACTATGATTGGATAATAAATAATGACTTTGCTTTGGATACAAAAAATAAATTGACTCAGATTAGAATCAAAAGTCAGTTTCAATAAATAAAAAACATGAGTCATCCCTTAAATATTGGATTATACCTATATGAAATTTCAGCGTAGGATTTCCATTTACTTATAATGGATGCAAAAGCTTTTCGAAGTCGATAAAAGGGAGATTTATTCCTTTTCCTTCCAAACAAAGGGGCATATATGTTGATTAAACGTTCAACATAATGCCTCTTTTTTTGTATTATTTCCATTAAAAACTCATAAACTAAAAGAGCTATATTTATTAGTTTTAGTCTTACTTCCCACGATTGTACTCTAATAGATTGCAACCCTAATTCTGCTTTACAACATCTAAACATTTCTTCAACTTCCCATCTTTTCATATATGAAAAGAGCATTTCCCACGCTTGATTCTTTGTTTCAATAACTAAATTTGTGAGTAAATAAATTGGAGATCCTGCACGTTTGTATTCTCTAATCACTATTAGTGTATATTCCTGATTTTTCATATCGGGGTGTTTGACTTTTTTCCAAGTAATAAGTTTTCGTGCATACTTTTTACGCTCTTTATCAAAAGTCACCTTAAAGCTTTTGTTCTTCATTCCTCTTGAAATATGATGCGTTAATCGTTTACCTTTTTCATCTATTAAATATTTGTTAGACATCCATCGAACTAAGAAACTTTGCTCAAATCGTTCTGCAAATTCCAAGACCGTAACATTAGCATAACCTCTGTCAAAAACATGTAAAACTGCATTGTGAAAGCGATTATGTAACTTCTTAAAACCTCTCCAAATAAAATTAGACCACCACTCTTTAAATAAACCTGATCGCGAATAAACATTGAATTCGAATAGAGATGCTCGTTTAGATAGTGCAGTTAAAACAACTCCTTCAACTTTAAAACCAGGTACATGAATAAAACCTTTAACGGGAGGATTATAATAACCTGGTTTAATTTTCACTAACCTTTTGGCTCGACTACTATCGACTGCCGAAAGACCTTCCAGACGTATTGACTCGTGCTTCTCCAATACTGATCCGTCCCAAATTAAAATAGGTCGAACTTTTTCTGCGAGCATAGATGAAATTCTATCGTAGCTTTTGTTCCTAAAAAACTCAGAAATTATACTTGAACACCAGTTATGACTTCTTATTAATTTACCAATTCTTTTTACTCCAGCGTTGCCATGGATATTACCGGAAAGCAAAGTGCCTAATTCTGTCAAGAGTAATGATTTTGTATTATTTCTATTCTCTAATATTGAATGAAATAATTCATTAAAGGTTTTTACTAATCGTAAATCAAGAGTCTTATGTAACTCTTTGAGTAAAGGAGAAAGATAGTTTTGACTTTGGGATAGTAAATAATTGATTGGGTTATTTTTCTTAGTAAATACTTTATTTAGTAAATTAAGGGTAGAATGAGTCATAGTTTTAAATAGTTAAGGTTATTTGGTACTTACAATAACTATTTTTTGGCTCAAAAATAAAAATGAGTCATCCCTGTATTATTATAGTCATATAAATTAGGGATGACTCATGTTTTTTTTGTAACGTATGTTTTACATTCCTATTTCTTTAGAATACTTCAATAATTTGTGATAATCACTTTCAGTATCCACATCTAAGAAAGGTACTCTGAATCTACAGAGGCATAAGAATGTTTATTCTTTCTAACAATCGATTTTGCACCGAAATTACCTTCTAAAGCCATCAATTCTGGAAATACTGTCTGATCAAAAACAGCTGGTACTCCTGTAAATCCATCATATTTAGACATTACAATTCTTCTGTCTTTTGCTTTTTCTATCAGATTTCCTAAATGAGGGATATCGACTAATGGCATATCAGACAATAAGATCAATACTTTAGAATATTTCTCTTCAGCATCATTAAAAAATTTTACTCCTTTAGCAATACTTCCTCCTTGCCCATCTTGCCAAGTTTCATTATTGACAATATGAACTCCATCCTCTTTGATTACATCACTAATTTCGTCATAATAAGCCCCAAGCACAACAGCAATATCAACATTTTGTAGTTGTTTTGCTTTGTCAATACTATGTTGTACTAAGGTTCTTCCTTTATATTCAAGTAACTGCTTTGGTTTACCTAAGCGCTTAGAGCTACCTGCTGCTATAATTAGCACCCCTACTTTTCCGATAGACTGCATGTATGAATTGTATAAAATTGATCTTACTGAACTAAGATTTATAAAATTTGGGTATAGAGATTTCTCTTGTCTCGAAATTATTTTAAAAGATCAACAAAACAAATACTTCTATAATTCTGATGAAAGTGTAAATCTTCCACTTTTTCACAAAGGTATAAAAAAACCCTTCAAAATAAATACTATTTTGAAGGGTTTCGTTTATTAAATCAGTATCTGATTATTCATTTATCTGATCCACAATAAATACATCCTTATATTTATCTTCATGATCAGCCATATTTTTCAATGTTGGATGGCCCATTCTTGCTGCATTACCTGCATCATAAGCACCATTTATAATCATTTGTAATGCCTGATACAACATTGGCTCTCTAGTATCTTCCCAATTGTAAGTAGGATCATCAAATGCTTCTTGATTTACAGGAATACCATCGAAATAATCTCCTTCGTTATCTGCATTTAATATTCTGAGTGAAATCACTGAATAGATAAAATCATTATTTTCAAAACCATAACTTCCTACTGGTTTTCCATGTGTTCTCTCACCTACAACTTGTACATCCATAAAAGGACGTAATGCATTTATCATTAACTCACTTGCTGATGCAGTACCACCAGTTGTCAACATAAATACACGATCTAAATTTAAATTGGCATCTTCCAATTCTAATTTATAATCACTGTTTTGCTCTACTTGAAGAGCATTATGTCTGTATCTAAATAGATCTTTTCCATTTGCTGAAGCTGGAGCTAAGAGCCCTGAAAGTTGACCAGCAATATTTACTCGTCCACCTCCATTGTAGCGTAAATCAAGAATCACTTCTGAAACTCCAGCAGCTTTAAATTCAGCGAATGCTGTGTTTAATGCTTCCTCTGCTGTTTCAATGAATGACATAAATACGATGTGTCCAACTTTAACTACTTGTCCATCTCGTTTTACATTAATAATGTTTTTATGAACTACTGGAGCAATAACTACAGCCTCTTTTGTAATGTCTACAGTTTTAGTTTCTTCTTCTTTTTTTACAAGTACCCCTTCGTCATCATATACGTATCTTTCAGGAATAGTAATGTCAAATGTATTGGTTACTCCTTTTACATTCTCTCCTAATAAATTATTGAGTTCTTCGTCCGATACAGTATTGACATCAACACCATTGATTTTATTGATTTTAGTACCACGAGTCAAACCTTTTTCAAAGGCCTCAGAACCAGGATAAGAAAATCTTAAATAAAGATCGCCATTTTCGAAAACCGATAAATAAATACCATGTGCTCCCGAGTTTTCATCTGTTACTGTACCTGATTGGTAATAAGCTTCGTATGCAGCTTTATCTTGTATTAATGACCATCTATCCTGCTCATTCCTAAGTGCTTGCAGCATAGTGAATTGATCACTGTATGTATTTGTATTAATTTGATCTGGTAATTCATCATTCCAAAGATACCATTGACTCATCAATTCTTTTAGGTATTCCTTGTCGTTTGAACCTGTTGGTATACCTGGAAGAATTGGTTCATCTTTGCTACATGAAGTTATGATCAGAATAGATGATAGTAAATAAAAAATGTATTTTTTCATGTTAGTTAAAACTTGAATTGATTGTTAATGTTTCTATGTTTTCTCAAAAAATCTGATTTTTCACATATTTCTGAGATATTTATAGTTAAAGAAAAAAATAAGTTAGTACCTTAGCGGTGAAATTAATGATTCCGTTAACTTAATTCAAAAGTAGTTAATTTTAGAATCAAAAATTTAATAATTTTAAAAAATTTTCAAACGAAATTAAGTTCTTAAATGGCAAGAGACTCTCATAGAACCAACCATCAAATTAGAGTCAGAGAAGTTCGACTAGTTGGTGACAATGTAGAAAACGGTGTATTTTCAAGAGACGAGGCTTTAAAACTCGCTGAAAACTTGGATCTAGATCTAGTAGAAATTTCACCCAATGCAAAACCTCCGGTTTGTAAAATCATTGACTACTCGAAATTCAAGTACGAACAAAAGAAAAGAGAAAAAGAGTTAAAGGCTAAAGCATCCAAAACAGTAGTGAAGGAAATTCGTTTCGGTCCTAATACAGACCAACACGATTTAGACTTTAAAACTAAGCACGCCGTTAAGTTCTTAAACGATGGAAATAAAGTAAAAGCGTATGTTCACTTCCACGGACGTACAATCATCTACAAAGATAGAGGTAGAGAACTTTTACAACGTTTTGCTGAAAAAATTCAGGAACACGGAAAAATCGAAGGTCAAATGCGTGTTGAAGGACGTAGAATGATCATGTTTATCTCTCCAAACGTTCCTAAGAAATAATTTAAGTAAATAAACCTTATTAGGTATTGATTTACAAAGAATATTGATTAAATTTGCACGCTTGTTTTATACAGGTGTGCATTTTTTTGTTAGTAAAATAACAATCAATGCAAGCGAAATACCGAGGCTATTGGCTGCCGTAGGTAATCGCGTAGTTTAATTATTGTTTCACCTTAAGAGTTTAGGCTCTTAATAACTGAAAGGTAAAATGCCAAAGGTTAAAACTAAATCTGGAGCGAAAAAACGTTTCAAGTTGTCAGGAACTGGCAAGATCAGAAGAAAGCACGCTTACAAGTCGCACATCTTAACTAAGAAAACGACTAAACAAAAGCGTAACCTAACTTTGATGGGTGAGGTAGACAAGGCGGATACTGTAAACGTGAAGAAAATGCTTTGGTTATAATCCAAAGATTCACAATTACTTTATCAAACAAATTGATTTACAAAACTTATTAAAATTAGAAAAAAATGCCTAGATCGGTCAACCACGTCGCGTCTCGCGCTAGAAGAAAAAAAATCCTTAAGTTCTCAAAAGGTTATTACGGTGCTCGTAAAAATGTTTGGACAGTAGCAAAAAACACAGTTGAAAAAGGCTGGCAATATGCTTACATCGGTCGTAAACAAAAGAAGAGAAACTTCCGTAGCTTATGGATCCAACGTATCAACGCTGCTACTCGTATGTACGGTGATATGTCTTACTCTGTATTCATGGGTAACTTAAACAAAGCAGGTATCGAATTGAACCGTAAAGTTCTTGCTGACCTTGCTATGAACCACCCTGAAGCATTCAAAGCAGTTATCGAGAAAGTTAAGTAATTAACCTCCTCTAATAACAAAAGACCTATAACATTCGTGTTGTAGGTCTTTTTTTCTAAATTGTAATTCCATTTTTTGATTAATAAATTTCCTTATGTTAGCGATTAGCAATGTATCTTTCCACTTCGGAAGCAGAACCATGTATCAAAATGCTTCTCTCACTGTTTACCCTAAAAACCGTATAGGTATTGTGGGCCACAATGGTGCAGGTAAAACCACATTGTTAAAATTAATCCATGGCGATTTGACTCCTGATGAGGGTTCGATTACAATGCCTAAAGGATGTACTATCGGATTCCTAAATCAAGATCTCCTATCCTATCAAACTGAAGAATCTATTCTTAGTGTTGCGATGGAAGCTTTTGGTCCTGTCTTAAAAATTCAAGCACAGATTGATAATATCCTTCATGAAATGGAAACGGATTACAAGGAAGAATTAGTCGAAAAATTAGCTTCATTACAAGAAAAATTTGAGGCTATGGAAGGTTATACCGTTAAATCCAAAGCAGAGGCAATTTTGGCAGGTCTTGGATTTAAAAACCACGAATTAGAAAGACCTTTACATAGTTTTTCTGGTGGATGGAGAATGCGTGTAATGTTGGGCAAACTATTACTTATGAAACCCGACGTTTTGATGCTTGATGAGCCTACCAACCACTTGGACCTTCCTTCAATACAGTGGATTGAAAACTATCTTTCATCCTACGAGGGTGCTGTTTTAATTGTATCTCACGATAGAGAATTTTTAGATAGAGCCATTAATCAAACTGTAGAAGTATCACAAGGGCGTTTAACCTCCTATTCTGGTAATTACTCCTTCTATTTAGAAGAAAGAAAATTAAGAGCTGAGCTTCAAAAGAATGCTTATGAAAATCAGCAACAAAAAATAAAAGAAACAGAGCGTTTTATTGAGCGCTTCCGTTCGAAAGCTACAAAAGCAAAACAAGTACAGTCTAGAGTAAAAATGCTCGACCGTATGGATATGATTGAGGATGTTAGGAATGATAATCCGGAAATCAACATGGACTTTAAATTTAACCAACAGCCAGGAAAAGTGATTTCTGAATTGGTGGATTTCGACAAAGCCTATGATGAAAAAATCATATTTCAAAATGCGAACCTTCAATTAATGAGAGGTGATAAAGTAGCTCTCATTGGTGCCAATGGTAAAGGTAAATCTACCTTACTTCGTTTAATTTCTGCTCGCGAAGATTTCGACAAAGGTGAAAGAAAAGGTGGTCATAATGTGATTACAGCCTTCTATGCACAGCACCAACTTGAGGATCTAAATGTTGAAAATGAAATTCTTGATGAACTAAAGCAAGCTGGATCTGATAAAACAGAGCAAGAATTAAGAGGCATTCTTGGATGTTTCTTATTTGGAGGTGATGAGATTTTCAAGAAGATCAAAGTACTTTCAGGCGGAGAGAAATCTCGTGTAGCCTTAGCTAAAACACTTATCTCAGAAGCCAACTTTTTGATGCTTGACGAACCGACCAACCACTTAGATATTCCATCTGTAAATATTCTTATACAAGCTCTTCAGCAATATTTAGGTACATATTTGATTGTATCACACGACCGTCACTTTATTTCTCATGTAGCCAACAAGATCTGGTATATCGAAGACGGTCAGTTAAAAGAATATCCTGGTACTTATTTAGAATGGGTAGAATGGAAACAACGTCAAGATCAAGAAAAAGAACTTTTGGAAAAGCTCGATCAAGAAGATGGTAATTTAGAATCTAAACCTAAAAAGGAGAAGAAAAAGCATGTCAATTACAACTTGAAAGAGTGGCAAAAGAAAATGAAAAAGGCCAAATCTGAAATGGAAAAATACGAAGAATTGGTCATGGAACTTGAAGAAAAGAAAGAAGAAATTGAAGGTTCCTTGGGAGATCCTGAAATATTCGGAAATCCTGATAAATTAGCAGAAACAAATACTCAGTATCAGAAAGTAAAAGAAGAACTTGATGAAGCCACAGAGCTATGGGAAGAATGGACCATGCAGGTGGATGAGTTGGAAGAACTTAAACCAGAATAACCTTAATAATGAATGCCTACGACCACGGATATTTAATCACTGAAGATGGTCATGAACTGTATTATGAGCAATCGGGTCACCCGATGGGTGTTCCTGTGCTCTATTTACATGGCGGTCCCGGAGCAGGTCTAGGCGATGCTTATATAGAAATTTTCAAGAACACCCCTGCCGTTCGTTTAATCGGCATCGACCAAAGAGGTAGTGGTAATAGTAAACCTTTAGGTAGTTTAAAGAATAATACTTTAGCTCATCTTATTAAAGACCTAGAACTTCTTAGAACCACACTTCACATTAATGAATGGTATATCTTTGGAGGCAGTTGGGGATCTACGTTAGCCTTAGCCTATACCTCATTGCATCAAGAAAGGGTAAAAGGATTGAATTTATGGGGAATATTTTTCTGTAATCAAAATGAGTTGGAATGGTTGTTTACAGGTGCTACCCCAACAATGTACGCCGATGTTGCTTCCGTTTTACACGATGGAGTGGATAGAAGAAGCTTAACTCAATTCTTAAATTCATACAGAAAAGCTATGGATGGAGATGATTTTGAGAAATTTTGTACCAATTGGCTTCTTTGGGAGTCTTTTGCTTCAGAACACCCTCATTCAAATTATGAAGAGCTCTATCAATGGAGTCCAACTAAATATGCTATTGCTTGTGCTCGAATAGAAAATCATTACTTTTTGCAATCACCCTACTTATTTAACAATCAATCTATTGAAGATTTAATTACCTCTTCCAAAATTATCTGTCCAGTTTATATCACTCATGGTAGAAATGATTTGGTTACTCCATCAAAATCCGCACTTCAACTCCATGAAATGCTTCCGAACAGTCAGCTGAATATCATTGATAAAAGTGGACATTCTTTATCCCACCCTTACATGATGGAAAGTGTTATGAAATTTGGACAAGAACTCTTGTCTCACTCTTTAGATTAAGCTAGGAATTTATCAAAATCGTTGTACAATTGATTTCTGATAATATCCACTTCCCCTTTCAAAGGAATTTCCTCTAAAAAAAGGTGTAATGCCATCACTTGAGAACGATTTAATTGCATTACCTTTTCCTTATGGATATCAAATACTGAAATATTAAATTTAGCATCATATAACTCGATAAGTAGCTGATGACTTATATCTTCTGGCATACGTTCTTTATATGCTTCAGCTAATTTCAATAGAATACTTTGTAAAAATCTAAAATTGATTTCGTTTAATCTTAGTCTATATTTTTTCATAAAAAATGGTCTAGCCTATTCTGCTAAAACGTATGCATAATATTGTTTTGTCAAATTTACATCAACTAGAGGAAAAAATCCTGATACTAACTTTTTGTTTTCTATTTGATAGGGATATTTCTTCCTCATTTCGATTTCAAAGGTTTTAAAGTTCGCTATTTGATGTTTAGTCGTTATCACCCATTTCGCACGATTTGGGTTTAACACAGCCTTTTTTAAACCTAAAGAAATATGTCCCATAGTTGTTCTTGGATTGATTTCTACACAAGGGTGCAAAATCAAATTATCCATAACATCTCTTACAATCATAGCATCCACTCCTAACCTACCTTTAAACCCTTTAAACTCATTTGTGTTACGAAAAGCACCTTTGAGATCTTCAATTAATTTGGGGATTTGGACTGAAATAGTATTAGGAAGTAGATCTTCATAATTACCTAAAAGACTTCCCCCATATTGACCTGAATCTAAAGACTCAAAAACGGAAATTCCTAAGAACTTAACCTCCTCACTTTCAAAGTTAAATAATACTGAAAAATCGGTAACTTTATCTAGCCAAGGTTCTACCAATATTCTTCCATGTTCTGATAATCCACTTTCAATCCAAGATTCTATCGCAGGGTTAATGTGTTCTTTTCTAAGAAGCATTAATCCTCTACCTGAAGAACTAAAAGGCAATTTAAAAACTACTCCTCTATTTTCCCCAGCAAACAATTGCTGAAACTTAAGTATTACCTCTTCTTTAGTTTTACAAAAAGTACCTAACAAATCCTTACTTATATAATTCGTATTTGTAGAGTTAACTAACGATTTTAAGACTTTATATCCTGTGAATCGATCATAAACATTCTTATCGTTATCACTCCATGTTTCGAGCCCTTTCACTTTAAAGGTTGGTTTAGATAAGATCGTTAAATAATCAAGTGACTTCCCCCATACCTCTAAGTCTTCTATTTTGATTGACTTACCTTTGAGGGTATCAAAATCTGCAAAATCAACTTTAAACTCATGTAACTTTTTAATATCCTTTTTCCATTCTTCACTTACCTGTATATCACTCAAAATCTTTATTTTAGAGTCATACAGCCAAATCATTAAAGGTGATAAATCATTTACTAAAGCTTTAAACTGTTTATTAGGAGTATAAAATTTTGCGTTTTTGACGATTGCCAACTCACAATAGGGATTGAACAAAAAATACTTAGGCATTATTTTTGCACTTTTCGAGGAAATTATTTTCAATAATGAAGTTTTAAATCTTAACGTGATCATTTACCTTCTTACTAATCAATTTATTACAATAAATGACTCACTTTACACTAGAACTTTGATAGTAAATTTACTTCATCTACTTATTAATAACTAAACTCCATCGAAAAAGGATATGAAACTTTTTTTCAAATTTGTAATGTTGGGCATTTTATTCCCAATGTTATCTTTTGCGGCTTTACAGGAGGATGTACTTTACTTATCGGAACAACAAGAATCTGTCAACGGTGCTCCTTTTATTTATTACTACATGGATCAATTAAATGAAGAAGACTTTGAATCAGTCTCAGTCCCTTCGTTTAGTAAATTCACTCCCTGGAATAGTAACTCCAATGTTAACTTCGAATATGGCCAAGGTTCTTTATGGGCTAAAGTTGATATTCAAAACATGGATGAAGAAGTGAGTGATTGGTTGATAGAAGTTCCTTATGCTCCATTGGATGAAATCGAATTTTATCTAGTAAAAAATAAGAAACTCGAAAATCATTTTGTTACGGGTGATCACGTAAATTTTGATGTTAGACCCATAGAGCATCATAATTACATTTTTCCTATCAAATTACAAGCAAGAGAATCTGCTACCATTTATTTCAGAGTAAAAACGGATGGTATTGTAAAGCTTCCAGTATTTTTCTATAAACCTTGGAATTATGCAGAGGTTAACTCAAAGTATGAAGTAACTTACGGTATTATACTAGGTGTCTTATTAATGTTGTGTATTTTAAGTGTAACAACATATTTACCTACAAAAGATTTTTCTTATCTATTATACCCTTTACCATTAATAGCGAAAATATTATTTACCTTCTCGTTAACAGGGCATACGTTCCAGTATCTATTCCCGAGTTTCCCGAAAATGGCCAATATGATTACACCACTATCCATTGCTTTATGGATGTTGGGTGAATCTCTTTTTAACTTATACTTCCTAAAAACAAGGAAACTTTCGAAGGTAGCATTTGGTATGAATATCGTTGGTTTCATATTCGGTATAGCCACAGTGTTTACAAGCATTTTCTTATCATACTATGCAGCAATTAAGCTAGTGACAACTATCTCAATACCATTTAGTATTATGTCGTTAATTCTTGGCTTTATTGCTTACAGCAAAGGCCAAAGAATTGCTAGATATTATATCACTGCATGGAGTTTTTACTGTATTGGACTATTTGTTTTTGTGGGATTTGCTACGGGTAAACTTCCTGATAACTTTTTCACGGAACATGCTTTAGATTTCGGCGATTTATTCCTTGCTCCCCTTTTATTCTTAGCGTTAAGTAAAAAATACGCCGTTTATAGAGAACAAAAAAATGAAGCGATCAAGCAAATGCTTGAAATGGAAGCCAAAGCCAAAGAAGAATTGGAAGAAAAAGTGGTTGAAAGAACTGCTGAATTACAAGAAGCTACTGTTGAGTTAGAGGAAAGACAAGAAGAGTTAGAAACTCAGGCTGCTCAGTTACTTCATAAGAATGAAGAAATTACTTCTCAGGCAGAAGAACTAAAAGCTGTCAATGATCAAATGACAGAAACAAACGTAGAGCTAGAACAAATTAATGAAGAGATAGCAGCTCAACGTGACATGATGGATGAAAAGAACAAAGAACTTAACATCGTCACGAAGAATCTGCAAGATAGTATCAATTATGCCAAAAGAATTCAAAGTAATATTCTACCTCCATTAGAAGAATTTAAACGTTTGTTCAAAGATTTCTTTGTAATGTATCAACCAAAAAGCACTGTTTCAGGTGATTTTTATTGGGTTGCAGAAAACAAAAAAGAAAATAAAGTTGTTTTAGTTGCTGCAGATTGCACAGGACATGGTGTACCTGGTGCGATGATGTCAGTGATGGGAGGTGGATTCTTAGATAAAATTGTAAATCTAAGAGGTGTAACTTCCCCAGCTAGAATCATTATTGAGATGCAACAAAACCTGACTCACGTTCTTGGAGGGGATAATAAAGACTCCAAAGACGGTATGGATTTAGGTATTATTGTTTGGGATAGAAAAGCTAAGAAAGTCACTTTTGCTGGAGCACATACTCCATTGGTATTTGTTCAAAACAAAAAGATATACACTGTCAAAGGAGAACGCCTAAGTTTAGGTACCGAAATAAATAAAATGGTGATGAAAGAACATAGTATTGCCTTAAATAGCTCTACTAGCTTTTATTTATTCTCAGATGGTTATCAAGATCAATTTGGAGGAGAAAATCACAGAAAAATTTCCAGTAAAAAATTAAAGGAAATGATTCTTGAACTTTCTGAAAAACCAATGATTGAACAGAAAGAAGCATTTAATGTTTATTTCGAGAATTGGAAAAATGCAGATAGTCTTCAACCAGAAAAACAAACTGATGATGTATTGTTGTTAGGTGTAAAAATAGAGGCCTAATAATAATTAAAAGATAAAATGAATGAGCTACCTCCACTTTTGAGGTAGCTTTTTTTTATTATTAAGACAAAAAGATCTACTCGTGTTTTTTATTCTCTAAAATTATTTGTGTTCTATTTTGAAATCATCAAAAAACTATTTGATAATAGAAATTATATCAACTAATGTCCTAAATCATTAATAATTCCAAAATGATGATTTTAATCCCCATTTTTTAAGATTCATAATATGATATTGTGACTACGAAAAATTATATACAAAGTAAATTCATTTAAATAGTGAAAATTCTCATACTTAACTCTGGAAGTTCATCAATTAAATTCCAACTTATCGACATGCCTTCTGAGGAAGTAATCGGTAAAGGATTAATTGAAAAAATTGGACTTACAGACGCGTCCATTACAGTTAAAAACGCCAAAGGCAAAAAAGAGACTCTCCAACTAAACATCCCTAATCATGCTAAAGGTATTGAATTCCTTTTGAGTGTTTTAACGGATAAAGAAATGGAGATCATTTCAGATTTAGACGAATTAACTTGTGTAGGTCACCGTATTGTTCATGGTGGACAAGCATTCTCTAAAAGTGTACTAATTAATGATGATGTCATGCATGGCATTGAATCATGTATTGAATTAGCACCTCTTCACAATCCAGCTAACATTAAAGGAGTTCAGGCTATGGATTTAGCTATTCCTGGAATTCCACAAGTCGGTGTTTTCGATACTGCCTTCCACCACAGTATTCCAGAACACAGAGCTATTTATGCATTACCAATTGAGCTTTATAAGAAATATGGCTTAAGAAAGTACGGTTTCCATGGTACTTCTCACCAATATGTTTCTTTACGTGCAAAAGAAATTTACGGAGATGATAAAACTTCGAAGATTATCACTTGTCACTTAGGTAATGGAGGTTCACTAGCTGCCATCCAAAATGGTAAATCAATTGAGACCTCTATGGGATTCTCTCCTACTGACGGCTTAATGATGGGTACTCGTTGTGGATCAATCGACCCAGGTGCTATTCCGTTTATTGCGGAACATGAAAACCTAGATTTAAACGGCATCTCTAATTTGATCAATAAAAAATCTGGTTTACAAGGTATTTCAGGAGTTTCTTCTGATTACAGAGATGTATCTAACGCAGCCGCTAAAGGAAATGAAGATGCTAAATTAGCATTACAAATGTTCCATTATGACGTTAAAAAGTATATTGGTACTTATTTAGCTTCATTGGGTGGTGTAGAAACTATCATTTTCACTGGTGGTATTGGTGAAAACTCTGCTATGGCAAGAAGAGAAATCCTAAGAGGATTAGAAGGCCTTGGCATTAAAGTAGATGATGAAAAGAATGATAAGGTAATGGGTATTGAAGCAGACATTTCTCCTGATGATGCAGGTGTTAGAGTTTGTGTAATTCCAACCAACGAAGAAGTTATGATAGCTAGAGATACATTTAATATTGTTTCTGAGCTTAACTAGAATTCATTCTAGAATATATAAAAGCCATTTGATGTCGACGTCAAATGGCTTTTTGTTTTATGATGATTTTTTCACTTCAACATCACTTATACTTTTACTACAATATTCTTTTTGTATAAGATATGTACAAATACAAAAATCAAACTACAGTAACTTAAAGCAAAAACAAGCGAACCCATCTCATTACTCCACCCTACATTCATAATTAATTGGTAAAGATGTTCTTTTACTGAAACCCCTTCTATTTGAATTAGATACAATAACTTAGCAAATAGTTCGGCAACAACGTAAGCGATCATAGGGTTTAAACCAAATGCTCTAGGGACAATACTTACCTTTGGATAATATTGCTTCACATCAAAAATATAGTAACAGATACCTAGAGTAAGGTATGCCCAACCTGCTGTATATACTACATATGTTGACGTCCACAAGCTTTTATTGATTGGAAAAACTATACCCCAGAAATAACCTAAGATAAGAAGACCTGCTCCAATAAATAATAATAGCTTTACTATTTGATCTTCTCTCTTAGTCTTTATCAATATACCCGCAATAATACCTAATAATGCTGTTGCTATGGCTGGAAGTGTTGATAATAACCCTTCAGGATCCCATGTTTTTGTACCACTCCATAAGTGACCTCCCATCAATTTAAAGTCTAAATAGGCGGATAGAACTTTGTTTGGATCATCCAAATTTGCCTCTCCAATTCCTGGTATAGGAATGAGTGTCATTATTCCCCAATAAGAAATTAATAGTATGGAAATAATCCCAATAATTTTTTTGATATCGAAATAAAGGAAGATAGAAGTGGCAAAGATAAAGACCAACCCTATCCTCTGAAGTACACCTGGGATCCTCATTGTTGAAAAGTCAAAGAAAGGAAAAAGAGAAATAAATAATCCTATTCCAATTAATTTACTTCCTCTCCAAATGGCTTTTCTTAAAAGTTTTGGTCGTTTTAATTTATCTTCCTTCGCATTAAACATAGAGAAGGAAATGGATACACCAACTATAAAAAGGAAAAAGGGAAATACTAAATCAGTAGGTGTACAACCATGCCAAGCTGCATGTTTTAATGGTGGATAGATAAATGACCAACTACCAGGGTTGTTTACTAAAATCATGAGGATGACAGTCAATCCTCGAAATATATCAAGGGATAAGATTCGTTTGCGAGTTTCCATTTAATTCATTTCATTTTCAAAAATCCAACTCTTTAAATTTCGATGGTTTTGATCAAAAGAGCTATAAAAACAAAACTATATTAATTGAACTATTTATCAGATTAATTCGACCAATTACAAAAAACGACATACATAAAACTATTTCTTAGGTATCATTGATAAACCTAATATTGTAATACCGGCATTGACTAATAATATTTCAAAGCCAAATTTATATCCGAATAGTAACGTCTCTGAATTTAAATTGATGATGTAAGATAGAACAGGTGATAAAAGGCATATAAAAATCACCTTGGAGTCATCTACTGATTTTTTAGTGAAAATGCCATAAGTAAATAGTCCTAAAAGGGGACCATAAGTGTACCCAGCAGCTTTAAATACATCAGATACTACACTATCGTTATTAAATGATTTGAATATCACAATTACTAAAAACAACAACAAACTAAAGCCTAAATGCACTAATTTCCTTTTAAGGTTTGATCTTGTGGTTGAGTTCATTCCTAAAATATCCACACAAAATGATGTTGTTAGTGCTGTGAGTGCTGAATCGGCACTCGAAAAAGCAGCCGCAATGATACCTAATAAGAAAACTATTGCTGTAAATGTCCCGAAATAATTTAAGGCTAATGTTGGATACAATTCATCGGCTTTAGCTGGTAAAGTGATATCATTATATCCAGCGTATTCATATAACAAAACTCCTAGTGAAAGAAATACAACTGTAAATAAAAAGAACACAGCAGCAAAAGATAGTACGTTTGTTTGTGCTTCTTTAGGGTTCTTACAAGTCAAATTCTTTTGCATGATATTTTGATCCAAGCCATTCATAGAAATGGTAATGAACATCCCTGCCATAAACTGCTTCCAAAAGAACGTTGGTGATTGCCAATTCCAATCAAATACCTTTGACATATCGCTTTCAGTAATTGTAGAGTATAACGTTGAAGCATTTAAACCTAGATCATCAGCAATAGTATAAATTGTCCAAACTGCAGCGAGTAGCAACAATGTAGTTTGCAAAGTGTCTGTCCAAACAATCGTCTTTATTCCTCCTTTGAAAGTATATAACCAAATCAGTAAAATGATGACCAAAACGGAAATGAAAAATGGAATATTAAAAGCACTAAAGAATGCTATTTGCAAGACTAAAGCAGCCAAATACAACCTAAATGCCGCTCCAATAGTTTGTGATAATATAAAAAATAAAGACCCAGTTTTTGAAGCTATCGGCCCAAACCTATCTTTCAGATATTCATAGATACTTATTAAATTTTTACTATAAAATAAAGGGATTAAAACATAAGCGATGACGAGATAACCCACCATATTTCCCATCATAAACTGTAGGTAACCCCATCCTCCCTTAGCAACCATTCCAGGTACAGAAATAAAGGTTACACCCGATAAGGTTGCTCCTACCATTCCATATGCAACTAAATACCATTTAGATGATTTATTGGCTGTAAAAAAAGAGGTGGATTGTTGATCTCCTTTTTCAGAAGTAAAAAATGATATGGCAAATAGTATAATAAAATATAAAAAAATGATAAGTATTACAGTGGATGGTGTCATATGTGTTATATTTAGATAATTAACCTATGTTTTATTTTTTGAAGTTTTGTCGTTTAAAAAATCCAATTCAATTACCGACAATTATACTTTAAAACTATACTAATTACCATGAATTTTAACAAAATCATCTCCCTTTTTTTTGTACTCTCATCAAATCTTCTCTTCGCACAAATCTCAACCAACACTAATTTGTATGAATTGGTGGATCCTGATCACTTAAATACAGATCTCATTTATGAGGGTGAAGGAAAAAACTATAAGGGCACTCCGTTTTATGACAAAAACTGGAATAATGGCTATGTGATCACGAATGATGGAACAAAACATGAAAATATTCAACTTAAACTGGATATTTACAAAAATGATCTTGCTTTGAAAAAAGAAGATGGATCAATCATCATTCTTGATAAAAAACAAGTGGATACATTCGGTTGGAAATCAGAAGGTAATATTGTCTTTGAAAAAAGAAAACTGAAAAAGAAAAGTACTTACTTAGAAGTGGTTTTTAAAGGTGAAACTACCAATGTGTACAGAGAAAATATTAAAGATTTCATAAAAGTTGATGCTCAGAACTCTAATTCTTACAGTAGTGATCAAAAAGATGAATACAAATTAGTTTCTAAGAAACTATACTTAGAAAAAGAGAACAAGTTGATTGAAATTTCATCTAAAGGTAAAGAGTTTTTTAATTGCTTTGGAGAATACAAATCAACAATGGTATCTTTTGCTAAAAAGAATAAATTGAAAACTAAGAAGAAAGAAGATATTGAGCAATTATTCGCTCATTATGAGTCTTTATTATTGAAGTAAAATTGATACTTAGATGATGATCATTAGTTGTCAATTTTATGAATAAAGAAAACCCCACAAGTGAAATACTTGTGGGGTTTTATATTATTTAAGGCAGATAATTTCTTATCCTAAAGCAATCTGCTTCATAGCTGTCATTGCTCCTCTTAATCTAGCTCCTACTGCTTCAATTTCGTGAGATCTTAAAGCTTCGTTTACTTTGATCAATGTCACGTTGTCTACACCGTTGTCTTTACCTTCGTTGTAGTCTTTACCACATATGTCAGCTTCAACACCTTTCATGAAATCAGCTAATAATGGTTTACATGCATGATCGAACAAGTAACAACCGTACTCAGCAGTATCAGAGATTACTCTGTTCATTTCGTACAATTTCTTTCTTGCGATTGTGTTTGCAATTAGTGGAGTTTCGTGAAGTGACTCATAGTATGCAGACTCACCGATGATACCCGCTTCTACCATAGTTTCGAAAGCCAACTCAACACCAGCTCTAACCATAGCAACCATCAACAAACCTTTGTCGTAGAATTCTTGCTCAGTGATTTCAACATCAGCAGGAGCAGTTTTCTCGAAGTTAGTTTCTGCTGTTAATGCTCTCCAGTTCAACAAGTTTTTATCATCCTCAGCCCAGTCTTTCATCATAGTAGATGAGAACTCACCTGAAATAATATCGTCTTGGTGCTTTTGGAATAATGGTCTCATGATGTCTTTCAATTCTTCAGACACTTCGAAACATTTCACTTTTGCAGGGTTAGACAATCTGTCCAACATACCTGATACACCTCCGTGCTTTAATGACTCAGTGATTACTTCCCATCCGTATTGGATAAATTTAGCAGCCCAACCAGCATCAATACCTTTTTCAACCATTTTGTCGAAGCAAAGGATAGATCCAGTTTGCAACAATCCACAAAGGATAGTTTGCTCACCCATTAAATCGGATTTTACCTCAGCAACGAAAGAAGATTTCAAACAACCTGCTCTATCACCACCAGTAGCTACTGCATAAGCTTTCGCTTGTGCCCAACCTTTTCCTTCTGGATCGTTTTCTGGGTGTACAGCGATTAGAGTTGGAACGCCAAATCCTCTCTTGTACTCTTCTCTAACTTCAGATCCTGGAGACTTAGGTGCTACCATAATCACAGTTAAATCTTTTCTGATTTGCATTCCTTCCTCAACGATATTGAAACCGTGAGAGTAAGATAATGTAGCTCCTTGTTTCATCAATGGCATTACTGACTCAACAACATTTGTATGTTGCTTGTCTGGCGTCAAGTTGATTACCAAATCAGCTGTAGGAATTACTTCTTCATAAGTACCTACTTTGAACCCTGCCTCAGAAGTGTTTACAAAAGATGCTCTTTTCTCATCGATTGCTACTTGTCTTAAAGCATAAGAAATATCTAAACCAGAATCTCTCATGTTCAAACCTTGGTTTAATCCTTGAGCACCTGCACCAACGATTACGATTTTCTTACCTTTTAAAGCCTCAACGCCATCTGTAAACTCTGAGCTGTCCATGAATTTACATTGTCCCAGTTGGTGTAACTGCTCTCTTAACGGAAGTGTATTGAAGTAATTTGCCATTGTATATAATATTTTTAATGAATTGCTTTTTTGTCTATCACAAATGTGGAGATAATAATCAATAAGTTTGTGGTGATTTTAAATAAAGTTTAGGTACTTTTCAATGATTCCTCTCTAAAGGCATTTGGTGTCTGTCCAGTCAACTTCTTAAAAAACTTACTAAAATAAGATTGATCTTTAAAGTTTAGATAGTGGCAAATTTGCGTCACCGACATGTCAGTATGCTTTAGAAGTCGCTTAATTTCAAGTACTTGCTTATCTTTGATTAATTCTTTCGATGTTTTACCAGTCAGTCCTTTAACCGTTTGAGTCAAGTGATTTTCAGTCACATTAAGGAATTCGGCAAAATCTCTTACCGATAAATTGTCTTGGTATTTTTCCTCAATCAATTCTCTAAAACGTTTGACAATCAAATGCCCCTTACCTTTTTCAATAGCTCTTTGTTCTTTGGGATAGATCTGATTACAAGTATTTAATATCAAATCTAAAATAGAATTGGCCATTTCGTGAGAAACGACATCTGTCTGATCCATCTCATCACAGCCCTTAACAAACAACTGAGTGATAAATGCCACATCATTTGGTTTCTCTAATTTAAGGGGAGGGTTCTCCTGTTTTAAATTAAAAAAGAATGGAAATTCAAGCAGCTTGTTTTTGTTACTCTTATCGATTAAATAAAACTCTGCAGTAAACAGAAATATATAGCCTGCAATGTCTTTTGATAATTCCAATTTGTGAGCTTGACCCGGACTTAAAAAAAACATACAAGGAGGTTCAACCTTGTATTCGTTGTCGTCTATCACATGAAGTCCTGATCCCTGAGTTAAAAATAATACCTCAAAAAAATCGTGCTTATGAGGGTACTGTACCTCAAAGTGACGGTTGGCATCAAATACTTCTATTTGGAATGGGTGCTTTGAATTACCTATCGGCTTGAATTTATCAAGACTATATGTGGGAATTAAATTTTTCAATAAGAAGTTTAAATAACTTTATCATACATTTGTTAGGTGTATCAAAGAAACCAAAGATGGGATTAATAAGCAAGATTTGTTCTTCTAATAATATTATTGAATGATATTTAAGCTCTCAATATTTAATAAAATACTCTTCAAATAGTTTCTAAACCATAAAAATTTGAAAGGAATAATAGGAAAATGATTGAACAAATTCTTATAATGATAGTAAGGTATTTTAATACAAAAAAGCTTTTTTTTAAAATGAAACAAGCCAATCTAGTTGGATAGATTAGCTTATTTTTAAGTTGATGCTTTTTTAATTAATATGTAAGGCTTTGAATCAAAACGAAAATCTAAATAAATATAGCCTCTTCTCCATAAATTCTTTTTATATCTGTTTTTTCATCCCAAGTCAGTTTTTCATTTTTTTTCTGTTTTAGTATTTGGTATAATTTAATTAGTTCACGTCCTTCGTCAATATCATCATAAATCAATGATAATTTCAACTCATCAAAAAGCATTTTTAATTCAAAACGGTGGCCAGTTCTTAATTTTGCACAAATTAAATACAATTTAAGATCATTAAGTTTTTCTTTGTGCGTAATTATACCTTTAAGTGTTTGGTTTTTTATATAAATTATCTCTCCTTCTAATATTATTTCTAAAATGTAATTTTTAAAATCTTTATATGCTGTATAATACATATACAAAATCCCTAATAAATATAGCAAAATAAGTGGTACAGTTAATGTGGCAATAGAGATTATCAAAAATAATAAAAAAAAGGAGCTCCTTGTTAAAAACGCTATCAATAACTTTTTATTTAAATTAACTTCTGATCTAAAAAAAATCTTATTTTTCATAATTTCTAATTTTTTCTAATTCCTTTAAAAAAGTATTACTGTTGTCATTGTACTTACTCGCATCAAAGCTATTGAATACTCCTATATGAGGAAGTCTGAGAATCCCTTCAAAACCAGCTTCTCCAGTTAATATTGTATCCCATTTATTGATATTATCTAGTTTTTTAAATGCGGAAGGTTTGAAAAATTGATCTTTACTACCAGAGATAATGATTGCATTTGTTGCCAAATCACCATACGATTGAAAATAATCAGTTTCAAAACCAATATCCATTGCTCTTCCAACACCCCCTAATGGTGAGGATGGAATTTTTGCACTAAGGTCCCCTCTACCCATTAAATCAAAACCTAATTTGGATGATGTAGCACCAACTGCAAAAGTTGAAGACATGATATTAAATGCAGCCATTGCTCCCATTGGATTTGCTGTAAATATAGATGCAGTTAAAGCAACCGTTGCTCCTGTTAAAGCCAATCCATCAAAAATTAATTGTTCATCTGATTGTCTTTCTAACATTCTATGATATTGTAATGCAGCAAAATGCATAGGGTTATCATTTTGCATTGTCGTAAATGCTGTACTGTTTAAATCAAGACCTGTCTCACTATAATACTTTCCAGTATTTTCGAAAAAATAACCATCCCTATATCTAGTTCCTTCCCAATTTCCATTTCTATGTTCAATCTGACGATTTACGAGCGTGGTTGATCCATCTCCATGCCATATATATTGAGTTCGAACCAACTCCTCTAAACCATCTAAATCAACAGCCCAAATAGGTTTATTTCCCGCAAACTGATAAGGTGTATACCAAGGGTAAGACTTAGTTAACGGATCCACACTCAAAAACTTCCCAATCACTGGATTATACACCCTAAAGCCATAATCTTGAATCAACTGAGAACTACTTAAATCTGCATCATTTTCTTTCCCATTAAACCCATACCTATACCCTTCTTTCCTCCAAGAACGACTTTCAATGTTCAATCCAAAAGGATAGTAATCTGAATAAGACAATATATCACCCTCATCGCTCATAGTAACCAAAACATTACCTAAATGATTACTAAACTCAAATCTTCTTTGGCCTAATGTAGTTGATGACTTTGGTACTAGATCGGAGGTCTCGTATTGTCCTAGACGATTGCTGCCATATATAGGCAATTCGGAAATATTGCCGTCTTTTACAATGGACATTATGTTTCCGCTTGCGTCTCTTAGGTACAGTTTGTATCAAATACTTTTTTGGATTAGATCCTTTGAATTATCTATCAGCTAAATTTATCAAAATTGGTTTTGGGAATAAGATTTTTTTATAGAAAGGTTTAAACTTTACCATTTAAAATGTATTAAAAAATAGGAAGCCATCCTAAACTAAAAGTGGTATCTATTTTTTGGCTAGTGCCTTTACTTCATCAACTGTCAGTCCTGTTCCTTTAGCTACCTGTTCAATTGACAATCCCATTTTAAGAAAGTTCTTAGCTGTTTCAATTGATTGTTCTTTCTTTCCAATTTCCCTCTCTTTAATAATCGCCTCCATTTCCAAAGTACGCTCTCTACTAGCTTCATCCATAAGGTTAACGATGTGATTCTTATAGCTTACCTGTTCAGATTTTGACATTTTATCTACTTTTAAAATTTCTTTAGCCTGTTCTAGTCCTTTTGCTTTAAAATTGTCTTTAATTTCGTTGTTTTTGAAATAGTAAATCCATTCGTCTAAAGTATTTCTAGCAACGTCATCAAATTGGTTTACCTTAATGATGTAATATTCAGGAAATAGGTCAGATGGAGTTTTATCTTCTCCCAAGAATACTTTTTGTTTACCAGATAGCTCTAGTTCATCATATTGGTGAATACCTTTAAAGTTTGTTTTCCCATGATAAACATAATCTGCACCTTGACCTAAATCAAAATAAACAATATTTACTGAGTAAATTTTCTTTACATGTTGATATGACTCACCTAAAGAAATGTATTCTGTAAGGACTTTAGATGTACCATAAAGCATACGCTGAAAGTAATTGTACTCTAATTGGTTTTGCACTTCAATAATAACATATTCTCCTTTTTGATTTTTAACCAAAATATCAACCATATTGAACTTATCAGAAGCTGTTTCTTGGTTTCCTTCACTTTCTAATATACTATCAATGATGATATCTTCCTCCATTAATTCTGAAAGAAATCCTTCTAAAACTATGTAATCCGCCTTATTTCTTAATAGGCGTTTCATTCCCCAATCAAAACGTATTAAATCATTTTTCATTATTGTACTTTTTTTGTGAAGGGAAATAGTGGTTTTTCCGTGGTAAAGTTAAGAAGAATTTATTTGTGATTCTGTTTTTGTTTTCAGAGTAATACAACTTTTGCTTATCAAATCTTTTCAGTTTGATTCATAAGTTCTTGAATTCTTATACATCAAACATAAAATTGAAAAAAATACTTTCTGTAAGATTATGAGCTCTAAGTATAGTTATTATTAAGAATAAAAATTAATTATGAACATCTCATATTTCCACGTAATTCATTAATAAACAAAATTAATTTATCAAATCCCTTATTTCAAAATAATAAAAGGGTGCCCTATCCAAAAATAAGACACCCTACATATTTTATATATCGAAATATTAAACAGTCTCTGCTGATAATGCTTCTTGTAATGCTACTGCAACCGCTACTGATGCTCCTACCATTGGGTTATTACCCATACCGATAAGACCCATCATTTCTACGTGAGCTGGAACTGATGAAGATCCTGCAAACTGTGCATCTGAGTGCATTCTACCCATAGTATCTGTCATACCATATGAAGCTGGACCAGCCCCCATGTTATCTGGGTGAAGTGTTCTACCTGTACCACCACCTGATGCTACTGAGAAGTATTTCTGACCAAGTTCATAACGTTCTTTTTTATATGTACCCGCTACTGGGTGTTGGAAACGTGTTGGGTTGGTAGAGTTACCTGTAATGGATACATCCACTCCTTCTTTATGCATAATAGCTACACCTTCACGTACATCATCTGCACCATAGCAATTTACTTCACCTCTTGGGCCTTTAGAGAAGCGACGTTCTTCTAAGACATTTAATTCCCCGGTTGTGTAATCAAATTGTGTTTTCACATAAGTAAAACCATTGATACGAGAAATTAAATAAGCAGCGTCTTTACCTAAACCATTCAAGATTACTCTTAGTGGGTTTTTACGAACTTTATTAGCTGATAAGGCAATTTTAATTGCACCTTCTGCAGCAGCAAACGATTCGTGACCTGCTAAGAAAGCGAAACATTCAGTTTCCTCATTTAACAAACGAGCAGCTAGGTTACCATGTCCTAAACCTACTTTACGTTGGTCAGCTACTGAACCAGGAATACAGAAAGCTTGGATACCTTCGCCTAAAGTAGCGGCAATATCATACGCTTTTGTCTGTCCTTTTTTAATGGCGATAGCTGCACCTAATATATATGCCCATTTTGCATTTTCGAATGCAATTGGCTGAGTTTCTGTCACAATATTGTAAACATCTACTCCGTTTTCTTCTACTAATTTTTTTGCATCTTCGATAGACTCAAAACCATATTGATCCAAAACAACTTTAATACTTGCTTCTCTTCTATCGTATCCTTCAAATAATGCCATGATTGAAATTCTTTTTGATGATTGATTAATTAACTTTAATGTAATGAGGATTAGTTATGACGTGGATCAATGTATTTCACTGCTTCATCATAACGACCATATGTACCTTTTGCTTTTTCCATAGCATCGTTGGCATCTTGACCATCCTGAATCATTTCCATCATTTTACCAAGGTGAACAAATTGGTAACCAATCACCTCGTCGTTTTCATCTATAGCTAATTGAGTAACATAACCTTCTGCTACTTCTAAATATCTAACACCTTTTGCTTTTGTACCGTATGTAGTACCCACTTGAGATCTTAAACCTTTACCAAGATCTTCGAGACCTGCACCAATTGGAAGACCACCTTCAGAGAAAGCTGACTGTGTACGACCATAAACAAATTGTAAGAAAATTTCTTTCATTGCAACGTTAATAGCGTCACAAACTAAGTCGGTATTTAATGCTTCTAATATTGTTTTACCTGGTAATATTTCTGATGCCATTGCAGCAGAGTGTGTCATACCTGTACAACCTACTGTTTCAATTAAGCACTCTTCAATAATCCCATTTTTAACATTAATAGTCAACTTAGATGCACCTTGTTGTGGAGCACAAGCACCTACACCATGAGATAAACCTGAAATATCTGTAACGTCTTTTGCGTGAACCATATTTCCTTCCACTGGAATTGGAGCATTTCTATGCGCATTTCCCCCCATCTGTGCCAACGGACACATTCCCTGAATTTCTGCTGTGTAGTTCATAATGATATGAGATAATTTTTTCTATTTTTTTAACTTATATCATAATGAACGGCTATTCATTTAAGATGATCGCCTTTTTCTGTTAACAGATTTAAAACTTTTTAGGGTATTTTATTATTTAAAATCCGTATAAATTAAATATTTATTTCTCATTGATTTGTAGTTATCTAAGTCACTTTTCCATGAGATTTTAATCTCTTTTTCTGATTTCCCCTCTTCTATTTGCTTTCTCAATTGATCAGTACCTGATAATAAATCCATCCATTTCTTTTTGGAGATCACACTTTCATTGTTCGTTTTTTTGAATTGCTCATTCCATTTGATAATATAACTAAGATTCAATCCTCCCTTAGCTACTTTTCTCAAATCTTCACCAAAACATTGTTCACCTTTTAGAACTGGATTACTAGCAGCTCCCTTGATAGATCTTGGAGTAAAAGTAAATTCACCCATCTCTTTGTTGTTATATCCAATCACTTGAAAAGGAAAATCAGTTCCTCTACCGATACTTACAGGGGTCGCTTCGAAGAAACACAAAGATGGATACAATAAAATAGATTGATCGTTAGGTAAATTTGGTGAGGGCTTTACTGGTAAAGAATAAGCCATAGAATGATCATAGTTTTTGACTGGGACAACGGTCAAGTCACATTCTTCTTCACTTCTCAACCATTTCTCCCCATTAATCATTTTGGCCAATTCACCAACAGTTAATCCATGTAAAATTGGGATTGGATGCATTCCTACAAAAGATGTAAATTCTTCTTTAAGCACTGGTCCATCAATGTACATACCATTAGGATTTGGTCGATCCAATACCAACATAGGAATATTGGCTTCTTGACAAGCCTCCATCATATAGTGCATGGAACTGATGTACGTATAAAAACGGCAACCTACATCTTGTATATCAAAAAGTACTATATCTACTTGTTTTAAAAGTTCAGGACTTGGTCGTTTATTCTTTCCATAAATTGAGTAAATCTTTACTCCTGTCTTGGGATCAACTGCATCTTTTACATGTGCACCTGCATCTTCATCCCCACGGAACCCATGTTCGGGAGCAAAAATCATTTCGATATTTACACCCAAAGCATAAAGAGAATCTACAATATGTTTTCCTTTTATCTGTGAGGTTTGATTGACCAATAAACCTACTTTTTTATCTTTCAATAAAGGTAAATAAGTTTCCGTTTGCTCTGCCCCAACAATAATTTCTTTTGGCTTTTCGATTACCTCTTTCTTTTCATCTGAAGCCTGACATGAAAATAAGATAGATACTAATAGATATATAAATACTTGTCTCATAATTACTTTTTGATTCCTGTCCCGACTTTAAACCTTGTGTCAATAGATACTGGCAACACTCCTTTGAATGACATTTCTCCAGTGATGGCTTTAGCATATGCATTTCTCAATTCGGGTAGATCCTGATAAGCCACTGTACAAGATGAAAGATGTTCTATATTAGGAAATGATCTTAATACATAAGCATTCCCATAAAATACCGCATGATGCTGTGCTAACTTTTCTGTAAGTTCCATATATCTCAACATACTGTAAGTTATACCATATGGATATTTTTGATTGGGATCTACATTATTACCCTGACCTATTTGTACAGCTATAGTTTTCATTCTAGGACTCATATAAAACGATCCAAATTGAGTGATGATTTGATCGTATTGTTTGAGTTGCTGGACTACATTCTTCAAGTCAGTTTCAGAAGCATGCTTTGATAGGTAAAAGGACTTTACTGTACACCCTTGATTACCTAATTTATCTTTTAAATGAGTATCACTATTCTTGCCAATGTTAACTATAGCCACTTTATCTCCTTTAGAAAAGGTACGCTTTTCACTATTATCAAAAAGTAAGGTCACTGCCTCATCACATAATTCTTGTTTAAGCGTTTTGGCTTTTTGGATATCAAATCGAGGTTGAGTATTCATGTTTCCTTTTTGATGATCCAACATCGCCCACCTTTTCAGTAATAAAAACTTCCATCCTTTTTGATCAATTTGATCCCAAGTGAGTGTACCTGCATTAATTCTCTTTTTTACCTCTTTTATAGCACTACCCACATGATTGGTAAATTCAACCACATCGTTTCCTGCTTCCAAAGCTAAAGCATCTCCTTTACCATAACCATCATATCTTTTGGTGATGGCATCCATCAAAATTCCATCGGTGAAAATAAGTCCTTTAAAATTCAACTCTTCTTTCAACAAGTTATTAACTATATTTTTTGATAATGATGACGGATAATTCTTATCTAAATGAGGTACAGATAAATGTGCTGTCATCACACCACCAACTCCCATTTGAATCAGTTTCTTGTAAGGAAATAACTCTAGACTATCCAATCTGTTTTTATCAAAAGGAATAATAGGCAAATCTTTATGAGAATCCACATTGGTGTCTCCATGACCGGGAAAATGTTTTATCACCGATAACACTTTATGGTCTTCCAAACCTTTGAAATACATTTCTGCTTTATTTGTCACTCGTTCTCTGTCCTCTCCAAAAGAACGATAACTTATGACAGGGTTTAAAGGATTATTATTGATATCCACCACTGGACCGTAACTAATTCCTACGCCTACTTGCTTTAATTGTTCTGCAATCTGAGAAGTCATCTGATAAATCAGAGAATCGTTTTCTATTGCCCCCAAAGTCATAGCATAAGGATAAGATATCCCAGATTTTGGTAACCTCATACCCAAACCCCATTCTGCATCCAATGTGTGTACAAGTGGAGTTTTTGATAGCCGATTCAGTTCATTTATAGCTTGTATTTGATCCTCAACATTCCCTTTAAAAAAGATTACTCCTCCCACATTATACTTCCTTACCAACATTTTCACTTCCTTCAAGCTTCCTTTGGTATAATGAGGCACTACAAATAGTTGAGCTATTTTTTCATCTTCATTTAATGATTTCCAAACCGAGTCTACCCATACGATATCTTCCCATGATACTTGATAAAATTTAGGATAATTTGTTTGTGCATGAACTCGAACAAAGCAGAAAAAAAGTAAAAAAATTAATGCTTTTAGATTGGACATATTTTAGAATTTAGTTCAATTATTATTAGCTTACACACTAAATTACTAAGCTCGCTCTAAAAATACTCTTTAAACCTGTTATTTTTCGAATATGTATTTAAAATTCCTACTAGCTACTATTCTACTTTTCTATTTTTCTACATTCAGTTTTTCTCAAGGCTGTAGTGACGCCGGGGTGTGTTCTACAGGAGCCTTAAATCCGGTAAATGACAATGTCACCAAAACATCTGTTGTAAATAAATTTGCTGTAACTTATAGTGCTTACTATCAGCATTACAAACATGATTTTAAAGATTATGGTGTGGGCTTGAGTTTTGATTACTATTTATCAGAAAGAAGTACTTTACAAGCTAAAGGACTCTATTCTATAAAAGAATCTGTTTTAACAACTACTCAAGGTATTGGCGATATCACTTTATCATATTCATATCAATTTTTAAAAAATTCAATTTGGTCTGGTAATGTAGTTGTAGGTGGAAAAATTCCTACGAATGATGCTAACTTAGAATTAGATGGCAGACCACTTCCCATGTTTTATCAAACCTCTTTAGGTACTTATGATGCACTTATAGGTGTGGCATTTTACACCAAAAATTGGCATGTTTCTGTTGGGTATCAACATCCTTTAAATGCATTGGATAATCATGAATACGATCCTTTTTATTGGAGAGATCACCCAAGAGCAGATTGGATTGCAAATAGGTATGAATCCACTAGGCATTTAGATAGAAAGATGGATATTAGTGCTCGTTTAAAATACACTATCAAAACATCGAAATGGTCTATTGCCCCAAGTGTTCTTGGTATTTATAAATTGGAAAAAGGGTATGTGGAATCGATAGAAAATGGGAATTACCTTGTGGATGGCAGTGAAGGACTCACGATCAATACTTTAATTGAGGGGAGTTATTATTTCTCGCCACATTTATCAATTACTCTATTGGGAGCGTATGCTGCTCAACAACGTCCCAAAAACCCTGATGCTTTAAACAGGGATTATGTTTTTAATTTATTCATCAAACATCAGTTTTAAAAGATGAAAAAAGGTATCACTATATTATTTTTTTTAATATCCTCTACTCTACTAGCGCAAACTAAGTTAGACTCCGCTAAGCTGCTGTATGAATATGGTCAGTTAAACGAAGCCTTAACCGTTTTATCAAGTATTGATGATGACAATTTACTCAATCAAAAAACTGCTTTAGAGGGTAAGGTACTCGGAAAACAAAATCTGTATACAAAAGCCTATCAAATTTTAGATAGAGATATAAATATAAATGATGTAACCTATCTAAATGTAATCAATACTAAAGCCTACTTATTACAGAATGAAGGCTTCCCTGCTGAATCCATTCAAATTCTTATTAAAGGCTACAGACAATTTGAGAGTTTTAAAAAGGACCTTGCTTTAAGTGAGATGTTTATTGAATGCTTATCATTATTGGGTACTGCCTATTGGCAAGTTGGAGAAAATAACAAAGCAGAAGACTATTTAAATCAGGCACTCGTATTATCAAGAAGCATTAAAGACCCTGTTGTTCAGGCCAACTGTTTGGTCAATATTGGTTTGTGTCATTCTAATGATGATACATTTAAAGCTCAAGTAAATTATGAAAAAGCATTAGAAAGCTATCTAAAAGTTTATCCTGATGAAAACCATCCAACAATAGCTTCAATTTATATCAATTTAGGGATTATTCTCCAAAAGAACTTTTTCTTAGATAAGGCTATTGAGGTCTTCGAAAAAGCCTCTGATATTTGGGCAAATACTTTTGGAGACGACCATCCTAATGTTGCCTTTACTTATATTTTTATTGCCGATGCCTACTTGAAGAAAGGACAAGCAGATCTTGCCAATGAATATTATGGATTTGCTTTAGAATTGTATCAAAATGTATTTGGAGAAAAGCATCCTGAAATTGCGAATATATATATTAAAAAAGGCAATCTATTTTTTGACAGTGGGGATTTTAAATCTGCTCTTGAATTATATCAAAAAGCACTTATTGCCAATAATCAATCATTTAATTCTATAAGTAAAAATGATTTCCCAGACTTAAATAATTATTATAATCCATTTATTAATTTAATCGCTTTACAGAAGAAAGCCTCCACTCTAGAAAAAATTCATTATAGCAAATCTTTAAACCCACACGATTTGGCAATTGGTATTCAAGGTTTAGAATTGGCACATCAACTGACAAAAAAAATAAGGGGTAATCAAAAAAGTGAGGAAGATAAATTAAGGCTTTCTGAAATAACTAATAAGATTTACGCGAATGGTATTAGACTATCTCTTGCTCTCTCGGAAGCTTCATTATCAAAAAATAAGTGGCAGAGTAAAGCTTTTGACTTTATGGAGTGGAGTAAATCAGCTTCACTACAAGAAGCAATTCAAGAAAGTCATGCAAAAACATTTGCTGGAATTCCATCAGATATAGTTGAGCAAGAAGACAAATTAAAAGATGATATTACGGCATTGGAAAAAGACATTATCAATGCAGTAAATTTAACGGAAAGAGATTCTTTAAGAGAATTACTTATCAATGCAGAATATGAATTAGAGATATTTATAAAGAATTTGGAAGCAGAATTTCCAGAATATTTTGCTTTAAAATATAGTGATCAGACCATTACTTTAAAGGAGGTTCAAAAAGCTTTACCAAAAAGCACAGCTTTGGTAAGTTATTTCATTTCTGATGCAGAAGAATTATTATATATATTTTTGGTTACAGGAGGTAAACTCTATCTCTATACCGAGACTTTCGATAATGAGTTTAAAGATGAGATCGTAAGTTTACAAACAGGGTTAAAATTTAATTTTGATGAAATTATAAAAATGTCAAGCGTCTATCTAACCGATAGATTATTACCATTTAACTTCAATAAAAACATAAGTAAGGTTTTATTTATTCCGGATGGAAAGATAAATAATATACCCTTAGATATTTTATATTCTTATTCAATCGATGAGGATAGTGATATCAAAGATTTACCTTACTTAGCCAAAGACTATGCAGTTTCTTACAACTTCTCCTCTACTATAGCACTTTCTCAAATGAATAACGAAATGGAGTACCAACATACGCTTGCATGCTTCGCTCCTGTTAATTTTTTAGATAGTCTTGGTAACAATGAATTTGATCCTTTAACAGGTACATTAAGTGAAGTGAACGAGATAAAAACCATTACAAAATCTAATGGTTGGGAAACATCAAATTATGTCTATGAAAATGCTAAAATTGAACTATTAAAGGACGAATCTATTCAGAATTGCAGCTACTTACATTTCGCAACACATGGTGTGGTAAATGAGGAAAACCCCAATCAATCTTTCATCTATTTATTAAATGATAATCACGAGAATTTATTATACACTTCAGACATTTATAATCTAAAATTGAAAGCCCGTTTAGTGACTTTATCTGCTTGTGAGACTGGATTAGGCAAGGTAAGTAAAGGGGAAGGATTAATTGGTTTATCTCGTTCATTAAAATTTGCTGGAGTAGAAAATTCTTTAGTTTCATTGTGGACAATCAATGATGTATCCACTGCCTTATTCATGCAATATTTTTATCAAGAATTGGCAAAATCTGATGATATTTCATTGTCATTGCAAAAAGCAAAAATTAAACTATTCCAAGGCGGAATATACTCCTCTCCATATTATTGGGCTGCTTTTTCATTAATTGGTCAGTGAGGAAACTAATTATTGGTAAATAAGTGTTAATGATTTGAATTTACCCCATTGACCTAAATAACGCCTGATAATGAAGGATGCTACTGTACTTGTTATCGACGATGAAAAGAACTTATTAGATAGTATTGTTGATATACTAGAATTGAACGATTTTACTGTGTTATCTGCCCAAAGTGGTGTTGAAGCCTTAGAAATTTTAAAGAATGACATTCCCGATATCATATTATGTGATATCATGATGCCTGCTATGAACGGCTATTTATTTCTTAAAGAGTTAAGAAAAAATCCGTTAGCTGTTGGTATTCCTTTTATATTCTTGTCGGCTAAAAGCAACAGAGATGATATAAGAAAAGGAATGAATTTAATGGCCGATGATTATATCACTAAACCATTTACAAGAAAAGAACTTTTGGATAGTATAACTGCTAGAATAAAACGTATCGATGTTTTAAAAACTGAGATTATGATGTTTATGAAAAACATTCAACATAATCTAGATGAAAGTAAAATTGACACTAAAGCAATAACTGCCACAACCAAAGAAATTCAAACACTAAAAACATTACTTTCTACTCAAAATAAAGCAATAGAAAAGTACTGTTATCTCAATTCGCACAAAGTGAGAGGTCCTTTATGTCGAATTATGGGGTTAATCGAATTATTTAATACCTCAGATGAAGTAATGGCAAAAGAAATTTTAGATCACTTAAAAAGTAGTGCAGACGACCTGGATAAAATCACAAGAGAAATTACCATGGTAATTTCGTCTCACAAACCAAAAAGTGCATAAAAAAAAGAGTATCAATAGCAAATGAATTTACTTCATGCTAATTGATACTCTTCTTATATATCATGGGTTTGCTTAGTCTAATGGATAACCCATTTCCCTTGCAACCATTTCTTGAACCAATCTCTTAATTGGCTCATTTTTGATCTTCTCGATAACATCTCCAGCAAATGCATACGTTAATAATGCTCTTGCTTTATCTTCTGAGATACCTCTAGCTCTTAGGTAGAACATTGGATCTTCGTCTAATGCACCTACTGTACAACCGTGAGAACAAGAAACGTCATCTGCCCAAATCTCTAATTGAGGTTTAGTATCCACAACAGCATCAGGAGATAATAAAATGTTCTTATTCGATTGGAATGCATTTGTTTTTTGAGCATCCTGACGAACAAAGATTTTACCATTAAAAATCGCCTTTGATTTACCACTTAAAATACCTTTGTATAACTCATTACTGTATGAGTTAGGCATCTTGTGATCTACCATTGTATGGTTATCTACAAATGATTTCTCATTTAATAGATATAAACCTGTCATATGACCTTCACAATGCTCACCTAAAGAGATATTTAAGTTATTTCTAACCAATTTACCTCCTGTAGTGATTGTTACATTATCGTATACAGAATTATCAGCTTGTTTTGCTTCAGTTACTGTCACAAGTTGAGTAGATTGATCCTCATCTTGAATTTTGATATGTGCAACATTTGCTCTTTCAGCAACAGTTACTTCAGAAACTGCATTTACCAATGTACCTTCAGCACTATTGATTACCGCATTTCTTTCTGCAAAAGAGATTTGTGTTCCTTCTTCAGCAATTACTAATAAACGTGGTTGAATGACCAAGTTTGATTGAGTAACAACATTCAAAATCATCACAGACTCTTCCTTGATTGCATTTCTTTTTGCATGAATAAATACACCTTCAGTTGTTGATGCAGTATTCAAAGCGACAAAAGGAAGATTATTATCAGCATGCTTACCGAAGTTATCTAATAAAAGTGATTTCTTATCAGAGTTTAACGTTTCAGCAAAAGTACTGATGTATACTTTTTCAGAAGAAGTGAAATTAGAAAGATTCGCATTGTATTTACCATTGATAAATACCAATACCTCTACTCCATCAATTAAATATTCCTTGATATCTTCTGTGGTGATATTCACACTATCAACATCAAAAGAATAGTTAGCAGAAACTAATTGTTTAACATTAGTGTACTTCCACTCTTCATCTTTGATAGAAGGAAAGTTATTTTCAGCAAATCCTTCTGCAGCTGAAGTTCTCACTTCAACTAATTCAGGAACAGCTTCAATAGTTTCTTCTATATATTCTAAAGCACTATTTTTAAGTGCTGCGTTTTCAATTACTGTACTCATGTAAGATGGTAGTTTAGTTGTTACCTTCTACTTCTTGGATAATCCAATCGTAACCTTTTTCTTCTAGCTCAAGAGCTAATTCTTTAGTACCAGATTTTACAATCTTACCTTTGTAAAGAACGTGAACAAAATCAGGAACGATGTAATCCAACAATCTTTGGTAGTGAGTTACTACAACAAACGATCTTTTACCATCTCTAAGAGTGTTTACACCATTAGCCACGATACGTAAAGCGTCGATATCAAGACCTGAATCTGTTTCATCAAGAATAGCTAATTTCGGATCCAACATTGCCATGTGGAAGATCTCGTTTCTTTTCTTTTCACCACCAGAGAAACCTTCGTTAAGAGAACGGTTCATTAAAGACTTATCGATAGATACAATCTTCATTTTCTCTTTCATCTCTTTCATGAAGTTGGCAGCATTGTAAGGCTCTTCACCTCTAGCTTTTCTTACCTCGTTTACTGCAGTTCTCAAGAAGTTAGTGTTACTAACACCTGGAATTTCAACTGGGTATTGGAAAGCAAGGAATAAACCTTTTTGTGCTCTTTCTTCAGGTGACATTTCTAACAAGTCTTCTCCGTCGAAATCAACATCGCCACCTTCTACTTCATAATCTTCTCTACCTGCTAATACAGAAGCTAAAGTACTTTTACCAGAACCGTTTGGTCCCATGATCGCGTGAACTTCGCCTTCTTTTATCTCAAGGTTGATCCCTTTAAGTATATCTTTGTCTTCAATTGAAGCTTTTAGATCGTTGATCTTCAGCATTTTTCTTTATGATTAATTGTTAGAAATTCGTATTAAAAAATCTTAGTAACTCGACAATCGAACTTGTATCAAAAGATACTATGACTACGGTCGGCAAAGTTATTTAGAATTTTTTTAAATAGGAACTATTTTATGAACTAATAGTTTAAATTTTTCCACTTTTTTTAATAAAAAAAGGCCTTGTCATTGACAACACCTTTAGTTCAGTAAATATGAAAATGAAAAAAGATAACTCTAATTTGAGGTAAAGTCACTTGATAAAATGATTTTTTTATACAAGTTTTGAACTTTACATCGTAAAATTAATGATAATATTTTTAAAAAAGAGACTTTCATCATCTTTTTATGAAAATTTATCTCAATTAAATCATCAAAATATAGAAATATGCTAGAGATTGGACAATCTTATCAAGTCAACTTTAAGTTTACTCAAGAAGAAGTAAACGCATTCGCTCAACTTACAGGAGATACGAATCCAATTCATATAGATGAAGAATTTGCGGCTCAAACACCCTTTAAAAAGCCTATCATTCATGGCTTTTTATCTGCATCAATTTTCTCTAGAGTATTAGGTACAGAATTCCCAGGTAATGGATCTGTATATCTATCTCAAACAATGGATTTCTTGAGACCTATGTTTGTAGAAGAAACGTATTCAGCAGAATTTGAAATCAGTGAAATTGATTCAAGAAGAAAAACGGCAGTTATCACTACAGTAATCAAGTCTGAAGCGAATAAAGTAACCGTAAAAGGTTCTGCGAAAATTATGCATAAAACTTTAATTGATTAACTACATTTGTTAAATTGTTCATTTGACAATGTAAATTGATAATTAGATTTTTATGCCTAAAAAGAACTTTTCTCAATCCAATTTCTTTTTAATATTTTCCTATAAAGGATATTTAATAAGAAGACTCGCTGTTGATTTAATTTGGATTGCAATACCAACAACAATTCTATGTACTATACATGAATTAGGACATGTAAACATAGAATCAAATTTTACACTTCCCGGTTTAATGGGTGCTATTCTAGGTATTCTATTAGTATTCAGAAATAATACTGCTTATGATAGATGGTGGGAAGCGAGAAAAGTTCTTGGTGGATTAGTCAACACTTCAAGAAACTATGCCTTACAAATCAATCAGTTATTACCTGACAGTAAGGAAAAGACAGAAATATTGAACTTAATAGCTGCATTTCCCTATGTTTTAAAAGAACATTTAAGAAGTGGAGTTATTTATATAGAAATTGAGTTTGTTGGAGAAGAAATCTCTAATGAATTAAAGAAGTGGGAACATGTACCTAATGGTATTAATCAATTAATTATTAAACGATTAAAAACCGTTTATGAAAGAGGCGAAATCACAGATTTTCAATATTTAAAATTAATAGAGAATTCTGATGAATTAATTGACATTATGGGTAAGTGCGAGCGTATCCATAAAACGCCAATGCCACAATCGCATAATTATTTATTAAAAGCATATATCTACATTTATGCGATTATTATGCCTTTAGGTTTAATTGAGAATTTAGAATGGTGGACCATACCTGCTGTTATCATCATTTATTATGTGGCGATGAGTATTGTTACCATTTCTGAAGAAATTGAAGATCCTTTTGGCAAAGATCCTAATGATCTCCCAGTAGATAATATAGCTAACAACATTTACAAAAACATCCAAGAAATTATCAACAAATAATGACAAAGATATATCACCTATCCACTTGTTCTACTTGTAAAAGAATTATTGAAGAAATCGGTAAAGATAAATTTGATAAGTTTCAAGATATCAAAACTGAAGCTATTACTTCAGACCAACTAGATGCAATGAAAGCATTGAGTGGTAGTTACGAATCTTTATTTAGCAGAAGATCACGTCAATTTAGACCAATGGGCTTGCATGAAAAAGAATTATCTGAAGAGGATTATAAATCGTTAATACTTCAGGAGTACTCTTTTTTAAAAAGACCTGTTATTATTGCAGATAATCAAATTTTTGTAGGGAATAGTAAAAAAGAAGTCGAAAAAGCGAAGGCTTCATTATAATACATATATGGGAAGGATTTTAGCCATAGATTACGGAACAAAAAGAACAGGATTTGCCGTTACTGATCCATTAAAAATTATTGCTTCGTCTTTAGAAACAGTACAAACAAATGTGATTATGAAGTTCATCAAAGAATATGTTCAGAAAGAAGATGTAGAACATTTCGTTATTGGACTTCCAAAGGGTTTAGATGGAAAAGCAACAGACAACACAAAGCCTACTCAAAATTTTGGAAAGAAATTAGCGGCTGAATTCCCTAATATTCCGATTACTTATATCGATGAACGTTTTACTTCTAAAATGGCTGAACAGTCTATGATTAGCGGTGGAATGAAGAAAAAAGATAGAAAAGTAAAAGGAAATGTGGATAAGATAAGTGCTGCTATTATCTTGCAATCCTTTTTAGATCAAAATAGTTTTTAATCCATTAAAATATATATAAATGATTTATCCAGTAGTCGCATACGGAGATCCAATTCTTAAAAGAGTTGCCAAAGATTATTCTAAGGAAGAATTAGAAAACATAGGGGAACTAATTGATAGTATGTTCGAAACTATGGGTGGTGCCTCTGGCGTTGGACTTGCAGGTCCTCAGATAGGTATTGGCAAAAGAATTTTCGTTATCGATTCTAATTTAATGATTGATGAGGAAAGTGAAGAGAAAGGATATAAAGGTGCTTTCATTAATGCTGAGATTATCGAGGAATTTGGAGAGGATGTGAGTTTCGACGAAGGCTGTTTAAGTATTCCTGGTGTAAATGGTGATGTTATTCGTCCAGAAGGAATTATCATTAAATACTTAGACGATGAACTTAACGAAAGAGAAGAAGAATTTACAGGGATGACGGCTCGTGTAATTCAACACGAATACGATCACATCGAAGGTATTTTATTTACAGATCACCTTTCTCCTATCAAAAAAAGATTAATCAAAGGAAAGCTAAATAATATCACTAAAGGCAAAGTAGCCCATGGTTATAGAATGAGGTTTCCAAAAAAATAATTAAATTTAAGCTCCTAAGATTTAGGAGCTTTTTTTTATAATAATTATTTTAAATGAGATTTTTTTTACTGCTTATCGTCCCTGTTTTATTCTTTGGTTGTAAAGAAGAAGAAGTAAGTTGGAACACACCAACTTCTCTTGATAGTTATTTTATGGATGAACTAAATAAATACAGAGAATCTAAAGATTTGACTACTTTTGAATTTAACGCTGCATACTTTGAAGAAGCGAAAAGATTCGCTGCTAAATTAGCAGACAATCCGATGAATAGGGAGCAACTTACTAAAGAAGAAGAAGAAAACGGATACCACAAAAAAAGAATTCAAAGTGTCACTGGAAGTAGTGATCTAAGAGGTTGTACAGCCTATGCCGCTTATAATATTCTTGATCCTATCCCTGATATTGTCAATATTATGGCTTCGAGATGTAGAAATACACTTGAAAATAGAAATTCAAACACATTTGGTGGTGCAGTATTTCAGAATGCCGCTACAGGTGATTATTTTTATGTTGTTTTTACAGGTAGATTAGATAATTAATTATATATGTCACACCATCAAGAAAACTTTAAGGTTGCTATCGTTCAATTTAATCCTGAGTGGATGAATCCTACAGCTAATCTTGCTACTTTAGAAGAGAAGTTATGGACCATTGAGGAAAATGTTGATTTGGTGGTGCTACCAGAATTATTTACTACTGGCTTCCATAATGAAGCTGCTGAAAAAGCAGAGCCCATCGGTCTTACAACGAGTAAATGGATGTTACAGCAATCAAAAAGAATGGGTGCCGCAATATTGGGTAGCTATCCTGTTCGACAAGATCGCAAAGTGTACAACCGTTTGATCTTTGCTAGACCTAATGGTCATATATCACATTATGACAAGCGACACTTGTTTAGAATGGCTTCAGAACATATGACTTTTGAACCAGGTAATTTCCAGGTTATTGAAGAATGGAAAGGCTGGAGAATAAACCCCATCATCTGTTACGATTTACGCTTCCCATTATGGTGTAGAAACACTAATAATGATTATGACATTCTTGTATGTGTAGCCAATTGGCCAGCACCAAGGATTGATGCTTTCAATACTTTACTGAAAGCTAGGGCAATTGAGAATCTAAGTTACTCAGTTGGTGTAAATAGAATTGGACAAGACCCTAACCAAGTAAATTATATTGGTCAGTCTGCTGTTTATTCGGCAAAAGGTAAAGCACTAAATGAGCTAAATGACATTGATGAAATAAAAATAGTTACTCTTAACTATAAAGAACTTCACAATTTAAGAGAGAAGTTTCCAACTCATCTAGATGCAGATCATTTCACTTTACAACTATAATATTTTTTGGATACACTTCTTTTCCATATTTTTTTAGGTATCTCAGGTATTCTACTTATGAGATATGGTGCCTTATTACTAACAAAAGGTGCTACAGCACTAAGTGGAAAATCTAATTTTTCTGGGGTACATATTGGTCTAACAGTAGTAGCATTAGGTACTTCAATTCCTGAAATTTGTGTTTCTACCATCTCCGTCTACAAAGATGCGGAAGCCTTGGCTTTTGGTACTATTATAGGTAGCAACACCTTTAATATTGTATTCGGTTTAGGAATTTCGGCGCTAATCATAAGAGTTAGAGTGTTATCAAAAAATATCTGGAGAGATACCCTTTTTGCCTTAGGAAGTGGTTGTCTCTTATTTTTTCTACTGAATAAGAAACTCTTTTTTAACGCCGAAGATAACTTCCTCACTCCTTTTGATGCGTTTTATTTGATAGGGTATTTAATCACTTATTATATTATCATATTCGCGAGTAGTAAGAATAAAAAAGAAATCTATTTAATTAAAAAAATACCTCAAGGGTTATTACATCATCATAATATAGCCCGTGATATTATTGTAGGCTTACTTATTATTGGAGGGGGTGCTTATATTTCTGTGATTGAAGCACTACTACTAAGTGAATACTCTAATTTAAGTGCTCGATTCATTGGGGTAAGTATCATGGCAATTTGTACCTCTTTACCTGAAATTATCACTACTATTTCGGTAATGAGAAGAAAAAGACAAGATATTGCCTTCGGTAACATTATGGGTTCATACATCATCAATTACCTTCTTGCCTCTTCTATATTAACAATAAAGGGTCCAATCCATTACGATTACACCCTTAATTATGACTTAACTTTTTCTATCCTAGCTTGTCTATTATGTGCTATGCTAAGTCTCTCAAGTAGATATTTAAAATTAACGAAGATGACTTCTTTCTTTTTATTATCACTTGGTATTTTATATTATATCACCACTTATTTAAGAGGTTAATTATTTTCTTTTCCTTCTTCTCTTCTTCTTAGAAGAATTACTATTATTTGATTTTGCAGTTGAAGTTGCACCTTGTGTTAGTACATTTCCTGCTGGGATTTTTACATTCTTAAAAGCATCTGGATATTTTTGTTTTAATGGACGAACGTTAAATCTCCCTTTACAAAGTGTATTAATGGTATTGATCACCACCTCATCTTCGATTTGGTCATTTACTTGCATAGAATAGAATGATTTCATCAACTTAATGATTTTCACCATTGCTTCTTCTATTTTATCCTCACCTTCTTGTTCTAATGCACTCTCCACCATCTTTTGCAAGTTTTTACCGAAGTGTTTAAACCTGATGTTGGTTTGAGAATATGCCACTTTACGTGGTTTCTTATGCATTTGGTTTTCTGTTGGCAATGGATAAGGTGCGTCTATATCCAAATTAAATTCAGACATAACTGTCAGGTGATCCCATACACGCTGTTGGCTATCGCTTAATTGCTTTTGAATTGGATGTAATTGTTTCATCAAAGCAATTAAAGTATAAGCATATTGAGTTCTTAAAGCTTTGTCATCCAATGAAGAAATATACTTTACTAGTTTCTCTACATTTCTTCCATACTCTTTAAGAACAATATCAGATCGTCCTGTGTTATAGCTAAATTCTTCTTGCATAATATTTTTATATGAGTAGCCTCCTTTGAATTAAGAGGCTACTTATTGTTTTACTCTACTGTTACTGATTTTGCCAAGTTACGTGGCTGATCAACATTACATCCTCTCATCACTGCAATATGATAAGACAATAACTGTAATGGAATACATGAAATCATTGGCATGAGTACCTCATGAGTATCTGGTACTTCAATGACATGATCCACCATACCTGGAATTAAGGCATCCCCTTCTGTAACTACGGCAATTACTCGTCCACTTCTTGCTTTCACTTCTTGAAGGTTGGACACTACTTTGTCATAAGAACTATCACGAGTAGCAATAACTACTACTGGCATTTCTTCATCGATAAGTGCAATAGGACCGTGTTTCATTTCAGCTGCAGGATAGCCTTCAGCATGAATATAAGAAATTTCTTTTAATTTTAAGGCACCTTCTAATGCTACAGGGAAATTAAAGCCTCGCCCTAGATACAAGAAGTTCTTTGCATCCTTATACAAGGCAGACATTTCTCTTACAGCATCATTTGTTTTAAGCACTTTTTCAATTTTAGATGGAACGTTTTCTAATTCCACCAATAAATCGTGTAATTGTGCTTCAGTTAAAGTTCCTTTTTCTTTAGCTAACATTAAAGCCATTGTTGTTAGAACTGTTAACTGTGCTGTAAATGCTTTTGTACTTGCTACACCAATTTCTGGTCCAGCGTGAGTATAAGCACCTTCGTGTGAGTTTCTTGCAATTGAAGAACCTACTACATTACAAACTCCAAGAACAACTGCACCTTTGGATTCTGCTAAACTCATTGCAGCCAAAGTATCCGCTGTTTCACCAGATTGAGAAATAGCAATTAATACATCTCCTTTTCCGATGATTGGATTTCTATATCTAAATTCTGAAGCGTATTCTACTTCTACTGGAACTCTTGCTAATTCTTCAAAAATATACTCAGCAACTAAGCCCGCATGCCATGAAGTACCACAAGCAGCAATAATAATACGTTTCGCATTTAATAAATCATCAAAGTGATTAAAGATACCACCTAACTTCACGTGGTTCTTTTTAGCGATAACTCTACCTCTTAAACAATCAGAAACTGATTTAGGTTGCTCCATAATCTCCTTCATCATGAAATGATCATAGCCACCTTTTTCAATAGCTTCCAATTCAAGTTCTAGAGTTTGTAAATAAGGAGTTTGAATTTGATTCTTTACATCAGTAATTGTCATATTACCATCTTTTAGCAATACAACCTCCTCATCTTTAATATAGACTACATCTTTTGTGTACTCTACAATTGGAGTAGCATCCGATGCAAGGAAAAATTCTTTTTCACCAACACCAATAACCAACGGAGAACCTTTACGGGCTGCTACCAATTGACCTGGTTTATCTTTTTGAGTGATTACAATAGCATATGCTCCCACAACCTCGTTTAAAGCAATTCTCACTGCTTCATCTAAGTCGCAATTGTTATCTTTTTGAACTTGCTCTATAAAGTGAATAAATACTTCTGTATCTGTATCACTATGAAAAACATGTCCTTTTTCAATAAGTTGACTTTTTAAAGCCTCGTAATTCTCGATGATACCATTATGCACCATTGCCAAATTACTATCAGATGAGTAATGTGGGTGAGCGTTAGCATCATTAGGGGCACCATGTGTCGCCCAACGAGTATGACCTATACCTGTCGTACCTTTAGTGTCTTTATTATCAATTTGTTTTTTAAGATCGGCTACTTTGCCTTTACACTTAAAAACTTTAACATCATCTTGATCGATAAGAGAAATACCAGCACTGTCGTAGCCTCTATATTCTAAACGTTCAAGGCCTTTAATCAGAATATTTAGAGCATCTCTATGCCCAACATACCCGACAATTCCGCACATAATTAAAAAATTTTAGATGAATAATAATTACTTGCACTGAAAGGACTCGTCATTAAAAACAGCATAATAGACAACGAGTCTCATTCGCATAGTTTGTCCATTTAATGGGTTTAATAAGGTACTTTTATCATCCGCAAAAAACAATTTCCTAACGTTTTGATTTTGTTGTGCAGGGATGATAACCAAACCATCATCGCTCAAAGGTACGTCATAAAATTCATTTATTGTACGTTCTTGAAGATATTGTGCAAGTTTAGCATGAGAAAATGCTTGTATATTTCCGCTATATGAAATCGATTGGTCACCAGAAGCAGGAGATTGTGCTTGTAAATATCTGTAATTTCTATTATCATCAGATATTCTTTTAATATTCTCTCCTTCTCTAAAACCAAAAAACATTGTCAATGGTGGTGGGGTATTATCATCAGGGAATATTCTTCCTTGGTCATCATTTACACCTACCGGCGATATGATCAAGTCGGCTCGGTTTAAATGCACTTCCCTTAAACTATCTCCATCTACACCTTGTGGTTTTTTAAATAAATCGATTAATGTAGGGAATCTTAAACTGGCAACCATACCTGTACCTTCAATAACATAACCTAAGTTATTCGTTTGTTCGGTATCGACAATGTCTCCAACATTAATTCCCGATGTAAGCGTTCCTGGTTCGTATTTAATTTGATTAAATCGCTGGCTAAAACCAAAGTAATATTGTGTTCTTAAAGTATCTTCTCCGTTCTCTGCCATGTATGACATATTCATAGTTACCACAGTACCGAAGTTATCTAATGAATATTTACCACACCAAGCTGATTCTTGTCCTTGTCTTACTTTAATAGCTAAACCTTTGATCTTACTTCTAAAGTCTTCTTGATCTGCATACTCTGCATTATCAATAATCTTTTGTCCAAAAGCTTTATCAAGAGTAATTCTTACTGTATCTGTCGATCCAATGTCAGATGGCTTAAATGTTCTGTAACCAATCGCATTAGCATCTGTAGCAACAGAGTCTTCTGCGAAATACAATACAGAATCACCTTCGATATCTTCAGTGATCTCATACACCTCTAAAGTGATATTTTTTGAAGTATCACCATAAATAGACGTTCTTTCTAAAGCGATAGCAAATTCAATAGAATCTAAAGTTCTATCCTCAAAATTTAGTCCTTCCTCTGATCCTATACTTAATTGTGTATAAGTTGCAGTAGTCGTCTTACCTATCTTAGTGCCTTCGTCAATATAGCCTGCTAAAAAGTAATTTGAATTTTTTGTTATGATTGAATCGACGTGCATATTTTGGATTTCAATTTCCAAAGTATCCACATAACACATCTTAGTTTGATCGTCAATTAAGTCACCTCCAATAACAATTGTCTGTAAATCCGTTCTCGTACAAGAAAAAGATAATGTTATAAAAATTAGCGAAAATGCTTTTAATAAAAATTTATTACTCATTTGATTTTTTTACTCAAAAATATAAAGGCTTTCTGTTCTTACTTTGTAGACAATGGTAATACCAAAAAGGTTGAAAGCAAAGTATAAATACGGTGGGACAAAAATTGTAAATTATCTAGACGTACACAAATAAAAAAAGGTTATTGACATATTCAATAACCTTTTTTTTGTGAAAATATGATTTATAGGGTGACTATTCCGTCAACCCAGTATAAATGTCATAATAAGAATCAGCATATTCCTCTCCTTCAGGTTCCGTTTCCGTTACCTTTTCACCGTAAGTAGATAATACTTCTTCTACTTCTCCATTGATAGAATTTGATCCTTTAGTTACTTTATCAGCATACTCAGAACCAATTTTAATGAAACTGTTATAATCTGCAGTAGAAAGCTCTGTCAACATTGAATCGTCAATGTCTAACATTTTTACTTTTTTAGCTAACTCCTCATGATCGAATTTATGATCAAAATGTGTATCATAAACAGTAAATACTGTTTTAGCATTTTTGAACATTGGATCATTTTTGTAAGAAGTCTTTAAATACAATGGAATGAAACTAGTAAACCAATCATTACAATGTACAACATCTGGAGCCCAACCAAGTTTCTTCACTGTTTCAATTACACCTTTACAGAAGAAAACCGCTCTGTCATCATTGTCTGGGAAAAACTCATCGCTTTTCTTATCTCTGAAAACTGATTTTCTATGAAAATAATCCTCGTTATCTATAAAGTAAACTTGTAATTTAGCACTTTGTATCGAAGCTACTTTGATTGTAAGTGGTTTTTCATCCTCGCCCACGGCAATATTCATTCCCGATAGTCTTACCACTTCATGTAATCTGTTCTTACGCTCATTGATTAATCCAAATCTAGGAACCATAATTCTGATTTCCATACCTCTTTCTTGCATATGTTGAGGAAGCTTTCTCACATAATCTGCAACTTCAGAAGTTTTCAAAAATGGATTTATCTCACTTGAAACGTAAAGAATTTTTAATTTCGACATATTTTACCGTATTTACACCTTTTCTACGCAAAAGTACGGAAGAACTTACTTAAATTCAACCTTTGAAAGTAAACTATACTAAATAAGTCTTTTTACTTAATAAATAAATTTATAAAAATCAAGCCTTAAAATGGACATTTTTAATCAAGTTCGCACGTTAAAAAATTTTATTAATAACTGTAGAAAAACGAATATTTCTGTTGGATTTGTTCCAACGATGGGTGCATTACACGATGGACACCTCACATTAATTAAGAATTCTATTAAAGAAAATGAGGTAACGATTTGCAGTATTTTCGTTAATCCAACCCAATTTAATAATGCGATCGACCTAAAGCATTATCCCATTCAGCATGAAAAAGATTTTAAATTATTAGAAGAAGCAGGTTGTTCTGCTGTTTTCCTTCCTAATGTCGAAGAGATGTATCCTAATGGCGTTTCTCAGGACAGTATGTTGGGTTTCAATTTTGGGTCTTTAGAAACAAGATTAGAAGGTGCATTTAGACCTGGGCATTTTAATGGTGTAGGCATTGTAGTGAGTAAGCTATTCCATATGGTACAACCGGACAAAGCTTATTTTGGACTGAAAGACCTACAACAATATCTTATCATTAAAAAGATGGTAAAAGATCTATCATTTCAAATTGATATTATAGGTGTACCAACTGTGAGAGAAGAAACTGGCTTAGCCATGTCTTCAAGAAATTTAAGACTAAAAGCAGAAGAACTTGAAGTTGCCCCTTACATATATCAAACAATTACTAAAATGAAAGATATGTTGAAGGATAACCAAGCACCTAAAGAAGTACTTGAATGGGGTATCTCAACAATTCACAAAAATCATTCATTCCATTTAGAATATCTTGAAATTGTCTCTACTGATACTTTAGAAAAAGTGGATGACTATCAACTACCTGAAGGGTACGCCATTGTTATTGCTGCACATTTGGGTAAGGTTAGATTAATTGATAATATATTAGTGGAATAGGAAACCTACAAGAATATCGAAAAAAAGGGATGTTACTAGATAACATCCCTTTTTTTGTACGAATTAACTACTAATTATTTCGAAATTTTTTCAGCATATTTCACTGCCTCATAAAGGTTTACAACACCTCCTGAGATAGATAAAGAACCAAATTTCACCTTTTCTGGATCTTGACCTTCTTCTAAGCTATTGTAACCTGGCAAGAATACCTCTTTATTTTTTAATGGAGTTACAGTCTTCATTAAAATCTTTTTCACCTGTGTAGCTGAAAGCTCAGGATAGTAAGACATTAATACTGCTGCACATCCAGCAACTACCGGACAAGCCATTGATGTACCATTTAAGTTTTGGTATTCAGAACCTGGAACAGTAGAATAGATATCAAAACCTGGAGCAAATAAATCAACATTTTTCTTCGCATAGTTTGAGAAATACGCAGGTAATTTCTCATCAGTGTGCCAAGTTGAAGCACCTACTTCAATCCAGTTTTTTGCAGTTTTACCTGAATTATATTTATCTCTAGGGAAGTTATTTTCTACATCTGTGTTTTTGTGATCATTACCAGCTGCATGTACCAATAAAACACCTTTAGATTCAGCATATTTAATTGCTTTATCAACTGCTCCTTTTGCAGGAGAAAATGGCTTACCGAAACTCATATTAATGATACGAGCACCATTGTCTACTGCATAAATGATAGAGTTAGCAACATCTTTATCTCTTTCATCACCGTTAGGTACTGTTCTAACGACCATGATTTCAACATTATCAGCAACACCATCCATACCGATGTTGTTACCTCTTGATGCTCCGATAATACCTGCAACGTGAGTACCATGCATTGCATCTGGACCCATTACTTTATTGTTACCATAATCTTTTTCAGATTTATCATCGATATTATCACCTACGATTTCACGAGTATTTAATTCGTGATTGTAGTTGTACTTTACCTGACCTTCGAAGTACTCTACTCCTTCTTGGATTTGTGCATCAGTCACACCTTGAGAAAGAAGACCTAAAGTCATTTCTTTCATTCCTAATAATACTTCATCTTCTGATTCTAAAGATTCTAAAGCACCAGGAATTTCACTTTCGTCCTCTAAATCGAAGTAAGCCATAAATAAAGCTTTACCTCTTTGGAATTGATGCAAGAAAGTAGCATAACGGTTATAATTGTTTTCCGCTTTAGTTAAACCTTCTTCAAAAGATTTCTTTACTTCTAACCAAAGTTGATAATCTTTCTTATCAGCTTTAGCTACTTCTTCTTCAGCAACACCTTCAAATCTTTTGCTTAATGTTCCATATAAACGAGCAACTTCTAGGTTTTCTTCATTGACCATTGAGCCATCTGCTCCACCAATAAAGTTCCATCCATTTACATCGTCGATGTATCCATTATTATCATCATCCTTTCCGTTACCTGCAATTTCTTTTTCATTTTTCCAGATAACATCTTTTAGATCTTCGTGGTCGATATCGATACCGCTATCAATAACAGCCACTACAACCTTCTTAGACTTTTTATTTTTAAGTATTTCAGAATATGCTCTTTCAGTTCCTACTCCGTAAACACCGTCGTTTTCATAATTTAGATTGAACCAATTTTCAGGAGCCTCTTTTTTTGGAGCCTCTTGTGCATTTGCTGCGAATCCTATTGAGGTAAGTAAAGCAGCACCCAATAGAACTTTTTGAACTTTATTTCTCATAATTGAATATTAATCCCTACTTTTTCTTTTTCGGGAAAGAGTTATTAAAATAAGATCTGATAGATAAAACTAAGGCTAGAACGATCAATAAAGAACCAAGTTGTCCTAAGATCAGACCCATTTTATCGAATACGATCGGCAAGGTAACAAAAATGCTTGCGAAAATAAAACCTAAGCCCAAATCTATAAACATCCTTTCCTTATCAGTGTATTCAGGATGTTTCTTACATATTGGACATTTCGATTTTTCAAGCCTAAAACCGTAGATAATTAAATGCTGCCACTTGTATTTTTTACAAGTGACAACATTCTTTTTATCTTGAAATCCTTTTCTTCTCTGAGACATAAGGATTATTTAATAGCTTCTAATGATTTATCTACAGCATCTATGATCTGATCTAAGTTATCATCAGTTAATGCATTCGACATGAACCAAGACTCATATTGTGATGGTGGTAAGTATACACCATTAGCTAACATCTGATGGAAGAATTTACCAAATTTAGCCGTATCAGTAGTTTGAGCATCTGCAAAGTTCACTACTTCTTGATCTGTAAAGAAGATACAAATCATAGAACCTAATAGAGTGACTTTATAAGGTAGATTATGTTTATCTAATACTGATTGAACACCTTTTGCAAGTTTTTCACCTTTAGCGGCTAATTCAGTATAAACTGATGGATTGTCGTTAAGGTATTTCAACATATTCAATCCGGCAGCCATTGCCACAGGGTTTCCTGAAAGTGTACCTGCTTGGTATACTGGACCTGCTGGAGCAACAAAATCCATAATCTCTTTCTTTCCACCGTATGCACCTACAGGCATTCCACCTCCAATGATTTTACCAAGAGTTGTCATATCCGGAGTAACACCGAATACTTCTTGTGCACCACCTTTAGCCAAACGGAAACCAGTCATTACTTCATCAAAAATCAATACGATACCTTCTTCTGTACAGATATCTCTTAATTTTTGTAAGTAGTTATCCTTTGGAAGCACTAACCCCATATTACCTGGAACAGGCTCAATGATAAGGGCAGCAATCTCATCTTTATTTTCAGCTACAAGCTCTTTAATTTTTTCAATATCATTGTAAGGAGCAAGTAATGTATCTTTTGCAGTACCTTCAGTTACACCCGGGCTGTTAGGCACCCCCATAGTGACAGCACCACTACCTGCAGCAATTAAGAATGAATCACCATGACCATGGTAACATCCTTCAATCTTAATCATTTTATTTCTTCCGGTATATCCTCTAGCCACACGAACAGCAGACATTGTCGCCTCCGTACCAGAATTTACCATTCTTACTTTTTCAATAGATGGAACCATATCACAAATTAATTCAGCGATATCGATCTCTTTAGAAGTTGGTGCTCCAAATGATAATGAATTATTTACAGCATCTTGAACAGCTGATGTAATCACTGGGTGAGCATGTCCAAGAATCATTGGTCCCCAAGAGTTAATTAACTCAATGTAACTGTTATCGTCTTCATCTGTAATATATGCTCCTTGAGCACTTTTGATAAAAAGAGGAGTTCCACCAACAGATTTAAATGCTCTTACTGGAGAGTTAACTCCACCCGGAATAGTATGTTGTGCTTTGTCAAATAGAGCTGCACTTTGCTTGTTATTCACGATCTATTGAAAATTTAATTGATTATTCTTTTTGTAAAAGTAACTCACAAAGTTAAAGAATCGCATGAAAATTAAAATTTTCTAATGTTATAGAATTCTAATATTATTACTTGATTCAATTATCTGTGATTTAGTAAAACTTAAAAAAATTCAACTTGTTTGATAAATTTCTACCATTTTAGTCGCTATGATTTAAAACTATATCTTAATTTTATTAAGGTGATAATGAAATAAATATCATTCTCTATTAAGTACAATTTTAACAATTATGATCTTGATTAGTTTACATAAAAAAAGAAACCCCCGAAAATCAGAGGTTCCTTCCACTTTAATAAACTAAACTAACAAACAAACTTCGAGAATGAAATTAACATCTATTAATTAAAATACCTAAAGTCTCATGGAGAAATTTGAAAAAAAGATTGAAATATCTTATATCAACTATATTTCGTCTAATTCTAAAAGGCCAAATAATATAAATGAGTTAATTAAATCTCAAGAAATAGAAGTTGATGATTCTATTAATTTGACAAATTATTCACTCATCACTTTAGAAAATAATATTTGGAACAACACGATTCACAAAGCTTATCATAACGCGAGTACCGATCCCAATTTTGGAGAGTATTCTATCAGAGAGAAACTGTTATCTTTTTTCTTTAATTACACTGTATGTTTAAATCAATATGATAAATTCTTTACGTTCTCATCAAACATTCACTCATTATTTGAGTTAAAGGAGATAAACGATCGAAGAGAAAATATTGTTGATACTATATCACCATATTTTAACCAATTGATACAAGAAGGCTTATCAAGTGGTGAGATCGAAGACAGAGTATTTGTACAAGATTATTACATTAATGTGATGTTGACTCAATTCTTCTTAATCACAAAATATTGGACAGAAGACTCATCAAATGAAAAAGAAAACACCGATGAAGCAGTAGAAAAAAGTGTGCATTTAATTATGGATCTCATTGGTCCAAACTTTGCAGATTCGGCTTTTCAACTCGCTAAATTTATATTCCAAAAATAATTATGACCGAAATCGATAAGAAAATCCAAAAGACTATACCATCTTCCAAAGTTCAGAGAGTGTCTCGTTTTGTGAAGGTAGGTGCTAAAGTGAGTACGAATTATATCAAACATTACGCAAAAACAGTTCTCGATAACGATTATTCAGGCAAAGAAGAATTACACAAAGAAAACGCTACTGATGTGTACGAAGCTTTGAGTGAACTGAAAGGAAGTGCCTTAAAAGTTGCTCAAATGATGAGTATGGATAAGAATATGTTACCTCAGGCATATATTGAGAAATTTCAGATGTCGCAATATTCTGCCCCACCTCTTTCGTTACCATTAGTCAATAAAACTTTTATAAAATCCTTTGGAAAAGCGCCCTACGAACTATTTGATACATTCACAAAAGAAGCAGTTAATGCAGCGAGTATTGGACAAGTTCACCTTGCCGTAAAAGACGGAAAAAAATACGCAGTAAAAGTCCAATATCCTGGAGTCGCTGAAAGTGTTAGTTCAGATTTGAAATTAGTAAAACCCATTGCTGTTCGTATGATGGGTCTTAACGAACAAGATGTAAATCATTATATGAAAGAAGTTGAAGTGATGCTACTTTCTGAAACTGATTACGAACTTGAATTACAGAGATCACAAAAAATTACTGAAGCTTGTAAGCACATCAAAAATATTTATTTCCCCAACTATTATAAAGAGTATTCTTCACAGAAAATCTTAACTATGGATTGGTTGGAAGGAAAACACTTAAATGAATTTTTAGAAACGAATCCATCACAGGAAATTAGAAATAAGGTTGGTCAGGCTTTGTGGGACTTTTACGACTTCCAAGTACATCAACTAAAAGAAGTACATGCAGATCCTCACCCCGGTAATTTCATTATTTCAGAAGATGGCCTTTTGGGAATTATTGACTTTGGTTGTGTTAAAGAAATACCATCAGATTTTTACAGAAATTATTTCGATCTGATGATTCCTGAAAACATGAACAATGAAGAAAAAAGGAAGTCAGTTTTTGCTAGTATGCGATTTATATATGATGACGATTCTGAGTCTGACAAACAGTACCTTGATCAGTTATTTAAATCTATGATAAGCATTTTGGCTAGACCTTTCCATCATGATACTTTTGATTTTGGAGAGGCTGCCTATTTTGAAGAAATTCAAGCTTTAGCAGAAAATCAGGAAAACCAGAATATCTTGAGGAAATCTAAAAAACCAAGAGGTATAAGAGATGGTTTGTATTTGAATCGTACATATTTCGGATTGTATTCAATTCTACATCAATTGGAAGCAGAAGTAAAAACAGATTCCATATTTTTCAAATAAAAAAGAAAGCTCGGATTTAATTTCCGAGCTTTTTTATTTTTTTGATATTAGAATATTTCAATCTCCTTATTATTAGCTATTGCACTTGTTACAAAATCTATGTATTCTACAAAACCAGTATCGTAATCCTGAAGCAGATGACGTAAAGATCTTAGTCTACGAAGTTTTTCATTATCATTTTGAGATTTTGTAATCGTTATCTCTTTTAATTCTTTAATGATTTCCTTATGCTTTATTGGATCGAGGTATTTCATCTCTTTATTTTCATTATCCAACAAGTATTTATCAAGAATATGAATTAACGATGGCCTACTTAAAGGTTTTGTCAAATAATCGTTCATGCCTGCAGAGAATGCATCAAACCTTTTATCCCAATAAGTATCTGCTGTTAAAGCTACGATAGGGACATCAAGTAGTCCTAATTCAAATCGTATGATTTTAGTAGCATCAATCCCACCAAGAATAGGCATGTGTAAATCCATCAAAATTAAGTCGAAAGATTTCTTCTGTATCATATTAATAGCTTCTTCTCCATTATTAGCAATAGCTATATTTACTTTAAGTTGATTAAGAAGTGCCGACATCATCATTTGATTCATCTTATTGTCTTCTACAACCAAAACATCAAAATTAAAATTATAATCTTGTTCTTCTTTGGCTACATTAGACTGATGAGCAATTTTAGACTGATTTACTTTTAAAGGTAAGTACACAGAAAAAGTGGTCCCAATATTTTCTTCACTGTAGACCTCTACTCTACCTTTCATCATGCTTGCTAATTTCTTAGTAATCGCCAGCCCCAAACCTGTTCCTCCAAACTTTCTAGTGACAGAGTTATCACCCTGTTCAAATGAATCAAATATTAGATTTAATTTATCTTTCGGTATACCTATACCTTGATCTTTTACTTGAATAAGAATCTGTTCTTCACTTCTAACAATATCCACAAATATTGAAGTGTCTTTTTTAGAAAACTTGATAGCATTAGAAAGTAGATTGGTTAGAATCTGTCTACTTTTCGTTGAATCTAAAAGAACTTTTTCTGGAATATTCTCATCTATGTGAAGATGAATTTTGATAGATCGTTCATTGGCTGTTACTTCATGAATTTTAACAACCATATTGATAAGATCTCTTATATCAATATCCTCCAGATAAACTGATAGTTTGCCAGCATCAATTTTAGATAAATCCAAAAGGTTATTGATTAGTTCTGATAAATATTCTCCATTGAGGTAGATATATTTCAACTGTTCAAGGTATTCATCAGAAAGTTGTAATGTTTCTGATTTCTTAAAAAGTATATTACTAAATCCGATGATTGCATTTAAAGGTGAGCGAATTTCATGTGACATATTTGCTAAGAACATCGATTTAGCTTGATTCGATTTTTCTGCTTCTTCTTTGGCCTTTTCTAGTTCAAATTCGGAGTTCTTCTGTTCAGTAATATTCCAAGATACACCATACATTTCATAGCGATCATTATTCGATGATCTTCCATATAATTGAATATATTGCTCACCTTTTTCTGGGTGATCAATTTTTACAGTCAAATCAAACTCCTCTATCTTTTTATTTCGTATTTGACTTACAATATCAAGAACTCTTTTCTTATCCTCATCTAAAACTATATCAATAATATTATTGAAATTAGCATATTCTACTCCATGAACAAAACCTAAAACTTCTGAGAACTTATCATCCCATTCAAAACCAATACCCTCAATGTAAGACCAGGCGGCAATTTTTGCGGCATTCATGGCTAAATCGAGCTTCAACCTCTGTTCTTCTAATTCAGAAGTTCTCTCCCTTACCTTTTGTTCTAATGAAGTATTAAGTAAATTAATTTCTCTTCTCTGAGTGATTTCTTCTGTAATATCAATACTGTAAACTGCTACACCAGAAACGTTGTTTTCTTTATCCAATAAAGGAGATATGGCAGATTGTAGAATTAAATTATTTGATATTTCATATTCTACTTCGTGAAGTTTCTTCGTCTCAATTGCAATTTGAATTTGCTCAATATAAAAGTTTAAATGTTTTACATGATCAAAAGACTTCAAATTCATATTGGGACTTAATTGCACATTCAATTGTTCCTCTAATAATTCTTTAAATTTAGTATTGAAGGTCTCAATTTTAAAGTCTGTATTAATTGAAAAGATATAACTTTTTGCCGATTCAATTAATACTTGTCTTTGCAGATTGACTTTAATTAATTCTTGTTCTGCTTTGTATTTACTTGTAACATTTTCGATAAAAACCGTTTGATGATTTTCTTTAAAATCAAATACTGTTTGTTCTCTAATGACAAAATATAACTTCTCACCACTTGGGTGGATATAGGTAGTAAAAAATTCTTTGATTTGATCTTCAACTGTAGCATCACTTTGAATCTGAAATAAATCCGAAAGCGTATTACCTACTAATTCGTGGGTTTCCATTCCAAGAAAGCTCTCTGCTTTATCATTCGCATCATTAATTACACCATCTTTCATGATTAATGTACCCAAAAAGTTATAATGGAATAACAACTTATACTTTCGTTCAGAACGTTGAATGTTTAAGTTTGATAAATGTTGTTCTGTGACATCTCTTACAAAAACGGCTGCACCTCTTACCGTCTCGTCTACCTTTATAGGTGTATAGGTAGCCTCAAAATGTGACCTTTTATGATCTTCATCTCCATATGTTCTTATAATAGAAAATGATTCACCATTTAATGCTCTCTGAATGTCTTTTTTTGCATTATCATCATCATCTTTCACCCTCATGTAATCAAGAATATTTTTACCCAATTCTATCTTTACACCATAAGAATTTTTCATGGTCTTAAAGTGTGAATTATTAAAAGCGAGGTAATTAAAATTTTGATCAACTGAAAAAATTACATCAGGAGAATGTTCCATCAAAAGATTGAGCATCTTATAATCCCTATTTACGGTATTATCAGACTCAAACTTCATCTTTTTTATGATTCTATATTGATGAAAAATTAGAAGTGCCAATAATAAGAAAATAGATACTAAAAATATGGAAGACCATATATCAGTCATAGCTGTGTTGTTTGTGTAATTATAATAATATAGCAGGAGCTACAAACAATATAAACAAACCTAAGCCTAAAATAAAAATTATAGGTTTACTTAGAGAAGAAATTGCTAATTCAGAACTACCTTTTCTGTAATAAATTGAAAATGGAATTTTAATATAATAGGCAATTGAAATGGCTGTATTTAAAAGACCAAGCATCATGACGATCATATAAAATGTATCACCATTCATTTGATATACCTCCCAAAGCGAAGTAAAAATCAATAATTTTGCTGTAAAACCTGCTGCTGGTGGTAAACCGATTAATGATATGACGACAACAACTATAGCAGGCCCCCATGCTAGAGAACTATTCGTCCAACCTGTACCCTTAAGTGAAGTAATATAATCGTTACCTTTTTGAACTTCGATTTCATTAATAAAAAAGAAGAAGGCAAAATTTGCGATCACATAAGTACACAAGAAATAAAATAATGCGTTGTATGAAATCTCTTGCGTATTAAGACAAGCAATTAAAATAAAACCAGCATGTGCAATAGAACTATACCCCATCAATCTTCTAAGACCTTTTTGATATAAGGCAGAAAGATTACCAACAAACATTGAAGCAATGGCTGTAATCAAGATAAAATAACTTAGGAAGTTGTTCTGAGTAATATCGATATTTTCGAAAAAACGGAATAAAAATACAGCTGCTGCTACCTTTGGTAAGGTAGAAAATAGAGCAACAGCTTCAATAGGAGCAGTTTCATAAACATCTGGTACCCAAATATGCATTGGGAATCCAGCGAGTTTAAACAAAAATCCAATGGTAATTAATATTAATCCTATTGAATACAACAAGGAGTTTTGAACAGGCGGATTTTGTAATGAAACCAAATCTATGGCTGATGAAATACCATAGATTAAGGAAACACCATAAATAGTGATAGCTGTAGATACTGCACCAAATAGGAAATATTTAATCGCAGCTTCTGTGCATACTTTATTGTTTTTGAATGCCGTAAGAATGTAAGAGGGTAAGGAAATCAATTCCAATGCTAAAATGGCAAAAATAAAATCATTCGATACTATTAATGTATGACCTCCCAATAACATTCCAAGGCTCAAAGCCACCCATTCTGATTCGCCTGACACTTTTTGATTATGATCATCGTATTTCGTCTTATTACTCCATAAAAAGTAATAAAATAAGATACTACAAACATCCAATAAAACTCTTGTTTTAACGGTCCAAGCAGAATTGACTATTGTAAAAGATGTAAAAGTAGAACTGTTAGCATCAACAAAGAATAACAATACAATTATATCAAGACAAACCCCTAATAAAGCCACTAAATAAAGGTTTCTCCTATTGAAATTTGAAGGAAGTAAATCAATAATGATACATCCTATGATCAATAGTACTATCCATATTTCAGACTTTAAAAAAGGTAAACTTTTTAAAATAATATCTAGTTTCCCTGATAATTCTAACTCCATCGTTATCCCCCTATTATTGTTTTAATATAATCTGCACCAACAAAGTTGGCAAACTCCACTAATTCTGTAATTGATCCTTCAATTAAGTTGATTAATAGTTTCGGATAGATACCTAATAGAAGTGTCATTATAGCCAATGGTGCTAGCATCAATAATTCTCTTGAGGTAAGATCTCCTAATTTCTCTTCCCAAGACTTATTTTTGATAAAATATTTACCAAGGAAAATTCTTTGCATTGCCCATAAGTAATAAGCTGCACTAAGAACTAAACCTAAAACTGCTGTAATCGTCATCCAACGAGGGATTAGGTGATTGACTGCTGAGGAATTAAATGCTCCCAAGAATACAAATAGTTCTGCCATAAAACCTGAGAAGCCAGGTAAACCTAAAGAGGCAAAAAAGGCTATTGTTGCCAACATCGTATACCTTGGCATCTTAGAAGACAAACCACTATAACTTTCTATTTCTAAATCGCCTGTTCTATAATACAATACACCTGCAATTAAGAACAATGCTGATGAGATAATTCCGTGAGAAAACATTTGGAACATTGCACCCGATACACCTTCAGCTGTTAAAGAAGCAATACCTAACATCACAAATCCCATATGAGAAACTGATGAGTATGCAATCAAACGTTTTAAGTTATGGGTACCTAAAGCTACAAAAGCACCATATAAAATGGATATGACTCCAAAGAGGGCAATCCACCAAGCAAAATACTGTGCTCCATCAGGGAATACTGAATAAGCAATCCTAAGCATACCATAACCACCAATTTTAAGAAGAACACCTGCCAATACAACCGAGATAGAAGTTGGTGCTTCAACGTGTGCATCAGGTAACCAAGTGTGTAATGGAACCACTGGTAATTTGATAGCAAAACCAATAAACACCATTAAAAAGGCGACAAAACGAACATTTGTTCCAAAAAGTGTTGCTCCATAATCTAATGATAAAATGGAATCAGGAATATAGTTCTTTGCATCCATCATGTGGACTAACGTAAACGTTCTTACATAGTCAGATTGTCCAATATTACCTGAAATAAGCATTTGCTGTACCTTAGAAATAATATCTGGCGTGACTTGATCTAAATTACTTACCAAACCAAGTTGAACGGCTGTTGCTGCAGGGTCTATCACAGATGCTGCTAAAGCAATCATAATGACCAAGATAAAGATAGATCCAACTAAAGTATAGATAAAGAATTTTATCGATGCATATTCACTGTTCTTACCACCCCATATACCAATTAAGAAGTACATTGGAAGTAACATAAACTCAAAGAATAAATAGAATAGGAAAAAGTCTAATGCTAAGAAACAACCCATAATTGTTCCACTCAACAATAGATATAAAGCATAAAAGCCTCTTCTCTTATTTTTAATCTCTAATGATGATATAGCCCCTATCAATAACACTATAGCTGCTAAAAGCACCATTGAGTTACTAATTCCATCTACTCCAAGAAGATATTCGGCAGATAGTCTACCAAAACTTCCCAAATTTAATTCGATCCATTGGTACTTTTCTAAAAACTGAAAGTTATCCAAAGATAATACGCCATTCATCGTTTCATGGAAGCCCTCGTATTGTAAAACGATATAAGAAGCTACCACTAACTGAAAACTATTTATTGCAATAGTAATTTTCCCAAAATGATCTTTAAAACTATTTGGGAGTAGGAGAATAAAAAGTGTTCCTAAAATAGGAACGAATACTAATAAAGTGAGCAATAATTGACTCATAATCTATCTATAAACGTTTGTTTCGTTATTTCTAAATAAGGATACCTAATATGATGGCTAATAATATCACAGACCATGCGATCATACTCTGAGATCTTTCACCTTGAGGTTTTCTAAAAACATCACCAAGTAATTGCATAAAACGAGTAAATAGTTTTACACAACCGTCCACAATATCTTTATCAAACCAAGCTAAGACGTGACCAATCACCACATTTCCAACTGCAAATACTTTCACAAAGAAATCAACTACTTTATCATCAAATCCTCTAACAAATTCAGAGGTAACAATAGCAGAATTCACAAAATACTCATCAGCATGAGGTATTTTATCTAACCCCTCACCTGTTTTAATCAGCAATTTTGCTCCAAACTTATAAAGTTCATTAAGGTAAAAGAAGTTGTATGATAATTTATATAAAGTTGATGCTTTGAATGATTTCTTAAAAGCAATACCTTTTCCTAAGATAAATATGAAATAGGCTACACCTAGTCCAACTATCAACATAGATACAGATAATATCACTGCTAAAGTATGGTGCTGATGATGATCTATTTGTGTCACTCCTATTCCATCTTGTAACCAAGAATGTGAAGTTTCGAATGGATTGATAACCATAGTAAACCAAAGTGTACAAAATCCTAGTATCATCACAGGCAAATACATCTTACTGTTTACCTCTTTTGGCAATACTAAACAATCTTTACACACTTTATGGTTGGCGATTCCTAAATCTTTTAGGAAGACATGGTAAAACATTCTTAAACAATAAAATGAAGTAAGGGCTGCAGCTGAAAACCCTAATATCATAATGAAAATCCAAATACCTCCATCTTCTAAACCTCTTGCTAGTACAGTGTTTAGGATCGCATCTTTTGATAAGAATCCAGTTGTAAAAGGCACTCCAGCCAATCCAGCTAAACATATTGAAAAACCAATAAATGTTTTAGGCATATACTTTCTAAGATTGCCCATCCATCGAATATCTTGAGGATCAAATCCCTTACAGATATCACAAGAAACTTGATGCATACTATGAATTACTGCACCTGCTCCCAAAAACAAACCTGCTTTAAAAAAGGCATGTGTAATAAGATGATATACTGATGAAGATGGATCTCCCACTCCTATCGACAACATCATATAACCTAATTGAGATATTGTTGAGAAGGCCAAAATTCGTTTGATGTCGTATTGAGTAAGAGCGGCAAAAGCTGCTACAAATGCTGTAACACCACCAACTAAAGCAATACATAATAGAATTTCTTCTGGCAAGAAGAAATAACATCTCACTAATAAATATATACCCGCAGCGACCATGGTTGCTGCATGAATTAAAGCTGAAACTGGAGTTGGTCCCTGCATGGCATCAGGTAGCCAAACTGCAAAAGGGATTTGAGCAGATTTACCCATAGCCGCCAACATTACACCTACCCCAGCAATCATCAAAAGGTGGACCTGTAATTCTGAAACTGCAAATTGACTTTGAATCTCTGAAAGACTTAAAGTATTAAATTGGGAATACAAGGCAACTAATGCTACCATAAATCCAGCATCACCTATTCTATTGACTACAAATGCTTTTTTAGCTGCAGAAATAGCCAATTGTTTCTCTCTCCAAAATCCAATGAGCATATAAGAACAAAAACCCACTAATTCCCAAAAAAGATATAAGAAAATGAGGTGATCTGAGATCAACACCCCAAACATTGAGAAGGTAAAAAGTCCCAATAAAGAGTAATATCTCTTCAAACTAGGATCTCCTTGCATGTAAGCGGATGAAAACACATGGACGAATAATGAAATAACGCTCACCATACTTAAAAGTAAAGAGGTAAGTGCATCCCATTTAAAATCTACGTTAAATTGATGCTGACCGATTTTTAACCAGTCTATACTTAAGACAATAGGCTCCCCGACCCATACATTTGAAAACACAAATAAATGACACACTATACTTACTCCAATAAGAGTAGTGCCTATTTTATCTACAAGTGCTGATTTACCTATTAGTTGGATTAAGAACATTCCAAGTAAGGGTGAAATGCATCCTAATAGTGTTATGAATACTATAAAGTTCAATTCGATATTGTGTTAGCTCAGTTTGGAACTAATTTATTTTTCTTTCAGCTGATTAAGCTGATGTAAATCCACAGATTTAAAATATTGAAACAATTTAATGATCAATGCTAAGGCAACACATACTTCTGCTGCTGCAATTACAATTACAAAAATTGCAAATACATGACCATCGGCTAAAGAAGGATTTTTCATATTAAAGGCAACCAAATTGATGTTTGCTGCATTCAACATAAGCTCAACTCCCATTAATGCTACAATGGCACTTCTCTTTGTTAGAGCAATAGCCAACCCGATACTAAATAAAAAAGCGGAGGCCAACATATAATGTAAAAAAGTTACCATAAAGTTTGTCTTGTTTCAATTAACAAATATGGTCGATATAATATGAGAATTCAAATAAAAGTAGGGATTCGTCCTAATAATTCGCTTTTTTCTACGTCTTTTATTCGAATTTCTTCAATTGACATTCCTTCTTCCAACATCTTTAGTTTCATGTAATGGTCAACCGTCAATGTAGCAATAGGTGCACAAATCCCGTCATAATTCACCCCAATATTATTATCTAAAACAAACATCAAGTGATCTGAAACATGATCTGCAGCTTGCCCAATAAAAGATAACATACCATTCTTATGCAAGGGAGCATCGTAATCAACTCTTGTCACCGGCCTTTTGTTATAAGAAACATCATCTGATACTGGACCGATTTTAATAAATTTATCCTCGGCAACATATATCACTTTCCAACCTAAAAAGATATCTGAATCTACTAATGCTAGAAATCTTTCAGTAGCAATTTGAGATCGTCCATCAATTAGAATTAAATCTATCTGAATTCCTGAAACAATAAGTTCGATTAATTTCATATTGCAAAATAAAAAAAGCCTGATCACTTTTTACAGCAATCAGGCTTAAAATATATTTTTTTTAATATTTAGTCTTGTACTAAGAACTTAAATCCAATACCGTGAACGTTCAAGATCTCGATAGTTGAATCGTCTTTAAGGTATTTTCTAAGACGAGACATAAATACATCTAGTGAACGACCTTTGTAGTAGTCATCATCACCCCAAACTTCTTGAAGGATGTATTCACGTTTGATTAATGAATTTCTATGACGGTGCAAGAATCTTAAAAGTTCTGCTTCACGAGTTGTTAACTTACGTGTATCGTCACCGATAGCTAATTTTTGATAAGGGAAGTCTAAAATGTAGTTACCAATTTTGATTTCGTGTGGATCATCTTCTGTACCCACTTCAACTTTTGGCTCTGATTTTTGACGTTTTAAGATTACCTCAATACGAAGTAAAAGCTCTTCAACATTAACTGGCTTAGTTACATAGTCATCTGCACCAATTCTAAATGCCTTAATTTTATCTTTTGGAAGATTATTTGATGACATGAAAAGAATTGGAATATAAGGATCTTTTGCTCTGATTTCTTCAGCTAAAGTATAACCATCTTTATGAGGCATCATAACGTCCATGATAATCAGATCGTAATCTGCTTTATCATATTCTTTCATACCCTCTACACCGTCTTCAGCGTGGTTCACTGCGTAACCTCTGATATCTAAGTACTTTTTAACAAGTGAGGCTATGATTCTATCATCCTCAACAAGAAGAATCTTTACTGCATCCATAGTATTATATTATTAATGATATTTTGTGTTATTAAATGATGTATCTTGTATTACCTTATAGATATACGCACATCTCTTTTAATGGTTTTATATAATGAATTATAACATTGGTTAATCCTCTTAATATTATTTAACGGGAAAAGAATCTAACCAATATTGTTTATTCTTCTTCATTAAAATAGATCATGTAGTAATTCATATTTCTCTCTGTGTCAAAACCTTTTTCTATATTTTGTTCATTACCAGAGACAGTAATACTTATTTTCTTATCTAATTTTATTAAACTTTTAAATTCTTTTTTTGATTTTTTTACTGCTTCCTTAGAAACTTTAAATTCATCAAAAAGTGGTACTTCCTTCTTTTCTTGGAAATCTACCTTGTATTCGTTGAATGCCTCAATTACTTCTGGCTCCTCGATTACGTTATTTTCAAAATCAACGACATTGAAATCTTCTTTTTCAGAAAAGAATTTTACACTTCTGTTTAACAAGTCAATTTGAGCTGGCTTTTCTACAGCGTGCTCTTCATTAAACACTTCCTCAACAAAACCTTTTGTCAATTCCATGTAATTTTGTGTATGGAAGTAATTATCCTCTCTTGGTTTAAGCTGCAAATATGATTCTTTCCAATAGAGCGCTTCAACAGATTTTGTAGGACTGTCTTTCAACATCACTTTAAAACCTTTCTCTTGCTCGCATTGGAAAATCAAACAACCTTTATCCAGTTTCTTTACACTTACACCTTCGTTTTGTTGCAATTCAAAGTTTCCAACATCAGTCTTATCACCTACTTGTAGGAATAATTCCTTATGTTCTGCTTTGAATAGACCAATGGCATCCACTAAGTCACCGTCTACAACACAATCCTTTAAATGAGCGACAAACAACTCTCCTCCTTTAATTCTAGGATGAGTAGATGCTTCGTATAATAATTCTGACATTTCTCTAGACCTAGCCATAAACTGCTCAAAAGGATTGACAAACATTGCGTCTGCAGCAGAATACATTTCATTTTCAGAAATGTTTTCTTTCCCTTCTGGAGTAGCAAAATGATACATTGGTCCTGGCTTAAATGACCTCAAGAAGTAATCCATTACTGATTTGTATAATGGACTAAAGTTTTCGAGTTCTATTTCAAACTCTGAAAGTTCGATGGGCTCTTCTTGTGTTTTATTACCTACTTTATGTATTACTAATTGAGACAACTTGACATTTGACAAGTCGAACGATTTAATTTTGCTCATATTTTGTATTGAGAAGGCGTAGCTTCAATGATCATTAATATTAACTGACCGCAATATTAACAATTCAAACTACAATCTTTCTAATAAAAATCAAAAAAAATTGGGCAGAAGTATTAACAATTCTTACTGATTTTTTTATTGACCTTAATTTCAGGCATTAACAACATTTTTAATGATTAAGTTAATATCTAAGAATAATTATAATTAGTGTTAGTATTATCCAATTCTTGATTCGTAAGATTTGTGGCGTTTTTATTTTTTTGATAACAATGTGCAGATTCTTAGGAACCATAGTAAAGGCAAATTCTTCTTCTACCTTGTCTTCACTTTGAGCAAAACCTAATTCGAAATTCTTCATGAGTGTTACCAGGAATACGGCAAATTCGACTTCTGCCAAGTATTTCCCGGGGCATAACCTTGGACCACCTCCAAATGGCTTGGCAGCATCTGGTTTCATGTGCCCACTAAATGGACAAACTTTATTAACAGATGGTTCAGTTAACCATCTTTCAGGTTTAAATTCTAAAGCATCTTCAAAGAATTCTTCAGATCTTGATGCAAAACTAAGCTGTGTGATAAAGAAATGCCCTTTTGGGAAGAGTATATCATTAATGACAATATCTTCATTGGCTTGCATATATAAATTTGGCGTAACGGGTTTTAATCGTGCCACTTCTTTCATAACTGCATTTACATAACGAAGATTTTTCAATTGATCGATATCATTCATCTCTCCATTTGGTAGAGTAAGTGCAATTTCTTCTCGAATTTTATTCTGAACATCAGGGTACTTTGATAAAAAATAAGAGGTCCAAGTTAATGTGTTAGAAGTAGTATCTTCTCCAGCCAATAACATGGTATATAAATTACCAAAAATTTCATCCCATGTAAAAGGATTATCTTTTTCCTGTGAAGCAATCATTGCTTCCAAAAAGTTGGTAGGCTGTTCTATTAATTCAGGCTGATCATTTAACTTTTCCTTCGTTATTTTGATGATTTCACCTAACATCTCTCTCAAGTAACTCATTGACTCATCAAATTCTTTATCTGATTTTGATTTAAAGTATTTATAAAAGGGTATTGGTGAATTTACTCTTTGATTCATCTTTGGGAAAATCTTTTCAACATGTTTTTGCGTGATATTTTCAAGATTTTCAACCGTATTCATATCATAACCGAAAGCAAGATTTGTCGTAACATCAACTGTTGCACGAATAAAGTCTTTAGGAAGATCTTCGTGTGATTTTTTTATCTTCAACTGTTCGTTCCAATAATTTTCTAATCTAGATGCAACTAAGAGTATTTTTGGAAAAAATGTCTTGATATGTCTTTTATCTAATGCCTTTTGTGTTACTTTTCTTTGTTTCCTCCAAGAGTCAGCTTCTGCAGTAAATACGCCTTCAACCCCTACCTCATTGATAACATCAGCTAATTTTTTTAATCGTCTAAATTTTGTAGGTCTATTTTTTAAAATGTAAGCATTTATGTCCGGGTCAGTGCATACTGTTACATTAGTGGACAAAAATTTAAGGTTATACATTTTACCATAAATCCTAGACCAATCTTCATATTGAAGGTGTAATCTTTCTTTTTCAAGATCAAAAATATTTCCAACAAAAGGCTTTCCTTTAGGGCCATCGAGGTCCTTAAATGTTTTAGAGTAATTCATTAGTAGCAATAAAAAGTAGTATTCAATGAATAGAAAAATGTTATTAGGCGGTCAAGATAAGTAAATGTTTGACACAAAAAAAGCTGTTGAAAAAACAACAGCTTTTTTATGGACTATCTCCCTTGTTTCCAAACTTTATATGGCGGAAGCATTCCTTGATTGTATAAAATCTCTCTATAATCATCACAAGGATAAGCCTGCATATCAGCTAATTTCCCTTGAACTAATTGACCTCTATCTGTTAAGTTTAAGGCTTTTGCAGATCTAAATGTCATCCCAGCGAAAACTTCTGCAGTAGAAAGTTTTTCCATTGCACCTAGCAAAGCACCTTGAGTCAACATATCGCCCATTGGAGCAGAACCTGGATTCCAATCGGATGCGATAGCAACACACGCTCCTGCATCTAATAACTTTCTTGTCGGTGGATATTGCATACCCAACCCTAATGACGCACCAGGAAGCACTGTAGCCACTGTATCTGAATTTGCTAATAAATCAACTTCTTTATCTGTACTTGATTCTAAGTGTTCTGCAGATAACGCCCCTAATTTTACTGCCATTTCAGATCCTCCAGTAGAAAATTGATCTGCATGAACAGTAATCTCAAAACCCATTGCTTTTGCTTTCTCAAGATAGTATGTTGATTCTTCTACATTGAAAGCGGTCTCTTCTGTAAAAATATCCACTCGATTACTCAAGTTTTCTTCTTTAATCTGAGGAAGAAGCTCATTCAATGCTCGATCTAAATACTCGATTGATGAGCCTTCAAAATCCTTTGGCTTCATATGGGCAGCTAAACACGTAGATACCAACTCAGGTGATGTTTGACCGTTTGCTTTCTTAATTGCACGAAGCATCTTTAGTTCGTTATCAATATCGAGTGCATAACCACTTTTCACCTCTATAGTAGTTACCCCTCTTGAGAAATGACGATTGGCTCTTTCTACTGTTACATCTATTAATTCTTCTTCAGAAGCTCCTCTCGTCTTCCTCATAGAATCTTGAATTCCTCCACCTGCTTTCGCAATTTCAAGATAAGGCTTCCCTGCCACTCTCATTGCATAATCTCTTGCTCTATTGCCTCCCCAGCAAATATGGGTATGACAATCTACAAAGCCGGGCAATAAAACCGATGCTTGATCGATATGTTCTACTTCATCAAAATCACTGTGATTAAATGAAGTAAACGCTTTCACCTCGATGATATTACCATTTTCATCAATACTTACACCTGCATTTTCGATGATCTCCAATTGCTCATCTTCAATACTTCCTTTTAAAGGAAGCCCTGCTAAAGTGATTACCTGTGAAAAGGGTCCAATTAATTTTTGCATATCTATTTTATGACAAAAAAGGTTATCGTACACCCATCACAAAAATGGGAACATGATAACCTTTTAGTTCTATTTCTTCTCTATTTGATAATTAAATCATGATCTTCGCCTACCTGAGTTGCGATATCATAACCTGCATCATGATGACGGAAAATTCCCATTGCAGGATCGTTATGTAGTACTCTACGAATACACTTCTCTGCACGCTCCGTTCCATCTGCAAGTACAACCATACCAGCATGTTGGGAATAGCCAATACCTACTCCACCACCATGGTGGAATGAAATCCAAGTTGCACCACCTGTTGCATTCGACATCAAGTTCAATAAAGGCCAATCAGATACTGCATCAGAACCATCTAACATTGATTCTGTCTCTCTGTTTGGTGAAGCTACAGATCCACAGTCTAAGTGATCTCTACCAATTACGATAGGAGCTTTCAATTTACCTTCTTTCACAAGATTATTGAAGATGACCCCTGCTTTTTCTCTCTCTCCCATTCCTAACCAACAAATTCTTGAAGGAAGGCCTTGGAAAGCTACCTTTTCATCCGCTTCTTCAAGCCATTTGATCAAGTGAGTATTTTCAGGGAAAGCTTCTTTTAAAGCTTCATCAGTTACTTTGATATCTTGAGGATCTCCTGATAATGCTGCCCAACGGAATGGTCCTTTTCCTTCACAGAACAATGGTCTGATGTAGGCAGGAGTAAATCCAGGGAAGTTATATGCATTCTCACAACCACCTTGTTTAGCGAACTCACGTAGGTTATTACCATAATCGAAAGTAATCGCTCCTTTTGCTTCAAGGTCTAACATGTATTGTACGTGTCTTGCCATCGATTTTAATGACTTCTCTTTGTACAACTCAGGATTGTTATCTCTTAAATCAGCAGCTTCATCTAGAGTCAAACCGTTTGGCACATAACCATAAACTGGGTCGTGAGCTGAAGTTTGATCTGTCAATACATCTGGAGTAATTCCATCTTTAATCAGACGCTCTAACACATCTCCGATATCACCTACTAGACCAACTGATAAAGCCTCTCCTTTCTCTTTAGCTTCCATTACCCACTGGATAGCTTCTTCATAAGAGTGCGTCATTTTATCAATATATTTAGTATCAATACGCTTTTGAATACGAGCAGGGTCAATATCAACGCCTAACATTGCTGCACCACACATTGTAGCTGCAAGTGGTTGAGCTCCACCCATACCACCCATACCGCCAGTCACTAACAAACGACCTTTTAAGTCGCCTCCAAAGTGCTTACGTGCACAAGATGCAAATGTCTCATAGGTACCTTGAAGGATACCTTGAGTACCAATGTAGATCCATGAACCCGCTGTCATCTGACCGTACATCATTAAACCTCTTTCTTTTAATTCTTGGAAATGCTCCCAAGTTGCCCAAGCAGGAACCAAGTTTGAGTTCGCAATTAATACTCTTGGTGCCTCTGAGTGTGTTCTTACTACACCCACTGGCTTACCTGACTGTACCAATAATGAATGCTCATTATCTAATTCTAATAGAATTTTGATAATTTTTTCTAACGACTCTCTATTTCTTGCTGCTTGACCAGTTCCTCCGTAAACCACTAGGTTGTTCGGATCCTCTGCTACTTCTTCTGTTAAGTTATTTAAGAACATACGAAGAGGTGCCTCTGTTTGCCAAGATTTAGCATTTAGTTCAGGTCCTGTTGGTGGAATGTAATTTGGGTGATTAGCATATTTTTCTAAAAATGCCTCGAACTTTTGTTGTGATGATTGTGACGCTTCCATGTCTATATGTTTTGTATGTGTTTTCTTCGATAACTTTTTTTATGTACCCTTGGTTTTGTTTCCCACGATTGAAATCGTGGGTTGATGAAGGGGGATTTTAATTAGACTGAAGTCTAATCAAAATTTGGGAACACTCCTTTGTATCAGTAGATGATTATAGAAGTGAATGTTACTTTTTAGAATTTGAATTCTTCTTTAAAATCTCCGTTTAGATCGATTTTTTCTGATTTTGCCACCTTATTGGCAATATCCACCAATGCTCCACTTTTCACAATGCTATGCATAGCTGCAATATCATAAGCCAATACTCTATCTTGATCAGCATGCGATACTCTCTCTCGTACATATGAATGAGTTGCTTCGATAATTGGTGATGATTGAAGTGGGCGACGGAAATCCAATGCTTGAGCGGCATAAAGCAATTCGACTGCTAAAATCTGCTCTAGGTTTTCGATAATTTTCAATGTTTTTCTTCCTGATATTGATCCCATTGAAACATGATCTTCCTGACCTAGTGAAGTTGGAACACTATCTGCCGACGCAGGGAAACAAAGTGTTTTATTCTCTGTAACCAAAGCAGCTGATGTATATTGAGGAATCATGAACCCAGAATTCAATCCAACATCTTCCATTAATAATTTTGGCAAACCGAAACGTCCTTCGATCATCATATAACATCTACGATCGGCAATATTTCCAATTTCTGATGCTGCAACACCTGCATAATCTAATGGAAGTGCCAAAGGCTGACCATGGAAATTACCTCCGGAGATTGCATTATCTGCATCTAATATAATTGGGTTATCAGTTACTGAATTCAGTTCTACTTCTACTAACTCTTTTAAGTGTAACCAAGCATTTCTAGAAGCACCATGTACTTGTGGCATACATCTTAAAGAATAGGGATCTTGAACTCGGTCACAATCTACATGTGATGCCAAAATCTCTGAACCATTTAGCATTTCTCTAAGTCGAGTAGCTACTAACTGAGTTCCTTTATAAGCACGGATCGCATGTAATTCAGGTTCAAAAGGTCTAGAAGAACCCATTAAACCTTCTAATGACATTGCTCCGATAACGTCAGCCGTATCTAAGGCGTTGGCTAATCTTTCTACTACTTTAACAGCATGTGATAAAATGAATTGAGTTCCGTTGATTAAGGCCAAGCCCTCTTTTGGTCCTAAAGTAAGTGGTTTTACTCCTAATCTTTTTAAAGCATCTAAAGCCAAAGACTTTGAACCATCTTCTTGATATACTTCACCTAAACCAATTAATGGCAAACACAAATGAGATAATGGAGCCAAATCTCCTGATGCCCCTACCGAACCTTTTTCTGGAACTGTTGGAACAACATCCTTATCAATGTGCCAAATGATTCTTTCTAAAGTAGTTAATGAAATACCAGAAAATCCTTGAGCTAGAGCATGTGCTTTTGTAATCAACATCAATTTAGATGTTTCTTTAGGAATAACTTCCCCTACTCCTACACTATGACTTTGTAGGATTTTATGCTGTAATGTAGAGGTATCTTTTTCAGAAATTGTTGTTGTACAAAGTGGACCAAAACCTGTATTCACTCCATACACAACATCCCCTTTTGTGACAATCTCTTGTACATCCGCTTGGGACTTTAATACTCTCTCTTTTGCTTTTGCATTTAAAACTCCTTGGATATTTCCTCGTGCAATATCCAAAGCGATATTTACCGTTAAACGGTCAATACCATAATTAAATTTTTTCATGTTAGTGTTATATGCTTAGTATGTGGTAAGTTCTTTATAATTTACTGATGACTCTATCAGAAAGATTTTCTTCTTTTAAAGAGTTTTCCAATACTGTCAGTTCTTTTAGTAATTGCTGATCTCCTAATTCGGATACCTCTTTCATTGTTAGCTGAAGTGCTTTCCAGATAGGTTTTGACTTCTGTAACAAATCATTTCCTTGATCAGTTAATTGGATAATTCTTCGTCTTCTATCTATTTCACATTTTTCCATTTGAAGATGCCCCTTTTTTATTAAGGCGGTAGCTAATTGTGAAACAGCAGAATGACTTACTCCTAACTGATCTGATATCTCCCTAAGAGACATCGTTTTATTTTGGTCCAATAAATAAAAAAATGGGAACCAAGCAGGATCAAAATCAATTCCTTGACGTACATATACCTTACTTACTTCCTGGAGAAATTTATCTCCTAACCTTTTTAAACGACTTCCTATAACAAGGCTACCCGCTGATTGATAAAAATCCATAATGTAATTTCATTTTCACTACAAAAATATATAAGCACTTATATATTTACAAATATTTTAGATAATTTTATATAAGCACTTATATATTTTTTTTAATTGTGATAATGTTAAATAAAGCACTTCCTTGTCTATATCATTAAATCATTGGTCAAATAATTGTATTATTGTAAATAAATGTCAAGTATGGAAGTTGCTATTACAGAAGGAATAAAGGTTACAGTAGATAATTATTATATGCCCGAATACTCGGTACCCGATAAAAGGCATTATGTTTTTGGATATAAGATTAAAATTGAAAATTTAAGTGCGTACACGGTTCAGTTATTAAGACGCAATTGGGAAATTTTTGATATTGTCGGCGATAAACGTGAGGTAATAAAAGGTGATGGTGTAATCGGCCAAACCCCTATTATAGATCCGGGTGAATTCTTTGAATACGTATCAGGTTGTCATTTTATCTCACCAATAGGTAAAATGAAAGGAACTTATGAAATGAAAAAAGTAACAGAATCCACTCTTTTTGATGTCGAAATACCTGAATTCACATTACAGCCAAAATTTTCAATTAACTAGTATAGTCTACATCCATCTATCATTAAACCTAAATTATTAGTATCTTGAGTATAAACCTAAAGCTGTTTTTTACTCATTATGACTACATTTAATAATACTATCTCTTTAAATCTCAACGACCCTTCATTGCATCAATTAATAGTAGATAAACTATTACATTTTGCAATTTTAGATGGGATAGGCACAATTCTCGACTCCAATCATTATTTCGACCTTAAAAAGAATAAAAATAGCATTCACTCATTTTTTGATTTTAGTAAAGAAAAAAATAAGACTCCTAATGCATTATTAAAACGAACAGAATCGTGGATTGGTCAAATACATTGCAAAATTACACATAGAAAACACGCTGTACTTATCACAAAAATTGATTCAAATTACCTTTGGATTTCTTTTCCTACCAAAAATAAAAAAGAGGTAAACCATCATAAAGAAGTCTTAGAACTGAGATCAAAAATCATTCAACTTACTGCAAAAGAAAAAAAGCTCCACGCCCTAATTCAAGCCCAAGCACTACCACAGTTGATAAATAACGACAAATCTTTATTATCTGATCTACCTTTGGAACAAGATTTTTCTACTCAAGATACACAAGCTATCTATGATAATGAAGAAAGACAAAGATTGTCAATACAGGCTTCTAAAGAGGGTTTATGGGATTGGAATCACCTAACAAGAAAAGTATTTTACTCTAAAGCTTTTTATAAAATGCTGGGATATGATCACCCATCAAAAGAAAAAGACATTACTACTCTATTATCAATGATACATCCTGAAGATAGAGTTACTGTGATGAAAGCTTTGCAAAGAGATATTTTGGTGAAAGACGGATTTCAGCTCACTTTTAAGATGATTGATCATGAAGGAAATCTACTATGGACCTTATTAAAAACAGCTGTTCAAAGAGATATCAATGGAAAAGTGACTAGAGTAATCGGGAAACATTCTGATATAACGAGTATAAAAAGTCAGTCTGAAAATATACAAAAAGCAGTAATTGATACTGAAGACAAAGAAAGAGAACGGTTTGCAAAAGAGATTCATGATGGTATGGGACAAACATTAACGGCTTCCTTGTATCTATTGGATGAGTTCATAAAGAATTCTGAGACGATCAACTCAGAGGAAAATAAACAACTCTGCAACATAAGAGAAAAGGTAAGAGAAGCCATCAAAGAAGGAAGAAATATTGCCCACAACATAATGCCCACCTCTATTGAAGAAAGAGGATTATGTGGTTCTATTGAAAAGATTGCAAATTATTACAAGGATATAAGCGACAAAAGTTTGTACTTTTTCCATAAGTATGATCAAAAATCTTTATCCCTTTCCAAACAACTATTGTTATTGAGAGTCACCCAAGAAGCAATTACTAATTCTTTTAAACATGGAAAAGCAGACAATGTCAACATATCGATAATTCAGGATATTGATTTGTTGCAGATCACTATAGAAGATAATGGCACTGGTTTTAATGTTGAAGAGAAATTAAACGAAGAAAAAAAATCCGGTTTAGGATTACAAAATATGAAACAAAGAGTGAGTTCGATTGGTGGAAAAATACACTTTGAATCTTCCTCTAATTATGGTACTTGTATTCTAATTGAAGTACCAATTTTCACGAATTAACCTGTAAAAATGAAAAAGCATAGAGTACTATTAGTGGATGACCATAGTGTTATTAGACACGGTATCCGATCATACTTTAAAAACTTAGAAGATTTTGATGTTGTAGCTGAAGCCGATTGCGGAGAAAGAGCGTTCAATGCACTAAATTCCATGGATGTCGATTTGATCTTTATGGATATAAGCATGAAAGAAATGGATGGTATTTCTGCTACTAAAAAAATAAAAGAATTATTTCCCGAAATCAAAGTGATCGCATTAAGTATGATGATGGACAGTAGCTACATCAGAAATATGATTGATGCTGGTGCAGATGGTTATTTATTCAAAGACTGTAAGGAAGAAGAAATTTTAAAAGCGGCAAGATCGGTGATGGATGGAGACAGTTACTATTGTTCCTCTGCCACTAAAAATATTATTAGTAGTTATAAAGATCATAAAACCAACGAAGCAAGTGTCAATGACCCTCATTTGATTCTTACCCCTCGCGAAAAAGAAGTATTACGATTAATCATTGATCAAAAATCGAATAAAGAAATATCTGAAGAATTGTTCATTTCCCTCAGAACTGTAGATGCCCATAAACGTAACTTACTGGAAAAAACAGGGCAAAGAAATGTAGCCGGTTTAGTGATGTATGCCATTAAACACAAGCTATTTGATGACATCAAAGTGTAATATAGGTATTTCACCTATGCCATTTAGGTATTATGCTCATTTACAAATGTTTGCTTATCTATACCTTTGTAATGTCAGAAAGATAAAGTCTTCCTGTTAAACCTAAAGAACACAAGAAGGTTAAGTATAATAGATAGATAGCACAATAGTTCATCAGTTACAGAATGAGGGAAAAGTCCAAGCTTTTAGCGTGGGCTTTTTTATTTATACAAAAAGCCACATATACTCTATGTATATGTGGCTTTATATATGAACTCAAGTTCTGCTTATTCAGCAGATTCTTGTGGTTTGTAACCAACCAACGCATAGTAAACAAGGTAAGCCTCACAAAGGATAACGATTACCCATGTCCATTGCCAACTTCCTCCTAATGCATCTGCACTAATACCTTGAATCCAAGGAAGGATTGCACCACCTGAAACACCAATCATTAATGCACCAGAACCTTTTGAAGTATATGGTCCTAATTTATCAATTGCTAAAGCGAAGATCGCTCCCCACATAATAGAGTGCATTAAACCAATACCAACCAATAACCAAAGTTGCTCAGTAAACATACCAAATGCAGTTAGTACTAAAGCGATACCTGCTGTGAATAACAACTGTGTTTGACCTGGAATTTTTGCTAAACCAGATCCGAATAAACGTCCAACTAACATAGAACCCCAGTATAATGTTGCCATTAATGCATGAGCCTCCATAGTAAACTCAGTAAATAATAAGTTTACTGTGATATCTTTTAAATCTAATGTTTTTGCATGAAGTACAATGTTTGAACCTACTGCTACCTCTGCTCCAACGTAAACAAAGATCGCAACAACACCTAAAGTTAAGTGTCTAAAACTCCAAACTGATTTCGTTAATTTAGAAACATCAATAGTTTCCTCATCACCTTCAGCAGCCATTGGGTTTGGTAACTCTAATTTACCTAAAACACCTGCAACTACCGCTACAACAATCATTAAGATCGAAAGTGGAAGTAAAATTTGAGCAACCTCAGGAGTTACACCTCCAAAAATAATACTTGCTACAAAGAAAGGTGCAATTGTAGTACCAATCGAATTTGCCGCACCTGCAATACTTAAACGAGTAACAGAAGATGTTCCAGGTACTTGACATACAGCCAAGAATGGGTTAATAACTGTTTGTAAAACTGCTAAAGCACAACCTAAGCCATAAGAACCTACTAAGAAAATAAAGAACGCTTGAGGTACTTTATTTTCGCCAAAAGCAATACTTGGAAGATCAGCAAATTGAGCTGATAAAGCTTCAATACCTAAAGCAACTACCAACATAATCAGACCTCTGATCAATGTTGTTTTGTGTCCTTTTGTATCTACCCATCTAGAGGCAATGTTACCCATAGTTGGATATCCCATAAAGAATGCAAACGTAATAAACGTTGCTAAAGTGTTTTCAATGTCACCAGCTTCAGATAATAATGCTTCTTTTAGTGGTGCTTGAAATTGTTGGTTAACTACAGTTAAAAAACCAACAATAAACATAAGGCCTACCATTATAAGGAATGGTCCCGTATGATTCTTTTGCTTTGTAGAATTTTCCAAAACGTTTTTATCTAATGTTTCACTCATTGTTTGTAAATCTAGCTTGTTGCTAAAAACCTGCTAATGATGCTAGTAAAAAATTTAGTAGAACGATTAAATTTATATATCTAAGTCACATTTAGCATAAACCGGTTGCAATATAGAAAAAGAATAATGATAGTAGTAATGACACTTATCAGTTTTGTGTAAATGTAAGTTAGCCAAATGTTCTTTTAACATATTTTTTGAAACCTTATTTTTTTTGGTATTTCAACCAAAGAATAAAATCACTACCAAATAATTAACTAAACCTCTTATAACTCAATTTACTATCATAATTATGTTAATAAATAAAATTTGAAGTACAATAATGATCATAGAACTTAAATTTATTTTGGGTTTTTCGGCGATTATTGCAAATTTATATTATGATCAGTGAATTATTTCTGAAAATTATCTCAGGTGCTGTGGTTGGTTATACTACCAACGACTTAGCGTTAAGAATGCTTTTCGAAAAAGTATTGGGTATTCCAAGTATTGTGGAACAGACAAAAGATACTTTTATAAAGAATATCTCTCAGTTGGTAGAATCTGAGATTATTCGTCATGATAATATTAGCGAAGAAGTCAAAAAAGATAAATTTCGAGAAGCTTTTCTGATCATGCTGACTGAGTTTATCGAAAATCAGTTAAGAAATGAATTTTCTGAAGACGATAGACTCAAAGACATCCCTGCCATAGATGAATCAATTGATAAACTAATCCTTGTTCTAAACGATCATTTAAGTGATGTTATTAGAAAAGCCTTAGAAGGGATTTTACCAGAATTAAAAATAGCCGACTTTACCTCTCAGCAACAAATTGGAGTAATTAGTGAATCTATTTATGACATTGCTGTAGATACTCTCCATAATCATCATTTTCTTGAAATTTTAAGTAATGATATTTGGCAGGAGTTCAAAAGAGAAAAAGTTTCTGATGTCTTCTCTCCCATTATTTTTGATAGTGTTTCGAATTATACAGCACATTTTTTTGATGAACTACACGATTCATTAAAAGACGGAGAGTTACCCATAGATGTATTTCTAAAGAGATTTCTTGATAACATTGAGGCCAATCAATTGATTTTCGACCTCAGCGAAAGTGTATCCAAAAAGAAGTTATCTGAAATACTTGGTTCGGGTGATCATCAAAAAATTGCTAACGAAGTACATAATGTACTTTCTAAGGAATTTAGTAACACAAGTGAAAACGCTCCTTTTCGTCGTTTGATCGCTATTTTCATCGAAGTTCTTAAGCAAGAAGAAACCACAATTTTTCAGATCCTCCCACCTGCTATCAGTGATAGTTTCGAAAAATTCATCCGTAAGAATATCCCTATTCTAATGGATGCCGTCATCGAATGGATTCAAGAAAATAGAGAAGAAATAAATCATTTAGTCGATCAGTCTTTCGAAGAAAATTCATCTTCTATAGGAAAGTGGCTCGCTAAATTATTTACAAGTTCTGTGGCCGAACAATTTAAAGCGGTGGATGAAATTATTGCCATCGCTAGCGAACATAAATCGGAGGAGAACAAACAAAAATTTGCACAAGAAGGTACGGAATACATTGTTCAATACCTGAAGCGTCATAGTATTGGAAGCTTACTTCAAAAATTTAATCAGGATAAATTAACCGAGGGGCTACATCAGTTAATTATTTCTGTGATTGATGACCGACTATTAGGTAAAGGGGCTGACTCTATGTCTATGATATTAGAGCGAAAGGTGGGGCAAATTTGGTCAGCTGATCGTCAGAAAAATGACTTATTACAATTGACGCAATACCTTATTGATGAAAAATTAGTAAGGGACTTTCTCTATCAGAGGAAATCAACTGATAAAGGAAAGGCGATTGTAGTGGATCGTATTGATCGAATAAAAAATCAGCCTTTATATACCATATTTTCTGATCAAACCATATCAAAGTTTGGGCAAAAAGTACAGAACTACTCTTACAAAACTCTTAAAAACGAGAAGAAATCCTTACTTCCAAATTTGGAGAAATCTGTTTGGAAGGAAGTTAAACATAAACATTTTTCAGATTACTTTGGAGCTTCTCAAATTCAGAAGATCACCCCCAAATTAAAAAAGCTAGGGACAAAGTTTTTGAGAAAATTTAGCCACCAAGCTAAAGAAAGACCTATATATGATCTGATTGGAGTTGTTGAAAAAATTGCTTCCCTTCCCTTAAAACTGACCAATGCTATTATTGGGTATATCGATAGAAATATCAATCGATTAATGCAAGGGCAAGTGAGTAAGATTGTTGAAAAGAACCTTCATAACAAGCACCAACAACTTCCTGAAATGGTCAAAGGTTTTATGGGTAGTAATATGAAACCCATTACTTATTTTGGTGCTATTCTAGGAGCAATTGCTGGGGGTATTACAGCTTTTGTTCATTTTGGCGACAACCCCACTTTTATGGCTTTAGGTATTGCTGCTGTATATGGCATAACAGGACTAGGTACCAATTGGATTGCCATAAAAATGATATTCCGTCCTTACCGTCCAAAATATCTTTTTGGATTACAGCTGCCTTTTACTCCAAGTGTAATCTCTACTAACCAATCTAAGTTTGCTCAGAATATGGGTGATTTTGTTGGTCAGCAACTACTCAACGAGGAATCTATTGGATCTGATATTGAAGAAAAATTAGCTTCTCTGAAAACTTCTATTTTCAATACTTTTGTCGAGAGTGATTATAAAACTGTAGATACATTATTAGATACGGAGAAAAAGAATATCAGTAAAAAAATTAGTAAACTGATTGCTCAAGAACTGTTTGCACATCGATACGACTATGCTAAAAAGGCGATCACAGTATTAGATAAAGAAATCGATGACCTCACTGATATTGACATTATCACACTTGAAAATACACTTACAAACCTGTCTCAGAAAGAGATTGTTTACACCACTTTATCAAATTATCTAACTGCGAGAGTTATACGTCTATTAAAAGATGATCTCATGCTCATGGATGCACTTCCAGATAAATTTATTGAGCAAATATTTGAGGGAGTCCGTGAAATTCTAAATCGACAAATTTATAAAACAAATCAGTGGATTCAAGACGATCAACTCTTTGATGAGCTCAAAATTATTTTTAGAGATAAGTTGATGAATTATCGATCAAAAACACTCGATGATATCGCACTTTTTTCTGAGAATAAGGAGAAAATTAAATATAAAGTTTGGGACTTTATGAACGACTCTATTCATAATTCTGAATTCCAAGAAAAGGTATTCCGTTTAATTGAAAGAGAGATTCATAAGTACTCAGAAAAAGACCTTCCTATTCGTGATCTATTCGGAGGCAGACCTTATGCTTTACTTCAGGAACAAAGCATTGAGATGATTGACCAACTGATGGAAAAAATTATTGGCCGAATCAGAAAGAATGACGAAGAATATGCGAATAAGGTGTATAATAAAGCTAGAAACAAACAACCTTTAGCTGTCCTATATGAGGGAATTATCAAGAAGACTACTAAGGATTTAGTAAACAACAAAATCCCAGAATTATTAATTAAAGGACTTCCGGATATCACTCAAAAAGTACAGAATAAGATTTCCATCATCGCTAAAGAAACAAAAGTAAAAGAGCTAGAAATCAGCATTCAAAATGAAGCTTTAAAAGACACGGTGAAGAGCTTGGTTAAAAATCAGCGATTAACTACCTCTATTCAGTATGTTCTAAATCGTATAGTGGACGAGGTCTTTAAAACTAAAATTGAAGATATACTTAATGTTGGAGATGTTACTGAAGGAGAATTGTATGATTCTTTAAGTAGAAATTTAGCTCCAGAAATAGAAATAGTCAGAAAACATTTAGATGTTCAATTATCTGATAATCAAAAAACAGCTTTAATCGTAAATGATTTGCTTGTAATGATTATCAATATTTTCAACAAAATTGTATTGACCAAGAAGGTGAAAGACATCTTTGAAGGTGTAGATGAACACAATTTAGAACTTGGTATTCAGGACACTTTCAACCTTCTACTCAACTCAAGATCATTCCAAAAACTTACTTCACAATTGGCCTCAACTTTGGCTCAGGATATAGGTAGTAAGGGTATGCATCAAATATTTGATAAACAACAATTACTACATGATTTAGAAAGAGGAATTTATCATTCGTTAGAAAACCATAAGATACAAGAGCAAATTCGAGATATCACTGGTGGATTATCCCATATCATCTTGGATAATTTCAATCATTCACTAAAAAGAGAAACGAAAGATTATTTATTGAATAAGATGTTAGACGGTTTAATGAAGTCGGCTATACCACATTCAAGTAAATTAATCCAAAAAATTGACTTTAAAGGCATTGTTGTCAAAGAGATCAATATGATGGATCCTCAAAAAATTGAGGAGCTATTTTATGGCTTTGCGGGCATGTATTTTAATCGTTTAATTATTTATGGTTTTATACTTGGTCTTCCTATTGGTGCCATGTTAGATTTTGGCTTAATTCAATTGGTAAGTTTCCTATTAAAAGACTAATTTTATATAGACTATAAATCCGTTGATAACTACTGAGACGTCTTATAAAATAATACTATGAAAAAGTTTCTATTGTGGCTCGCTATTGTAACTCTATATTTTTCAATCCCTGTTTTTAGTCAGAATTCTGCTTCTGAATTGATGTTTTCATACGATTCATCGATTACTAAAATGAGGAAAAATGTTATTAGATATAATGTCACACCTCAAATTTTATGGGGTAGTAATAATTTTGTTTTAGGTTATGAAAGAAGATTAAGCGATTTTGAATCGGTGTCTCTTAATGTGGGCTTTTTAACCTTCCCTAAATTGGCTCAGTTGGCCATTGCTGACTCACTTATAGCAAGAGATCATCAGAATACTGGTTTTTCCGTTGCGGCCGATTATAGAAGGTATTTCAAGAAAAGAAACAGAGGTTTCGCCCCTGATGGTTTATACTGGGGACCTTATATCGCCTATTACAGATATAATTTCAAAAATCGTTTGAACTTCATCGACTCTTTAGGGAATCAGGTGACAGGGTCTTATGCAGAATTTCAAGGTTCTGCAAATATTATCAATGTTGGTGTAGAATTAGGATATCAATTTGTCATCAAGAAGCGAATTGCCGTAGATTTAATTATGGTAGGTCCTGGGTATGGATTTTATGGAGGCAAGCTTAAACTAGATTCAAATGTTGAAATATCTGATGAAGATGAAATTTTATCTGAACTTAGAGATCGATTAGTGAATAAATTTCCTGTTTTAGATGGTTTATTGGAAGGACAGGAAGTAGAAACGAGTGGAGATTATGGAACTTGGACCGGAGGACTCAGGTTTGTGATTCAGGTGGGATATGTTTTTTGATGAATAATAAAAAGGAAGTCATTTTAGCCTGATATTGTTTTAAAGAGAATAAGATTTAAACCTTATCATATAATATCTTTAAGCTGAAATAACTCCCTGGTCTTATCTATTTTAACCTAATTATTAAAAGAATCGATCACAAATTTCTTGTGGAATTTCTACTTCACCACTCATGTTGGTGGAGGTAAAAGTCATATCAAATTCATATGTTTGTCTTTTGTAGTATATCTTAAATTTATAGTTTTTATTTAATTCAACATTATAGATCCTTCCATAACCTCTTCTAATCCAACCTGCCCAACGATAATACCCTTGATCATCGTAAATATAAAGGCTTTGCGATCTTCTAACTGTTCTATCTCCACAGTAACCAATATAATTTACATCTACATTTACATAATCTGGAAGGGACCTGAATAATTGGTTCAAATCCACACTTACTTGTGCATTTGCACAAGAGGTAAAACTTGAAGATCTATATAAAATTTCACCTGGGTTTCTTCTACTTCTTCCAGAAAACACAACCATCTGTAATGGTCTATTAGCCGGTGCATTCAATAAATTAATTGATTGTCCATCATATAAAGTGTAGTTTTTTGTCGCCCAATAAGAAATAGGTTGATTGGTTCCTGCCCATACCACAGACATTAAAACTCTTTTCCCATTGTTAGCTAAAGGATAATCACTTGCCGAGATATTAATATTCGTCGGGGCATAATTTGGATTCCTTTGCCAGGTGTATGGCCACCACCATCTTCCTCTATTAGGACTATATACTCTTATATATTTACTACATCGAATTCCATAAAAGTCTAGATTATACCAGCTAAGATGATCTGTTGAGTAATTGACTTCTAAATTTCCATTATTGTTCGTTACTGTTTCTGTGCTATGATACTCCCATGTACCATCATCTCTACTGTAAGACCAAATTGGCACCTCATCTCCTGCTTTTATTTGCTCTTGTGTATCTGGATTCATCACTGATGCATTTACCTGAGTGGTAATTTGAATAGGTTGAGAAAAACCTTTCACTTCTGTTTCTCCAATAAACATATCTATGGAAGCAAATCCTGCTGTAGCAAAATCAATATCTCCCCTCATATTTCCTTCTTCATCTAAAACCCCAACAGGAGAAAAGCCTCCCGGGAAAGATGATAAGGCAGATTGTGATGAGGCATCAAAATTGACGGCCGTTAAAGATAAATCAGAACCTGAGATAGGATTACCATCGGCATCAAAGAAAGTTGTACCAGCAGGAATAGTCACTTTTGTTGACACTTGTCCTTCTGATGAAGGAGTGGTCGTTACATTAAAGTCACTTGATACTGCATTATTGATTAAAGTGACCGAAGCGGTAGTCACATTTACTCCCTCGGGGGCATTTTCTAAATTAACAAGATTTGCAGAAAGAAATACAGTAGAATCTTCAGCCTCTATGGTTAAAGGTATAGTTGTTGTTAAATATCCTTCACCTGACACCTTTAATATCACACTTACAGGTTCTTCTTGATTAGCTAAAGGATTAACGACCATCGATAAAATACCATCTACAATAGATAATTCTGGTTCACCTCCATCGTTTAATATCTTTGAGGCATCATCACCTAATACTTCTACAGTAAGTTTATCTGTCCCATCAAGTTTAGATTGATCTGTTGGATCAAAGAATTGGACATTAGCTCTTTGTTCAAATACATCTGCAGAAACATCAAGGGTAATTCCTTCAATAGGATTTTGACATGCCCATAACAAAAATGGTAGAGTCAGATAAGGCAAGTAGTTTTTGTACATAGTTTTTGGGTAAAATGAGAGTTAGTAATTAAAATTTTGTGTAAAATAGATCTAAAATTATAAAGTTGAAATCCCCCAAAAGAGGGATATTATAAAAAAGGTCAACCCACTTAGTAGGTCGACCTATTCATTTCAATTTCTAACTTGAATTATCTTTGTGCAAAATTGATATTGAAAGTTGTTCTAAACTCTAAACTATTATAGTTTACATTTACTTTTTCGTACTCGTTGTTGTACACTTTTACATCAGGTACGATATGATAAATAGCAGCTAAACTAAACCATCCGAAATTAACACCAAACTCGGGAGCATAACCTACTGTAGTTGATTTATTGAAGGTTAACACAATAGGGTTGTTACTATTTTGAATATTCATTTTACCTGGTGTAACTGAGTATGAACCAACTCCAAAACCTAAATATGGTCTAATTCTACTTTCACTAAAGTGATATAATACTTTACCTGAAAAATGTTTAAATTTTGTCGCTTCAAAATTTGCCTTATCTAAATTTTCTGGTGCTAATACTGCATATGAACCACCATATTCAGCTCCAACTGATAATTTTGGTGTAATATTAAATAAAGCCAATACGTGGTAATTTCCTCCTAATCCATTCATATCTAGACCAGAACCTTTTTCTGAGACATTAGATATACCACCACCAAAACCAACTGTAACTAATTTATCTTGTGCATAAGTAGTAATTCCTAAAAAGGACAGAAATAATATGATTGCTAACTTTTTCATGATGAATATTTTTTGAGATAATAAAATTTGTTTTGTAGTATGATCAAATAAACGAGTTTAACATCGTGTTAAGTTTTTTAACAACTTTTAATTTCTCAAAAATATGCCTTAAATGGCATAAAAACGCACAAAAATAATTGTTAATAAAAAACTCCTATTTGAAATACAAATAGGAGTCTTCTATAAAAGTTAAATTTTTCTTTCCATTTAGAAGCCAAAATAAATATTATAAGAAGCTCTAAATTCTAGATTGGTATATGTTATTAGATCATTAGAAAAACTTGTATCAACTCCAGCTACAACATGATACAATGCAGCCACTTGAAAACCTTTATAATTTAAGCCTACTTCTGGTGCAAAACCTCCTGCAGATTTAGTTTCCGCTTCGATAACGATTTTTTCAGGTCCATTAGGCAATGGATTCGGAAAGGATGCTTTACCAGGGTTTACTGTATAATAACCTGCTCCGCAACCCATATAAGGTCTTAAATCATTATTACCAAAATGATAAAATCCTTTTATTGAGATATTGGTAATTGTTGTTCTTTCAATTTCTGCTGCATCGTAAGGGGGATAATCAAATTTTAAATCTACACCCACCCACTCGTACTCTATACCGCCAGAGATTCTAGGTGTAATTTTATAGAAAGCATTAAAAAAGTAATTGAATCCAGTTCCTTTAGATTTATCTTCACCACTTTTAAAGTTAGTTATAGATACACCAGGACCTAATCCGATAGAAATTTTTTTATCTTGAGCATGTAACACAGTAGTAAATAAGCCCAATAAAAAAAGGAGAGTTAATTTCTTCATAATTAAAATTGATATTCCTCCTCTGTAAAGAAAAAATTGCACCAATTTTTAAAATCAAAAATTTTCCAAAGTAAGTCTATTCATTTTTGAGTAAAAAAAAACCGATAACAAATCAATGTTATCGGTTTATCAGATCACTGTGATCCGACCAGGACTCGAACCTGGAACCTACTGCTTAGAAGGCAGTTGCTCTATCCAGTTGAGCTATCGGACCATCCTTAAGGTTCTTCGTGTCGGGATGGCAGGATTCGAACCTGCGACCCCCTGGTCCCAAACCAGGTACACTAACCGGACTGTGCTACATCCCGAAGAAACTCCCAAAAGGAAGGTTTAATATGTTGTGATCCGACCAGGACTCGAACCTGGAACCTACTGCTTAGAAGGCAGTTGCTCTATCCAGTTGAGCTATCGGACCATCCTTTAAGTTCTTCGTGTCGGGATGGCAGGATTCGAACCTGCGACCCCCTGGTCCCAAACCAGGTACACTAACCGGACTGTGCTACATCCCGAAGAAACATCCTAAAGGAGGTTTAATATTTCAGTGATCCGACCAGGACTCGAACCTGGAACCTACTGCTTAGAAGGCAGTTGCTCTATCCAGTTGAGCTATCGGACCATCCTTATAAAGGTTCTTAGTTGTCGGGATGGCAGGATTCGAACCTGCGACCCCCTGGTCCCAAACCAGGTACACTAACCGGACTGTGCTACATCCCGATAAGAACCTTCCATAAAGGAAGGCACTAGACAAAAACGTGATCCGACCAGGACTCGAACCTGGAACCTACTGCTTAGAAGGCAGTTGCTCTATCCAGTTGAGCTATCGGACCATCCAATAAAGGTTCTTCATTGTCGGGATGGCAGGATTCGAACCTGCGACCCCCTGGTCCCAAACCAGGTACACTAACCGGACTGTGCTACATCCCGAGTACCCTTCAACAGGAGCGTTTTTGTTTAATGCGGTGCAAAGGTGGTTGTTTTGTGTTTAATACGCAAGTATGCACCTAACTTTTTTATGCTAACCAATGTAAACACATTAATTATCATCGGTTTGTATTTAGCTTTTTTATTGCCACTACTCGATCAGCACGGTCTCCAGGACCTCTATAGTATACAATTATGTCGTACGTATTCCTTGTCAGGTTGAAACTTCCTTCGATAATTCGGTCGTCTCTTTTGGTCTTTGAGGGATCAAGAACAGTGTACATATAGTCGTATCTACCTTGTTTTAAAAGTGCACTTCCTACATATGATTTCTTCTGCGGATCATAAACAAGTTTGTATTCTTCATTTAATTGCCATTCGGAAAAGCTACCATAAGCATAAACATCACCTTGATATGGACCATCCACTTTTAAATTAAAAACTACTTCCATGTAATCCGCTTCTAACCATGGTTCCTGCTTACCAAAAGCATGAATTACATATCCACCATTGTAATCGTTTTGTTGCTGATTGAATGCTTTACCATTTCTTACTAAATCGTTATGTAATCGAACTCTAGTAAAGTTTTTCAAAACGTCTGTTGTAGAAATTGAGGGACCTCCTCCATTGATGCTACTTGTTTCAAATACTCTAAACTCGTTTGAACCTAAAAATGAATTTTCTCCATTTGAATAAGAATAGTCTAAGGTATTTTCATGTCCTTTGATAAATCTTGGTTTTAGATTTTCTAATGAATTATCCCAACGACCGTTTTGTAAGATGGCTACACTAAAATCTCTTTTTAGATTTACAGAAACCAAGTTTTTATAATTCACTGAGAAATCAATTTGTTGTTCATATCTACGTTGGCCTCCAATTCTATCTACTACTTTTGCTCCAATTGCAGCCGTCTCTTCTGATACAACAAAGCGTTTAGTAATAATCAAATACTTCTTATTTCCTTCTTTATACACCATCAATAAGTAATTACCAGACATCTGTACTTGTGGTAATTGGAACTTAAAGTGAACAAAAGGAACTCTTGTATTTATCGAAAAATCAAAATCATTTAATTTGAAAGAATTATAATCTTTCATGAATTCGATAGGTTGCAACTCTGAAGGCGTCCAATCCCTATTACAATGAACTAATTCTGCTTCATAATAATCGGCATCATCACCAAATACATCAAATTCTAATATAATTGGTACTCTTTTTCTTAAAGAAATGATAGGCAAATTCAACTGTTTATCAACTAAATTTCCTCCTAAAGTATATAGCTGAACTGTTCTAACATTTGGATCATAAATGAAGTCAGCGTATCTAATTTTTTTATTTTTATAATCAGACATACTCACTAACTCCCACTTTTTTGATTGTGCTTGTATTTGATATGAAAAAATGAAAATCAAAAAGAAGGAGAGAATATTTTTTATATAATTCATTTGATAAAGTTTAATTCAACTTAAAAATACAATTTTGATACAGAGGATTAAAATAATTTAGATAATACAACATTTATAGTTGATTTTTAATCTACTACAGTTTTCAATTTAGAATCAATCTCAATAAGTGTAAAAAACACTTTATTTCAGAATATTATCCTATTTAAATCCAAAACTTCTCTTAAATTAGTTACACCAACTTTATATTAAATATTTGTAAATCTCCTTTTAAACTACTTTATTAGCAGAAAATACTCTGCTTGCATAACATTTTTTATACACATAAAGTTATACAGGTAACATTAAACACATAAAATACAACACTATGATGCAGATTGTGCAACAACTTCTTTTTGTCGCCGCAATCGGATATACAGGTTTTTTAGTATCCAAACGAGCGAGATTCATATACAGAAATATCAATTTAGGTAAAGGCATCGAAGACCAAGAAGATAAAGGAAAGCGATTTGGTAACATGATGCGTTTGGCGTTTGGTCAACAAAAGATGTTTGACCGCCCTATCGTTGGTTTGCTTCACTTTGCAGTTTATGCTGGATTTCTATTAATCAATATCGAAGTTTTAGAGATTGTACTTGATGGTGTTACTGGACAGCATAGAATATTCTCTAACATTATACCTCAAGGGACTTATTACTTTTTAGCAAGTTTCTTCGAAGCAATGGCTGTTTTGGTGACAGTTTCATGTTTGATTTTCTTAATCCGTAGAAATGCTTTAAGAATTCCTCGTTTTCATATGAAGGAAATGAAAGGATGGCCATACAGAGATGCTAACTATATTCTGTATGCAGAAGTAATTTTAATGAGTATGTTGTTATCTATGAATGCATCTGATGCAGCTTTACAAGCATTAGGCAACGATCATTATCCTCAAGTTGGAGCATTTTTAGTTTCTCAATATTTAGTTCCTCTTTTTAGTGCTTTACCAGAAACAGCATTAGTTGCTGTCGAAAGAAGTGCATGGTGGGTACATATTCTTGGTATTTTTGCCTTTGCAGTATACGTAACTTACTCTAAGCACCTTCATATTTTCTTGGCCTTCCCAAATACTTATTTTGCAAGGTTATCTCCAAAGGGAAAAATGGAGAATATGGAGTCTGTGACCAATGAGGTAAAAATCATGTTAGGTATGCCTGTGGAGAATGCTGATAATCGTGATTCTGACGAAATGCCTACTTTCGGCGCTAAAGACGTTCAAGATCTATCTTGGAGAAACATCATGAATGCCTACTCTTGTACAGAATGTGGACGTTGTACTTCTCAATGTCCTGCAAACATTACAGGGAAGAAACTTTCACCACGTAAAGTGATGATGGATGTAAGAGACCGAGCAGATGAAGTAGGCAAAAACATGGATGCCAATGGAGGTAAGTTCGAAGATGATGGTAAAATGTTGTACAATGACTTTATCTCAAAAGAAGAATTGATGGCCTGTACGAGTTGTAATGCTTGTGCTGAAGCTTGTCCAATTAATATCGATCCATTAAACATTATCTTGGAAATGAGAAGATATGTTGCAATGGAAGAGTCTGGAACACCACAAGAATGGAATATGGTATTCCAAAACATAGAAAACAACCAAGCCCCATGGGCATTTGCTGCTAGCGACCGTTTCAAATGGGGCGAAGACCTAAGACAGGTCGAAAAAACACAAAAACAAAAACAAGACGCTTAATCTAAACACACATGGCTGAAAATAATTTCTTAAAAGTCCCTACAATGGCCGAAATGGTGGCCGAAGGCAATCACCCAGAAGTATTGTTTTGGGTAGGATGTGCAGGGTCTTATGACGATAGATATAAAAGGGTAATTACTGCCTTTGTAAAAATATTAAACGAAGTAAATGTAAACTTTGCAGTTCTTGGTCCGGAAGAAAGTTGTACTGGTGATCCTGCAAGGAGAGCCGGAAACGAATTCCTTTTTCAAATGCAAGCAATGCAAAACATTGAGGTACTGAATGGATACGAAATCAAAAAGATTGTTACAGCTTGTCCTCACTGTTTTAACACCATCAAAAACGAATACCCTGCTTTGGGTGGTAATTATGATGTCATGCATCACTCTCAATTCCTTCAATCCTTAATTAATGAGGGAAGATTAAAGTTGGAAGATGGTGGTGTTTATAAAGGAAAGAAAATCACCTTCCATGATTCTTGTTATTTGGGTAGAGCAAATGATGTATACGAAGCACCAAGAAGTGTTATTCAAGCATTAGATGCAGATTTAGTAGAGATGAAACGCTGCAAAACAAATGGGTTATGTTGTGGTGCAGGTGGATCTCAGATGTTCAAAGAACCTGAAGAAGGCAATAAAGACATCAATATTGAACGTACGGAAGAGGCCTTGGATACTAAAGCAAAAGTAATTGCTGCAGGCTGTCCTTTCTGTATGACGATGCTAAGTGATGGAGTAAAAAACAAAGAAAAAGAAAAAGAAGTCCAAGTACTTGATATTGCTGAATTAGTTGCAGAATCAAAAGGACTATAAATCACTATTTTTTTCAATCGGATATTAAAACGAGATCATCTTAATGGTCTCGTTTTTTATTTATCATTTGATGAAATAGTAGGATTACTAAACAAAATATTTTCTTTCTCTGTTTTTAAGTTACGTATTTCACATGTGTTGAACTGTGATTATTATTTTTTTCATTTTTTGAATCTATATTGCATAAAATTTATATTATGTACACACCAATATCAAACCTTTCCGACAGTTCTAGACTTTGGATATACCAATCAAATAGAACATTTACTGACAATGAAAAAAGTCAAATTTCAGAAGCTCTTAAACAATTCACTTCTACGTGGAATGCCCATGGAAGTGATCTACAAAGTAGCTTTGAAATCGTAAAAGATTTATTTATTGTGATTGCTGTAGATGAAGAAAGTTCTGCTGCATCAGGTTGTTCTATCGATAAATGTGTTGGCCTTATCCGACAGTTTGAAGAAGCGTTTGGTTTATCTTTATTTGAAAGAACAAATGTGGCTTATGATACAGGAGATAGCATCAAAATATTCCCGATGAATCAAGCCAAAAGTCTTATTGGAGATAACGTGATACAACCAACTACTCCTATTTACGACAACACTGTAAATAATCTTGGAGAATTCAGAAAAAACTGGATCAAAAATGCTGATCAATCTTGGTTAAAACGATTCTTTGTATCAGCATAAACCATTATCAATATATTAAAAATGAGTATTAGAAATTTATTAATCGTGAGTACCTCTACTGTACACGGTAAAGGATACTTGGCGTATTGTGAAGAAGCCATTCAATCTTTTTTCAGTGGAATTGAAGAAGTGATTTTTATTCCATACGCACGTCCAGGTGGAATTACTCATGAGGAATATACAGAAGTAGCCCGTAAGAAATTTAATGAATTAGGTTTCAAAATGAGAGGTCTTCATGAATTTGACAACCCTGTTGAAGCGATTGAAAATGCTAAAGGTATCTTTACAGGAGGCGGAAATACATTTGTATTGCTAGATCAATTGCAGAAAAATAATTTGATTCCAGCCATTCAGAAAAAGGTATCAGAAGGGTTGCGTTATATGGGTACAAGTGCAGGTTCTAATATTACTGGCTTAACTGTAAATACAACGAACGACATGCCTATTGTTCACCCTGAGTCATTAAATGCATTGGCCTTAGTTCCATTTAATTTGAATCCTCATTATTTAGATCCGGATCCAACTTCCAAACACATGGGGGAAACTAGAGAAACTAGAATCAAAGAATTCCATGCTTATAATAATCAAGTAGTTGTAGGTTTAAGAGAGGGTTCTTGGCTACATGTTCAAGACAACAAAATCTCGCTTGAAGGTCCCCTATCCGCTCGTATTTTCGAAAAAGGCAAGACTCCATATGAGTTGAATCCTTCTGATGATTTTTCATTCCTATTGAAATAAAATCATTCGATTATTAAAATAAATCTGAGACTGTTTTATAAGAAGTTGATAATATCTTTAGACCTAGATCTATGGAGAATTTATCCATTATAAAACAGTCTCATTTTTAATACATTGATTCATCATTGTTTAATTGATCAAATAATCTTTCATCAAATGATAGATTAAATTAAAAAATTGTATTTTTGCATGAATTAATAGTGGATTTCTTCAAATTTGAATCCACTTACTTCTTAACAAATAGACCTATTTTAACCCAATCGAATAATTAGATAAAACGTTAGATGCGAAATTACTACGATATTTTAGGTATAGATCAACGAGCTGATAAGCGACAGATAAAAAAAGCCTACTTAACACTAGCAAAAAAATATCATCCTGATCTTCATGGTAATGATGAAGAATTAGGTGAAAAATTTAAAGAGGTCAACGAAGCCTATGAGACCTTGAGTGATGATAGTAAGAAATTTCACTATGATCATGGCTTAACTTCGTTCACTACATTTTCGAATACCCCTACTCCAACAGAGGTGGCTGAGGAAGAAATTCGAACACAAAGAAAATCTGAAGTAAAAGAAGAGATTTTTAAAGAAAAAGCTAAGGAGAAAAAAAGTAAAAAGTTTTTCGTTCCTTTTACTGTAGGTGTATTTACCTTAGTAGTTGGTGGGATGATCTCTTTTTTCGTTCAACGCCAGAGTAAACTGGCTGCATCTACCTTTGAAGATGCAACAACAAACCTTGAATTGAAAGATTTTAATGCTGTTAAAGGTAATATTGATGTCTTATATCACTTAGAATCTCCTCTTCTTGCAGATATTATTGAGGCTGGTTTATACGTCCAACTCAACCAAAGTAATGAAGCTATTGATCTATTAGAACCAAAATTATATATGATTAATGAGGAACCTAAAAATATTGTTTCTCAAGCATATCTCTATTTAGGTATTGCCTACTATCAAAGAAAATTAGGGAATAAGGCAGTTGATTATTTAGAGAAATCAATTTCTTACAATAACAAAAACAAACAAGTTTATTATTGGTTAGGAGTCACTTACTCAGAACTTAATTTAAACTATCAAGAAGCTATCAATGCTTTAGAAAAAGCGAAAAGTGTTTTGGGTTATGAAAACCAATCTATTTTAAGTTTAGGAATAGCATATCAACGTTCCGGACAATATAATGCTGCCCAAGATAATTTTGAGCTTTTATTATTCAACCCTGATTTTAAAAAGGAAGCCAACTATTATATGGGTTGGAATTATTTCCTAAGTAACAAAAACACTAATAAAGCTTGCCTTTTATGGGAGAAAGCTGCTAAAATGGGTTCTCAAGAAGCTAGATATCAAGTGCAGAGGCATTGTGGTAACTAGCAAACTACTTTAATTAACTACCTATTTCTATAAAAGAAACTTTTCAATCATTATTAATAATAATTTCACCCTATCAAGTAATTAATTCCAATTAAAGTTATTTATATTCAGACTATTAACTCAATAATTAATAACTCAATGGAAACTATAATAGACGAAATCTATGCTCTTGAGATCCTTGACTCAAGAGGCAACCCCACCCTACGTGTTTATGTTGAACTTTTAGATGGTACTAAAGCCTATGCTAGCGTCCCTTCTGGAGCATCTACAGGACAAAATGAAGCACTAGAACTAAGAGACAATAAAAAACGCTATGGAGGCAAAGGAGTACTAAAAGCTGTCAACAATGTCAACACCACTATCGCTAATGCACTTATCGGAATGGATGCCACCAAACAAAAGGACATTGACTATAGCATGATCGAACTCGACGGCACTGAAAATAAATCAAAGCTTGGAGCTAATGCAATTCTTGGAGTATCTATGGCCGTTGCTAAAGCTGCTGCCAAATCATTGAATCTTCCATTATACCAATATCTTGGAGGAACTAACGCTGTAAGAATTCCGGTTCCTTGTATGAACATCCTAAATGGTGGTGAACATGCTGATAACAGTGTAGATTTTCAAGAATTTATGCTTGTCCCTCATGGTGCTCCTACTTTTGCAGAAGGTTTAAGATACGTCGCTGAGACTTTCCACACACTAAAAGGTATTCTTAAAAAGAGAAAACTTGCCACAAGTGTAGGTGATGAAGGTGGTTTTGCTCCAAACTGTGAAAGTAATGAAGCTGCCATTGAACTAATTATTGAAGGAATCAAAAAAGCAGGTTATAAGCCAGGAAAAGATCTTTCAATAGCTGTAGACAACGCTGCCAATTCATTTTGTACCAATCTAAAAGATAATTACAATTTGATTTGGTCAGGAAAAGGCAAAATGACCTCAGATGAAATTATCGACCTGGCAGGAGAATGGTTAGACAAATACCCAATTATATTATGGGAAGATCCACTAGCCGAAAAAGACTATAAAGGCTTCAAAAAATTCACTAAAAAATATGGTGATAAGATTGAAGTAGTTGGCGATGATATCTTTGTAACCAACACGAAATACATAAAAGACGGTATCAAAAAGAATTTAGCAAACTCCTGTTTAATCAAATTAAACCAAATTGGTACTGTAACAGAGAGTATAGAAGCTGTTCGAATGTGTAGAGACGCCGGTTGGAGATACTTTCTATCCCATCGATCAGGAGAAACTGAAGATACATTCTTAGCAGATTTTGCTGTTGCTATGGATGGCGGGCATCTCAAAACAGGTTCTGCATGTAGAGGCGAGCGAATAGCAAAATACAATCGACTCCTTGAAATTGAACATGAATTAGGAGAACGAGCTGAATATAGATGGGATTAAAAAAGAAATGCCGATGACTTAAAAATCATCGGCATTTTCTATAGTAGTATATTTCTTGTCATAAGCTATTAAGCGGCTAATGTATCTACTCTTTCCATTGCAAGATCCGTAGGTTCTGCAAATATTCCTTTAGGGCTAACGTCTACATTTGTTAGCATTCCTTCAGCTTTCAGTTTCTCCACAATCTTGTTCAAATCGTAAGAACAAAGTGATAAACCTAATAATTTCGAAATCTGTTGCATTGACTTCCCTTTGTTTAGACACAATGCTACCAGAAGTTTTGATGATCTAAGTTCGATTGACATAATTAATACAGTTAATAAAAGACAGTTATTTAACCAGGTAAAAATAAATTGGTTATCTCATTTCCGACACAAATATAGAATCGTAAATCTAAATTCTAGCGAATTTTCACTCAGTATTAAATTAGTTTAACATCCCTTGTGAAAAATTCAATAATGAAGTTTTCTAATCATAAATAAACCATTCTATTTTCATTACCAATATATTATTGTAATTTTGTCATGACATTTAGTCATCCTTGAGAATTCCTTTAAATTCAGAAATTAATAATGGAGAATAGAGAAATACTATCAATCAAACAACGATTCGGAATTATAGGTAACGCACCTAGCCTAAATCATGCTATACAAGTAGCCACTCAAGTAGCCGCAACAGATTTAACTGTTATGATTACAGGTGAAAGTGGTTCAGGTAAGGAATCATTCTCAAAAATCATTCATCAATTAAGTGCGAGGAAACACGGTAAATTTATTGCCATTAACTGTGGAGCAATTCCTGAAGGTACAATTGATTCAGAATTATTTGGACATGAAAAAGGATCTTTCACGGGAGCAAACGAGGCTAGAAAAGGTTATTTTGAAGTCACTGATGGAGGAACCATATTTCTTGATGAAATTGGAGAAATGCCTGTAGAAACACAAGCTAGATTACTTCGTGTTCTAGAAAATAAAGAGTTTATTCGTGTTGGATCTTCTAAAGTGATGAAAACTGATGTTAGAGTGGTTGCCGCTACCAATGTCAATTTGCTTAAGAATGTTCAAAAAGGAAAATTTAGAGAGGATTTATATTATCGTTTAAATACAGTTCCCATTCAAGTTCCTCCTTTAAGAGAAAGAGGAAATGATATTGAGCTTTTATTTAGAAAGTTTGCCACCGATTTTGCAGAACAATACCATGTTCAACCATTAAGTTTAACGGCAGAATCTAAGCAGATTTTAATCAACTTCCCTTTCCCAGGAAATATCAGACAACTTAAAAATCTAGCAGAGCAAATGTCTGCATTGGAATTGGATAGGGTTGTCGAAAAACAGACAATGTTGAAATACTTACCTTCAACTAGTAATCAATTAGCTGTTTTGGAAAGTGATGATAAAGGATTAAATGAAAGAGACCTCCTGTATAAAGTGCTATTTGATATGCGTCAGGATATGACCGATCTTAAAAAGATTGTACTTCAATTGGCAAAAGGAAATACGAACATCAATAGTGTCATACAGGAAAATCCTCAATTATTCAGTGGAGTAATGGAAGATCAACCTGCTCCATCAACGACTACACCAACGGAAACATCTTTAGCAGTTCGTCCAAATACGACTCCTGTAAAATATACACCCTCTCCAAGGCCTCCACAGGAAAATCAACCGATTATCATTACAAATGACGACGACTATAAAACTAATACGTATGACATTGATAACATGGTAGAAGTTGAGGAAGAGGAAGAGTCGTTATCAATAGAAAAGAAAGAAAAAGAGCTGATAATCAAAGCTCTTCAGAAAAACAATAATAAAAGAAAGTACGCCGCACAAGATCTAGGTATCTCTGAACGTACATTATATAGAAAGATCAAACAATATGAACTTGATGAATAAAAACAACTTCATTAAATATTTATTCCTATTATCTACTCTCGTTTTTTCGGGTTGTGCTGGAGTAAAATTTACTTTTTCTGGTGTTAATATCGATCCAAATATCAAAACATTTTCGATTGAGCCTTACACCAATGAAGCTGGAGATGGTCCTGCTACCATGGCCTTTCAATTCACCGATGATTTCACTCAATATATTTTGAGAAACACTTCTCTTTTACCTGCAGAACAAGGTCAGAAAGGTGATATAGAATTTAGTGGTGCAATTACAGGTTATAGAGTCACTCCTGTATCGCCTGGTGGTGGAGAAACTCAACAAACGCAACAACAACGTTTGACTATCACAGTAAAAACGAATTTCATTAATAACTTCGATGATGAAAAAAGTTTTGATCAAGGGTTTTCATTTTTCTATGACTTTTCAGGAAACCAAACGGTTCAACAAGTAGAAACAGAAGCAATTGATGTGATTTTTGAACAGATTATTTACGATACTTTCCAAAAAGCATTAGCAGATTGGTAAAAAACTGTATATTTGGATATGGATGTGTACATTCATATCCTTTTTTATTTATCCCCCATCACTACATTATTTTTTTCTTTAACTGTGGAACTACCTCAAATTGAAATATTACTTAAGAACCCGCAATCGGTTACTTATAGAGAAATAGATGATATTAAAGCCGCTATTGAGAAATATCCCTATTTTTCAGCTCTTTACGTTCTATTAGCTAAAGCTGAAGAAGGAAAGGCAGAATATGTAAAAAAAGCTGCTGCATATGTAGCACATCGCCCTTCTCTACAATCTTATTTAGACACCTCTTTTGATACTGATATCAATCTACCAAATACAGATGGAATAGAATTTCAATCAGATGATCATCAAACGCTAGACATTTTGATGAACGAAAAGTCAGAAGATCTATTAGAGGAAGAAAATGATCTAACTGTCGAAGATGAAATTGATTCGAACAGTAGTAATGATCAAGAAGAAGACACAAATCCAACAGAGGATATTTTTGAAGAGCATCAAATTATTGATGAATTTGGAACAACTGATGAAACTCAAGAAGAAGATCAAGGGGAAGAATCTTCTATTGAAGACAATGTAGCATCTCAGATTTTAAATGACCTCGAAAATGCTGAACCAGAATTAGATCAAGTAGAACCTGTTGAAACAAGTGTTGCGGATCAAATTCTAGCAGAATTAGCGGCCATGCAAGCAGGTCAAACACTAGAGCCTGATACAACATCAGAAAGTGAAGAAGTTGAAGATGAAGAACCTATTACTGAAAACTCAATAGAAGTTGAAGTAGATGAGGAAGACGATCTTATATCTGATGTGATCAACGAAATTGATTTGACAGAAGAGGATGTTCAAACAGAAGAACCTACTCAAATAGTAAACGAAGAAGATCAAAGTGATGATGAAGAATCTAATTTGATCAGTGAAGAGGAAATGATGAACCGCTTTAATGGATATCTTCAAACGAAAAACCAATCGGAAGAAGAAATTGTTAGTGGTTTAACCGAGGAAGAAAAAGAAAACGAAGATACTAAAACACTTACTGATTTATCAGAGGAAGAAAAAGTAGAAACTCAGTTTTTTGATGAGGGCATTGAAGAATACAACTTCCCGAGTTATGATACTGCCTCTTATGATGATACTATAAAAGATGAAGATTATCTTCAAAATATAGAAGAATTGAACGTTGACAATATCGTCGAGTTCTCACAATTTGATCCTGTTGAAGTTTCTGAAAAGGATCATCAAAAGGATATCATCAACCACTTCATCGATAGTTCACCTACATTAACACAAAAAAATGTAGACGACCAAGATGTACCGGAAGATCAAATTGATCTAACTGAGGTCGATTTAGACGGGTTTTCTACTCCTCAAACAGAGAGTTATGCTAAATTATTGGAAAGACAAGGAAAAAAAGAGGATGCAATCTCAATTTATCAACATCTAATCTTGAAAAATCCAAATAAAGCTAGTTTCTTTGCAGAACGAATTGAATTCTTAAAACAGAATTAATATAAAGCATTAATTTCACAATACAATGATGACATTTTTTATAATCCTTATCGGTATTGTTTGTGTGCTTCTAATCTTATTAGTATTAGCACAAGACTCTAAAGGTGGTGGATTTACAGGAGATATGGGCGCGGCAAGTAGCTCTATGATGGGTGCAAGAAGAGCATCAAGCTGGATTGAAAACGCTACTTGGGTGTTAGCAATTTCTTTAGCTGTATTGTCGATTGGCGTAAACATGTTTATCTCAAATGGCGACTCAGCAAACGTAAAGACTTCTACAAGTGTAGAGAATGCAACTGAAATGACAGTTCCTACACTTCCTGAAACTCAACCTGAAGCTCCAGCGGAAGCTCCAACAGAGTAATAAAGAGAAGAAATGAAATGAAGCCATTCCTTAAGGAATGGCTTTTTTTGTGCCTATACAAAAAGGAAAAGGTTCAACTGTTTTATTATTTTTTGATTTTGAATCACATTATTAAGATTTAAAAACATTTTACCCCCTCAAGATCTAAACTAGCTTAATTTATTTCCGTTATTACATTTAAATCTTACAAATTTTAACAAATATACAAAATGAAAAAAGCTAGTATCATCACTCTACTAGCGTTGTTTTTTACAACGTTTAGTTTCGCACAATCATTTGTCCCCGCTTTATCTGTAAACGGAATGGTACAATCAAAAGAAGCCTATGTTATTAAAAATGACGGTTCAAAAATTACAGGTAAAATAACTGCTGCATCATTAACGAATAATGTACTTAAATCTGTATCAATTAAAACTGCTGATGGAACTAAAATGAAGTTCAAAGCTGCAGATATTAAACAATTAGGAGTTAAGCCTAAAGAGTTTTTCAAATTTGAACAATCAATGACTGCTGGGTCTATAAAAGAATTAGCAGGAAGAAATTTTGAAGATGTAGTCGATCAAGAATATGTTTATTATGAACAAGCGCTTTTACCTGGAAAGAAGAATAAATTTGCACTCATGCAATTATTGAACCCTGGTTTCGATCATGTAGTGAAAGTGTATAAAGATCCTAATGCTAAGCAAACAGGTGGCTTAGGCGTAGCAGGTGTTAAAGTAACAGGAGGTATTGACAAGTCTTATCTAGTTACTGATACAGGATCAAATAGAGCTATTTTAATCGAAAAGAAAAAATATAAAAAAGAAGGTCAAAAAGTAATTTTCACAAAATGTCCAGAGGTATTTGGTAAATATTATGCAGGTGATAAATTCCAATGGAAGGATTTTGCAGAGCATGTTTATGTTTATGATCAGTTATGCACTGATAAATAGAAAACAATATTAAAATTATAAGACTCAATAGCAATAATGTTATTGAGTCTTTTTTTTGGAAATTATTTTCATTAAAATTGTAATACATTTTTAGTTAGAAAGTATTACATTTTTTTCTTATTTATTCTTCGATTAAAACCAACTACTCATGAACAAACTAATAGAACTACTATATGGAGTTTTTTTACCTCCATTGTATGCTGTTCACACACTTTTTAGAAAATTAAGCTGGAAACAAAAAACATTAAGAATATTACTTTCTCTTTCGAGTCCACTTATCATTCTATTTTTAGTAGAAATATTCTATCCTAATCCAATTATAAACTACGATACGGTAATATATAATCTATTTACTAAACACTTTGAGGAAGAACCTCTATTTATTGCAGAAAGTAACGACACTAACCTCGTTATTGAAAATCATGAATTTGATATGGGACTAGAGATCGCAAATCATGATGATCTAGACTACATTTATAAAATAATGTTGATTTATGGTGTTTCTAATTTTTACTCAAGTGATGAAAATATCAATTCAATTGAGTATGAAGGGAATGTCAACAAAGAGTTTATCGGAGGCTTAAATACTTTATATTTAAGTGACTTTCTGAATAAATCAATTCATAGTTTTGTAAAACTAAAAAGAAAAAACAATAAAGATCTTTATAATGAATTTGATGATATAAACTCCATTTGTGAATATTTTACTGGTTTTCAACTATTTTATAATGATGGTATAATTAAACGTTATAATAATACGGCTTTCATTTGGGCAAAAGAAAACATTATTCCTGATAAAAATAAACAGTTAGGTAACCATACCTATAAAGAATATTATGATGTTCTAGCAAAAAGATTCATAAGACTTTATACTGAAGGGTACCTAATTGCTAATTTCTATAATTTACCAAAGTTAAGTGCCTCATATGAAGAATCTGTTTTATCAAACAAGGAAAATTATTATGATTGGTATAATCGACTAATTAATGAACCTCATGAAGAATATTACACTAAAAATACTTTTTCTGTTCATTCTACAATGGATCAGTCTGTTACTTTTTGGGTAAGGCGTCACATTACTCAAAATGATAAGGCTATATTTGATCTATTTTCATCTATCGCCAAAGAGTTCGACTACGAATGGTATATTCAAAAATTATCAGAATACAATTTCCAAAACAGCAATCTTGACAAAAAATTTGAATATGAAAATTGGTTGGGAGCTCCTGACTCTTTCCCTAAAGAAAATCTAAATTTCTTGTACGATCAGGTATTAAATCAATCTTTCTATTATGATGAAATTGAAAATGCAAGTAGTTTAGAAAAATATAATCAAAACTATCTAACTACTTATTATCAAGGACATAATAACTTATTACGACATTCTGATTTTTATAAAGGGATTCTAAGATATCTTAAGGCTGTGGAGTGTTTTAAATATCAATCGGAAAATGAAAGATATTATAATGAATGGACACATAATTTTTTAGGAACTAATATACAACAACCGAATAAAGAGCTTCCATTTACCACTGTAAACCCAGAGCCTATAAAGTGGATACACTCCAATTTAATTCCAAACCCTAATGATCTATTAGATCAGTTTACTTATCAAGAAATCTATAATTTAACCATGAAAAGATACTTTAGACTTAGTGTCGAGTCATATTTATCTATTCAAAGGTTTTCGCCCATTATACAAGCACAAGAATATTATCATTTTACAGTAGATAAGAATGTAAAAGCTTCTGATTATTTACAAGAGTATTATTCTAATATCAAAGGATATGAACATCCATTAGGACAAGAAAAACGATCAAACACTTATTATAGTCCACAAGTAGCAAGTGGTTTCTGGCTTAGACGAATTCTAGATGGTTCTTCTGATGAAATCTATAAAGGTTTCGAGAAGGTAATAAAATTATATGATAGCAAATGGTATACTGAAAAATTACAAGAGTATAATATAGAAACTGAAAATGATAATATACTCTTTGAGGATAAGAAAAAGTTAATTACACAATTATTTGAGAGTACTGATTTTAAAGATTATGATCAATATTATAATGATGTTAATACAAATGAATTTATAAAAAATGAGAATCTATTTGTAAGTAATCCTCAATTAGCTGATGCTATTGTAAGTTTTTCTGCAGATTATTTTTTTAAAGAAGATACACCTTTAAAAATTGAAAAGATATATATGAAAGACATCAATGAAATCTCTTTGAATGGTCTGTATAAATTTGATGGCATTGAAGTTTTATTGTTTAATTTATTTTCCGAAAAAATTGAGGCAAAAATTCAAATTGGTATTGTTAAAGTAGATGATGAACTACTACCTGATCCATTAATAGGACATGCCGTAATTCATGAATCAGATCAGCCTTATAAGTCAATTGCTGGCATATTTAAAAAGGATAATAAATGGATTTGGTTTAACGGTTTCAAGAAAAGAGAAGATGAAAATAGATTTGGCAATGAACCTGTTATTGTAACATTAAAAGAGATCAAAAGTCTATAAGAACAAAACCCCGGTAGTAAAACTATCGGGGTTTATCGTTTTTAGAAATCTAACATCTTTGCTTAAGTATTCTCTTGGTTAGAAGTATTCGTTTAAGCTCAAGTAAAACGCTCCAGCACCATCTGAACCCCAACCATAGTCCAATGCAAAGTTAGTTCTTGATTTTTTATTGATCATTACTCTAGCACCCACACCGACCGCGGCTTTTAAATGATCAAATAATTGCACGTTCAAATCGTGTGACGATACTGATGTACAGTTCGCAAAAATAACTGCACCTAATAAGTCTTTATTTCTTTCGATAATTGGCACAGGAATTCTCCATTCGATCTCAGAATAGAAAATATCATTACCTCTAAAACGACCTTGAGGGAATGCTCTACCAGAACGTCCCATTTGATCCCATCCTAATGAAGGTAATGCCATATATGGTAAGTTGCCTGATGTATGGAAGTTACCATACGTCCAAATTGCCAATACATTTCTTGGGTTCTTTTTAGAAAGACTGAAGTAGTCTCTATATTCCAACCATAATGTTGATGCCGTCTGATCACTACCTAACCATGTAGGCATATATCTAAACTGTGCATTAAGGAAACGACCTGTATAAGGGTTTGCTAAGTTATCTCTACTATCATAAACCGCGTTTAATGACACACCTGATGTTGTATAACCTTCGTGATCAAAACCATGAATTTGGCTATAAGCATAATGGTTTGTGATTACTTGAGGATCGCTTTCTAAATCAAGTAATTGATCATTAATATTAGAATACATATCCAAGTGGTAACCTAAACCTAAATATACATTTGGTTTAATTTGCTTTAAGGCTGTTTGATGGAACCTTACAAGATCAAATTCCATTAATTCACCTTCGTGAACACCATCTTTATAGTCACCTAATTTAAATCCTCCATCTTCAGTTACTAAGATATCTGATTGAGGACCTGTACCTAAACCATAAGTAGGCTGAGAAGAATAAAATAATCTCCAATCACCTTGGAAAAACCATTCATTATTCGCTGAATAAGCATTTGATTTAATGGTGAACATCAATTGTTTTTTAGTAGAATATGTCGCAGTAACTAAAGCACTTGACATTTTCGTAGTACTCGGATCTCCCAAGAACATACCACCTGATGCTGCAAATCCATAAATAAATCCAAAAGCTGGGTTTGATGCTAATACAGGCAATGGCGCCATGTACAATTGCCCCTGCTTCACTTCCTCATCCTTTTTCTTTTCTTTTTTCGTTTCATTGTCGTTAATACCATTTGCTAAAACACAAAATGATAATAAACTTAGTAAGATCGTTGTAGTTACTCTTCTCATTTTCGATCAAGTAGTTAATTGTAATTAAGTAAATTTGGAGTGTTATAAAACACCTGACAGAGTGTTGAATTAATGATTACATTTAGTGAGATAGTAAGGTTGTTTTTAGCTTTTAACATTTAAAAATTTCCTCTTTTATCTATTTTGTCATTTCCTTCACATCAAAAAATTGTTTTTGACCAAAAAGAAAACAATACTTATTTTATTTGACCTATTTTAATTAATATAGATCATATTCAACATCATATTGTATCAAAAGTATATTTATTGACTACTCAAACAACCTGAATTAGATATTTTAATATTCTTTCATTCAATTTATGTTTATGACATTGAATGAAATTCTATGAACGAGAAAAAGTGAGACATAAAAAAAGGCCGCCAAATGGCGACCTTTTGTCTGAATAGATCAGATATATTCTTCGTTTGATAATTACATATTTAATGCTCTATCTCCTGTAGCTGCTAAACAAGCTTCCTTAATAGCCTCAGAATAAGTAGGGTGAGCATGAGACATTCTAGAAATATCTTCTGCAGACGCTCTGTATTCCATTGCAACAACCCCTTCAGAAATCATATCTGCAGCACGTGGTCCGATGATGTGCATACCTAAGATTTCATCCGTTTCCTTATCAGCAAGTACTTTTACCAATCCATCGATATCCATAGATGCTCTTGCTCTACCTGATGCTCTGAATGGGAATGATCCAGCTTTATAAGCTCTCTTCGATTCTTTCAATTCTTGCTCTGTGTATCCTACAGAAGCTACCTCAGGCCAAGTGTATACAACACCTGGAATCAATTTATAATTGATATGTGGTTTTTGACCATTGATGTGTTCTGCTACGAATACACCTTCTTCTTCAGCTTTGTGAGCCAACATTGCTCCTTTGATCACATCACCGATAGCATAAATTCCTTCGACAGCAGTTTCAAGGTTTTCGTTCACCTCAATTCTACCTTTCGCATCAAGTTTACCACCGATTTCTTCAAAGTTTAATTTATCAGTGTAAGGACGACGACCAATAGAAACTAAGCAATAATCACCTTTAATTTCTACTTCTTTGCCTTTCTTATCCGTAGCTTTCACAACTACTTCTTCACCTTCCACTTTTACAGATTCAACTTTAGTTTTTAAGTTAAATTTGAATCCTTCTTTCTTTAATACTCTTTGCATTTCTTTACCCATGGCTACATCCATAGTTGGGATAAGAGAATCTGCGTATTCAACTACTGTTACTTCAGCGCCTAAACGAGCATATACAGAACCTAATTCAAGACCAATTACACCACCACCGATCACGATAAGGTGCTTAGGAATTTCTTTTAGTTCTAAAGCTTCTGTAGAAGTAATCACTCTCTTCTTATCGAATTCGATAAATGGTAACATCACTGGCTTAGAACCTGTAGCGATAATTGTCTTTTTTGAGTTGATTACTTTTGATTCTTCACCATCGATTTTGATTGTGTTCTTATCAACAAAAGAACCGAAACCTTGGTAAACCTCAATTTTATTTTTTTTCATCAAAAAGCCGATACCATCTGTAGTTTGCTTTACTACCTCACCTTTTCGAGCGATCATTTTACCAAAATCAATCTTTGGTGTCTCTACTTCAAGACCATGATCAGCAAAACGGTGAACAGCTTGATGATACAATTCAGACGAATCTAAAAGTGCTTTTGATGGAATACATCCAACATTTAAACATGTTCCTCCTAAAGTATTGTATTTTTCAATTAACGCTACTTTCATTCCTAATTGGGCTGCTCTAATTGCAGCAATATAACCGCCAGGACCGGAACCGATAACTGTTAAGTCGTATGTCATAACTTTCCTATAAAAGGTATTTTTAAGAATCTTAATAGTAAGCTAAGAAGATTCAAATGTTTGTTGTGTAAAATTTAAGAGAGGACTACAACAATGTGTAGTCCTTTTGATGAAATGTCTATTGATTAAACATCCAATAATAGTCTAATTGGATCTTCTAATAACTCTTTGACTCTCTTCAAGAAGCTAACAGACTCACGACCATCAATAATTCTGTGATCATATGATAATGCCACATACATGATTGGACGAATGTGAACTTCTCCGTTGATTGCTACTGGACGTTCCACAATGTTGTGCATACCTAAAATAGCTGATTGAGGAGCGTTGATGATTGGCGTTGATAACATCGAACCAAATACACCACCATTTGTAATAGTAAATGTACCTCCTTCCATTTCTGGAATTGTCAATTTGTTATCTCTAGCTTTTAACGCTAAACGTCTTACCTCTTTTTCAATATTTGCAAGGCTTAAAGACTCTGCATTTCTAATTACAGGAACTACAAGACCTTTAGGAGCTGATACAGCAATCGAGACATCACAGTAATCGTTATATACTAACTCATTACCATCGATGTATGCATTTACTGCAGGCCACTCTTTAAGTGCTACAGTAACTGCTTTTGTAAAGAACGACATGAAACCTAATCCGATTTCGTGCTTGTCTTTAAACATCTCCTTGTACTTCTTACGAAGATCCATTACAGGTTTCATGTCCACTTCATTAAATGTAGTCAACATTGCCGTTTCGTTCTTCACAGACACTAAACGACGAGAAACTGTCTTACGAAGAGCAGTCATTTTCTCTCTTCTTTGAACTCTTTCGCCCGGAGCGGCAGTTGGTGCTGCAGGAGCTGCTTCTTTCGATGCCGCTGCTTTCTTAGGAGCAGGAGCTGATTTTTGTGCTTTCTCAGCATCCTCTTTAGTGATACGACCATCGACGCCAGTTCCTTTAACTGTTGAAGGATCGATCCCTTTTTCTGCTAAAATTTTCGCTGCCGCTGGCGATGCATGACCCGTTGCATATGTATCGTTTCCAGATACAGCTGCTGTTGGAGTTGCTGCTGCAGGAGCTGCTTCTGATGAAGCCTCAGAAGGAGCAGTACCTTCCATAATTTCAATCTTACAAATTGGAGCACCGATTTCTAAAGTATCACCCTCTTGAGCAATAACTCTTAGAATACCTTGTCCTTCAGCTGTTAGTTCAAAAGTTGCTTTGTCTGACTCGATTTCACAAAGAAGATCATCCAATTCTACAAAATCGCCATCTTCTTTTGCCCAAGTCGCAATAGTTACTTCTGAAATAGACTCACCCACTGTAGGTACAACCATATCCAATACTTCGCCAGTTGCTTTTGGAGCATCTGATGAAGCAGGAGCCGCTTCTGCAGCTGCAGCAGCTTTTGGAGCACCTTCACCTTCCTCAATAGTACAAAGTAATGCACCAATCTCTAAAACAGCATCTTCTTGTGCAGTATCAGCGATCTTGATGACGCCATCTGCTTCTGCTACTAATTCGAAAGTTGCTTTGTCTGATTCTAGTTCACATAGAACATCATCTAGTTCTACAGTGTCGCCGTCTTCTACCAACCATTTTGCAACGGTTACTTCAGTGATCGATTCACCGACAGCTGGAACGGTCATTTGTAAGCTCATAGTTTTATTATTTTGGGTGATGGAGGAATATCCCTCATCACGATAGTTCTAGACTAATTTTTTGATAAACTTGAAGTGAGGTATTCCCACTTCTTCAAATTGATCACCTTCTACAGTATATTCTAATTTTTCATAGAATCCTTTTGCTACTTCTCTAGCATGAACTGTCAACAGTTCATATCCATTATCCATAGCGAATACTTCAGAGAATTGCACCATCAAAGAACCTAGATTCTTTCCTCTTTGTGTATCCTTTACGGCTACCTGACGCATTTTAACTTCCTGAGGAGAGATTGGTTTTAAAACTAAGCAAGCAACCACCTCATCTTCATCGTTCATTGCCACAAAATGATGACTATCGAACTCTTCAGATAATTCCTCTTTAGAAAATTCCAACCCTAAAGGTTTTCTTAAAACCTCATTACGTAATTCAACTGCTTTAAGGTATTCCGGAGAATCAAATGCTACTTCTTTGATAATGTTCATGATCAATTTTATAATTAAATAGGTTCTTTCTTATTCGAAAGCTGCAGTAACGATTCTGTCTGTCTCCCTCTTATGAACTTTAGGGAAGCCAGTTGCAGGAGATGCACTTGGTTTACGAGATACTAATCTCATCTTAATCAATTGCTCTTCGTTTCTGTAGGCTCTCAAAATATACGTCCAATAACCCATGTTTACAGGTTCTTCTTGAACCCATTTCAATGAGGTATGCTTCGCATATTTACTAAGAATATCGTTAACTTTCTTTTCTGGGAATGGGTGTAATTGTTCAACTCGAACAATTGCTACATCCTGTCTATTTTCCTTTTCTTGCTTCTCAAGAAGGTCATAATAGATTTTCCCGGTGCAAAGTAACACTTTCTCTACTTTTTTAGGATCTTTTATTGAAGCATCATCATAAACTTCTTCAAATTTTCCTTTTGTGAAGTCCTCAACAGGAGAAATACACTTAGGGTGACGAAGCATTGACTTTGGTGTCATGACGATTAATGGCTTTCTAAAGTCCCAAGTTAACTGTCTTCTAATCGCATGGAAGAAGTTGGCTGGAGTAGTAAAGTTACCCAATACAATATTGTATTCAGCAGCTAACTGAAGGTATCTTTCTGGACGAGCATTAGAGTGCTCAGGTCCTTGACCTTCATAACCGTGAGGCAATAACATCACCAAACCATTTGATCTACCCCACTTACTTTCACCTGAAGTAATGAATTGGTCGATCATTGTTTGAGCACCATTTGAGAAATCACCAAACTGTGCTTCCCAAATTGTTAAAGCACTAGGGTTGGCCATTGCGTAACCGTACTCAAAACCAAGAACACCATACTCAGAAAGTAAAGAGTTGTAGATATAGAAAGGTGCTTGAAGTTTACCAATGTTATCCAGAGAACTATATTTCTCGTTCGTCTCTGCATCATTCAATACAGCATGACGGTGAGAGAAAGTACCTCTTTGAACATCTTGACCTGTAATACGAACGATCTTGTTATCCAATAAGATCGAACCATAAGCCATAAGTTCTGCAGCTGCCCAGTTGAATACCTTTTTATCAAAGAACATTTCTTTTCTTTCAGCAATCAATTTATCGATTTGCTTTAAAGGCTTAAATCCATCAGGTACAGTTGTCAAAGCATGACCTACGGCTTCTACAGTAGTTGCAGAAATAGATGTATCTGGTGAGTTATCAAAATCATCACCATGACCTCTCTTCAATTGTTTCCATTGAATCTCTAATTCTTGAGGTCTATAAGGAAGTGGATTCTGACGTACATCATTCAAACGATCTTGAAGAAGACGACGGAATTCCTTATCCATTTGTTTTGCTAATTGTGCATTTACTTCTCCTTGTTCTACCAATTTCTTGATGTAGATCTCACGAGGATTTTGGTGCTTAGCAATAATGTTGTACAACTTCGGTTGTGTGAATTTTGGTTCGTCAGATTCATTGTGACCATGACGACGGTAACATACCATATCCACAAAAATATCTCTATTGTAACGTTGACGGAACTCAACTGCTAATTTCATAGCATAAGCTACTTCTTCAGGGTGATCACCATTTACGTGAAGTACTGGAGATTCAATCAACTGAGAAACGTCTGTACAATAGATAGATGAACGTGCATCATCAAAGTCAGTGGTAAAACCTACTTGGTTGTTAATCACGAAGTGGATAGTACCACCTACATCATAACCTGCAAGGTTCGACATTTGTACTGTTTCGTAAACAATACCCTGACCTGCGATGGCTGCATCACCATGTATTAAGATAGGAAGAATACGCTTTGAATCTTTTTCGTAAATCGAATCCACCTTCGCTCTTACTACACCAAGAACAACTGGATCAACAGCCTCTAAGTGAGAAGGGTTTGGTGATAAATCCAAACGAACTTTCTTTCCATTATGTGTTTCAATTTGAGATGAGAAACCTAAGTGATATTTCACATCACCGTCTCCCATTGTTTCGTCCGGCACTGCTTGTCCTTCGAACTCGTTAAATACTTCATCATAAGTTTTACCCATGATGTTCGTAAGTACGTTCAAACGACCACGGTGTGCCATACCAATCACTACCTCTTCAACGCCTAAATCAGCACCTGTAAAGATGGCTGTATCTAAACCAGCAATTGTTGATTCACCACCTTCTAGTGAGAAACGTTTTTGACCAACAAATTTAGTGTGAAGGAAGTTTTCGAATACAACTGCTTCGTTTAGTTTACTCAAGATTCTCTTCTTGTCTTCATGAGAAAACTCGTGACCAGGGTATTCGTGTTCAATTTTTTCTTGAATCCATGATAGTACTTCAGGCTCTCTGATAGACATGAATTCGAATCCGATATATCCGTAGTAGATTTTCTTCAATCTATCTAGAATATCAGATAATTTCGCATTACCCATACCCAAGTACGAACCTGCTGAAAATACAGTATTCAAATCAGCATTAGATAAACCGAAGTCCTCTAAATCTAATCTTGCTTTACGGTCTTTTCTCTTTCTTACCGGGTTGGTATCAGATACTAAGTGTGCCCTAGATCTGTATGCATTGATTAATTGACGAACTCCAACTTCTTTTTGAAGCATTTCTTCTGAAATTGATCCAGAAGAGGGTCTTGCCTGACCATTACTTGTAGTGTTTGTGTCTAGTTCGGGGTTCTCTCCGAATTTTTCCAAAGAAAATTCGAAACCCTCAAAAAATCTCTTCCAAGACTCATCTACTGAGCTTGGGTCTTGCTTAAATGACTCATACATCTGCTCGATGTAATCACCATGAGCATTCGCTATGTAGGAATATTTGTCCATGTGTTTGAGTGAGGTTGATTACTTGCTCACGACAAACATAATAAAAGTATTTGATTCCGTATATTTGAATATACAACTACACAAATACATATGATTATCTCCCTATCCGATAGATTTATAACTGAGAAATTAATAATTGTGATATTTACATGATTTAATAATTGTAAATAATTTATTATCAGTTATTTATATATTTATTGAATTCAATAAAATGATTGAGTAGATATAAAATATCAAAGATTAACTCATAATAATTAACTGATAAAATTTTTATTATTAATACTTTTTTATCTTTATGTACGGAATTGTAACCAATCTGAAAATCTACTATTGAATGAAGAGACTCCTTCTGCTTTCTTTTTTATTAAGTATTTCAATTATTTCATTTGCTCAATCTAACTTATCATCAAGAGATAAAATCGTTAAAAACAAAATTTTACGAGTTGGCGTGAGACATGACCCCCCCTTTGTTATTAAAGGTGTGGACGGCACTTTCTATGGCTTAAGTATAGATCTTTGGCATATGGTTGCAGAAGACATGCATTTAGTTTATGAATTTGTGGAATATGAACATATGCCCGGCTTGATCTTGGCACTATCTAGGAAACAAATTGATATTTCTGCGAATCCAATGCCTGTGAGTAGCACCAGAATTCGTCAGTTAGATGTCACCTACCCTTTTATGACAACATCCCTAGGTGTTGTAGTGAAAAAAAACAAGCAAGACGAAATAACTATTTTCTTTTCTAACCTTTTCTCTATAGGTTTTATGAAGCTATTTTTCACCTTAATCGTTATTGTTTTCCTCTTTGGAACATTAGTGTGGTGGGTAGAAAAGAAATATAACGCTAAAGATTTCAGAGATGGTATCGAAGGTATTATGGATGGAATTTGGTGGTCGACGGTTACCATCACTACAGTTGGATACGGTGATAAAACTCCAAAAACAACCTTAGGGAGAGCAATTTCTATGGTTTGGATGTTTATTGCTATCAGTTTGATATCAAGTTTTACTGCAACAATTACTTCAACTCTAACTTTAAATCAATTAGAAGGAAAGATTAATACGGTTGAAGATTTAAGAAGAATGAAAGGAAATATAGGAGTAACAGCACATTCTGGAGCTGAAAGCTACCTATTAAAACATCAAATAAAACCACTAACATTCACCACTCCTGAAGAAGGATTATTGGCATTAGAAAACGGAGAGGTTGCTGCTTTTATGCACGACAAACCAATTATGCGTTACGTAATTAAAGAAAGCGGAAACGAAGAACGGTTCGATATTTTACCATCCAATTTCAAACAAAATTACTATTCCTTCTTTATGCCTCGAAATAGTAAATCCTACAAGAAAATTAACGCCGAAATAGTCGATAACATTGACAAAGACTCTTGGCATCGACTTCTCATAAAATACAATATGGATGACATCAAGTAAAACACAAAAACAAGAACTAGGAACAAAAGGTGAAGACATTGCTTACGATTATTTAAAAAACAAAGGCTATACGATTCTAAGAAAAAACTTCAGATCAGGTAGAAACGAAATTGATATTATCTGTAAAAAGAATCGGTTTTTAGTATTTGTGGAAGTCAAGACAAGGACCAATTTATCTTTTGGAATGCCTGAACAACATTTAAGCAAGCAGCAAGAAAGAAACATCATAAATGCTGCAGTAAATTACATGGAGTTTAACAAATTGGATTTTCTTCCTTTAGTTAGATATGATGTAATTAGTGTTATTTTAAATAATGGAGAATATTCTGTAAGACATTTTACCGATGCTTTTCATTAAATGAAAAAACTCTCCCTCTTTTCAAAGGGAGAGTAAAATCTTGTGATTTTGAATCAGAAATTATTGCTTAATAATTTTAGTACGAAGTACTTCTTTCGTATCTGAATTCGTTAATTCAACAATGTAAGCCCCTCTAGGAATATCATTTACTGATAATGATACACTTTGATTGCCATCCGAAGAGATTGTCGCCTCTTTGTAAACATGACCCATTGTGTTATAAATTCTTACCGTCACATTCGATAAGTTGAAATTAGTCGCTAATGTTAAGTGACCATTTGTTGGGTTTGGACTTGCAAGAATTGTTGGTTCTTCATTTAAACTAGTAGCAACTGGACTTGCAATTCTTGAAGCTGAAGAACTTGAAGAAACACTATCACCTCCGAAGAAGAATCCATATTCAGCATTTGCTAAAGCCACTTCTATTTGTGCCCAACCTCTATGATAACGTTGAGTGAATGGCTCCCCTGCCAAATAAGCAGTTTCTAATCTTGCAAACTCAGGATCTTCTTTATATTGAGGACGAATATCTAAGAATTTAGCACCTGTTTTAATCGTATCACCTGTTGGTAAAGTACCTACAAATGTATCAGGAATATAAACTTCTTGCTCAAAAATTCTAGCAAAATCTGCTCTCTCTTCAAGTGATGCAACACCTTTATCATCACGATAAGTCACCCACATTCTATCCAAGATTTCTTTCGCTAAATACTGTGCTGCAGTATCTAAAGTAGTATACTTTTCAGTAGCTGCGGCATAGTAAATAAGTGTTTTAGCTAAAGATGCTGCCACACCTAAGTCTTGGTTATAGCTAGTTACTGTAACATGAAGGTCTGCATTTGAACCAGGGTTCGTTGGATTCCAAGTATCCGGCTCGCCTGTCCATTCTAAACCAGCAGGAATATCAAAATCATTCTCTCCAACAAGAACTGTTTCTTTAACAGCCCAATTCGCCCATTTCGTAATCAAGTCTCTAGCTCTAGGATCGTTGTTGATATAATACAACTCAGCAATACGCTCCATAGACCATACTTGCCATCCAAACCATCCACCAGAACCTGGATCATGATAAACAGGGTTTTCATCGTAAGCCATTTCATAGAAAGTAGACTTACCTGCTGGGTAAGCACTGTAATCGCCATTCCAGCTATTTGTAGCACCACCTGCGATACCACCTTCAGCAGATTGTAACCAAGTATAGAATTCTAATTGACGGTCTAAACTTGTTGTCCAATCTCTCACACCATTTGCAGATACAGGCTTTAATTCTTCCACTTGTGATAAAGCGTAGGCTGCAACTGGATTTTGGTAACCGAAGTGACAGTGAGATGCTCCAATTCTGAATGCCCATGCTGCTGAAGCATCAGTTGCTCCACCCCATGACATATACCATGACATTAAGTAGTGTGCATTATCGTAGCTAGTTTGTGATGTTGCACTTGGATCTTGGGCACCTAGAGGTTTGAAGTACTTATCAAACATTGCTAATCTTAGGTAATCACCCATTTTAGATGCTTTGTCAAGATCTAAGTTGCTTAGACTCACACCTTGTTCTTTCGCATATTCATATGCCCAATACATAACCTGCACCGCCCTAGCGTCAGCATCTGGAGCTGAAGTATATCTCCATTGTGTTGAGTAAGATCTATCATCAGTAAATAATGGTAAGAAACCATCTGCACTACCCCACTTAAATGCTTCCCATGATGGATGAGGTACTGTTTCGAATACAGATTCTTGTTCACCTCTTTGGAAAGTATTGATATAAGATGGAGCACTCACACCATCTCCACGATTACCGTATCCGTAGAAGTTATCATTATCCAATAACCAGTGCATTTGATAAATATGAGGATTACCGTATGCTGCTTCTAACTCTGCCGATACATAATCACCTTGAACTGGATTGGTGAAATCTAATGGTGCAGGATACATACTTGGAAGAGGGAATTCAGGAGCATAAGCCGCTGGGCTTGATGGATCATACGCACTATTTGTTGGTTGATCTTCAGCCGTTGGGATAATAAACTGTTCTGTTTTTCTCCATACTTCTTTTAGAGGTTCCCAATCGCCTGAAATTCTACCGTGCATTGCTTCTAACCACATCCAATAAGAATATAACTCTGATGTTGATTCGTGGCCATGATCTGGAGCTTCCACAATTAAAGTTTCAATAGAATGATGAGGTGATCCTTCTGGGCTAAAGTAGCCATTAGCAGGATCTAAATACATGTTTCTCATCTCAACGAAACGTTGGATATACTCATTATCTGTATTTGGAGGAGTAATAATTACATTATCCTCTTGAGCAGAAATAGTAATGATAGCAGCATCCGATCCTCCCTTAGTATCTGATACTGTTAAAGTAACGTCATAATTTCCAACAACAGTATATGTATGAGTTGCCATAACACCCTCACCAACAGCACCATCACCAAAGTCCCATGCATATGATAAAGTATCACCATCTACATCCGTTGATCCAGATGCATCGAAACTTACTACAAATGGAATATTACCTACTGTAGCATCAGCAAAGATATTCGCTACTGGAGGAGTATTTTCCACTGGAGGAATAGTACCACCATCACAATTTGGAGCAGTAGCTGATGTACTGAAGTATATAGTAAATCCACCTGTCTTAGATACCATCACAAAGTTACCCTGATCAGAAGTTACCCAATAATCACCATCAAAACCTGGGATACCAGAACCTACAATACTTACCGCTGGCTGAGCCGCATCCATTGTATGTGTAATTTTCCCTAAAAGGTCTACATACCAGTTTGGCTGACCATTATTCGAGTTAAATGAGAATTGATACAATCCCTTATTTGGTAAATCCCAGTTGATTGTGAAATCTCTCATATTACTTAAATCAGGACCTGCATTACCCAATACAAAGATATTTTGATAAGCTGTATGTCCAGTTGAACCAAATGCTTCTGCTTGAGGTGCACCAAATGAGCAATCTGAAGCCATTAATGCCATCGTTCTCATTGAAGAAGCCGCCGCTAAAGAACCTCCACAGTTAGGAGCTGTAGCAGAGTTATTAAAGTAAATCGAGAACGTTCCTGTTTTAGATACTAATACAAAGTTTGCACCATCCATAGTTGCCCAATAATCGCCATCGAATCCAGGAATCCCAGAAGCTGCAATAGTCACTGATGGCTCAACAGCATCAAAAGTATGATTCACTTTACCCAATAAATCAACATACCAGCTTGGCTGACCATTATTTGAGTTAAATGAGAATTGATACAACCCTTTGTTTGGTAGATCCCAGTTGATTGTAAAATCTCTCATAGTACTTAAGTCAGGTCCACCTTCACCCAATACATGGATATTCTTGTAAGCTGTGTGACCTGTTGATTCTAAAGCAGTTGCTTGAGGTGCTCCAAAGTTACAATCGAAGCTACCATCATTTACAGAAATTACTTTAGAAGTAAAATCACTCTTACCAGATACATTTGTTACAGTTAATGTAACTGTGAACTCACCTACTGCATCAAATATATTTGAAACTGTTACACCAGTTCCCACTGAGCCATTTCCGAAATCCCAATCGTAAGTCAAAGCCTCGTCATTAGGATCAATTGAGGAAGAAGCATCAAAAAGTACATCTAAAGGAAGTGTTCCACCATTAGTTGATGTCACAAAAGATGCTATTGGAGGTGCATTTGGATCTAATACTGTAATTAATTCAGTCACCGGAGTAGATACATTTTCACCATCACTTACAGTTAAAGAAACTGTATATTCACCTGGCGTAGTATACGTAGCAGATGGATTTACTAAAGTTGATGTAGTACCATTTCCAAAGTCCCATGAATAAGTGATAGGATCATCGTTAGGATCAGACGACATTGAAGCATCAAAGTTTACAGTCAAAGGAGCAACACCTTGATTTACATCCATAGTAAATTTAGCCACGGGAGTTCCACCACCATTAGGCTCAGATCCGAATACTAAAACACCATTATCGTAGACTGGAATTCTTGGCGATTCATCTTCCGTATCTAAACCGAATGCAGACCAATCATTTGATGTATCATAAGGCACACCATTCGCTACTCTAAAGTTGATTTGAACATCACGACGGAAAGCAGGGTCTCCGATTGGAGCAATTTGCTCCCCTGCTAAAGAAACTTCAGCATAATAAATATTATTTGCTGCATCCCAAGCTGCTACGGTCATTGTACTTTCCCCTTGAACAGAGTTCAATTCTGGCTGATAATCTGCGATTGTATACCCTTCAGCAACTCCTTCAGAAATATCAAAGAAGTAACGGAATGATAATTTATCTGTAACTCTTGCTGGCCAAGCTGTTCTGTTTTGAACTAATACTCTAACAGTACTACCTGATGCATTATTACTGTTGAATTTAGAGAATGTTCTGATTTCAGAACGTGTAGGCACTTCCGGAATTGGGAAGTCAGCCAATGGCTCACCACCGAATTCTTGATACATTCTCGCTAATGCTCCAGTAAAACAAGCATTGTAATCACACGCCACCTCGTTTGCTACATAGTCAGAACGATCATCTACAAATTGATCATTAGGCTCACCAGGACCACCTACAAGTGCTCCATAAAGTGTATGGCTTGGATCAATTGGATTGTTTAAAAGATTGTTCGCCCAAGCCCCGTGTGCAGATCTATGGTGAGGATTGTATGCAGGATTATTTCCATAACCCACCATAAAACTTCTGTTAATTGGGTTATCACCCAAAGCATAGTTGATCTGATTTACAGCAAAATCGTGGTACTTCGCTTTCTTCTCTGGTGTTGTTGCTACTCTATCACTATAAATAAACGCAACTAAAGCCGTATTTGAACTATGGCGTAATGAACCCCACTGCATTAAGTGAGCTTGTCCACCTGGGCTGTAAGGAATTCTATCTCCTGCATAACCGTCTGTCCAATAATCAAGATGTCTTTCCGCATCAGCTTTGTACTCTGCCTTACCTGTTAATTCCGACATCAAGACATAGATTCCGTAGGCTTTATCATCCCAAGCAAGACCCCATTTGTAAGCCTTTAGATCAGATTGTCCTTCGTTTGACAATAATGGATATTCCAATTCAGCTTTAGCTAAGTAATCTGCATTACCTGTTGCTTTATACAACCATGCAGCACCCCAAACTAATTCGTCTTGGTAACCACTAAAAGAGCGGTAGAACCCAGAAGCATCAGTGATTGATTCTGAATACACTCCTCTGTAATTGTCCGCAAAAGAATACAATTCTTCTGCGTGTTGTAAAAGTAATGCACTGTATGCAGGATCTGAATCTTTAAAAACGATGCTACAAGCAGCCATTGCCGCTGCTGTTTCTGCAGCAAGGTCAGAACCAGGGTTCGCAGCATCAATTTTGTATGCTGGACGAGCCATTGTCATTACCTCTGGAGAACCCCAATAGGCATGGTCAGGACCACCTGCACCTACTTGACCGTAGAACTCTGTTGGACCAGTATGACACTTTATAAAATAGTCAGTAACGAAACGAAGATTACGCTTCATTACATCTAACTGACCACTTTGTCTGTAAGCATCTTCATACTCCACAACTCCCCAGGCTAAAGCGGTGACACTAAACGCCATAGGGAAACCAAATTTAACATGGTCTCCTGCATCGTACCAACCACCGGTTAAATCCAAACCGACATCGGATCCGTCTGCTAGTGCTGAGTCATCTCTCCATGTGACTCTATTCCAGTCTGGCAGCTTACCTGATTGCTGTGCCTCGTAGAAAAAAATGGATTTCTGTAATGCTTCACCATATCGGTGTTGCGCGAAAATCGTAGTAGTAGGTATGGAGGCCCACAGTAGAATTATCAATAACTGCCTCCAGAAAATGTTGTTATGTTTCATTTAATTAAGCAAATAATTAGTTAAGTAAAAATTCATTGGCAGTACTCTCCCATCCACTAAAAATCAATGAGGCGCCTTCATCATAATTAGTGTATGATCAAATACTTATTATTCATTTAGATTGAATACAAGAAATAATATGCAGCTTATGTTCTATGAGAATAATTGTTTTTAGTTTTCTGTCGTAGATTTCATTCATACATTTAGTAGTTGTCCCCAACTAAATTATTACCATATCGATAGCTAGTCATATTTGGTTTTATTTATTTTTAAACTGATGTCAAGATTGTATTTCTTTGCTTATTTGTCAACTTTTACGTCTTATCTTTTTTACTTTCAATTTACGTCATTATTACAACCCATTTTTCCAATTAACTGATTTACTGACTATTACAAAGTTTTTATTATGGATTTCAAATTGCTAATAATTCAATCAATAGTATATAAATAAATCAAGACACAAAAAAAGGTGTTGAATAAATCAACACCTTCTGTTTGTTATGCTTTTACTTGATCGTCTTTGACGACCCCTTCTTTGATTGCTTCCACAATACTTGGATCTAATAACGTTGATGTATCACCGAAGTTATCCGTTTGTCCCTCAGCAATTTTTCTAAGGATCCTTCTCATGATTTTACCAGATCTAGTCTTAGGTAATCCTCTCACAATTTGCACCTTTTCTGGTTTTGCGATCTTACCGATTTTTTCGATTACAACTTCAAGAATTTCATCTTTAAGCTCGGTTATCGTTGAGAATTCCAACTCTTCAGAATCGCAAACCACATAAGCATATATACCTTGTCCTTTGATCTCATGAGGATAACCAACTACAGCTGATTCCACCACAGCTTTATGCATATTGATAGCATTCTCCACTTCTGCAGTCCCTATTCTATGGCCAGAGATGTTCATTACATCATCCACACGACCCATAATTCTGTAGTAACCATCTTCATCACGACGACAGCCGTCACCTGTAAAGTACAATCCTTTAAAGGTAGAGAAGTAAGTATCTTTACAACGCTGATGATCACCCCAAGTGGTTCTTAACATAGAAGGCCAAGGATATTTCACACATAGGTTACCTTTTACTCCTTTTCCTTCGATCTCATTACCATCAGAATCTACAAGAATTGGTTGAATTCCTGGCAATGGTAAAGTTGCATAGGTTGGTTTTGTTGGAATTACTCCGGCAATTGGTGATATCATAATACCTCCAGTTTCAGTTTGCCACCAAGTATCTACAATTGGACATTGTCTCTTTCCAATATGTTGGTGATACCATTCCCAAGCTTCTCTATTAATAGGCTCGCCAACCGTACCCAAAACTTTAAGGCTATCCAATTTATAAAGTTCTACATACTCTAACCCTTGCGCCATTAATGCTCTAATAGCCGTTGGAGCAGTATAGAATATATTTACTTTTAAACGATCCACAATTCTCCAGAAACGACCTGCATCAGGGAATGTTGGTACTCCTTCGAACATTACTGAAGTTGCTCCTTCTAATAATGGTCCATATACTATATAAGAGTGACCAGTAATCCAACCAATATCGGCAGTACACCAATAGATGTCGTTTTCTTGATATTGGAACACATTTCTGAAAGTGTACCATGTATACACCATGTAACCACCTGTAGAGTGAACCACCCCCTTCGGTTTTCCGGTTGATCCGGAGGTATATAAGATAAAGAGTGGATCTTCTGAATCCATAACTTCAGGCTCACATGTGTTTGGAACTGACTGAATTTCGTCGTGCCAATACACATCTCTTGCATCATCCATCTTTACTTCGGCCCCTGTGCGTTGGTAAACAATCACCCTCTCCACTCCTTCACATTGGAATAAAGCTTCATCAGCAATTTGTTTCAATTCCACTACTTTGTTACCACGTGGACCTTGATCTGCAGTTATTAAGATCTTCGCTCCTGCATCATTGATTCTATCTGCCAATGCTTGAGCAGAAAAGCCTCCAAATACAACAGAATGAATTGCTCCAATTCTAGCACAAGCTAAAACAGCAATTGCTAGTTCGGGTACCATCGGCATATAAAGACATACACGATCTCCTTTCTGAACTCCATTTCTTTTTAGCACATTGGCAAAAAGACATACTTGTTCGTGAAGTTCTTTATAAGTGAAAATACGATCTTTTTCATGAGGATCATTCGCTACCCAATGAATAGCAGTTTTGTCACCTCTTGATAGTAGATGTCTGTCAAGACAATTTTCTGTGATGTTTAGTTTTCCATTGAGGTACCATTGAACATTGTAGTCGTCGAAATCGTATTCGACTGTTTTGTCCCACTTTTTTCGCCAAACGAATTGTTCAGCTACTTCTGACCAAAAGCGCTCTGGTTCGGACACGCTTCTTCTATACGCAACAGCGTAATCTTCTAGGTTGTTAATTCTGCTAATCATAGTGTTTAATTTGTTATTACTGAAGTTTCCGATTTTGAATATATATAGTTGACCACTTTTTAAACACCTTACATATATACCTTTGCTAATTATATATATCTATGATCTTTTTTCCCATGAAATAACCATATACTTAGCGCCTACATTTGTGATCATTGCTGTACCCTCTTCTAAATTTTCTTTATTGATCACAAAAGTGAGTAATTCGCTATGGTTGAGCATTTGATATTGTGGGTTATATCCAATTTTCTCCAACTTTGGGATATTGTATTTTTTCACCCAATTCATCACTGTAACATGACTAACGCCTAAAATTCTTTCGATTTCTCTGTAAGAGACTCCTTCTAAATACAATTGCAACGCTTTTATCACATATTTATGATCGATCTCTTTTCCAAGTTTCGACACGGTGAAATTATAACAACATTTTTTACATTTATACCGTTGTTTTCCTTTCACCATTCCACTTTTAGTAATTTGATCGTGGTGACATTTTGGACATTCTGATTGTAGATATAGCATATTAGTGAATGGATATTTCTGTAATTTAATTCTTATTTTGGATGTAGTTTAGCTATACATTTTAGCATAGCTATACCTAATTAGCATTATTAATGTAAAAACTACACTATTTAATGAATTTTAACACTTCTACATCCTTACTTGAGAGTTCACACCTATTAAAAGTATCGAAAAAGCTGGGTCGTGAAATAATATATTTGGATTAATAGTCTTTAGGCAAAAATTGATGAAGTAGTTTTCGTTATTATCAATAGATTAAATAAGAAGGAAATATATGTTGTCCTCAAATACTTTTCGCATAAGTTCCACCCAAAATCAAATCAAACTGTGAAAATATTTTTCATCGGGCTTAGGTTTATAGTATATTCGTTTATAATATCTAGATCATATGCGCCACAAAATCTTTTATAACTGTACTCTATTACTCCTCCTTCTTTTCAGTTTTACTCACCAAGTAAAAGCACAAGAAGAGAGTATTTTATACTTTATGAATGATTTACCTCAGCGACAACATCAAAACCCTGCCCATAAAAGTGTTTACAAAACTTCGATTGTACTGCCAAGTATGTATATAAACAATAACTCTATCATTTTACCTTTTGATGTGATAATTAATGGAGATGAGTTCCCAGGTAGTTTTGATTTAGGAGAAGTACTCAATGAACTCAATCAATTAGAACAAGATGAAGATCATGCTACTTTGGAAATTGCAGGGGTATATGTGACTAATGATAAAATTAGTTTAAGCTTTTTTGCTAGAGAAAAAGCACATTTTTTATCTTATGATGAAAACTTGAATGTACCTACACCTTTTAATGCACCTGCATCAAATGCTACTAAAACTTTAGATATTAACCATTACAGAGAATATGGAATTGGTTTCAATTATAATATAAAAGATCGTCTAACTCTCGGATTTAATGCTAAATATGTTTCTGGAATTAATCAGATTAAAATAAATGGCAGTGAGCTGGATAGTGCTAATCAAAATAATAATTCTGGATTAGTAGCCTACCAAAGTGGGAAAAATGGACATGGCTATTCTGTTGATTTAGGGGTTTCTTATCAAATCACTGATCATTGGTTAATTGATTTAGCTGTAACTAACCTAGGACAGATTTATTGGAATGAAGCTTATCAATATGCAGAAATAGGTGATGTTTACCCTAACACTGAAGAAATACAAAGTGTAGAGGCAACTGACCCTTTTACAACAGTGCTCCCTATGCAATTCGTTTTGGGTGGAAGTTATGATTTCGGTCATCGCTTTCTAATAGGTGCGACTGTTGGTGGAGGATATTATAGAGATATCTTCAACCCTAAATTTTCCATAAATATGCACAAAAGGTTTGCTGACTTCCTAGGTTTAGGTATTAATTATTCTAGAGAAGGCACTGGTTTGGAAAGAGTTGGTGCTTCTGCATCAATTGGTTTCCCTGGCATTAAAGCCTATGCAATTACCGAAAATGTATTCGGAGTAATTGATCAATGGGATAACGATCGCTCTTTAATGATAAGAATTGGTGTGAATCTTAATTTTGGATATGTCAAAAGGAACTACTTAAACAAAAAGGAAACTAGGTCAAGCAAAATCATGGAAGCGGAATGGTAAATTTTACAAACTGCTTCATTTTGGAGCATTTTGTTGCATAGCATGTCATTTACTTCACTTTTCCTCAACCTCAAAAATACACACAACCACATAGATATCAGATAGTTACCTATTTATGGGTAGATATTTTCATAATGATTGGCATCACATTAAAATTCAGTCATTATGGACAAGGTTATATCAAAGTCAACTCAGAAAAAAGCTAAACAAAAAAAACAGATTCAATATGTTGCCATTATCATAGGAATATGTGCTGTGGCCTATTTTGCTAATTCATTTTTAGGAAAATCAATTAAAAGAAAAGACATCTCTATTGGAGTCGTTACTAAAGGCAGTATATCATTAACAGTAAATGGTAGCGGTAAAATCGAGCCTGTTTATCAAAAGGCTATTACTTCTCCTTTCTCCACTTTTATAGAATCTATCCACAGCAGTATTGGTGAGAAGGTGGATGAAAATACTTCAATTTTACAATTAAATACTACGGCAGAAGAAAGCACTTTATCTTCTTTAATTGATGAAGCCAACATTAAAAAAGCAGAATTAGAAAAAGAGAAGTTAAGATTAAGAAAAGAGTTGTATCAATTAAATAAAGAAGTGGAGATTAACGCTTTGCAATTAAGAAGTCGAGAGGAAGCTTTAAAAGGTGAAATGACTTTGCTTGAAATTGGAGGTTCAACAGAGGAGAACGTAAAGCAAGCGAAAACACTTTTAGAAATTGAAAAACTGAAGCAAGATCAATTACAAAATGATTTAAAGATCAAAGAAAAAGCGATCGAACAAGAGATTAAAACATTGTCGTTGTCATTAGGTATTCAGCAAAAGCAAATAAAGGAACAAAGAAGAAAACTTGATAAAGCACAGGCACAGGCAGGTATCGACGGTGTAATCACTTTCTTAAATGATAATGTTGGTGCAAGTGTAGCAGAAGGAGAAATCTTAGCGAAAGTAGCTAATATCGAAAAACTAAAAATTAGAGGTACGGTAGCAGAACAAAATGTGGGTCAAATATCAATTGGTATGGAGGTGAATATTAAATCTTCTAAACACAATTATGTTGGTCAGCTGACTTCTATCTCTCCTAGTTCAAAAAATGGGATGTTGACGGTATTCATCGATTTACCTCAACAAGATCACCTGGATTATCTAAGACCGGATATGGTAGTGGATATCAATATCATCAAAGAACAAAAAGAGAATACGATAAAGTTAAAGAATAGAGGTGCTTTTGAAGGGAAGAAAGTAGAAGAACTATTCGTGATTAAAAACGGAGTCGCTGAAAAAGTTTCTGTGAATACAGGTATGAGAAACAGTCAGTGGGTGGAAGTTACGTCAAACTTACAAGAAGGAGACTCCGTGATTATCTCCCCTTATGAAAAGTTCAAAAATGCTAACCAAATTCAACTTCAATAGTCATGAAATACCTTATCCTTATTATCAGTTTAGTTTGGGCGAGTACTTATGTGAAAGCTCAAAAGACATTGACACTGACACAGTGTATCGATTTAGCGCAGTATCAATCCAACCATATGCGTATTGCAAAACAATCATTAATTATTGAAAGAAGAGAATATGAAGCTTTTAAAACAGAGTTAAAACCACAGTTGGTTTTAAGTGGGTCGCCGATGGCTTATGGAAAGAATTACAATCCGATTACTCAACCTGACGGAAGTATTATTTATCAGCCCATTGAACAAAATAATACAAGTATGGAGCTGAATTTAGAACAAAGAATTTCAGCGACTGGCGGTACTATTTTTATGGGGAGTCAGATGAGTCGATTTGATAATATTCAGAACAGTTCTCATCAATATCAGGCTCAACCTTTCTATGTAGGGTATTCTCAGCCAATTTTTCAGTTCAACCAATTAAAATGGCAAAAGAAATTAGCACCGCTTCAATTACAAGAAGCAGAAAAAGGATTTGTGGAAGATATGGAGTTTATCGCTTTACGTACAACAGAATTCTATTTCAATGCCTTAACCGCACAATGGAATATGGACATTGCGGCTCAAAACGTGAAAGATAACAAGAGAATTAAAGAACTGACAAAAGCCAAAAAGGATTTGGGGAAAGCAAGTGATAGTGAAATGTTACAGGTGGAATTGAATGTTATTTCTGCTGAACAAGCCATGACTTCTGCTCACCTAGACTACAATATAGCATTAAGAGCCTTGCTTAATTACCTACAACTTGATTATGCCACTGAGACGATATCACTTATCGTTCCAAGCGAATATAAGTTGAATGATGTGAATCAAGATGTGGCTTGGGATAAAGCACAATTGAATAGAAAAGATTTTATTTCATATCAGAGAAGGTTATTGGAAGGTGAAAGTTTGATTGTAAAAGCGAAAAGAGACAATCGTTTCCAGGCCAATGTTGAAATGGCTTTTGGTACAAGTAATCAAGCCACTGATTTGGGTGAATCTTATAAAAACTCTGTGGAGTCGCATCAGGTAAATGTTACGTTACGTGTTCCGATTTTAGATTGGGGACGTGCTAAATCTAGAATTAATGCAGCGACCTCAAATTATGAGTTGGTACAGGCACAGATCGATCAGGAAAAATTGGACCTCCAAAGAGAGGTGATTAATGCAAGTGAACAAGTGGAAACTATGGCGAAGCAAGTAAAATATATTCAGAAGGCGGATGAAGTAGCACAACAGAAATACAATATTGCTTTGCAAAGATATGAATTGGGTGATATTAGTATCAGAGAATTGGTATGGTCTACTGACGAAAAAGACCAGGCTAAAAATGCTTACCTCAATACTTTAAAAGGCTACTGGATGAGCTACTATCAGTTACGTACCGTCACTTTATACGATTTCGAGAAAAACGAGAATATCTGGTATGTGTTCCAGTAAGAAGTAAACTGCTCCAAAACGGAACACTTTGCCACTGACTGAATCATTTTAAAATAGAAGAATTTGAAAGAAATAGCATTCAACAACTTAATTACCAGTTAGTTATAAAATTTTGAACACTTTTTTCATATATAATAGTGAAATTTAAATCACTAAAAAGCTAAAACAAAAAGGTAGAAGACTACCCTACTAGTGTCAAATAAAAACATTAAAAAATTATCATTATGATCGAGTTAAAAAACATCAGTAAAGTATTTAAGACAGACGCCGTAGAGACTTGGGCGTTAGAGGATGTATCCTTAAACATCAAGAAAGGAGAATTCATTTCTATTATGGGACCTTCGGGATGTGGTAAATCCACTTTATTAAGTATCATGGGTCTTTTAGATTTACCTTCTGATGGATCTATTATTATTGATGGCAATAACCCATTAAGCTTATCTGATAGAAAGCTAGCTAAATTCAGAAACGAACACTTAGGCTTTGTATTCCAATCGTTTCATTTGATCAACGATTTAAGTGTGAGAGAAAACGTGGCTATGCCATTATTATATAGAAAGATCTCTTCTAAAGAAACAAAACAACGTGTGGAAGAGGCGCTTGAAAAAGTAGGATTATCGCATAGAATGGACCATAAACCTTCTCAGCTTTCTGGTGGTCAGCGTCAGAGAGTAGCGATTGCAAGAGCCATTGTTGGAAATCCTTCCATCATCTTTGCCGATGAACCAACAGGTAACTTAGACTCAGTAATGGGTGAAGAAGTAATGCAAATGTTGATGAAACTAAACAAAGAAGGTGCAACAATTGTGATGGTAACTCACGATGAACAACAAGCGAAAATGACCGATCGTATTATCAGAATTTTTGATGGTCGACAAGTATCTATTCAAACTCAAGCTAACTTCGAAACTGTATAATTATGATTACCTACATTAAACTCGCTTGGCATTCTTTACAAAAGAATCCGTTCTTCTCTTTCATTATCCTCTTTGGTATCAGCATGACCATTATGGTGGTGATGTTCATCGGTTCTATCTTAGATACGTCTTTCGGTAGCAACGACATTTATAAAAACATGGATTTAGTCCTTAGTGGTGCAAACGTAAGAGTAAACCGTGTGGAAGGAGAAGGTTATTCTAGTGGTCATTGGCATTACCAATCATACAAAGAGTATTTCTCTAAAATGAAATCTTTTGAAGTTTCTACAGTTACTTTAAATCACTATTTCAGTAATGTGTACTATAATGAACTGGGTAAAAAAATCACACGTTTAGATATTGATCAGAATTTTACTGAAATTTTCCCTCTACAATTCCTAAAAGGCAGAAGTTTTTCATTAGATGATATTGAACAAAAAAGACAAATTGCCATTATCACAGATGAGCTTGCAGCTGATTTATTTGGGAAAGAAGATCCGATTGGAAAAAAAATCAAAACAAACTCACAGTTCTATGAAATAGTAGGTGTTGTTGAAAAAGAAAATAAACTAAGAAGACAAGCTTTTGCAGATATCTATACACCTTTTGATATTTATAGAAAACCTAATCCTAATTGGCATCAATATCTTGGAAGTTGTATTTTCTTTATGAAATTCAAAGACAAAGATCATTTGCTTCAAGGACAGAAAGAATTTCAGCAAATTGTAAAGAGTTTACCCATCGATTCATCAAAAAATGAGATGAGTGTTGAAGCTGATTTTCTATCAGAGAAAGGTTGGATGTTTGATTTCCTTTTTGATATGGGAGATGAAAACATGTACTATGTCTACCTTTATTCAATCGTTTTGATCTGTATGGCGATTCCTGCTTTAAGTTTAATCAATTTAAACATTACTAGAATTACAGAGAGAACTGCTGAAATGGGCATAAGAAAAGCCTTTGGTGCCTCCTCTTTCGACTTATTACGACAGTTATTAATTGAGAACGTTTTCACTACGCTTATTGGTGGAGTAATAGGAATAATCCTGGCTTACATCGCAACATTCTTATTTAACACTTACAGCTGGATGGGTGCAGATGAGCGATTAGAAATCAATTATGGATTACTTGTATTCGGCTTTGGTTGTACATTATTCTTTAGTGTATTATCAGGTTTCTATCCAGCACTAAAAGTTTCCAATTTTGGTATTATCAACTCCCTAAAATCAGACAAGCAATGATAAAGCATTTAATATATATTTTGTGGACTCGTAAAAGAAAAAATTCTTTGATGGTCGTAGAGATTGCCTTCTCTTTCTTAATCCTGTTCCTTTTATTTACTCTACTTATTAATAAGTACAAAAACGCATCACATCCTATCGGATTTAATACAGAAAACATCCTGATTTTGAATCTTGATCAAGATAATGTGGACAAAGAGGATAAAACAAAAGAAAAACAAGACGAATTGTACAATGCCATTTTCCAAACTATTAAGCAAGAAAATGATGTGATTGGTGTTTCAGAAATAGATTATTCCCATCCTTACTCTGGAAGTAGAAATACTACTAGGTTGGTTGTTGGAGAAGGTGTTCGTTTTGACCCAACTGAGCAACGCTTTCGCCCTTCTGCATTTGATCTAATGGATTTGGATTTTATCAAAGGTAGAGGATTCACATTTGAAGATGCCCAATTAGGATATAGCCCTATCGTAGTGAATAATCAGTTTTACCAAAAACTGTTGCCTTTCTTAGATGAGAATGAAATGTTTGAAAGTGAAGGCACATCTTATAAAATTACTGGTGTTGTTAGTTATTACAACAAGCAAAGTGATTTCAGTGAACAAGAAGATATAGTAATACGATCAGCTGATTATTTAGATTGGCTTAAAGATACACATCAAGATCGTCTTTTTGTGAAAACCAAAAATGATCCAAGAAAATTGGAGGCTAGTATAGTTAGTTCAATAGAAAAACTGAATCCAAAATTAGTGGTGAGCACAGACTATTTTGATAGTCTTCAAGATTCATACAACAAATGGGAAATCCTTCCTATTTTCCTAATATCATTTGTTGCCATGTTCCTTGTATTAAATATTGCATTAGGTCTTTATGGTGTACTGTGGTACAATATCAGTAGAAGAAAAAGTGAGATTGGGGTACGTAGAGCAATGGGTGCATCATCTTCTGAAATCTTCCAGCAAATGCTCTTAGAAGTAGTATTGTTATTTATCATTGGTGTAGTAATAGGCGGTATTTTCGCTATGCAATTCCCTCTACTAGGAGTGTTTAATTATACCACAATGGAATATACAATGGGCGCCTTAATCGCTTTTGGTTTTGTGTTTATCATCATTTTAATCTGTGGTTACTACCCAAGTAAGTTAGCCACTAAAGTAACGCCTAATGAAGCGTTGCATGAGCTTTAAAATATTAGAAGACTTCTCAACAAAACTAAGATATAAGTTTTGTAAGATCTTCAATCATAATAGGTAAATAGACAATTATAGTGTGGGTGGAAAGTTTCCATCCATACTTTGTCATAAAAATATATTTCAAAATAAATTATCAGCAGAAGAATGTATTGCATTAAAAATTGCAGAAAAGTTGATGATAAAAAACGATAAATCAGATATCATTAGTGGCATTAAATCATCATCTGATGTACCTTTATCGAATTACAATTTTTAATTATGACAAACTCCCATATACTAATCATCGATGATGACGACGCCGTTCGTAAATCTATCGGTCTATTTCTTAAACTTCAGGGTTTTAAACCATTATTAGCCCCACATCCAAAGGATGGTTTGGCATTACTCAAAGAATTTGATTTTGCTTGCGTTCTTTTGGATATGAACTTTAAAGTGGAAACCACCGGTGAGGAAGGGTTAGAAGCTTTAAAACAAATCAAAAAGGTGCAACCCAATCTACCTGTAGTTTTGTTTACAGGTTGGGGTTCGATGCAATTGGCTATTGAAGGCATGAAATTAGGTGCTTCTGATTTCATCAATAAACCTTGGGAGAATGATCATTTATTTAAGTGTATACAGGGAGCTATTGAAGTAGAGAAAAATAAGCACATCCCTCAGAAAATAGAGAAATCGGCCACTCGTAAGCAGCTCGAAAAAGAATTTGATATTGCTTCCATTGTTGGTCAAGATCCCAAACTATTACAGGTCTTACAAACAGTTGGACGAGTGGCTAAAACTGATGCTCCTATTTTAATTATGGGAGAAAGTGGTACCGGTAAAGAATTAATTGCCGAAGCAATACATAAAAACAGTAGCCGAAAAGATAAAGAATTCGTCAAAGTGAACCTTGGTGGTATTTCCTCTTCCCTATTCGAATCGGAAATGTTTGGTCATAAAAAAGGTGCTTTTACTGGCGCACATTCCGATCGTGAAGGTCGTTTTAGCATTGCGAATGAAGGTAGTATTTTCTTGGATGAAATGGGTGAATTAGATCTCGCCTCTCAAGTGAAATTACTTCGAGTATTGCAAGAACGTAAATATGAACCTTTGGGGTCATCAAAAACTGTTTCTTCAAACTTTAGAGTAGTCTCTGCTACGAATAAAGTATTACCGGAATTAGTAAAAGAAGGGAAATTTAGAGAGGACTTATTCTTTAGAATCAACCTTATTACGGTATATCTTCCATCACTTAGAGAAAGAAAAAGTGATATCCCTTTATTAGCGAATCATTTCTTGGAAAATATCTGTAACACTTATGGTATTCAAAATAAAGTGATAACGGATGAAGCTTTAAAATGGCTTCAAAAACAACCACTTAAGGGAAATATCAGAGAGTTGAAAAATTGGGTGGAAAGTACTGTTTTGATGAGTATCAATGATCAACTTCAGATTAGTGATTTTGAAAACAACCCTACCAATATCAATGCATTCCAAAACGATGAAATCAAAGAAGAAATCGTTCCTGAGGGGATGACTTTAGAGGAAATGGAAATCATTATGATTAAAAATGCCTTGAAGGAAAATCGTTATAAGATTGCTCCTGCTGCTAAACAATTAGGGATTTCTAGAAATGCACTTTACAGAAAAATTGAAAAATACGAGATAACGGATGCTCAAAATTGAATATAGTTTACTGGCTCTTTTTACAGTAGGAACACTTATTGGAATCACTTTTCCTATTCGCGAAACACACCCTCACTTGTTTTTACTAGCCGAGGTGGTTTCTGTTGCATTATCTATTTGGATTCTTCGCCTTTGGTTGTTTATCAATAAGCCGCTGAAGGAGTTGAACAATGCTTTGCGATTATTAAAAAACAATGATTTCCAAAGTCGATTACTCCCTACTCCTCACCCTGTGGTCAATCAATTGGTTGAAGTCTTTAATCAGATTATCGATAGAATTCATAAAGAACGGTTATCACAAAGAGAACAAAGCTATTTCCTGGATCAGCTAATAAAAGCCACACCTCAAGGCATTATCATTTTAGATCATGACGAGAAAATTATTCAAGCCAATCCATCGGCACTTCAATATTTAGAAATAGATTTTGATAAAATACAATCGTTAGGTCTTAAGGAAACCAATATTCTTTTATTGGATAGGCTTGCTGAAATTCCATTAAACTATCCTTCAGAAATACAATTAAGTGGAGGTAGAAAGTATAGATGCTTTAAATCGTCCTTTATTTTCCAAGGTTTTCCTCAGCAATTCATTATCCTTCAAGACTCTTATTTAGACGACTTGAAGACAGAAAAACAAGCGTATAGTAAAGTGATTCGAATGATGAGTCATGAAGTCAATAACTCTGTCGGAGCCATCAATTCGTACATCGATTCTTTAAAATACTTCCCATTAGCTGACGAGGACTTAAAAGAAGATTATGATGAAGCTTTGGAGGTTGTAAAAACCAGAAACGATAATATGGCGACATTCATGAAGAATTTTGCTTCAGTGGTGAAAGTTCCTGAACCGGTTCTTAAAGAAATCGATTTAAAACGTAGTATTGATGATATCATCAGAATCTACGCTACAACTTTTGAAGCCGATGACATTCATATTGTAAATGAAGTCAACAACGCTATTGTTGTGAAAGCTGATGAAACCCTCATTGAACAGTTGTTTATCAACATCCTTAAGAACGCTAAAGAGGCTTTATTGGAATCGAAGAATGAACGTGTGATAAAAATTTCTACTGAAGGAAACGTATTGAGTATCTGGAATTCAGGGCCAAAAATCCCTGAAGATGTTGAACAAAAATTGTTTACTCCGTTTTATAGTAGTAAGCCTACAGGTCAGGGAATTGGTCTAATGATTTGTAGAGAAGTCTTAGTGAAACACAAATGGGACTTTAAACTGCATTCCTTACATGAAGGAGCACAGTTTGATATTTATTATAAATAGTTACATTCTTCTTCCTGTATGTACTGAATCTCTGCCGAGTCTTTGTGACTTTAGTTGATAATTTTTTAGACTTTGCCTATTAGATTTTTGGTTAAAAAAATACAAGATTCCTAAACAAGAGAATATATAATTCTTTAAGATTTTATCTTTGGAAAGAATTAATAATGAGAAATGAACGACTTACTTAACATAGGACTTATAGGGATTGGTTATCGTGGAATTATTCATCTAGAAAACTGTTTACAAAGAAATGATGTGAGAATAATTGGTATTGCAGAACCTAACAATGCTTCAATATCAGACGGTAAATTTTTATTCGATAAATATCAAAAAGAACACCCTAAATTTTATTCTAATGAAGATGGCTACAAAGATTTATTGAATCATCATTCTTTAGACGCTGTGATTATATCAGTCCCTTGGGATTATTATTTTGATATCAGTTCTTATGCCTTATCTTTTCCAATTTATGTAGGTATTGAAGCAGCAAGTGCCACTTGTTTAGAGCAATTGTATCGACTCAAAGAAATTAAAGAAAAAAGTGGTGCTGAATGTATGCTCTTGGAAAATACCTGTTACCATAGAGATGTGATGGCTGTAAAAAACATGGTGAATAAAGGTGTGTTCGGAGAATTAGTACATTGTAGAGGCGGTTATGAACACGATTTGCGTCCAATAAAATTCGACAAAGAAATGAATTTCGGAAGAGGCGTAAATGGAGAGGCAAGCTGGCGAACAAAACACTCGATTACAAGAAATGGTGATCTTTACCCTACTCATGGCATTGGGCCAATATCAAGTATTTTGAATATCAATAAAGGCAATAAATTCACTTCTATTGTTTCTCATGCCAGTAAATCAGTTGGATTAAAATCTTATGTAGAAAAAAATGAAGGAAAGCATCATCCAAATGCTAAAGATCAATACATTTTGGGTGATGTGATTACATCTACATTAACCACCTCAAATGGCGAAACTATACTCCTAACACACAATACTAACCTACCAAGACCTTATTCTCTAGGGTTTAGAGTCCAAGGTACAAAAGGAGTTTGGATACAAGAACACGGTAATCACCTTCATTTAGAAGATTACTGTGATAACGATGAATGGATGAAAAATTCTCATAGAGTATTTAATGAGTTTGATCATGATGATTGGAAAAACCATCAATATGAAGCAGCCAAAACTGCTCGTCATCAAATGGATTACTTTGTTTTGAGAGAGTTTATTTCTTCCATTAAAGAACAAAGAAAACCTGAATTTGATATATATGATATGCTAACATGGTTGGCCATATCACCTTTATCGGAGGAATCCATTAGAAATGGAAGCAAAACATTAGAATTCCCAGATTTTAGTCAATAAAAATGGCGATGTTTCCATCGCCAAAATATTTATTGTATTACTTCATTTTCTATGGTATCAGGATTAAATGAAGGTGGTGTTTTTGAGATACTTTCTCTTTTAAATGGTAATCCAATTGCCGTTGTATTATCAAAGAATCCACAACTTCTCAAATATAACTTTCCATCAATTAAACCTCCTTGATAATCAAATCGATGTTCTTGTCTCGCAGTAGCATCAGCAGAAAACTCAGCATCTGTCACCTCATACCATTTATTGTCTTTATCCATCACCCACTGATTTTTATAAAATGCCATTCTTGATTTGTTCCCTTGACTTGGAATAAAATTCTCTAGGAAGGAATAAAAGTTGGTTAAATAAGTGTGCGTTTTAGGCCTAGAAAAGCTTGCGATAAATAACCATTCTCCTTTCTCTTGATCATGGAAATAAGCAGAGAATTGAGTGTGATCTTCATCGATTGGTTCTCCTTTTAATAAGAATCCATACGTCTTAGCTGCCTTCCAAGGATACACTAAATAACTTTGACCTCCTGATCCTTCATTTCCAAATTTACCTGTATAGACATGCTTTCCTTTTCCAAGAAGTTTGATTTTTTGTCCATCAGGTACATAATCCGGATTATCTGTTTCAAATGGACTCCAAACTGAAAATAAAATTCGTCTTTCCTTCTCACTGTTTACTTGGATACCAAAATAGCCTTGACCAAAACCATTGGCCATATAATAAGAACCAATAACGTCTTGCCCTTGGGGCACCTCAATTTCGCTGTAATACCATTTAATATCCTTGTCCTTGGCTTCATAAGGAAGCACATATTTCCAATGAGTGGATGGTCCTCTTTTTCCAAAATGTGAATTCTCTGGTGGCACACTGTATATGACATTTGATACATCTATTTCTGCTTCTACATTTACAATGGATGTCGAAATATGATTCAAATTTTTAATAATTACTTTTTGATATCCCTTTTCTTTAATTTCAAATGAACCTATGTCATGTCTTCCAAACTTTGGATCCAATTTCAATGTCACTTCTTTATTATTAAAAATCACTTGCAGTGAATTTTCTTTTTCTGATTTACCGTTGAAAAAAAGTCGAACATCACCTTTATTCTCCATATAAAAATAAAGTTCTATGTCTTTATCTCCATTCCAATTGATCATCTCCTCTATAGATGGGGAGATGTCATCATTTTTATAAAATGCATTTGATGCAAAATCGATGGAGTAAATATGTTTTTCAGATTGATCGTTAGCAGTACAACCCCAAAAAACGATGATGAAAGAAAGATAAATCAGTTTTTTCATTGATAATTAGTTTTAAATTAATTCAATTAAGGTGATCTCTTTTAGAGTGTAAATAGTTGATCAATCAAAAATTCCTTTCGATTAATGAACTAACACCTCTTAATATATAATTTTTATTATAAAATATTTCTAAGTGATTCTGATGATATGATTTCACTAAACTGCTAAACGTATTGTAATGCCGCCTTTGAAGGCAAAAAGATCTTATTACTTACAAGAGTTGTTGCCCCTAAACTACCCGCTTTTCTTCTAATCTTTGAATAAGAAATTGTGGTTTGAGCAAAAGATTCTGGTAATGAATGTTTGATTACAGATGATTTCACTGGGAATAAAATATACTCTTTTAGTTGACTTAATTTTCCTCCCAAAATTATTTTTTGAGGATTGAACAAGTTTATTAAAACACCCAAAGCTCGCCCAATAGAAGTTCCGGCCTGTTCAATGTATTCTATGCCTATTTGATCACCTGATAATACAATTTCTACAAAAGCATCTAGGTCTACTTCTTCTTTATTTAAATCAGACAGTATTTTTTGAATACGAGGAGATGGATTATTGGCAAGAAAGTCTTTCATTTTGTTAGAAATAGCCTCACCAGAGGCATATAATTCGAGGCAACCTCTCTTTCCACAGTAACACATATCGTTATTATCTTCAAAACGAATGTGTCCTAACTCTCCTGCAAGACCATTTGCACCCGTATACAATGCACCATTTATAATTAAGCCCATACCTATACCTTTATCTAAATTAATAGCTAAAGCATCATTTACATCTTGAGCATCACCAAAATACTTCTCTCCTAAACTCATAGCATTCACGTCGTTTTCAATTTCAACGTTCACACCTAAAGCCTCAACCATATATTCTTTTAATGACATATTCAAATCATTAAAATAAGATATAGAGCGACCTAATTTATTGTTCACCAAGCCAGGTACAGCCAACCCAATTCCAAAAAGTCGGTTTTGAGGTATTTTCTGTGATTTGATAATGTTTTTTACAATTGAAATGACATCATCTATACAGGCCTTTGAATCTTTTAAATTTAAAGTATCTTGAGAATGGAAATGTCTTTCTTTATTCTGTAGATCAAGTAAAATCACTCTTGTTTTTCTTAATCCAATTTCAACACCTATAAAAAATCCTCCTTCAGGATCAATACTATAAGAAGTAGGTGGTCTACCCACATTATTTCCAGAATTGTTTTCATCTAACTTGATATATCCGTCCTTAGCTAGTTCTTTCATTAACGAAGAAGACATTGGTAAAGTTAACTCCGTTTTAGAAGTCACTTCGGAAGGCGACAACATCCCCTCTTTTAGTAAAAGTTGTAAAATTTGGTTCTTTCTAATTTGATTTTTGATAGTTACTTTTCCAACTTTCTTTGTATTCTCTTGTCTAGTCATTCAAATAGTTATTTGTTCAATATAAAATTAATAAAATAAATTATTTATTATCCCTAATTGAAAAAATAATTCAAAAAAATAACCCAATTCAGGTTCAAAAACCCATTTTAAATAGATTTTACTATGTTTTTGAAGCACATTTAATTAATAACGAAAAATCTGAAGCGGTTAATAAATTCAAAACAAAACAATTATTTATTTTAATATATCTTTCGTCATCATTATTAATACTAAAGAAAAATTATATTTGTAGCCGTTACATTTTATTCAATTATCATCAAAAAATATGAGTTTAAAATTACGCCTTACGATCATGAACTTTTTACAGTTCTTTATTTGGGGGGCTTGGTTGATTACAATTGGAGGCTATTGGTTTAAAACCATGGAATGGTCGGGTACTGAATTTGGTGCCATCTTCTCAACTATGGGTATAGCGTCTATTTTCATGCCTGCAATTTCAGGTATTATAGCAGATAGATTAATAGGTGCTGAAAAACTATTAGGAATTTTCCACATTATTGGTGCGGTAATTCTTTGCTTACTTCCAGAAGTGGCTTCTCCATCTATGTTTTTTGTGGTGATGTTGATTAACATGATATTCTACATGCCAACCATTTCTTTATCCATTACAGTAGCCTACTCGGCACTAACAAAAAACAACATGGATATTGTAAAAGTTTACCCACCTATTCGAGTTTGGGGTACAGTAGGCTTTATTGTGGCAATGTGGACAGTTAGTTTAGCTAAAATTGAAACTTCTGCGGCACAATTTTATGTTGCTGCGGCTGCTTCTGCATTACTTGGTATATATTCTTTCTTTTTACCTAAATGTGATACGAACAAAGGCGGATCTAAAAAGTCATTTGTTGAAGCATTAGGTTTAGATGCATTCCAATTATTCAAACAAAAGAAGATGGCATTGTTTTTTATTTTCTCAATGCTTTTGGGTGCTGCATTACAATTAACGAATGCATACGGAGATATCTTCTTACACGAATTTGATAGTAATCCTTTATTTGCTGATAGCATTGCTGTAAAATATCCAGCCATCATCATGTCAATTTCTCAGGTTTCTGAGACTTTATTTATCCTTGCAATTCCATTCTTCTTAAAGCGTTTTGGTATCAAAAACGTGATGCTCATGAGTATGTTTGCTTGGGTACTTAGATTCGGATTGTTTGGTATAGGTGATCCTGGAAGTGGTTTAGTTTGGATTATCATATCTTGTATCGTATACGGTATGGCCTTCGATTTCTTCAACATTTCTGGTTCTCTGTATGTGGAATCTCAAACAGATGAAAAAATTAGAGCATCAGCTCAAGGTTTATTTATGATGATGACCAATGGTTTTGGTGCTGTTTTAGGTTCTTCAGTTTCTGGGGTCGTAATTGATAAATTCTTTACAATTACCGAAAACGGAAACGACATCCGTGATTGGCCAAATATCTGGTTCGCTTTCGCAGCCTATTCATTAGTTGTCGCTATTTTGTTTGCTGTTTCATTTAAGCACAAACACGATCCAAAAGAAGTAGAAAGCTTTAGTCATTAAGATATAAAGTATTTATATATTGAAAGAGGTTGTTCCATTTAGTTATGGAACAACCTCTTTCTTGTTTTGCGGAATTACTTTAAAAGCATCTTTACAAAATTACTTTCTCACTCAATTCTGATTGCACATTAGATAAGTCTGATACTTGCATTTTTTCAATCTTCAATGATTTGATCAATACATCTTTATCTATCACATTCTCTTTAATGCTCACATTTTTACATCCAATAAGATGAAATCCTGGGGAATCATTTCTCCATGGCATAAAAGCATTTCCTTTGTTGATAATATTAGATTCAAATTTTAAATGATCTACTGAAATAGCATATAGTAATGCTTTATCAGAAGGAGAAAATGTATTGCCAACAATTTGTATATTTTGATGATAAGGAGAAGATTCATCAACAGATGGAATTTCTGGGTAAATGCTTATTATAGCCTTACAAAACTGATAATTTGAGGAATTACATTCTGCTTCAAAAGTATTGTTTTTGATAAGCACATCTTTCACAGCACCACTCTCATACCAATAATTTGCATCTCCGGCAATTAGAATTGCACTACCGCTTGTCTGAAAAACATTATTCTCTATAACTACTTTTTTGGGTGTTGAAATCAGATAACCTCTTGCCCTATTGCTCCCTGCATAAGAATTTGTAATCGATACTGAAGGGGTCCATGTTAGGTTTTCTAATGAATATTGAGAACTAACATCTTCGGGAAGTTTCTCATTAAAAGTAAGCTGGAAACGTTGATCATCCAATACATCAAATGATTTTAAGGTATTGATATGCTCACTTTTCATATTTTCTTTGATTACTATACTCACTGAATCACCCTTTTGCCCCCATATTAATCCTTTACTCATATCATGTGCATAATTACAGATCAAAGTGTAATCATCCACTCTTTTTGATACTGGCACATAGGTTCCATGAATATTGATGGCGTCATCCATTAAACCCATCGCTTTATAATTATCAATAGCAATATGTCCTTTACAACCCATAAAATGTAAACCATCGTCATGACCTGACAGATATCGATTCTTCTTAGGATTAGGCACAATATTGACATCTTTAACGACAACATTATCGGTATATTGAAAAAGAATTCCTAAACCTGCCGTATGGTGTACATCCACGTTTTCAATGTGAACATTTTTACTATGAAAACTAAAAATACCAGCATGGTCACGAGTACTATGACGCATAATCCAATAATTACCTTCTGTTGGATATTTAGTAAAATTACCACTTAACTGAACACGCCCTTTTCCTAAATCACTATAAACCACATTTTTCAAATCACCTTTAACAGAACCTGCATCTCCAGTGTTCGCTGGAATAATATGATCTGGAGTATATTCTATTAGCCAAGAACCACCTGAAACTCTCCATTTCTCTTCCCAATTAGCTGTTTTGAATAATATTCCATCTTTTTGAACTTCATATGGAAACTGTTTCTGATCAATCTCTAACACAATATCTTTTTCATTAGAATAAACGACTCTCCCTTCTGCGGTTAAAGGTTGCTCCCAATCGATAGAGAAATTGATAAGCTGAACATTCTCACAATTATCTAAAGTGAAAGGCTGAATATGATCATGAAATATGAATTCACTTCCTTGTCCATTGATAGTAATGTCCTTTCTATTTGATAAAAAGACTGCTAAATTTTTAGGGTTAACATCATAGGTATTCGTTTCGAAATATTCTTTCTGATATTCTTTATTGGGTCTAAAATGATAATACCCTTTAGAAAACACCAATTCTATGGGTTGATCAGGTAAATCCTTTATGACTTGGTTAATCTCTTTTGTGATGGATTGATCTTGATTTGGGAGGATTCCATACTCTTCCAAGTTTATTATTAAAACCTCCTCCGATTTAGGAATAGAACATCCCAACATTACAAAGAATAATAGATAGTAAATTGATTTCATGTTTTGTATTGATTTAAAAAAAGGGCACCGGCTGAAACCAATACCCTTTTGTAATAAAATTATATATGTGTTTATAAATAAAGTTCATTATTTCCGAAAACTGGCTTTCTCTTAAACCATTTTCCTCTAGTGAAGTCAGGGAAATGCTGTACAGCTCCGCCTTCTTCAATAGATCTTTCTGATAAAGGAGTAATTGCTGACCAAGCCGCTGCATCATAAGCATCCATTGGAGGTGCAATGTTGTTTTTGATGGATAATACAAACTCATGCATAATAAAGAAGTCCATACCTCCATGGCCTGCTCCTTCTGCAGTTTCTCCATATTTTTGCCAGCTTGGATGGTCGTATTTATCCAACCAATCTTTCGCTTGATCCCACTGGTGATCTTTTGATTTTCCAGCGATATGCATCAAATTACCTCCTGGTCCAGCAGCATAACCATCTTCATGTTGCCATAAACCATTGGTTCCTTGGAAACGGAAGCCTAATGAATATGGGCGAGGTAAGTTTGTATCATGAGTAACAATAATAGTTTCCCCGTTTGCCGTAGAAATTGTTGACGTTACAATATCACCTAATTTCCAATCCAAGTTTGCATTCGGATGATCTTTACCTCCATTTTTAATGATATAATCGTTCAGACCTCTTGCTTTAGTTGCAAAAGAGGAAATTGTATTAAATCTATTACCACGGTTGATATCCATGTACAAAGCAATTGGTCCAATACCGTGTGTTGGATAAAGATCTCCATTTTTATGAAGTGAATGATACGTTCTCCATTCTGCTTCTGAGAACCCTTTTTCACCAAACTCTACTCCTCCACCGTAAGGTTGTTCTCCGTTATTAAATTTCACATGACGTAGATCGTGCTGATAACCACAACGTGCATGAATAGCCTCACCAAACAAGCCTTCTCTAACCATTCGGAGTACTGCCATTACATCTCTTCGGTAACATACATTCTCCAAAATCATCAAATGCGAACCTGTCTCCTCATGAACATTGACTAGGTCCCAACATTCTTGTAAAGTCATAGCCGCAGAAACTTCAACACCGGTAAATTTTCCTGCTTTCATAGAGTCCACAGACATTGGTGTATGCCATACCCAAGGAGTTGAAATAATTACCCCTTGAATTTCTTTCATCTCTAACATATTACGGTAATCGTGCTCATTCTTACCGAAAATCTTAGGATGTTTTTTGCCATGTTTATCAAAATATTTTAATGATTTCTTAATGGCTTTATCACTAATATCACAGATTGCTACGACCTCTGTATCATCTCTATATAATGCATTATTCAAGTGCCATATTCCTCTTTCACCTACACCAATTAGTGCTATTTTCACTTTCTCCCCTTTACCTTTTCCAAAGGCCATAGAAGGTGACATCATTGTGCCTAACCCTGCAATAGCTGCTGTTTTTAAAAAGTCTCTACGATTGTGCATGTCTTGTTAATTTATGATTCTATTAAGTAATAAATCTGTTGTTACTAAGTTTGACTTAAATTTATAATATTTATTATTTATTAGTCAATAATTAGAAATTTAATTTCTTAATATTAACTAATATCTTGATTTTTCATCAAATATCAGATAGAAATGTTTTCATTTGATGTTCATTTAAAGGATTGAGATGTGACAACATTTCCTTTAAAATCTCTTTCCCCTCATTTCTTATATCGTTATTAATTTCCATCTCCTCTTCTCCTTCTGGAGTTGGAAAAATTCCTTCACCACAAGCTTCTATCACCCCTATTCCCTCATATTTATATTTTAATAGATGAGTTGGTGTTGTATAATCAGGATGTCTAAAAATTAAATATGCTTCTAGTTTTTGTTCATGAAACCTCAAAACTGTATTGAATGAATTTCTTTCATTTTGGCTTCTCCATTTTGATAAAATCGAATCAAACGATTTTAATAAGATTTCTTCGGAATTTGCTTTAATTTTTACAACTGAAAGAGGAAAGTCCAAGACTGATACCTCAGCTTCATTATTTTTTGTTTTTAATTGCCTTTCTCTCGCCTCGAAAATAGGCAAGTGAAGTTGTTTAAAAACTTGAAAGTGAAGGTGTGATAAAATTGATGCTCCTGCTCCTTCTCTATCCGAGTTTGAACACACCACATAATGAGGCATTTGATGTAAAAACATTAGCTGTTTTTTAAAACTATCAACACTCACTTCCATTGGTCGATGTTCTTTGGTAATCAACACAAAATGATGATGATACAAAGGAAAAGGTGTCAGTTGAATGAAGAATTCTTCTTGTTTTAGATTGAATGCCAGAATCTCTAAATTTTCCTTCCCTTCTGCTCCTACATTTTCGATACAAATTGGACATTTGGCTCCTTCGGGTAAAGCAGGTTTTTTAGTTCCTGCCATTGCTTTACTATAATTTGATCTTACATGATTGATCTGAATTCTATAGGTGATTTCGTCGTCTACATCAAAAAAATGTATCCTATCGTTCCCTTCCAAGGCATTTTTTGATAAATAACCCGAGGTAAATGATCTCAGATACAGATCGTCTAATTGTCGATCCAATTCTTCGTTTACTTGAGAGTATGTCGGGCAATCAATTTTATTATTTAAAGTCATCATCTTTTGATTATCAAATGAATATTTTTGAGAGTGATCCTAACATTTTACAGTCACCTCTTCCTGAACTACTCTTTGCATCTCCTCAAATTGTCTTTCCATACTACTCACCAATTTAAATTGTGCTTTGGCTCTTTGAAGGTTATGGTGTTCATGATGAGTTTTAAAGTAATTATCACCATCCAAGTAATCAGTTATAAAACGTAGACCAATAATGAAAGTCATGATTCTAGCCGATAAAGGAAGATATTCGATTTCTATTGGAGTTAAACTACTAGCCGTTTTCGATAAGAAACCTTTCGTATATGCTGTAAACAATTTAATATCCATTTCCACATTATCCAAGTTGGCATCATCTTCATCTCCCGTGTTGGTAGAAGTTCTAATCGCATCACCAAAATCGTAATGTACAAAACCTGGCATTACAGTATCTAAATCGATCACACACAATGCTTCATCGTTCTCATCCAATAAAACATTATTGATCTTTGTATCATTATGCGTTACTCTGATTGGAAGCTTTCCTTCTTTACCCAAACGCACCAATGTTTGCATTTCTTCAGCTCGATTTTCAACAAACTGAATTTGTTCTTGAGCAAGTCTAACTCTTCCTACAACATCCTTTTTGACAGTTTCTCTAAATGTTGCCAATCGAGTTTCCATATTATGGAAATTAGGAATGATTTCATATAAACTACTTCCGTCAAAATCAGATAATAAGGCTTGAAACTCACCTATTCCAACTCCAGCTTGAAACGCTTGCTGCTCTGTTTCGACCTTATCGTATGATCTAGCAGGTGTAATTGTTGCCATCACTCTCCAGTAATTTCCTTCATCATCTTGATGGTACTTTTCTCCATTCAAAGTATTGATAAACGTGAGGGTATTTACATTTGGATCTTTCCCTTCCATTTCTTCAAACTTTTCTTTTAAGTGATTCGTCACACCAAAAATATTATTCATCAATTCCGGTACGTTTGGAAAAATTTGATGATTTACCCTTTGCATAATAAATGTAGTCTCACTATCGTCAATCGTTACCATATAGGTATCGTTGATATGTCCTGAACCGTATTTTGCAATTTTGTTTACTTTAAACTCTGGTAAAAACTGATAAAAAATCTCGTTAAGTTTATTCATTGTTCCGTTGTTTTATAAAGGGAAGAAGCACATGACTTCTTCCCTACTTTTGGTAATAGTTAAGCTATTGAATCGAAAGTCTCTTGTATTTCTTCTTAGCTATTTGAATGTACTTATTTACTGATGCCGATTTGATAGGCACCAAAGTAAATTCATACGTAATATTTTCGTTTGGTTGGATAACATATTGATCCAAAGGCATTGAGTACCAGCTGTCCGTACCTGCCACTCCTCTTTGCTTATAATCGATATGCCATTCCACAAGGTCTTGAGGTTCAATATCACAATTGTGTTTATTCTCTAATCTCACCTCTGGGTATTTGTAGCCAGGTCGAGCATCTAGATCTGCCGATGTATAATGTAAAGCAGTCGTTCCTAATTTCATGCTACTCTTAAACATTAGTGCGTTGCCTTTAGCGTTTGCTAATGCTGCCCACTGTACATCCGTTTTATGACCGTTTTCTTGAGGACGTTCATAAGCAACAAACTGATCTTTCACTTTGCTTGAATATACACTTACAGATGCTCCATCGTTACGATCAATATAGTTTTCGAATGGCCCTCTACCATAATAAGTAAACTGATCAAACTGTTTTTGCAATTGCATGACCATACCAAATCTTGGTAAATCAGGTAGATCTTCTTTACCCTCTAAGGTTGCTTTTACATCAATGCTTCCATCTCCGTTCACCAAATAGTTCACATTACAAGAAGTTCCAATCTCTCCTAAATCAAATGTCACTTGAATACTTGCAGTTCCTTTATTCAACATCTCTGATGAAACATTACTTACTTTACTTTCATAAGTTGCTTTCTTCCAATTGATGTTTTTCACATCCATCTTATTACCATAATCGTTGTCTACAATTGGTCGCCAGAAAGTTGGTTTAGGACCTTTGCCATCTTTTAGGTAAGCTACTTTATTGACAGTATATTCTTTGATGATACCTTCTTTTTTATCAAATACTAGATGCAACCATCTATTTTTGATAATTAATTCAGCCTCATTTTCATCAAGAGTTAAACCTGCATATATAGGAAGTGGCTTCTCCTCATTCTTATAAATTGGTAATAAGAATTGCTCTTTAGCTACCTCAAAATTCTTAGGTAAGAAAGGCTCCTCATTGATCAATTGTAATGAAAGATTAAGGTAATATTCTGTATTTGCCAATGGCTTAATTGCAGAAACATCAAAAGTAAGTTCCTCTGTTTCTGTTGGCTTCGTTTTTAATATTTGAGAAGGGAAACGCTTTACTACTTTGCCATCTACAGTCACAGTAATTTCTAAATGATATTTGCTAAGATCAATAAAGTAATTCCAGTTTTTCACCTTCACAATACCTTTTTCTAAGTCAACTGCCTCAAATTTTACATTTTGATATTGCTTTTTCACTTCATATAAAGCCGGCTGAGGTGTTCTATCCGAATTTACCACACCATTTAATAAGAAGTTTCCATCTGTAGGTACATTTTCAGGTCCAAAATCGCCACCAAAAGCATACATGATCTTACCATCTTTCTCCACTTTAATACCTTGATCTACCCAATCCCAGATAAATCCACCTTGAAGATTCTCATACTTCTCAATCACATCCCAATAATCTTTCATGTTCCCCGTAGAGTTCCCCATTGAGTGCTCATATTCACACATAATCAATGGACGATCTGAATATTCTTTTGCATACTTTTCGATATATCCAACACTTGGATACATAGGTACATAAATATCTGTATTCCACTCCAAACCTGCTCTTTCATACTGCACAGGACGATCGTCAACACTTTTCAAATACTGATAACCTTTATAGAAATTGTATCCGTTACCTGCTTCATTTCCTAATGACCAACCAATAACACTCGCATAGTTTTTATCGCGTTGATACATTCTTCTAATACGATCTACATGTGCCAATTCATACGATGGAGTATTTCCTAATGAACGCCCTTTTGCCAAATTATAACCCATACCATGAGATTCAATATTGGCTTCATCCAATACATAAATACCATATTCATCACACAGGTCGTACCAATATTCTGGCTGAGGATAGTGAGATGTTCTCACTGCATTGACGTTGAACTGTTTCATTAACTCCAAGTCTTTTCTCATCAGTTCTTTTGTCATAACATGACCTGTTTCTGCATTGTGCTCATGTAGGTTCACTCCTTTCAATAGTACAGGCTGACCGTTTACCAATAGTTTTCCATCTTTAATTTCTGATGATTTAAAACCTAAACGTTGAGAGGTAGTCATTAACACCTTGTCGTTTGCATCTGATAAAGTGATAATCGCTTGATACAAATTAGGTGATTCAGCAGACCATGCCTTGATATCTTTGAATTCTTTTTTCTCGAAAGCAACATCAAATTGACCTTTTGATAAAGAAACGGATTTGTTGTCGTTTCGGATTTCTTCACCTGTTCCTAAATCAAATAATTGATATTTAACTGTGGCTTTTTGAACCTCATCAGTCGTATTGATCAAGTTAACAGACAATTGGAATTGACCATCTTTATACTGATTCGTTAGCCCAGAAGTAATCTTGATATCGTTTACAGCTACTTTAGGTTGAGCGATCAAATAGACATCTCTTTCAATACCACTTAATCTCCAGAAATCTTGACATTCTAAGTAAGAAGCATCCGACCAACGGTATACCTCGAAAGCAACATTGTTTTTACCTTCTTTTAGGTACTTAGTGATATTAAATTCTGAAGGCAATTTAGAACCTTGTGTATATCCAACTCTTTCACCATTCACAAAAATAAATGCAGCAGATTTAATAGCTCCGATATGTAAAATCACATCTTTACCCTCCCAATTAGCTGGAATATCAAAAGTTCTTTTGTAAGAACCTACAGGGTTTTTCTCTTGAGGGACATAAGGCGGCTGTGCTTTTCTTAGATCAGTGTAATCATCATTTCTCCAATCGGCAAACTCGTGAGGATGATTGGTATAAATTGGCGTTCCAAATCCTTCTACCTCCCAATTTGACGGCACCTTGATATCGTTCCAAGCGGAAACATCGAAATCATTCTTGTAAAAATCTACAGGTCTTTTATCTGGGTTTTCAGCATAATTAAATTTCCAGATTCCGTTTAATGACAAGTAGTTTTTACTCTTTTCAAAAGTATTGGTTTTAGCTTCAGCATAAGTATCGAACACCCCAAAATGTACTCTGGTATCCATCTTATTCTCTTGAATCATGTTAGGATTCTCGATGTATGGATGTGGGGTTCTGTCTATTTTACCTTGTGCATTCATTAACAAAGGCATTAGTAAAAACAAACAGTATAGGTTAATCTTTTTGGTCATATTATTTATGGATAGTTTAATTATCTTTTTTCTTAATAAGTAATCATTTTATTTACTAGAGAACTAGACATGAAAGTCTAGTTCTCTTTGTTATGTTTATCTCCAAGCAGGGTGTTGTGTAATGTTTCTCGAAACATCCAAAGCAGATTGTGGAATAGGTAAAACGTAGTTTCTATTCCCCATGCTACCATTTCTTCTACCTCTAATGAAATCTCTACTTACTGATCCGTCTAAATGTTCATATTCTACTGATTCAACATCCACTTGTAAAGAGTTTTCTGTCCAATGTTTAGGGTTACCAAATTGATTCATACCCCATCTCCATGAATCCCAGAAACGTTTTTGCTCACCAGCAAACTCTACTCTTCTTTCTCTCTGAATCAATTCTCTAACAGCATCTTGTGTATTATAGATCGACTGATTTACCTTTGGCATACCTGCTCTTTCTCTTACTTGATCTATTGCATTATACACTTCTGATGATGGACCTCCTACTTCGTTTTGTGCTTCTGCAAAGAATAATAATGTTTCGGCATATCTATAAATGTAGTTGTTCACATCGCATAGAGATGGTGATATCTTATCTAAATCAGTATATTTTCTATAGTTATAACCTGTTACAGTACAGTTATTACCACCAATTACATTTGGGTTATTATCATCTAACCTTAAAGGCTCATAAAGAATGCCTCCATAGACTGTTCCATTGTAAAGGATCGATTGCTCAAATCTTGGATCTCTAATTGTGTATCCTTGCTTATCATTTACAGCATCATATAAAGGTGAATCAGTAAATGGATAAACACCATCTTTGGCTTCATAAGCATCTACTAAATCTTGAGTTGGTGCTACAGATGACCAACCACCAAGGAATCCATTTGGCAACAACATATAATTTGTATAGTTGTCCCAATCTGCGTTTACACCATTTTTATACTCTCTCCAAAGAATCACTTCCTTAGTACCACCCTGTGTACTTGAATGAAATAAATCTTCATAGTGAGCTTCTAAAGCATAATTTCCTGAATTGATAATCGCCTTAGTTTGTTCAATAACACCTTGATAATCCTGATTCCAAATCAAATAATCAGCTTTAAGCATTCTTGCTGCTCCTTTTGTTAATCGACCTTCTGCACTTGTTTCTGGTAAACCTTCTATTGCTAAATCAAGATGTTCTTCAATAAAAGCTTTAATTTCTTCTTCATTTGAAGTAGGTACATCAGCTTCTTGAACAGTTAAAAGACGATCAACAAGCGGCACTTCTCTATAAGCTTTCCACATATCAAAGTATTTGGATGCTAAGAAAAAATAAGTCTCTGCCTTCATTTCTTTATTTGATTCGGGAGAAACACCTGGCACATCGTCTATTTTTGCTAAAAACTCGTAACAGTTTCTGATATCCTTATAATCAAACCACCAATCACAAAAACCTGTAAAAGCATTATGATTACCAGTTGTATAATCTCTTAAATCAGAACCCTCCCAAGCATATTTTAAATAACCATTATCTGATGCACTTTCTAAATAAAGATGCCAAAAAGGAGTTAAAGAGTTATAGTTATTATTTAAGAATGCTCTTGCCTCTGCTTCATTCTTCCAGAACGTTTCATCGGTTACTGCATGTAATGGCTCTTTGTCTAAAAGATTACAGCTATTTAATAAACCAACTAAAAGAAAAAGAATGTATATATTATTTTTAATGTTTTTCATTTGTTTATCAGTTTAGGTTAGAAGTTTAAGCTAATTCCAGTTGTGTACACAGAAAGTTGAGGGTAACTCGCACCTCTACTACCATTTGAAATTTCAGGATCAATGGTTGGTGACCATAAAGCAGATGAGGTCCATAAGTTATCACCTGAGACATAGATTCTTGCTGATGTAGCCCCTACTTTTTTCAATAAATCCGCACTAAAAGTATAACCTACAGTAACGTTCTTTAAACGAATATATTTACCATCTTGAATCCAGAAATCTGAAAAATATCTACCTGGATCATTTACTGTATAATCTTCTCTAAACTTTGGATATTCATTAGAGTTTGGCCATGCTTTTTCTACTTGCCATTCTTGAGGTGTAGCTTGTAAGAAGAATGGTACTGCGGCTTCGTTTATTAAAACAACATCTCTTTGTAAGGCTCCATTAAATAAGATATTGAAATCGAACCCTTTAAAACTACCTCCTAGGTTAATACCAAACATGTATCTCGGGTTTGGATCACCTAGCAATTCTCTATCATCCCCATCAATTACACCATCGCCATTGATATCTACTAATTTGATATCACCAGCTCCAATATTATTATTTAGATTATAGTGTGCAGTATTGGCTTTTGCTTCTTCATCCGTTTGATAAATTCCATCTGAACGGAAACCATACCAAGCTCTCATTGGTGCACCAACATCAGTGAAACGCATATCGTCAATCCATGGACCCGTCTCTAAGATATCAACAACATTATTTCTATTATCAAATAGGTTTAGGTTGACAAAATAGTTGAAATTACCAATCTGATTTTGATGTCTTACTGAAACTTCCCATCCATTATTATCTACAATACCTGCATTTACTCTTGGTGCATCGTAACCAAATTGAGGAGGTACCGGTACATTCATTAAGATATCTGTCGTTCTGTTGGTAAACACATCTACAGTAAATCCGATTAATCGGCCAAAGAAATCTGCTTCTAAACCAAAGTTCGTAGTTGTTTTAGTTTCCCATTTAATGTCTGGGTTAGCTGTTTTATCATAATAAACTGATGTTACACCTTCTCCTCCAATCACAGCTGATGAAGCGGCCAAAGTTGGTGTCCAATCAAAGCTACCAATATTTTGGTTACCCACTTTACCCCAAGATCCTCTTACTTTCAGGTTAGTTACCCACTCCACATCTTTTAAGAAACTTTCCTCACTAATTCTCCAACCTAATGAAAGAGATGGGAATAATCCGTAACGGTGACTAGGACCAAATTTAGAAGAACCATCACGTCTAATATTCGCTTCAAAAAGGTATCTATCTTTGAAAGCATAATTGACTCTTGCATAAAGAGATTGGATGGCCCATTGATCTGCAGTACCACCCATCATCCAATCTTTTGGATCTCTAGAACCTGCATCAATAATATGAATATTATCCGTTAAGTAATTGTAACGAGTCATTGACCCTTGTTCCCATAATTGCGTCTCGTTTGAATAACCTACCATAGCTTTTAGATAGTGGTTATTCCAATGTTTCTCATAATCCAATCGAGCTTGTAAACCACTATATGTCGTTGCGGCATTGTAATCCTCGTACCAGTTTGGTTCGGTTTTTACTAATTTACCATCACCATCGTAATAGTCATGTTTATTATTAAATGCCTTACCTCTATCATGAGAATATCTGAAATTATAATCTACAACTGCTTTTAAACCTTCAACGATTTTATATTCAGCCCCTAACATTAACTGAGTATTCACCCAATTTGAAGTTCTATCACCACCTTCTTCCATCCATCTAACTGGGTTTCCGTTTCTTACATAATTCCATTCTCCGTTGTCCCATTTGATAGGATCGATTGGTGAGTAAATGTTTGCATTATAATAAGCAGATCCAATACCTCTTGTTGGTTGTAGTCTCACTGAATTATCAAATGCTGATTTGAAATGTGTCGTTAATCGATCATTCACTTTCGCATCTACATTCATTCTGAAGTTATATCTCTGGAAATTCGTATTCGGTGTTAATCCACCTTGATCGAAAAATGAACCAGAACCATAATACTTCACCTTTTCACTACCACCTGAAACAGTCATATTATGTTGTTGCTGCATGGCTGTACTAGACATGATCGCATCCCTCCAGTTTACACCTTGTCTCGATCCATTTCTATATTCATCAATTTGATCTTGAGTAAATACTGGATTTGAATTTACTCCATCATTTTGTCTAGCTAAGTTGCTTAGCTCCATAAACTCTACAGCACCTACAAACTTATGCTCCATTGTTGGAGTTTGTACACCTACATAACCATTATAACCAAAAGATACCTTTCCTTCTTTACCTCTTTTAGTTGTGATTAGAATAACACCACCTGCTGCACGTGCACCATAAATAGCTGTTGCAGAAGCATCTTTCAATACAGTAATGGACTCGATATCTTGGGGATTGATATTATTCATACTCATTGGCATGCCATCGACAATTACCAATGCTGGAGTATCATTAATTGATGAAGAACCACGAATTAGGATATCCATGTTATCCGCACCCGGTTGTCCAGAGGTTTGCGTAGCAACAACCCCTGGAAGTGTACCTTGAAATAAAGCTGATGTAGAAGTAACAGGTCTGTCTTTAATGGTTTCTGACCCAATAGTTTCTAAGGAACCTGTTACGTTTTCCTTTTTCTGCTCGCCAAAACCTACAACAATCACCTCTTCTAGTTGCTCTGAATCTTCTGAGAGAATGACATTCATTTTCGTTTGTGAACCTACTTTCATCTCTACAGTTCCAAATCCAATAAAACTGAAGATTAAAGTACTTTCGGAATTTGTTTCGATGTGGAATTCCCCTTGCACATCTGTAATTGTTCCTGTTGATGTTCCTTTAATAGCAACATTTACCCCAGGTAGTAATTCGCCTGCTTCTGTTGATACCACTCCGGTCACCATTCTATTTTGAGCGAATGCAAAATTCACTAAAAATAGAAATGTGAAAAGTAATAGAGTTTTAAGTTTAGTAATAATTCGCATAGTTGTTTACGTAATTAATTGGTAGTTGATGTTTCATTTCGAAGCAAGTTAATAATATTTATTATTTATAAAAATTAGTTTATTATTTTTATTATTAAATAATGATAACCAAAAATCATTTATGAAGGCTTCAAAATATTAGGAATGATTTAAAAAACATCCCATATAACCATAAATCGAATATTTATTGATTAATAACAGACATTTTTATTATTAACATTTATTATATATAAATCATTTTCATCATAAAACAATTACTAAAATATATTCTCAATTCATGATTTATATAGAATATTATTCATTACATCTTTTTTTAATAAGGTATAATTTAAGATATTTACGCAACGACCAATTATTATATAATTTTTATTACTTATACAGAAATGAACAAACTCCAACTAAAATTATTATTACTTTTCTCCTTTTTGATGCATCAAGTCTATGCTCAAGTAGAAAGAACTCCCGACCCTTATATTGAAAACCCTGATATGATTGGGGAAAATAAAATGGATCCAAGAGCTGCATTTTTTCCTTTTACAACTCAAGAAGATGCTTTGAAGAATAATTATGAAGCTTCATCAAATTATTTTTCTTTGAACGGCACATGGAAATTTAAATTGCTAGAAAATGGAATCAATATTCCAAAAGGATTTTCAAAGTCCGATTTTAGTCATGACAAATGGGATACAATTAAAGTCCCTGCCAATTGGGAAGTAGAAGGATTCGATATCCCTATATATAACAATGACTATTATCCATTTGCTGATGTAAGAGAACGCGCAAAAGGATTTACTGAAATGGATAAGCCTAACCCTCCTTTTGTTCCAGTACAAAAAAATCCAGTCGGTCTTTATTTTAGAACTTTTGATGTAAACGATGATTTCCTATCTCAAAATGTTGTTTTACATATTGGTGCTATAAAATCAGCGGCTTTTATTTATATCAACGGTCAAAAAGTAGGTTACACTCAAGGATCAAAAACTCCTTCTGAATTTGATATTACCTCTTATTTAAAGAAGGGTGAAAACACGATTGGATTTCAGGTCTACCGTTGGTCAGATGCTTCTTATATAGAATGTCAAGATTTCTGGAGATTTAGTGGAATTGAAAGAGATGTATTTTTAATTGCTCAAAACCCTGTTCATTTGCAAGATTTTGGAGCGATTACTACTCTAAAAAATGATTATAAGGATGGTCTGTTAGATTTATCTATTAAGGTGGAAAACACTAACAATCAAGTAGAAGAAGCGACCATATCCTACCAACTTTTTGATAATAAAACGGTTACTTCGAATGCAAATGTAATTCTACAAAAATCTCAAAAAATAGAAATTCCTGCTCATGGACATCAAGAAGTAAAATACAATGAGATTGTAGAGGGTGTAAAATCTTGGAATGCAGAAAACCCTCAATTATATACTTTACTAATCACAGTTGAAAAAGATGGGAAGGTTCTTCAAACAACTGCAGAAAGAATTGGTTTTAGATCTGCAGAAGTAAAAAATGGTCAGTTTTTAATTAACGGTCAGGCAATCATTGTGAAGGGAGTTAACCTACACGAACATAATGCTTATACAGGACATGTGGTGGACGAGGATATAATGAGAACGGATTTAGAGTTGATGAAGAAATTAAACATCAATGCTATTCGTACATCTCACTATCCTCAACCTAGACGTTTTTATGAATTATGTGCTGAATATGGTATGTATGTCGTTGATGAAGCCAATGTAGAATCTCATGGTATGGGTTATAGTCTTGAAAAAGGGAAGTCGATTAGTAACAACCCATCTTTTGAAAAATCGATTGTGGATCGTACACGAAGAATGTATGAAAGAGACAAAAACTACCCTTGTATTGTGACTTGGTCGTTAGGTAATGAATCGGGTAATGGGTACAACTTCTATCAATCCTATTTGTATTTAAAAAGTGTAACAGACATTCCTGTTCAATACGAAAGAGCTGGCTTGGAATGGAATACGGACATTTACTGTCCTATGTATGGTGATCATAAATTCATAGAAGATTACGCTAAAAAGTATACAGACCGACCATTGATTCAATGTGAGTACGAACACTATATGGGTAACTCTGGTGGAGGACTCAAAGAATACATGGATTTATATGAAAAATATGATAACCTTCAAGGTGGTTTTATATGGGATTGGGTAGATCAAGGACTTTACACAAAAGATGCAGATGGCAACGCTTTCTTTGCGTATGGAGCTGATTTTGGTCCTGAAAATGTCCCTTCAGACGGTTCTTTCCTTGCAAATGGTATTGTTGATTCGGATCGAAAGTTAAAGCCTAGTAGTTTTGAAGTAAAGAAGAATTATCAAAATATTAAGTTTAAAGCTTTAGACGTAGCGAAAGGAGAATTTGAAATCAAAAACTGGTTTGATTTTACTGATTTATCTGGATACTCAATATATCCATTTATAAAGGCCGATGGAAAATACCTCAAAAGACTACCTACAATTAAATTAAAAACTGCTCCACATCAGGTAGAGAATATTCAATTAAATTATGGTAAACTTCCTCAAAACAAAGAATGTTTTATTCATTTTGAAGTAAGAAATGATAATGGGAGTCATTTTGTTCCATCTAATTATACCATTGCTTTAGATCAATTTGAAATCCCGAATGATATTCAATTACAAAATGTAAATATTGAAAAGTTAGCTTCTATTTCTCTAGAAGAAGGTGATAATAAAATTCAGATAAAGAATAAGAATTTCAGCTTTGTATTTGATAAAAACGAGAGAACTTTCACTTCTTACAGTTTCAAAGGAACAGAATTTATTCAAGATAAAGCAGGTTTAACTCCTAGCTTCTATAGAGGTTTAACTTGTAACGATATGGGTGCTTATGCTTTCCAAAAAGCGAAAGATTGGAATGTAGCTACTCATGAATTTTCTATTGAAAATATCACTACAGAGAAGATTAAAGACAATGTAGTTCAAATGAATATTACTTATCATTTACCAAATGTAGAGACAAAATTCGTTATGGAATACACTGTTTTTGGGGATGGTTCCTTGAAAGTAAAAAGTACTCTAAAAGGCATGGAAGAAAAAGAAAAATTGCCTGAACTTATCCGTGTCGGTCTTCGTATGAACTTGAAAAAAGAGTTTGATAATATGTCCTTTTTTGGCAGAGGTCCTGAAGATAATTATGCTGATAGAAATAGTGCTAATAATGTCGATCTTTTTACCAAAAAAGTTAGTGACCAAGAAATACCTTATATCCGTCCACAAGAATTTGGTAATCATACTGATGTTAGATGGATAGCATTACAAAATAATAAAGGAGTTGGATTATTGGCTTATTCTTCGGATCAACATCAATTAAGTACTAGCGCTATTAATTATACTGACGAATCTCTTGATGCTGGAGATGCATCATACAATTACCCTAAAAATTTAAGACATGATCAAAGGCATCCTTATCAAATTGAAAAATTAGATGGTGTGCAATGGCATATTGATCATCTTCAAGAAGGTGTTGGTGGTGTGAATTCTTGGTGGTCGAGAGCAATGGATCAATACATGCTTGACCCAACTAAAGATTATAGTTATGAATTTATGTTAGTGCCTTTCAAAAAATTAAAATCAAATCAACTTTTTGAAAAGAGTAAGATGAGATATTCTAACAACATTAATTAAATGTAGATTGTTATATTGATAAAAATGGGTGGTTTTAATTCTAAACCGCCCTTTTTTATTATTTTTGATAAAAGCATTCTTAATTAAAAATGGAATAACAAATTTTCGCATTCAAACAGTGACTTCTTAATATTTTTTTCTATCAATTTTTTCAAAATGGAACAACTTAGAGTAAACAATCAAAGAGCATCTATTGCTAAAATTTTCCTTGGATTTATGTGTTTTCTTTCCTTTGTAATGATGGTGAATCACATTATTATTTATAATATTTTAATAGACATTGAAGATCAAAGTGCTCTAGCTGATGACTATATCATGTTTTTTGGTATTCCTTTAGGATTGAATGTTTTTGCTCAATTTGGTTATGTTATTGGACTTATAGTTACAGGTATCTTATTCATCAAATGGATGAGAAGAGCATATTATAATCTAAAATTAAAGGTAGATTATTTGGGTTACTCAGAATCTGAAACAGTTTGGAGTTGGTTTATCCCATTCTTAAACTGGGTACGTCCTTATCAAATTATGAGTGAATTATTTCTGGAATTAAGGCAATACTTACAAAAAAATGGACAGGAAATAAAGGATAACTCTTTTATGGTCAATATTTGGTGGGGCTTATGGGTTGTAAACAATGTCCTTAACACTATTACTTCTAAATTATATACTTTAGAAGAAACTGTAGAAAAATTAAAAACGGGGACTGCTGTTGAAATATTTAGTAGTGCAGTTTCTATAATTGCTGCATTATTAGCTATTAAAATGATCAGTTATTATAACGAAATGGAGACTAAAATGATTGATACAAGTTCTGAAGCTGAAGAGGGAAATATTTCCTTAGCTTAGAAATAAACAAGGGTTGTTGTCAAATAATGAACAACAACCCTTGTTTATTAAGTTCCGACAGGTAAACCACCATCAACAGAGAGGGCTACCCCATTTACGTACGACGCTTGATCGCTAAGCAAGAAAACTACAGCTTTTGCTATTTCCTCTGGCTGACCATACCTTCTCTGAGGAACAATTTCTGTGAGTTGTCGAATGGCTTCTTCTTTATCCAAACCATGTTCTTCCATAAAAGCATTCACTTCTATGTCAGACATAGAGGTATCTATCATGCCAGGACATACACAGTTTATTCGAATATTTTTAGGGCCAAATTCAGCAGCTAAATGCTTTGTTAGACCAACTACTGCAAACTTTGATGCTCCATAAGCAGAAAACTCTGGCAAACCTCCTAACCCTGCCGATGAGGCATTATTGACTATTACACCTTTCCCTTGTTCTAAAAAATGAGGCACTAAGGATTTACAAAGTCGCTGCATTCCTAAAACATTCACATCGAAAGTGGTCTTCCAAATATTTTCATCCAACATCAAAAAGTCTCCTACGCCAATAGGTGTTCCCGCATTGTTAAAAATGCCGTCTATCCTTTTGTACTTTGATATGACTTCTGATATCATTCGATCAATATCATCTTGAGAGGTGACATCCATAACCACCCCAAAAGCTTTTCCTCCATTGTTTCGAATTTCATCCACCACAGTAGTTATCTGATGTTGATTCCGTTCAATATCCGTCACAATTACTACTGCTCCTTCTTTCGCAATTTGATGTGCAGTCGCATTTCCAATACCTCTTTCTGAAGCTGCGCCTGTAACGATAATCACTTTATCTTGTAAGTGTTTTACTGCTGCCATAATCCCTCCTCAATTAAATCTTTTATCGTTCTTTCAATACTCTCTCTCAATATATTGATGGTATTATCAATCGCTTTTTGATCATACGTTAGTGGTGGCGACAGTACATTCAAGTTACCAATCGGACGGATAATCAATCCCAATTGCTTGGCGTGGTGATATACTCTTTTTCCTATGTTCACTTCGGGTGCAAAACTCTCTTTGGTTTCTTTTTTTTGCACATATTCCAATGCCAACATATAATGACTCCCTCTCACTTCACCTACTATCCCGTATTCACTCAGCTTTCCTAATTCTTCTTCGAAATATGGCCCCCATTTTGATACATGTCCACAGAAATTATCTCTTTCCAAAATCTCTATATTCTTAAGACCCACCTGACAAGATAAAGCATGCCCAGAATACGTAAAGCCATGAGAGAAGTAAGGATTATCCTTTTTTGGTTTTGAGATGACTTGATGAATTTGATCTGAAATCATAGTCGCTCCCAGTGGTATGTACCCTGAGGAAATTCCTTTCGCATAGACACACATATCGGGTTCCACATCAAAGAGATCTTTTGATGATACCATCTTACCTAATCGTCCGAAAGCAGTCACCACCTCATCAGAAACATAGAGAATATCGTACTTTTTGCAAAGGGCATGTGTTCTCTTATGGTAATCACCCGGAGGGACAATTACACCTCCAGCACCCATGATAGGCTCTGCAAAAAACATAGCGATATTATCTGGGCCAATTTTGATGATCGCTTCCTCCATTTCATCCACTAGAAAATCGATAAACTCTTCTAAAGTTCGATCCCCTTGATTACGATAAGTATAAGGAGCCGTTAAATAATGTACCAATTGATGCGGTAAATCAAATGACATGTGTGTAGATGAAATACCCGTAATCGCATGGGCTAAATACGTGCTTCCATGATACGCCAAATCTCTTGATAAGATCTTCTTCTTATTGGGTTTCCCCAAGAGATTAAAATAATAGTGCGCAATCTTTACCGCTGTATCATTTCCCATTGATCCACCTGTACCATAAAATACATGGTTCAATGCCCCTGGAGAAATTTCTGCTAACTTCTCTCCCAATTCTGCCATAGGTCTTGAGCTTGCATCTTCAAAAGTATTGTAATACGCTAACTTCTGTGATTGTTCTGCCATGGTCTCTGCTATTTCTTCGTTACCATGACCAATATTTACACACCAAAGACCTGCAATTCCATCCAAATAAGCTCTCCCTTGTTCGTCGTAAATATGATGCCCTTTTCCTTTAGCGTAGATGACCGAACCTTCATCAGAGAATTTTTCGAAGTTGGTATAAGGATGAATGACATGTTGTTTATCCAACGTCCAATAATCCTTTTGCTGTCTTTTGATGTTTGTTGAATCCATATTCATAATGAAAAATGTTTAAATTATTATGGGTTAAATCTTAATTATTCATCCGTTTGGTTAAGGATGTGTTATGATTTGATGGTATTGGCAAATACTTGTTCCATCAGTTGCTGACTGATCCCTGCCGTCCATCCGCCATCCACGTAAATAGCTTGTCCGTTGATGAATTTGGCAGCATCGGAAGCTAGAAACTGATAAACACCAACGAGGTCATTAGTCTCTGCCACTCTACCTAAAGGTGAAAATACTTCGCTCATATACTGAGTGTAATCCGCATCCTCTGCAGATTCCATCATCGGCGTTTTTGTATTGGACGGACAAACTGCATTCACCCGAATTTGTCTGTCTGCCAACTCCAAAGCCAAAGATTTTGTGATGCTAATTAAAGCTGTCTTAGAAGCACCATAGGGTTCCATACCTCCTACCTTAGTCTCTGCCGATTGGGAGGAAGTATTGATTATCACCCCACCGTCGTTCATTAAAGGCACTCCATATTTTGCACAATACATTGGCCCCAATAAATTGATATCGAAAATAGTTTTCCAATCCTTAGGATCACTGTCCACTATATTTCCAGGAAGGAAACCCACTCCTGCATTGTTGATTAAAACATCAATTGGTTTATTTAGCCTTTTGATGTCATCAAATGCTTTTTTGACGGCATAAGCTTCACCTACATCGCACTGTACAAAATGATGTATAAAGCGTGGTGAATCTTGAGAAGGTTGTATATCTAGTGAAATCACAAATGCCCCTTCTCTATCAAACAAATGACATAAGGCAAGACCAATTCCACTACTCCCTCCGGTGATGACCACCGTTTTATTTTTTATTGAAAATTCATTCATTTGTTGCTGGCTTTTTGATTAATACAGATAGATAAGTGATGTACACCATCAAGAAAATGGCTACACTTACTATACTCAATACTAGATAATTACCGTCTGTGGTAATCATCGATAAGAATAAAGGTCCCATCGCAAAACCTATAGAATACATGGGAGTAACCATCACGACTCCCTTTCCTGATTGGTCCTGATCAGCTATGATTCCGGTGAGATAAGGGATAATTAAATTCACCCCAAAACTACCTGTAAGCACACCAATAGTAAAATAGACTTTATCGTCTGTTCCCACACATAAACTATAGATAATCAGGCCTAATATGGAGATGGAAATAGGCAACATTCTTCCATACTTACTACCAATAAAAAGTGGGATCATTAAAGCCGGAATGGCAATCAACAAGCCAGAAGAAAGGACAGTAGAAACAAATTCGGGATCGAAGTGATTGGCCACAGCTATACGTTCTGTGAACGACCACAATCCACCATATCCTACAAACATCAATAAAACACCTAATAAACATAAAAAAACGAGGATTGGTATTCTCTGACTACTGCCTTTTTCTTCCAGTTGATGACCACCTTTCGACATAAATTGTATCACAAATGGCAAACAAATTATTGCAAGAATAATCTGCATGGCATAAATGACGTCTGCTTTTTCATAATTGGGGAAGAAAGATATTCCTTCCATACATAGTGCTCCAAATACAAGGGTGATGATCAAATAAGCAGCGAAATTCCGATCGGTATCTCCAAACTTATTGATTACTGCTAACGTTAATGCTACCCCTATACCTTGACCAAGACCTGTAAGCCATCTTATCAACAATAAAACCGGAAAAGAACCAACGATTGTTGCCAAAGCATTTCCACAAATCATCACCAACACACTGATGATTGCCATTCGTTTCCAATTGGTTTTGTTGATCCAAAAGAATGAGGAAATCGAACTCATGCTGTAACCAATCAGGTCACATGCGGCAAATAAACCCGATTGCTGTGGTGTGAGATTAAATTGCTCTGACACTGCTCCTACCATAATTGGTAAGAGATAAATCATTAAAAGACCGGCATTTCCGAGAAGAAACGCTGCCCATAGTTCTTTGTTGAATTTCATTGTTAGTTATGTCTTAGTGCCCTTTTTAAAATTTTTCCAGTTGCCGAGACTGGCAAAGCATCGAAGAAATCAATTTCCCTAGGATACTTATAATCAGCTATCTTACTTTTTGTCCATTGGATTAAATCTTCCTTTGATATATCGTGTTCATCTTCTAAAACCACACAGGCTTTAATCTCCTCTCCAAGACGATCACTATGAATGCCGATAACAGCCACTAAAGAAACGGCTTCATGTTGTATCATCACTTCCTCAATTTCTCTTGGATAGATATTGACACCACCTCTAAGAATTACATCTTTGGTACGATCGACTATGTAGTAGTAGCCTTCCTCATCTTGTCGAGCTACATCCCCGGAATGCATCCAACCATCTATAAGGACTTTTTGAGTGGCTTCGGGGCGTTTGTAATAGCCTTTCATCACATTGTGTCCACGGTAGAGTAATTCTCCTCTTTCCCCTTGCTTTACTTCTGCTCCTTGTTTATCTACTAACTTTACCTCAACGCCCCAAACAGGATAACCAATAGAACCCGATTTTCTTTTTAGACCAGGGTGATTAAAAGAAACCACAGGTGCTCCTTCAGACATGCCGTATCCCTCATAAATAGTCGTTTCAAACTTGGCTTCAAAATCATTCATTACCTGAACAGGAAGTGATGCACCTCCAGAAATACATAATCTCAAATTGGCATTTACCTGTTCCCTATTGACTGTTGATTTCTCATTTTTAAAATGAAGTAATCCCCAATACATGGTCGGCACACCTGCAAAAATGCTTACTCCTTCTTGTTGAATAGCACTGAGGACCAATTCAGCATCAAACCTTGGAATAATCACGTTAGTAATGCCATGCATAATACTGGTATTCATCAAGCAAGTTTGACCGAAGATATGGAATAACGGAAGCACGGTTAATGCCTTGTCCTCTACCTTCAACTTAAAAAGGTGACGACACATACTTGCATTCCAACCTAAATTTGAATGTGATAACTCCGCTCCTTTTGGCTGTCCGGTTGTTCCTGAAGTATATATGATGACGGCCGTATCATCGGATTGAATTTGAGGAGTAGAATATTCAGTAGCACTACCCTCAAGAAATTCCTCCAACGTTAACTCATTCTCCACCTTATTATTTGATGTCCCATCCAGAGTAATTAATAACTGACAACTCTGAGTGGCATCAAATGCTTTCCGACCATATTTACCCATCGGTAATTGAGCATCTCCTTCGAAACAGAAATAAAATTTTGCATCTGCATCTTCCAAGTGGTATTTGATTTCATCATTTTTTAATAAAATACTTAATGGGACCACCACACCGCCAGCTTTTAAGATGCCATAATATATCATTGGAAAGTAATGTAGATTAGGACAACTTAATGCCACATGATCTCCTTTTTGTAATCCATGTTTTTGGAGTGATGAAGCAATTTTACTTGCTTCATCATTCAGTTCTTTAAAAGTTAGTCGTGTTGGACCGCAGACAATTGCCTCCTTGCCTGGAAAACGTCTACTTGCGTCTTCAAGTCCAATAGATAAATTAAACATAAGTGATAATTTAGATATGTGCTGTTTATTGGATGTAATGTTACTTGTGGAGTGCGACTTAGAAGATGTTGATTTTTAAATCAGCACCATAAGTTCTTGCTTGGTTGATGGAAACGAAATCGCCAATTAAACCTTGGAAACCGTGTCCGAAGTATAATTCATTCGTTAAGTTTTTGCCCCAAATACCAATGTTATAACGACTGTTCTTGATAGAATATCCTAAGCGTGCATTTACTATGGCTGCCGCTTTTCTAGAGATACTTTCTGTATTGTAGATATCGTTAAACGACTGTCCGTTATACGATACATTCAACATGGCAAAAAGCTTGGAACCGTTGTTAAATATTTTAGTGTATTCTGGTGTCACCGACATGGTGAATTCTGGTGCTTTGGCCATTTTATTGCCACTCAAATCGACATCACCTACTTTGAATTCATCGTAAGTCATCTTTTGGATACCACCATTTAAATTGACTCTAAAACCTTTGAATAGCATGGCATCAATTTCAATTTCACCACCGTAACCCGTAGATTTATCAGCGTTAGCAATAAAGTTGGTTAAACCGGCAAAAAGTAATTCCTGCTTGTTTTCATAATCGATGTAATAAGCAGCAACATTCAATCTCAGACGATTATTGAATGATGATTTATAACCAATTTCATAACTATTGATATATTCTGGCTTGTATAAAACATTCGCTTCTTCTACTGGATCGATCATGAATGATTCTAAGTTTAGATAACTCGATACAGCAAAGTTGTAACCTGTTCCTTTGAAACCTCTGGCGAATTTACCGTACACCATATGGTTGGGATTGATTTCATAACTCAACCCAAAATCACCTGTAATAACATTATCTTCCGATTTGAATTCTTGATTGTCGTAAGGTGTTCCCAACATATATACCAATGGGAAACCTAACATATCGATGGCATCTTGAGATTCTACCGTAGTTTGTTGAGTGTTAAACACCTTTGATTCGTGGGTGAAACGAACACCTGCCGTCGCTTTAAATTGAGGTGTGATTTTAAAAGTACCTGATAAAAACGCAGCTAAAGAAGTATTATCAATTGTACTCAAATTATTTACTTGCTCTGTGTAGCCAGGAATAAATAAATCGTCTATACCAAAATCAGGTCCTAATAACGGAGGTAGGAATTCTTGAGTAACACCAATATCATTTCCCTCAATCGTTTCTTTTACTCCATATAACCCTCCGATATAACTGAATCTTTTCGACTTATCTGAATTATATCTCAATTCTTGAGTGAAAGTATTAAACTTCTGACCTCTATCAAGGTATACGGCTGGAATTGGTGAAACCTCTACATCCTGAATCGAACGATCTGATGATGCTGAATAAGCTGAGATAGAAGAAAAGGTTCCTGTTCCCATTTGAGCAATCACTTTAGCAGATGCACCGTATTGATCTCTGCTAAACGTAAAAGGTTCACTAAATGATGCTTTTCTGTTTTCCCAATCGTCTGCTGCAAATAAATCAGGATCTACTGCCACTAAATCAGGAGAACTTAAATACGTCATTGATGCTTCTGCACTTGCATCATTGTAATAGTATCCTTCCAAAGTGATATCGACCTTAGAAGAAGGTTTGTACAATAATGCTCCTCTTGCTCCACCAAACTTTGTCTTGTTAGCTTCTTGTCCTTCTTCAGATAAATGTTCTACATAACTACCTTGTCTATAATTATAAGCTCCTGTTACTCTAAATGCCAACTTATCGGGTACTAACATTACATTCGCCATACCTCTTGCTTGCATGTAGTTATAGTTACCAGCCGATAATTCGATAGATGCACCATTATCCATATTAGGTTGAGCAGTGATGATATTGACTACACCACCTACTGTATTCTTACCAAATAATGTGCCCTGAGGACCTCTTAATACTTCTACTCTTTCGATATCCATCATGACAGCATTAAAGCCATAGGCTCTAGATTGATATACATCGTTGATGTACATACCCACTGCTTGTTCAAGACCTACTCCATCGAAGTTGGTGGAAATTCCTCTAATAGAAATATTTGTTTGAGATGGACCATAAGAATCCGTAATTAAGTTGGGTACTGTATTTAAAGCTTCTACTGTAGACTTTACAGACATGTCTTCTAAATCTTTGCCTGTAATCACAGTGGCAGCTACACTCACTGTTTGTAGATCTTCTTCTACTCTATTCGCAGAAACCACTACACTTTCCAATGTTAACTCATCGGGAGTTAGTTTTATATCTAAGACATCACCCTCTTTTACATCCTTAGTGATATCTTCAAATCCAATAAATTCAATTTTAACCTGAGTTTCCTTTTTAGATAAGGTTAAAGAAAATTTTCCTTCAAAATTAGTAGTTGTACCATTTTGAGTACCCACTTCTACAATTGTAGCCCCTACGATAGGTGTGCCAGAATCCCCATCGATGATAGTCCCTTTGATATTTTGTCCATGTGCGTTGAGTGAGATAAAAAATATAGCAGAAATGAACAATAGATAGTTAAATACTTTCATAGTATTGTGTGTTTGGTTGTATTTCTATTAATGTTTATTTCAGTTAAGCCGTCACAAGAATACAAATATTTTATTTTTTATCAAATTATTTGCAAATATTTTATTTAATACAGACATTTATAAAAATTATACACTCACATGGATATAACGCACGCTCAACTAGATACTATGGACATTCAGATTTTATCTCATTTAAATGAAGATGGGAGAAAATCTTTTACAGATATTTCAAACGAGATGAATGTTTCAGTAGGAATGATACGTAATAGGTATCAAAAGTTAGTAGAAAGTAAAATTCTACATATCGTCGGGTGGGCCGATCCGCTAAAAGTAGGTTTAGAAGCGTATGCGCGTTTAAACCTAAAGGTACACCCTGCAGAAAAAATTAATGCTGTCTGCGATCAGTTGGTGAAAATTCCAGAGGTAAGTTTTGTCGCTATCACTTCCGGGAATTACAACATCGAGATCAATATGACATGTAAAAACAATAAACACTTATTAGATACTGTAATTTCTAAGGTTCATGCAATTGAGGGAATTACTGATTCTAATACTACTATGTATATGGATGTTCGAAAGTGGGCCGCACACGCTATTGAACATGCTGATACTGTTGAAAAATAATTTCTCATTACTGTAATTCCCGCTGCTAAGATTACGTGATGATATCAAACACACTGTTGGTTGACAGTGCCTCCTTTTTATGCTCTTTTTTAAAGAAAAGTTGCTGATGAAGGCCTCATTGTCACACCCAAACTTTAATAAACTAATTATCAGCTTTACGCATTAATTAAATTTTTCGATTGTAAATCAACGAATTGATATGATGAAAATTAATGGTGACCGACTATGGGATAGGTTAATGGAAATCGCCCAAATCGGTGGCACTCCTAATGGTGGGGTATGTCGTCTTACGTTATCAGAGGAAGACAAAAAAGGAAGAGTACTCTTCGAGGATTGGTGTAAAGATTTAGGCTGTAGTATCCGAGTGGATGCTATGGGAAACCTATTTGCGACTTATCCTGGAAAAGATCCTCATTTACCTGCCCTATTGTTAGGTAGTCATTTAGACAGTCAACCGACTGGAGGAAAATACGATGGTGTGATGGGTGTATTGGCCGGATTGGAGGTGATACATACTTTACACGATCAAAATTTTGTTCCAGATAGAAATATAGTGGTGGCCTCTTGGACCAACGAAGAAGGTGCCCGATTTACCCCTGCCATGATTGGTTCAGGTGTTTTTTCGGGGACATTTAGTTTGGACTATGCCTACCAACAGAAAGATAAAGAGGGTATCACTTTGCATGATGCTTTGAACTCAATCGGCTATAAAGGTACTGATTCAGTTAAGCCAAATGAGTTTCAATATGCTTTGGAACTTCACATTGAACAAGGTCCAATACTCGAAAGAGAAGAAAAGCAAATTGGTATTGTTACGGGCGTTCAAGGTATCAGATGGTATGATATTCATATTAGCGGCAAAGAATGTCATGCGGGCCCTACGCCTATGGACTACCGTATCGATCCCATGCAAAGTGTCCCTCTTCTTTTAACAGAATTGTATAAAATTTCTGAGGTATTTGGAGAGGATGCCCGAATCACTATTGGGTATATTGATGCTTCTCCAGCGGTTAAGAATACTGTTCCAGAAAAGGCTAGCATCTCTTTAGATATTCGCCACCCTAATGAGGATCAGTTGACTAAAATGCATGAATTTGTTCTTAATGTTATTCAAACGATTGATAAAGAATCAAAATCAGCCATTGCATTAGAGGAAATATGGCATTCCGAATCGGTGGTATTTGATGACAACTGTGTGCATGCTGTGCAGCAAGCCTCTAAGAAGTTAGGCTATCCGCATCGAAGAATCATTTCTGGTGCGGGACACGATTCGGTGTATACCTCAAAGGTTATCCCTACTTCTATGATCTTCATTCCTTGTAAAGACGGGCTGAGTCATAACGAATTAGAATCGGCTAAAAAGGAAGATGTGATCGCAGGTACAAATGTATTATTACACGCTAGTTTACAATTACAACACAAATAAATAAAGCTATGATTATTGGCATCCCAAAAGAGATCAAAAACAACGAAAACAGAGTGGGTATGACTCCCTCAGGTGTTTTTGAGTTAACAAAAAATGGACATCAGGTATATGTGCAATCGACTGCCGGTTTGGGTAGTGGATATGCTGATCATGACTATCAAAAAGTTGGTGCAGAGTTGTTGCCGACCATTGAAGATGTATATCAAAAAGCAGAGATGATTGTGAAGGTGAAAGAACCTATTGAGGCCGAATATCAATTGATTAAGAAAGATCAATTGGTGTTTACCTACTTTCATTTTGCTTCATCAGAAATATTGACGCATGCGATGATTCAATCCGAAGCGGTTTGTTTGGCTTATGAAACTGTTCAAACGAATGACAGAAAACTTCCACTTTTAATTCCAATGTCAGAAGTAGCAGGTAGAATGTCGATACAGGAAGGGGCTAAATATTTGGAAAAACCGATGGAAGGCATGGGTATTTTGTTAGGTGGTGTTCCCGGTGTACCTCCTGCTAATGTGCTTGTGCTTGGTGGTGGAGTTGTGGGTACTGAAGCAGCAAAAATGGCTGCAGGTATGGGTGCTAACGTCACTATAATGGATATCAATTTGGAACGTTTAAGGTATTTAGACGATGTGATGCCGGCCAATGTCAACACCATTATGGCCAACGAACTAAACATCAGAGAGCACATACAAAACCATCATTTGATTATCGGTGGAGTACTAATTCCCGGAGCAAAAGCACCGAAATTAATCACGAAAGACATGTTGTCTTCCATGCAAAAAGGAACTGTTTTAGTGGATGTAGCGGTAGATCAGGGCGGATGTTTTGAAACTACTCACCCTACAACCCATGCTCAACCCACTTATCTAATCGATGATATACTGCATTATACGGTAGCCAATATGCCGGGGGCCGTTCCTTATACATCGACAATTGCTTTAACCAATGCCACATTACCTTATGTGCTTCAGTTAGCCAATAATGGATGGCAAAAAGCGTGTGATGAAAATGAGGCTTTAAAGTTAGGTTTAAACATCATTCAAGGTCATGTTGTTAACCAACCTGTGGCGGAAGCTTTTGGTCTTCCATTCGTTCCTTTAAATGAATTTTTTGAAACAGAAGAAGTGTAATATGGAAAAGATAATTATCCCTTCTCGTTTGCAAATGCTTATTGGAGGCGAGTGGGTCGATGCCAATAATAAAGACAGTTTATCCGTCATCAACCCTGCCAATGCTCAGGAAATTACTACTGTTCCTTTAGCAGCAAAAGAGGATATTGATATAGCAGTTGATAGTGCTCAACAAGCTTTTGAAAATGATACGCTAACTCCTGCAGAAAGAGGTCAGTTACTTCACAAAGTAGCTGATCTACTCGAAAGAGATAAAGAATATTTAATGCATCTTGAGTCATTAGACAACGGCAAGCCATTTGATAAAGCCGCTTACGATGTAGATTCTTGTATCCATCATTTTAGATATTACGCGGGTTGGACCACAAAGATTCACGGCGATCAAATTCCGGTGAGTTCACCCAACAAATTGGTCTATACTCGAAAAGAACCGCTTGGAGTAGTTGGACTCATTGTACCTTGGAATTTCCCATTAATGATGTCCGTTTGGAAAGTCGCTCCTGCCCTTGCTTGTGGAAATACATGTATTCTTAAACCTGCTGAACAAACCCCACTTACGGCACTTCATTTAGGGAAGTTGATTATGGAAGCCGGTTTCCCAAAAGGGTATTTCAATGTGGTAACAGGTACGGGTGCGATTACTGGAGAAGCCATTACTCGACATCAAAAAGTAGCCAAAATTAGCTTTACAGGTTCTACGGATGTCGGTAAAAAAATTATGGTCGCTGCTGCTGAAAGCAATCTCAAGAAAGTGAGTCTAGAACTTGGTGGTAAATCACCTAATATTGTTTTTGATGATGCTGATATTGATCAAGTGATAGAAAGTGTGGTTTGGTCTAGTTTCTATAATAGTGGACAAGAATGCACGCTTGGATCGAGATTATATATCCACGAAAAAGTCTATGATCAAGTTCTCAAAGGATTAATTGATAAAACTTCTCAGTTATCTATCGGAAAAGGTATCGACTCACCTGACCTTGGACCGTTGATTTCAGAAACTCAAATGAACAGAGTGCTTAACTATATAGAATTGGGTAAAAAAGAAGCAAAACTCGAGTTTGGTGGTCATCGTTTAGAAGGTGATTTAAAAGAGGGGTATTTCGTTTCTCCAACCATTTTCTCTCATCAAAATGACGATTTGAAAATAGTACAAGAAGAGATTTTTGGACCTGTGGTGGTCGTCTCCTCTTTTAAAGATGAAGAAGAAATCATCCAAAGAGCCAACCATTCCATTTTCGGATTAGCTGCTGCTTTATGGACCAAAGATGTTTCGAAAGCACATCGCGTAGCCCATCAAATTCAATCTGGAACAGTATGGATTAATGGGTATGATATGTTCGATCCATCTGTGCCTTTTGGTGGCTATAAACAGTCGGGTAACGGTCGAGAAATGGGTAAAAGTGCCATCGACCTTTATACCCAAGAAAAAGCAGTTTGGTTATCACTTTAAACTCAATATCAATATGAACACATTAATGGATACAAAAGAATTATTATCTCCGGTTTGGACACACCTTACTCAAATTAATGCTGTAAGAGGCAAAGGCATTTATATATATGATGAGGCTGGAGAGGAATACATGGATTTCACTTCTGGAATTGGTGTAACGAATACTGGGCATTGTCACCCAAAAGTGGTGCAAGCTATTCAAGATCAGTCACAAGAATTGATTTTTGGTCAGATGAACTGCGTGATTCCATCAAAGACAGTGGAATTGGCTGAAAAACTGAATGAGTTACTCCCCGATCCTCTCAACCGTTTTTTCTTCTCCAATAGTGGGTCGGAAGCTACGGAAGCTTGTGTGAAATTAGCCAAGCAATATACTGGGCGTCAAAATGTAATTGTGATGCAGGGCAGTTTTCATGGGCGCACGCATTTAACCATGGCGATGACGACCTCAAAAACAGTGTATCGTTATAAATATCAACCTCTTCCATCGGGCATTTTTGTCACCCCCTTCCCAAATCATTTTCAATATGGATGGACGGAAGATCAAGCCATTGATTTTGCTATTACACAATTGGATTTAGTGTTTAGAGGTCAGACGGCTCCAGATGAAACTGCTGCCATTATCATCGAACCTGTTTTAGGTGAAGGTGGTTATGTTCCAGCTCCAAAACGCTACCTTCAACATCTCAGAAAAGTATGTGATGAACATGGTATTTTATTAATTATCGATGAAGTACAAAGTGGTTTTGGCCGTACGGGTACTTTCTTTTGCTTCGAACAAAGTGATGTTGTTCCAGACATTTTAGTGATGGCCAAAGGGCTCGGTAGTGGAATGCCTATTTCAGGAATTGCTTCAACAGAAAAGATCATGGAAAAATGGGTTCCCGGAACGCATGGCGGTACTTATGGAGGTGGATCTGTTATCTCTATGGCTGCAGCATTGGCTACCATCGATACCATAAAAGAAGAAAATATTCTTGAAAACGTTCGCCAAAGAAGTCATCAGTTAATCGAGGGGTTGAAGAAGCTGCACAAACAATATCCTATGATAGGAGATGTTAGAGGTCGAGGATTGATGGTGGCCACAGAATTCATAAATAAAGATGGTACTCCATCTCCAGAATTGGCAAAAAAAGTTTTGACTGAATGTGTCAACAATAAGCTATTGATGTTGGCTTGTGGAAGTTATGCAAATGTGATCCGTTGGATTCCTCCTTTGGTGGTCAATGAAACACAAATCGAACAAGCATTACGTATTTTTGAAAACGCTTTAGCAGAAGCAATTTGAATTTTTTCCATTAACTTCACTCTCAAAGTAACATAACCATGGAATTAACAGATAAATCACTATTTAAAACCTCCTGTTATATTAATGGAGAATGGGTCAATTCTAAAGAAGGGAAAGACTTTCATGTACACAATCCATACAATCAAGAAATTATTGCGGATGTTCCTGATTTAGGAAAGGAAGAAACGGAAGAAGCTATTAAAGCGGCTGAAGTGGCCTTTCACTCTTGGAAGAAGAAAACTGCAGGAGAAAGATCGAGCATCCTTCGAAAGTGGTTTGATTTGATGATGGAACACAAAGAGGATTTAGGAAAAATCTTGACTTTAGAGCAAGGAAAACCTCTACCTGAGGCGATTGGTGAAATTGCTTACGGTGCCTCTTTTGTAGAATGGTTTGCCGAAGAAGCAAAACGTATTTATGGAGACACGATTCCAGGACACCAAGGTGATAAGCGTATCGTGACCATCAAACAGCCGGTAGGTGTTGTTGCTGCCATTACTCCGTGGAATTTCCCGAACGCAATGATTACTCGTAAAGTAGCTCCTGCTTTGGCTGCAGGTTGTACAGTCATCGTCAAACCTGCTAAAAATACGCCACTTTCTGCACTTGCTTTAGCCGAATTGGGAGAAAGAGCAGGTATTCCAAAAGGTGTGTTGAATATTATTACTTCCAATAGAACAAAAGAAATTGGTGAGGCATTAACCTCAAGTCCAATTGTTCGAAAACTATCGTTTACTGGTTCAACTGAAGTAGGTAAACAATTGATTAAAGATTGTGCTTCTACAGTGAAAAAAGTATCTATGGAATTGGGAGGTAACGCTCCGTTTATTGTTTTTAAAGATGCAGATATGGATAAAGCAGTTGCCGGTGCAATAGCTTCAAAATTTAGGAATGCTGGTCAGACATGCGTTTGCTCCAATCGTTTCTTTGTTCACAAAGAGGTATATGCTGAATTTACACAAAAGCTAAGTGATGAAATCAAGAAGTTGAAGGTGGGTAATGGATTTGATGAGGGCGTACTTATTGGACCAATGATAGATCAAGGTGCAATTAATTTTGTGAATTACATTGTGAATGATGCAGTAAAGAAAGGTGCTCAATTGCTTGATGGTGGAAAAACCGCTTCATCCAACGATCATATTTATCTTCCTACCCTACTTACTGATGTTGACAGTAGCATGTCGGTCTACCATGAAGAGATTTTCGGACCTGTTGTGCCAATTTTCAAATTCTCTTCTACCAAAGAAGTAATACAATTAGCAAACGATACTCCATTTGGTTTAGCAGCCTATTTTTATGGCAGAGATTACGCCGTGATTTGGAAAGTCAGTGAAGCATTGGAATATGGAATGGTTGGTATCAATACAGGAATGATTTCTACCACTGTCGCCCCTTTTGGTGGTATTAAAGAAAGTGGTTTCGGGCGAGAAGGATCAAAGTATGGTATTGATGAATACCTTGAAATAAAATATCTATGTTTCGGGGAAGTCGATGATAACGAAGAATATTAAAAATAAATTCGAATAGAATTGATACTCTCCTTAACATTTTATTGTTTTGGGGAGTTTTTAAATACTAAGACCTAATCTAATCATAAATTAATGAAAACTAAGTTTCTCTTATCAATAACACTTCTCTTATTATTCAGTTGTGATTATAATACTCCTAAATTATATCAAACTGAAACATTAAAATTACAAGCTATATCTGAACATGTTTGGCAACATACTTCCTATTTAAACACACAAAGTTTTGGGAAAGTGGAATGCAATGGGATTTTAGTGATAGATGACGAGGAAGCCGTTTTAATTGATACACCAACAGATGCAGAAAGTACAGAAGAGTTATACAATTGGCTTCAAGAAAATGATATTGAGCTAAAGGCTGTAGTACCGACTCACTTTCATGTGGATTGTACTGCGGGTTTAAATTTCCTACATAAAAAGGGAGTAGAAAGCTACGGTTCATATCTAACTTTATTAAATGCATCTAGACATCATCAACCTATCCCTCAGAATGCTTTTAAAGATTCCCTCACAATTATGGTCGATGATCATGAGGTGAAATTCAAGTACTTTGGTAAGGGGCATACTACAGATAATATTACGGCTTATATACCAAGTGACAAAGTCTTATTCGGGGGTTGTTTGGTTAAAGCATTAGGTTGGTCGAAAGGAAACCTTGAAGATGCTGATACTATTGCATGGCCAGAAAGTTTATCCGAATTGAAATTAGCATATCCTGATGTGAAAAAAGTTGTTCCAGGACATGGTAAAATTGGAGGTATGGATTTGATTGATTATTCTATAGAGTTATTTACAAAAAAGTAAATCCAATTTATTAAAGTGTGGTTTTCAGATAATTGTATATTTTTTGACAAACCACACTCAAAATAGTGACAAAGAATAAATAGGCTAATGCAAAACCAATAACTTCAAGTATAGATTTTTCTATTGTAAGCGAAATAAAAATATTCCGAAAAAAACCATGAAGTACGAAAATAAATAGACTATAGCCCCCAAAAAATTCGATCAAAGCTTTCATCCAATTCAAAATTGATCCTCTATACTGAAATAGAAACAAGAAAATTATTATTATTGAAAGAAAAGTGAAGGGATAAAAAACAAAAAAAATATTCCCTAAACTAAAAGTAATCAATGCTATAAAAAACCAACTTTTTCGAATGCTTATCACTTTTCTTGATGCAAAGAAGATACCTAAAGTAAACTCGGGTAAATGACCTATCACATTGGCCATAACATAAATTTTATGTTCTAATAATGGCTCAAGTAATAGAAATATAAGTAAATAAGCACTAAAATTAATTCCAAGAAAACCGCTAATACCATATCGATTTATAAGCCTTTGAAGGGGAATAAAGATGAAATAAAAATGGATTATTAATCCAAAAAACCACCAAGGACCGTTTATACTTAAAGCTTCTTCTGGCAAGAAAATATGGATTGATAATAACTTATATATAATAGATAGACCCCATTGAAAGGATAACACCTTTTTATTTAAAAAAAAGGTATAAAGACATAAAACAAAAACACCAATCAAAAATGGGGGGTAAACTTTCAATAATCGATGTTTTATAAAGGCAAAATAAGATGAGGTTTTAATAGAATACGATGTACTTAAACCATATCCACTTATGAAAATAAATAATTGTACTCCATAATGTCCAAAAAAAGAAAATGATAAGTTGACAAATTGTTCTGGATAATCTATTAATAATGTAGCATAATTTTTAAAAAATAGGATATCAAAAAAAAATTCATTCTCTCCAGTTGAGGGCTGTACCCAATGAAAAAAATTGTGCAAAACAATAAGCAAGATACCTGTTCCTTTTATTTGTAATGTGTCATTTTTGGAAAAAAGAATACTTTGTTTCATAAAGAAATTAGCTAATCTTTTTCATCTTAATCTGTTTATTCATCCACTCCACAATTGCCTTTAAATCTTCTAAGCCAATTTTAGCATATGGAAAGACATTTATTTCAACACCATCCTTTTGAACTATGACTAAATAAAAGTCTTTATCTTTATTCTTCTTATTGAAATCTAACCGCTTTGTCTTTTTGTAGATACTAATATTCTTAATTTCTGAAAGTTGAAGGGTGTAGTTCTTTTTTAGAAATGTACTTTCATTAGTAATTACAATTTGCTTTTCATCTATACCTAATACTGACTTCCCTTTCGTATTTTTCACTAATTGTATTCCACTTATAACAGCAGCAAATGCACTGATCATCAACATTAAAGAAAAAGACAATTGTTTTGTCAGAGAATCTAAATGATAATTGTATAAATACACAAAAATGAAAAATACTATTATTGAAGTTACCAAATAAAGTATCTGAGTGGAAGCTTTCTTTTCTCCCCAAGTAATAGTGGTTGATTTCATGAATTCTGAATTTCAGATGAAAAGTTTATAAAGTGTATGGACGTTACAATGCAACGTCCATACAAGTATAATTTACCAAGCGTTAATCAAATCGATCAGCTGGAAATAAAGTTCTTTTGAGTGTGTTGGGAAGTTAGCAATTCTAACTTGAGTAGCCTTATTTGGTCCATAACCTGTACTCACTACTAAACCCTTCTCTTCTAGATAAGCCATAAAATCTTTAGGCGAACGTCCGTTTAATATTTCAATCACAATGACTGTTTTTGAACGAACTCTCTCCTCTTTTACTGCATAGTCTAGATCTTTATGAGCACCAACTGCTGCATAAAGTATTCCTGCTTTATATTCAGTTTCGCTTCTAACGATATCCATCTTACGACGTAATAAATCTTCAGAAACTTTACCTAAAAGGTAAATTCCTAAAGCATTTGGCGTTGCAGGAGTCATGTTTTTCTCTGCATTTTTAAGCAAAGTAAACATATCATGGTATCCTCCTAAATGTCTTCCAGAAGCTTTAATTTCTTTGGCTCTTTCTAGGCATCTTTCGTTGAACAACCAAATCCCCAAACCTGCAGGCATTCCCATTCCTTTTTGAACAGAGAAATACAAGCTATCGACTTTTGTCAAATCAATATCTACGAATGGAATCGACGATACTGCATCGATGGCTATCAATTTGTCTGGGTTTTCTTCTCTGATTTTATAGATATCCTCTAATGGAAACTGAACTCCTGTTGAGGTCTCATTTTGTGTGATGGAAATAAAATCACTATCCGCATCAATAGAGAAGTCATCAGCATTAAAACCTTCACCCAAAGGTTTTTCAATTTTTTGAGTTTGGTGTCCCCAAGCCTCAGCAAACTGATGAAAACGAGTAGAAAAAGATCCGTTTACAAAGTGTGTACTCTTTTTAGAAATACAGTTCTGTGCTAATCTCTCCCATACTTCGGTTGCTGAACCTGTAAATACCATGTAATAGTCCTCTGGCACATTTAACATCTCACGCACCTGAGATGCTGTAAAACCAAACATGTCTTGAAAAGCTTTACTTCTGTGGGAGATAACAGCGACATTCTCTTTTAATGCTTGCTGAATATGTTGCTCCACAGTAAAATACAATTCACTTGGGCCCGCTGTTAAGTGAAATTTTTTCATAAAGTGTTAATTGTTAGTTGTTAGATCATGTTTGAAACATGTGCTTACAGAAAATGGATTAAGTCCACTTCTGTAATATTAATTCTTCTGTATCTATATCCATAGAACATTTAAAATGTCCTTCTGGACAACTCTTTAAACCATGTAAACCACAAGGTCGACAAGAAAGTTTTTCTTTTACTTCAACAATTTTAGAATCAGACGATAAAGGTCCGAATCCTAATTCTGGAATTGTTGAACAAAATATAGCTGTTACTGGAGCATTCATTGCACTAGCCATATGCTGGGGAGCCGAATCATTCACGTAGTTCATCTCCGCTCCTTTCATCAATGCTGCCGACTGAAGGAAAGAAAATTTCCCTGCCCAGTTATATATGTTTTCTCTACCCGATTTTACAGCAATTTCATCACATAAATCGCCATCTCCAGGTCCACCGTTTAAAATTACTGCTACACGTGTTGGAATCTTATTAATTAATTCCACCCATTTATCTTTATGGAATTGTTTTGTGTACCAAACCGATGATGGAGACATCGTTACATAAGGCTTATCAAAATGTGCCTTTTCGTAATCAATTTCCCTTGGATACATTTTTGGACCAACAAACTCAGCGTCAGTAATGTCTTCAATTAAAGAAAGGTAGCGACTCACCTCGTGGTATTCTCTTTCTCTTCCTTCACCCATTACATGTTGTTTGGTTAAAGTAAACGTTGTGCTAAGAGGGTTTTTATCAAACCCTGCCGTTGTTTTGGCACCAGAAAGGAACGTCATTAAACCTGTAGAGAAATAGCGTTGTAAATTGATCACACGATCGTATCTACGACGACGAATTTCCATAGAAACTCTCCAAAGGTTTTTGTTTTTATTTTCCTTTTTGTTCCAAATGATTACTTCATTCACATGAGGGTTATTTCTCAGCAATCCCTCATTACCATTACGCACTACAAAATCGATATCAGCATCAGGGTAAAACTTAATTAGTTTTTCGACTACAGCTGTTGCCATAATTACATCCCCAATGAAAGCAGTTTGTATCACCAAAAACTTATTCATCCCGTAAAATTCTAATAAGATTCTGTAAAATCCAATTTAAAATTGAACTTAGAACTACTTTAAAACCTCTCTTAATTGATTATTTTTATATCTTCCATTGAAATTGATCATCGATAAAGCTTAAATGAAAACATTCGACGCTTTTAAAGGGCACTTTAAAGTCCATATTCAACCACAGTTGGAAGAATTAGAAAAGAAGAGGTACGCCATGCATAATAAACGTTTGCAGTTTGGTGGTCTCACATTTTTATTCCTTTTCTTTACCTGGATACTTATTTACTTGGATCAAATCAATATTTATGGTTTGTATTTCATGATCATTTTTGCTCCTTATTTTTCTTACACCTATTTCAAAGAAAATTATCAAGATGATACCATAGAAATTGAGTACAAAGAATTAGTCGTTCGAGAAATGATGCGTTTTATGGATCCATCACTTCAATACAATCCCGAAGGCTACATTCCTCTTGACAGATGGAAAGAAAGTGGTTTCCATACCTTAATTCCTGATGTTTATACAGGTGATGATCTCATAGAAGGAACAATTGAGGGTACTCCAATGATGGTTTCTGAAATTCAGGCGGCCACACAGTTACCTCCCAAAAAGAACAAAGTACTTGATAAAATCAAAGAGCCTGAGTTAAAGTACAAGACCTACTTTCATGGTTTCTTTATGATTTTTGAACTTCAAGAAGAAGTAAAAACAGACGTTTATATATTTAATGATGATATCCAACATCAATGGGGACATGTGGGTAGATTAATCGAAGAAACGGATACTCGATATGGTGATTATGTTCCAATTAGGGATATCAATTTTAGAAAAAACTTTAAAGTGTATGCTCAAAATAGAGCTTTGGCTGAAATCACTTTAAAAGACGATTTTGTATCTAAACTATCGGAAATTGCGAAGCACTTTAAAGCCAAAGTCAGCTGTATTTTAAAGGGGAATCATATGTATGTTTTCCTTGATATCAGAAAGGAGCTTTTCAAAGTAGATACAGCACATTCTTTAACCCGATCATTTATCTTAAAGAATTTATACAAAGACTTGAGTATGATCCTCTCTGTGGCCCACACGCTAAATGATCCTGTTCCTCAAGATGAATCTGAACATAGTTTTAGTAGCATTGATAACAATTTTGGAGGCTCTACCAATGAGTTTATTCAAGATGAAGTCCTCGATTTCCAACCTCAACAAGCCATGGAAGCGGAAGAAGAACATGAAGAATCAGAATATGATGATTTTGATGATGAATTGGGTGATCATACTGAAAAATCGGAAGCCGAATTATTTGGTATGGAAGACCAAATGATGGAAGAGGATGAAATCTCACCTTCTCAACACATGGAGCAATTTGATTTTGACCAAATGATGAGAAAACATGGCAATCAACTCCCTTTAGATTTTGATAATGATAATAATTATGAAGATGATGAGAAAGAATAGTATCAATTGCCTTTATAAACCAATTATTTTCCCCAATTTTGTATGATAGTTATTTATTTAGGCTAATATGCCTTTACAGAAGATTATTCCGTCGAATCTTCATTTTCAAACTGAATTCATATTTTACATACAATGGATAGTAAAAGACAACATAAATTTTCAAGATTAATTCAAAAAGATTTAGGTGAAATCTTTCAACAAAACTCAGTAGCCATGTTTGGTGGTACTTTTATCACTGTAACACAAGTTGAAATTTCTCCTGATTTGGGTCTTGCAAAAGTGTACTTAAGCTTCTTGTTGGAAAAAAATCCTGAAGCTAAAGTAGAAGAGATCGATAAACAGAATAAATCTATCAGAAAATTATTAGCTCAAAGAATCCGCCATCAGGCGAGAATTATTCCTGAATTAAGATTTTACTACGATAATACTGCCGAAGAGGCTGAAAAAATCGAAGACTTGTTCAAAGATCTTGATATCCCAGAAGACAAAGGGGAGGAAGATGATGATGATATTTACACAAGATAGATTCTTATCTAAAGATATATGGTATGGACGTTGCACTGCAATGTCCGTACTCTATTAAACCATTTTTTGAATTACATTTAGTATGCTTTCATTTTTTAAAGTTAACGACCCGCTAAGAGTCATTTTTATTTTCATTCTACTTGTAATTATTCGTCTACCTATCTGGCTAAGCGATATACCTTTACTTACAGAGGAAATTCATTGGTTTACCTTAGGAGCAAAGTTAGCAGAAGGTAAAGCAATGTATCGTGATGTTTGGGACAACGTTGCACCCATATCTGCAGGCTTTTATTGGTTAATAGCAAAGTTTTTTGACGGAAGTAGAACGGCTTATTTTATTATAGCAGCATTCTTAACGGCCTTACAATCCATCATGTTTAATTCCATGATGAACAGAAGTGAAGCTTATAAACAAAAAACATTTGTACCTGGCTTTATTTACCTTATTGCTTCTAATTTCAGCTTCGATTTCATGACCCTCTCGCCTACCTTAATTTCTTTAACCTTCTTATTGATAGGTCTTAGAAGTTTATTAAGGATGGAAAGAACCGATACTGAACAAAGTATATTAAATACGGGTGTATTCTTCGGTTTAGCATCAATGGCTTATTTACCAAGTTTTTCATTTTTATTGATGGGTATTTTCGCCTTGGCTACCTTTAGAGTATCCTCTTTTCAACGTCTTTTCTTGGCTTTTATAGGCTTCTCTTTAGTATGGGGAAGTTATTTGATATATCTCTATTATAATCAAGCATTAGAAAGTTTTGTACAAGCTAGTTTGATGTCAATTGGTTGGAACGAGCACGACTTTATACAAAGCTGGGATCAAATATTGATCATACTTGGCTTCCCATTATTGATGTTTATCTTTGGCTCATTCAGAACATTTTCAAACAATGCCTTTATTAATTATCAGCAATCCATTCAGCAAGTGATGTTAATTTGGGTGATTACGGCCATAATTAGCCTTATTTTCTCTATATACACAACTACTTTCCAATTAATATTATTTGTACCTGCTATTGCCTTCTTCACAGCCCACGAGTTACTGATGATCAGAAGAAGTTTAATAGGCGAAATCACTACAGCATTTTATACTCTTTCCCTATTAGGAATTATGTATGCTACCGCTTTTGGATTTTTACCAAAGAATTTAGACTCACCTTATCAAGATGCTCTTTCAGAACCAATTAACGGTTTGGAAATGCTTGGTGAACGTGTTATTGTATTTGGTGACAATTTTAATTACTTAAATGGAAAAAAATTAGCAACAGGTTACCTGAATTGGGAAGTCTGTAACCGTTTCTTTGATCAAGTAGATTCTTACGACGAAATACGTTCTATCTACAACTCTTTCGAAGAAGATATGCCTGATGCCATTGTCGATTTGAATGGAAAAGGAGAACAAGTCCTCTCCTATTTAAGTATTATCAAGGAACAATACGAGAAAGTAATCCTTGATAATGGTGCGATTATCTATAAAAGAAAAAATTAATAATCATTTTATTTTGTGCTTATGAATCTGTGTGTATATTTGCATTATAAATGTAATTTTTACGTTTTATAAATAAGATACACACTACCAATAAACACATGAAAAACATTATTGACCTTTTATGGCAGAAGTACATCAATGTAACTCCTTCTGCTGCTAAAATTCATGATATTTTCAAGAAAAAAGGAGAGAAAAACATAGCAAACGACCATATTGCTATCCGTACCTTCAATCATGATTTAGTCAACAAAGAAAAGCTTGCAGAGCCTTTCTTGGCTATGGGTTATGAGAAAAAAGGAGACTATATCTTCGAAGCCAAAAAACTCAAAGCCATTCACCTAGAACATCGTATTGATAAGGATATGCCAAAAATCTTTATCTCAGAACTTCGCTTAGAGTTGTGCAGTGAGTTCCTTCAGGAAGTCGCTGATACTTGTGTAGAGATTTCTCAAATCCCTCATTACAGTAGCGAAGATCTTCTATTACAAGGAAGAACATGGGGTACTCCATCTCACAAAATCTACGAAAAACTTCTTGCAGAATCAGAGTATGCAGCTTGGATGTATGTGTATGGATTCAGAGCCAATCACTTTACAGTGTATGTCAACAAATTGGAGAACTTCGATACACTTGAATCAGTTAATGATTTCTTAAAAGACAACGGTTTCCCTATGAACACTTCAGGAGGTGAAATCAAAGGTTCTAAAGAGCAATTATTAGAGCAATCCTCTATCCTAGCAGATAAAACGAAGGTAAACTTTATAGAAGGAGAATACGAAATCCCTTCTTGCTATTATGAGTTTGCTAAAAGATATGAACTTAAAGACGGGCAACTTTTTGAAGGTTTTATCGCCTCATCGGCGGATAAGATTTTTGAAAGTACTGATGTTGCGACCGCTTAACACCCTTTTCTACCAATTCAATTAACTAGCTTAGCACCTCAAAATTTTATTTTGGGGTGTTTTTTTAAATAAAAAGGCCATTTGATTTTTTTTCAAATGACCTTTTGTATAAATCTTTTAAACAAACACCATCCCCACAATACCTGCTAACATATAATACTTTATCCATTTACTGATATCATGATAATTCCTAATGGATGATGCTTTATGAAGCATAAACATCAAGAAAAATGCTGGAAGAATCAAACCAGAAAAATAGTATTGGAAATATTCGTTTTCAATGCGCTGTATGATCAAAGCAGATAAGATGACGAACAAGGCAAACAAAACATATACGAACTGTTTTGTCTTTTTATCACCCCAAATAATTGGTAAAGTCTTGCATCCAAATTGAGCATCTCCTTCTTTGTCTTCTAAATCTTTGATCACTTCTCTAATAATCGAAACAAAAAAGGCAAACAAACCAAATTGATACACCGCCTTATTGTGTTCTATAAAATAGATATTGATCAAAAAGATGGACATAGAGGTCATTGCTGCCACACTAAGGTTGCCAATAAATGCTCTCCTCTTTAGATTATTAGAATATAACCACAACCAAAAAGTCGTAAAGAAAAAGATAGTTCCAATTTCTTTTGATAGAAATAGACCAATAACGATAGCAACAAAATTAAAGACCGTATGCGTTAATATCGCTACTCTCCTTTTCATTACTTTACCCACCACTTGTTTCTTTGGCTTATTTACGGCATCAATTTTTATATCATAATAATCATTGATGATATACCCTGCCGCTGCTATCAACATTGTGGAAAATGTCAATAACCAAAAACCTACATCAGTAAAATGGTCTTTCCATTCTTGATAAGGTCCGATTAAGAAAATTCGGCCCAACCATTGGGTCGCAAATATGATCATTAGGTTATTGAACCTAATTAATTTTAAGAAGTCTTTAATACCAATAAAAAAAGACTTCTCTTTTGTTGGCGTCATCACTTGATTCATCTTAATGTGCTTCTAACCAATTTAAACCTTCACCTACTTCTACTTCCAATGGAACTTTCATTTCGTAGGCATTTTCCATCAGCTCTTTAATTTTTGATTTCATTATGTCCAATTCGTCTTTATGAACATCAAAAATTAATTCATCATGCACTTGCATGATCATTTTGGATTTCAAGTCTTGTGTATCCATCCATTTTTGAATATCAATCATCGCCTTCTTAATGATATCGGCTGCTGTACCTTGAATTGGAGCGTTAATCGCATTTCGTTCAGCCATACCTCTCACCGTAAAGTTTCTTGAGTTGATATCTCTTAAATATCTTCTACGACCCATCAAAGTGACTACATACTCGTCCTCACGTGCTTTATTGATCACATCGTCCATGTATTTTTTCACAGCAGGGAATTCCTCAAAATAAGCATCGATCAATTGTTTTGCTTCTGTACGCGGGATGTCCAATTGTTGAGATAAACCAAAAGCTGAAACTCCGTATATAATACCAAAGTTAGCTGTTTTAGCTTTACGTCTCATATCTGCATCCACTTCTTCTTCAGCTACTTTAAAGACTTTTGCTGCGGTTGCTGTGTGAATATCTTTTTTCGCTTTAAATGCATTGATCATTTCCTCATCGTTACTGAAGGCAGCCATAATTCGAAGTTCTACTTGAGAATAATCGACAGCCATAAATACATGATCTTCATCTCGAGCAACAAAGGCTTTTCTAATCTCCTTACCTCTTGATGAACGAATTGGAATATTCTGTAAGTTGGGATCTGTCGAACTTAAACGCCCAGTAGCTGCTACGGCTTGATTGTACGTTGTATGCACTCTACCATCCTCTTTGATCAACTTAGGAAGTGCATCTACATACGTACTCTTCAGTTTGTTTAACTGACGGAAGTCTAAGATTTTACCAACGATTTCATGTTGTTTCAAACCTTGAAGGATCTCCTCCCCAGTGGCATATTGCCCTGTCTTGGTCTTCTTCGGCTTATCGACCAACTTCATTTTTTCGAATAAGACAATACCCAACTGTTTTGGTGAAGAAATAGTAAATTCCTCTCCAGCTAGTGCATAAATATCTTTTTCCAATTGAACGATTTCTTCCGCCAAGGTCACAGAATATGTTTCAAGAGAAGGAACATTTAAGTTAACTCCTTCTTTTTCCATCAATCTCAATGTTTCCATCAATGGCATTTCAAGATTGTTGAATAACGTTTCTGCTTCTTTTTCTTTGAGTTGATCTGCTAAAGCATATTTCAACTGTAGCGTGATATCTGCATCTTCACAAGCATATTCATATACTTCTGAAGCAGGGATATCTCTCATATTTTTCTGTTTCTTCCCTTTTTTACCTAGAATAGTTTCGATAGAAACAGGCTTATAATTTAAATAATGCTCTGATAACGTATCCATACCATGTCGTTTATCTGGCTCAATTAAGTAATGTGCCAACATCGTATCGAAGAAGGGTCCTTTGACCTCTACACCTACATTATCTAAAATTTGAATATCATATTTAAGATTCTGACCAATTTTCAAAATCTTCTCATCTGCAAAAAGTGCTTTAAAGTGAGATAAGATTTTTTGATCTTCCTCTTCGTTTAAAGTTAAAGGCACATAATAACCTTCATCTTTTTTAGCGGAGAATGAAATACCAACGGGTTGAGCCACTAATGAATCTAGAGAAGTCGTTTCAGTATCGAAAGCGAATTCCTTTTGTTTCATCAAGTAATCTACGAGTTCTTGATATCTCTCCTCAGAATCGATCATTCTGTAATTTTTATTGATAGAATTAATTGTATCAATAGGAATTTCGATCTCTTCCTCCACTACTTCTACTGGAGCCGCTTTTGCAGCAGGAGCTCCACCTCCAAACAAAGATGTTTGTTCACCCGGCTTTGGAGCCACCTTTTTTGGTGCCTCACCTGGGAACACTCTTTTCAATAAAGTTTTAAACTCAAGATCATTGAAAATCTTTACCAACTCTTCTTTGTTTGGTTCTTTTACTTTCAATTCCTCTTCATTGAATTCTACCGGAACATCAATCTTAATCGTCGCTAATTCTTTTGATAGAATGGCTTGTTCACGATTATCAGATACTCTTTCTTTAAGCTTACCCTTTAGTTGATCTACATTTTCAATAATGCCTTCAACAGTAGAATATTCTTTAAGAAGTTTACATGCCGTCTTCGGTCCTACCCCCGGAACACCTGGAATGTTATCGACTGCATCACCTTGTAAACCTAAAAGGTCAATTACCTGATCTACTCTATCTAGATCGAATTTCTCTAATACCTCTTTGGGCCCTAGAATTTCAATTCCACCTTTTGTAGATGGACGGTAAAGGAAAGTATTATCATCTACCAACTGAGCATAATCTTTATCGGGTGTCATCATATAGGTTTGAAAACCTCCCGCGGCAGATGCTTTTTTAGCAATTGTTCCAATCACATCATCTGCTTCAAAACCTTCCATTTCGATTCGAGGGATATTAAAAGCGTCGACGATTTTCTTTACAATAGGAATGGCGATAGATATATCTTCAGGTGTTTCCTGACGGTTTGCCTTGTACTCTTTGTACATCTCATGACGAAATGTTGGCGCAGATAAATCGAAAGAAACGGCTATATGTGTAGGTTCCTGCTTTTTTAGAATTTCCAATAAGGAGTTGACAAATCCCATTGGGGCACTTGTATTTACTCCTTTAGAGTTGATCCTAGGATTACGAATTAACGCAAAGTGAGCACGGAAGATCAAAGCCATGCCATCAAGCAGAAATAATTTCTTCATAAATATTCTATTCAAAGGACAATTACATCCAAAAAGATGATGCTGTTTGTCGTGTTTTCTATTGATGCGAATATACGAAGTTGAGAAGTATTTTGATGGATAATCACAAATGATTTTTAATAGTTGGACTTTCTCTACACTAAATCAAAGTAATTCATTTTATTTGCCATTTGAAACTACATTGAGCGTAAAAACAATTAGACCTTGATAGGAGAAGCTATACTAAATATTCAGCAACAATTACAGTTTGCAGGCAATTTCAGAAACGAAGTAGCACAACATGGTGATCACTTGATAAAAACATTTAAGAAATCGTTTTTCCCTACATTTAATGTGGACGATTTATTAAAAATGTTGAGTGAACATATTGTAGCTGATTGCATATCCTCTCACCTTTTCACATCAGATGAATTGGGGGAACTGAAAGCTGACCCTATTTATTTAGCATTTCACAATCTGCTTCAATTTCTAGAACAAAAAGATGCGTTCGATGAAGGCATTCATCAGTTAAAAGAAAAAATTGATGTACTTCTTGATAACGGAACGGATCGAAATGAGCTATACACTCAATTAATGGGTCGTGAGGAAGGAGAAGAATTGCCCGATTATTTTAACGGCATGTTCAAATCCTTGATGAAGAAACACTTAAATAATGCTGGACAACATGCGCAGTATTTATACCCTTCATTTACCTTGCCTCCATTTTTAGACAATGAAGCTAAATCAAATACGATCGTTTGTTATGATTTATTGGTCTATTATTGGTGTGCAGTAGTAATCTCTGAAAGTAAGCGCTCTTATGGCAATAGTTTAAGCTTTGTAGACATTCAACCTAAAGGTCAGACACACTTTGAGTTTACCGAAGAGGATGCTAATCTGGACAAACTCATCAATCTCAATAGAGAACCTGTTCAAATTGTATTTGGTACGATTCAACAGATGTCTTTGGGAAATAGAAGTGCACATAAAGAATGGACGAATAAAGTTAAAAAGGCTTTTTCTGGTGATCAAAAAAGAAACCCTGTCTCCTATTGGTTGCTTTGGGCGAAGAAACGTTTGGGAAACAATGGTATTCTTGTCATTCGAGGTGATCATTCACTAGCCGCTGCTCCTGAATATAAATTTTGGAGAGATAAAGTGGCTGAAATTTGCCATAGGGTGTATATTCAAGCACATCAATATTCTCAGCAATTAGTCTATTGTTTTATTTTCGATAAAGAAAATGATTTTGACGGGGTGTATTATGCTCCAAGCTACCTTGAGGACTTTTCAAAGATCAGTCAGGATTCCGGAGATTGGATCACACTTTCTTCAGAAGAATACACTAAATTTTTGTGTATGTATTCTCAAAAGGAAAAGAGTATTTTTCAACAAGCGGTCTCTCCTATACAATTGAAAAATAAATCTTGGGTCACCGATTTCAATAAAAAACAATTGGTTTCTAAAGTAGCAGATTTACAGAAAGAATCTTCTAAAACAGTAGCCCAGGCAGTTTTACCTGATAACAAAAAAGAATTCGAAGAAACTTATCTCAAAGTATATCAAAAGCCTTTTGTAAAGAAATGGGTATACTTATCTGAAGAAGATACGAAAGCTTGGACGAATGCACATTCTTTTGGATTGGATAAAGAACAACCTGTCTTATGTATTGGGTCAAATGCTGCTACAGGGTTTGATATAATTTCGACCAATGCTCCGGTTTTATCCGACTTTTTTGATAGAAAACATCAAGTTACTCTCTTACCATTAAAGATGTATAAAGAAGATGCCTCTTTTGATGATAATGTTAGTGACTGGGCGTTACAACGCTTTAAACAATACTATATCCCACGCTTGCCAGAGGCAGGAAAGAAAAGTACTGTAGCAAGTTTAAAAGATCTTCTGATACACGAAACCGGACTGATCAGTAAGCACACACAACGCTTACCTGTGCTTCATAAGTTTACTCAAAAAATTGAGGGAATTATTGAAAATGAGGATAACGAATTAGATTTAATTCAAGTTCAACTTCAAGCACTTCAAAATAAAATGCTTCAGCTCTATCGTGGGGCTACAGAAAAAAAATCAATGTTATCGGCTATAAATTCTAGTATCAGTAATTTATCCAATGAGATCAAAGATTTAGAAAAAATTCAAATCGAGCGTACTTTAAAGGAGTCTGAACTGACGAAAGAAAATATATTCTTTTACTGTTTGGCTATTCTCAATCATCCTACTTACCAAAATGATTATCAGAAAGAATTAGTGGCCATGCCGCCTAGAATTCCTTTATTAAACGATTTTTGGAAGTGGGTCAAAATTGGTAAGAAGGTATATGCTTCATCCATTCAATTGATGAATGAAGAGGTAAACTTAGAAGTAATTGGTGAAGATGAATACGAAAAAGGGAAAGACATTAAATTGAATAATACCCAATATCTTCGTAATGCCGATTTACTTTATCATCAAATGCATTGGGGAAATACTGAACTAAAAGAATTAATCATTCAACAGTATAAAGAAAGAAAGCCTTTAAATAGAAGCTTAAGAAAGTATTTTAATGAAGAAATTTCAAATATCAACCTTATTGAATTGGTGAAGAACTTGGAAACACAATCTCAACTGCAACAAGTGCTTGAAGAAGTGATGCCAGAGGAATTGTTTGAAAATAAAAAACCGGTGCTGAAATTGAGAAAAAGAAGCTAAAAACAGAAAAAAGACTTACTGATTTTAAAATATTATTATGATGAAAGTTTTACTTTATAATTCCAGATTCTAAAGTATACTTTTTCTTGGCTAGTGGCCTCTGGGTTAACATCAATTAATTCAGGTATAATATTTTCTCCTTTATCGATGTAATTCGCAATAATTTCTGAATGAGTTTTAGGAACATAGCCAATCATCATAGAATTGGCAAAAACAGCAATGGCATTTTCGTCATGCGGGTTTGTTGCATGTCTTATTAACTTCAAATTCTGACGCATAATTTCCCACTCTTGATCATCAAGTGCGTAATGCCTGAATCCAGACAAAAATCCCTCAAACAACAACTCTTTAGAGACATTGTCTACTAAATTATTTATGTGATTAGGTTGTGCCATCATTAGCAATAGGGTAGTTAATTAGTGTTCAGTAATGATTGTATTTGCAATATACAATTATTTATTAATATTGTGCAATAAAATAATCGTGAAACTGCTTTTATGAAAGTAATTAAATGATAATTTTACACTCAGAAATCATATTTAAGAATAAATTAATGAAAACAAGTTCCGTTTTAAAAGTTATCATTGGGGTAGCAATATTGGGTTATATTGGAAATATTTTGTTCTCTTCTAAATCAGAGGAAGGCCAAACAAAGTATACTGAACGTATATTAAAAGAAAGAACTGACAAAGATAAAATCTTTAAAAATAAAAATGAAAGTCCTTTAAGTGAGGTAGAAATGGCTTCTTTTGAGCATTTAAATTATTACCCTGTCGATTACTCTTACCGTGTAAATGCACAATTAGAATGGGCAGATAAACCTGATAAAATAAGAATAAATACTACTCAAGAAAAAGCAAGAGAATATTATAAATCTTGTGTTGCAACATTTAAAGTAAATGGAGAAACTGTCAAACTTACTTTACTAAAAGCTGTTCTTCCTACTCCTCTCACAAAAGATTTATTGATGGTAATTTTTAGAGACCTAACGGCTGATACAGAAACTTACGGTGCGGGAAGATATATTGAATTACACGGTATTAAAAAAGGACAAATGCAAACGTATATTGATTTTAATATGGCTTACAATCCTTATTGTGCTTACAATGACAGTTTTGACTGCCCTCTTCCTCCTTTTGAGAATATGATAAATGTAGAGATCAAAGCGGGTGAAAAGAGATTTAAAGAAGAAAATCATTAAAATATATATGTCTTCAAATTTTTTAGACTAAATTAATAACTTGATATCGATAAAATATTTTGAGTCGTACTCAGGAGAATAGATAATTTTTTAATAAAACTTATTCTACATTGGCTTTAGAATCAATTTTCAAAAAACTTGGTTTTACAGGTGACAAAACCGCTTATGCTGAATTGCATTTCTGGATTATGTGTTCATCTATGATACCAATCATTAATATCTACATTACATTATCCTCTGTCGAGATTGTATTCTTAAGAACACTGGCAGCAACGGTTATTGTATTTGGTGTAGTATTATATAAAAAGGTGAATCTAAGAGTAAAGATGTCACATATTGTAATGTTATTCTTTACAGGTTTACTTACTGCAATCTATTGGGTATTATTTGTAGTAGCAGCAAAGAAGTCAAATACATCTGTAACATTAGTTGGTATTGCCACAACGCCAATATGGGTTAGTTTCATCTATCCGGTTGTTAGTAAAAAAAGTCCAACATTCACTGAGGTCATGACAGGACTATCTGCCTTATTTGGAGTATATATGATTTTCAGTTCAGGATTTGCTTATAGTGAGGGTATGTTTGCAGCAATATTAGCAGCTTTCTTTGCAGCTGTTGTTACTATCCTAACTTCGAAATACTCAAAAAAGTATCATTACTTAGTCATCACGTTTTATCAGATGTGTGGTGCATTCGCAGCAACAGCTTTGTTCTTACCTTATTTCTTAAAATATATATCTAAATCAAGCTTTCACACTCCGACATCATTAGATATTGTTCTAATCATCATCTTAGCCGTTATATTCTCTATAATCGCCTACAGTTCAATTGTTAAAGTGATGCAAAAGATTACTCCTTTTAGTGTTTCATTAGCGAATAACGTATCACCAATATATGGAGGTGTGATTGCCTATTTCTTTTTTGGAGATAGCGAATTAATGGATATCTATTTCTATGGAGGAGCTTTTATGATTGCTTTTGCAATTCTTGCCATGCCACTAGCAAGGTTCTTCTTTAAATTAGATGAATTAGACGATAATAAATCGACTACCTAATTTTATTGATTAATTCGTTTGTAGATAAGCTTAGTACCAATAAAACACAGACGGACAATGTGCCAAAGATCACTGCAATCCATCGACTTGTCGACATCCACCAATCTTTATTGTATTGAGCTTTTTTATACATCTCATCAGATAATTTGATGATTGCCTCTGTATTATTTTGCAATGTTAGGGTTAAACCAACATCTCCTCTAAAACCGATTCTATCATCTACCTGAACAATTCTCAATAAAATAGAATTATACCTTCTCAAATGGTTCAAGATATTGTGTTTTCTTCCATTAGGCATCTCAATTCCCTTCACTTCCCGCTGAAGACGATGGTTCAATTCACGTATTTTGTAGAAGTCGGCTGTATCTGCACTTAATAGATAACTTTTTTCTAAAAGTCGCATTTCTTCTAACAAAACATTATTTACATAGGGATCTTCCTGCAGAGATTTCGTTCTTTTTTGTAAATCACCAATCATTCCTGAAGTTTGTGAACCTCTATATTTCAATTGAGTAACAATTTTTGAGAATGTTTTTCTATGTTTTGCCAATAAATCGCTAAAAAGTTTTAGATCATCTTCATAAGCCATTTTCCATGAATCGTTCGATTCCATGATATCACCAACATAAGCTTCAAGTTTTTTATCCACCTTATGATACTCTGTCATAATAGGTGTAGCCTGCCTTGATCTATGAAACTCTTCATAATGAGCTTCATATGAAAGAAATTCTTGAGCAGCTAATGTCATAGACATCGTCATCTGACGTAAATCAATCACTTTTTCTACGATTACGTCTTGATCTTCAATTTGTCTAAACGCAGAAAAGTTACTAACAGCTATCACAAAACAAGCCACAAAGTAGCCATAAAACCACTTTACGATTTTTCTCCATTTATATGATACTGTACTTTTTTTCACTTAGGCTTGTTTCAATTCATATTAAACTTCAATTCTAATCGCAATAAATATTCCATAATGAAAGGAATTTTCTACTTATAAGATTGTGTTGAAGACATGAATTAATTGTTTACTCAAAATCAGTTACTTGTAAAAAATTATACCACAGATTATATTCTAATCTGTGGTATAAAAGTATTGATGTTTTTTAAATTTTAGTGTTGAACTAAAATTGCGTTACGTTCATCTTCGTTACGACCAATTTTCTTAAAGTTTTCCATATAAACCTTAGCTTGATCTTCGTATTTTAATGTGCCGTAAACAACACTATAAATTTGTTCTCCGTTTTCTTCTGTTACTTTAATGTAGGTTTTCCACATTTTATAATAAGACTCGAAGTTCTCTGCATAACCTTGTGCATCACATAAGCTTTTTGTAGAATACACTTGTACGCCCCAACCATGAACAGTAATTGTGCTAGAAAGATCTACAAAATAAGATTTATTACCCATCAAAGCACCTTGCTTACTAGAACAATTTGCACTGTTTGCAGGCATATTATTTCCATTTGCTACAGCACCAGAGTTTGATTTACTATTTTCAAGTGTAGTTACTAAACCTTCATTTTCGCTTTCAAGCTCATCTATTTCATTTTTTAGATTACTATTTTCAGCTTGTAATTTACTTACATCAGATTTTAAGCTTTCCATTTCATATGTAAGCTGTTCATTCATTGCTGCAAGTGAATTAGATTTCTTTTCTAAATCATCTTTACTTCTTCTTAACTCTTGATTTTCAGAAGTAAGTTGAGCATTCATTTGTTTTAATTTCTTTTTACTTTGTCCATATGTAGTAAAGGAAAAAACGAAAGCAAATAGAAAAAGAAAAATTGAGTAATTCTTTGTAATCTTCATCGGAATAAGTAATTGATAAACTATTAATGAGTTATAAATGTCTCATTTGACACCATTGGAACAGAAAATTATGAAATCTGTTTAAGATAAAGCTAATCATTATACATTAAATAACCATTAAAGAAGACAATTAATTTATCATACATATAAAAAAATACTCACTAGAAAGTACATTTTTTAACTATTTGAAGTAAATAATGTATTTTATAGTGAGTACTATTAAATGTATGACGTTGAAGTATTGTTAATACTTATTCGTCTTTCTTTAGCTGTTGCTTCAACTTATCTAAATCAGATAACTCTTCTCCAGCATTACTTTCTGTTGAAGATTGTTCTGAAGTTGATTCAGAAGAAGTAGAACCATCACCTAACCTCATTTTTTGTTTTAACTCTTCCAAAGCTAATGATGAAGTTCCAGAACCTGGTCCTAACGCTTTATTGATTTCTTCGTCAACAGTGACATTTGAATCTGCAATATCACCATAAGATTCCGCTAAAGCTTCTTGAGCTTCTACTTTATCTTTCATTCTTTCTAACATAGCAACAGTGCTAGAAGAGTCGATTGATGCCAACTGCTTATTGATTTTTGAAGAAGCTTCACTTACTTTAGCACGTGCTTTTAATGTTTTCGCTTCATTCTCCCATTGAGAAATCTGAGATTTCAGCTTTTGCACATTCTGCTCCATCTTTGCTACCTGAGAATCGTTTTGTTTTACCATTCCCTCATGTGCTGCCGCTGCTTGTGCTGCTTGTTCTTTTTTATTTAAAGCTTCAGTGGCTAATCGATCTGCTTCACCAGCATCAATTTGTCCGGCTTGTGCTTTCTGCAACAACATAATTGCTTTTCTTTCCCAATCTTGAGTTGCTTGTTTATGTTGTTCGTATTCTTTTCTTGTACGTATAGCGATGGCCTTCACCTGAGCCAAACCTTGTAAACTTTGATCTAAATCCTTTTTAAGATCTCTAATTCCTTGATCAGTCATCTTAATAGGGTCCTCTAATTTATCCATTGCCGAGTTTGCCTCGGAAGACATCCATCCAAATAATCTCTTAAACATATCCTTTCCTCTTTTTTAGTTTTGTGCATAATCTAGTAACATCGAGTAATTTTCGCTAATTACTAATTTCAGAGCATTTAACGTTCCCTCTAACTCGTTCTCATCAAGGTTTTCTAACTCTAATGTATCTCTGTATAACAAACGATTCCCTTGTTCATCAATAACAAATGCACCATGGACAAAGTTTCTGTTTTTAACCAGCAATTGTTTGTAGAAATCTGGTTTTTCCTGATTTAAATCAATCAGATGCATTTCTATAATTAGAATAGGATCTTCACAGTCAACTACTACATTAAGAAGTCCTTCTTCTTCATCAGAGATAATAAATAGTTCTTCTTGCTCATCCTCACTTTTAATATCGTAACCTAGATTTAGCAAGTATCCTTTAACTTTTTCGAAGTTATTCATTTCGTGCTTTTTAGTTTTATAATAATAATTAATACGAATATAAAATTTTTTTGATGTGATATGTAATCAATTTCTAAATAAATTTAAATTAACCCACTCAACATCAAACAATTATGGATTATTAAAAAATGATAAAATATTTCATAACAATCCTGAATACAACTTTCTATATAACTCTGATTGAATTTATTAAATAATAAATTAAAAACAGTCGTTATATTTGTGCAATCGGTTGAAAATTAAGTAACGATACTTAGAACAAACATAATTAACATTATACACAACTTTATATGCCAAAGAAAGTACATTTGAAAGAAACTCCATTGCTCATAGAAGGTGCATGGGAGGTTTGTAATCAAGTTGGGGGTATCTATACTGTAATCAAGTCAAAAATCCTGAACGTTTTACAACAAGTTGGCGATGACAACTATTGTTTAATTGGCCCCTACGTTAATAATAACATATCTGCTGTTTTTGATCCTATTAGTGACGATGGTGATGATTTAGTATCAAGAACTGTACGTTCTTTGAGAAACAAAGGCTACGAAGTACATTATGGTAGATGGTTGGTTTCTGGGAGACCTCGTGTGGTATTATTTAAACCACATAATGAAGCATGGAAATTGACTGACATTAAAAAATCTAATTGGGAGTCACATAATATCCCTTCATTTGATGGTGATGACTTATTTGATCAAACGATCATGCTGGCTTCTCAAATGACTGACTTCTTCCAGGAATTAGATAATTTAAATAATTCGGATAAAAAAGTTGTAGCACATATGCACGAATGGATGGCTGGTATTCCTATCCCAGAAATCCGTCGTAGAAACCTAAATATTAAAACAGTATTTACTACCCACGCTACCCTACTAGGTCGTTACCTAGCCATGAACGACCCTGAATTCTATCAAAATCTTGAGAAAGGAACCTATAATTGGACCAAAGAAGCAGAACACTTTAATATTCTACCACAGGTTTCCATTGAAAGAGCTGCTGCTCATGGATCTCATGTTTTCAGTACAGTAAGTAGGTTAACAGCTGTAGAATGTAAGTACTTATTGGGTAGAGAAATTGATGCAATCGTACCTAATGGTATCAATATCAATAAATTTGAAGCTTTACACGAGTCTCAAGTACTTCATCAAAGATATAAAGAGAAGATCCACGAATTTGTAATGGGTCACTTCTTCCAATCGTATTCATTTGATTTAAACAATACTTTATATTTCTTCACATCAGGTAGATATGAGTATAAAAACAAAGGATTCGATTTAACTTTAGAAGCACTTGCTCGTTTGAATCATAAATTGAGAGTCAATAATATCAATAAGACTGTTGTTACTTTCTTTATCACAAAGCAAGATTATCATACTATTAACCCTATCGAATTAGAATCGAGAGCCGTTTTAGGTGAAATCAGAAAGATTTGTGATGCCATGGAGAAGAGTGTGGGTGAACGTTTATTCTATGTTGCATCAAAAGGCGACATGATTGAAACACCTACCATTGAGGAGTTGATTCCTGAAAACTTAAGACTTCAGTTAAGAAGAACTGTTCAATCTTGGAAAACTTCTCGTCTCCCTTATATCACTACACACAACTTAAAAGATGATGCTAAGGATGATATCTTAAACTTTGCTCGCAATTCTGGTTTATTAAACTATGAAGGCGATAAAGTGAAATTGGTGTATCACCCTGACTTTGTTTCTTCTATGAACCCTCTTTTTGGTATCGATTACGATGAGTTTGTAAGAGGATGTCACTTAGGGGTATTCCCTTCTTACTATGAGCCTTGGGGATATACTCCAATGGAATGTGTCGCAAGAGGTATCCCTGCAGTCACATCTGATTTAGCAGGCTTTGGTGACTTCGTGATCAATGACTTGAAACGTACAAAAGTAGAAGGAATTGAAACTATTCATAGAAAGCACAGTGATTACACTCACTCTGCTGAGGAATTGGCTAATTTCATGTATGATTTCGTTACTATGGAAAGAAGAGACCGAATTGCTCAACGTAGTAGAGTAGAACAATCATCGTATCATTTCGATTGGAATGAGTTGTATGATTACTATATCAAAGCATATAATATGGTGTTGACTCGATAAGTCGCACCTATAAATAAAAAAGCCGATGGAATTTCTTCTATCGGCTTTTTTGTCAAATATTCTGGCTGATTAATCTTTTAGAATACTTCTTGATATTACAATTTTCTGAATCTCTGATGTTCCCTCATAAATCTGAGTAATTTTAGCATCACGCATCAAACGTTCAACATGATACTCTTTTACATACCCATATCCTCCGTGAACTTGCACCGCTTCTACTGTCACCTCCATAGCCACTTCAGAGGCGTATAATTTAGCCATTGCGGAAGCTTCTGAAAAGTCTTTACCTTGGTCCTTTAACCAAGCTGCCTTAAATACTAGATGACGTGCAGCTTCAATTTTAGTGGCCATATCAGCCAATTTGAATGCAATAGCTTGATGTTCACTAATTGGCTTTCCAAAAGTCTTACGCTCTTTTGAATATTTCAATGCCAACTCATAAGCTCCTGATGCGATGCCTAAAGCTTGAGCAGCGATTCCGATACGACCACCGTTTAAAGTAGACATAGCAAACTTAAATCCGAATCCATCTTCACCTACTCTATTCTCTTTTGGCACTTTTACATCTGTAAAACTCAACATGTGTGTATCAGATCCTCTAATACCCAATTTGTCTTCTTTTTTGCCTACAACAAAACCGTCCATGCCTTTTTCTACAATCAAACAGTTGATACCTCTATGACCTTTTTCTCTATCTGTTTGTGCTATGACAAGGTATATCGATGCAGAATTACCATTAGTGATCCAGTTCTTTGTCCCATTTAGAAGATAGTGATCACCCATATCGATAGCTTCTGTTACCTGTGAAGTAGCATCACTACCAGCTTCAGGTTCAGATAAACAGAAGGCACCAATGGCTTCACCAGAAGCTAACGGTTTAAGATATTTTTCTTTTTGAGCGTCAGAGCCAAATTTCTCAAGTCCCCAACATACAAGTGAATTGTTTACAGACATCGATACCGATGCGGATGCATCAATCTTAGAGATTTCTTCCATTGCAATCACATACGATATGGTATCCATACCTCCTCCTCCATATTGAGGATCGACCATCATTGCCATAAATCCTAATTCCCCCATTTGTTTTACCTGTTCTTTCGGGAATCGTTGTTCTGTATCTCTTTCAATAACGCCAGGTAATAATTCATTCTGAGCAAAATCACGTGCAGCATCTCTCACTGCCAACTGCTCCTCAGTTAGTTCAAAATTCATGTGTGTAATGGTATAAGGTGTTTATTGTGTGTTTTTCAATCTCAAATATATCATTAAAAATAGAAATTAAAAGCTTAATCACTGAATAATCATTCATTTATATAAATAACTACAAGTTTAATGATTTGTTTAGTACATAAAATAAAGAATATTCTATCATGATTAATCAATTGATTAGTATTTTATTCTTTAAAGACTGAAGTTGTCAAATGATGAAAAAAATATCAAAAAAACACAAAAAAAGCCCCCAGAATCTGGAGGCTTTCACGTACAGTAGATGTACAATATTTTTTATCTCAACTGTTGACCGATTGTAAAGTGGAATTGGCTACCACTTGGATCAGATCTACCCGGTGCGGCATCGAAACCGTAAGCCCAGTCAATACCTAACATACCGAATGCAGGCATGAAGATTCTGGCACCAAAACCAGCTGATTTATACATTTCAAATGGGTTGAACTCGTCAATTGTCGCCCAGTTATTACCACCTTCTGCGAAACCTAATAAGTAGATCGTTGCTGCAGGGTTTAATGATACTGGATATCTAAGTTCCATTACATATTTGTTATAAACTACACCACCAAGACCATTCGATTCATAAGGAACGATGGAGTTGTTTTCATAACCTCTTAAACCAATAGTTTCCGTACCTAGTAGTGCGAATTGTTGCGTTAAACCGTCACCACCCATAATGAAACGTTCGAATGGACCTAAACCTTTATCTTGGTTATATGCTGCTAAGAAACCAACGTGGGCTCTTACTGCCATTACTAAGTCACCAATGATTGATTGGTACCAAGCGTTATCAAACATCCACTTATGGTACTCTACCCACTTGTAACGCTCTTCGTCAGAAATTGATGGATCTGAGAAGTCTTTGTCACCAAATGCAGAGTAAGGAGGAGTTAAACTCACACTCAAGGATACTTGTGAACCTCTACGTGGGTAAGTTGGTTGGTCAATACTGTTTCTTGATAGAGTAGTATTGAACGTTAAGTTATAAGATTTACCGTTGTTATAATCACCAAAACCAGTAGCATACCAGTTATTCAAATCATATACTAGGAATGACAATGAATTCGACATTGTAAACCAGTCATCCGGCCATTGTAATCTTCTACCTAATGCAACTGTTGCTGCATTAATACCTAAACTACCAATTTTCACATCACCACTGTATGAGTTTTGATTAGAGTAGTTATAACTTACCGTTAATGAGTTCGGCTTACGACCTCCTAACCAAGGTTCAGTAAATGACACTGAGTAAGTTTGGTATTGAATACCTGATGCTTGAACCCTCAATTGTAGTCTTTGACCATCACCTGCTGGTAGAGGTCTCCACTTAGAGAAGTCCGTTACGTTTCTTAATGAGAAGTTGTTGAATACTAGACCTACAGTACCTACGAAACCATAGAAACCACCCCAACCACCGGATAATTCGATCTGGTCATTGGCTTTTTCTGTTAATCCATATTGGATATCTACAGTACCATTTGACATATTTGGCTTAGGTTGAATATCAATAGTTTCTGGGTCAAAGTAACCTAGAGTTGATAATTCCCTCTGCGTTCTAATTAAATCTGATCTAGAGAATTTCTGACCTGGCAAGGTACGGATCTCACGGTAAATTACGTGATCGGATGTTTTCGTGTTGCCATTAACGATAATCTTTGAAACATAAGCTTGCTCACCTTCAAAAACTCTCATTTCAACATCAACTGAATCTCCTTCTACCATAATTTCTGTAGGAGTTACGCTAAAGAATAGGTAACCATCATCCATATATAGGGCAGAAATATCTTGACCGTTCGGGTTAAATGAAAGACGTTTGTTTAGTTCAGTTGTATTGTATACATCTCCTTTTGTTATACCCAATACTTTTCCTAACTCTTCGTTGGTATATTTATAATTACCTGTCCAAGTAATATTTCTATAGTAATAACGAGTACCTTCGTAGATATCCATATCAATTGATACCATCTTAGGGTCCACATCATAAACAGAGTCTCTTAAGATTTCAGCATCACGGTAACCTTCTTCGTTATAGTATTGAACTAAACTTTTCTTATCGTTTTTATATTCTTCTGCAACGAATTTTGATGGCGTAAAGATTCTACCAAACCTCTTTTCCTTCGTCTTCTTTAACTTACGCTTTACCTTCTTTTCAGTCAGCTTTTCTACTCCAGCAAGATTAATTTCTTCAATCTTAACCTTAGAGTTCTTTTGAACATCAATTCTTAAAACTACAGAGTTGGCTAAAACAGGATCTTTTTCCTTTACAATTTTAACTTCTGTGTTTTTAAAACCTTTTTCAGCGTAGTGATCCTTAATGATATTCTGAGTATTACGAATCATAGACTCCGTTACGATTCTACCTCTCACTAACTGTACTTTATCAGTTAAGGTTTTGGCTTGACCTTTCTTGATTCCCTCAAAATAGAATTTTGATAGCTTAGGACGTTCCTTCAAGGCAATTTGAAGGTAAACATCGTTTCCTTGAATCTCAGTGATGTTGATTTGTACATCACCAACAATACCAAGTTTCCATAATTTCTTTACCGCTTTACTAATCGCGTCTCCAGGGATTTTAATTTTTTCTCCCACTTTAAAGCCAGCGATATTGATAAGGGCATTTTTGTCGTTAAAGTCTGCACCAACAACATCAATACCTGCGATAGTATACTCTACCGGAGTACCGTAGTCTACATTATACTTGTTGCTTTGCGAACCATAGTTTGTCCCAAATTGAGCATAAGAGGATGTTATTGCGATCGTCCAAATTGAGATGAACATCAACAGTGTCTTCACTGTTTTATTAGATGATATCATGCGTCTTGCTTGATGTCTTTTAAATACTTTAATAATCTGATTATGTAGTTAGTTGTTCACTAGTCTTACCATAACGGCGCTCTCTATTTTGGAAAGCCATTATTGCATCATGTAAAACGTCTCTACGGAAATCAGGCCAGAGTATATTCGTAAAAAATAATTCAGTATAAGCAATTTCCCATAACAAGAAATTACTAATTCTTTGTTCTCCGCTTGTTCTGATGAGGAGTTCAGGATCAGGCATAGCAGCAGTAGAAAGATATTGTTTGATCGTATCTTGTTCAATACTATCAATTTTACCTTCTTTAAAATCTTCACTCATTCGACGTGTCGCTTGAGTTAGATCCCATCTCCCACTATAGCTTAATGCCAACACTAATGTTAGACCCGTATTTCCTTCTGTTAGTTGTATTGCTTCTTGCAATTCTTTTCGACAGTCGGATGGCAACTTAGAAAGGTCACCAATTGCTTTGAGCTTTACATTATTCTTAGTCAGGGTTTTAGTTTCTGAGCGTATAGTAGAAACTAATAATTGCATTAAACCTAAAACTTCTGCTTTAGGTCTATCCCAGTTTTCTGTAGAAAAAGCATAAAGTGTAAGAAAATCTATTCCCAACTCTGCACAGCCTTCGGTAGCTTCACGTACAGCCTTGATAGCATTTCTGTGACCAAAAATTCTTTTTGCTCCTTGCTTCTTTGCCCACCTTCCGTTTCCATCCATTATAATGGCAACGTGTTTCGGTAGATTTGCTTTATCTATGTTTATACTCATGGTAAAAACCCCTTCTTGAACAATAAATTGATATGTAGATTAATTTATAAGCTACTGAACGGCGAAATTAAAGATAATTCGAACAGTTATCAACCAAATTTGTATCAAAAGTAGAAAGATTTATAAGTAATTTAATAATATGAACTATTTTTGTTGTTAATAAAAAGACATTTTTCAAGCTATTTTTTCCTATTCTATCGGATTATCAATGACATAGACCGATAATAGCATTTTTTACTATGGACAAACTTCTTCATTGGATTAATTTGTTAAATAAAACTATTGGAAAAGGAATTTCACTTTTTACAATACTTTTAATCTTGATTGTTTGTGTGGATGTGGCACTCAGATATTTTTTCAATTTTAGTACGGCAGGAATAACAGAACTAGAATGGCACATTTTCGGGTGTATTTTTCTACTCAATGCTCCCAATACTTTATTAATGAATAAACATGTTCGTGTAGATGCCTTGTATCAGAAGTTTTCTGACCGAAATAAGCGATGGGTAGATATTTTTGGCATTCTGTTTTTTCTTATTCCCTTTTGTCTTTTTGTTATCCATGCAAGCATTCCATATGTATATAATTCATGGGTGATTATGGAAAAGTCTACTGATGCCGGTGGATTACACTTCCGATTTATTATTAAAGCCATCATCCCAATATCAATGTCTTTGCTTCTTCTTCAAGGAGTCAGTTTGATGTTGAGTAAATTATTCGAATTAAAAGGAACTCTCACCTCATGATATTACTACTTTTATTCCTCTGTTTATTTGTCACATTACTTTTAGGTTTTCCTGTTGCATTTACTTTAGCAGGTATCTCCCTACTTTTTGGCTACTTTACTTTTGGAACAGATATTTTCTATCTCCTCCCATTGAGAATCTATGGAACGATGAATAATCAAATTCTTATTGCCGTTCCATTGTTCATATATATGGGTGTGATGTTGGAAAAATCTGGAATTGCTCAACGATTATTACAAACTATGGCGATTCTATTGGGTAGATTTAAAGGCGGACTCGCCATCTCTGTAGCCATTGTAGGTGCTATGCTTGCAGCCTCTACAGGAATTGTTGGTGCAACTGTGGTAACTATGGGCTTAATGAGTCTCCCTGCCATGCTTAATCGAGGATATGATAAAAAATATGCTACAGGTATTATAGCTGCATCTGGTACATTAGGGCAAATTATCCCTCCTAGTATTGTATTAATATTAATGGGTAATGTGATGAATATTTCAATTGGTGATTTATTTGTCGCTGCTGTTATTCCAGGAGTTGCATTGGTGACATTATACATCCTTTTTGTATATATCTATGCTGTTTTCAATCCTGAGAAAGTCCCACATTATTCTCAAGAAGAAATACAACAATTTAAAAATGAATTATCCTACAAATCCTTATTAAATACTTTTGTCCTACCTTTCTTATTGATTATAGCCGTATTAGGAAGTATATTCCTAGGCATCGCCTCTCCAACAGAAGCTGCAGGGATTGGAGCATTATGTGCCACAATATTAACTCTATTCGAAAAGAAACTTACTTGGAAAGTAATGAAAGATGCCGCCTATGAAAGTGGACATTTGAGTAGTATGGTATTCATGATATTAGTAGGTGCCACTGCATTCGGTTTAGTCTTCAGAGGATTAGGAGGAGACGAAATGCTCGTTCACTTTATTCAACAAGCTAACCTTTCTCCCTACGCCTTTTTAGCGATTGTAATGTTAGGTATTTTCATTGCAGGGTTCTTTATTGACTTTATAGAAATCATATTCATATTTATTCCAGTAGTCACCCCAATCTTCTTACTTTATGATATGAATTTATTATGGATAGGAATATTGATATCATTAAACCTACAAACTTCTTTCCTCACCCCACCATTTGGGTTCTCCCTATTTTATCTAAAAGGAGTTGCCCCAAGAAGTATCAAAACATCTGATATCTATAAAGGAATACTTCCCTACATAGGCATCCAATTGATATTGATTTTGATTGTAGTGTTATTCCCGGAAATTGTGACTTGGTTACCTGGGTATTTGAATGATTAGAATATAGGATTTTACTATAAGACTACCTCGTGCCTTAGGTGAACATATTTTGATCACTTATTGAGCTTGAATGTTATATTACTTTTGATAAAATAGTGAATATGGTAGACCTAGATGCATCACGAGGGGTTGCACCACCTCGTTGGGGAAGGTCAGTAAATTTTGAGGTATGAAAAGTAAAAGTCATGAAGTATACGATGGTTTTGTAAAATTGAATCGAGGGGTTTCACCACCTCTCTATCCAAAGAAGAGAATCTTCCTTAGTTCCTTAGTTCTTTAATTTAAAAACGAGGTCGGGAGACCTCTAACGTTTATGGGCACAAATGACGCTGTCGCTTAACATTTGCGCCAGTATTTGCTTCTGCGTTAATACTGCAACTCCTAACTCCTAACTCCTAACTCCTAACTCAAATTCCCCAAGAATTACAAAAATCTCAACTTCCCTCTTACTTTTTACTTTCCCCTTACTTCTTTTCCATCCAATACCACCCTTTAATACAAAGCAACATCATTCCTAATAAATAGATAAAGTCCTCTGAAGGAATCGTACCCACTCTAACACCGCTAAACGCTGCTTGATTATACCAAACTACAGGTGAAGGTGTAATACTACCAGTAAGTATTCCGTTAAAAATTAGGAAAGGAAATAATGTGATTGCATAACTTATCCAAAAGGCCTTTGTCAATGAGTTTCTTGTAATCAAAAAGCCAAAAAGAATAACAATAAGGTTCATATAAGAGTAAATACCTCCATGAATCGTTTGTGAAACTGCTATCCCGAGCAATAAATAATAAGGCATTTCCGTCTTCGATGTTGTCGAAGGAAAATAAGCTTTTACACATTCATAAATAAACAAGAAACAGTAAGGAATGATCAGGAAGAACATCCACTCTTCAACAGGTAGAAAAGCAAACTCAATCCCTATCAAATAGTCTGGGTTGAAGCCCCATTGATCTGTTGCTGTGAAGAAAATATCCCAAGGCAAATAAATTGTCCAAAGAAATATTAGTGAAAATAATAGTTTTCCCCAATGCTTATAAAAGGCCACTTTTTTATCGAAACTTAAAAAAAATGGCCCTGCTAATGCTATGAAGTTTATGATTAAATATAAATTAAACTGCTCCGGCATTTTTGTGTTTTTGTTTATTTCTTGATGGTTTAGCTTTTGCTTCTTCCCAATATTTCTTAGGTACAATCAGCATTCCAAAACACTTACTATCGTATTTCCCTTGATTTTTATGATGTACTTTGTGCGCTTTTCTAATGGCTCTAAAGTATCTGTTATTGGTTTTATCAAACCATTTAAAACGACGATGAATTAACACATCATGTGTTAAGAAATAACATAAACCATATAATGCAATACCAGTTCCTATCCATACAAATACATACTGGTTGTACATCATTCCTAACATAATACCCAACCAAGAGGGTACTGCAAAAATGAGGAAGAAAGCATCATTTTTTTCAAAAAAATGATCGTGAGGTTCATGGTGATCTTCGTGTAAATACCAAAGAAATCCGTGCATTACATATTTATGTGTAGCCCAAGCTACAAATTCCATAAAAAAGAAAGTTGTTAGTACGATTAGTGAATTAATAATAATTTCCATAATGATTATAGATTATGAGCAATAACTTGTAGGAAAAAGTATCCTAAAATTAGAATAAATAAAAATATCGATAAATTATTTCTGTTAGGAATATATTTCAGTTTTAGATAGATAAAGATAGACATAAAAAACCACCATGTGAAATAGTTTTTGAAGGGTGGCATTCCATCATCCCAAACCCAAAAACCAAGTGGTTCACAGACAATCTCTATAAGTACATCTAACATCACGACTATCACACTGCAAATAAGAGCTATAGGTAATAGTGGTAACTTTCCTTTAAAAGAACTTCCTATATTAAATCCTGCAATCGCTAAAATGATCCAATTGATAGGTATGACCAAAGGCACATCGAATACTTTGGGTCCTAGATTGTTTAAATAAACATATTCCCCAAAAAGTAATCCATATGTAGTACCATGCCATTCAACAAAGAAGCTGACGAGGTAGGTAAAAATCAACCAATAATAAAAAGGCTGACTTCGATTTTCTTCAAAAGAAAATAATACAATAAAAGATGCAGTTAATAAAACGGGAGTGAAAGGTAGTAATAGTTGATTTAAAGGTGTGAAAGCTACTACCCCTCCTACACTATAAAAAATGAGTAGGACGACCTTTACCTTTAATTCAGGACTATAGGATTGCAATTTCAATATCAGTTCTTTACTACTCATTGATTAAACTTTCTACAATTTTAGAACTATTTAAACAAAGTGGGATACCTCCTCCCGGATGAACACTACCACCCACAAAGTATAAATTCTTGTAATGATTCGATTTATTTCTTTGTCTGTAAAGTGCATGTGTTAATTTATTACTATTTAAACCATACAAAGCACCTTTCCAACTTAGTGTATCCTCTTCAATTGTTTTAGGTGTCCAATTTTTTGAACAAACAATTTTTTCATTCAGATCAACCTTCAAGAACTCACTCAGTTTTTTAATCAAAAGAGTTTCTATTTCTGAAACTTTTTCTTTTGTAAATACTTCTGGTAAAGCAGGTACATTGATCATCACAAACCAATTCTGAGAATTCTCTGGTGCATCATTCTTATTCAATACACTACTAATATGTACATAAATAGTAGGATCCTCTGGAATCTTCAGTTCATCAAAAAGTTGTTTAAACTCTTTCTGATAATCGTTTGAGAAAAATATGTTATGGAGATCCAGTTGCTTAAAATCATGATCAATACCCCAATAAAATACCATTGCTGATGATGATAATTCTTTTGGCTTAGGTGTTTTGATTTTCTCTCCCAATACTTCAGGTAAAAAGAAATTCACATCAGCATTACAAATAAACACATCAGCTTCGTAAGTTTTATTTGATGTATTTACTTCTTTAATTTCACGACCTAAATACTTTACTCCAGTAACTTGTTCGTTTAATTTAAACTCAACACCTACCTCTTCTGCTAATTTAGTTAAGGAAGTAATGATAGAACGCATACCCTCTTTTGGGAAAAAGACTCCATCAGAATGTTCTAATGCACTTATCACCCTCATAATTGATGGTGTTTTATAAGGACTAGATCCATTATAAGTGGCATATCGATCAAAAAGCTGTACTAATTGATCGTTCTTAAAATATTTTTTATTGAATTCATGAAGTGATTCAAACCAACCTAGTCTAGTAAGTACTGGCAGTGCATCAAATACTTCTTTGGTGAATAAGTCTGTAATTTTGGTTAGTCCGCTTTCTAAAAAAATAGGTGATGTTTTCTTGTAATCATCAATTATCTGATGCATTACTTCACTTACATCTACGCCCCATACTTTTTTTATTTCATCAGCAAATTTTTCTGCATCAGTATAACTTGTAAATTCAGTACCATCTTCGTAGAAGTATTTGGTAGCAATCTCGTGTTTGTTATACTTAAAGTATTGATCAACATCACGATCGTACAACTCAAATAGTTCCTCTACCAAATGTGGTAAAGTAAATAAGGATGGACCTCGATCAAAACGAAATCCATCCATAGAAAATTCTTTTAGCTTGCCGCCTACCGTATCGGTACCCTCAAGCACAGTCACCTTGTATCCGAGTTTGTTTATTCTTAAAGCTGCAGAAACTCCACCGATTCCTGCTCCTATGACAATGGCTTTTTTCATAAAGTTATTTTTGATTGGATTTCCTGCTTTACTATATCAAGACATAATGGGAACCAAGCAGTAAAATCATTAGGTTTATTTGTGAGCCAATCATCCAAATCTTCCAAAGAAAAGTACTTTACAGTTTCTACTTCCTCTTTATTAATTGTTGGATGACCATCGTATTCCCCGATAAAAACATGATCATATTCATGTTCGATTAATCCATTACCAAACTCCGCTTTATACAAAACAGAACCTATTGCTGTAGTATCTGCTGTAATTCCTAACTCTTCAACCAAGCGCCTTTTTACAGCTACATTTAGATCTTCATTGGGCATTGGGTGACTACAGCATGTATTTGTCCATAAACCACCCGAATGATACTTACTCAATGCACGCTGCTGTAATAAGAGCTCTCCTTTTTTGTTAAATAAAAAGACTGAAAAAGCACGATGTAATACACCTTCGACATGAGCTAATTGTTTACCCATTGTCCCTACTTCATTATCTTGCTCATCTACTAGTATTACCTTTGGCTCCATTTTATAAAATGTTTACTTGATGTCTAACATAAGATTGAAAAAACAATGCATATTTCTTAGGATCAGGAATTCTTAATCTTTCCTCCAAGATCACATGTGCAGGTGTGTTTTTCACTTTTTTGAATAATCTAGTGTAATAGATATATGCTAAATAAACACCAAATCTTGATTCTTTAGGTAATTGCTTAATACCTTCAAATCCAAAATCAAAGTCTTTTTGAATATCAGCTTCCACATCTTTTTTTACTTCCTCGTTCCATGAAGAAATATCAATATTAGGAAAGTACACCCTGCCTAGATCTCTAACATCTGCTTTTAAGTCTCTTAAGAAATTAATCTTTTGAAAAGCAGAACCTAAGGCCATTGCTGAAGGTTTTAAACGTTGATACTCTTTTTCATCCCCATTTAAAAAGACCCTCAAACACATTAATCCTACCACTTCTGCAGAACCAAGGATGTAATCTTTGTATTCCTGTTCAGTATATTTCTTTTTACCTAAATCCATACGCATACTACGTATGAATAACGTAATTAATTCTCTTTCAATTCCAAATTTACGGACTACTTCTTGATAAGCATGTAAAACAGGATTGGTACTAATACCATCGTCTATTGCTTTATAGCAGTCCTTTTCAAAATCGTTTAGTAATTGTTCTTTATCAAATCCATGAAAGGAGTCAACAATTTCGTCTGCTACTCTAACAAATCCATAAATAGCATAAATAGGGTTTCTTAATTCTTCAGATAAGAATCGAATTCCAATAGCGAAAGATGTGGTGTATTTAACAGTTATCTCTTTTGATAACTTGTAACTAAGATGATCATAAATTTTTTTCATAGTAATACGGGCACGTTAGTGTTTAAGCGTTGACAGATTGGATACTTGGTAATTTCTTTAAAACTTCGTTAGCGACTAATTGTCCTGAAATGATTGATGGAGGAACTCCAGGGCCAGGCACAGTTAATTGTCCTGTCATCATAACATTATCAATCTTCTTTAATTTTATGGAAGGTTTAAGGAATGCTGTTTGAGTAAGAACATTAGAAAGACCATATGCGTTTCCTCTGAATGCATTATAATCCTCTACAAAATCTTTGTAGGCAAATGTTCTTTTACAGATAATATGTTTAGAGATGTCCAAACCGGTAGATTTCTTTAACCTTTCTACCATTATTTGGAAATATTTTTCACGTATTTCTTCAGTATCTTCTAAGCCAGGTGCCACCGGGATTAATAATACCAAATTTTCTCCTCCTTCAGGAATAATAGTATTGTCTGTTTTTGAAGGTATAGAAGAGTAGAATAATGGTTCTTTTGGCCATGCAGGTTGATCATAAATTTCTGATGCGTGAGCATCGAAATCAGTATCAAAAAATAAATTGTGATGTAAAATTTCAGGAATTTCAGTATCTAGGCCAATATAATACATCAAACATGATGGAGCCATTTTTCTTTTTCCCCAGTAAGAAGGAGAATAATTTCTATGGCTTTGGGGTAATAACTTCTGATCAAAATGTTCATAATCGCAAGAAGCAATCCATTGATCATGCTTTACTTTCTCTCCATTGATCACAAAATCTGTTGCTTCTCTACCTTCACAAATTACTTTTTCCACATTGCTGTTGAAGTGGAAAATAACTCCCTTTTCAATGGCTAATTTTTCAAATGCTTTTGCTACAGAACCAAAACCTCCTGTTGGATACCATGTACCTAATTTAAGATCAGCATAGTTCATTAAACTATATAAAGCAGGTGTACGTTTTGCTACATCACCAAGAAATAAAACAGGAAACTCTAAGATCTTAAGGATCTTCTCATGTTTAAAATACTTTCTTATATAGCTTGCGAAATTATTCACCAAATTCAGCCTTGGTATATTTTTTACTACTTGCCATTCTGCGAAGTCCAAGAAAGAATAGGAAGGTCTGTGAACAAAATCATCCATTCCGATTCTATACTTGATTTCTGCTTCATCGATGAAATCAAGTAGATGTTGCTTTGCTCCTTTTTCCCAAGATTCAAATAAATCACCTAGATCATCTAAGTCTGATGGTATATCTGTGTAGTCTTCTTCAGACCAATAAATTCTGTAAGAGGGTGATAATCTTTCTAATTGATAATAGTCGGAAACGTTTGCACCGTTTTCCTCGAAGAATTTCTCAAAAACTTCTGGCATCCAATACCATGATGGACCTAAATCGAATGTAAACCCATCTTGAGTCCAAGTTCTAGCTCTTCCTCCTGACATTTCATTTTTTTCGTAGACGTGAATTTCATGTCCTTTATTTGCTAAAGTGACTGCTGCTGAAAGCCCCGAAAAACCTGAACCTATAATACCGATTGAACTCATTATTGAATTGTTTAATAGTCTGAAAAAAGTTGTTCAACTATTTGTATAAACAACAGGGTTAAAAAATTGTTTTGTTGAATCTTAGAATCACAAACATTCAACAAATGTAAAATACTAAAAATTAATGGTTTAGTCTAGTTAGAAAGCTTCAATATGCCTTGAAGATTTTTTTGAATTTAATAATATTATAAAAATAACTCAAAAAACTATTCAAAAAAAAGACAAAAAAAGGGTTTTAACTACGAATAGTTAAAACCCCGTTCAAATTACGTATTTCTAAATTTATTTTTTAATGAGATATACATTCTCAATCAATGCTGTATTTACATCCACATTCATGTTTTCATTGTAATCTTCAAAACGTAGAGAGAAGTTGTTGACCCCTTTCTTTAATTTTACCGAAATGTGGTTGGTTTTACCAATACTCGACCATTCTCCAGTACCTCTTTGTGCCATTACTAATGCACCATAATTCGTATTATTAACATAGAGTGTTCGGATAGCACATTTATTATCGGTATTCCATGGTCCACTACCATTAGTATACGACAACCAAACCATATAATCACCCGATTCAGGCACGGTCATTTTAAATGAAACCTTTTTATTGTTTGATTTAGATAACTCTAAAACTCCAGAAGGTGCATCAGCAATTTTCACCCTCTTACTCGCCCTCGCAATTCTTGAGATATTTTTAGTCATGATTTTACCTACTTGAATTGGTTCTGACAAGTAAGATACATCTCCATCAGTATCGATGGCACGAACAGCAATTTCTGTTAGCTTAGCATCCTCTGATAAAGTGAATGAAGTTTTGTTGGTTTTGGCAGTTGATTTTCCATTAATGAAAACTTCGTACTCATTTGCACCCTTCACTTCCTCCCAAACAAATTCACCACCTTCCAACTTAGCTACCGGTGTTCCTAAATGGAACTTATTAGGAACCTTGTTTGAAGAAGAGCCCTCAGTAATGTCATTATCAGATAATACAATTTCTATCGTATGCTTTCCTCCTTTTGATAAATCAAATTGTGGTTTATTTACTGATTTTCCATCTATGGTAATTGATTTCACTTGATTACCATATCCTGATAAAGTGATATCTAGGTTATTCTCCCATAGCTTTACATTTTTCAATTCTTTCTTTCCACCATATCTCTTTGGAACAACTGGATTAAAATGTAGTATCCCTTTTTCATCGATATTGATACCGAAATACACACGATATATCATGGCCATGTTTCCTGATAAACTCCACAACATCTCGTCTGAATTTACTTCAGTATCCATATAATCTCCATCTTCTGCCACAAAGTTTTCTTTGTTTGTCAAGAACAATGCTGCTGGACGATAAATTGATGCTAAACCATGCTCTAGAGCCATTCCATTACCCGCTTTTGCTGTTGCAATATTCCAATAGGCCTGAACGAATGGCCAAATACCGTTATTATGGTAAGGTCTAATTCCAGGAATCTGAGGGTAAACGCATGCAGCTCCAAATGGTGTTATTGGCGACTTTTCTACAATCGTTTTGGCTTTTTCTTCAGAAGCCACATCAAATATTATGGATAACGCTTCTCCCAAAGCTTCGAATTTTGGTGATTGTACCATGTAATCTCTACCATATAAATATTGAGCATAATAACCTTTATCCTCCATCCATAGATGATTATTGATAGCATTTTTTAAGTTTACTGCTTTTTCCTTAAACGCTTTCGCATCTTTCTCTTTACCTAATAAACCAGCCATACGAGCCGCAATTTGCATTGCCTCATAATGATCAACGTTCGTACCTAAATTTAATGATCTATAGATATCTACATTATCCATCCATCGTGGGTAGGTTTGCTTTCTCCAATCCAGGAACGATGATTCCCCCCTCATTAAGCCCGTTTCTTCATCATATACCACCATCATATCATCTTCAATGGTATTAGAAATTACTTCGTAAGCCTCTTTTAACCATTTCTTATCTCCTGTAGTAGTATATACATTCCAAGCAGCCAATGCCCATGTTACACGATCGGATGATACTGGCCATGCTCCTCCTGAACCGGTATCTTGGATGATTCTATTTCTTTTTACTTTTCTTCTTAAAGAAGTCTTTGCTCTTTCTGGATCTAAAATGGATAAACTTAAAACAATAGAATAAGAAATATCTCTTGTCCAAACTCCACCCCATTCTTTACCTGTTCTAAATGTACCGTCTGCTTCAGAGTCCGCTACTAATTCGTTTAAAGCCAAGTTATATAAAGCATCTACTAAAGGTATATCAGAATTATAGGTTGGGTATTTGCTTAAATCTTTAGAAGACTTCCACACAGGTGATGTGATTTTTTCAGGATCAGGCTGATTCATAGTTAGCGTGATTTCATACACTCCATCTCCATTTTCATCTTTCAATTGTTCGAAATCGCCAAGGTTATCAAAGTCCCACTTCATAGGGGCACTACCTCCTGCTACATACAACCCTTTAAAATCTTTCTTATAAATTTTTTCTCCATGGATATCTTCATAATATCCTTTGTTTTCAAAATCCTTAAGAACTTTAGAAAAATCAACACGAATGGTTACAGATGTGTTTTTCTCCATCCAATCCATTTTATCTAATTGTTCAGTATCTGCTTTTTGTTCGCCAAACTTTATTACTGGAGAAGTATATTTTCCATTTTCAGGACGAACTACTAAACGGTGATTTTTACCATAAGGCAATTCATCATCTTTTCCGTTGATACTAAATTTAAATTCAATTGCTCTGCTGTAGGCATCTTGCAAAGGACTTTTGTAAGTAGAGTTCATTTCTTTACTCGACACCACATTTGCTTTGTACTCTCCTTGCTCTACATGATCTTTAAATACAGAAAATTGATCCGATTCATATAGGGTATTTTTATCGTCTTCACAGCTAATTAACAGAACACCCAATAATAAAGGGATTAGCAATCGTAAGTTTTTATTCATTTTCTAAATTTTAAGTTTTTGTGTTTATACGGTCTAAATTTAGTAACAATTATCTTTTTTAGTTAATGTATTTAATGAATTTAAAGGATTTTTTTAATTCATTGAAGGTTAAGTAAATAGTTTTGAAATACATTTATAATTGAAAACATCTCCTTTTGCCCTTTGTTACATTATCACGTACTTTTGCAAAGTCATTTAACCACCCTTTCATTATGAAACTAAAGATCATTGATACTTTCACTTCTGAATTACCAGCTGATAAAGAAGTTAAAAATACGATTAGACAAGTGGAGAATGCTTGTTACTCTTATGTGACTCCTACGAAAACATCCTCTCCTCAATTATTACATGTTTCGAATGAAATGGTTGAAGCACTTGGAATAAATAAAAAAGATATCGATTCCAAAGAATTCCTTGATATTGTCACGGGCAATGCGGTTTACCCTAATACCACACCCTATGCTATGTGCTATGGCGGGCATCAATTTGGTCAGTGGGCAGGACAATTGGGAGATGGTCGGGCAATCAATCTTTTTGAGGTTGAGCATGACCATAAAAATTGGGCAGTACAGTTAAAAGGTGCTGGCCTTACTCCTTATTCTAGACATGCCGATGGATTAGCTGTTTTAAGGTCTTCTATCAGAGAATATTTATGTTCTGAAGCCATGTATCATTTGGGTATTCCAACTACTCGAGCATTATCACTTTCTCTTTCCGGCGATAAAGTTTTGAGAGATGTGATGTACGATGGTAATTCAAAATACGAACCTGGTGCTATCGTATCAAGAGTAGCCCCATCATTTATCCGATTCGGAAATTTTGAAATTCTTGCTGCCCAACAAGATCACGCCACTCTAAAACAATTAGCTGATTATACCATCACTCATTTTTATCCTGAATTAGACATCAATAGTGAGACAATCTATGTCGATTTCTTTAGAGAAGTAAGTAAAAGAAATTTAGAGATGGTGATACACTGGCAAAGAGTAGGCTTTGTACATGGAGTGATGAATACCGATAATATGTCGATTTTAGGCTTGACCATTGATTATGGTCCTTACGGTTGGTTAGAAGGCTACGATTTTGGCTGGACTCCGAACACGACAGATAGAGTAAATAAGCGTTACAGATATGGCACTCAAGGTGAAATTGTGGGATGGAATCTATTCAAACTTGCCAACGCTTTATTCCCTCTGATTGGTGAAGCAGAAGGACTTCAAGATGCGTTAAATGAGTATAGAGATAGTTACGATATGGCATATTATACAATGATGTCTGAAAAGTTGGGTCTTTTTGAAGGCGAGCATAAAACTTTAATTAATGAACTAAATAAAGTGCTTCATAAAACAGAAACAGATATGACTATTTTCTTCCGTCAGCTATCTGATTTTGACCCTCAGGAAACAAAGAATTGGCTTTCCGTAATTCGCCCTGCCTTTTATGATATTGACGAAGTAGCTGAAGGCATTTATGACCTATGGGAATCTTGGTTTACAGCATATCGTTCGAAATTGATAGATCAAAATATGGATCAAAAAGAAAGAACGGAGAAAATGAATGGTATTAACCCAAAATATGTGTTAAGAAATTACATGGCACAATTAGCCATTGATGATGCCGAAAAAGAAAATTATGAATTAATAGCTGAACTATTCGAAGTATTGAAACATCCCTACGATCATCAAAAAGATAAGGAGAAATGGTATGCTAAACGCCCTGATTGGGCAAGAAATAAAGTGGGCTGTTCGATGTTGTCTTGTAGTTCGTAACACACATCTTTCTCAATCTCAATTAATTATTTTTTCGACTGACTGCTTGGATAAATTTAGAATGAATATCACTTCATTATTGAACGATATTTCTCTATTTTTACCTAATTTATTATACCAAGTAGCAAATAGCATTATGACAAAAAAAGAATTATTTGAAGAAATAAAGAAAAAGGAAAGCTTTCTGTGTGTAGGATTGGATACAGATCCAAACAAAATCCCTGCTCATTTGCACAAAGCAGACGATCCAATTTTTGAATTTAACAAACAAATAATTGATGCAACTGCTGACTATTGTGTATCTTATAAACCGAATATCGCATTCTATGAATCTTTAGGTCCTAAAGGCTGGGTTTCTTTACAAAAGACATTGGAATACATGCCAAAATCTCACTTCAGCATTGCAGATGCTAAACGTGGTGATATTGGAAACACTTCAAAAATGTATGCTAAAGCATTTTTTGAAAACATGGATTTCGATTCAATTACCGTAGCCCCTTACATGGGTGAAGATTCTGTAACTCCTTTCCTTATGGACGGAAAATGGGTAATTGTTTTGGCACACACCTCAAATAAAGGTGGTTTAGATTTCCAGAAAATTGTGAACCAAGAAACGGGAAATTTCCTGTTTCAAGATGTGATGCTGAAAAACCAAGAATGGGCTTCTACAGATCAGTTAATGTTTGTAGTAGGTGCTACTAGAGCAGAGAGTTTATTGGATGTTAGAAAAGTAGCTCCAGATAATTTCTTGCTAGTTCCTGGTGTAGGTGCTCAAGGTGGCGACTTACAAGGAGTAGCGAAATATGGAATGAACAAAGAATGTGGTTTATTGGTCAACTCATCTCGAGGAATCATTTATGCTTCAAATGGTGAAGATTTCGCCTCAGTTGCTCAAAATGAAGCCAAGAAATTACAACAAGAGATGGCTGATCTTTTAGAAAAGTATCTTTAATTTAAGTATATGTAGCGAATCAAGAGTAATTGCTATCTTTTGATTCGTTACAAGTAAGCACAAAAGTATGGAACAACAAAAATTGCTTACTTACTAACCAACACATATTAACCGAGTAACATATGAAAAATGCAATGATTTCTGGGTTAGGATTTTATGTCCCAGAAAATGTAGTCACAAACGATGACTTGGCAAAACAGATTACAACATCAGACGAATGGATTCGTGAGCGATCTGGTATTGAAGAAAGACGTTATGCCGCACCCGATGAAGCAAACTATCATTTAGCAGCAAAAGCTACTGAAGAAGCATTAGAAATGGCAAAACTTACGGCAAATGATATCGATTTGATTATCTATTGTACGCTAAGTGCCGATTACATCTTCCCTGGTTCTGGTGTGCTACTTCAAAGAGAAATGGGCTTTAGAACAATCCCTGCATTGGATATCAGACAGCAATGTTCTGGATTTGTGTACGGTTTATCTATTGCTGATCAGTATATAAAAACTGGTATGTATAAGCATGTGCTGGTGGTAGGATCAGAAATTCACTCTAGAGGTTTGGACTTCTCTGATGAGGGTCGTGCTGTTACTGTTCTTTTTGGTGATGGTGCTGGAGCAGCGATCGTATCTGCCACAGATGAAGATAGAGGTATTCTTTCTACACACATGCACTCTGAGGGGGAACACGCAGAGAAATTAGCCGTTATTGATCCTGGGTTCACTAAGCCTGAAAGAAACAATCCTGATTATTGGAAGCCAGGTGGATCTGCATTCCCTTACATGGATGGTCAGTTTGTATTTAAAAATGCTGTTGTACGTTTCCAAGAGGTGATTGGCGAAGCATTACAAGCCAATAATATGTCAGCAAACGATATCGATTTATTGGTGCCTCATCAAGCAAACCTTAGAATTTCGAACTTTGTGCAAGCAAAAATGAAATTACCTGATGAGAAAGTGGTGAATACTATTCAGAAGTACGGTAACACTACTGCCGCTTCCATTCCAATCAGTTTAACTACTGCATTTAAAGAGGGTAGAATTAAGAAAGGTGATATTATTTGTTTAGCTGCATTCGGCTCAGGGTTTACATGGGCAAGTGCTATCATCAAATGGTAATTACTTTAATGATATAGTTGAGGGAGTCTTTATTAAAAAGGCTCCTTTTTTCGTACATAACACTTTGATAAATAAACATCTATCTCAATTTTTATCAAAAAAATTGATATTTTGATAAAACCTTCTCATTCAACAAATGTTGGATTTATATAGATCTAACTTATCAATGTAAATTATGGCAAAATCGAATCAGCTACTTATCAATAAATTAAGAGAGGCCGCAGAGAATATCACTTCAGGGGATTACATGTGGGGGCATCCTGGAAAATGTAATTGTGGTCACCTTGTTCAAGCAATCACTCCAATGAACTCTAAAGATATTTACCAAACTGCCCAACGTCAGAAATTGGATGAATGGAGTGAATTTGCCAATGACTATTGCCCTGCTAGCGGCATGCCTATCGACAATATGATTGACACACTACTCGATGTAGGTTTAGAGGTAGATGACATCCCACATTTGGAGTATCTATCTAACAAAAAGATATTAAAAGCCCTGCCAGGCGGATTTAGATACCTTCAGAAAGGAAATCGTGAGGATGCGGCTGAATACATGCAGACATGGGCAAATGTTTTGGAAGAAGAATTAGTTTAAAAATAAAAAAGGACGTTGCTGTGCAACGTCCATTCTATAAAATATTTTTTTATATATCTACTTATTTGATATTGAAATGACCATTTCGGTACCCTTACCTTGTTGAGCATTCATATCGAAACTAGCATTTTGAGCCTTTAAAATCTTCTTAGCCAAATCAAGCGTTTTGATATCTTCAGATGACTGACCGTCAAATCCCCAACCTCTACCGTTATCAGAGATTGAAATCTGTGCTTCACCTAAGGAAGCATACAAAGAGATGGTGATCTTACCGTTTCCTTCTATGGTATGTGCTGAACAACGTATCAAAGCGTTAATTGCTTTTGTAAAGGAGTTCGGGTTAATTTTCACTTTAGGAGCACCACCAATTTGAGCATCAATACTGACATTATCAGGTAATTTATCCTTCACTTCTTCGATCAGTTCCTCCATAAATTCTTTAGGTTGAATTTCTTTTAGTTTACCGAAGTTATGTGTCGAAACCATCGTTAACTCACCTACATCATCGTTCTCAACTACTCTTAAGGAATCTCCATGCACCCCTTTTAATCGAGAAGAAGTGTATTCCTCATCATGACTTTCTTCTGAAGTGAAAGTTTGTTGAGGAAGATTTTCCCCAGACATTTCTACAATCTCTTCCTGAATTTTAGGCTTATTAATTCTTGAAGGCTTTGTTTGCATTTCCTCCAATTCTTTGATCTTTTCTTCTAGAAAATTGATTTTTTCTTTTTGAGCATTGTAAGACTTTCGCCCTCTTTTCTGCTGACGCCTCCTTAAAACATCAATTGAAACACAAAGAGTGAATAAGAAAATAACGGCTGCAATCCATATCAAACGTTCTTGTTCGTAGGCTTGAAGTCCTAACTCATTTTGTGCATTGGCGTTAAAAGTGACCAAGAAAAATGATGCTATAAAAAGAGTTTTATGCAAAAAGTTCTTCACTGTCAATTAAGTTATGTTGGTTTCTAATTATAGAACATCAAAAAGTAAATATTATTTGATGCCGCTCAAAAAAATCAATTATAAATTGTCAATCCCTCTGTACAGTTTTTACATATATCAATATTTTCACGCCCCTTCAAAATCTGTTTTCTAAAATTGATATAAGATTGACTTCTCCATATTTTTCTAAAGCCAATATAGTCATTTTTTATAGTACCAAGAACGTATTTAGCATCTTTATCAAAACAACAGGGCACTACTTTTCCATCCCAAGTAATCACTGCAGAATTCCATAACCTCCAGCAATGTCGCTCCCATTTTCCTTTAAATTTATACTTCCCTTCTTTAGTTTTCTGATATCTAGAATATTGGTCGAGTGATGGAATTAAAGGCGATCCATTTTCATAATCATAGATTTGAGCAGTTTTGAACTGAATATCGTCCACCTCAAGATCTTTTGCCAATTGCTTTGCCTCCTCTATTTGATGTTCATTAGGTCGCACCACTAGGAATTGTATCACTATTTTAGGTGTAGATGAATTGAGCTGCTTCTTAGCACCCACCACATTCTTAATTCCCGAAATTACTTTATTGATATCGCCCCCTATTCTGTAATTCTCATAGGTTTCTTGGGTAGTTCCATCCAATGAGACAATCAAACGATCTAAACCCGACTCCACCGTTTTTAACGACATTTCTTCATTAAGATAATGTGCGTTAGTAGAGGTAGAAGTAAATACTTTTCTATCGGAAGCAATCTTTACCATCTTCAAAAAGTTCTTATTTAAATAAGGTTCTCCTTGAAAATAGAAAGTGAGATTCATTAGTGTATCTTTTAATTCATCGATCACCTTCGTAAAAAGGTCTTCCGACAACATACCTGTTGGTCGAGTAAAAGAACGTAGACCACTCGGACATTCCGGACATCTAAGGTTGCAGGAAGTAGTAGGTTCAATAGCAATACTAATCGGGTTCCCCCAATGAATAGGTTTCCTCAATCGCTTCGACAATTGATAACTTAAAAAAATTAAGCCTGCGTTATATAGTTTTTTTAGTGAGAGTTTCTCCATCTAAATTATTATTCCACAAAAAAATCAATTTGTTTATTCATTTTGTTTTTAGGCTTAAAGATCTTTCTCCAAAGAGTGTAAATATCGGCCAATAATTATCAAAATAAACAATTGTTTAACGCAAGATAAATCATTTTTCTTGGTAACTTTAATGAACTATTCAAAAAAAGTTATTCGATGAAAAGTAGTAAACTTTCTTTTTTAAGATATCTATTAATAGATCGCTGTATTCGAAATAAACAGAATCCTTACCCATCAAAAATGTATTTACTTGATAAATGCAGAGATGAATTTGGTGTCAATTCTCCTTCAACCATAGAAAAAGACTTACAGGCTTTAAGGCAAGAATTTGATGCCCCTATTAAATACTCCAAGAAAAATGATGGCTATTTTTATAGCGATCCCAATTATAAATTATTAGGCGTACATCATCTTACTGAAGAACATTTAGATGCACTAAACTTTGTGGAAACTTTTCTCTACGAGTTTAAGGCCCTTCCGGTATTAAGTAATTTTTCTGATGCTGTGGATAAAGTATTGGATGGATTGGACATCACTAAGAAATTTAATGATGGACAACAAAAGCAGTTTGATAATTTTATACAACTAGAAAAGTCCATTTATTCAAAAGGAAACGAGCTATTTTCTTCCCTTATCAATTCGACGAAAAATCATGAGGTCATCCGTATTCATTATCAAAAATTTGATGTTGATGAGATCGAAACTTATGACTTCCACCCATATCTAATCAAAGAATTTAAGGGACTTTGGTACATTACAGGATATGCAGAGAACAGAGAAGGTATTAGAACTTTAGGTATTGACCGAATTAAAAACATCGAAATATTATCAGATAAAACGTTCTCTTACGAGCATCACAATGTTAACTTTGATAGAGAAGCTTATTTTAAAAATTGTATTGGTGTTACACTAAAAGGAAAACCTCAAGAAATACGTTTATTATTGAGTCCAATTGCTGCCAATTATATTAAAACAAGTAAGATTCATAATTCCCAAGAGATCATCAGAGAAGATAAAGATGGAGTTGAAATTCGATTAAAATTAGTCGATAATAACGAATTGAGATCGATCATATTAAGTTGGGGAAATCAAATTGAAGTTCTATCACCTTTTAGCCTTCGCAAAAAAATTGGGGAGGAAATCAAACAATTAGCACAGAAGTATTGAATTATTTAGCACACCTATATTTATCAAGAGATGATCATGAAGAAATGTTTGGTAACTTTCTTGGTGATTTTGTCAAAGGCAAAAATTTATCGCACTTACCTCAAAAAGTAGGAAAAGGTGTGCAGTTGCATCGTTTAATTGATGAGTATACCGACAATCATAAGGTCACTAAGGAAATTCAACAACATCTTAGACCTGTGGCTGGCAGATACTCCTTAATTGTGGTCGACATTTATTATGATCATTTTCTAGCCAAACACTGGAACGAGTTTGAACCTCACCTAGCACTTTCTACATTTGCAGATAATTTCTACACCCATAATTATTGGAAAGAAGATTGGGTACCGCAAAAAGCATTAGACATCTACCCTTTCATGAAAGATTATGATTGGCTCAATGTTTATGCAAAAATGTATGGAATGCAGCGAGTTTTTAATGGCATGCAACGTCGAATAAAAAATCGAGTGGAATTATCAAATGCTGTCCAATGGCTGGAAAAAGATTATGAATTTTATCAGTCACAATTTTTTAAATTCTTTCCAGACTTAGTAACTTTCAGTCAACAACACCGACTTTAATATTATGGTCTTCAACCAAACGGTTTACGATAAACTTCAAGAATTAAGGTACATACTTTTATTAATCGCCTATATACTCGTATTATGGGCTCCTGTCATTTTTCAATCATTAAGTCTTTCGGACGAGTTTAGTGATGTATCTCTAATTATCTTGATCTTTGCTATTTTCAATTTTATAAGAAAAACAAAAACAGCTAGTAAAATACTAACTTTCATAACATTTTCCCTAATTTTTGGAAAAAGTGCAACAGTTGGCACAGAAAATGACAATGCTAGTATACTAAGTTGGTTCACCTTGCTTATTTATTTCATATTCTTTTTAAGAATTTTATTACTTGATGTATGGAATTCTAAAAAGGTAAATATGAATACAATATTAGGGGCAATAGCCGGGTATATTCAAATTGGAGTAATTGCCTTTATACTTTTTAAAGTGTGTGACATACTTTTTGATGGTCAGGCTTTTTCACAACCAGTAGAAGTTTCTGATCTAATATATTTTAGTTTTGTTACACTAACTACAGTAGGTTTTGGAGATATTTCTCCTGTAGCGGATGAGGTAAAAGCCTTTACTGTAATTTTTGCAATGGTAGGGCAATTTTATATGGCAATACTTATGGCCCTTCTTGTAGGCAAGTATCAACAAGAACACGGTAAATAATCGTACTATAATTAAAAGGAACTAAGGTAAAAACAATTAAGGGTAAACGTAATTATAAACCATAGTTTTATTATTAACTGAGAAAATAACGACTCGTGGAAAAACTATTTATTAAAAAGAAAGAATTCGTTCCAGAAGTAAACTTTGATCCAGCGAAAGGTCTTTTGGAAGTAAGTGGTCAATCATATCATGAATATACTGCTGAATTTTTTGAACCATTATTTAATTGGGTAGAAAACTACTTAAAGGTATCAGGTCTTGATATCACGCTTAACTACAAAATGACCTATTTTAATACGGCATCTTCTAAAAGTTTCTTCAGAATTATTGAAATGCTTCAAGCATACGAAGAAGCCGGCAAAGGTAAAGCAATAGTCAATTGGTACTATAAAAAAGACGATGAAGACATGTTAGAAACAGGCGAAGATTTTATTTCTGATTCTGGCTGGAAGAACATCAACTTGATCGCTTATTAATTTTTTACTTAAAAAAATTTAAAAAATAATCAAAAATACCTTTCTCAAAAAAAGAAAGGTATTTTTGTACAATAATGCCTATTTTATGAGCGTTATAGAAGTGAAATATAAATATTCGATGAACTACCTGTAATAATTTTAAGAAATAAGAAATACTATTAACAGATTTCAAATTCAAACTTACATTGGTAAATAATTGAAATTCAACTTTTTAAGTGACAACTCGTAATGAAAAGCAACTTAATTTTTAATTTTTGCATTTTATTACACACATAACAACATTATGATTTGGTTTTTTAACTTTTTACTTTTTGCATACTTGATCGTTTCTAATGTAGCGATCTTTATCAGACTATACCGTTCTTTCTTACAGTACTTATCCCCAGTTAAAGGTTACGCATCAATGATCTTATTACTAGGTGCATTAGGCGGAATAGATTATTATGTATTTGACTTCTCACACAATAAGTTCCAAATCTTCGAAGAGAATCAAGAAGTATATAAGCAAATTAAAGAAAGAAGCATCGACTATAAAGAATTAACTAGTCAGAAGTAGTTATTTATTGGATGCTAAAAGATATTTTATAACCCATTGTTTTTAAGGAACAATGGGTTTTGTTTTTTAAATGAAAAATTAAGAATGAAAAATGAAAAACGTAAAATGTTGCTCTATCGCAAGAACTCTCGCCCATTGAAATACTAAGGGCGAGAGTTCTTGCGTTAGTTTAACTAACTACGTTTTTCATTTTTAACTTTTCATTTTTAATTTTTTCATCTAACAAAAAAGGGCTGTTTTGTATAACGAAACAGCCCTTTTTTGTTAGATGAAAACCCTTAGTCTTCTTTCTTACCTTTTCTCTTTGCCGCTTGCTGTGCTTTTTGTTGCTCCTTCATCGCTTTGTCTAAACGAGCTGCAAAACCACCTGCTTTTTTGTTAGCGTTCTTCTTTTTGTTTTCATCCATTACCTTACGGATCTTGTCTTCGTTTACAAAACGTTTAGAAGCCAATTGTTGGATGATAGTGAAACAGTTTGAAACGAAGTAGTAGTACGTTAAACCTGCTGCAAAACTGTTGAAGATAAATAAGAAGATGACTGGTGAGATGTATGAGAAGTACTTCATTTGAGGGTTAGACTGTACTTGAATTTGGTTCTGGAAGTAAGTATAACCTGCCATTGAGATGGCCCACAATAAAGTAAATAACGATACGTGATCACCGTAGAAAGGTATATTGAATGGTAGATCTAAGATCGAATCATATGCCGATAAATCGTCTGCCCATAAGAATGCTTGACCTCTTAACTGAATAGCATTAGGGAAGAAGTTATATAATGCTACGAAGAAAGGCATTTGAGCGATCATTGGTATACAACCTGAAAGTGGGCTTGCTCCTACTTTAGAGTACAATGCCATTGTTTCTTGTTGCACTTTCATTTGGTCGTCACCATATTTTTCTTTCAACTCATCCATTTCTGGCTTCAACAACCTCATTTTAGCCATTGATTTGTACGAGTTGAAAGTTAGTGGATATAACACCGACTTCACCAATACAACCATTAGGAAGATAATTAAACCATAACCTAAATTGAAAGCTTCTAACTTTTCGAAAAGCGGAATAAAAATATATTTAGATAAAGGAGTAGTCCAAGACCAACCCAAGTATACGTTATCTTCAAATCCTGTTGCTACCAGCTCACAAACACGGTATTCGTTTGGACCGAAGTAGTATCTTAAGTTCGCTTCAGAAATTGAAGCTAATGGAATTTGTAAAGAGATATCTGCTGTCTTTACAATGTCAAGACTAGCTTCGTCCGTTGTCTCTTTTAGGTTAGCTGCATTAAATTGCTTATCTGTGATAAAACCAACGTTAAAGAACTTTTGTTTAGCAGAAACCCACTTCAAAGGAGTAGCAATTGCTTCTTCTTCAGTTTTAGTTGATGCCATTGATAAGTAATCAAACTTATCATCAGCTGTGTAGTAGTTTACAGTAGTTTTCTGACGAGAAGTTTTCATGTCCTTCTCAATTGCCATCATCTTAGAATTCCATTTGTAAGAGATGTTATCGCCAGTTACAAATTGCTTTGCAGTACCTAAGATTAACTCATAATCAACTACATATTTTTCTTCCTCTAAAGTATAAATCCTTCTTAAGATTTCTTGACCTTGTGCATCTCTAGCGACCATTGCTACCTTATTACCAGATTTTTCTGGAGTATAGTACAATTTGTTTAGATCAATTGGTCCAAAAGATGTAGGAAGTAATTCTTGTACAGAATAGTTATCTTTATTTACTAAGTGAAGGTCTTTTTTATCATAAGTTTGGTGAGTTTTGATTAAAACATCCTCTACTCTACCACCTTTAGAATTAAAAACAACTTCAATTTTTTTATTGCTAAGGACTAAATCTTTTTCTTCTCCTTTCATCACAGCAGAGAACAGACCATATTGTTGTTGTAAAACTGAATCTGAAACTACTGTTTGCGTTACTTCTGTTTGTTTGTTTTGACTGCTTGTCTGACCATCAACTTGCTCTGTTGTATTTGTCACAGTTTCTTCTGTTGGTTCCGGCTGGAAGAAGAACATGTAAGCAACCAACATGGCAGATAATATCAGAAAACCAGTTGTTTGATTTTTATCCATAATTAACTTTTCTATAAAAAACTTTTATATGAGTATTAGAGAGAAATCATAGTACTCATTAAAATGCTTGCAAATTTACGTTTTTTCGATTTAAAATTTATCAAAAAATTGATAAAAAGGTGAGATCATCCGAAAAACAGTGGAAATTATTTCAAACCTTTCTATTGGGTATTCCACTTGTTTCCCAAAAAAAGGAAACCCCTTGATGAAAACATCAAGGGGTAACAATATCTAAATCAAAGATTAAGCACTAACTACTTCACCTTTGCTATTTTTCAATTCTTTTACTGCTTTAACGAAAGCCACAAATAAAGGGTGTGGATTTTCTACAGTTGACTTATATTCTGGATGGAACTGAGCTCCAACATAGAATGGATGATCAGGAATTTCAACGATTTCAACCAAGCCTGACTTAGGGTTGATACCTGTCGCTTTCATACCTGCTTTTTCGTACTGCTCTAAATATTCGTTGTTAAACTCATATCTATGACGGTGTCTTTCAGAAATCTTCGCAGCTCCATACGCTTCATATGCTTTTGTTCCTTCTTTTACTTCACAAGGATAAGCTCCTAAACGCATTGTACCTCCCATTTGAGAAAGGTTCTTTTGATCTTCCATTAAGTCGATTACAGGATATTGAACTTCCTCTTCCATTTCTGAAGAATTAGCACCTGCTAAACCTACCATATCACGACCAAATGCGATCACTGCAGATTGCATACCTAAACAGATACCGAAGAAAGGTACTTTATGTTCTCTTGCTACAGAACAAGCATTGATCTTTCCTTCCATACCTCTTTCACCGAAACCAGGGGCAACCAATAAACCGTCTAATTCTGTAACAGTTTTAGCAGCCACTTCTCTTTCGTCTAGGTCTTCTGCCTTAATATATTCTAAACGAACTTTTACTTCGTTCACTGCACCTGCATGAACAAATCCTTCTACGATTGACTTATACGCATCAGGTAATTCGACATATTTACCAACTAAACCAATTCTAACTTCTCCTTTTGGATTTTTCAACTTCTGTAAGAAGCTTAACCAATTGTCTAAGTTAGGTTCTTGGAATGCAGGAAGACTTAATTTCATCAATACGATTTCGTCAAGTTTCTCTTTCTGCATTAATAATGGCACATCATAGATTGTAGAAGCATCACACGATTCGATTACCGCGTTTAAGTCTACGTTACAGAACAATGCAATCTTACGACGCATCTCCATTGGAATATGATGTTCAGTACGACAAACCAAAATGTTTGGCTGTACCCCTGCCTCTAATAATTGTTTTACTGAGTGTTGTGTCGGCTTCGTTTTCAATTCACCCGCAGCTCTTAAATAAGGAACTAATGTTAAGTGAATAACCATTGCGTTCTGAGAACCCAATTCTAATCTAGCCTGACGAACAGCTTCAATAAAAGGTAGTGCTTCGATATCACCTACACAACCACCAATTTCAGTAATAACGATATCATAATCGCCATTTTCAGCTACTTTGTAGAAGTTTCTTTTGATCTCATCTGTAATATGAGGAACCACTTGAACCGTCTTACCTAAGTAAGCACCTTCACGTTCTTTTGTGATTACGTTGTTATAAACTCTACCTGTAGTTACGTTATTTGCTTGAGATGTAGGAACGTTCAAGAAACGCTCATAGTGTCCTAAATCTAAATCTGTTTCTGCACCATCATCAGTCACATAGCACTCCCCATGCTCATATGGGTTCATAGTACCTGGATCGATGTTAAGATATGGATCAAATTTTTGGATGGTGACAGAATAGCCTCTTCCTTGTAATAGCTTTCCAAGTGAAGCAGAGATGATTCCTTTACCTAATGACGAGGTTACCCCACCGGTAACGAAAATGAATTTGGTTTGTGTACGAGAAGACATACTTCGATGATTTCACATTATGTTTGCACAAAACTAAAAGAACGAATTAGATTTAACAAATAAAGTATGTCAATGCTTGTAACTAGATTAAAAAAGAGCCCTTTGTTCTACCTTTTCCCTTAAAATTGGGTAGGTAAATTTCCAATTGTACTCAATTTCTGATTTTCTTCCGATATGATTTCCGATTTCTGGACATAAAATATCTTCAGGTTGATGGGCAAAAAAGTAGACTTCCTGAAGTCCCTGAGCCTTGAACCTTGCTAATCTTTTTAGCCAATCATCCACTCGGGAATAGTCGGTAGGACTCAACTCGTTCCCAACAAATCTGATGATGATTGCCGGAGTGGTGAGTCGCATATGCAATACATCTTTTCTACCTGCTACATCAGTAATAATCATCGCCTGACTTCTCTCTGTCATGATAGTAGAAAGTTCATCAAGTACTTCTTTATCATTAAACCAAGAGTTGTGTCTTAGTTCTAAGGCTAACGGGATATCTATTGGATATTTTTCGAGAAATTTAAAAAGCGATTTTCTCTCTTGAGTATCAAAATCTGGGGGCATTTGCAACCATGTATACCCTAATTTGTGCTCAAAAGTACGCATGGCGTCTGTAAATTCATCGACTTCAGACTGTACATTATTCAATCTTTTTCTATGAGAAACATTCTGAAGCATCTTGGGACAAAAACGAAAATCGTCACTTACAGTAGATTTCCACTTGGATAACGTTTCTAATTTGGGAATACCATAATGCGTACTATTCAACTCAATAGTATCAAAATGTTCGGCATAATAATGAAGAAATGTAGCGGGATTGGATTTCTCAGGATAAATTTTCCCTTTCCAAGCAGCACAAGACCATGCAGGTGCACCTAATCGGAAATCAAAATTTCCCACAAAGTTGGGATGATTCCTCAACACCATCTGAGAATACGGATCCTCTTCTGGTAAGGCGAAATCTACTCCTGCTATATCTTTAAGTCGTCCGAAATCCATACACATAGTAAAAGCTTTTGATCAAAGATAAGAAATAGTAGGCGATGTAGGTCTAGTCTTTCGATGCTGTCGCTTGTTCTGCAATAAAGTTTTCGATCTCTTTATAATGACATTGATTGACTAAAGCATCAATTTTTTGTTGGATAACTACATCTGACTCATGATTTCTACTTCTTAAGGCTTCCTTCATTAAAGCAGAAATTTCTGAAGTATGTGCTCTTGCTAAATCCAACAAAGGTAATTCGATTAAATCATGATACAAATTTGATTCCCTTGGAGAGAAGCTTATTTGCCTTGCTGTTTCTAATAATGATTGAGTGTATTGAGGTGCAATCTGAAGCAGTTTACCTATATAGATATAATCGTTCAGATTGACGTCACTTGTTTCGATGTAATAACGTAACTCTTGTAATCCACCTGTATTCACTTCACTTTGAGCAATCATTTTTTGAAATTCCTCCATGGCTTCGTCGTGAGTCATTTGATGAATTTCTTGTGCATGTGAAGTGATACCAATTAGTAAAAAAACAGATAATAGAAGATTTCTCATTTTATTTATTTCTAGTAGACCCGGCTTAGGGCTAATTAAATTCGGATTCTATAATTTATGACAAATTTAAATGAAAATGGTTTTCTGATGATCTTCAAATGATTGTTTTTAACATTGTTTTGATGATTTTAATGATTTAAAGTTAATGAAATTCAATAGGTTTTAATCTTACTTCCAACCAATTTAGATTTAAAGATCGATCGTTTAAAGCCAACTACCTATGTACAATCAAAAAGCAGCTCGCAGAACTGCTCTATTTTTTAACCTATTCAGTGTACCTCTTTTTTTCAATAATTATTATCTATTTGAAGGGTTCACTTTATTAATTCTAATTCAACTATTTTTTCCATTTGTCTCCATTTTTTTATTGATAAAATATGAAGGAGTACTTTCTTTTGATATTGATGAAAACAATAAAAAGCCGCATATCGCACTATGCTTCTTAACATCATGCATTGGGGTTGGTTTATTAGGATTAAAATTCAATTTTGAATCTTACCAAAGTCTTTGGGCTCCTTTATTTATTGTTTCCTCAACTGTTTTTATTATTCTCATCAAACTAAGTGAACTGAATTTTAAATCTTGGGTAAATTGTATTCAATCACTCGTTGTTTTCATTTGTTTATTCTTCTATTTTTTTGGTTTACTTCTCTCTATAAATGTACTATTTGATGAATCATCTCCCACATCAAAAAATGGGAAAATCTCATACAAAAGTAAAAGTGTAAAACTTGCTTACTTTTCAGTTGATGTTAAGCTTGAAAAAGAAAAAGTCAATCATATTCAGGTTGATCGGCAATATTATATACAACATCAAGTTGATGATAATGTAACGATACAATATCATAAAGGATTCCTTGATATTGGTTGGTTCCATATGGAAGAAGCAGAACGCTTTGACTTTTTTAAAGTGCTATAAAAAAGCATATCCCCTCCAAAAGAGATGATATGCTTCAAACAACTTGAATAGGTACTTAATTTCTTAATCTTCTATTCAGTAAAGGGGAGTACAATTTATTTGTACTCATTTTTTGAAAAAAAGATGAAATAAAAAAAAGAGGGTTTCTCATTTATCCAATTTCCTCGTATCAAAAACCTAGAAATTAAATCAAAGTTTTTGATACGAGGTTTTATCGAATTGAGATATCCTCTTTTTATATATTAATTAAATGTTATTCCAATTACTTGCTCACTTTTAGCTTCACTTCTACTCCGTCTAAATCTAGAACAGTGGCATCTGCTACTGAAGATTCGACAGTTAGTGATAATGCTTGAGTTTCATCACAGATATATCCTTTGAATGACTCGAATGCTGCATTGACTAAATCTTCACCTTGCTCAGCAACGATGTTGATTTTGTCTTGCACTTCTAAGCCCATGTCTTTACGGAGGTTCTGAACTCTGTTCACGATATCACGAGCGATACCTTCTTTACGAAGCTCATCTGTCAGTGTAATATCAAGTGCTACGGTAATACCTTGATCTTTCGCCATTGACCAACCTGGGATATCATCCGAAGTGATCAATACATCTTCTACACCAAGAACTACTTCGTTGCCATCCACATCAAAAGTATATGAACCTGTTGATTCGATATTTTTGATATCTTCTTGTGACATTTGATTCACTGTAGCCGCGATACCTTTCATCAATTTACCATACTTTCTACCCAAAGTAGCGAAGTTTGGTTTGATGTGCTTCACGAACATACCCTCGTTTTCTTCTGTCAAGAATTCGATTTCTTTGATGTTTACCTCATGTGAGATTACATCTTGAACCGCTTTAATCTGACCTGTTACTTTTGTGTTTACATCTGGAATAAGGATACGCTGTAATGGCTGACGTACTTTCATCTTCTCTTTCTTACGGATAGAGTGAGTTAACGATGAAATTACTTGTGCCAAGTGCATCTTCTCTTCCAAGTCGATGTTGATTAACGCTTCGTTTACTTGAGGGAATTTTGCCAAGTGAACCGATTGTGCTTCGTCTTTACCTGTTGCTGCATTCAAGTCTTGGAACAAACGATCCGAGAAGAATGGAGCGATTGGCGACATCAATACTGAGATGGTCTCCAAACAAGTGTATAACGTTTGGTAAGCAGCAATCTTATCTGCTGCATATTCGCCTTTCCAGAAACGCTTACGGTTTAAACGAACGTACCAATTCGACATATCTTCGATAGTGAACGATTGGATGGCTCTCGCCGCTTTTGTTGGCTCGTAATCGTTTAATGCCTCGTCTACTTCTTTGATCAAAGTATTTAGACGTGACAAGATCCAACGATCCGACTCGTGACGATCTTCCATTGGTACTTCAGCTTCAGAGTAAGTGAAGTTGTCCAAGTTCGCATAAAGCGAGAAGAACGAGTAAGTATTATAAAGTGTTCCGAAGAACTTACGTTTCGTTTCTTTTACGCCTTCCAAGTCAAACTTTAAGTTATCCCAAGGGTTAGCGTTCGAGATCATGTACCAACGTGTTGCATCTGCACCGTGCTCGTTCATTGTTTCGAATGGATTGATCACGTTACCTAAACGCTTCGACATTTTAGTACCGTTCTTATCCAATACAAGACCATTAGAAATTACGTTTTTAAACGCCACATTGTCTTGTGTCATACCTGCAATCGCATGCAAAGTGAAGAACCAACCACGTGTTTGATCCACACCCTCTGCGATGAAGTCTGCAGGGAAAGAACCATCAAAAATCTCTTTATTTTCAAATGGATAATGCCATTGTGCGTAAGGCATTGCACCAGAATCGAACCAAACGTCGATCAGGTCCAACTCACGGTACATTGGTTTTCCATCTTCAGATACTAAGATGATATCATCTACATACGGACGGTGTAAATCGAATTCCTCTACAAGTTCACCGTTTTCGTCGATGTACTTAGGATTCTTAGGCATTACCCCTGCCGCTACAGATTTTTTCACTTCTTCCGCCAATTCAGCGACAGATCCGATACATTTTTCTACTGCCTCGTCTTCTGTTCTCCAAATTGGAAGCGGAGTACCCCAGTAACGAGAACGAGATAAGTTCCAGTCGACTAAGTTTTCTAACCAGTTACCGAAACGACCTTCACCAGTAGCTTTTGGTTTCCAGTTGATGGTTTTGTTCAACTCAACCAAACGGTCTTTTACTGAAGTTGTACGGATAAACCAAGAGTCTAATGGATAGTACAATACTGGTTTATCAGTTCTCCAACAGTGAGGGTAACTGTGGACATATTTAGCTACTAAAAACGCTCTATTTTCCGTTTTTAATTTGATGGCTAAACGAACATCCATCGATTTGTATTCCTTAGCTCCAGATACTTCGTCCTCTTCGTATTCTGCTTTAACGAATTGCTCACCGAATTCTCCCATTTCTTTTACATAGCGACCAGTACGGTCTACTAATGGAAGAGGCTTACCTTTTTCATCAAATACTACGATAGCAGAAATACCTGCTTGATTAGCCACTCTCTGGTCATCTGCACCAAAAGTTGGTGCGATGTGAACGATACCTGTACCGTCCTCAGTAGTAACATAATCGCCAGGAATTACTTCGAATGCTTTACCTTCAGGTTTCACATATGGCAATAATTGCTCATATTTTACACCTACTAAGTCAGCACCTTTATATTCTCCGATCACTTGAGCAGGAACTAGTTTAGCACCTTTCTCATAAGCATCGAAATCAGCTTCCAATTGCTTTTTAGTGACATAAGCATTCAAACGATCTTTTGCTAAGATCACTGTAATTGGCTCATGTGTATAAGCATTGTATGTTTTTACCTTTACATAGTCAATCTTCTCACCTACTGCCAAAGCAGAGTTAGACGATAACGTCCAAGGAGTCGTCGTCCAAGCCAGGATGAATACATCACCGTGTGCACCTTCAAAAAGAGAAGCAGACTTATCGTCTTTTTCTACTTTAAATTGTGCGGTCACCGTAGTATCCGTCACATCTCTATAACATCCCGGTTGGTTCAATTCGTGAGAAGACAAACCTGTACCTGCTGCTGGAGAATAAGGTTGGATAGTGTATCCTTTGTAAAGAAGATCTTTATTGTATAACTCCTTAAGCAAGTGCCAAAGAGTTTCCATGTATTTTTTATCAAATGTGATATATGGATCATCAAGGTTTACCCAATATCCCATTTGTTTTGTCAGCTCATCCCACTGCGATTTGAATTCCATTACGGTCTTCTTACACGCTGCGTTATAATCATCGACAGAAATTTTAGTACCAATATCTTCCTTAGTAATACCAAGTTCTTTTTCAACTTTTAGTTCTACCGGAAGTCCGTGAGTATCCCAACCAGCTTTACGCTTTACTTGGAAACCTTTCAACGTTTTGTAACGGTTAAAAAGGTCTTTTACAGCACGGCCCATCACGTGGTGAATACCCGGAGCACCATTTGCAGAAGGAGGACCTTCATAAAAAACAAATGATGGATTTCCCTGTCTTGATGAGACAGACTTATCGAAGATATTTTGCTCTTCCCAATATTGGCGAATCTCTCTGTTCGCTGCTACAAGGTCGAGACCTTTGTATTCTTTAAATCCCATTGGATGATGTAACTGTCAATTATTATATTAAAAACTTGTCCCGTACGGGTACAATTCGCACAAATATCGTAATTTGTTTGTAAATGAGAAACTAACTTTTGATGATCTTCGATATTATTTGCAACAAGAGATTAATAGTCAAATAAATAATGATTTTTAAAATTGGTTTTTTAGGTGATTGTTAGTGTTTGTTTGCAGAATAACCATTATAAATAGTTACGAAGTAAATCTTGATGATATTCTTTTGAAAAATCATCCCTAAATATATCATCATTAATAGAATGAAATGTATTTGGGATTTCAATATCATTACTGATATAATAATTTTTGTTTATCATTATATAAATAACATTACTATCACAATCTATTAAGATTACAAAATCTTTAGATAAATCATAAATAAGCACTACAGTACCAATATCTGTATGAGAAATATAAAAATCTGGTTCTGATTTAAATAATTCTAAATCACTATAAATCAGATCCTCTATTTTATTATTTTTTAAATCCACTTCATATTCTAGTTCAAAATCATATAGTTCCATTGGGGACATTGTAGACATAAAAAACCTTGACTCTTTATGTTTATCAATCATGTTCTTAAATAAGAATTCAAACTCATCACAAAAGTCAAATTCAAATGATATAAACAAATAATAATCGTTATTATTTAAAATTTTATCAGGAAAATATGCTTCATTAGTTAGAAATTTCTTAGTGAATATTTCATTTTTAAGCTTTTCATTTAACTCAATAGTTCTATTATCCTTAATTACTTTCATTTGTAACCCCTTTTTGATTCTTATTCTTGATTTCTTATTTACTCTTGTGCCTTCTTACATGAGGTCAGCTAAAAAAATAGTTTGCTTTTAAACGTATTATTATCAGTTCAACCCCAAATTGTGAGATACTTTTGCTAAAACTTTAGCAAATGTCATATTATCAATGACTCCCATTTTTTTAATCAACCTTTCGTTACTGAAAGATTTGATTTGTACTGTATCTATAAAAGAATCTTTTATAAGGCCATTATCTTGAGAAGCTGTAATGGCTACATGTGTTATTCTTTGAGTTCCGGTTATTGGAAGTATGATTCTAATTGGCAATCCGTTTAAATGATCACTACCAATAATTAATGCAGGCCTTACTTTCTTTTGTTCATTTCCTCTACTGGGGTCAAAATCAATTAACCATATTTCACCTCTTTTCATTTAATCAATTACATCAAAATCATTAAATTCATCCGTTTCTTTAGCATAGGATTTTAATTCACGTTCATTTAAGGTATGAATTTCATTTTCAGCCATTTTAAGGTAGTTATTCTCATCTAATTTTTGCTTTTCCAAAGTAATTAGATCATCCATAGAATACTCTTTAACACTAGAAATTAACACTCCCCCCTCAACTGGCGTAAGAATAATATCCTCTGATAATTCTTGTTCTTGAAGCATCTTTTTAGGAATTATCACCCCTTTACTATTTCCTATTTTCTTTATTTTTGTGGTTATTGGTTTCATATATCTAAACATTTTGTTATTACAAATTTACAAAATGTTATAACATCAAACAAAGAGCTTGATACATTTTTTATAGCTCTTTAAAATGATAGTCAGAAGACAATTTCTGTTAATTGTAATAAGTTAAAGACAATTACTAATAATAGTTCGAAGTGACGCTGCCGCTTAACACTTCAAACAGAAAATACTTAATATTTTAGAGTATAAATTACCTTTTAATCTAGCAACAATAACTTATTTTTGATTTATAGAAATCTAATTCTAATTAATTCAGCCTCTCTAACTCAATGAATCAATTGCAAACGACTACATCAATTAAAAAAAGAAAATCTTCTCTCTCCAACTATAAACATGGAAAAGAAATATATATACCTTATACCTCAGAAGGTTTTAAGACCAAGAACAATATTGTTGGGAAACTTAAAAGATGGGTCGGTGGATTATCGTTAGGATTGATTTCAGCAGAGCTAAGTTTTAACATTTATGAGCTATATTCTTATGGCTTAGATTCTTATGTACTATTAGATTGGATGACTTTCGTTCCGGATGTATTAGAATTAGGTGGATTTATCTGTTTATATACATTTGCTCGTCGAATGAACAAAAAATCATTTTTATTCGAATTTTTAGGGTTAACTGATGAAGAAATTCAAATCAATTTACATTATAAAAAGCACCGAATTAAGATTAAAGATGTAATCAGTTACAGGTTCTTTACTTCTCAGTACAACGTCAACTATTTGATATTCGAACTGAAAGATGGAAAAGAACATAAAATCAAATGGCTTCAAACCTTCCTTATCAAAGAACAACAAGAAGTTGTGAATGATTATTTTGAGGAAATCGATAAACGCATTCACCTACCCCACAGGAATAGTTAACTGAAACTTCGATCCTTCATTCAATTTTGAAGTTAAAGAAATATCACCTTTTAATAGTTTTACAAACCTTGCTGTCATGGGTAAACCAAAACCTAAACCTTCCCTATCTGGGCTAGGTGCTATAAAACTTTCAGGCATCAGAAATATAGTTTCCATCTGATGTTCTCCAATTCCAGGGCCGTTATCAGATATTGATAGTGAAAAGCTCGTTTCCTTTCTTTTGGATGAAATCTTAATTTCTCCACCTTCTGGTGAATATTTCAAGGCATTAGAAAGAAGGTTTCTCACACAAAAACTTAGCAACTGATAATCGGTATCTAATATAGTATTTGATGGCAAATTGATATCAAAAGCAATATTTTTACGATCAATCACTTGCTTGTAAAGACTTAAATTCGTTTCTAAGATCTCTTTAAAATCTACCTTTTCGATATTCAATTCAATCTTTTCGTCTTGCAACATTGCCCAATTCAACAAGTCATTAATTAGTCGGATGACGTTATCAATTAGTATTTCGGAGTTGACAAGTTCTTCATAAACTGAAGAATCTTTATCCACTTTACCTATCAAACCAAACACCTGATTTCTTACACTAATCAGCGGTCCTTTTGCATCATGTCCAATCACAGAGAACATTCTATCTTTAATCTGATTGGCATTGAGTAATTCCTTTTGAGATTGAGACAATACATCATTGATAAGCATCAATTCATCGTTGTGTTCTCTCGCAACTTTTGCTTTCTCCCTTTCTAACATTGCATTTTTTCTAGTCTGAAGAAACCACAAGACTAAAAGAACACCTCCCAATAAAACGACAATTAAAATGACGATTAAGAGGTTGGTTTTTACTTTTTCCTGTTCTAGGATCAGATCTTTGATGTATTTATCTTGTCTTAAGTCAATAATTTGTAAATCCTTAAAATAGGTATCAAAATAAGCATTGGAATACGATATTGCCTCCATCTCTTTTTGCTCGTTACTTTTTGCTTGAGCAATTTTTGAGTTCTTAAGTAATTCATTCGACAACTTATAGTCCTTCCTTCTTTCTGCTATATCAGACAATCCAACAAGTGCTTCTTCTAGGTTTTTAAAATCCTGAAAACGTTTAGAATACCAAATAGCAGAATCATAATAGATTTTGCTTTCGGAAAAATTATGATCAATAATAGAAAGGTCTCCTAATTCGTTAAAAATGAATGCTTTTTCTGCATCGAAATTATTACCCATACTTTGTAAAGCCTTGTAATAATAAGACCTACTTGTAGCATATTTACCTTGATTGAAATTAAATTTTCCTAAGTTTTTTAGTACTAAATATTGATTTTCATTCTGTTGAGAAGAATAAGATAGTGCCAACTGAAATAAAGAATCTGCAGTGATATATTCTTTTAACAACATCTGACTTTCTCCCATATAAGAATAAATTTTTGATGCTCGAATTGAATCATTAGAGGCTAATGTATATGGAAGAGATTTATTAAAATAAACCAACGACCGATCGTATTTTTCTATAGCAACCGCCAATCGACCTATTTGATAATTCACCTCAGAAATATAGGAACTGTCCTTTAAATTTTGTGCAAATACCAATGCTTTTTGGAGATTATCATTCGCATTTAAATAGTTATAATTATTATAATAGTATGCCGATAATTTGATTAAAACATTGTAGTTTTTTCTCCAAAATTTCTCCTCATCATTGCTTTTAATAAACTGATCGAAAGTAAGGTTATCACTATGAAGGATCACATGATTTTGGCTGATTGAAAGTAATAGCTGTTCGGCTGTTTCTCTTGGTATATCATTAATATATTCCACCCCAACATATAAACTATCCAAAGATCGTTGGTAGTTCTCTTTAAAGGTGTAATACCTAGAAAGGTTAACATAAGCTCTAACTATTTCGTGTGTGGATGATACCTTATGTGCAGCTTCCAAAGCCTTTTCTGCCATTTTATAACTCTCCAAAGGAGCGTCGTAAAACAGTTCTTCTGCAGAGTCATTGTAAAATTTCGGAGTTTCTTCAGAGTAGGCGTTAGTAGTGAATAATAATATCAGTAATGAAATATAATATGGTAGTTTGTTAATCATGAGATAGAATATAAGAATAATAATTTATTAAGCCGGAAATGAATATTGTAATATTTGATTATATCAAAATTTTCTATTAAATAACATCATAAACTTAACAATCTCCAAAATAATGTGTAATACCAATTCAATTTTACTTGTTGACGACCATCCAATAGTACGTTCTGCTCTTATTCCTTTAATTGATATTATTCCTGATACTCAGATTATTGGTCAGGCAGAAAATGGAGAAGAAGGTTATAATAAATTTGTCTCACTATCACCTCAATTAATTATTGCCGACATCGAAATGCCTAAAATGAATGGTGTTGAAATGGTCAAAAAAATTAAATCAATAGCACCTAATACAAAAGTTATTTTTATCACTAGTCATAGTGACTTGTTTACATTTGAAGAAGCATTAAGCCTCGACGTAGATGGTTATATCTTCAAAGAAAATGCGATGAAAGAAATAAGAAATTGTATTGATGTAGTTTTACAAAATGAAAAGTTTACTTGTGAGAAATTTAAACAATTCATAGAAACCAATCAAAGAAAAATAGATAGAATAAGAAAAAATAAGCAATTAGTTACCCAATTAACGAAAACGGAATTAGAAGTCTTGGGACTAATTTCTAAAGGTAAATCATCTCCACAAATCGCAGATCAACTATTTAAAAGCATTAAAACGATTGAGAATCATAGATATAACATCTGCAAAAAGTTAGAAGTAACCGGTAATAATCAGTTACTAACTTTTGCCGTAAAGCAACGAAAAATATTATCTGATTATTTAGAAGCTGATAAAATATAAAAAAGTGGACTACAAAATTGTAGTCCACTTTAAATTACGGATCTATTTTCACCTATTTAACGATTAATTTCGTTAACCATAATTCAGATGTCTGTCCTTCAAATCTGATAATATACATACCCGATGACAAATGATTTAGGTCCAATTCTTTTTGATTCACTCCCAATTCTTTCACAAGTACTTTGTTACCGTTTAAGTCCATGACAAATATCGTCCCTGCCTCTTGATGTCTGATTTTAACATCACCAATTGTTGGGTTAGGGAAGACATTAATTACATCTTCTGATAAAGTAATTAAAGCTGTTGGATCGGGATCTGTGCTTTCCTTTTTCTTCACAGAATAGGTCTCATTCGATAATTTATCTTCAGAAATCACTTCAAATTGTACACCTTCTGTTAGAGCTACTTTATCTTCTCCAGATATTTGAATCCACTGATTATGTGTCATCATTGCTCCAGTAGAAAGTTTGAAGCTGATGATTAATTCTCCTTCAATATCAAATAGGGATTCGTCGAAAAATATTTCTTGATCTACTATTTCTGCATGAATATCTTCTGATACATTTTCATTCAAATCAGCTAAGATCATAAAAGATTCTAGTACCGCATTATCATTCTCTGGTTTAGCTGTCGATACCGTATAATAGTTCGTTTTACTCTGATCTTCAGATACTACCTTCAACATAAAGTCATTAGCATGATTTACCATAGTTTCATCAGTGATCAGAGTATCGGTACCTATTAAGACGATCGACTTATTGGCTTTTTCAATAGAAACAAATGCATTAGTAAGATCATCTTCTTTGTGAGCATCAATTGATATTTTATTTGATGAAACCTCCCCTATTAAATCTTCTGTAAGATCGTTATTCATTGCTACTACGATATCATAGGCTTGAATTTCAGCTTCATCATTTAAAGGAGGAAGACACTCGATTGTCCATAAAGAGGAATGAGAATTATCGTATGATCTTACTTCGACAACAATTGGAGTTGAAAGATCATAAACCGATGTATATGCCATTTTTTGACCTTTGTAATACAGTTTAGCTCCTGGAGAAATTGAGAATTGCAGCGTTAATTCTTCAATATTCATTTGCTTTGCTGGAATTAACTTTACTTCCTTGTTTACCTCGTCTATTGTTCCAAAAGAGGTTAAGCCTTGAATCTTGACACTATTAATTGAATGTAAAGACTCCGCTATTTCTTTATCATAGAACATAGAGAAACCAATTGCTTTACTAAGACCTTCGTTAACTGCACCCTCTTTTAGTGCACCCGACCATGGATCTACTTCCCAAATTTGGTAGTAATCTGTTGTCAGCTGATTATCTCTGGAAGCCAAATACATTTTACCTATGTTATGATCGAAGAAAAGATGAGGATGTGGAGATGTTCCAGTATAAATTGGTAATGTACTAATTTTAGTGGTTGTCCAATCCTCATCATCAATAATGTAGATATTTCCTTGATTATCCATTCCATACAGCAAACCAGAAATATCACAAGTAATGGTCTTAATCGCAGCATTAGAGAGCGTGCCCTCTAAAGTTGATGCTCCAGTTAGTTTATCAATACTGTAAATCTCTGCTGTGTAATAAGCCATGCCGTACAACTTGTCCTTTGGTTCGCTGTAACACATATCTCTCAACTCAATATCGGAAAATCCAATATTATCGATTTCTCCTGTAAATGGGTCTATAGTAGAAAGTAGTCCTCCTGTAGAGCTATTGTACCATTTATTCTTTGCAATTGTACCTGCATACACGTAGAACCCATTCACTTGTTTTATGTTTCTTGGTTGCTTAATATTTTGCATATGAAAGCTAATTGGTCCTGGATAAACTCCTTCAGCTCCTAAAATATTATAGGCAAAAACAGTGTTTAATGGCTGTACATTTATAGTTCTAAAAATAGAATCGTTAGTAGGTACTTCATCTGTAGATGAAATAATTTCTACATGAATTTTTGTAGTCGATTGCTCTAACTTTACACTTGAAAACAAGATTTCTTTTGTTTCTCTACCTGCATGGTCGTTGATATCAAGAACTTCCTTTTCGACATCATTGATATATAGCTTTAATTGATACGATTCGGTATTCGATGTTTTATTCTCGATAACCACTGGAATCTCATAATTGTCTGGAGTGACAAATTCCTCCATATCAATTCTCTTAATTGCTAAATCATGAATTGGAGCTTCTCCTTCCAACAAGATGGAATAATCTTCTACCTCTCCTGTAAATACAATTCCTTCTGGATCCATATCACCAAAAGACAACACACGAATTCTAAGTCTCTTTTTCCCTGGGGTTACATCATATGGTGGATCGATCACTCCTTTCATTTGTTGAGGATTAATTGGTTCAAATTCAAAACCTTCATCCTCATCAAATTTTCCATTGAAATTCCAGTCAATCCAGTATTTTCCTGCTCCTGAACCATCATTTTTGGTAACAATCAATTCAACCGTTTCACCATAATTAATTTTCAGTTCTTGATTGGAATAATCTTCATACATGAAATCTCCAGAAGTTTGGTTGATATCACCCATAGTTACATTGGTAATATATACTCCACCAAAACCTAAAGCGGGTTCATAATCTGATTTAAACCTTACTGAAGTTGAATCATTTCTACCCACTTCATCATTCTCTAAAATAGTATATGCTTTTACTTCGTATTGAATACCAAATGTGTTGAAAACATCTGCCTCATCAAATTCGATATCTGCAGACCTACCTGCTTCGATAAGACGATCTACCGCTTGTATTTTCGGTTCTCCCCCATTAATTGTGTAGGCAATTTTAAAAGATGAAATATCTTCTTTACCAAAGTTGGATACTGAAACTACTACCTTTTCGGCATCAGTTAGCCCCAAATGTGTTACAGGATGAAGAATTGATGTGATACCTGCATCGTAATCAATTGTATGATCTTCTTGTGTGACTGTGGCAATCCATCCCTCTTCGTTTACCGCCTCATCTGAATAAAATAAAAAGCTCAATGCCCCACCATTTACTGTAGAGGTAAAAGTTGTTTCTTGATTTTCGAATAAGCTGCCATTAAGTATTGCAATTGGATCACCTTTAGCATCTGTTCCTTCAAATACATAGAGGTAGTCGTACCCTTCCTCTAATTGCAATGAAGTAAATTCTACTTTTACTTTTTTATTAGGATCTGAAGGCACAAAGTTGTGTACACTTCTTGTATTATCAGGGTAATTGAAAATTCGTGTTCCTCCATCAGTAAAGATGATTTCATCACTTACTGTGGTGGTCTGAGTATAATCGTTTGCAGCCATTGGAACAATATCTCCAAAATTGAAGAAATCGCTTCCTTGCAATGTGTTATTTTCAATATTTGAGTCTCCCGAATGTTCCGCTTTTCCTTTTACATAATACAAAGCATCTTCTTCAGAAAAATCGCCTAAAGCAATAAATGTATAATTCTTTGTTTCGAAAGATGATAAAGAAGTTGTGAACGTTTCGTCTGCTCTTTGATTGATTAATCCGTTTTTGTAAACTTCAAAAGAGAAATCAAATGCACTTAAATCTTGAGATCCAATATTGGCAATTAGAAATTTAAGTTCTGCTTCTTTCAATCTTAGAGAATGATTAGGATGTTCGATTTCCAATAAAGCTACATCAAATTCTGCTTTTTCGGACAGATGTAAATTATCTATCCCCACCTGATCACCTTCTGGTGCCCAAGCAATTACTCCAGAAGGATAACGACAAATGGCTTTCAATTCTAATTCAATCGGCCCTCCTAGAAAACTGCTAAGATCGAAATACATTTTATCTCTTTTAAGTAAAGCTGTTTCGCTACCAATAAAATAACTTTCACCTTTAATATCAGAGATAGGTTGACCATTTACATACACTCTAAAAATACTTTGATTTCTAGAAACAGAATAACCTAATTTTGCATCTAATGTGAATAATAATGATTGAATGCCGTCTGGTATTTCTGTATTTAATTTTGCTGTTGATATGAATGATGGATTGGCATTCCAAACTTCTTGAGTTGTCCCATCGCCGTAGAAAGTTGCACCAGTAAGCCCGCCCTCAAATTTTAAATAATGTGAGTTCGTTTCGGTATCGTAATTTATTGTTGCATTGCCTTGATCTGACTTTTCGATAGAAATATAATTTGATTGTCCATCGTCAAAGCCTTCATCAAATGGAAAGTTACTAATAACCCCTTTCACACTTAAATCAATTGCCTTAGAACGTAATCCAACTATATTTTTCTCTTTATTGATGGCTCTCACAGCATACCAATATTGGCCAGGTTCAGGTGTGTATTGCGTAGATGTAACTTCTTCGACAACTTTCATTACTCCATCCTCAATTCTCATCACTTCGTATGAAGTAGCACCAGAAATTGCTGACCAAGAAATACTATTTGATGAGTTATCCAATATAACTGGTCTTCCGATAATACTGAATGAAGCATCACTCTCATCGAAATATTTTCCGTTAATTACTCTTACTTTTAGATCCCCTTTTGCTTCTGAAGAAGTTGTATATGTATAGTTTCTAGCTCCCGATCCTAATTCAGCTACTGTTTGGTAATTTGCTCCATTATCTTCCGAAATTTGAACTACAAAACCTTCTGTATTATTTTGTGGTGCTGACCAGTAGATCATCATAGAATTATCTGAAATATATGATTCTCCTCCTACTGGTGATAATAAAGTCACCCCTTTCTCTACAAAATCCCATGTGATACTATAGTTCTGTGGTCCGAAAGGAATTGATGTTCCATCCACTACAAATTCATAATATCCCGATTGAGGAAGATCTATAATTACTTGTTCGATGTTATTTAAATGATCTTCTTTATTAGTGGCCAATTTTGAAGGATATGCTGCATCTAAAACTAGAGGCAGTGTGGTCTCTCCATTTTTCACAACAGTTAAATCCAAATCATTAATCAGAGTATTTGATGTAAATGGAATACTTGGGTAATCGCTCCATGTTAACATCACTTTTAATTGACCTGTACCCTCGGGCACCCAAATTTTATAGGTTTCCTTCTCACCTGTTTCAAGTTCTCCCAATTTAAAATGATTGTTTTTAACCACTTTTGCTGCTCTTAAAGCATTCATTTCACCAAAACCGTAAGCGAAGTCAGGGCCAACATCACCTAAGTCTGAAGCCGTGTTACATAAAACCCCTTTTATTAAATCTGCTCTGGGTAACTCATCATTTTCTCTTTTGTATAATTCGTATAACTGGATAGCAACACCAGATACCAATGGAGTAGCTTGAGATGTACCATCCATCAATTCGTAATCATTATAAAAAGAACATGAATACACATCTACACCTTTTGCAGTGATATGAGGACCATGTCGACCGTCGTCTACTGGACCCCAGCTGGAAAAATCGCTCATTGCTCCAGTTTGAGTCAAAGCTCCAACTGTAAGGATATTCTTTGCCGTTTTAGAACTTGTTCCATATTGAAAACTTCCTCTTGAGTTACCAGATGAAAAAACGTGTAATACATGAGGTTGAGTCCATGTAACTAAATCTAATTCTGCATCACTCTGTATATAGGGCCAAAGGAACCCTCCTGGATGTGGAATACCGTAAGAATTTTGAGTGATGGAAACATCATTATTTAATGCTGCTCCCATCATCTCATCACCAGTAGTTAGTCCGTTTCGACCAATATTAAAATTCCAAGATTCGATTTTTACATTGTGTGCAATACCCACACCAAGAGGATCGACTAAACCACGCCCTGCCATTATACCTGCCACGTGGTTACCATGTGCAAAAAGATGATCTTCTAACTCATGCGATGTTACTCTACCGTTAAAATCTAAGTGAGGCTCAACATCTTGATCCCAAATACCCACTGTAATACCATTACCAGTAAGCATTTGGTCAATTCCCATATATCCCATTAAAGCATCTTGACCTACCATAGTTTTTCCTATGAAGTCGTCTTTTTCCACTTTCGGAGGAATTGGAGCGGCATATTTTAACCACGTGAAAGCATTTAATCTTTTCAGTTCTTTGATATCAATCTGACATCTCACTTTATTAAAGTAAGGAGAAAAGTTAATCGACTCTGCTCCTAGCCCTTCTAAATCGGATTGTACTTTTTGAGTATTTACACCCGAAAAAAACAACACATCTAACTGAATAGAATGTTTACCCGACATGGCGTATTTAGGCAATTCTGATTTCAATAATAATGGATCTAGTTTTTGTAAATCAACTAGGTTAATAATAGATCGAATTGAGCTTAAATCTATTCGACTATTAAACGTATTTATTTCGGTCAAATAGGCATTATTTCCCAAATAGTCGTTTAGAATAATACCATTATTCAGCAAGTTTGATCGCTTCTCTTTATTTGGAATTTGATAGAATTGAAGAATTACATAAGCCGATTGATTTGAAGTACGAGATAATCTTTTTTGCTGAAAATATGCATCAGCATTTTCTGGTAATTTCACAGCATTACCATTGAAAGTTACTTCTTCTAGGCTAGTCTTTGATTGAGAATACACAGTTGTGCTTAATCCCAAAACATAGAACAGAAGAAGAAAAATAAAATTCCTTTTCATTGTATAAGTGATAAATAAAAATGATGACTGCCAACTTGAGTTAAGTTGACAGCCTTAATGGTTAGTATGAGTTATTGTTTCTGAATCTTAAATGTCATTGTAGACGTTGCTGTATTCACCTGAACTATATACCATCCTTTTACAAGATGGGCTACATTAAAACTACGTTTTGATTCTTGAGTTAAGTCTTCGAAAGATTTTACCTTTTTTCCAATCAGGTTATAGATAAATACACTTTCCATTTGATCTATACCTTTCACAGTAAACTGATCTAACACTGGGTTTGGATATAATGTTACAGTTTGAATATCAAGAGAAGCATCAGTAATTTGTTTTTCTTCTACGGTTACAACAATCTCTTGCTCCATAGTCCAATCGGCTTGTGAGGCTAAAATCATAATAGATCCTGATTCCATCAAATTACCTTTTAGAATAGCTGTTCCATCTTCATTATCAATTAATTCCACACCTTCTACTGCTTCTTTTAATGATAAAGTGATTGCTAAATTTTCTAAGCCATCAACCGTTACTTTATGTTCAAAAGTTTCTCCTTCAGTAGCTGTTAAAACTGCTTCTGAAGTAAACATTAATGGGTTATCAATTTCAATAACTTTCAATGTGAAAGTTTGATTTAAATTCCAGTCAGCTACAGTAGCATTAAGTGTAATCACATTATTTCCTGTTGTTGAAGGCATACCGTTTAATACATATTTACCTTCTACCATATCAAGTGATAACCATTGAGGTCCTTGAGTAAGTTCTAAAGAAACTGCTTCATCAATATCACAACCTACTTGTACTTCATACTCATAAGTATCAAAGATTTTAGTTGATAAAGTAGGTATTGAAATAAATGAGAGAGGATTTTCGATATCCATAATTCTAAGATCAAATTGCTGACTTGCAATTTTATTATCGGCCATTGCCTTCACTCTAACATAATAAGAACCTGCCTCAGTAGTTCTTCCTGATAATGTAGCAGACCCATCATTATGATCTTCTATTGACAACCACTCCGGAGCATCATCTAAAGTAAATTCAATGGCGATTCCATCTTTATGAGTGGCTGTAATTACATAGCTATAATCATGATAAATAGCTCCCTCTTCAACTATTGAAGAAGTGAAAGTAATTGGATTCTCTCCTGCAATATCTAAGGATACATTATCTAGAGTCAGCACTCCTGTTGAAAGTTCCGTTTTAGTGTAAAATGCTAGAAACATATTGTTAGTTTCCGGAGCGTCAAACGTTATTGTCACATCCTTCCATGCATCTTCTATAGTAGAAGCTTTTACTAAGGCATCACCTAATGCTGTCACGTCATTATCACTTACCAAATAAACTTCTACTTCTTCTGTATGCCATTTATCTTCAAGTGCATCAAGCTCTGTTCTAATACTAAATGACAATTCGTAGGTAGTTCCTTCTTCTAAAGCCAATGGAACTGAGTAAAGAATATCATCTTTTTTACCAGAAATCTGCATTGCTCCAGAACCCTTCACCAAATCATTTGATCCATCATCTGTAATCTGTTTCCATTCGTTACCGTCAAGATTCAAATCGTCTATTGACCAACCCATAGGTTTAGTCGTTCCTTGTTTCATTGTCTCAAAATTTTCGAGATATGGGAAAGTCTCAACAGTTGGATCAGGGATGGTTGTAAATGACCATACTGGAGCATTAGGCAGTTCACCGTTACTATTATATGGCACTACTTGCCAATAGTATTGAGTGTTATATTCTAAGTTTTCTAAATCTAAAGCAGCAACATCTAAAGTTACTTCTTGCTCAGAAATCATATTGTTTGGAGGATAATTTGTCCCCACATTCACTTTATAACCTTCTGTTGCTCCGCCTCCATCTTGCCATTCTAATTTCACTCCTTTCATCATATCTACTTCCACAGCGTTCGATGCAGGTGATATTGGATTTGCCGCTAATGGGAATCCATTAGAAATCTTTTCCCAAGAAATATCATCGATTAAAGCAGCCGTAATTTTCTGTTCTCTTCCTCCGTGTCTAAATGCGATATACGGTCCTTTATCAGTATGACTAAAAAGTAAATTGAACTGTTTGTAAGCACTCGTTAGTTCGAAAGTCTTTTTTAACTCAAAAGTGGATGGATCCGTTGGGTCTGTCATTAAACCAACCTCAAGAGTTAAATCATATGCATCATTAGATTTTTTTGCTTGGAAAACGATACGGTTTGTATCAAAGTTTTTCACACCTGGTGACACTAAGATGACATCCGATTCAAAGTCGTTCAAGTTCATCAAACGAGCACAGTGAGGAGCTGTGAAATATTCTAAGGCACCGTTTATTACTTCAACACTTGTATAGTTATCCCATGAACTTCTTACCTGACTCCATTTTTCAGGCATTTCGGTACTATTATCAAAGTTTTCAAAGAAATCAGATAAAGGTTGATAAGCTGAACCTATCAATGTAATATCATTTGACCCTACAGTCGCATTTGTTTCTAAAGTAAATGTACTTTCAAAATCACCCACCTCAGTTGGTTCAAAATATAATTTGATGTCGGCCGATAATCCAACATCGATAGTTCCAGTATAATCCATTGAGAAAGGACCTGTAGATGATCCACCTCTGATGATAAGTGGTGCTCTACCCGTATTGGTTACCGTAACAGTTTTACTTACTTTACTTCCAACACTCACAGTAGCAAAAGTTAGATTATCTACTTCAATTTGAATTTCAGGTTCTACTTTTTGTTCCTTGATAACAATATCATCTATCCAGAAATATTTTGGTGACCAACTAGAAGCTTCATGATATCTCCATCGGATATAAACATTATCTCCAGTGTAACCACTTAAATCAAAAGATTCATACTTATAATTTTCCATGTTACCTTCTAGCATCATTGCCCCGATTTCAGACCATGTCTGCTTTCCATCAGTAGATATTTCTAGGAAAGTTCCACTTGAAGGAGAATTTGAACCTGTTCTCCAATAGAAGGTAATATCAGAATTCTCTTTAAGGTTCATTCTTGGCGTCACTAATGAATAATCACCTGATCTCCATGCTGAAACATAACCAGACATCTCTCCTTTATATATACCATCAGGAAAACCGTCTATATCACCTGAAATCCAATATTCATCAAACTCCCAATCTGAATCGTCAGGAAAGTTAGTATTGATAATTCTACCAATTCTGTTTCCTGTTATTTGACTAATGTAGAAATCTTCAAAATCTATAATAAATGGAAATTCCTCCACAAACTTTTGTGCAGTAAAAGATAATACTGCTGAAGGAGTAGAATTATCTCCTTTCTTCGCTACAATTTGATAATAATAGGTAGTTTTTGATTCCCATAAAGTCTGACTTTTATAAGATTCAGTACCATCGGCAGCTACAGCTTGGTCCGAGATAATTAGTTGCATATTATCTGCCGAAGTACCTAAATAGAAATCGTAACGTTCTGTATTGCATAAACTAAATTCAATAGCTTGATCTACTAAAACTTTAGAAGCTTGATTTGTTGGATTTACAGCAATAGGAGTACATGGCGTATTTTCATTTACTAGGTAATGAAAACGTATGTTTGGAGTCGCGTTATTTGAAGGTCTCCATCCATTTACACCAGTAGGAAAGTTATTATCATTTCCACTTACTGCTTGATGATCCTGATTCACTGTGCCATAAAATAAACCAGACGTTTGATATGACTCCCCTGAATGATTTTGCCAATGAATAATTAAATCACTAGTTCCATCATATTCAAAATCTTCAATATCAATATCCATCCAATCGGCACCATTGGCTGGATAAGTCACTGTACCTTCAAAAACCTTAGTATAATTATTAAGATCCGGGTAGGTTAATGAAACATCGTCTTTTGTAACTAATGAAAAATATACTTTTTGATTTGGAAATGCTTTCTCCCATCCTGAAAAGTCTTTGTAACCATAAAAAGAGATTTTACTAATTGTTTTAGCTTCTCCTAAATCTTCACTTTTGTATAGAAAACTACCCCATGCATAATTCCAATTAGAGTAAATAGGATCTGTTGTAGGTGTCTGCCCACTACCAATTTCAATAAATGCAGTTGGTGTTGAAGTTGTTTTACCATAGGTTAAATGCCCTATACTAAATAGGATAAATAACGAAAACAATAATAGTCGTTTCATCTTAAAGCTGTTTAAATAATTGAACTGTTTGTTTCCTCAATTTTAAGGAGATAAAACGCTATTGTAAATAGGGGCTTCCACTCATTTTGATCAACAAATATTGCTTTTATATTGATTTACAACCCTTTAGATCATACTTAAAATAGAGTATTAAATTACTTTTATTAGAAAAACAGAAAGGAAGTATTACATAAATAAAGAATGATGATTATATTCATAGAGTCATTAAACCTCAACATTTTATGTTAATCAAAAAATACTTCTCATTAAAAGAAATGGCCTTATGGACAAGGTCTGATACAATCATCTTCATCATTTTAGCCATTATCCCGACGGTTGCATACGATATCTTCGGACAAACATGGATTGGATTACCATGGACACCTATCGCATTGGTGGGTACTGCTGTAGCATTTGTTGTTGGTTTTCGTAACAATGCAGTTTATGGGCGACTATGGGAAGCTCGAAAAATTTGGGGTGGTATTGTTAACGACTCTCGTACCTTTTCAATTCATGTTGGAGACATGGTCACCAACGAATATGCAAAAGAAGGAGAAGAACTATCGGAACAAGAACTATTTTTAGAGAAGCAAGCTATTGTCCGAAGACATATGGCATGGCTTACTGCTTTAAGATATGCAATGAGAACAAAAAAAACATGGGAATCATTTATGGATCACCATACAAACAGAGAATGGGCCAATAAAATACATATACCTGAGTTTGTGATTGAAGAAAGGGACGCCCTTTCGGAATATCTTTCTAAAGAAGAACTTGATTTTGTGATGAGAGTTGGTGGCAATAAAGCCGCATCAATCATTAAACTTCAATCTAGACATCTTAGAAAATTAAAAGAAAAAGGGCTTATTTGGGAATTCTCATTTCTTCACTTAGAAAGTATCATAAGAACTTTATTAGAGTTACAGGGAAAGAGTGAAAGAATAAAAAACTTCCCCTACCCAAGACAATACGCTACATTAAATGTATATTTTGTTTGGGCATTTATCATTATCCTTCCTTTAGGAATTGTTCCAGAATTTGCAAGATTGGGAGACAACATGATGAGTAACTTCCCATTAATTGGTGACTACTTTATATGGTTTTCTGTTCCCTTTACCACCCTTGTTTCTTGGGTATTCCATACTATGGAACGTATCGGGACTGTAGGTGAAAATCCGTTCGAAGGATCTGCAAATGATGTTCCTATTTCGACCATTGCAAGAGCCATAGAAATTGATGTACTTACATGTGTTGGAGACCCTAACATTCCAGAACCTTTTGAAGTAAAAGAGAACGTACAGATGTAAATATTGACCATTAACAATTTTTTAGTGATCGTCGTCATCTTTTTTGATTGATATTAGTTACATTTGGTTTGTGAAGTAACATTCACTAAATGTCACGTTATCTCATACGCTAATATTTACCTGATGCAATACGAAATCATAAATCATGATCGTTATGTTGTACTCGAAGTAAAAGGTATTCCAAATGTTGAGGAGATGATCCATGCTTTAATGGATGCAAAAGATCTTCTAAACAAAAAGAACCATCCCATTTTGATGATTGATAGTAGTCAATTGGAAAAACCCTTCGAAATACATGAAAAGCATTACTTGATCTCTTCTTTGGATAAAATACGTTTAAATAAAACGACTAAAATATATATGATGACAAGTTTGAAAATACAAGATCATCATTTAATAGAAACCTTTGGTAAGAATAGAGGTTGGTTTATTAAAACCTTTAAGCATCTACCACACGCAAAAGATATGATTCAAAGGGAAATAAACCCTGCGATGACTAGAAATATATAATTTGAAACACTAATAATTAAAGAGACGACCTCAACATTGAAGTCGTCTCTTTCTTTTTTGAATATATATTGTCTGTTTTTTTACAAACTCATGTAATATCGAATAGATTCTTCTATATCGTTCCACTCAATAAATTGATCGTACGTACAATCGCCGATTTTATTTAATAGAGAGAAACTTAATTTCTTTCCAGTATTTTTCTTATCCTGAAGTAAATAAGAATATAAATGTTGTAAATCAGATTCTTTGATTTCTACCTTACCATAGACTCTAAGAATATAGCTTTGAATTTCGATTAATTCAACCTTAGTTAAGCCAGTAAATTTTGTAGATAGCCACGCTTCAGCAATCATACCAATTGCAATAGCTTCTCCATGTAGTAATTTTCTCCCTGGAATATCTAAAAGGTAAGATTCGATCGCATGTCCTACAGTGTGACCAAAGTTCAATATTTTTCTTAATCCTTTTTCTGTAGGATCAGAAGTTACCACTTTATCTTTGATATTGATTGAATGAGGAATAATCGCCTCAAGATCTTGATCAGCCAACGGTTTAGATGAAACCGTTTTCCAATGGTATGCATCTTGAATCAAACAGTGTTTAATGACTTCAGCAAAACCAGAACGTAATTCATTTGCTGGTAATGTTTTGATAAACGATGGATAAATCAACACATTATTAGGCACTCTAAATACCCCAATATGGTTTTTCAGTTTACCAAAATCAATGCCCAACTTGCCACCAACAGAAGCATCTACTTGAGACAACAAAGTAGTTGGCATTTGCCAAAAATCAATTCCTCTTTTATAAGTTGAAGCACAGAAACCACCCATATCGCCAATAACACCACCACCAAGATCCAAGACAGCAGCTTTTCTGTCAAATCCGGCATCCGTCAATTCTTGCCAAATGTGCTGACAAGTAGTTAATGTCTTGTTCTCCTCACCACTTTCGATCTCTATCAAAATATGTGAAGGAAGATATTCTTGTACGATTGGATAACAATCTCTTTTAGTGTTTTCGTCTACAATTACCGCCAAATTGGTATATGATACCAATTCTTCAAAAGTAGACGTTGCTACACTATTTAAAAAAGTAACTTTGTTGATACTCATAGTCAATCTTTTCTCTTGACGTTAGTTTTAACGTTTAATTGATATTTTATCAAAAAAGGCGGTGATCTAAGAAGATTCACCGCCTTTTATATATCCTAAAAAGCTTATGCTTTTTCAGTGTTTACTACTTTAGTTTGAACACGGATAGACTCATCGTGGATCAATTTGAATAATTGCTCCATGAATGATTTGCCGATACCTAATTTCTCAGCTTGTTCTGGACGGTTTTGGAAGATATCGATCCAACGACCTGCTTGGAATACAGTTAGGTTATTTTCTCTCTTATAATCTCCAATCTCGTTCACAACGTTCATTCTTTGAGACAATACTTCAAGAAGTTCGTTATCCAAACGGTCGATTTTCGAACGAAGATCATCCAATTTGTTATTTACTTCTTCAGCATCAGTTGTGCTCTTTCTAATTTTCACCTCGTTTAAGATCTCAGCTAAACGCTTAGGAGTAACTTGTTGAGAAGCATCAGACCAAGCGTTATCTGGGTCTCTATGCGTTTCAATCATTAATCCGTCGAAATCTAAATCGATCGCTTTTTGAGAAACAGGATAAATTAAATCCCTAGTACCACCAATATGTGAAGGGTCACAGATTAGAGGCAAGTTTGGTAATTCAGTTTTTAGGGCGATAGCCAATTTCCACATAGGTATATTTCTATACTGAGTTTTCTCAAAAGATGAGAATCCACGGTGGATACCAGCAATTTGTCTGATACCTGCGCCATAAATACGCTCAATCGCACCCTTCCATAATGCTAAGTCTGGGTTGATTGGGTTTTTGATCATTACAGGAACGTCAACGCCTTTTAATGCATCCGCAATTTCTTGGATAGTAAAAGGGTTTACTGTCGAACGAGCACCAATCCAAAGAACGTCTACACCATACTTAAGGGCTAACTCAACGTGTTGAGCGTTTGCCACCTCAGTAGTGATAGGCATATTCAATTCTTTTTTAACGTTGGCGAACCACTTTAAACCTTCTTCACCGATTCCCTCGAATGATCCCGGTCTTGTACGTGGTTTCCAGATACCTGCTCGTAGCATTGTGATATCTATCTCTTCAGTAATCTGACGGCAAGTTTCCATCAACTGCTCTTCAGACTCCGCACTACATGGTCCTGCAATGGCAATCGGACCGCCATTTTTAACTACAGACCAACTTTCTAATGGTTGTATATCTTTCATATCAGATTCTATTCAGATAGTTTGTATTATTGCAAAATTACAAAAAATTAAAAAGAATCAAGTAATTATTGCAATAATTATAGACATTAACATACATTTTTGATTATTGACAATAAAAAACACCTTCCGAAGTAAAATTCGTATTAAGTATTTAAAAAATTGCCTTTACTTTGTATGTTTTGGAATTGCAAAGAAAATAAATAAACAGCATACTTGTAAATTGAAACTGTTATGTTATTTAAATTTGCTGACGTTTCATTACTTTTACACTAGGAACCAGTATATATATAGCGCGTGGGACAAAATAAAAAACATTCTCAATTTCTGGAAGATCAAAATGTCATTCCCGATATCTCAAAAATTGCCGTTATCGGCGGGGGTAGTTGGGCAACTGCATTAGTAAAAATTTTATCAGATGGAGGAAAAACAAAATTACATTGGTGGATTCGTAATCAAGATGATATAGACCATATCAGACAATACAATTCTAACCCAAGATATCTACCTTCTGCTAAAATATCACCAGAGAGTGTAGTTCCTTTTAGTAATATCAAAGATGCCATCAGAGAGGCCAATGCGATTCTATTAGCTGTTCCAGCCGCCTTTATTCTAGATGCAATCAAAGACCTCACGCCAAAAGATTTCGAAAATAAGTTCGTTATCTCCGCTATCAAAGGTCTAATTCCTGAGAAACATATCTTAGTTACAGAACATATTGAACAAAACTTTAATGTTCATCATAAAAGAGTAGCCGTTATTGGTGGTCCGTGTCACGCAGAAGAAGTGGCTATGGAAAAACAAGCCTACTTAACTATTGCTTCTGGAAGTAAGCGTTTTGGTAAAGCTTTATCTGAAGCAATGCAGAATAGATATATTCAAACTACCTCAATACGTGACATCTATGGGGTTGAATATTCTGCAGTGATGAAAAATATCGTCGCCATTTCTTGCGGTATAGCTCATGGGTTAGGTTATGGTGATAACTTCCAAGCGGTATTGGTATCCAATGCGATGCAAGAAGTTCAATATTTCTTAAAAGCTGCCTACCATATCAAAAGAAACTTATTGGGCACCGCCTATTTAGGTGATATGTTGGTGACTTCCTATTCTCAATTTAGTAGGAATAGAACTTTCGGAAATATGATTGGTCATGGTTACTCTGTAAAAGCAGCACAACTAGAGATGCAAATGGTAGCCGAAGGATATTATGCTGTAAAAAGTATTTTCGAGATAGCTAAGCGACTTGAAATTGAAAAAGAGATGCCTATCACTAGAGCTGTTTATAACATACTGTATGAAAGAATTTCACCAATTGTGGAGTTCAGAATTTTGAAAGATCAACTAAACTAACTATTTTGACGTTATAAACACATACACCTATATTCTACTACAGTGAAACAGCATTAGCTTAAAAATATTTAAGGGTGGTTTAGTCCACCTTTTTTTATACCGCTTAGATCAGTCCTTGATACTAAGTCGATTCTATTATTCTTAAGACAACGAATTATCCTATTGAATCTGTTATTCAGAGTTCATTGCGTACGCGTATGTTTTATTTACATACCTTATTCATCTGAAACAAACATTTTCATTTCATTGTTCTTGAATAAATACATACCAATTTAAACACACATTTATTTAACACACATGCTAACATCGGAAAAAAACGTAAAATCCGGAGTGGATTTTCTGCCTATCAATGGTACAGATCACATTGAGTTTTATGTAGGAAACGCAAAACAAGCCGCCTATTTTTATCAAATTGCTTTTGGCTTTCAGCTAGTTGCTTACGCTGGTCCGGAAACAGGAGTAAAAGAAAAAGCAAGTTATGTTCTTCAACAAGGAAAACTTCGTTTTGTATTCACCACATCACTTAATTCCAACTCTGAAATTGCCAAACATGTACACAAGCATGGCGACGGGGTAAAAGTATTGGCTTTATGGGTAGACGATGCTCGTAAATCATACGAAGAAACTGTAAAAAGAGGAGCAGAATCTGTTCAAGCCCCTCACTCTATCACAGATGCAGACGGTGAAGTTGTAATGTCTAGTATCAAAACGTATGGTGATACTATTCACACCTTTGTAGAAAGAAAAAACTACAACGGAGCCTTCCTACCACACTTTGTTGGAAAAGAACCTCTAATGAAAGTGAAAGATGTGGGATTAAAATACGTAGATCACTGTGTAGGTAATGTTGAGTTAGGCGAGATGGATCAGTGGGTGAAATTCTACGAAGATGTGATGGGCTTCAAGTTGCTACTTACTTTCGACGATAACGATATCTCCACAGAATACACTGCCCTAATGTCTAAAGTAGTTTCCAACGGAAATGGATATGTAAAATTCCCTATCAACGAACCTGCTGATGGAAAGAGAAAATCTCAAATTGAGGAATACTTAGAATTTTACAATGGTTCTGGCGTGCAACATATTGCCGTGGCTACAGACGACATTTGCTATACGGTAAGTGAATTAAGAAAAAGAGGTATCGAGTTTCTTTATGTTCCAGACAATTATTATGATGATCTTAAAGAACGTGTTGGAAACATTGACGAGGAAATTGATCAACTTAAAGAATTAAATATCCTAGTAGATCGTGACGAAGAAGGATATTTATTACAAATCTTCACAAAACCTGTCGAAGACCGACCTACATTATTCTTTGAGATTATTCAAAGAAAAGGGGCAAAATCATTTGGCAAAGGGAACTTTAAAGCCTTGTTTGAAGCGATTGAAAGAGAGCAGGCATTAAGAGGTAATTTGTAATTAACTCTCTCCAAATAAATAAAGGGACCGTTTCATTCACTTGAAATGGCCCCTTCTTTATATTTAATCAATTATTAAAATCAAATTATTGTGTTAGTGAGTATTTAAACTGAACACCAAATGCTGTAGATGTTCTTCTAAATGCATTCGATACTTTGGGATCGTTAATCGTTCTATCAAAATAGAATTGAAGATTTGCTCTATCATTCAACATATAATTCACTGTTGGTCTTAAAGCAAAGTTCATGTTACCTGCAGTCACTACATTCTCCTCTTCCATTCTATATTGAGTCGTTTGATTATCTCTAATCGACATGGCCAATCTAAATGTGATATCGTTTTTCAAAGTAGTCGTTCTACCTTTAGATCTAAATGGAAGTTTCATCCCTGTAGTTGTGTATCCGATATCAATGGTAAAGTCATTGTTCAATTGTTCTGTTACCTGAGCATTTGATAGATTCAGAGATAACATTCTTCCTTTATTGTAGTCAAACTTAATCTGCAAATCATTCATCAATTTGATATTGATACCGATAAGAGGACCAAAACGCTCCTCAATATTCACTTGGTTGATTACATATACTGGAACGATATTACCATCTTGCCCCTCAGCTACAGGCTGATCATTAATATCTCTATCTGGACCAATTTCAGTCGCACCATATAATAAAGAAGAGTTATAGTTACCTACCGTGTAATTCGATTGATAAGCGTGAGCTAAAGTGATAGATTTGATTGAATTCTCAAAAACCTTCAATTTAGATAAACCTGTGTATCTCACATCCCAGTTTGGTATTGGGAATGAAGAAGGGAAAGCAGACAAACCAACTTTAGATGAACTCTGACCAGTATATGCTGCAATAAATGCAGGGATTAATACATCCTGATCATTTTCTTTGTATTGAGTTTGACTTGATGTCCTTGTACTGTTCAGTCGATCTTTCACTTCAGATCTATTGGCTACAAACTGATTGAAAACTTCTGATTCATTGTTTCCATCAGGTTTTGAGAATGCAGTACCCATAGAGAAGAAACTGATGCCAAAAGTACCTGTTCTTGTTGGAGATAGAGAGTTATAATCATTTATACTACTATCGAATCTAAATACTTCAGAATATGATTCTGTTCTATTAGATGTTGAAGTCAGAGTTACTTTAAAATCCCTGAAAGGCTCTAAATTCGCTCGCACTCTATATTCTTCCCTTTTCGTCTGTACAAACTGATTATTCAAATATTCACTTGGTGCTAACCATCCATTTTCAGCCGCTTTAAATCGAATACTTGGATCCTGACTACCCAATAAGAAAGGTAAGCCTGGCGCGTTGGTCTTAGAATCTAAACCAACATATTCCGCCGTCGGCATATATCCAGGAAGTGTAGTTGCATTATTTTCTGAATAAGTCATATCAATGTCTTTCAACATTGTAAGAAAACGAATACCTGCGTCTCCTAATTTCTCACCTGCCGATTTGGTAGGTTCCGGTCTTTCTTTCAACTGATCATTCACGGCCAACAACTCCTGTTCAGTTTTCTTAATTTCTTCTGCAATACTCTCCAGTTTTTTATTCTTTTTAGGATTTTCCTTTGCGAGCTGTGCATCAAGAGTATCAATTTGAGCATTGTACGTTAAGATTTTTGCATCTAAATCTGCATAATCTTTTCCTTTTCCTTTGTACTTCTCAATTTTCGTTTTCAGCTTAGTGATCTTTGCCTCTATTTTCCCTTTCTGCTTATCAATTTTATCTTTATCGGCATTTTGAAGGTTAGTTTGTTCTGTTCGCAGATCCTTCAATTTATCCTTTAATTTTACTTTCTGATAAGCTAAACGAGTATAATCTTTCGTTGGCTTATTAGATCTATTCCCCCCTTGTTGCTGTTGCTGATTTCTATTCCTAGACCTTGATCGACCACGATTACTCACTCCATTTTCTAAGTGATTTACATAACCGATCTTCTTATAAATATTTTTGAAATCAAACTTAGAGTTTAAGGATATTTGTTGTGTGTTACCAATTGTGTTACCAAGAGTATCTGCAATACCTAAAGTACCTGCTGTCCAATTAGTACCGGCAACATATCGAGCATTAGCCCCAATAAAATCAAGACCTGGCACTTTATTGATTGGAATATTATAGGTACCCGATAAATTCTGAGTGAATAACTTCATACGACCAAAGTCTAAAAGGTTATTCATTATGGAATCCCTTGCGGTATCTGTATCAATCGCTCCTTCAGGTTCGTCGACTAGGGCATTGGCAGTGGCTTGATAATCAATTTTCAAACTCTTTGCCAAATTCCAGCCTAAATTATATCCTCTATTAAATAGGAAACTCTTTTCGTATGTTGGTAAAATACCATCTTTTACAAAACCTCTTCCTTCTTCGTAACTTCTAAATTGAGTATATCTATACTGACGATCTAAATCACCTCTAACAGTAATTGAACTTGGTAATGGATTTAAGTTGAAATCAGTAATTAATGATGACCAATCCCCACCTTGTGTATCTTTAAAAGGTTCCCATGCTTTTAATGGTGATTGATAAGAATAGGCAGCACCTAATTTCCATTGTTTGAAATCTTTCGCTTCGGTATTCTTATCTCTCATATTTCTATCAGAATAGGAACCACTGAAACTAAAGTTTTCAATATCCCAAGGATAACTTTTGGCCTCAGGATTCATTTTCACTTTCGTCAGATTGGAAATATTGATACTTCTAGCCTCTTCTAAATATTTCACTTGTTCGCTATAATAGCTACCTCTAACTTCAGAAGAAACATCAAGAGGTACATCAGGATCTAAAGGATCAAAATATGGATTAGAGCCTTTTCGATCATAACTCATATAAATAGGGACAGATAAACCTATCCTATTTAAGAAGATCTTATCTAAGTTGATGTTTGCAGCAATACCAAACTCCAAATTATCTTCCATCTGACGATCACCAATTTTATCTTGGATACCTCCAAAACCAACCGTACTGTAACGAACATTGGTTTTAATGTTGGCAAAATCGGCTAAAGTGGCATCAATTGATGCATTTGCAGCCCATGATGAGAACGTAGAATATTCTGTTGCTCTTAGCTCGTTAGCCCAAATTCTAATATCTTTTCTGGCATTATCGGTGGTTTTATTTCGAACACCAATCATAGCCGTTTGGATCGCACTCATATCTGGGTTACCCACGACTCTTACTCGATATTGACGAACGTTTGGTCCTGCTGCCTCTAAATTGGTTGGATATGGAATATCTCTATCCGCATTTTCCGAATTACGCTGAACTTTAATTTTATAAAGTTCTTCTAGGGCGACATCAATTTCGTTCTCCCTAGGCCAAATTACTTCTGGGGTAGTTGCTCCTTTTGGTGTAATCTTTAGAGGAACTTCTATTTCGTAGTAGTTATCTGTTAGGTCAGTACCTACTCTTAAGAAACCCCGAACTTCATCATCCCGGGTGATATCAGATGGTGATTGGGCATGAAGTTCCATCCTTAGTCGTTTGTAATTGACTAAATTCAGACTAAAGTTTTTAAAGATTCCGATACCATCATCTACATCTAAATCTTCAACATTTACCTGTATAGATTGTTCATTAATTCGTCTTGTAACTGTTGATGTTGCATCATAATCTCTTTCGAAACCCGGAGGCAATACATAAGGAATTTTTCTAGTTTGCGTATCAGTTACTCCATTCTGCTCGATATTAACTGATGAAATCTCAACTTTAGCAGTTGAAATTGGCAACTCATCATCTTCAATATTTTGAGTGTATTGACGCCATTGCGCTCCTACTAATTGGAAATTCAACATACGTAATACTACCGGCTGCTCCCAATCTGTCATGAATAAACGCATGAATTTTACCGACTTGAAATTATCAATACCCCCTACTTTACTGTAGTTATTATCATCTCTAATAGGGATTCTTACTTGATACCAAGTTACTAATTCTCTTGACTCTGGTGCTTCTGAAGTTACTCTATCTACGACAAACTTATTATTTTCTAATTGTCCTGGACGTAAATCTAACTCGTATTCAAAGTAAGCATTCAATTCATTCAAGGTATTATCCCCATTCAAATCCTCGTTGTTTGGATAACTAGTATTTGAAGGAGTAAAACCTCCACCTCCTTGGTTTTCTGGTGAGTTTCTCTCCGTACCGTTAAACCTTTTATATCTTTCTAAAACTTTTAAGTTTTGAGCATCGGCTTCATCACCTAGATAGTATTTAAAATCATCACCTGATGGGTCGGCAATAATTGCTTGCAATGCTTCTGGTGATAATACGCTTGGCAATCGATCAATAAAGAACTGCTTAAAAAATTCTGCTTCTTCTTCACTCGACAAACCATCGTAACCAATATCTTGAGCATCTCTTGGAACTGCAGTACTAAATACATTATTCACAAATTGAGTAGTAGGAGAATAACCCCACACTGAACGATTTAATAGATCTTTATTGGTTGTCATACCGTTCTCGAAGAAGTGCCTACCATCAGGAACTACATCTTCGGAAATACTACCTAAATCAATAAATAACTTACCACCTGTATTGTTGTTTGCTCCTTCTATTTCAGCGTTTTTACCTGTCATAAACGGATCCATCATCCAGAATTCTATATACTGCACATTCAAGTTATCAAAATCGACATCTGTGGTAATAGCTTTAGTTATTGCACCAAAATTATCTTTAGGATTCCGGAGTGTACCGTCATTATTTAAATCTGTATTATAGTTATAAGGACCTCTCTCTGATGGATAGTAAGCTAGGTCAAATGTTACTTCGTTGGTATTGATTTGATTGGCCTGCCTATTTTTAAATACTTCATTGAATGGAACCAAACGAACATAGTGATTTTGCATATCTTCGTCTGTAATATTATTTGGTCGACTCGTATTACCCGTTGTGTAATAGAAGACATTATCAATATTATACCAAGCCATTAATGCCCTACGGTGGTTATAAGCCAAGGAATCTTCTGCTGTGGTTGGAGGTGCAGTATTCCATCCTTGTTGATCCAAAATGTATTCTGGTGTACTACCATGTGCCCATGAAACAGGATTTAAACCTAGATCATATGGCACTTCAGCTCCTTCAAAATCATCGATATAACCTGTACCATCTGTACCAATAAGAGACGGTGTACCAGGAATGAGTTGAGCAAATTCCCCCTTAAAGGTGAACATAGATTGTTCTTGCGTATCTATACCTGGAATGGCATCAACTAATTTGGTTAAAAACCTAGATTCTGTGGTGTAGTCCATAGTAAGACCCCACATAGTATTCTTCACTGGTTCTGAACCTACATTCACCCTAGAAATCAAAGGTTTTTCTGAAAGGTGCATTAAAGTACCTGAGATAATGAAGTCCTCACTCACATGATACTCTAAGTCTACCCCTGCTAATGTTTTTGTTTGGAAGTTGAATAAGTCAGCTCTTTCATAGGTAATTCGAATATCTTTTCCAGAGTTCAAGACCCCTTCATCCAAGATAGTTACTCTACCAAATTGATAATCTACAGTATATTGAGCTCCTTCTGTTAAAGTGACACCTCCAGCAGTAATCGTTACAGAGTTCTCTGCTATATTTATTCCAGGTAGTAAGATTTCATTTGATGATCCCCCCTTATAACTACCTTTCATGAAATACTTATTTTGTTTTGTATTCAGAACTGCATCTGCTTGAGTTTTTTTATATAGATCCTCAAATACATATTTGGTGACTAAATTCGCTTCTCCTGGCTCGAATTTTTCTTCAAGTGTTTGTCCAAAGGGCTCTAATACAGGGAAAATAATCCGACCATTCCTTGAGTCAATAGTTACTCCTTCAATAAAGTCAAAGTTACCATCCTTTTGAAGTTCCAAGTTCATGTTCAAACGATCCAATCCAGTGACCTCAATTAAAGGAACATTGGCTAAGTTAACTCCCTCTTGAATAGACGGGTTATCCACACCTGTACGGTCATCTCTGTAGATGATTCTAAATTGGAAATCTTCTTTTTGAATTGAATTGGCTTGAAGTGAATAAACGTTCTTCATCATCAAATCCCATAAAGGAAACGGCTTTGATGGGTCATTCGGGTCAGTAGTGATAATTGTTGATGGACTTAATAGTTTCATGAACATCACTTCATTTTGTCCAAGGTTTGGTAGATCCTCATTCAATTCACCTACTTTATAGCTTTGTCCATTAAAAGTATATTCAAAAGCAACGGCTAAAATTTCATCATTTCTAAGTGGTGTATTAATTGAGATATACCCCAATTGTTGGTTGTAACTAAATTCCGTTGGACCTAATTCTCTTGCAGAACGAAGAATTTCAAATTCGGTACCATTATTTAAACCTAATCCTTCTAAGCCTCCTTTTATAGTATCAGAATTACGGTTTAACTGGGTAACTTGACTATATAACGTGTTTGCATCGTTACTTGCTGCTGGGTTTGTACTTCCACCCCAAGCGGTATTGTAAGGATCTGCTTCACCAAGGTCAAGTAGACCTACTAAGTTTCTTTGCGTTTGAGTATCGTTGGCTCTATTGGTTACATAAACTTTCATACGAGTAACAACAACTCCAGAAATAATATTTGGGGTTGTCTTTAAAGCTTCTTCGTATTTATCTCTAAAGAAGTGACCAATAAAAAAGTGTTTATTATTATCGTAGGTATCTGCTCTGAACTCAAACTCTCTATTCTGACCACCATTTTTTATAGTAATGGTCTCTTGAGAACCTCTTTGACTTGAGAAAACACTGGAAACATATAGATTACCAAATCTCAGTTTACTATACACACCAAATAAGTTCTGTGCTCCAGAAATTAATGAGTTACGTACGTTAAAGCTAACATTACCTACTTGAATATCTTGAATGATGTCATAATCATAAGCGGTATATGACATATTGTATTGCTGATCAAATTGGAAAGTACTCTTTGTATCAAAATTGGCTGACATTTCTAGTTTATCACCAATTTTACCGATCATCCCTAATCCAACTTGTTGATCGAAATTAAATCCACCATTTCTTTGCTGGGTCACTGGAACTTGAGGGTTATCGACTCTTTGGAATAAGAAGCCGAAATCAAGCATTGCATTACCATTGAGTTGAAAATCTAAAGTAGAACCACCAAATAGGAAATCTGCAACACGACCTAATTCTATATCTGGGATTAGTTTTCCATTGCCTTGACCAGGTAAAGCATCACCGCCATCTTGTTGGAGTGATAAATTTTTATAATAGCTTGCCATGTTTTTTCTGTACAGATAATCACGGTAAGCATCATAAGGTAAATACGAAGGATTACGGTATTGCAATCCATCACCTAATGTCTCCTGCACATTGTAGCCATTGCCTGTTGTATCTAGCTCAATTTGAGTATTTACATGAGGATCCGTGCCAATAATTGGCGAACTATATTGCGGGGTAGACACGGGGTCTCCAAGCCTATCTCTTTCGTAAGGCTTTTGAGGTTTATACAACGTAGTATCCTGTTCCTGCTGATTTTCTTGAGGAATTGATTGTTGTAATACATTCCATACTACTGTCTCTTTGACGTTTGCCCAAACATTGTTTATCGTTGAGAAAAAAATTAGAGCTAGTAAGTATTTATAATTTGCTGTGTGTAAGCGAAACAAAATGAAGTCAAGTATTTAAGTTTACTAAAATCTTACGGTCAACCGACCATTAGCATTTAGTGATAAGTTCATAACAAGTCGAAATTGTCAGATGATATTAAATGAAAGATAAAAAGAATAGTAAAAAATTACTACAATCATCACTTTATCTGAGTGATAATTTGCTTATATAAATGCTAAAAAAGTAATAGTAAGGCGCTTATAGGCTAATTTTGTTTTAATGCTAATTTTATTAATTTTTCTACTGATAGATCATGTCCATGTTTTTTCTGAATTAGCTTAACAGATTTCTGTGCTGCAGCTCTAGTAAAACCAAGGGCAACAAGAGCGTCCATAGCTTCATTTACAATTCCATTGTCTTGAGCAGTAGAAGTCGCATTCTGAATTAATTCTCCAGAATACTGCAATTTAGAAATTTTATCTCTTAATTCAATAACTACACGCTGCGCAGTTTTAGCTCCGATACCTTTTACACTCTGAATTGTCTTTACATCTTCTTGCATAATGGCCGAACAAATCTCCGCTGTTGATAGTGAAGATAAAAAAGCTAACCCTGTTGAAGGGCCTACTCCAGATATTGAGATTAGTTGTAAAAATACTGTTCTATCATTTTCTGACAAGAAGCCAAATAGTTGTTGCATATCTTCTTTTACATAAAAGTAAGTATACAACTTTACTTGATCACCCTCATTGACTGCACTAAAAGCACTTAAAGGCCATCGAATTTCATAACCTACCCCATTTACATCAATAATAGCTGAGGTAGGTATTTTTTTAACTAGCTTACCGCTAATGTAGTAATACATATATTAAAAGTCTTTAAACGTCTTTAGTTGAGCTTCCATATCTCTCATCAGCTCTCTTTTATCCATGCTTGGTGCATAAACAAAACCTTCTAAATAATAAAGATTCGCACCAGATTTATCAGTAAATAAGTAGCTAATAAATGGACCACCCATTGAGTAGGTATTTGTTCTCCAAAGACCTCTTATTTCTACTGCTTGTCTACCGTCTATTTTTGCATTTTTAATCTCAGGCTTCACCTTTGATTCTGTAATTACAAAAGATTCTTTGTCTTCAGGATTACCATATAAGTATTTTTTGGCTAATTCATTTCTAAATTTGAGAATATGATCAGCATCAAATTGTTTCTCGTCTGTATATGGCATTTTCATTAAGATAATGTTATTATCAAATGCTATCTCGGGATGTCTTAACCAAAGAAAATCCTCTTCTGATTTTGCAATTTTATATCCCTGCAATAAAGAGATATCGACATTGTATTTATCTTTCAAGAAGCGAGTTATCTTACGATCTCTTTCTTTAGTAATCCTTTCTGCCAATCGCTTATTTTCTATATCATGGAAAGGTTGAGTCAAATAATATGTTTTATTTGGATCTTCTAAAACCTTTGCCATCTTTTCTTCGCTTTCAGCAAAGAATAACATCACTGTTTGTCCTTTAGCCCAAACATCTTTCTTCACATAATAATATTTTTCCGGATCTTTTGATAATGCTTCGATAACACCCTCACCAAAAAACGATTTTAATATTCTTGACTCTCTACCTTTATTATCAAAAGTAGTGACAATCATAACGTTTCTTGCTTGTCTAAGAATACTATTAAATCCTGAAGGCTGAACTTGTGTAACTGTAAATTGAGGTTCACTTTGGGGTAAAATTCCTCTAGTAGCACCTAAAACTTTTGTATACAACTGTCCTCCAATACTTGCTTTCGTTCCCCATTGAGTAGAATCTATAACAAGAACCATCTCGCCAGGTTTACCTTTTGAAGAGGGTAAAAAAGATTTTTCTGTTTCAGTTTTAGCTCCACTATTATCAAGACATGATGAAAGACAAAGTAATGAAAAGCTTATGTAAGTAAGATATAAGAATATTTTTTTCATGATGTTAGTTAATTTATTGCTAGAAATAACCCAATCAAATTTTATGAATATATAATCCCACAATATAAAAAATCAAGTTGTGAATTTAACTTAAAATGTTTTTGATAACAACGGCAAATCCCTAAATGCTCTTAATATATTTTTAGAATCAAGAATATCAACTCATTCTATTCTATAAATGATGTGTGAATACGGATCAAAATAGATCTTTCGTCAGTCTTCACTTTAAGATAATGACGGTATTGATTTTCGTCTTTCACTTTAGCTGTTATTGGGAAAAACAGGACTTCTCCTTTTAGCACAGATCTTGGTAATTTTACTTCTTCCACATCTAAAGTACTACTTGATATCTCTTCGACATGTAAAGTTTTCTCACCAACATTTGTCAGGTAAATGGGCAGATTGATCTCATCTCCTTTTTTTGATCTTACTTGAAAAATATAATTCGAAAAAATTGGATATGACTTATGGTAACTTTTCCATGGAACGATAATTTCGTTTAGATTTTTCTCTTTCGAGAACGGACTTAGTACCCCTTGTAATACAACGGTGTATTGCGATATTTTAGCATCCGTTTGTATCACAATATTTCTATAAAAAGGCGTTTCACCTTCTACAGGAGTAAAGTTGATTGTAAAAAAGGCAGTATCGCCTATAGCTATTGTTTCATTATTGATAGAAGCATTAGAACACCCACAATCTGTATCGATTTTAAGAACGTTGACACTAGAGTTACCAATATTTACTACGGGGATAGTAATATGATATTCATTTTCAGCATGAACTGTTTCTAAATCGATATTCTGATTCGCAAATCGCAGTACACCTCCCCTTTCTTGAGCAGTTACATTTAAAATAAGGAGAAGTAAAAAAATGAAATTAATAAAAAACTTTTCTCTCAATTCCTTTTTTCTTTCTCAACATGCCTCGAATAATTTTATTCACATCGGCATTGTCTTTATATTTAGTGATTACTTTTTTCAACTTATCTGGATTATAGTTATTGCTTTTCTTTACATAACCAAAACCCTTATATATACCATTTTCAATCTGAATGACACCTCTCTCGTTATCTTCTCTACCTTTATCAATCAAGAAAACATTTGGAGCACCATAACTAAACCTCATAGCTGCTTCATTCGCTCTGACATTGTATGACTCTGCAGTTTCTTCACCACAACAGGCCCCTTTACAATTTTTCAATTGATATCTAAAACAAGAATTTTGGCTATGATCGATACCACAAAGCTTTTGACATAGATTGTTTTTCTCTATCATCCTATCTAATATCCTTTCAGCTTCTTTTCTCGAAAAAGTAGTAGTTACAGGATAATCACCTTCTGAAAGTGGTGCAATTCTAAAGTTGATATAATTATTATCATCAATATATTTATAGATACCAAAGAACTGTTTTGTTCTTCTTTGTGCTCTATTAAATCTAGGTTGATGTTTTTTAATTTCGTCAGATTCCAAAAGAAGTGCTATTAGTTCGCTACCTGTAATTGTTGTTTTTACATCACGAACCATTTCCGCCATTCTTATGGCTCTAGGAGTAGACTTATTCGATAAATGTTGCAATATCCTTTTTCTGATATTCTTTGATTTACCGATATAAATCAGTTCCTCTTCCTCATTATAGAGATAATAAACGCCAGTCTCATCAGTTAAAGCATCTATGACCTCTTTTTTAATCATATAATGCTTTTTAGAACTATATACATCATAAACAGTCATTTCTTCAATAACCTGTTCTGCATTTTCTTGTTCTAGGAGTAATTGAAAAAGTTTAGCAGTTGCTTCAGTATCACCAATAGCACGATGACGTTTATTATGAGGAATGCCGATTTCATCACATAATTTACCCAAACTATATGATTTTTTACCAGGCAATAAAATTCGGGATGTTTCTACGGTGCATAATGAGTTTCTTAGATATTTGTAACCCAACAACTTAAACTCATCTTTTACAAAATTGTAATCAAACTCTGCGTTATGTGCCACGAAGGTACAATTTTCAGTTACCTCCACAACTTTTTTGGCGATTTCAAAAAACTTGGGAGCATCCTTTACAGTGGCATTTTTAATTCCTGTCAATTGTTGAATAAATGGAGGAATATTCATCTCTGGATTTACAAAAGACTCAAAACGGTCAATTTCAACACCATTTTCTAAGACAATTATGGCGATTTCGATAATCTTCCCTCCTTGGGCGACGGAACCTCCTGTAGTTTCAAGATCAATTACAGCGTACTTCATAGATTAGCAAAACTAATAAAAAAGCATTCTCAAAAGAATGCTTTTTCATATTTATTTATTCTGATAGAATGAAATATCAATATTTTTACAATTATTGGATTTTACTCATCCGATTTCTTCAATTTTAGGTTCGCTAAAACAGGGAAATGATCAGAAACTTCTCCTAAATCATATAGAACTTTCCAGTCTAATAATTCAAAGTGTTTTGAAGAGTAAAAGACAAAATCGAGCTGTTCTATTGGCTTATCTGTAGGATAAGTTAGTGTTTTCTCGCCAAGTAAATTTTCTTTGGAACACATCGCTCCAATACGCTCATCATTATACATTTCTAAAATAGCTGCGTTTTCATAAGATGGATCAGAATTAAAATCACCCAATAAAATTACAGGCATTGTTTCAGCAGTTTTCAAAAACCAATCTTTTAAAAAGAACATTTGTTTTGTTCTCGTATCTTGATCAAATGCCTCAGTGTGCGCATTAAAAACCATCACTTCTTGATCACCTACTTTTATTTTCACACGCTCTACTAAACGATCTAAATACATTGCAGCATAATAGTAAGGGTGACTCTGAACTCTTGACAAGACTACTCTTTCGTAATCTGTAATTTCAAAATTTGTCATCATTGCCTGACCACTAAGCATTTTACCAAAGTGAACTGAAGGCGGAAAATATGGAAATGGCACATATTTCTTATCCCAATTGATCGAACGACATCCATTGAAATAACCCAATTGCTCACCCATTTCTTCAAATTGATTCACGTAGTATGATCGTTTCCCTCCAAAATCGATTTCTTGAATGGCCAACACATCAACTGGATGTTTCTTCAAACCTGAGATAATTGACTTTAAATTATTCGTATAAAACTCTTCGGTTGGACGTACCGAGGTATTATTTGTCATACCAGACAGATATCCAATATTGTAGGTAATCACTGAAAGTACGGAATCTTCTACAGCTTTAGACGATTCATTTCCATTAAACTTTGTGATTTTAGCATATTCTGAGGAATCTAGATTAGGTGATTTTGCCCAGAAAAAAAACGCTAATGCTCCAATAATTAAGACGAGTAGAATATATATCACAGTTTTAAAAATCTTTTTCATAAATAATTGATATATGAAGATGTATTTTATAGTGCAGTTATTAAAAAATTCAATTCACATTTCGTAATAAAATTAGAATTGTCAATGACGATATGAATATAAGAATTAAATAATTTAGAGTATAATTTCATAGATTTTATGTAAAAAAACTATAGATTTTGATTTCCTATATTGGAATTAGTATTTCAAAATGGCTTACATAATGTTAGAGAAAAAAACATGTTATAAATCTTGAAAAATTATCACACAAGTAATTGTTTTTTAAAATAAACAACATAAATTGTAAGTCTTAAAATATAAATTAAATTTTCAACTTTTTAAGCTTACAATCCCTTAACAAGCTTCTAAGATGCCTAATAAAATCAATATCATATTTGTTTGCCTTGGTAACATCTGTCGTTCCCCTTTAGCTGATGGATTAATGTTACACCACCTCAAAGAAAGAGGCCTTACAGATCATTTTCATATTGATTCTGCAGGCACTTATGCAGGACATGCAGGTAGTAGAGCTGACGAAAGAATGAGACAGACTGCAAAAAAGCATGGAGTCGAACTCTTGAGTATTGCTAGACAATTTACTGTAGAAGATTTCGATCATTTTGATTATATTGTAGTAATGGACGATAGTAATTATCAAAATGTGATTCGAATGACGAGATCAGAAAGTGACAGAAGCAAAGTGTTTAAATTGAGAACTTACGACAATCATCAATCAAATAAAGATGTGGAAGATCCCTATTATGGTGGAATGCAGGGTTTCGAAAACTGTTTTGATGTTGTCGATGAAAGTGTGAATAATTTTTTAAACGATTTAGTACAACAAAACAATCTTTAATTACGAAAAGATAATGCTATCTTTATATAAGCAAAAGCTTACTACTTTACTTTTACTGTTTACCTTATCACTAACACAATTACCAACTCTTGCCCAACATAGAAAATTTGTAATAGTAATAGATCCCGGGCATGGAGGTAAAGATCCAGGTAAACCGAGAGGTAGTAAAGTTCACAAACACGAAAAAGATTTAAATCTTATCATTGCTAAGCGAATAGGAATGTTAATCAGGAATTCTATGCCTGATGTTCAAGTATATTACACTAGAACTTCAGACACTTATGTGAGTCTGGAAGATAGAGTAAAATTTGCTGAACACGCCAAAGCAGATTACTTTCTGAGTATCCATAACAACTCCAATCCAAATAAATGGATCGTGGGAGCGAAAGCACATGTAGACAATAATTCTGATCAGATCAGCATTGCTATGGCTCATTCTATACTTAACAGTATCGAAAGAAACACATTAATACAATCAAGAGGAATTATGAACCGAAGTGACAGAGGATACAATTTATTTGTGTTAAAAAACACTTCTATGCCTTCTGTTTTGGTTGAATGTGGATTTTTATCCAATCCACATGAACGAATTTACCTTAACTCATATAACGGACAAAAAGAAGTTTCTGAAGCTATATACAAAGGTTTTAAAACCTTCCATGAAAAGATGAATCAAAAAAATGGATTATATAGTATTCAAATTCTTGCTACAAATAAAAAAGTCCCTACTACTAATACTTCAATTGTAAAATTACTGAAGGCAGGATTAATAGTAAATGAGAATGAAAGTATTCGAAATAAGTCCAAGATTTATAAATATACTGTTGGAACGGTTTCTACACCTCAAGCTGCTCAACGTCTTAAAATGAAGGTAAGAAGCCTTGGTTTTAAAGATGCTTTTGTAGTAGCTTCTCCTCAATAGTTATACTTCATATAGCCATTTTTCAAGCTGAGTTCAATATTTTTTTCATTGAACTCAGCTTAAAATTTGGAAGTTTACCCAACAGTAGATATAATTGCATATCAATTTATTATAATTAGTCTATAATGTCACAAAAAACAATTACATATTCCCAGTATGTTTTGGTAGGTCAGTTCTTTGACACTTCCCAGTTGTTGGCATTCTCATAATTAGACTTTTCCACTATCCTTTTTACGCCTTATAGTCCCCTTCATTCCAATTAAAGGGTTGATTTGCGTATACCATAAAATTCACATAAACTTTCACATCATGGACATTAAGTTACTTACTGTTCGTTCCGAAATTGCAGCAGGAACGAGAGGAGCAGGTATGGGTATTGACGCCCTTATTGTAGCATCATTAGATCAGAAATCTACTTTTTTTAGTGACTATTCTGTACAAAATATAGATGACGTTAATAATATCTTATTCAAGAATAATCAATATCCTAATGCTAAACATATTGATGGGGTACACACTATGTTAGAACGTGTAAGCAATGCTACTTCGAACGTTTTAACCAAAGAAAATACTCCTTTTGTGTTAGCAGGGGACCACTCTACAGCAGCTGGGACAATTTCTGGAATTAAAAAGGCTTTTCCAGAAAAGAAACTTGGTGTAATATGGATCGATGCACATGCTGATTTCCATTCACCTTTCACAACTCCTTCCGGTAATATGCATGGTATGCCTTTAGCAATGGCAACCCATATCGATAACAAAGAAGAAGCTGTTAACTCTCCAAATCAAGAAACATTAGATTATTGGGATAGAATTAAATCTGTAGGGACTTCAACTCCAAAGTTAGCTGCAGAAGATATTGTCTTTATTGGTGTTAGAGATACTGAGACACCAGAGAATGTCATCATCAATAAATATGGAATTAAGAATTATACAGTTGATGAAGTAAGACAATTAGGAGCAATAGAAACAGCTCATGAAGCCTTAAAGAGATTAGAGGACTGCGATATGATCTATGTATCATTTGATGTAGACAGCATGGATCCAAGCATCTCAAAAGGAACAGGAACACCTGTTGAGCATGGATTAACTGTTGAGGAAGCTTTAACAATCAACACTACATTAGTGAGTAGTGAGAAATTGGTTTGCTGGGAGATGGTAGAAGTTAATCCAACTTTAGATAAGCACAATACGATGGCAAATAATGCCTTTCACATACTTACCGAAACGGTAAAATCATATAAACATAATAGAACTGTAAAAGCCTAACGGTTTTTACTCACGTGTAAAAAATAAAGCCACTCGAAATTCGAGTGGCTTTTTTATTTCTTCATTGTTGATTTTATTTCAACTAATAGTTATCTATTTACATCATATAAAGTCGTCTCTGCAAATTTATAGTCAGATACATTTTGAGAGTTGTCTTTAAATTTAATAAATACTCTCTTGATTCCTGCACCTGCCTTTAAACTCCAAGTGAAACTTTCTGAGTAAGGTCTCCAAACTCCACCAGTAAAACTTTGATCATTAGAGATCATCATAAATTTAGCATCTCTAGCTTTTGTTTGGATAGTAACCGTTGGAGAATCTACTGCAGTTGCACCACCATTAATTTTCACATATTGAGGAATTGGAGGTGTAGTATCTAAAATTATTCTTCCTTCTGTAACTAATGATTCATTACCTGCATCATCACGGAATTTAACATAGACAAACTTTTGACCATCAGTGGAATGTTTAATTAACCAATCTTTAGATGTTGCATATGGCTCCCATTTGATATTTTGCTTGAAGTATCTATCATTAGAGACTTTCATCTCTTTGGCGTCCTCAGCATAAATCTCTAATGCAACTCGACCTGATTTTTCATTGGTATACTCTTCACCATTATTAATGATCAATTTCTCATTAACAGGCTCTTGTCTGTCCAAAATAATGCTTGAAGAAACAGCGTCAGTAACGTTTTCTGCATCATCTTTAAATTTAGCATAAACGGTCTTTTCTCCATCTTCAGCAGCTTCTAGATAATGATTATAGATATAATATTTAAACTTCTCCCATTTGGCATCTGTAAAATCTCTATCGTTAGAAATCATCATTTTTGTAGCACCTCTTGCATTTAGCTTCAATCGTACTACCGCATCAGGATCCGTACAATATTTCTCACCATTGGCTACTAAAATACTTCCTTCTCTAGGAGCATCTGTATCTACACCAACCGAAGCGTATGCAGGTCTTGAAAGGTTACCCACTTCATCTTTAAAGATCACATAAACGAATTTAAGTCCATCTCCAGAAGGGAATTTCCATTTCTTAGAGGTCGAATATTTCTGCCACTCCGCGTCTTTAAAATCAGATCTAGAAGATAACTTCATTTGATGAGCACCTTCTGCACTAATCACCAAGTTCACATCAGTTAAATTGGTTAACTTGTCTTTTGCCTCAGCAATTTCAACACTACCTTTTACAGGAGGAGTCCTATCTAAAGTAACATTCACTGAGTAAGTGTCAGTAATATTACCGGCTTCATCCATAAAGCGAGTATATATTTCTTTCACACCGTCTTCACCTGGAAGTCTCCAAGGAATATTATATTCTGAGTACCCCGTCCATCTAATTTTCTCAAAATTAGGGTGGTTACTAATTTGCATTTTAATGGCATCCTCTGCATTTACTCTAATTAAAGCGATCGCATCAGGATGGTTAACTACTCCTTCTTTGTGATTCTTCACTAAGATAGAACAGTTAAATGGAGGTTTAGTATCTAATTTGATATTATCAGATACAGGTTCTGAAACGTTACCTGCTAAATCTCTATATCTTACGAAAACAGTTTTCACACCGTCTCCACCATCTAAAGTCCAATTTTTAATAGTATTGTAAGGTTCCCATTCGATACCCATAAAGGTAGGATCATTACTTACCTGCATGAAATCAGCTTTTCTTGCGAATAATTTCAGCTGCACTTTATGCTCTTTATCAATACTATATTCTGCGTTATTATTAATCGTGATTTTACCACCAACAGGAGGTTCAGTATCAATTAAAACTCTATCAAAAGCTGGTTCTGAAACATTCTTTGCTCTATCCATAAATTTCACAAAGACACTTCTTAAACCATCTGCTCCCGCTTGAAGTTTCCAATCTTTCACTTTTTCTTTATAAACCATCCAACGTGCACCGTAGAAACTTTTCTGATTCGCAATCATCATAAAACGAGCATCATCTGCTTTGATTTTTAGATCTACAATTTGCTTATCATCTTTCAATAGCTTCACATTATTGGCTGTATCTTGAACGATACCTTCCGCTACAATATCAATTTTAGGATTTTGTGGAGGAGTAGCGTCCAACATTACAGAAGAACTATACACTTCAGATTCGTTATCTGATTGATCTTTAAACTTCACATAGACCGTTTTCTTACCATCTCCGATTGGGAAGTTCCAAACAGGAACCACTGGAGAATAAGGAATCCATTGTGCATCACTTAAAGACTCATTATTAGAAATCTTCATGTGAGTCGCACCTCTTACTATTAATTGAAGTTTATGTTGGGCATGGCTATCGATGAATTTTCTACCATCATCAATAATTACACGACCTAAATCAGGAGGAGTTGTATCCACAATCACACGACCTGACACTATTTTAGAGTAGTTACCAACTTCATCTCTAAAACGAGCATAAACTACTTTTTCACCTTCACCTGGAGGCAAGGTCCATTTTACTTGTTCAGCATAATCGATCCATCCATCTCCACCTCTAATCTGTATATGTGAGGCTCCTTCTGCATAAAAATTTAATGTTACGACAGAGTCTTTGATATACTTCTGCCCCTCATTAATTTTCATTTTACAGTTTACCGGAGGTGTAATATCTATAGTGATTTTGGCACTTACAATTTCCGTAGAGTTTCCTGCAGCATCCTTAAACTGAGCAAAAATTTCTTTTTCACCATCAAGACCCAATAATTTGTATTTATCAATCCTTTGAGTGTAAGGTCTCCAATCTATACCATGAAAATCGGGTCTATTAGATACTCTCATCTTCTCTGCCTCATCAGCAGCCAAGAATAGAGTCACCATTCGAGATTTATTATTCGTGTATGGAAGACCTCCATTGATTAGAATTTCTGGATTTTGAGGTGGAGTTCTATCCAACTCAACCATTAAAGAGGCAACTTCAGAAACGTCTCCAGTATCTTCATTTTTAAATACTGCATAGATGGTTTTAAGACCATCGCCTTCTCCTCTTCTTATTATTGGGAAATCAGGTTTTTCCCAATTCACCCTCTCCCACACAACTCCTCTAAAACTCTCATCACGAGAGATTTTCATGTGTGTAACTGAAGCCGATGCTTTAATTCTTAGATAAACTTTTCCTTCAGGATGGTTTGTCACTATTTTATCTCCTTCAACATAGATTGAACCAGATACTGTTTGTGAAAACACACTATTTAAAGTAAGAAGAAATATAAAACCTAGTAAAAAAATCTTCATAGAAGTGCTATTTAGCATGTTGTATGCTACCCTTTTCTGTAAAAACAAACAACAATAATTCATTTCTTAAACAACGCGGGTTTAATCAAATTATTGAGTATAACTGTGATTTAATCAAATTACATACCAAGTCTACTTTTATAAGGCGATTTATTATAATATTTATAATAAAGCATTCTATGTTATTTTTATTACTATCTAATAATCACTTCTATGAAAAATATTTTATTAGGATAGAAATAAAGTGTATTTTTATCTCTCAAAAAAATAACGTAATAAATAACTTAAGCATCTACAGAATGGCTAGACAACGATTTGATGCATTACGCTTGGTTGAAGAAAGAAAACCTGTAAAAATTACTCCTCCAAGTGATAAAGTTTCTGACTATTATGGCGAGAATACTTTTAGTATGGCCGTAATGCAAGAACAACTTTCATCGGATATATATAATAAATTACAAAATGCTATACATAAAAGTGAGCAAATAGATGAGAACGTTGCCGATGCTGTGGCCACCTCTTTGAAGGCCTGGGCACTATCTAAAGGGGTAACTCACTATACTCACTGGTTTCAACCACTAACTGGCTCAACTGCAGAGAAACATGACGCCTTCTTTGAATTACACAAAGATGGTCATGCTATCGAAAGATTTAAAGGAAGCGCTTTGGTGCGTCAAGAACCGGACGCTTCTTCTTTCCCAAGTGGTGGATTAAGACAAACTTTTGAAGCAAGAGGATATACTGCTTGGGACCCTACTTCCCCTGCATTCATAATCGAAAGCGGAGATGGAAAAACTTTATGCATCCCGACAGTTTTTGTATCCTATACTGGAGAATCTTTAGACAATAAGGCTCCCTTATTAAAAGCACTTGAAAGAGTTGATAAAGCGGCTACTTCAGTTTGTCAGATTTTTGATCGCAGTATTGAAAAAGTGCAAGCCTCTTTAGGGTGCGAGCAAGAATTTTTCTTAATCGATAGGGCTCTTGCCGATGCTCGTCCGGATATATTATTAACTGGCCGTACACTATTTGGTAGAACTCCTCCTAAAGGCCAACAATTAGACGACCATTATTTTGGTTCTATTCCTTCGAGAGTCACTCGTTTCCTTCAGGAATTGGAAATTGAAGCCTATAAACTAGGAATTCCTATTAAAACTCGTCACAATGAGGTAGCTCCAAGTCAGTTTGAAGTTGCTCCTATTTTTGAAGAAGTCAACGTAGCCAACGATCATAATGTATTATTGATGGACCTAATGAAAAAGGTTTCATCAAGACATAATTTTAGAGTGTTGTTTCACGAAAAGCCATTCCAAGGAATGAATGGTAGCGGTAAACATAACAACTGGTCTTTGATTACTGATAAAGGAAAAAATCTTCTTCAGCCCTCTACTAAAGCGAAAGAGAATTTGATATTCATTACTTTCTTTATCAATATCTTAAAGGCTGTTTATGATTATTCTGATCTGTTGAGAGCTTCTATTGCCTCAGCAAGTAACGATTACCGTTTGGGTGCAAATGAAGCTCCTCCTGCTATCATATCAGCATTTATTGGTACTCAACTATTTGATATCCTAACAGAATTGGAACACAATGGAGATATCAAAGTAAAAAAAGGAGACAATATCTACATGAAATTGGGAATTAGTAAAATCCCTCCAATTCTTTTAGATAATACTGATAGAAACAGAACTTCACCTTTTGCTTTCACAGGAAATAAATTTGAATTCAGAGCTGTAGGTTCGAATGCTAATAATGCTCGTCCAATGACAGTTCTAAATACTGCTGTGGCGAATCAATTGGACCTTTTCAAAAGAGAAGTAGACAAATTGATGGAGCAAGATGAGAAGAAAGAAGTGGCTATCATTGATATCCTTCGTTCTTATATCCCATCCGTGAAAAAAGTCATTTTCGAAGGAAACGGCTATGGTGATGAATGGGTAAAAGAAGCGAAAAAACGTAAATTATCTAATAACAAAGACACTCCTAGAGCCCTTTCTGTTTTAAAAGAAACTTCTACGGCTCGTTTATTCAAGAGAATGCGTATCATGTCTCAAGCAGAATTGGATGCTAGACATGAAATCAGACTTTCGAATTATATCATGAAAATGCAAATTGAGTCACGCGTAATGGCTGACCTAGCATTAAACCATATCGCTCCTACTGCTATTCGATATCAAAATATGTTGATTGAAAATGTAAAAGGTTTAAAAGATATTGGTTTGGAGAGCCAAACTGAAGAGACAATGATTACCATCAAAAATGTAAGTAATCACCTTGTTTCTGTAAAGAAATTGGCCCATGAAATGACTCAGGAAAGAAAACGCATCAATGCAATGGAAAACGTGGAAGAAAAAGCGTTAGCCTATTGCGATGATATCAAAGAGAAATATTTTGAGGAACTTAGATGGCATGTTGATAAGTTGGAAACTATGATTGACGACGAGATGTGGCCACTACCTAAGTATCGAGAGCTATTATTCTTGAGATAAAAAAATAGTCATCTAATTAATTTTAGATGACTATTTTTTTTATGATACCGCTTCTACCATCATTCCCCTACTAATTAATAGTTGGGCTACAATATATGTAATCATTATATAGGCATGAGATATTTCATATCCTTGAAAGGCGTCCATACCAATCATAATGTCTGAAATAATAAATATGAATGCTCCTGCAGCTGTAAACCAAGCCCACTTATCCTTTCTGACAAAAATTCGAATCACTGCAAACGAAAACATTACTGAAATAATGATGCTGTAAGACAATATTGGTGCGTACATCAAAGAATGTGTGGATGCAATATGTTCTCCAATAAATAATCCTATTACTGATACAACAAATGAGAATAAGAAACCCATCATTTTATCTTTCACTCCTGAAAAAAAGAAAGCGATAATATACAGCACATGACAAACAAAAAAGCAACCTAATGCCAATAACATTACTTCTTCATCACTTCTAAACATCATGTATAAATCTCCTATCCAAGCAAAGAAAAAACCTATCATCATTGCTTTGTAAATAATAGAGTTTTCTGTTGTTTCTTTCCAAGTTGCCGAGAAATATATGGCGATGAAAGGCATTAATAACGGTTTAGAAAAAATCGTCAATAGTGAGTTATCAACGAAATTACTGTACACGTTTACAAAAAAAATGATAGAAAAAAGACCCCAGAAAATTTTCCTTTGTCGGTTATTCAGGGGTTCTTTTACAATTTTAGTATTTGATGTCATATTTTAAATATATTCCTAATCTTATTTAGCAGAGTTCATGTCTTCTACTAAATCACCTGGCTTCAAGGTTTCTGAAATCACTCTAAATGGACCTTTAATAATCACCTCTCCATCTTCAATTCCTTCTAGTATTTCAATATTATCAAAATCAGAAATACCAGTTTTCACTTCTTTTGGAGTTACTTCCTGAGTAGTTTTATCATATACAAATACAACTTCTAATAACTCTGAATCTTTTTTTCTTGAGTTATTCAACATTGTTTTGTTCTCATCACCTACTTTATCCTCTTCACCTTCTTCATCTTTTTTGGTAAGCTCAGAACGTTTTCTAGTAGTTACAGAAGTTAATGGCACAACTAAAATATCCTTTTTAGTCTGTGTAATAATATCTACAGAAGCTGTCATACCAGGTCTAAACGGAGATTCAGCATTTTGATTCTCTACCATTAAGTTAGCATAAGAATTTGGAAGTAAACGAATTTTCACTTCAAATTCTGTAACAACATCAGAAGAGGTAGCGTCTTTTGCCGAATTTGCGATAGCAGTTACCACTCCTTTAAACTTCATATCTCTAAATGAGTAAGCATCCACATCAATAATAGCAGTATCTAATTTATGAACACGGATGATATCATTTTCATTTACATCTACCTGTGCTTCCATTTCTGATAGGTTAGCGATTCTCATCAACTCGGTAGCCGACATTTGACGAGCACCTACAACCATCTCTCCTTTTTCCACCGATAACTTTGATACAACTCCAGACATTGGAGCAAAAATCTTTGTTAGTTGTAACGATTCTTTTGCATCGTCAACTTGTGCCTCTGCACTCTTTACAGTGTATTCTGAAGCTCTTACACTTTCTTTAGATGCTTCTAAGTTTGCTTGTGCAATTTCAAAATCAGCTTTGCTATTTTCATATTCCTGATCTGAAATCACTTTATCTTCCCAAAGCTGTTTATTTCTATTAAACGTTAACTCCGCTTGTTTTAACCTCGCTTCATTTTGAGCAACATCTGCTCTCGATCTAGCCAATTGTGCTTTTTGAGAGTTCAATGATGCTCTTGCTTGATCTAAAGCCGATTGAAAGTTATCAGGACGTATCTGAGCGAGCAATTGCTTTGTAAAAACTGAATCTCCTTCTTTAATATACAACTCCCTGATTTCACCTGATACTTCAGATGACAAAGTCACTTCATTTATAGGTTGAACTTTACCAGACGCACTCACTTTCTCAGTGATTGTTCCTTTAGCGGCAGTAGCAAATTCAACTTTTACTGATTTTTTCTGATTTGATTTGTAAAGGTAAGCACCTCCTCCAGCGACAACTACAAGTAAAATTAGAGAGAGATATAATACTTTATTTGATTTCTTTTTCTTTGCCATAATAGTTTAGTGACTTTATGATAGTATGTTTTTATAGAAGTTTAGAATTGATCAAGTAATTTGACAACTGTACAATTTGAATAATTTCTTATTCATTATCATCAACAAAAATAAGGATATTATTGAAAATGTTATTGAATATAATCGATTTCATCTGATAATAATCGAAGTTCAACGAATTATATTTTAAAAACGAGTTTTGAACTAAAATAAATCTATAGAATTAAGTATATTTAATAGTATCAATTTAGAATACTTTTCTAAAGTAATCATCAAGAAAATATGATTTAATCGATTAACATAAATAATTTATGAGTACCTATACTTCTATACTCGACTTACTCATTAACAAATGGATTCTTTTCTCATCACCCGATTATCCATCAGGAAAGATTAAAAGTTTAAATATTCTGTGGTCTGATTATGTTGAAAATTATCAGCTTCAATTGACAATGGAACTATTTAATCAAACCGAAGTTCAAATACGTATCCCTTTAGAGAACAATGATGAAGAATTTTACATCAAATTATTGAAAGGTAGCTTGGGAATTATTTTTGATTCTGAGGAAGAATTGAGAAAGTATTTAAACGCAGAAAAGGTGATATAAACCTAATTTATATCACCTTAATTAATTATAGTTTCTCAATAATAACTGCAGAGGCTCCACCTCCACCATTACAAATTGCAGCAAGTCCTTTTTTACCTTTTCTTGCATTTAGAACACCCATAAGTGTCACCATAATTCTTGCTCCAGAAGCACCTAACGGATGCCCCATAGAAACTGAACCTCCATGAACATTGACAATATCACTCGACAATCCTAATTGCTTTGAGAAAGCCAAAGTCACTACAGAGAATGCCTCGTTTACTTCCCAATAGTCTATATCTTCTTTAGATAGACCTGCTTTTTTTAATGCTTTATTTGCAGCATCAGGTGGGGCAATAGTAAACCACTCAGGTGCTAAGGATGCATCAGCAAAGCTTACTACTTTTGCTATAGGTTTTAAACCTAATCTTTTTACAGCCTCTTCACTTGCTAAAATAATAGAAGCAGCCCCATCATTAATAGTTGATGCATTCGCGGCTGTTACTGTTCCATCTTTCGTAAATACGGCTCTTAAGGATGGTATTTTTTCAAACTTTACTTTAGTGAATTCCTCATCTTTGTCAACAATCAAATCATCTCCCCTTCTTTGAGGTACAACTACTGGAATAATTTCATTAGCAAAAATTCCATCTTCCGTTGACATTGCTGTTCTTTTATAAGATTCTATTGCGAAGGCATCTTGTTCTTCTCTTGAAATCTCACATTTTACAGCAGTAGCATCAGCACAAACACCCATAGCCTCACCATTGTAAGCATCTGAAAGACCATCTTTTACCAAACCATCCAATAATTGTCCGTGACCGTAACCATGACCATAACGACCCTTTGGAACGTAATAAGGGATATTCGACATCGATTCCATCCCTCCAGTAACAACAATATCGTTATCACCTAACATGATTGATTGTGCTCCTAACATTAAGGTTTTCATTCCAGAAGCACATACTTTATTTACTGTTGTACATGGCACATCGTGTCCGATGCCAGCACCAAGCGCTGCTTGCTTTGCAGGAGCTTGACCAAGATTTGAGGCAATCACATTCCCCATAAAAACTTCGTTCACTTCCGAAGGTTGAACGCCTGCTTTTTCTAAAGCACCTTTGATGGCAGTGCTTCCTAATTGAGTTGCTGATAGTGAAGACAATACACCTCCAAAGCTACCGATAGGCGTTCTTACCGCCGATACGATATATACTTCTTTCATAGTGTTATTTTATTTTTGTTTATTGGTTGTGGTGTTAGTAAAAATAAATTATTACTGATACAATAATAGTACTTTTTACATTAATAGTAAATCCTTTTGACCTTTTATAAAATCTAAGTAAATATTTTGCCTTGAATGAATATTGGTTTACTTTAGTTTTTTAAACCAAATAAAAATGAAGACTAATTCTCTCATGTTTCTTAAACAACTAAACAAATTTTCAAAAAACTTATTTGATTTTACACTCATGTTTCTAGCTGTTGTCTCTGCATTTCTTTTGAATGACTGGAAGGATAGTAAAAAATCTGAAGTACAAGAAGAAAAGATTTTAATCGAAATAAATAAAGGGCTAGAATTGGATAAAGAGCAACTCAAACAATTTATTTATTCTGATTCTGTAGGTATTGAGGCAGCAATATATTTTAAAAAGTTAATCACCGAAAAGAATAAGAAGGCAGAAGGGAAGTTCCCTATTCAACAACTCTTGCTCACTACAAAAGATTTACTAGTTCTAAATGTTTCAGGGTATGAATCATTAAAAGAGAATGGTGTTGAAATTATCGACAATGATGAGCTTAGAAATAAAGTCATTCTACTTTATGAGTATTATCTAAAAATGTGTCTAGAAAGCGAAGACAAATCACCTGAAAATCAATTACATCAAAATTACTTCTTTAGAATTAGTGATATTCTATCAAAAGATTTCATATACTCGAAAAAAGGTGAATTATTAGATATTAAACACCCTTTATCACTTTCAGTAAATGATAAAAACAAATTGTTACTGTATATGGATAAAATCATTATGGTTAGAAATTTATCCATGCATTATAAAAAACTCGCGTTACATCATCTTCAAGATGTAAGATCTGAAATCAATAAAAAGTTAGAAAATTAATTATTGAATACCTTATAAACACTTTGTTCTAATTTGAATAATTGCAGACCATATTGATAGTTAAGCCAAACATAACTATATGGACTCAAAGGCGTGTGCTCGTCATCATTTTCTTGATACAACTTATCTAATTCTTCTCTGGAGGAAGTTAGTCTGATCACTGTTTCTTCAGGAGAGGTGTAGGTATTGTCTTTTAATTGCTTCGCTATATTTTGCATTCGCTCAGTAAAGAACGCTCGTTTTTCTTGAATGGAATACAATTGACTGATATACTTATTCCCTATCTCAGAAGCTATCGTACTTGAATTCAACAGTTCTACAATAGAACTCATTTTCCGCATCACAACGGTAATATTCTCAAGTTCCTGACGGTTTAACTTAAAATGTTTGCTTTCTTTTGTGACATGCTCATATGTTTTCCTTTGTTTCCTTAAAGAGTTAAACACCAAAGTCATATCATCTAAGTATTCTTTGTGCGCAAACTCTCCTTTTATGGTGGATGTATATAATTTATCGATCATCAAAATACTCTCTGCCATTTCGAGTCTTAATTCTTTAATTCCTCTTACGGGAAATATCAAAGAGAAAATCAAAGTGATTAATCCCCCTGCCATAATATTTCCTACTCTCCATAAAGCACTATCAATCGTCTTATCTTCAGTAACTCCCAAAACAATCACAACAGTGAAAATACATACCAAGTAAGAATATGGATATTTTTTAAATAGCGATGCCATTAATGGTATCCAAGCGATTAAAAAGATGGTTTGCATCCATAAGTTGTTATGGAAAAAGAAGATCATAGCCACTCCAGAAATGGATGCTGCAATGGTGCCCAATATTCTTTGTTTTACTCTATGAATTATCCCTCCAAATTCTGGATACGGCCCTAACAAAACCACGACAGTGATACATACCCAAGACCCATGAGGAATTTTAAAATAATTGACGGTAAAAAATGAGAAAGCAAGAATGGCTATTGTTCGATACAAATGTACTTTCTCAACATTATTATAAATATAAGCCTCTATTTTCTTTGAAATAGACATTATGAGTGCTGTTTGAGTATTTGATATAATTTGTTTTTTGTCAGATGATAACAGATATGTAAACCGAATTTACTATATATTTGATGATTATAATACAACCTAAATCATCTAAATAAAAAAAGGCCATTTCCGAAGAAATGACCTTTGATATATCATGTAAAGAAATCCAACTATGTATTACATAGACTCGTGGAATGTTCTTTGAATTACCTCTAATTGGTGAGCTCTTGATAATCTGATGAAGTTCACAGCGTAACCCGATACACGGATTGTTAACTGAGGATAGTTCTCAGGATTTTCGTAAGCATCCATTAGTGTTTCTCTGTTCAACACGTTCACGTTCAAGTGGTGTGCCATACCGCCTTCTTCAGCGAAGTAACCATCCATCATAGTTACTAGGTTTTTCACTTGAGTATCACGATCAGAACCTAAAGATTTAGGAACGATTGAGAATGTGTTAGAGATACCATCTTGAGCATCGTTGTAGTCTAACTTAGCTACTGAGTTCAATGAAGCAACAGCACCGTTAGTATCACGACCGTGCATTGGGTTAGCACCTGGAGCGAATGGCTCACCAGCCTTACGACCGTCAGGAGTAGCACCAGTTTTCTTACCATACATTACGTTCGAAGTAATTGTCAATAATGACATTGTAGGAACTGCGTTACGGTAAGTTTTGTGCTTCGCTAACTCAGTGAAGAAGATATGAGAAATTTCTTTAGCGATGTTATCTACTTCGTCGATGTCGTTACCATATTTAGGGAAGTCACCTTCGATTTCGAAATCAACTGCTAAACCATTCTCGTCACGGATAGGCTTCACTTTAGCATGCTTGATTGCTGATAATGAATCGGCAATGATTGAGATACCTGCTGCACCGTAAGCCATATCGATACCTGGGTTAGTGTCCAAGAATGCGAATTGAGCTTTTTCGTAATAGTGCTTGTCGTGCATGTAGTGAATGATGTTCATTGTTTTTACGTAAACACGAGCAACATCTACCATTGTTTTCTTGAATTGCGTCATTACTTTGTCGTAATCCAAGTACTCATCACCTGTCATTGAATCGATATCATCTGCAACAAGAACGTTTTTGTTCTCATCGTGACCAGCGTTGATAGCCATCAATAACGCTTTAGGTAAGTTTGTACGAGCACCGAAGAATTGGATACGCTTACCGATTTCTTGGTAAGATACACAACATGCGATACCGTAGTCATCAGAACCTCTGTTTGGTCTCATCAAATCATCATTCTCATATTGGATTGATGAAGTATCAATTGATACTTGAGAACAGAAATCTTTAAATCCTTGAGGTAACTCGTTAGACCAAAGTACAGTTAAGTTTGGCTCTGGAGACGCACCTAAGTTATAAAGTGTTTGTAAGAATCTGAATGATGACTTAGTTACTTTAGTACGACCATCATGGTATACACCACCAATCGCTTCAGTAATCCAAGTTGGGTCACCACCAAAGATTTCGTCATAAGCACCAGGACGAAGGTGACGAACCATACGTAACTTCATTACGAAGTGGTCGATATATTCTTGTGCTTCAACTTCGTTGATAGTACCTTCTTCAATATCTTTTTGGATGTAGATGTCCAAGAATGAAGAAACGTTACCAAGTGACATTGCTGCACCATCTTGTTCTTTTACTGCTGCTAAGTATGCGAAGTAAACTGCTTGAACAGCTTCTTTAGCATTTTGAGCTGGACGAGTAACATCACAACCATAAGATGCCGCCATTGTAGCGATATCTTTCAAAGCAGAAACTTGAGAAGAAATTTCTTCTCTTAATTGAATTTGCTCAGCAATATCAGCACCTGAACCAGTAATTAAACCATCTTCGATTGCTGCGTGATCTGCTTGTTTTTGAGCGATCAAGAAGTCAGTACCATATAAAGCTAAACGACGGTAGTCACCAATTATACGACCACGTGCATAGTTATCAGGAAGACCAGTAAGGATACCTAATGAACGGTAAGTTCTGATTTCTTTATCATATGCTGAGAACACTTGGTTGTTGTGATCTTTTGCATAATGGAAAACGTTTTCAACTGCTGGGTTAACAGTTTTACCTTTTTCTTCAACAGCGTTTTTAACTACTCTGTAACCACCGAATGGTTTCATAGCTCTTTTCAACAACTCGTCAGTTTGTAAACCTACGATAGTTTCAAGATCCTTGTTGATGTAACCAGGTTTGTGAGAAGTAACAGTTGAGATTGTATCCGTATCGATATCACGGCAACCATCATTTTCTCTTTCTTCTTTCATACCTGCTAAACAGATATCCCAAAGTTTTTTTGTTGCTTCAGTTGCTTCAGCTAAAAATGAAGAATCTCCGTAGTAAGGTGTAACATTATTGATTACGAAGTCATAAACATTTACTTCGTTTTTCCATGTTGTTCCTTGAAACTGAGAGTTCTTTACAGCGTTTTCCATGTTATATAATTTTTGTTTTTCTTTACAATCTTCTCATTCACTAACGATGATTTTTCACAATTAGATCGAGAAATTTGAATTTATTAAATAAATTGATGTTAAATAATGACCTACACTATTGTTTAATCAATTCCTTTTCAATTTGTTTTTCTTCTTTTTCAGATTCTGGCTTCACAAACATCCACCAGTATATTGTTCCTACGAAGAAGGCTCCTCCAACAATATTACCTATTGTTGCTGGAATTAGGTTTGTTACTATAAAGTCAACCCAAGTAATATCAGCACCATTAAAGATAGCTGCTGGAATTACATACATATTGGCAATACAGTGTTCAAAACCAAATGTTACGAATGTCATTACTGGGAACCAAATACCTAATACTTTGCCCGTAATGTCTTTAGCAGCATAGGCCTGCCAAGCGGCCAAACACACTAGCCAATTGGCACCCACTGCTTTGAAGAACGTTTTGTAAAATGGATTACCCACTTTGTGATGAGCTACATTCAATAGCGCATCATGAAACACTTGCGCATCGACAACACCTGTCAATGTCGTTATAAAATAAGCTACAAATAAAGAACCGATGAAGTTACCTAAGTAACCGAACACCCATACCTTACCTAGCTTTGATAGTTGCTGATCTTTAGAGAAAACAGAAACTGTCATCATTGCAGTACTAGAAGTAAACAGTTCTGCTCCAGCTACGATACACAAAATTAGTCCTACTGGGAAAACAGCACCCATTGCAAACTTAGCTAGTCCAGGATTCTCTGCTGCGATCCCTGGCATTCCACCTCCAACTACAATAGCTAAAAGGAAACCGAAAGCAACATATGCACCTCCAAGGAAACCAAATACTAATAATTGTTGAACGGACATTCCGCCTTTTTGCAATGCACCATTTCTGATGTTATTTAAAATATCTTTTGGTGATGAATAACCCATATTCTTTTTGATTGTGAGATTTTCTCTTTGTGATGTTACAAATATGTTTTGGGGTAAAAACTGTTTTGGTGATGGTGGTCATCAAAATGAAATTCACAATGATTCACACACCTTAAACACCACAAAAACAATGCTTTACACACGATTTTTTAACGGTTTTTTTTTGAAAAAAGTTTTTAAAAAAATACACTTTTTCACTTCATTATGAATCGTTTAAGAATGAAATTTCTCACTTAGCGTAACTTGTCGTTTTGCGAAATTTCGCTTTACTACTAACGTAATAACTACACCTATTTTTATAAAAGGGTTTGTTTATAGAATGAATATAAAATAACTCAGTACCATAATATATTTTCGACAATGGTTAGAAGCTCATGTAAGTTTTTATTAAATTGTCTGTATTTAAACTGATTATATATGAAACACCAAGGTCATCATCATTCACATGGTCAACATCAAGATAACACTTCTAATATAGGATGGGCTTTTGCCCTAAACCTTTTCTTTACCATTATCGAATTTATAGGGGGTGCACTTACAAATTCCGTAGCCATATTATCAGATGCTATACACGACCTTGGAGATACTATTGCAATAGGACTGGGTTATTTCTTCGAACGATATTCCAATAAAAAAGAAAATCCGACTTACACATATGGCTACAGACGTTATTCCACTCTATCTGCCATCATCAATGTGATTGTCCTAACAACAGGTTCGATCATCATGCTTTCTAAAAGTATTCCAAGGATTATTGAGCCTGAAGAGGTAGACGTAAAAGGGATGATATTTTTTGGTATACTTGGTGTCATCATCAATGGATCTGCGGTTTTTAAATTGATGAAAAATAAAAACTCAGCAAATCAAAGAGTAATGATGCTTCATTTGTTAGAGGATACTTTAGGCTGGGTGGCCGTTCTAATCGGAGCCATTGTGATGTATTTTATCAACTTACCGATAATCGACCCTATTTTATCTACTTGTATTGCTGTTTATATTCTTTATAATGCAGTAAAAAACCTTTTTTCTATTCTCCCCATCTTTCTTCAAGCTGCTCCCACAAATGTTGATCAGAAGAAAATTGTGCAACAAATTCGATCGCTTCAGGGAGTCAAAGATCTTCATGATCTACACATTTGGTCTTTAGATGGAGAGTTTAATATTATGAGCCTACATTTAGTCATAGATAAAGACCTTGATAAAAATCAAGTTGCTTCTATAAAAAAAGATATTCGACGAATTACTAGCGAAGATCAGATTCATCATGTTACCATTGAATTTGAATGGGAAAATGAAATCTGTGATATCGCTCACTAGCTCACTTTTCTAAGAGGAACTCCTGCACTAGGTTTAGAAGCCTCTTCTACTTTATTGAAGGCATCGCCTACTCTCAAAATTTCTTTCTTTAAAAACCCTCCTACTTCCGCAAGATCAATTCTGTCTGTGGTATAAGCTGCCCTTATATTAGATACTTTACATTTATCTTCTAATTCTTCTAAATTTTTAAAGAAGTCCTCAGCATGTTTTTCATATTTATCTGAAGGGGAATTCTCCCAAACACAATAAACGCCATCTAAATCGTATCTATCAATCATTCCTTTATGTTTAAAAAGGCTTTGATTTAATAAATAAGAGAACTGTTGCATTTCTTCCATTTTTTCTAGCAATTGATCCGTAGTAAATTCCCAACGTACATGCATTACCACAAACTCTTTTTCTTTAGGTTCATAAAAACGAGAGAAGACCATATCAAATAGTTCTGTTGCACCCAAGAATTTATCTACCTCGAATATGAAATGATACATTCCAAATAGAACGAACATATATATTGCTCTACCCAAAAAGAAGTCACTTTCGAAAGAATGAATAATATGTTTTATCACTTCACTAAAGGATAAATCATCTGATATCATTCCCTTCAACACATCCTCAACTAATATTGTCAGGAAAATAACTACAGTATATAGTATAGATTTCATCATTACTATATTCAACAGCTTTGTACGTTTTAGTTTTAGGTCAATTCCGACAGATTCTAAAATTACCACTACTTTACCTGTAAGTGCTGCTGAAAAGGTCGCTGCACCTATATATCCAATTTTAAAATCAATCTTATCTGAAATTAAAACCGCTATAATAACCAGCAAATTTAAGCCAACAGCAAAATAGGCAGTGACTAAAAACGTTTTTTTAACTTCGTGGATAATTTTATCTTTTATATTACTCATCAGAAATAGATATTTTTTTTGATAATTTTTTTAATTCTCTTTTTAAATATACAGCTGCAAAAGCGATGGATACCAAGTCTGAAAAGAAAAAAGATACCCAAGTTCCTGTTACTCCCCAGAAATGAGAAAAAATGTATACAAATGGTATTCTAAAAAACAATTGTCTTAATAAAGTCAATAATAAAGCATCCCTTGCTTTAGCCAAAGCTTGTGCAAACATACTTGCTGTTATACCAATAGTAATTATGGGTAGTGCGGCCATCACACCCCACATTGCTGGAATACTTTCTTGGATTAACTGTTGGTCTTTGGTAAATAAACTTGTGAGTTCTTCATCAAAGCAAAAGACTAAAACCACAATAATACTATTGACAATCACGCCGTATTTTATTCCATTGGTTACGGTGTCCTTCACTCTTTGATATTTACCAGCTCCATAATTAAAGCTGCAAATTGTCAATAAACCCTGCCCTAAACCAATAATTGGAAATGTAGCCAATAAGAAAAGCCTACTCACAACGCCATAAACAGCAACACTAACTTCTCCTCCATGTTCAAAAAGTATGTGATTAAGTATAATTGCAATAACACTTGAAGCTGCTTGTCTAGCAAAAGAAGCTGACCCAAGAGCCAAAATTTCATTGACAATTTTTTGTTGATATTTTAAGTATTTAGAGGCAAGACTTAAGTGCGTCTTCCCTCTAAGGAAGAAAATGACTAGAAAAAAGAATCCTATGAAATATGATATTAGGGTAGCATATGCTGCCCCTTCCATTCCCATATCTAATCCTATAATAAATATCGGGTCTAGTATAATGTTACAAACACTAGGTACTACCATAGCGAACATGGCTGTTTTTGCATGCCCCTCTGATCTTACCGCATTGTTGACTACCATTGACCAGGTTAAAAATGGCATTCCCCATAAGATGATATTAAAATAAGATTCTGCATAAGGGTATATATCACCGTTTGCTCCAAAAAACAGCAATAACTCTCTTTCAAAGAAAAAGCCGATGCCAACTGCAATAATCGTTAACCCTACAGCTATGATCACTTGATTCCCTAAAACCTCATTTGCCTTTTGCCTGTTTTTTCCACCTAGTGCACTTGAAATAAGAGCGGCTCCACCCATGCCTACCGACATTCCAATGGATTGAATCATTAAAATTAAAGGGGAAACAACAGAAATCCCTGCCAATCCAAGAGTACCGACCCAACGACCAATAAAAAAAGTATCAGCCATTTGATAAATCACCATTACCATCATTCCTGCAGCTGCAGGTACTGACATTTTAAATAATAATTGTTTGATATTATCCTTTCCAAGATCGGTGGATGCTGCCATGGATTATAAATTAATTTTGGGATATAGTAGAACTTGAAGTTAGAAAAGTTTTTGTTGTAATCTTATTTTTATGTTTAAAATTATTTTGAAGGAATAGCCACTCTAAATGTTGATCCTTTATTTTCTTCAGATTCACAGACTATTACCCCTCCATGTATTTCAACAAATTCTTTTGCGATTACTAACCCTAATCCAGTACCAGGAATATGATTTGTATTGCTTGCTCTGAAAAACGACTCAAATAATTGTGAAAATTCATTTAATGGAATACCTAAACCTTTATCAATAACTTCGAATAAAAATGAGGACTCATCTACTTTTACATTCACTATTACCTCATCATTTGAATATTTAATAGCATTTGACATTAAGTTATCAAAAACGTGATGTATTAAATCGGTATCTAACCAGAAGGAATCACATTTAATATCAAAATTTAATTGGATTTCTCTAGTGGTATGTGTTTTATCAATGTACTCATTTAAATAATCGGTGATAAACTTTTCTATATGAATTAAATCAGGTGAATATGGGGTTCTGCCTGCTTCGATTTTACCCAATTGTAATACTTCATCCATTAAAATATTTAAACGGGTAGACTCGTTTTCCATTCTTTGAACATACTTTTGTATTCCAAACTGATCCAAAGAAACTCCTTGTTTTTCTAGTTTCAATTCGACCAATTCTAAATTTGCTAAAATTGTAGCTAATGGTGTTTTGAACTCATGCGAAGCCATTGATATAAACTTAGACCTCATTTCGTTCAATTCTTTCTCTCTTTCTAAATTTTTTCTTAATTCATCCTCAATCTTCTTTTGATTTAAAACATTCCTGACTACCACAAAATAAAAAACTGTTTCTGAAATAGGTAACGTGATAATACTAACCTCTGTGGGAATCTGATCTCCAGATTTACCTTTAAATTCCCACTCAAATCGAATCTCCCCTTGTCTTTGTACACTATTTACCATTGCCTTAAATAATTTTTTTGATTCACCTCCATAAGGTTGGGAATCGGGGGAGTTGCGGCTTATCCACTCATTGAATAGAACTTCTTTTAACTGCCCAAAAAAAGTAGTCACCTTATCGTTATACACATTAATTCTAAACTTACTATCTAGAATAAAATAGGCATCTGAGGATTTATCAAAAATGGATTTAAATTTTTCTTGCTTTAGCTGAAGAGTAAGCTGATTACTAAAAATGAAATCAGAAAATGACTTTACTATAGTTTTTACATTTCTGTTAGCGAAAACTATGTTTGAGGTGTTCTGTGACCAAAGGGTTTCTAAAAATATTAGGGTAAAAAACAGTAAGAGAATAAATAAATGAAACTCTCTATCTTCTGATTGAAAGATTAAAAAAGAAATTAAGACAATAGAAAATAAATGAGTAGGTTTTAGAGATTTAAATAGCCTTTTGATCATTACAGTGGGTATAGTTTACTGTAATTTAATCAATTACAACTATTTATTTTAATTTTGACTTATTAAAATCACCATAATTCTGTTCAAAATATTTTTTGGCTTGTGCATAATTTGTCATTTCCCTATCTGTAATTCTAATTGGTGTTGTTGCTTTAAAGTAGATCGTTAACACATTAAATGTAGATTTACCTATCAATTTCTGTGTTTCTTCCCATACTAATAATTGTTGTTTTAGGCTGACTTCATGTTTGCTCCCAATCCTAAGAGGGAATTTTTCGGTAATTTTTCCTTTATAAATAGTTACCTTCTTATACGCAAACATTACTCTAACTAACATCATTAAAGTAATTATTGAAAAAAGAATTAATGAAATAGCATTATACCAAGTAACCCCTGCAATTGATATCCACCTAACAGAACCTATTGTTAAAGTAGTAGTGATTATCACAAAAATACCTAACGCAAAAAAAGCAGGTGTTTTAGGGTAAACATTTATTGGTTTTATATCTTTTTTCTTCCCTTTCATTTTTTATCCAATCAAAATAATCAAAGCAGAAACAAATGCACCGCCTGTAACGAAAATGTTCCAATCTCTTTGTGTAAAAGAGGTGAATCCCATGATGATGGCATTAATAAACATTACAACAGTTACAATTGCTAATTGTCCTAATTCCAAGCCAACGTTAAAAGCTAATAATGGTTCCCAAATAGATTCCTCGCTTCCTAACAACGATTTAAGATAATTAGAAAAGCCCATTCCGTGGATTAATCCAAAGATAGTTGCTTCAAAAAAGTATCTTTTAAAAGGAACATTTCTTTGTAAATAATGAGGTTGATTTTTGGGATCTTTCGTATTAAAAAGGTTAGACAAACACACTATTAATATGGTAATAGGAATTAGCATTTCAATAAAATCCTCATTAATTGGAATGATATCTAAAGTAGATAAAGCCAATGTAATAGAGTGTCCTACTGTAAAACCAGTCACCAACCATACAATATACTTAAAGTCTTTTGTACTAAATGTCGCGATTAAGGCCAATATAAATAATATATGATCATGACCTTGAATATCTGTGATGTGTTCTAAACCTAATTGTAAGTAAAGCCAAAAATCTGACATTGAATATTATTAGTTTATAAAGTTTATACAAAGATATATCAGAATTTCACTACAAATTCTCAATATATTCTAACATGGTAATTTTATTGCTTGTAATTATAACAATAATCTTTCCTAATTGTATTATAATATCACAGAATTGAATATTTTTGATACTTAGAAACCTTACAAAGTTGATCACATGAAGTTCGCCTATAAACTTTTTCTAAGTTTTTGCCTTTTCTTTATTATTCAAGTTGCCTCTGCTCAAGATTCTTGGGACAAAATTAAAAGGGAGCACAAAGGAACAATCACCGTTTATTATATTCAGAATAAACCATTTATCTATTCACTTCCTAATGGAGGCATGAGTGGTATTGAGTATGAGATGTTCTCTAAAATGATAAAGGAGAAGAGAAAAGAGCTAAAGGCTGTAATTGATATCAAATGGCAAGCTGTAGAATCTTGGGATGACTTGTATGCTAAGATATCATCAAAAGGAGATGGTATTTTCGGAATGTCAGGAATTACTTTAACTGAAAGTCGTAAAGATCAAATCGATTTTCTTCCTCCTTACATGCCCGACATCGAAATTATTGTTTCTTCTGAAGATGTGAATATTTTTCAGAAAAAAGAGAATTTCAATACCGCTATGCAATCCTTACAGGCGGTGACTATCAAGAATTCTACTTTCGAAAGAAACCTTGTAAAATTAAAACACGAAAACCTTCATGCTTTAGAATATACCTATGTTAATAATGTAGAGCAATTAATTGACAAGATCGCGAATTCAAATGATCATTGGGGTTATACTAATTTGTCCAATTATGCCTATGCATTATCAAAAGGTCTACACTTACAAAGGCAATTATTTTATCAGACAGAAAATCAAGGATTGGCAGTGATTCTTCCTTTGAAATCATCTTGGAAAGAACCACTAACTTCATTTTATGAATCTCCTACCTTTAAACCTTATATCAACGACCTTATTAGAAAGTATTTAGGAGATAAAATTACAGACCTCATTTGGGACATATCGGCAAACAATAGTAGTCTGATAGATACTTTAAGAAATCAACAAAGAGAAATTGGTTTGTTAACTGTTGAATCTGAAATCCGATTACTGCGTCTAACACAAAAGGAATTAGAAATCTCCCAGCAGAACACCATCCGTAATATATTAGTCGCGTCTTTATCAGTTACTCTTTTGTTTTTAGTGATGCTTTTTCACTTTAACAACTTGGTAAAACGTTCCAATCAGAAATTAGAACATCAAAATCAAGAAATTGAAGAACAGGCAAAATCACTAAAAAATGCATATAAAGACTTGGAGGCTTTGAGTCAGATTGGGCGTGATGTTACTTCTAAATTATCAACAAAAGAGATTATTAAAACGGCATATACTCAGATTAATGAGTTAATCGGTACTCCTATTTTTGGGATCGGTTTATATGATAAGAAATCAAATAGCTTGAAATTTCCTTATGTTTTTGAGGGGGATCAAATTATAAAGAACAAAGCCTATGACCTCAAGGAAAAGATGAGGTTGGCTGTAATGTGTTTTGACCAAGGAAAAGAAATCTTCGTTCAGAAGTTCAGCACTGACCATAGAAATTATGTGAAAGAGGTATTAAAACCTATTGCAGGTAATAATGCTGAGTCGATTATCTATATCCCATTAATGGAGAAGAATAATCAACCTATTGGGGTAATCACGGTACAATCCTTCGAAGCCAATGCCTTCGATAGCTATAAGCTTAATCTAGTAAGAAACATTGCTATTTATATCCGTATTGCCCTTCAGAATGCTCGTTCTTTTAATAGTCAGGAAGAAAAGCAACATAAACTGATGGAAGCCAACATCCATATTATGGAGCAGAAGGAATTGATTGAGGAGAAAAACCATGAACTTCAAACGGCAAATGGAGAGAAAAACCACCTTTTAGGCATTGTGGCTCACGATCTCAGAAATCCACTTGCTAGTTCTATCACTCTTCTTTCTATGCTTAATGCCAATGAAGAAAAATTTGATGAGGATGAAAAAATGTGCATTGAAGGTTCACTAAAGGCAATGCACCGTATGAACAATATGATTGAAGAAATACTAGATGCTCGTGCTAACGCCAACAAAGAAGAACAAGCCAACAAAGAAGCATCAAAAGATATTATTTCTGCTACTGAAATTGTTCAATCTGTTATCAATGATTTTGAAACGATTGCCGAGAGAAAAGAAATTAGTCTATCTCTTGATATTCAATCGGATGGTTTGGTAGAAGTCAATGAGCAACACTGTATTCAAGTCGTCGAGAACTTGATATCGAACGCTATCAAATTCTCTCCAAAAGGGACCAATGTAAATACAGTCATAGAAAAAACGCCTGACTTCATACAGATTAATATTACCGATCAAGGTCCTGGTATATCAAAAGAAGATCAGAAAAAGCTCTTCAAGAAGTATCAGAAGCTTTCCGCAAAACCTACAGGTGGTGAAAAGTCGACTGGTTTAGGTCTTTCTATTGTGAAGAAATATATTGACGAAATGGGTGGCGAAGTAAAATGTACAAGTGAGGTTGGAGAAGGAACAACCTTTAGTTTGTTGTTGCCATATCTGTAATAACCACCGAAATTCTCATTTTTTTATGATAGCATTGTTCCACATATTCCTGTACCTACAATAGCATAAACTACTGCTATTGTAAAAAATATTTTTGCTTGCCAATCTTTACCCTTCATCCTTAGTATTAGTCCAATACCCATAAAAATGACGAATGGTGAAATAAATAAAATGATGAAAAATATAATAATGCCTTCGTGATTATTCATATTACTGTTGTTGAAGTTCCAATAATTTATCTTTCTTTTCATCCCTATACAATAGATTCATTGTTTCAAAAGGAATTATCTTATTGTCTTTATTGACGATATGTACACAAGACTTTTTGATGGCTCTCACATCAAAATTATGGGCATCCATAAAGTTCATGATAATTACTCTAAATAAATTATCATAACCCAATTGTGGGGCTTCTACAAAAGGCAAACAACAAAGTAATTGATGCATCTTTTGAGTAGCCTTATCAGTGGAAATTCCTGTACTAAATAGATCAATCATTTTATTCTGTAAAAACTCATCTTGTTCATAAACAATAGTGTTTTTACTATTATCAAGAAGATCGGTAGGATTTATATATCTAGTTAATGGAGTCACCTTTCCTCCTAGTTTTAAAGCATAACCCATTACTAAAGCATCTGGGTTACAAGGCACAGGAATCAAATCATCACTTTCAAAAACCGAAGATTGTTCTAAAATTTTTCGTCTCGTTTCTGTAAGAGTAATTCTATCTTTCGCATGATCGAAGTTTTCTAATCTCCCTGCCTCTTGAGTCGGCTGAAAAGTTACCCCACGAATACACTTTTGCTTCAAAGCATAATCAATAGTCTTACCCATTTCATGATCGTTCAATCCTTTTTGGAGCGTCACGACCAAAGTGGTTGATAGATTTAATTTATTGAGATGATGAATCGCTTTCTCTCTAGTTTTTGATAACTCCGCCCCTCTCATTGTTTTCAAGACTTCATTATCAAAAGAGTCAAATTGAAGATAGATTTCAAAATCTGGCATATAAGAGGCCAACCTTTTCGCATAATCAAAATCTTTTGCAATCTCTACTCCATTTGTATTCAACATCAAATGTTTGATGGGTAGCGATTTAGCATAATCTAGAATTTTAAATAACTCTGGATGAACAGTGGGTTCACCTCCACTTATCTGAACTACATCAGGTTCTTTTTCATTCCTTACCACTGCATCCAACATCTCTTTTACTTCCTCAAAAGTTCTATGTCGACCATAAGTAGGCGATGAACCCGCATAACATGTTGGACAAGTTAAGTTGCAACGGTCAGTAATTTCGACTACTGTTAAACACGAATGTTGTTCATGATCAGGACAAAGACCACAATCATAAGGACAGCCATAGTGAGTTTTTGTATTAAATGTATAAGGAAACTCTGGATTCTTATTATAATTTCTGATGTTTTTATAATACTCAATATCATCAGCTATTAGTACTTTTGAATTGCCATGTTCAGGACATCTTTTGAGCATAAAAACCTTTTCATCTTCAAAAATGATTTTTGCGTCTACTCGTTTCAGACATTCTGGACAAAGACTTAATGTGAAGTCGTAATAGTTGTATTTTCTTGTAGGCATTGTTTGCTAAGCTTAATAATAGATTTTGAGTAGTACAACCAACAGGTAATACAAAGCCATTGAATACTACTCAAGTGTAATATAAAAAATTCATTGGGCTTTATAAATTCGATCAAGAAGCGGAACCAAAAGTAAGAAAGCATGAACAGTTTAAAAAGTGTCCCATTTTCTAAAGTGATTCTCTGCTTTACCTGATAAAGTACAAATGCTAACCCAATTAAAAAAAGTATTTCATAAAGTGATGTAGGGTGTCTTAAAACTCCATCACCTAGATCCATTCCCATAAAAAAATTGGTTGGCTTCCCGTAGGTAAATTCATTTACCCCAGAAAGGAAACAACCAATTCTTCCAATCCCAATTCCTAAAATCAATGGGAATACAAATAAGTCTCCTGAAGACTTTTTCTCTTTTATAAATAGTTTTGTAATCTCCACCCCAAGAAGTCCACCAAATAACCCACCCATTATGGTTTTGTTATTATACAATTGAATTACATTCTCAATATTCAAAGTTGGATTTTCTAAAAAACCAATGATTCTTGAGCCCAAAAAAGCACCAATTGCCGCTCCTAAAATAATTGACTAACGATTGTTACTATCAATAGGATCAACTTGCCTTTTCTTGAGCATTCGATAAAACTGAAAGCCTACAAAAAAAGAAAGGTATTCGCTTATAAGGTGAACATTAATGGGAATATCAAATAATTGAGGTGTGAAAGGGATTTCCATATTAAAGCATTTCTTTCAGCTGCTTAATACGCTCATCAAAAGAAACTTCCGATATATCCACAGACTTATTTGATATCGTCTTTAAATAGTCTAATACTTCTGGTTGATGATCTGTACTTTTTCCTGATCTAGGGTCAATGTATTTCATCTTCGACCAAAGAACCGTTTTTAAAGATTTCTTAGCATCATCCAACATGTAATACTCAACAGTAATTGAGTTTTCATCTACGTGGATAATACTTGATTTAATACGCACCCACTCACCTACTGCGGCTGGTCTTAAATAAGAAATTTGATGATTATAAATTACCCATCCTGTTCCAAATTCTTTATAGATATCAGCAATATTGTATCCATACAATTGAGGAACTCTATCTTCTCTTGCATTAAAGAAATAATCGAAATATTTCGCATTGTTTAGATGACGAAATGGATCACAGTCCTGAAATCTGATAATAACTCTCGATTCAGTTTCCTGTGGATAGCTTTTTTGTTTATCGTGAAAGAATGGCATTTTTTTATTGGAATCTATCGTTTCTATCAATCCATGAGTTACGTCTCTCCCACTTCAAATCTTGCAACATAGCTGCTTTTACAGCGATTGTAATGTTATACGACTGACGTGGTCCAAATGGAATCCAGTTGGCTGTAAGTTGCCAACAGTGTAGGTCTCTGGTTAAATCCAGTGATGTATACGAGAATGAACCTAATTTGAAGTCATAACCAGATCTGAAAGCCACTTTCCATTTTGGTGTTAGAGAAACATCACCGCTAAATGTTAAGGTTTGAGTAACTGTCGGTTCAGCAAATCCTACTTGACTATAGTTCAAACTATAATTTAATGATAATGACCAAGGAATATCAAAGTCCATATAAAGATCAGGATTACGCCTCATCTCTTCGATCATCTGACGTTCCATTTCGTTCCTTGGCTCCATTTCATCCAATTTCTTTTCTTTCTTTTCTTTGGCTCCTTTGGGTTGTAATCTTGTACCTATTGCAACAGTTAAATTACTAAGGTTGGCAACTCCTCCGCCTGAGCCTGCTAATAGGTCTTTTGATTTATACTGACCTGTTACCACTTCTCTACCCGCACCTTCATCATATTCTGTTGAAGTAACTACATAACGGTAAGGATCCCATCTAGAATTAACACTTACATCTACTTTTTTAAGTAGTGTTGTTCTGAAACCTGCATTAATATCTGACCAATTCAAAGAATCTCGTTCGAAATCATAACCTGATGACATGCTCAAGTTATTTAAGATCATTGTCTTTTTCGATTTCCCATCTTCACCTTTTTGACCAGATTTATGTTCTAAGATGTTGTTGATGGAGAAACTTATGGCCTGACTTCTATTTCCACTAGGAGCTCCTACTAATCCGCCTTGAGATCTAAATACTTTTGTTCCATTTGTATTAGACTCACTTGTTTGTACATATTGATAATAATCAAAAGTAGGATCACCAAAATCTGGGTTAAAGTTATATGAAATAGAAGGCTGAATCGTATGTCTGAAGATTGAACCGCCTTTCATATTATAGAACATAAACATATTGGTGTTAAAACCTACTGAAGTTCTGTACTCACTATATCTTGTCAACGCATTGGTTGTATCTACTAAAACAGCATTTTCAGATTCAATATAAGTATAATCATAGCTTACAGGGTGCCAGTATTCTTTATAAGAAAAACTAGGTGATAACGTAAAGTGCTTTAAAACTTTCATCTGAGTGGAAACTGGAATATCATGTGTCACACCCCAACGGAACTGATCCGAATAATCGCCTAAGTTGGCTAATAAATCAGGATATTTACCATCTTCTCCAATGCCATCATCATCTGAGTTATCAGCACCAACCACATCAAAAGGAAGTTTACCTGCACCTAATTTATTGGTTACTTCACCTCTAGCACTCATATTATATGTAATACCAATCTCTGAAATTGGGTTAGACTTTTTAAATAAAGATTTAAAAGGTCTCGCTCTCGCCATGTTTAAACTGGCTTCTGGTGCTAATGTTGCCTCGCCTGTTTGAACATTTTGTTGATAACGACCTTGAGCCGTTGTGGAGAAATTGACATTACCCACTGAAAAACTATTACTGTAACTAATCGACGAGTTCATCGAAGATTGTAAGTAATCATTAGCGTTTTGTGAGTTGTTTCTGTTATAATCTGAATTGGCAATATTTACGTTTGCTGAGAAACGTGAATTCTTTTTACTTTCTTGAGAGTGTGTCCAACGTAATGAGTAATCGGTTTGGGTCGATACAGAACCATCATTTTCTTGGAATAAGTTATTGATGTAATCGAAACCAAAACTACCACTAAACGCATATCTTTTTCGGTATTGGGATTGTGTTCTTACACCCCATCCACCTAGTGTATAAGCAGAACCTAAAACTTGTAAGTTAAAGTAGTCTGTTAAAGCTAAGAATACACCACCATCTCTAAGGTAAAATCCTCTATCGGTCGACTCACCATAAGTAGGCATAATAAAACCGGAAGTATTATTCGTTGTTGCAGGGAAAATACCAAAGAAGAAGCCTAAAGGAAGAGGTGTTTCATTCAACTCTACTAAGAAAGGACCAGATACAATATTTTTTTCAGGAACTACCTTTAGTTTTTGCGTTTTAAAACCAAAGTGAGGGTGTTCTAAACGACAAGTGGTATACACGTTGTCTGCCATATACATTTCCTCTCCTGCTGTTTTTTTCACTAATTGAGATGTGATAATACCATCACTTTCTTCTGTTACAATACCTTTAATTAGACCTTTACCCGTTTCATAATTGTAAATCATTTGGTTGGCATTAAAGGTCGATTGTCCATCAACAAAAATGGGTTTTTCAACGATCTTACCGGTGGAATCAGCCATACCTTGTGCTTTTACAATGTGAGTCACAAAGTTCATTTCAATCTGACCCGCATTCAATTTCTGTTCACCAAACGTTACCTCTGCTTTTTCTTCGAGGTATAATGTTTGGGTTCTCATTACCATATTGGTTCGCTCTGCGGTATATTCTACTGGATTTTCAAATTGATCTTCTGCTTTCGCGATTGAATCAGCTCCCTCTCTTTTCAGTAAGTCTAATGTATTAAAGATCTCTTCTGGCGAAACATACTTATCTCCTCCTGAAAAATCGAGTATTATAGCATCGAGTTCATCAAATACGGTTTCATCTACATTGTCCCATTCGATATCATCATCAGAAACTAAGGCATTATTTAAATCGACTATTTGCTCTACGATGTCAGGATCAGACATATCTTTCCTGATTTGTTGTAACTCTCTATCCCCTCTAAATAACACTGAGTCTGAAAAAGCGTGTAGAGCAGCAGCATACTTCTCTAAAGTTTCATTTTTAGAAGTTGCATTTAACTGACGAATAGTTTTTGACAAAGTACGTACCGCCTGCCTACTTTTGGCAGTATCATTCTCTACTTTATAGAACGCGGTGATTTCTTCATCACTTATTTCTCCCGCTTGCGCTTGATTTCCTGATAGACAAATAAACAGAAAGATGCTCGCAAGTCCATACAATAAGTTTTGCAAAAAATTAAGTGTATTTAGATAATGACTAAAAAGCTTAAACATAAAGTCAGGGTATTGAATAACCGACTTCACACAAATTTAATGTAATATTTCGAGTCTTCAAGATCAAAATCCCAAAGAAATGTAGATAAAATAATATTCTTTGATAAATTTGAGAAGTCATATTACAGTTGCAAGCTACAATTGTAACTTATAAATACAAACCAAAATACTTAAACGTGGCCAAAATAAAAATCGAATTTTCTAACGAAGTAAAGGTAGCACTTTTCGCAACTATCTGTTTTATTGTGCTTTGGGTAGGATATAACTTCCTCAAAGGAATTGATGTTTTTTCTAACCAAAACCAATACTTCGTCGTTTACGATCAAACTCCAGATTTACAAGTCTCAAATATAGTCACAATTAACGGTGTTAAAGTTGGAAGAGTATCTTTTATGGAATTATTACAAGAAGAGAATAATAAAGTAAAAGTCACTTTAGATATAAATAAAGATTACACTATTTATAAAGGAGCTATTGCTGTTATTGCAGACAAAGGAATGTTAGGAGACAAGCAGGTAATTATTCGATTCCCAGTAAAAAAAGCCTTAGCTGAAGAAGGAAGTATTTTAGAAGGTGAAATTGAAGATGGAATGATAGCTGCGATTTCTAAGAAAGCAGATCCTATTTTAGCCTCTCTAGAATCTACTCTAGACACTGCTCGATTTGTGATGTCAACTTTCAAAACCACTAGTCAGAAAGTGGATGACCTACTAATAACAGCCAACTACAAAATGGCGAATATCGACACAAGATCTTTGAATGCGTCGATTCAAAACTTTGAAAAGATCTCCAATGATTTTGCTGACGCTTCATCGAACTTAGAACCTATGTTGGCTTCATTTAAGAACATTGCTGACTCTTTGGAGAATGCAGATTTAAAGAAAACTGTTGAAGAAGCACAACTATTGCTTGCTAACATGAACAAAACTTTAGATAATGTAAATAACCCAGAAGGATCTGTTGGTGCTTTACTTACCCAAAGAGAGCTTCATGACCAAATGGTAAAAACAATGGCTGATTTGGATTCTTTATTTATCGATTTCCAAGCACATCCTAAAAGATATGTACACTTCTCTGTTTTTGGTAAAAAAGACAAAGCACCAAAAGAAGAGAAGAAAAAATAATTTGATATTATATAATAAACACCTAATATGATCACAGGTAGCGAATTGATCACCCTAGTAAGGGACAATGATCTATACAACGCCATGACGGCATTGAAAAGAGATTTTCTAAAAGTGGACCCTGCTTTTATGGATCTAAGCGACGACGACTTCATTTCAATCACTTTAATTTCCCCATCTATTGGTATTGCATTAGCGAATGGAAGTGTGAGTCACTACGAAGAGATTACTTTGAGAAGAAAAGCTAGAAAACTTTCAAGAAGAAGTTTCTTCCAAAAGAACGACCCATTGGCTCCAGCTTTAAAATACCTTTCGTATAATTTTAAAGATTGGGAAGATCGTTTTTATGAATTGATCAAAATCACTATGCATTCATCTTTGAAAGCAAATAATGTGATTCTTGAAACGCTAAAAAACCCAAATGCCTTAACGGGTGATTTAAAAAGAGATATCTTAAATGCACCATTCATTTTTGTAAAGTTCCTTTCTTTCTTATTCATGGAAGAGGACGATGATCTTTTAAACGAAAGGTCTATTACAGAGGTTGAATTGCAAAAAATACAAGAGATTGGACAAAAATTGGAAATTGACAATGTGCCGATTTTTGAATCATTCTTAAACTCATTTGTCATTCGCCCATCAGGTGTGAATCAAGAATAATATTGATCTAATCTTTTATAGATTAGTGATTTATCAAATTTTGACGTTAAGTTTATTAAAGCGAGTAAGTAAAATTGCTCGCTTTCTTTTATTTTTGTGTTATGAGTAATGAAGCTATCGATATTTTAAATAATGCAGAACTAAGAAGAACTGCTAGTAGAGTAAGTATTCTAGATATATTTATGAATTCTAAAGTTGCACTATCAGAAAATATTCTCGAAAACCAATTGGAGGGAATATGTGATCGTGCCACGATATACCGTACGCTCAAAACTTTCATCAATAAAGGAATTTTACATCGTGTTATCGATGAAAACAACATTGTGAAATTTGCAATGTGTAATACAAATCATTGCTCAGAGCACGATCACTCACACGATCATGTTCATTTTAAATGCCAAGAATGTGGAGATACAGAATGTATGGATGACCTTCCTATACAATCGGTTACTCTTCCCAACGGATATAAAGCAAAAGAAACAAACTATTTAATTTTGGGTGTCTGTAAAGATTGTAATAAAGATTAATTACAAACTATTCATCACTCTAAAAAGTAAACTATAACTATTTTCAGAAATTTTCTAAAAATAAATTTCTCATCCTGCAACCTTTCAAACAAACCGAAGTCTTTAAGTTGAATCGAAAATAATCGAAATAATGACGGCAACGCTTGAAAGATGTAAAGAAGGTGATAGAAAAGCTCAGTATGAAATTTATCAGCAGTATTCTAAAGCAATGTATAACGTAGCAGTTAGAATTGTAAATAATCTAGAAGAGGCTGAAGATGTATTACAAGAAGCATTCTTGAACGCTTTCAGAAACATTCATCAATTTAGTGGTACTTCTACTTTCGGAGCATGGCTCAAAAGAATTGTAGTTAACCATTCTATCAATTATGTGAATAAAAGAAGAATTGATTTTGTAGATACGGAGACTCATCCGATCGACCAAATCAAAGAAGAAGACCCATTGGATAATGAGGCTATCTTCAATATAGATAAAATCAGAGAAGCTATTCAGTTACTTCCTGATGGGTATAGAGTGGTATTTTCCCTCTACCTCCTGGAAGGTTACGATCATAACGAAATTTCTGAAATACTTAATATAAGTGTTTCTGCTTCTAAGTCTCAGTATAGTAGAGCAAAGAAGAAATTGAGAGATATTTTAAACGCATCAATATAACCATGGAAAAATTAGAAAAATATATCCTAGAGCATAAATCGTCTTTGGATGTCTATTCTCCATCGGCAAAATGCAACGATCGTTTTAAGTCTTATTTATTTGATGAAGTTGAAAAGGTCATCATCAGTAACAAATCTAAATTAGATAGTGACCAACCTTCTGATAATGTTTGGGAAAATATCAAAAATGAACTCGAAGGAGACGAATCATTTGATATTAACCTAGATCAGCCTACTGGATCCATTGATAAATTTGAGGCTCCTACTGGTTTATGGGATAAGATTTCAACCGAACTTGATCAAGACGATCAGAAATTAGAAAGTAAAGATGAAACACCAAAGGTGAAAGAAGTTCACTTTTCTAAAAATTATAGATGGTGGAGTAGTATTGCTGCTGCAATTGTTATTGGTATTGGCATTGGCTTTATTTTCAAAACACAACAGCTACCATTAAAAGAAAATAATGCTACTGTAAAAGCTGATACCGAATGGAATCAAGCTGAACAATATTTTAAACAAGTAATAAACACCAAGCAAATACAGATTAAAAAATTAAACTATCAAGATGTCAGATTATTATCCGATTTCGATTCACAGTTGGGTACTCTAAAAGACAATTACAAGGATTTAAAAAGAGAATTGAAAACGTCTGAACAGCCAGAAATCATCAAGAAACAAATGATTATAGTTCTTGAACTTCAGGTAGAGCTACTTAATAAGCAAATGGAAATAATATTAGACCAAACCAAAGAAGATCACAAAGATGAAAAAGTTCAACAATATAATATTTAGTATTTTATTCTTATGTATTGCCACTGCTTTACAAGCTAAACAACATCCCAATACAGTAAGTAGAAAAGAAGTTAAAAAGTATACCTCTATTAATACCTCTTCTGTAATGAACATCAGCAATCGTTATGGAGATATTAATATTGAAACAGGTAAAGACATTAAAGATGTAGAAATAGAAATATTATTCGAAGCATGGAGTACTTCCGAGTCAAAAGCTCAAAGTATGTTAGAATCTATTTCAGTATCAGATAATTCTTCTGGAAATAATATTTCATTAAAAACAAATACGCCAAGTTCAGTATCCATTAACGATAGAAAAGGATTTAAAATCACCTATACTATTAAGGCGCCCGAAAGTATTAACCTAAGCCTTATTAATAAATATGGAGGCATCTTTTCCGATGATATTTCAGGTGAAGCATTCATTGAAGTGGGTTATGGCAACCTAACCATGAAGGAGTTGAAAAACGAGAGCAATGAGATTATCATCAAATATGGTAATGGAACAATTGATTATATCGAAAAAGGTGAATTCGAAACGAAGTATTTGGGTAAATTAAATATTGGACAAGCCAATGATATTATCTTGGATGATGCTTATGGCAACATTAATGTTGGAACAGCCATTAATGTCTCTGGTTCTTCGAAGTATTCGAACTTAAATATCAACAACCTTAAAGGACAGTTCAATTATCAAATTGGTTATGGTAATATTAATGTCGATCATGTTGATAAAAACTTCACAGGTATCAATGCTTCTAGTTCTTATGGATCAATCAAATTGAATTTAACTGAAAATGTAGATTTTGCTTATGAAGCTAATGTTCGCTACGGTTCGTTCAAATCGAATTTATCCACTTTAGAAAATTATTATCAAATAGAGAAAAATACTTCAGCTGAGTATAAAGGTTATAACTTGGATAAAAATTCTGACAAGAAATTGGTATTGAAATCCAGTTATGGCAGTATAAAAATCAATTAATTGGGTTATTTCAATAAAAAATTATTTTTAGAGACCTCCATTTCTTAAATTTGGGGGTCTTTTATTTTGGAACAAACCTGATGGTGTTTTATGCTATCCTCTTCAAAAAAGGTTATTCCATTATATTTGCATCTTTAATTTTTAAAAAAATGGACAAGCTAATTTAAGCGACAAAATTAATCCTCTAATTACTAAAGAGTTACCATCTTTTAACAGAGTTGAAATTTAAAACCTTTTTTTATACGTCGGCTTAAATCTAGATTTGCAGTTATGTTGAGTAAGAGAATTATTATTGCTTGTGCAATTTTAGGTACATTATCCTTTTCTTGTAGTAAGTTTTCGAAAATATCTAAGAGTAGAGACATCAACGAAAAATACGATGCCGCTCTAAATTATTACGATAATAAAGATTATTATAAAGCCTCTGTTCTATTCGAGGATATCATGGGTGCTTTTGTTGGTGCAGCTGAATATGAAAAAATCCAATTCTATTATGCTTATTCTCAATTTGAGCAAAAGCAGTATTTAATTGCAGCCCACCACTTCAAAAGCTTTTTTGAAACCTATAACCGTTCTCCTTTTGCTGAAGAAGCTTTATTTATGAATGGTTACTCTTTATATAAAGATACACCTGATTACAACCTTGATCAATCGGGTACTTCACAAGCAATTGAAGAACTTCAGAACTTCATTAACCGCTACCCTACTAGTCAGTACGCTCAACAGTGCGACGATTTGATTAATGAATTGAGAGCAAGATTGGAATTGAAGGCATTCGAGATTTCTAAACAATATTCTCACTTAAGATATTATAAAGCTGCCGCTATTGCTTATGAAAACTTCATGAAAGATTATCCTGACTCAGATTTTAAACCTGAGGCCATGTATAAAAAAATGGAGGCAGAATACGAATTGGCAAAAATGTCTGTATTCGATAAACAAGAAGAACGTTACGAATCTGCTATAGAAACTTATGGTAAATTTGGTCAGCGTTATTCAGACAGTAGTGCTTTTGCAGATGCAGGCAAACTTAAAAAAGATGTTGATAAGGATTTGAAGAAACACCTTAATAAGAAAGCAGCTTGGGAAAAAGAGCTAGCAAAAATTAAAGCTGCTCAAGAAGCTGGAAAGATTACAAAAGAACAAGCTGAGAAAGAAATTAATGATGGCCCTAAAGAAACGCGAAAACAAAAACGTAAGCGTTCGAAAAACTTGGAGCAAATCCAAGAAGCTGAAAGGGAATCGGAAGAACCTGTTGCAACTCCTACTGAGGAAGCAAAAGAATAAAATTTGTCAAAGAAAGGTCGGTAACGTTTAAGTTATCGACCTTTTTTTTGATTTTAATACTCGAATTAAACATATTGAAACTACATTCTAAGTACTTATCAATTTGGTACGGCACTTAGTCCATTCATTTAACTTTTTAGCTATTACTTAATAGCATCTTAATTTTTTGAACAAACATGCTCAATAAAACCAGCAAGGTATATACTTATTTGTTAATTATAGGTTGTGTAATCTCAGGTTGTACAATGCCTATGAAATCAGGTAGTACATCAATATCATCTACTTCGCCTGCACTTCTACATTTAGATCAGAAAGACGTTACTAAGGAGAACTTCGTTTACTTGTATGAAAAGAATTATCAAAAAGATTCAAGTTTTTATACTCAAGAAAGTATAGATGAATACCTAGATCTTTTTATCAATTTCAAATTAAAAGTAGCAGAAGCTGAAGCTTTAGGTTATGATACATTAGATGCTTTCAAGAACGAATACAAAATGTATATCGAACAACTTGAAGAGCCTTATTTAACCGAGTCTGTATTTAACGACAGTCTTGTAAAGCAAGCATATGAACGTCAAAAAGAAGAAGTTAGAGCATCTCATATTTTAATTAACTGTAAACCAGATGCTATTCCAGAAGATACTCTAAAAGCTTACAACAAAGCATTAGAGGTACTTGATAAATATAAAAATGGAGAGCAATTTCCTCAGTTAGCTTTTGAATTTTCTGAAGATCCATCTGCAAAGCAGAATAAAGGTGATTTAGGATATTTCACTTCTCTTCAAATGGTATATCCTTTTGAGGAAGCAGCATATAATACAAAAATTGGAGATGTCGCTGGCCCGATTAGAACTCAATTCGGTTACCATCTACTTTATATTAAAGATAAAAGAACTCGTTATGGTACTTTGCAGGCTCAACACATTATGATTAAGTCGAGTATCAGAAACTCTCCTGAAGATCAAAAAGCACACAAAACAAAGATTTTTGCTATTTATGATAGCCTACAGAATGGAGGTGATTGGGATCAGTTATGTAATACTTTTTCTGAAGATAAACGTACATCAACAAAAAAAGGAATTCTACCACCTGTTTCAGAGGTTCGCTTCCCTCCTGCATTCTTAAAAGGAATAGAATCTGTTAATAAAGTGGGCGATATAGCAAAGCCAATCCAAACAGATTTTGGATGGCATATCATTCGATTGTATAGAAAAGAACCTGTTAAGCCTTACGATGTGATGTATCCGTCTCTTGTCAAAAAAGTAAAAAGAGATAGTAGATCTTCGACAAGCAAAGAACAGTTTATTCAAAAACTGAAAAATGATAATCATTTTGTTCCTAATGATGAGAATAAGACGATTGCATTTTCTCAATTTGACTCTACTCTTTTAGAAGGGAAATGGTCGTTGAAAGAAAGTACTCCTACTAAAATCAAGAAAAAAACACTCTTTACTATAGATGGTAAAAAAGTGATGAATAATGACTTCTTCGTGTATGTAAGCGATGAACAAAAAAGAACATCAATTGATAGTTTGGAGGAAGTTTTAGAACAATATTATGAGCGTTTCGTGAATCAGACATTAATTGAGGTTGAAAGAGAAAAGTTACCGACAAAATATCCAGAGTTTGCTCACTTATCTCAAGAGTACAAAGACGGATTGTTATTGTTTAGAGTAATGGAAGATAGTGTTTGGAATAAAGCGACTTCAGATCCTGAATTATTAAAAGAATTCTACACTAAGAATATCGATCATTATCAATATGAGGATCGCGTGGAAGTGGATTTTTATAACACAGGCAATAAGGAATTAGAAAATGAGACTATCGTAATGCTTGATTCCGGATACTACAAAGTATTCCCTAGCGATATTTCTTCTCTATATTTCAAAAAAGGTAGCTCATACTTATACAAAACAACTGTTGGTGACTTAAACAACATCACTAATGTTTTAAATAAGGACGCTAATTTATTTGTGGAGTTTGATATTCAAATGCCAAAAAACAGTGGTACAGTATTGAAGAAGAACCGCATTAAAAAGATCTCTGCTTTTCTTGAAAAAGAAAAAATTGACCTATCTAAAATTAAATTTGTGGAAAGTGAAGGTTCTGAAGCTGTAAATGTACAATTTTACAGTACCTTAACTTCTAACTATATTCCTGTAAAGAATAGAATGAGTAACCTATCTGTGAATTTTGAAACAGGTGTTTACACAAAAGAAGATTTACCTCATGCAGATCAAATAAACTTTAAAGTGGGTAGATATATTTTCCAAGAAGGTAATCGATATATTATTGCCGATGTAAAAACATTTTTACCAAAAGGACCAAAACCATTTGATGTATCAAAAGGTGCTGTAATTGCAGACTACCAACAAGAAATTGAAAAACAATGGTTGTCTGATTTACATAAAAAGCATGAAGTAATTATTGATAGCACGATATTGCAATCTTTATATAATCACAAGAAAACAATGTAAATTGGTAACATTGGAAGTTTTATGTTAACTAAACATGAACATTTTAATAGTATTAAATTACAGTTACTAAAATTTCTTTGAAGAGTAATATCATATCAATAAATTAGAGGATAAACTTAGAAAAATTAAAAGATATCATTAAGGATGCCTACAGAAGTAGAACGTAAAATACTCGTTGTAGACGACGAGCCAGATATTGTAGAAATATTAAGTTATAATCTTCAAAAAGAAGGTTATAATGTAAAAACTGCAAACGACGGAAAACAGGCTGTTGAGACTGCTAAAATGTTTCATCCAGAGTTAATCATTTTAGATATCATGATGCCTGTGATGGATGGTGTTGAAGCTTGTCGTCAAATAAAGGAAAATCCAGATCTTTCTGATGCCCATATTATCTTCTTAACTGCAAGAGCTGAGGAATATTCCGAGGTTGCTGCTTTTGATGTGGGTGCTGATGACTATATCGTAAAACCAGTAAAGCCAAGAGCTTTAATGAAACGTATTGAGTCTATCTTTAAAAGAAAGCATAAGAGTAAAAAATCGAAAAAGGATATTATTAATATTGGGAAATTCTCTATTGATAAATCAAGTTATACCTTATATATCGATGGAGAGGCAAAGACGCTTCCTAAAAAGGAATTTGAGTTATTGTATTTCCTAGCAGAATCTCCAAATAAAGTATTCAATAGAGATGATCTCTTGAGAAACATTTGGGGTGCCGATGTTTATGTTTTAGCTAGAACTGTAGATGTACACATTAGACGTGTAAGAGAGAAAATTGGTGAAGGCTATATTAAAACTGTAAAAGGAGTGGGTTATAAGTTTGAAGCTTAAAACACATTTTACGATATTTGTGAACCTCATAGCGTTTAGTTATGAGGTTTTTTATTTAAAATAAAGAATTTATGTATTTCAACGCGAAATCAGTTTCCTTATTACTAGCACTTTGTGTTGGAGGTATAACTGCAGCTTTCCTATCTATCATACCAGATGTTTCTATAATGGGAGTTGTAGTGGGTTTAATTATTTCTTTCTCATCCTCCTTCCTGCTTACCTATTTTGTTTTAGAATTTATCTTTTTTAAAGAGATAAGTAATATTCATAGACAAATACACGAACTACGACAAAAACAATCCAATGGATTCTCGCCAGAACTTGGACAAAAACAAAAAAATCCAATTGTAGATATTAAATCTCAGATTAATCATTACGCAAAAATGAAAGAAGATGAGATTGCCCAATTAAAACAAATGGAACAATACAGAAAAGAATTTCTGGCCAACATTTCACACGAACTTAAAACTCCTATTTTTGCCACTCAAGGTTTTATTCTCACCCTTTTGGATGGTGCAGTAAATGATAAAAATGTAAGAGATCGTTTCTTGAAAAAAGCAGCAAAATCGCTTAATGCTTTAAATATTCTAGTAGAAGATTTACTGACTGTATCAAAAATTGAGGCAGGAGAAATTAACATGGAGTTTGAAGAATTTGATGTTCAGGTGATGTTGGTGGATGTTTTAGAACAAGTAGAACAAAAAGCTGAAAAGAAAAATATTACTGTTACATTAGAAGCACCTTCTGATGACCCTATTTACATTAATGCTGATTACAATCGTCTAAAGCAAGTTGTTTTAAATTTAGTTGTTAATGGTATTAAGTATAATAACAAAAATGGATGGGTTAAAGTAATTTTGGAAGTTAAAGAAGATACTGTTACCATTAATGTAAAAGATAATGGCTTCGGAATACCTGAAGAGGATCAAAATCGTATCTTTGAACGTTTTTACAGAGTAGAAAAAAGTAGAACTAAAAAACAAGGTGGATCAGGATTAGGTCTTGCTATATGTAAACACATTTTAGAGAGACACGATACTGGTATTTCTGTAACAAGTACTCCTGAAGAAGGTTCTAATTTTTCTTTTGATTTGAAATTAGTGAATGACACTGAAAATGAAGATACCGAACTTTAAAAAGTGGATCATTTTTGAAAATGATAATTATATATTAGTCAATAAACCTCCATATATCTCAAGTTTAGAAGATAGAGATAAAACGCTTCCAACTGTTTATCAGGAAGCAAAAAAATATGGTGGAGACACACAACTTTGTCACCGTCTCGACAAAGAAACTTCTGGTGTAATGGCCATTGCTAAAACACCCGAAGCCTACCGTCATTTGGCAATTCAGTTTGAAAAAAGAGAAGTGGAGAAAATTTACCATGCAGTTGTTGAGGGCGTAGAAAACTTTGACGGTGTGATGGTAGATAGAAACATCTTAGTTTCTGGCCGAGGTAATGTTCGTATCGATATCGAAGGGAAACCATCACAAACGTTGGTGAAAACACAAGATATTTATAAATTCCACTCTTTAGTTGCATGTAAACCTCTTACAGGTAGAATGCATCAAATTAGAATTCATATGGCTTACTTGGGTTCTCCTATTATTTCAGATGAAGTATACGGTGGTAAATCACCTTACCTTTCAGAAATCAAAGGACGTAAATTCAATCTAAAAGGAGGAACAGAAGAACAAGCATTGATGTCAAGAGTAGCTTTACATGCAAGATCACTTCGATTTAAAGATGTCGATGGTTCTGAAATCTTCATTGAAGCTGAATATCCTAAAGATATGAGAGCAGTAATTACTCAAATGAAAAAATATAAATAATGTCACCATACTTTCAAGATCATATGCCTGGCAATGTTTGTTTTGGTTGTGGAATGGACAATCAGGATGGATTGCATATAAAAAGTTATTGGGAGGGCGATTTGGCTATATGTGAATGGCTTCCTGAAGAAAAATACCATGGTTGGGCTAACCTACTTAGTGGTGGAATATTAGGGACAATTATTGACTGTCATTGTATGGGTACAGCAATGGCTGACGCCTATAAATCGGAAGGAAGAGCACTAGATTCTGCTCCATATTACAGGTATGCCACAGGTACGATGAACATTAAGTACCTTAAACCAACACCGATTAATCAGACCATACGTTTGGTGGCCGAAGTTACTGAAAGAAAAGGTAAAAAGATTGTCATGAAATGCACCTCTTGGTCGGGTGATGTTCAAACTGCTGAAGCTGAAGTAATCGCTATTCAAGTATTTAATAGTGATGCATCTAAAGATAAAAATCCATTTGTAAAATAAGTATATGCCGCATATTACACATCCACTAATTGATGAATACATTGAGAAAGTAGCCACTCCAGAAAATGAAACATTAAAAGCATTGGATAGAGCTACGCATCTCGAGGAGAATATGCCTCATATGGTTTCTGGACATCCTCAAGGACTTTTTCTAACCATGTTAGCCAAAGGAATGTCTGCAAAAAAAGTATTGGAAATTGGTACTTTTACAGGATATGCTGCTATCGCAATTGGGCAAGGTATGCAAAAGAACGGCGAATTACATACCATTGAAATTGACGATGAAAAGGAGAAAATAATTTCCGAATACATAAAAAAAGCTAAACTTTCTAATATCATTAAACTTCATATTGGAAAAGCCGTTGATATAATACCTGACTTAGGGGATCAATTTGATATTATTTTTATCGATGCTGATAAAATGAACAACGACACGTATTACGAAATGTGTCTTCCTCTTCTTCGAGAAGGAGGTTATCTATTGATAGACAATGTTTTGTGGAAAGGTAAAGTTGTTGATGAAAAAGCGAATGATAAAATGACTCAAGCTATTATGTCATTCAATAATAAAGTTACATCTGATAAAAGAGTACAAAGTTGCATATTACCCTTACGTGATGGTATTTTAATGGCTCAAAAATTGTAATTTAGCCACACAATAAGTAATTTAATATAGGTCGGTCGGTACTGGCTTAACCATGACTTCTCAAAAATAAGGTACACATAACCTATTATGAAAAAAATAAATACTTTAAGTTTACTAATTGGAGCAACTATCTTACTAAGCTCATTTAATAAACATACTGATATAATATCCCTAAAACGAGCAGAGTTAATAGTAAATTATCAACCTTATCAAGATGATAACCCCTATCCTATTATCACTAATGTTCAAACTAAGACTGTAAATGGGGAAGAAATTACATTGGTGGATGCCAATGCCATCCCTGCCTTTATTGCAGGTCCAAATCAAAACCTTATGCTAATAGCCAATGCTTTAGGTGTAGATGTAAAGAAAATTTACAAATACAACGATATGGATTCTTTTGATGATTTACAGGAAGGACATGTCTATTACCTTAAAGCAAAAAAAGGGAAAGCCATGGTACCTAATCATACGGTAAATACAGAAAAAAACCTATGGGAGGTATCTCAAAAATATGGTATCAAATTAAAAACATTGGCTAAGAAAAATAGAATGAAAGCCGATGAACCACTTGCACGTGGTCGTGTTTTATTCCTTCAAAAGAAAAGACCTAAATCAGTTCCTCCAAAAGTGGTAGACCTACCACCATTAGAAGAACCTGTTGTTGATGAAGAAATTCAAGAAAGCGAAACTCCTTTAGTAGAAACTGCTGCGGTAGTAACACTAGGTGTGGACAGCACAGCTTTAAACATAGATCCTAACAGTAAAACACACGTTGTTCAAGAAGGTGAATCCTTATTTACAATTTCTTCTATGTATGACGTAACCATGTTAGAACTAAAAGAATGGAATGACATTGGAGATAATCTTGCACTCGAAGAAGGTCAAGTTCTAGTAGTAGGCAAAGATGAAACAGTTGCAGAAGAAACCATAGTAATTCCAACAGATCAACCTGCTGTAGAAGAACAAGCAGTAGAGACTATTGCCACTGATGATTCTTTTGAAATTATGCCAGCAAATGAGCGAACAGGTAATGGTACAATTACTGTTGGAGAAACTGCAGTTGTGGCAGGTGCTGCTACTGTTGTTGCTGCTGACGCATTAGAAGAAGAGGCTGTTGAAACAGAAATGGCTGCTGTACAAAAGCATACTGTACAACCTGGCGAGTTCTATTATGGAATTGCAAGAAAATACGGTGTTTCTGCAAGACAGTTACAAGAGTGGAATAACAATAAAGAATTACACCCTGGTGATGAAGTTTTTGTAAGTAACCCAAGTGGAAATCAGTTTAATTCAGTAGCATCAAATAGTGCAATCGACGCAACAGGAGCCTATTCGGGAACGGTTTTAACCCATACTGTGGAAGATGGAGAAACTCTAGCATCTATTTCGGCTAAATATGGTATTTCAGAACAAGATATCATCAACCAAAATAAAGTGCTTCAAGATCAAGGCAACTATGCTCGACTTCCTATGTTTTTGCAGATCCCTCAAAAAACAGCTGAAGAACCAACATATGCTTCAAGAGGTCCAGCTACAACAACAGTAGATGAATCTATTTATCATCAAGCTGCTGCTGAACAACCTGCTGTAGTTGAAGAGACTAAAGTTGTTGAAAGCACTCCATTAGTTGCTGCAACCACAAGCACACCTGATGTATCTTCTGCAAAAACTCACAAAGTTGCTAAGGGAGAAACATTATTTGCCATATCAAGAAAGTATGGAATTTACCATAAAGACCTTATCTCTTGGAATAATTTAGGAAGCAATGGTTCAATTAACGAGGGACAAGTATTACGCTTAACGGATCCTTCTTCGGAAAATGGAAATACTGCTCCTGAATATCATATGGTAAGTGGTGGTGAAACTCTTTATTCTATCTCTAAAAAGTATGGGGTTTCTATCAATGATATCAAAAAGATGAATAATATGGATTCCAATACTGTCAAAAAAGGACAACGATTGAGAATCAAATAATTCTTAGACACATTAATATAAGGCCTTGACAACATGAAGCTGTCAAGGCTTTTTTTATGTTCGTTTTTTAAAAGTAGTGAAATGACGAAAACGTGTAAATCATTAATTATTTCATATAACTAACTCCTTTTTCTGTCTATGATATTTGTAATGTAATCAAAAGATACCTTTTCATATTAATTCAATCTTTAAATAAATCAACATGATTACTATTACAAAAAAACTGAAGAACCTTCTATTTCTTCCATTGCTAAATATCCTTGTTTTTGCTTGTGAACAACCAATGGACCCGGTTATTGAAACTGTTCAGAATACGAAATCTATTCTGAATGAACACCAATGGTATTTAAATAATTTTGAGGTAATTACAAAAAGTGATGATATCGCCCCTCCTATTCTTTGGTCAGCAGCCTCATCAGATATTTTGTCTGGAGGAACATATGATTTAAGTGATATGGTATTTGAGGATTTAGATAATCAGTCATTTTTTCATCAGTTTACAACAAGTGGTGATATCACAACCTCTCATCATGACTATAATTTCTTAACTGATAGTATTGGTCGATACTTTATCATTAATGACCAAAAAATTAGAATTACCAATTCTTCTATCAATCTGAATTATGAATATCAATATGATGAGGATTTGAAACAATTCAGACTACACGTCAACGAGGAATCAGCAGCTTCTTTAATTAAAGATGCTAATGAGAAATTAGTAAAATATGTTGCCAATGGAACACCTGATAAAATTGGTGGTCTTGTTACAAAGCTTCTTTATCATAATGAGACTGTTCAAAGATTAATCAATAATGCACTTGTAGGTTGGCTCGCTGGTAAAGGAGAATTTATTGAGCATTTACCCCCTGAAGAAACTGCAGATGCTATTTCTGAGGAGTTATTTAAATTCCTAGAGTCTTTAGAAATTGAAGCTAAATTATCAGAAGTTTTAAAAACAGAATTGGACAAGATCATTGATTTTGATTCTGATGAACTTTCTAGACAATTGAGCCAAGAAATTGCACAACTTGTACAATCATCACTTAGTAAGGAAAAGATATATGATTTCATTTACCCTAAATTAGATGAGATCGTTTCATCTCCTGAAGAAGGTGCGGATACCATTACATCATTTATTATGAATGTAATTTCTGAGATTCTTACAGAAGATAGAATTATGCCGATCTCAGAAAAAATCTGGGATGAATATACACAACTTGATGCTGAAACAATTTCTTCAGTATCATCAAGTATTACTTCTCTATTGGAAGACAACTTCTTAAATGTTGAAACTTTTTATAATATCATATATCCAACTGTTTCAAAAATTGAAGATACATCAATTTTAAAAATGGGTGAATTAGCAGAAGAGACTACGAATAAAATCGAAGTCATTATTAATACTATAAATAATACTTTCGATGGAATTGATTTGAACCCTGATTATGAAAGTATGACATCAACTTTAAAAACAGCGTTTATTGCTGCTAAACCTGTGATTTCACTTAATGGAGGAGCTGAAAAAACGACTCAAGAAATAAGCGAGTTGATAAAAAATCAATTTTTAAGTACGGAGTTTATACATCAAACCATTAATAGTGGGCTGACTCAATTACAATCTGTTGATTCTGAAACTGCTGCTCCTATCATCACTTCATTGATAAGTGCTTTGGCTGATATTGCTTCACCAACAATTCACGAATATATATCCTCGAAATTATTATTGATAATAGATGGTACAGACGCTGAATATTTATCATTCAAGATATCAAAAACAGTGAGTGATGCTATCACATCAATAGTAAATGAAGAAAATGTCTACGGAATATTATTCCCAGTAATAGATGGCATAGCCAATCTAGACACACAATTAATAGCTGATAAAATAGCCAATATGATTATGGAACTTGATATTATTAAGGATAATATCAACCAAGAAAATGTAAGTAAAGTAATTCAAGAAGTATTGATCAATATACAAGATACTGGTGTAGAAAATATTGTTCAATCTTTGGTGACAGCACTAGCCAAAAGTAGTCTTTTTACAGAAGTAATTACAGAGGAACGTTTGTCATTAGTAATCTCATTATTACTATACAATTCTGCATATCAAGATGTCAAAGTGGCCAATAACTTCACTTCTGCTACCATTATTTTAGAGCACAGATAAAGATCATTCATAGTTAGAATCTATAATATTAGAAGATTGAATAATATTAGTATGCTTAAAGCCTTGATGAATTTCATCAGGGCTTTTTCTATTGATAAAATATACAAATAGTACAACTTAAAATAGAGCTAATAGCATCTATAGATACATGTAATCAATTCATTATTTGATCAAAATATGCAAGTTCATAAAGTTTTCATGTAACTGTTTGATATATAAATCAAAGACCTTTGTAAGGTTAAGAATAAAGGAATAATCCTTTTTTAAATCAAACCAAAACAATTTCAATTTGCTATCAATCATGAAAACAAATTTCTTCAAATTTAATTTTACAAAAAACACAAAAGCGACCATTTGCTTACTGTTTCTAATGTTTTTTGGGTCTAGTTTTATCATGGCTCAAGAAAAACACTCTGACGAAGATTTGGCTAAAAAATTAGCCAATCCGGTTGCCAATCTAATTAGTGCTCCTTTTCAAAGTAATATGGACTTTGGTATTGGTGAGCACAATGGAGCAAGACACACCATCAATGTTCAGCCTGTTATTCCATTTAAACTTACTGAAGACATCAACCTGATTACTCGTATGGTTTTACCTGTAGTACACCAAGACAACATCTCCGGTTATGGTAATTCTGAATCTGGCTTAGGTGATATGGTACTGAGTGGATTCTTTAGTCCATCGAAAACTAAAAATGGTTTGATCTGGGGTATTGGACCAGCTTTCTTGGTTCCTTCAGCAACCAATCATTTTTTAGGTACAGGAAAATTTGGTTTAGGTCCAACATTTGTTGCCTTAAAACAACAAAATGCATTCACTTATGGATTCTTAGTAAATCAAATCTGGAGTGTTGCAGGGGATCAAGCTAGAGGTGATGTAAACCAGTTTTATTTCCAACCATTTGCTACTTACAACTGGAAATCTGGTGCAGGAGCATCCGCAATGATGGAGTTAACACAAAATTGGATGGATAACTCTACTACGATTTGGTTTACGCCAAGTATTAGTGGTGTAGCTTCTTTAGGTAAGCAAAAAGTACAACTATCTGCGGGTCCAAGATTTAATGTTGCTGCTCCTGCCGCTCAAAAAGCGAAATATGGTTTTAGAGCATCAGTGACATTTATCTTCCCTAAATAGCCATTATACTATTGATAAGTTTTAGAGCACAAGCATCCATTTGAATGGGTGCTTTTTTATTTTCAATACCTAAGAAATAATTATCTGATACTCACTTTGACGATAATGTATAAATGATCAATCGTTTTATGTAACTCACTGATAGCCAAAACTAAGATCTTTGTAAGGTAATCAATCTAGAAATAATCTATAATTAATTCAATCCAAAATATTTCAATCTTGCTATCAATTATGAAAAAGAAAATTTTACAATTCGGTCTTATTCTTATTGCTTTAATTGCCTTTCAAAATACATCTTTTGGTCAGGGATCTGTATCCAACCTTGCAATAGAAGATGATTATCAACATTATACAGATAGTTTAAAGAATACAGAATACCCTTGGCACTTTCCAATTATGGGATCAAAATTGAGAAAAATGGGTTTTGATTTACCCTTCCCAAATGGTCTTATGATTAACTATGCTTATTCAAAACAAGACCTAATGGTTAGTAACCTTAATGTAGGTTTATCCCCAACAAAATTAATGAATGTGGATGGTTTTGCTCGTTTTAATAATATCACTCCACACGTTCAAGCTGTTTCAGCAAGATATGACTTCTGGTTGCTACCTTTTTTAAATGTTTATGGTATTGGTGGTTATATTAAATCAGAAACAGAAGTATCACTTGGTTTACCATTTAAAGCTGATTTCACTGCTAGAAGTGAAGGACCTTCCGTTGGTTGGGGTACGGTAGTCGCTGGTGGTGTTGGCCCATTGGTGGTATCGCTGGACTACACTCAAGTATATACTTTCACGGGTAGTACTGACAAAGCTACAAGAACAAATGTTATTGGTGCCAGAATTGGACATATGTTTCGTTTTAGAAAGAAACCTTACAGAAATGTCGTTGCACTTGTTGGTGTTCAATATTTAGGTTTGAATAAATCTAGTGGTGGTAAAGTAGACATTGAGAAACTAGTTGGTATTACACCAGAAGGTAAAATTAGAGCTAGTCAAAATTTAGATACTTGGTACGGTCAATTAAACCCTACAGAACAACAAATTCTTGAACCTGTATATCAAGGGGCAAGTAATTATTTAAATAGTACCGACCCATTAAACCTTCATTATACATTTGACAAGGCTTTATATTATCCATGGAGTATGTCTTTAGGGATTAATTATCAACATAATAAAAGATATCAGTTTACTGCTTTATACTCTTTCTTAGGGAGTAGAAATCAAATTGTTTTTGGTCTTAATTATCGTTTCGGTTTTAAGGGTAAAAACTTCTTAAAAGGAGTGACATTATAGAAATATCAAATCAAAAAGGCATCTTAAAAATGGATGCCTTTTATGTTTTGAATAATTTAAATATTTAATATTCAATACATCAAACATTTATTAACATCATTTTTTGGCAACATCATCTATTGAAGTGTTATAATACCGGGCTAGTCCAAAAATTTAATGATTGATCAACCTATCGATCCATAAATTTTTGTACCTTTGCCGAGTCAAAATTGACGACAAATTATTCAATTTTAATTATATAGATTATGCCAGGAACGGAATATTTTGGTGACGAAGAAAGAAAAGAAGTAATGGACGTTTTAGAGTCCGGAATGCTTTTTAGATATAACCATGATGATCAAAGAAATGGTCATTGGAAAGCTAGAGAATTCGAAGAATTATTCCAAAATTATACTGGTGCAAAACATGCTCACGCTGTTTCATCTGGTTCTGCTGCTGTAGCTTGTATGATGGCTGCTGCTGGAATTGGACATGGTGATGAGGTTATTTGTACTCCTTTTACATTTATCGCTCCTATCGAGGCTGTATTATTTGCTGGTGGTATTCCAGTATTTGCTGAAGTAGACGAAACATTAAACTTGAGCGCTGCCTCTATTGAAGCAGCAATTACTCCAAGAACAAAGGCTGTATTATTGGTACACATGTGTGGTGCTGCAGCTGATTTGGACGGAATTAAAGCAGTTTGTGATAAACATAATATCAAATTATTAGAAGATGCAGGTCAAGCTTTAGGTGCTTTCTACAAAGGAAAACACGTAGGTTTATTCGGTGAAGCTGGTGCTGTTTCTTTTGACTTCTTCAAAATTACTACTGCTGGAGAAGGTGGTGTGTGTTTCACAAACGACACAGATAAATACGAGATCATGGGTCAGTTCTCTGATCACGGTCACTCTCACGTTGGTGATAACCGTGGAATGGAACCTCACCCAATTATGGGCTTCAACTACCGTTTAGGAGAGTTAAACGCAGCAGTTGCTGTAGCTCAAATGCGTAAGTTGGAAATGATCCGTGAGCAAAACAGAAAAAACAAAGCAATCTTAAAAGAACGTTTACGTAAAGAAGTTCCTTTCATTACTTTCCGTTGTCTACCAGACGAAGAAGGTGATTCAGCAACTTTCTTAAACTTCTTCATGGAAACTCCTGAACTTGCCCTTAAAGCATCTAAAGAAGTTCAAGGAGTAGCTTACTGGTATACAAACATGTACCACTTTATCAATCAGTGGGATCACTTAAAGCAATTAAAATCTCCATACAAATTGGCTATTCATGATTATGAGCACCGCCAAGATTGGAATACAATTGAATTGCCTAAATCACAAAACATTATTGGTAGACTTCTTTCTATCGGTATCCGTGCTACATGGACTGAAGAAGAAATCAATGCATTTGCTGATCAGTTAATCTCACAATTGAAACAAGTTGTTGTAGAACATGCATAAGAATTTTAAAAATATCGACAAAATCGTTTATGGAAAAGGTGCCTTCAATCAAATTGATGACATCCTAGCTCCTAAACGTGTGGAAAACGATAAATTCATGGTATTTATCGTTGACAAGTATTTCGAAGGAAAAGAACTTGCTGATCGTATCCCTGCTCACGATGGTGATATGGTATTCTTTGAGGATATCGACCAATACGAGCCGACTACGGATCAAGTGGATAGACTTCGTGATCAAATCTTAGCAGAGAAAGGTCTTCCTTCTGGTATCATTGGTATCGGTGGAGGATCTATCATGGATATTGCTAAGGCTTTATCTTTGATGGTTACTAACGAAGGTTCATCTCAACTTTATCAAGGATTAAACTTGGTGAAGAAAGCAGGTATCTACCACATGGGTGTTCCTACAGTGGCAGGTACAGGTGCTGAATGTTCTATGACAGCCGTTCTAACTGGACCTGTTAAGAAATTAGGCTTGAAGTGTGATTGGACAGTATTTAACCAAGCTGTTCTTGATCCTGAGTTATTAGCTACTGTTGATACCAACCAATGGTTCTATACAGGTATGGATTGCTATATCCACTGTATTGAAGCTGAAAGTGGTTTATACTTCAATGCCTACTCAAAGGCTTACGGTGACCAAGCATTAGCCCTTTGCCGTGAGGTGTATTTAGGTGATAACGCTGGCCAAAACCTAGAAAATGATGAGAAATTGATGATTGCCTCTCTATTTGGTGGTTTATCATTGACTTATTCTGAAGTAGGTGCGTGCCACGCTATTTCATATGGTTTATCAAAAATCTTAGGTACTCGCCACGGTTTTGCGAACTGTTTAGCATTCTATCACTTAGAAGAATTCTATGGTGATGCTGTTGGAGAGTTTAAAGAAATGATCAAAAAACATAACGTTGATCTTCCACAAGGTCTTTCTAAAGAATGGTCTGAGGAGACAATCGATGCTATGGTAGAAGTTTCTTACAACCTACCACATATGTGGAACCATGCAATTGGTCTTGATTGGGAAGAAAAATGGACAAGAGAAGATATCAAAAAGATCTTCAAACGTCTGTAATCTATCTGAAGAATATAGAGAAGAAGTCCTCCTTTTTGGAGGACTTTTTTTATATTCGTTTTTTACTAAACATTACTAGCAATCTGAAAGCTATAATTCAGATAATAAACAGAACTAATTATGACAATGAAGGGCTCTATTCATCAGCAGTGTAAAAATTGTGGAAATGACTTAAGCAATAATGATAACTATTGTTCTAACTGTGGACAAAAAAATATTGACTACAACCTAAAACTTAGAGACTTAATCCAAGAGTTTGCAGATGAATTAATGAGTTGGGATTCAAGATTATTCCACACATTTATTCCATTTATCACCAATCCAGCAAAATTATCAAAAGCTTATTTGGAAGGAAAAAGAGTAAAGTATGTTCAACCCTTTAGAATATACCTTGTTTGTTCTATTGTCTTTTTCTTCCTTTTTAATCATCTAGTTGTTACTGATGATTCAATAGTTATTGGAAATGGTCATGATGAAGAAGAAGTAGAGAAAAAGACAACTAAAAAAGATAAAGCTGATAATATTCCATTTTCTGCCATTGAATTTGGTAAAGATTCTGAAATAAAAAAGTTAAAAGTTAATGGAGAACGTTTTGATAAAAGAATTTTAAAAGCATATGAAAATGAAACGGTGCTTACCAATGATTTTATACGTGATTCATTAGGTATAAAAGAATGGTTTAACGTCATTCTTATTAAGCAAGGTCAAAAGATATATAATGACAATGGAAAGACTTTAAAGCAGACGATTTTTGCCAATATGTCAATGGCTGTGATGCTGCTTGTACCATTATTTGCTTTATACCTCAAGTTATTTTATATCAGGAAAAGAGGCGAAATAAAGAATCTATACATACAACATTTGGTCTTTTCTACGCATCTACATGCATTTTCCCTATTTTGTTTCACCTTAATGATTCTCATTTCCCACTTTGGTCCTGAGAACTTCGGTGCATTAATTAACACATTTATATTTCTCTATAGCTTTGTGATGATTTATGTGATGATGAAGAAATTCTATGGTCAGTCTTGGTTTAAAACAATCATCAAAGGGAGTTTAGCAATGTATATACATTTTTTTAGTATGCTGTTTTTTGCCGTTCTAGAAGTGATACTAACAGCTTTGATCTTTTAATTATCAAATAGTCAATCTGGAAAAAATATAAAAAGAAACCCACTGAGAGACGCTTTTCTCAGTGGGTCATAATATCAACCTAAATCAGTTTAAATTAAACAGAAGCAGGTTCTTCATCGAAAATCGATTCTAAAATTGACATGGCAGCTTCTCTACCATCTAATGCTGCAGTTACTACTAAATCAGCACCTCTAACGCTATCTCCTCCAGCAAAAACATTTTCTAAAGACGTTTGTCCTTTTTCATCTGTTTTTAATGCTCCCCACTTATCAGTTTCTACACCAGCATCTGTAATCCACTTAAGTTTTTCGTTATTGAAACCTAAAGCAAGGATAAATACATCTGCTTCAACGATAGATTCAGATCCAGCAATTTCACTTACTGCTTGACGACCTGATGCATCAGGCTCAGATAATTTCATGTCTACGAATTTTGATCCATACACATTGCCTTTATCATCAGCTACAAACGACTTTGGTGATTTCAAGAAGTTGAATTCAACACCTTCGTCTTTTGCTGCTCTCACTTCTTTTCTAGAACCCGGCATGTTTTCTTCATCACGACGGTAGAAACAAGTTACTTTAGCTGCTTTTTCACGAATAGAAGTTCTTACACAGTCCATAGCAGTGTCACCACCACCAATTACAACTACTCTTTTACCTTCTACATCGTATTTCTTATCGAATTGCTTATCCTCAATTTTCTTTTGGATGTTCGTTAAGAAAGGAACGGCCATATAGATGTTATCCGTATTGTATACTTCATCATCTAAAGTTCTACCTGCCATAGCACCGATTCCTAAGAATACAGCATCATAGTTCTTTCTTAATTCGTCTAGAGTGATGTCGTTTCCGATATCAACACCTAGATTTAACTCCATACCTGCTTCTTTAAGCAATTCCACTCTACGTTCCACAGCTTCTTTTTCTAATTTGAAACCAGGGATACCGTAAGTTAAAAGTCCACCTGCTTTATCTGCCTTATCAAATACTACAGGTTTAACACCTGCTCTTAATAAGAAAGTTGCACAGCTAAGACCCGCAGGACCTGAACCTACAATAGCAACAGTTTTACCTGTCATCTTATCTGCAAATTCTGGTTTGAATCCTTTCTTAAAACCTTTCTCTGAGATAGCAACTTCGATAGAACCAATAGTAATTGCTCCAATTGTTTCTTCATCGTTACCATCATTAAGAGTACATGCCCCTTCACAAAGACGGTCTTGAGGACAAATACGTCCTAAGATTTCTGGGAAAGGAGAACTCTCGTTAGAGATTTTAAATGCTTGCTCAAGATCTTTCTCAGCGATAAATCTTAACCACTGAGGAATATAGTTACTCAATGGACAACCAACTGAAGAACAGTAAGGGTTACCACACTGTACACATCTAGAAGCTTGAGAAGCTGTTTCTGAGGTAGTGTACACCTCATTTATTTCATCGAAGTTTCCTACACGCTCATCTGCTGGGCGAAGTGTAGGTGTAATTCGTTCTATTTTAGTGAACTCGTACATAATAATTTCTTTTTGGTAAGGTATTGATTATGATCCGAGAAGGAGTTAAACCCCTTCTCAATAATCTATTAATTACCCTCCATTGGGTTCAATGGAGATTTCATGTCTTTAGATGTTACCATATAGAAGTAACGAACCTCTTCACGGAAATGGTCAAGAATATGCTTCGCTTTCGTTGAACCTGTTCTGAACAAGTAACTACGAAGAATTCTTTGTAGGTAGAATCTACCTTCATCCCCTTCATCCGTATCGATACGAGTTGCTTTAATCAACTCTTGGTTCATTTTATCGATAAATGTGCTGTCTTTATCATAAACAAAGGCTACACCACCTGTCATACCTGCACCGAAGTTGTTACCTGTTTTACCAAGAATAACTACAGTACCACCTGTCATATACTCACAAGGATGATCACCTGTTCCTTCTACTACTGCTAAAGCACCTGAGTTACGGACTGCAAAACGTTCCCCAACTTGACCTCTAACGAAAAGTTTACCACCTGTAGCACCATATAAACAAGTGTTACCTGCTAAACTTCTACCTTCCGTTTGTCCGTCCTTTGGAGTAATAATGATGTGTCCACCACTCATACCTTTACCAACATAGTCATTACCTGTACCTTTTAAAGAAAGCAACATACCATGGCTCAATAAACAGCCAAATGATTGTCCCGCTGTACCTTTAAGATTGATAGTGATCAATTCTTTTGGTAAACCTTTCTTACCATGGAATTCGGCAATCTGACCTGAAATTCTAGCACCGAAACTACGGTTGGTATTCACGATTTCTTTTTCAAGAACTGTTCTGTAGTGAGGGCCTTTAATTACAGGCATCAACTCATCTAAGATTTCTCTTTCGAAATCGTTTGGATCGAATGGATCGTTAGAATCTTTCTCTCTGATATTCTTACCTTCTGCATAGTAAAGAACATCTTTGAAATCGAACTTCTTAGCGAAATCATTATCTATCACTTTCAATAAGTGCGTCTGACCAATGATTTCATCCATTGATTCATAACCAAGTTCTGCTAAGATTTCTCTTACTTCTTGGGCCATTGCTTGTAAGTAGTTAACTACTCCTTTCACAGTACCCATGTAGTATGCTCTCAATTGCTCCGATTGAGTGGCAATACCAACAGAACATTTATTTAAGTGACAAACTCTTAAGATTTTACAACCAATTGTTGTTAGTAGAGATGTACCAAATGCAAAACTTTCTGCACCGATGATTGAAGCTTTCACCAAGTCAAGACCTGTTTTCAAACCACCATCTGTTTGTACTTCTACAAAATCTCTTAAGCCGTTTACTTTTAATGCATTGTGTGCTTCAGCTAAACCAAGTTCCCAAGGGTTACCAGCGAACTTAATTGAACCTAATTGTGCAGCACCAGTACCACCATCAGCACCTGAGATAATGATCTTATCCGCATATGCCTTAGCAACACCTACTGCAATTGTACCTACACCTGCAGTCGATACTAACTTAACACAAATTCTAGCTTTAGGATTCACTTGCTTCAAGTCATAAATTAACTGCGCTAAATCCTCAATAGAATAAATGTCGTGGTGTGGAGGAGGTGAGATAAGCGTTACACCAGGAATTGTACATCTTAATTCTGCAATTAGAGATGTTACTTTTGAACCTGGAAGCTGACCACCTTCACCTGGCTTCGCTCCTTGTGCTACTTTAATTTGAATTTCTTCAGCATTTCTCAAGTAGTGAGGTGTTACACCAAATCTACCTGAAGCCACTTGCTTAATCTTAGAGTTCTTGATAGTTCCGAATCGCTTAGGATCTTCACCACCCTCACCCGAGTTAGATTGACCACCAATGGTGTTCATCGCTTCCGCCAAAGCTTCGTGAGCTTCTGGTGAAATCGAACCTAATGACATGGCTGCTGAAGTAAATCGTTTTGTAATTGACTCGATAGGCTCTACTTTAGAGATATCGATAGGTTTACGTTCCGATTTGAATTCGAAGAAGTCACGAATCATACGTAGACCTCTATTGTTGATCTGATCTCTAAGATCAGCATAATCTTCTGCTCTACCCGTAACAGCAAACTTTCTCAAGCTTTTCGCCACAGTAGGTGCAAAATCATGATACTCACCACCTTCAGCATACTTGTAGAATGAACCTACTTCTAAAGGATACATTTTCTTAATGAACCTTGTTTTGTATGCTGATTTATGATAAGCTTTAAGTCTTTCCTCAATATCTGAGAAATCAAGACCTGGGATAAGTGCTTCACTTCTTTGGAAACACTGTTCTACGATAGAGTTGCTCAAACCGATCACATCAAATAATGATGAATTTTGATATGATTCGATAGTTGCAATACCCATCTTCGACATAATCTTCAATAATCCAGCATTTAAAGCTTTCTGAACTTTAATTAACGCTTTCTTACGAGTCATATACGAATCTGCACCTAAGTTTTCTGCTACTTGAAGTGCTGTACCTAGTAACAGGTATGGATAGATACCTGTTGCTCCGGTAGCTAATAGAACGGCTGCTGAGTGGGAGTCATACACCTCACCTGTAATTGCAACGATAGATACTTTAGATCTCAACCCTTTGGCTGCTAAATAATTACTTACGTAACCTACTGCCATTGGCATTGGGATTAACAATTTAGATTTCGATAACTCTCTGTCATCTAACATCACAATTGCTGTATCCTCGTCTCTTACAGACTTTTCTATTTCTTCACCTAAACGATGTAAAGATTTCTCTAAATCAACGTTGAAGGCTGTACTAAATGTTTTAGAATTGTATTGATAATCGTACAATGAATCACCTTTTGTACCAAATCTTCTTAGTACATCAAAGTGTTCGTACGATAAAATTGGCGACATTGATTTTAATCGATGTGCGTTCATAGCACCATCAATTAAAACATTGTTGTTTCTACCGAAAGTTACCGCTGTCGACATCACCATTTTCTCTCTTAGAGGGTCAATTGGTGGGTTAGTTACTTGGGCGAACTTCTGACGGAAGAAATCAGTAAAGTTTCTTTGTACGTTTGAGAAACAAGCTAATGGAGTATCATCACCCATAGAACCTGTATCTTCCTTACCTGTTTCGATCATTGGACGAACAACGCCTTCCAATACTTCGTTGGTAAAGTTATGATAACGTTGTTTATCTACGATATCGTCATATCTGTAGTCACTCATAGACAAGAAGTTTTTGTCTACATGTTCCATCAAATAAGCACTATTCTCATGGATCCACTTACCCCAAGGTCTAGCCTCCTTAAGGTAGTTATCAATTTCATTATGTTTTAAGATTGTACCATAACGCAAGTCGATACCAATCATTTGACCTGATTGTAATTTACCTTGCTCTTTGATATTATCTTCTTCTAAATCAATTACACCATACTCAGAACTGATGATAATTCTGTTATCGTTAGTGACAATAAATTTAGCTGGTCTTAAACCATTTCTATCTAAGATACATCCTAAGTGACGGCCATCGCATAAATTTAATGCTGCTGGACCATCCCATGCCTCAAAGTTACTTGCTGCATACTCATAAAATGATCTTAATTTTGCATCCAAGTTCGGAACGTTTTGCCAAGGTGCAGGCACTAACGACCTTGCTGCTTGGAAAAAGTCCATACCTGCTGTTACCAAGAATTCAAATGCATTATCTAATGATGCTGAATCTGATCCGCCAGGAACTAGGATTGGGAAAATTCTATCTAATTCTTCCTTAGTGAAAACGTCTGATTTCAGAACTTCTTCTTTTATAGAGAAGTTAAATCTGTTCGCTTGAATAGAGTTGATCTCGCCATTATGAGCTAATGTTCTAAATGGTTGAGCCAATCTCCATTGAGGAAGTGTGTTTGTTGAGAATCTTTGGTGGAATACCGCAAATGACACTTCAAACTCTTCTTGTTGTAAGTCAACAAAAAGCTCTTTGATGTGGGTTGGCATTACCAAACCTTTATAAGAAACTACTTTTTCAGAGAAAGATGGAATATAGAACCCTTCATCATCTCTTAAAGCATGTTCTACTTCTTTTCTTGTTAAATATAATAACGCTGAGAAACGTTTTGTAGACATTAAAGCATTTGGAACTACAAAAGCCTGTACAATTTCAGGTAGTAATTCGAATGCTTGTTTACCCAACACTTCAGTATTCAAAGGTACTTTTCTTGTAAATAGAACTTTTAAATCGTTCCTTTCACAATACTCTGAGAATACTTCTTTTTGTTTCGTTGGGTCTGTCAAGAACATCATAGCTACTGCATAACGTTGCGGTAGGTCAATTCCATTCATCTCCGCCTCTTTTCGCATGAAGCGATCTGGCATTGAAAATAAGAAGCCGGAACCATCTCCACTGACACCATCTGCGGCAATTGCACCACGGTGGATCATTCGAGAAAGGGCTTCAATAGCGTCTAAAGTCATTTGCCTTGAGGGCTGGTTTTTGTAGTTGGCGATCATACCAAAACCACAATTGTCCTTAAAGGCCGTTAATCTGTGTTCCATAAATAAAGCGTCTTCCGATTTTCGATATTAGTTTGGACTTTGGAGGTCTGTTGTTAGCTATAGCAACTCTTGTTATTAATATACTAAGAATAATAATTACTATCTATTTGTCATTATTTGCTCCTTCCAAAGTTTCGTTCACAACACTCTCAAATATAAGAGTATTTTTTAATAAATCATTAATAAATGATACATTTTAATGAATATTTCGCATTCAAATCAGCGATTATGACAAAATATATCAACATTGTTGTAAATATAACAACATAAATAAGGGTAAGAAAATTGTATATTTTACGTTTTATTTGATGAAAATCGAAGCAGATTTAATCAGTGAAAGCTTATAATATTTCTGAAAATGCGGCTTTATTTCTTAGTGTTATAGAAGTCCTTGTATAATCGATCCAACCTTGTTTTTTATACTTGCTCATTTGTTTAGAAACGGTCTCTCTCGATGTACCGATAAGTTTGGCTATATCGTTCTGTGAATAGGGATGTTTTATGGTCTCATCATCCTCAAATTTATCATCAAAAAGATCTTTTATAAACTCGAGTAATCTTTCTTCTGCATCTTTACACACTAAAATCTCCAATCTTCTCTCTATCTTTTTTACTCTTAACCCAATCAACTTATAAATGAATAAACCAAAACGTTCATTATCTCTCATTAGATTTCGCATCTTATCAATAGATAATAAACATAGATAGGTTGTATCACCTTCAGCAATTGCGTATTCATCGCGAGTGTTTTGTCCTAATAGGATTTTCTCTCCAAAAATCTCTCCTTTAGTTAAGATAAGTTTCACTACTTCATCACCTTCTTGATTATAAGTACAAAGTTTCACCTTCCCCTTACTAACTAGGTAAATCTTTTGTTCATCATCTTCTGGAAAATAGATCACCTCCCCTTTTTTAAAGGTAAGACCATTGGTTTTAAAGTAATTTTTAAGTTTTGTAGGACATAAAATTGAATAAAGATCAAAATTATGCATGGTCCATATTTCACTCATTCGGTTAATATTTAAGATAGAGCATTAAAACGGTGATTTAATTAAAATACTTTTTTACGGGGTATTATCAAAAAATCTTCTCGTTCTATAACAGTCAAATATAAAAAAAGGTGTCCGAAGACACCTATCTAATCTATATTTTCCTAGCTTTTTATTGCTGGTTCTATCATCTTAAATAAACTATAGTCATATAAATCTTTATCCATAAGATGGGAAGGAGAAACATTTTTAATGGAGTTAAAAATTACCTCAGAGCGGTCTGGATAATCTTTTTCCCATTCTTTCAACATCTGTTTAACCATCTGTCTTTGTAATTTCGGTTGTGAACCACATAAATTACACGGAATTATAGGAAAGCTTTTTATTTGAGCGTATTCTTCAATATCGCGTTCTTTACAATAAGCTAATGGACGAATAACAATATGTTTCTGGTCGTCCGTTTTATAGATTGGGGGCATTGCCTCTAACTTTCCACTAAAAAACATATTCAATAAAAATGTCTCTATAATATCATCTCTATGATGACCTAAGGCAATTTTAGTTACTCCCAATTCTTCTGCTGCTGTGTATAATGTCCCTCTTCTTAAACGAGAACATAAAGAACACATTGTTTTCCCTGCCTCTAACTTCTCTGTAACTATTGAATAGGTGTCCTTATTTAAAATTTTAAAATTGACACCCTTCGATTCTAAATACTCAGGAAGGATATGTTCTGGGAAACCAGGTTGTTTTTGATCTAAATTGACTGCTATTATTTCAAAATCAAACTTTTTGGTGGATTGAATATGTAATAGTATTTCCAACATGGCATAACTATCTTTTCCACCAGATAAACATACCATTACTTTATCGCCATTTTCAATTAATTGATAATCATCTATGGCTTTCCAAACATTTCTGTGTAAGCGTTTTTGAAGCTTAACTTGTTCTATTGTTAACGTCATTCTAAAATCAAATTTCCACAAAGATACATCAAAAGATTGAAGTACCCTTGTGGAAATTTTTAATGATTATTTATATCTAATTCTGTTTAAATCATTTTGGGTGAATCATTTACCTACCAACAACAAATTTGATTGGATTCCCAACTGCATTGTCACCTTGAGTATGTCTTAATATATATATACCTGATGGTAAATCATCTACATCAATTTTATAGGTATTGCCGGTAAAGACACCCTCTGTTACTTTTCTACCTTCAGCATTCGTTAATATCCACTCGCAGTTTGATAAATTTTGAGGAGCTTTAATAGTAACAACATCAGAAGCAGGGTTTGGATATAAACTCCATTCTAGATCATTGTAATCTATTGATGTCACATCCTGCGGATCTGTAGAAACTAAATGACTAACTGGAACTCGAATAGCTTGGAATATTTCCATATTTACATTGTTCTGAACCAGTGCAATTATTTCTGCTTGAGATGTATCATATACCTGAGGATTGTCCCATTGCACAGTAAATGTTTCGCTACTACCATTGGTCCATGATCTTCCCAAGAAACTTGTTCCTTCTGCTCCTGGAGCTGGAGACATCGATTTCATTACATTTTTATGAGTATATAAACCTTCAGAAACTTCGATTCCATTAATTTCTCTCTCTACCGTTATCAGATGGACAATAATTTCAGTATCCTCTGAAGAAAAATCTTTATTTGCGGTTATGGTCACTTCAATTTCATCAGGATCTCCAACATCTGGTAATGAAAGTGAGATATCAAATTCTGGGTCCAATAGAATTCTTGACATAATCGGACGACTGTAATTTTTATTATTTATGAAATCGAATGTATAACCTAAGAATGCATTACCATCTACAATTGTCGTTGGAGCATCAGAAACTCCGTATTGGAAAGTACGTCCACTTGGTGGTTCTGGATTATCAATATTTAATGAGTCTGATCTTCCATCTTGGCGAACATGATAATTAATAGCGATAACGTCTGTACTAAATTCATTTACAAGAACACTATCTAATCGATACGTATTATTATTCACTGATGCTTCTCCTGCGTTTGTCATTGTTTCTATCACTACCGCTTTTCTTCTATTACCAACCCAGAAATTATCTATCAGAACACCTTCATCTTCTAAATCCGAATTTGATTTAAATGCAAATCTAAACCTTAAGTGTTCCTTGTCTACTCCCCTGAATTGATCTAAACTGTGTCGGATAGAAATGGTTTCTCTAAATATACCACCTTCTTCCTCTGTAGAACCTGTCCAACCCACTGGGTCAGGCTGAGCAATAGTAGAAGGTTGATTACCTGGATTTGATCTAATATTCGAACTATTGTACCAATTGATTGGGTCATTGGTATCTCCTAAAACCTGCCATGTTTGACCAGAATCTATAGAATATTGGAAAGCTACACCATCAATTCCTGTCTCACAATCCAATTGCATATCAAAAGTGACCATTGGACGGTCTAATCCTGAAATGTCGAATGACGGTGAATTTAGATAAGAATCTTCTAAAGGATGATAATTCGAGGTTAAGTCAGTTACCCAAGCATTAGAAGTAGAAATGAGATTTTCTCCTGCTGCTTGACCATATTCCCACGAACTCAAATCACCCATAGGAACCCACTGACCATCATCCAAGTCAAAGTTTTCAAAATACTCATCGTCAGTATCAACTAATGATATTCTTGGAACGACAAATACTTCTTTTGTAAAGATTTTAGAACAACCTTTTAATGTATTTACTGTTAAAACAACATTATAAGTACCCGGATTTTGATATTGATGAAGGGTTGACCCATTCACTGATAAATCACTTAAATCGGCCAAAATTGTTTGTGAATTACCATCACCAAAATCCCAATCCCAACTTGCAATTGTATCTCTATCTGCAGGCATTGATATATCATCAAAAATCATATTTGATTGATGTTCGGAAACTGACCAGTTAAAATCTGCAGTTGGAGGTGATCCAATAAATATTCTCTTAGTGACAGATACATCAGAACATCCTTGATCTGTAAATATGGTCAATGTAATGTTCTTTTCTCCTGCAGTTGCAAATTGATGTGTATATGTTTGTGCTAAAGCAGGATCTGTAATGGTATGAGAACCCTCATCACCAAAATTGTAGACCCAACGTGTGATCTGTGAAGCATCTCTAATAATCGTACTATCAGTTAACACAACTTCTCTAGTATCACACAATACTTGTGTTCCAAAATCTACATCAGGAACATCTACAATTGTAAATGCATAATCTGTTGAATCCAAACAGTTATTAGCATTGGTATAAATATATTTTACAACATGATTTCCTAAAGGAGAATCAGCCATATTTATTGAGAAATTTGAACCTGTTTGACTAATAATCGCTCCTGTTGGAGAGGTAAACGAACCTCCTGTTGGTGATCCTCCCACACCCACTAATCCTTCACTCTGACAATAAACACTATCCTCTACTAATGATCCGACCATTGTTAATTCTGGAAGTGGATGTATAGTTATTGTCACTGGTGTAGCCGGACCTTCACAACCTAAATGCGTATCTGTTACATAATATGTATAAGTTGTTTCCGTAGTTACTGTTGTACCAACTGTTGGAGTATATGCGAGGTTATTACTGATTACAGAAGTTAAACCCGCATCTGAGTACCAAGTAACATCATTATCGACAGAATTTGTAACCGCAAACTGAGTAAAGGTATCACCTGAACATATTTCAAAATCTCCATTCACAATAGGAGCATCAGGTGTTTTATTAATAATAACTGTTACTTGAGTAGTATCACTCTCACAACCATTGACCGTTTGAGTAACGTAATATACCTGTGAGTAATCAGTTGCAGAATTTGGATCTATAGGCGTGAAAGTTGTACTTGTGGAAATTACAGTTGACAATGTAGGTTCATTATACCATTTTACGTTACTTCCTGTAGTAACATTTACAGAACTGATGGTTTCACCTGAACAATATACAAAATAGTTAGTATCTACCGTTGGTTTTGCTGCATTTGGATAAACAGGGATATCTACCTTAGTTGGTAAGGAAACACATCCATCAACTACTTGAACAACCCAATAATTAAGAGTATCTAAGGTAGGATAACTAGGTGCACTAATCATTGGATCATATGTTTGACTTGTAGATACTGAAGATGTCAATGTTTCATCAGAGAACCATTCATAAGAGGCTCCTACTTCTCCAGTTGCTGTAATCGATGCGATTGTTTCTCCTTCACAATAAATAGGAATAGCACTCAATGAAGGCGAAGCTGGTAAAGCTCTAATAATAATATCCACTTGTGCAGTTACACTTTCACATCCACTTGCTGTAGATGTTGCATAGAAACTAACTATTGAATCATTTTGAACATTTGTATTGAAAGAAGGTGTATACCCTAATGTATAAGCTGGATTTAATGGTGGGTTTGTTTTAGCAGCATCATCGTACCAATTCACATTTTGGCCAGTGGCAACACTAATTGTAGGTAGTGCCCCTCCTGAACATATCTCAGCAACAGGGTTAAATGTTGGAGCATCAGGAGATTTAAATACACTAATATTTAAAGTTGTGCCAGGCCCTTCACATCCATTAGTAGTTTCAGTAACATAATAAACAAAAGTAGTATCTCTAGGTACATTAGTATTAATAACTGGAGTAAAATCATCTCCCAAACCAACAGGTGTTATCGTATTAGTAGAGGTATACCATTTAATATTCACTCCAGGATTTTGAACTGACATTTGTCCAACGGTTTCACCAGAACAATATGATGTTACATTAGAAGTTGAAAGTACAGGTGCTAATGGTTTAGGATTAATAGTAATATGTACTTGAAGTGTATCACTTGTACACCCATCTATACTAGTTTGTGTAACATAATAAGTAACAACTTGAGTACTACTTACAGTTGGTGCATCGTTTGGAGTTAGGATATTCGTTGTACTCTCAACTAAAGTTAAAGCATCATCAGAATACCATACAAAAGAAGCTCCTGTTTCTCCAGAAACTTGGATATTTCCTAAACCAGTATCATCAGAACAATATTCTGGAACTGTTGACACCAAAGCTGGTTTTACAGGTAGTGGTTTCACATAGATTGTGTCATTAAAACTATAAGTACAACCTAATGAATTATTGTATGTAAATGTTACTATATGTTGAGAATAATCTCCTGTACTAATCTCTCCTGCAGCAGTTGCTGCCGCTTCAGGATCAAAAGAGGCCGTACCATCTCCATTATCAGTTAATCCCCCGGTATTTATTGAATAACTTCCACCGGGTGCGTATTGAGCTAAACCCTCCATAGCTGTAAATGTAACTATTGGAGCAGAATAACAAACAGAGTCATCTGCATCTGTAGCTAAAAACACTTCATCAAATCCATAAACAGTCACCATAGAATCTGAATCATTTGTACAACCAGTTACTGGATCAGTATATTCAAAATTGATAATAAAATCTTCATCTTCATCATATAATTCTCCTCCTGCTAAAGTTGGATTAAATGTAGCCGTACCATCTCCATTATCTACTAAACCAGGATTACCACTAAAGGTACCTGATGATACATTCATTCCTCCTACTTTACCTTGAATAGTTATTGGTGTTTGATTAAAACAAAAATCTCCATTATCAGAAAGGTTAACATAATCATAACTTACTTGAGGCAAAGGATTAATGGTAATTGTGGTATCAGTAGTAACATCACAACCATTTGCATCAGAATAAGTGTATATAATATAATATGATCCATCTCCTAAAGACGACGGACTGATTGTAATAGGGTTTGGCCTTAAAGATCCGCCATTTACTCTAAATGAACCATCTGTAGCATTTTGAACATTATCCAATATTACATCAATCTGAAAATCAGCATCAGTTAAACAGTAACTTGTTGATGCAATATTGATTCGTGCTGTGTGACTTTCTGTGACTGTAACTGATTGATCAAAACTATAATTTACTAAGGAAGCAGTATAACTACCAGTTACTACAACATCGGCACTTTGCCCAGGATTTAAACCTAATGCTGCACAAGCCACATCAGGATCAAAAGTAGTTCCACCAACAACACCAGTACCTGAGTAGGAAATATCTGATTGAGCTGGACTACCTGTAAGTGATGCAGGGTTAATAGCTTGAATAGTAACTGTAGGATCATCTCTACAATATTGTGGATCTAAATTAAATGTACTAGAACCATCGTAAACCGTAAAGGATACTGTTTCCACCTTTTCACAAGAACCATAAACAATATGATAATTGATATTATGATTACCTTGTCCAGCAATACTTGGGATAAATCTATTTGAAGAGTTACCATTTCCGTTACTTACAACACCTGGACCAGAACAGTAAAAGGTTGCACTTCCAAGACCTGTCATTGTTAAATTCACAGGAGTAGACTGTAAATCAGAATAGTTGGTAGTACTAGGTAATGTAACATAAGATGATGGTTCCACTGGAACAGTTACAGAAGCTACATTTGATTCTACAATACAATTTCCTGAAGTTGTGATTCTCTTAAAATCATAATTCCCAGAACTAGCTATATTACTAATAAAATAACTTTGAGAGGTTGCTCCCATTATATTTGAGTAGCCTCCATTATTCACTTGTTGTTGCCATTGGTAAGAATAAGAACCTGTACCTCCCGAAGGGGCACCACCAATAAGAACAACAGCATCATTAATACAAACTGTTCCTCCAGAAACATTGGTTATGTTTATTCCTGTTACAGAAGGTGATAATTCTATAGCTATCTGATTTGAAGTATTACTACATTGACCACTATTTACCACTCTTCGATACAATGTTGTACCACTTAAGGTAATGTTAGAAGACTCTGTATAGTTAATTGTAGAACCACCAATAGTTGACCATGTCCCGCCATTATCCGTGCTTTTTTCCCATTGATAAGAATAAGTACTATTACCTCCACTTGGAGTTGACCCTGAAAAAGTTAGTGTACCTCCAGTAATTGATCCACAATATTGTGTTTGTGCAGGTCCAGTAAGTACATTATTAGAAATATCAGTATTTATAGTTATGGTTACATCTGTAGATGAATTAACAGTCACTCCCCCACTACTTACAACTCTTCTATAAATGTAAGTACCAGCTGCTAGAGTAGCATTTTCTGTATAATCTTCACCTGTATAATTTAAAGAAGCAAAAGATCCTCCATTGAAGTTTCTTTGCCAATCGAATGTGTAAGTACTTCCATCTCCCCCAGTAGGTGTATCACCATTGATAGAAAAGGTATTACTTCCTGTACAAAATTCTGTTGTTGCAGGATTATTTATTGTATTAACGATTGGTGGAAAAATCTTTACAAAACTAGCATCTGTTGTCGCAGCTACTAAAGTTCCACTGTTTCCAGCAGCATCAAGTACACTAATATTAAATACTACATCTGCATAAGTCGACATTCCATTCACCGATAATGTTTTAGTTGCAGTATAATCTAAACCAACATTTGTTGGAGTAATAGCAGATCCATCTAACGTAACAATATTGGTAGTGATCAAATCTTCGTTTGAAGTAAAATCAAGAGTGACAATATCATTGTTCTCCCCAACTGTTGGGTCAGTGTTATCAGAAGCAATAGTTACTGAAGTTAAAGTTGGAGCGGTAATATCAATTTCTAAATTATACGTTGCACTTGCTCCTTGATTACCATATTCGTCTTCTAAATAAAATGTCAATACATGATTACCTTCTGAAAGAGTAGATAATGCTACTGTTTGTGTTGCACCTGTAACATCTACCCTTGCCACTTGACCGTCTATATCACTTTCAACAATAATGTCAGGATTATTGGTCGTTGAAATACTTATGAAATCTATACTTGGTGTTTGATTATTGGTCTTATGATCCCCGGTTACTCCAGAATCAGTTCCGCTATTTAATACACCCACAATGCCAGAAATAGAATTATCTACAAGAAGTTCCAAATCTATAGTAGGACTTGAATTTGCCGACTCGTTACCAGCTACATCTGTTGCAGTTGCTGAATAATTATAAGTAGACCCTGAGGCTATTACTGAAGAGGTCACCTGATCTGATCCCGTAGATGTTATTGAACCCTTAGCCGTTGACCCTTCATATAAAGTAATTGTTGTTCCGAAATCAGAAGTAACATCAAATGTAGGTGTGGTATCTGTAGTTTTAAGATCTGAATTACTATCTCCGGTATCTGATGATGGTGATAATGATAATGATGGCACATTTGGAGCTACATTATCAAATTCTAAATCAACATAGGCATCAGTAGTTCTATTACCATAAATATCCTCTACATAATAAGTTAAGCGATGAACACCCTGAGTGCTCAAAGCTGGAGAAATAGTTACGTCTTCATTTCCAGAATTAACTGGATCCACAAAGTGGTTCACGTTTAGAGCATCTAAATTACTTGTAACAGTAATATATTTTGAATCATCAGTATTTAACCCTGTAAAATTTAAGATAGGCGAACTGAAATTTGTAATCCAATCACCAGTACTTCCCGAATTAGTAGAAGCATCTAAAGTTGGTGCTGTTATACCTGAAAGTGTCACATTTTTGATCACAACAACTTCAGGAGTGATTGATTCTAATGATGTATTACCAGCTAAATCAGTTGCTCTAGCTGTAAAAGTATAGGTACCATTTATAGAATATGCAGACCCAACAGTAACATCGGTTGTGCCAACACTTGTTGCTGTTCCATTTGTAGCACTATTTTCTCTAATTTCAATTGATGAACCTACTTCAGCAAAAACAGAAAAAGTAGGAGTTGTGTCGTTTGTATTTTTATCGCTATCTGATCTACCAGTATCCGAACTACTCTTTAATGTAATAGTTGGAGCATCAGGAGCTATTGTATCTATTGTAATTTCTAATGAAGTTGATGCTCCACTTTCATTACCAGCATCATCTATCACTTTAGCTACAAGAGTGTGAACTCCATTTGATAAACCACTTAAATTTACTGTTTCTGTTGTTCCTGAAATAACTGTCGACCCCACCTGACCATCAATATTACTTTCTACAATCACGTTATAGACATCAGTTGTTGGAAGGTTGTTCACGGTCACTTCAGGAGAAGTGTTACTAGTTATTTGGTCAGAAGAAGAAGTACCAGTATCATTAGTAGGATTGGCTAACCAAGCAATGGCAGTTGAGCCAATACTAGGGTCTGTTTTATCAATAGTAATAGTAACCGGTGTAGAGGTAAAAGAAATATCACCATCTGAATCAATAGAATAAGCATAAATTGTATGTGTCCCATCTCCCAAAGAGGATGTTACAATTAAATCAGTACCAGTAGAAATTGCGGTACCAATAGTAGTTAAATTATTTTTGATGTAAACCGTCTCTCCTGTTGTTGCTGTCACAGAAAATAGTAAAGGATCTACATTTGTTATTAAATCGGAATTAGAATGACCTAAATCTACGGTTGGAGATAAAGTAGGTATTGTAACAGGAGTAGAATTTGAAGCTGCGTCATCAATGGTTACTGTTGTGGCTGCATCTTCATTAGCAGGAGCCTCTTTATAATTGATATCATAAGTTGCTCCATCCAAATAGGCATCCCCTAAAATTACATAAACATAAAAATCTCCAGATCCATCTGGATTTACAACTATATCTACAGATGAAGTAATATCAGATCCATTTCTTTCCACAGTAAAAGTACCTGCACTTGTGTCTAAACCGGTTCCTTGTAAATGATAAGGTATAACAGCACTATTTGTGGTTGCAGAAGCTCCTGATTTAATATCAAAAGAGGAAACTGTCTGAGCATTGATTAATGCACTTGAAATTAGAAAAAAGCAAGTAATAAATAGTTTGACTATCGTTTGGGAGTAGATGTTATTCATAAAAATTAGTAGCAACTAAGAAAAATTAAGTTTAGTTTGGTGAAATCGTAAATTATATTCCTCCAAACTTATTAAACTTTATTAACTTTTAATAATTTACGTAAGAATAGGCAATATGTTTGTTTATTTAGTGACTTTTTTGGTAAATAAGTCAATTTCGACGTAGGTTCTTTACTAAAATATTACATTTCTTTTTCTTCTGAAATGATGGATAAGTTTCCGCTTTTATCTGTTTTTATCAAACAAAATTTTGATAGACTACCAAAATTTGCGGTCCCAATAACTAAAATACTTCCGTCACTCTGAACAAAAATCTTACTGCCAAAATCTTCCCCTTCAAATCCAAAACTCTTAGACCAAAGTTTATCTCCTTCATGAGATACTTTCCAAATAACAATATTATAATTATTATTTTCATAAGCAGCACCTGTTATAAAACATCCATCCGGAGTAATGACCATATCACCTGCCCTATTTATATCTGCGTGACCAAAGTCTCGAACAAAAAGTGGGTCTCCATTTTCATTTAATTCTGAAAAAATCAAATTAGTATTTTGTTCTGACACTTTTTGTTCGCCTAATACATATCTAACATTTGTATAATTAACGATTTTAGAACCATACTCATTTAGGCTAGAGGATGATTTTTTATCCCATACAATGTCCAATAAACTGTTTACCCTAACAGTTCTAACATCTGAAATGAATTCTGTACCTGTATCCGGGTTCTCTTTTTCGACAGTAACTGAACCAAACAAATAGTAGTTTTGGTTTGGTCCTTCTACAACGGAATTACCAAAGTCATCTGAATTATTCCCGAATCCTCTTATTCTTTCTAAAGTTTTATTAAGCGATTGATCGTATTTAATATAAATCATATCCCAATCAGAATCGTTAATATTTGAATCAGGGTTTTCGAAATTCCTCACTTCACCTATAATAATAAAACCATTATCAGAAGTTGATTGTATATCATTAAAATTAACTTTGTTGACCACTTCAACAGTAGGAATTATTTCTACATAATTACTCGCACTTGGTGCATTCAGATCAACATTGATTAATATTCCTTTCTCAATACCATCCTCAGTTCTATTAATTAAAACGACAACCTCTCCATTGTTCAATTTTGTAATCCCAACTGCTTTATCAGTTATTTCTTTACCATCTTCATTACCAAGTTTAAGGACTTCTGACCATATCTCATTACCATCTAAATCTGTGTATATTAAGACAGCAGAAGGGTTTAAATCTGAATTGCCAGAATTATCAGTATTTCCCAGTAAGTAAATTCCTTCATTATCAACAAAAAAATCTACACCTTCTTCCATTCCGTCTGTTCCAAAGAATTTAATGAAGGTATCACCTTTTTCATAGGCAGTTTCTGTTTCACAGGCGGTCAAACAAAAAAACAATATTAAATAGAAATATCTTTTCATATTAATCAATGCTTCTATACTTTCTATATATCTTAGGTCTGTAAAAATCGATGGAAATTCCAACTGTCAGCGTAAGTATATCCATCCTTACATCATTATCTACATAACCATAATTAAATATCAATTCGTTATTATCATATCGATTATTTGGATTATTGAAATTCTGCAAGGCATAATAATAAGAAGCCATTACAGTCCAATGGGAGTACCTAGTTTTTAAATAAAAACCAGCCTGTAACATGGCTCCATACATCAAATTTTTTCTTTGTTTAGTAATATCAATTGGAGTTGCTTCAATATCTACAACATCAGGGCTTTCATAAACCATTTCTCCTTCAATAGAAGCATTAAGTAATAATTTTGCAGAACCACCTACACCTATAAAGGGTCTCAATTTTTTATTTGGTAGCAATACAAAGCGGATTGCTAAAGGCATATCAATAAAACTCTGAGTTTCTTTTAGAAGAGATTCTGATATATCTAATGGGTTTTCTTCCGTTTGAAAGGCGACACTTTCATAACTTGGGGAGATGTTAATTTGAACATTATTACTTAAAAAATAATTATAGGACACACCTACTTTAAAACTTAAATTAGGTTTGTATTCTACTTCCGAATGGTTTTCTTCTGGGCCTACTCCGTAAGTTTGAGATACATTAGCAGAATTATAAGTCGCCCCTCCAAAAACACCGAAAGACATAATTGGACGTGTTCTAAATTTACCCCATAGGTTTCTTAGTTCTGCAGGGTCAGAGGAAGTTGGTTTGTATTCAGAATTTTCTTTTAGCAACGCAAGCATTGCTATTTCTGCTTCTTCTATATTATCAGAATAAAGGTAAGAAAGTATTACAAGTCTTCTTGCATTTAATTGCTTAGATGAAGACTCAAAACCTTGATCAATACAATCCTGTAATGTCATTGGTACTTGCAATAATTTACCTTCCGTATAAAAAGTATTAGCTTTATTATAAGCTTCTTCACATTCTTGAGCTTGTAAATTTTGAAGCATTAAAAATGCGATAACAAGCAAAAAATAGTATTTCATCAATATTCGAAATCGCATAAATAATTGATATTTGATGGTTTTATCAAAAAATGTTTATTGGTTTAGAGCTTCGCCACTACAGACATTTCTGTTTTCAATTCCTTCACCTACATATCTAACCCATTCTTTATCCGTCATTTCTTTTCTTTGCATTAAGCCACAAACATTATCAGACATTGTAGGAATATCTAATTCATATCTTCTTAAGTCGTGTCCTGAGGTTCCCACATAAAGTAAGTCCCCATGGTGTGCAAATGTGGCTTCGGACGCCCAAGCACCAAGATCATTTAGGATTATTGGAGATTCATTGGTTCTACCTTTCTCCACATTCCAAATTCTGGCAGATCCATCCAAACTTGTACTTACTAAACGGTGCTTCTCTTCATCAAATTTTAAACTTGTTACTTTAGTATCATGACCTTGTAAGTTATCTATTTCAGTACCAGTTAGTCGATCCCATAAAATTAACTTACCATCTTCAAAACCTAATGCAACCGTTTTTCCATCAGAAGAAAATGCCAATGCCGTTCCGGCTATATTTTTTCCACCATAAACTGCAAGTTCATCACAAGCATTGTCTAAACAATATTTTGATACTTCTCCAGAAGTTTTTGTAGCCCAAAGGCTACCATCTAAATTCGAAATATGTAAAGAAGTAATTTTTGAGTTTGATGTCTTGAATTCAGATACCGCAAATGATTCATTATCTACAGAATAGATTTTCTTATTCTGTCCTGTTACATACAATCGATCTCCGAACTGATCAAATGAACCTGCCCATAATTGACCTTTGGATACTTTTATTTTCTTTATTGACTTAAATTCAGGATAGCTAAAAATTCTCACGCTTCCACTTTCAGTGTAAATAGCGGCTCTTCCTTTATCTCTTGATATGATTAATCCTCTCACAACACCATTATCATCGGAAAGAATTTCGGATTCTAAACTTCCATCTTTCCATGATCTTATTGCTCCATCAGAGCCAGCAGAGAATAGTGTTTTCTCGTCTTGATCATAATATAAAGTTCTTACATAGTCCTCATGACCTTTCATAAGGTTAAAGTTCTCCCCTTTAAAGCTTTTAATTGATTGATATAAACCTTGGAATACATCCGGGTGAGGATTTAATCCTTTATACTGTTCATTAAATGCATAAGCTTGGGATGCCAATAATGCTTTTTGTGCTGGATCTTTTATTTGAAGTGATTTTACTGCTAGGGCTTGAGCAATAGAAAGGAAACGTAAAGTATCGGCTGATGCTTTTGCAGCATCTGCGTTCAATCTTTGTATCTCAGCTTCTCTCGTTCTCACCTTTGCTAATTGAGCACTCGCCAAAGCTTCCTCTTTCGCTTTTTCAGCATTTAATCTTTGATTCTCTGCTTCTGTTTGTGCTAAGAGTGCTAGTCTTGTTTGCTCTAGAGCCAAATTCTTTTGATATTCAGCAGAATCTTTTGCCGCTTGAGCAATTAAAGTTTGTCGTTGTGCTTCATCTGCTGCTTCCTCCGCTTTTCTTTGTTCAGTTTCGGCCCTTTTTAAAGCCTCTTCTGCCGCTTTAGCATTTTTGTTTGCTTGTTCACCAAATTCTTGAGCTTCTTCACGGGCAATATCCGCCGCACGTGCTTTCATTTGTGCAAAAATCACAAGCATAATTGCTCCAATAGTTGCTGCTGCAAGAATTAAGGCAATAATCTTTGTTCTTTTGACAATACGTTTCTGAAGGCGTTCTTTTACTCTTTGTTCCTCCTCATATTCTTCCTGAGAGTTCTTTAAAAAAGTAATGGCCCTTTCATATGACGGTTCATATTGAACTGCCCAAGCTAAATTTGGTTTAAATCTTTCCCTCCACTGAATAGCAATATACAAATCAGGTGGCCTCCACAAACTTGCTTTTCCTTGTTGATATAAATCAGCAGCTTCCGATAAACGTTTGTATATTTTTACAGCTTCAAATTCTTCATCTACCCAATCTCTACAACGTATCCATACACGCATCAAAGATTCATGAGAAATATCAACAACAGATTCTGTAGTTAATTCTACTGATTGATCAGGAGTTAGTAAAGTACGACCGTTTGTTCTAAAACAATCAACAATATTTTCGATCACATCAACATCAGAACCTGCAATTTGAGCAAGTATCTTCACTTTTGTTGGGCGACGAATACCTCTACCATCTTCTCCTTTCTCTGTCAAGGCTTTGAATATTTTCTCACAGACGATTTTTTCTTCTTCAGATAAATCTCTGAAAGCCTCATCGGCGTGTTGGGATAACGCCTCGGCCATACCACCTATGGCCTCGTAGTGATGAATATCTAATTCATCAGAAATATTTGAGTGACCCGTCCAATACTCCCATGTCCTCATTAGGGCATGTTGCATAATTGGCAATTGGTCTTGTGTATCTCCTAAATCATTAAGTAGTCTTTGTAAAAGTCTAGAACTAATTTTTGCTCCTCCTACAGCAGCAGGCCCCATAATGGCTTCTTGCTTCTGCACACGAGTCATTTGAGGAATTAAGTAATGACTTTCATTGATAAGGTAAGTTAATTCTGGGAATCTTGCACAGTCACCAATATAGTCAGAACGCATAGTCATTACTACATAGATTGGGACTTTAGCTTGCTTAGTAGCTTCAACTAATAATTTGACAAAAGCCGAAGCCATTCCCATTGATAAATCTTCTGACTCTAATCTTGAAAATCTAAATAACTCTTCAAATTGATCAATTAATATCAGAAAATTCTCCCCTTCCTCTTCTTGTAACTTTTCTACAAGAGTCACCAAACCTTTTGATGATGATAACAACATTGTTACCGCAACATTCAGCAATAACTCTTTATCCTCATCTGATTTTTTGTGATAAGATTTAGTAGACTCTAATACTGCTTTCGCTAAATTTTGAATTGGGTCTGTTCCTGGCCTAGAGGTAGACACGTTCCATTGTGACCCTTGCTTTTCCATAAAGCCTCCTTGAAGAGCTGGAATAAGACCACAATAAATAAGTGATGATTTACCTGAACCGGATGCACCTAAAGCAGCTACGAATCTATTTTTCTCTAGTCGCCATAAGACTTCTTCCGTTTGTCCATCTCTACCAAAAAACAAAAAAGTTTCGTCCGTACGGAACGGTCTCAATCCTGGGAATGGATTGAACTGCCCGGCAACGATTAACTTTTGCGTTTCAGTATTTGAAGATGAAAAAGAATTCATTTAAAAACAGCTAGAGAAATATTTTAATTAAAATACAAAAAATCTTTTTAAAGAGTTGACAAAAAACTGATTAAATCATCAGAAATCATTACATCATCATCTGCGAAAACCCCTACTGACTGATATAAGGGATTATGCTCTAATAGATCTGTTATTTCTGTAACCATTGAAAAGCTAGAACAAACTATAGCTTTCACTTTTAATGGCTCTTTTCTGCCTAAACCTGAAGCTCTTAAATTATCTTGAAGCTTTGCTTTTATCCACTCGATAGGTGCATTATCAACATAAACAATTGTACTGTTGCACAATTGCAAATGTCTCTGATGTTGCCTTCTCATCAGTTTTGCCCCTTGTCCAGTGTCCAATTTCAATACGCCAAACCCCATCGTGTTTAACTTTGAGGCTAGGCCATTGGCTTTGGTTTTATCAACGATATCGTTCATAATATAAACTTTACGCTTATACATATCATCAACGTCGTCGTATGAATTTTCTTGCCTTAAATCTCTTAATTCGCTATGAATAATTGATTTAAATTTTTCGAGATCTGTTCTAAACGTAAGAGAAAGTTCATGTTCATCTATATTTTTCAATAGTTTTTCAACATAAAACTTACGTTTATCCGACTCAAATCGAATCGCTGGAGGCACCCAAATTAACTTTTTAAATGTCTCTTGATGGTCACAAACATACTCTTCCGTAACTTTTTCCTCCCATTCCTGAACAGAAAAAACTTCGTTATCAGAAGCAGTTCCATCTCTTCCTCCAGCAAGATGAATTGCTACTGTTGATTTACTTAAATCTTGATATTGCTGAGTAGATATATCGTTCGTATTTTGACCATAATCAACAGTAGGATATACTTGATATCCATATGCTTTTAAGTCTCTTTTAAGGAGTAAACGTTCCATTCTCAAATCATCTGAAGTTTCTCCTAAAAAAACACTCCTTTGATAATCTACTTTATCTATTTGATATTCATATATATCTAACGCTAAATCTGAAATCAGTAACCAAAAATAAATTCTATAACCTTCTTGAATAGGAAGTTCTAGAGTTACTTTTTTATTAATTCTTGTTTCAAATTTTGAAAGATAATACGATTGCAACCCTTTTAGTGCATCAGGTTGTTGGTTATTTGGTATATCATGCAATAAGAGTTTATAGTTCTTCTTTGATGAATCTAGGATAACATCATTCAGATATGCTTCATTATCCACTAAAAAATAGACAACAATATCAGCCTCCACTAAAACTGTTTGTGTGTATCCTACTCTAGTCTCTACAGAAACACCTTTCATTTCTTTAAAGGATACTTGTAACGCATCTGAAAGTAAGTACCCTAACTCTTGGTGTTGTTCACTAAGATCATTTTGAGTAGTTACACATTCGATTTGTATAAGCATAGAGAAAAATTCAAATTAGTTCTTCAGTAGTTGTTTGTTTACATATTCTACAAAAGATATTCCATAACAGTTATTAACAGCACGGTAAATACGTAAAAAAATAGGTCTAACGCAACGTTAAACCTATTTTATATTAAAAATCTATAATAATATTAGAATTATACTAATTCAGCATTTGAGATTCCATCCAATAACTCCATATCTTCATCAGATAATTCAATATTGAATAAAGCAGAATTTCTAAGTAAATGATCTCTCTCTTCAGCTTGTGGTAAAGTCACCACTCCACTTTGTAAAATCCATCTTAATGCAATTTGACAAGGAGCTACATTGTATTTTTCGGCTATCTTCACTACTTCTGGTAGTTCTAATACCTTTCCATGCTTTAATGCACCTATAGAAATGAGTTGTATACCATTATTTTCACAGTATTTCATCATTTCTGGATCCAATACCATTGGATTAAATTCTATTTGATTAGCGACAGGGAATACATCAGCATGATCAATTAATTGCTCTAATTGTGTAATAGTGAAATTACAAACACCAATTGCTCTCACTCTTCTTTCAACATAAAGCTGTTCTAATGCTCTCCAAGTTTCTTCTGTCGATTCATCAAGAGGATGTTCGATCATTAATAAATCGATGTAGGTCAATCCTGCTTTTCTTAATGTCTCGTTAAATACGTTGATGGTGTTATCAAAACCATGGAATTCATCTCCCACTTTTAATGAAACAAATAATTGGTCTCTGTCGATTGCCGATTCGTTAATCGCTTTTCCGAATCCGATCATATTATTGTATCGAGTGGCACAGTCAAAATATCTATAACCAATTTGTAGGGCTCTCTTTGTCGCATTGTAAATTGGCATGCCTTCTGAAATTTGGGAGATGTTCATTCCTAAGAAAGGCATTTTTACGGTATTTCTGAGTGTGAAAGTACCGTTCATATCAAAGATATTGAACTTACGTCTTTTAATGCTAATCATAATACTGCTGTCTAATGGTTGTCTATTGTTAATTAATCGTTGCGAATGTGTGTGTTTGTGTTATTACATTAGCAATATCATTCTTTAATTCTTTACAAACATTGACAAATATCAGCAGTTAGCATGGTTTAATATCAGTCAAAACAACACTTAATCGTGATAAATATTATTTACAGTTATTTTGAAAGGTGTTTTCAACACTTATATCATGATAATGGTAATTAATATCACCTTTTTAATATTGATACTTATTTTTCCACATATTTTGAAGTCTCTTCAGCATTTCTTGCTCTCTAGGGTTTTGTTTTGGCTGATAAATGATCTTCCCTTCTAAACTTTCCGGCATATATTCCTGTGGTTGGAATCCTTGAGGATCGTTGTGGGGATATATATATGCATCTCCATATCCTAATTCCTTCATTAAAGATGTAGCAGCATTTCTCAAATGTAATGGTACAGGTAAATCCCCTGTAGTCTTTACAATTTTCTGTGCGTCTTTTACTGCTGCATAAGCTGCATTACTCTTTGGAGAACAAGCCAAATAAGTGGTCGTTTGTGATAATATGATTCTTCCTTCGGGCATACCCACAAAATGTACGGCTTGCATACAGTTATTTGCCATAATTAAAGCAGTAGGGTTTGCATTACCTATATCTTCTGATGCGGAAATAATCAAACGTCTTGCTATAAATTTAGGATCTTCACCTCCTTCAATCATTCTTGCTAGCCAATATACTGCGGCGTTGGGGTCGGATCCTCGAATTGATTTAATAAAAGCTGAAATGATATCATAATGAGCATCTCCTTTTTTATCGTAATGAACGGCCTTTTCCTGTGCTATTAGCGCCACTAAATCATCATTCACTTCGTATTCCCCTTCCTCATTTTCTTTAGCTGCTTCAACAGACAACTCCAAAAGGTTCATCAGACGTCTTGCATCACCTCCAGAGTATCTTAGTAATGCTCTATGCTCTTTTATGTTGATGTTCTTCTTTTTTAACACCACATCATCCTTTATAGCACGATTCACTAACTGAAGTAAATCATCTTTCCTTAAGTTTTCTAGCACATATACCTGAGATCTTGATATTAAAGCGGAATTGACTTCAAAAGAAGGATTCTCAGTGGTTGCCCCTACTAAAGTGATAATGCCTTTTTCTACTGCGTTCAATAAGGCATCTTGTTGAGACTTTGAAAAACGATGGATTTCATCAATAAATAAAATTGTACCATAGGCAAAACTTGCTTCTTTTATCACCTCTCTCACTTCTTTCACGCCAGCACTGACCGCACTGAGTGTTTTAAAAGGTCTTTTAGTCGATTCTGCCAATAGTCTAGCTAATGTTGTTTTACCCACACCTGGAGGGCCCCATAAAATCATAGATGGAATCGTCTTGCTCTCGACCATTCTTGTAAATACACCATCAGGGCCTAGCAAGTGTTTCTGACCTGCCACTTCCTGAATCGATCTAGGACGCATACGTTCTGCTAATGGGGTAGCTACTATCATGACTATTTCATTTTATTATTTGATGTTGCAATTTAAATCAAAAAATGATTCTTTTTATAGCAATTGTTTAATTTTTTAGAACTAAAGGTTTTGATTAATACTTATTGAGAATTAAGTATAAAAAAAGGCCAAGCGATACATCACTTGACCTTTTATTAATATGCTCTAAAAACTATGACTTAGAAGAATAGTTTGGAGCCTCTCTTGTAATTGTCACATCGTGTGGGTGAGATTCTTTCACACCTGCACCAGTAATTTTTACAAATTTAGCTTCATGCAATTGCTCAATAGTACCTGCACCACAGTATCCCATACCTGCTTTAAGGCCACCTACTAATTGATACAATACTTCTTCTACTTTTCCTTTGTAAGGTACACGACCTGCGATACCTTCTGGAACTAGTTTTTTAATGTCGTCTTCTGCATCTTGGAAGTAACGGTCTTTAGAACCTTGGTTCATGGCTTCTACTGAACCCATCCCACGGTACGCTTTAAACTTACGACCTTCGAAGATGATCATATCTCCTGGAGACTCATCTGTACCCGCTAATAATGAACCAATCATTACAACGTTAGCACCACCTGCGATAGCTTTCACTAAATCACCTGAGAATCTAACACCACCATCAGCAATAAAAGGAACACCCATATCTTTCAATACAGACGCTGCTTCGAATACAGCTGATAACTGAGGCACACCTACACCTGCAATAACACGTGTAGTACAGATAGAACCAGGACCAACACCTACTTTGATACCATCAGCACCTGCTTCAGCCAATGCTTTCGCTGCTTCTGCTGTTGCGATGTTACCTACGATTACATCTAAGTCTGGGAATTCTTTCTTCACTTTTTTCAGACAGTCGATTACTCCTTTAGAGTGACCGTGTGCAGTATCGATACCGATAACATCTACACCTGCAGCTTTTAATTCAGAAACTCTTTCCATGATGTCTCCAGTAACACCTACTGCAGCACCAACTCTTAAACGACCGTATTTATCTTTACAAGCGTTAGGTCTATTCTTGTTTTTAAGGATATCCTTGTAAGTGATTAGTCCAACTAATTTGTTTGACTTACTTACGATAGGAAGTTTTTCGATTTTGTGCTCTTGAAGGATTTCTTGAGCCTCTTCCAAAGTTACGCCATCAGCAGCAGTGATCAACTCTCCTCTAGTCATCACATCTTTCACTGCAATCGATAAATCTTTTTGGAATCTTAAATCTCTATTTGTTAGAATACCGATAAGGATGCCCTCATCATCTACCACTGGAATACCGCCAATCTTGTATTCCCTCATTAATTCGTTAGCCTCGAATAATGTTTTATTTGCTGTTAACGTCACAGGATCTAAAATCATCCCTGACTGAGAACGCTTGACTTTTCGTACTTGGGAAGCTTGTTGCTGGATGGTCATGTTCTTGTGGATAAAACCTAATCCACCTTCCAATGCCATAGCGATTGCCAGGTCGGCCTCTGTTACTGTATCCATCGCTGCTGAAACTAAAGGAATGTTCAGAGAGATGTTTTTTGTCAACATTGTTTTTGTTGTAGTGTCTCGAGGAAGAATTTCTGAGAAACCTGGTCTTAAAAGCACATCATCATATGTGAGTGCTTCATACAAAACTTTACTTGGATCGATAGCCATTTGAAGCAAATAATTTAACTGTTATTATTTGCGATGCAAAATTATAACTTTAATCGGTTTATCAATTATATTTCTAATAATTTTTTCTGAATAAAGTATAAAACGTAAAAAATTGATTTTCAGGCAACAAAAAAAGGACATACTTGTAACTTCAAGTATGTCCTTGTCTTTTTTGTGGGACGTACTGGATTCGAACCAGTGACCCCCTGCTTGTAAGGCAGGTGCTCTAAACCAACTGAGCTAACATCCCAATTTACACCTAATGTGTAGATTGGTGGGACGTATTGGATTCGAACCAATGACCCCCTGCTTGTAAGGCAGGTGCTCTAAACCAACTGAGCTAACATCCCAATAAATAATTCTGATCGTGGGGCGTACTGGATTCGAACCAGTGACCCCCTGCTTGTAAGGCAGGTGCTCTAAACCAACTGAGCTAACACCCCAAATACACCTTCTGTGTAAGTGGTGGGACGTATTGGATTCGAACCAATGACCCCCTGCTTGTAAGGCAGGTGCTCTAAACCAACTGAGCTAACATCCCATTAAATCTGTTTTTATTGACACCGTTTGTGTCATTGCGAGTGCAAAGGTAAGAGGAGATCTTTTAGTTACAAACATTCTAGTGTAAAAAAAAGTAAATGATATAACTAAAGACTGAATTTCAAGCGTATAAAAAAATAAAATTTTTCAACTTTATTTCTTTATACGCATTGAATATATTATTTCTCTAACCTTTTAATGGCTTTAGCAGCGATCGTATCACCAATAGCTAATGATGATGTAGCTGCTGGAGAAGGTGCATTTAGCACATTAATCATACGATCTTCTTCAACAAATAAGAAATCGTCGATTAATCCTCCATTTTTATCACATGCTTGTGCACGTACGCCAGAACCACCTACTTTTAAGTCAGATTGCTTTAAATCAGGCAGTAAACGTTGTAATGCTTTTGTAAAGGCTGCTTTTGAGTATGATCTATAGACTTCACCTAAACCTGTAGGCCAATATTTTGATGCTACTTTTAAGAATCCTTTCCAAGTCAAAGACTCCGTTAGTTCAGAAATGTTAACATCAGTTTTCTTATAGCCTTCACGTTTATAAGCTAGCACTGCATTTGGTCCCGCTTCTACTCCTCCATTAATCATTCTAGTAAAGTGAACTCCTAGGAATGGAAAGGCAGGATTTGGTACAGGATAGATTAAGTTTTTCACCAAATAATGTTTATTCGGCTTAATTTCGTAGTATTCCCCTCTAAAAGGAATGATACGCACATCCAATTTTTTTAATGCCAATTGAGCAATTCTATCACTATATAAACCTGCACAGTTGACTACTAATTTCGATCTGAATGTTTCTCTACCTGTAATTACTTCAACACCAATACTTCCCAAGCGAATTTCTTCAACTTTACTATGGAAACGAATTTCTCCTCCTAATCGATCTTGAAATACCTCTAAATATTTTTTTGTTACCTCAGTATAATCAATAATACCTGTTTGAGGCACATGTAAACCTGCAATACCATTACAGTAAGGCTCATATTCTTTAATCTGAGCCGCTGTAAGACGCTTTAGGTTTTTCAAACCGTTTTCTACACCTCTTTCATAAAGTGTATTTAAGTTATCCAATTCCTTTTGATCAGTGGCTACTACAATTTTTCCACATAAATCGTAGTTTACACCTTCCTCATCACAGAATTTGATTAATTGATTGTAACCATCAATACAGTTTAATGCTTTATGGGATCCCGGCTTATAATATAGTCCAGAATGAATCACCCCACTATTATGTCCTGTTTGATGTTGTGCTACGTCACCCTCTTTTTCAAGTACAAGTACTTTAAAATCTGGCTTCTGTTGTTTAATCTTCATTGCGGTAGCCATGCCGACAATACCAGCACCCACAATGATTACATCATAGACCATCTTTGTTGTTATTTTAGTTTGTTATTTAAATCAACAATGAGCTATCAAAAAATTTCTGATAGCTCATTGATTCAATTATTTATAGCTTATACCGCTGTTTCTTTTTTGAAAAGCTCCACGAAATCAGTTACTGACATAGTACCGATATCACCTTCACCTTTCTTTCTTACTGAAACTGCAGTACCGTCCATTTCTTTTTCACCAACAATTAACATATATGGTGTTTTCTGAACTTCTGCATCACGGATTTTTCTACCAATTTTCTCAGCACGTGCATCTACATTACCTGTAAATCCTGCTTCTTCTAAAGTTGACAATACATCGTATGCATAATCATTGTATTTATCAGAAACTGGAAGTAAAGTAAATTGCTCTGGTGCTAACCATAATGGGAAATTACCACCTGTGTGCTCAATTAGAATAGCAATGAAACGTTCCATTGACCCAAATGGCGCACGGTGAATCATTACCGGACGTTTCATTGAGTTATCAGAATCTTTGTATTCTAATTCGAAACGTTGTGGTAATTGATAATCCACTTGGATAGTACCTAACTGCCAAGATCTACCTAAAGCATCACGCACCATAAAGTCTAGTTTTGGACCATAGAATGCAGCTTCGCCATATTCTACCACTGTCTTTAAACCTTTCTCAGCTGCTACCTCTTCGATATCTTTTTCTGCTCTATCCCAATCCGATTCATTACCGATATATTTCGCTCTATCTTCTTTATCACGTAATGAAATTTGTGCTAAGTAATCATCAAAACCTAATGATTTAAATACATAAAGTACCAAGTCGATTACTTTACCAAATTCTTCTTTTACTTGATCAGGACGACAGAATAAGTGAGCATCATCTTGAGTAAAACCACGTACCCTAGTCAATCCGTGTAACTCACCTGATTGCTCATATCTATATACAGTACCAAATTCTGCTAATCTTACAGGAAGATCTCTATACGAACGAGGTCTTGATCTGTAGATTTCACAGTGATGAGGACAGTTCATTGGTTTCAATAAATACTCTTCACCTTCGTGTGGAGTATGAATTGGTTGGAATGAATCCTCACCATATTTAGCGTAGTGACCTGAAGTAACATATAGATCTTTTGATCCGATATGTGGAGTAACTACCTGTTGGTATCCCGCTTTTTGCTGTGCTTTTCTAAGGAAGTTTTCTAAACGCTCTCTTAAAGTAGTACCTTTTGGTAACCAAAGAGGAAGACCTTGACCTACTCTTTGAGAGAAAGTAAATAAATCTAACTCTTGACCTACTTTTCTATGATCTCTTTTCTTTGCTTCCTCTAATCTCTCTAAGTACTCTGTTAATTCCTTTGCTTTAGGGAATGTAATACCGTAGATACGAGTCAACATTTTATTTTTCTCATCACCTCTCCAGTAAGCACCTGCAACAGACATCAATTTAATTGCTTTGATAAAACCTGTATGAGGAATATGTGGTCCACGACATAAATCGGTAAACTCTCCTTGCTTGTAAAAAGTGATCTGTCCATCCTCTAAACCTTCTAAAAGGTCTAATTTGTATGGATCTTCTTTTTCTTCGAAATATTGAACAGCATCAGATTTAGAAATATCCTCGCGCACGTAGATATTCTTTTTCTTTGCTAGTTCTTTCATTTTCTTCTCTACATTGACTAGTTCCTCAGATGAGAATTCATGATCACCGAAATCTACATCATAGTAGAAACCATTCTCGATAGAAGGTCCAATACCCAATTTTACACCAGGGTATAAAGCTTCTAAAGCTTCTGCCATTAAGTGAGCTGATGAATGCCAAAAAGTTTGCTTGCCATCCGTATCATTCCACGTTAATAATTTTACATTTGAGTCTGCGGTCAATGGTCTGGTAGCATCCCAAACTTCTCCATTTACTTCTGCTGCTAGTACATTTCTAGCCAATCCTTCACTGATGCTCTTTGCTACATCCAATGAAGACGCTCCGCTTTCGAACTCTCTTACCGAATTATCCGGTAATGTAATTTTAATCATTGTGGTATATAAATTTTAATTTTTAAATCCCCCCATTTGTGCCCCTACAACTGACCACAAAATTTGCTGTGAGAATTTCGATGTGCAAGCTAACATATTTACCGCTTTTTTCCTTACAAATAAATAGAATAAGTGTTATAACTTAAATATTAATACTTTAACTACATATCTATAAAAAAGATTTATGGATTACTTTTCTAAAGTAAACTTATCCAACTATTCATTTTAGGAATGAAAATCATTGATGAGTTTATTTACTAAATTTTTCATAACAAAACACAAATGATAAAGCATCTAAAAATCACCTCCGATTTATTGATTTTTTTATATGATATTATAAAATTTTTAGGATTCCCCCTTTTCTTTCCTATTTTCGCAATTCTATATTATTCACATACTTTCAATTATTTATTTAAAAAATGCAACAATTAAACGAGATATTAAGTCTAATCGACAGTTATATCGGTGGTTCTAATTGGTTTGTTGCACTACTATTGCTAACAGGCTTATTTTTCACAATTTACTTAAAGTTTCCTCAGATACGTTTCTTTAAACATGCACTTGATGTTGTTCGAGGCAAGTTTGACGAGAGTGATGATGAAGGTGACACTTCACACTTCCAAGCCTTAGCAACAGCTCTTTCAGGTACTGTTGGTACGGGTAACATTGCTGGTGTCGCATTAGCTATTCACCTTGGTGGACCCGCAGCCTTATTTTGGATGATCGTGACTGCCTTTTTTGGTATGACGACAAAATTTGTAGAAGTATCATTATCTCATAAATACAGAGAAAAAACAGCAGACGGAACCATGGCAGGTGGACCAATGTATTTCATGAAAAACAAATTGAACATGAAATGGTTGGCAGTAATTTTTGCCATAGCTACTGTATTATCTTCTTTTGGCACGGGTAACCTTCCTCAAGTAAACAGTATTGCCTCTTCTATTCATGCCACATTTGGTATAGAAACATATATAACGGGAGCAATCCTTTCTGTATTATTAGCTTTTGTAATTCTAGGAGGTATTAGTAGAATTGCAGCGGTAACTGAAAAACTAGTGCCTTTAATGGCTGTTGTTTACTTTATCGGCTGTATTGCAGTAATTTTTTATAACATTGAAAACATTCCTGATTCTATCAGTAGAATCATGTCTGATATATTTAGTGGCACTTCAGCTACAGGTGGTTTCCTTGGAGCGTCATTAGCTTACGCATTTAATAGAGGTGTCAACAGAGGTCTTTTCTCTAACGAGGCCGGACAAGGTTCTGCACCAATTGCCCATGCTTCTGCAAAAACAAAAGAACCTGTTTCTGAAGGTATGGTAGCCATCTTAGAGCCATTTATTGATACTATTCTGATCTGTTCTTTAACAGGTCTTGCCCTTCTTTCATCGAATGTCTGGAGAGAAAAGTTAGACAACAAATTCCAACAAACAGACTTGGTTGTTTTGAGTCAACAATATGATGACAACAAAAGTAATCCAAATAATGACCGTTTGCTTCTTGCAAAGCATGTGAGTGGAGAAGAAAAACTACCTTTATTTAATGGTTCATTGGAAGTGGTGAATGGTAAGATCATGAACTCTGTTTCTCTTATCCATGCACGATCTCTTGCTGAAAATGTAATGATCAGCTATGATGGAGAGAAGTTCTCTGGTAAGCTAGAAGTAGTTGATGGTAAAATCAATTGGCTAGATAAATTGGTCATTAATGGCAAATCATTAATTCACAGTTCACCACTTACAAGTGAAGCCTTTAAGAGAAGTTACTTCGGAGAAAAAGGTAAATTCATTGTATCTATTGGTCTTTTGTTATTTGCCTTTTCTACAGCCATTTCATGGTCGTATTATGGTGATAGAGCCATGACGTTCTTATTAGGACCGAAATCTGTAATATATTACAGAGGTGTATATGTAGTGGCTTTCTTTGTTGGTTCTTTTGCTGATACTACAATTATCTGGACACTTTCCGGAATTACCATAGCATTAATGACTATCCCTAACCTTATCGGTATTTTGATATTAAGTAAGGACATGAAGAGTAGTCTATCAGAATATAAAGACCATATGAAATCGAAATTCGGAGCTGACATTTAATAGTGGCTTTTCAGATAAAAAAACGCCCAACATTTCATTTGAAATGTTGGGCGTTTTACTTTATGTAGTAACATAAAGACGTAAACTGTTAAGTTCACGATTTCAACCAGCTATGAAGACAAAGGATTAAGACAAAGCCTTAACTTTTGACTAATTCAAATATACAATAATCTTATTATTAACAAATGATATTTAATGATTATGTCATTAACATTTTACACATTTGAGGAAATAATCATAAAATCACTATAAATAATACAAAATTGATAATTTGTAAGCTGAATATTGAATTATCTTAATGTAACTACAGTTACTCCGGCACCACCACGATCCGGGTGATCATCGGAAACATTTTTTATTCCTCGGAAAGATTTCAAGTGATTTCTTACTACTTCTCTTAAAGCACCTGTTCCTTTCCCATGAAGGATTCTTACTTCAGTTTCTCCCAACATGATGGCAGAATCCATAAAGTCATCTAATTCGTACATCACTTCTTCTGCCCTTTTCCCTCTAAGATCTAATTGAGTATTAAAATCAATTCTCTTTTGGGTGATACTAGAAGCTGCACTCATTGTAGAATGTTTCTCTCTCGTTTCTTTTCTGAAAGTTTTCTTACTGATACGTTCCAAACGGTTCAGCTTCACTTTTGTGCGAAGTTCTCCTACTAAGATCTCTGCTTCTCTTTGTGAAACTGATGCCACTTCACCCATTGTATTCTGACCTTTCACCCTTACGGCGTCTCCTACAACAATAGTACCTCCAATGACCTCGTACACTTCCTCAGGTTTATCCTGACTCTTTTTACTTGGTTTATTAGAGTTTTTGAAGTTTTCTATATTTTGACGTAACTGTTTTGTCTTTTCTTTATCTGCCTTGGTCTCTTTGATCTCCTTAATGGCTTTTTCAATCTTCTGATTGGCTGTATCCAGTACCTTTTGAGCATCTTCTCTAGCCTTATTCATGATCTTCACTTTTTTGTTTTGAAGATCCAAAGACTGTTTCTCAAATTTTTCTTTGGCAGATGACAACTTCTGCTCAAGACGATTAATTTCTTTATTTTTTTGGTTAAGTTCCTTCTTTTCTTGTTCAAGATTTCGAAGTAACTCTTCCATGTTAATCTTCTTACGCCCTGCCTTATGTCTAGCAATATTGACTACCTTTTTGGGCAAACCAATCTTTTGAGCAATTTCCAAAGCAAAAGATGAACCCGGCTGACCTTGTTCTAATTTGTATAAAGGCTGAAGGTTCTCCACATCATAACGCATAGCTCCGTTTTGTAATCCTTGCTGTTTTTCTGCATAGAATTTAAGGTTTGCATAGTGAGTGGTAATCACACCCCACATCTCTTTACGGTTCATTTCTTCAAGAATTGATTCCGCTATTACACCACCTAATTCCGGTTCAGTACCCGAACCAAATTCATCGATCAGTACCAAAGTCTTACTTCCTCCTTTTGTCAACATCGCTTTCATGTTGGTCAGGTGAGAAGAATACGTTGAAAGGTCATTTTCTAAAGATTGATCATCACCATAATCCATCATGATATCTTCGAAAACACCCATCTTAGATCCTTCAACCATAGGAACTAGCATACCACATTGGAACATGTATTGTACCAATGCTACAGTTTGCATTGCAATAGATTTACCACCGGCGTTTGGTCCAGAAATCACAAGAACACGACCTCTTTCTTGATCCAACTCAATCTTCTGTCTTACCACCTCTTCTTTTCTTCCTTGCTCCATAAATGAGTTAAGAAGTATGGGATGTGCCACATGATACCAAGCCACTAAAGGTTCGTCTACAATAACAGGTTTAATCGATTCCTGATGCATGGCAAACTTTGCTTTTGCATTGATAAAATCAATAATACCCAAGTAATTATTACCTTTTCTTAAACCTGGCACTTCAGGTCTAATCTTATTTGTGATTTCAGTAAGAATACGAATAACCTCTTGTCTTTCTCTTAGTTCTAAATCTTTGATAGAGTTATTCAGATCCAAAAGTTCTTGAGGTTCGATATATACTGTCTGACCAGTTGATGAAGCATCGTGTACAAAGCCAGTGACATGTCTTTTATGTTCAGCAGGTACCGGTACTACAATTCTACCTTCTCTTAAAGTGGGTTTTGCATCTTCCTTAGCATATCCACTTTTCTTCATGGACTGCATCACTGATGCTGTTTTCGATCTCAAGCTGTTCAACTGCTTGTTGAGTTGAGAACGGATACTCACTAATTCAGGAGAGGCATTGTCTCTAATTTTTCCTTTATCATCTAAAATCATATCAATTTGATTTAGAATTAAAGGATTGAATTCAATGTGTTCACTCACTTTTACCAACTCAGGATATAAAGTAGGATCACAAGCATTAAAAAATTGAAGACATTCTTTGAGCGTACTTAAAGCCGTTTTTAAATCAAATAATTCCTCTTCTAAAAGAAATGCATTGATAATTTCTGACTTATCTAAATAGTTGGCTACATCAATATAGCCTGAGTGAGGGAATGATTCCCCCGCTTCATAAATACGAACGCATTCATCCACTTGGGCGACACGCTGATTTATGAATCTTATATCAGAAGTAAAACGCATACGATCTACATAACTACGCCCTACTTCTCCATTACATTTATCCTTTAAAATTTCTCTCAGTTTATCAAAACCAAGCTTTTCTTCTAAATTTTTCGGATATAACATATTTTTCCTTTGTTCTTTTTATAGCAAAATGATGATGCACCGAAATACATCATCATTTTATTGTATTGTTGACTTAAGACTATCTTAAGTTTTCTTTCATCAATTTAATTTCCTGTTCCAATTTCTCATACCACTCTGCACCATATTTGGCAGTCAGTGGGCCTTTTAAAAATTGATAAACAGGCACCTTTAACTCCTTACCTAGAACACAAGCGTCGCTACAAATCTCCCAACGGTCGTAATTTACAGCATCATACGCCTCATAACTTGATATTCTTGCAGGGTATAAGTAGCAAGAAATAGGTTTTCTATACGTTATTTTACCGTCGAGATACGCTTTTTCAATAGCACAATGTAAATACTTTTTATCATCGTAAACTGCGTAAGCACACTCTCTGTTATTGATAGTAGGTGTAGAGTAATCTCCTTCAAAATCCTTGATGTATTTCCCTTGCTTTTCCACTTCTTGGATGCCCGCTTCAGACATATATGGTTTCACAGTTTCATATACTTCTTCGATTTTCTCCAACTCGTCATCATTCAAAGGTGCTCCAAGATCACCTTCTACACAACAAGCCCCTTTACATTTGTCCAAATTACAGACAAACTCCTCGTCCATCATATCGTCACTTAGGACTACTTTATCTACTACTATCACGGTTTTATATTCTAGATGAGATGTAAAATTTTCACAAAGTTACAAAAAACGTATTTCTTACTGAAGAAATCATTCTTTTTCCGTTAACTTTTGAAAATCAAATCAAACTTATTTTTTTATGTCAGTACGATTCACCTATTCAACCTTCTTTTTTATACTTTGTTTTCTTCCTTTTATCAAAGCGCAAAACAACGAAGCAATTTCTCCAAAAGAGTACCATCAATTATTACATAAAGGATTGGATGTCGATTGGGTTAAATCAGGAAAAGGCATGGATACTTATTCCTTGCAAATGTTGAGAGATTTTAAATCCTCGGGGTTAGACCATGTCAGAATTCGAATTAAGGAGGACCCAACACCAATTATTTTACATCAATTAGATAGGGTGATTAATGATTGTCTTGAAGTAGGACTTACACCAATTATTGCTTATCATGCTTATGAATTTTGTGACAATGCTGATGAGACTTCACTTCAAAAAACAATTGATTGGTGGGGTACAATCGCTAAACATGGCTTAAATTATTCCTATCTAGTATCATTTGATTTAATCATAGAGGTAAGTAAAAAATTAAATAAGGAACCTGATTTACTCAATGAGTTTTACGAAAGAACAGTCACAAGAATAAGAGCCACAAATCCATATCGAATTATATTTATATCACCTGTTGTTCGATCCGCCCCCGAAAAACTTCATTTATTAAAAATTCCATCTGATCACAATGATTATCTGATGGCAGAATTTCATTTTTATGCTTCAGGTCCAGAAAAGAAAAACCCAAACCGATTATGGACCAACGGGAATGAAATGGAAAAAGAATTGATCAGAAAGAAATTAGATACAGCATTGTCTTGGCAAGAAGAAACAGGTATTTACACTTGGGTGGGTGCTTGGATGCCAGGAAATTACTATAAAGGCGATCATTATTCTATTGAAGAACAAATGGTTTTTGCTGAATTTGTGACATGTGAATTAACAAAGAGAAGCATACCTTTTTCGTTCAATGCCGATAAAAACTATTACAAAAGAGAAAATAACACCTGGCTTCCCGGTAGAAAAAAAGTATTTGATATTATCTTAAACACAAATTGTGAGAAATAAAAAAAGGGTCAACATAATGTATAAGTTGACCCTTAATTCTATATCAAAATGTACTATACAGAAACGTTGTTATCTCTTAACGCATCGTTAAGTGATGTTTTTCTATCCGTACTTTCTTTTCTTTGACCAATGATGATAGCACATCCTACTGAGAATTCACCAGCTGGGAATTTCTTAGTGTAGCTACCAGGAATAACTACTGATCTTGGAGGTACATAACCTTTGTATTCTACTGGCTCATCTCCTGTTACATCGATAATTTTTGATGAAGCCGTTAAAGTTACGTTCGCACCTAATACAGCTTCTTTACCAATGTGAACACCTTCTACCAAGATACATCTTGAACCAACAAAAGCACCATCTTCGATAATTACTGGAGCTGCTTGAACTGGCTCAAGAACACCACCAACACCAACACCACCTGAAAGGTGAACATCTTTACCGATTTGTGCACAGCTACCTACAGTTGCCCAAGTATCTACCATAGTACCAGAATCAACATAAGCACCAATGTTTACGTATGATGGCATCATGATTACTCCTTTGTTCACAAAAGAACCGTAACGAGCAATGGCATGAGGAACTACACGAACACCTTTTTCAGCGTAATCGCTTTTTAAAGGAATTTTATCGTGGAATTCGAAAGGACCTACTTTAATAGTTTCCATTTCTGCCAATGGGAAGAACATAATTACCGCTTTCTTCACCCACTCATTCACCTGCCAACCATCAGCTACAGGCTCTGCACATCTTAATGTTCCTTTATCTAATTCTTCAACTGTTGCTTTAACAGCATCAATATATTCTTGTTGTTTTAAGAGAGCACGGTCTTCCCATGCTGCCTCGATTAGTTGTTGTCTTGACATTTTTCTAAAACGAAAACTTAGTGTTTGAGATAATAAAAGCTCAGGCCTTTATATTTGAGTTGCAAATCTACAAATTCATAAGGAAGTTTCCATTGATACAGAAAAAATAAACATAATACAACATTTTGTTATAAATATAACAAAAAAATGCTAGCCATAGGACTAGCATTTTGTGAGTTGTAGATTTGTTTTATTCTACGATTTCTTGTTTATGATGCTCTTTCCAATCATTCTCAAACTTTTCAACTACACTTCCATTAAATTGATATTCGTGCATCATTTCTGAATTGGGTTTCAATAATCTTTCTACGTCATCTACCCAATCTTCTTCTGCAACAGCTACAATTGCAGATGATCCTGGTTTTAGAGATTCCTTGATGTCCTTAATCAAATCTATTGGAATGTTTAAGGCATCACTTTTTAGCCAACCTGCTAAAGCTCCTACTCCAATTGAAGCAGCCATTGAGCCTGCGAGTACTTCAGCAGTAAATAGTGCTGCACCATAGATTGCCCCAAATGGACCAATCAAAAGCATTACTAAACCGCCAATTACTGCTCCCCAAAAAGCATCACGTCCTACTGTGTCGTGAAGTTCAGTCTTCCCATTTTCTTTTTTTGTGATGACTGTATAAGCACTTAAATCGAGTTCATCTTTTTTCTCTTTGCTGAAAAGAATGTCGAATTCTTCTTGTGCTTTTTTCTCGTTATCGTAAACTGCAATGATTAATTTTTTGTCCGCTTTCATAATAGTATAAAGTTAAAATCCGAGAATCTGATAATTCTTTTGTTGTATTTATTACACTTCTAATATCATGAAATTAATATCACATTTTGATGATCACGGTCACTTAATTAAAATCTTTCGTCATTGTAAAATTCTCATTATCAATTATATTGTTTATAATTTGCCAAGTTGCTTTTAATGCGGAACTATTTAAGTCAACCACCACTTTTTCATGATATGGCTGGGGTAAAATTACGTTTTGATCTTTAGGATATTGAGGTAAAACAGCCTCACTTTCATTCTGTAATTGATCTAAAGAAGTAATTAAATAGGTATAATCCTCCAATTGAGATGTACGCTTATCAATAAACTCTAACTGAGAGGAAGGTAGTATTTTTAAAATTTCATGTGGACTATCAATATTAGGCAACTTTCCACTCCTTGTAGAATAAATTACGTAATATTTTGGTAGATCACCATCATCTGCCATTGCCGGTGTTTTCCATTGTATTTTCACCCCTTCATCAGTAGCAAAAATCTCAGGTTCTAGAGGTATTTGAGGTGGCTGACCATCAATCCATGGCATTTGTGGAATTAATGCTGGCGTAGGATATATTGCCTTCAAAGAGTCTGCTATTCCTCCCTGATTATTCCATACAGAAGTAGAATTATAAAGGATACTGCCCTCTACCTTATCCATATTTCTAGCAGTAACAATCTGAAGAGGCATCTCTTCTTTATCTCTCCAACCATTCTCCAGCGATCTATCAACACGATAAACGGCATGACCTGCATATAAATGTTTTCCGAAAGAATTATTTGACCACCATTCTAAGGTAGGAATGAATGGAATACTTCTATGTTTCGTTGATTGATACAATTGTGGAGCAACATAATCTATCCATCCATTCATTAACCATAAGCGAACATCAGCATATAAATGATCATAGGAAGTGTAGCCGGAACGTGTAGGCGATCCATCATAATCGTCTCTTTCGTTTCTCCACACACCAAATGGACTAACACCAAACTTCAAAGAAGGCTTCTTGTTTACTATCAATCGATGTACACCTTCTACAAACGTATTTATGTTTCTTCTTCTCCAATCTCTAATCGATTCGTTGGCCACTCTATACTTTCTCCATGTTGAACGATCAGCTTTTAACTCACCATGATCGGGATATGGATAGAAATAGTCATCAAAATGTAAAGCATCAATATCATAATTAGAAATGAGTTCTTCTATTACAGAATTAACATATTGATGTACTTCTGGCAAACCAGGGTTTAAAATTTTTAAGGTATTGTATTCCAAAACCCACTCTGGGTGTGTCTTAGAAATATGGTCATCACATACTTTTACATACTGAGTATTCGTCACAGCTCTAAAAGGATTCACCCAAGCATGAAATTCCATTCCTCTTTTATGCGTCTCTTCAATCATAAATTCCAAAGGATCATAAAATGGCTTAGGGGGCATTCCTTGTTTTCCACTTATGCTCAACGACCAAGGCTCAATATTACTTGGATAAATAACATCAGCACTTGCTCTTACTTGAACAATCATTGCATTTGCTCCTCTTTTCTGATGAAAATTCAACAATGAAATAAAGTCTCTTCTTTGTTGTTCAGCAGAATCTTTCTCACTAAATGGCCAATCGATAGCATTTAATGTAGCTACCCATACTCCCCTAAACTCTCTTTTTGGTAAAGTTTTTTGAGAAAACACCTTACTAGTAGTTAGGATGATTAAAATAAGAGTAATGTTAAAAAATATCCTCATTATATCAGAGAGTTGAACAATTTGTCAAGTGTAAAAAATATTTTTATAAATTTGTCAATTCACAAAATTACGATAATGAATCAATTCTTTAAAGATAAATCTAAATACTTCAAAATATTATTAGCTCTACCCATTATTTTTTTATCGAGCTGTGATTTTTTTGGATTGGATAGTGAGATGAAACATCTAACAATGAAAAACTTAGAACTCATTTCGCAAACTAGACTAGATAGTTTAGATCCTGCAGGAGAATGGTTAGAAGCCACTACCACTGCATATGTAAACACAAGAGATAGTGTAGCACAAAAGAATTTTATTGATCTTAATCAAATTACAAAAGGGAGTATCAATAGAATACAAATTTCTACTATTCACCCTTCAGATTCTACATTATTTATTGTCGATTCTGTAAATATCTTTTTTACAGACAACAATAGAAGTATTCAAGTAGGATTCCTTTACGATGTCCCCACGAATTCAACACCTAAACTATTGGATGCCAATATTGAACAATATGACGAGGGTGATTTGGGAAATTTATTCAGATCGGATACTGTTTTTATAAAGACAAGTTTTCACCTTAGAACATTGGTCAGATCGGATTCAATGAAATTTCAGGTGGATGCCCTTTATGGACTAAGAAATCATTAGAAATAATGATTTCATTTTTTTTAAAACACATATACATATGAACAAACTTTATACTTTGCTGGGTATATTATGCCTGCCTATTATCGCATTGAGCCAAACCGACAACCAAAGTACTCTATCGATTGATGACATCATGGGTGGAGAACACTTTATTGGTCAGACTCCACATAGTCCTTTCTGGGCAAAAGATAGCAAAACAGTTTATTTTTATTGGAATAAAGAAGATAAATCATTTGACCAGCTTTATAAGTTTGATGTTAAATCAAAAAAATATACTGTTGTTGATAGTGAAGAACAAAAGCATTTACCAACTTCAAAGGCTGTTTGGAATAAGAAAAAATCTCAATTAATTTATTCAAAAGAAGGCAATATCTATCTATTTGATGTTAAAAAAGGGATTTCCACTCAATTAACGAGTTCATCAGATTATGATTCTTCTCCCAAATATCTTTTAAATGAGGAGAAAATATCATTTAAAAGAGCAAATAATCTGTATACTTTGGATTTATCTAACGGGCTGATTCATCAAATAACACATTTCAAAAAAGGGAACGCACCCAAAAAAGGAAAGAAATCTGATCAGCAAAAATTTCTTGAAGATCAACAATTAGAACTTTTTGAAATTGTTAGAAATAGAAAAGATAGAAAAGAAGAAAGCAAAGCACATAAGGATGCTATAAAATTGAATAATACATCTAATATATATATCGGCAACAAATATGTATTTGATGTAAAGTTAAGCAGTGACGAAAATTATGTAGTGTATTCTTTAGGAACATCTGCTGGAAATTTTGCTACTGAAATGCCTGTATGGGTAGAGGGAACGGGATATGTGAAAATGCAAAATGCACGTGCGAAAGTTGGAAGTCCTGAAGATACCTATGAAAATTACATATACGATATTCAAAAAGATTCTGTAATTACCATTGATCTTTCAGGATTGGAAGGTTTAGACAAAACACCAGAATTTTTTAGCGACTACGATAAATCAGCTGAAGATTACAAAAAGACAGTGGTGATGCACGAAGCTCACTTCTCTCCTATTTCTAATCATGCTGTTGTCGATATTAGATCTTATGACAACAAAGATCGTTGGATTGCTCAAATCAACTTTAATGATGGGACATTAACTCAAATTGATCATCAACACGATGAAGCTTGGATTGGTGGACCTGGCATTAGTGGTTGGAACTTTTGGGTCGCTCCTATTGGTTGGGTGAACGATAAAACAATTTGGTATCAATCTGAAAAAACAGGTTTCTCACATGTTTACACCTACAATGTAGTCTCCAAAAAGACTACTCAAGTTACTGAGGGTGCTTTTGAAATCAACGAAACAAAAGTATCTAACGATGGTCAATACTTTTATTTAACATCAAATAAAGAAAGACCTGCTGAACAACATCTGTATAAGGTAAGTATAAATGGAGGAGAAATGCTTAAAATAACGGAGAGTGTAGGTAAGCATGAAACTCTGTTATCACCTGACGAAAAATACATTGTAGATAGATATTCTTATGCAAACAAGCCATGGGAAATCTACCTTCAACAAAACAAGAAAGGAGCTGAAAGTACTCAAATCACTAAATCGACATCAGAAGCATTTGATAATTACGAGTGGAGAGATCCTGAAATTGTTCAATTTGATGCTAAAGACGGAGAAAAGGTGCATGCACGTATCTACAAACCATCAAAAGAAAAAGATTTACACAAGGCTGTGATTTTTGTACATGGTGCCGGTTATCTTCAAAATGTTCACAAGTGGTGGAGTGCTTACCATAGAGAATACATGTTCCATAATTTATTAGTTGATAATGGTTATACTGTACTTGATATTGACTATAGAGCATCTGCTGGATATGGTAGAGATTGGAGAACTGGAATCTACAGACACATGGGGGGAAAAGATCTTTCTGATCATGTAGATGGTGCTAAGTATTTGATAAAAGAACATGGAATTGATGCTTCTAAAGTCGGTATCTATGGTGGATCATATGGTGGTTTTATCACCTTAATGGCCATGTTTAATGAAGGAGATACATTTAAGGCGGGTGCTGCTATTCGTTCAGTGACCGATTGGGCACACTATAACCACCCTTATACTTCAAATATCCTTAACACACCTGCATTAGATCCGGATGCTTATAAGAAGAGTTCTCCAATTTATTTTGCAGAAGGATTAAAAGGAGATTTATTAATTCTCCATGGAATGGTTGATGATAATGTACAATTTTCTGATGTCGTACGATTATCACAAAGATTAATCGAACTGAAGAAAGAAAACTGGGAAATGGCCATATACCCTATTGAACCACATGGGTTTAAAGAAACAAGCAGCTGGATAGACGAATACAAAAGGATCTTCAAATTGTTCCAAGAAAAATTATAATTTTAAGAGGTGATCATTTTTTTGATCACCTTTTTTGTTTTTTATTAATTATAACCAATATTAAATTGTGAAAACTTAATTTATTTCAGTCTCATCACATTTTTTCATCTAAACACTTCTACTTCATGGAAACACCTGAATTAAAAAAACTGGATTGTTCGTCATTGAACTGCCCTATGCCAATTGTTAGAATAGCAAAGTCAATAAGAACAATGAGTATTGGAGAAAAACTAGAAATTACCGCTACAGACCCTGCCTTTAAAGCTGATGTTGAAGCTTGGATTCGTAAAACTGGGCAACGAATGATTTCTTTCGTTGAGGAAGGAAAATCAAAAATTACGGTAATTGAAAAAATTAAATAATTAAAATTCAATTCTCATGCAATTCGAAAATCAAGAACTTAAAGCATACATAGATCAACTTGTTGAAGAAAAAGTGAATGAAAAAACTGAAAACTTTCAACAAGAATTACAAAAATTACAATCTTCTTTACAAAACTTAAATGGGGTTCAGCAAAAAGATAAAATCACCATGTTGGTGACTAGTTTTGAGCTTGATCAAGTAATGCCTGCTTTTATCATTGCCAATGGTGCAGCAAGTTTTGGTATGGAAGTCACCATTTTCTTTACGCTTTGGGGAATTAATGCATTAAAAGAAAAGAGCATTTACAAAGGAAAAAACATCAAAGAGAAGATGATCACCATGATGCTGCCTAGTCATCCAAAATCAACCACTATCTCAAGATTAAATATGATGGGTATTGGTACTGAAATGATGAAAACAATGATGAAGGAAAACAATATTGAAACCCTTCCAGATCTTATTGACCTATCCATTGAAATGGGATCCAAGTTAATAGCTTGTCAGATGACAATGGGTATGATGGGTATTACTACCGATGAAATTAGAGATGGTGTCGAGTATGGAGGCGTAGCGCTTTATATCGAAGAGGCATCAGAATCTAGTGTGACATTAACTTTCTAATATGGAATTTACTCTCATGGAGAAAAGTGAAGATTTAATTAAGAGAGTTCAAGAATTAGAGTCAGAATTACAAGATAAAGAAGATCAAATAAGAAAACTTAAGGAAAGTGAAATGGCTCTTGCTGACGCGAATGTGCGTATAGCTGAACTATTTATGGACCTCGAAGACGCTCAAGAACAAATAATTGATCAGAAAAATGAGATTCAACAACAAAATGAAGAGTTGAACGAACATTTAGAAGAACTATCTCTTATAAATGAGCAGTTGAATATTGCTCAGACTTTAAATGAAAATCTTCATAAGCAACAAATACAAGCAGATATAATAAAAAGAGCTCATAATAGAATATTAAGTAGTATTCATTATGCTCAGAATATTCAGAAAAGTATTTTACCATCCTCATCAAAAATTAAAAATATCTTCCCAAAATATTTTAAACACTTTATTCCCAAAGATCTTGTGGGTGGTGACTTTTATTGGGTCACTCAAATTGGAAATAAAGATATTTTAATTGTTGGTGATTGTACAGGACACGGTGTCCCTGGAGCATTTATGACCTTAATTGGTATTTCATTAATAGAGAGGATTGTAAATGTATTAAAGGTAACTGACCCATCAGAAGTATTAAAAGAGCTCAACAAGTTAATTAATCAGTTATTAGTTCAGAAAAACATTGATTGCAACAGAGACAGTATTGACATGTCTATTTTTGTTTTAGATAAAACTACTAATAAAGTAATTATTAGTAGTGCAAAGAGAAATTTTATACGTGTTGGGAAAGATAGATTTGCTGAACAGATAAAAGGATGTAGATTTACTGTAGGAGATTTTTCAGAAACTGAGAAAGTTTTTGTTAATCAGGAATTCGATGTAAACAAGGGAGATCGATATTACTTCTATTCTGATGGTCTTACAGATCAGTTTGGAGGACCTAAAAACAAGAAGATTGGAAATAAAAATTTCAAAAACCTTATTGAGTCCATTCAAAACGAACAACTTTTTTCACAACAAATTAGTATTGAGAACTATTATACAGAATGGATGAAAGATGAAGTACAAATCGATGACATGGTTTTATTTGGCATTGAACTATAATTCACATTTGTCTCCATTTTCTGATAAAAAAAAAGCCTTATATTTTAAAAATATAAGGCTTTTTGATGTATATGTGATACTACTACTCTCCTACTTTTACAAGTACTCGACCACTAATACCACCTTTGATGATCAAATTAATCTTTTCTAATAATCCTTCTAAATTCACTTCCTCTGTAATATCAGAAGTTTCAGGTAACCATTCAGAAGCGATGTTATTCCAAACTTTTACTCTTTCTTCATATGGGAAGTTTTGAGAATCAATACCTACTAAACTCACCCCTCTTAAGATAAAAGGAAATACGTTAAGTGGTAAGTCGAATGAAGCTGCATTACCACAACAAGTTACAACACCTAAAGGTAAAGTCGCTTTAATTGCAGTTGCTAAATAGTCGCCACCAACAGTATCTACAGCACCTGCATAAAGTGGTTTCAATAAAGGTCTTTGATTACCTTCCAAAAACTCATCTCTACCTACAACTTTAGTTGCTCCTAGTTTTTTTAGATAATCTTCAGATTTACCAGATACTGCTACTACAGAGTAACCCATTTTACTTAGCATTGCTACAGCAAAAGAACCTACTCCACCTGATGCACCTGTTACAACAATATCACCAGCATCTGCTTTAACTTGCTGAGTCAATTTGTAGATACTCATTGCAGCGGTTAAACCTGCAGTTCCCACTTCCATAGAAGATTTTAAAGATAAACCTTTAGGCATTGGCACTACCCAATTTGATGGAACTTGAATATATTCAGAAAAGCCTCCCCAAGTATTCATACCTAGATCGTAACTTGTCACAATCACTTCATCGCCTTCTTTAAATTGAGGATCTTTTGAAGATACAACTACACCTGAAGCATCAATTCCTGGTGTGTGAGGGTAGTTTTTAGTTACACCCGGCTTACCCAATGCAGACAAGGCATCTTTATAATTTAAAGATGAATAAGCTACTTTCACTAAAACATCTCCTTCGGGAAGATCTTGGATATTTTTTGATTGGATGGATTGTTGGAATTCTTTTTCACCAACTTTTTCGGTTACAAAGGCCTTAAAGGTTGTCATTTTTAAATCAGTATATATAATTAGCAATAAACATCACTCGTTTAGTGATTTCACCAAATGTAATATGATATACGGATCATTAAAATGATAGGTGACTATAATCTATGATTAATACTTAATGATTATGAATGAGTCCTATTTTTTGGGAAAATACAATTTAGGATACTCAAAATATAGTTCCTTTCCCTCTTTTAAATCTTTCCAACTAGTTGCTTCTTCAAATTCTATAGCGATACAACCACTTGTTGGTACATTAGCAATCATCTCTTCTAAAAAATAGTTTCTAACATCAGTAATTCCAGGATTGTGGATGACTAACATAATACACTCTAATGCATCATCAAATTGTTTGATTTCATCTAAAACCTCAGTATCAAAAGCATGATAAAGATGTTTATTATATTCAATAGACACATCAAAAACGGACGCCATTTTCTCAGCAGTAATTTTTGTTCTTAATGCAGGAGAACTTATGATGAGATCAGGCACAATATTTTGCTTCATGACAGTTTCAGAGATCTTTTCTAAATCTCTTATTCCTCTATCATTTAATGGTCGATCAAAATCGGTTTGACTTGGATTATTCCAACTCGATTTTGCATGACGCATAAGTATTAACTTTTTCAAAGTCGAATTAAATTTATTTTGAGTAAAATTAATAAGGGAATTTGTTAATTTAAAAATGATGAAACCTTATATTTGATAAATTGTAACAATTTTTAGGTATATTAATAAATGATTAAAGTATTCCTATTGATTACAATCTGTTATATCTGACCTGTTTTAAATGAACGCATCATTTTTTAGAAGTTATTTAAATTATAGTACGCTTACTTGTATTCTTATCTTTATTACCGTTCAGTCTCAAGCACAGATCAATGCCCCTAAATATGTCAACGAATATTTAGCCATTGGTGTGGGTGCAAGAGGTCTAGCAATGGGTAATGCACAGACAGAAACAGTAAATGATGCTACCGCGGGTTATTGGAACCCTGCCGGATTGTTAAATCTTGAAGATCGCTATTCTGTTTCTCTAATGCATGCAGAATATTTTGCAGGTATTGCAAAGTATGATTTTGCTGGTTTTGCCACTAAAATTGATAATCAATCTGCTTTAGGAATTTCTTTTATTCGTTTTGGTGTAGATGATATTCCAGACACTAGATATCTTTTTGATCCAGACGGTTCTATCAATTGGGACAATGTGCAAAGTTTTTCATCTGCCGATTATGCCTTTTTATTCTCTTATGCTCGACAGTTCCCTAAACTTCCTAACCTTCAATTTGGTGCAAATGCTAAGGTGATTTACCGACATGCAGGTCAGTTTGCAAATGCTTGGGGCTTTGGTTTAGACATGGGATTACAATGGAAAAAAGGACGTTGGCAAGTCGGTGTGACTGCAAAAGATATTACAGGTACATACAATGTTTGGGCGTATAATCCTGCTACATTCTACGACATCTTTAAACAAACAGGAAACACAATACCCGAAAATTCTGTCGAAGTAGCTACTCCTAGACTAATTGTAGGTGGCGCTAGAAATTTTGCTATTTGGAAAGACAGCCAACAAGAAGATGCTGAAGAACTGATTGGTGCTTTAGTTTCTTTTGGTGCTGATATTACCTTTGACGGAAAAAGAAACACAGTTGTAAAAACAGACTTATTAAGTATTGATCCAAGAATGGGTGTTGAATTTCACTACAAGAAAATGGTTTTCCTTAGAGGTGGTATATCTCAATTTCAGTACATCAAAGAGTTTAATGGAAATGAAAAATTAGAGTTCCTACCTAGTTTCGGTGCCGGTTTTGCATTCAAAGGCTTTGTACTTGATTATGCATTGACCAACATTGGAGATATTTCATCCGTTTCTCTCTACTCTCATGTTTTCAGTCTGAAAGTAGACTTTGGTAGAACATTAAAAAGATCAACTAACGCACCTAAAACCGAAAAATATTACTAAGTATTACTTCAATTCGTTACTTATCAGATTATTAATTGGAATTTTTACATTTATTTACTATCCTTGATATATTCTGTAGGATTGACTTTTTTACTAATACTTTAATGAACTCAAACAATAGATCTTTACTTTTTCAGCTCTTTTGTTCACTTTTCCTTTTCGTATTTCTATTTGATGTTAAAGCACAAAAAGAAAGTTCAAATTCTTATGCCTTAGAACTAATTCATCAACCTGAAATCGAAGATCCAAAAAATACATTGTATGAGTGTAATTTGATTCTGAAAAATGATAAATCAAATTATGAGGCTTATTTTAATAGGGCACTTGCTAAAACAAGTTTGGGAGCCTTTAAAAGTGCACAATTAGATTTCAGCAAAGCATTGAACTTGAATCACCCAAGAAAGGTGGATATATATTACCGAAGAGGCATTTCTTATTTTTTAGAAAATGATTTTTTAAATGCTATTTCTGATTTTGATAGTGCTATTCGAATTGAACCGGATCATGTTCAAGCTTTATGGAAAAAAGCCCAAGCTTATTTTCATTTAGATTCGAGAGTGTTGATGATGGAGACTTTAGATCAACTGTCTATCGTTCAACCAGACAACCCTATCACATGGCATGACATGGGTACGCTTTATTACAAAAACAAAAACTTTGATAAAGCAAAGGATTGTTTTACTAAAGCATTAATCATCGACCCTAAAATGTCTGTTTCATACAATCATAGAGGGGTAGTATATAACAAACTACATGATGCCGCCAAGGCTTTTGATGATTTCAATAGAGCTATTTTCTACGATAGTTGCTTTGTAGAAGCTTACAATAATAGAGGATTAATTTATTTAGAATTTGAAGATTACTTTGAGGCTGAAAACGATTTTTTAATGGCCATTAAAAAAGACAATCATCTAAACAAAGAGGCCTTAAATAATTTAGCCATCACAAAATACCTCACTGGAAGAATAAAAGAAGGACTGGACGATATCAATGAAGTACTTAATCATTATCCTTTCTTTGCTACAGCATATATTACTAGAGGAAATATAAAAGAACGGTTACATGACGATGCCGGTGCATGTTCTGATTGGCATAAAGCGGCTGAACTAGGAATTCTTTCGGGCTTAACCTATGCCCAAGAAACTTGTCATTAGAAACATATGAAAAAATACCTACTTATACTATTCATACTACAATCTATCAATGCCTTTTCTCAAGAAGACAATGCTACCAACGTGTCTCTAGAAGAGGATGACATGAGCTTCGTTTGGCAATTAGTGGGTCTTGGTGATAGCTTATTTTACAATTTTGAACAACCGGATGAAGCACTTAAATACTATTTGGGTGCTTACGATTTTTTATCTAATAACTATGATTTAAATAAAAAAATAGGTGATTGCTACTTGGAATCAGTTACTGAAGAAAAAACATTAAGCCTACCCTATCTAAAAAAAGTAATCAACAGCTTTCCTGACTCCTTAGATAGTGATGACTATTATAATTTGGGTAGGGCCTTTCATTTCGACGAAGAATTTGATAGTGCCATTATATACTATGAGATGAGTTACGTTAGTGCAGATTCCAGCTTTTTAACTACAATTGAAAAAAGGGTTACAGAATGTATTAATGGACTAAAGTTTATAAAAAATCCAAAGAAACATATCATTATCAAAAACTTAGGCCCCTCTGTTAATTCAAAATATGCTGACTTTTGTCCATTGGTAGATGCAGTAGAAAATAAACTATATTTTACTAGTAGACGCCATGAATTCAGATTAGATAATCCAGATATTAGAGATCACCTATCAGAAAATATTTACTTCAGTCAAAGGAAAGATTTTGTAAATTGGAATGAACCTACTCCACTTCCTTACCCTGTAAATAACGACGATCATTCGGCAACAGTCTCTATCAATCTGGATGGTTCAGAAATGATCCTTTACAGGAATGGTGACCTTCTGGTATCAAATACTACTTTCGAAGGGTGGACAAAACCTAAAAAGCTTCCTAAAAACATCAATAGTATTTTTGTGGAAACATCAGCTTGTATCAATACCACAATGGATACATTGTATTTTGTGAGTAACAATGAATATTTGTCGTTAGGTGGTTTAGATATTTTCATGTCCGTGAAAAATGATAACGGAAGATGGGGGAAGCCTATTAATTTAGGACCTGAGATCAATACAAAATATGATGAAGAAGGTGTTGCATTATCAATGGATGGCAATACTTTATACTTCGCTTCTAGAGGTCATGATACTATGGGAGGGTACGATATATTTAAATCCACAAAAGATTTTCAAGGAAATTGGTCTAAGTCGGAAAACTTAGGAACACCTATAAATACTCCTTATGATGATGTGTATTTTATGATCCGTACCAACGGAAGACATGCTTACTATTCGTCTGCAAGAAAAGGTGGATACGGAGAAAAAGATATCTACCGTATCTCCATATTAGATGATGAAAAACCGTTATCTATTGCTAGAAGAGACATTTCTTATTTATATCTTGATAAAGATTCTGTAGAATTAAATAGAGATAAAACCGATCATGATCCTTTGATGGAAATCAAAAAAAACACACTCAACGCGACTACTGATCTATTAAAAACACTTCTACTTCATGCTAGCACAACTGCTAAAGATTCTGTAAATCACGTAGAATAATAACAACTATCGTCAATAAATCTAACTGAAAAGTAGTTCGTATTGTCTAAGTTGTTATTTTTGCATCTCAAATTTTGAAAAAATGATTTATATAAACAGAAGAGAGTTTTTTAACGCAGCTCATAAATTATATAATCCGAAATGGACAAAAGAGCAAAACGAAGAGTTTTTTGGTCCTTGTGCGAATGAAAATTGGCATGGTCACAATTTCGAGATGGTCATTACTGTAAAAGGTAATCCTGATCCCGATACTGGATATGTAATGAATATGAAAGACTTAGGTCGCATTACTCAAGAACATATTATCAGTAAGGTAGATCATAGAAACCTGAATATGGACGTTGATTTCCTTGAAGGTAAAATGACAAGTTGCGAAACATTAGCGATGGAATTCTGGAAAATTCTTGCTCCAAAAGTAAAAGAATTTGCCCCGAATGCTGAGTTGCATTGTATCGAACTCCACGAAACAAGAAAAAACTTCGTTCAATATTACGGAGAATAATCTCTGTAGTGATGAACCACTTGCAAATAAATAAGGATGCTTTTAATAAGTATCCTTTTTTTTATGCCCTCTCCTGTTTAGATTTGTTCATTATCGTATTCTTAACATTGTAGCAGATGAAATATTATTTGATCGCAGGTGAAAAATCTGGTGATTTACATGCCTCCAACTTAATGAAAGAGATTTTGAACAACGACCCTGAAGCGGAATTCCGTTTTTGGGGAGGGGAAGAAATGCAAAAAGTCGGTGGCACTCTCATTCATCATTATTCTGAAATCTCTTTCATGGGCTTTTTGGAAGTTGCCAAAAACCTTTTGACAATCAGACGCTACATGAACGAATGTAAAAAGGATATTTTGTGTTGGAAACCTGATGTAGTCATTCTTGTAGACTTCTCTGGATTCAACCTAAAGATTGCCAAGTATGTAAAACCTAGAGGCACAAAAGTATTCTATTACATTTCTCCAAAAGTATGGGCTTGGAATCAGAGTAGAGCCAAGAGAATCCGAACTGCGGTGGATAGAATGTTTGTGATTATGCATTTCGAAAAAGCATTCTATAAGAAATACGATTATGATGTAGATTATGTAGGCAATCCACTTTTTGATGCCATCAAACAGTTTGACCCTTCTCCTACTTTCTTGGAGGATAATCAACTTGATCCTAGCAAGAAAATTATTGCTGTTCTGCCAGGTAGTAGATATCAAGAGGTGCAAATGATCTTGCAAACCATGCTGACGATCATCCCTAAATACAACAAAGAGGAGTTTCAGTTTGTTGTTGCAGGTGTGGATCATTTACCATCAGAACTCTATCAAGAAGTGAAAGACTTGGGTGTGAAATTGGTATTTAATCAAACCTATGATCTATTAAGCAATGCCACCTCTGCTGTAGTGACATCGGGTACTGCGACTTTGGAAACTGCATTATTCGAGGTTCCTCAGGTAGTGTGTTATAGAACAAGTCCTGTCACTTACAACATTATTAAAGCCTTAATTAAAGTAAGATTCATTTCTCTTGTAAATCTTATTGCTGATAAAGAAGTCGTAAGAGAATTAATCCAAAATGATTTTACTACAGAAAATTTAGCTCAAGAGTTAGAATATACTTTAACGACTAAACGAGATAAAATTCTACAAGATTATAAAGAGATGAAAGCCAAAATTGATACGGAAGGGACTTCCAAAAAGGCGGCATCCTTAATGTATAAATATCTTACTGAAGGTATTCCAGAACAAAAGTTTTAATCAAAAAACTTTTTCGGATCCATATAAGGTTTTGATGATATACCACCCCTCTGGAATAGATGCAAGTGACATAACTTTATGTCGATGTTCTTGCCGAAGCATCACCTTATTAGTGAAGTTTTGTCCCATCAGATAAAAATCTTCACAGGCTGATTTGATGTATCTTCAATAAATATAAGGTCATGCGAAATGGTTGGATATATTTTCAAGGCTTGAAGACTATTTGATAACATCAAAAAAGTTTGGTAATAAGTAAACTGACCATCGAAATCAACTTGTTTCAACCTATAATAGATGTAGCCACTATTTGATATTAATTCATGATCAAAGTATTCGTATTTCACTAATGTATTCGAGTTACCCTGACCTTTCAATTCACCTATTAATTCCCAATTACGTTTATCAAAAGATCGTTCAATTTGAAAATACTCATTATTGATTTCAGTCGCTGTTTTCCAGTAGAGGTACACTCCATTATCCTTCAATTCAACATCAAATGATATCAATTCGACTGGTAAATCTTGATTGACTCTATCTATATGAATTGGATAAGGACGGGCAGCTGAACTATATTTTGATATAGTACCAATTTCCCAATAATCAGTAAAATCAAACCCAACAAATGACGACTCATTAACAAAATCATTTTCCGTTAAGGGATTGATTCCTCCATTATCTGTCAATGTTAAACTTAATAAGTCAGTATCATCATAATAAGCCAAAGTGATATTACCCCCACATTATTGAAAGAAGAAATACCACCAACGCTGCCCGTTAGATTACCAACGTTTAGAATGTTCAATACCGAATAAACTTCAGAAATGGTAGAAGAGCTGTAGTTACCACCAACAATTCCTCCAATAATTTCTGCATTATTTTGAAGATCAATAGTGATAATAGCATTAGCTTTTGTAATCGAACTAGAACTATTACTGTCACCCGCAATTCCCCCAATACTTTTTTTAGATTTGATAGTTCCAACAACCATCACATTTTGAATAATACCTGTATCGTTTTTTCCTGTTATTCCTCCAGCATATCTTCCCGTAGTAGTCATATTTAAATCTGTCACCACAGCATCTGTGATAGTGGAGTTGATATTTTGACCAATAACTCCACCTGCATGAGTTGCAGCTTGTATAGTTAAAGCATCAATATCAACATCAGTAAGTGTGGTATTATTTTCAGCCTTTCCAATAACTCCACCAGCCCTAGAATAATTTGTTGTTACAGTTACATTGGTTAATACAATTTTTGATAGACTTCTATTGTTATCTGTATTTGAATTATAGCCGATAACACCTCCAATATTTTCAAAAATAGCAGTAGTATTGTGCTCTATTTTTACATCTTCCACCAAAATCTCTGATAATGTAGATTTGTTATTCTGCCCAACCAAATCACCGGTATTATTCTCTCCGATGACCTTAGAGTTTACCCCACTCAGTGTTATTTTCTTTAATTCTTGGGCATTATCAACTTTACCAACAATAGCCCCAACATTGTCTTTACCAGTAATCGAAAAGTTATCTAAATGTACCTTTTTTATCACTGTATTGAATTTATTGATGTAGCCAAACAGTCCCACATTATCTTCTAATAGTCGATTGATATATAAGTTCGAAATTTTATAACCTTGATCTGAAGCTCCATCAAAATTCCCCCTAAATGAGTTCCCCTCTTCTCCGATTGGTTTAAAACCTTCTCCTCCATCATTAGAAGCTGATGCATCTATATTGTTTGTGACTAAATAAGATTTATTCCATTCAGTATCATTTTGAGAAAGCCATAATAAATTATCGTAGGTTGCAATAAGATAAGGATCAGTACTACTACCTGTCCCGCTTGGTTGTGTTTGACTATAAGTAGCAATCGTATTAATGAGAAAAAAATAAATTAATAGTTGTAGTTGTAATTTCATTTCACCTTTCATTTTATTTCAAATCAAAGGTGTTAAAAATACATTTATTAGATGTAGGTCATTTATTAAAAGATGAGGGATAAATATTTAAGAAGTATATATAATAGGGTGAAATCTTCAATATAACTCATAAGTAATGCTTCCTAAAAAAGAATAGCTTTTTAATTTCCCTGGGATCCAAGGTAATTTGTTGGCATAATTATCTATCCAACTTTGGGCTCCAACACTAAATCTTGAAGAAATTTTTACAGAAACACCTGCAGAATAAGTCGGTGATAAAATACCAATCGATAATGAAGGTCTGACTTTGTAAGTGCTTGGAAATTTATAACCTATTTGGAACGGAACATCAATATATTGAACCGATTCATTTTCCATATTCTTTGATTGGGAATAGAAAACACCCGTTGAGAAAAAGATTTTCTCATTCGTTCTAGGCAACCAAAAGTTAATTAACGTACCACCTACAAATGAGTTTTTATTCAATAAATTATTATCATTGAAGTTAATAACTCCTGTAACCGCTTGAAATTCAAATTTTATTCGTGGAGCCTTTTCTTCGTATTTTTTATAAGATGTCCCAATCTCATTATTATACAATTCAATCACCTCAATAAGGTTATCGTGTTTAGGTTTAATTATCTCCGCAATATTTTGATGCACATCATAAGCATCCATCATGCTTAAACGTAATATACCTTTATGTTTCGTCGACTTGTATAAAACCCTCTTACCATCAATTTCTCTTATTTCTTGTTTGTAAGGTAATTCAACCAAAGGCACATCCTTCTTTTCTAGAAAAAAACGAGAGATATCTCTCGGATCTTTAAAGTAGAAAAGATTAATTTCACTCTCGATCAGAAATTCTAAAAATTTCGGTTTACCCTTCACACTTTTAGACACAAAGTATCGACCATTTTTAAATCTAAAAGCCGAAATATCTTTGGGATAAAATAAGGTGACCTCTCCTTTTTTTCTTTTGAATTTACATTGTTGAGCCATCAGTACATCGCCTCTATAATCAATCTTACCATAAACGGTATCTTGATTCAAGGTAATGATGTATCCTGGTCGAAAGTCATTTTGGGCAAGACAATTGACAGATAAAACAATAAAGAGTAATAGTAGATAACGCATAACAGTGAAATAGTTTGTTATTAAGTTACCTAATTAATAAATCTGATTATCAATTGTTTATATTTCGTCGATTATTTCAAGAAAATCGGTGATTTTACTTCAAATTCCTTCTTTCCAACTCCGTTCTATCTACAATTTTATATTTTGATGGAATCTTGAAGGGCATTTTCACAGCTCCTTCTTCCACTTCTATTTTAGATAAATTGATATTGACAGAGACTTGTGTAGCAAAATCAGATTTTTGGGTACTGTTACCAATAAAGACATCTGTTTGGAAAGGAGCTATTTGAGCACTTCCCTCTTCGATGGTTTTAAAATCTTTATAGTCGACCACAGCTATTTTCCCTTCTTTCTTCAACTTTACCACTATCTCCTCTAACATTTGAGTAGAACGATTTACATAAGCACTCGACTCATATAATTTTGTTTTTTGTGTTAAAGAGAACATCTCCTCTTCTACCTTTACTTTAGAATCGTCGATAAAGGTTTGAGGAAGATCACCAGTAAAAATAGACTGTAATAAATCGTAGTCGATCTTTGTCCCTAATAATAACTCTACATCATCATAGCTTAAAACATAAGCTTCTTTACCCATTTTATCTAAAGCGAAAACGCTGTCTTGGGTTGCCAATACTCTTAAACCTTCGATTTTAGCCACACGCATAGACATCCACATTTGTTTGTCTTTTTGGATTCTTGTATCGATCGCTAACTTTTGATCTTTAGCAGCAGATTTAAATACTAACTTACCTTTCGTTGATAAGTATTCGTAATCTAAATTCTTCACATTCAATTCAGAAGATTTTCCGTTAACGGTAATGCCTGTCGATTTTTTAGCACAAGAAACACCAAATACTAAAAGTAGCACCGATGCGATAAATAAATTCGTAATTTTCACTTTTGTGAGGATCATGTGAGTTTAAAAAAAGGCAATTGAGTAGCCACCCAATTGCCTTTCAAATATAATCAAAAACTTGTTACAGTTTTGCGATAGCTTCTTCTAATGCTTTGATTTTATCTTCAGCATCTTGTTGCTTCTGACGTTCTTTAGCAACAACTGCTTCAGGAGCATTTGCCACGAATCTTTCATTAGAAAGTTTCTTTTGAACAGAAGCGATAAAGCCTTTCGTGTATTCAAGCTCTTTCGTTAACTTCTCTTTCTCAGCTTCAACATCAATTTGGTCTGCTAAGTCGATGAAACATTTATCAGATTTGTAAACAAACTGAGTGGCTCCTTCTACTTCAGCATCCACCATTGTTAAAGATTCCAAGTTCGCCAACTTCGTGATGATACCACCGAAACGATCGTAAACAGTAGAATCAGAAGCTAAAACTGACATTGGAAGAGGTACTTTAGGACCAATTTGGTTTTTGTTACGAACGTTTCTCACTTGTGAGATAATTTCGAAAGCGGCAGTTGCTTGATCCAACAATGTTTTGTCGAATGACTCAACCGTTGGGTAATCTGCTACTACTAAAGCATCCTCAGTAGCTCTTTCACGTACTGCATGCCAGATTTCTTCTGTTAAGAATGGCATGAATGGATGTAAAAGTCTTACAATCTTCTCGAAGAAATTGATAGTCGCTTCTAAAGTAGCCTTATCGATTGGAGAACCGTATTCTGGCTTCACCATTTCTAAGTACCACGAACAGAAGTCGTCCCATACCAATTTGTACACTGACATTAATGAGTCAGACAATCTATATTTCTCGTAGTTCGCTTCTACATCTTCCAATACTTGATTGAAACGTGCTTCGAACCATTCGATGGCAATTTTATTTGATTCAGGTTGTGCCTCTTCACTTACCTCAAGACCTTTAACTAAACGTAAAGCGTTCCAGATTTTGTTAGCGAAGTTACGACCTTGCTCACATAGTTTTTCGTCGAATAGTAAGTCGTTACCTGCTGCTGCAGACAATAACAAACCAACACGAACACCGTCAGCACCATATACTTTCATTAAGTCCAAAGGATCAGGTGAGTTACCCAATGACTTCGACATTTTACGGCCTTGGTTATCACGAACCAAACCAGTTAAGTATACATTTTTGAATGGCAATTCGCCTTTCCACTCATATCCAGCGATAATCATACGTGCTACCCAGAAGAATAAGATATCTGGACCAGTAACTAGATCATCTGTTGGATAGTAGTAGTTGATCTCTTCGTTTTCTGGTTTCGTGATACCATCAAATACTGAGATAGGCCACAACCAAGAAGAGAACCAAGTATCCAATACATCCTCGTCTTGAGAAAGTTGGTCGATAGTGATATCCGCATCAATTTTCTGAGCTTCAACCAATGCCTCTTCTGCAGTTTCTGCTACTACAAACTCACCGTTAGGAAGGTAGAAAGCAGGAATTCTTTGTCCCCACCATAACTGACGTGAAATACACCAGTCTTTTACATTTTCCATCCAGTGACGGTACGTATTCTTGAACTTCGCAGGATGTAATTGAATGTTATCATTCATTACATTCTCCAATGCAGGCTTAGAAATTTCTTTCATTGATACGAACCATTGTGTTGAGATTCTTGGCTCGATTACTGCACCTGTTCTTTCAGATGTACCTACTTTATTTTGAAGCTCTTCTACTTTCACCAAGTTTCCAGAAGCCTCTAGATCTTTAACGATTTCTTTACGAACAACGAAACGATCTTTACCTGCGTATTGCGCACCAGCTTTAGCGTTAATCGATCCATCTTCTTCGATAATATCAATTACTTCCAAGTTATGTTTTAAACCTAACTCGTAGTCATTGATATCGTGAGCAGGAGTTACTTTTAAACAACCTGTACCGAATTCTATATCCACATAATCATCACCAAAAACAGGGATTTCTCTGTTCGTTGTTGGTACGATTACTTTTTGTCCAATTAAATGCTTGAAGCGATCATCGTTAGGATTCACACAAACACCAGCATCTGCAGGAATTGTTTCAGGACGAGTAGTAGCAATAGTTACAAACTCACCTTCTTTTCCTACGATTGGATATTGTACATAATATAATTTAGAGTTAACCTCTTTGTGGATTACTTCCTCATCTGATAAAGCTGTTTTCCCTGCCGGATCCCAGTTCACCATTCTTGCACCACGGTACACCCATCCTTTTTTATAAAGGTCTACGAATACCTTGATTACAGCTTTAGAAAGTTCGTCTTCCATAGTGAAACGCGTACGATCCCAATCACAAGAAGCACCCAATTTCTGCAATTGGTTCAAGATGATTCCACCGTATTTTTCTTTCCACTCGAAAGCGTATTTCATAAATTCATCACGAGTAATATCAGATTTACTTATACCGTGCTCGTCTTTCAACATCTTTACTACTTTTGCTTCTGTAGCAATCGATGCGTGGTCAGTACCAGGTACCCAACAAGCTTCATATCCTCTCATTCTTGCACGACGGACCAAGACATCTTGAATTGTGTTATTCAACATGTGACCCATATGCAACACCCCTGTCACGTTTGGTGGCGGGATGACGACGGTGAATGGCTTCTTATCAGGGTTAGGCTCAGAATGAAAAAATTTGTTCTCTAACCAGAACTGATACCATTTGTCCTCTACGTCATGAGGATTGTACTTAGTCGCAAGCTCCATTGCTTTGATTTAAAATATTTCAGAAACAAAAAATAATAAAGTCCAATTTCACCACTTGATAAAATTGGGAAAGCAAATTTAAATAAAAAGAAGAATACTTAATGATGAATTAAGAATTAATAATGAAGATTTTATTTTTAGAGGAGAATTTTTTGGAATTTGTGCTACTGAGATTTTAAAATGTGGAATTATTTAAATAGGTAAGATTGTATTGCCTCTATTATCATATTCCTAATAATACTTTATGTTATTAAAATTTTGACCAAAGTAACTTATAAGTTACCTTTGTGGTTTGGATAAAAAAGTCAGAGAGGTAATTGCATATAAGAATTACTTCAAGGAGTTTTTGAAAAAACAGAATCCAAAAGTTCAAGATAAAATCTTTAAGGTAATTGAAATTATAGAGACTTATGAACGTGTACCAACTCAATACTTGAAACAATTGGAAGGTACAAAAGGGTTATATGAAGCACGAATAAAATTAGGCTCAAATATTTGGAGAGTATTCTGTTTTTTTGATAAAGGTAAGCTTGTCATTTTAATAAATGGTTTTCAAAAGAAAACTCAAAAGACTCCAAAAAAGGATTGTTAAAGGCTATTCAACTGATGGAAGAATATTTTATTAACCAAAACAGAAATAAATAATGGACACTCAAAGCTGGAAAGATATAAAGGATGAGGTTTACGGAAAAAAAGGAACCGAAAGGAGAGATAATTTAGAAAGAGAATTTGAGTCTCTAAAAATTGGAATGCTCCTAAGAAAAGTGCGAGAAGAGAAATCTATGACTCAAAGTGAATTGGCAGAATTAATAGATAAAAAACGTACTTATATTTCAAGAGTAGAAAATGACTCAAGTAATATTACTCTTAAGACTTTATTCGAGATTGTTGAAAAAGGTTTAGGAGGTAAACTTAAAATTCAGATCGAACTATAAGCCCCCGTCTCTAAATATAAAATCAACTCCAATCACTGTTATCAATCATAATTGGAGTTGGTAATTTTATTTCTAAAAGTAAGTCTTATAAATGTCTTTAAACTAATTCATAAAACTCTTCACATTCTCCGAAGTAATACTCAACAGTTTTCTTCTCGCTTCTAAACTAGCCCAAGCGATGTGCGGCGAATAAAGAATTTTACTCTTATCTTTCACATTTTTAAAAGGACTATCGTGTTCCATAGGTTCTACAGTAAATACATCTACACACGTCCCAGCTATCTGATTTTCGTTTAAGGCATCCACCAATGCACTTTCGTCTACAATTCCACCACGACCAGTATTCAGTAGGATACTAGAAGATTTCATCATTTTTAATTCTTCCACAGAAATGATGTTTTTAGTGGCCTCATTTAATGGAGAATGTATTGAGATAATATCAGATGTTTTGAACAAGGTGTCTTTATCTACCAAAGTAAAACGCTCGTCTCTTGCCACACCGGAAGTAGAATAATAAATCACTTTTGCACCAAAAGCAGTGGCAATCTCAGCTACTCGCTTACCGATGTTTCCGAGTCCTATTATCCCAAACGTTTTGCCATTGATTTCCTGAAAACCCTTTCCAATCCATGTAAATGAAGGATGGTTGCTGTATGAATTATCTTTCACAAACTCATCGTACTCATGTATATTATTCATCAATGACAATAGCATGGCAAAAGTTTGTTGTGCCACACTTTCTGATGAATAATTGACTGCATTTTTTACTGGGATGTTCAAGGCTTTTGCCGCCTCTAAATCCACGTTATTGGTTCCAGTTGCTGTAATCGCTATCCCTTTAAGTTGAGGACAAGCTTTCATCATTTCTTCTGTAATCACCACCTTGTTTGTTACAATTACATCCGCATCTTTGATACGTGATAATGTCTCTTCTTTTGGTGTTAAAGCATAATGGATCACCTCTCCTAGCTGATCAAATTGTTGAAGTTCTGTTTGTACGTCGTTCCCTAAAGATTCCGCATCTAAAAATACGATTTTCATAATTTCTTTTTATGTATTGACTGATGTCACAAATTAATAAATAATATCTCCATAGCACTATAACAACAAGTGATTTTTGTAACAACTTTCCAGAATATTAAATACCTTTGATCTATCCATCGGACATCAAAAAGTTGAAAATTTGGAAGAAAATAAAAAAGTGATTGTAACAGAAGAGTTTACTGTTTCAAAAAGCTTGCTTTGGGAGGTAATCACCCAACATTCACATCAAATAAATTGGTTCTTTTCTAATATTCCATCCTTTGAATTAGAGGTGGGGTATCAATTACTGTTTGATGTAGAAACTCCAAATCGGGTATTCCCTCATTTTTGGAAAGTGCTAGCTATTCAGCCACAAAAAAGCTTTACTTTATTGTGGGAATATCAAGGCTATGATGGAAGTTCAGAAGTTTGTTTTTCTATTGATTCAATAAGCGAAAACTTATCAAGATTAACGCTAACACATACCGTTACTGACCCTTTTAATCAAGATATTGAAGAGTTTCGATACGAAAGCTGTTTGGGTGGATGGAATTACTTTATTAAAGAAAATCTAAAACAATACGTCGACCGATTGGTCATAAAATAATATGCAAATAACTACTTGGAATAGATTGGATGATGCTTGGAAAGAAATTATTCTCTTCAGCATAAAAGTGCAAGAGGAAAATATTGAGAGCGAGAAGGTGCATCAATTCATAAAAGAAGAAAACGATCTTAGCAAAGTCTATCAATCATTATTTGATGAAACTTTAGAGGTGGTAAAATGGCCTGACTTCACTTTTTTCAATCGCCTCATTCCTTTGGATAGAATTTATGCTTCTTATCAAAAAATAGATTCTTTAGACCCGCTTATGTTCTTTCCTTTGGTGAAAGAGGTTTATGCTGACCATACCGATGTTGCCGATCTAGATTCTTTGATGTTGTGTTCTGCTTTAGAAACTTTAATTATTGATGATTCTTATGTGGATGATTTACAGCCCATCATGAATCATTCGATAAAAACATTAAGCATTAAGAACTTAGTGGTTGAACAATCTCAGATAGATACAGTTCTATTAAGACAACCTAATTGCACGATTAATCAGTAAGTGATATGGACAAAAAAGTGATCTTGTTCGATGGTATTTGCAACTTATGCGATAAAAGTGTTCAGTTTATAATTCGACACGAAAAATCGGATACTTTTCAGTTTGCGTCCTTACAATCTGATGAAGGAAAGTCGTTATTAAAAAAGTACGATCTTAACCCAGATTATATAGATAGCATTGTTTTAGTGAGTAATCAAAAAGCCTTTACGAAATCGCGTGCTGCTCTTGAAATTGCAAAAGATCTTAAATCACCTTTTCATTTACTTCGGTTTGGTACAATATTTCCTATAACGGTAACAGACCTTATTTATGATCTTATTGCAAAATACAGGTACAGATTGTTTGGAAAGAAAGAAGATACTTGTGAATTAATCCATCAACAGAAAAAATTTAGAGGAACTTCCTAGTCATCCACACAATATGAAACGATATCAGTCGTAATATATAATAGACACTAACATTTTATAGAATGATCACTTTTGATTTAAAAAAGAATTTATTTTTACTGCTCTTTCTATCCTTTTCTGCGAGTACTTTCGCACAAGAAAAGCTAAATATGGAATGGTGGAATGGTCTTGATAAATATTGGAAAGGGATTTTCACTTCCCAAATTATGTGGGATCAAGATGAAATGACCGAAGCAGGTTTACTTAAGATTGAAGAATTAACTTCAATCAATGCATCAGGTTATGATGACTTTGGCGATGAGAGAATCGTAAGTAACCTAAAGCCAATAGAGAATTTAGTAAAGCTGGAAAACGTTGATATTTCTTATACTAGAGTTAAAGATCTAACACCCCTTCAAAATCTAAAAAATCTTCAAAGCTTGAACTTGGCATTCAGTAATGTAAAAGATTTAAGCCCTTTGAGTAGTTCTACTACTTTAAAAGCCATTTATTTATCAGGTACTAAGATTGCTTCTTTAAAAGCGATCAGCGGGTTACCGTTAGAAAACATCGACCTTTTCCAAAATAAAATGTTTAAAGAGTGGGAATCTCTTTCTGCTTTCAAAACATTAAAGATGTTATCTATTGATGAGACTAAAGTTGAGGATCTTTCTTTCCTTAGTAAATTACCTACTATCGAGGAGTTAAAGGTTTCATATACCAACGTTTCTGATTTAAGTGCGATCTCTAGTTTGAAAAGCTTAAAATTGCTTCAGATCCAAAAAACAAAAGTGATGGATTTATCGCCTTTGAAGAAGTTGAAGAAATTGGAACACTTAAACATCAGTAACACAGAGATCACAGACATCTCTAGTCTAAAGAAATTAAAGAGTTTACATACTTTCTATTTCTCAGACAGTAAAGTGGAAGACATTAGTGCTTTAGCAAAATCTAAGTCGATGAACGAGTTGACGTTCTCTAACACTCCAGTGAAAGATTTATCGCCTATCTCTACACTTCCAAAATTGAGTATCCTTATTATCACTGGCTCTCAAGTAGCTACTTTAGATCCACTGGATAACTCTCCAAGTTTATCAATTATCTACTTCAGAGACGCTCAAGTTTCTGATGAAGATGTAGCGAAGTTCAAAGAAAAGCATCCAAATATCGAAACAGATTACTTTTAATCTGATTTGATAAAATAGATCAAAAGCCATCTCAATGAAAAATTGGGATGGCTTTTTTATTTCACAAATTATCTGATATACATCAAATGATCTATTCAAAGATATATACAGGCACTTTTCTGTCTTTCAATTCATTGATATAAATCGCATTACAATGAATGTAAAAAATCAAAGAATTAGTATCACTTTAAAAATTTCTCGAATATTTAATCATTAACAAATTATTTATGCCTTCTTATTTGGGTAAATAGATAAATAAGACTTTTTTTGCACTTGGATAAACATTTAACTTTCCTAGTCCAGTGAGTGAAGTAATTAAACACGAGTGCGGCATAGCCATGCTACGCCTAAGAAAACCGTTGTCATACTTTATTGAAAAGTACGGTACTCCAACTTATGCTATCAGTAAAATGTATTTACTGATGGAGAAACAGAGAAACCGTGGTCAAGATGGTGCAGGTATCGCAAGTATCAAGTTAGGTATGAAACCTGGCAAACCATTTATTGATAGAGCAAGATCGGTAGAGTCAGACCCGATCAACGACATTTTCAAGAAAGTAGGTAAGAAATTAAACAAACTTAGTAAGGATACGGAAAAGTACCTTGACGCAGACTACCTACGTTCCAACATTCCTTTTGTTGGAGATGTCTACATGGGCCACCTTCGTTATGGTACTCATGGTAACAACACCATCAACCACTGTCACCCTTTCATGAGAAATAATAACTGGCGTTCTAGACAGTTAATTATGGCGGGTAACTTTAACATGACCAACGTAGATCAGTTATTTGATCGTTTGGTAGAGTTAGGACAGCATCCAAAAGAGAATGTGGATACTGTAACGGTGATGGAGAAAATCGGTCATTTCTTGGACCTTGAGGTACAAGACTTATTTGACAAATACAGAAAGACTGAAGATGACAACATCAAGATTTCTGAGAAGATTGAAGAAGAACTAGACTTAGGTCGTGTACTCTCTCGTTCTTGTAAAGATTTTGATGGTGGATATGCATTTATGGGTCTTACAGGCTTTGGTGGCGGTTTCGTTGCTAGAGATGTAAACGGTATCCGTCCTGCATATTACTACGCTGATGATGAAATCATTGTCGTAGCCTCTGAAAAAACGGCTATCAAAACAGCATTTAATGCTGACTACGACAAAATTCAAGAGATCAATCCAGGTCACGCTTTGATCATCGACAAACAAGCTAACTATAAAGAAGTTCAATACTTAGAACCTCAAAAGAAATTATCTTGTAGCTTCGAGCGTATCTACTTCTCAAGAGGTACAGATCCTGCGATCTATAACGAGCGTAAGACTTTGGGTAAGTTGTTGATTCCAAAAGTTTTGGAAGCTATCGACTACGATCTTAAAAATACAGTATTCTCTTACATTCCAAATACAGCAGAAACTGCTTTCTTGGGTATGATGAAAGGCTTAGACAAGCATTTAGTGGCTAAGCGTTTAGAATCTATCGAGAAAGGTGTATCTGGAGAGGAATTAGAGAAGATTTTATCTTTCCGTCCTCGTCAGGAAAAATTAGTTATCAAAGATGTGAAAGCTAGAACTTTTATTGCAGACGATGCAATGAGAGACGATATGGTAGCTCACGTTTACGATACTACTTACGAGGTCATCCGTAGAGATGTAGATACTATTGTGGTTATCGACGACTCTATTGTAAGAGGAACTACTTTAGAGAAATCGATCATTCAAATGTTAGATCGTTTGAATCCAAAACGTATTGTTGTGGTTTCTTCTGCTCCTCAAATTAGATATCCTGATTGCTACGGTATCAATATGTCTAAGATGAAAGAATTTGTTGCCTTTAGGGCGATGGTCAACTTGATCAAACGAAATGGCAAAGAAGATCTTTTGGATGAGGTGTATTACCGTTGTAAATCAGCTTTAAGAAAAGACGAACCTTTGATGGTGAACTATGTACAAGAGTTGTATGATCAGTTTACTTATGAAGAAATCTCTGATGAGATTGCCAACATCATTAAGTCGCACAACATCAAAGCAGATGTGAAAGTGATCTTCCAAACGGTCGATAGCTTACACGAGGCTTGTCCTAATCATTTAGGTGATTGGTACTTTACAGGTGATTTCCCTACTGAAGGCGGTATGAGAGTTGCCAACAGAGCTTTCGTTAACTTCATGGAAGGTAAAGACGGTAGAGCTTACTAAAATTGATAATAGTGATCCTAGATCATTAATGATATTTGGCCCGGTAATAATTACTGGGCCTTTTTTATTATCTTTTGATTATAATTTAAAATCTACTCCTTTTTTAAAACATTCTGAAGAGGGAGTTATTAATACTATATGAGCAATAGAATTTTACTCCCGAGTATTCGATATGTACTTGGATTTAGAAATAGAGAGGAACGCTTAATAAAAAGAGCATTCAACGATTTTTACTACTTAGTTGAGGGACAACATCAAATAGATAACCCTGTACAGTATAAGTCGGCTTTTTGTGTGGCGTTAACGAAAACCATTATGGAATCGAACCAACTCTCTGATGATGCTGATATTGAAGCTGAAATCAATCAAAGATTCCCTACTACAGAAGAAGATAGTATTATTGAGGAAGTGGAAATCAAATTTAATGATGATGATCTTTTGTTATTGAAAATGTTCTTTATCAATAGAATAGACACCAAAAGTATTGGTCTGCGTTTAGAAAAGTCACCTGAAGAAGTAACCGATAGAGTAGAGAAATTAAAACGGATGTGGCAACAGGACATGACTTTGGAAGAATACCTACTTCAGATAAGCAGACGAGAGCTTTTTAAATCCTTGGATCAGATGATGATCCCTATACCTCAAAAAGTAACGAAAAAAGGAAGGACTGCCACAGTAGGATCAATTACTAAAGTTGATAATTCTGTTTTTTCTAAAATCAAGAATTTATTCAAAAGAAATCATTAAAACGATAAGTTGTTAAATGTTATATATTCATTTAGCGACTTATTTTTTTATCTAATTTTTAATATACTTATATTCAATTTCTATTTTTTTAATACTAGGTATCAACTTTACATACAATGAGTAGACTAAACTTATTATGGGCATTAATTCTAATGTTCATTATGCATGCTAACTACGCTCAAACCAAATCAGATCTATCAAAAACTGTGGTAAAAGAAGGAGTTTGGTATGGCGAATTTATTTACAACAGTGGTATGACCTTTCCTGTAACCTTTGAAGTGACTAAAAGTAAAAAAGGAAAATTCTCAGCCCAAATGTATTGGTTCAATTACTTTAATACTAAATGTCATATCGAAGGTGATCTTACGAAAGATGTCCCCGAATTTCACGAAACGAAATTAGTACATGGTAAAGCAATGAACTTTGGCGATTATTTTATGGAATCGGTCAAAAACGATACGCTAATAGCCTACAGTACCAATGATGACACCAATCTTAAAGACGCTTCAATACTTTTAGTACATGAAGACAAAGTGGCTAAAGATGTAAAAGAAAAATACACTAAAGACATCGCTGCTAGTGTAGAACGTTACGGTACACAAAAATTTAGTTTAATAAAGGATGATAAACTTCAAAAAGAGGTTTTAGATAAAATTAAAAATGCAGCTGAAAGCGATACCCTTTTTGGTAAAACATTTAAGGTGGAAGGTACTATTGCTCAGGACACTCAGTTTTCAGGATCAATGACTGCCTATTTCCAATTACCCGATTACCATATGATGAAAATGGAAATCATGGAATTCGAAGTCTATACTGGTATGAACAAAGAAAATATCTGGAATTATTCGAGTATAGAGAAGTCTTTGAAGCTTGAAGAAATCACTGATGAATCAAAAAAGGACAATAGCAATTCAAACATATTCAAAAGTCAGTTATTCGCATTAATAGATAGTGGATTTACAATTAGAAATTTTGGTGAAGCTGTGATCGATGGAGAAGAATGTTATCGAATTGTTGTTGAAAAAGGCATGAATTATCAGGGATATTATTATTCAAAAGATAATTTCCATACTGTCCAGAAAGAAAACGAAAATGCGATTACAACCATAAAAGTAGAGATTCTTAAAGGCGGTTATGTACCTAGATCGTACACTCAATTAAGCATGAATAGTAAATTTATCATGACTTTTGATAAGTTTAATTTTAATATAGATATGGACACTACCCTATTCTATCCTACAGAAGAAATGTTAGCAACTAAAAAAGAATCGATCGAAGATCATAGAAAAGGTGCTGATTATTTTAATGATTTAGGGATAAGTTTCTATGAAAAAGGAGAATTCGAAAAAGCCATTGCAGAATTTGATAATGCCATCAACAATTCAGTACCTAACCCTACTTATTTTGCAAATAGAGGTCGTGCTCATTTAGAGCTAGAAAATTATTATGACGCAATCTCTGATTTCAATCAGAGCATTCAATACAATAAAGAAAAGAAAAGTACTTATTATTATCTAGGTTTAGCTAAGTATAACCTGAAGGATTTCAAAAGTGCTGCAAAAGACTTCAAAACATCCTTAGAAATTGATTCCACTAAAATTGGGCGTTTACAATATAATTATCTTGCATTATCACTTTACAACCTAAATGAGTTAGACTCTGCTTATTATTATTTCAAGAAATGTACAGAACATCCTAACGCAATTGCTATGGATTATTACAATTATGGGTATCTTCTAAGAAAGGACAATAAAGACACTGAAGCTTTACCTTATTTTAAAAAGACAGTAGAATTAGAACAAGAAAATCATGCGTATATTAATCATTATGGTGTTGCTTTATTTAGAGTAGGAAATTATGAAGATGCTTTAGTTCAATTCTCAAAAGCCACTGAAATGGAAGCTGAGGCACTTACTTATAAAGATAATTTGGGCAATACATATATGCGTTTAGGCGAGCATGATAAAGCTTTATCGTTATTTTTAGTGATAGAAAAGAAATTAGACGAACCTAATGATAATATCATGAATAAGATTGGTCAGTGTTATCACTCAGAAGGTGATTATATAAAGGCCATGAATTATTATAATAAGTCAATAGAACTTAACTCTACGAATGCTGAGTATTATGATTATCGAGCTTATCTCAAAAAGATAAACAACGATAAGAAAGGAGCCATTCAAGATTTCACGACCTCAATAAATATTTATAATAAAGATCCTGAAATTTATTACCAGAGAGGTTTAATTCAGCAAGACCTTCATAACAAGCAATCGGCTTGTGAAGACTTTAATAAAGCAGCTGAATTAGGTCATGAAAAAGCTGCTGGTTTAGTGAGTGAAAATTGTAATTATAAAGAGCAATAAATACAAACCATCAACTCTAAAGTTTAGTTTTTGGTTGATCAAAAAAATAGCCCAAGATTAAATTCTTGGGCTATTTTTTATTTACCTTCTTTATTTCTAAGTTCCACTACGTGGTCAGAAAGTTTTTTACACAATTGGTGAATCTCAGCGGCCATTTTTTGATCGCCAGTAGCATTCACTATATTTTGTGCCATACCACCCATTGCATCAATGTAAAAGAATTTCAGTTCTTCGATGGTCATTTCTTTTCCCCAAAGACCGATTCTTAACGTCTCTTTTTTCTCATGATCCCAAATATTAAGATCAAATGCTCTTGTCTCGTTAAGACCTACTTCTCCTGAATCATCTGCTTTCCAGAAAATTTTCTCTGGAACATTCTGATCATCCAATTCTACTTTTAAACGAATCTGTGATTCTTTCATTTCTTATATAATAAGTTTGGCTAAATCCTTTTGATTAATGCTGCAAAGTTGCAATTTTTGAAGGATTAATAAAATTAAATTTACAATTGATTCTATATGCTTCACCGTTTTGTTCGAATGTCGTTCCAAAAAGATAACATTGATAAATTCAAAAAGTTATTTCATGAGGTACAACCTACTATTGAAAGCTTTGAGGGCTGTCAGTCAGTACAACTTTTAGAAGATGCTGATGCCCTAAATAAAGTAATGACTTTTTCTATTTGGGAAAATCAAGAAGCCCTGGATCGATATAGAGATTCTGAGTTCTTTATCACTACATGGAAAAAAACTAAGGTGTTATTTAAAGAAAAAGCAGAGGCTTTTTCGATGTTTGAAGTAAAAAAATAGGGAAGCCTTTCGACTCCCCTATTTTCATTGATAAAAGTGATATCTTCTCCATTTATAATGTATTTTCAGTAATTACCAATTTGGTAAGTTTACTTTTAAAACTCTTCAAATTGTTACCTAGATATGTATTCTCTCCAAGTTTTACATAGCTTTCTGGAACAAAATAGTACTTATCTATTCTTCCATTCTTCAGTGGTTGTACATCTCTTGAGTGTATGTTCCCATTAAAATCGACTTCAGCAAATTGAATCTTATCTACGTTCATATTAGCATAGAAGAAAAGGATGGTATCATCAAATTGCTCCATAAACATACCTTTGCATAGAATTGTGTTTCTATCAAGTACTTGATATTTATGATAATTTTTTATCCAATTTACTTTGCCTTTATCATCAAAGTTAACAAAACAAACATCACCATAATACATTTTGAAATTGCTACTAGTGCTCGTCATACCTGTATTAGGGTCGGTTGAAGTAGTTACATAAGTTTGTTCATTATACATTTCACTTGCCAAAGTAAATGAATTATTAGAATGGAAAAATAAACGTAATGGTTTTGTACGACCACTAATAAAAACATCTTTACCTTTAGCGAATTGCTTATTCAATTTCTCATCCTTACCTACAAATTTACCTGCTTTTTCTGCTGATTTAGGGTAAGCATCAGATACCATAAAATCCTTACGTTGTTTATTTGTAAAGGGAGTATGAATACTATTTAAGGTTTTAAGAGTAATTGGATCCATCATCTCAATCATAATACCTTTAATATCTTTACTCTTTGAAGTTACATCTGAATAATAACCAACTACTCCTACTTTTCCATTGTAGGGTTGTAAATAAAGGGCGTTATTATAATATTTAGTATTAGAAAACACTTTAGTAATAGCATTTCGCTTTCCATTAGAAAAGGCGTACAAAACATATTTTTCTAGTTTCTCTTTTTTCTCTTTTACCTTAGATAAGAAATAAAAAGAGCCTTCATTTGTAAGTTTAATGTTCTCCGATTTTATATTTGTCGCTTTATCTAAAGAAGACGCTAAAGTTGACAAATAACCATCCTTGTTATACTGTGGAATCTTATTAAGAATGATCCATTGTCTCTTAAAATTTCGATCCATTACTTCAACATAAACATCTGTTGATTTTGCCTTTTTCACAGAATTGTAAGAATAAATACAGAGTAGTTCCTTATTAGGTGACAACTTGTAATTATATGTTCCTTGTCTGTTATGATCTTTATCTCCTGATTGACGTGATACTAAAATAGGTTTTTCAAAACCAGAGTTATTATCATTCAAACGCATTCTATACAAATGATTGGCTGACTTTGAATGAGTAGAAAAGAATAACCAAATTTTCTCTTGTTTATCTTGGTAGATAAATTCATAAGTTTTATCAGGTGCTCCATTTAAGGCCCCTAAGGCAATGTCCTCTAAAGAAAGTTCTTTTTTAATGTTGAGATCATGATCAAAAATTTGAAGTTCAAGCTTAACTTTTGTTCCAATTCCGACAACTGGTCCAAAACCACCAGGTAATGCTAAGCCAACTCCTTTTCCTTTACCACTTAACACATAAATGAAATTGTCGTTTTTTGCAACGACTCCAAAACTTGTTTCAGTAAGACCCGTTTTGGTTTTTTCACCAAACTCAAAGTCAAGATTGTATTTTACTTGACCTATGGCATTGTTGTAGGTACAGAATACACCCAATAGTATTGCATAAATAAGTGTTAGTTTCATCTAATTAAATAATTGAAGATTAAAAAATAGTCATAAAAAAAAGGATACCTTAGTATCCTTTTCCAAATATAATAAATTTTGTATTACTCTCCGCAATATTCAGTACCTGCTTCTGGTGTTTCGAAAATTACCACTTTATAAAGTGCAGGTAAAGCAGGTTTAATTTTGTTCCAAACCCACATAGAAATCACCTCTGAAGTTGGATTCTCTAAACCTTCTACTTCATTTAAGAAATTGTGGTCTAAAACTTTCCAGATAGGGTTGACCACTTCGTCAATCTCGTTAAAATCAATGACCCATTCGTATGGCATCACTAACTCACCATCAAAGTGTAATTCCATCTTCCATGAGTGACCGTGGATTCTTCTACAAGGGTGACCCTCTGGCATATGAGGCAAGAAATGAGCTGCCTCAAACATATAGGATTTAAATATCTTCATTGTGTTCTGGTATCAATTCTGTAAAAACAGACAAAGATAACAGAGTACAAACGTTCTAATGGAGGATTTTAAACACCAATTCTTTAAGATTTTCGTCATCAGAAAGTGACGCTCGGATTCCTTTTGCTTTTAAATCGGCATCTTGTAGCGTTTCAATGACTTGTATCACCTTATTTTTTGGGTAGTTGGTAGCTGCTTCTTTATAATCTTTGATAAAGTAAGGGTTTACTCCGATCATTTTGGCTAATGCCTGTTCATTTTGATTGAAGTTTTCGTGCATCACCAACAACTTAGAGAAATAAGAGAATAAAGTGCCTACAACGACCACAAAAGGATTGCTTTTTGGATTGTTGTTAAAGTACATCACAATTCTATTGGCTTTAAGCACATCTCTTTTACCTAAGGCATTTTGTAATTCAAATACGTTATAATCTCTACTTATACCAATATGTTTTGAGATTAAACCTTCAGTAATTTCAGTTTGCTCATCATAATTTAGCATCAACTTTTCCATCTCATTGGATATTCTACTCAGATCATTTCCAATGTATTCCGCAATCATATTAACTGCTCGATCTTTTATTTTGAAGTTTTTGCTTTTACAATATTCTTTTACCCATCCAGGGACTTTATTATCGTATAGTTTTTTCGTATCTAATAAGACGGCATTTTTATCCACTGCTTTTTTAGCTGCACCTCTCCCATCCAGTTTCTTGTTCTTTAAACAGATGACTAATACAGTAGAAGGTACAGGATTAGAAGCATATTGTGCAAACATTTCCTGACTTGGCTTTCGATTAAAATCAGGCAAGTCTTGAGCTTCTTTGACAATAATCACCTGACGCATGGCCATCATAGGAAATCTTCTAGCACTTTCTAATACTTGTACAAGTGTAGTATCCTTTCCGTAAAGAATGGTTTGATTAAAACTTTTTTCGGCTTCCGTTAAAGCATTTTCTTCAACGTAATTAGCTATTTGATCGATAAAAAAGGGTTCATCTCCTTGTAATACATACAAAGGAGAAAAATTTCCTTCCTTCATTTTCTTAAGTATCGATTCGCTTGTAAAGGCCATAAAAGTTTGTAAATGTTCGTCTAAATTAAGGAGTGCAATTTATACCTATCTGCTTTGAAAAAAAAGAATTCCTAGTTCTTTATCAATAACAAATATGTATGAAGAAAAAATGTAGTGTAAAAAATTAATTTCCGGGTCTCACATTGATCCCGTATTCCAAAACTTTTTGGTTGATGGTACTTCCCACGACATTATATCCTGATGGAAAATCTGGGTTAAATACACTCACAACATAAATTTGAACTCCATTACTACTTCCTTCTGTATAGGAATTCACTATTGGAGGATTGTCCACTTGTCTTTCAAATCTATCAATCCAATTATCAATAGCCTGTTGTTTTTCTTCGGGTGTTTCCCCCTCTAAATTATCCACAAAGATGGGATTATATTCACAAGTAGGGTTTCCATAAAAAGGATTATCTATTAAGGTTCCATCACCTAATCGAACAAGTGAATCGGATACATGACTACAATAAGGGTTACCCACCAATTCTGACTCGTCTGAACGGAATACATAATAGCTCCTATTCAGTTTTGAATAATCCAAATGAACCAAACCTATATTTTGTGCATAATATGCTGTTCTTAATTCAAAATTTTCTTGAGAATCATCACTGATATTAATTTCTTTAATAGTGGCCACCCTATCGAATTGTTTATCATCAAATCTATAAAAACGTCCCACAGACTCTACCTCATATCGAATATCAACACCACTAGGTGTTTCACTTCCTTGGTTATTAAAAGCATTCTGATTCCATTTTAATCGATCATACAAAGGATTTACCAATTTAATGTAAGGCACGCCATTCTCGTATCTTATCACTTGATTATCCCTGTAAGTTACTGACCAAATAGAATCTAATGCCCATTCAGTGTTCGCATCAGGTCTCTTATATCTTTCTAGTCGATAATTCGTATGACCTAAACCATCATCAAAAGGCTTATCAATTCTTTCCATTAGTTGAATCGTACTTTGTTTAATAATACCATCAGAATTATCAGCTGTACCATAGTTTAAATCTACACTATCGATTTGATAAGAAATGTACCATCCTTCTTGAATTGGATAATATAACTCAGCATCAGAATAAGATGGAGGAACTGTATTTGTCTGACAAGAAAAACAACATAAAGTCCCAATAAATAAGGTGAGTAATCTATATATTTTTGAGGTCATATAAACGTATTTGCTTTGCAAATGAATTCTCGAAAAGTGATTTATCTATATAAATATAAAAAATGTTGTTTACTTATTTTCCTTCTTCTGATATTTTCATGAAAATAAAAAAAGAGCACCCGGATAAAGGTGCTCTTAAACGTTCAAGTTTGGGACTTAAACTGGATACTTCTGATAAAGTATATTTTTATATCACTATTAGATAAATGGATTCTTCTCTCTGTGATCGCTCAATTTTTTGAAACCTTCTTCCAATTGAACTAAATCCTTTTCTTCCTCAGTGTTCGACTCTGGAGTTTCTGATAATGGAACATTTTGCGGGATAAAGTCTCCAAAACCATCCTTGTCTGCACCAGGCTTAGATAAATCGTATGGCCAACGATAAACAATTGGCAATGCACCCGGCCAGTTACCGTGACCTGGCTTTCTTGGAGTTGTCCACTCTAATGTAGTAGAGTTCCAAGGGTTCTCAGATGCATGACGTCCTTTGAACATACTCCAGAAAAAGTTAAATACAAAGATGAACTGACCAGCAACTGTTACCATTGCAGCAATTGAGATAAATGTATTTAAGTCTGTGAATGTAGAGAATGCGTCAAAGTTTGTGAATGAGTAGTATCTTCTTGGGAAACCTGCAATACCAATGTAGTGCATTGGGAAGAATACTAAGTAAGCACCTAGGAATGTCAACCAGAAGTGAACGTAACCTAAAGCTGAGTTCATCATTCTACCGAACATTTTAGGATACCAATGGTACACACCTGCCATCATACCAAAGAATGATGCAGAACCCATTACCAAGTGGAAGTGGGCTACTACGAAGTAAGTATCGTGTAATTGGATATCCAATGCAGAGTTACCTAATATAATACCAGTAACACCACCTGAGATAAACAATGATACTAGACCAATTGAGAATAACATTGCAGGAGTAAATACGATATTACCCTTGAATAATGTTGTGATGTAGTTAAAGGCTTTTACAGCTGATGGCACAGCAATAATCAATGTTAGTAACATGAATACTGTACCCAGGAATGGGTTCATACCTGATACGAACATGTGGTGTGCCCATACAATAAATGATAGGAAGGCAATACCCAACATAGAACCGATCATGGCTTTGTAACCGAAGATTGGCTTTCTTGAGTTCGTAGAGATAACTTCTGATGTTAGACCTAAAGCTGGAAGTAATACGATGTATACCTCAGGGTGACCTAAGAACCAGAATAAGTGTTGGAACAAGATTGGGCTACCACCTGAATTTGATAATAACTCACCTTGAATAAAGATATCAGATAAGTAGAATGAAGTTCCGAAAGAACGGTCAAACACTAATAATAAAGCTGCTGCAAAAAGAACTGGGAATGATAACACACCAATGATGGCTGTGATAAAGAATGCCCAGATTGTCAAAGGCAATTTACCGAATGACATACCTACAGTTCTTAAATTGATTACTGTAGAGATATAGTTGATAGAACCTAATAGTGAAGAAGCAATGAAGAAAACCATTGATACTAACCATAAAGTCATACCTAAACCAGAACCAGATACCGCTTGTGGTAATGCTGATAATGGAGGATAGATTACCCAACCACCTGATGCAGGACCTGTAGAGATGAACAACGAAGCCAACATGATTACAGAAGCTAATGCAAATAACCAGTACGACAACATGTTCATAAAACCTGAAGCCATATCTCTTGCACCAATCTGTAATGGAATAAGGAAGTTAGAGAAAGTACCACTTAAGCCTGCTGTTAATACAAAGAATACCATGATGGTTCCGTGCATCGTTACTGCTGCTAAGTAGAATGTAGTATCCATTTTACCACCTTCTGTAATCCAATCACCTAGTAATGGTCTTAACCACTCTAAGTCAGCTTCTGGGAAACCTAATTGAATACGGAATAATAGAGACAAACCACCACCGATGATTGCCCATAGGATACCTGAAATTAAATATTGTTTGGCGATTACTTTGTGATCGTAAGAAAATACGTAATTCGTCCAAAAGTTGCCATGATGATGATCATCGTGGTGATCGTCATGACCTACTGCATTATTTTCTACGTCTAATACTACGCTTGCCATAGTTATATAACTTTAAAAATTTTTCGTTTCTGAATTAGTTTGCTTGAGCTACTGAGTTCTTTTCGGCTTTTTTAGCTTCCCAAACAGCCATGTAGTCAGGGTTTTTCTCTAACCACGATTTTTGTTTTTGTAACCAAGCATCGTACTCCTCTTGAGTCACTACTTTTACAATCTTTCTCATACCAAAGTGACCAGAACCACAAACCTCTGTACAAGCTAACTCATAGTTAAACTTAGGGTTTCCAGTTTTCTGACGCATCTCCTCAGTAGTAATTGTAGGAGTAAATTTAAATCTTGTAGGCATACCAGGTACAGCATCCATTTTCACTCTAAAGTGAGGAAGGAATACTGAGTGAATTACATCAATTGCTCTAATCTTTAACTCTACCTCTTTATTTACAGGGAAATAAAGTTCACGAGCCATAAAATCATCTGTAGCGTTCACATCGTCAAAGTCCACTCCCATTGAGTTTGTGTTGTCAATGTTGGCCACATCATATTTACCAAGTTTCAAGTCTTTACCAGGGTAACGAATTTCCCATGCGAATTGCTTACCCATCAATTCGATTTGCACTGCGTCATCTTGTGCAGGTGCTGTAATATCAGACCATGCTCTCCAACCGAAGAATACTAAAGTTGCCATTACAACTGCAGGTACAATTGTCCATGCAATCTCTAACTTATCGTTATCAGGGTAGAAGTCAGCCGTTCTTTTTTCAGAATGTTGATAAAAGAATGGGAATGTAAACAACAATACGTGAGTTAAGGCAAAAGCCAAGAATACAACTCCTAATGTAGTGTTGAATAAGAAATCAGTTTCCTTACCGTGAATCGATGCTGCTTCTGGCAAAAAGTATTGTGCCGCGTCGTTGTAAGACCAATAGATACCTATAAATCCTAATACGAGTAACACTGGAAATAATGCAGCATTAATTTTGTTACTTGATGATACTTTCTTCTTATCTTCTTTAGCTATCCCTACTAAAGTGATAATTCGATAAACCAAAGCTAAAACAGCTATGATAAGTATCGCTCCTGTGGCAAATAATAGAGCCGTTGTCATACTTTCTAAATAGTGTGTAGTTCGTGATATACTTTACATAGTGACATTTTGATCACCAAAATTGTTTTTATGTGAAGTTTAGTTCCATAAAATTCCCTCAAATATATTAAAGAAATTTGTTATTGATGATATTTATCATACTTTTTTAATGACTTTAAATGATATTTTTTATAAGTGATTTGAATTTCAAGGTTTTAAAATCAAAAAAGACCACTTATTACTAAGTGATCTTCATTATCAAAATATGATTTTATGGATTTTCAATCGGATATTGAAACCTATTAATATTCTACACGTACGACCTCAATCCCTGCCTTTCTTAGCAAATCTAAACCGGATGTGTCTCTATATTCTCGTTTATAATAGAACTTCTTGATTCCTGCTTGCACTATCAACTTCGCACATCCAAAACAACAACTATCAGTACAATAAATAGATGCTCCTTCTGTGGAATATGTAGACTTCGCTGCTTTGGTAATAGCATTCGCCTCAGCATGCAATACTTCTTCTTTGGTTTTAAGTACTACATTTTTCTCTCCTGTAGTTTCATCAATGGTCTCTAATTCAAACTCACAGGCATTTTCAAATCCTTTCGGAGTTCCATTATACCCCATTGAAATAATATTACCGTCTTTAACGATAATTGCTCCTACTTTTAAACGAACGCATCGGCTTAACTCACCAATGGATTCGGCACATCGCATAAAAGCGATATCAAATTCTTCGGCTCTTGTCATAGTTTAAAAAATTAGATGTGAAAAAAGCCCACAACCGAAGCTGTGAGCTTTTCATTTATTTCATTGTCTGAAATTATCTACTCAAGTAAAGGTTTCTTCTAGAGTAAATATCTAGGAAGAACTCATCTTTTAATGAATCGATAAAGTAAATTGCTTCACCTGTAGATTTCATTTCAGGTCCTAATTGCTTGTCAACGTTAGGGAATTTCTCGAAAGAGAATACTGGAATCTTGATCGCATAACCTTCTTTCACTGGTTTGAAATCAAAATCAGTCACTTTCTTGTCACCCAACATTACTTTAGTGGCATAATTCACGTAAGGCTCTTGGTATGCTTTACAGATGAATGGAACTGTACGAGATGCACGAGGGTTCGCCTCAATGATGTACACTTTATCATCTTTAATTGCAAACTGAATATTCAGTAAACCTTTCGTTTTCAATGCTACTGCAATACGCTTAGTGTAATCTTTGATTTGCTCAATCACTAAATCACCTAAGTTATATGGAGGTAGAACTGCGTAAGAGTCACCTGAGTGAATACCTGCTGGCTCGATGTGCTGCATGATACCTACGATATATACATTCTCACCGTCACAGATCGCATCTGCTTCAGCTTCAATTGCACCATCTAAGTAGTGATCAAGAAGAACTTTGTTACCAGGAATATCACGAAGTGTTTCCACAACATGTTGCTCTAACTCTTCCTCGTTGATTACAATCTTCATTTTCTGACCACCTAGTACATAAGAAGGTCTTACTAGAAGAGGGAATCCTAAGTCTTCCGCTTTCTCCAATGCTTCATCAGCAGTTTCGATTACGTCGAATTTAGGGTAAGGAATGTTATTTTCTTTCAACAATGTTGAGAAGCTACCTCTATCTTCAGCCAAATCAAGTGCTTCATAAGAAGTTCCTAAGATCTTGATACCATATCTAGTTAATTTCTCAGCAATCTTCAAGGCAGTTTGACCACCCAATTGAACGATTACACCTTCTGGTTTTTCATGAAGGATAATTTCGTAGATATGTTCCCAGAATACAGGCTCGAAGTATAATTTATCTGCAATATCAGGGTCAGTTGATACTGTTTCTGGGTTACAGTTGATCATGATAGTCTCATAACCTGCTTCTTTAGAAGCTAATACACCGTGAACACAGCAGTAATCAAACTCGATACCTTGACCAATACGGTTAGGACCTGCACCTAATACTACAACTTTCTTTTTCTTCGAAGTTGGTGATTCATTTTCACCATCAAACGTAGAGTAGAAATATGGAGTTTTTGCTTCAAACTCAGCTGCACAAGTATCTACAAGTTTCCACTGACGTTTGATATCAAATTCTTTGTAACGCTTATCGAATACTTCTGATTCTAAACATCCCAATAAGTGGGCAATCTGACGGTCGCCAAATCCTTTTTGCTTCGCTTCAAGAAGTAAATCTTTGCTGATCTCTTCTAATGTTGTTTCTTGAATTCTCTTCTCAACCAACACTAGATCTAAGATCTGACGTAAGAACCACTTATCAATTTTAGTAATCTTACGTACTGTTCTCATGGCGATACCCAATTTCATGGCATCCCAAATTCTGAACAATCTATCCCATGATGGGTGCTCCAATCCATGAAGGATTTCTTCTTGGTTCGTTACCTCTTTACCGTCAGAACCAATACCATTACGTTTGATCTCTAAAGACTGACACGCTTTTTGGATCGCTTCTTGGAAAGTACGTCCGATACCCATAACCTCACCTACTGCCTTCATTTGAAGACCTAGTTCACGGTTAGCACCTTTAAATTTATCAAAGTTCCAACGAGGGATCTTAACAATTACGTAGTCCAATGCAGGCTCGAAGAACGCTGAAGTTGTACCAGTAATTGGGTTTTTCAATTCGTCTAAGTTATAACCGATAGCCAACTTAGCTGCAATCTTAGCGATTGGGTAACCTGTTGCTTTCGACGCTAAAGCTGATGAACGAGATACACGAGGGTTAATCTCGATACCAATAATTTCATCATCGTTAGGAGAAACTGAGAACTGTACGTTACATCCACCTGCAAACATACCGATACCGTTCATCATCTTGATCGCAAGATCTCTCATTCTTTGATAAACTGTATCTGGAAGCGTTTGTGCTGGAGCCACTGTGATCGAGTCACCAGTATGAACACCCATTGGGTCAAAGTTTTCGATCGAACAGATAATGATTACATTACCTAAGTCGTCTCTCAACAATTCCAATTCGTATTCTTTCCAACCTAAAATAGATTGTTCGATAAGCACTTCGTGTACTGGAGACATCTCCAAACCTCTCTTTAATGCTTTCTCGAATTCGTCTGGTGAATTTACAAAACCACCACCTGAACCACCAAGGGTAAATGATGGACGGATAACTAGTGGGAATCCAATTTCTTGAGCAATCTCTTTACCTTGAAGGAAAGATTTTGCAGTACGTCCTTTACACACACTTACGCCAAGCTCAAGCATTTTCTGGCGGAACAACTCACGGTCTTCTGTAGTTTGGATGGCATCGATATCTACACCGATGATCTCTACACCGTAGTCTTCCCAAATACCTGCTTCTTGACAATCAATCGCTAAATTAAGTGCTGTCTGACCACCCATTGTTGGTAGTACAGCATCGATATCATGCTTTTCAAGAATTTCAATGATGGATTTTTTCTCTAGAGGGCGAAGATAGACGTTGTCCGCTGTTACAGGGTCCGTCATAATCGTCGCTGGATTCGAATTAATCAAGGTTACTTCGATACCTTCTTCTCGTAGGGAACGAGATGCTTGAGTTCCTGAGTAATCAAACTCACAGGCTTGTCCAATTACGATTGGTCCACTCCCGATGATAAGTACCGATTTAATGTGATTCTTCTTAGGCATTTTGCTATTCTTTAAAAAACATGTCTTAACACTCGGGATGCAAAACTAACCTTATTTATAGAAAAAACATCATAAAAAATGGATAAAATCATCAAATAGTAATTAAAGTAAAAATATCTATAGTTTATAAAAAACTTCGTCTATATTTGTATTTTTTCCAAAATCTACCTTTATGCTAACAAAACGAATAATTCCTTGTTTGGACATCAAAGACGGTAAAACTGTAAAGGGTGTCAACTTTGTAGAATTAAGAGATGCAGGGGACCCTGTAGAGCTAGCACAGATCTATTCTGATCAAGGAGCAGACGAGTTAGTCTTTCTTGATATTACTGCTACAGTCGAAAAAAGAAAAACATTAATTGAGTTAGTTCAGAAAGTAGCTGCTCAAGTAAATATACCTTTTACTGTGGGTGGCGGTATTTCTACTGTAGAAGACGTTTCTGCTTTGTTAAATGCCGGTGCTGACAAAGTTTCCATCAACTCTTCTGCTGTAAAGAGACCTGAATTAATTAATGAATTAAGTAATGAATTTGGTGCTCAATGTATTGTTGTTGCAGTAGATACTCGTTATGTCGACGGAGAACATATTGTACACGTTAGAGGTGGTAGAACTCCTACTGAATTAAGAACTATTCCTTGGGTACATGAGTGCCAAGAAAGAGGTGCAGGTGAAATTCTTTTAACTTCTATGGATCACGATGGAACCAAAGCAGGTTTTGCCATAGAATTAACAAAGGAAATATCGACAAGCTTAAATATCCCTGTGATTGCATCAGGTGGTGCGGGCTTAGAAGAGCATTTTATTGATTTGTTCTCTCAGAATGCTGCTGATGCTGCATTGGCTGCTAGTATTTTTCACTTTAAGGAGATCAGTATTCCTGACCTAAAGCAACATTTAAGAGAAAATGATGTCGAGGTAAGAATTACTCATTAATTTACAGGGCGATGAACATTCATTCACGAAATTTGTTAATATCAAATGAGATCTTGATTGTTCATTTAACAATTTTGTTTTATTATTGCATCCACAAAAAGAACAAACTTTTGATGAATTTAGGTTTATTAATTGTATATCAAGCACTTAGAATAAACTTCTGCTTTTAAGTTTCGTATATTTGTTTGTATTACTTTTCAATACCTCTATCATACATAAAGAATAATAACACTAACCATGTATATTGAAGTTTTAAAATCGAAAATCCACAGAGTAAAGGTTACTCAAGCCGAATTAAATTATGTAGGCAGCATTACAGTGGACGAGGATTTAATGGAAGCAGCTGACATTATTGAAGGCGAAAAAGTTCAGATCGTTAATAACAACAACGGCGAACGCTTCGAAACTTATGTAATTACAGGAGAAAGAGGTAGCGGAATCATTTGTTTAAATGGAGCTGCAGCTCGTAAAGTTCAGGTGGGTGATGTCCTAATTTTAATTTCTTATGCCTTAATGAAGCAAAAGAAAGCAAAGGAATATAAGCCAAAATTGGTCTTCCCTAATGATGATAATAAACTAGAGGATTAATCCTTTTTACATAAAATTTTATTTTTGCCAACTTGATTTTTTTATGATTAAGTTGGCAAATTTATTTTATATTGAAGAAATTTTTTAAAAAACCTTTCAATTCTTCAGTATACTTTAAGAAAGGGCATTATCGTAATGAAATTAAAAGAAATTCTTAAATATATCTTCTCCTTCTTTTTAGCTGGTGCGTTACTTTGGTATGTACTTAAAGGACAAGACTTAGGAGATATAAAACACACTATCTTAAATTCACATTGGCAATGGCTTTTTGTATCAGCTAGCTTTGCCTTATTTAGTCATTACATTAGAGGCTTAAGATGGGGTTTAATGTTGAAGCCACTTAATTTAAAAACTAGTCCATCAAATTTATTTATGGCTACAATGAGTGGCTACGCTGGAAATACTGTACTACCTAGATTTGGAGAATTCTTCCGATGTGGTATTCTTCAAAAATTATCTGGAATTCCTGCAAAAACTTCTTTTGGTGCTGTTCTGATCGAAAGAGCTGTAGATATGATTGTCTTTATAGTTCTATTCGGCATTGCATTTCTAAGTCAGTTTGATAGACTTTATGAAATGGTCACCCCTCATATTGATGCTCAGGGTGAGGCAATGGAAAGACGATTCCTTCTACTTGGCTTCTTAGCATTTGGTTTAATTGTCACTTGTGTTCTTCTCTACTTAGTTAGAGAACGCTTGATGAAAACCCCTTTATTCAGAAAGATTCAAACCATGTTTATGGGAGTTTATGATGGGATGCGTGCTGTCTTAAAACTCGAACGTAAAGAATTCTACATATACATTGCCTATACAGCTTTAATCTGGGTAAGCTACTTTTTTATGTCTTACGTTGTATTCTTTGTTTTAGATGATACATCCCATTTATCAATAGGTGTAGGTTTTGTAATGATGATGATGAGTGGGCTTGGAATGGTTATCCCAACTCCTGGAGGAACAGGTTCCGTTCACTTTTTCGCCACTCAAACTCTGATTGCTTATGGTATTGCAGAAGCAGAAGCTTCATCATATGCTTTAATTATGCACACCTCTCAAACCATTTTAGTTTTAGTTGTAGGAGGAATCAGTACGCTTATCGCAAATCATAAAGAAGGACATTCACAAGAAGAACATATCAATCAAGAAGATGCACTCAAAAAATAAAATCGTTTCTATAGAAGAAGCAGTTCGTATTAGAAAAGAATGGAAGGCAGCTGGAGAAAAAGTAGTCTTCACTAACGGATGCTTCGATATTGTACATTTAGGTCATGTAGATTACCTTGAACAAGCTCGTCTTAAGGGATCAAAAATGATATTGGGTCTTAATACAGACGATTCGGTAAAAAGATTAAAGGGTGAAGAAAGGCCAATTAACAATGAATATGCGAGAGCAAGATTGTTGGCAGCCTTCGAATTTATTGATATGGTGATCTTATTTGGTGATGACACTCCTCTTGATCTTATATCGACCTTATTACCTGATGTTCTTGTTAAAGGAGCTGATTATACAATAGATAATATTGTTGGTGCAAAAGAAGTGATGGACAATGATGGTAGTGTAGAAACTATTACGCTTGTAGAAGGATTTTCTACTTCATCGATTATTGAAAAAATTAGACAACATGGTCTATAAAATGATATTACAGTAAAAAAAAGCAGTGAATTTAGATTCACTGCTTTTTTTATTAGTTGCCTTCTAGCTGATTCACTAAAAGAACATATTGTGATTCTGCATCATCAGCAGACATTCCTTTGATTTTATCCCAAGCATCCCATTTGGCATTTCCTTTAAAGTCAAAACCACCTGGCCTTTCTGTGTTTACATCACCTTCTGTCGCTTGTTTGAAAAAAGCATATAGCTTTAACAAATCATCGTTCGAAGGTCTTTCCGGTAAATTGTTTACTCTCGTTTGTGCGTCTTTAAATGCTTCAGAAGCCATATAAATAGATATTAGTTAAGGTGTAAATAATATATTAAATAGAATCGCGCATCCACAATTCTGTTCTTCCAAATAATTTGATTCCAACGTATCCTCTCATCTTTAAAACGTTTGGCCCAGCACTTTGAATAGAACCACTATACGTTTTTCCTGAATCAGGGTCATACACTTCACCATCCTCCCAAGTACCTTTTCCTTTGTACTCAAAATTTGAGAGAATTGTCATGTTTTCTAATAAAACTTCTCTTTTAGAAGAGTCTGGATTAAGCTTATCAATTCTCGGCCCTCCATCTTCTTCTTTGTCTCTCAACATCCAAACAATTTTACCTTGAGCTTTACCAGTATCATCGATACTAATTTGTACTTTGGCATCCTTTAATCCAGTGAGCCAAACACCTTCAATATTTTTTTGTTGATTATCAGACATAATTTTGATTTTAGAATTTCCATTTCTATTTCATATTGAAAGTAGCAAAATAATTCCATATTATAAAAACAATCATTCACTTAAAAAGAAAGAAGATCAAAAATCATGTTTTCAAATTGCTTGATACTAACCTGATTTTGATTAAAATATATTTTTGATTTAAGGTTAAAAGAAAAGCACTTACCAAAAAATGATAAGTGCTTAAGCTATTGTTCCAATTATAAACTCTACTAAATTATCGGAACATGGAAAACTGTTTTTTATGATTTTATACTTACATCAATATTAAATCGAATTCAAGGTATAAGTGTAAGTACCTTTAGCGGGATCTAAGATCAATGTAATTTTGTAATTACCTGCTGTTACCTGAAGGTTTCCTCCACCTTCCGATAACTGTCCATCAGCATCGCCTTCTCCAAGGTTATAATCCCAATTACCATTGGCTCTAAACTTCATTTCACCATCAGTCAAAGTAGTTTCAACTGACCAAGATGAAGTTGCAGGATCTAATGTTAAATCAGTATCAACATCCCAGCTACCAGTTGCGTCACCTACGATACCCCAGCTCATTGGAACCAATGAGTAAGTTAACTCGTCGATATTAACTGTAACAGTATATTGATTAGGCTCACCTACAGGAATGTCTCCACCTTCAGGATCTAAAGTACCTTCTGTAGCACCCATACCGTAATTGGTAGCATCCCAACCTTTCATAGTTGAAACTTTAAAGTTACCACCAATAATGCTTCCTTCTTCTTCCGCTGACATCCAAATAATGTTAGTGTAATTACCAGGGTTTTCATCATCATGACTAATCACATCTGCATCGTTATGATTCCATCCATTAAAGTTACCTGCTAACCATAATGTTGGCTGATAACCCATATAAGGAATCACATCAAAAGTTGTCATTGAAGACGATAATCTTGGGCTGTTATCGTGTCCTTCTCCGATATAAGATTCCACTCTTAGTGACACTCTTACTTCTTTCACATCGCTTGGATCAGTTACACCAGTAATCTCATTTACTGTTTTACTGATTTCTTTTTCCAATAAAACCGAAGATGTTGCACTTGCAGTTGCCACCGTAATGACCTCCTCATTCTCATATCCTTCGACTGAGGTAACCACATTGTATTTATACTCTGTAGATTTACCATAATCTGCTGATGACCATTCTAAAGTAGTAAACTCATTTTCTTGAGTTTCTTCCGTAAACTCATAAAGTTTATCTTCTGGTCCTTGTGTAATTTCGGGACCTACCCAAGTATCACTACCTCCAATCTGAGTAAGCTCATCATTTGTTGAACAAGAGAAGATACTTGCAGCTAAAACTGTTAAGGCTAAAAATCTTTTCATAACTATATATTTTTTATAGGTTTTTTCGATTTAATCGAACCTATTAATAACCAGGGTTTTGATTTAAATTAGGGTTGGCGCCAATTTCTGATGCAGGAATCGGGTACAATTCGTATCTCGAATCTACATTACTGATACCGTTAGGAGTTGAAGTGTTCGTTCCTTTGAATGGCCATGCTGTAACATGCTCACTCTTAGTAAATGAATTGAATCTTCTTAAGTCCTGACGTCTGTGACCTTCCCAGTACAATTCTCTAGCTCTTTCTTCTAAAATGTTTTTCAATGTCATATCTGGTGTTTGACCTTGACGATTAGCTCTAGCCCAAAGTTTAGTAAACACTTGCTTATCGTGTTCTCCATATTTTCTGACTTTAATTTCAGCTTGCATCAACATAGCATCAGCTACTCTAAATACAGGGAAGTTTACTTCAGCAAAAGTAGCATCGCCAGGGTTGCCATTTGAATCTACGTTTCTAAATTTCATTACTGGTACACCTTGACTGAACTCGTAGAAATTTGTTACTTCTGGGGTATGTCCTTCACCGTAGAAGAATAAATCTCTTTCGTCAGAAACATTGTCGAAGTATTTATCAAGAGATACTAAAGCACGGTTACCACCCCAACCAGGTGCACCCATATAATCTCTATCCATTCCACCACCTGTCGCTGCATTGATTAGGTAAGTCATACCACCCCAAGTACGTGTTTGGTTACCGAAGTAGTTGATTGAGAAAATCACTTCATTACCTTCTTCGTAATTATCCATTAAGAATAAAGATTGGTAAGCACTTACGTTATTCTTTTTGTTTTCAGATAATGAATATCTATTTAAGACCTGCTCTACATAAGTCTCCGCTTTATCTAAATAATCACCTGGCAATAAACCTGCATCTAAATAAACTGGAGCATTAAGGTAAACTTTAGTCAATAGCATATAGGCTACACCAACGTTGGCTTGACCAAACATACTTTCACCTGTCTCTACTAAGTGTTGTTCGTTATCTTTATTAATAATCGACTCTAATTCTGAAGTAATGTACTTAAATAATTCATCACCATTATGCTTGGCTCCCCAAGGTGATGGAAGGTCCGCACCCACAGAGTTTTCTTCAGTAACTTTTGGTACACCATTACCATAAAGATCTAATGCATGCCAGTATGAATATGCTCTTAAGAAACGAGCCTCCGCAATCTGACGAGACAAATCGAATTCAGCACCTGCACAATCTCTGATAAATTGATTAGCAATTGAGATTTGATAAATTACTCTATAATACAATGCCTCGTTCAAAGTGTTAGTAGTTGACCAAGACATCGTTGACATATCAGGTTGTCCTGGGTCACCCCAACAGTTCAAAGCTTCATCAGTTGGTAATTCTTGGGCTTCCCAGTACCTTCTTAAATATTGAGAGGCTCCTTCATCAATACCACCTAAATCACCATTACCATCAGGTCCTTGCTGCCCTGTCACTGCATAGCCAGCATAAAGCTTTGCTAAACCTTGATTGTAATCTTCTACTGTTTGATATACATTGTCTTTAGTAGATACGTTTGGATCTACTGGAGTTGTATCCAATTGGTGCAAGCATGATGTGAAAGCTGTTGTTGCTACCACTGAAACTGCTGCAATATATTTTTTAAATGAATTAAATTTCATCTTAATTTCTAGTTATTGGTGATTAAAAGTTCACGTTGAAACCAATCATGTAAGTCGTTGGTCTTGGGTACATATTGTTGTCAATACCACCTTGAATCTCAGGATCGATACCTTTGTAATTTGAGAATACACAAGGGTTATTTACTGTACCAAACACTCTCAAGTTAGATTTACCTTTCAAGAAGTTATTGAAGTTGTAACCGATCATGATGTTGTCAATTCTAAGGAAGTTAGCATCTTGAACATAGTAATCAGAGTGTAATTGTCTTGTTTGGAAACCTGTGTTGTAGATATCAGTAGTTACGTTATTCGTATTGTTGTTTGCTGACACATACAATTGATCGTAGGCTGAGTTGTTCGAATCAACGTTATTGTAAACTTGAGCACCGAACTGTGCACGACCTGCTAAACTAAACTCCCAGTTTTTGTAACTTAAACGAGTGGTGAAACCGAAGTACAAGTTCGCCATTGGATCACCTGCGATGTACTTATCTTTTTCATCAATAACACCATCTCCGTTTCTATCAACATAAGCTCCTTCGATTGGCTTACCTGCATCATCATAAATTTGCTCGTACACAAGGAAAGAATATGGAGCATAACCTACTCTGTGGATTTGAACCGTTTCACCAGTACCCCCTGCGATACCACCTACTCTTACTCCTTCGTAACTTGGGTCATCTACTGTTGTTAATTTTGTAATCTTAGAGTCATTCCATGTCACGTTTACACCAAAGTCCCAATGGAAATCTTGTCTTTGAATGATCTTAGTATTCAATGATAATTCCACACCTTTGTTCTCCATTGAACCTACGTTCGTTAACAACATGTTTGTTAAGTTTGAGCCACCTGGAACAGGAATAACGTTTAATAGATCGTTAGTTACCCTGTAGTAAGCCTCAGCAGAACCTGTTAAACGATCATTAAAGAAACCAAAGTCAACACCAGCATTATATGTTACTGTCTCTTCCCATTTGATATTTTCATCATAACCACCTGGACGGGTTGTGTTAATGTACTCCCATTGTCCTGTATTTGGGTTATAGAAACCATATTTAGAGTTGTCATCACCAATTGTATAAGTTGGCATATATGGATAGTTACCTTGTCCAATATCTTGTTGACCAGTTACACCTACACCAGCTCTTAATTTCAAATCAGATACAAAATTCGCTGATTGCATCCAAGGTTCTTCGTTAATCTTCCAAGCTAAAGCTAATGAAGGGAAAGTACCCCATCTATTGTTTTGAGAGAAACGAGATGTACCATCTTGACGAACCGTAACAGTAGCCATATACTTGTTATTGAAAGTATAGTTGGCTCTACCGAAGAATGACATTAAGTAGTATTCTGTCGCCCATAATCTCATTGGGTTATCAATATTTCCATAAACGTTGTTTTCGTATGTACTACCCTCTTCATAGAAATGTTGCCAAGAATAACCACCCATTACATCAAATTTATGCTTACCAATCTCTTTATTGTATTGCGCATAAACATCTAATAATTCATTTCTCTTGTCCTGAGTATAATCAGAAACATATCCACCTTTCTTGTCGCTTCCTGCAGGTCCGTTGTTTTCATTCCAAGATGTTTCAACACCTTCATAAATACCACCTACAGATGATGAGTAATCATAACCCGCATTCACTTTGAAAGTTAAATCTTCAAATCCATGAACTTTATAATCAACCTGTGCATTACCAATACTTCTATTTACTGTAGATGTATTTGAGTTTTGGTTAATCATCGCCATTGGGTTAGAAGGTGCATTCACCGATCTACCTGATGTTGGATCATCTGAATTAGTCCAAGTGTGATATCCACCATATTGGTCGTATCTTGAATCATAAACTGATTGTGTTGGATCATAAGCAACAGCACTACCAATTGCACCAGTATTACCAAACTTGTTATTTACAAACATCCCTTTAATAGATGCATTCACTGATAAGTGATCATCTAAGAATTTAGGAGACAAATTCAAGTTTAAAGTAGTACGATCCATCGAAGATCCTTCTAAAGTACCGTTATCTAGAGTATAACCTACTGAAGCACGGTAAGGCAACCAACCTTTCACGTTACCAGAAACACCAACGTTATGGTCAGTAGAAACTGATGTTTTGAAGATTTCATTTTGCCAGTTCGTATTCGCATCACCTAATAAATGTTCACCTGGTCTACCCGACATGATATCTCTATACTGGTCAGCAGATAAAACATCGATTTGATCATTCAAAGTATTGATTGATACCGAACCGTTATAGTTTACATTGATTGAAGATTCGTGTTGTGATCCTTTTTTAGTAGTAATAATGATTACACCATTTGATGCTCTTGAACCGTAAATTGCTGTTGCTGATGCATCTTTTAGAACCGTCATTGATTCGATATCTGCAGGGTTAATGGCGTTCAAAGGGTTTCTCATACCAGAAACTCCATCGTTATCTACAGGCACACCGTCAATTACAATCAAAGGATCATTTGATGCTGACAGAGATGAACCACCACGAATACGGATTGTTGAACCAGAACCTGGAGCACCACCGCCTGTTGTAATCTGTACACCGGCTACTTTACCTTGTAATAAGCCTTGAGGTGAGTTAATGGCACCTTTGTTAAAGTTGTCTGCTGTTACAGCTTCAACAGAACCTGTAGCATCCTTTTTTGTAGTACTACCATAACCGATAACTAACACTTCTTCAAGTTGTTCAGCATCGACTTCCATATTGATATTGAAGTTAATTGTAGTTCCAATTTCTACGCTTTTCTTCGCATAACCAATATAACTAAACTCTAATGTTTTATCCTGATCTTCTAGTCCAAGAGAGAATTCTCCATCAAAATCAGTTGTAGTACCTCTTGCAGTCCCTTGAACAATAACTGCAACACCCGGTAAAGGTTGTCCTGTCTCATCGACTACAGTACCTTTTACGGTCTTGGATTGTGCAAAAACACCGTTCCCTACAAAAAGTAAGGACGCAAAGAACAGTGCACAAACGAAGAGTCTGTTTGTGATTAGTAAATTTTTAATCATAATAGGTCTATAAAATTAGTGTGTACTTATCCAGCATGGTTTAGAACCATTCATACTATCAAAAAACTATTGAATACTATTAAAGTTGTTAGAATTCAATAAAAGATATTACTATTGAATAAGACTATGAATAATGTTTAGCCCAGAAAGAATATTATCTGGATAAATTTAAGGTATTATAAAATTGATAATAACAATTCTTGTAAAAGAGGTTATTAGGTTTAAAGATTAATAATAAATTTAGGTAAATAACAATTTAAAATTAGTTATCACATTTCATTTAACTTTATGTTAGAGGATCTTTAAAATTGTCTCTATTTCTAGAGGTTTCTAATGATTACAAGTGCAATATAAACACTTAAATTTTAGTGTTAGATATAAATAATGATAAATATAAATTAACGCTTTAACAGATAGAAACCCGTTTCATTTGCACTTCAATGTTTAAATATGTTAGAATTGAAACATATAATATAAAATCAGTTAAACAACCGTTTGCTATGTATGTTAAACAAAGTTACAAAAAAGCAAGATGTTTAACACTTAACATTAATTTAACAATACAATGAACCCACTTTAGAACCCCATTATATTTATTTTCTATTTCTGACCTTTAATTGGAGTTTTTTAGTGTATTTTGAAAGGATATAATCATCATAATGTTGGGTCATAAAAAAAGACCACAACATCTCCATTGTGGCCTCTTAATATTTTAAAGATTCTTTCTATTAATAAAGAATTCTGAATTTAATGGTATGATCAATCTGCTTCATATCCTCAAGAAGTTCGTGTTGATATGATTGATCGATATCTGTAATTACATAACCAATATCTTCATTTGTTTTAAGGTATTGACCTAAGATGTTACAACCTCTATTTGCAAAAACGTTGTTCATCTGTGCAAGTATACCTGATTTGTTTTGGTGGATATGTAATAATCTATGACCGCTTTCCAATCTTGGTAATTGAACATTAGGGAAATTCACACTATTGAACGAACTACCTGTATTTACATATTCAATCATTTTTGAAGGGACGAAATCAGCTATATTCTCTTGTGCTTCTAAAGTACTACCTCCAATGTGCGGAGTAAGAATCAAATTATCGATATTCTTAACAGGAGCATCGAACGTATCGTTATTATTCTTAGGTTCTACTGGGAATACATCGATAGCTGCACCAGCTAAGTGATTCGATTCTAATGCCTCTTGAAGTGCTTCCAGTTCAACTACTGGTCCTCTTGCAAGGTTCACAAGAATAGCACCTTTTTTCATTTTTTGAATGTGCTCTCTTTTAAAGAACATTTTGTTCTCAGGTCTACCATCTACGTGAAGTGATACCACATCAGAAATTTCTAACAATTTATCAAGGCTAGATAATTTCGTTGCGTTACCCAATCCAAGCTTTTCAACTACATCGTAATAGTAAACGTCCATACCCATTGATTCAGCAAGAATAGACAACTGAGATCCGATATTACCATAACCGATAATACCTAGTTTCTTACCTCTAACCTCAAAAGATCCACCTGCAGACTTGCTCCACTCTCCTCTATCCATCTGACGCATTCTTTTTGGTATTTGTCTCATCAACATGATGATTTCACCAATCGCCATTTCTACTACAGATCTTGTATTACTATAAGGTGCATTGAAAACACAAACGCCATGTTCAGTACAAGCGTCTAAATCAATTTGATTTGTTCCGATACAGAATGCACCAACGATCATTAAACGATCAGCAGCTTCTACTACTTTACGAGTTAACATCGTTTTTGAGCGGATACCTAAGATGTGAACACCTTTGATTTTCTCACAAAGTTCATCCTCATCAAGTGCACCTCCTAAAAGTTCTACTTGATATCCTTCTTGAATAAGTCTCTCTTTTGCATCCTGATGGATATTTTCTAAAAGAAGTACTTTTATTTTACTTTTTGGAAATGATGTTGCCATAGGGTGTTTGATAGTGAAAAGTATTTCATCAAAGCTATTGGCTTCGACATCTGCTTTAGCCAATACTTTTTCTCTTTTTATATTTTCGGTAAAAGCAAAGAATGTTTTTGCATATCCTGCTTCTCTAATTTCATAGTCAGTGTATCCGTCGCCAATGACAACTACTTCACCTTCAAGTGAAAGTTCTTTCATTAGCTTTACTTTACCTTTGTGTTCTGATAAAGGGTTGGAAGCATCAAAACCTGTTACTTCATCTTTATCATTATAAGTAAATGTGTTGGCATAAATATTCTCCTCCTTAATACCATATTCAGTTACTACTGGAGTAATAAAATCTTTAAAGCCACTTGATACGATTAAAACATTATCAGTCTCATTAGAGAAAAATTCCTTATTTCTTTTTACAGATTCTGATACTAATTCCTTTAGCTCATTCGATAATTGAGTAACGTCTTTTTTCGTTGCCTCTAATAAAGCCAATCTTTGTTCTAAAGCCTCTCTGAACGACAGTTCTCCGGCCATTGCTTGATCTGTAAGGTCTTTGATTTTTTTCCCTACAATTTCTTTTTTATCTGTACCTTCATATAAAATATCGCTAAGCACGTCCAATGCTTCTACTTTAGTGAAAGTACTATCGAAGTCTATTACAAAAAATGTTTTGTCAGCCATGATCTTATTATCTGTCTTAGGTTGTTCCAATCGCAAAATCAAAAATATTACTTAATGACGACATTTTCATAATATTTAATGATTTATTGTAAAATTAGCAATAAATTAATCTAATCGATTAACATTTTGTAGTAAATAAAAAAATAAACGGAAGATTTAGTCGGTAATTAGTGTATCTTTTACTCTCTTTGGTAGTTTATCAAATACTAACTGATAGGAATGATCTATCCAATTTAATATTTCATTATCTTCCATATCTGCATTGACATCAATGGTGTTCCAATGTTTTTTATTTAAGTGGTACCCTCCTCGAACACATGCATATTTTTCTCTAAGTTCCAATGCTTTTTCAGGGTCACATTTTAAACTAATACTTTCAAACAAATCAATATTTGTCAGTGCAAACATCTTTCCTGCTACTTTAAATACAATTGTGGTTTCATCGAATGGAAATTCTTCTGTCACTCCATTTTTTGAAAGACAATGATTTCTAAAATCTTCAATATTCATGACTTAATCTAATTGTTTATATATCAAAAAATCAAATATATTTTTAAAGTTCTGAACAACAAAAAACTAGTCATATGTAACAATAAATTAATTCTTAAAATATTCAAAAATCACTTAAAGTTACCTTTCTTTGCATTTAATTTTACTAACACTTGAACTCTAATTTTTCCCGACCACTTATTACTGTATTTATTTATCAATGATTACTATTTTTTTTAACTCATAATCAAATACTTTCGAATCGGTAATTAGTGTTGTTTTAAAATTATTTGTTTAAACAAACACTAAACTAAAACAATTCATCTTTACAAGTGTTAATGAATTGGACTAAAGCAAAACACAATGAAACAAAGTTTTCTAACATTATTCAGCATTTTTATCATCTCCTCATCATTATTCGCTCAAAGTGGTATTGTTAGAGGTAAAGTGACAGAGGTACCAAAAAATGAGACTGTACCTTACGCTACGGTAGTTATTCAAGGCACAACAAAAGGAGCCACAACAGATGACAATGGTAACTATGAAATTAAAGGTTTAGAACCGGGTTTATATAACCTTGTAGTTAATTACGTTGGTTACGCCCCTGCATCACAAGAAGTAGAAGTTACCAACTCTAGACCTGCACAGGTCAATTTCCAATTAAAACCTTCCACTCAAGAACTAAACGAAGTGGAAGTTGTGGCCAATGGCTTTTACAAATCTGACGAAAGTCCTGTATCTGTTCAACGTATTGGTGTAACAGAAGTAAAGAGAGCTCCTGGTGCCAATAGAGACATTTCAAGAGTTTTACAATCACTTCCTGGTGTAGCATCTACGGCTTCATTTAGAAACGACATATTAATTAGAGGTGGTGCTCCTAACGAAAATCGCTTTTACTTGGATGGAATTGAAATTCCTAACATCAACCACTTTGCTACACAAGGAGCATCAGGTGGTCCGGTTGGAATGATCAACGTTGATTTTATCGAAAATGTAGAATTCTATTCTGGTGCCTATCCATCAGGTCGTGGAAATGCCTTATCATCAGTGATGGAATTTTCACAAAAAGACGGAAGAACAGATCAGCATACAACTAACTTAATTTTAGGAACATCGGATGTTGGTATTACATTCGAGGGACCTGTAACTGATAAATCATCAATTATTGTATCAGCGAGACAATCTTATTTACAAGCCTTGTTTAGTGTATTGGGATTACCATTCTTGCCTACTTACAATGACTTCCAATTAAAGTATAAATACGACATCAATCAAAGAAACAAAATATCAATCATAGGATTAGGTGCTATCGACCAATTTAAATTGGCAGATTCACCTGGCGAACCAACAGATGAAGATTACGAGCAAAACGTTTATACTTTAAATAATTTACCTGAACAAAATCAGTGGAATTATACTATCGGGGCGAAATATGAACATTTTAGAGACAACTCAACATTTACGTTTGTAGCTTCTCGAAATATGTTAACCAACAATCAGTTCAAACATCCTGGCAACGATAGAAATCAAGCAAAAATTTACGATTACAACTCTACCGAAGCAGAAAATAAATTTAGATTAGAGGGTGTAACGTTCACAAATAATGGATTCACATTCTCATACGGTGTGAATTATGAATACGCTACATATACCAATAAAACTTTCCAGACTTTATATGATTATGATGACGATCAGTTAAAGACCATTACTTTTGATAGTAATCTTCCTTTAAATAAATGGGGAGCGTTTGGTACAGTTTCAAAGAAATTAGCAAGTGATAAAGTCACATTATCATTAGGAGCAAGAGTAGACGCGAATGATTACTCAGATACTATGGGTAATTTATTAGATCAGTTCTCTCCTAGATTTTCAGCTTCATATCAGTTCACTCCAAGATGGAGTTTAAACTTCAATACAGGTATCTATTATCAGTTACCGACTTATACCACGCTTGGATATAAAGAAGATGGCAAATTTGTCAACAAAGAAAATGACTTAACCTATATCCGAAACAAACAATTAGTGGGTGGTTTAGAATATAAAATCCCTGAAAAGAACTTGAAATTCACTGTTGAAGGATTCCAAAAATTATACGATCAATATCCATACTCAATTAATAACCAAATCTCTTTGGCCAATTTAGGTGCTGATTTTGGTGTAATTGGTTCTGAAGCAGTAACAAGTACTTCTTTGGGTAGATCTAGAGGTGTTGAATTCTTGGCTCAGCAAAAATTCTACAAAGGATTCTATGGTATCTTAGCTTATACTTATGTACAGTCAGAGTTTACCAATGCAGATCCAAATGTATACGCACCTTCTTCTTGGGATAGTAGAAACATTGTATCCTTAACTGGTGGTAAAAAACTAAAAAGAAATTGGGAGATCGGAGCTAGATGGTTATACTCTGGAGGTACTCCTTATACTCCATACGATGTTGACGCATCTATGGACAGACAAGTTTGGGATGCAGAGCGTAGAGGAGTTAGAGATTACTCACAGATCAATACGTTACGTTTAGATGCACAACATCAATTAGATGTTAGAGTTGACAAACATTACTATTTCAATAAGTGGAGTATCAATTTCTTCTTGGATATCCAAAACATTTATAATTATAAGTCGAAAGGTCAGCCAATATTGACTACAGAAATTGATCAAATGGGTAATCCTGTAGTAGATCCTAACGACCCAAGCAAATACGTTCCTAAGTTTATTGAAACAACGAACGGTTTATTACAACCTTCAATCGGAATCATTGTAGAATTATAATATTTCAAAAAAAACAATCATTTTCCCTTACTTCTCGTAAATAAAGAGGTAAGGGTTTGTTTTTTTCTAAATTCTACATTTATTTTGAAATCGCATACCATTTACATCTTCTAAAGACGTAAGTGTTTATAAAGAAGAGGCAAGAGACTAGGCTCAAAGACCCTCTAGCAACCATCATAAATAATGAAAAGGTGCTACATCCTAGCCTAAATTTTTAGGAACTATAAGCAAATATCGGAACGTGATGAAGATGCCTTCTGTACTACTTATCCAATCTTTGTATCCTTGATTTAGGCTTTATTTGAAGTCTTTTTTTGTGTCTCATTTATTTCATTCGTAATCAAGAGCAATAAATGCAACAGCATTATTATACATACAAAGAAAAATTTGATCTGGAATTTGGGGAAAGTTTAGAAGGGTTCACCCTTTCATATTACACCTACGGTCAGTTAAACCAAGACAAAAGCAATGTCATTTGGGTATGTCATGCCCTTACTGGTAATGCCGATGTTTTTGACTGGTGGAATGGACTTTTTGGAGAAGACGCTATCTTCAACCCCAAGGATCACTTTATTATATGTGTAAATGTTTTAGGATCATGTTATGGTTCTACAGGACCTACATCTATAAACCCTAAAACCAAAGAACCTTTTTATGATTCATTTCCTAACATTTCGATTAGAGACATTGTCAACTCTTTAAATATCTTAAGAGATCATTTGGACATTAAATCTATTAATACCTTAATCGGAGGGTCTTTAGGAGGGCAACAAGCTTTAGAATGGGCAGTGATGCATCCCAAAATGATGGAAAACCTTATTATATGTGCAACAAACTCTAAACATTCTGCTTGGGGTATTGCATTTAATGAAGCACAAAGGATGTCAATTGAAGCTGATCCTACTTGGGGAGACAAAAGTGATAACGCCGGAGTTAATGGTTTAAAGGCTGCTAGAGCTATTGCTATGTTATCTTATAGAAACTATAGCACTTATGAAGAAACTCAATCTGAAAAAGACGTAAATAAAGTAGATAATTACAGAGCATCTACTTATCAGCAATATCAAGGTGATAAATTAACTAAAAGATTTAACGCTTATTCTTATTGGACTTTATCTAAAACAATGGACAGTCATCATTTAGGTAGAAACCGTAAATCTTTAGAAGAAGCACTTCAGAGTATACAGGCATACACTCAGGTAATTGGCATTACTAGTGATGTCTTATTCCCTGTATCTGAGCAACGTTTTATTACGCAACATATTCCAAATGTCACCTATGAAGAAATCACTTCTCTTTATGGTCATGATGGATTTTTGGTGGAGACTTATAAAATTGCTGCGGCAATCAGAGCTTTTTTCAAACAAAAAAATAAAAAAAGAGTAGTCTTATAATTTTAGGCACACATTTTGATTTTGCATTGGCGTATATCCGTTTGGATAATGTATGTCTATAATGAACATCAAATAACATGAAAAATATTACTAAAAGACTCTTATCCGCAAGTGCATTATTATTGTTAGGAGTTTTCGCTTTTTCTTGCTCTAACAAATACGGCAATGCATCATCTTCTTATTTCAAAAAAGAAAGAAAGAAATATGAAGTAATGGATCAACATGCAGACTGTCCTCAATTGGTAAAATCAAGAAGATAATTTCTTCAAAAAATCATATTTCAATCCTTTTTTCGTAACTTCATGAAAAAAGGATTTTTATTATTTCTACCAATTATAGATTTTTTAATCTTCTACTACCAATTATTATGCAACGTGAGATTGAAATTGCAGAGCTGCGAAGGCTTACCCAATATTTAGACGATAATTTTGATTATGATTTCAAAAATTACGCAATGTCTTCGTTTACTAGAAGAGTTCGCCGAGTTGTTGAGTTGTATAAATTTTCATCCGTAGATGCATTAATCAAAAGGTTTAAAGATAAACCTGAGTTTTTTCAAGAATTTGTTTCTGAGATTACTGTTAATGTAACAGAGATGTTTAGAGACCCTACTTTTTGGATTTCCTTAAGAGACGAAATCATTCCTGAGGTCTTAAATGAACATGATAAAATAAGTATTTGGCACGCAGGGTGTTCTTCTGGTGAAGAGGTTATTTCTATGTGCATACTACTAAAAGAAGCAAACGCTCTTGATAAAGCTACTATTATTGCAACAGACATTGATAAGTCTATAATTCAGAGAGCAAAAAAAGCAGCTATTAGTGCAAAGAATATGGAATTGAATCAATCCAATTACGAGCGCTATGGTGGTAAGGCTGCATTATTAGATTATTTTATTGAAAGAGATGGGTTTTATTATGTAAACCCTGACTTATTGGATAGAGTATCGTTTAGAGTACAGGATTTAGTCAAAGGTAATCCTTTCTCTAAATTCGATTTAATTCTTTGTAGAAATGTTATGATTTACTTTAATCAAACACTTCAAAACGAAGTACTGAAAAAGCTTCATAACAGTTTATTCAAATATGGCAATCTAGCAATAGGATCTAAAGAGTCACTTATATGGTGTGATATTGCCAATAAATTTGTCGTTGTAAACAACGAGGAGAAAATTTACAAAAAAATAAAAGAATAATTCCTCTATGCTATTCAATGTAGATAAATCCGTTTTTGAGAAAACCTACAAGGGTATCGTTATAGGGGGCTCTGCTGGTAGCTTTAAGCCAATCACCCAATTATTGGCCGACTTACCAAAAGATTTTCCAATTCCTATATTTTTATGCTTACATAGATTAAAACATGTAAGACACGGATTTATTGAAGCATTATCTATCCGCAGTAAAAAACAGATTATTGAACCACAGGATAAAGAAACTATCCGACCAGGGATGGTATATTTAGCCCCTGCGAACTACCATATGTGTATAGAATTAGGAAATTCTATTTCTCTTTCTACTGAGGGATTGATCAATAATTCTAGACCATCTATAGATCTGACTTTTCATACAGCGGCCTACACATTTAAAGAAAAAATGATAGGTATTTTGTACTCTGGAGCAAACAAAGATGGAGCAGAGGGCATGAAATCTGTCAAAGACAAAGGTGGTTATACAATAATTCAAGATCCTGATGAAAGTCTTATGGCGACAATGCCTCAATCGGCACAAGCTATAACAGACATCGATTTATGCCTTGAATCAGAAAAAATTAAAAATTTTCTACTACGTTTATACAAGGCTCAGCAAAAATAAACGTTAGTAAATAAAATCTTGTGTAATATTTTCAAGCAACCTTCTTAGCATTTTGAAAACAACGCAGAAAAAAACAAATATTCGAAGAAAAGGGTCGAGATCAGATATCCGACGATATGGCATTATCATTAGTGGTATTTTAGCAGTTCTATTTACAGCTATAATATTTCTAGAAATGAGGTTTCCAAATATCTTATCACTAGTAGGAATTTTGGACACGAAGCAATTCAATAGAGAAACCTATTTACTTTCTATTCGATTCCTCGATCTTACTTTTATATCTGCTTGTATATACTTTATCTTTGACAAATCTAAACCTTTCAATATTTATTTAGGTATCGTTTTCTTATTCATGTGTATTTATTCCATTTGGGATATTCATGAGCTACCGAATTTAATATTAACGAGCTTAGAAATTACTGATGATAAAATCATTGGTCAAATAAGAGAAGTTGCTAATCCAACATATTATACATTAGGCTTTACATTTGCCATTTTATTCTTTTTCTTATTCCGTTTGATTTCAGACTTGATGAAAGATCCTGAAGATCAGATCATCTACGTTCCTAAGTATTACAACAAGGAAAATCAAGAAAGTGAAGAAGAAAGAAAAGATGCTATCCAAGAACGCTCTCAACTTATTCGCAATAATATTCATGCAGCTATTGTAGATAGTAATGATGCAGCTGATAAAGATCAAAAGTTACTAAATGCTATTTGTAAAGAATTTAATGTAAGCACTGGTATTTATTATAAACTAAAAGAAATTGAAGGCGAATCAATATTAGAATATGCAAGAGGGTTTGCATTCTTTCTTCCTGATAACGATAAACTATCCTATCAATTAGGAGAAGGTCTACCTGGACAAGTTGCCAAAACCAAATCATCTATCATTACTAATAATGTTCCTGAAAAATACATTAATGTTGTATCAGGTTTAGGAGATGCTTCTCCTCAATCGTTAATGATCTCCCCTATTATTGACTCAGAACATGACTTAGTGGGTGTTGTTGAATTAGCATCTTTCAAGAGTTTTTCACCTGATGACAGAGAGATTCTTGACAAAGTAACCATATGGTTCACAGAAGATAATTAATAAGAAAAGCAGAAAATCTATTTATATATGTTCTTTCAAGATTTAAAGATACGTACTAAGATCACGATAATTATGCTTATGGTTGTTACCATTACAGTAGCAATTATCAGTTTTCTTTCTTATATACAAACAGAAGATTCCGTAGAAAGGCGTTACTCTGAAACTTTTGATGTTATCAGTACATTAAAATCTGAACAAATTGATCAGAAGTTTAAATTACTCGAGCAAAACCTAAAGTATATATCTAAATCTGCTCTGATTGTTTCTTCTACGACTAAATTAAAGTACTTATTCAAAACTAAATCAAGTGCATATAAGGATTCCACTTATTACGCTATAAAAAGAACGTTAGATAACGATTTATTCCCAAAACAAATCGTTAACGGATACTCTAATATTATTATTTCTGATGATAGAGGTAGTGTTTTATATACCAGTTATACTTTCCCTGCTTCTGTAATTGTAGGTGATAGAAATAAAACATTTGAAAAAATCATCAAAAAGGCGAAAACAAAAACATATTTCTCTGAACCTTTTAACACAGAAAAAGGAGTGCATATGTATATTGTCTCACCTAGAATGAAATCAAGATATGGTGAATTAGGTCACGTTATCATCTTATACTCCCTGCAAAAAAACATCTATCCTATCGTTGAAAATAGAACTGGACTTGGTGACACAGGAGAAATTCTATTGTCTAGAATGTCTGAAGGTGCAGCAAAGAATGTAACAATTATTTCCCCATTAAAAAGTAGCCAAAATCTCCTCACAGAAGTAATTAGTGAAGGTGACCCTAAAAACATAGCTATACAAAAAGCAGCTAAAGGTGATTCCAAAGACTTCGGTTATGATATTGACTGGAGAGGAAAGAAAACAATCTCTTATTGGAACTACATTCCAACGACTAAATGGGGTTTGGTGGTAAAGATTGATTATGATGAAATCAAAAGTGGTCTAAATGGGTTGATATTAACCTTTGTCTACACAGCCATTATTATCATTTTGATTGTAATGCTTGTAGCAGTTACCTTCTCTAAGTTCCTTACATCGCCGATTATTCGATTAAAAAATAGACTAAACTATATCGCCAAAGGTATCCTACCTCACGAAGTATCTGATGATATCCAAAATGATGAAATTGGAGAGATGCAAATGGCCGTTCAGGAAGTAGTCAATGGTATGAAACGTACCGCTAACTTTTCGGAACAAATTGGTGATGGTAATTATGATGCCGTTTATTCTGCCTTATCAGAAGATGATACTTTAGGTAATGCCTTAATCTCTATGAGAGACAGTATTCAAAAGGCAGAAAAAAGAGATTATGAACGTAACTGGATTATTACGGGTGAAGCTGAAATTGGTCAAATTCTTCGAACGCATAATGACTTGATTGCTTTAGGTGATGAAGTTATTGCATACACCACTGAAAAAATTAATGCTGTTCAAGGTGCTTTTTATGTTGTTGAGGGCGCTACAGATGAATTATCGATTGACAAACAAACTATTGAATTAGTTAGTACATATGCCTATAACAAGAAACGTTTCCTTAAAAAGCAATTCAAATTTGCAGAAGGACTTGTTGGTCAGGCTGCAATTGAAATGGAAATGATTTTAAGAACTGAGATTCCAAGTGATTATCTTTCAATCACTTCAGGACTTTTAGGTGAGAAAAAACCTAGATCGGTACTTATCATGCCTTTGATTGCCAACGAAAAAGTATATGGTTTATTGGAGTTTGCTTCTTTAGACAACTTCTCTCCTATGACATTGGAGTTTGTGAAAGAAATTTCTCAAATCATAGCAAGAACAATATTCAACATTAAGATTAACGAGAGAACAGTAAGGCTACTGAAAGAATCTCAACAGATGTCTTCAGAACTTTCTGTACAACAAGAAATCCTTCGTCAGAATGCTGAAGAAATGGAGTCTACTCAAGAAGAACTTCAAAGAACTAACCATCGTCTGGAGGAACAAGTTGAGGAAGTGAAGCACTCACAAAATAGATTACAATCCCTATTAGAAAACGCTTCTGAGGTGATTACAATTTTTGATAAAGACTCAAAAATTAAGTTCGTATCTCCTTCATCAAAACACATCTTAGGATACAAACCTCAAGATCTAATTGATACTTCATACCTTTCTAATTTGCACAAAGACAGTTTAGATCACGTAAAAGAATTTATCAACAATCTTGTCGAATCTGAAGGACGTCAAACATTTAGTTTAGAATATAGATATAAACTACAGGATGGACGATATATTTGGTTGGAAGCGACCGGTATTAATTTAACGGATGATCCTGCAGTTGAAGGTATTGTAATTAACGCTCAAGATATTACAGAGAGAAAGCAAGCTGAAGTGGAACGTAGAATGAGAACACAAATGCAGGCACTTTCTGAAAACTCACTTGACTTAATTCAACGACTAAACGCTGAAGGTCACATCTTCTATACAAACCCAACAATCGAAGATTATACTGGGTTAGCAGCAGAATTATTTACAGGTCAGCAAATTGACAATACAAGTCTACCAGAAAATATTATTCAGCTTTGGAAGGAGATGTTGATAGAAGTATCTTCAACTTCAGAAAAGTGTACTAAAGAAGTTGAATTCCCTACGAATCAAGGCACACGTTTCATGACAGTGACGGCCATTCCAGAGTTTAATGACGAAAAGGAATTTGAAAGTGCTTTATTCGTATCTCACGACATCACAGAAAGAAAGAAAGTCGAACTGGAGATCTTATTGAAGAATAAGAAAATTACAGAGTCGATTAACTATGCAAAACGTATTCAAGGAGCTATCATCCCTAATACTGAGCACATTAAGAAAGATCTAAACGATTGCTTTATTTTCTACAAGCCTAGAGATGTAGTATCTGGCGATTTCCCTTGGTATTATAAAAAAGGCAAAGACATCTACATAGCAGCTGTTGACTGTACAGGTCATGGTGTACCAGGAGCATTGATTTCATTAATTGGTTACTTCCTACTTAATGATATTGTTTCTAGTAACGAACACATCGAACCTGGAGAAGTCCTTAATAAATTACACGAGGGTGTGACCAAAACATTACGTCAAGATTCGAATAGCAGTACTAGAGATGGAATGGATATTGCTCTATCAAAAATTGACTTAGAATCCAAAACTGTACAATATGCTGGAGCTCACCGTCCGCTTTATGTGTATAAATCTAATAATAAAGAGTTTACACAAATCAAAGGCGATAAATTCCCAGTAGGCGGTGAATACAAAACGAGAACTTCGTTTAGTACTCATCAGCTCGATTTAGAACAAGGAGATGAAATCTTCATGTTCTCAGACGGTTACCCTGACCAATTTGGAGGTGAGGAGAACCGTAAGTTTGGAGCAAAACGTATAAGAGAGCTAATTGTCAATACTGATCATTCTTCAATGGAAGACATTGCTACGACTTTTAGTAACACATTTGAAAACTGGAAAGGCAATTTCAAGCAGACAGATGACGTTATAATGATAGGTATTGGATTCTAACAATATTACTTGTTAGTTGACAAGGTTTGATTATATTTGAAAATATTTTTTTTATAAATCGCTTTTGATCAATCAAAAGTGGTATCAGTATCACAGCTGAAGCAAATAGTGTTCGGAAATATGAAATACATCTACGAACTTCATAGGACAATGTTAGATAAAGATCTTATCCTTATTTATGAAGGGGAGATCACCCAAGACATTACTAAATCTGTTCTTTCTATGGCTGAAAGAAACATGGACTCTTACGGCGAACAATCTAAGATCAAAAGAAAAGTGTTTAACGTAATGGTTGAATGTCTTCAAAATATCAGTAAATACGCTGTGCCTATGGAGGAAACTTCAGACAAGAAAAACAGTGCCGTATTCATGATTGGCAAGGAAGATAATTCTTACTTTATCACATCAGGCAATCCCATTTTATCCAGAAATGTTAAGGATATTGCGGGAAGATTAGAAAAAATTAATGACCTTGATAAAGACGGTCTTAAGAATTTATATAAAGACATTATCAAAAATGGTAAGATTTCTGCCAAAGGAGGTGCAGGTCTTGGCTTTATTGATATGGCTAGAAAATCTGGCGAGAAACTTCGCTTTGATTTTGAACCCATCAATGATGAGTTCACATTTTTTTCTCTTAAAACGACAATTCCAAGAAAACTAAAATAGCTTTTATACATGAAAGTCCTAAATCTAGCAGGAACAGAAGATACACCGAAGGTAGTCCTTGATAAAGAAAATGAAATTTTTGAAATATCAGGAAGGTCCCTCCCAGAAGATTCAGCAGAATTTTTTGCCCCTATTTTAAGTTGGATTGATGAGTATGCTGAAGAAAATAATAGTGAGACTAAGTTTTTATTCAAACTAGAATATTTCAATACAGCCTCTTCAAAATTAATCCTTGATATCTTATCTAAACTTGAAGAAGTAGAAGGCGTTACTGTTGTCTGGTATTATCATGAAGATGATGAAGATATGCAGGAAGCGGGAGAAGAATTTGAAGAATTAGTAGAATTAGAGTTCGAATTCGAGACTTACTAAAAAAGTATCACGAATTATAAACACTTGATTTTTAGACACAAATCAAGTGTTTTTTTATTTATTAGAAGAAATAATCCTTATTATACAATATTTGTTATCACTTTTGCATTAATAATGTGTATGCTTTTTGCTAATACACTATATTATTTTTTAGGGATACTGAATATCCGCACTACGACGGCTATCTATGAGTGAAGAAATATTAAAAGCACTGACTCAACTATTTGCCATCATCTCTACACAAGGTGAAGGAACTACTGATACGGAAAGAAACTTCGTAATAAAATTTCTTAATACGGAACTTGAGAAAAGTTCAGTAGAAGAATACATCAAGTTATATGATGGATTAGTTGAAGAGGAAGAAGAAAAAATAAAAAAGAGAATAGAGAAGGAGAACAAGAAACGTGAGAAAAAAGGAGAACCATTAATCTCTAATTTAACGGACGGTGTTTCTGTTCTGAATTCTGTAAGAACTCTATCTATTTGTCGTAAGATCAATAAGACTCTTGATCAAAAGCAAAAGGCTATTGTATTAGTTAAATTGCTTGAGATTGTTTCTATTGATGAGAATTCTTATACGCCACAACGTATGGACATTATCCATACTGTTGCTGATGTATTTAATATTCCTTCCGCAGAATACAAAACACTAGAACGATTCGTCATAGAGCAACACTCTTCGAAAATTGATAATGAAGATATTCTTATTTTCGACGATGAAATGCCTCCTGAGGGTAGTAAAATCAAATTTATTGATTCAGGCCTTTTAGATGGAGAAATCATTTTCATAAGAATGAGAAGCGTTGGTCTATATTTTACAAAATATACAGGTGTTGAATCAGTATATTTAAATGGACAGCTTGTCACAAAAGACAGTGTTTATCTATTCTCTCCAGGCAGTATCTTTAAAACTCCTAAAGGTGCACCACTTTATTATTCTGATTTAGTAAACAAATACAACTCAGACGAAATTGGTGGTAATATTTCTTTTGTAGCTGAAGATATCGAATATAAATTCCCTAATGGTCAGCTTGGTTTAAGAGATATCAACTTTGGAGAAAACACAGGACAATTGGTAGGAATTATGGGTGCCTCTGGCGCCGGTAAAACTACTTTATTGAACGTTCTTGCAGGTTTAGAAAAACCATCTTCAGGTGAAGTGAGAATTAATGGATATAATATCCATACTGAAAAAGAAAATATTGAAGGGGTTATCGGTTATATTGCTCAAGATGATTTATTGATTGAGGAATTAACGGTATTCCAAAACTTATATTACAATGCTAAGTTGTGTTTTAAAGACATGACCGAGCAAGAACTTACTACTAAAGTAAATGAGGTATTGAGTAGTTTAGGTCTTGACCGAATTGCTCACCTTGTTGTTGGTAATGTTCTAAACAAGAAAATATCAGGTGGTCAAAGAAAGCGTCTAAATATTGCATTAGAACTTATCCGTGAGCCTGCAGTAATGTTTGTTGATGAGCCTACATCTGGACTATCATCAAGAGACTCTGAAAACGTAATTGACCTTTTAAAAGAATTATCTCTTAAAGGAAAATTAATTTTTGTGGTTATTCACCAACCATCATCAGACATTTACAAGATGTTTGATAAAATGTGGTTACTTGATACTGGTGGATATCCTGTATTCTATGGCAACCCGATTGAAGCTATTACACACTTTAAAGGTGTCGTAGGACAAGTAGATAGTGATCAAGGGCAATGTAATACCTGTGGTAATGTCAATCCAGAACAATTATTCAATATCATTGAAGCTCAGGTGGTAGATGAATATGGTGAATTCACCAATAAGAGAAAATCACAACCTGAAGATTGGCATAGAATCTATCAATCGAATTTCAAAAAACCTGAAATTGAAGAAGCAAATGTTGAGCCTCCAAAAACTTTGAATATCCCTTCGAAGTTGATGCAAACAGTAATCTTCACTATCAGAGATTTCCTTTCGAAATTTAGTAATAAACAATATTTATCCATCAATTTATTAGAGGCTCCTTTCTTAGCATTATTGCTATCTTGGGTAATCTACTACATTAAAGATGGAGATACTGAATATGTTTTCAGACACAACGAAAACATCCCTCCTTATATTCTAATCGCAATTTTGGTCGCCCTATTTATGGGTATGACTGTAAGTGCGGAGGAAATAATTAAGGATAGAAAAATCAAGAAAAGGGAATCCTTCCTGAACCTCAGTAGAAGCAGTTATCTTTTCTCAAAATTGATAATTCTTTTCGGTTTCTCTGCCATACAGACACTTACGTTTGTCTTAATAGGGAATACTCTCTTAGAAGTTCATAATTTAACATGGCAATATTGGTTGGTATTATTTACTGTCTCATGTCATGCGAATTTGATTGGTCTAAATATCTCATCTGCTTTTAATTCTGCAATCACAGTATATATTTTGATCCCAATCTTATTAATTCCACAAATGATTTTAAGTGGTTTAATATTCGATTTCTCAAAGCTTAACAACACTATAAGCGAACACGGAAAAACTCCACTTATTGCGGATATTATGGCTTCACGATGGGCTTACGAAAGTTTATCTGTTGAGCAATATAAAAACAATGAATTCAAGAAGCCTTTCTTTGATTTGGACATGCAACTAAGTCAAAGTAATTACAAAAGTGCTTATTGGGAACCAAGAATGGAAGAAATTCTATTCAGTGCTCAAATGAACAGTAAAAATACGAATGATAGCACTGCATTAATTCTTGCAGATGACATCAAAACATTGGTAAACGAAATAAATGCTGATAAATATTTTACTGCTCACGAAGATAAAAAGAAAGAAGCCCTTGCTTTCCTAGAAGATGGAAAAATCACTTCTCAAGAAGGTAATCAGCTTAGAAAGATCTTATACGAATCGTCAATTTTCTATAATGATCAATTAATAAAAGCTGAAGAAGAGAGAGACAAAAGAATTTACGCAATGAAAAAAGAATTTGGCGATGACTTTAATCTCTCAAAAGCAAAAGATTTATATCACAATGATCAGTTGGAAACATTTGTGAAAAATAAAAATGTTTTAAACCGTACAGTCGTTGATAAGAATCGTATTGTTCAATTAATCGATCCTATTTACTTCGTGAAAGAGAACACATCTGGACCTTTAGATTACAGATCTCATTTATTTGCACCGGAGAAAAAAGTATTTGGCACATATATTGACACATTTACATTCAACGTGCTTATGATATGGCTAATGTCACTATTCTTATATATTACGTTATATTTTGAATGGCTGAAAAAACTCATTGACGGAGCAGAAGTTATTTTTAGTAAACTTTTCTCTAAAGAATCATAAGTAATTTTTTCAACGATGATTTATAATCGATAAAACTACCTTTGAAAAAGCAAAGATAAGATGAATACCAAATATCTGAATACATTGGCGGCCTCGGTCATGCTAGCTGCTACAACTGTTTCAGCAGGAGAATTACCGAAAAATGGGCCTGCTAAAAACTTGAATACAACGGCCCCTACTAAAGTTTCTCAAGAGGTGCTTCCGGTGAGTGAAGTATTGGAATCAATTCCATCTCCTTTAGAAATTTCAGTACTAATTAAAGAAAGTGGTACTATATATAACAAAGCTGACTTAAACGCACCGGAAGCTGTTTCTCGTTATAACACAGGTTTCCAAAAAGCTATTAACTTAGGCATTTATGGTACTGATTTAGGTTTTGCCAATATTTACGGTAAAAACCAAGATGCAATTTCATTCCTTAACTCTGTTAGAGATTTGGCTGATGGTCTAGGAATTGGAGCATTTTTCGATTATGAAACAATAAAAGAATTAGCAGAAAGTTCAAACAGATTGGACGAATTGATCCAACAAACAACGTTGAACTTCGAAAAAATAAATAATAACCTAAGAGAAAGAAAGAGAGAAAATGTTTCTGTCTTGATTCTTACAGGCGGTTGGATTGAAGCTGTATATTTAACTACAGTTATCAACCAAAGAGAGCCAAACGATTTGTTGAAAGACAAAATTGGTGATCAAAAAGTGGTTTTAGATCAATTATTACTTGTTTTAGATATTTACAAGTCTAGCCCAGGTTTTGAAGATCTTATCAATGACCTAACTGCTCTTCAAGAAATCTATGATCAAATTGAAGTGGAAGTGATCGTTGGCGAACCTACTATGGAAGAGATCGATGGTGTTTTAGTAGTTACAGATGGCACAAGAAGTGTTGTTCACGTTACTGACACTGACATCCAAAAAATTACAAGTTTATTAAAATCAATCAGAAACAAAGTTATTAGATAACTCATACTTCTCAGAAAAATTTCGGAACGATGAAAAAAATATTTTTAGCTATCACTTTTATCTTCGCCTTATTCACTGTAGAAGAGGCCTCAGCGCAATGTAATGCAGAGTTGTACGTAACGAAAAGTATGAAAGAGCTTAATCCAGGCTTTCAATTTTCGAAAAGTTACAGAATCGATGGACGTAACGGTACTCGTCGTAAAATCGAATATACTTGCGTTTTAGCAAAAGATACTAGCTACCAAATTACTATTTCTGGTAAAGATGGTGGTGCACAAGGACTAATTTCTACGCTTTACAATGCGAAAAGACGTAAAATTATTTCTTCTTTCTACAACAATAGGTTTTTAAATACTTGGACTTACAAGTGTACGTCTACTGGTATTTACTATTTAAGTTTTACATTTAAAGATTCAAAAAGTTATTGTGGAGCAGCTGTTTTAGGCTTTAAGCGTTAATTGAATCTTTTATATATTCCTAAAAAGGACAGCAGCGACAGGCTTCTGTCCTTTTTTGTTTTTCAAAACTTAAAAAATCAATAGATTTGTAGGATCAAGTAATTCAACTTGAACTTTAATACAGAATCTTATAAAAAATTGTGCGGTAAATGGACTTACTATCATTAAGAAATCAAATCGATGCTATAGATAATCAACTTTTAAGGCTTCTAAACGAAAGAATGGATGTCGTTAAAAAAGTTGGTGAATTAAAAAAACATGAAAAGTCTGTTATCTATCGCCCAGAAAGAGAAAAATCGATTATTGATCGTTTAACTCATATTTCTCAAGATGATAAAGGAACTTTAAATAACTCTGCAATTGAAGCAATATTTTTGGAAATATTTGCCGTAAGTAGAAATTTAGAATTACCTGAAAAAGTTGCCTTCTTAGGCCCTGATGGAAGTTATACCCACCAAGCTGCTGAAAATAGATTTGGTGCAATGAGTGAATATATTCCATTAAAGACTATCAAATCTGTTTTTGATAATGTAGAAACAGAAAGAGTACGTTTTGGCGTTGTCCCTATTGAAAATAATCAAGAAGGAACTGTAGCAGAAACGATTGATCAATTATGTTATAGAGATGTAAAGATTGTCGCAGAATTGCCAATGTCGATTAGCTTCAGTTTAGCATCAAATCATGATGATTTAACTAAAATCAAAAAAATATATTCAAAAGATATTGCATTTAGACAATGTCGTAATTTCTTGGAGGATTATTTCGGAGATGATATCAGATTAATTCAAGTATCATCTACCTCTAGAGCTGCAGAAATGGCCTCAAAAGAGGAAGGTGCTGCTGCTATCTGTTCTCATATTGCCGCTAAATTATTCCAGCTACCAATTCGATATAATAATATTGAGGATAGTCAGGATAATACCACGAGATTTTTAATTATTGCTAAGAACTTTGTAAATCAACAAAGTAACAATGACAAAACATCAATTCTTGCAAAAATTGGTAATCAGCCGGGTGATTTGGCAAACTTCTTGGAAGAATTCAGACAAAGAGATATCAATCTTACTAAAATTGAAAGCAGACCAGCAAAGATGAAGGATAATTTTAATTACTGGTTCGTTATCGATTTTGATGGACATTATAACGATCCTAAGACTCAGGAGATCATAAGATCCTATTCTGACACAATTACTTTCTTAGGAAGCTATGTTAAAATGGTCTGATAAAATAAGTTTCGATTTTTTACGTTTGATAAGTAGTAATTCTATTTGACCTAATAATTAAGGGATGAAACAATTTTTTTTCATAGTACTCACTATTCTGAGCATCAATATATATGTTCAAGCAGATAACGCACCTATAAAAACTTCCTCAACATTTAATAAAGTATTAGGAGGTGGCAAATATGACCAAGGTAAGTGTATAATTAAAGCACATGACGGTGGTTATATCATCGCTGGTCGTTCTGTGGGAACTAGTGGTAATATGGACATGAGCCTTTGGAAAATTGACGAAAGCGGGAATGTAAAATGGAATTACAAATTTGGAGATACCGAAACAGAGGAAGTCTATCAAATTATTCCTACTTCTGATGGTGGTTATATCACTGTAGGTAGTTCTGACTCCTATGGTTTAAGTATCGACTTAAAAGATACTTGGATTGTAAAAGTAAATGCTCAAGGTAAGCAACTTTGGAGACAAACTTACGGTGATGAAAACTCCATTGAGGAAGGCACTGCAATTGCTGAAACAAAAGATGGTGGTTTTATTATTGGTGGCGGAATTCTAAAATTAGATAAAGAAGAGCCATCTGAAGATGCCTTTTTGTTGCGTATAGATGCAAAAGGAACTGAACTATGGAGAAAGTTTTATGGTGGTGCTAAAAACGACAGAACTGTAGATATTATAGTAAATGAGGACAGTTATACTGTTGTTGGTAACACTGAGTCACTAGGAAGAGGAAAGTGGGACATTTGGATGTTTAAAACTGACCTTGAAGGAAATAAACAATGGGAACGCACTTATGGTGGTGGCGACACTGAAAAAGCAAATCAGTTTGTAAAAACAAATGATGGTGGTTATGCTATTGTTGGATACTCTTATACTTTTGCCGAGGCATCATTGGATGCATGGATTGTGAGAACTGATGCTGAAGGTCAACAATTATGGCACAAATCATTTGGTGGTTTAAGCTACGACGAAGCTCATGGCATTACTAAAACTAAAGATGGTGGTTATGCATTAGTTGGTTACACAGAAGTGTATGTTCCGGATGAATATGGTGATAACACTTCTCTTGAAGGGTTTAATACATTGCTTGTAAAAATTGATGACAAAGGTCAAAAGCAATGGGAGAAATCAATAGGTGGTGTAAAAGAACAAAGAGGTAATGCTGTTGTTGAAGCTGATAATGGCGATTTTATTATTGTAGGTTCTAAACAAACTTCAGATCAAAATAATTTTGGTATATTACTTATCAGAACAAATTCTCAAGGTTCGATCTAAATTTTTTAAAAGCTGAACTACATTAAACTACATATTGCTCTTATATTTACCCTTTTCTTCTCCTCTACTCTTTTTGCTCAGCAAGCAATTACATTAGAGGCAGCCGACAAGGCCTTTGAAAATGGTAACTATTATTTAGCATTAGATATCTATCATAAACTAGAGACCAAGGATATTCATTCTTGCGATCTGAAATATAAGATAGCTTTATGTTATTTAAAGTCACCTTTTAAAGTAAATGAAGCAACCCCCTACCTTAAGTATTTAATTCAAGAAAACTGTAATACACTTCCGTCGGATAGATATTATTTATATGGTCATCTTTTACAATTGAATGAAAAATATATTGATGCCATCAATTATTTCAACGAATATCTTGAAGCAAATACAACTAAAGAAAAAACATTTGATGATGTCGAGTTGAGAATCAAACAATGTGAAAATGGAATCAAATTAAACAGTGTGGATGATCTATCTTCTGAAACAACTGCGATTATGGATATTCCTATAAACACTTCGTACGATGAGACTGCTCCTATCATATCAAAAAGAGATAATTTTATTCTTTTCAACTCCAATAGACAAGTAGATAGTTATAACTATGTCTATGGAGATCAATACGCTTTTTTACCAGAAGATTTAAAAAGTAAAGACAGCGACATCTATCTTTCTTATCGAAAAGGTGTTCAATTCTCCCATCCCTACCCACAATTCGATGGTGAGTTTAATACTATATACCCTCTATATGTTCAGGATGGCTCTTATATGCTTTTATATATTGAATACAGCACTGACGCAAAAGGAAAAGGCAATATATACGAAACGAGAGTAAAAAAAGGAAGATGGCAAAAACCAAAAAAATTAAACTCTAAAATCAATTCCAATCACGAAGAAAGAGGTGCTATTCTTGCAAACAATGGCACAACAATTTACTTTTCATCAAATAGACCTGGTGGACAAGGCGGTTTTGATATATATAAATCTATCCGTGTTGGAAAAGACGATTGGTCTAAACCAATCAATTTAGGTCCAACAATCAATGGCCCTAATGATGAAGTTTTCCCTTTCATTCATAACGATAATAAAACACTTTATTATAGTACTAATGGGGTGTTATCAATGGGTGGTTTTGACTTAGTCGTTGCTAAAAAAGAAGGCGCCAATTGGAGTAGACCAAAAAATTTAGGAAAGAAAGTCAACTCTCCTTTTAATGAACTTCAGTTTTCTCAAATCCCAAGCAAAAGATATTCTTATTTTACTTCTGATAGGCAAAATCAACAATCTGTAGGAGGAAAAGATATATATGCCATTTTCAAGCCTGTTCACAAAATGAAAAGGGCTATTGTCACGGGAAAAATTAAAGTGATGAAAAACGGTGTTTCTCTACCGATCACTTTATTAGTTAAAGACAATTCTGATATTACCTATAAAAAATACGTTTACGACCCCTCTCCTGATGTTGGGAAATTCTTTATGATTCTTCCCCCAGGAAAAAATTATAGCATCACAATAATTTATGAAGATGTAGAATTATATACCATGGCTATCGACCTCCCTAAAGATACTTACAGATATCAATTGGATAAAGAATTCGCCATTAACGAAATTGAGGTGTTCAATAAAGTAGTGGGGTATGATGTCATTCCTGGAAAAACCAAGTTTGAAATCACTACTTTTGATGAATTAAAAACACAGGATGTGAGTGAAAGTACAGATGCTCGTTATGATGCTTTATTGATGCTCATGGAAATGATTGTGGATAGAACAGATAAAGAAGGTCTTGCTAATTTAAATGATTTAGATGATCCAGTTAAGGATCTATCTCTAGTGAATACTCAAAGTGCATCCAATAATCCTGACCCTTATTATACACCTTTATTAGACCTTATAGAACGTGCTTTTAATGAAGCTAATCCTGATTTAATCACCTCATTGGATAGTATTCGAGGAGATCAAGGTGATAAGGTTGTAAAAATTGGTAATCAACTTCATCAAAATGTAATTGTTGAAGAACGCTATTATTTCCCAGAAAAAGAATTTGATATCTCAAGAGACAATAAAGCAAGTTTAAATGAATTGTCTGAATTTCTAAAAAATAGAGATAATGTGATATTGGACGTCGTTTGGTTCTCTAAAAATGAATCAAATAAAACATTATCAACGATAGATCAATTGAATGAAATGAGAATGAATTCCATCTTAAATTACCTTTCAGCAAAAGGTGTGTCTAGATGGCAATATCAAATAAAAAATAAACAATTAAACACCTCAAAAGATAATGCCTGTATATTATTATCTGTTAGACTAAAATAAATTGAAAGCAATTTTTCAAGACATATCGATAAAAAAACTACTACTAATTGCAGTTGGATGTATTGCCTATTTTACTGTTTCGACTTCCTATGCTCAATTTGATGAATATGAAAGGAAAGCGGCAATGGTCAACACTTTTGCCAAATTTGTCAATTGGCCCTCAAAAGCATTTAAAGATAATAATAAACTAGTATTAGGCATTTTGGGGGATGACCCTTTTGGAGATGTAATCGACAATATGTTCAAGAACAGATATGTTAATGGCAGACAATGGGAAATAAGAAGAGGTAATAGTATTAAAGAGTTAAAAGGATCGCATATTGTATTTATGACTCAAGGGTTTTCCAATGAAGAAATAAAAGCATTACTAAATGAGATTTATGAAAAGAATAACTCATTTGTTTTGACCATAGGTGATAATATTCCTAACTTCTGTAAAAATGGAGGCATAATTAATCTCACTCCAAATGGTTTATATACTCTTAATATTGTCTCAGCAAATAAAGCACAACTGACGATAGACGTAAAACTCCTTAATCTAGCAAGTGATATTATTCCATATGACCCAGATTAAAAAACTATATCAACAATCTCTAAGAATTAAATTAATCAGTATAATACTATTGGTTAGTTTGATTGCTTCATCTTTATCAACAATTTTGTATTGTACATATGATTTCCAACAATATAAAACCAAGTTTATAAACGATACCCAACAATTAGCTAAAATTATAGGTGATAATAACGATGCCTCTGTTGAACTTCAACAAGTAAATGCCGCACAACAAAATTTATCTGATTTATTAATCAATAATCCACATATCCTTACTGGAGTTATCTTTGATAAAGAACAACGATTATTTGCTTATTTTAATCAGAAAGCTGTTTCATTAGCAAAAAAAGATTCTATAAATCAGAAAAAGAATATTCTTCTTGATAAAGAATGGCAACTTTCGCATGCTGATTATATCCCCAAATACACTCAAAATGAAACCAATTTTTCGTTAATCGAAAATCATCTGGACATATATGTAAGTACCTTTGATGAAAATGGCAGGATAAATACTGTTTTTCTTAGATCTAACTTGGACAGTATACAAGGCCGTTTAACCACTTACTTTGTTATGTTTATTGTGATTGTGGGATCGGTAGTACTCCTAGTATTTTTCCTATCAGTACCGTTACAAAGAACGATCTCTAAACCCATTCTTGATTTAGAGAAAACCGCGCATAACATCTCTAATAAAAAGGATTTTTCAATTCGTATTCAAGACCAAAGGCATGACGAAATTGGTCAATTGATTACAGCTTTTAACGATATGCTTTCGAAAATCGAAGAGCAAAACGAGTCATTAATCCATGCAAAAGAAGTGGCAGAAAGTTCTGCGAATGCTAAGCAAGAGTTCTTAGCGAATATGTCTCACGAGATCAGAACACCTATAAATGGAGTAATGGGTATGGCTGATCTACTACAGGACACACCATTAGATGATGAACAAAAACATTTATTAAAAGTATTAAAAGGTTCTGCTGACCACTTATTGGTTGTAATTAATGACATACTTGATGTATCCAAAATTGAATCAGGTAAGCTTTCACTAGAAACCACCAAAATCGACTTATTTGATTTATTGAATAGCATTATTGAAACTCATAAAATTCAGACTGAGGAAAAAGGATTAAATGCCTTATTAGATATTTCTAAAAAAGTCCCTCAATTTGTTATTGGAGATCCTGTTCGATTGAAACAAATACTTATCAATCTATTCTCTAATGCCATTAAATTCACTTTTGAAGGGAGTGTAATCATCACTGTTAGATGTTTAGAGCAAAGTGAAAATGAGTCGAACCTGCAGTTCTCTGTAAAAGATTCTGGTATTGGTATTCCTAAAGATAAAATTGATCAAATCTTTGATAGTTTTACTCAGGCATCCAATGCGACTACTAGAAAATTTGGAGGTACAGGCCTAGGATTAAGTATTTCTAAACAATTAGTAGAATTACAAGGAGGAGAAATGTTTGTTGAGAGTAAACCCAATTTAGGTAGTACTTTTTACTTTAACATCACCTTTAAAAATTATCTTGCGACCAAAGAAACTCAAGAGCAAAAGGTTCCTTCTGAAGAAGAAAACACTATCGAATTTGATCAGTCAACTAAAAAAGTACTCTTAGTAGAAGATAATGAAGTCAATCAAATGCTTGTGCTTAGATTACTGAAAAAGTGGGGATATAAAACTGAAGTAGCTGATAATGGGCTTATTGCTATCGAAAAACTAGATGAAGATCACTTTGATTTGATTCTTATGGATGTGCATATGCCAGAAATGGATGGTTATACGGCAACAAAAAAGATTCGATCGGAGTTTGATGAACCGATCAAATCTATTCCAATTATTGCCATGACAGCTTCAGCTCTGAAAGGTGAGTTCGAAAGATGTAAAGAAGCTGGAATGGATGATTATATCTCTAAGCCTTTCAAAAAAGACGTATTAGAAGACAAAGTAAAAACACTTATACTGTCTAATTAAGACTCGGTAAAATATCTTACTCCTAATTCATAACCTTTCAACCCAAGTCCTGCTATTGTTCCAACACAATTTTTTGCCATGTAACTATGGTGTCTAAATGCTTCTCGTGCATGCACATTTGAAATATGTACTTCTATTACTTTTGTTGTCACACCAGCAATTGCATCTGCAATAGCTACGGAAGTATGTGTATATGCCCCTGCATTGAAAACAATACCATCATAAGAAAACCCCACCTCATGAATCCAATCCACTAGTGTTCCTTCATGATTCGATTGTCTGTACTCTAATTCAACATTTGGGAATACCTTTTTTAATTCTTCAAAATATTCTTCAAAACTTCTATTTCCATAAATAGTTGGTTCTCTTTTGCCTAAAAGATTTAAGTTTGGTCCGTTTAAAATTAAAATCTTCATTTTGAATAATTATTGATTAAATTAGTATTGGAAAAGGTAAATATAGTAATGAAGAAAATATCTTTCTTGATTCTATACTTATTTTGTACAACACTTTATAGTTTTAATTTTGAAAAGCACTGTAAATATACTTTCTTTTCACTTTGATATTGATATTACTGTAAAGCAAATGTTCAATAACTCAATTGAAATATAGACTATAATCATTAAATCAAACAACAAATTCCTATGTTTATCCCAAGCATGTTGCTTAAGCAACTTTACACAAGAGGTAGTTTAATAAATACTGATAATGGCATTAGCTTTTCAATAAAAAACCGACTTAAGGATGCTGAATTAAAGGAAATACTCCACATTAAGATTAATGGTAATGAAGTAAATCTTGAAACAGTCACTCTTACTACCTCAGATCAATCAGACATAAAAGCTAAAGACATAAATAAAGAAAATCGTTTAGCCTTCCCTCTCCGAAAAACAATCCAAATAAATATTACTGATTTTGATGAACTTCCTATAGAAAGACATGAATTGGAAATTAGCGTGAAGGCCTCTCCTTTTGGAACATTAAAATTATCTGTAAACGACACCGTAGCAGATCCAAACAAAGTGGAAAAAAGAATGCCTAGGGATGAAATGGATGATTTTGGGGAAAAGATTATCAAGGAAAGGCAAGCTTACGTTTCAGAATTTACAAAGAAACCAATCAATCATATTGGTAAATATTCAATTGATCCCCATGAATTGGCCGGAAACATTGAACATTTCACAGGTGTAGCTCAAATACCAATGGGGTTTGCAGGACCTATTAAAGTAAATGGAGAACATGCTATTGGTGAATTTATGATTCCTATGGCTACTACTGAAGGAACTTTAGTAGCATCATATAATAGAGGGATGAAAGTAGCTAATATGTGTGGAGGTATTAAAGTATCTGTAGTTGATGATGCCATGCAACGTGCTCCTGTATTCGAATTTTTAGATGCCAGAGGAGCTAGAGATTTTGTAAAGTGGATTCAATTAAACTTTGATAAAATAAAAGAAGAAGCTGAAACCACCTCATCAGTGGCCAACTTGGTTTACATCGATCATTTCCTATCTAATAAATTTGCCTTTTTGCGTTTCAACTTTAAAACGGGAGATGCCGCTGGACAAAATATGGTAGGCAGAGCAACTTTTGCAGCTTGTAGTTGGATTTTAGATCAATATCCAGGTATTAAAAACTTCTTCCTTGAATCTAATTTCGCCACAGACAAAAAAGCCTCTCAAATCAATATCATGAGAACAAGAGGTAAACGTGTAACAGCGGAAATCACCTTGAAAAAAGAAGTATTGCAACAATACATGAGAGTTGAGCCAGAACAATTGGATCACCATTCTAGAATTGCTGCTATTGGCTCTTTTTTATCTGGAGTAAACAATACCGGTCTACATTCTCCAAATGGCATAACAGCCATGTTTATTGCTACAGGGCAAGATGTAGCAAATGTATCTGAATCATCAGCTGGAATTATATATACTGAGTTAACAAAAGATGGAGATTTATATATTTCCATAACAATACCATCTCTCATTATTGCAACCTATGGTGGGGGTACAGGTATTGGTACTCAAAAGGAATCCTTAGAATTACTGGACTGCTATGGCAAAGGTAAAGCTTATAAATTTGCTGAGATTGTAGCAGCTGTTGTGCTTGCTGGAGAGATTTCTTTGGCTTCAGCTATCTCATCTTCCGATTGGGTAAGTTCTCACGAACAGTATGGTAGAAATAGGTAATATTTAAGTTGAATAAAGATATCATTTCCAAGATCAGGTATTAATAATGTATTTGATCTTGGATATTTTTTTGATCAATTTTTAATCTCTTTGATATACTAAAATAGAATTTACTTCCTTTATCAACTTCACTTTCAACCCATATTTTACCAAAATGCCTATCAACTAAATTCCTACAAAAACTCAATCCTAGTCCAGATCCATCATATTCTGATTCAGAATGAAGTCTAGTAAAGAATTTAAAAATTCTTTCTTGATATTCAGGACGGATTCCAATACCATTATCTTCAACACAAAATACCCATTCATCTTTGTTTTCTTTATGTGTGACTGATATAATAGGTTTTTGTTTTGGTCTTTGATATTTTATTGCATTAGAAATTAAATTGGCAAAAATTTGTTTCACATCAGTTGAATAGCAAACTATTATAGGTAGTTTTTTATACATAATAGCTGCATTTTTTTCGAGTATAACCTCATTTAGCATTAACTTCACTTCTGTTAGTGCATCATTAATATCAATAGATTCTAAATCTGAGGTTTTACCAGAAGTTGCCAATTGAGCCAAAGCATCAATTAATGATCTCATCTTATTGATGCCTTGATCTACATAACCAAAATATTTATTCAATTCTTTTTTATTATCATCATGATATTCCATTTTAATGATTTCTGTAAATCCAGAAACCGATCTTAAGGGTTCTTTTAGATCGTGTGATAAATAGGCGAAATACTCTAAAGATTTGTTCTTTTCCTCAATAAAAATATTTCTTTTAATTTGATCTAAAAATCTCAAATTCTCTTTGTTTAAGAAATAAAACAATAATATCACAACCAATATTGTGATGATATTATTACTTAAACGTTGAGAAAAAACTTGATCTTCTGGTACAGGTGTAAGTGGGCTGAAATTCAAAAAATGCCATTCCAAATAAATAAAAACAAAAAGGCCTAAAAATGATAAGTAGTTTTTTGCATTTCCAATATCATATCCAAAAATAACCATTGGTAAACCTAAATAAGCAAAAATAAAGTATTGTGCTTGTACTTCTGGTCCAAGAGTAATACTAAGTATAACTACATTTAATAATGAATAAAAACAATAGATATACCTAGGTAATAACTTCATACCATATTTATGTAAAACAGGAATTGATATAAGGATAAGCAACATTATGAGAACTGAAAAAGTTGCATAAATATTTACTCCTTGAATAACAAAATTCAAAAGTTGAATAAAGGCAAATACACTTGAAAATAATGTAAGAGTGTTAGTTAATCGAATTTTCTTTTCTGTCTCAAAATCGTAGCCCAATCCTGTTCCAAACTTGATTACCTTAGATAGAAGTTTTTTCATCACAATAGTATAAATAGTACCAGAGAAATCTTTCAATATTTAAAATAATAAAAAAAATAAATAAAATTCTTCTTAAATTAGGAAACCCTACATTGGTTTATTCAGAAACTACTCTATTAATGATTGATTTATCCATAAAAATTCTCATAGTTGAAGATAACCCTGCTGATGCAGAATTGATCGCCTATCACACAAAAAAAATAGTCAACTCTCCTGTTGTACATATCACCTACAAGTTTGAAGACACTGCTAAAATTATACAAATTGTTGAACCTGATATTATATTATCTGATTACCAATTGAAGAGTTATAATGGATTAGAAATCTTATATTTCATTTCTGAAAATCAAATGGTAATACCTATTGTTTTTATTACTGGAACTGTAAATAATAAAGAATTGGCTCCTCATGCAAAAGTGAAAGATGGTAATGGACTAATCTTAAAAGAACACATGAGTCAATTACAATCTCACTTAATGCCTTATCTAAATAATCTTCAATTACTAAAATTCATCAAGAAGATGAGAATTGAAGAAAACAAACCTAATTGCTCAATATCTGTTGAACACAGAAAAAAACTTGAAAGTGCAATACAAAAGATTGAAAGTGAATTGACTAATGTTTAATCCTTAAATAATCAATAATCATTTTATTAGACGGAGCTATTGGATATTTATCAACATCATCTATAGTCACCCAAGAGATCTCATCGTGCTCTAATAATTTGATATCGCCTGAAGTAATTACCACTTCGAAAGTATGTAACTCTAGAGAAACTTCAGGGTAATGATAAATGTGATGTGTCACTTTTTTATTTACAGTTACTTCAACATCAAATTCCTCTTTTAATTCTCTTATAATTGCCCTTTCAGGAGTTTCATCAGCTTCTATTTTTCCACCGGCGAATTCCCATAGACCTCCTAAATGTCTATCCATTGGACGTTTTGATAAAAGAAATTTCCCTGGGTGCAAAGGATGTAAAATCACCCCTGCCGCCACTTGAAGTAATTGTTTTGTTTTCATAAAAGTTTGAGATGTAGATGTAATTTTAAATCTACAAAAAAGACCTTGTATAAAAAGAAAAAGCCCAAGAAATTAAATCCTGGGCTTCTAAAATAAATTTTCAATCTAATTAGAATAATCGTAATGAATCATGTCCATCATTATGATCATCGTTAGAAGAATCATCTTCTTTCTTTGTAGTCGACTCTGTTGTATCAACAGCATCATCTTTACTTAAAAGTTTTGCATCTGTTACTCTATCGTGTGGAATTCTATTACCTAAAGCTTTCCAACCTTTCACTTCTACAAACTCTTTTAAATTCACTTGATATTTTTCACGTTTTCTTCCATTTGTATACGTTAGCTCCACCAACGGTGACATCTGAGTAGTAACAAGCAATAATCTAGAAGCATTTGCTTCATTGATAAACTTAAAGCGCTTGTTCATCGTCGATGTTTCGATATGGAAACGTTTGATGTAATATTGACGGTTATTCGTATCGTAATGAACAGCAGATATGGCTTTATACGGTAAGAACTTCTCGATTAATACTACTTTCTTAGCATCGTAACGATTAGTTATTTCAAAGTTGGTCAGTTCATATTCACCATCTTCATAGAAAATGATAATTCTGTCCTCATCTTTAAACTTACCAAGATATTTACCGTTTTCATCTTTGTTTAATAATCCAACAGATTCATCGTACCAAAGATCAATAGCTGGTAAAGTAGAAACACCCTCACGTTTTAACGTAACTCTTCTAACAGGATACTTAGTTAGGATATTTCCTTGAGACCCTCTACCCTTAATTTCTAGATCCGCAAAATCATATTCAAACGATTTTACTTTTGCACTACAGTTAGGTGATAGAGATACTCCTACTACTTCTGCTTCTCCATTAGGGTTGCTCGAGAAGTAAGTGACTTTAGATTTAGGGGATCCTTTAGTTACGTTATATTCCTTATCCCTAGTAAAACTAGGTACTTGGAAACGTTTAACTCTGGTAATACCCGTTGCTCCGTCTAAGTAAATAGCGTTATACACTTTACGCTCATCTCCTTTTACATAAACTTCTGCATGAAGAATGTTTTTACCGACGAATTTCTTATCTCCGATTTTGGTAATCACATACTCTCCAGTATTTCTAAAGACAATGATATCATCGATATCTGAACAATCCATTACTTCCTCAACACCTTCTTCTTTTTTCAGGTTGAAACCAATGAATCCTTCTTTTTTATTCACATACAACTTCGCGTTGTTTGCTGCTACTTTTGATGCCAAAATAGTATCGAAAGTAGTCAACTCAGTTAAACGCTCATGCTCTTTTCCATACTTCTTCAATAAGTTTTGGAAATATTCAATAGCGTATTCGATAATGTGAACAAGGTTGTGTCTTACCTCTTCTAGTTCTTCTAAAAGTGATTTAAGTAATTCATCCGCCTTGAAAGTATCGTACTTAGAGATTCTCTTAATCTTGATTTCAGTTAAACGAACAATATCGTCTTCTGTAATCTCTCTATAGAAGCTCGGTTTGAATGGTGTTAACCCTTTATCGATTGTTTCGATAACTGCTTCCCAAGTCTCACACTCTTCAATATCTCTATAGATTCTATTTTCGATGAAAATCTTCTCTAAAGAGCTAAATAAAATTTTCTCTTGAAGCTCACCTTCACGAATCTTTAATTCTGTCTCAAGTAATTTTACAGTATAATCAGTATCGCTCTTAAGGATATCCTCTACTCCAATAAATACCGGTTTATCATCAATGATGACACAAGCGTTTGGAGAAATAGATACTTCACAATCTGTAAACGCATAAAGTGCAGCAATTGTCACATCAGGAGACTGACCATTGGCCAATTGAATCTCGATTTCTACATCCTTAGCGGTATTATCAATTACTTTTTTGATCTTGATTTTCCCTTGATCGTTCGCTTTAATGATCGAATCAATCAAACTTGATGTTGTACAAGTATATGGAATCTCTTTGATCAATAACGTTTTATTGTCAGGCGACTCAATTCTTGCTCTATTTCTGATCTTACCCCCTTTCAGACCGCTATTGTAATTAGAACAATCTGCCAATCCTCCTGTAGGGAAATCAGGCAATAGATGCACCTTCTTACCTTTTAAAACATCAATAGATGCTTTGATCAACTCCTTTACGTTGTGAGGCATAATCTTCGTTGCCAAACCAACCGCAATACCTTCTACCCCTTGTGATAAAAGTAATGGGAATTTCACTGGTAAGTTGATAGGTTCTTTCTTACGTCCATCATAAGAAAGTTGCCATTCTGTAGTCTTTGGATTAAAAACTACCTCTAATGCAAACTTGGATAACCTAGCTTCTATATAACGAGGTGCTGCCGCACTATCTCCCGTTCTTATATCACCCCAGTTACCTTGAGTTTCTATTAATAGTTCTTTTTGCCCTAAGTTTACTATTGCATCACCAATAGCCGCATCACCATGTGGGTGATACTGCATTGTCGATCCAATAATGTTCGCCACTTTATTGAAACGTCCATCATCCAACTCTTTCATTGAATGAAGGATCCTTCTTTGTACAGGTTTTAAGCCATCATAAATGCTAGGCACCGCTCTTTCCAAGATTACATAAGAAGCGTAATCAAGGAACCAGTTTTGGTACATACCATCAATATGTATGACATTATTATTTTCTGAATTTTGCTCGTTTTCCACGTTAATCCTCAAAAATTGGTAGTCGAAAAAAAATTGCCTAGATCACAAAAATATAGATTTGTAGCTCACATACAAATGAAAGTGATCATAAGTCGATATTTAGATTACAAATAAATTACCAAAATTTAAACATTGCACAAAATAATGACATTTATTGATCAAAATAATCGAAAAATGAAACGTATTTTGAACATTTTTTTACAATCTTAACAAGTTTTAAGGGTAGCTACTTTTTTCAATAATCTGCGTATAAAAATTATATATTAAATAATTAGAAAAATGTATTCATCTAAATACCTATTATCTATACTACTATCACTTTTCTTTCTTGGGAAGATCCATGCTCAAGAAATGAAAAATAACCTAAAAGTTAGTCGTACAGATCACGCAACAATTCTTACATGGGCGGATCATTCAAAAGAGCATTATAAATTTGAAGTCCAAACCTCATCGGATAAAGTGCATTGGAAACATGAAGCAGTCCAAGCGAATGATCATGCAGTTTATCAATATAAAATAGCTGCAAACCAAAATGACGACATCTACTATAAGGTCATGAAATGGGAAACTGATTATCTATGTACTGTATACGCACATGGTAGTACCAATCAGTTAAGTAATAAAAATGTCATCATTAAGAAACAAAAAGATGGTTTCTTTATAGAGGGCAAGAAAGATGAAACCATTGGTATTATTGTTTTGGATGCTAAAGGTAGTTTAGAGTTCCAAGACCCCTATGGTAAAATCAATAAATTCTACAAGCTTGGAGAGGGTGAACACTTTGTAAAAGTAAGTGTAGGTGGAATCGTCGAATTTGAAAAAATTATCATTGAATGATTCTCTCCCGTGAATCAAATAATTAACAACAAACTCCCCTTTATTATTAACTAAATTATGGTAATTGTATTTGTAACCATCGCTTTTCTATTGACGTGTGGATATCGTCTCAGAAAAGTTTCATAAATAAAAAAACACAACATCCTGTTAAAGATGTTGTGTTTTTTAATATATAGCTGAATGAAATTATTTAATCATACCCGCCGCAACAGTTTCATTTGTCTCTTGATCAATTAAGATCAAGCTACCTGTTGCTCTGTTGGTCTTATAGCTATCTGTAACAATAGCAGATGATAAACTAATCGAAATCTCACCAATTTCGTTCATCTGAAGACCTGAATCTGTGCTGATGTGCTCCATTGTATTGATATCCAATTTGTCTACTACAGTTGTTACAGTGGCTTCTACCTCTGTTGTTGTGTGCTTCAGTAAATATTTACCACCAACTGATAAACCATTCTGGTTCATCCAACAAACTGTTGCATTAATTGAATCTACTTCTGAAGGTTGGTTGTCCGCCTTAGCGATCATGTCCCCTCTCTTCAGTTCCAATTCTTTATCTAAAGTGATCACCACTGACATTGGAGGAAATGCTTCTTCAATACTTCCGTCCATTGTTTCAATAGATTTAATCTTTGCGGTCTCTTTTGAAGGGAAGGCAACAACCTCGTCACCTACCTTAATGATACCACCGTCAACTCTACCAGCAAAACCATTGAAATCGTCAGTTTTCACTACTCTTTGGATTGGGAAACGACCATTCACCAAATCAAGATCTTGATCGATTTCTACTTTCTCCAAGTTTTCCAATAATGATCCACCCGTGTACCAAGGTGTTTGCGTAGAATCGTCTACTACATTATCCCCTTTAAGTGCTGAGATAGGAATAAAACGGATATCCTCAATACCGATTTTTTCAGAAAATGCTAAGAAATCAGCTTTGATTTTGTTGAATTGCTCTTCAGAGTAATCCACCAAATCCATTTTATTTACAGCCACTACAATATGCTTGATTTTCAATAATGAAGCAATGAATGTGTGACGTTTTGTTTGCTCTACGACACCATTTCTAGCATCTACAAGAATAATTGCCAAGTTCGCAGTCGATGCACCCGTTACCATGTTACGTGTGTACTGAATGTGGCCCGGAGTATCAGCAATAATAAACTTACGCTTAGGTGTTGCAAAATATCTGTAAGCTACATCAATGGTGATGCCTTGCTCTCTTTCTGCTTTTAGTCCATCAGTTAGTAAGGCCAAGTTAACGTTCTCGTCCCCTCTAGACTGACTTGATTTTTCGATCGCCTCTAATTGGTCTTCGAAAATTGCTTTTGTATCGTACATCAGACGACCAATCAAGGTACTCTTACCATCGTCTACACTACCTGCTGTAGTGAAACGAAGAAGGTCCATATCTAAATACGATTGATCAACAGCTGAAGCTGATTCTTCTCTGATGATACTTGGATGATTTAATACTTCGCTCATTGTTTTTGATGTCTGAATGTTAGAAATAACCTTGTAATTTACGCTCTTCCATTGCGGCTTCCGATCGTTTATCGTCCGAACGGTTACCTCTTTCTGTTACTCTAGAAGAGGCTACTTCTTGAATGATACCCGATAAGTTATCTGCATCAGATAACACAGCACCCGTACAAGTCATGTCGCCTAGAGTTCTGTAGCGAATTAAACGCTCCTCGTACTTCTCGTCTTTCAACAAAGTGTTCCAAGGAGATTCAGCCAGTAAAATACCGTTTCTTTCTACTACTGGACGCTTGTGAGCGAAGTAGATAGAAGGTAAGGCAATTTTTTCCTGAGCAATATATTGCCACACGTCCATCTCCGTCCAATTGGAAATTGGGAAGATACGGAAGTGCTCATAATCGTTATAATGACCGTTGTAAAGTGTCCATAGTTCTGGACGTTGGTTCTTTGGATTCCACTGACCGAATTCGTCACGGTGAGAGAAGAAACGCTCTTTTGCTCTTGCTTTCTCTTCATCACGACGTCCACCACCAAAGGCAGCATCGATGTTGTATTCTTCCAAAGTTTCCAATAGAGTAATCGCCTGCAAGCCATTTCTACTTGGGTTTACCCCTCTTTCCTCTACTGCAGTACCTTTATCGATAGATTCCTGAACAGACCCTACGATTAAATCAAGATCGTATTCTTTCACCATCCAATCACGGTAGTCGATCGCTTCTGGGAAGTTATGACCCGTGTCGATGTGAATTAATGGGAAAGGAACTTTACCTGGCCAGAATGCTTTTCTAGCCAAATGTAACATTACGATAGAATCCTTTCCACCAGAAAATAGCATAGCTGGACGTTCGAATTGTTCCGCCACCTCTCTGAAGATATAGATCGCTTCAGATTCCAGCTGTTTTAAGTGAGTTAGTGTATGAGTCTGCATACCTATTTGTTTTCGTCTAATTTAATGATCGGCAATACGGCTTCTAAAAGCTGTTTTAAGCTATCCTCCAAAGATTGCTCATGCGTTGGGATACGCACAAATGGGTCTTTTGGAATATCGAATGGAGAATCCAAACCAGTAAAGTTCTTGATCTCCCCTGCCAATGCCTTTTTATATAATCCTTTTACATCACGTTCCGCACACACTTCAAAAGGACAATCAATATGTACTTGTTTAAAATCTTCTTCGCCAATAATGTCTCGTGCAATTGCTCTGATTTCCTCTGTTGGGCTAATCAAAGAACAGATGGTCACCAAACCTGCCGAAGCAAATAATTTCGATACTTCAGCCGAACGACGAACATTCTCCATTCTATCTTCTTCAGAGAATCCAAGATTATTATTTACGCCTGTTCTAAGATTATCTCCATCCAAAAGCATGGTTTTATAACCTAAATCATACAATGCAAACTCCAGTGCTTTTGCAAGAGTACTTTTTCCAGAACCAGATAAACCTGTCATCCATAAAACAACTCCATTTTGTTTAAGGAGACCTTCCTTCTTTTCTCTGCTTAATAGAGAATTGAATATCGGATGTATATTCGTAGCTTCGCTCATATCTTTATTTGTCGAGGTAATTTAATTAATTCTATTACCCTATATATTTAATAGGCAAATATAGAGTAACGTATTTCGATTACAAAGATTTTTAAAAAAATTTGAGATTTGCATCAATAAATCAGTAAAAAAATGGTCAAAACAATGTGAATTTCTCAATCATTAACAATTGAGTTTGATAAATTTGGGTATGTATGATATCACCATTTTCCAAAAATTATTTCAGTTTATTGAAGATCAAAAGTTTAATTATTCTATTGAGCTTTATGATGAAATAAGCCCTTATCCATTTATTAAGATTGATGACAAATCATTGTTCATTCATCTTATTGAACCGGATTTAGTACATAAAGAATGGCATGCTTCATCATCAAGTATTATAGAGGTTGGCAAATATTTACACCCAAATAAAGTGATACATCTTTGGAGTGATACATTCGAATTTAGAACAGAAGCTTGTTTATCTAGAATTGCTGCATCACTAGGTAAATCAAAAGTGATTTATGGACGAAAGGTGAAAGTCGCAAAAATAACAAAGCCAGAATTAGATGACTTTCTATCTATTAACCATACAGGTAAAATTACTAATGCTAAAATCAAATACGGGCTTTTCCTGAATAAAGCATTAATTGGTGTAGCCTCTTTTAGTGGGAAAAGAAAAATGACAAAAACTAATATTGGTCATGAATCCTATGAAATGATTAGATATTGTAATAAAAATGGAATCACCATAATGGGAGGACTTAGTAAAGTACTCAAACAATTTGTGATTGATTATTCTCCAGATGACATTATGACTTACACAGAAAATGACTGGTCGTTTGGAGATAGTTTCTCTCAAATTGGGTTTAAAAAAATAATGAATAATCATTCAGTTATTTTCATATGGAATCAAACTACAAAAAGTCGAAAATTACTTCCCTACAATCAGACTATCAATGATTTAAAAGAAGATGAAATAATCCTTTATAATTCAGGGAGCTCAAAATTTATTTTTAACTTTAATTCGATTAACGTTTAAAATTCCTTAAGTTCTCTAAAAGTTATTATATTTCACAAATTGAAAACCTGAAGTCACTCTTAATAAACTCCTATTTTCAATTTTAACCGAAAGGAAACACCTTAATTAAAAGCATTTTTGTAAGCGCTAAGCGATGAAAAAAGCACTATTACTTCTATATTTATTCACTATCTGCATCTACACTACTTCCAACGCTCAGAAAGCCATTATTGATAGCCTCAAAAAGGAGTTAGGAAATTTAGATGAAGAAGAATTAATTGACGCATATTTTCAAATCATGTGGAACTCTAGAGATCTGTCTCCAGATACCACAATTTATTATGGTGAGAAAATTTTAAATATTACTGAAGGCACTTCTGAATTTAAAGATCGAGCAAAAGTACTTAACCTCATTGGGGTAGCCTGTAGAAATAAAGGACACTATTCTAAAGCATTCGATTTCTTCAAACAAGCATTATTACAAGCAGACGTTTCAAACAACCAAATTCAAAAAGGATATTCATATATAAATATCAGTAATTTATTCTTTTACGAAGGGGATAATTATGAATCCCTTAAAAATATTAATGAAGCAATTATTATCGCAAACAAAACCGGTGATGCTCAATTGATTGGTTATGCCTATCAAGTTTTTGGTAATATTCAATTATCAAGAGGAAAGTATGAGTTGGCTTTAGAGAACTATCACCACAGTTTAAATCAGCGAAAATCTATTGGTAAACAAGACCTGATTGCCTCTGCTCATCAAAGTATTGGAGAAGCTTATTTACAAGCAGGTAGTCCTTATGACGCAAGGGTTCAGTTTTTAAAAGCTAAAGAAATCGCTATTGAAGCCGATTATGAATCTTTGATTTACACTTGTGAAGCTTCTCTTGGAGAAACCTATTTTAATAGTAGCTCAGATAGTTTAGGTATTGCTTTAAATCATTATGGAAAAGCATACAAAGGTTTTCTTAAGCTGAAACAACAACTTAAACAAGCTAAAATATTAGAGAAGATCGCACAGGTTTATCTGTTGCAAAATAGTATATCAAAAAGTATAGAAGCTGCAAACAAAGGTTTAGTGATTGCAGAAAAATTACCTGCGATTCAAGAGGCACTATTACTTTCAGACGTTCTCTCTAAAGCATATAATAAAAGAGGTGATATTATTAAAGAAGCAGAAGCCCTACGAAAATACATCTATTATATACATCTTTATCAGGACGAGGAAAAGCTGAGAAAAGCTCAAATGATTGAGAATAATATGGCTATTGCTCAAAAACAGGAAGAAATAAATCTCCTTAATCAGAAGAATACTTTATCAGAAGAGAAGATTGTTTACAGAGAATACGCTTTAATTTCCGTAATTGTCACACTAGTGCTAATGGGGGTTATTATTTATCTGATCAATCAGAAAAAGAAACGATTTAAAGAGTTTAGTAATACTTTAAAAGTTAAAACTAAAGAAATCCAAGATCAAAAATTTATTATTGGTGAAAAAGTAGTTCAGGTTTTAGAACTCAATGAGCAACTCACTAAAAAGAATGATGAGTTAAAAGAAAATTTGGTACAAACTAAAAAAATTCATGAACAGTTAGCTCGATCTGAAAAAATGGCAATCGTTGGACAAATGATGGCTGTTGTTGCTCATGAAATAAATAATCCTTTAAACTTTATCTCCAACAATATTGTACCTATTAGCGACAATCTAAAGGAGGTACAAGAGATGGTAAAGGAACAAGAGATTGATAACAAAGAAGAGTTTCAAGAAGATATTGAAGAGTCTATTCTTCTTTTAGAAGGAATTGATGATGGGGTGAAAAGAATTCGAGAGATCTCACAAGATCTAAAGAATGCGGTAAAGTCAAACCACGGGGTACCCAAGCCTCTTGATGTTAATCAAAGTATTAACACTACACTCAATCTTTTATCAAAAAAATATAAATATGATGGTATTGACCTTCAGGTAGAACTTGAAGATCATCTTCCTGAAGTTGTTTGTCTAGGAGGTAAAATATCACAAGTATTTATTAATGTAATAGACAATGCCTATCAAGTTGTAAAAGAAAATGACAATGATACTAAGGTCATTAAGATATCCACCAAAAAATTAAAAGACGATAGAATTGGCATTAGTATATCTGACAATGGAGGTGGCATAAAAGATCTTGACCATTTATTTGAGGCTTTTTATACTACAAAAAAAGAAGGCTTAGGTTTAGGGTTAATTATCAGTAAAGACATTGTCGAACAGCACAAAGGAAGCATAAACGCCTTTAATAACAAGGAAGGTGGAGCAACATTTACAATTCAGCTTCCATTAGAAGGAATTCAGGTATAAAAAAACACCCCATGGGGTGTCTCCTAAAATATATTATAAATGAATGGGCTATTAGTAGCCCATTTTCTTTTCAATTAGCTGAATAATTATGTGAATCACTTTGATGTGTATTTCCTGTATTCTATCAGCAAAACCAAAATGAGGCACCCTAATTTCGACATCAGCTAGCCCTGCCATTTTACCGCCATCTTTACCAGTTAATGCTATTACTTTAATACCTTTCTCTTTAGCGACGTCAATAGCATTGACAATATTCTGAGAATTACCACTTGTGCTCAATGCAAAGAGGACATCTCCTTTTCTACCAACTCCTTGCAAGTATCTTGAAAAAACATACTCAAATCCATAGTCGTTACTTACGCATGATAAGTGACTAGCATCAGATATGGCAATTGCACCAATTGATGGTCTGTCTTCTCTGTATCTACCAGTAAGTTCCTCTGCAAAATGCATTGCATCACAATGTGAACCACCATTTCCACAAGAGATTACCTTTCCATCATTTTTAAAAGAATCCACCAAAAGATCAGCAGCCTTTTCTACAGAATGAATATTATTTTCATCTGATAGAAACTTTTCCAACACCGTTTGAGCTTCTTTTAGCTCACCCTCAATTAATGATTTGAAATCTGACATACGTATTTTGTGAATCTTTTTTTGATCTTAATTGTACAAATTTGTGCTTGATCTTACAAAAAACTAAAAAAACTTTCTATTTTTATAAAATATTAACTCAATCCAAACACAATCTTAATTTAATAACTGATGGATTTTAACTCTTCAAAGCTACAGGATCAACTTACGTTCGTTTTGACTGAATACGGTCTAAAGGCTGGCATGGCAATATTATTCCTCATTGTAGGATTTATGATTGCCAATAAAGTTGCCCATATTGTTGCTAACCAAGTAAAAAGGAAATCATCTGATAATCATGCATTGATCGACTTCATTACCTCTTTGGTAAAAATTGGCCTAAAGGTGATTATTCTAATTGCCGCTATTGGTATTGCGGGGGTAGAAACAACATCTTTCATTGCAATGTTAGGTTCTGCAGGTTTAGCTATTGGTCTTGCTTTACAAGGTTCTTTAGCAAATATTGCTGGTGGAGCGTTACTTCTAACTTTAAAACCAATGAAAAAAGGAGAATTGATCGAAGCACAAGGTCACCTTGGTGTCGTAGAAGACATTGGACTTTTTGCTACCTCAATCGTCACTCCTCATAGAAGACATGTATTTATTCCTAATGGCGGATTAGCTGGAGGAGTAATTAAAAACTATACAAGAGAAGGTTTTGTAAGATGTGATGTACCTATTGGCATTTCTTATGACTCTGATATCAAAAAAGCCAGACAGGTACTTCTAGACGTCATTAAAGATGACAAAAGAGTACTTACGCAACCTGAAGCTCCAGTAGTTTGGGTGACTAACCTTGGTGATAGTTCTGTTGATCTTCAATTAAGAGTACACCTTAAAGTAGATGATTACTGGGCATTTTTATTCGAAACATTAGAAGCGGGTAAAATTGCTCTTGATAATAACGGTATTGAAATTCCATTCCCTCAAAGAGTGGTACATATGAAACAAGAAGCTGAAGCTTAGTTCATATTAATTTATTATATTGAAGCTCTACTATTTAGTAGGGCTTTTTTTTCAAACAAACTTTTGTATCATGAAATACTATCTATTAACTCTCAGCTTCTTTACTATTTCATTTTTCTCCATTGGACAAGTGGGAAAACAACATTTTTATGATTTGACTGAGGAACAAGTCAATTATTACATAGATTCTTTAAACCAATTAGAATTTGATAATGAAACAGATCGAATTACAAATGAAGTAGATAAATCGTTAATCTATTCCTATTACAATGATTATCAAAAAGCCATTGTGATTATTAATGATCTCATTTTGTTCCACCCTAAAGATTACAAATTATATCATCAAAGAGGTAATTATCACATTGAATCAAATCATCATCAAAAAGCAATAAGAGATTTTTCTACAGCTTTAATGTATGCCCCTGATAGTGCTTATGTTGAAATACTCGTCAACCGCGCAGCTGCTTTTTCTCACATCAGACAATTTGATAAGGCCTATAATGATTTACAAAAGGCCTATGCTAAAGATAGTACTGATTTAGGTGTATTAAATAATTTAGGAACAGTAAGTGATGAACTTGGAAGAAAAGAAGAGTCATTTATCTATTTCAATAAAATAATTGAACTTGATCCTACTTTTATGCCCGGCTATTTAAACTTAGGTTTTAAATATCAATTAATTGGTGAACATGAAATGGCTATTGAACAGTTCAATATCGTTATAGAGAATAGTCAATATTTAGGATTGAGCTTAAACAACAGAGCCTACAGTCGTCTACAACTTGGAGATGTAAAAGGAGCGTATGAAGATGTAATGAAATCTTTATATGTTGACGACACTAACTCCTATGCATTCAGAAATCTAGCTTTGATTTACATTGAAATGAAAGATTATGAAAAAGCTTGTGAAGCCATTGATGAATCAATAAACAAAGGTTTCATTCCACGTTATGGTAACGAGATTGTTGATTTAAAGAACAAATATTGTGAGATAAGTTCTACTCAATAAATAGTCAATATTTATTTAAATGAGACAAGAAGTGTAAATCATAAAAACGTCATGATTTGCACTTTTTTTCTTACATAAGCTACTTTATTTAGAATTAATCCAATTTAGTTTTATATATTTGATCATTAATCAAGAATAAGTCTAAATAAACAAAACTTATGCAACAACAAGATCCGCTATTTATCAGTACAACAAGCTCAAGGTTATTAGAAATGTTATCAGTCACTGATGATCAATTTCTTGAAGACATCCCTTGTAAGAAAAAGAACTGCTGCAAAAAGTATAAGCGTAAGGGCAAGCATTGTAAAAAATGTCCAAAAATTTAGATTTAGTTGAAATTTACATTTCATTTCGCATATAGCTATTGACACTTTTTGTGTAACTTTGCGGTAACTTAGGTAATCGTATAAAATAAAAAAATGCTTACACAAGAGCTTAAAGATAGAGCAGATCAACTAGGATTTATTGATGTTACAGAAAATAACCCTATTGATCTCAAAAAAGAAATTACACGTTTAAAAGAAGAAAAAAACGCTGTTTTTCTAGCCCACTATTATCAAGATGCCGAGATCCAAGATCTTGCAGACTTTGTTGGAGATAGTTTAGCATTAGCACAAAAAGCAGCTGATACCGATGCAGATATTATTTTATTTGCAGGTGTACATTTCATGGCTGAGACAGCTAAAATTATCAATCCCGAGAAAAAAGTTATTCTTCCAGATTTCAAAGCTGGCTGTTCATTAGCGGAAGCAGCTCCAGCAAAAGAATTTTCGGAATTTGTCAAACAATATCCAGATCATACTGTTGTCACTTACATCAACTCTTCTGCTGATGTAAAAGCATATACAGACATTACAGTTACATCTACTAATGCTTTAAAAATCATCAACTCACTTCCTGAAGACGAAAAGATCATATTTGCACCTGATAGAAACTTGGGTAAATATATCATGAAGGAAACAGGTAGAGATATGTTGCTATGGGACGGTGCTTGTATCGTTCATGAAGCATTTGCTTTAGACAAGATTCTTGATTTACACAAGGAAAACCCTCATGCAAAAATTATTGCTCATCCAGAATCTGAAATGCCACTTCTTAAAGTAGCCTCTTTCGTTGGTTCAACTGCAGCGTTACTAAAATTTGTGCAAGAGGACGATAGCGACGCTTATATTGTTGCTACAGAAGCTGGAATTTTACATAAAATGAGAGAAGCAGTTCCTCATAAAAACTTAATTCCTGCCCCTTCTAAAGAAGACAATACTTGTGCATGTTCTGAATGTCATTTCATGAAAATGAATACATTGGAAAAAGTGTACAATTGTTTGAAATATGAATACCCTGAGGTAGAGGTAAGCGAAGACATTCGTGTTAAAGCTATTGGTTCAATAGAAAGAATGTTTGAACTATCATAGATTTATAATGCTGTTTTCGTTAAAAACGAAGACAGCATTTTATTTTTTTTTAAAATAACCAATGACAAAAGTAGATTTTCTAGTAGTTGGTTCTGGTATTGCAGGTCTGAGTTACGCATTAAAACTATGTGAATACTATCAGGACAAGGAATACCACCCACAAATTTGCTTAATTACAAAGGATGAACCCTTTGAAAGTAACACAAGATATGCTCAAGGAGGAATTGCGGCGGTCATTGACGCAAGAGACTCTTATGAAAAACACATCCAAGACACCCTTATTGCTGGATCGCATATTAACAATGAAGAAGTTGTAAAACTCGTTGTTGAAAATGGCCCCGAACGTATTCGAGAATTGATCAATTGGGGAACTCAGTTTGATAAATCTGATAATGGAGAATATAACCTTGCTAAGGAAGGTGGACACAGTGACCACCGTATACTTCATTTCAAAGATGTTACTGGGCAAGAAATTCAACGCGCACTTCTTAATGCCATCAAACAATATGATAATGTAAAAATCCTTCAAGATTACTTTGCTGTCGATTTAATAACACAGCACCACCTTGGGGAAGATGTTACACGTTATCGTAAGGACACTCAGTGTTATGGTGTTTATGCTTTAAATAAAATTACTGGTGAAGTAGAAACTATCCTTTCCAAAGTAACTTTATTAGCTACTGGAGGTATTGGTCAGGTGTATAAAACAACGACAAACCCTTCTGTCGCTACCGGTGATGGTATTGCTATGACCTATCGGGCAAAAGGACATGTTCAACAAATGGAGTTTGTTCAGTTCCACCCTACCGCCTTATATCAAAGAGGACATGAAGGGAATGCATTCCTAATTACCGAAGCAATGCGCGGATCTGGTGCTATTCTTAGAAATAGTAAAGGGGAAGACTTTGTAAAAAGATATGATGATAGAGGATCTTTAGCTCCTAGAGACATTGTAGCTCGTGCTATTGACTCTGAAATGAAGAAGGAAGGTAAAGAACATGTTTGGTTAGATGCATCAGTCATTGATGAAGCCGAACTGAAAAGCCATTTCCCTTCTATCTATAGTCATTGTCAAAAATTAGGTATAGACATTACCAAAGAATATATTCCGGTTGCCCCTGCCTCTCATTATTTATGTGGAGGAATTGTGGTAAATACTAAAGCAGAGACTTCTATTAATAACTTATTGGCCTGTGGAGAATGTACTTGTACAGGTTTACATGGTGCTAATCGTTTAGCTTCAAATTCGTTATTAGAAGCGGCAGTATATGCACATGAAGCTTTTGTTACCGCAACACAGCTTGTAGAACAAACACAGTGGATGGAACAGATTCCTGATTGGAACAAAGACGGTACAACTGTTCCTGAAGAATTGGTTTTGATTAACCAATCTAGAAGTGACCTACAAAGAGTAATGTCAAATTATGTGGGTATTGTTAGATCCAACGAACGTTTACGTCGTGCATTTAAACGTACTGCCTTGATTTACGAAGAGACGGAAGAACTGTACAAAAGAACAGAGATTTCTCAACCTCTTTGTGAGCTAAGAAACATGATTACGATCTGTTACTTGGTCATTAGCGGAGCAAAGGAAAGGCATCAAAATATTGGCTTACATTATTCTATTGATTTTGAATAATTAAACCCTAAGATACAAAAGAGGCTGTTTTCAACTTTATGAAAACAGCCTCTTTTATTTATATCTATGTACAGTCCTAAAATAACTATACTAACAAGTAGAATTTGGATTCTCAAAGTTCTTACTTTCATCCTCATCTCTATCTGTCAGACATTTAAAGTCTTTTTCGATCAATAATTTAAGAGAAGATCCATCAGCATTTTCTTGAACAGATGAAAAACCAACTGTAGAAGTATCCACCCATTCTTTGATCTGATCAACAGTTAGTAAAAACTGAAGTTTATTCCCTTGCATTTCTGCTGACATCTCTCCTCTTTCAATAGATTTTACTCCATAAATAAAAGAGGTTGCACCTAGTTGGGAAGTCGTATAAACCTCACCTTCTCTATATAGCTCGTCAATATCCTCTTTGTTTAGACGAAGACGGATACTGTTATCTAATAATCTTAATTTCATAATCTATTTTTTATAAAACCATACGGTATATTGTTGTCCTTTTTTATGCTCATTTACTTCTGCATTTAGCTCGATAAAAGCATTTGCTGCAGATAATTTCGCCAAATCGCCAGAACCTCCACCTGAAATAGGATTCGCATAAAGTAAACCATCTTCCTTATAAAAAGTCTCCACTTGTAAGAAGAATGTCAATGGTTTATCAAATTTAAAATCTTTATCTAGAATTGCCTTAGATGGCAAGTACTTTTCTTTTTTTAATTGTGAATTTAACCAAGGAATCATATATCTATTAGAACATAAATAGGTAGAAACTGGATTACCAGGTAAAGCAAACACCACCTGCTTATCCGACTTTCCAAACCAGAAGGGCTTTCCAGGTCTTTGTTTCACTCCATGAAACTGTTTTTTTATACCCAATGACTCAAATACCTCTGGTAGAAAATCAAATTTGCCTTTTGATACTCCACCACTAAAAACCAAAATATCAAATTGTTCTTTTATATTTTTGATCTTGATCAATAACTCTTCTTTATCATCAGTAAGATGAAAAATTTCTGAATCAAATCCATTCTCTGACAACGTTGCTTTTAGAGAATAACAATTCGACATTCTTATCTGATAATCATTCGGTGTATCATCCACTCCCACTAATTCATCGCCTGTAGCAATTACCGCAATTTTAGGACGTGCTACTACTTTTACTTTTGACTTCCCTACTGTCGCAAGAATACCAATTTCTGAAGAAGATATTTCTTTTCCTGCTTTAATCAGCACGTCTCCTTCAGCTTTATCCGATCCCTTTTGATGGACATTACTCATCATCTGAGCATTTTTAAAGTCAAGTATCTTTACTCCCCCTTCCACTTTTTCTGTCCATTCGTAAGGGATCACTACTTTTGCATTTACAGGCAATACAGAACCCGTCATCACTTCAAGACAGTTTTCTCTATTTTCTAAAGTCAATTGAGGGCTTCCTGCTGCTTGCACACCTTCTACCTCAAAAACCTTATCTGTTTTACCTAATTGAGAAGAGTGAATGCCTACACCGTCCATAGCCACACGATGAAATGGAGGAAAATCTCTATCGGCAAAAATATCTTCCGCTAACGTTCTTCCTAAAGAATGAACCAAATCGACCTCTTCAATTTTTAAATTAAGTGAAACTTCACCTATTATTTTATCCACCTCTACAGGTTCTATCAATTGATTTTGCATTGTAGTTTGATTATTGAGAAATTGACGTCTGAATTTTATAATTTCGCTTTCATGAAAGATCAAGAAGAAAAAAACACTACACTTACACATTTAGATAAAGAAGGCAATCCTTCTATGGTAGATGTAGGTGAAAAAAATATAACTACACGTATAGCTATTGCTCAATCTATTGTTGAATTTCCACTTGAAGTCGCACAGACTATTCAAAAACAGGATAATCTTACGAAAAAAGGGTCGATTTTTCAAACGGCAATCATTGCAGGTATCATGGGAACGAAAAAAACTTCTGAATTAATCCCATTATGTCATCCTTTACCGCTCGATAAATGTAATATTGAGATCGAATGGAATTCAGATACTGAATTATTAATTAAGAGTACTGCAAAGGTAACATCAAAGACTGGGGTGGAAATGGAAGCGCTTACCGGTGCTACTGTCGCAGCGCTAACTATTTATGATATGTGTAAGGCTTTATCCCAAGACATCATCATTAAAGAGACCAAGTTATACCACAAATCGGGAGGAAAAACAGACTTCAACAGATAATGAAAAAACATCAGAAACACGCCAAACTAACCCGTAAAAATATAGGAAACTTTGCCACAAATGAAATTGCCATAATGGGCACAACCTGTGGTGAAATTAAAAAGTTTGCTGGTGAAATAGCTTCAAACCTTCCTCATCGAAATCCTGCCTTTTTGGACATGGATCACAAAACAGATGAAGAAGAATTAGAGAAATCATTTTATGGTGAAGTTCATTTACAAGTCACTGATAAGATAAAATTTCACCGATTAGATGTAAAGTCGAACTACAATAGCTTCGAAAAAAGACAGTTATTTAATGGTTCAGATATCTTGATTGTAAATGGTAATCATTATGAAGCTTCAGAACAATTATTGTTTATTGATGATCGTAAACCATTAATTAAGAAAATTCAAAAAGTGAAAAAACCGATTGGTATTGTTTTTTCAGAAGGGCAAACATCCATTCCTCAAGAAGTACTTGATGTTCTCCCAGAACTAAATGATTTACCAAAATGGTCCATTGAAAAAGAGGGAACGATAAAAGAGGTTGCTGACTACATAGATCAATATTACAAAAAGCCCACTTTAAAAGGTTTAGTACTTGTAGGTGGAAAATCTACTCGAATGGGAAAAGATAAATCCACATTAAAGTACCACGATGTACCTCAGTGGCAATATGCCAAGAACCTTTTGAGTAAGTATTGTAAGGAAGTATATCTTTCAACAGCGCATGATTCCAATGCCTTCGAAGATCAAAAGACAATATCTGACAAATTTATTGGACTAGGACCGATGGGAGGAATTTTATCGGCCTTTCAAGAAGACCCTAATGCTGCTTGGGTGGTCATTGCTTGTGATTTGCCTCTATTATCAGAGAAAACCTTGGATGATTTGGTTAATCAAAGAGACACCTCAAAATATGCTACCTCATTTAAGAGCCCAAGTTTAGATTTTCCTGAACCTTTAATCTGTATTTGGGAACCTAGATCTTATGGGAAACTGTTAGAATTTTTAAGTTGGGGTTATTCATGCCCAAGGAAAGCACTTATCAATAGTGATATAAATTTAATTATTCCTGAATTTGAAGAAGAATTGACGAACGCCAATACTCCTGAAGAATACAAGAAAATTAAATCAGAGATATAATAACAAAGGCTGTCTCAAAATAAATTTGAGACAGCCTTTTGATTTTATTCTTTATTGTGAATTAGAATCCAAATCTATAATTGACACCAGTAAGTAAGAACTTACTAAAATCAGAAACACCGTATTCACCTCTAACAGACCAATGTTTACTTAGTTCATAGTTAAAGCCGAACTGAAAAGTCCATTGTTTTATTAAATCCTTTTTGATGAAATAGGCAATTGGTAAATCAGTAATTTTATCATAGTCTGTATCAGATAATCTTTCTTCAATTCTTGCCTGTACTCTATCAATAATTCTTTGTTGAGGGGCTGTTAAACCGTTATACCATTCTTCAATCTGATTATCTAAGTTTGGTAACGCTTCGTTAATAGTCACTGAACCAGTATTACCTTCATTATTTGTGAAGTTACGATACATCGCACCTATATAAAATGCTAGCTTCGTTTTATTTTTAAAACTAAACCTTCTACCTATTCTCATCGATGTTGTAAACAGTCCAACGCTTTGTTCTAATAAAGCTGATTTAGAAGAAGAGTAGTTTCCATCAACACTAACAAAATATTTTTTATATGCATAATGGAATGTTGCACCACCACCAACGGTTACAGCATCAAATTCTACCTTACTACTAAATTCTGGAAAAGTGACGTTTTCGAATTGTGGCTGTAAACTCACTTCAGTACCACCAACAGACCTAGAAAATAAACCATAGACATTCATAAAAGGTAGAGCAAATAGATCTGCTCTTAAATTAAGTCCATTTGTAAATGCTCTAGTTTTTTTAAAACCTAAAGTCTGTTCATTCAAAATATCCGTCATATCTTTACCTGCAATACTCATTTCAAATTGAGTAATGTCTAGATACATTTCGTTAAATACATAGTTTAGACTTATACCTGCTGGCAAAGGAAAATCGATACCTCTATCTTGAACCTGTTGACCTAAAATTGGAAATACATAGGGGTATTTCTTTTTAGTTTGAGTGGAATCAGAAGATTGAGCAAAAATTGAAGTTGTAGAGAGTAAAAGTATAATTACTTTAAATAGTTTCTTCATTGTTATAGTTATTATCTTAATTTTTAGAAAGATCTACCTAAGCCAACACTAATCGACCAAGAATCATATCCTTCTTTGAGGTCATAAAATATACCTACTGGAATTGACCAATTATTTCCAATAGCAAAATTATATTCAGTACCTATTCTTAAAACGCCTAGGTTATGATGTCTTTCTAATTCAATACCCCCACCTACAAAAGCATTCCAACTTGGTAATAAAGTATAAGTAGCTACTCCTACTAATACTAATGCATGATCCCTTTCCAGGTCTTCTTTGTGAGGTATAATGTAACGTCCTAGCTCTATATCTGCCATAACACCTAGTTCAAATCTAGGTTTGATCTTATATAAATAATCAAAACCAATTCCAGGTACAAAGTGGCCTTTATGATTTAAATTATCTTGATTGGTCCCTTTTGGAATATAAGTTTGAGCGAATGTAACAGAAATAAAATGTCTTCCTTCTGACTCTTTTTCTTCTTGAGCAATAGCAGAATTCTGAAATACCAGACAGAATAATAAAGTGACAATTATTGAAGAGAGTATTTTATAGTTCATGAGTAGATTGAAGGTTAATTACCCAATATTAAAACATCATTGATATTAGGACTAAACAAATATTTAAATATTTTTTAACATAAAAAAGCCTACCATAAAAAAATATGATAGGCTTTGCCTGAACTAATTACTTATTTTCTTCACAACCTTTTAAGTCGCCGTCTTTAGCCCATAATTTTATATCAAATAATTCTGGTAAATTATCTGGCTCTCCAACATCTGTTGAGTCCATAAATGCTCTTGTACCATCTGCTGGTAAATTATCAATATCATCTCCTGGCTCAGGAGAATCATCTTCTCCTTCCATAATTTCGAACAATTCTCTTAATGAGATATAGTAGTTTTGTTCTTCCTCATCCCACTTAAAGAATGAAGAAGCATCAACAGCTTCTCCTATTGTATCTTCTCCTTCCTCATCCATTTCACATGTTTCTGCTAAATAAGACTTGTAAGTTAAAGCAGCACTTTCATCAGCATAGAATGACCAAGAAAAATCTGCATTTTGTTCTACTGAAGTTAATGCAACTGAACTTTCCTCAAAATACCAAGTACCTTCATCAGACATTCCTAATCTTTGAGATGTAGAGTCATGTTCTTCTGGATGAACAGGCATGTCATCACTATAATGCATACTCTTAGTTGAGATATACATCATCTTGCCATCAATATCAAATTTAACTTGAATGTTTAATGGCATAGGTAGAGGTACAATCGCTTCACCACCAGGTAAACTATCATTTTGGATTTTAATTTCAGTTAAATCTCCATCCGTTGTAAAATAAAGATAACTAACGTCTTCAGGGTTAATATCATCTTCACCAGTTTCTTCGTCGCATGATAAGAAAGAGAAAGTTAGGCCTATAAGTAATAGGTACTTCCAAATTTGATTGATTTTCATAATGAAAAATAAAAATTATGGGTTATAAAAATAGTTTTTAGGGCCTATCAATTTAAATAGTCTACAGATGATAGGGCTTTAATAATCAGTCAATAGGTTTCAATAATTACACCAATATAGATGTACAATAGTTTATTCTAACTTAGGAACTTACAATGCGAATATCAAACACATTAACACTATTCTTAGAAACTCGATATATTCTCCTTGAAAAAGAAAAAACACCATTTAAAATGGTGTTCGTGGTATAAAACAAGGAATTATAATAAATCTTTGTTCAAATTATAATATTATTATTGTTATTATTATGCTGATTGTAAAACTGTTTTCTTAGTATCCTTTAATAAAAAATACACTAATGGAACTATTGCAAATTCCATTAAAACATAAATAACCAATAATGGAGAAGGTATTCCGTCAATAATTATACTGAATAACCGACCTACCCCTAAGCCTGCACAAAATAGACCTGTTATAAAAATGGTTTCATTGACAAATCGATTAGAAATCGCACTATAATACACCCATCCGACTAAAGCGAGATACAATCCTGTAACCGCTCTCAAAATGTGGGCAGCATCGGTCGATACATTTTCTGGTACTATTAAGAAATTTGAGATAAACCAATTAGGAAATAAGCCATACATAAAAGCAATAACAGATAATGTTGTAGCAAAAAATAATAGATAGATCTTTTTAATATTCATTTTCGTATTTAATTTGATTCAACACAAAAGTAGTTTAACATTAAACTAAATAAATTGATCTATGATAAAAAAGGTTATTCCTAAAAAAGAAATAACCTCATTGATATATATAATTCGCATTAAAAGGTGTTATGCTAATTGTTGAGCTGCAGCTTGTATAATAGAAGATTCTTTTCCAAGCTTAACAACCTCGCCTATTACAATAATTGCTGGCGGCCTCACATCGTATTCATTTGCTTTTTCTACAATATTTTTGAGTGAACCAATCACTACTTTTTGAGTGGGTAAGGAAATATCTTGAACCAATGCAATAGGTTCATCTTCATTCCTATACATACTAAAAAGTTGAGAAATCAATTCTAGTTTACCTACACCCATTAGAATGACTACTGTAGCAGTTGAATTTGCTGCATGGGTAAGGTCTTTTGACATCCCACCAGAACATGTCGTAGCCGTCACTACCCAAAAGCTTTCGTTGATACCTCTTTTAGTCACAGGAATTCCTGCCAATGTCGGTCCTGCTAGAGAAGAAGATATTCCTGGTACAACATGACATTCGATACCAAATGTTTCTGCATATTCGATTTCTTCTTGTCCTCTCCCGAATACAAAAGAATCTCCCCCTTTTAACCTTGTAACGGAACCGTACTTCAATGCCATATCAACAATTAGTTGATTTGTTTCTTCTTGTTTTAAATAGTGAGCTCCTGCTCTTTTTCCTACGTAGACTTTTTCTACTCCTTCTGGAATAAATGAAAGTACATCTTCAGAAACCAATGCATCGTATAATACGACTTTGCTTTCCTTTAAAACTCTAACTGCTTTTAATGTTAGTAATTCGGCATCTCCAGGGCCTGCTCCAATTAAGTAAAAAGTAGGTGTCATAAGTAAATATTGTTTGATGTGATATCCAAAACTACGTATATATACTTATATATCAAAATATTTTTACGTATTTAAATAAGACTACAATAAGTATAATATATAATAAATAAGAAATTAAAACTCATTAATCATTCTATCTCCATATTTATACTTATATATATAAGGTAAGCATCACCAATACTACTTAATTAGAATGAATCAAAATTCGAACATTTACGCATTTTTTTTCAACATAAATTTGCATCTTCAGTATTATTACGTAGTTTTACTTAAACTTTCACTTAAAAGACATCAATTATGACAAAAATAGTAATAGTAGGAAACGGTATGGTAAGCTATAAGTTATGCGAGAAACTTGTAGAAAAGAAGAGTGCCGCTTCTATCACTGTCATAGGCGAAGAACCACGTCCAGCATACGATAGAGTACATTTAAGTGCTTATTTTGAGGACGCTAATGCAGACAAACTTTCTATGGCCTCAAGAGATTGGTACTCAGAAAATGGTATCGAGCTCGTTACATCTGAAAAAGTATCTCATATAGACAGAGATAATAAACAAGTAACTACGCACAATAATTCTACGTACTCTTACGATTACTTAGTTTTAGCTACGGGTAGTGCAGCTTTTGTCCCTCCTATTAAAGGTGTAGATAAAAAAGGTGTATTTGTTTATAGAACAATAGAGGACTTAGAAATGATGATGGCTTATGGTAAAAAAGTATCATCTGCAGCTGTTTTAGGTGGTGGTCTTTTAGGTCTTGAAGCGGCTAAAGCTGCTTTGGACATGAATCTAAAGACTTCGGTAGTCGAATTTGCCCCTCGTTTAATGCCAAGACAATTGGACGAAGTAGGCGGTGAACTACTAAAAAGTAAAATGGAAGATTTAGGCGTTGAAATTCTTTTAGGTAAAGCTACTTCTCAAATTGCAGGAGAGGATAGCATGACTGGAATGGATTTCTCTGATGATACTTCTTTAGATGTTGAGATGTTAATTATCTCAGCCGGTATTCGTCCAAGAGATGAATTAGGTAAAGAGGCAGGCCTAGAAGTTGCAGAAAGAGGTGGTTTTGTAGTCAACTCTCTAATGCAAACAAACGATCCTGAAATTTTTGCCATTGGCGAATGTGCATCTTATGAAAATATGATTTACGGTTTGGTCGCTCCAGGTTATGATATGGCTGAAGTAGTGGCTGAACAAATCGCTAACGAAAACAAAGAATATAAATTCGAAGGATTTGATATGTCAACTAAACTGAAATTAATCGGTGTTGATGTAGCAAGTTTTGGTGATCCATTCTGTGATAATGTACCTCACTCTCCTATCTCAATTGCTGACCAACAAGCAGGTGTATATAAGAGATTGAACATTAGCGAAGATGGAAAGAAATTATTAGGCGGTATTCTAATTGGTGATGCTGATGATTACAACATGTTACATCAGATGTATATCAATGAGATGGCTTTACCTCCACATCCAGTAGATCTTATCGCTAAAGGTAGCGGTGAAGGCGGTGCTGCAATTGGTGTGGACGCACTTCCTGATACTGCACAAGTTTGTTCTTGTGAAAACGTTTCTAAAGGCGACATCTGTTGTTCAATTCAAGACGATGGTGTTACTGATATCAACGGTATTAAAAAAGCGACAAAAGCAGGCACAGGTTGTGGTGGATGTTTACCAATGGTGAACAATATCCTTGAAGATACTTTAAAGAAAATGGGTGCTACTATCCGTAAGGAAATCTGTGAGCACTTCGAATATACTCGTCAGGAACTATTTGATTTGATTAAAGTAAATGAAATCAAAACTTACGACGAATTATTAGCTAAATATGGTAAAGGTGCAGGTTGTGAAACTTGTAAGCCTGCTGTGGCTTCTCTTTTAGCTTCTATTTGGAATGAATTAATTCTTAATCAAGCTACTATTCAAGATACCAACGATCGATTCCTTGCTAATATCCAAAAAGGTGGATCGTATTCAGTGGTACCTCGTATCCCTGGTGGGGAAATCACTCCAGATAAATTAATCGTTATTGGTGAGGTAGCTAAAGAATTTGATCTATACACTAAGATTACTGGTGGTCAGAGAATCGACTTATTCGGTGCTACATTAAATGATCTTCCTTTGATTTGGGAACGATTAATAAATGCAGGTTTTGAATCTGGTCACGCCTACGGTAAATCTCTTAGAACTGTAAAAAGTTGTGTAGGTAGTACATGGTGTAGATTTGGTCTTCACGACTCTGTTGGATTTGCTATTGAAATCGAAAACAGATACAAAGGTCTTCGTTCTCCACATAAATTAAAAGGTGGTGTATCGGGCTGTATTCGTGAGTGTGCTGAAGCTAGAGGTAAAGACTTTGGTGTTATTGCAACAGAAAAAGGATGGAACTTATATGTTGGTGGAAATGGCGGTGCCAACCCTAAACATGCGGTTCTTTTAGCAGGTGATATTTCTAAAGAAGAAGTAGTTAGATACTTGGATAGATACTTAATGTTCTATATCAAAACTGCCGAACCATTACAAAGAACTGCCCCTTGGCAAGAAAAAATCGAAGGCGGTATCGATTACTTAAAACAAGTAATTGTAGAAGATTCTTTAGGTATTGGTCAGCAACTTGAAGATGATATGGAAATTTTAATTGCTAACTACAGCTGTGAGTGGAAAGAAGCAATTAACAATCCTAAGATCAGAAAGCGTTTTGCTCATTTTAGCAATACTGATCAAGACGATCCAAACCAAAAGTTCAAGAGAGAAAGAGGACAACGTTTCCCTGTTGCTTGGTAATTAATTAAGATCTCAGAATGGTTATTTCCATTAAAAAATATTGATACTATGATTTTTGAAAATAAAACAATCGAAGAAGTAGATGTTTGGGTAAATGCCGGTCATGTAGACGATTTCCCAGAAGACGGAGGTTCTAATATTCTTTATGAAGGAGAACAAATCGCCATCTTTAAATTCACTACTTTAAACAAGTGGTTCGCCACTCAAAATCTTTGTCCCCACAAAAAGCAGATGATCCTCTCTAGAGGTATGCTAGGCACCGAAGGGGAAACACCTAAAGTAGCTTGCCCTTATCATAAAAAGACCTTTTCTCTTGAAACTGGAGAAAATCTTAACGGATGCGAAGACACTATCCAAACCTACCCTGTTAAGGTAGAAAACGATACCGTATTCGTGGGACTTTACGAGAAAAAATAGGTGAAAAGTAAATTGATTGAAAACATCCCTTGTTGGGGTGTTTTCTCTTACACTGAACCTCCACAACATTTTCAATTTTACATAAATGTGGAGGTTTTTTTATGCCCAAATTTTTATAGGGATAGATTTTTTTGAATGTTATTATCAGAAAATCGAAAAAAAGTGTGACCAAACTTTACGTACTTGCATCTAATCTTTAGAACATCACACAAAGGCGCCTTTTTGATGTCAATTTAGAGTTTAATCAACAAAATATAGATTATTATGCAATACGGATTCGGCGTATTATTCGAAACAATCAATTACCTGGCCTTCTTCGCTGCAGTTACTTTTTCCTATTTCTATTACATGAAATTTCGAAATCAGGAACGCATGTCTTTAATAGAAAGAGGGGTTGATGTTTCAGAAATTTATAAAAAACCTGAGGGCAAAAAGAATTTCCCTTGGATCACTTTAGCTTTCTTTATCATGTTTGTTGGTATAGGAATAGCTTTAAGTATTTTCGTTTCTATTGCCAATGATCTTCATAAACAGATTGGCGTGCCTTTAGGGTTTGCCATTTGCCTTATATCAGGGTCAATTGGATTACTTATAGGCAGAAAAAAAGAAAAGAAAGAAGATCAGTAACGAATGGATAGCATCTATATAAAAAAGGTGCTGGAAGGCGATACACAATCTTTTCAATTTTTAGTAGGTAAGTACAAGGAAGAAGGATTCTCTGTGGCTTTTTCGATTGTTAAAAATCAATATCAAGCAGAAGAGATTTTACAGGAATCGTTCATAAAAGCTTTTGAAAAGTTGGATCAGTTCAAAGGAAAGTCCTCATTCAAAACTTGGTTTTTCAGGATTATCATCAATGAGTCTTTACAAAAAACAAGAAAAAGCCTGCCTGAACAACCTTTAGATTTTGCTTTAGAAAAAGAACAAGAGGTAAATTCTATTTTGGACGATATCAATCTAGAAGAACAAAGAAATATCATTACAGATGTCTTTGAAACCCTCACTCCTAACGAATCTTTGGCACTCGACCTCTATCATTTGAAAGAATATAGTATTAAGGAAATAGAAGATGTAACTGATTGGAAAGCCTCTAAAATAAAAATGCTTTTATCAAGAGGTCGGAAAAACTTTTACGGAAAACTCCTTTCAGTATTTAAAATTGACAAAAAATCCATCTTATGATGAATGATGATAAAGACCTAAAGAAGGTTTTAAATAAAATGCATACGCCTAAATTAAGTGATGATTTTGAAGATATTTTGATGCAAAAGGTGCATCAGAAAGCTGTTGTAAATAAACAAAAAATGCATTCATTAAAATGGATGTTGATCTACTTCTTCAGTGGTCTTTTCTTAGGTGTATTCTTTGTTTTCAATCACTTCAATTTACTATCGGATAATCAAATGGGAGCAGTAATTATACTCGCTATAATTATATGTACTTTGCTCATATTTATCGTAGAGAAGGTCGTCAAAATGATGCTTTATCAGAAAGGAAAAATTGATATTAAAGAGCTATAAATCATAACTTACTAGTGTTAAATAAAAAAGAGTCAGCAACCCAAATTGCTGACTCTAGTTATATCTAGGGTTATGTTGAATTACTTCACAGTGTATCCTTTACCTTCCATACAAGCTGAAAAAGCTTTAACAAAGTCATCTTTCATTTTTTGATTTTGTGCAGCAGCAGCTTCGTTGTTTTGCTTTTGTTCAACAGCATCGCCATAAGCTTTAGCTCTTCTACCTCTTAAACCACCTGCAACCGCACCAATTGCAGCACCTTTACCAGCGTCGCCTGCAATTGCACCTATAGCTGCACCTGCTGCTGCTCCACCTGCAGCACCTTTTACCGCTGAACCATCTGCGGAAGTATCTGCTTTGTCAGCCTGAACTACAGTTGGATTGATTGGATCGTATCCTGTTTGTTCCATTGCCCATTTATAACAAGCCATTTCATCAGCATCCATTGTTGCTTGATCTTGATTATTTGATGGGAATATATAAATACCTAAACCTTTACTTACAGAGGTTGTCGGTGTATTTGTTTCTTGAGCCGGAGCTGTCGTTGTAGTATTCGACTGAGATTCGTCTATATTATAATTTGTTTGTCCGAATAGACAGAAAGACGAAAACATAAATAAAGCGGCAGTTGATAATAATTTTTTCATGAATAAGTTTTTTTTAAGTTTGATTTGTTAGTTATAACGGAAGTTGTGAATGCTAAGAATATTAAATTCTGATTCAAAAATATCAAATAATGATTTTTTTTGATTTCCTTTTAAATTATTACTCTCTACTCTATTTTTAGGAATGCAAAAGACAAACAAACATACTCGAACATTAACGCACAGAATAGAAAAACTCAGTTTAAAGAAGCTATGGACGCTTTATTCTATTGCAATCACCATAATTATCTTACTGCTTACTTTTTCACAGATTATTAATTATTCGTTTTCACAGAAGCAAAGTGTAGATGCTGATATTATTAATATGGCGGGACGTCAGCGTATGTTAAGTCAGAAAATAACAAAATGTATTCTTCTCATTCATAATGATCATGCTGCCGATACTTATACGAAAGAATTAAAAAAAGCAATTCAACTTTGGAAGAAATCACATGAACAACTTGGTGAGCACAATACTAAAATAAATAATGAAATTATTAAATCTGATGCTGATTTTCTTTATGCAAAATCGGATGCTTTCTTAAAGAAAATAATTGATGATGCTAAAGGCTTCTCCGATCAATCTTCTAAAGAAGTTGTCCAAGAAATATTGGACAATGAAGCTTATTATTTGGTACATATGGATCAGCTTGTGGGTATATATTCTGATTATGCCAACTATAAACTGAAACTTGTTCAGAACACTTCGATTCTACTATTTATTATCACTTTAGTTATTTTATTCTTCGAGCTTTTCTACGTATTCCGACCAACAGCAACAAGAATTAATAAAACTATTGCTGAGTTAGAGAAGACAAAAAATATCAATCATGAAAAAATTCAAGAAATAGACCAACTTTACCGTTCTCTTGGACAAGCGTATCAGCATTTATCAGAATCTAAAGAAACCGATGAAAATCTGCATGCTACTTTGGCGAAGGTGAACATGGAAGGCGATTTTACTTTCATTTCTGAAAAACTATTTGATATCATTCAAACAAAAGCAGATGATTTCACCTCAAGTCTATATTATTGGTTAGCTTCTGAAGGTTACAAAAAAGAGATGATTCAAGAGATTTTAGATATAGTCATTAACGGTGAGACTTGGGCCGGTACTATTAAAGTAACAGATGCAGAAGGTGATTTTAAGTGGTTGGAAATCATTATTTCTAAGATTTATGGAAAACCTACAGAAATTTTGATTGTGGGTAGAGACATTACTGATCAAAAGGAATCCGAAGAACGATCAAAAGAAATCAATCAAGAAGAAATTGATAAGCATATCGAAACTCAGAAATCAAGATCATTATTGATTCTGAAAGGACAAGAAGAAGAAAGGGGACGTATATCAAAAGATATCCACGATGGTATTGGTCAACTGTTAACCGCTTTAAAATTCAGTTTAGAATCTATCAACCCTGCTCAAGTAAAAATATCTACCAATAAGTTGAAAGAGTCTAAAGGCTTACTTAAGAATATTATTAGAGAAGTGCGACGTGTATCTTTCAATTTGTCACCAAATACTTTAGGCGATTATGGTATTCATGCAGTATTAACACGTTTTGCTCAAGAAACAAGTCGATTATCTGATGTTGAAATTAAATACAGTAATACTTCTGACTTTAACCAACGTTTCGAGAAGCATATTGAAACGAATATCTATAGAATTGTACAAGAAGCTGTTAATAATGCTATAAAGTATGCTGAAGCGGAAGAAGTAGATATTCTTTTAAGTCATGATTTCGAAGCCCTTTATATCGAAATATCTGACAATGGTAAAGGCTTTGATATGAACAACTTAGAGATACATGGTGGAGGAAATGGCTTGTTAAACATGAAAGAAAGAGCTGGTTTTGTAGGTGGTGAAATCAGCGTATCATCTGCAAAAGGAAAAGGGACGAAGATTTCAGTAGAAGTACCTATTGAGGAAAACTAAGTAATTTTTATATATTGCATTATTAAAGGAACAATATGATCCACATCGGTTGACAATAACTGATGATGAAATTGACAAAAGATATTTTTTTAGACTCACATCAACTTATTAAAATATAGATGACGCAGATTTCAGTAGTATTAACAGACGATCACGTAGTAGTTAGAAATGGTATTAAACTGTTACTGGAAAATAGCCATGAAATAAACGTGATAGGCGAAGGTGCTAACGGTTTGGAGGCACTTGAACTTTGCAAGAAGCTTACCCCTGATGTTTTGGTTATTGATATTAGAATGCCCGTAATGAACGGTATTGAAGCCACTTCGAAAATAAAAGAGTATAGTCCGAACACCAAAGTGCTAATTTTATCTATGCACGATGATTCTGAATATATTTTAGATGCGGCTGAAAAAGGTGCTAGTGGTTATTTACTTAAAGACTCTAATAGTGATGAGTTTTTAAAAGCTATTAAAACTGTTCATGAAGGTAAAAAATACTTCAGTGGTGACATTTCTAAAGTATTAGTAGAAAGTTATCTAAATATCAAAAATAACAATACGCCATCACCTAAGCCTGAGACAAAAGAAGTAGCTTCTATTGACCTTACTAAGCGTGAAAAAGAAATTTTAAAATATGTTGCTGCGGGAAAGAGTAGCAAAGATATCGCTTCAATATTAAATAAAAGTGTGCGTACAGTGGAGACTCACCGTTTTAATATCATGAAGAAAATGGAAGTAAAAAGTGCGGTAGAACTTATTGCCAAGCTTAACGACTACCCTACATTAAAAAGTGAATTAGAATTATAATCACTTCTATCCTAGGAAAACCTAAGCCTATCTACTTAGTAGATGGGCTCTTTTTTTGCTCTCAAGTAGTGACTCACCCCTTGAATTGAAAGTATTTACGTAATATATTCAATTTTTCACCCTCATTATTACGTATTATTACGTATTTTTACTTACTTTTGAATTATACATTACTTAATAAGCTCTTTTATCGTTTCATCCCACTCGATAAAATACTTAGAAGTAATATAAAACAAACACATGCTTTTAGGGGGAGGCATGTAAAATGCTTCCTCCTTCTTTTTCACTAAGCAAAAAAAAGAAGATGAAAACAATCACGACCTATAAATCTACTTGTTCCTATTGTGGTGTAGGCTGCGGTATTGATGTTCATAAAGATGCCAAAGGTAAACTAACTGTCGAAGGAGATCAAAATTACCCAGTAAATAAAGGAAAGCTTTGTTCAAAAGGAATGAATCTTCACTACGTAGTTCAAGATACTTCGGATAGATTACTCTACCCTCAAATGAGATGGAGTAAACAACATGAACTTCAAAGAGTAGATTGGGATACTGCTTTTACAAGAGCAGCAGCTGTTTTCAAATCAATTATAAAAAAATATGGACCAGATTCAGTAGGTATGTACGTATCGGGTCAGTGTCTAACAGAAGAATATTATTTAGCCAATAAACTGACTAAAGGTTTTTTCCAAACCAACAACATTGATACAAACTCTCGTTTATGTATGAGTTCAGCCGTTGTTGGTTATGTTAAAACCCTAGGTGAGGATACTGTTCCAATCTCTTATGAAGATATTGAATTAGCAGATACGTTTTTAATTGCCGGCGCAAACCCAGCATGGTGCCACCCTATTTTATTTAGACGTATTGAAGCACATAAAGAAGCGAACCCTGATACTAAACTAATTGTAGTTGATCCAAGAAAAACACAAACTTGTGCTTTGGCAGATTTACACTTACAATTAAAGCCAGGTACTGATGTTGTTCTTTATCAAGCTATTGGTAGAGCAATTATCGAAGAAGGCGATTTGGATTGGGATTTCATCAAAAACCATACAGATGGATTCGATGCTTACCGTAAAGAAGTAATGTCTAGAACTTTAAAAGAGGCCTCTTCTATTACTGGTGTAAGTATTGATCATATCAAACTAGCTGCTCGATATATTGGTAATGCAAAAGGATTTATCAATATGTGGGCAATGGGTCTGAACCAATCGGCTCAAGGTACCAATAAAAACTTGGCTTTATTAAACTTGAACCTTATCACAGGTCAGATAGGTAAGCCGGGTGCAGGTCCTTTTTCTCTAACAGGGCAGCCTAATGCAATGGGTGGTCGTGAAGTAGGTGGTATGGCTTCTTTATTGGCAGCACACCACGACTTAAAAAATCCTGAACATAGACAAAAAGTAGCTAATTTTTGGGGTGTTGATGGCATTCAAGAAAAGCCTGGTAAAACGGCTACAGAAATGTTCGAAGCTTTACATTCTGGAGAGATGAAAGCCGTTTGGATTGTTTGTACTAACCCTATGGTAAGTTTACCGAATTCCAAATTGGTTGAAGAAGCTTTAAAGAAAGCAAAATTCGTTATCGTTCAAGATATATCAGGAAAAGCAGATACGGTGGAGCATGCCGATCTTATTCTCCCAGCGGCTGGTTGGTTAGAAAAAGAAGGAACAATGACCAACTCTGAAAGACGTATTAGTCATTTAGAAAGAGTCATCCCTTCTCCAGGAGAAGCATTACCTGATACAGAGATTTTCTGTCGTTTTGCTCAAAAAATGGGATATCACGGTTTTGATTACCAATCGACTGAAGATATTTTTAAAGAGCATGCCGCTCTAACTAAAGGTACTAACATTGATATTTCGGAAGTAACTTATGATACTCTTAAAAAAGAAAGATCAATTCAGTGGCCCTATGTGAATGGTAAAAGTCAAGAAAGATTATTTACCGATCACCAGTTTTTTACACCAAACAAGAGAGCTCAAATCCTTACTTCTGGTCCTCAAAATGCATCAGATGCAACAAATGAAGACCTTCCATTAGTGTTAACCACAGGTCGTATTCGTGATCAGTGGCATACGATGACTCGTACAGGAAAAGTAAACAAGCTTAATCAACATATTAGTCATCCTTTCTTAGAAATTCACCCTGATGATGCCAAAGAAAGAGATTTAAAAGAAGGAGAAACTGCCGTTATTCAGACAGAACGTGGTGAATGTAGAGTAAACGTTACTGTTACCACAGATGTTAAAAAAGGAGTTATCTTCATGCCAATGCACTGGGGAAAAATTGGCGATCAGATTTTTGCAAGAACAAATAATCTGACGACCAATAATATTGATCCAATATCAAAAGAACCTGATTTTAAATTCTCTGCTGCTCAAGTAGTAAAATACAAAAAAGAGAAAGAGAGAATTCTAATCATTGGTGCAGGTGCAGCTTCCTATAGATTCTTGTATACTTACAGAGAACTCAATAAAGAAGATACTATCGAGGTATTTTCTAATGAATCTACACCATTCTATAACAGAGTTTTACTGCCAGAATATGTAAACGAAACTTTATTATGGAAAGACCTTCAAAAGTACGACAACCTTAAAGAATTTGATGATTTAGACATCAAAATTCATATTGGTAAATCCATCCAAAGTGTTGATCGTAAATCTAAATCGATTACCGATCAATTTGGTGATGTTTACGAATATGACAAGTTAGTCATTGCGACAGGTAGCCGTCCTTTTGTTCCTGCTGATGTGCCTATTCATTTAGAAGGGGTATTCACAATGAGAAACAAAAAGAATGCTGATAATCTGAAGCAATATCTTGGTGGCCAGGGTTCTGTTGTAATAGTTGGTGGTGGTCTTCTTGGACTAGAATTAGCAGCATCCCTAAGAGAAATTGATATCGACGTCACCATTGTTCAATTAGCGGGCCGTTTAATGGACCGTCAGTTAGATCCAACTGCTTCAGAATTGTTGCTTCATCATGTAGAAGACAAAGGTATTGAAGTGCTTCTGAACGATCAAGTGCAATCTATCGAAAAGATTGGCGATAAATCATATAAAGCAAAGCTTAAAGGTGGTAGAACATTAGAGAGCCAAGCCATTGTTTATGCTATCGGTACTCGTCCTAATGTTGAATTAGGAAAAGAATCTGGTTTAAAAACATCAAGAGGATTGTTGGTGAATGAATACCTTCAAACTTCGGATGCTGATATTTTTGCTATGGGTGAAATTGCAGAATTCGAAGGACAAATGAACGGTACAACGGCTGGTGCTGAAGAACAAGCTGACTCTTGTGCTCGTTTTATTTCTGGTGATTTATTAAGTAGATACTGTGGTACATTACCAATGAACATACTTAAGTTCTCTGATTTATCACTTTGTTCTTTAGGGGTGATAGACTATCCGAGAAAAGATAGATCTTACGAGGAAGTCATCTTACTAGATAAAGCACAAGCTTTCTATAAGAAATGTATCATCAAAGACGATAAATTAGTAGGTACTATTTTATTAGGTGATAAAGCTGAATTTGCTGATTATAAGAAACTAATTGAATTAAAAACTGAATTAGGTTCTAGAAGATCTGAACTTTTAAGAGGTAAGGGTGATGCTGAACCGTTGATGGGTGAAGTAATTTGCTCATGTGGAAATGTGGGTTCAGGAAACATCGATAAAGCCATCAATGCAGGATGTACTTCTTTAAATTCACTATGTGAGTCAACAGGAGCAGGTCTTGGATGTGGCAGCTGTAAAACAGAATTACAGCAGATTTTAAAGAACCATGAAGAAAAAATCCTTACTTTGTAATATAAACTTTCAATTATGATCGACCAACTATCTACAGAGACAATAGAAAAAGAAGATTTAGTAAGAGTTTTTATTAAAGGAGGGATTTCATCGCCCGGCGATCTTCTGAAAATTATTCAGGTGGCAGAGGAATTGGATGTAGAATTTCTACATTTTGGTTCAAGACAAGATATCTTGTTTGCTCCACCAAGAATTAGTAGACAAAAACTAAGAGAAACTTTCGATTCCATTAAAACAGGCTATGACTGTGATGGGGAATCTTATCAAAATATCGTGACCTCTTATGTAGCTTTGGATGTTATTCCAAGTACATCTTGGTTAGCGGCACACACTTATCATTATATCTTAGATACCTTTGATTTCCAACCGAAATTAAAGATTAATATTACTGATCCTGCACAAACAATGGTTCCTCTATTCACGGGACAATTGAATTTTGTTGCTTCAGAAAAAGAAGGATATTGGTATTTATTTATTCGAGAAGAAGAGCAAGCTGAAGTACTTTGGGAATGTCCTAATTTGATATACAATTACGATATCGCTAAAGTTGCACGTGCTTTTGAGGGGTTATATATTCCTGGTAAAACCATTGATTGTTCTAAAGTTTGGAAAACGATTGTTTCTAGTTTAGATATCAACACACTTGCTAAGACTGCTTCACTAAAATTACCCACAGGACCTTTCCCTTATTATGAAGGATTAAACCGTATGATCAGTGGGAAATATTGGTTAGGGTTGTATTGGAGAAATAACTGTTTCGACCTGCCTTTCCTTAAACAATTATGTGAACTGTGTCTAAAAACCAATATTGGTAAAATCACGATCACTCCTTGGAAATCATTTATTGTTAAGGGTATTGATTCCAAGCACATCATTAATTGGGAGAAGTTATTGGGTAAATTTGGTATTAATGTTCGACACTCTTCTTTGGAGTTAAATTGGCATTTACCTGTTTTGGATCAAGAAGCTTTAGATTTAAAAAATTACTTAGTAAGAGCACTTGATAAACAAGATATCAGTACTTATGGGTTAACATTTACGATCAAAACTAAGCCTGTAATTTTATTTACAAGTGTAGTTATTGAAAGTGTTCCATCAAGTAATGGAAACTTATTCAATATTCTGTATGCTAAGGATTTCAACTGTAACGAACCTAAGTATATCACTTTTGTAAAGAAAGTACCTAAGGAAGCTATTCCTCCTATTCTTATCGAATTGAGTCATTTATACTATGAACAATTAGATAATAGCAACTATGATGTGGATGAACCAAAATCAAATTTACCTCAACAAACAGTAAAAGTTTATCAGTGTAATAACTGTTTAAGTATTTATGATGAAAGTTTGGGTATGCCGGAAGAGGGAATTCCTGCCAATACTAAGTTTGAATTCTTGCCAAGTTCTTTCACTTGTCCATTATGTGATGCAGAGAAGGAAGCTTTCCAAGAGATTGAAATGCCTCAAAATAATTAATCATATCTATTATTATGACAAAAGACTCAACGATTCTATTTCGTTGAGTCTTTTTAGTTTAAGATATTTCTTGATGTTATCCCCTTATAATTGAACATTAAGTAAAGCTTCATAAGGATCACCTTCTAAGTTTAATATTTTTGCAAAAGCAGGTTCTGTTTTTAATCCTGCTTTTTTAAGAGCGATTATTTTCTTCTTAAAATCATCACCTAACTTATTTAGAAAATGATACTCTATAAGCATATGTCGGTAAGCATTTTGTTGATCCGCAGGCTTATTTTCACCATAGAGTTCGATCTCCATTCCATCAACAAAGAAATTAAATGTAACACATTCTTTGTCATTACGATTCATCATACCTGAATAAGAGAATCCATCATATTCAGAGAAATGCTTCTCTACTTTTTGACGAAAGCTATCAAAGTCATTTACTTCACAAATAACATCTAAATCACTCTCTTCGATATTTATATCTATAGGTATGGTACCTGTCAAGATAGGTTTATGATCCTTAAGTATTGAAAATAACTCAATCTTTTGTATAATCTTATAAGATTTTCGTTGTATTTGATTACCATTTTTTAGATAATCAATATTTATAAAATCATGAATCATTGAACAAGTAGTTAAAAATAAGAAAGTGAACATCTAATTCTAAGGATGAGAAAACACCCAATGAGATCCATCTTCAAAAAACTCTTTTTTCCAAATAGGCACTGTTTCTTTTAGTGTATCAATAGCATATTGACAACCATCAAAACTTGCTTTTCGATGAGGTGTAGACACAGCAATTACAACAGCTATCTCCCCTACCAAACAATCTCCTAAAGCATGTACAATACTTACCTTATCTGCATGATATTTCTCCTTTACCTGATTCGCAATTTTAGTCAATTCTGATATGGCCATGGGTTCATAAGCCTCAAAGAATAATTTGGCTACATCTTTCCCTTTGAAGTTGTTTCTTACGGTCCCAATAAACACATCAATTGCCCCACAACTATCTGATTTCACACTATCAGTAATTTCGGAGACATTGATATCATTTGTAGATTTTAAAGCAATCATAATATTATCATCCACCAGACATAGGTGGGATTAAAGCAATTTCGTCTGTTTGTTGAATTAATTCTGTACCATTCGCATGTTCACCATTTACAGCAAGTGCGATAGACCTCAATTTAGTAAGTGCTGGATAACGTTGTTTTAAAGCTTCTAGTAAATCCTCAGAAGTCTTTTGTTCAACTGTTAATTCCCATTCCAATTGAGAATCACCAATGATATCTTTAGCAATTCCAAAAAGTAAAATTTTCATACTTAAAATTAATCATAAAGTATTAAATACAAAAAAGGCTTCCACCGAAGTGAAAGCCTTTTGAATATTATCTTATAAAAGATTATAGAGCAATACCCATGAATGACATGAATGCCAATCCCATCAAACCAGTGATGATGAAAGTAATACCTAAACCTTTTAAAGGTGCTGGTACGTTAGAGTATTTCATTTTCTCACGAATCGCAGCAAGAGCGATAATCGCGATTAACCAACCTAAACCAGAAGAGAAGCCATATACACCAGCTTCAATAATAGTGTACTCTCTTGGCACCATAAAGAATGCGGCACCTAAGATAGAACAGTTTACTGCGATTAGTGGTAAGAAAATACCTAATGATCCATATAATGAAGGAGAGAACTTCTCGATGATCATCTCTACCAACTGTACAGTCGATGCTACTACAGCGATAAATAAGATGTAAGTTAAGAAGTCAAGGCTAACGTTAGCATAAGCATCTGATACCCATACCAAAGCACCTTCTTTCAAAATATAGTTATATACCAACCAGTTCAAAGGAACTGTAATTGTCAATACGAATGTTACGGCTGCACCTAAACCTAGGGCAGTATCAACTTTCTTAGAAACGGCCAAGTAAGAACACATTCCCAAGAAATATGCGAACACCATGTTGTCGATAAAGATCGACTTGATTGCAAGATTTAATAAATCCATTTTTGTGTCGAATGTTTTTTAATGAAAATTGTTCTTAAGCTTCTTCTACGTAACCGTTTCTCCAACGCTGAACCCAAATGATCAAACCGATAATAATGAAGGCTCCTACTGGAGAGGTCATTAAACCGTTGTTTACATATGCTTCTGGAAGAACACGGATATCAAACAATGTACCTGATCCTAATAACTCACGGAAGAAAGCAACCACTAAGATTACCCATGCATAACCGAAAGATGAACCAAGACCATCAAGAACTGAATCATATGCTTTGTTTGCCATAGCAAACGCTTCCAAACGACCCATTACAATACAGTTGGTAATGATTAGACCAACATATACACCTACAACTTTAGATACATCATATAGATAAGCTTTTAAAACTTGGTCTACGATAATTACTAAAGATGCTACAATACCCAACTGAACGATGATACGAATACGTTGTGGAATTGCATTACGTAACAATGATACGATCAAGTTTGAGAAGATAATTACGAATGTTACCGCAATTGACATTACTAAAGTTGGTTCCAACTTAGAAGTTACCGCCAATGCAGAACAAATACCTAATACCTGTACCGTTACAGGGTTATCGTCATCCAGAGGATCTGTAATAATTTTCTTTCTTCTCTTCGAGAATAAAGCCTCTGATTTTTTTGCTGCTACAGTTTCTGTGCTCATTTCTTTTTTTGCTTTTAAAATTTACAAATAGAAAACTACTGGGCCATAGAAACCGCAGAAGCACCTTTATTAATGAATGGTTGGTAAGCTTCAAGGTACATTTTTACCATGTCGTTTAAGCCATTCGCTGTTAAAGTAGCTCCTGAAAGACCATCCACTTCAGAATTAGAAAGACCTGTATGTCCTTCACCTTTCACCATGTGAATTGGAGTCAATTCGCTACCATTAGTGATAGTTTTACCGATGTAACGGTTTTGTACCTCCGTATCGCTAATTCTAGCACCTAAACCTGGAGTTTCACCTTTATGAGAGAAAACTACACCTTTTACAGATTTCTTATCTGCATTTAAAGCGAAGTAACCCCAGATGTCATTCCAAAGTCCATATCCATACATAGGAAGAATGTAAGCTTCAACTGTTTTACCATCTTCAGCAAGGAACTCATAGATTGGTAAAACTGGTTGTTCTTTTGATTCTCCTTTGTTTAGTTTTTTCAACTTTTTCCACTCTTTAGAGATGTTTAGTTTCTCTAAAGTAGTAGCGTCAATTGCAGATCCGTCAACATTTACAACTTTGATTCTTTTGTCGTAAACTGCTGCAATTTCTGTTTTTGGTGATTCACTCATTTCTGGCATCACAGAAAGCATAATTTGCTTTTTGGTGTCAAGAGCAATCTGTATTTTCTGTGTCTCATTTAGAGACACTGCAGTGAACGCTAAGATACCGCCAAGGACGATCGTCATAACGACTGCAAAACCGATGACATAACCGTTAGACTGTTGCACGTTTTAATCTTCGTTTTTTGTTCGCATTTACTACATAGTTATCGATCAATGGAGCCATTACGTTCATAAGAAGAATAGCTAACATGATACCTTCTGGATACGCTGGGTTCAACACACGGATAATAACCGTCATGATTCCGATAAACGCACCATAAATCCACTTACCAGTGTTGGTTTGTGAAGCCGATACAGGGTCAGTTGCCATGAATACAATACCAAATGCAAAACCACCAACAATTAAGTGATAGTAAGATGGCATATCAAGGTAAGCAAAATATTTTGCTCCTTCTACACCGTCTTTAACTGCTTGCATGTCTCCAGCAAATACGTTTAATAAAACACCCATACCTAAAGCTCCAAGAACTCCTGAAAGGATAATTCTGTAATCAGCAACTTTAGTCCAGATCAATACGATTGCACCGATCAAACACATTAAGGCAGAAGTTTCACCAATTGAACCTGGGATTAGACCAATGAAAGAAGTCATCGCTAATTCTGCAGGAGATTGTACCCAATGAGCATGTTGTGCTACGAAATCAGCTACAGGCTGACCTACTTTCTGAGCCTCAACAGCTAAACCAAGGAATGTTGCACCAGTAAAACCATCTACAGTAGCCATAGCTTGACCCGCTGCAGTTTCACCGATTTCGATCCATACTTTGTCACCTGAAATTTGTGCAGGGTAAGCAAAATATAAGAATGCACGTGCTGTTAAAGCAACGTTCAAGATGTTCATACCTACGCCACCGAAAACTTCTTTAGCGATTAATACTGCGAATGCAGAAGCTAAAGCAATTTGCCAAAGTGGTAAAGAAGCAGGAACAACCAATGGTATCAGGATACCTGTTACCAAGAAACCCTCTGTAATAGGGTGATTTCTAAATACTGCGAAGGCTGCTTCGATAGCACCACCTGCTGCATAAGAAACTATAATTAATGGCAAAGCCAATTTTAAACCATAGATTAACTGAGCACCGAAAGAGGCAACTTCAGCATCATTGGTAGCTAAGAAGTGTTGGTAACCAACGTTCCAGATACCAAAAAGAATCGCAGGGATTAAGGCAATCACTACAGTCATCATCACACGCTTCAAATCGACCGCGTCACGAACCTGTACACCTTTTGCTTTAGTTACTTCCGGAGGAGTAAACATAAAGGTCTCTCCTGCTTCAAAAACATAGTAAAGCTTTTCTAGCTTACCGCCTTTCTCGAAAAGAGGCTTTTGTTTTTCTAAGAGATCGTGTAAAAATTTCATTGAACTTAAGCTATTTTCTACTTAATAATTTTGCACCAAATTAGTCCAAACGCATTGTATCAAGACCTTGACGAACAATTTTCTGGATATCGTGCTTAGATACATCTATAAACTCACAAAGAGCGAAATCCTCTTCAGCAACTTCATAAATACCTAAAGCTTCCATGTTCTCATAGTCATATGCTAAGATGGACTTTAATAAATACATTGGATAAATATCCATTGGAACTACTTTTTCGAAAGCACCAGTAACAGCAAATGGTCTGTCTTGACCGTTTGTGTTTGTATCTAATGCATATTCTTTAGAAGTAGAACCCAACAAACCAAATGCTTTATGGAAAGACAAACGGCTTGTAATTGGTGCTAACCACCCGTCAGTTAGGAAGAATCTAGATTTCTTACCTTCTGCCAATGCAGTTACCATGTTCGAATAAAAGCCTACGAAACCATCTTTGCTGATTGCTGAACCAGTAAGGATGTTACCAGAAACTACACGAACATCATCTCCTTTAATTTTTGCTGCCGCAATTGTATCTACAGAAGCACCAACATATGTTTCAACATATTCTGGCTTGTCAACTTTTGGACCTGCTACAGCAATAACTTGTTTAGCATCGTATTTACCTTCCTTGAAAAGTTTACCGATTTGTGCTAAACCTTGTGGAGAGATTGTCCAAACTACATCATTTGCGTTTGCAATTGGAGAAGTGTGGTGAATTTGAACACCAACGTTACCTGCTGGGTGAGGTCCGTTGAATTTATTCTTTTCAACACCTGCTACATTATCAAATAATTTTGATGGAGCAGTTCCGTTTAAACCAACATACACTTTTGGAGCAAATTTCTTAAGAACATCTACACCCGCTTGGATGTAAGCTTCTTGTCCTTGAAGAGTGAATTCATAATTTGGAGCCAAAGGATGGCTATCAAATGATGAAACAAAGATTGCTCTTGGTTGATCTGAAGGATCAGCAACAATCGCATATGGACGACGGACTAATAGTGGCCAAACACCACTTTCCAACATCACTGCTTTTGCATCTTCTACTGATACTTGATCTACTGGTTTTACTGGGAATTCTTTGTATTCAATGTTGCTATCAGCTTCTACAACGATAGCAAGTAATTTACGACGCTCACCTCGTTGGATTTCAACGATTTCGCCGCTTACAGGTGAAGTATATTTTATTTCTTCTTGTTTCCCGTCGATTAAGATCGGGTCACCTGCCTTAACTTTAGCGCCCACTTTAACCACAGACTTCGGACGAATCATGCCCGGAAAATCTTCTGGTTTTAAGGCGTACCTTTTGGGTGCTTCGACATCCTTGGCAATGCTTTCTGTAGCCTTACCAACAAGTTTGATATCGAACCCTTGTTTTAATTTCACGTTATTAGACATCGGATATTATCGAGTGACAGAGTAAACGCTCCTATTTTTTTCAACGACAAACTTACTAAATTCATATTATTGTTGAAACTTTATGGGCATCGGATTTAGTAAGTAAATTCAAATATTTAGGTATTTGAATAAATAAAGTTAAACTTTAACATAAAAAATCTGCAAATTGGTATACTAAATGATATATATAAAGACGTTATAAAGAGAAAGAATCATAAAATCGACTAAAATGCAAACAGTAAACAGTACAGAAATCGCCGCAATTTGGGATCAGATCAAGCATCGTAAAGATGTTATCAGCGTACATAATTTACACTTCGTTAAGGTCACTGATGCAACTTTAAAAAACCCCCATCTTATCACATGGGATTTCCATAAAAAAGAGGTAAATATTTCTGAAGTTCCTTATGTAAATACTGTTGATGATGAACCTATTAACTTAGGTGATTACAAATATCTATGGGTAAAGAATGAAGACCCAAGAAATCAGGCATTATTTAGAATCTTGATGAATAACGATGGTAAAAGTTTCGAATTAAAAACACTTTTCCATCCAGCACATCAACAACAAGAATTAAAAGTAAATTACCTCCCCTTTTCAGCGGAAGTAATTGAAGCATAAAAAGGAGCAAAAGCTCCTTTTTTATATCTCAAATATTACTTTTTCATTAGGCACTCTTACCCTTTCATTGTAAATCCCACCCTCTGCAGCAGGTCCACAACCTATGATCATGCTTATTTCAGTATCTTTAGGAAGATTTAAGATTTTTTTAATACGTTTACTATCGAATCCTTCCATCGGACATGTATCATAACCTTCAGATTTCATAGAATACATAAAAGTCATAGCAGCTAAAGCGACACTTTTGTGCAGAGTTATGGCTACATCTTTTTTCGCAACTTGTCTAACCATCGGACGTTTTAAACCAACGAACCAAGCAAACATTTTCTTCCCAAAACTACGGATGCCTAGTTTATCATTTTTATATAAAATAGGAACTAGCTTTTCGTAATAGCTTAATGCTCTTTTTTGATCTTTTTCACTTAAAGGCTTTTTCTCAAAACCTTTTTTCATCTCCTCTAAATTAAATTTTGCTCTTTCAGACCACAATGATGGTCTCACCGTGAACAATACTAATTCTCTTGCAGTTGTTGCCGCTTTTTGCTTCATACAATTCACTGCAACCTCCTTTTTAATATCCTCAGTGGTAATTCTATAGAACTCCCACATTTGCATATTCGAACTGTTTGGGGATAAAGTAGCTCTTTCTAGACTTCTCTGAACTGCCTCATGATCAAAAGCCACTTCCTGATCGTAAACTCTCACTGATCTTCGTTCGTTAACCAGTTCATCAAAATACTTGGCGTTGTTAGTCATTTTTTATTTGTCCTTTTTTATTATTTAATTGTCATTGTAAATAGAGCATTGTCGATATTAATATCTGTATAAACCTCTTTGTATTCATCAAAAACTAATGATCATCAAATATTTATACATGTAACTCCTTGATATTGTATCCTTTTAAATGCTATTCACAATTTGATCACAAAATTAGTCAATAATTAATTAACATGAGAAAGTTCATTTCTAATTTATCAATCTTAAGTCTTTTAGTTGGGTTAGCCTTCATATTACATTCTTGTGGTACCGACGGAGAAGAAGTAGATTTAGGTAGTGCTACCTTTTATGCTGACTCAAATAGCGGTTCTTCTGGAGGAGTAATTACGATTCTAATTACTGATAAAAATGCTAATGAAAAAGCTGAAGGACAGCTTTTAGCATATGCACAAGATCCAAACTGCGGTAAAGAAATAGATGGAGATAAAGACGTATTCACTGTAAATTTACCTGACGGCACTTACACTGTATTCGCCGTTGAAGGGGATTATAATGGAATAGACGGTTCTTGGTTTAACGACCAATATGGTCAGGACATTACAATTAATAATGGTACATGTAGTAGATTTTATTTAGGTGGAGGCGACTTTCCTAAACAACCTGCACAACCTAATCCTGTAGCTGGAGCAAGGTTCTCTAAAGACCATGTATTTATGTTATTCAAGGTTACAGAGAATTAATACCCTATTTATATATTAATCATAAAAAAAGCGAATCCAACGATTCGCTTTTTTTATCCTCCAATCATAGACATAGAGTCAAGTTGATTGTTATCCTCTTCTTCTTCCCAACCACTTTTTTTCTTTTTATAAAGGTGATTTTGGATTTCATCTACGATTTCTTGATTAGACATATCTGACCTAACCAAGGCTCTTAGATCCAAACCATCTTTAGAATACAAGCAATTTCTTATTTGCCCTAATGATGTAATTCTCAATCGATCACAAGTACCACAAAAAGTTCGACTAAAGGCTGGAATGATTCCAATTTTCCCTTTTAGAAATTTTGTTTGATAGATTTGGGCAGTTGAGGGTTGATTCGTTTTTATTTTCTCGAAATCTGAAAACTCATTGAATAAAACCTCTTCAATATCTTTGTAGTTCCAAGTAGTAGATACTTCTCTACCTGTACCATTAAATGGCATTTCTTCAATATATCTGATTTCAATTGGTGCATTTTTGGCAAGCAAAGCTAAAGGTATAATCTGATCCGTATTTTTCGAATCCATCACCACCATATTCACTTTCACATTAAAGTCCATTTTGATCATTTTCTTCAATGAACTCATCACTTTATCAAAATCGTCTCTTCTAGTAATTTCTTGAAATTTTGATCTTGAAACAGCATCAAGGCTAAGGTTGATGTCTTTTATCCCTAAATCATTCAACACTTCAAGGTGTTCCTCCAATAAAACACCATTTGATGTTATCCCTACTTTTTTGATGCCCTCAATTTTCACTAATTGCTCCAAAAAATGAATCAAACCACTCCTAACAAAAGGTTCCCCTCCAGTAATACGCACTTTTTCTACACCATTTTGAGCAAGGATCTCCATTAACTTTATCATCTCTTCAAAAGTCAATAACTTATCCTTTTGCACAAATTTCATATGCTCAGGCATACAATAGGTACATCGGAGGTTGCAACGATCAGTTACGGCTAATCGCACGTATTTTATTTGTCGGTTAAACTTATCTGTTAGCATAGATTACAAATATAATTGATCTAACACACAAATTATAAAAAAGACCTTATCACATGTTAAATGATAAGGTCTTAAATCAAATATTAATTCTTTACAAAAGATTTGATTTTGTAAGATCTTTGTACACTTCCCAAAGAACCAACAATACTGCTACTGCAATACATGGTTGGGCTACGAATACAAATAAGAACATTAAATATGGTCCTGGCATAATGATGTAAGGAATGGAAATAGCCAAACCTACGATCACAAGCATAGCTTCTATAAATATCTTTCTCATAATTTCTATTTATTTGATACGGCAAGGTTTGAAATATATTCTTTTACTTCATTGGCATCTTTAGAAGAGATTTCTCTATTCTTAGGATTAGATAACCACTTATAATCCTCATGACCTGGCGTTCTTCTCGAAGGTTCTGGATGGGCTCTACCATGACAGTTTAGACAAGAAATAGATGCATCATCACTTTTTAAGTTTTCAATAACTGGCTGATGTTCTTCTACAGCTTCGAAAGTTCTTGAACCTTCGTGACAACCATAACAGTTCATAGAATTAAATTCACCTCTGTAGCGAATGGGCTCTTCATATGTTTTTGTTACGTATCTCATCAAGTGTCTGTAACCGTCTAATTTTGCTTTCATGGTTCCTTGGAAACCATAATCGGCATGACAGCTATAACACTCATGCTCAGCAATCCATCCATTTTTATAGTGTCTTGCTGCTAAAGTTTGAGATGTTGCGTCAAACATCATGTCGTTAGCCATAGGTGCCATAACGTGGCAGCTTTGACAAGTTGTTGACTCTTTAGTTGTTACAAAAACATGATAGTTTCCTAATAAAACAGCCAAAACTGGGAATAAAATAATAGCTACTAAAACCATTGCTCTTACTCCACCTGTAAGGTGCTGTTGAAACCTTTGTTGTCTTAATTTGAAAAGTAGGATCACTTCTACGATTAGGATCACTACTGCAAGTATATCTAATATTGTTTCCATTAATCGTTGAAGTTTAACTTAATTTTTTAACACTAATTGCTGTTACTTTATAATCAGGCTCCTTAGAAACAGGGTCATGATCATCAGATACAACATTATTTACTAAAAACTTTTGATCATAGAAAGCGGCGAAGACTACTCCTGGAGTTTCGTGATCTCTTGAGATATCTACGATGCCTTCCATTTTTCCTCTTGAACTTTCAACTTCAATTTTATCTCCCTTTTTAACACCTTGTGCACCAGCATCACTTGGATGGAAAACAAAACGACCTGGACCAGCAGAATGATTTAATTCTGGTACACGGAAAGTCATTGTTCCTGTATGCCATTGTGAAATCACACGTCCTGTTGTTAAGAATAATGGTCTTTCTTCAGATACATCTTCTTTACCAGCAATATAAGGTCTAGCAAAAACAACTGCTTTACCATCTGGTTTTCCATAGAAATGAACTTTATGGTTCGCATCCACATGTTTATCAGCAAATGGATCACCTTTGATGTATCTTCTTACAGTTCCAGGATGATCTTCTGAAGGACAAGGCCATTGAATACCCCTTTCCGTTCTCAATCGTTCTCTAGTAATTCCTGAGAAATCATATTTTGATGATTTCGAAATTATTCTGTATTCATCCCAACATTCTGTTGGTGTTTTGTATGTAATTAGTTTTCCTTGACCCATTCTGTTGGCAAAGTCAACTAAAATATCAAAGTCTGAACGTGCTTGACCTACAGGTTCTCTTAGCTTTTCAATAATTTGATATCTTCTTTCTGTTTGTCCATACACCCCTTCTTTTTCAATATAAAGAGCTGCCGGAAGAAGAATATCTGCAAACTTAGCTGTTTCTGTATCTTCAAAAATTTCAGAAACTACTAGGAAAGCTTTTTCCATTCCTTCTCTGTAGTATCTGTTGTTTGGTAAAGATTGTGCAGGGTTAGAACACATAATCAATGCTGCTTTCACATCACCTGTCACCATACCATCAAACATAGCTAATGCATGTCTACCTGGTTTTGGAGCAATTGTACCTTTAGGCACTTTCCAAAGCTCCTCCATTTCGTTTCTATGTTGTTCTTTAGCAATTAAACGACCGTTTGGTAATAAGTGAGCAAGTGAACCTGTATCACGAACACCTCCACAAGCATTACTCTGTCCAGTTAATGAAAGTGGTGTTGCACCAGGCTTACAAATCTGGCCAGAGATTAAGTGTAAAGAGTTAAGTGTATTATTTAAAAATACCCCCTGTACTCTTTGGTTAATACCCATTGTCCACATAGACATCGTCGCTTTCGATGAAGCAAACTGATAAGCAATCTCTCTAATTTGTCTTGGAGTGATACCTAATTCATCTGCTACTTTCTCAGGTCTGTAGTCTTTTAGGAACTTTTTATATTCATCTAAAGTGATTTTGTTTTTACCATCACTGAAATTGACATATTTGCCTACAAAATCCTCATCGATTAACCCCAATTCTGCAATTACGCAACACATAGAGTTTAACAACAACATATCTTTACCTGGTAAAACAGGAACATAGACATCTGCATGTACAGCTGTTTTTGTTTTACGAGGATCGACAACGATGATTTTTACATTTGGATCAGCTTTTTTACGCAACATGATTCGTTCCCATAATGGAGGGTGGCATTCATATGCGTTAGAACCGATTAAGAAAAATGTTTCTGCATGGTCGATATCTTCGTACGCCCCTGGAGGTTCGTCTTTACCAAAAGTTTGTGTATAACCAACTGCAGCTGATGCCATACATAAACGAGGGTTACCATCAACGTTATTTGATTTAAACCCAGCCTTAAATAATTTATTTGCTGTATATGATTCTTCAATTAGTAATTGACCTGAACCATAGAACCCGATACTTGTCGGACCATTCTGATCTAAATTTTCTTTGAATTTTTTGGTCATTAGTTCCATCGCCTCTTCCCAAGTCGACTCTACTAACTTACCATTCTTCTTAATTTTCGGGACTTTTAATCTTTCAGGGCTCTTCATTACTTTATCAAGCATTGACCCTTTAATACATATGACACCTTTGTTGTGGGCTTCTTGGTCTCCACGGACTCTAACTAATTTGTCCTTATTCATTCCCAACATCACTCCACAACCTGTACCACAATAACGGCATACAGATTTGTGCCATGATTTCACTGGCCCTTCATCAACAATAAGTTCAGTTAGTCCCCAACCACTTAGTGCAGCTCCGCCTACGGCAACGGTACCGCCAGTTAGTTTTAGGAAATCACGTCTTGATAAATTCAAGTCGTCTTTTTTATTACTCATTTAACAGTAGTGTTTAATTCCGAATATTATAAATCAATAATGTGTTTAATTATCTAAAATTTAGCTTTTAGATTTCGATATGTAATACTAAAATCAATAAAATTTCTATTTCATGACATAAGTCACCAAATAAAGATGATATTTAATAGAAATTAACTATTGAGGCGTAACTAATATTGCACTCAGAGAAATTTTAGATATTTTTACCTAAAATTAAATAAGATTTTAACTTTTATTTATCTTTAATTATGCTAAAAAAATTACTATCTGTAATTACGCTACTGACCTTATTTAGTGGTGCTTATGCTCAAGATTTTACGATTGATGCACAACTAAAACCTCGTTATGAATACAGAAATGGCTTTGGTCAATTAAGACCATCTAATGCCGACATGGACCGCCCAGAAAACTTTGTATCACAAAGATCAAGATTACGTTTCTTATTCAATGATAAGAGTGAAAAATTCAGAATGGGAGTTTCCATCCAAGATGTAAGAACATGGGGTGAGATCAACCACTTTGCAAATAAAGACAGAGGCAACCTTCACGTTCATGAAGCTTGGGGTGAATTATTATTCACTGATGCGTTTTCTGCAAAAGTCGGTCGCCAAGAGTTAGTGTATGATGATCACCGTATCTTTGGTTCAGTAGATTGGGCGCAACAAGCGAGAAGCCATGATGCCATCGTATTCAAATACGAAAAATCATTTAAATTACATGGTGGTATCTCCATTGCAACGAATGGTGAAAATAACTTCTACACCGGTATTAACCAAGGAGTTGCAAACAATTCATATAAAAATATGCAATACTTATGGTTCCATAAAGACTTGAGTGAAAATGTAAAACTTTCTGCTCTTGCAATGAACCTTGGTATTGAACAAGATAAAGACCCTAACAATAATAATAGAACAGATTTTGAAACAGTATACCAACAAACATTAGGTGCTCGAGCTGAGTTTAGACCGGGTAAAATTGGTGTAAATGCTGCGTTCTACTACCAAATGGGTAATACAGGTGTTGGTGCAGCTCAACAAAATCTTTCTGCTTACAATGCTTTAGTAGAAGTTTTATTTAGTGCTAACGATGCTTTAGCATTCACATTAGGTGGTGAATTACTATCTGGTACAGCTTATGATGCAGCAGGTGATGTCAACAATTCATTTAACCCTTACTTTGGTACAAACCACAAATTCAACGGTCATATGGACTACTTCTATGTTGGTGGCAGAAACCCAAGAGGTGGTTTAACTGATATTTACTTAGGTGCTACTTACAATATGGAAGATTGGAAATTCTACGGCAGAGTTCACTCTTTCATGTCAAATGCTAAGATTGATGACGGTAATGGTGTTGAACAAGGCAATAACTTGGGTACTGAATTGGATTTGAATGCCAATTACAAATTCAGCAAATACATCTCTATTCAAGGTGGATGGTCTGCAATGTTTGCTACAGATTCAATGCAATATGCCACTGGAGCGAATGCAGGTGGTGACTCAGGAAAATTCAACAATTGGGGTTGGTTAGGTTTAGTAATCAAACCAACACTTTTCACAACAAAGAAGAAAGAAGTTAGTGCTAACTAATCGCTAACTTACCGATATATACATCCTTTTATTAGAAAGGCTATCATTAGATTAATGATAGCCTTTTTTAATGCATTATTAATTGTAATAATTATTATTCTTCTATTTCAAATAGTTAAAAATACTACTCTCTTAAACCTAAAACTATGTTAAAGAAAAAGAAGTATCTTTTAGAGATACTTCTTTACATATTTTAAGCAAACATGACTTAAGTCACTATTAACTATTGATTACAACTTCTTTTTTGCTAGCTTCAAAATACTATCCACTTGCTCTTGAATTGTCAGTCCTGAAGTGTCTACCACCACAGCATCATCAGCTTTTTTCAATGGACTTTCCTTTCTTGTTGAGTCTAAATGATCTCTATTTTCAATATCAGCTATAACATCACTAAGATTAGTACTTACTCCTTTAGATTCCATTTCTTTTAGACGACGTTTAGCTCTTACCTTCACATCGGCTGTCATGAATACTTTTAGTTCTGCTGTAGGAAAGACTACAGTGCCAATATCACGACCATCCATCACTATTCCTTTGTCTTCTCCCATCTTCTGTTGTTCTCTCACACAAAAGACCCTTACTTCTTTAATAGCAGCCACATCGCTCACACGACTAGTAATATCCATGTTACGGATGAAAGGCTCTACATTTTTATTATTAAGGTGTATTTCGCCTAATCCTTTTTCTGGGTTAAAGACAAATTTTAATGAAATCTCATTTAACGCTTTCTTCACTTCTGTAGGATCAGCAAAATCAACTTCATTCTCAAGAAAATAATAGGTTACTGCCCTATACATTGCTCCAGTATCAATAAATACATAATTTAATGATTTTGCTACTGCTTTTGCAGTAGTTGATTTGCCACAACCTGCGTGACCATCTAACGCTATGATGATTTTTTTCATTAATTGTAGTGGTTTAATTTCTCTCAAATTACAAAAGAAAACCCTATACAGACTAAACTGCATAGGGTTATTAAGGTAATAAATTTATATCTACTTTTTGAATAATTTCTTGAATACTACAGAGTAGTAATCAGTATCAAAAAGTTTTACATCGTTTTTCGCTTGGTATGTGAAGAACAAACCAAAGACTAACAAGAAGATATTTGACAACCACGTTCCTAGAACTGGGTCGATTAATAACTCTTTTGCCATCTTTTCACCTGTAATCGTAATGATATAGTAAATCACGAAGAACAATACTGATACCAATACAGGAACACCAAGACCACCTTTTTTGATAATCGCTCCAAGTGGTGCACCGATTAAGAACATTAGTAAAATAGCGACTGCTGTAGAAATTTTCTTTTGAACATCAATCGTATATTTCACATCCTCTTTTAACTGATTAGCATGCCTAGAGGCATTCGACTTCAATACATTGTAGAAACTCGAAGCACTATTGTATGCTGAAGATGTAATTCTAAGTTTATTAGTCTTTGAATTAGGGTCAAATTTCTTCTTAGTAAATTTATTGGCTTTATGTTCACCTTTAGCAGAAGTATTTCTATAGTAGAACTGTGTCTTACCATTCTTAGCAAGCATAGCACTGTAATCTACCATAGCTTTCTCTAATGAATCTTGCTCCGCTTTTAACTGAGTACTATTTTTCATTAGGTTATGCCCCATGAATAAGTCCTCTCTAGTTTCGTTCATCGCATATGATTCCATTGAGAAATAGAAAATTGAAGAATCGAATTCAGAATGTACATACTGAATATCCGCCTTCGATTTTTTATCTTCTACTTCACTGTATGCATTACCATTAAACAGGGTCAACATCAAAAATGTATCGTCGTTGATCAATTCCATTTTACCATGGTTGGCCAAAATCACTTCTTTGTTTCCACGGTGTCCTTCATGTTTATAAATGATCACATCATGAATACCGATTCCGTCTTCATCCTTTTTCGATACTTTGATACTATAACCATCTAAGCCGTTATAAAATGCTCCTTCTTTAAGGTTCATCGTCGGTTTAGTCTGTTTGATATCATAAAGCAAACTATAAGCTTTCAAATTAGCGTGAGGTACGACAGTATCGTTATATACTAATTGAAATAATGTAACAGCTATTGTAAAGAAAAATACAGGTCTTAATACTCTAATTAATGAGATCCCTGCCCCTTTAATTGCTGTTAGTTCAGAGTGCTGTCCTAAACTACCATAGGTCATTAACGACGCTAGCAACACGGCTAGTGGTAATGCTAATGGCAACAAGGCTAATGCAAACCAAAAGAACAATTCCGCATAAACATCGTATCCTAAATCTTTGCCTAAGAAATAGACAAATTTTGAGATCATGTACTGCGACCAAAAAATAAATAAAACAATTGCAGAAGTTAATGCAAAAGGTCCTATGTATGCTTTTAATAATAGCTTATCTAGCTTCTTCATTCTTGCTTTGTGAGTTCTATTCTACTCAAGATATATTCATGAGTAACGCAAATCTAAAAAACTGCTTACTAAAATAAATGATCATTTAAGGGTTATAGCGAGTTTTTTAAAACTTTAACAACTATTCGGTATAATCGTACAAGGCGTCCTCTATGGCACTCATTTTTGAAGGGGAATATTTACCACTGGTTACAAATAAAATTTTGCCATTCGGATCTAAAATAAAAAAGTAAGGAACATCTTTGGCGCCCAATCCTAAAGAATTTTTATACTCTTTTACACTTCCTAAAACTATGGCTACATTATCGTGTAACTTTTTATCAATATTCTTTTTCATTGAGCTTTTCAATGTCTTTTCAGCGGCTTTAGCAATTCCTCTAGCAAGGGCAACAAACTGCATATTGACATTATAAGTTGTCGATCCAAAAAGATCCGATTTAGGAGGATTAATAAATGTCGTGTAGATGGGTTGCATCCAACTCTCTAAATTTTCCTGTGATTTTTTCGAATAGGCCACTCCAATTAATGTAGCCTTCCCCTTTACAGCATTGGGCAACACAATTTCTTTATCATTGATAGTCGTCGCCTCCATTTTGGGGAACATTTTTCCTTTTTGAGCGGAAACAATGGAGAAAGAGAGTAACAATAATGTCAATGACAAGAAAGTTTTTGATTTAAAATTCAACATGATGAACATCGTTATTTTCAGTATATAATAAAATTAATTTAATGGTCTTAAAACCCATTTTCTTTAAAGCAGTACCATAGCGCTTGATTTGAACTTCATGGTGATCATTATGATTACCTGTCTTATAATCAATTACTATCGCTTCATCACCTTTGTACATCAAACGGTCGGGACGATCTACGATTGCCGCCTTCATGAGTTCTTTTCTAGGTGATATTATTTCAGTTTCATTTAGTACAGTATATCCGGATGATTTATCAAAATAAATACTTACTTCTGGGTGACTTATAATTTTCAGTATTGCATCTTGATATTCCAATAATTCTTCGTAATCAATCCAACCTTTTCGCTCCAAATAATTGGATGCTTCAATATAGTCTTCTTTAAATCTGATTTTTTCGAAAGCTTTATGAATAATTACTCCCTTATTTTTGGCTAATGCAATTTCTTCTAAGTGAATTTCTTTTTCGCCTAATTCCAAAGAGCCGCTTTTCATCCTTAAATGCTCCGATTGATCTGTGTGAATGATCTCCTTAATTTCGTTGACCGCACTTATCTGTTCAGCATCTTTGTTAGGTACATCGTCTGAGAAAAATTCATATTCGTTAAATATTTCTTCATTTGTTTCCGAAGAAATAGTAACTGATGCCAATTCTTTTGCATCAAAATTATCATGAGAAAAAGCGAAATCTTTAAACTTCAATAAAAGATCGGTTACCTGAGTGGATTTGAACCTTGAATCTACCGTAAAAATATGAAGGTGCTTCTTGGCTCTTGTTGTCGCTACATAAAGCATATTGACGGCATCAATAAAGGTTTCTTCTACTTCTTCTAAGTAATCTTCTGCAAATTCCGTGTTTTCCAAGTAGGATGACAAAGGAAGATTAGTTGCTCCTAACTCTGGAATAACATCATTTCCTTCCCAATTAAACCATTTAGACGATTTATTTTGAGGTTTAACCGACCAATTGGCAAATGGCAAAAGCACAACAGGGAACTCTAAACCCTTCGATTTATGAATGGATAGAATTCGAACTGCATTAATGTTATCGGGAACAGATATAGCCTCTTTATCTTTTAAACTCTCCCATCTATTTAGAAACTCTTGAGCACTATTTCCTTTTTTCTGAGAATGTGATAATACCACTCCCAAGAATTTCATTTGATAGGATTGTTCCGTTGTTCTTTTATTTAATTGAAAGTTCTGAATCAGAAACTCGACTTGATCAAACATTGATTTTCTCCTGAAAGAGGATAATTCAAAATCAACATCAAATTCTTTTTTGAGGATAGCTTCAAAATCGGATGGGGATTCACACTCTTTCATTGCCTTCCCTAAATCAACATAATCGCTTCCTGGGAAAATGGTTGGCGATTCATTCTTCTTCTCCCATCGATTGTTTTTGATATCATTAAAGTGAGCAAACAAGAATCTGATAATCTCCATATAAAGCATCTTATCCAACCTTCTAGCAAGGAGGCGAATCATATTGACCATAAATTGGATGGATGGAGCAGAATTGACCAAAAGCGACTCTGATGAAATCACTTCTACATCTTCTTTTACTAAGTAATCTGCGATCTTGGCTCCATTATCATTTTTTCTAACGAGGATGGCAATATCTTTATAAGCATAGCCTTCTTCTTCAACCAATTGTTGAATGACCTGATGGATTCTTTTTAGATTTATTTCCTCAGATTCAGATGCACTTCCTGATTGTTGTAAAATAGACAGACGTACTTGTCCACCTTGTTTCTTTACCTTTTCTTGCTCACCCCCCTCATAGAATTTACTTAGCATTTCCTTCTTTGCATCTTGTCGAATAAACTCATACAATGTATTATTAAACTCAATGATGTTTGGGAAACTTCTAAAGTTCTTGCCGAGTTTTAATGGGTTGGCTTCTTTTTCAAAGACATATTCCTCTTGCTGTAAAGCAGTTCCTTTTGCTGTTGGCAAATGAGGCAATTCCACTAACATTTCTGCCTGCCCGCCTCTCCAACGATAAATTGACTGTTTGGCATCACCTACAACTAAACATTTATTACCTTCTCCTTCTGTTAGTGCATTTGACACCAATGGAATGAGGTTATGCCATTGTGTTTTTGATGTATCCTGAAATTCATCAATTAAAATATGATGATAACGTTCTCCCAAACGTTCATACAAATAAGGAATTGGAGCATCCTCTACTATCTTATTGATGTTGTCCCCTATTTCTGATATATGAATCCAACCTTGCTCTTTCTTTTGTACCTCCAACTCTTTTTGAAGTAACAATGCAGTTCCGACTAGATAAATTTTATCGTATACCTTTTTAATTAATTCAGTAGAAAGAATTACCTCTATGATTGAGGCTACACTCGATTGAATCAATGGATAAGCGGCGTCCATTTGACCGCCAAACTTTTTATAATTCGTTTTAGTAGTTAATGAAGATGGATCTCCACTTTCAGCCACCTTCTTAATCGGATTACCAATATCCTTTTTCTTATCCATTTGAGATAATGGCTTATCAAATTTGATAATGGCTTTACCTACATTCGAGCTAAGTTCATCCAATGACAATCCATTATCAGAAAGTGATTTTCTTATGGTTTGATAGGCGTCCTGAACAATCTTCTCATTGTCCTCATATATTATTTTTCGAAGACGGTTGGCTATTTTCGAAAAATCAGCAATACTTAATTCTTCTTTTGTTTCCTGATTAATACCCAACTTTTCGATAATGCGTCTCTGATTATCATCAAAAAGTGCTTTCCCGAAATCGCTAATGTTTGGTACTATATTCCAACTCCTATCCTCTTCTGCCATTTTTAAAGAGAATTGAGTTAATGCTTTCGTCAGATCCTTAGCTTCTTCTTTACCTACTCTATCCATCAAACTATAAATAGCATCTTCAAGAAGGTTAGAGGAATCGAGTACCAACTCAAAATTAAATGGGAAGTCTAAATCTCTTTTAAATGCTTGAGCTACCTTTTGGGAAAAAGCATCAATGGTGCTTACGGAAAAGTTAGAATACCCGTGCAATATTTGTTGATGAACAATTTTAGATCTAGATTTTATTCTATTAAAGATTTCTGGCTCTAAAGGACTTTTTTGTTCATCAGGTGTTATATCGTCAATCCCAAAACCAAAAAACTCATTGATGATACTTTTGAGCATATCATCTTCTAATTTACTCTCAGCTTTGGAAAACTTTAAAAGTTGCTCTAGAATACGTTCTTTCATCTCTGCAGTCGCCAAATTGGTAAAAGTGACTGCTAGAATATGTTGAAAGTAGTCTGGATTAAATTCTTCATCAAACTTTTCGATTTGCAAAGCAATTTTGATGTATTCCTTTGCTAGGGTAAATGTTTTTCCAGCTCCAGCCGAAGATCTATAAATATTGAATTTCTTTGAAGTACTCAATGTGGAATTTGCTAAGGGTAGACGAATTTGATTTATAACCTTGAAGGTACTTGATTATTTTGACAGGATATCAAAAATTTTGTCTCTGTAGGTTTTTCCTACTGGAATTTCTTTATCACCTATCCAAACCATATGTTTTTCAAAGGCGGTTACTTTTTTCTTATTGATGATATGAGAACGATGTACTCTTAGAAATCCATAAGGCGCTAATTCATTCTCTAATTTAGTTAATGAGTAAAGTGAAACGATCCTTTCTCCAGAATCTAAATAGAAGGAAACATATTCTTTTAAACCTTCTATACATGTTATTTCTGAAGGCAACACCTTATGCGTTTTCTGATCTCCTTTTATAAAGATAAACTCTTCTTTTTCATCTGTTTTTCCTGTCTGAGATTTCATTTCTATCCACTCTATCGCTTTATTTATGGATTTAATAAAGCGATCCAATGGAAAAGGTTTCAAAAGGTAATCGATGGCATTAAGCTCATAAGATTCCACTGCATATTCAGAATAAGCAGTAGTAAAGATCACGACAGGTGGATTAGACATACTTTTTATTAGATCCAACCCAGATAGTTCCGGCATTTGAATATCTAATAATAGGATATCAATTTGTTGTTCTCTCATGACCTGCATTGCTTCTAAAGGAGAGGAACAACTTCCCGCTTCTTCTAGAAATGGTATTTTTTTAATGTAGGCTGATAATAAATCTCTAGCTAATTGTTCATCATCAACAATTAAACATTTATAGTTTCTTTGATTGTCCAATGTTATTTAAGTCTAATCGTAAATCTTCCTCTAAGTTCTGAAAGATAAGGTAACTTTTCAACATAAATCGTGTTGTGATCTGCGCTATTTTATTAAATTTGAACGAAATTTTTAAAATACAACAATGAGTGGAGAAACTTTAAAGATAGTTATTGTAGCTATTCTAACAGGCGAGTTTGTATTGGAAAGAGTGCTTAGCCACCTCAATATTAAAGCAATGAGTAACAAACTTCCTTCTAAATTGGAAGGATTATATGATGCAGCGGAATATAAAAGATCACAAGAGTATCAAGCTGAAAAAGATCGTTTAGGTCTTTACAGCAGTGCAGCATCTTATTTATTAACGATGATTTTACTTTTAGCAGGAGGTTATGCAGCTATCAATTCTTTTTGCTTAGACCTTTCTGATAATAATACTATACAGCTATTGTCATTTTTTGCCATCATCGCACTAATTTCTGATGTTATCGGAATTCCTTTTGAGTGGATGAATACTTTTAAAATCGAAGAAAAGTATGGATTCAATAAAATGACTGTAGGTACTTTTGTTCTTGATAAATTAAAAGGATATGCATTAGGAGCTATTCTTGGCGGTTTATTATTATGGGGTTTTGTAGCATTCTATCACAACTTCCCTTCTACGTATTGGATCATTGCTTGGGTAGTATTCATGTTATTTGCTTTAGGGGCAACAATGTTCTATGCCAATGTGATTTTGCCAATGTTTAATAAACTTACTCCTCTAGAGGAAGGTGAGTTATTAAGTGCTATTACTACTTATGCCAACAGCGTAGATTTCCCTCTTGGAAAAATTATGGTGATGGATGGATCGAAAAGATCGACAAAAGCCAATGCCTTTTTTAGCGGTTTAGGTGGCAATAAAAATATTGTGCTTTATGATACTTTAATTGAGAAATTATCTACGGATGAAATCGTTGCAGTATTAGCACACGAAGTGGGACACTATAAGAGAAAGCACACCTTACAAATGTTTGTGATCTCTGCAGTAAATATCTTTATTACACTTTGGTTATTGAGCTTATTTATTGATTCTAAAGAACTGATGGTAGCTATGGGTGCTGATAACATGACACAGTTAGGAAGTTTCTTTAAATCGAATACTGGTGGATATTTATCACCACTTAACCTTGTTGCTTTCTCTATGCTATACAGTCCAATTTCTATGATTACAGGATTAATTGTCAATGCATTCTCGAGAAAGAATGAATTTGAGGCTGATGCTTATGCTAAAGACACGTCATCAAGTAGTGCTTTGGTGGAAGCTTTAAAGAAATTATCGGTGGATTCATTAAGCAATTTGACTCCTCACGATAGTTATGTAAAAATGCATTATTCTCATCCTCCATTAATTCAAAGAATGGAAGCAATGGAAGAATAAATCACATATTTATTAAAAGCAAAGAGGTGACCTAATCATTCCGTTTAGGTCACCTCTTTTTTTTATACAATACCATTAAACTATATAGTTTTCTGGAAGTAAGTCTAGAATGGTTTTTTTCTTTAATATTTCGAGCTGTGCATCTCGGACATCAAGCATAACTGCTTTTAGGGTGCAATTGACTTCATCTTCGCAATCCTCACAAGGTTCGTAATAATTAAGGCTTACACAAGGTAATGGTGCAATAGGGCCTTCAATCATACGATGAATATCGCAAAGAGTCACTTCTTGAGGATCCTTAATAAGATAATATCCCCCACCTTTTCCTTTCTTACTGCTTAGGATTCTACCTTTTCTTAACTCTAAAAGAATACTCTCTAAGAATTTCTGAGATATATTTTCCTTTTTAGCAATATCAGAAATAAGTACTGGACCATCGCCATATTTAGAAGCCAAAAACCTCAATGCTTTTAATGCATATTTTGTCTTTTTGGATAACATATTAAGTCTATAATTTATGTTCGTTGTGCTAACAAGATACAAATTTAAATATATCTATAAAAATAGTACTATTCTATTTAGTTAATAGGACTAGTATATAAAATTATTAAGTATAAAATTTAAATTTCTTTGCAATTATATAAAGAATTTATCACCTTTCTTTTTTAACTGTACACTTAAGTTCATTTTTTTATGATGGATCAAATTCAAGACTTTTTTGTAGGGCTTAGTCAAGGACAACTTTCTACATTATTCATCGCCATTATCGCTATCATCGTCGTATTTTGGAAAGTAGCAAAAGCTGTCATTCGCTTGGCTGTAATTGTGGGTATTATCCTTATTGCTATTTTCGCTTATCAAGAGTTTGAACCTAACTTTGCGGAGAAAGGTTTTAATAAGATGAAACAAATTACAAATTAATATGGCAATACACATTACAAATGTCCTAGTAATCAATATTATAATACTATAATTATTGCTTTAGAGGAAATAGTTTTGTTTATTGTAGTACCAAATAAGAAGATATATATCTTCCCTTAACAATTAAAGGGTTGAATAGTTTGATTAACTATTCAACCCTTTTCCTTTTCTTTATGAATTCAGAGATTATTCTGACTTTTCCTTTCTCACAAAAATAAAATCTCCTCCTTCATCTCCAGTTGAATTGATGACACCGAATTGAGGAACGTTTTCTGAGTTATTCATTACTGCATCTCTAAAGCTGTCAAACAATGATCGTGCGGACGTATATTTCTCCGTATTATCCAAAAGTCTTTTCTGTAGGTATTTCACAAATACACTTTCATCTGGCACTTCTTTTAATGTTCCACTTGTCATGGCTTTTCTAGAAGGTAGCTTTTCTAAATTTTTAATGGCTTTAGGTGCATCATTAAATGCTGCTCTTGTTTTAAAAATACCTCCTGAAAAACACGCATCTGAAATTAATAAAACATGTTTTGCTTTATAAGAAGCTATGTATTCTTTTATAGTAGAATTTCTTACCCAATTGGCCGTACTCTTTGCTTTAGCATCAGATGGCAACCAATACCCTGCCTTACGCTTTGAATCCCAGTGTCCATGCCCGGCATAGAATATTAAAATATGATCACTTTCCTTAGCTACTTCCATCACATTATCCAACGTTTCTATTATTTCTACTCTGGTTGGACTCTTTAGAAAAGTCACGTTTTCTTTAGGGAAAGTGTAATGCTTAGTTAAGATATCATGAATCTGTTGTGCATCATCTACTGGTCGATCCAAATTGGCAATTTTATCATCTTTATAATCATTAATTCCAATGATAATTGCTCTATACACAGGCTTTTGTTCATACTCTATAATTTCAAAACCTAAATCAGAAAATGAGGAAATGCTAGGTCTTGTAGCCGTTTTAGCTTCTTCCTTATCCTCCTGCTTATCTTCATCGTTCTCGTTATTTCTTGTTTTAACGACTACTTCTTTTTTATCCTGCTTCTCTTCTTTTAGAATGTGTCCCCAATGCAATTCCTTTAATTTTCCTTCGTGAGAGAAGTAGGCCATTTTACTTATACCATCCATACAAGGAGGATGTGCATAATCTTGAGCATTTAACGCATCAATTGGAAAAGGATCACCCCAAGTATCGTCTTCGTTTTTGATAGAACACATGACTTCATACTCTAAACCTTCTTCACTGATCTTTGACATGAAAAATAAGGTTTTACCATCAGGCATGATCTTAGGTTCTTTTTCAGAATATAGATTTATTGGTTTTGGTAATTTCTTAACATCCGTTACATTTCCTTTATTATCAAGTGCAGCATAGTAAATCGCGTACTTTAAATTTGTCGGATCAGAATTATCCTCTAAACGACAAAAATACAGTCCTTTTCCATCTTTTGTTGGAGAAGGGAACATTTCGTAACCTCTTGAGTTGATCTGGTAAGGTAAAATTTCAGGTTTACCTAACCTTCTACCCCAACGTTTCATTTTATAAATATCGCCTTGATTCCCTTTATTAATGGCCGAAAAATAAATCCAACGTCCATCGTGACTAATCACTGGACTGGTAGGATAAGGCATATTATCAGGTAATATCAATTTGGTTGGAGGCATAAATTTTCCATCCACTTTATTTGATAAGAAAAAATCAAAACCTTTCTTTTTTTCTCTTGCAAAAAGTAATGTTTTACCATCAGAAGTAATACTTGGAAAACGTTCGTCGCCATCCAAATCAAATTCTTCGGGAAATGAGGATTGTGAAAATCCTGTAGTCACTAGTATAAAATTCAGTAAAAGAATAAAAATTTGACGTCTATTCACAGCCTGTATTTTTAAGGGATTTAATATTCTGTATCTTTGTGCGTTTCGAGGCACATTTATTTGGTTTTTCTATTCAGTTAATAGAAGTTGTTATCCAGTTTAGTTCCTCAAATTTAAAAAGAAGTATCAAACTTCATACCTCAATAGATGCAAATGCAAGTAGATCAGAAAGTAAAAAAGAAAGAAAACCCTTTATGGAGTTTAGTTTTTAATATTGTTATTCCTGTTTTAATACTTTTAAAACTAAGTGACGATGAATATTTAGGCGACTTATATGCAATGCTTATTGCTTTAGCTTTTCCAATTGGTTACAGTATTTATGATTTTAAAGTTAGAAAAGAGGTCAGCATCATCGCTGTTCTTGGTATCATAAATGTGGCTTTAACCGGTGGAGTGAAACTATTAAACTTACCCCCTGAATATATTGCCATTAAAGAAGCAATGGTTCCTTTTGTTATTGCTGTTCTTATCTTCTTCTCTACATTTACCAAATATCCATTAGTCAACAAATTTATCTACAATGATATGATTATGGATATTAAAAAAATTGAAAGTAAGCTAGAAGAAACTAATCACCAAGTAGCTTTTAAGAAATTATTAAAAAATACATCCTTTATTGTAGCGGGTTCTTTCTTGGTTTCTATGATCTTGAATTATGTTATTGCCAAAGCAATTGTGGTAAGTCCTGCCAACACTAAGGATTTTAACGATGAGATTGCCTACTTACAATCCATCAGTTTTGTTGCCATTGCTCTTCCATCTATGGCATTTATGGTGGTTGGTTTATGGTATTTAACGAAAGGCATAACGCGTTTAACAGGATATCAATTCCAAGAAATCCTAGTGGGATACGATGAGGAAATGGAAAAGAAAAAAGCGGAGGAAGAAAATAACTTAAACGATTAATCATACTATGGCGATTATCGATTCATCTATAGCAAAAGCCAAAGAAGTATTGGATAAAGGTGGCCTTATCGGACTACCTACAGAAACAGTCTATGGTTTAGCAGGTAATGCACTAGACCCTAAGGCTGCTGCTCATATTTTTGAAGTAAAAGCTCGTCCAAGCTTCGATCCTTTAATTGTTCATAGCGATTCTCTAGAACGTTTATCTCCCTACGTAAAAGATATACCTGAAGCTGCTCAAAAACTAGCAGATGCTTTCTGGCCAGGATCTTTGACTATGGTTTTACCTCGTTCAGAAAAAATTCACGATTTAATCACTTCAGGATTAGATACTGTAGCTGTTAGAGTTCCAAAACATCAATTGGCTTTAAATCTATTGTCTCAATTAGATTTTCCCGTAGCAGCCCCAAGTGCTAATCCTTTTGGATATATCAGTCCTACGTCTGCCCAACACGTGCAAGACGGTTTAGGCGAAAAAATCGATTATATTTTAGATGGTGGCGATTGCTTTGTTGGCGTAGAATCAACAATCGTCGGTTTTCCTAATGGCGTTCCGACTATTTACAGAAAAGGAGGTATTCCTGTGGAGGAAATTGAAAAAGTGATAGGCAAGGTGGAAGTTAACGCACAGTCTTCTTCACAACCTCAGGCACCGGGAATGCTACATAGACATTACGCTCCTAATGCCCAATTGTTATTAGGTGATATCAAAGAGATGATTGAAGAGTACAAAGGCAAAGATTTTGTTACTTTATCTTTATCCTCTTCATTTGATAATGTACCCGAAGAAAATCAATTTACCCTTTCTAAAGAAGGTGATTTAAATGAGGCAGCTAGAAATCTTTTCAAGACGCTTCGATTAATAGATAAAAAAAATCCATCCTTCATACTTGGAGAATGGATGCCTGAAGAAGGTCTTGGTCGTGCAATGAATGACAGGATAAAACGAGCAGCGGCTCTAGGCTAATTCAGGAGTTTGCATTTCTACATACTCAGGTTGGAAAGACAGCCTGAGTATGCATTGAGTGCCTTTTCCTTCCATAGATTCTACGACTAATCTACCATTGTTTCTCATCACAAAATCTTGAACGAGTAGCATTCCTAATCCAACCCCTTTTTCCTTAGACGTTCCTTTGGTTGAGTATTGTACCTCAGGATTCATCAACTTATCCAAATTTTCTTTACTCATACCTACCCCATTGTCAGAGATAACGATTTTTACCTCATCTTTAACTTTGGAGGCTTCAATTCTAATCACCCCTGTTCCATCATCGGATGTAAACTTCATGGCATTAGAAATCAGATTCCTAATCACACAGTCTATACTATTAAAATCAAATACACTAAAAAGGTTTTCTTCCGCTAATAATTCTAATTGAATATTTTTCTTTTTGGCTGTGCTGCTATAAAGCTCATAGTTTTTATTAAGTACTTTATTGATAGAGTTGACTTTCTTATCAATTTTAAGTGAATTTGATGCGGACCTAGACCATGAAAGTAAGTTCTCCATAAGATCCATGATATTCTTCATAGAAAAATACATATCCTTAGAAAGTATGGTGATCTCTTCTGGGGTAAAAGCATTTGATCTTTCCATCATCAATTTTAAAAACCCTATTTGCGTATTGATAGGACCTTTTAAATCGTGAGATATGATTGAGAAGAACTGATCTTTCATTTTGTTACTCTCCATCAATTGCTTTTCAGATTTTTTGAGTTGATGATTACCTGCTTCCAATTCCTTAAACTGGTTTTGAATCATATCATACATTTCCTGAAACGAATTGGCTAAGGAGGCCACTTCACTGGTCGGCTTTCTAAGTGATTTGAAATCGATATTTTTCTCTGTTTGCACATATCCATCTTCTATCACTTTTCGAGTTCTACCCTCAAGAACTGTAATTGGAGTAGACACTTTTAATGCAGTATTATATCCGACAACCATTGTAAATAACACCGCAATTAAACTTACTAGTGCATAAGATAATTTTATCTTCCACATTAACTGAACAAACCGATTAGAAACATCTGTACTTAGAGAGTCAAATTCGGATTCTATATAATCTGACTTGTTATGTAATTTACCGATTAAACCATCTTTTCTATTCTGACCGATACGGTATTGTATCAGTACAATCTCATTAAAAACAATAAGGTAATTGTCTACTTGTTGAGCAAAGGCTTTATCTTGTGTCCCGTCTATACGAGACTTTAATTCTCCGGCAATTTTATTGATTTCCAGTACATAGGACGTCTTGGGGTCTAAGAAATATTTCACAGCAAGGTGTTGCATTCGATTATAATATGAAATATTGACACTCCCTTTTAATCCTAATAATTGATTTCCGTTATCAAGAAACTCTTTGTATAAACCTGTTGATTCTGATCCTAACGTTCTTTTAGCATTTATCAATTCATAAAATATACTATTGTATTCATCAATTAAGCTATCAACAAAAAGAAGATTATCATTTATCTTCCATTCTTCCACTTTATCGTTGCTTAATAATTTATCGATACTTGCCGAAACTAGTTCTACTTTATTTTTTCTATTTTCTAAAAAAGTTTCTGTCTCTTGGTTATTCTTAAAAGGCATTGCAGAATCGTTAAACAAGTCCGCAGCATCTTGCTTAATAAGATCAAGTACACTTACTTCCATTGTTAGAAGCCATGCTTTTACCTGATCTAAGTTTTCACTCCTATTTATATATTTATAAGTGATAAAAGATATACAAGCAAAGAGAATGGCAAAGGAAATGAAGGCAGTTAATATTCTGCTTCTTAAGCTTCCATTTAACATAACAGTCAGTAATTTAGTGAAGTATATTATTCAGAAAGAGTATAGTTAACATAAACAGTTCACATTAAATTTTAATAAACTGTCAGAGCGTTATCAAATAATACTATAATTTATAGAATTATTCTAATTTCATCAAATTTGAATCAAGTTAAATCACTTTTATACTCATAAGTGATAAATCATCTTCTTGCGGCATATCCCCTTTCCATTCTTCTATAGTCTTTTTGATATACTCTTCTTGTTTATCAATTCCTTCAATTTGTACATCAATAATCAGTTCTTTTAATCTGTTTTTAGAGAAAGCTACATTATCGGCGTTTCTTTGATTAATAATTCCATCAGTAAACAAATAGAGGTAACATACTTTTACTCTATTCAGAGGAATATAGTGATTTTGGAATTTCAGTTGAGATTCATTGCCTATCCCACCAACACCATTTTCATCACCTACAAATTCCTCATAATTCTCATCTCTTGTAACAAATAAAGATTGATTGGCTCCTGCAAATTCGATCATTTGTTTTTGTCGATCCCAAACACAAACCGACATACATAGCTCTTTATCAAAGATTTCTTCTCCACGAATAATTAAATCGTAAAGTAATTTATGAACATACTCTAAAATTCTATCTGGTGAAGATATTTTTTTCACCTTCACAATTTCTGTAAATAAATCGCTGAGAACTATTCTTAAGAGGGCTCCTTGTAAGTCTGTTTTTCCTGTATCTCCCACCACAAAGAAAACTCTACTTTCTCTTTCACAAACCCACACAAAATCTCCATTTATTTCAGATTTATTTTTAGAAATCAAAAAGTGTCCAGATGTATTAGCAACATTTAGATTGTCATCAAATAAACCTGTTTGAAGAATGTTTTGTAAAGAGTTTAAACTCTTAGAATACTTTGATTTATAATCATTAAAACCTTTGGAAAGGCTTTCTTTTTCTCTATGAAGTTTCTTTTGATCTACAGTTTGGTTATCAATCGTTACATTCATCTTTTTCATATGAATGTTTGCCAGTTTCATTTCGTCTTGCAGCTTTTCGTTATGATCATACAATTTGATAATCTCCTCACTAATAATCTCCAATTGTTGGATCATATCAGAAGATACATGTCTGTATTTATGGTTATTTGACATAAATAATTTTGGATTCTTCACTAAATCAGAAAGTGCAGATTTAAAGGCTAATATTACTTTTGATAGCCTTTTACCTCCGTATAAAATTCCTAATAAAAAGAAGACTGCTACAATGGCTAAAACACTATTAATGTATACCCTTAAAGTATCCCATTCTGCAAACGCTACTGCCCTACTCCATTCAACCACTACATACCAATCAAGGCCTGGTCTTTTAAGTGCTACTGCATTAGCTAAGACATGAATTCCATTTACACTTTTAGCCTCTAAAATAGAATCATCGTACTTTTTAATATTGTCTAGAATTTTTTGATCGACTCTCTGAAACCCAATAATGGACTTTCTATTTTTTGCTTCTTCCAATGCTTCTAAATCATACCCTTCTTGTGACATTCTTAACCAAACAGCCGATGGATTCTTTTTGAACATATTCGAATTTGTTCGCATCAAACCGTCAAGTCCAGTAAGAAATACATCTGTAGAATGTTCTTCCACCGATTTATTAAAATGCCATTTATTAGTATCGAAAGAAAATAGCATTACATATTTCTTATTCTTACCTATTTTAGTAGCTAAATAACATCTTGTATTCCCTAAATTGATTTTAGAATTAGACACATCCAACCAATAATAGTCTCGCTTACCTTCATTGACCATCAGTACCATTTCTTGCATATCCTTTTCGGAAAACAAGCCTTTATAGACTGTTTGACCTATTTCAGATTCGTTATTATTTGATCCCAATACAACTCCTTTTTCAACACTCACTAGAAGTACTTCAGAAGCATCGATTACCTTTCCAAATTGATCTAAAACATTAGTAAGGTTTCTGAATGATTGATAAGACTTTTCGTTTTTATTTTTCTTATTGTTCATCCATAGCATATATGGTATGCCACTTTTCTCAAAATTAGTTTCAACAAGGAATTTACTTAAATCACCTTCATTGAACTTCCCTTTAAACTTTTTCCCATAATCAAGATAGATTCTATCAAAATTATATTGAAGTTCTTTTGTCGAATACTCCTTCCCTTCAGTTGACTTTAGTTTTGCATAAAGAGGAGCAATTTCTTCATCTGTAATTGTCTTAGATAAAGTAACAGCAACTGTTTCCTTCTCTTCAAAATCTCTAATAATAAAGTCTTTTAAAGCCAAACCAACATCATGAAGACGTTCTCTAACTGCATTGTCTTCAAAATTGCTGATTAATGTATTGAGTAATCCTACCAATACTAAAAAAGTGACGATTACTACAGAGAAAAAAAATGAAAATATATTGTTTTGAACCCTTTTAAACATAAAGTGATGTTCTTGAGAACCTTTTTAAATTTAGTCAATTGATAAAAGCAATACCAAATTACTACTTTTTTGTTTGTATTAAAACGAATCAAAAAAATATACAAGAAGTAAGTATTTATCTGATAAAAATTTGGTAATACAAGACATAAAAAAACCCGATCAATTTGTATTGAACGGGCTTTATTATCATCAAATAATTGATGCGAAAAGAGACAACTATCTCATTTCTTTGTATTTGTTGATCAACTGATTCGTAGAAGAATCGTGTGAAGTGATTTTCTCATCATCTTGCAACTCAGGAAGGATTTTGTTAGCCAATTGCTTACCTAACTCAACACCCCACTGATCGTAAGAGAAAATGTTCCAAATTACACCTTGAACAAAGATCTTATGCTCGTACATAGCGATTAATGCACCTAAAGTGAATGGAGTTAATTTTTTCATCAAGATAGAGTTTGTCGGACGGTTACCTTCAAATACCTTGAATGTTTTCAATCTTTCGATTTCCTCATCTGATTTACCAGCAGCTTTAAATTCAGCTACAACAGTTTCTTCAGTCTTACCTGTCATCAATGCTTCTGTTTGTGCAAAGAAGTTTGATAATAACTTTGGATGGTGATCAGAAATTGGATTTTGTGATACCGCTGGAGCAATAAAGTCAGCAGGAATCAACTTCGTACCTTGGTGGATCAATTGGTAGAATGCGTGCTGACCGTTTGTACCAGGCTCACCCCAAATAATTGGACCAGTTTGGTAGTCTACAGGGTTACCCGCTCTATCTACATATTTACCGTTCGATTCCATATCTCCTTGTTGGAAATAAGCGGCGAAACGGTGCATGTATTGATCGTAAGGAAGCAATGCATGAGATTCAGCACCATAGAAGTTATTGTACCAAACACCCAATACTGCTAAAATTACAGGAAGATTCTCTCCAAATTCAGCTGATTTGAAGTGGTTATCCATTGCGTGAGCACCTTTCAATACTTCTTCGAAGTTATCGAAACCGATGTTACAAGCAATAGAAAGACCGATTGCCGACCATAAAGAGTAACGGCCACCTACCCAGTCCCAGAAACGGAACATGTTTTCAGGAGCGATACCAAATTCACGTACTTTTTCTTCGTTAGTTGACAAAGCAACGAAGTGCATCATGATGTGGTTTTCGCTTTTTGCTGACTCTAAGAACCAAGTTCTTGCAGAGTTCGCGTTCGTCATTGTTTCTTGAGTTGTAAACGTCTTAGAAGCAATAATGAACATTGTTGTTTCTGGATCTAATGTTTTAAGTGTCTCAGAAATATGAGTACCATCAACGTTAGATACATAATGAATATTTACGTTTGTAGCGTAAGGCTTCAATGCTTCTGTCACCATGTAAGGACCTAAATCAGAACCACCGATACCAATGTTTACCACATCAGTAATTGATTTTCCTGAGTAACCTTTCCAATCTCCAGAAATTACTTTTTCTGAAAATTCTTTCATCTGACGAAGTACGTGATTTACCTCTACCATTACGTCCTCACCATCAACCTCCATTGGAGTGTTTGATTGGTTACGCAACGCAACGTGATATACTGCTCTATCTTCAGTTTCGTTGATATGCTCTCCATTGAACATACTTTGAATACCTTCAGCTACACCTGTTTCTTTTGCAAGATCTAGTAATAGTTTTAGGGTCTCATCGTTGATAATGTTCTTTGAATAGTCAACAAAAATATCTTCGAATGTTTGTGAGAACTTTTCTGCTCTTGAAGCGTCTGTATCAAATAGATCCTTCATTTGCACATCTTTCATTGTTTCAAAGTGTGCTTCCAAAGCTTTCCAAGCGTTTGTTGATGTTGGATTGATTTGTTTCAACATGATTATGATACTTTTTATTATAAGTTTGATTGTGATGATGCCATAAAATATGGGCTCTTCAACACCGTCACAAAATTACATTTTTATCTGAGGGGATCAAGGGGAAAAAGTAAAGGATTTGGTGATTTTTGTCCCTAATTTAAATGCAACGGATTGTTTTGTTTATAATTAAACATGAATTAATAATTAGGTAATTCCGTAAGAGGTAAAAATTATACATGAAATGAGGTAGTTTTTATTGAAAACACATTATTGGTCAATTTTTCATCTTTTCAAAATCACCCGAAAAGTAGTTTTGAGTGACTATTTATGTTAAACCTCGACAGGTCTACTGTCAATATACTTACTAGAAATGCTAAATCGAACCAACTTAATTTCAAAAAGCAAACCTCACTTCCATATTTTGGATGGTCTCCGAGGTGTTGCTGCAATCATCATCCTTATTTTCCATTACTTAGAGCTCGTCTATTTAGACGATTATGAGACCAATATTCTTGGTCATGGTTACCTAGCGGTAGATTTCTTCTTTTGTCTTTCTGGGTTTGTCGTTGCTTATGCTTACAATCACAGAATGAAAGAAATTGGTGCAAAAAACTTTTTCATTAACCGTCTAATCCGACTTCATCCGTTGGTTATTGTAGGTTCTATTATCGGCTTAATTGCCTACTTGATAGATCCTTTTGTTACCGACGTTTGGTCTGTAGGCTGGGAGAAAATGAGTATCTCCTTTTTAGGCTCAATCTTTCTTATTCCAACACCTATTCTTCCTTATAGAATGGATGCATTATTCCCTTTCAACTCCCCTGCTTGGTCGTTATTCTTTGAATACATCATCAGTATTGTGTATGGAGTGGTATTGTGGAAAATGAATAAAAAATGGTTAGTAGCCTCTTTGAGTGTGGCTGGAGCATTTATGATTTATCAAGCACATGCTGATGGATGGATTAACAGTGGATGGGACTTCCCTACTTTTACTGGAGGATTTATTAGAGTAACCTACTCTTTTATCGCAGGCTTAGTGGTCTACAAATTCAATTTGATTTGGAAGAATAAGTTAGGATTATTCCTCCCTTTACTTCTTTTGCTGGGTTGTTTCTTCTATCCTCATGTAAATAATGATTGGATTACAGAGTCAATTATTGTAATGATACTATTCCCTCTGATCTTATCCATTGGAGCGGGGGCTCAAACGAACTCCACTTTAGAATCAGGGTGTAAGTTCTTGGGAGATTTATCCTACCCATTGTACATGACACATATTTCGGGAGCATTTATCTTCTTAAATTACATCAAAAGTAAAACGGTTAGTTTAGACGATCAATTATTTATCTCAAGCATAAGTATTATGATCAGTTTGGTCTTTGGCTTTTTGATGATGAAATATGTGGACACACCTATTCGTCACTATTTAAATAAGAAACGAAAGGAGTATTTGATGTCGAAAGAAGAAAAAGAACCATTGGTTCACTCATAAAAAAACAGGCCGCCCTATTATTAAATAAGGCGGCCTATATTTTATTTTGATTGCTTATAAGAAAGCAAACATTTCAACATCTTGTTTTGTTATCTCTGTTGGACTCATAATCGTTAACCTTTCTACTACGTTTCTAAGTTCACGAATATTACCTGTCCACTCTGGTTCTTTCAGTTTTTCCAAAGCCTCATCTGTTATCTGAGTCTCAGGTTTACCGTATTCACCAGCAATATCTTTCAAGAATTTTTTCACCAATAATGGAATATCGTCTTTTCTATCAGACAATGATGGAACCTTGATGACAATAACACTTAAACGGTGGTACAAATCCTCTCTAAAATCACCCGATTTGATCATGGCTTTAAGATCTTTGTTTGTTGCAGCAACAACACGAACATTTACCTTAATTTCTTTATCGCCACCTACTCTAGTGATTCTATTTTCTTGTAACGCTCTTAGCACTTTTGCTTGAGCAGATAAACTCATGTCGCCAATCTCATCTAGGAATAGTGTTCCTTCGTTAGCTTGTTCGAATTTACCAATACGTTGCTTGTGTGCTGAAGTAAATGATCCTTTTTCGTGACCGAATAATTCAGATTCAATTAATTCAGAAGGAATTGCAGCACAGTTCACCTCCACCAATTGCTGCTTAGATCGTGGTGATTTCCCATGAATCCAACGTGCTACCAATTCTTTACCAGCACCATTTGGACCTGTAACCAAAACTCTCGCTTCTGTAGGTGCTACCTTTTCGATAGTGTCCTTCATTAACTGAACAGGCTCAGACTCACCAATGATGTCGTATTTCTTAGCTACTTGTTTTTTCAACACCTTAGTCTCTTGAACTAATGAGTTTTTATCAAGTGCATTTCTAACTGCTAATAATAATCTATTTAAATCCGGCGGCTTTGAGATAAAATCAAAGGCACCTTTTTTAGTTGCATCTACGGCTATATCGATGTTTGCATGGGCAGAAATCATAATAAATTGGGGAGCTTTACCCATTTCCATAGCTTTAGTGAGCACTTCAATACCGTCTTTCTTTGGCATTTTAACATCACAAAGTGCAACGTCATAATTATTGACTACCAATTTCTCCAATGCTTCTTCTCCATCTTTTGCTTCGTCCACTTCATAGTTTTCGAATTCTAAGATTTCTCTAAGTGTATATCGGATACTCTTTTCGTCATCGATAATCAGAATTTTCTTTGGCATTCTGTTTCAATTAGACTTTTAAAAATTTTTTAATTACCAGGCTACCTCTACGCAGTACTCATTGCCTTGACATTCGCCAAAATCAAAATCCATTTCAGCGTCGGCAAAATGTTTAGTGATTACTTCCATTACTTTAGCTACATCTAAAGCAGGTAATGGCTCTTTATTAGTAGGAGTTAAAATAGCAACTTCAAGCTTATTTGCGGAAACTTTACTTTTAAAGTAATTACATTGTTTTTCTGTTTCTGAAATCAGGTCATCAATAGATGTTCCAGCTGCATTAAAATTTCTTCTCATTATGATAAAGAGGTAGTTGTTAAAAATATACTCCAAAAATAGCTATCAAGGAAGCAATCCCAAATTATTTTTTCTTAAAATGTTCCATCTGTCTGTTTTATTGGGTAGATTAACTGTCTAATAATAAACCGCACTACTTATAAACAATGAAAAAAGACTATCGTAAACTATTACATCTGTATTCTAGAGCAGGCTTTGGTATCAATAAAAAAGAGGCCGATGAGGTAGTAAACAACAAAGATTGGATTACACCTTTAACCAGTATTAAAAATCCTGAGTTACTAAAGTTTGATCTCCCCGAATTTTCATCGAATTACATGCAAATGTCTGCTGATGAAAAAATGGATATGAGAAAAGAAATGCGTAAGCTTTCTAGAGACATTAATATCCATTGGATCGATCAGATGTCTACTGGAAAAGATCCATTGATAGAAAAAATGACACTCTTTTGGCATGGTCACTTTGCTTGTAGGATTGTCAACCCATACAATGCGGTTCAATATACCAATGTATTAAGATCAAACTCTTTGGGAAGTTTTAAAACATTGGTCACTGAAGTAGCTAAATCAGCGGCTATGATAAAGTATCTACATCTTCGTCAGAACAAAAAGAAATCGCCAAATGAGGATTTTGCAAGAGAGTTGTGCGAGCTTTTTACACTAGGCAGAGATCAAGAATATACTGAGAATGATGTAAAAGAAATTGCTAGAGCATTTACTGGATGGTCGAATAAAAAAGATGGTACTTATCGTTTTAATGAAAGACAACACGATAAAGGAGAAAAAACCATCTTTGGAAAAACAGGTAACTTTGGTGGTGATGATGTGATCGAGATGATTTTAGAGAAAAAACAATGTGCTCGATTCATCTGTCAGAAAATCTACAAGGAATTTGTCCATCCTGATATTAACGAGAAACACCTAGAGGAAATTACCTCTGTATTTTATAATAACAATTATGATATTTCCATTTTGATGCATCACATTTTTACATCAAAATGGTTTTATAGTAATGATGTGATTGGTGCTAAAATCAAAAGCCCAATTGAGCTAATCGTCGGGTTAAAACGCACTTTTGATCTTCAACCCAAAAGTGAAAGAGTTTGGCTTATCTTACAAAGAAACTTAGGACAAGAACTCTACTTCCCTCCTAATGTTGCAGGTTGGCCTGGAGATACGACTTGGATTGATAGTAGTCGATTGGCCATGCGATTACGATTGCCATCTATTCTTCTAAATAATGGCATAATACCTATTGCATTTAAAGAAGATTACGATGTGAACCCTAACGAGAATAAAAGGAAAATGAAAAAGTTAGGGAAGTTTCAGGGTGATATCAAATGGTCTAATGTAGAGGGGTTACATCAAGAAGAAGAAAAGAAATGTACACTTGCCAATATTATGATTCGAGGTGAACTTTCTGATGATGCTCAAAACTACCTTGATCAACATCAGCTATCCTCTTTCAAAGATCGAATGATTCAATTATTATCCTTACCAGAATATCAACTTTGCTAATTATGAACAGAAGAGATTTTTTAAAAAGCACATCATTGCTTACCACAGGCACCTTATTTACACCACTTTTTCTTCAACAGACAATGGGTAAGGATTTCTCGCCTTATCAGGGAAAGAGATTAGTAGTGATACAGTTTTCTGGAGGAAATGATGGATTAAATACAGTCGTTCCTTATTTAGACGACCTATATTATAAGGCAAGACCTCAAATTGCTATTCAAAAATCTGATGTCCTTAAATTAGATAATGATTTGGGATTGAATGGACAAATGAAAGGTTTAGCCGATTTATACAATGAAGGTTATCTTTCTGTAATAAATAATGTAGGGTACCCTAACCCCAACCGTTCACACTTTAGAAGTATGGATATTTGGCACACTGCATCTGATACTAATGAGTATTTGAATACTGGTTGGTTAGGTCGTTATTTAGATTCGCATTGTACTTCTGCAAGAGAAGGTATTGAAATGGACAATACTCTTTCTTTAGCAATGAAAGGTAAGAATATCAAAGGATTGGCTTTAGAAGATTCTAAATCACTTTACTTTAAATTGAAATCAGATCAATTTAACGCATTGTCAGAACAAGAGGATCTTAATGAGAATAATCAAGGGTATCTTTACAAAACATTAGCGGAGGCGCATCAATCGGCTAAATATGTATTTGATCATGGCAAAGTGTATTCTTCAAACAGTGCCTATCCTAATTCTAACTTGGGACATCATTTAAAAAGCATTGCCGAAATGATTGTTTCTGGAATGGATACCAAAGTGTACTATGCATCATTGGGAGGTTTTGACACGCATGCCAATCAGAAAAACAAACAAAATGGTCTTCTGAAAGATTACTCGGATTGTGTAAGTGCATTCGTTAAAGACTTAAAGAAAAACGATGCTTTTAAAGACACAGTGATCCTTACTTTTTCTGAGTTTGGTAGAAGAGTGAAACAAAATGCTTCTGGTGGAACTGACCATGGTGCTGCCAATAATGTATTTATCATTGGAGAAAACCTAAAAAAGGCAGGATTGTACAACGAGGGGCCGAATTTAAAGGAATTATACAGAGGAGATTTGGTACATCAAGTAGATTTTAGATCTATATATGCCAACCTATTAGATAATTGGCTAAAAGTCGATAACCATCTGATATTGAAAAAAAATCTGCCAAGTCTTTCTGTTGTTTAAATTAATAAGAAAATAAGTACAATGTTTAAGGTTAAATTCCTTAAAATCTAAGGTCTAGTTATGCTTTTTTGTAACTTTGCTTTACAAATATTTCAAAATGAATATTTGTTTTCTAAAAGTTATTTACGACTTCCGCTATGACATATTTAAAGACTGTACTTACTCTAATAATTACCTTTTCTTTATTCGTTTCTTGTCAAGAAAAATCTGAAAAGAAAGTTGAAAAACATATTGTCATCAAGAAAGATGTTGATGTACAAAAAAGCGAGAAAATGCTAGAAGCATTTGGTGCTGATATAGTTGATTATGAAATCAAAGATATTAATATCAATGATGATCAATTTGAGGTAACAGCTTCGATCACCAATAAAGAAGGTAAAAAAGAAGAAAAAACAATTACTCTAGCCAAAGAAGTCTTTGTAAAGGCGATGAACTCAGCATCAAATACAACGATTAATGTATCTGATGAGGAAAATACGTTTACTTGGAAATCTGATGAAGGTGAAGAAATTTCTCCTAAAAAAGGAATGTTTATTTCTGATGAAGGTTTTGAAAAGGAAATTTCTGAAGAAATAGAAAAGGAACATGGGCAGAACATCAAAAATATTAAAACTATTGATGTTCAAATCGAAAATCAAGATGTAGTTATTAAAGCTGATGTGATCCTTGAAGATGGTAAAGAAGTTCAAAAGACTATCAAAAAAGAATTGGATGAGAACTTTGGTGCAGAAGAAAAAGACGTTAAAGTTCAAGTGATCAAAATTGAAGGAAAATAATCCTAATTCACTATAAAATAAAAGGGAAGCAAAACGCTTCCCTTTTTTCATATCTCATTTATTTTGTACCTCTGTACATTTCATATTTGGCCAACCTACATTCGATTGCACCATTGTATAGTTCTATTCTTTTACTAGGTCGTAGACCAACATGTTTTAACGCTCCCATATTACCAGAGAAGATCCATGCGTCGTAGCCTGAGAAGTCCTGCTTCAGCTTGTCGCCCATATTTTTATAAAGTTCTTCGATGTCTTTACCGATTCTTTCCCCGTAAGGTGGGTTGCAAATAATGATACCGTTTTCACCAATCGATTTTCTATCGAAGAAACTTTGCTTAGAAATTCTAAGATCTTCGTCTAATCCCGAACGACCCGCATTGGCCATAGCTATTTCAATAGCACTTCTATCGATATCTGAACCTACGATTGGAACATCAATTTCTTTAATTGCTCTTTTAGCATCCCTGAATATCTGATTCCAAAGTCTTCTATCATATTTTGGCCAGTTCATAAAAGCAAACTTTCTTTTTAAACCTGGAGGTGTGTTTGAAGCGATCATTGCTGCTTCGACGATTATCGTACCTGAACCACACATTGGATCCAAGAAAGGACGATCACCTTTCCACCCTGTCATTAAGATAAGTCCTGCTGCAAGAACCTCGTTCAAAGGCGCTGCTTTTTGTTCAGAACGGTATCCTCTTCTATTCAATGCCTCACCAGAACTATCTAAAGATAGAATACAGTTTTGCTGAGAAATATGAATGTGTACCTGAATATCGGGATTCTTAATTTTTACGTTTGGTCTTCTTCTAAACACCTCCATAAAATGATCGGCAATAGCATCCTTTGTTTTTAAGGCTACATATTTAGAGTGTCTGAAAGAGTCTGACCATACGGTAGAATCGACAGCGAAAGTACCGTCTTTATCAATATATTTTGCCCAATTGACCTTCTTTACTTTCTCGTATAAATCATTTTCATTACGTGCATTAAACTCTTTGATCGGCATCAAGATTTTTAATGCCGTACGACAATGTAAATTGGCTTTATACATTATTTCAAGATCACCTTCAAAAGTAACGGCACGTCTACCCGCTTTTACTTTTGATGCTCCAATATTGATCAATTCTTGTTTTAAGACCTCTTCTAAACCAAAAAATGTTTTGGCGGTCATCGAGAAAGTATTTTCAGTCAATTTTCTATTCTTTTTGATGAAGTCACAAAGTTAATTCTTTTCATATGGATTGATATAGTTTCTGTTTATTTATTGAAATAAGTTATTGATATATTTTGATTCATTAGGAGGTCGAAGTAAAATTCTTTGCTCTCTGTTTTCATCTAATGGCTTATTTTAAAACAACATGAAACTTCAGTTAATTTATAAACAATCAATACTTTAAGCTCCCCTTTCGATAGCAAAATCAAGATATTTTTGGTATATTTAAAGAAGCACAAAATTTAGACTGGGTAAGCGATTCAATTTCTAAATACGTGCAGCATAACTATAAAACTCAAAGTGATGAATCAATATCAATTACGACAGCTGATTAAAAAAGGCGAAAGTCGCAACTTAGAATTCAAGCAAAGAGTGACCAAGCCTGACCGTTTTGCAAAGACGGTTTCTTCCATCGCTAATACACAAGGAGGGATCCTTTTAGTGGGTGTAAACGATGACCATAGTATCAATGGCATTGACCCTTTCGAGGAACAATATGTGGCCGATGAGATTATCAAATACAATATTCACCCCCCACTTCATGTTAAATTTTCTACTATTGAGACGGATGACGGGTTGGTATTAATGCTCAAAATTCCTAATTCTGAGTTTAAACCACATCGTGCATTATCAAAAAAAGGAGAATGGCAAACTTATGTTCGCTTCAACGATAAAAGTGTTTTGATGTCAGAACGACAGGAGAAAATTCAGAAAAAAGGCATCACACAATCAATACGTCCTTTAAAAAGAAAATTATCCCGACAGGAGAAATCGTTATTAGTGTATTTATATGAGAATGAAAAAATCACATTAAAAAAATTCTGTCAGTTAGTGAATTTTTCGGAAAGAAGAGCCCGAAAAACAGTGAATGAGTTACTGTATTTCGGGCTTCTTCGTGAGCACACCTTCGAAAAGGCCGTGTTCTATTCTTTATAAGGCTTCTTTGTACATTTCCTTATTTATTAAAGGAATCATGGCCAAGACTAAAGCTTGCACATAATATTCCGTTCTTCCGACGGCACCAAAAGTGAGTGAACCTACCGCACCTCCTTTTTGTTTGGAACCATGTTCGTTAAACACCTTATCGTTAGCATAACCTAACTCGATTCCTTCCTCTACAAGTTGTTGTACTTTTGGAGGAAGGTAAAAAACACCTGTCATTCCTTTTCCAATATCACCATCTTTATCAATTACACACATCCAAGCAAAAGCAAACATCTTTCCTTCATCATCTTTATCGATGCCTCCTTCCATGCCTACCCAATAATCCGCATCAGTTGCTTTGGCTTTGGCATTTGTTGCTCTATTTAATGCTCCTTGCCATGTTTCTTCAGTTGACATTGGCTGATCAGAAACTCCAGAAGGCACATCTATCCCTTCCACCTCAAAATCTATTTTTGGTAATATTTTTTGCATTCCTTCCAGTGAAGCATTAATTTTTACTGGATTTTTTGATGCGACGACTATTTTTTTATTCATTTTTTAAACAATTCTATTAAATTTGGCAAAAGAAGATTTTTTTCTCATTTTTGAGACATCAAAAATATTATCTTTGAATACAAACGTAAAAAACTAGAAGAAACCTTCAAAACACTATATATTCCGCGTTATGTTAAAGAATCTATTGATAAAGAATTATGCACTTATTGAGCATACAGAAATTGATCCTGACAAAGGGCTGAACATTATCACTGGTGAAACTGGTGCTGGTAAATCTATTATGCTTGGAGCTTTAGGCCTACTAAAAGGTGGAAGAGCAGACAGCAAAGCACTATTTGATAATGAAAAGAAGTGTATTATCGAAGGTACATTTAATATTTCCTCTTATAAATTAAAAAGTACTTTTAAAGATCTTGAGCTAGATTATGAGAAAGTAACTATTCTAAGAAGAGAAATCACACCTAGTGGAAAATCAAGAGCGTTTATAAACGACACTCCTGTACGTTTGGATGTATTGAAGAAAATCAGCGAAAAGCTGATGGATATTCACTCTCAGCACGATACTTTGCAATTGGGCTCAAATATTTATCAATTAAACTTGGTAGATGCTTATGGTCAACTAGAGAAAAAAGTGGAGCATGTGTTTGTAGCTTATAAAGAATACAGAAAAACAGCACAGTCTTACCAACAACTTCTAGATGAATACAATCAGATTAAAGAAGAATTTGAATTCAATCAATTCCAATTAAAAGAGCTTGATGATGCCAATTTAGATGACATTGACCAAGCAGAATTGGAAATGGAATTGGAAAAATTAGAAAATGCAGAGAACATTAAAGTAGCTTTAAATACTGTTCTTGAAACATTAAGTAGATCTGATTTTTCTGCTGATACAAGTATCTATTCTTCAATTACAGATTTGAATGGGTTATCTGATTACTCTAAGAAATTATCAGAAATTCGAGATCGTTTAGATAGTTGTCATATAGAATTAAGAGATATCATCTCTGAAATCGAAACTGAAGAGGATGCTTTATTCTTCGATCAGGAAAGAATATTCATGATTAAAGAGACATTGGACACTGTTTATGCTTTACAACAAAAACACAGAGTACAAGACCTTGAGGAATTAATCGAAAAAAGAGAATCTATCCGTAGTAAAGTGGACAAAGTAGAAAGCTTTGACGAAGCTTTATTAGAAGCAGAAACAGAAAAGAAAGCAGCATACGAGGCTTTAATGGAAATTGCTGAGACATTATCAGAAGCTCGTAAAAATGCTATTGTTCCTCTATCTGAAGAATTAAATAAAACATTGGCTGATTTAGGAATGCCAAATGGACAAATTCAAATTGATCACCGTATAACTGAACCAACTGTTATTGGTATTGATGAGGTTGAAGTGCTATTTACAGCAAACAAAGGTCGTGCTCCACAGGCACTTCGTGAAGTAGCTTCTGGAGGTGAATTTTCTCGTTTAATGTTGGCTATTAAGTATATTCTAGCCAGTAAAACTTCTTTACCAACCATTATATTTGATGAAATCGATACAGGTATATCTGGAGAAATTGCCATCAAAGTAGGAAACATCATGGAAGAAATGGGAAAAAGCCATCAGGTATTTACTATTAGCCACCTACCACAGATTGCTGCGCTAGGCTCTAAACATTACTATGTATTTAAGGATCATGAGGGTGACGCTACAGTCAGTAAAATCAAAACGTTAGATCAGGAAGGGCGTATCAACGAGATCGCACAAATGATTGGGGGTGCTCAACCTTCAGAAGGTGCTATACAATCTGCAAAGGATCTTATCGGTATTAAATAATTTTTCTGAGAGCTCTAGAGGCAACCAACAAATTCTGTTTCACCGCTTCTAGGACTTTCTACTTTGAAGCTTAACATTTTATTATAAGCATCTATTTTTCCAGATAAGTGTTCATCAGCATCATCACAACACACCTCAAACACATCATTATTTACCTCCTTGGTTAGTAAGCACATTTCTCCACTACCACATCCATCCATGAATATCTCAAGATGAAGATTATTACTTTCATCAAATGTTAGAGAGGTTTGTGCCTCTACTTCATATTTAAAGTCGTCTACCACCTTAAAAAGTTTTCCAGTGTAGCGGCCTGCAACTTTACTTAATTCTTTGTGTTCTAGATTTAACATGAGAAAAAATATTTAATAATTACAATAGTTGTTATTGCAAAAAAATCACCCTATTGAATTGTTGTATTATTATCAGTTGATAATCGATGAACGTTTATCATTCTTTCCAAATATAAATTTTAAGTTCCAAACTTTCAATAAATTATTATATTTTTTCGTAGAAAAATTATAAGTGATAATTATAATAGGGGTAACATTAATCGCTGTATTTACATCTTAATTTACGCAGCTTAAATTTTTAAGATCGAAATTGTTACTTAAAAAAATTGTAATAAATGAAAGTTACTGTGTATGTTTGCAGCGAATTTTTATTCTAAACTTAGTTTTAGTACATCATTTTTATAAAACATGGACGCAATTAAGAGTACAACCCTTTCATTCGAAAACGCAACGGATGTCTATAAAGGTAAAGTAAGAGATGTTTATTTCTTCGATGAAAAAATCGCTATCGTCGCATCAGATAGAATTTCAGCTTTCGATGTAGTACTAGATAGAGCTATTCCTTACAAAGGACAAGTACTGAATCAAATTGCCGAAAAGTTTCTTAAACTTACTGGTGACATCGTACCTAATTGGCTAGAATCTGCTCCTCATCCGAACGTTCACATTGGTAAAAAATGCGATGCCTTTGCTGTTGAAATGGTAATTAGAGGATATTTAGCAGGTCATGCTTGGAGAGAATACAAAGCAGGAAAACGTATCTTGTGTGGTGTGACTCTTCCTGAAGGCTTAAAAGAAAATGACCGTCTTCCTAACCCTATCATCACTCCTACTACTAAAGCTAAAGAAGGACATGATGAAGATATCTCAAGAGAAGAAATCTTATCTCAAGGTATCGTAAGTGAGGAGGATTATCTAAAACTAGAAGAATATACGCAAGCACTTTTTGCAAAAGGACAAGAGTTTGCAAACGAAAGAGGTTTAATTCTAGTCGATACCAAATACGAATTCGGTAAATTTAATAACGAAATTTACCTCATCGACGAAGTACATACTCCAGACTCATCAAGATACTTCTATCAAGAAGGATATGAGGAAAGACAAAAAAATAATGAGCCACAAAAACAATTATCAAAAGAATTTGTAAGACAATGGCTTATTGAAAATGGCTTCCAAGGAAAAGATGGACAAAAACAGCCATTTATGTCAGAAGAGTTTGTAAATTCTGTTTCTGATAGATATATTGAACTTTACGAAAACATAACAGGCGAAACTTTTGAAAAAGCTTCTTATCATCACATTGAAGAAGAAATTTTCAATTCTATCAAAAATGAATTAGGATAAAATCAAGATCCTTGTATTTTTGCATTAAGAAACGTCTAAATTATAACAGACTATAAAGAAATTATGAGATTTTCAGTCAATAAAAGCGAAAAATATACTGTTTTAGTCCCTGAGGAAGAAAAACTAGATTCATTAAAAGCTCCGCAATTAAAAGCAGAGATCGTTACAATGTTCCAATCAGGTACTGAAAACTTAATTATCGATTTGAGCAGCGTAAAATACGTTGATTCTTCGGGATTAAGCTCAATCCTTGTTGCTAACAGATTGTCTACGGAAGTAAATGGTAAGTTAGTTTTAGCTGGATTGAACGAACACGTTATGAAACTTATTAAAATTTCTAAGTTAGAGTCAGTTCTTGAGCTTCACCCAACGGTACAAGAAGCAATTGAAGCGATTTTCTTACACGAAATTGAAAAAGATATTGAAGGTGAAGAAGACTAATAAGTCCACTCTTTAACTTTAAAATAATATAAAAAAGCTCGGATCTCAATTTTTGAGATCTGAGCTTTTATATCCTTAAAGCTTATCCCCATAGTCTTATCCCTTGTCATTCGAGATTACTATATTAGGTTCTAGTGCCGCAATTCCATCGAAAGGCCGACAAATGACTTCTCAGCATTTACGAATTGGTAACCAGCAGTTTTTAATTGATTGTGGTGAAGCAACACAACATCAGTTATTAAACTTTGGCATCAGTTTGCATAAAATTGAGCATATTTTTATCAGTCATTTACATGGCGATCATTTCTTTGGTTTACCAGGATTATTATCCACAATGCATCTGCAAAGACGTACAGAGCCTTTGTATATCCATGGCCCAAGAGGTTTAGACGAAGTTTTATTGGCCAGTTTCAAGCACTCAAAAACAGAATTAAACTACAAAGTTTTTCTATACGACAATCCTACAATGTTTTCAGAGGTGATCTTTGAAAATGAAAAAATTACTGTAGAAACTATTCCTTTGACTCATAGAGTCCCTTGTACAGGATTCCTATTCAGAGAGAAGAAAAAGCAATACCGAATTATTCCTGAAAAACTTCCATCTGGACTTCCTTTTGAAGTTTTTAGAGCTCTAAAACGTGGAGAAAATATTGAATTTAACGGAGATACTATTCGCTATGAAGATGTAACGTTACCTCCAAGAAAATCAAGATCATATGCGTTTTGTTCGGATACCAAATATTCTAAAAGTGTGATCTCTAAAGTCTATGGTGTAGACTTGCTTTATCATGAATCTACTTTTATGGATAGACATAAAGAAAGAGCGAATATCACCTATCATACCACAGCGAAACAAGCCGGTTCAGTAGCCAAAGAAGCCAAAGTAAAAGAACTTTTAATTGGTCATTTTTCGGCACGCTACGCTGACTTAACAGAACTTTTAGAAGAGGCACAAACAGAATTTAACAATACGCAACTCGCCATCGAAGGTCAGAAGTTTTCTATTGTGGAATCTGACTAATTAGTTGTATCTTTAAATTCAATAGATACAAAACACGATTTAATATGCCTTTTGGATTTTTCAAGAAAAAAAAGAAAGAGGAGCCTCATTACGATCCTACCAATATTACTATACGCGATTTACGTTTAGGGTATATATTTGATTATGAACTCCAAACATTTGAAGTTGTTGGAGAATATGAATATGATTGGGGAGATAATGATTTCTCTTGGGAATATAAAATTGAATCTGCTAAGGACACTTTTTATTTAAGTGTTGATGAAGAAGGGTCACTAACAGGCACCGTAAGTCAGAGCATTCTTTGGGGAAAATTACCTGATAATGTTGAAGAAGATATCTTAAAAAAAGGTAAACCACCAAGAACAATCCTATTTAATGGTAAAGAATTCTTTAGGGATGAAAAATCTGTAGGGTATTGGAGAGATGTTCATAGCATGTCTTCAGAAGAAAGCACTGAATATATGTGCTGGGATTACTACGATGAATCTGAAAAATTCACTCTCTGTATTGAACAATATCAAGATGAAGGCTTTTCAGCTTCTTTAGGAATTGTTGAGGATGCAAGTAAATTCACCAACATTTTACCAAACGTTAATGACTAAATTACGTAAACTTACATTATCATAGTGTCAAAAAAACAACGAATTAAATTCATGAAAAAATTAATAATAGCTTCACTAATTTCTCTATTATTTTATTCATGTACCTCTAACGAAAATCGATTTAGAAAGTCACCTGTAGATCAAATGATCATTGAAATGAGTGATTTAAACGATTTTACTATTATTCTTGAGGACATGGATGCAGAAGAGCATTTATTTACGCAGAATTTTTACCGTCATAAATATAAGGTAATTACTCTTGGTGCTGATAGTATTCCTCAGGTAAAGAAAACGGATTGGTACGACGTTTCTCAAGACTTCTTCCAACTACATTCTGGAGATATCGGAATGGAAATAGCTTCTAAAGTCGATGGTAAATTAAGTAAACAAGTATCACCTCCAGGTTATTCTGGTTATGTTGGAAATGAGAGATACGGACATTGGCAAAGAGATAATTCAGGCCAAAGTTTCTGGGTATTTTATGGACAATACGCTATGATGCGTTCTATCTTCAACATGGGATATTATGGACGAGTGTATAGATCAGGCTATTATGATTACACAAGTCATTATAGATCAGGAAGAAATTATTATGGAGGTTCAGTAGGTACACCAAAATACGGAACTTACTCAAGTGGTGCTCAAAAAGCAAACCCTACATTCTCTAACCGTATGAGCAGCAGTAGTGGTTTTAAAAATACTGTAAATAGAAGTGTAAGTCGTTCTCCTGCTCGTTACTCAGCTGGATCAAGAGCTTCATCAACATCATCTTCTTCGAGATCAAATAGTTCTTCTTCTAGATATGGAAGTGGATCCTCAAGTAGATCCCGATCTTATTCTCGTGGAGGCAAATAAAATATCAACTAAATTCACCCTCTTTTCGAAGAGGGTCTTTTTTTATAATGGCAAACATTCTTTCTAAATCAAACACTTTAAAACTAGCCCTTTTTGCGACGGGACTTTCTGGTATAGTAGCTGAGTATGTGTTATCCACTTTAGCTTCATATTTTTTAGGAAATTCAGTATTTCAATGGACCATGACCTTGTCGTTTATGCTATTTGCAATGGGGTTGGGTAGTCGATTCAGTAAATACATAGAAACTAATCTTTTAGAGAAATTTATTATTGTAGAATTCATACTATCACTATTAGTTTCATTTTCTTCTATTATTGCATATAGTATTAGTGCCTTTATCAGTTTTACTCCTAAATACACTATTTTCCCGTTACCATTGGATGGTGTTGTTATTTATACTACCAGTATTTGTATTGGTTTTTTAATTGGTTTAGAGATACCACTTGCCACTCGATTAAATGATCAATTTGAAGCTTTAAAGGTCAATATCTCCTCGGTGATGGAAAAAGATTACTTCGGTAGTTTATTTGGAGGTTTATTTTTTGCTTTTGTTGGTCTTCCCCTACTTGGCTTAACTTACACACCATTCGTTTTAGGTTTTGTGAATTTACTAGTTGCCATCTTACTCTTACGGAGATTAGATGATTTACTTGAACATAAATGGAACAAAATACTCAAAATTAGTAGTGTACTTGTTTTCGCAAGTATCGGTATCGGTATGTTCTTCTCCAATAATATTATCAATTATGGAGAACAGAAATTATATAAGGATAAAGTCGTTTTTCAAAAACAAACCCCTTACCAGAGGTTAGTAGTTACCCAATGGAAAGACGATTATTGGCTTTACATTAACGGCCATCTACAACTAAGTACTTTTGATGAATGGCTATACCATGAACCAATGGCTATACCAGCGATGAGCATCTCTCCTATTCCTCAAGACATATTAATTCTCGGTGGTGGTGATGGATGTTTAGTAAGGGAAGCATTAAAATTCCCTTCTGTCAAAAGTATTACTCTCGTTGATTTGGATCCTGAAATGACAAAATTAGCGAAAGAAAATCCCATCTTTAAAAAATTGAACGGGGGTTCTTTAGAAGACTCTAAAGTGAAAATCATTAATCAAGATGCTTTTCACTACTTAGAACAAGAAAAGCAGTTTTTTGATGTAGTCATGATGGATTTCCCTGATCCTAAATCCATAGAATTAGGAAGACTACAATCGTTAGAATCATTTAGAATGTGTAATAAATTATTAAGACCTCATGGCGTAATTGTCACACAAGCAGGCAGCCCTTACTATGCTTCTGAAGCTTTCTATTGTATAGAAAAAACTATGGGAGCAGCCGGTTTTAATACAATACCATTACATAATCAGATTCTGACTTTAGGAGAATGGGGTTGGATTCTTGGTAGCAAAAGCATGTCGCCTGATGAGATGAAAAGTAAAATTAGACATACTGATTTGAGTAATATCGAGACAAAGTGGATTAACAAAGAAGCTTTATATAGTATAACTTCGTTTGGAAAACCAATCTATGAATTTGATAGTACAAAAGTGGGCATTAATACTGTCCACAATCCTGTACTCCCCACTTATTATAGTCATGGTAATTGGGATTTATTCTAAGGAGTTATTATCACTTTCTAAGCTTTCTTCTACAAGATTTTGAGGTAAAGAGTTAGGTAATTTAATATTACCTTTCTCTTTCATATCATTTAGAAGCTTAATTAAATTCCCTTTTCCATTCGTTAACTGATTCATAGCTTTATCTACTTCTTCATTCGTAGAACTAATCTTCTTTTGCAAGCTTACAAGAGTCCCAACAAAAAGCCTTGCCTTATTATAAATTCCTGAAGCAAGTTTAATCACTTCATCAATATTTTTCTGTTGATGTTCATTTCTCCATAATTCTTCAATTACTTTTAAAGTAGACATCAAAGTCGTTGGCCCAACTATGACCACTTTTTTATTATAAGCATAATCCCATAATGAATCATCTTGTTGTAATGCAATTAAAAAGGCAGGTTCAATAGGAATAAACATCAACACATAATCCAAGCTTTTAATATCAGGTAAACTTTGGTAATCCCTTTCATTTAATTCATCAATATGAGACTTAATTGCCTTGATGTGTAACCCTACTTCAATTTGTTGCTGCTGTATGTCATCTGTGTTTACAAATCGATCGTAGGCATTAAGAGAAACTTTTGAATCAACGACTACTTGTTTATTCCCAGGATAATGTATCACAACATCAGGTCTTTGTTTTTGCCCATCCTCATTATCAAAAGATGGTTGAGTGAAATATTCAAATCCCTCTCTCAAACCTGATTTTCTGAGAACAGAATCTAAAATCACTTCTCCCCAATCACCTTGTTTTTTAGCATCACCTTTTAGTGCTTTGGTAAGATTTTTAGCTTCTTCAGAGATCTGAAGATTCATTTTTCTCAAGAGTTCGATTTCTGTTTTTAAAGCTTGTCTTTCATTCGACTCCTTTCCATAGCTATCCTCGACCTTCTTTTTAAAAGCATCAATTTGTTCTTTAAAAGGATTAAGGATAACGTTCATATTATCTTTATTCTGATCAATAAATTTATTCGACTTCTCCTCAAAAATTTTATTGGCTAGATTTTCAAACTCCAATTTAAACTTCTGATTTAATGTATTAATTTCTTCTTGATGTTCAGTAATCTTTAAATGTAGATGATCATTATGTGTTTTCAGTTCAACGTTATCTTGTAGCAATTGATCATTCGTCTGCATTAACTGCTGATTGGCTTGATGAAATTCCTGAAGTCTTTCATTAAGCAGTAATAATGCTTTTTGGTTTTTAGCATTTTCTTCAGATAAGACCTGATGTTTATTCTTATAAAAATGTTCTGATTGCTTCAGTTCACTCAAAGTATTTGATTCTTTTTCATACTTCGTTTGTACGACAGCTATATTCTTTTTTAAATCATTTATATTTTTTTCTAACTCCTTATTTAATGTAGTCAGATTTTGATTTTCAATCGCTCTTACTGATTGATTGGATTTTAGTTCCTCCCATTCCCAAATTACCTTACTGTATTTATTTTTTTGGATAAAAAAGGTAATTAGAACCGCTACTACACTCGTAATCAATACAATTACTGAGATCAGTATATAATTTAACTCGATCATATAATATTCTTAAAAATGATTACTAATTTAATACATTTTGATACTTTATTAAACAAAAGTTGAAATTTTTATCAAAATATTTCTTATATAAAAGGTGATTTTCTAATGTGTTCTTTCATTCATTAACTATCAAAACTCAAATAATTGTACTAATAAAACAATTTATAAGATTATACATGAAAAGGTGTTTATTTTCAAGTTCTTCTCTAGTAATCTTTTTTGTGGGTCATTATTGATTTCATATATTTATAATCAATATTGACCCGCAAAAACTAATTTATTTGTTATATCCTACCATGAAAAAAATAATTACCTTAATAGTATTTATGTTATCATCTTTTATCTCTTTTGCACAAGTTGATTCCTTGACGTTAAAAAATGGAGATATGATTGTCGGTGAAATTAAAAATATGGAAAAAGGAGTTATTCAAATTGAAACCCCTTATTCAGATTCTGACTTTAAAATTGAGTGGGATGGAATTAAAGAAATAAAAGGAGAAACTTATTTCCTAATTACAACCACCGAAGGTCAACGTTACAATGGTAGAATCAAATCCTTAAATGGTGATCAATTTGTATTAGAGACTGATGATCACGGGGAAGTAATGATTGCCCCTGATCATATCGTCAATCTATTATCAGTAAAATCCACATTTATAAGTAGGCTTTCAGCAAGTCTTGATGTTGGATATAGCTATACAAAAGCCAATAACCTTTCCCAATTTAACACCAATGGTTTTATAGGATATACTACTAATCGATGGGGATTTACTTTTAATATTGCAAGTTTGCGATCAACACAAGATGATGTTGCTGCTATTGAAAGAAATGAAGGTACGCTTACAGGCAACTATTATTTACCTCATGATTTTTATATCACTGCATCTGCCAGTTATTTAACCAATACAGAACAGTCCATCAATCTTCGTGTTATAGGATTAGGTGGTTTTGGTAAGTATGTACTTAGAACCAATTCTGCTTATTGGGGTTTCTCTACTGGAGCATCGTTTTTAAATGAAAGTTTTGATCCAGTTTTTAACGAAAGTGACTCCACATTTACTACTGCACCTACAAGGTCAGAAGCTGAATGGTATTTAGGTACAGAAATCAACCTATTCGATACGGGTGATTTATCTTTCCAAACTACAGCAAAAGGATTTAGAGCATTAAGTGATCAAGAAAGATGGCGTGCTGACGTTAACGCTAACCTAAAATATGATTTACCTTACGACTTCTATATCAAAGCTTCTTACAACTTAAACTACGATAGTCAACCTGCAGAAGCCGGTAAAGAAATAGATTACCAATACACACTAGGCTTTGGCTGGGAGTTATAGTTTATACTATAATTCCTTTTTCGTATTATAAATACCAAAAATTAGAATAAACTTAAAAAAATCAAACCTTTAGTGTTTTTAGTGTGGTTTTTGCAATTGTAGTAAACTATGAATAGCGCATCTTTTTTTAGTTCTATAAGTAGCAGACGTAAAATTGTAATCGGATTAGTCATCACCCTATTAACACTAAACCTTGTTCAGTTATTTTTAAGATCAGGTGATGAAAAACGTTTAAATGATAGAGTTCAAAGTAAAAACATTGAACTTGTTTTAACGTACGCAAAATTAGATTCAATATCTACTGAATTAAATAAACAGATTCAAATCCTCACTTTATTGAATGAAGATGTCACTTCCTTGGAGAATGTAAGAGACAGTCTTGAAAGAGAAAAAAAAGAGCTTCGTTCAACTCAATTAATGCAAGAAAAAAGATATCATACTATTAAATCTAAAGTGGGGGTTTATGAGAATTTATTACGCCAAAAAGATGAGCATATTTCATATATGAAAAAGGCGAATGACTCATTAAAAATGGTTAATTCGAGTTTGGTGAAGGAAAGTTCAGATCTAAAAAACAAAATTGATGTACTTGAAAACCATCAAGGTGAATTAGAAAAGGAATTAGATGAAGCTAAAAAATTAAATGCTTTTGATTTTAACTGCTATGCCGTTGATCAAAAAGGGAAACAAATCATTGGTGATTCTTTCGACGCGAATAAAATCTCAGCAATAAGTATCGATTTTAAATTAGCTAAAAATGTATTACTCCCATCAGAACAAAAAACAGTTTATTTATGTCTTGTTGACCCTGATGGTGCGACCATATACAATGCGACTGAAGAATCAAAATATTTCACGTTAGCAGACACCAAAGAAAATCTATTTTTTACTACAAAAACCAATTATAACTTTGATAGTAATTTAGGTGCTAATGTTTCGATTTCATATCAAAATAATAGTTTTTTAAACAAAGGAAATTATAAGGCTTTAGTCTATACTGGAGGTTATCTATTAGGAGAAACTAAATTTACGATTCATTAATTCATTTTTTTCTTAAAAAATTCCATTTTTTCCTACAACTTAGATAAATTAAGGAAGAATTTTAGCAAATTCGTTTTCAATTTTTTTAGGATCCACTATTAACCTTTAGATGAGAGCCAATACTTATAAAACTGTTGAGGAAGAATCCCCAAAAAAGAAACGTACATCACCCTTAAATAGTTGGAATAGAAAGTTCCTGAAATGGAAGTTTATTTCCCAAGACGAAGAGGAGGAAAATAGTCAGTACATACAAAAAATTATTTTTGTAACTATTCTTGGTATTCTATATATCGCAAACAGTTTTCAGGCCGAAAAATCTCATCTAAGAATTAATAAACTTGAAAAATCTGTCGAAAAATTAAGAGTAGAATACAGTACCCTTAAATATGATTTCATTAACGAAAGTAAGAGAAGTCAAATTGAAAAAAAGGCAGAAGCTATGGGTTTAGTACCCCTAGAAACAGCTCCTATTGTTATAAGTGTTCCTAAATTAGAAGATCAGTAAATAGAAAATAATGGGAATAAGAACTTCCATACTTTTAAGAGTTAGAATCGCATTTCTTTTTATCGTTATGATTGCTGCTGCAATTGTTGTGAGGATTTCTGATCTGCAATTCATGGAAAAAGAAAAATGGGAAAAAGCAGGTAAGGCGAATCGTGTTAAAGTAAGAAGAGTCGATGCTACCCGTGGAAATATATTAGCAGATGATGGTTCATTGTTAGCGACATCAATACCTTTTTATAAATTAGCATTTGATCCCTTTGTCTCTCCGGATAGTGTTTTTGATAAAGGTATTGATTCATTGGCTTATAATTTATCTATCTACTTTAAAGAAAGATCAAAAAGTTATTACGATAGCCTTTTAAGAACATCTCGAAAAAAGAAAAGACGATATCTGATTTTAAGTCAGAAACAAATCAAACATCAAGACAAAAAGATTATAGAGCAATGGCCTATTTTTAGAGAAGGACGTCATCGTGGAGGGGTTATCTTTGATAAAGTCGAGAAAAGATTCAAACCATTTAATGATTTAGGTAGAAGAACAATTGGTTTTATTAGAAAAGATGAAGAAGCCAAATTCACTGGTCGTGGATTAGAATTTTCATTCAATGCCGATTTAGCTGGTAAAGATGGAGAAGCTTTGTTTCAAAGAGTTTCTGGTAACCAATGGAAGCCACTTGATAATGGTGCACAAATAAGAGCCAAAAATGGTTTTGATATTCAGACGACACTAAATATGGAGTTTGAGGAACATGCGCATAAAGTTTTAGAGGAAGCACTTATTAAACATGACGCCAATTTTGGTACTGTTCTTTTGATGGAAGTACAGACTGGACAAATTAAAGCCATTGTCAATTTAGGTCGCACAAAAGAAGGTAAGTATGTTGAGGATTACAACTACGCAATCCAAGGTGCTATGGAGCCTGGATCTACATTTAAAGGTGCTTCAATGCTTGCGGTACTAGAAGAATCGGATATTAATATCACAGATTCAGTAAATACAGGTGAAGGAAAGTATCAATTTTATGATGAGTGTGTCATGACGGATGCTCACGCTTATGGTTTTGGTATGCTATCTGTAGAAGAAGTTATCGAAAAATCCTCTAATATTGGTATCTCAAAATTGGTTTTCAAACACTTTCGAGAAAACCCAGAACGCTTCTTTAGATATTTAGATAAATACAATCTAACTTCAACGATTGGCTTCCAAATGGAAGGCGAAGCCCACCCAAACATCAGCCGTCCAGGTGACCCAAGCTGGAGTGGATGTTCATTACCTTGGATTTCTATTGGTTATGAAGTTGAAGTTTCTCCACTTCAAATACTTAACTTTTACAATGCCATTGCAAATGATGGCAAAATGATCGAGCCTTATATCGTAAAAAGAATTTTACAAGGTAACGAGATCATTGATGAATATGACACGAAAGTGATTAAGAAAAGTATTGGTAGCGAACGATCCGTAAAAGCACTCCAAGGAATGCTTCGTAAAGTAGTGAAAAGTGGTACCGCTAAAAAAATCAACAATACCGATTTTAATATATCTGGAAAAACAGGCACAACACAAAAGCTTAAAGGTGGCCGATATACTAAAAACTACTTTACTTCTTTTGTTGGCTACTTCCCTTCAGAAGCACCTAGGTACACTATGATTGTGGCCATAGATGAGCCAAAAGGAAATCAAAAATATGGCGGTGATGTCTGTGCCCCTGTATTTAGAGATATTGCTGAGGTAGTTTACAATAGAACGACCGAAAGAAATATCAACTATGTAACGAACGAAAACGAAACTGCTTTTCCTTTTATTAAAGCAGGTAATTATAAAGATTTATTACTTCTTTCAGATGCTTTTGACATTCAACAAATCTCTAAAAACACTAGCAATTGGGTGAGAACTCAGGTGCATGGAGATACCATTGCATGGGTGAATGCAAAAGTAAATAAAGGACTTATGCCAGATGTTAGAGGAATGACTTTGAGAGATGCTATTTACCTAGTGGAGACCGAAGGGGCGACAGTTACATTCTCTGGCACAGGTAGAGTTTCTACTCAGTCTATTTCTCCTGGTGGAAGAATAAATAGTAGAACGAAAGTTCATCTAAAACTTTTATAAGCGATACAAGTGAGTAAAATAAGAAATATACAAACCCTTTTAAAAGGTATTGAATTTGAACTCATAAAAGGAGATTTAAATCAATTAGTATCCGATGTACAAATAGACTCACGTCAACTTACAGCTGACAGTGCTTTTATTGCCATTAAAGGCACACAGATGGATGCACATAAATTTATTCCAAAGGCCATTGAATTAGGTGCTAAAACCATCATTTTAGAAGATGAACCTTCTGATCTTATTGATGGCGTATCTTATATCCAAGTCAACAATACGTCTCAAGTTGCTGGATTAATAGCTTCTAATTTTTATGATAATCCTTCTGATAATATCAAGGTAATAGCTATCACTGGAACAAATGGAAAAACAACAGTGGTTACACTTCTTCAGAACCTATTTATAAAATTAGGGTATAATACTGGAGCATTGACAACCATTGAAAATAAAATCAATAATGAAGTAATCCCTACTAAACTTACCACGCCAGACCCTGTCACTTTACAACGTCTATTGGCAGAGATGGTGAAAAAGAACTGTAGCTATTGCTTCATGGAAGCAAGTTCACATGCGATTGTCCAAGGACGTTTAAGTGGAATTAACCTTACAGGTGCTATTTTTTCAAATATCAGTCATGACCATTTGGATTATCATGGCACGATGAAAGAATATATCAATGCTAAAAAACGATTGTTTGATACTTTACCAAAAAATGCGTTTGCTTTGGTAAATGTGGATGACAAGCGTGGTCCCGTGATGCTTCAAAACTGCAAAGGCAAGCATGTAACTTTTGGTTTGCATACTATGGCAAATTACAAGGGTAAATTAATTGACAATACCTTTGAGGGGATTCAAATGGACATTAATGGACAAGAAGCCTGGTTCCAACTTATTGGGTCTTTCAACGCCTATAATATCCTTACGGCTTATGCTACTGCAATTTGTCTTGACGAAGAACCTATGGAAACATTACAATGTTTATCCGAGTTACGACCTGCTCGCGGTAGATTCGAACAGTTGGTTTCTAAAAAGAATGTCAGAGGAATTATTGATTATGCACATACTCCAGATGCTTTAGAAAATGTCTTAGAAACTATCAAAGACATAAAAGAAGATGGTGAAAATATAATCACAGTAGTAGGTTGTGGGGGTGATCGCGATAAAAGTAAAAGGCCTGTAATGGCTAAAACTGCCGCTATGTTAAGCGAAAAAGTTATTTTAACTTCAGACAATCCAAGAACAGAGGATCCAGAAGTTATTTTAGAAGAAATGATGGATGGTATCTCTCCTACTCAAGAGAGAAGAACTCAAGTGATTTTAGATCGAAAAGAAGCTATTCTTAAAGCAGTAGAAATGGCCGAACCTCGTGATATTATTCTTCTAGCTGGAAAAGGGCACGAGACCTATCAAGAAATTGATGGTGTCCGTCATCATTTTGATGATAAAGAAGAACTTTTTAAAGCATTTCACTCATAACAATAAGAATTTCAATAAAATATTAATATGCTCTACCATTTATTTAATTACTTAGACAAGCATTACGATTTAGCAGGAGCCGGACTCTTTCAATACATTACGTTTAGAGCCATGCTTACCACTATATTTTCTGTATTATTCATTGCCTTCTTTGGAAAGAGAATTATACATTTCTTACAAAAAATGCAGATGGGTGAGATTGTCAGGAATTTAGGTCTAGCTGGACAAATGGAAAAAACAGGTACACCAACTATGGGTGGTGTAATTATTATTGGTGCTATTGTTTTTCCTGTACTTTTGTTTGCTAATCTTCAAAATGTCTATATACAATTACTATTAACTACGTTATTGTGGACAGGGGCTATTGGCTTTATCGATGATTATCTAAAAAGAGTAAAGAAAAACAAAGATGGGCTTTCTGGTAAATTTAAAATTTTAGGTCAGGTGGGTTTAGGTCTTTTAGTAGGATTAACCTTAGTAAGTAACGAGGATGTTATGGTACGAAAATTCTCTAAAGGTATTAAGAGCAAACCTGTTTCGGAATTAGTTAAAGGACAAGATTATGAAGATATCAGATCTTTAGAAACAACTATCCCGTTTCTTAAAGACAATGAGATTAATTATTCAGAAATTCTACCTAATCAAACTGCTTCAAATGTTTTATACATCATTCTAGTGATTTTCATAATCACAGCAGTTTCAAACGGCACTAATATTACTGATGGCCTAGATGGATTGGCTGCGGGTACTTCCGCCATAGTCGCCACCGTGCTCGCCATATTCGCCTACCTTTCTGGTAACATTATCTTCTCCAATTATCTTAATATCATGTATATCCCACAATCTGGTGAGATCGCTATTTTCGCCACTGCATTGGTAGGTGCATGTATTGGATTCTTATGGTATAACGCTTACCCTGCCCAAGTTTTTATGGGAGATACAGGTAGTTTAGCTTTAGGAGGTGTCATCGCTAGTTTGGCGATTGTTCTACGTAAAGAATTGATGCTCCCTCTTCTTTGTGGAGTATTCTTGGTGGAAAATTTATCAGTAATGATTCAAGTATTTTATTTTAAATACACTAAGAAAAAATATGGTGAGGGTCGACGTGTCTTTTTAATGGCACCGTTGCATCACCACTATCAAAAGAAAGAAATACCTGAGCCTAAAATTGTTACTCGCTTCTGGATTGTAAGTATTCTATTAGCGATCTCTACAATATTAACTCTAAAAATCAGATAATTTTAATGAAAGATAAGTTGTTGGTACTTGGTGCCGGTGAAAGTGGAATTGGAGCTGCACTACTCGCATTATCAAAAGGTTTTGATGTTTTTGTTTCTGATTTTGGAAAAATTTCTGAAGAACAAAAAAAAACACTTAAAACTCATTCAATTCCATTCGAAGAAGGGTCTCATGATAAAGCACCAAGGAATCCTAAAATTGTGGTAAAATCCCCAGGCATTCCTGATACTGTTCCTATCATAAAAGAGTTGAAGGCGAATAATGCAAAAATCTATTCTGAAATTGAGTTTGCCTATCAATATACAGATGCCAAGATTATTGCAATTACAGGTACAAATGGAAAAACAACTACCACAAAACTTATCTATCATTTATTAAAGGAAAGTGGTTTTAATGTTGGTTTAGCTGGAAATATTGGAATTAGTTTCGCCAAAGAAGTTCTAGAGAACGACTATGATTGGTATGTATTAGAAATTAGTAGTTTCCAATTGGATGATATCGAAACTTTCGCTCCCGATATTTCTTTAATTCTTAACATTACTCCCGATCATTTAGATCGTTATAATTTTGATATCAATCAATATGCTGATTCTAAATTCAGAATTATTGAAAATATGTCGATGAAAGGTAGTTTTATCTACAGTGAAGACGATCAGAATATCAAAAAACATCTAAGTAAGAGAAATATAAAGCCTTGGGCCATCGGTTTTGATCACACATTCTTTGAACAAGGAAAATTAACTATTCCATTTAAAGGAGATAGTTATTCCTTTAATCATTTACCTCTAAAGGGGCCACATAACGAATGGAACATGAGTGCTGCAATTCTAGCTGCACTATCTGCTGGAGTTTCTCCTGAAGATATTCAAGATGCATTACCATCTTTTGTTGGAGAACCTCACCGATTGCAATTTGTCAAAGAAGTCAATCATATTAAATATATCAATGATTCCAAGGCTACAAATGTAGAAGCCGCATTCTTTGCGTTACAATCTTTTGATACGCCTATTGTTTGGATTGCAGGTGGTACTGATAAAGGCAATGATTACAGTATGTTACACGATGCAGTCGAAAGAAGAGTGAAATCTATTATATGTTTAGGAACTGATAATAGTAAATTATTGGCTGCTTTTGGAGATCAAAAAGTAATGATTGAAACCCAAAGTATGGAAGAAGCAATATCGCTAGCAACAAATGCTGCAGATACTGGAGAGGTAGTTTTATTATCTCCTGCTTGTGCAAGTTTCGACCTATTTAAGAATTACATGGATAGAGGGGATCATTTTATTGAGGCCGTTCAGAAATTATAAATAATGCATGGAAAAGCTATTAAATAGATTAGAGGGAGACCGTATCATATGGGGTGTAATGATCACATTATCGATGTTTTCGATATTGATTGTTTACAGTGCTACCGGGTCTTTAGCCTATATGCAAGCAGGTGGTGATAATGAGCATTACTTATTACGTCATTCTACCCTTGTCATTGTTGGTATCATTGGTGCTTACGTTTGTCATAAAATAGATTATATTTACTATTCTAGATTATCAAGATATGCACTTTTACTATCAATCCCATTACTGTTATTTACTTGGTTCTTTGGATCGGAAATAAACAGTGCTTCTCGTTGGATCGAAATCCCTTTTATCAATTTTACTTTTCAGCCTTCTGATTTAGCAAGGCTTGCACTAATCGCCAATATGGCTTCCATGCTTTGGAAAAGACAAAGAGATATTGGAGAATTTAATAAAGCAATTGTCCCTCTATTAGTATGGACAGGTATAATTTGTGGATTAATAGGTGTTTCTGATATCTCTACAGCCTCTTTGTTATTCCTCACTATTATGCTTCAGTTATTTATCGGGCGTGTTCCCGTTAAATACTTATTTATGTTGATAGCGATTGGTTGCCTTGCGGCCTTGTTTGTTTACCAATTTGGTCAAAGAGGTGGTACTGCAGTTTCTCGTTTATCTTCTTTTATGAGTGAAACTGAAATACCTTATCAGGCAGAACAATCTTATATCGCAATTTCAACTGGTGGAATTTCAGGTAAAGGTATTGGAGAAAGTACTCAAAGAAACTTCCTACCTCACTCTTATTCTGATTTTGTTTTTGCCATTGTGGTAGAAGAATATGGTTTAATTGGGGCTTTAGTAATTATAGGACTTTACATTACCCTACTTTACCGGGGAATGGCAATTGTCGCTACTAGTCAAAAAGCATTTGGTGGTTTATTGGCAGCTGGTCTTACCTTTAGTTTAATACTCCAGGCATTTGTACATATGGGCGTGGTCACAGGATTGCTTCCATTAACTGGTTTACCTTTACCATTAGTAAGTATGGGTGGTACCTCTTTATTGTTTACAGGTATGACCATAGGTATTATTCTAAGTGTGAGTAAATCTACACAAGAAGATTCTGAAGAAATCAGATTAAAAAGAACCGAGAGATCCAAAAAGCGTAAAGGATATGATGGTATTAATCGTCCTAAAAACGTTAGAATGAATTAAGTTTAATATAATCTTACATCAATTACTTGTTGTAATTAAAATATACATTCCACAACGACAATTTGATAAATGCATCAGATTGTCGTTTTTTTATTACTATAAGTCAAGTATAAAATTGGATCAATACCATTCACTACTTGTTTATATAAACCACATATCAAAAGATAGATCAAATGGTACGTAGTTTTTAATCGATAACTCACATCACGAATTAGGAGACAAGAAACTTAAAGAGATATATTGAGTGTTGTTCTGATACTTTCCCGTTAAACCTGATATCTTTTTTATTTGTAATTACACTTCACATGACCCTCAATACGACTACTACTATAAAAGACCATTTATATGGTTTAAGAGAGTGCATTATCGATCAATTAAAAAATAACATAAAAGGTGAATTAGAAATTCTTCATCAAACTATACATGAACTATGTAAAATTACAAGTTCAACTTATGGATTTATAGGTTTGATTGATCAAGACTTGGAAAAACTCAATTACTCCAACTTGATAGAATGTACCTCATTTCAAAATAATATACCGATGCTTGGTAATGGCCCTTTAAATACTTCCTCAATAGCAGTAAAGTATTTGAAATTGGCTCATGGTAAACAACTCCCCTTTTTTAGTTATGATGAAGATAAGTACAGAACACAAGCAAGCTGGTTCTCATTTTTATTAATCCCTATATTTCATCAAAACCAACAAATTGGATTAATTGGTTTATGTGATAAGAGAGAAGGATATTCAAAAAACCTATTGCGATCTATCAATTTATGTTCAACTGCGATCTATCATGTTATGCTTCAACAAATAGAAAAAGTAGATATGATGAAAGCTTTTGACCTAACCCCTCCATCAAGATTTTTTTGCGATAAAACCATTTACGATATCATGTCTACCATAGATGAAAATGGTACAATTGTACTCTCTAACATTATGTGGAATGAATGTTTTGGTTGTAAGAAGAATCAAATCCTTCAAATGATTATGCATCAAGACCATCATTTGTTTTTCAAATTAATGGAAGATGCACAACGCTCTGGCTTTACAGAAAGTGCTATTGTTCGAATGATAAAAAACAATAAGATTCTATACCTAAATATGCGTGTCATTAATCTTAGGAAGCAAAATCAAATTCAGATCATTGCTCAAGATGTCTCAGAAAGATATACCAAGAAAGCTAAAATAAAATTACTCTAATTCTGATTTAATTCTTTCTAATAATGAGTTTCCATAAAGTTTTGGTAAAGAATGATCAGATCGACCTCTTAACCCCATCAATTTTTCGGCTTGTAACATAGTTAGGTTTCTGTATTTTACTTCTTCTGAAGTCGATACAAATTGATTGCTTAGTACTTGATAGCACTCTTTTAATGTTAATTGAAACGGTTCTTTACTTGCCATAATTTTAAATTATAGTGTTATAAAATTCAACGAACATCAAGAAATAAGGGAGGTGATTTAGTTTTTTTGTCTAGAAATCGACCACATCATTTTTACCACCGTGGCTACTTTGCTCGGTTGGTACCTAAAGGTTCTTGATGATTATTGTGCAAGATTAAAATGATAATTCTTTAATTCCAAATCATTAAACTTGATTAACAAAAACATTTCATTTTTTTTAAAGTTGATGATTTAAGACACTACTCCCTCACAAAAAAATAATAAACTTTAAGTCTCCTTTTTATTTCAACACTGATTACCTAACTTAAAGTATTCTAAATAACATGAAACTTAATCTTTACATAGTACCCTTATTCTTATCAATTCTTTTTTCATGCTGTGAAAATCCAACTATTGATGATGAAAATAATCAACCTTATCCCCTAGAGTTGCCTTCACATTTTGGAAGAAATTTTGTATTACCAGAAAACAACCCAACCACTACAAAAGGCGTGGAATTGGGTCGAATGCTATTTTACGATACACAACTTTCCAGAGATCATTCTACTTCTTGTGGAACATGTCATCAACAATCCTTATCATTTACAGATGGAAAAGCTTTAGCCGAAGGTATTCATGGTCGTGTAGGTGAATTTAGTAGTATGGCTATTGTGAATGCTATGTGGCAAGGAAAATTTTTCTGGGACGGAAGGTCTGGTAGTTTAGAAGATCAAGCTTTAGGCCCTATCGAAAATGTGCTAGAGATGGACATGACTTTGGATGAAGTAGTTGAGCGTTTACAATCAGACCCTAAATATCCTCCGATTTTTGAGAAAGCTTTTGGCAGCGGAGTCATTACTGAAGAAAATATTGGCAAAGCAATTGCTCAATTCGAACGTACTTTAATTTCAAGTAATTCTAAATACGATCAGTACTTAAAAGGAAGTTACATTCCTACCGAAGAAGAGTTATTAGGTATTCAATTGTTCTTTACTCATCCAGAACCAAGTATAAACCTAAGAGGTGGAAATTGTGGTGATTGTCATTTAAATATTCTAACCTCAGGTGACTTTAAAGGGTTTAGAGGGTTCCATAATAATGGTTTGGATGACGATGATAATTTAAAAGAGGGCCTTTCTGATGTAACAGGGTCTGAGTTTGATAAAGGAAAATTTAAGGCACCGAGTTTAAGAAATATAGCTGTTACTGCACCGTATATGCATGATGGCAGATTCAATACACTTGAAGAAGTTTTAGAGCATTATAATGAACATGTAAAGGATAGTAAAACTTTAGATGCCCTAATTAGAGAAGGGAGCAATGAACCTATTTTTCCTGGTGATCCCGTAAAATTGCATTTAACAGAAAAAGAGAAAAAAGCTATCCTCACATTTTTAAATATGCTTACTGATGAGGATTTCTTAACCAACCCAGCTTTCTCAGATCCTTTTATTAACGAATAATCCATCTAAATAATCGTTTACAAAAAGTACAATTTGATATAAAATTCTGCATTTTTGTTATGTATCACTTAAATAAGGAAATGATTTTCTCTTTTTAAGTGAGCTGATAACTTAAGTTCAACAATGATATTGAATTTTAAAGTTTCGATCTGTCATTAATATTTCCACATTATCAATTATACCAATGAGTTTAGAAAGAGATTTACAGAAAAGAAGTAACGGAGTATGTGAATTATGTGCTTCAGAAGAAAATGTTTCCCCTTTTTTAGTAGAACCAAAATCTTCTAAAGATATTGAAGACCATGCTAATTTATGTCAGCATTGTCAAGATCAAATTCTTGATAAATCTAAAATGGATGCAAACCATTGGAGATGTCTAAATGATAGTATGTGGAATGAAAATCCTGCGGTTCAGGTATTGGCTTGGAGAATGTTGCAACGTTTAAAATCTGAAGGATGGCCACAAGACCTTCTAGATATGCTTTACCTTGATGAAGAAACATTGAAATGGGCAGAAGCAACTGGAGAGGGTGTAGATGATGAAGATAAAGTAATCCATAGAGATGCAAATGGAGCAATTTTAGAAAATGGTGATTCTGTTGTTCTAGTAAAAGATTTAGTAGTTAAAGGAGCGAATTTTACAGCTAAGAGAGGAACTGCGGTTCGAAATATATCTCTGGTACACGACAACCCGGAACATATCGAAGGTCGTGTGAATGGACAACATATTGTTATTTTAACAAAATTCGTAAAAAAATAATAGTATTCTATCGTCTTCATATAATTTGACGAAGATATACAAACAATGAGAGCGTTTATATTTCGGTATAATCGCTCTCTTTTTTTCTGTATTTGAATTGTTGTAGAAGTTTGTTCAAAAAATATCCAACAAACTTCAATTATTTATATAGATACTTGAAATAGTTACAATTCTCTTTTTATGAATAAGTAATTCTAGAAATAGTACAATTTTTGTCAATGAATTTTCTCCAAAATCAAGTGGTTATTAACATATTATCTCTAAAACATAGCTTCTTTAGTTCATTCAAATTAACTATTTACAAATATTTGTAACTATTTATTCAAACTCTCGTTACTAATACCATAACCGAAACAATTACTAACTACTAAAACCTACCTTATTTTAACTAACTATTAATAACTAAGTCGCTATAGAAACAATAATTTTTTAAAGCAAAAAAAAATATTAAACCACGTTTAGTGGGCGTATAGTGACTCCCTTTTTTCTACCCCATCTACTAACATAATATTATATATTTACCTTAAACGTGGGCACTAAAGTGTCCACGTACTTTACCCCCATTATCATCAATAAAAATATTATTTGTTGCTTTATACGGTAGAAGAACCCATATAAATTTTATTTGGGGACTTTAAAAACCTTAAATTTTAGGGACATTTATGTCCTAAATCAAAACACAGTAGAAAGATAAACCTATTCTCTATGGAGGATAGGTTTTATTTTTTTAAATTGTACTACAAAGTGATTTGCACATCGTTTAAATTATCCAAAAATGAGTTATGCTGTCCAACCCGGCGATACGTTATATAGTATCGCAAGAGCACACAATTTATCTACAAATCAATTATTAAGTCTTAATAATTGGAGTACACCTCCAACTCTACAAATTGGTCAAAATATTATTGTCAATAATACTATTGAGAATAGTTCAAATGAGGATATCATCCATATTGTAGCACAGGGTGACTCTTTATATTCCATCGCAAAAAAATACAATGTTGGACCTGCGGATATTATTGAAGAAAATGATTTAGATCCGAATAATGGAATTTACATTGGTCAAGAACTTTACATACCAGAATTAGAAAGTGATGAAGAAAAAAATATTGTTTCATCCACTTCATCAAATATTCAAAAGCATATCGTTTTAAAAGGAGATTCACTCTACAGTATATCAAGAAAATATAATGTTACTCCTCAACAACTGTTAGAAAAAAATCAGATGCAGCCCAATAGTCCAATCTATATTGGTCAGATCTTATTTATTCCAACATCAGATAGTAATGGTTCTGAAATAGTCTCAGAACAGAAAGAAACTACAATAAAGAAGAAAACACCACCAGAAGTATATACTGTTCTTCAAGGAGATACTTTATATCAGATATCTCAAAAATTTGGGATCAGCCCTCAAAAAATATTAGAATTAAATGGGTTTGATTCTAGTCAGCCTATTTATGTTGGGCAACAACTCAAGGTAAAAAACAATGGTAAAGCGAAGGTGATTCCTCCTCCTAAAAAGCAACCTTCCTCTTCTCAAAAGTCACATACTGTATCAAGTGGTGAGTCTTTGTATGCTATTGGACGAAAATATGATTTATCTCCAGCAGAGATTTTGTCAGCTAATAATATGTCAATTGGTGCTACTATTTATGTTGGACAGGTACTCACTATTCCTAGTCCTCAATTAAATGTAAAACCAAAAGTAACACCTACTACTAAAGAGGAAGTAAATGTGTACACCGTACAATCGGGTGATTTTCTATCTAAGATTGCAAAGAAATATAATATCACACCACAAGAATTAGTGGCGGCCAATCATATTCCAAAAGGTAGGATTTATGTTGGACAGAAGTTATTTATACCAACATCAAAAAATAATTCTTCACCACAAAATAATTCTGTGAAACAAGCACAAGGAAATAGTATCTATCAGTTATCAAAAATTGATGGGCAACAACTGTTTTCAAAAGGACTTTATAGCAGAATTGGCACAAATTATTCTATACACCCAACAGATCTTGACAATGTGCAAAAAAGACTTGTTCAATTGGGTATTTTACATGGTCAACACAATGAAAGCCCAAGGAATGTAGGAGGCAACACTAATAACATTTCAGGCCAAAGAGTGCCTAAGACTATGGCAGCAATTCGTAAACTTCAAGATCGCTATCGCTTGAATTGGTGGGTGGGTTCGCCAAGTAGAACTGAAATGTTAGATACGGATAAATATACTTATGGAGAAATCGTTCCTAACGATGTTACCTTTAAGTTCTTAAAAGAATATACTCAATATACTTTATCATTCCCTCACCCAATAACTGGACAAACTCAAACTGCTGAGTTTAGTAATTTTGTCTATAGCGGGTATAATCAATTTTATAATGGGGTTGGATATTTAGGAAAATCCCTTCCTAATGAGGTTCCTTTATCCGTTTTTAAAGAAGCTGGGTTATCTCCTATCTTAGCTGAGGCGATGAAAGTAGTTTCTAGTCATGAAGGAAACTTTGATGCCATCAATAGTTATGATAAAGCTTTCTTTTCTTACGGATTTATTCAATTTGCGGGAGGAGGCAGAGGACTTGCTCCATTAATTGCAAGAATGAAGGTTACAGAACCTGCTCTGTTTGGAAGTATCTTCCAAAATGCTGGAATTGATGTGGAATACACTACCAGAAATAACGATATTCATCAAGGAGAACTGATTATTAACTTCCCTGGGAAAGGTACTTTAAAAGGGATAGATGCCGAAAAAGAATTGAGAAATCATCATCAAATGTATGGTCCGTTTATTAGAGCAGCTTTCCATCCAAAATTGATAAAAGCACAAATTATTCAAGCTGTAAAAGCTTATGCAACTCCAGCATTAGGTATCAAACTGAGTATCAATACAGGACAGTTCAATCAAAGTAATATTCCAATTACAGATATTATTAATTCGCCAATGGGACTTGGTTTTGCAATTGATATGACTGTAAATAAATGGATTGTAAAAACTGGAGAAATGTTTAACAATGCTATTAGTAGCCTTTGTAAACAAAAAGGTTGGCATCAGTTACATCAGATTTCTATGATAGATGAGAGAGAGGTACTGCAAGAAATTGTCAGACAAGAAGGTGGAGCCGATAAACGTGTATCAGATAGAGGTAACAGCATGTTAAAAAGTTCGCTCAGCTATTCTAAAGATCCTCAAAAAGGTAAAGGTCTTTTGGCTTAAAAATAAATTCGCATTATCAAATGGACGTTGTATTTCAATGTCCATTTTTTTTGATTAATGAATTCGAAATCAGTTGACCTTAACTCTTTTTGTAATACTTTTTAATTCATCCATTCGTTTTATCACTCTATGAACTAACGTTAATCAACGATAATTTTTCATATATATTAAAAAAATTACATTTGATACTGTTATTTTCAACTCATTATGAAAACATTAAAAATGTAGTGTCGTTTTTATATTTGTGAACTTTCAAGATTTTACGACATTCGCAGAATATTCTCTTCAATTAAGAAGGCTTAGAATTGCATATTTAAAATCTTGTACATAAATTATTATAACCATGAAAATTGAAAATCCAATTAGCATCACAAAACGTGCTGCTAAAGAGATTCAAGAAATATTAACCCAGAAAAAAGTTCCTGAAGGATACTCTCTACGCGTTGGTGTAAAAGGAGGAGGTGGATGTGGAGGTGCTCAATTCACCCTTGGATTTGACCAAACTAAGGAAGGTGATGTGGAATACACTACTAATAACATACCTGTTCTAATAGAAAAGAAACAAATGCTTTTTCTAATTGACTTAGAAATTGACTTTGAGGAAAGAAGAGAAGAACGAGGTTTTGTATTTAACAAGTTGTCCGGACAGTAGCTTTTTGCATAACTTTCAGAAAATGACACACGATAGTACTAATTCAAAAAATGTAGACATTAAAGCGTGGCTACCTCTAATTGTAGGGGTTTCCATAGGCATTGGTGTACTCGTAGGCTCTCATTTACGGGCCCCAGATCCATCGACCAATCGGTTGATGGTGGATAAAAATGCCACAAAGTTTGAACGTTTATTGAATTACGTCGATCAATATTATGTGGATAGTGTTGATATTAATGTATTAACACAAGAAGCTATTGACCATGTTCTGAAAGATTTAGATCCTCATACTGTTTATGTTCCTGCAGATGAAGCTGATATTATGGCTTCTCGTTTAGATGATGGTTTTGAAGGTGTAGGTATTGAGTTTAGAGTAATTGAAGATACTTTAAAAGTTTTATCCGTAATGCCGGGTGGCCCCTCTAAAAAAATTGGTATTCGAGCAGGTGACAAGATTATTGTCGTTAATGGTGATACAATTGCAGGTAAAGAATTGGACAATGCTTCCATTGTAAAAAAATTAAGAGGCAAAAAAGGAACTAAGGTTGATATAGAAATCAAAAGAAAAAAGAAAGAAGAACTTATTGCTTTTACCATTACACGTGATGTTGTCCCTACTCCATCTGTCGAAGCCCATTACATGATTGATGAAGAAACAGGATACATTAAGATTAGTAAATTTGCTACGAAAACATACGATGAATTCCATAATGCTTTATTATTTCTGAAATCAGAAGGTATGGAAAACCTTGTGATCGATTTAAGAAATAATGGTGGTGGATTTTTAGGTCAGGCAGTAAAAATTGCAGATGATTTATTACCAAAAGACGATTTGATTGTTTACACAGAAGGTAAAGGAAACGAGTTCACTGAGAAAGAATTTAGCAAGAGAAATCCCGATTTCGAAGGACCAATAGCCGTTTTAGTAAATGAAAGAAGTGCTTCTGCTTCCGAAATTGTAACAGGTGCTTTACAAGACCATGATCGTGCGGTTGTCATTGGTAGAAGAACATACGGTAAAGGATTGGTTCAAAGACAAATACGACTTAAGGACAATTCTTTATTGCGCCTAACAATATCAAGATATTTCACTCCTAGTGGAAGAAGTATTCAAAAACCTTATGGAGAAGGAATTTCTTACGGTGATGATATTTCTAATCGATACGAGAGTGGTGAATTATTCAACAAAGACAGCATTAAAACAGATAAAATGCCTCAATTTAAAACCGACAAAAATAGAATCGTTTATGGCGGTGGAGGTATTATTCCTGACAACTTTATCCCTTTGGATACAGCATCAATGGGCATTTACTATTACACATTAGAACATACTGATGTGCTTCGAGATTTTGCAATTGAATACGCTAATGACCGTTATATTGATTTAATGGAGAATGGCTTGGATCATTTTATCAAGGATTTTGACAGACAAAAAAATGTCATCCAAGATTTAGAAGATTTTGCTGTACTCATGGGCATCAATAAAAGAAAACCCAATATCAATGATGCTACGATTAACATCAACCTAAAACATAGGATAAAAGAGTTAATAGCTCAGACGATTTGGGGTGATGAAGGATATTATAAAGTAGCGAATTTGAAAGACCCAATGGTCAATGAAGCTCAAAAAGTATTTGATGAAGGGTTAGCTGAAGATGACACCACTTCTAAGTCAAAAAGTTGATAAAATTTAGTTATATTAGATAGACAATAACCCATTAAAAATGTTCTATCTATTTGATAATTATATTGATCCTTTAAAAAGTTTAATTCAGGAGTTTGATATCAATGAAACAGTATTTCTTTTTCTTGTTGCTGAGAATAATAAAGAAGAAATACCAACACTAATTGATGAATGTAATAAAATCAACATCAAATTCTTTGGAGGATTCTTTCCTAAAATTATTCATGGTAATAAAGCCTTAGATGAAGGATTTATTTGCCACCCTATACCTTCAAAAAATTCACCCGTCTTCATTTCAAAAGAAAAGCTTTTCCACTCACAAAGTTTTAGTCATAAAGATGAGCAAAATATTTACTTGTTGATAGATGGTTTATCATCAAATTCTCAACGTATTATTGAAAACATCTATGAGCAGCTAGGTACCGATTATCAAATTTTTGGTGGAGGGACTGGATCTTTATCTCTCAATCAACATCTAAGTGTATTTGATAATCATGGCATTTATAAAGATTGTGCCATCATCTGTTCCACCAAAAGTGAGTTTACTATTGATGTAAAACATGGCTGGAATCGTTTATATGGTCCTTTGGTGGCTACAAAAACAGACAAAAATTGGATCTATGAATTGAATTGGCAGAATGCATTCGAAGTGTATCAGGAGATCATTGGAAAAGATGTAATTGATAAAGAGGATTTCTTTTCAGGTGCTAAAAATCATCCTTTCGGTCTTTCAAAAGAAGGTTATGAAGATATTATTCGAGATCCCATTTTAATTAATGAACAAGGTGCCATTAAATGTGTGGGTGAAATATTGGAAAACACCATTGTTTATATAATGGGTGCAGAAAAAACTGATTTGATAAATGCCGCAAACATAGCTGCCCAAAACGTAAAGGAAACTAAAAAACCTTCTCAGCTGTTTCTAGTAGATTGTATTTCTAGATTATTATTTCTGGAAGATGAATATGAAAAGGAATTAGAGGTTTGTAGTGCACAGCACAAAACATCTCCTAACACCATTGGGGTTCTATCTCTTGGAGAAATTTCTTCATTGAGTAAAAATAAAATGGTTGAATATTTAAATAAAACTATTGTAGTCAATGCTATCGAAAAATAATAACCATGAAGTTATACAGGATATGATGCTTTTGTATGAGCTATCATTACAGACTGGAAAAACTTTACATTTTTACGAGAACATTAATAATTTCATTAAACTTTTAATGCATAGAAAGAGTATTTCTAATGCTTCTTTGTGGATTAAAGGCAATACTATTTTAGAGACTAATTTAATAGAAACGGAAGATACTTCCATTGCTAACGAATGGATAAATATTTTAAGTTTCCCTACCAAAGAAGGTCATGAAACTGAAACTTCTTTGGTCAATCACTACCTTTCTCATCAGACAGCAGACGATATATTTACCATTGAAATTGCTGAGGATTATAATATAGAAGGGAATACAAAAATCGCATCAGGTACTCATCTATTTCATTGTTTGGATAACTTTGGCGTCATTCATTATCATTCCAGTACGCTCAAAGATGATAGACTAAATGCTCTTTCCATTAAAAAATTAAATGTTGTCTTTAAACATTTCAAAAACTCTATTATCGCATCTTTAAATCAGCTTAAGTTAGAAAAGGAAATTGCGATTTCTAAAGAAAAAACTAGAGAGATTGATATGATATCAAAATTTGCATTACAAAATCCTTATCCCGTAATGCGTTTTGATAGTGAAGGTGAACTCATCTTTGGAAATGATGCATCTCAGTTTATTCTACCCCACTTTGAAGAATTGAAATGGGCGTATGCTACTATGTTTAAGAAGACACTTGCACTAAATGAAATGAAAGTATATGAACAAGTGATTCATAACAAACACTATGCTTTTACAGTTAGGCCAATTCAACAATATAATTACGTGAATGTTTACGGTATGGATATTAGCTCCAGAAAAATTGTGGAGCAGAAATTAAAGGACGAAAAAGAAAAAGCGGAAAGATTGGCTAATATTAAGATGGAGTTTTTATCAACGATGAGCCATGAAATCCGAACACCAATGAACTCCATTATCGGTTCTATCAACTTATTATTTGATTCTCATCTTAACGATTATCAACACAAAAAGCTTAACATGATGCAATTTGCTGCCGATAATTTACTGAGATTAATTAATGAAATCCTTGATTTCAATAAATTAGAAGCCAATAAGGTGAATTTAGAAAAGATTCGTTTTTCTTTAACCGAGACTTTAGAGAATGTTTTTGCTATGCATATTGATAATGCAGAGAAAAAGAATATCACATTTGAATTGGAACTAGAAAAAATTCCTGTGGAATATGTTGTGGGTGACCCAACAAGACTTTCTCAGATTCTATTAAACTTAATATCCAATGCCATAAAATTTACTGATAAAGGTGGTGTGAAAGTAAATGTGCAAAGTACTTTCAAAAACGACTATTCAATAGTCTACGAATTTAAAGTTATCGATACAGGAATAGGAATATCAAAAGAGAAAATCAATAATATATTTCAAGCTTTTACTCAGGAGGACACGAGTACAACTAGACGATTTGGAGGTACTGGCTTGGGATTAAGTATTTCTAAGAAATTGGTCAATCTTCTTGAAGGTAGCTTAGACGTAGAAAGTGAAATAGGCAAAGGCACCTCTTTTATTGCAAAAATTCCTTATCAAATTTCTCCTAATCAAAAAAAAGAAGAAAAGAAAAAACGCAGACAAGTAAATATCGATCCTCAACAAGATCTAAGAAATGTAGATGTACTTCTAGTAGATGATAATGAATTCAATGTCCTTATTGCTACAGAATTTTTAAGCCGATGGCATGCAAATATTATTACAGCTCGAAATGGTCAAGAGGCAATTGATCAACTAAAGTCGAATAATGAATCCATTAAAATTATTTTAATGGATCTTCAGATGCCGGTTATGGATGGATTCGAGGCCACGAAAATGATACGATCTTTTGAAAAAGACTATTACAAAAACTTACCTATAATTGCTCTAACTGCAGATGTAACAAGTGATGATATTCATGGAATTGAAAACAAAGGCTTCAACGATTTTGCATCTAAACCTTTCGATCCTGAAAAACTATTAAAAAAACTGCTTCAATACATTTAAAAAAAGCAATAAACTTCTTGATAATTGAAAATTGACTGTATTTTTGAGAGTCCAAAATAAGGACATCTCACATCTCCGACTTTTCAAGATCTTAAACCAACAAAAAAACCGGCATTCCTATGGATACGCAACAGCAGAAAATGCTTAAAAACTTAAGTCCAACTCGGGCTTTAATTCCAATATTAATTGGTTTAGCAGTGCCGATATATATGGTTTGGTCATCCGATGATTTTCAAGTGGATCAAATAATCGATCACTTAGGGAACATGAACATTTGGTGGATCTTCCTATCTTTTGTTGTTTTAATTGGTCGAGATGCAGGCTATATGTATAGAATTAGAACATTAACCAACAAACACCTCAGTTGGAATTCTAGTTTCTTTGTTATCATGCTTTGGGAGTTTGCTTCAGCAATTACTCCTTCTGTGGTTGGTGGGACAAGTGTCGCCGTCTTTATCATGAATCGAGAAAAAATATCTTTTGGTAAGGCATTAAGTTTTGTAATGCTTACCGCCATATTAGATAATCTATTCTTCGTGTTCGCCTCCATTTTTGTCATCATACTTTTTCCTGGATCAATATTCCCTGCCAATAATTATTCTGCAGAAATACTCGGAATGACGCTTGGGTTGAAACAGATATTTGTGGTCAGTGTTAGCTTAATCGCAGTATATACCGCATTTATGGCTTGGGGATTATTTATCGGTCCAAAATCGTTTAAAAAATTCTTATGGTTTCTTACTTCCAATAGATTTACAAAACGTTGGAGAAGAATGGCCGTAAAAAGTGGCAACGAAATGATTGTAGCTTCAAGAGAATTAAAAGGACATAAAACTTCCTATTGGCTTAAAGTAATTCTCTCTACTGTCTTTATTTGGTCATCTAGATATGCAATGTTGAATTGTTTAATCAATGCATTCCTTCACATCGATTTATTCTCTTTAACTCAAGGGCAATTTTTAGATCAATTCCTTATTTTCGGACGTCAGATTATCATGTGGATTGTGATGTTGATCTCTCCTACTCCAGGTAGTGCAGGCACAGCCGAATACTTCTTCGGAGAATTTTTTAAAGAGTTTTTCAACGATGCAGGCTTAGTAATTGTCGTCGCCCTTTTCTGGAGATTGTTCACTTATTATACTTATTTGTTGATGGGAACAATCGTTTTACCTACTTGGATCTCGAAAAGGTTTAAATAATTCCATTTAAATAACAATAATCAATTTCTTTCTTACGAACTTTGCAGATGCATGTCTCGCAAAACTTTTGATACTACATTTAGTTAAATGTTAGTTAAAGTGCGTATGTACTTACCAAAATAGTATTTGATAACTTTCAATCAATTCAATATCAAATATTTTGGGGGACTTCAGATTAAGTTTATTATGATCAGAAAGGAAAATAATTTGTCCGATTGGTTGCCTATCACTAAAAAAGAGATGGAACTAAGAGGATGGGATAGTTTAGATGTAATTATCATCTCTGGAGATGCTTATGTAGATCACCCTTCGTTTGGTGCTGCAGTAATTGCCCGTTTGGTAGAAGCTGAAGGTTTAAAAGTAGGTATTATTCCTCAACCGAATTGGAGAGATGACTTACGTGATTTCAAAAAATTAGGGAAACCCAATTTATTCTTTGGAGTGACAGGTGGCTGCATGGACTCCATGGTAAACCACTATACTGCCGCAAAGAGAAAGCGTTCTAACGATGCCTATACTCCAGATGGTGCACCAGGTTTTAGACCTGACTATGCAACAGTTAAATACACTAAAATTCTTAAAGAATTATATCCTGATATTCCTGTTTTAATTGGTGGTATTGAGGCTTCACTTAGAAGAGTGACTCACTACGACTATTGGTCTGATCAGTTAAAACCTTCGATTTTAAAGGAATCGGGTGCTGATATCTTGGTATATGGTATGGGAGAACAACCTTTGAAGCAAATCATTAAGTTGGTGCAAAAAGGGGTACCTATGCGTTCGTTAAAAACGATTCAGCAAACAGCGATTCTTCAACCTATCGAAGAAGATATTCCAAAAGGAGTGCATTGGAATACGATTGAGTTGAATTCACATGAAAAATGTTTGGAAGATAAAATCGCTTTTGCCTCTAATTTTAAGCATATCGAAAGAGAATCGAATAAACAATATGCCGATCGTTTAACTCAAGAAGTAGGCGACCAAAGGTTAGTCATTAACCCTCCTTACAAAACCATGAAGGAGAAAGAAATCGATGCTTCTTTTGATTTACCTTATACCCGATTACCTCATCCAAAGTATAAAAACAAAGGACCTATTCCTGCCTTCGAAATGATTAAGTTCTCTATCAATATGCATAGAGGATGTTTTGGTGGATGTAGTTTCTGTACAATTTCGGCACATCAAGGTAAAATGATTGCTTCCCGTTCAGAGAATTCAATTCTGAAAGAAATCAAGGAAGTGACCAAAATGCCTGATTTTAAAGGTTACTTAAGTGATTTAGGTGGACCTAGTGCGAACATGTACAAAATGAAAGGTAAAGTACAATCCATTTGTGATAAGTGTGTGAGTCCATCATGTATCCACCCTGTGGTTTGTGATAACTTAGATTCTTCTCACAAAGCGATGACACAATTGTATCGTAAAGTAGATAAGATGCCTGAAATTAAAAAGGCATTTGTAAGTAGTGGTATCCGTTATGACTTACTGGTATCTGATTATAACAAATCAGATGAAACCAAAAGTTTACATGAATACATGGAACAAGTGGTGACAAGACATATTCCAGGACGTTTGAAAGTAGCTCCTGAGCATACTTCCGACCCGGTTTTAAGAATTATGCGAAAGCCATCGTTCAAGCATTTCCATACTTTCAAACAAAAGTTTGATCAGATCAATAAGAAGCATGGTTTAAAGCAACCACTTATTCCTTACTTTATTTCTTCACACCCCGGGTGTGAAATGGAAGACATGGCCAATTTGGCATTAGAAACTAAGGAAATGGGCTTCCAATTGGAACAAGTGCAAGACTTTACTCCTACTCCAATGACTACTGCCACTGTCATCTATTACGCAGGAGTACATCCATATACATTAAAACCTGTCGATACGGTAAAAGATCCTAGAAGAAAGAAGGATCAGAATAAATTCTTCTTCTGGTATAAAAAAGAAAATCACCAATGGATTAGAGATACTTTAAGAAAAACGGGTAACTCTAGAATGGCAGAAGATCTACTTAAATATCACGCACAACAAAAGCGTGAAGAAAAATTCAAGCAAGTGGATAAGGGTGTATCAAAAGTTAGTGCTGGAAAAGGAAAAAGTAATTCTGGTAAACCGAAATCTAGAAACAAAAAGAGAAGAAGGTAACTTTTTCTAAATTGATATAAACAAAAAAGCCTGTCTTACGACAGGCTTTTTTACTTTGAAGAATATAATATTTCTACTTGTTATGTTTAGAAATTCAATGAAAAATTGAATGGAATCACCACCCAAGATGGAACTGCTTCTGCATCCCCTGTTGTATTATTAATTACAACCGTTGGCTCAAACTCTAAAGATTTCACTGCATTATCTACTGCAGATGCTAAACGAGTATCAGAACCTTCCATAATAGTATATTTCTCTACGGTCCCCTCAGCACTAACATATACTCTTACTTTAACAGTACCTTCGATGGCTAAATTTTTCCCTATCTCAGGATACTCTACTAAACGCATAGCCTCCTCGTAGTTAATAGCTTTAGCCTGCTTATATGAGAATAAAGGTTTGTCATCTTCTGGATGATTTTCTGCAGTAGCACTATTTAAGAATAAAGCAAATGTGAATAATAAAGCCGATAATATATTTAATTTTTTCATAGTTGTATTTTTTTGTTTGTCGTCATTCCAATGTCACGCTTTGTTAACATTGATGTAACAAATATAGATAAAACATTTGTAAAGCGTGTGAATCACACTTATCATTTTTTGATGATTAACATCATGTATATGACTCAACAAAAGTGTTTTTATGTGTAAATCGTTGATTTATTGACTGTTAATGAATTATTTTATAATATTCACTTTCTTAACATTGAGTTCATATTGCGTAATATGTTAAACCTATTTTAATCTTGTTGAGTTGCGTTTTAAACTAAGTTTTTAGTTTTTTAACTAAAATATTAGTTGATAAATTTTGATAACTAAACTTTTAGTTGATAATTGCAGATGTATTCGAATAGTTAAGTACTATTTCATTCAATCATCATCTATCATATGAAAAAGTTAACCACTGCAGAAGAACAAGTAATGCAAGTTTTATGGAACCTAAATAAAGGTTTTGTAAAAGAGATTATAGCAGAACTTCCAGAACCAAAACCTGCTTATAATACCATCTCTACTATTATTAGAATTTTAGAGCAAAAGGAATTTGTTGGTCATGAAACCTTTGGAAAGTCACATCAATATTATCCTTTGATAAGCAAAGAACAATACTCACATCAGTATTTAAAAAGCTTTGTTGGACGTTTCTTTAGTGGTTCTTTTGAAAACATGGTATCCTTCTTTGCTAAAAAAGAAGATGTCAATATCAATGAATTAGAAGATTTATTAAATGATTTAGAGTCAGATAAAAACAAAAAAGAATAAGTTATGATACGCTATCTATTTATCTCCTCTATTGGTATTACTCTCCTTTCTTTAGTTTATCTATTATTCTTAAAGAAGCAAACGTTTTTTCAACAAAACAGGCTGACACTATTGTTGGGGTTAATTATCAGTTTATTGTTCCCGGCAGTAAATATGCTAAGCTATACTGCTGATATAGCTGCAATACAAAGTTTACCAACTGTTTATCTTCCTGAACTCACTATTGGTGAAGATACTTCCGTAAAAGAGACTTTAACTACCATTAATTATTGGTCTATTTTACTTTGGCTCTATATAGGAATTACCTCTGCATTACTTATTCGATTTATTTTTTCGAATATCAAATTAATACGATTTATTTCGAAAAGTAAGTGGGAAAAATTTGAAGGAAACCATTTGGTTTTCACCGAGGGTAAGTATCCAACCTTTGCTTATCTGAAATATATCTTTTGGGATAACTCAAAAGAACTGAATAAAAAAGAGCAGTTACTGATTCTTAGACATGAAGAAACGCATGTTAAAGAACTACACTCTATTGACATATTTGCGATGGAATTGATTAAAATTCTATTTTGGTTCCATCCAGCGATATATATCATTGATGCTGCACTGCGCACGCAGCATGAATACATTGCCGATAAAAAGGCAAATGAAATGACTAACGATGCATCATACGGTCAGTTAATGGTTCGATCACTTTTTGAAGATCTCTCTCTTAGTGTCGGCCATGGATTTCAATTTTCCACCGTAAAAACAAGAATTAAAATGCTAAAACAAGAACGCTCAGCACAATGGAAACGTGCTTTCTCGATTGTATCTCTTATTTCTATCCTTGGTTCTATTGTTATTCTTCAATCTTGCATTGATAATGAGGTGAGAGCGATGAATGATCAGTTACAAGAGGTAAAAGTTAAAACGTTATATGGTTTTAATATTGATGATAAAACTTACTGGGATACCCAAGGTAAAATATTTTCATCTAATCTAGAAGAAGGAACTTCAACAATTACATCTGATCAGCTAGAACCTGGAAACATTGCATCAATCAATATCATTAAGGAAACTTCTAAAATGCCAGTGATGTTTCATGGCAAGGTAGATGGAATTATAGTTATGACATTTAGAGATGCTCTTAAATCACCTATTATTTCTCAAATTAAATCTCTTCCATATACTGAAAGAGATTATGACGCAGAGAAAGAATTTGAAATAAAGACAACAGATGCAGCAAAACTACAACCTGCAAATGATGTTTTCGAAGTAGTAGAAAACCCTGCTAGTGCTCCAAATGGTATGAATGCATTTTACGCTAAAATGTCTGAAAACATCAAATACCCAGAGGACGCTAAAAAGGCAGATATTACAGGAAAGGTTTATGTACAATTTGTTGTAAACAAAGAAGGTAAAGCTGAAGATGTAAAAGTTGTTAGAGGTATACATCCATCATTAGATAAAGTAGCAGTTGAAGCTGTTGAAAAAACTGTAACCGACTGGTACCCTGCCACTCAAAGGGGACAAGTGGTTAAACAAAGAATAGTACTTCCTGTGAATTTTCAGCTATAATATTGACCTAATCTAAAATTTTACGGGTTGTTGTATTTCATCTACAACAACCCGAAAAAACTAACTTTCATGAATATCAAACTTTTTCTTACTCTCCTATTTATCCATTATTATACTTTTAACTTCGCTCAAGAAAGTAGAAGAGATATCAAGCAAAAACAATCTGAACAGGTTTTAGCTTACAAGGCTGACAAACTTCATATCACACTATTAAATAGTAGTTATCTTCCATCTTCTGCTGAGAGAATGAAGAAACAAGATGAAAAAAGAAGGGCTGAGAAAAGGTTAGAGGTTTTAAATCAATGTTCTACTCTATCAATAAAAGAGCATAAAATTAAATTTAGTGATTCTGACTTAGAAGAAATTCCTGATGAAATTATAGCGTTAGAAAAATTAGATACGCTCGTATTTACTAATCATCGACTAAAGCAATTTCCATCTGATTTAAAATCGATAGAAAATATTCGATATCTAAATTTATCTCAAAATGATTTTTCTAATAAACGGATTAATATCAAGAAGTTTAAAAATCTAGAGTATTTGGATTTAAGTGATTGTGGTATTTCTCAGTTACCTAAAGGTCTGAAAAAACTGAAAAAGCTAAAGGTGCTTCGAATAGGTAATAACCCTTTGATGAACACCAAAAGAATCCAAAAATGTAAATCACTTGAAAGTCTAAATCTTGATGGATCGAGTCGAGTGCTTTAATTGATCCCTTTTCAATTTGTAAAATGAAGGGATTATCCAACTTATCAATTAATGAAGGGTATATAGATCAAATACCTGATGAAATTAATCAGTTGAAACAGTTAAAGGTTCTTCTACTAGCGTCAAATAACATAGCAGAAATTCCCGAGTCTATTGGTCAGTTAGCTCAATTAGAAAATTTGATACTTTACAAAAATCAGATACAAAATATCCCAAAAGAAGTATTTTCGTTAAAGGAACTAAAAGAATTAGATATCTATCATAATCAGATCACAGAGGTTGATGCTGATATCAAACAACTACAAAACTTAACTAAGCTCTATCTCTCATTTAACCTTTTGGAAGATGTTCCTGATGAATTAGGTGAATTAAAGAATTTACAAGCACTCTACATTCATCATAACAAACTGAGAGGATTCATCAATATCAAACAACTTAGTCAATTAAGAATACTTGATATTTATGATAATCAACTCTCAGATCTTCCAGAGGGAATCACCCAATTAGATCAATTAAAAGAATTAAATATTAGTAGCAATATGATTGAGAAAATTCCTAATCAACTTATTCAGTTAAAGCAGTTGGAATATCTCAACATTAAAAATAATCCACTAGATGATGATTCTAATCTAAACAAAACACTAACTCAATTATATAACAACGGAGTATATATCACAAAGTAGGTTAACCATAAACAACCTTACTTTGATTAATATATAGATGATGATGATGAAAAAGGGTTTCCGAAAGGAAGCCTTTTTCTATTTATTTAAATTATTATTGTTAACCAATTTAAATATCGCAACCCAAATGCAGTTTAACCGTTTGGTTAATTATAAGTTTAATATCAACCAATAATATTTGATGATAAAATTTATACTCTCTTGATTTGAGGTTAATAATCAAATCAATTTGCAAAATCATAAACCTGATTTAACCAAATGGTTAAATTAAAAAAATTCACTAAAATGAAAAAATTAATATCTCTTTTTGCTATCAGTTTATTTATGACATTCAATGTTGTAGCACAATACGATCAAGGTCCAAATGATTACAAAGGTGATTATAAAGGAACTGGCACTAAAGCCGCTGGTTACGTTAACAATAAAGAAAGTGTAGTTACTGATGACATTAATGATTTAAAAAATCAAGCAGGTGTTTTCCAAACAGATTCTGCTCAATTAATGACCACTTTAACAGCAGGTGTTCCATTAGGAAGGTGGAATGAAGGTTTAATGTTTGAAGGAATCGCTCCAATGGATCATATGGTTTCAGCAGCCAATTGGTATCCAAATACAGAAGACCTTTTGGAAGAAGAAATTAGAATCATATTTATGGGGTCTTCACCAATGATTCGCCCTGGTCAAGCCAATACTTCTATCTTAATACAATTTGGCAATGGTAAGAACTTAATCTTTGATATTGGAGAAGGTTCGGTTGCTAACTTTGTTGGTGCTGGTATTGCCTTAAACGAGATCAACGACGTATTCTTAACTCACTTGCATGTTGACCACTACGGTGCATTACCTTATGTGTATATGTTTGGTGCATGGAACGGTAGATGGAACGAACCTCTAAGAATTACTGGACCATCGGGTTCTGAACCTAAATACGGTACAGCACACATGGTTGAAGGTATGAAGATGATGACGGAATGGCACAGAGATGCTTTCGATGTGTTCCCTATTGGTAGAGGATGGGAAATTGAAGTAAACGAATTCGATTTCACTGATGATGGTGGTGTAATCTATGACCAAGATGGAATTCAAGTGATCCACTGGCAACAAGCACACTGTAAAGATGGAGCTTCAGCTTACCGAGTAGAATACAAAGGTATGTCGGTTGTTTTTTCTGGTGATGGTAGACCTAATAAATTAACCGCTAAATATGGTAAAGACGCCGATGTCTTGATTACAGAGATGCAAGTAGAAGTAGTTTCAATATCTTCTCAAGTATATGGTGTTCCGGCAGTACTTTCTAGATATACCATTGATACGCACCACAACCCTGCTTATGCAGCCGGTAAATTATACGATGATGCTAACCCGAGATTAGCGATGGCCACTCACACCTTCGACGACTTATACGCCAACAACGAGATGGTGGCAGAAGTTAGAGAACACTATAATGGTCCTTTCCACTTTGGTTTTGATGGAGTGGTTGTGAATGTCACAAAAGATAAAATTTGGGTAAGAGATGGTCAGTTACCAGATTATCCAAATGCTACACCTCCTCAGGCAGGATCTCAGGTATCTGCAAACGATGGTATGATTGTACCAGTTCCAAGAAAGAAAAGAGAGGATATGCAAAATCAATATATAAGAGACATGCAGTATAAACCAGAAGAGTACTACCCAGAAGGATACCAACCAGAGTTAATGCCAGTATGGCCATCAGATAAACCAATATTCGTTCCTACAGAAAAGATTCCTTCTTCAATGAAGAGAAGAAGAACAGACTTCGATGCTGATGGTAATTTCATCAAAAGCAGAGATTATAAATTAGATAACACAGAGAATAAATAATTATTAAAATAATAAGCCGGCCTTCGGGTCGGCACTAAAAAATATCATTATGAAAAAGTTAATCACTCTATCCATCTTCCTTTTATTTCAAATCACTTCATTCGCTCAAACAAAAGAAATTGCCATTATGGCTTTACGTTCAGAAGAACATACAAAAGTTACCTTGGAAGATGACACCGTTGTATTTACCGATCATTTTAACGCTTTGGAAAATATTGAAGATTATGATTTTCTTGCTTTGGAATTGGCAGAAAGTTTATTTCACCAAATGTGTAATGAAGAACAAACTAAGTATTTTAATACTCTATTTGCTGAAAATTTAAAATACCAAAACATTATTGAGTGTAAGGGAGGAACTATTCTTAATCTTACCGCTGATAATAAAGGAATTAAAGTAGTAATTACCACTTACCCAGAAGGTGAAGTTGCTAACGAATACTTTAAGTTTGATAATTGATCTTCCCTCAAAAACTAAAAAAGGCTTTGATGAATTGAATCATCAAAGCCAAAATTTCTTATTGCTGCTTTTAGTAAATTGATATAGGTTTTTTATTGGTTTTTAGTAATGATTACACCTTTTCAGTCTTTCGTTTCCTAAACTTATTTACAATACTCACCTTTCTGAATAATGAGTAGTACACAAATAAACCACCTGCTGCGAAATCAATAAAAATCCAAACTAACTTACTACCAATCTCTAATGGAAATAATGGATTAAAAACAACAAAGATGGAAACAAACCCTAACAAGTGAACGGTTAACCGTTGAAACATTTTCCACTCTCTTGCAGAAGCAAGAACGGCCCCAATACTAATAATTACTTTTAAAAATACATAGTACTCAGTAGGTAAGGGAAATACTGAGAGGAACAATAATGTGGCGCAAATTATAAAGAAGTTAATCATTTTTATAGTCGAAGTTGGTTGATGGATAATAAAACAAATTTATGTCTAAAGGATAACCGTTATACGATAAAGTTGTTTAATGAATTAATTTTCGTACACTCTATATAACAGTGTAAAGTGTTTAGATTATTCAGTTATATGAAAATATTCACAATCAAAACACTGCTATTTATATACAAACTCCACAAATATCATCACAATAACAATACCTTTATTGTTAAATAATTAATATTCAGAGCATTTTTTCGATTTTTCATTAAAAACTGTCAAATGACAGATAATTATACAATTAAAAACTATTACTAAGATGAAATATCACATAGTTTAAAGGAAATGCCTATTCTACTTTTGTAGAGTCAGCAAACAAAACTTAACGTTTTAAAGATTGTGTAACAAAAGGAATTAAGTCACGCTTATTCCCTACTAACAAAGATATCAATGAACTTTTATACTTTTTCAATTTCTCATCGCAACGCTACAATAAACATTAGAGAGAAGTTTTACTTATCAGATCAAGAGACTTCTGAATTTTTATTACAACTGAATGATACTATAAATATTCAAGAAGCTATAGTGTTATCTACTTGCAATAGAATGGAAGTCTATTATCTAAGCGAATCCAATCAAACTGATTTGATCCTTAAATTACTTTGTGCTTTTAAGTGTGAACTTCCTTCCAAAAAGTATTATAAATACATTGATTCTTATGAGCATGAGGCTGGTATAAAACATTTATTAGAGGTGGGTATGGGTGTAGACTCCTTTATTCTAGGTGATTTACAAATCTATGGTCAGTTAAAAAACGCATACAATATTGCTACTGAAGTGGGTATGTGTAAAAGTTACCTGCACCGCTTAATGCACACTTTATTTAATGTTCATAAAAAAGTCTTTAACGAAACGGAATTTCTCAAAGGAGCTACATCTTGTGCCTACAATGCCGCGAAACTACTAAAAGATACTTGCTTACCACATGAAACCACATTAATTATCGGTATTGGCGATATGGGAAAAAACGTCGCAGGCTATCTGTCAAGATTAAATGTGAAGAATGTTTTCCTAACGAATAGGACCATGTCAAAGGCGATACAAATGTGTAATGAAACAGGTTTTCAGCTACTTCATTATGATCAGCTCAATGCGCATTTATCTTCTTTTGATCACATTATTTCTTGTGTAGACGGGAATTCAAGAACATTTGGTGTAGGTGATTTTGATGGTGCCTATCCTAAAACTTTAATCGATCTTGGAACACCTAGATCGATCAACTCTCAACTACTTAAATACGGTTGTCAGGTACTTAATATAGACGATTTAAGTAAATACAAAGAACAAACATTAGCTACTAGAAAATCAGAGATTGAAAAAGTAAATACTTTGATTCAAGAGGGTATTCATCAATTTGCACTTTGGAAAAAGGAGCAAAATATGGTTCCCACAGTACGATTCCTTAAACAACAATTGCAAGAGTTAAGAGAGTTATCCCTAGCCAACTTCAAAAAAGAAATGAACCCAGAAGAAATTGCTGCGGCAGAAAAGGTATCTAATCAACTTATCAATAAGATTATTAGTCTACCTGCAGTACAATTAAGAAAAGCTTGTCAAAGAGGAGATTCTGCAGATTTAAGCGAGGCATTAACTGCTTTGTTTACTCTTGACAAGGAAGAAATATTATCATAATAACTAAATTTTACTCTACTATGGGATTTTTATCATCACTTTTCGGTAAGAAGAAAAAAGAAGAAGGACCGATCACTTCACAACAAAAAAAACTTGTGCAAAACACTTTTGCTATGGTGGCACCAATTTCTGATAAAGCAGCAGAAATTTTCTACACCAAACTTTTTGAACTGGATCCTTCTTTAAGACCTTTATTCAAAACAGACATCAAAGAACAAGGTAAAAAGTTGATGACCATGCTTGCTGCTGCAGTGAATGGATTAAACGACTTAGATGCGTTAGTTCCTGTAGTACAAGATTTGGGTAGAAGACATGTAGTGTATCAAGTAGAAGATAAACACTATGATACTGTTGCAGAGGCTTTACTTTACACTTTAGGTGTAGGATTAGGCGACGACTGGACAGATGAAGTACAAGAAGCTTGGACAACTGTTTATACTGTTTTGGCAACGACTATGAAAGAAGCTGCCGCAACTGTAGAAACTGTTGAATAAATAACAATCGACTCTTTCATGAGTAACCATTCTATGGTACATGGGCAAGGGGCTTTTCACTCGGTGTCCCTTCGCCCACCTTTAACAATCACGCTTAATTAATATCAGACAGCTATTGCTACTGATTTTTTAATACACATGTTTCAAACAATACACTACAATCATGACTTTCAGATCTAACATTATTAAGACAACTTTCATTTTATTTATTATTGGTTTGACAAACTTTAGTTGTCAACCATTACCAGAAGACAATACTGGAACCGAAGTTTCCTCGAAAAAGTATTCTATTGAAGAGGCTTTTACAATTGTCGCTAAAGAAAATGATGTAGCCAGAACATTATACACTAAAGCCATTGTGGGTGCTGGCAAAAAGAAAGGACTTAAGTTCGATGAAGATTGGGAAAAAGACCATGTGGAAGCTGGTCCACTACCTGCTCTATTTTTAAGAGGAATTGCTGGAGAAATCAGAAAAGACAAAGAAGTGCCACTTGGGTTGTTTCTTGGTTCGGATTTCCCCATTAGAAAATCGAATAAATTCAAGGGTAAACAAGCTGAACTGTTTGCACAGATGAGAGAAGACGAACAGCCAAAGTTCTTCTTCGATGAGGAAAATAAACTCTACACAGCTATGTTCCCTGACTTTGCATCGGCTGGTGCTTGTGTCAGCTGTCACAATCAACACCCTGAAACTACTAAATCGGATTGGGTATTGGGAGATATTCAAGGAGCAACAACATGGACTTATCCTGAAGACTCTGTATCATTCGATGAGCTGGAAAAAATGATTATGGCATATAGAAATGGGGCTTCGTCTACCTTCCAGAAATACATTGATAAAACAAAGACATTTAAAGATAGCGATATCCCTGTGGTTGGAGTTGAATGGCCTGCAGAAGGTTATCAATTACCAGAACCTACCATTTTCTTAGATTCAGTTGGGGAACTGGCCTCTGAAGAAACATTAAATGCAATACTAAAACTTTAAAAGAATTCTATCAGAAGTTTGTGATTTTTAATATTTACTATCATTAGTTAGTATGATGATGCCGCGCCTCCAACTATTATGTATTGGTATTCCCCACTTTCACCTGGCCAATAGTGATGTATTACAACCCCGGAGGTGCGGTCCATCTAAATCTCATCGTTATGAGCAAGCAAAATTACATTTATATTGGTGGTTTTCTCTTTCTATTATTTGTATTACAAGATGCATTAGAACTGAGGTGGGAACCCCTTTACAGTTTACAACAAGAACAATCTTACAGAAGGTGGTCAGGGCTTGGGCTCATGATTATTATTCTGTTTCAATGGACTTTAAGCTTAGTGCGTATTACCCCAAAATGGGAAAGCCGTTCTATCTTGTTTCATAAGATCCATAATTGGTTGGGAGCCTTTACTCCTCTCCTATTTTATATACACTCTATGGAACTAGGGTTTGCCTACTTAATGGTATTGAGCGTTACTTTCTTCCTCAACTTTTTGATGGGGATGTTCAACCTGCAAGTCCTTAAATCAAAATCTCAACTCGTTTTTCAAGGCTGGATGATTATTCATGTAGGCTTTTCTGTTTTCATCACTTTTATGACCTTCTATCATATTTGGGTGGTGTTTTATTACGAGTAACTCACAACTAAAAACATAGAAACTCATGGAAAAGATTATAAAATTAAAAGTGGTCGATGTAGTACAGGAAACACCTGATGCTATCAGTATTCACTTTAAACAACCGTTTTTTAAAAAGATTAAATACACTCCTGGTCAATTTTTAACGCTATTGGTCAATGTTGATGGAAAAGTAGAAAGAAGATGCTATTCTTTAAACTCTGCACCAAAGGTGGATCAAACAGTGAGTGTAACCGTAAAAAGAATTAAGGATGGTAAAGTATCGAACTTTCTATTTGATAATATCAAAAAGGGAGAAAAAATAAAGGTGCTTTACCCAATGGGTGATTTCACTATCAAGCCTGATGCTAAACTGAAAAGACATATTGTTTTGTTTGGTGCCGGTAGCGGTATTACTCCTTTGATATCCATTTTGAAATCAATTCTTCATCTCGAACCTCAAAGTATTGTTTCCTTATTTTATGGCAACAGAGATGTTGAATCCATCATATTCAATAAGGACTTGATGAACTACCAGAATCAATTTGTCGACCGACTTCAATTGGTACATATTATAGAACAACCGGGTGATTTTAAAGAGTGCTATAAAGGTAGAGTAGAAAGATCTCAGGTGGCTGAATATCTTAAAAAGATACCAAAATGGGCCGCTGAGGAAACAGAATATTTTATTTGTGGTCCATCGGGAATGATGATCGAAGCCGAAGAAGGTTTAAAAGCTGCAGGTGTAGACGAAAAGACCATTCATATCGAACGTTTCTCTGCTCCTCCTCCATCTGCACAAGAAATGCAAAAAGTAGGTGCTTTCCTTGAAAATAGAGAAATGAAAATTATTCGAGGAGGCACAGAACATACCATTACGGTACAAGCCAAAAGTAACATTTTAGAAGCTGCTTTGGATCATAAATTAAGCATGCCTTATGTTTGCATGGATGGTATTTGTGGTAGCTGTACGGCTAAGGTGAAACAAGGTGAAGTCTATATGAGAGATGGGCATGTGCTGAGTAAAGAACAACAAGATGAAGGTTATATTCTTCCTTGTATTTGTCATCCAGTTTCTAACGATGTAGTCATTGAATATGCTTAAAATAAGTAGAAAAAGACGCCGACAATGGATTGGGTTAAGTGTTGGTTTCTTTATCACAAGTATATGTTATGTAGTCTTGTCTCACCCAGCTAATGAAGACTATTTAAGTAAAGGCCCATTGAATACAGGACATGAAGAACTTCAATGTTCTTCTTGTCACACTTCTGCAAAAGGCAATGTTTTTCAACAATTGCAAGCCAATGTGATGCATACGGTTGGACTGAGAAGAACAGAGGCCAACTTCGGTACGGAGAATGTGGATACTCAGAAATGTTTAGCGTGTCATGATCGAGAAAACGACAGACACCCTCTACATCGTTTTGAGGAACCTCGTTTTGCTGAGGCAAGACAAGAATTAGGGGTGACTCAGTGTGAGTCTTGTCATCAAGAACACAATGGGGTAAGAATCACTCAAACTAATTTAGGGTACTGTCAGAGTTGTCATGAAGACACAGAAATGAAGAATGATCCTTTAGAGATTTCTCATAAAGAGCTCATCGCCAAAAAGAATTGGAATACCTGTTTACAGTGTCACGATTTCCATGGCAATCATATCTATGAAGCTTCAGCCACATTAAAAGATACTATTCCGATTGCAGAAATTAAAGCTTACTTCGAAGGAGAAGATTCTCCATATGCTGATATCAAAAAGTATTATGCGACTACTGAAGAAGAGTTTTTAGCCGAGGCTGAAGAATAATAAACTACCTACTCATACATTGATGTTTACTTAACTATCGATTTAATTATTGATAGTTAAGTTTAATCGTCTTTTACTGTTGAGTAAGTAATTCAGCTCTGCTAAAGGAAAATCGACATATTTCAATCCTATCGATTCACTTCCCTGATGTAAAGAGTATTTTTTATAAATATCTACCTCATCCACATAGAACAGTTTTTCATTTTCGAAATAAGTGATTTTTAGTTCGGCATGTTTAAACTTTCTCTTCGGATGGCAGATTTGAATATCAATTACTCTATCCCAAGGAATACGCTTTAGATTGTACAATTGAATTTTCTCGTAATCAAACGTAATTGCTGGAGTATTTGAGAAGTACATTCGATTTAAGTAAGACACTCGATAATGTACAAAAACACTAAAAACAAGGGGAATAAGAATTCCGGGTGCTAGTGTGTAAAACGTTTTATTATTGAGAAAAATGAGATAAAGGATTTGAGACACCCACAAAGTCATCAATAAAATTTGTGCTATCCTTTTCTCTTTTTGCAGCTTGTGTTTGTTGAAGTATATATTGTTAATTTCAGTCATGATAATCTCCTAGGTTTGTTGTATTGGTTCTATGAACTAAATATAAGAAAATATCATGTAATTTCTACACTTATACCTTAATTAATCATCACAAAAGCTCCCCAATAATAGGGCCTTTCATACTTTTTTAAGATATCCAATTGGGCTTTTCTGAATGCTTGATGTCGATCATTATTATCACTCCAATACTCATAAAACTTGGTCATTAGCTCTTGAGTAGCCTGATCGTCCACATTCCATAAACTCATCACCACGGATTTTACACCTGCAATAGAAAAGGCATATTGCAACCCCGAAATCCCCTGACCTTCTTTCACTTCTGAAACTCCAGATTGACATGCCGAAAGAATAAGTAGTTCCGTATTTTGCAGATTAAGTCCCGCTACCTCATAAGCTGTTAGAATCCCATCGTTTCCAGATTCGTATATCTCCTGAAGTGATCTTGAATCGCTATTGGTGTAATCACTAAAGAAAAGACCCGACTTCAATAAAGTATTTTCGTTGATACTGTTTTTAAAGTTATTGATAAAAAAACCATGAGTTGCAATATGAATAATATCCGGTGACTTTTCCATATTTTTAAAAATTCCTTCTTTTGCTTTTTCCCTTGTAAAGACCTCTACATCCCACCCTCCTTTAAGTAATAATTGGTGAGAATTTGATATTTCTTTTCCTGTACCGGGCAATTCAGCTAAGCGTACGTTCAATCCTTTGCTTATTGAACCCCTCGTTTTTGATTCCTCCAGTAAACGTTCGTCAAATATTGGATTACCGACCAAATAAGCCGTTTTATGTTTTTTATTTCTGTTTATTATCAAATCAAATGATGTGGTCGTACTTGTCAACTGACGGATATAATCCTCCTCTAGTACATAGCGGTTTGTCTTTAGATTCTTTAGGGTGTTTACATTAATCAGATTATAAATTCCATCTGTGACTAAATAGATTCGCTCTGCGTTAATATTTAACGATGCTATTGTCTTCTTGATAGGCAACCAATAATTATCATAAGGATCATCATTTTTCTCCTCATCGATAAATTCCAATCCTCTTCCAAGCGGAGTATTTTTCCTTTGATAATTATAAAATACTTTTCCTTCCAAGAAATTACTTTCTCCTAAATCTACTTTTAAAGGGTGATCAATTTCTTTACTCACCAATAAAGCGATATACTTATTCGAGTGTGTTTTTGAAGTCCTTAATTTGATGATTTCTATAGCCACCTCATTATTACCAAGCTTTTGACGTACACTTTCAAAACTTAAATCTCTGTTATATTGTTGTTTCCCAAGGTATTTGTTACTTGCTAATACTAAGGTCTTTTCTAAGTTATTGATTTTCGATTGCAGCTTATTGATATTCACTTTTAAGGAATCTCTTTGCTGATTGGATAAGAAATTAACGGTAGCAATTTGATCCCTACCTTTCAATAACTTGCTGGTATAGGATGGAAAACCTTGGTTTAATCTTTCTTCTCTATACTCATACATATGATCCAATCGATCTCTTGTTTCGACCAAAAAGTAATCCCTGAACCGTATCTGAATGGTGTAACAATACATCAACATTTCTGGTGAAACCTCATCACCCATTAAATCAAAAATGTCGAAAAAACGATCAAATAACCTGTTTGTACTATTGAGATATTTCATTTTTTCCTGAGAACTTGAATACCTCATAGTTAAGTCATAAAATTCGAAACGGTCTTTTACTGCTTCAATAATTAACTGTTCTGCTTTTTCCCATTCTTTACTTAGCGCCAAGGTGTATGCCCAATCAGCCCTTACCCTTGTATTTAAAATTGTTCCGTCAAAAGTAAGATGAGAAAGTTGTTCAAATTCCTTTATTGCTGATGTATATTGCTCTCTTTTTAAATAAATTAAAGCTTTATAAATTCGAGCATGAATAAAATGCACCTCCGTTTTTTTGAGTTTATCGTCATATAGTTCTAATGCTTGATTGATACAATAAGTGGCCGAATCTAATTGATTGAGATAATAATAATTTCTTCCCTTCTGCTCATTGATCATCCCTATCCCAAGGTGATCTTTACCACAGAAACTCATCAATAACTTTTCAGATTGTTCTAACTTTTTTAAAGCAGCATGATATTGTCCCTCATATTCATCTAGAAATGCTGACACCGATAAAATTTCAGCATAATTTAAGGTGGAATCTTGCCCTGCCTCTCTAAGCAATTTCTCCCCTTGCTTTAATAACATTTCTGGACTTTTCGTCCTTCCTACATAAATCTGTAACTCTATTAAATCGAGGTAAGACTCCACAAAATTTCTAGTGTACATTTTATGGCTATAGCGTAGTCTATCCAATTGAGAAGTTAATAATATCTCTGCTTTTACAAATTCCCCTTTTATGATTTGCCATCGTGCCTTAGTCGTTTGCAGGTAAAGGTTTTCTTTTGCATTATCTCCTAACAAACGTTCTACTTCTTCTAGTAACTTTTCGATATTAGCATACTCTCCTTTCTTTAATTTAAGATTGATAATGCCCACTAAACATTCCGATAAGTTATATTTTTCTTTTTGGTCTTTTCTATAAATTTGAACCGCTTCTTCCAATAGCTTTTCTGATTCATCGAATCTACTTTGGTAGTAATACAACAGTGCTATATTCTTATTGATCGCTGCATAGGAAAAATGAGTTTCTCCTAATATTTTTTCAATTCTGTTCCTTATTTCCAACATCAATTGCTCTGATTGACTATACTGTCCATCTAGCATAAATGAGACAGCCAAAACCATTTGTGCTCTAGCATAATTGGCTGATTTATCCCAACCCTTATCAGCCAATACCTCCAACTCTTTTTCGATGATACGTATGGCTTCATCTTGACGGTTTGATGCATTATACAGCTTGGCCGTATATATTCTTAAATCAGAAAAATCGTTATCGAAATTAATATTGTTTTCTACCTTTTTGGCAAGGTCATTTGCCTGAGTAAAATAGTTTTCTGACGTTTCAATATCTTCCTCCAATAAGGATAATAACCCTTTGTTGGCATAAAAATGAACTTGATTTGTATTCGCTTCTCCTAAAGTATTGTCTAAAATACTCTGAATTTGAGGCATCAGTTTTTTAGGTTCAATTGTTCTTCCCTGAAGTAAGTAAGAGGTACATAGATAGTTGAGAGAAATGGCATAATCGGGAAACATCCATCCGGTCGTTTCATCAAAAATATCTAATGCATCCTGAAAGTTAACTGTAGCTTCCGAGTATTCCTGTCGGTTAAGACATATTCTACCTAAAACAATTAAAGGTACTGTATTATGAATACTCTTCGGTCCATGAATCTTAGTTTCATAATTCAGCCACTCTTTTGCTTTTGATTTTGCCTCATTTAAATTGCCCTTATTTGATAAGCTAATGATCTCTTTTGCTGAATAGGATTCTTTACTATTATCAGATGAATAACATAGTGAAAAGCTTAGTAAAAATGCTAAAAATAAGAGGAGTTTTTGATGCATAGTTTGAGTTTAATAGATTCATCTTCTTTACCTCATCTAAGATAGTAGTTTAGGTTTTTAAATTAAAATCAGATAGTCTTTCTTATTTTATTTTTTCGACGGTAACATTATGCTAATCAAAAAATAGATGAGTATTGTATCTTAAAAAACCAAAAAATGTTTACCCTCTAACAACTATTTTTAGATATGGTGCGTCAACCTTTGTAACGTATTAAATAATCGTAAATATAACTTCGGTTACTCATCTAAAATTATGCAACAAATAGTCACTATCATTTCCGGCTTGTTATTCATCATCTTTGGCAGTATCAAATTTACTGACATCTACTGTTATCTAGGCTTATTTAAGAAGGAAGCAATTGCTTTAAGTATTGTCACTTCTTTTTTATTGTTTGTTATTTTCGCCAAGATTGTCAGAGAATTGATTGTTATTTTTTAGTCTTCTTGATAGCAGATCGCAATCGTAATTTCATTACCGATCATTTTAGTATCGAACTTCCAAGAATGCGTATCTTCCACCTGAAGCTTCCATTCATTATCCACAAACCAAAAAGAAAAATCAGATAAGACAAAGGATTTATCTGTCGCTTTAATAAATGCCTCTTTCATGGTAAATAACTTGAATAGAGACATTTTTCGTTGGTTTTCGTCCGTTATAGACTCTACCTCTTTTAATTCCTGAGGAGACAAAAACCACTTTAGTTTCTTTTCGTCCAGTTTGGTGATAGGCTCCATATCCACCCCTAGTTCCTTATTGCTAATACCTACCACAAAGTACCCATTACTATGTGATAAATTAAAGAATACAGATGCTCCATAAATAGAAGAAAGATAAGGTTTACCATTTTTAGAATAACTAAATGATATTTGCTTGGGAGGTATGTTTAGATGTTTAGATAAACAATGCTTTAGAAACGTACGGCCCATTAGAAATTCTTCTTTCTTCTGATCAGTTAAAAAGCGTTTATAGCGTTTACGTTCGTCACCATCTAATAAATTGATATCACCTTTAAGACTATCTTCTGCTGTGGTATATAAATCGTAGGGTTTCTTGGTCATTTGGTTTCTGATTAAAATCGTAGCATCAAAAGTAAGAAAAATATAGTTGTTTGATATAAAAAATCCCTGCCATATCTAAACAGCAGGGAAATAATCTTGATATTTTAAACAATTTTCTAGTTCGGTAAAACTGCATAACCAATTTCTTCTCCGTCGGAATCAAGAAGTCTATAATGACCACCTTGTTCCATCATTTCATCGAAAGTGATTTCTTTGTTATTTGGATCCTCATAAGGTGATGTCTCTCTATATCCATGATAATAACGATCTATTGAGATCATATAAGCTACTTTTGATGATGATTGAGATTCATGATCTTTACCAGTATACAATTCAAGATCATGGAAAATATTATCATCAGCATAATCACTACCTTCAACTTCCAATAGAGTGAATCCATTTAAACGTTTATAGATTTTCACATTCATGTTCTCATTCATAAAATCGGGATGAGTAAATGTAATATCAGCCTCATACATTGTATCAGTCAATGCAGCCTGACCAATATCCGACACTGCATATACTTCTTTTCCATTATAATCTGGATCATTAGATTTATTCATTCTTACAGAATAGGTACCTTCAATGATTTGATCATAACTGATAGCACTACCATCTTTTAAACCTTTAACATCTGCATAAGTTACGCCTTCGAAGTTGGCAGGAAACTTTCCTAAACTTGCAACATTTTCACCATGTAGAATATAATTATTATCGTTTAAGTTAACTGCATATGTTGATGATGGAATCACTTCACCAGTCATTTGATATGAGAATAAAGTATTACCATTAACTCTTTCTTCTAATTTCACCCAACCATTAATTCTATCTTCACTACCTGGGCGATCAAAATCATAACTAATAGATCTACCTGTTAATTCATTCCCACCAATATCTGTTTTCGAATAATACTCCTCTCCTTGATGAGTTGGAACTCTATCAATTCTCAAGTAACCGTCTTCAATATCAATCGGTAAGGCATATCCCTCATCAAGGTTGGTATATGAATTCGATTTACTTGTTCTCTCGTTGATATCAATTAAATCGATCAATACATTTTCATTATTTCCTTCAAGGGCTGTACCCGAATAAATATCAATCTCATAACCATATTCAAAATCTTTATAATAAAGTGATACACCGACCATCATTGGTCCATTTTCTCTAGGAATAAAAGCTGATGTTCCCACTTCATCTCCATTGCTTACTATTGGATATGTTTTTATTTCTGATGCTTTGAAAGCATTTGCTCCCAAATCAGTAGCGGATTTTACATCATGATCATTATTTTGAGTCACTCTAAGGTGGATATTTGCTGACATTAATTCCTCATAAGAATACGTATTTGATACATCTGTACTAGAAATCGTATGACCTGATTCTATTGGGGATAAATCTAAAATGGATTGAACTTCAAGGTCAGCGTCCAACATTCCTTCATAAAGTTTTACTTCATAATGTTCTGAAGCAGGCTGAGATAATTCAACAATAATATTCACTGAACCGTCTTCGTTTTTTGCAATATCAACCACTCCATTTTTAGTAAAATCTGTAAACGAAAATAACGAGTTTATCTGAGATTCTACTGGTGCTTGATCAGGTGTTAAGTTTTCATCCTGACTACAACCAAAAAATATAAATGCAGAGATTAGGGTAAATAAAATTTTGATAGATTTCATAATAGTAATTTAGATTCGTGTACTTAATAAAACGCTAATGTTTTGTTTGAGTTCTAACTATTTACCATTATTTGCATTTGTTGTATTCTTCTAAATCAAATATATTCACTTAATTTTTTTAACTAAAACTCTTATTTAATGAACTATTTCAATCTAAAGCATCTTGTATTTTTACTTTTGATCTCTGCATTTTCTTTTTCATGTTCAAAAGAAAAATCTGATAAAGTCAATTTGAATGGCGTTTGGAGACTTACCAACATTAAAGTGAATCTAAAATCTTTTGCAGAAGATATGCCGCCTATGGAAAAGAAAATGCGTGCTCAGTTTTTTGAGGGGATGTTCGAAAACACAATCAAGGAGAACTATAATATCCTTGTATTCGAAAATGACTCTTTGCTGACAAATTACAGACGTCCGACTAATATTGATCCAGACGACTATATGCAGTATAAAAAAGAGTATCTCAAGGATTTTTCAGAACCTTATAAGATTTTGAAAAAGGAAGGCAAGTTTTATTTCAAAGTAGGTGAAAACATTCATCAGCCTAGAATTATCACTTTATCTTCAGATGAATTGGTTATTGAAAACTTTAATGACAACATCACCTACCAGTATTTTGAAAAAGTATCTGATGAGATTTAATCAATTTTGATTTATGAAAAAGACGAGGTGATTTTAATTTTAAATTACCTCGTTTTTTCATGAAAACTTACCATGATATAAACTATCTCCATCATTTAACTAATAAAAAGACCTCCATCCATTCGATTTTACCCTTTCCAAAATCCAACCCCTAGAAACATAAAATTCATCCCCCGACCTTTCCTCTCTTTCTTCTACATTTGATGTATTAATCATCACATCAATTTTTTGAAATGAAATATTACCAATTAGCTATCCTTACCTTATTACTTTTAAGCTTTTCTGTAAAGGCGAAAGATTACTCTATTTTTGATTTTGGAGCAAAGGGAGATGGTATCGCCTTAGATACTAAAGCGGTTCAGAAAGCCATTGACACATGTAATGCTGAGGGAGGAGGAAAAGTGATTATCCCTTCTGGAAAAATAGTTTTGATCGGCACGATTTATCTTAAAGACAATGTCACATTATACTTAGAAAATGGAGCAATTTTAAGAGGAAGTCCCGATATCAATCAGTATGCTTTAGATACGCATAAAAACATGTATAAAGATGAGCCACACATGGATCGATGTCTCATTTTTGCTAAGAATGCACACCATTTCAGTATTGAAGGAAACGGAACGATCGATGGAAATGGTCACCCTAAAAACTTCAACAATAAAACTGGAAGACCTATGCTTATTCGCTTTTTGGAATGTAGCAATATCAAAATGAGAAATGTAAATTTAATTCACCCTGCTGCATGGACGTCTGCTTGGATCAATTGCGATGAAATTGTTGTGGAAGGAATTCTTATAGAAAGTAGAGTCAACCACAATGGTGATGGTCTTGATTTCGATGGATGTAAAAACGTAATGGTTTCCAATTGTTCATTCGACACAAGCGACGATTCTATTTGTCTACAAGCTTCTGATCCAGAAAGGGGGTGCTACGATATTGTCATAAACAACTGTATTTTTGAAAGCAAGTGGGCAGGGATTCGTATTGGTTTGTTATCAAGAGGTAATTTTGAAAGAGTGAATGTATCGAACTGTACCTTCAAAAATATTCAGGATAGTGGATTGAAAATTCAAATGAATGAGGGTGGAATCATGAAAAATATGACGTTCTCTAATTTGACCATGACTAGCGTTCCAAGACCTATCTTCCTTACTTTTTGTCAGCAAAGAGCTTGTGTTGATGCTCATGAGGAATTGTACCCTATGAACTATATGGGTGATATTTCCTTCGAGAACTTCCAAATTGATAACAGCATGTTGGATAAAAATTCGGGAATAGTGATGACGGGGTTACCTAAAGGAATGGTAAAAAATATTTCATTGAATAATATTCAATTCACTATATCGGGTGAAGGAACAAAAGAAGATGCAGAAAAGACCAACATCAACGAATTAACTCCTGAAATTATGAAAGGTTGGTGGCCAGAATTTTCACTTTTAGGAACACTACCAGCTTCAGGAATTTATCTAAGACATATGGAAAATGTATATGTGAAGGACATCAAGTTGACTACTTTGAAAGAGGACCAACGCCCTCCAATTGTTAGTGATGATGTCTCTAAATTACATGTCGACAACTGTTATCTCAACGGAGAAATCATTCATTACTCTCCCATCAAATAATTTGATGTTAATTGAATAAATTAGCATCCATTCCAGCATTAGGGGCCTTTTGAGGTCCCTTTTGGTTTCCTCCACCAATTCTATATCTAAACATCAAACGGACTACTTTCGATTCCCACTCAAATACTTTGTGTTCTGAGAACGTCGGCTGATCTCTATACATCGTGTAGTGTTGAGAGTCCAGGATATCATCTACTGTTAAGATCAAACTTCCTTGCCCTTTATTTACGCTTTGAGATAAAGAGGCTTTCATAAAATAACGTCCATCTACTGTCCCTTGTGGGTTGAATGATGGGGAAATGTAGGTAAACTGCATTTGTAACTGACTCCCTTTCCAAAGCTCCATACTCGATGTTAAAGAGGTTCTCCAATTGACATTTTGTTGGTAATTTCCAGGATCAATTGATGTTCCATCGACTTCAGAATAGAATACAGTAAAATTACCATTCACATTCCACCAATCTAATAGCTTCACATCTCCTACTACTTCTACCCCAGCATCAATTGCATGATCCATATTGATGACAGTATTGACCATATAGTCTCCTTCACCATCGAAAGTATACCAACGTGCAGGATCGGTGTAATACTTGTAAAAGGTTGAAAATTTCAATTGATAATTTTCTTGATCAATACCATATCCTAACTCGACAATATCTAAGAAAGTGGCATCTAGATTTGGATTTCCTTTGTGGATATAATTAGGATTTGATGTGTCCTCAAACGGGTTTATCATTCGCATACTTGGTCGTTCCACTTTTCGAGTGTAAGAAAAGTACAAATGATCGTGTTCCGATAATCCTTGTTTCAAATTGATACTCGGATAAAGGTTAAAGTAGTCGTTTACATTTTTTGTTGCATCGGTTTCCAAGAAAGTATTGATGTATGTATACTCTCCTCTTACTCCTAATTGATAGGAGAACTTATTTTTCTTACCCGACAACATCAAATAAGCAGCGGAAACATATTCGTTGTATGTAAAAACATTGCTACGGTCTTCGTTTGGTAGAAAACCATCTTTGTTTTCACTGTAACCATACACCATCAGACCTTGAGTTTTATTTCTGTAGGTTTGCTTTACACCCGCTTCCCAAGTCATGCCGTTCTTTAACTTTTGCTGATAATCCAATTGGAAAGCAGCATCATTAAAAGTGACATCGGTATCGTTAATTTCGTGTTCTCCAATGTTTTTTTGATGTTCGACCTGACCTGTTGCCCAAGCCAAACTCGTCGCCAATTCCCCGTCGTTATTTGTTTTGTACACATAATCCAAACGGTTGTCCATCACTTGCTTTTCTCCGAAGTGATTGTTGTATTGACTAAAAATATTGTGATCATCACCTTCAAATTCTTCTGTGGCTAATGTTCCTCCTCTATAGAAATTTGTTGTTGCGAAGTTGGAAGAAACACTCAAAGAATGCTGATCATTAAAATCGTATTGACCTCCTACCTGAAAGTTATGTTTTTCGAAGAAGTTATCTCCATAATAATCTTGGTAAGTAGCCTTTTCATAATCATCATCAAAGTTTAGAAGTTCGGCATCCATGGTTTGATATCTATTCTCTTGCTTGTAATTGTAACCTGCATTAATAGATAGTTTTCCCGTGTTTTTGCTGAAGCCTAAACCTGCATCGTATTTATCGTTGTTACCAACACCTAACATCACATTGGTGGTGGTAGAATTCATGTTTTTACGATCAATCTCTAAATTGATAATACCCGCCGTTCCGTCTGCATCGTATCGAGCAGAAGGATTGGCAATGATCTCAATGTATTTGATATCCTGAATAAAGATCTGTTCCAATAAAGGTCCATAATCACCCGACTGACTTGCTGGTCGGTTATTGATAAATACCTGCACGCCTGTATTCCCTCTATAACTTACAATTCCATCTGCATCCACATCCACAGAAGGAATTAGCCTTAGAGCGTCTATTGCATTACCGTCAACTATTTTAATATCCTTACCGATAAAATATCGGTTATCGTCTTCTTGATCTTGTTTTTTAGCTTCTTCTAAATTTTGAGAAATTGAAAACAAAGGGATAAATAAAAAGAACAGTTGTATAATTATTCTTCGTAGCATAATAAATTAGTTTGTTTAAAACTACGAGAGAATTCACGTTAAAGCTACATCTGTTTAATCATATTAATGATTGAAATACAACAGTTAAAATTTAACAATATTCGATCATTATTTGATAAACTTAAAATGAGTGAAATTATATTAACCAACGGTAATTTAAACCATATTTCACTAAAATAATATCAAAAAGGTTTAAAAACACATTAACATATATAAAAAATAAAGTGATTTAATATATTTGTTTAACATCAAATCACTTTGTTCTTTATTTTACCTTTATGGCTTACCAAATTTTCCACCAAGGCTTTTTAACCTCTAGATTTTGATTAGAAACAGAAAAACATCAATACTGCAAATAGAATAGCAAAAAGACCATCCATAAGACCAACACCAGCGTTTTTATCATTTACTAGTTCGTGGTATAAAGCCGATTTAGGAATGATGACTTTATCAAATAAGTAAGTAGATACGAATAGCAAAATAGTAAGCAATGCACAATCAATAAACATGGTGACGAATGTTTCCTTCCATCCAATAAAATCATGTGATAATGTCAACATCACAATCAAACCTATTGCTATAATTTTACCTGTTACGCTTAAGGCAACCGCTACATTGTTATTCTTAATATCGTCTTGAATATGAAAACGAGAGAATTTGATATACCCTTTCAGGTAAGAAACTAAGAATGCTTGTCCAAAAATGAAGAACAAAATAGTTTCTTGCCATCCACCTGTATCTCCAGAAACAGAACTGCCAATCATTAAGCCTGTTGCGACATAAGTACCAAATTGAACAATACCTACTGAGATATTTTTATTATCAATAATTTCCTTCATGTTGTCCACACGATTGAAAATCATAAAATCGTTAATTAAACGAGAAATGAACATCGCTATGATACCTCCGAAGGCATATAAACCTACTGATATCAAATCGTTCATTAACCCTTGTGATGAACCAATGTTTGCTCCAAAAAAGATAATGGCCACCCCTAAAAAATATCCAGATATACTGATGCTATAGGCTAAATTATCTTTATCTGTTAGTTGTTTATTTACATTGTCTTTAATGAAGAGTCCTTTTAATAGTCGTGCTATAACGAGCATAACACTAAAAAGGATAATGTACGCCCCTCTGGCGATCCAAACGTCTAAATTAAATTCTGTAATGTTTTCCATGTCAGTCTATAAATTATGATTTAAGTTCTTGTACGGCAACTATACCGGAATCAATAGCTTCAACTAAAAAAGGTAAACGACCATTATCAACACCTGCAAACACAAAGTTTTTGTATTTACGATCGATATTAAGATCATTGCCCAAATACCCTACGCCTACTTTAGGCATTGCATGTCCCATGAGATGTACAAAAGATTGCTCAATTTTGGGAGTAATATCAGTTGTTTTTAAGTCTAAAAAAGAGGCTATTTTTTCCAAAGTATAACGAACCAATAAGTTAGGAGTTTTCTGTATATCTACCAATTTTTCTTTCTGTTGATGTGCAAAACAATAATAAGCAGTTAGAATTCTGTTTGCCTCCTCATATTGTGTGATGTTGTCCACAAACCCTAAATACTCCCCATCAAAAGTCTCAAGATTTTCGTTTTGCCATAGTCCGCCTAGGAATTCTACTCCTTCTTTAAAAACCAAATTTACAACCACCCAACCCGAGGTTTGCATCAGATAGTCTGTTTTATTTAAGACCTCACTGAAGGTAAACTTTAAGGTGTGTTTTGGGGCAGCGTAAATTACTTTATTTGCTATCACATTTTGAATCTCATTCTTCTCAAAATCAATCAATTCTATTTTAAAGTGATTATTCCTTTCATCAAATGCTATGGAACGACAAATATGGTTGAGATGCTTTTTTTTCTTTGGAATAGCTTGCTCAAATTTATCAACAAAATAGGCATTCCCTTGAGGTGGTGAAAAAACATCTGCCCATTCGTCTTCATGCGGTCGATTGCAATAATAGCTTATCCCTGCCAATGCACTCACTTCGTCTATGGTTGTTCCATAATCATCCAACATATGGTAATTGATTCCATCCCAAAATACATCTGAAAATTCCATTCCTTGTTGAATGAGCCAATCTTTAAACGTAATGTGATTTAAGTCTTGAATAGAGGCATCGTTAAGTCGTGAAGGCAATGTGATCTTGTCATCGAATTGATGCAGAAGTTGATAAAACTGTGTAGCTTCTTCCTCATTAAAGAGGACGTAATTGTGGTATTGATTACCGTATTTACACAACATCAAATCTTTTTGAGGGATGACGTACTTTTTATCTTTAAAATGATAGACCTGTCCTTCTTTCTGAATGATGTTTAGTTGCTCTAAGGACTGTAAGACTTCCTTACCAAACTTCTCCGGGTAACTTAAATCGTAGTGTGCTCCTTGTGCAAAGTAATTTTGGTGATATTTTTCCGCACTACTCGTTCCCCCCCAACGGTCGGATAGCTCAAAAATATGATAATCTTCCTCTCCCAAAGCAAATGCAGCAGACAAACCGGCAATTCCTCCTCCGATAATTATTGTATCTGTGTTTATCAAATGATCTTTATGTAGATAGGGCTTCTTTTGAAACAATGTATGACCTCTTTCCATATCAGAACGAAGTGTTATATCAAAAGGCAACTGATCATCAGAAGACGAACATCCACTTAAATAATACAATAATGCAGAGGAAGATAATTGTAAAAAATGACGTCTATGCATTAAAAAATTAGGAGTTAGAAGTTAGGAATTAGGAGTTTTAGTTTGCCTCCCACTGATATCGGATACAATTTATAGAAATTATCTTGATAAAATAAGTGAGGGTTCCTCCAAAATACTTATTGAAGAAACCCTTACTTTTTCTTTATTACCTATTAGTTATTACTTATTACCTACATTACCCTCTAGTAAACACCCAATCGTTTCCTTTAGACAAGTCTTCGTTATAGATATATCCATCATAATCGAAGCCTTTCAGTAATTCTGGGTCAGTAATGTTATGATCTGCAATATAACGCACCATCAAACCTCTTGCTTTCTTTGCAAAGAAGCTGATCATTTTATATTGATCTCCTTTTCTATCTTTAAAATTTGGAGTAATAATTTCAGCTTTTAACTGCTTTTTATCTACTGCTTTAAAGTACTCATTAGAAGCAAGGTTAATTAATACCTCACCCTTTTTCATTTCTTTGTTTAAAGCAGGTGCTAAAGTTTCTTTCCAATAAGAATATAAGTTCTTATGATCTTCCACACCGAACTTCGTCCCCATCTCTAATCGATAAGGTTGCATTAAATCCAATGGCTTCAACATTCCGTAAAGACCCGATAATATTCTTAAATTATTTTGAAGAAAGTCAATCTGATTTTCATTAAGAGTATAAGCATCTAATCCTACATACACATCACCTTTAAATGCAAAAAGTGCTTGACGTGCTGATTCAGGTTTAAACCTTCTTCTCCATTTATCAAATCGCTCTTTATTTAGATCTGCTAATTTGGGACTAATCGACATTAAATCACCTATCTGCTCAGCAGACAATGTTTTTAAAGAATTGACTAATACTTCAGATTGACCTAAATATTTTGGTTTCGACTCCTGTTTTGTTTGTACAGGTGTTTCGTAATCTAAACTCTTAGCTGGTGATATTACAATTTTCATAAATGTCTTTTTTGAATAATTAAGTTCCTTTGGCTTTATCATTGAACATTACAAAAGTAATTATATCAAACGCATAAAACCAATTGATAATTATGATAGAAGTATAAGTTTGATCTATTCTTGATGTACTACTTTTCCTCCTCCACTTTTCCATGCATCAAAACCACCTTCCAGGTCCACGACATTTTCAAAACCCATTTCTTTTAAAATGCTTTTCGCTTTTGCAGATCTAACACCGCCTTTACAGAAAACCATCACGGTTGCTTCTTTATCAAGATCTTTTACTTCTTCTTTAAAACTACTTGATTTCACATTTATGTTTTGAGCATTTTCCATTGTACCTTGCTCATATTCTCCAGGTGTTCTTACATCAATAATAATAGCATTAGGGTGAGTATTCTTGATTTCTGCAAATTCTGATACAGATACTTGTGGTTCGTTGGAAGATGTTGCACTTTCACAAGAGACCATAAAAATGAGTGAAAGAATGAAGCTGCTTGTCCTAAAAAAGTTTAAAAAAATATTCATACAAAATATAATTAACTGTTTCACAGTAATTTAAAATTAGTGGCATGATTTTAATTTTAATTCCACAACAAAAAGTCCTATTTTTCGTCTGTAATTAACAAAACCACGATGGTGTTGACCATTTTACTCATGCAATATAGTTAATATTTGTTTGCACAAGTATAAATTACCCATCACTTAACTGCTGTTAGCAGCTATTTTTAAGTTGTAATGATTAGTGATAGTTTTTATCAATAATCGTTCTAGAATTTTAAATTTTTTGACTTCAAGACCATGTTAAAACAGGCACAGAAGCTCAAGCAGACACAAACATTATCACCTCAACAAATCCAATTCATTAAACTGTTGCAGGTACCCACAATAGAGCTTGATAAGAGAATTCAAGAAGAGCTTATGGAAAACCCTGTTCTAGAAGAAGGGAAAGAGGCGGAGAAGGAAGATAATGAATTTGGAAATGATGAAGCTACACAAGACGATTTAGACTCTACCGATGACTTTGACATTGATGATGTTCCTGACATTGACCCAATAGATGAAGTAAATATCGATGACTACGTAAGTAACGACGATATTGCTGGTTACAAAATGTATGGCGATGGTGATGTGGCTGAAGATAAAGAGCTCCCAATCCCAATGATGGATACCTTGAGTGACTCTCTGTTATCGCAGCTAAGCTTTCTTAATCTGGATGATGTAGAGCAACAAATTGGTGAGCAACTGATTGGCAGTATAGAAGCTGACGGGTATATTCGTCGCCCTCTAGAAGCAATTGTAAATGATTTGGCCTTTCTACAAAATGTAGAAACTGATTTGAATCAGGTAGAAAAAGTGTTGGCCATGATTCAACATTTTGACCCTCCTGGAATTGGTGCTAGATCTTTACAAGAGTGTCTTGAAATTCAATTAAAAAGAAAAGATACTGAAGATAATATCGTGAAAATTGCCATTAAAATGGTGGTTTTATGTTTCGAAGAATTTAAGAAAAAACATTATACAAAGATTCAAAAACGTTTGGCTATAAACGATGAGCAAATGAAAGATGCCATCGATATGATCACTCATTTGAATCCAAAGCCAGGAGGTACCAACATGATGGTGGCTTCTGCACAATTCCTTACGCCTGACTTTATTGTGAAGGAGGTAAATGGAAGGATTAATATTTCGTTAAATGGTAAAAATGCACCTGACTTACGTGTAAGTAGACAATACGGAGACATGTTGCAAGCATTTGATAAAACGCCAAAGAAAACGAAAAAAATGAGAGAAGAGGTGCGTTTTGTAAAGCAAAAATTAGATGCAGCGAAATGGTTTATTGATGCCATTAAGCAAAGACAAGACACATTACTTCGTACGATGAATGCTATTATTGATTATCAAATGCCATTTTTCTTAAGTGGAGATGAAGGTAAATTAAAACCGATGATCTTAAAGGATATTGCTGAGATTATTCAAATGGATATTTCAACCGTATCACGTGTGGCAAGTAGTAAGGTAGTAGAAACTGATTTTGGTATCTACCCTCTCAAATATTTCTTCTCAGAAAGTATTTCTACAGAAAGTGGCGAAGATGTGAGTAGCAAACAGGTGAAATCTGTCTTGAAAGAAATGATTGATAAAGAGGACAAGCGTAAACCATTATCAGACGATAAACTAGAAAAACTTCTAAGAGTAAAAGGATACAATATTGCTAGAAGAACTGTTGCGAAATACAGAGAACAAATGAATATTCCTGTAGCTCGAATGAGAAAAGAACTTTAATGAACAATACTAAACTATTCCAAGGTATATCAGTATTGCTTCACCCCATTTTTATACCCTGCTTTGTGGCAGGGTTATTCCTTTTTGGGGCTCACGAAGCACCATGGCTAGACACTAAAGCACGATGGTCACTATTTAGTTTAATAGGTACAATAACGACTTTATTGCCTATTAGCTGTTTGTTACTGATGCAAAGATTTGGGATTGTACAAAGCCCACACCTTCACAATCGTGAAGAGCGTTCTTTTGCCCTGTCAATTATGATATTGGCTTTATCTATTGCCTGTTATATTTTACTTCTTAAAATTAATGTAAGCAACAATCTAAATATTGCTTTTATCACCATTACCATCACATTAATTGTTGCCACTATATTCAACTTTTTAGAGAAAATATCTTTGCATTGTATTGGCATGTCAGGCTTTATTGGATTATGTCTTTATTTTATCACTTCAAATATCAACGCCCCAATTGTGCTTTTTGATGCCCTTGGAATTGGTGTTATTTTACTTGGCATAGTCATGACAGCTCGTCTATACTTAAAAGCCCACACGAACTATCAGGTGTATTTAGGTACCTTTATTGGCTTATTCTGTGGTTATTTTGGAGCCATTTTAAGTGCCCTAATTTTAGAAGTTCCTCAATAAAAAAACTGAGCCGATATAATTGCATATCGAACTCAGTTCCGCATTTATTTATTGATTTCTATCTCACTATTATCAACAGTGGTATTAACATCATTTTCTTAGTGTATAATTACTATTCGGATTAATACAAGCTTGGATAATCTGTGTATCCTCTTTCATCCCTTCCTCCAAACAAAGTGTGTGTATCTGTTATTTCTTGAAGAGGTGCATTATGTAAAACTCTTTGAGGGTAATCTGGATTTGAGATGAATTTTCGACCAAAGCCTGCTAAATCAATCCAATCTTTTTCTAATAAATTTTCTGCTTTTTCTGGAGTCATATTCCCCGTCGCAATAATAGTTTGATGAAACTCTTTTCTTAAATCTATTCTAAACTGATCAGAAACTTGAGGCGCATCATCCCAGTCAGCCTCACATAAATGCAAATACGTAATTCCCATTCTATCCAAGTAAGGAACTGCATACATAATCGTATCTAATATTTCAGGATCATCCATATCTTTAAACATGATAAAAGGTGATAATCGAACCCCTACTTTTTCTGCTCCAATTTCGTCGACAACCGCTTGAGTTACCTCTAATAAGAAGCGAGCTCTATTTTCCTTAGATCCACCATACTTGTCCGATCTTTTGTTTGCATTACTTCTTAAAAACTGATCAATTAAATATCCATTTGCTCCATGAATCTCTACACCATCAAAACCAGCTTCTATGGCATTTCTTGCAGCTTTTCTAAAATCTATAATAGTCGTATCAATCTCATCTTGTGACATTTCTTTTGGAACATCCACATCAACAAAAGTGGCGTCTCTATTGTCTCCCTCAAAAACATACACACTTGTTTTATTTGCTTTTAATGCTGAAGGTGCGAGTGGTTGTAAACCATTTACTTTTTCGGACCCTACTCTACCAACATGCCATAATTGAACGAATATCTCTCCTCCTTTTTCGTGAACTGCTTTGGTCACTTTCTTCCAAGCATTCACCTGATCTTGATTATATATTCCAGGAGTTTTTGCATAACCTTGGCTCTGCAATGAAATTTGAGTTGCTTCTGTAATTTCTAACCCGGCACTTGCTCTTTGTTGATAATATAAAGACATCATATCAGTAGGAACTCCGTCCTCATTTGCTCTTGAGCGAGTCATAGGCGCCAAGACCATTCTATTTTTTAGTTGATCATTATTGAAACTATAATCCGAAAATAATTTTTGATAGATTGAATTTTTCATCTTTGTATTGTTTTTGTGATGATACAAAGGTGACTAATCATCTCAATCAATATATGGTATATTTCAAGGTTTGATTAGTATATTTAATGTTAATAATAGGTATATTTAATGGTGAAATAAAAAAGTATGAAGAAGTATCTATTATTTGAAGACATCAATTATCTAGAAATTGATAAAGAAGCTTGGGATCACCCCGTCCACAATCATGACCATTATGAGTGGATAATTGTACTCAAAGGTAATGGCATTCATCAAATAAATGGGGTGAATTATGATTATAACCCGGGAGATATTTTCTTTCTTCGACCCAATGATGCTCACTTCTTCACCTTCCACTCCCCTTCTCAACTTGTTTACTTTCAATTTAGTATTGATTTATCTGTCTTTGAAAATGAACTTGTATTAAAGAAAAAAATGCTATCGATCTTACAAATACATAAAGAGGAAAACGTAGGTAATCTAAAATCTGTTTTTAATAACGATTCTTTGATGTTGCATCAAATACAATGGGCATCGGAGGTGATAAAAACAGGTGATATCTCGAAAGACTTTCTGAGGTATCAATTATTCACCTTCTTGTCTTTCATCAAAAAGAATAATTCTGAAGGAAGTAGTTTACATGAAGAAATGGATGATATTATCATTTATATTAGAAGTAACATCAAGGAGGTTAAGAGACTTAGTGTAGTACATTTGGCTGCTCAGTTTAATAAATCGTCTACCTATTTTGGAGAATACTTTAAGAAAAATATGGGGATCAGTATTAAAAAATACATAGATCGACTTAGAAGTAATTATCTAGAAAAAGAACTTATCTTTAGTTCAAAATCTCTTTCTGAATTAGCCTATGAGTATCAATTTACCGATTTGAGTCATTTTAATAAGTTTGTAAATCAGCATTTACACAAAACACCTTTAAAGATTCGAAAGGATAGAGATCATGTGTAAATTGTTATTGAGGTATAAGTATGGTAAAAACAGAACCTAATCCAACTTCACTCGATACCTGTATATCAGCATTTAATTGAGACAATGATTGTTTGGTAAGATAAAGACCTAAACCGTTTCCAGGGATAGAATCATTCGCTCTTTTAAACATTTCAAATATCATATTCCCATATTTACTAAGATCAATACCCACTCCATTATCTGACACACTAATCTCTACAGCACCCTCTACTCTATGAGCTTGAATAATTAATTCTAATAATACATGTTGATTTCTATAACGAATCGCATTGGATATAAAGTTATCTAAGATGGTCGTTAACTGTTTTATTGAGGTATGTATAATTAAGTCATTGGGAATATCTATCTCCACATCTGCATTAACCTGAACCAATTCAGATTGATATACTTCGATAATATCTAAAACTACTTGTCTTAGAAGATGATCTTCATTTACGACCCCCAATTCACGCTGCTCTATAATTTTAACTAAATCATTGATTTTCGATTGGGCCATCTCTATAGATTTACCCATATAATGAATCGCCTGTTTTGATCTTTCATTTTTGATCTCCTCATCACTCTCTAAAAAGCCTAAGAACGATTGGATGTTAACTATTGGGCTTTTTATATCATGTGTTGTGATGTAGGCAAATTGTTTTAGTTCTTCGTTATGTTTTTCTAATACCTTTTCCTTCTCTTTTTGAGAAGTGATATCAATAAACATAATCATTACACCACCCACTTCTTTGGATATCAATTCCCAAGGATTAATCACTACTTTATAAAAACATTCTTTACCGTTAAATTGAACCAAAAGTTCATCCAATTCTGTTTTTTCATTAACATTAATCGATTGTATAATTTTTTCCTTTAGGTTCATGCCTTCTTCATAAAGGTCATCAAAATCAGCCCCTATTAATTCATTTTTCTGAATATTAAAACATTCTATCCATGCATTACTTGAAGCTATTATTCTTCTTGATGGATCTAACATTATTGTTGGAGCAGGAATATTTTCTACAAATGTTCTTAAGTCATGAATATTGGATTTCTTTTCAGAATGTAACTGTTTTGACCTTTTTAAAAGCTCTTCATCTTCAATAAGTCGTGATACTCCAACTGTGCTAACGATTTCACCAGAACAGTTTTTAATGGGATTTTTAATAGTATGGAAAAAGGACACATTACCTTTACCGTCAGTAACAGGTTCAGAAGGAATATTTAAAGTAATTCCTTTGGTAAACACCTTTTGATCATCAATGACATATTGTATAGTATTATCTGGGTCAGAATGATCTCCATCTATACTATTTTGTAACTCTTCATTCGTCATATTATAATAATCACAAAAGGCTTTATTAGCCCAAAGTAATTTAGACTTTTCACCCTTAACTAAGATTAAATCATTAATCGAATTGAGTACTGATAAATACCATTCTTTGGAATGAAGCATATAAAGAGAATGAGTAAGAAGTTTTTAATATAATTTTCAGGTTATTAGATACTTAATTTAAATAAAATAATATTTTAATCACAACAATAATAAGTTATATATCATTGTCCCTTTAAAAAGCACAAAAAAAAGAGGTCTCGTTAGAAACCTCTTTAAATATGTTTTTGTCGCTCGATTAACCTACAGAACCCTCTAAAGAAAGTGCCAAAAGTTTTTGAGCTTCTACTGCAAACTCCATAGGTAATTTGTTCAATACCTCTTTACAGTAACCGTTAACAATTAACGCAACCGCTTGTTCAGTATCGATACCTCTTTGGTTACAGTAGAAAATCTGATCTTCACCAATTTTTGAAGTAGTCGCTTCGTGCTCCACTTTAGCAGTGTTATTGTCCACTTCAATGTAAGGGAAAGTATGTGCACCACACTTATCACCCATTAGAAGAGAATCACACTGAGAGAAGTTTCTTGAATTCTCAGCACCTTTGATCACTTTTACCAAACCTCTGTAAGAGTTTTGAGATTTACCAGCAGAAACACCTTTAGAAACAATTCTAGATTTAGAGTTTTTACCGATGTGAATCATTTTAGTACCTGTATCCGCTTGTTGCATTTTGTTTGTTACAGCAACTGAGTAGAATTCACCTACAGAGTTGTCACCTTTCAAAATACAAGAAGGATATTTCCAAGTGACAGCAGAACCTGTCTCCACTTGTGTCCATGATAATTTTGCATTATCACCATCACAAATACCTCTTTTAGTTACAAAGTTATATACACCACCTTTACCCTCGTCATCGCCAGGATACCAGTTTTGTACGGTAGAATATTTTACTTCTGCATCTTTGTGAACAAAGATTTCAACTACAGCTGCGTGCAATTGGTTTTCGTCACGTTGAGGTGCAGTACAACCTTCTAAGTAAGAAACGTAAGAATCGTCTTCTGCAACGATTAATGTTCTTTCGAATTGTCCTGTACCAGATGCGTTAATTCTAAAGTAGGTTGATAATTCCATTGGACATCTTACGCCTTTAGGAATATAACAGAACGAACCATCTGAGAATACTGCAGAGTTCAATGCAGAGAAGTAATTATCAGTTACTGGGACTACAGAACCCAAGTATTTCTTTACTAATTCTGGGTGATCTTTTACTGCTTCTGAGAATGAACAGAAAATAATACCTTTTTCTGCAAGTGTATCTTTAAAAGTTGTTGCTACAGAAACTGAATCAAAAACTGCATCTACTGCAATGTTAGAATCTTTAACTCCTGTAAGTCTCTTTTGCTCATCCAATGAAATACCTAGCTTTTCGAAAGTAGCAAGCAATTCAGGATCAACTTCCTCTAAAGACTCAAGAGATGGTTTTTGCTTAGGTGCTGAATAGTAAATAATGTCTTGGTAATTTACTGCTTCATAAACAACATTTGCCCATTCAGGATTCTCCATCTTCTGCCATGCTTTAAAAGCATCTAATCTCCACTGTAAAAGCCATTCCGGCTCTTCTTTCTTAGCAGAAATAAAACGGACGATGTCTTCGTTTAATCCTTTGGGTGCTTGGTCAGCCTCAATATCAACTGTCCAACCGTGCTCATACTCTTTGGAGGTAAAATCCTCTAAAATTTTATTATCCTGATCTGCACTCATATTATTAGAAACGTTTCTACGTTTAGATTTTCTACAAAATAATACCTTCACTACAGAGAACAATAACCTCTACAGGAAGGTTTTGATATAGATATTAAATTTTTGATTTATTATCTATTATCATTCTAAATAACAAAATTAGTAGAATAATTTTAGAAAGTAGGACTTTTACCTAAAAAACTTATCATAAAGTAACGAATAAGTTGTTTAAACATATTTTTAAGTCAATCAAACTCAAATAAATAAAATACATAAAGGTGTTTTAATAGTGGAATAAGAACATTAATACATTATCACATATTTATTAACAAATCGCATTAAGAATTGTACTCTATTCATTACCAACAACTTAAGTGTAGTCACAGAAAATTAATAGTAAATTAGTTTAATATCATCTTAGAAATGTTATATTTACAATTGTAAAGTTGCTAACCACAGTATTTGCCTCATATTGCTGGTTACCGGTATCAAATTCATGACTGTATACCAACTTTTTAATTTTCAGTTTAATACTAAAATATAACATTACAACTGGGTTGTCTCGACGGAAAGGGATGACCCTTTTTTTACCAAACACACTATCAGAGTTCTTTTTTCAAGAAAACCCACTACAAACTATACATCTTTTTACTCCACGCAATTACTTCAACTCCTCTGGAATAATGTGTCAATGCCGGTTGATCCGGTAATAAATCTTTAAATTTTGGGTAATCGGCAACCAACTCTTTTGTCTCTACTTCTTGTACAGGCCATTCGGCATGATGTATCTCATAAGCATTTAATTGATTCCTTGAATCTTGGAATAGTGCATATCTCTCCGTCAACCATATATCTAAATCAGATTTTTCAAGCTTATCTTTTTTCAAAGAATACTTCAAAAGAAAATTACTCTCTAAATCATTATTTTTCGATTTAAAAACATCATTTCCCCTACTCATCATAGAATATTGATAAGGCAATGCTGATATCGATTTTGCCAAAAAACAAGACCATCTCTTTCCCCCTTCAATATTTAAAAAGTACACACCTTGCTTGCCTTTATATTTCACATAGGTTCGGATATTGATTTCATCAAAGTTTGAAATCGGAGGAAATGATGGCAAATATTTAGGCCTTATCCTTTCCATTGTAAAAGCAACAACCGATACCCAAGCTTGCGCCTCAAAGGTATCTATTTCTAAATCTGTAGGCACAAATTTTTGTAATTCTGATGTTTCTACTTGATAATGTAGAAATACCGCATTGTTCCATTCTTGATAAAACGCCCAATCTTCTTTGGGCATTTCCCATGGTCTGTGTTTCGTCTCCTTAAGTAATTCTTTGATGTTCATTGGTTAATCAGTTAGTTCTATTGCATTTCCTTCAGGGTCTTGAATCACACTTTCATAATACCCATCCCCTGTAGTTCTAGGTTCTCCGATGATAGAATATCCATCTGTTCTTAGTCTTTCTGTCAATTTATCTACCTCAGCTTTATCACCTAATGAAATAGCAAAGTGAGTCAAACCTAATTTAGTTTCTCTAGATTGAATAAATTCAGAAACATCCGGTCTGTGCATTAACTCTATTCTCGTTCCACTATCAAATGATAGAAAATAGGAACTAAAATTCTTCTTTGGATTAAAGTATTTTTCGTTTGATGTGAGATCGAAATAGTTTAGATAAAAACTTTTCATTTTCTCTAAATCTGATACCCAAATCGCTAAATGTTCTATTTTCATAATATGACGTTTATATTTTCATTCCTTCTTTTCTCTTATCTCTTGATTCAATAAATGTTTGTATTAGAATAATCACTAACAAACTGATTGTACCATATTGATCATTTTCCCAATTATAGAAAGCAAATAGTAGTGCTCCTAGTAAAGTAAGGTAATACACTATTTTACTTAAAGAGTCCCATACGATTCTATACTTCTTTGGTGTCTTGTTATATATCAATTTACCCAAAAAGGTAAAAGGATAATATATTAGAAAAATGGTAACGGTTCCAATAAGAAGTAGAAAAGCCATAGAAGAGAAGGTTGACAATCCATTAAAAAAGCTTTCTGAAAATATCATTTTCAATGCCATCATTATGATGATGAGATGAAATACCGGCTTTAAATATTTACTCCATAGAGTGCTTAGAAACTGCTTTCGATTCATATTGAAGGGTTGTTATGTAAGTCGAGTTTTAATTTGTCATAAGTTAATCAAAGATCCTTACTTAGTAAAGTCTACTTTACTGCGAATTAACTCAATCACCCCTTCCTTATCTACCTTCAATTTTTCTAAAAAGTCCTCGCTTACATTTAATCCTTCTTTATATTTTGAGGACCAAACAATAATTTCAATTAGTAACGGAATTAGATCTAAACCTTTTTCTGTAAGGGTATAAATCTTCTGAGTTTTCTGTTTTTCATATACTTCTGATTTAATGATTTCCAGCTTTTCTAGTCGTTTCAATCGATCAGAAAGGATGTTGGTTGCAATTTTTTCTTTTGATTTTGAGAACTCTTTATAAAAGCGTTTTCCATCAAAAATAAAGTCTCTTATGATCAATAACGTCCATTTATCACCTAAAAACTCTAGTGCGTAATTAATAGGACAGTCAGATCGTAAAGTATCTTTCTCTTTCATTTACTTGCATTTTAAAAGTGAATATGATTACATTTGTATTACTTGCATTTTGCAAGTTAATAAAATCTCTCAATTTAACCTGTAAATTAATTATGAATACTATTCAAATTGACTTAGAAAAGCTACAAAAATCGAATTGGACAGAAGAGGAATTCAAAAATGCTGAGATTGTTGTTCATTTTATTCAGAAATTGATGAACGATCACGACTTTGATTATATCAAAAAGACCTATTCAAGTCAGCGCTACAAACAGCACAACCAAAGCATGATCGATGGTATCGACGGAGTGCTTGATGTAGTATCTAATTTTGCTAAACGCTATCCAGACTACTGCTACGATGTAAAACACATTTATGTAGACGGGGAATATGTGACGGTTCACTCCCACTCCACCAACAAGAAAAAGCACAGAGGAAACCCTCAGAAAGGTCTAAACATTATGGACACTTGGAGAGTGGTTGATGGAGAAATTGTAGAACATTGGGATGCAGTACAACCAATCCATGGATTTATGAGATTCTTTTTCTGGTTGGTGGGTGGAAAATTTAAAAATCAGAATACGTATTTCTAGGAATACATATTGAAGTATTTAGAGCAACTGCAGTGCTTTAAATGCTTCCATAGTAACTGCTGATCGAACTCTTGGAAAGCCTTTCATATCAAATGTTTCCTGAGGTTCTAAGTTGGTAGCGAAAATGTAGGTGTTATTTTCAAAAGTGATATAACCAACAAACCATCCATTGTTTACATTATTATCCGTTGACCATCCTGTTTTACCTCGAAGGGTATAATTTGGCTTTTCATCAATGACCATAATTTGTTTGATAATCTTTTCTGTTCTATCAGAAATCAACAATTTAGAATCAATCAACCTATTTAAAAAGTCAATTTTCTGGTATTGGGTAATTCTTGATGCTCCAACTAACCAAAACATATCGATGTTTTCTTCACGAACATCCATCCCTTTGTACGCCAATTTTTTGAGGTAATCATTCATTTTATCAACTCCTACTTTACGTGCTATTTCTTGATAACAAGGAACGCAAGAATACTTGAATGCTTTGTAAAAAGGCAAGTCTTGTTCCCACACCTTAATGGCTTTTGGTCGGCCATCCCATTTTAAAATAGTGCTATCATTTTCTACAACACCCGTCTCCAAGGCTATCATAGAGTTAGGAATCTTAAAAGTGGATGCAGGTAATTTCCCTGTTTTTGCCCAATCAAAATCGTTGGAAAGATACGTATCCTTTTCTACATCATAGATAAGGATAGAACCGTTGACTTGAGCAGAATCCAAAATGTCTTGAAAAGTTGATTCATGAATCTCAGAGGCTGTGTTTTGATGTTTTTTCTTTTGATCAGATGATGGGTTACTTCCACAAGAAAAAAGTAAAATGAATAGTGGAAGGAAATAATAAGTTCTCATTTAGTTGTTAGCTTTTAATTTAAAAAAATTATCAATATCAAAGATTCTGATAAATCAATTAGCAATCAAGAAATCTAATAAAAACTCTATTTATAATTTACATTTCACGTTTTTCATTCTTCACTTTTAATTTTTCATTAAAAAAAAGCCTATCTGATATTATATCAAATAGGCTTTTTTGTATGATCAGTTTTAGGGATTAGTAATCGCCTAAAGTCTCTTCTAATTGAGATAAAGCTGCTTCAGTTTGCTCTGCGTTTGGAGCAACACCGTGCCACTTGTGCGTACCTACCATGAAATCGATTGGGAAGCCCATCTCAGTTTTCATGATGATCATGATTGGCTTTCCGTTACCAGAAAGTTCTTTTGCTTGTGTTAAAGCTGCATCTAGTTTCTCCATGTCGTTACCATCAGCAACGATAGTTTCCCAACCAAATGCTTTGTATTTCGCCTCGATATCGATCAAGCTCAATACATCAGATACATCACCATCAATCTGACGGTTGTTGTAATCGATAACACCTACAAGGTTGTCAATTTTATTGTGAGCAGCATACATTGCAGCTTCCCAAATTTGACCTTCTTGTTGCTCACCATCCCCCATTAGACAGTAAACCATTTTGTCATCGCCGTTTAGCTTTTTAGTTAAAGCTGTACCAGCAGCAACAGAAAGACCTTGACCAAGTGAACCAGACGCCATACGTACACCTTCTAAGTGCTCATATGGAGTTGGGTGGCCTTGTAATCTTGAATCGATTTTTCTGTGTGTAGCCAATTCCGATACAGGGAAATAACCTGCTCTAGCTAAAGTACTGTAAAAAACAGCGGAAATGTGACCATTAGAAAGATAGAAAACATCTTCATTTTTAGCATCCATAGAGAACTCTGTATTGTGCTCCATGTGCTTGAAGTAAAGTGCAACTAATAGATCGGCACAGCCTAATGCTCCACCTGGGTGACCATTACCCGCTGCGTTGACCATTCTAACAATGTCACGTCTCACTTGAGACGCAACTCTTTTCAATTCTGCAATTTCTGCCATTTTCTTTGACGTAAGCTATTGATATTTTATAAAAAAGAGGTTTCCCTCATTTAATTCCGATTGCAAACTTAATTAATAATCTGATTAGTATGCTCTTTCGTCTTTACCTTTTTTATAATATCGGTTAAAATTCCCTCTTCATCGATCACAAAGGTGGTTCTGACCGTCCCCATGTACTCTTTTCCGAACGTTTTTTTCAATTGCCAAGTACCATAAGCCTCGTGTACCGTATGGTCTTCGTCTGCAATTAGAGGGAAAGGTAATTCGTGTTTTGCAATAAACTTTTGATGTCTTTCCTTAGGATCTGTACTTACTCCAAGAACGACATACCCTAGAGAAAGTAAACGGTCGTAGTTATCTCTTAAATCACAAGCTTGAGTTGTGCAACCTGGAGTCATATCTTTTGGGTAGAAATATAAAACCACTTTTTTGCCTTTAAACTGAGACAACGTGATCTCGTTACCATCTTGATCAATACTTTTAAAATCTGGTGCTTTTTGTCCTACTTCTAACGACATTTTTATTTAGGTTTGATGTGAAGATAAATTTGTAGATAAAATAATTATCTTTAATCCGAATTTGCAGTTACAATATTGCATTTTTAATCATTCTTAGACAACCTTCGCACTTGGAATTTCTATACTTTATTTTGGTAACTATTTATTCGATACTTTTAATATTACTCATTTTTTCATGGAAAAAACTACCTCTATTTCCGCTAACTGAAGATATTATTTTTAAGGAAGGCCCATCTATTAGTATTGTGGTTGCTTTCCGAAATGAAGAAATGAACATCAAGCAGTTGGTGGAAAGTTTGATAAAACAAAGCTATACGAACTATAACATCATCTTAGTAAATGATCATTCTGAGGATCAATCTTTAGCACTAATCCCCCATCATCCCTTAATAAAAACCATTTCACTTCCCAATGATTTAACTGGTAAAAAACAAGCTATACGATACGGCATCGAGCAATCTGATAGCCAATTGATACTCACAACTGATGCCGATTGTGTACATCATAAAGATTGGGTAACATCTTTTGCTAACACCTATCTTTCTAGAAATGCAAAAATGATTTCTGGTCCGGTACGTTTCAGTTATCAGAACTTTTGGGAAAAATGTATGAACGCCGAATTTGGCAGTCTGATTTTAACCGGAGCAGCAAGTATTGGCATCAAAAAGCCTAACATGTGTAACGCTGCCAACCTATGTTTTGAGCGAGATGCGTTTATTCATCAAAATGATTATGAACAACATGCACATATTCCCACTGGAGATGATGAATTCTTTTTGCATCAAATTGCAAAGGAAAATGCATCAGATATCCTCTTTCTAAAAGATAAAAAAGCGATAGTCACCTCCACACCTCCTAAAAACTTAAAAGAATTTACACAACAACGTATCCGATGGGCAAGCAAGTGGAAGCATTACAAAAACAAAGCTCCCTTACTTGGAAGTCTTTTCGTCTTCTTTTTCCATCTTTCCTTTTTTCTCACATTAATTGATGTTGTCACCACAAATGATGGCTATTTATTATTCTCCTTAACTCTATTTGTAAAAACAATTGTAGAAACATGGTACAACCATTATATCCTCAAGTGGTTTGATGATGATAAAAACATTGTACTTCTCCCCATCATCTCTTTATTCTATCCTTTTTATGCTGTTTCCATAGGTTTTCTAAGTACTTTTGGAAATTACAAGTGGAAGAATAGAAAAATCGTCGGGAAATAGATAGTTTTTATTATTTTTGAAAAGTATTCGAAATTATTTTTTATATGACAGAAAAGGAATACGAATTAATTGATGAATTATATTTCGTAACTGCGTTCGATGACTTACAAAATGAATTGAATTGGACAGCAGAAGATTTAGTAAATGTACTTAGGTCTTGTATCGAAAGCGATTGGATACGTTGCTACTCAGCACCTGATATTGAATTAGAACTTTCTGAAGTAAATATTGATGACAATTTTAAAGATTACTTATATCTTGCATCAAAAAAAGGATTACTAAAGCATAATACTGTATAGTTCGACCAAATAATAGAATTAACTGACTTTTAATGAGTGTTTACGAGATACATAAGTCACCTTCTCATTTCATAAAAAAACGATTTAAGAAGAACAAACTAGCTGTTATTTCAGCTATATATATATTACTCCTCAGTTTTGTGGCTGTGTTGGGTTATTTGATAATGCCCGATAGTTCTCACTTTGCTAATGATGGTTTATTGGAAGTTTCTAAAAAGCCTCCAATGTTTTCAGTCAAAATATTGAAAGAAAAGAAAAACCTTCATATCCCAACTCCTCCAGTATTTAAAAAGATTATTGATGGTGAAGAGAGCCGATACAAAGAATTCCCTATTGTAGGCACACCAAGAGTAGAAAGAGATTCAGTCTTTTTTATCGTTTATCCTGGATTAGAAAAAAGATCTTTACACACCACCTCTCGCTTAGAAATGGGACTCCCATTAATTAGTGTGGTAAAAGGTATATATGCCTCCCCTTCTCAGAAGTTGGGAATTAATTTGGCTCACAACTATGTCATTAGAGATAAAGATGTTATTTACTTGGATGAGCTTCAAAACGTCCGAACTATCTCTAAAGTACAATTAGAAAATGAGTTTTATGAGAAGTGTCTTGCCCAAAAAACCTATGTACTTGGTACAGATAAAATTGGACGAGATGTCTTGAGTCGATTAATCTTTGGATCAAGAGTTTCCCTAACAATTGGATTCATATCATTAATAATATCCCTAAGTATCGGTATTCTATTTGGAGCTACCGCCGGATATTTTGGAGGAATAATAGATAAAATTTCTATGTGGTTAATGACTATCACTTGGTCTATCCCTACCATTATGCTTGTAGTTGCTGTACGATTGGCCCTTCAAAATGAAGATATATGGGTCACTTTTGTAGCTGTAGGTCTTACTATGTGGGTAGAAGTAGCAAGAGTGGTTAGAGGTCAGATTTTATCTATAAAACAAAAAGATTATATTGAAGCTACTAAAGCGATGGGGTACTCTAACTATAAAATTATAGTACATCATATTTTACCCAATATATTAGGTCCATTAGCTGTTATAAGTGCTTCAAATTTTGCTTCAGCCATCTTAATTGAAGCGGGTTTAAGCTTCTTAGGTTTAGGAGGCCCTCCTACTATGCCTTCATGGGGAACTATGATTAAAGACGGTTTAACAGAATTAACACCTACAGGACACTGGCATTTAATCATTTTCCCGTGTCTTGCTATTAGTATTACTGTATTAGCGTTTAACCTGATTGGCAATGGGCTTAGAGATGCCTATGACCCACATTCTAAAACAAACAATTAAAGAGATTATATAATGGCGAATAATATGCAAAAGCGTTTGATGCTTAAAGAGATGCAACTTGAATCGTTATTTGAAACGATCAGTGCCATTAACGCAAATAGATCTGAAGAAGATTTATATACTATATATAAATTAACCCTATCTTCTAACCCAAGTATCACTAATTTGATTCTTTATGTGATTGACGATGATGATCAAGGATTTTCTCGTTTTGTCAATTATGGCACGCATGACGATCAATTAACATCAATATTCCCCCCTCAATTTGAGGTGTATGATGTAAGTTCAAAATTAGAAGGTGATAAACCTGAAGGATACGAGCCTTTTGATACTATCATCCCCATTAAGCATAAAAACGATGTTCTTGCTTATGCCCTTGTAGGAAGCACAAAGGATCGTGATGATTTTAAAGATCAAGGTTTTACAGAAGCCCTTACCAATATCATATTGGTGGCTATTGAAAATAAAAAATTAGCCCGTAAAGAAGAAGTTCAAAAGGAAATGAAAAAGCAATTAGAAATTGCTTCTCATGTACAGCATATGTTGTTCCCTAAAAAGCTTCCTTATGGCAATGACGTACCAGTATCCGTTCACGCAAGTTATATGCCTCACCACTCTATTGGAGGTGATTATTATGATTATGTCCCGTTAAGTGATACTAAGTTTTTAATGTCGATTGCCGATGTTTCTGGTAAAGGTGCACCAGCTGCATTATTGATGTCCAATTTCCAAGGAACAATACGTGCAATGGCTCGAAGAGGTACTGATCTAGAACATATCGTTCATGAAGCCAATACCCAAATTCTTGAAAGTGCCGAAGGCGAAAGTTTTATTACTGCCTTTTTCATGGAATTTGATACTACCACTCGTACCTTAAGGTATATTAACGCAGGGCATAACCCTCCTTTTATGTACAGAAACGAGAAATTTGAGCGTTTAGAGGTAGGAACAACAATTTTAGGATCTTTTTCTCAATTACCTTTCTTAGAAATCGGAGAAATTGATAACTTGCATCAGTTTTTCGTATTTGGCTTTACTGATGGCTTTACTGAAACCTACAACGATGAGGACGAGGAACTCGGAGATGATAAATTACAGGAGTTTTTAGAGTCAAATATCAATTTTGCACAGAAAGAAATGCACGAGAATTTGATCTCTCTTTTAAATACTTTTAAAGGTCATCAAGCATATGCAGATGATATCACTTTATTATCTTGTAAAATAGATTTAGAAAAACTTAAATAAAAACGAAACTTAATTCAATAAGATCAGTTTAATACATCATACGAATTAATTTTCAATTGTTCTTCATCAATAAATTGATGAAGAACAACACACATATATAACATTTATCTTTTATAGAATTATTACTAACCTCTTTAATTAAATGCAAGAACTTGAATTAAAAAGTTTCATGCAGGGTCTAAAAAGGAGAAACCCTGGTCAGCCGGAATTTTACCAAGCTGTAGAAGAAGTAGCTGAAAAATTAATTCCCTTCATTAATGAAAATCCAAAATACTTGGATGCAAAAATCTTAGAAAGAATGACAGAACCTGATAGAACAATCAGTTTCCGTGTAACTTGGCAAGATGATGAAGGAAATATCCGTGTAAATAGAGGTCACCGTGTTCAATTTAATGGTGCAATCGGACCTTACAAAGGTGGTTTGCGTTTTGACAAATCAGTTACGTTAGGTACGCTTAAGTTCTTAGGATTTGAGCAAGTATTGAAAAACTCTTTAACTACGCTTCCAATGGGTGGAGCGAAAGGTGGTTCAGACTTTAACCCTAAAGGGAAATCAGAAGCTGAGGTGATGCGATTCTGTCAGGCATTCATGACCGAACTTTACAGACATATTGGTAAAGATACTGACGTTCCTGCCGGCGATATTGGTGTAGGTGGTCGTGAAGTATCTTATATGTACGGTCAATACCGTCGTATTGCAAACGAATTCACAGGTGTTCTTACTGGTAAGAACCTAGCTTTTGGAGGTTCTAATGCAAGAACTGAAGCGACAGGATACGGTTCTGTATACTTTGGCCGAGAAATGTTAGCAGTAAGAGGAGATGATTACAATGGTAAAGTTGCAGCCGTTTCTGGTTCTGGTAACGTAGCGCAATATACTGTTGAAAAACTTATCCAATTGGGTGCAAAAGTTGTAACTATGTCTGATAGAGGTGGTTTCTTACACGATCCAGATGGTATCGACGCTGAAAAGTTAGCACATATCCAAGATTTGAAAAACGTTCAACGTGTTTCCTTAGCAGAATATGCTACTAAATACCCTAACGCTACTTATACTGAAGGTGCAAGACCTTGGAGCGTAAAAGTAGATTTAGCATTCCCTTCTGCTACTCAAAACGAGTTGGACGATAAAGATGCACAACAATTGATAGACAATGGTTGTATCCTAGTTTGTGAAGGTGCAAACATGCCTTCAACGATTGGTGCGATCAAAATATTTGAGAAAAACCAAATCATGTACGGACCTGGTAAAGCGGCCAACGCAGGTGGTGTTGCCATTTCAGGTCTTGAGATGACGCAAAACTCTATGCGTTTACAATGGTCTTTCGAAGAAGTAGACGAGAAACTTCAAGGGATTATGAAAAAGATCCATGAGAAATGCCAAAAGTATGGTCAAGAAGACGGATGGGTAGATTACGTAAAAGGAGCCAACATTGGTGGTTTTGTAAAAGTAGCTGATGCTATGATTGCTTACGGTGTTATCTAATTTCCTCTTAGAATATAAGTAAAAGGGTGATGTTACTTTGGTGACATCACCCTTTATTATTATCAAAAATCAAACATCAAATTGCTTTCCCTTAAGAAAAATAGTATATTAAATACTCTACATCATAAATAAACAGCATTTTTTTAATCAACACCTCACTTCATCAATGAACCAAAATAACATCAACATCATTGAATGCCCAAGAGACGCTATGCAAGGGTTATCTACTTTTATACCCACTCAAACAAAAATTGACTATATCAATCAATTACTCAAAGTAGGATTTCATACTTTAGATTTTGGGAGTTTTGTTTCACCCAAAGCTATTCCTCAGATGAAAGACACAAGGGAGGTATTAGATGGATTAGATCTATCAGAAACATCCACAAAATTATTAGCTATTATTGCCAACTTGAGAGGCGCACAAGAAGCGGTTTCTTATGACCAAATCTCGTATTTAGGTTTTCCCCTTTCTGTTTCCGAAATATTTCAAAGACGAAATACAAATAGTTCAATTAGTGAAGCATTATGGAATTTAAAAGAAATTGTGACTCTATGTAAGCGACATAGAAAAGAAGCTGTAGTGTATTTATCTATGAGTTTTGGTAACCCCTATGGAGAATATGTCCCTACTACTAAAGTATTAGATTTAGCTGTTCAACTTAGGGAAATGGGGGTGAAAATTATTTCGTTAGCCGATACTATTGGGGCTGCAACCTTAAAAGATGTTGAACATATGTTCGAAAATGCCTCAAAAGTATTGTCAGATACTGAATTGGGTGTACATTTGCATTGTCATCCCTCTGATGCTTACTCTTTTGCTAAAACTGCCATAGATGTTGGTTGTAAAAGAATAGATGCTGCACTTGGTGGACTTGGAGGATGTCCTATGGCCAAAGATGATTTAACTGGAAATTTGGCTACTGAATCTTTAATAAAAGCACTATCGGATTCGAATAGTATTGAATCAAATTTAAATTTAGAACAACTTGATTTAGCCAACGAATTCCGAAAAAAATATATTGGATAATGATTAAAATCGAAACTTGCCTAACGCCTGAAATCCTTCACCTACATCAATTAGAAGGAAAGATTGCAGTCGTTACCGATGTTTTGAGAGCAACTTCTTGTATGGTTGCTGGATTAAATGCAGGTGTAAAAAGCGTTATTCCTGTAAAAAAGGTAGAAGAAGCATTAACTTATGCTGCAAAGGGTTACGTTACTGCTGGAGAAAGAGGAGGCGTAAAGGTGGAAGAATTTACTATTGGCAACTCTCCTTATGAACACATGGAAGAGGCATATCATGGTAAATCGATATGCATGACCACCACAAATGGAACTGTGGCTATTGATGCAGCTAGAAAATCGGCAGATCAAGTAGTGATTGGAGCACTCTTAAATGTTTCTTCTATCGGGAGATACATCAAAGAGCAACAAAAAGATGTGATCATCATCTGTGCTGGATGGAAAGGAAATCCTAGCTTAGAAGATACTCTTTTTGCTGGAGCTTTGGTTGATCAGTTAAAAGATGAGGTTGAAATAACAGATGATGCTACTTACATGGCGTTGAGTCAGTATCAATCAGCTAAAAATAATTTAAGTGAAGTAATTCAAAATCACGCATCACATGCTAAGCGATTAAGCGGACTTAAAGCACAAAATGATTTGGCATTCTGTGCTACAGAAGATTATTGTGATGTATTACCGATATTAAACGGAGACGAAATTACAATTAAGTAGTTATGGGAGGTAAGAAATTAGAAATAAAACAAAAAGTAAAAATAAAGAACCGAAAGGCATCTCATGAATACGAATTTATTGAAAAATTCGTAGCTGGGGTATCCCTAAAAGGTACTGAGATAAAATCTATACGTATGCAAAAAGTAAGTCTTCAGGATGCTTTTTGCCTGTTTATTGGATCTGAATTGATTGTTCGTGCTATGCACATTGCTCCTTATGAAATGGGTGGCAGTTATAACAATCATGAAGCGAAAGCGGATAGAAAGTTATTACTTACAAAGAAAGAATTAAGTAAACTCGATCGTAAAGTAAAAGAGAATGGCTTTACTATTGTACCCACTCAATTATTTATTAACGACAGAGGATTAGCGAAAATAGAAATTGCTCTTGCTAGAGGTAAAAAGTTATACGATAAACGTAATGACTTAAAGGCGAAAGATCAGCAAAGAGAAATGTCTAAAATGAAGTATTAGATTGGTGTTTTTATGAATTACATTCTTCTAAATAAAGAAATCATTAAAACCAACAAAACGAATCTACCTATAACCGATCGTGGCTTTCAGTTTGGCGATGGCCTTTTTGAGACTATGATTACTAAGGATGGAAATATTCGTTTTTTGGAAGATCACCTAGAAAGAATTTCAAAAGGTTTAAAAGAACTTCAAATTAATGTTTTGGACGATTTATTGACTCCAGAATATATTAGAGAGCAATACAAAACCTTAAAGAAAAAGAATGGGATCGAAGGAGAAAGTAGAATTAAGCTCATAGTTTGGCGCTCTGGAGGAGGTTTATATACTCCTCTAAGTAAGATGGGTCATGTTGCTTTACTTACTCAAGAATACCAACAAAAAAGAGAAACAAAAAATCTTAAAGTCGATTTTGCAGAAACTGTAAATGTGGCTCCTACTCCTGTTTCTTCTTGTAAAACACTTTCTTCCCTTACCTACACTTTAGCTGGTTTAGAGAAACAAAAAAGGAAGCTGGATGATGTTATTCTCTTAAATAACGAAGGATATTTAGCTGAAACAATAAGTGGTAACTTGTTTTGGGTAAAGAATAAAGTAGTTTTCACTCCCAAGATTTCTGTGGGATGCGTTTCAGGAATCAGCAGAAAAAATATTATTGCTGATCTTGAATCGAAAGGATACAAAGTAAAGAGGGTATTTGCTAGAAAAGCAGATATTATAGATGCTGATGCGGTACTTACCACAAATGTCACCGGGGTATCTCTGATCACTCAAATTGGTGAACATAATTATAAATGTTTAGACGCTTGGCGAAAGGTTTTTGAAACCGTTTACCACTACTAAACGAAAAGAGCATTTGATGTAGATATCAAATGCTCTTTTTTATTTATAGCTAAATTATAGAGCTTTAAATGCCTCTATAAACTTATTGTTTTCTTCTTTTGTGCCAATTGATATTCTCAAACCTTCATCACAAAGTAAAACATTTGCCCTATTTCTAATGACTACATTAGACTTTATCAGCCTGTCATAATCATTATTGGCATCTTCTACTTGAATCAATAAGAAATTGGCATCAGAAGGATAAATGCTTTTCACTCTAGGCAAACTAGACAATTCGTCTTTAAGGCGTTCTCTTTCTGATATTAAAACAGATACCATTTCCTTTACCTTATCCTCATTATCTAAACATTCTAAAGCTTTCTCCTGTGTTAACTGATTGATATTATAAGGAGGCTTAATGATATTGAAAACTCTAATAATTTCTTTAGAGGCAAACATCATCCCTAACCTTAAACCAGCCATACCCCAGGCTTTAGAAAAGGTTTGCAAGACTACTAAATTTGGATATTGATCTAATTTTTGAGAGAAACTTTCTTGATCAGAAAAATCAATATAAGCTTCGTCTACCACTACTATACCATTAAAATTATTCAGTAAATGCTCTATACGATCAACCGATACCGAGTTTCCTGTAGGGTTATTAGGAGAACATACAAAAATGAGTTTTGTATGCTGATCTATAGTATTTAACACTTCCTCTGTATCAATATCAAGTGATTTGGTTAAAGAAACCTTTCTTAGTTCTACATTATTTAAAGCAGCAGAAACTTGATACATACCATAAGTTGGCGGAAGAATAATGACATTATCTTTACCCGATTCAACAAAAGCTCTAAATAGTAAATCGATAGGCTCGTCGCTACCATTACCTAAGAAGATGTTTTCCGTTGGTACATGTTTTACCTTAGAAAGCTTTTCCTTTACAGCCCTTTGATAAGGATCAGGATATCTATTGTATTTCTCGCCAGTCGCCGTTCCGAAAGGATTTTCGTTGGCATCTAAAAATATAAAATCATCAGAAACTTCTTCAAATTCATCCCTAGCAGATGAATAAGGTGTCATTGTTCGGATATGCTCTCTTAATAAAGAGGATATATCGAAGGTAGATTTTTCCATGTGTAAAAAATGAGATAGTGATCAACTTAACGTCTAACCTTTGAGAACTTTTCCTAAGTCAATCATATATACCGTAGAGGAATAATTAGATTTTCCAGAACCAGACGTTTTGATACCGCCAAAAATAATTAATTTTTCTTTAGAAACGGTAGCCCCCATGCCTCTTAAATCACCAATATTGGTTTGAAACCTCTTTAAGCTACCTTTAGCGGTATCGAAAATAAATAGTTGTCTTTCGCTGAATAGAATAATATAGTCTTTAAATTGAGTCACTGCAGCATCAGTGATAGGCTCAGGTAGTTTCCCTACTTTCACCCAACGATTCACTTTCATGTTATACATAAAAATATCATCGATTTCTTTGTCTCCCTTACCTCCAAAAGTATAAATTTTACCATTAACAGCAGCTCCAAACGTAACCATTTGAATAGGCATACTCGCTAATTGTTTCCATTTTTTCTTTTTGGGATCGTATGAATATAATGTATTAGAATAGGTATCCTCATCAATCATTCCACCAAATGAATATACCATATTTTTATACTCAGCGAGGCAATTTTTATATAAAGGCTCTGGGTTTTCAGATACTTTATTTAAGTAAGGAACCTGAACATTAAAACTGATTTCTCGGACGTTTTCATCTACATCAGAAAAGTCCTCATCGTTTTTATTTTCGTTTCCATTTAATAGTAATAATGAGCCATTAGCTATAATACTATTGATGTTTTTTTCCGCAGTAATATTCACAGGGGTTAATTCGTTCCATTGCTCCTTGTCAACATTAAATACTAAGACGTTATCAAAATTATCACCCGATTTATTTTCTCCACCCACAACAAAACATGACGTTCCATTACTACAATAACCCATATAGGCTCTTGGCTGTGGTAAGGGAGACGATTTCATAAATTTAATCGAGGCATTCTCGTACTCTCTAATATTCACCGAGGCACAACCCTGAATTATTGAAATCAATCCTATTAAGAATAGATAATAATATGTTGAAGAAGATAACTTCATTAACGGAATTCAATTTTATTGTCACAAAAATAACACATAGGTAAGTAGTATCATTGTTTGAAAGTTTCAAATGGTGTTATGTTTAGTTAAAAATAAACTCTTGTTGTTGATTAGGATGATTTTGTGAATCAAATATTTATCCTATAAATAGAAATAAAAGGAAAAAGTTTTAGTTAAATGAAAAATATCAAAGGCATACTTTGCGATCTTGACGGAGTATTATACAACGATTCTGTTTTAATTGAAGGAGTAATAGATAGTATTCAAACCTTAAAAGACAAAGGTTATTCTTTCTTATTTGTCACCAATACTTCAGGAATAACATCAGAAGAATTATTCGATAAACTGATAAAAATGGGTATTCCTGTTGGAAAAGATGAGATTTTAAGTCCTCCTCTAGCCGCATACAATTATGTTTCTAAAATGGGATATAATAATGTAGAAGTACTTGGAGGAACTAGCGTTAGGAACCTATTTTATGATAATATAAAGGAAAATACTATTGACCCAGAAGTCATTGTAGTAGGTGATATTGGAAAAAATTGGGACTACGCTCTTATGAACAACCTTTTCAATAAAATATTGAACGGTAGTAAAGTGGTGGGTCTCCACAAAGGAAAATTCTGGAAAGCAGCTGATGGCCTCCGTATTGATATCGGTGCTTTTATTACTGGATTAGAATTCGCTACCTCTACGCAAAGCGTATGTATAGGCAAACCTGAAAAAGCATTTTATGAATCTGCGATTGAAAAAATTGGTTTATCTGCAGATGAACTATTGATGATTGGTGATGATATTGTCGGAGATATTCAAGGTGCTAAATCAGCTAACTTAACGGCTATACAAGTCAAAACAGGAAAATATCGTAAAGAACTTACAGACAACTCTCCTGTTCAACCCGACTATTTAATTGAAAATTTTAATGATTTAGTAGGTTTACTTATCAAATAATCACCATAAAACCTGATCCATTAGTTTCCGGTATACCTGCACAAAGACTGTCCTGTTGCTTGAGAAACCATACTCCAAGATGGAAAATCAAAAGTAATTACTAAAGCATCTGCAGGAGCAAGTGAAGCCAACGCTTCTCCTGTTAAATATTCAGCTAGAAAACTGAGGGTCGGATTGTGACCAACAATAGCAAAACAATCGGCCTCATCAGATCGCTGATTGATAAAATCCAATAACCTCCCAACGTTTGCATCATAAAACGAACCTTCCTCAAAGGTGGCTTCTTCTGGAATATCCAACGTTTCTTGAAGCACTTGGGTGGTAATTTTTGTTCTAACAGCGTCAGAAAAGAAAATAATATCTGGCACATAAGAACCACTTTTCACTTTTTGAGACATATGCAATGCTTGTGCATAGCCTTGTTGAGTCAATTCTCTATTTTTATCTTCCACCCCAAAATAGGCAGATTCTGCTTCAGCGTGTCTTATTAGTATTAGTGTTTTCATTGTGGTTTAACTGTAAGATCTTTTATCAAGTTACACAAAATTTATTAGTAAACTGAGTTAGATGAAAAATATAAATTATGATAAATCTATTTTCTTGTATATTTATCTCAAAAAGTCAAAAATATTTTTCTAAAAAAGATGAAATATTCTTCTTAAATCATCCTTTAAATATTTTTATCAAATTGATAAAAATATTTTTGAAAAAAGGTTTTTTAAACTAATTATTTTTAATTATTATTACATAATACATAAATAATAAATCAACCATATTAACTTGACAATTTTATGAACGAAATTGAAGAAATAATTTTCAATGCAATCAAAAAAGATAAGGATTATTTAAATAGTCTGAGAAAGCAACTAAAAGACACTAACCCATTTACTGTTGCAGTTCAAATGCAAGAAGATCTTAAAGATGTAAAATCACATCAAGCAATTTATGATACTATTTTCTCTAAAGTAGATTTATACAAAATTGCTCAACAATTGAATCAAAAACGTGCTTACAATAAGAAAAGTGAGTAAGATATCTCAACTCTCTTTATTCCAAAATAAAGAGAGTTTTTTTGTTTTTTCAATTAAAACTAACCATAAATGAATATAATTCGACGCAATTTCCCTTACCTTATAATAGGTATTTTTACGTTACTTTTATTTGGTTGTTCTTCTAGTAATCAAGAAGATGAAAAGAAAATGAAACATCTTTACGATATATCAAGTTCAACAGAAAATATTGAAGACCATAAAATTGTAGTATACCAAATGATGACACGTCTCTTTGGTAACACTACAACAAACAATATTCCTTGGGGAACTCTAAAACAAAATGGAGTCGGTAAATTTGATGATATCAATGAGGCCGCATTAAAAGGAATAAAAGATCTTGGAGCTACTCATGTTTGGTACACAGGAGTCATAGAACATGCAGTAATTACAGATTACAGAAAATATGGTATCCGATTAGATGATGCCGACGTGGTAAAAGGGCGTGCAGGTTCTCCATATGCGATTAAAGATTACTATGATGTCAACCCTGATTTAGCCAACAATGTAAATCAAAGAGTTGAAGAATTCGAAGCCTTAATCAAGAGAACACATGATGAAGGTTTAAAAGTAATCATTGATTTTGTACCTAATCACGTTGCTCGATCATATTATTCTGATAAAAAACCGAAAGGAGTTAAAGACTTAGGTGCTACTGATAACCTAAAGAAAGGTTTTGACCCTAATAATAATTTCTACTACTTACCCGGTAAGCCATTTGTAGTTCCTGAAGGATACAAACCTTTAGGGGGTGCCAAGTTTCCTTTAGCGGATGGAAAATTTAAAGAAGTACCAGCAAAAGTATCAGGAAATGGTGCTGTAACTCCTAACCCTACTGTGAATGACTGGTTTGAAACTGTACGTTTGAATTACGGTGTAAATCATATTTCTGGTAATGGAGAAAAAGTATTTGATATTGATGGTGACGTGCCTTCAACTTGGAAAAAAACCTTAGAAATCCTGACGTATTGGACAGAAAAAGGGGTAGATGGTTTCCGTTGTGATATGGCTGAAATGGTTCCTGTAGAATATTGGGGATGGATGATTCCAAAAATCAAAAAAATCAATCCTAATATCCGATTCATTGCAGAGGTATATAATCCTAAAGAATACGAGAATTATATCTTTAACGGAAAATTTGATTACCTCTACGACAAAGTAGGTGTTTATGATACTTTGCGTGCTGTTATGGAAGATCGTGAGGGTTCTTCTTTATCTCACCTGACAAAGGTTTGGAAAGAGATGGATGGTTTTAATAATCACATGCTTCGCTTTTTAGAAAATCATGATGAGCAAAGAATTGCTTCTAAAGAGTTTTCAAACGATCCACAATTAGGCATACCTGGAATGGCTGTAAGTGCTGCATTAGGAAGTGGCCCTGTGATGATATATTTCGGTCAAGAAGTGGGAGAACCTGGAGAAAATGTTTCCGGCTTTAGTGGTGATGATGGAAGAACTACCATTTTTGATTATTGGGGTGTTCCTGAACATCAGAAATGGGTGAACAATCGTAAATATGATGGCGGCCAATTATCTGCTGAGCAAAGAACATTAAGAAAACAGTATAAAGACATTATCAAAGCTTCTACTGAGTCTTCTGCTATTCGAAGTGGTAAACTTATCGATCTTCAGCAATTTAACCGCACAAACGCTAAATACAATACTGATAAAATTTATAGCTTCATTAGATTTGATGAGAGCGAAAGAGTCCTTGTAATAACCAATTTTTCAGATCAAGAAATGGAGTTGGACTTAATCATTCCATCGATTGTTACAGAGGCTATTGGAGTAGCTAATTTAGACGAAGTCAAAACAAAAGATGTATTATCAGGACAAAGTGTGAGCATTTCGTTGGATAAGGCAAAAGAAAGTGGTTCATCCGTAAGTATCGCCCCTTATTCTGCAATGTATTTGACATTTTAGATAGTAGACAATTCTATAAAAAAACGGCTTATTTATGTAAAATATCATCATAAATAAGCCGTTTTTTTATGAAATCAACTCATCTATTTTCATTCTTTGGAAAGTATTGTAATTTTGACTTTCGTTTAAAGCTTTACTGATTTTACTTTTAGAAGTAAACAGAAGCATCACAAAATAGCTAATCGATGAAAGTTGCTATCATTAAATACAATGCCGGTAATGTACAGTCAGTAAGATATGCATTACAACGTATTGGCATTGAACCTATTCTAACAGACCAAAAAGAGGAAATCTTATCTGCGGATAAAGTGATATTCCCTGGTGTTGGCGAAGCAAAATCAGCAATGGATTATCTAAAGGCTAGAAATCTAGATGTACTGATTAAAGAATTAAAACAACCCACCCTTGGCATTTGTCTTGGATTACAATTAATGTGTCAACATTCTGAGGAAAGAGATACCGATTGTCTAGGTATTTTTGATACTCATGTCAAGAAATTTGAAAGTGATAGTTTAAAGGTTCCTCATATGGGCTGGAACAATATCCATGATCTAAAAACACCTTTGTATACTGGGTTGGAAGATAATGATTATGTCTATTACGTACACAGTTATTATGCTGAATTATGTGAAGAAACTATTGCGGTAACTGACTATGTACATCCATACAGTGCTTCTCTTCATAAAGACAATTTTTATGCTGCTCAATTCCACCCTGAAAAAAGTGGAGACGTAGGACAAAAAATTATTCAAAACTTCATTACAGAGTGCTAAAATGAGCAAACGATTAGAAATTATTCCAGCTATTGATCTTATCGATGGTCAACTAGTAAGGTTATCACAGGGCGATTATGCTCAAAAAACAGTATATGCAAAAGATCCTTTAGACATTGCAAAACAATTTGAAGATGCAGGAATCACACGTTTGCATTTGGTTGATTTGGACGGCGCTAAAGTGAAAAAGGTAGTGAACTACCCTGTTTTAGAACGTATTGTTAAAAACACCAATTTAGTAGTTGATTTTGGAGGAGGTATCCAATCTGATGAAGATTTGCAAAAAGTATTCGATCATGGTGCTGAAATGGTGACATGTGGATCTATTGCAGTAAAAGCAGAAGATAAATTTGTCAGCTGGATTGAAAAATTTGGAGCTGAACGTATGATTTTAGCTGCTGATGCCAAAGACAAAAAAATTGCTGTAAGTGGTTGGCAAGAAGACAGTCAATTGCCTCTTTTTGATTTCTTGAAAAACTATACCTCTAAAGGAATTACAAAAGTACTTTGTACTGATATTTCTAAAGATGGTATGATGCAAGGACCTAATACCGCTTTATACCAAGAAATAATTGCTGAATTTCCAGATATGGAGTTGATTGCAAGTGGCGGAGTAAGTAAATTTGATGACCTCACAAAATTAGACGAGGCAGGTATTCCTGCAGTAGTAGTGGGTAAAGCAATTTACGAAGGTACAATTAGTATTGATCAGATTTATGCACACAATAGTAAATAACTAAAATGCTTGAAACTCTCTCCTTTTCACTTTTAAAAGATGACCCTCTGCATCATTTTATTACCACTAGAAATGGTGGAGTCAGTCAGGTTCCTTTTGATTCATTAAATCTTGGGAATCTAGCACATGATAAAAAAGAAGATGTTCAGGAAAACAGGAAAAGAGTAAAAGAAGCTTTAGGTTGTGATCATCTATTCATTGGGGATCAACAACATACCAATACTATTGGCATTATCAAAGAAGATAATTTAGAGGACTTGATATCGAGTCCTCTTCCTTTTCCTAAAACTGATGGGTTAATTACCAATGTTAAAGGCGTAGGATTAGTAACGTTAGCTGCAGACTGCACTCCTATCCTATTATTCGATCCCATACAAAAAGTAATAGGTGCAATTCATTCCGGATGGAAAGGCACTGAACTAAAAATTCTCACAAAAGGAATTGAGGTAATGATCAATGAATTCGGATGTCTACCTTCTGATATCAAAGTATGCTTTGGACCGTTTATTAAAAAAGAAACCTATGAAATAGGCCTAGAGGTCGCCAAACTTTTTGAGGAAGCATACCCAGAGATTATAGATCAAGTTTTAAGTAAACATCCTGATGTTCAAAAAAGATATCTCGACATTACTGCTTGTCAGAAATATCAATGTAAAATTAATGGTATCTTAGAACAAAACATCGAATTCATGCCCATCAATACCTATACAGATCGTCGATTCTTTTCAGCACGAAAAGCATCACCTAATCAAACCGGTCGATTTGGAGGTGCTATTGTTTTGGTGTAGAAGTTTCTTCTATTCTATTCTTTAATTGTTCTAATGCTTGTTGGTATTGTTCTCCAATTTTGGTTTCATAATCCGACATAAAAGCAACTACTCTAGCAGATAACTGGTAGCCAAAATCTCCCTTTTCATCCCAAACAACCACACTTCCATTCTGATCTCCTTCAATGGTAAATTGAATATCAGAAATAAATGCCCCATCATTTGTTGTCATTTGTAGTTCTACTTTTTCAAAAGGTTCTGAAGCTAAGATCTGAATTTTAGCATTATTCCCATGATAGTCCATCCAAGTATGGATCGCTCCCTCTCCTTCTTCAGGGCCAGAATACATTGGCGACAATCTAGCATTATTTTCATCATCAATAAATGCCCAAGAATTCCATTTTTTTAAATTATTAATAAAAGGAAAAATAGTGCTTGGTTTCTCTTTAATAAAGATTTTTTGATGAACATTATATTCAGATGGAAGCAATAAAGCCCCTCCAATAATAAAGACTAATGCAGTGAATACACCTAAGGAAAAAAATCGAAATATTCTCATTATTTAAATAAATTGATGCTGTAAAGTTACAATTGTAATCATCGATGCAAAATAAATTAGTTATAAAAAATATTATTAAAATCTTATGACTATATTGATGTAAGTTTTTAAAAAACTAATATGACTGAGAATAACTATCCTAAATTTGTAGTTGGCATCGGTGCCTCTGCAGGTGGCCTTGAAGCAATTAACAACTTATTTGAAAAGCTGAATAACAATACCGATATGTGTTTTATTGTTGTTCTGCATTTATCAATAGAACATAAAAGTTTAATACCAGAACTTTTAAGAAAAGTGACTAAAATTCCTATTATTGAAGTGAATAAAGATCATTTTCTTAAGAAGAACCATATATATTTAATTAATAACCATACTACATTAAGCATAGAGAATAATAAGATTGTTGTTAAGGAAAAAAACAGTAAGAGGGATAAATTATCTTATCCTATCAACATTCTTTTTAAAAGCTTAGCCACTACTTATAAAGAAAAAGCCATTGGAATTATTTTATCAGGAACAGGATCTGATGGAACTGAAGGGTTGAGATATATCAATGCCAATAATGGTATTTCTATTGTACAGCACCCGGATTCTGCGAAGTTTAATGGCATGCCATTCTCTGCCATTCAAACCAATCCCATTGATTTTATTTCTAGTATTGAAGATCTATCTCAAATATTAGAGTTTATTTCAACCAATGGAAATTCGAATAGAGCTGGAAAAGGATTTAAAGTACTCGATCATATTATCAGTTTAGTCAGCTCTAAATCGAACATTAATTTCGGTAGTTATAAAACACAGACGTTATATCGTCGAATTTTAAAAATGATGGAATACCAAAACTTCAATTCCATCGAAAAATACTATCAGCATTTAACAACACACCCTAAGGAATTGGATTCACTTGCCAATAGTTTTCTCATTGGGGTGACTTCATTTTTCAGAGATTTAGAAGAATGGGATTTTGTAGAACAGAGCATTATTCCAAAAGTATTTAAGGACAAAGACATTGTTCGTATTTGGTCTTTAGGCTGTAGTACAGGACAAGAAGCCTATACTTTAGCTATTTTAGTACTTGAGGAATTAGAAAAAATAAAAGAAGAGAAAGAGGTAAAAATATTTGCGACAGACCTTAATAATAAGGCGATCCAATATGCTTCTGAAGGCTCATTTACAGAGAAAGAATTAAATGAAATTCCCACAAAGTTCTTAAAAAAATATTTCTTCAAAAATGGAAACAAGTATACTGTCAACGAAAATGTTAGACAGTTAATCACCTTTGTAAAACATGATATCTTAGAAACTCCTCCTTTCTTAAATATTGATCTAATTACGTGTAGAAATCTTTTGATCTACTTTAAAAAGGAAAACCAGTATAAGATATTAAACACCATAAAATTCTCCTTAAATAAAGGTGGGTATTTATTCTTAGGACCATCTGAGAAAAACTTTTCAGATAAATTTTTAAAAGAAATTGATGTCAAGAAAAAATTCTTCCAACTCACCGAAAATTTTAAAATTATAGATATTGATCAACGTCATAAATTCGAAAATCAAAAAACTTTAAGTCCAGTGGAGTTAGAAATTACTCAGTTTAAAGAAAATATTTTTGCTACTGATATAGAAAAAAGATTAATACAGTTCTTTTGCCAACCATTCATCGTCGTAGATTTTGACGAAAACATTATTTATTCAACCAAAGAAACAGGTAAATATCTATTCTTTCCACAAAAAGAATTGGTCCTAAAAGAGGTTTTCGATTTCGAAGTTTACATCGATATTATCAGAGAGATAAAGAAGGTAAAAGAAGATGGAAAGAGTAGAAAACTAAAAAATATTTCCTTCAATAATGTAACAGAAGGATTGGTTTCTGATATCATCATCAGAAAATTTACATTGAATATAGATAGTGATAATATTATTTTGGAGTTTGTTCCTATCAAGAAAGACAATCAAGATAATATTTTAGAGCAGGACAATACCATTCAAAATTTAAAAGATGAGATCAAACATCTTCACTTAGAGCTAAAAAATGCGAATAAGAAAATTGAGGGTATTAATGAGAACTATCAAATTAATAACGAAGAATTGATGTCCTCCAATGAGGAATTACAAAGTAGTAATGAGGAACTTCAATCTGTAAACGAGGAATTATACACGGTTAACCAGGAATATAAAGAGAAACTAACAGAGATTTCTGTACTTAATAATGACTTCCTGAACCTGTTTAAATCAGCAGGTATAGCCAGTTTGTATTTAGATAATGACTTAAAAATTCGTCGTATAGCTCCGAATGCAAGTGACTTTTTTGGTATCGAAAACGAGGATTTAGGAAGAAGTATATTACAATTTAATACGTTCTTTAAAATCAAAGGTAGTTTTTATCAATCTATTGAAGATGCAGTAAAAGTCAACCAAATACAAGAGCAAGAAATCTCTGATAATGAAGGCAAAAAATATCTTCTTAGAGTCTCACCTTGTGTTAACAAAGATTTTGAGGCGGATGGAGTCATTCTTTCATTTATACCAATTTCTGATTTCAATCCAACTAAGAAATTATTGGCCTTAAATGAGGAACACCAAGAGAAGATCTCTCAGTACAAAACTATTTCTAAGCATTTAGACCTACATTCTTGGACTTGGCTTTTCGATGAAAAGAAAGTTTTGATATCCGGGAAAGAATACAATAACATTTCTGCAGAAAACTTTGATTCATTCATAAAGAATAAATACGGAGAAACTGTTCAAAATGAGTCTTATTTATCGTTTAGAAATAAACTAAATGATTGTATTCAATATGGAAAAGAATTTAAAACGAATATACATTTAGAAACAAAAGTGATCTTAATTGATTGCTCATCAATAAATAAAAATCACAAAATTGTAGGCCTTCATGGTATTCTTAAAGATATCACTGAGGAATACAAGAAAGAAAAAGAGATTGGTAATTTGGCAAATACTTATCTTGATTTATTGGATCTAGATCATTTTGGTACAATTAGTATTCCTGACATCAAAAAAGATGCAGTGAATGTAAATGATACTCTTTTAAAATGGCTTGAAATCCAAGATAAAAATATAACAATCGATAAGTCCTTCATTTTGAATATCATTCAGAAAGAAGATGAGAAAAAGCTTTACCAACTATTAAAAGAAAAGCCTAAGCAGTTTGATATAACGTTAAGAATAAATACATTAAACTCAGAAAAACTTCATTTAAGATTAGCTGGGAAGATTACAAAAGAGGATAATCATTTTTCTCTACTTTGTCTTGTTTTTGATATTTCAGAGACTAAATCAATGGAATATCAATGGAAAGAAACGGTGAATTTGGCGGAGAAAACGGCTCAAACCTTGGCTGTTCAAAACGAACAGTTAGAAAGTTATACTTATATTGCTTCTCATAACATACGTTCTCCTTTATCTAATCTATTGTCGTTAGTAGAATTGTATCATAACGAAAATGATGATAAAGAAAAGGAAAAGTATATTCAACTTTTCGAGAAGGCACTTGCTCAGTTAGAAAAAACAGTCAATAACTTAACAGATGCCATCAAAGTACAACAGAAAACTAGTCTTCAGCGCTCTAACATCAACATAAAAGAAGAGTTGATGAAAGTGTTAGATATTTTATCTGGCAACATGAAAAAGCATGGGGTATTAATTAGTATGGATGTTGAAAGGGGACTTACATTTAGTTATCCGGAAGAGTACTTAAGAAGCATTTTCTTGAACTTACTGAGTAATGCAATAAAATACCGCTCAGAAGATAGATTACCTAAAATTGAAGTTGAGGTATATTCAGAAAACAATCAAATTGTTATCTCTGTTAAGGATAACGGAATGGGTATTGATTTAGAAAAATTTGGACAGAGAATTTTTGGAATGAATCAAACATTCCATCACAATGAAGATGCTAGAGGTTTAGGCCTTTTCTTAACTAAAACACAAGTTGAGGCAACAGGTGGAACAATACAAGTGGATTCAAAAGTTAATGTAGGCACTAAGTTTACAATAAAATTACCAAACGATAATTAAATGATATATTCGTATATATATAGTAGTAAAAGTAAAAATGCTTTTGAAATAGACGATCTCTTACAACTTCAATATGATGCTGAGAAAAATAATAGTGTTCATAACATCACTGGGTATTTAACCTATAAAAATGATATTTTCATTCAGTATATAGAAGGAGATGAAGATCAAATCAAACAACTAATTAAAAACCTCCATAAAGACGATAGGCATCAAATAATAAATGAGTTTGTACTTCCCAATAGAAAAGAACGTCTTTTTAAGAATTGGAATATGCGTTACATTGAATACAACAATTTAATAGAAATCGGATTTCATGAACTGTTAGACGCTGTATTCTTTACTATTGATAATAGACTGTTTTCAAATAGCGAAGTATCAAGTAAGATCAATAGAATGTTGTTAAAAGTGGCCGAATATTATTAATAGCCACTTATACTTCTACTTTGTTTTTTGTTATACAGTCTAATAATTTCTGTTTACTTAGAGGCTTTTCAATATATCCGTGTACTAGTGGGTTTGCTTCTGCTCTTTCTTTATCTCGAGGATGAATACTCGAACTTAGAATATATATTTTTAATTCTTTAGAGAAATTAAAAGCCATTAGTTCCTCAAGTACTTGCCACCCGTCCAAACCAGGCATATTTAAATCAAGAAATACATAGTTATCCGTAGAAGTATAGTCATTTATTAATGTGTTTTTTAGGAACTCATCTCCACTCCTATAATAACTTTTTGATAAGTGTTTTGTCTCGTTTAATGTTGATGAGATGATTTTGACTATATCGATCAAAAGCTCATCATCATCAATGAAAATCAGTTTTTTTTCTTTCATAGTTTTTCAGTTGGGTTAATGAATATACAAAATTCATTTATTTTTAACACGTAATAGAAGCAGTAAATAACGATTCAAACTTACCTATGTATATTTAATGTATTATTATTAGATTTTATTGTAATTGAAAAACGTCTATATCAGATCATCTTTCAAATGTTTCTTTGCCTCATTCTAATTTTATAAATTATTATATATATCTAGATTCCTTGAACCTAACTTTTTATACCCTTTACTCAATAAGTTTATGATATACTCCTACATCTATAGCAGTGCTTCTGATGAAAATTTCAATGAAGAACAATTAATTAAACTTCATGAAGCTGCTGCCAAAAAAAACAAAGAATTTGATATTTCTGGATACCTCACATTCAAGAACGATATTTTTATTCAATACATAGAAGGCCCTGAAAAAAGTATCAAACAGTTAATCGAAAATATCAAGAAAGATAAAAGGCATCATATTAAACACGACATTGTTTTGCCCATTAGAGAAGATCGATTATTTGGAGATTGGAGTATGCGTTATATCGATTATAATAGCTTAATAGAAATCGGTTATCATGAATTATTAGAAACCATATTTTTTAGTATTGACAATCAGATATTTTCAGATGAAGAGGTCATTCAAAAAATAAATCAAATGCTTCATCAGATAGCCTCCACAATGAAAGAATAAGAATATCGTAAAATCAAACCCTTTATTTTACTTTTTAAAATCAGAATACCATTATTTAATTTATTACCTTTATTTATAGATTAAACTTTTATAATCCATTTTATAAAAAGGTAAAAATTTAAATGTCGTCACGGTTCTACAGAACTCTAATATCTTTCATTGTTTTATCACTTTTTAATTTCGCTCTTGTTAAAGGCCAAGAGAAGGATTCTGTACTTTATCAAAAAATAAGGATTAAAGCTTATGTGCCTATTGTTATTGGTGATTCTGTAATGAGGTTTAAAAAAGACACCATCATTTTTGTGGAAAAAGACTTAGTTAACTTCGATTCAACAGCCGTTATAAGATCAGATAAATTTTACGATAACCTCCAGAAAACCTTAGAAAAGAGAAGGATTACAAAAGAGATTTCGAACTTCTTCTTAGTAAACAGAAATAACAATAATACAGACGATGTAAATGAAAATACCATTTCTGAAGGAATGTGTTTTGAAAATAAAATCATCAGAAGCATCAACTATATCAGACTAAACCCGTTTGGAGGAGATGTAAAAGATCCCTATCCTGAAAGAACTTCCGGTTTAGGACAATATGCCAATGGTGTACATAATAAAACCAAAGAATATGTCATTCGAAAGCATTTGCTTTTTAAAGAAGGTGATGTAATTACAGATTTTGATCTCTCTGAAACAGAACGTATTCTAAGGGCATTACCCTTTATTAAAGATGCTGAAGTGTATGCATGTGAAATGCCCAATAGTGAAATAGATATCTATGTGGTCACGAAAGATCAGTGGACCATTGGAGCCAGTGTAGACACCTATAACTTTGGTGATTATGGAGGAGGCATCTACAATTCCAATTTTCTTGGAATGGGTCAATATGTATATTTAGGAGGTATACTTCAGCCAGAATCTGATATCCCTTTGGGGTTTGACTTACAATACAGGTACAATAACATTAGTGGTACTTTCATCGATGTTATCGGTAACTTTACAGATAGTGAAAATGAAAGTATATATGGTTTAGCTACCTATAAAGATTTTGTCACGTCTGCAACAAAATGGGGTGGTGAAATGGGGTATTTATATGTACGACAAGCTTTTGGTTATTCAACATCAGATAGTGCTTTTATACCAGGAGTAGAAGATGGACAACGTTTCTGGAAACCTCATAAATATGAAGTAATCACCACTTGGGCTGGACGATCTTTTCAGATTGATAAAGATAAAAACAGAAATATTACTGTATTAGCCGGAAGAGAACAAACCCTTTTTTCACGCAGACCAGAAGAAACTTCAGCAGACACTTTATACAGGTATCAAGATAAAATACAATACACAGCTGGATTAACATTTACTCAAAGGAACTACAGAAAATTAAGTTATTTACAAGGTTTTGGTAGAAATGAGGACGTTCCTCATGGTTGGTTATTTAATTCCACTATTGGTTATGAACAAAACGAGTTTTTAGGTGACCGGCCCTATATTGGTTTTCAAATGGATTACGGTCGCTTTACTCCTTGGGGTTTCTTTAGAGCAAACTATGAATATGGTCAATTCTTTGAGACTAAATACCAACAAAAAATCCAGCATTTTGGGTTACACTATTTTTCTAATCTTTTGGCTGTCCGCCGAAATTTTGTTCGTTTTTTCTTAGATGTTAATATGACTTCTGGTAGTGACTTAGTTCCTGGTCAGTTTTTATATTTCATAAGTGACGATTTTTTTAGTAGTTATAATATTGATACCAATACCAAAAAAGGATCAAGACGTGCTCAATTAAAACAAGAGGCCGTGTGGTTTACTCCTTGGTATTTTTACGGTTTCAAGTTCGCTTTTTATCAAAATATTGAATTGGGAGTGCTTTTAGGAGAAAAAGAAAATTCCATATCCAAAGATGAACTTTTCACAGGTTTTGGTGGAGGTATTCGAACGAGAAACGAAAACTTAGTTTTCAATACAATAAGTTTAGATATAAAACTTTATCCTAACTCTCCTGAGGGAAGAACTCCATATCAAATTACTTTTTCCACAGAAATACAATTACCAATTATAGATTTTAAACCTACAAAACCTAGAATGGTCCCTTTTGAGTAATTGATATGATTCTGATCAAGAAAACAACTTTCTAAATGAAATAATTTTTGTTGAACAAAGGTTTAACTGTATATTCAATATTCAATGGATATTATATGATATTCATCTCAACTTATTCATTTTAATCTGACAAGTAAAACTAAATCTATACTATGGCTATTGATGTCTTCGAAAAATACACTAATGAACAATCCAAATTCCTAGAAATTGACGGCATGAAAGTTCACTACCGTATTGAAGGTGAAGGCTTTCCTTTGGTATTGCTTCATGGTACTTTTGCATCTTTACATACTTGGGATAGATGGACTGAGATTTTATCAAAAAAATATAAAGTAATACGCTTAGATATCCCTGGTTTTGGTTTAACTGGACCTAGACCTGATCGATCGTATTCTGTTGAAATATATCTGAAATTTTTTGAGACTTTTTTCAAGCAACTTGACTTAAAAAAGTTTTATATAGCGGGATCATCATTAGGTGGATGGCTTGCATGGGAATATGCGTTTCGCTTTAAGCAGCAAGTCCGTAGATTAATATTATTAGATGCGGCTGGCTTTAACGATAGAGACTCGATTCCTCTATTATTTAAATTGGTGCAAAACCCAATCCTAAAAGAATTCAAAATGTTTCATGGCGTAGCTGAATATTTAAGTACACCAAAAACAATCATTGAGTTCTTCCTTAAGAATGCTTACGGTAATTCTAAACGCATTGAACCTACCACTACCACTCGTTACCATGAAATGTTCTCTAGAAAAGGAAACAAAGAGGCATTTTTAAATATTGCGACTAGTTCTAATGTAGATCATTCTGATCACCTAAAGGACCTTGAAACTCCTACTTTGATATTATGGGGTGAAAAAGATCGTTGGATTCCATTAGCCAATGCTTATAAATTTGATTTCAACCTTCCCAATTCATCACTTATTATCTACGAAGGTGTTGGTCATGTTCCAATGGAAGAAATACCTGACCGATCTGCTCAAGATGTCATTCACTTTTTGGAAAATCAATCTTTAGATAGTGGAGCAAAAATCAAAACCTCCAACCTATGTGATAGACACCCAAAGGAAGTGACTATCGGGAGACCGTTTTATTTAGAGAGTATCAGTCAGAAGAAATCATTTCATGGTCAAGTAGTTTGCTTCAAAACTAACAACCCTGCCATGATCCTCGAACGCATTGAAGAAGAAAATGGTAAAGGTCGCGTTCTAGTCGTCGATTGGGAATCTGAACTTCCAGATGCCTTAATTGATGATGATCTAGCTTTTGCCCTGCTTCACCAAGAATGGGAAGGTATTGTTTCTAATGCCAACTTCAGACACAAAGAAACCATCTCAAAACTTAGAGTGGGTATTGTAGGCAAACACCCCTACCCTAAAAAAGCAACATTAAATGACGACCCTATAGAAATACACTACCATGCTGAAGTAGCGGGTATCGAATTTGTAGATGGGGACTTTGTTTATGTGGATGAGGATGGGATTGTGGCGAGTAAGAAGAATTTGATTGAGTGGGAGAAATAGGGAGCAGGTAGCAGGTAGCAGGTAGCAGGTAGCAGGTAGCAAATTTAACGCTCGTTTTAAGTAATAAGTAATAACTAATAGGTAAGGGAGAGTGTATCAAAAGCCTAGAAATTGATTCATGGTGGTAGGGTTCTTAGGGAAGAAGTAAAACTGGCGCAAATGTTAAGCGATAGCGACATTTGTGTCTAAAAAACTTAAGAGGTCTCCCGACCTCGTATTTTAAATAAGAAACTAAGAACTAAGGAACTAAGTTGAGATACCTTAATTGTAAGATAGAGAGGTCGTGAAACCCCTCGCTTGAACAACAAAAAAATATCATTTTCTTTTAAAGTAGTTTTTATTCAAGCTCTACTATTTACTCATTTCCCAAGGAGGTGGTGCAACCCCTCCTTTCACGAACTGGGAAACAACCCAATTGAGGAATACTGAGGAATAAGAAAAGCACCGTTCTCAAGTTACACAAACAGAGGAGCGAACCAAACCTACTACCTGCTACCTGCTACCTGCTACCTACTACCTAATATTATTCTTTCTTATCAAACACCTGTTGCGTAATATCATTCAGCTGCTTTACTTTCGCCTGAAAATCACCCGTAAGTTTATCTCTTATGCCTTTGAGGTTATCCAATAATTCTTGCGTTTCGTTGGGTAGTGCATCTTCGAGGAATTCTCTCATACGTTTAGCTAAGGTTGGTGATTTACCATTGGTTGAAATACCTACTTTTAAATCGCCTTTTGTCACCACTGAACCTAAGTAGAAATCACATAATGGAGGGGTATCAGCTACATTGACTATTTTATTTCTTTTACCGCACTCCTCTTTGATCATCACATGCAAATTATAATCGTCGGTAGCACATAAAACGATATGATGATCTTTTAAATCAGCAACTTCAAAACCTCTTTCGATAGTTTTTACATTAGGAAAGTCTTTCGCTAAATCTAATAATGGTTGTCCAAATTCCTTTGACACTACAGTGACAACTGCATCAGGACTATTTTTTAATATGGCTGATAATTTCTCTTCACCAACATTACCTCCACCTACTATTAATGTGGAAATTTCAGACATTTTGATGAAGATGGGGAACATTGTATTCATAGGAGTAACGTTTGTTTTTTGTATAATTTCGAAAAATAAAAATAAAAAAAAGAAGAACAAAGCTTTCGCCCTGTCCTTCAATTCGTATTCAGTTAAAGAGCAATCAGTGGCACGTAACGAAATCTGTTGAACCACTAACCGAATTTTCTGCTTTTAATGTAAAATTAAAACACACAAACGCCACGTTACCACTGATCACTCTATGCTAATTCTTTAACTACCACTTGCGCTAAATTTGAAGGATACTTGGCGTGATGTTTCACGACTTCTCCAACAACAATAACAGCAGGTGATCCTAATTGTTTCTCTATCATCACTTCTTCGATATTTTGAACTGTACCCAATCCAATTTTCTCTTCAGGTGTAGATGCATTTTGTATAATCGCCACAGGTGTATTTGACTTACCTGCACTGGCAAAGCTTTCCATAATCTGACGGATTTTCTTAGTACCCATCAAAATAATCACAGTAGCAGAAGATTGAGCTGCTAAAGCGATATCCGCAGAAACTTCTCCTTCTTTTGTTGTGCCAGTTATTACCCAAAAGCTTTGGCTATCGCCTCTTCTTGTTACAGGAATTCCTTGTAATGCTGGTGCAGCAACTGAACTGCTAATGCCTGGTACAAGATTTACTCTTAAACCATGCTTTTGAGCGTATCGCATTTCCTCGTGTCCTCTACCGAAAACAAAAGGGTCGCCACCTTTCAACCTTACTACATGCCCTCCTGCAAAAGCATGAGAAACAATTAATTTGTTTATATCTTCTTGCTTAAAAGAATGCTGCCCTACTCGTTTACCTACATAAACTTTTTTAGCGTTGGGTGCATACTCCAATAACTCTTCAGATACTAAAGCATCGTATAAAACTACATCTGCACGACGTAGTGCTTTGATACCTTTTACAGTAATCAAATCCGGGTCTCCAATTCCTGCCCCTACTAAAGTCAATTCCGGTTGTATAGTCTTTGTCATGAGATGTAAAAAAGTTTGTTTATCAATGATGCTATATAAAATCTAAGCTTCTTGTAGATCTTCTTTTCTGATTCTGCTTACGTTCTCTAAGAATACTTTGATTTCATCAAAATAAGTTTGAGCGAATTCAGCAGTAGGTTCGTTTTTGTTGATTCTCAACACATGGTCAACAAATGAACCTTCAGCAAACTGAAGCTTTTCATCGTAGTGCTCAGCAAAACGATTAATTACTGTCATGTGAGAGTTCAGCTTCACTTTTTTATCAAGAAGTAAGGCTTTAGCGGCACTCACATAAGCTTGGTAAGTATGGTAAACAGCATCAGCGAATAATCCTTTTGAGATCGCTTCATTTGCCCAACCTACTTTTTCTTCAGCTTCAAGAATTAATGTTTGTACTAGGTCAATAATTACACCCGCACATTCACCAACAGCTTTATGCAATTCGAATTTATCTACCTCAGTGTACCAATCTAAGTAGTCTTCTGGTATAAGCGTAGATAAATCACCTAAGTGCTTTAATAAGTCGTAGAAGTACTCCTTACCTTGTGCCTTGTAATAATCTACAAAATACTGTCCTTCTGGAGCATTTTGATCGTAATCATCTACCACAGCTCTAAACGCATCTTGGATACGCTTACTAGGGATTTTGATGACTTTATCTGCAATATGAGGGTTACCTTCACCATCAAATCCACCACCAAGTAGAATTTGAGCTGCTGGCAACAACATTTTGTTTTCTTTGTTTCTTAAAGATGATCCATGGATACCAAACTGTGCAATAGTATGCTGACCACAAGCATTAGGACACCCTGAGATTTTGATTTTAAACGTATCGTCCGTCAATAAATCTGGATATTCTACTTTAATAAGATCACCTAATACTCTTGCTAAACCTGTACTTGATGAAATACCCAATACACACGTATCTGTACCAGGACAAGCAGTGATGTCTGCAGTTGTATCGTAACCCGGCTCAGCAAATCCAATCGCATCTAAAACGTTGAATAATGCCTTAAGGTTTTCTTTTTGAACGTATTTCAATAAGATACCTTGACGGATAGTTAGACGGATATCGTCTGCTGCATAGTCAGTGACTATTTGAGATAAAGTTCTAGCAGTTGTAGTATCAAAGTTACCAAGTGGTAATCTTACTAACACTCCATAATAACCTTCTTGTTTTTGTTCGAAAACATTCGCTTCAGACCATTTATCGAATTTTGCTTGATCTTTAATCTCTACTTCAACAGCAGCTCCTTTCTTTGGTAATTCAGTTTGATCTACCTTAGAACGGTCTACCCAAATTTCTTTATTTTCAAGAGAATTGAACTCTTCTTGAGCTAATCTTAATAACTCCTCTTTACCTATATCCTGAATCAAGAACTTCATTCTTGCTTTCATTCTACGGTTACGCTCACCGTGTCTATCAAATACTCTGATTAATGACTCAGTGAATGGAATTAATTTTTCTTCTTCTAGGAATTCGAAAGCGGTCTCAGCCATGTAAGGTTGTGCACCTAAACCACCACCGATCAATACTTTGAAACCTCTTCTTTCTTCACCATCAATAGTTTTAACTACTGGAATAGCTCCTACGTCGTGAATGAAAGCGAAAGCTGTATCCTCAACTGAAGAAGAGAATGCAATTTTGAACTTTCTGCCCATTTCCTGACAGATAGGGTTTCTTAAGAAGTACTCAAAAGTAGCGTGTGCGTATGGTGTTACGTCAAATGGTTCGGCTGGATCAATACCCGCTAACTCTGATGCCGTAATATTACGAACAGTGTTACCACAAGCTTCACGAAGAGTTACTTCATCCTTTTCTAATTCATGCCATAAACGTGGAGAATCATCCAAGCTTACATAGTGAATTTGAATATCTTGACGAGTAGTAATGTGAAGTTTTCCGTTTGAATATTCATCAGAAACATCACATATTCTATTTAATTGTCTAGTCGTTAATTTACCGTAAGGAATTTTTATTCTGATCATTTGCACGCCAGGCTGACGTTGACCATACACTCCTCTAGCTAAACGTAAACTTCTAAATTTATCGTCGTCGATTTCTCCATTGTGGAATAATCTAATTTTCTTTTCTAAGTCGAGTATGTCTTGTTCTACAACAGGATTCTCTAGTTCAGTTCTAAAACTTTGCATAATGCGTGACGTGGTTATGTTATATTTATCCTTTACTCTATCGAATTACTATACTAATTGTATAAAATAAAAGACCATCGGGATGATCTATGTCACAATATTAAATACAATATCATTGAATTAAAAAGAAATGGAGTGATTTTTTGCAAATCACTCCATTTTTCACTCTATTATTTAAAAATTTCACATAAAGCAGTGAATTTTTGAAAATTTTCTAAGACTGTTGTGCATCTAAGTTGGCGATCGTAATCATGTCCAAGATTTGTTGCACATTTGCTCCAATCTGAAGAACGTGAGCAGGCTTTTTCATTCCCATAACGATAGGACCCACTAGAGTTGCATCAGCTAATTCGTCCAACAAGTTCAGTGCAATATTTGCAGCCGATAAGTTAGGGAACACCAATACATTCGCCCCTTTGTCAGCCAAATCTGAGAACGGGAAACTCTCTTTAGTAATGTCTGGATTCAAGGCAAAGTTTGCTTGAATATCACCATCTACAGGGAGCTGTGGATTTCTCTCTTTGATGATTTGACGAGCCTTCTTCATTTTATTCGAATCCACACCTTTCTTAGATGAACCAAAGTTTGAGTAACTCAATAATGCTACTCTTGGATCAATTTTGAAGAAGTCTTTTACTCTTTTCACTACTGCTTCAGTAATCTCAACGATTTCCTCTGTTGTAGGATTCTCGATCATGGTCGTATCTGCTAAGAATAATGGTCCTTTTTTAGTCAGTACCATATACATTGTAGCGATCGACTTATTGTCTACTGTCCCGATGACACGAAGTGCTGGAGCCAAAGATGAGATATAGTTTCTATGTGCACCTGAAATTAATGCGTCTGCATCACCTTGCTCAACCATCATGGCAGCATAGTAAGAACGCTTATTCATCAAGTCATTTGCTTCATAAATAGTAGCTCCTTCTCTCTGACGTCTTTCGTAGTAGATCTTCGCATAACGCTCTCTGACTTCATTAGTTTCATCAGCACGAGGGTTTACAATTGGCACGTTTAATAATTCGTCTAGCTCTAAAGCTTCGATCATGGCACGGATTCTAGATCTTCTACCCAACAAGATTGGATCGATAATTCCTTCATCCATGGCGATACGAGCAGCACGAAGAATATGTGGGTTGTCCGCTTCAGCAAATACCACTTTCTTACGAACGTTACGGGCTTTCACACCTAAACGTCTCATGATATCGTTACCTGTACCCATACGACGTACAAGTTCTTCTTTGTAAGCTTCCATATCGTCAATTACTGACTTAGCCACACCTGTATCCATCGCTGCTTGTGCAACGGCAGGTGCCACAGTCGTTAAAAGACGAGTATCTAATGGTTTTGGAATAAAGTAATCTCTACCGAAAACCAAACGATCTACATTGTATGCTTGAGTTACTGTTTCTGGAACAGGTTCTTTTGCCAAAGCTGCAATTGATCGAACACAAGCCAACTTCATCTCTTCGTTGATTTCTGTTGCTCTTACATCAAGCGCTCCTCTGAAAATGTATGGAAAACCTAGTACGTTATTCACTTGGTTAGGATGATCTGAACGGCCCGTAGCCATCATCACATCACTTCTAGTGTCCATTGCTAATTGATAATCAATCTCAGGTGTTGGGTTTGCCAAAGCGAAAACGATAGGATCTTTTGCCATAGACAATAACATCTCTGGTGTCATCAAATTACCTCTTGATAAACCTAAGAATACATCAGCATCAACCAAAGCTTCCTCTAATGTGTTCACATCGATATCTGTTGCCAATTCTTTCTTAGATCCTGAAAGGTTATCACGATCAGTACGGATCACACCTCTACTATCGCAAACAATAGCATTCTTTGGATCTACACCTAACTCAAAGAAAATCTTAATACAAGAAATTGCCGATGCACCTGCACCAGAAACTACTACTTTTAAGTCTTTAAGGTCTTTTCCAATAATTTCAGCAGCATTAATTAAGGCTGCACCTGAAATAATTGCTGTACCGTGTTGGTCGTCGTGCATTACAGGAATATTCATTTCCTTTTTCAATGCCGTTTCGATTTCAAAACAGTCGGGAGCTTTAATATCTTCTAAGTTAATACCACCGAACGTTGGCTCAAGTGTCTTAACTGCTTCAATAAATTTCTGTGGGTCTTTTGCATTGACTTCAATATCAAATACATCAATACCTGCAAAGATTTTGAAAAGTACACCTTTACCTTCCATTACTGGCTTTGATGCTTCAGGACCAATATCTCCTAACCCTAATACGGCAGTACCGTTTGAGATTACACCGACAAGGTTACCTTTTGCTGTATATTTATAGACATCTTCAGGGTTTTCAGCAATTTCAGTACAAGGATCTGCAACTCCTGGTGAATATGCTAAAGAAAGATCTCGTTGTGTTTTAGTTTTTTTAGTAGGAACTACCTCAATTTTACCTGGAATTGGATTCTCATGATATTCCAAGGCATCTTTCTTTCTGATAATATTTTCTGGCATATAAAAATTTATTTATAAAATGTCTTAGTATGTGTTGGACGATTAGCGTCCAAAGGTATTGATTTATTTACATAAATAACTAAAAAAATCGGATGTTATCACCTTAAATTGACGATTTCTATCATCATTTTTCGACTAGAAATTGATTTTGTAAAACATTAATCTTTAAATTGATGTTTTGTTCAAGGGTAAATACCAACTTTTCATCCTCAGCTTATATTTCTTTTTTATGAATTTTTGTAGCCAATGTGGAAGTGACCAGCTTCAATTTATCGTTCCTGAAGGTGATCATAAACAACGTTTTGTTTGTGACAATTGTGGTACTATTCACTACCAAAATCCACGCATAATTGCGGGTTGTCTTCCCGTCTTTGAAGGAAAAATCCTTCTTGGCAAAAGAGCTATTGATCCAAGAAAAGGATATTGGGGATTACCTGCTGGCTTTTTAGAAAATGGTGAAACACCAGAGGATGGCGCATTACGTGAGCTTTACGAGGAAACTTTAGCCAAAGGTCACATCAAACACTTACAATCGGTTTTTTCCCTACCACAATTCAATCAAGTATACCTCATCTATCTTGTTGAGCTTGTATCTGATGAGGTTGGACCTACATCAGAAACACTTGAATCAAAATTATTCGAAGTCGAGGATATTCCTTGGGAGGATATTGCCTTTGAATCAACCACTTTTGCATTGGAAGAGTATTTGAAGAACCCTGAGGCGAAGATGACGAAGAGAGGGAGTTTTGTTTGGGAAAAGGAGAGGAAGTAATAGGTAGTAGGTAGTAGGTAGCAGGTTTGGTTCGCTCCTCATTATGTAGATTTCAACACCTCTCAACTTTAGAAAGTTATTGCCCCTTAGTTTCTTATTTCCTTAGTTAAAAAAACGAGGTCGGGAGACCTCTAACGTTTTTGGGCACAAATGTCGCTAGCGCTTAACATTTGCGCTAGTTTTGATACTGCGATAATTCCGCAACTCCTAACTCCTAACTCCTAACTCCTAACTCCAAAATAACTAAATCAAAAATCTACCCCTTACCTTTTACTTCTTACCTCTTACCTTAAAACCACCCCTTGTTTCTCAAGCCCAAATGGCTGCCACTCACCATCCCACAACCCATATACTTCTTTCAGGCCAAGAGATAATAGTAATTCAGCGGCTTCATCAAATCCTTTGGTGATTTCGAAAGTAGTATGGCTATCAGAATTTAAAGAAATGGGAATTTTTCTATCGATCAGCTCTTTGATGATCCATGGGCTTGGATAGAGGTCTTTAGAGAACCCTTTGTATAATCCTCTAGTATTTACTTCAACGATTACACCACTTTCTTTTATTACTTCAATGTATTCCATCACCATTTTTTTATACCATTCCTCTTCTCCAGAAAACCAGTTTCCTGTGCTGTTATGCATTTTGAATTTGTCCATATGACCCAATACATCAGGAGTATCTTCTTCCAGCATTTCTATGGATAAATCATAATATCTTTTAAACGCTCTTTGAATGTTTCCACCGAAGATTTCTTGTAATCCCCGATCGAAAATGGTTTTAGTGTTATCAATTTCCCAATAGGTGCCATCTTCAAATGTATCCACGAAATGGACTGATCCTACTGAAAAGTCAAGTTGTGGAAAGTTATGGACGCCACATTTTCCGCTAACAAAATCAACTTCTAAGCCTGTATATAATTGTATTTGATCTTGGTATTTCTCTTTCAATCGTTTGGCTTCATTCATGTATTCATTCAACCGATCCATTGGCATGTTCCAAGTTGTGGAAAAAGGTACTGGAGAATGAGATGAAAATCCATACGATTTTACATTTTGGTCAATAGCTGCTTGTACCATTTCCTCCAATGAGGGTTTACCATCACAAAAATGAGAGTGAGAATGAAAATTAGTCCAAAAGGTTTGCATATACATCAATTTAGAGACGCCAACGCACGGTTAGCCCTACTAAAGATGGTATTAAAATATTGATTCCCCAAACGATTAATGAAGACATTAATGCAATATTGGTATCAGCACCATAATGAAGAAAAATATAGTAGGCCGACAACTCTCTGGCACCAATATCCATCATCATGTTCATTACAGGCGTCAGAGTCTTTATCAAATAGATGATGCTCACCCATTGAAAATATATCCACCATGCTTCCCCTTCACTAAAGGTGTAAAGAATAATGACAAATTGAAGGGTAAAAATAAAATACCTTAAACCGCTACATAATGTAATCGAGGCTAATATATTGATATCATATTGTCGGATGAGCTCTAATTGATTGATCAATTTCTTCTGTATAGAAGGCGTTTTTATCACAAAAAATAAAACGATACCAACGAGTAAAATTATGAATGCAATCAAAAATAAATATTCATATTTCAATTGCACAACATTTATTTGATGTATCCCCAACATTAGAATAGAAATGCCTCCAAATAAATAAGTAAAGATTCCTTGAATCCATTGACCTAGTAATACAGGTGCTATTATTTTTGATCTATCTTCTTCTTTAGGAAGGGACCAATATCTGCCCATAATACTCCCCACAGCACGACCAGCTATCAAACTCCCCCCGACACCAGAAAACACACCTAAAAGGGCCTCTTTAAATGATATTTGCCATTTAGGGGATATCAACTTTTTCCATTTTAATGCTTCCAAACTCCAATTAATAGGCATCAATAAAAATGCAAAAAGGATATATATAGGATGTTCAAATTGCACCTTTTCCCAAGGTGAAAGAACAAAAAATTTATGGAGAGCAAAAGCAAATAAAATACCTCCAATTACTTTCAAAAGTAGAGAGAGATACTTTTTCATTACCAAACGTCAAAATATAAAGGACCAAGCAAAAGAACTCCTGCCACCAACATTAAAATCAATAATAGAGGCCCCATCCATTTCACCCAAGTACCGTATGGTATTTTTGCAATTGATAATACCCCCATGGTAACACCACTTGTTGGAATAATTAGGTTGGTTAAACCATCACCAAATTGGAATGCTAAAACAGCCGTTTGTCTAGATATTCCTAATAAATCGCTTAAAGGAGCCATAATAGGCATTGTGAGTGCTGCCTGACCAGTTCCTGAAGGTAAAAACGTATTTAATGCACTTTGAAAAACAAACATTGCTTCCAATGACAATACCTTTGGTAGGTCTTTCACGACAGATGAAATTCCAAATAATACAGAATCGATAATTTTTCCATCAGATGCCACAATCAGAATACCTTTACAAAAAGCGACCACTAATGCGGCTGTCATCATTTCTTTTGCCCCATTTGCGAACCCCTTACTTATTTTGTCAACATGTATTCCACATATCAAGCAACTGATTAGTCCTATTGCAAAGAATAAAGCACCAATTTCGATCATATACCAATCATACTCGGTAACACCTATTCCTAAACCAATAATCCCAACGGCAAATAAAATAAGTACCAATTTTCGTTGTATGTTGAAAGGTATTTTTTCTGTTTCCTCTAATTCAATATCATCTGTGTTATTAGAAAGTAAAGATGCTGAGGGATTTGCTGTAATCTTCATGACATAAGACATGATATACACTATTGTTATCGTGGTAAAAATAATCCAAACGAAGATTCTATATTCCATCCCACTAAAGAGTGGAACATCAGCTATGCCTTGTGCTATTCCTATGGTAAACGGATTATAAACCGCTCCTGCAAAACCAGCTCCTGCTCCTACAAAGGGTATGGCCACCCCTACAATTGGATCAAGTTTCATGGCCTTTGCCATTGGGATAGTAATTAAAATAAATACCAATACTTCCTCAGACATACCAAATGTAGCTCCAGCAATAGAAAAAACGATGATTAATAGAGGGATGATTATTTTTTTATAAACGGTATGTTTATTCGAAAACTCCACCAATTTTTGCAATCCTGCTTCTATCGCTCCCGTTTTGTTGAGCATCCCAAAAGCGCCACCAACAATAAAAATAAAAGCAATTACATCGCTTGCAGAAATAAATCCTCGCATAGGTGCAGAAAAGAAGGCTCCTATCCCCTGAGGGGTTGCATCAACAGATTGATAAGAATCGGGTATTAATACATTTCTATCATTAATTAATTCCCTACTGTATTCACCTGCAGGTATTAACCAAGTTAAGCCAATAAATATTAATAGAATCGTTGTGACAATTACTAAAGTATCTGGAAGTTTCTTCATTTCTTTAACTAAGCGGTATTATTTAAGTACAAACTTATTGAACACATATTAAACAAACTAAAAAAAATCACTTTTATTAATGCGTACTATTGACTATTTTTCCTAGACAATTATAAAAATTGGACACATTATAAAATGAAAATTAAAGAATTAAATGAAATTTTTGATGATTATGAAAGTTATAAAGCATTAGGAGAAGATAGTTATATAGTTGGGGCTCAGCACCCTGAGAATTTTAAGCAACATAAAAAATTTATAATACCACTATTTTATTTTGATGGCGAAGAATGGTTTAAGTTAGATATTAATAAGTTAGGTGAAACTATATTTTTAGCTAGTGCACCGTACACATTAACGACTGATTTTAAGTTAGAGGAATTAATAAAAGTTAAAGGCGTACGTCCAAATAAACAACTTACGGACGATGACTCCTACAATAAAGAAAATTCCTTAACGAAACATATTACACATGCCGACCGCTTAAGTTCTTTATCTGAAGATCAACTATTAGAAATTTTCCCTGGTGAGATTGACTTTGAACTTCATCTCTTCCACCCTGATAAGCAGTACTATGACATTATCAATGAGGTGTATGTTGCACAGGAGAGAAAATTCTTTGCTCAAACCAAGCAAGGCTTAATTTACGGTCCTTTCGTTGGCGTTAAAACTAGTTCGGAGGCAAAGTCAGTTCGACTTTCTGCTACAGGAGTTAGAAAAAGTGTTGAAGCTTACGAAATTCCATCAGATGCATATTTAGAATTTAATATGCCTGATGAAGGATTGAAAAGAAAATTAATACGTTCTACTCATGACATTGAATATCATATTGTTGATACTGTAGACTTTATCAGCAGAAAAGATCTATTCACTTGGGCTGAAGAACAATTAAACAAGAAGCAATCTTTAGAAGTTGCCGACAAAGTATGGCAAGCAATATCTAAAGACAATTCTATTCACTCATTTAAAGAAAGGTATTCTCGTTTAGAGAAGTTATTTTCTAAACCACAGGAAAACCTTCAATACCTTCAACAATTTATCACCTCATTAGCTGAGAACGATTTCTTTAAGGCAAGTTTGGACGGTTTGCAAACTGAAAAATTAGACCTTGATAATCAAATAGCACAGCTAAAAAGAGAGAAGGACAAATTCAGAAAGGATTCTGCACGTCTCCAAGAAGAAATACAAGATCTTGAAGATGGCGTTCAGAATTTAAGAGATAATGAGCAAAAAATTAGAGATAGTCTTCAAAAAGAAAGAGAGTCTGCAATTACTCGAGAAATCGAAGAAGGTCTCAAAAAATTGGAAAAGGTTAGAGAAGAACTCTCTGATAAAGCGGAAGCTATCGAGTTAGCTCATACCTTCGATAACCTTGCTCGTTTGAATGAAGAAATTGATAATGCTAAAGGTGAAAAACATAATCTTTCTGTCGCTATTAGTGCACTAAAAGAGGAGTTTACTCAAGCACAAGAGGACGCCGACAATGCATTAAAGAATTTACTGAAAACGAAAATGCAATTTGATGCTTTCAGTAATTCATCAAAAAATCCACATCAAAATACAGAACAAGAATTTGAGATTAAAGATCATACAATTGAGAATGAAACAAGTATCAATTCTTTAAAAGATCTTACTCAAAAAATTCATAAACGATTAGGTCGATTGGGACGTAACTATCCTGATCACTTTATCGCCAACATTTTGATTGCCATGCATCAGAATTCCTTGACGCTTATTTGGGGCCCTCCAGGTTCTGGTAAGACGTCACTTGCTAGGTATTTGATGCAATCGATCACCAAAAAGCCAAGATTCTCCGAAATCTCTGTGGCTCGAGGTTGGTCATCTCAAAAAGATTTAATTGGTTTTGCCAATCCATTATCAAAAAGATTCCAAAGAGCGAATACAGACATGTATGACCTCCTAAAACAATTGGATGGTGAATTTGATAATTCTGCTTACCAAAAATCGCCTATGGCTTATTGTCTATTAGACGAAGCCAATCTAAGTCCTATAGAGCATTATTGGGCTTCATTCTATTCATTAACTGATGCGAAGGCACAAGTGAATAATGGTTTGAAAATTTCATTAGGGAATAATGAAACCATAGAATATGCCAATAACCTTAGATTCTTAGGTACTTTAAACTTAGACTCTACTACAGAGCAAATCTCTGCTCGATTATTGGACCGTTCTCACATTATCCGTTTGGATTTACCAAAGAACGACACTCCTTTAATCAGTTCTGAGATTATTATGCCTGAGCCTTATGAAATCAGTTATGAAACGGTTAGAAAGCTTTTCGACCTAAAAGATTTCAAACAAGAGTTGGCTCCTGATGCTTTAGAATTTATCGACTCTGAATTAGAAGAACGATTCGGAGAAATAAATAATGAACTTCAGAACTTAGGTATACAAGTAAGTCTTCGTACAAGAAAGGCAATTATTGAGTATTGTAATCTTGCCCACTCAGCAATGAACGAGCAGTTTAGACCATTAGATTACTGCCTAGCACAACGTATTTTCACCAGAATTAACCTTCAGGGACCTGAAGTTAGGGAAGGTATCAAAACGTTATTAGGTATTGTAAAAGGCTTTGGACTAAAAGATTCTCATGCAGAATGGACATTACAAAAAATGTTGGATAAAGGGGGTAAAGAAGGATTTAATCATCACTTCTATAATTACTTCTCTATAGATGGATAATACATGGAGTTTAAAGTTTTTCATATAAGAAAAGAAAATACTCCACCTTACAATACAACCAGAGAAGAGGTGTTGCTAATGGATGGCTTAATTGTCACGTTAGAACACCACTTCTATGAGTTGGAATTCCATTATTACGAACTCCCTTTAGATACAAGTATCAGTATCGATGGTACAGAGGTAGATCCTTCTTTAATATCAAATGATATTCAAAAAGGGATTATAACCGTTGGCTTAAGTCAACATTTCTCTAATCAACTTGGACTTGTAAAAGTCACTTGTGGAAAAGAATCCTTTCAAGTTAGAGTAGATGCGTCTAAACTAAGTAGTGAGGATGCTGAGGGTATGATCACTTATTTATACAAGAAAAATAAGTCGATCATCTTAAAGCTTTTTACCAAAGATGAGGAGGAATCCATCGATCAAAAAAATAAATCTAATTTACTATCCACCACTCGTTTACAACCTTTAGAGAATTTTCTTCAGAATATGGAAAACCTACTTCCAGAGCTATCACATAGCCCGAGGTATTCTACTATTCAAGCAAGGGAAATTCAAGATTTTGCATCAGCAAATATTGATAATACGAGTATAGATTGGTTGATAGAACATTTAGATGAGTTGTACTTTGATGATGCATTAAAAGATCATCCTGATGCTATTGAGATCAATGGCATGTACACTGTAATTGATCACATTGATGCTCCTGTGGTTAAAATGGAATATGCTACTTATGAAAATGAGTGTATTCTCGGAGGCTTTTATTGGGCTAGAAAGCTTATTGACGATCTCCTATCACATTTGGAATATATCAATCATCAAAAACAGATTACTCAGAACGATGGAAATGGTTATGCTACCTTTGAATCAGCTCAGGTAATTATTAATGCTCAAGCTGTAGAGGATGTAACAGAACTGAAAACACGCTTGTTTAGGGTAGAGAGAAAGTATAGGCAGTTACTTCCGAATACTCAACCTAACTTTCATCCCCCAAAACTTACCAAGCGATTTAGTTCTGTAAATGTATATTCTAAGATTTTCTTATCGTTACAACAAGTCTACAACTTAAAAATTGATACTAATGGAGAGAGCGGGTCTTTAAAGACATCTTTCTTAGATCAAATCTATGAACTATTTACATATTATAGATTAAAAGATGCTCTAGAAGACTGTTTCAGGGATTATAATGTTCGTATTGAAGAGGAAGATTTACAAGAAGGTGAGTTTATTCCTAAACGTATTAGTATTCAGCCAAACCAAGGTAAATGGATGCTTAATTTCCTTTATCAGCCTCAAATTGGACGAGAACCTAAGGATACACATTTAGTGTTACATGGAAAGCCCCATAGAGATAGTTTCTACTATACTCCCGACTTTGTCGTGGAATATATGGATCCTAAGCTATCTTTAAGGTATGCTATTCTTGACGCGAAGTACAAAATGGCTAAAACCGTTTTGGAACAAGACCTTAAAGAATCTTCGTTTAAGTATTATACATGTGTGAGAGTAATTGGAGAAAAGAGAGATCATCAGAAACCTGATTTCTTATGGTTAATCTGTCCAAATGCTTGTTATGGTAAACCGGTATGGACCATGAACTATGACGAGAATTTCTTACCTATCATCGGTATTGTGATGAACAATGCAGAAAATAATGATCCGATTAAGCAAAGTATTAAGAAGATGATTAAAGAATGGAAGGTGGGGATTTAGGAGGTAGCAGGTAGCAAAGTAAACGCTCGTTTTTAATTAGGAGGTAGGAATTAGGAGGTAGGAGTTGCTGAGTTAACGCTCGTTTTTTAAGTAAGAGGTAAGAGGTAAAAAAACTAGCGCAGATGTTAAGCGATAGCGACATCTGTGCTTAAAAACTTAAGAGGTCTCCTGACCTCTTTTTTTATTGAAATAAGGAACTAAGGAAAGTTACTTTGTTGATGATCTTAATCAAATTATGATATTGTTATTTCCCCGTCTTCAACGAGGTGGCCTTGGCCACTCGACTACGATCTGGTCTTAGATATGGGATGTATGATGTGGGATGTTTGATGTAAGAGGGCAAAAGAAAATAAATAATAAAAGAAAAAAGCACCGAGTCTGTCGGTGCTTTTTTGATTATTCAAGTCCTTTATCTTCCATGTCTGATTCATCGAAAGCAAGAGGTCTGTTGAATTTCTCTTCTAGAGAGATAAATGTTTCTGTTCTCGATATTCCAGGAATACTTTGGATTTTGTCGTGTAATACTTGTCTTAAGTGATTTGTATCTCTACAAGCTATTCTAACAAAAATACTCCAATCACCAGTGGTATAGTGAAGGTTTAATATTTCTGGAATTTTTGCTAGTTCAGCACACACTTGTTCGTACAAACTACTTTTTTCTAAATAGATGCCCAAGAAAGAAGTGATGTCATATCCTAGTTTAGTGAAATCAAGGTCCAATGTTGATCCTTTTACGATCCCCATCTTCTCCATTTTTTTCATACGAACATGAACAGTTCCTCCCGAAACAAAGATCCTTTCAGCGATTTCTGTGTAAGGAGTCTTCGCATCTTTCAGTAATTCTGACAATATTTTTATATCGACATGATCAATTTCAGGTATTTTTTCCATTAGTTATGCCTATTCGTTAAATTACATTCATCAATACCCCAAATTTATTACAATTATTGAAAAGTTGAATTAATAAATTTAAAAAGATTTCAAATTTTTGAAATATCTAGTAAATTTGTAAATCTAAAGAGAGATCTAAAGCATGAAATTGATGGGAAACTATGGAATTTCTTAGGGTTCGAGTCCCTTCATGACTTCAAGCATGTGTTTATTTTATGTGTTGTTTATTGGTTAAGGTTAAAGGTATGTGAATATTTCGCGTACCTTTTTCATTTTATATCAAAAAGTAAATTGATAGAAATATCAGATGCTCGATAAAATAAATGATATGCTTAAATCTTAGTACAAAAAAAAGGCAGCAAATATATGCTACCTTTCCTTTTGATATTTTCACGAGAATTAATTCGCTGCAGAAATAAATCCTTTTTTAATTAACCACTCATCCACTTGACCATCAAATGGTGTTCCATACTGTTCAGTGATATAAGCATTCACTTCTTTAGAAATACGCTCGTCATTACCTGATATATTAAGCGCAGAAATAATCGTACTTACTTCCTTCATTAATCCTTTAGTGTTGACATAACATAAATGGAATTCCGCCAATTTGATAGATTTTTTGGAAATCACATTCGTAAAATAAAATTCAACTTGAGATCCATTTTCTGGAATGTTGTAATCTTCTACCGGATAAAGTGCTTTCTTATCAAAATTAATTTTACCCTCAGTAATTCGAATCACCTTATTTACGGCATCCTTTCCTATATAATACTTGTAGATGTAGCTGCTTCCTCCCTTCTTTTTAAATACTTTAGGGTCGCCATTAATCGTATATACATCACCAATAATCGCTCTTGGTTCTTTACCAATAAATGATTGTAGGTCTGCTACATCTTTGTTCTCTGTGATTGTTCTAGTACTTAAGCTTTCGTTTTTTTGAATGGGGAATAAAACGCTTTGTACTAAATCAATAAATTCTCCTTTGTAGGACTTTTTACTCTTGCTGCCATCAATAAGCATTCTACCAGATTCCTTACTGATCACAACTACTTTTGCACCTTCAGTAAGAAATTCTAATTCTGTATCACCTTTAAGCTGATCTCCAACCATTAAATTTCTTTGAGAAGCTGTTTCTTTTACTTTTCCCGAGAGATGTAGCACATAGTAATCTTGAGAAAACACAATTGACGTAAGCAGCACGCCGATGAGGGTTAAAATGAAAGTCTTGTTCATTATTATTAGTGAAAATTAATTCAAAAAAAATAGAATCCTATTTTGTAAAAAACGATACTAAATTGATTCTAAGCAGGTAAATACAAAGATAATCGTTTTTCTTTAGAACGATAATATTATTGATTTGTTATGTACCTCATTCGTTTATTCTAAACAAAAAAGGCTTTTTCTTAGTAGAAAAAGCCTTTTTCTTTATAATTATAAGATCCTAGTGATTCTTTAAATAATCAGCTACACCATCACGTGTTGGTTTCATAGAATCTTTACCTTCTTCCCAGTTTGCAGGACAAACCTCACCATGCTTTTCAGTAAACTGTAAAGCGTCTACCATACGAAGTGTATCATCAATATTACGACCCAATGGGAAATCGTTAATTACTGAATGTCTCACGTTTCCTGCTTTGTCGATTAAGAATGTTCCTCTTAAAGCAATTGGAGCACCTTCGAAAGACCACTGCATAGTGTCTTCATCGTAAGTATACTCACCGCCAAGAACACCATAGTTCATTGCGATAGTTTTAGAAGCATCTGCAACTAACGGGTAAGTAACACCTTCAATACCACCTTCAGCTTTTGGAGTTAATAACCAAGCTAAATGAGTTTCTTCAGTATCTGTAGAAACACCAATTACTTGAACACCTCTTTTTTCGAACTCAGGTAATTTTTCTTGGAAAGCCAAGATTTCTGTAGGACAAACAAAAGTAAAATCTTTAGGGTAAAAGAAAAGAACTACTTCTTGCTTTCCAATGAACTGATCTAATGAAAAGTCCTCAACGATTTCTTCACCGTTAATTACAGCACCTGCAGTAAACAAAGGGGCTTTTTTATTCACTAATGACATAGTCAAAAAAGTTTAATTAAGTGTATGTTTTTTTAGTTACACAAATCTAAGATTTATATCACTATTTCCTAATATTAATCATCATTAATTAATATCTTTTAAAGAGTATAGAATATGAACTTAAATCCAGTGCTAAAGTTTAATTAAACAGGCTTATATAATATAAAATCATCCATCACGTAACCTTGCCCAATGTCTGCTACAACTTCATCAATTACCTTAAAACCATATTTTTCGTAGGCCTTAATCGCAATTTCATTGTATTTATTCACGGTTAATTTCACCCCATTTAATTGATGCTTTTTTACTTCTTCAAAGATAAAACGAAGTGACTGTTGACCTTGCCCTTTTCCTCTTTGTGCATTCAATAAATAAAGCTTGCTTAAAAACAAATCTTGATTTTCGATTTTATAACCAATATAGCCGACTGAGGCATCGTTTTGTTGGATTAAATAATAAACAAAACCTTCAGATAATTGATCTTTCATCACTTTAAAGTTTTGAAACTTATCCAACATATAATCTACCTGATCTTTACCGATAATAGGAATATAATGTTCGTTCCAAATTTGATGTGCCAATTGATCGACTAATTCAATTTCTTTGTCTGTAGTTACTAATTTAAATGTGATATCCATTTTTTTAAGGATTCGTGCTCCAAATACTTACTTGTGGTATAAATGCTCTTCTTGGAAGTTCTAATTGATTGATAATGACTTTTGCTATATCAGATGCGGTTAATCTTGATTGGTCCAAAGGTATCTCTCCTCCTTTGTTATTATTGTTTGTTCCAGTAGTCCAAGAAGGGTCAATATGATATACTCTAATATTATCTTGACGAACTTCTTTCATTAATGTTTGAGAAAAATTAAGCAAAGCCGCTTTACTTGATGCATAGGCCGCTCCTTTTTCAAAACCATAACTACCTCCAGTGGCTCCAATATTTACTATATCTCCCTCTTTTTTTGATTTAAATGAGGGAAGAAATTTTTGAGTTAATAGAGCTGGAGCAATGACATTGATGGCATACATCAATTCAAAATCTTCTCTCTTCAATTCTTCCAAAGGAGCAACAACAACATACCCAGCGTTATTAATTAGTATGTCTATCTCTCCTAATTCCGAAGTAACAAAATCATAAAATTGTTCGATACCTTCTTGTTTAGATAAGTCAACACAAATTCCTTTTGCTTTAGTTTGATTGTTCACTAAAGACACTAACTCATCTTCTTTCCCACAAAAAACAACATCAGCACCTAATTTCAAACATAGTTCTAATGTTGCTTTTCCTATTCCGGAAGTACCGCCTGTAATTGCTATTTTTTTATTGGACCATATCATACTATATAACTACGTACTTGTTCAATCATTTCATCAGCTTCAAAATACCCTGCCGCCATTTTTTCGACAGTCATACCAGTATCTAAAAACAAGCTTGGGAAACCTGCTGCCATTTTTCTAGACTCATTAATTTCGTCAATTGTTTCTTTTTGATTTTCCTCACTACCAAACTGATCCATAAAAGGCTGAGGATCGATATTTAAGTTCTGAAGAACCGCCAAATAAGTTTTAAAATCGTCGAATCTTTGACCAAAATAGAATTGAGCTCTTTGTAACTCAGAGGCAAACTTCAAAGCTTTTTCTGGTGCAATATTTTTTACAATTTTAATCGCTAAGCACGCCTCAAAACTAGACATTGTGTACGTCTCATCTTTAGAAAGCTCATAAAATTCTGTTGATAAAAGGGCACCTGTTTTTTGTTCCATCCCTGGAGCATGTTTTTGAAGATAGGCAAACATATCATCGCCACCTTTTGGTGCTTGATCTCCTACCCACATACCTCCAACCATAATTTCGAAGTCCAATTCAGGAAAAGCTTCCACTAATTTTTGGATATTATTGCTATTGCCATAACACCACCCACACTGTGGGTCCATTACATAAATAAGTTTCATCATTTTTGTTTGTTTCAACAAAGATGATGAAACTATTTCTAATTTTATTAATTGATGACAATTTTCTGGTTGTGGATCATTTTTCCATTAGCAAAGATTTCAACAATATATATTCCAGAGTTGACACTATTTACATTATAGATCATTTGATCATAATCAAAAGAACCATGTAGTATAGACACTCTTCCTGTGGTTGCTTCGACTAACTTTAATCTCACATCTTCCATATCTTGATGAGTGATTTGAACATGTAAGACATCATCGGCTGGGATGGGGAAAATTCGAACATTCATTTCATCAGATTCTATTAAATGAACAGAACGTACCCAAGTTTCTGACCTACCATCAAAGTCTACTTCTTTTAAACGATAGTATGCTGTCCCTACTGATGGTGGATTTTCATCCACAAAGCTATAAGACAATTCTGTATTTGAATTTCCAGATGCTTGAATTTTATCAGAAATCTCTTCATAATTTCTTCCATCAGTTGATCTTTCTATTACAAAATGTGAAGCATTTATTTCTTGTTCATCTACCCAAACAAGGTTCACATGATCCCCTTCTACTTCTGCTGAAAATCTTGATAATGTAACGGGCTGATCTTCATATAATGGCACCCAAAAGGATGGAGAAGAAACTTTTAGCTTATCGCTATGCTGATTGATCATATTAGAGAAAAAATCTCCTCCGCTAGTTGGATTTGATGTACTTGTACTTATTCTTCGATGACCTGATCCTGTATTGGATGTTCTTGCACCAGAACCCGACATTGTGAGAGGTCTCCTACTACCCACCACTATATATTGAACAGAATCTTGGGCTCCTAAATGATTAAGATGATCATCTACAAATTGAAAAGTAAAAGTCCCTTTTTTTCTACTTACATCAGAAAAACTTGCAGGGGTATACTTTTGCTTATTTTTAGTATCCCTCCTTAAAACATAGAGTGATTTCATTTTTGCATTATGCGGTAGGGTGCACTTTACTTCTACCTTCTTCTTACTTTTCTGCTTTTTAGCCTCTATTTGCAACAAGCCGAGACCAATCGTATTCATCAAAATAGTATCTACTTGAGCTATTCTCTCCTGGTTAACCCCACTACATTGTTGCGAAATTTTCAAATACGAATCTATTGCTTCCTCTAATTTTTCGTCTTTTCCAATATTTTCAATATCCCCAATAGCATTAATTTGAAAGATGTTAGAATCATCTCCTATTTCTTCCAACCATTGGTTATTCGTTTTACTGTGTTTAAATACTTTACCTAGAATAAAAGATCTACCTGCATCAGAAGAAGCGAAACCAGGATAGCTTTCGGTCATTATATCAACTCCTTTAAAATCTCCCCCTACAACAATATTCCCGATGTTTAATGCTTTAAATTGAATACTCGTCATCGGATTATTATTCTCAAGAATCAGATCTCCTGTGACAATTAAATTACCATAATTGGACATATAGAAGTTTCCATCTAAGACTAAATCACCACAAATTGTGAGAGTCGTATCCTGTCCAATGTGAAGAAACTTCTGAACATATTGTCCGGATGATAATATTTGAGAAGCTTGTAATTCGAAGTTTTTACCGTCCTGAAATCCCAAATTACCAGCACGTTTTACCAAATCAGGAGGGTAAATATTCTCTACTGATTTTCCTCTTGTCCTTTCTCCATCTGTTATTTTATCCTCTATTAAGTGAAAATCAGAACCTTGACATTTCTGTGAATCTTTGATAGAATTCTTATAGGTATACAATGCCATTTTAACGAGTTCTCGATTAAGTTTCGTAGCATTTTGTGGTACTGCAAACTCTTTTTCTATAAAACTGGATTGTTCAAATATACCATGTATAATTCCTCCATGCACCTGAAAATAAGAATCTACCCATACTCCATCATTAGACTGTTTGCTATTCGTCGTGAAATTATGACCTACTAACATTAATCCAATCTGCTTCGTTAGTTGCCTTCTGATATCTGTACTAGGGTTGGCCATATCGGCATAATCACGGCCTACTAAAATTACCCCTTTATTCGAGAAGCTATAGGTTCCTTTTGTATATAATGGAGGTTTTTGAGTGAACTTAAAATCTCTAGTTACCCCTAAAATTCCTCCTTCAAAAATCTTCACGTCAACCCCATCGCTATTCACAATCAAGTCACCACAGACTATAAGCATTTCATTAGGGTAAACATCAAATGAAATGGTCGAGTTGCGACCTTTGTTTAAGGTAAGTACACCTTGATTCGGTTTGGCTAGAAATACTGAATATTTTTGACCGTTGGGGGCAGTCACATAATTAGGAAGTTCAATCACATCATTCCCAAACTTATACTTAAAATATTGAAGTCTTGGTTGAGCACCTTTAAGGATTACTTCATCAACTGTTCCATCATTCTTTACTACCACAAATTTGTAGTATTTCTGAATAAAACGATCATTATCTTTATTAGGGTCTCTTACTTCAAACTTTGACTTATCCCTACTTGGTATCACCTCAGATATTGTCTTGAATGTGGAAGTATCTTTTGATACCTGCACGGTAAAATTCTTAATGGTTACATTGGTATTATAATTCGGGTGCCATAAAATTTTAGTAGTTAAGTCAAATTCCAATTCTGAATAAACAGAATAATCGTGCATTAATTGTTTATTTTTCGAGGAATTATATATTGTTTCTAGGTTTTGATGATTCAATGCATCCTCAATTTCTGCTATCCCATCTGAAGAAGATGCATCACATTCCTTGGTTTTAAGTTCTTCAAAATGATGAATGATATCTTTCATTTGAGGCATATTAGCGACTACTTTCATCAAATCACCCACTAAATTAACTCCAGCGATAGTTGCATAAGAATGTGAATTGACTGCAGTCGCCCAAATTAAACCTGAAGAAACCACTTTATCATGATCTTTTATTGATCCTTTTACTAACATATACCCCGAATGTAATGTTTGTGGACCACCGTTAGTAGAGTAGCTTGAGTTCATGGCATTCACCTCATCTTTGCCTAATAAATCCCCTCCAATAATCACGTTACCAGAATTGGAAAACTTATATGGGTTAACATGAGATGTTTTTACATTATCTACTTTTAATGATCCCTTAATTATTAAATTACCTTCATTAAGAAGGATCATATTTGAATTAATAATTAAGTCGCCACAAACAGCAACGGTTTGATTTGGTCCTATCAAAAGTTGTTTATTGTCAAATGCATTTCCTTTAACAAATACTAGATCTTGATCAAATTCATAGATATCTCCCCTTTTCTGTCCATTAAATGACTTTAATAGATCATCGGGACTAACTCTTTGTCTTGATTGGGAAAAAGAATAACTAAATAGTCCACTAAAAAATAATAGTAAGCTTAAAGTGACAATAAGTCTCTGAGGGTTCATAGTCATTAGGTTCTATATTTTGAGCAATAGTAAGCTTAGCTAAAATAATTAATTTACCCTCTAATGTTGAATCTGTATAAATTGAATTGAAAAGGTTCTTGATTTATTTATACAATCATGAATGCTTTACCCGTAAATCCACCCCTTTAAACTGCATCACAGCACTACTACCAGAACAAGTAATAGCATAAGTTCCTCCCAATAATATCGGAGTATTTGGCGTTTCATGACCGCAACTTACGTCTGTAATAACTGGTACATTTACTTTCTCTTTGATGATTTGTTTGATCGTTAATGGAAAAAATGGAGGCTCTTCGTTTGGAACGCTAGAGAACTGCCCCATAATCAACGCTTTGATATGTTTTAAGGCACCCGATCTAAGCAACCTCGTCATCATACGGTCTATTTGATAAGCCTTCTCGCCTACCTCTTCGATAAACAATATTTTATTTTCTAAGTCTAATTCGGAAGATGTGCCTATTTGGTCGGCTATCAAACATAAATTTCCACCTACTACTTCACCTTCTATTGTTTGGTCGGAAAACTCTTCTTTTACTTTTCCTATAATATCAGGTGCTTCATTAAAGAACAATATCCCTTGAAGTTGATTCACACTTACCTCCAATTCTTTATCATTGAATTGTGACACCATTGGAGCATGTATACTTGCAAACCCCAGATTATTAATCGCAGAATGCAAAGCTGTTACATCTGAAAAACCAATGACCCATTTTGGATGATCTATAAACCCTGACCAATCTAGTGTATCAATTATTCTGGTGATTCCATAACCGCCTCTTGCTAAAAAAATAGCTTTTATTTCGGGGTTATTAATTGCCTTTTGTAATCGACTTGCTCTTCTAATATCAGCACCTGCTAAGGAACCCCACTCAGCCCCCCATTCTTGTTCATCAGAGACCACTAGTCCCCAAGAACGTAACAATTCAATTCCTTGAAGTACCGATTCGATGTTTACCACACCTGAGGCAGCGACAACAGCTACCTTATCACCTCTTTTTAACGTTTCCATAATACACGTATTCAGGTTTGTTTCTCATTAGAGTTTCTCACTCTCGTTTCCAGCTAAACGAAAATAAAAAAGCCTAGATCAAATTTATATGATCTAGGCTTCTTTTTACAAAGGTTTCTTTAAATTATACAGAAACCTCGGCTTTAATATGTGGATGAGGGTCATAACCTTCCAATTTGAAATCTTCGAATTTAAACTCAAACAAGTCTTTCACATCTGGATTAATAGACATTGTTGGTAATGTTCTAAAATCTCTAGTTAACTGAAGTTCTGCTTGCTCAATGTGATTATTATACAAGTGTGCATCACCTAAAGTATGCACAAAATCACCCGGCTCAAGGTCACAAACTTGGGCAATCATCACAGTTAACAAGGCATATGATGCAATATTAAAAGGCACACCTAAAAATACGTCTGCACTTCTTTGATATAACTGACAAGATAATTTTCCATCAGCAACATAAAATTGGAATAGTGCGTGACAAGGCATTAATGCCATTTTAGATAATTCTCCAACATTCCAAGCTGAAATGACTAATCTTCTAGAGTTTGGATTGGTCTTGATCTCGTTGACTAACCAAGAAATCTGATCGACCACTTCTCCATCAGCTCCTGCCCAACTTCTCCATTGCTTACCATATACAGGACCTAAGTCGCCATTCTCGTCAGCCCATTCGTTCCAGATTCTAACCCCGTTTTCAGTTAGGTATGAGATATTAGTATCTCCCTTTAAGAACCAAAGCAATTCATGAATTATAGAACGAAGGTGAAGTTTTTTTGTTGTCAACACCGGGAACCCTTCTGATAAATCGAACCTCATTTGATGACCAAATACAGATCTTGTACCTGTTCCTGTTCTGTCTCCTTTCTCTGCTCCTTCTTTCAGGATTCTTTCTAATAACTCGTGATACTGCTTCATAGGGATGTTTGTTAAAAATCGGATACAAATATGATTAATTTCTTCCGATTAAAAAACTCTTTTCTTCATCATAATAGTACTCCGTTCTCATGGCCCCTCCATAGAATTGATAAGGCAATTGTTCATCATCAAATTTTTGTAAACCTCTTAATACTTTCTTCCCTTCCGACGATAAAACCAAATGATCATCCTCTTCTTTTTCGATTAGTGATGAAGATAATTGCTTAAGAATTTTTTCATATTGAAGATCCCCAAAACCTTCATACGTTTGTCTTCTCAATAACTTTCCAATCAATTTATGTTCTGTAAGTGGCTCATCATTAAGAAATTTGAGAATTCTTCTTTCTAGCTTGTTAATGCCCGATTCTTTCTGAGGAAACTGCTCCATATAAGTGGTCATCACCTCCTTAAGAAGCGGTAAAAATTTTGGTGATCTTTTGATATAAGTAATGAAATTATCAAGATCTGCTTTGGTGTAGAGCTCCCAGAATTTAGAGGCAAATGCAAGATCATCTGCGTCCAGTTTTACTTTTTGATGATACAACTTACCGAATGCTTCCTTGGTATATTCTCCTAATCCCTTCGTTCCCTCTCCCAACACTAGGTAAACCTCAACATCATTCATATTTAACTGATGAATAAAATGAAGGGACGCCATTAGATTAATATGACAAAACAAATCGTTCTCGAACCACAATGTTATGGTAGTGGCATTGATCAATTGATTCATTTTCTGAAGTTCAACACCCGATTTACTATTGTAATCTTCAAAAGAGACTCCATAGTTGGTTAAGAAAAAGTGTTTTCTTTTCTCGAAAAATCGGTGTGTCCATAATTCTATCATGCTTTCCCCTTCCACCAACATTTCTCTAAATACGATAGGTTCTGCATCAAAATTCTGATGTCTCCATGCTTCAAGTATACTGTCGCCATTAAGTATATGATAGTTTTTCATTCGTTTGGGTTACATTATCGTTAACATTTGTTGATTTACACTAAATTACAAACCTTATTAAATACATGTCAACAATTATTATCAGTTATGTATTTTTTCTAAAGAATTATGTTTTCTTTTAAATTTTAATTATAATGCGAGTTGAATATAATCAATGACATAAGTCATTGTTTGAGATTGTGTTAATAACAAGTAACTTATAACGACTATCATGAGACCACTATCAAAAAGAGAGCAAGATATCATCACTGTGATTAAATCTAGCTTAAGAGAAGCTATGAAATTCGGTTTTGTATCTGATTATACCTCATTGCTGATTGAAAATCATAAAGAACAAGTTCAGGCAACTTTAGAGAAATTATGTCCCCATCTAGGTGCTCAAGAGCATGAATTAAACAAATCAGATGTGGAAATTATTATGAAGACTATGGATCTAATTTCTGATCCAACATTACCTTTCATCAATAAAATTCATCCATATCACAGAGATTTGGCATTAAACTACTCTATATCATGGGTATATAACCTTGCTGAAGTAGGTACTCCGATGGTAAATGTACCTTCTTATTTGAAGAAATAAATAATACTATTTATATAAATATTTGAGACTATCAAACTTCTTCTTTCATTGAAAGAGTTTGATAGCCTTTTTTTATTCTCGACTACTTAATCTACAGATATTTTCGTATCTTATTGACTATCAATCAGAATACTACTAACCCCTAACTATACCTAATTTGCATGTATCTAATTAAAAGACAATTCATTTCCATCTTTTTCTACCTCATACCTATTATCAGTTTTGGATTGAATGCAGAAGATCCTAAAACTAAAATAATTTTAGACCTCGAAGATAATGGTGCTTTAAATGAAGCATTACAAGCTTCGGAAGATTGGATACAATCTGAAAAATCGAAGTATGGAGAACAATCTGTACATGTACTTTTACCTTTACTTGTTTATGCTGAGCTGACCAAAAACAGAAAAGAATTTCAATACTCTATCGAAGCACTTGAGGAAGCAAAAGAAATTATGAACATCTCTTCCGGATGGTTATATCCTGATTACGCATTAGTTAATAATTATATGGCTTTTGCGTATATACAAAATAATCAGGTGGAAATGGCAAATCGGCTCATTAACGAGGCAGAAATGATTTATGTAAAAACACTCACCAAACAACACCCTGATTATTTGTTCTGTCTGATCAACAAAGCTTTACTAAAAAAAGAAGGTGAATATTTTGAAAAAAGTATAGAGTTATTCGATGAGGCGCTGGCCTTATATTCATCAAACGCTCAACAAGTCACGTTTTTACATCAAGTACTCGATGAGAATTGGATCAAAGTTCAAAAAGCTAAAGTATATGTTGATTGGTTTGAGTTCGAAAAGGCAAATCAATTATTAAGTGAAGTACAAGAAAAGTTAATCAAAAATTCAAAAGAAAAATCACCACTTTATACTGAAACGTTATTATGTATTGCGGATAATTTTTACAACGATCATCAGTACAAATTATCTTATAGCTTTTACGATAAATATAAAAACCATCTCAACACTTACTTAGGGAAATATCATCCTTACACATTAACTGCTTATTATAAATTGGGGCATATTCTAAAATCGGAAGGATTCTTAAAAAAAGCCACTCAATATTATACGATCATAGAGAAGAATTACAATGCTAAAAATGGAGATAAAAATGTCTATGCCAAAACCTTATTAGGAATGGCTGACATCTATTTGAAAAGAGGAAATACCAAACAGGCAAGCGATTATTTAAGTAAAGCAGATCAAGTGGCATTTACTGACAAAGACATCAATTTATTGTCATTAAGGTTAAGCGGTGAACTGAGTTACATTGAAGGAAATTATATCACTTCTGAGTTACAATTGATGGAATTGATCTCTATTGTGCGTCAGGAAAGAATATTTTTCACTCGACATTATTCAGATGCTGTCACCATTTTGGGTGAACTCTTTATTACGCTTGGGAGGAGTACCGATGCTATAAATATTTGTGATAGTGAAGTCCGTTTTTTAACCAAAAGAGAGATGACGAATAGTTATAGTTTTTTTGATATTCAACTCACTAAAATCTATGCACATATACACCATGGTGATCACGAAAATTATGAGGAGCAACTAAATGAAATTGAGAAAAAAATAATTGGGTATTTAAGTCCTAAACATCATTTTCTGGTCAAATTAAATTACATCAGAGGATATCTAGAAATGAGGGATGGGCATTATGATAAAGCAAATCAAGAGTTCAATAAGGCAAATACTATTGCACATCATCACCAGTTTTTAGACAAACAATCTGAACGTTTAAGAATAATTGATGCTAAAGCGAATATTTACTTAAAACAATTAAAGTTAGACAAGGCATTAGATCAATATCATCTTCTTCAGAACTCCTTTGAATCTTCCTCTATTTATCAACCCTATTTATTGGCTCGTATTGCCTACATTAAAGCATTACAACAAGATTGGGATGATGCTGAAGATTTAATCATTAAGGCAGTAAATATGAGGTTGACCCAATACGATGAACAGCTAAAGTTTACGAGCGAAGACGAAAAAATCAATTTTATTCATCATTCGAGCGAAGTGTTTGAGTATTTCTTCAGTTTACTTTCAACTGAAAAAGGAATGGCTTCTACAAAAATGATAAAGCAAGCCTACAATCTTCAAATTAACTACAGGAAGTACTTCCTAAATGAAGCTATTGAAAGAAAAGAGGAAATTGCTTCACTTAATAAGTACAGAAATGAGCAATTATTTTCTAATTATGCAGCTAATTTATATCAACAAAAATCACGTTTAGCCACTGCAAATTTTCTTTCTGTAAGCGATAGAAAAAAGCTAAAACTAGACAGTTACATGACCATTGATAGAATCAAAAACTTAGAAAAGTCTTTGGTATTTGCAAGTGACAAGAAAGCTGATATTAAAGTAGATAAATCATTAGAAAAGTGGGAAGAAATTAAAAACAAACTATCTGATGATGAAATAGCTATTGAAATTATCAAGTTGAAAAATATTGAAAAAGAAAAGGATAAATACATTGCTTTAATTCTAGACAACAAAATGAAACAGCCTTTTCTATGTGAGATTGGTTTAGCAGACAAACTAGAACAAGACATTATTAAGGAGTATAAAAATTGTACATCACTGCATGCTAAAGCTTATGTGATGTTTGACGATAAAGAATATGTCCCTCCTTATAATCATTTTTGGAAGCCAATATCAGATGCTCTCTTGGAATTGGGATTAGAGAAAAAAACACTCTATGTAAGCCAAGATGGTATTTATAATGTGATCAATTTAAATATTCTTCAAAATCCAATCACCAAAAAATACCTCATTGAGGAGAACGACATACACCTTGTCATCAGTACATCTAACTTAAAAAAGGAGGCAAATACCATTAAATCATCCAAAGAAATTTTATTGATTGGTAATCCTGTTTTCAAAAAGGAAGAGGAAGATGCTTTGCAAAGTAGAGGAATCGATGATGTTTATGCTTTTGAATTAGATAACCTACCGGGTACTGCCGTTGAAATTGACAATTCAGCAGAATTATTTAGAAAAAAGGGATGGAATGTAAAGGTATTGTCCAAAGACCAAGCGACGGAAGAGAATATCAAGAACATTAGTGTGGCACCCAACATACTGCATATTGCTACTCATGGATTTTATCTAAATCAATTAAAAGATCCAATTCTAAATCATCAGTTATTAAAATCAGGATTGTTTCTTTCAGAAATTGCTCATAAAAAAGAACGAGATGTGTACGAGATCTACCAATCGGGCAATGATGGAATTCTTACTGCCTATGAAGTGAAAGGAATCAATTTAAATAATACAGAACTTTTAGTACTTTCTGCATGTCAATCGGGTGTTTCAGATGTATCTGATGGAGATGGAATATCTGGACTTCAATATGCTTTTAGCATTGCAGGAGTGCAATCCATTATCATGTCATTATGGAATGTTGATGATAAAGCCACTCAAAAGTTGATGAATGAATTTTATCAGCAATGGTTTTTAACGGGTAATAAATCTTTAGCATTTAAAAAGGCACAATTAAAACTTAAGGAAGAATATGAGATTCCTTATTATTGGGGAGCGTTTGTGATGATACAATAGTTATAGACTTTTTTGAGAAGGAAAAGAATAATTTGATAAATAACCCCTATTTTTGAAATATTACATTCACCTCCACCATAAATTTGATCACATATTTAATGATAAATCTAACCATAAAGCCCTACCGAGAACTTGATAAAGACGAACTCTATGAAATACTCCAACTAAGAGCTGAAGTATTTGTAGTAGAACAAGATTGTGTTTATAATGACCTGGATAACAATGACCAAGAAGCTTATCACCTAATGGCTAGAAAAAATGGAAAACTTGCAGGTTATCTAAGAATTCTACCCTCAGGCACCCGTTTCAAATATCCGTCTATTGGAAGAGTAATTGTACATCCTTCTCATCGAAAGGAAGGTATAGCTAGAGATATCATGACCACAGCTAACCAATTTACTTTTGATCAATGGGAAAGTGATTTAATACAAATAAGTGCACAAAAATACCTTACGGAGTTCTATCAGAGTCTCGGTTATGTGATTAAGTCCGACGAATATTTAGAAGACGGTATTCCTCATTTTAAAATGGAGCTTCTTCGTTAAATATCGTATTCCAATACCTTTACAGCGCCTAAAATATTATATCCTTCTATTATGACTGAGCATTTTACAGTTTGTACTGTTGAGTTCAGGTTTTGTTGTGGTTTACCAGAAAATCTTCTTTGGATTTGTTTTGTCCAATTCTTACTTCTCTTTTTAAAGGTATTCTCAGACATTATTTTATGAGTTTGATCGATCACTTGAGTTCCTGGAGCAACTTTAATTTTTATATCTCCAAGAGTACACATTACTCTCAGATTTATTTTTGCTCCATCTAAACATTTATTGCGTAGATCTATTGTTGTTTCACCTAATACATTAATCGTTTCAAACCTACTTTCGGTATTTCTAAATTCTGGACTTTGCAAATCTATTTTAGTTTCTCCTAGTAAAGTAAAAAAGCGTGATGGTGAATTTTCAATATTTGATAATACCTCTCTACGTCCAGATAATACTGCTAAAGCTAATTTATTGGGATCTTGTTGTACTTGTGCTCTATCAAAAATATACTTTTCTGATGACTTTGCAGAAGGTTCTACAGGTCGATAATGAGAAGGAAAGTCCGATAACACATCATCCAATTCAGATTTTGATTTTGCGGCAAGTGCTACTTCTAAACGATGTTCGTAGTCATGCTGATCTAAATCGCCATCTGCAAAGGCTTTTTCTAATATATCTATAGTCTTTTTTCTTTTTTTAGGTAACCCAAATTCAGAGATATGGTTCATGGAGATAAAAAATAGTTTATTTATTTATAATTTGATCACTTGCTATTAAAGTTACGAAAATTGTTCAAATCTATTGATACTCAAAAAGGCAACTTTAAGTTTTTCTATACATCAATTAAAAAATTAAATCATTTTATTAAATTTATTTTTCACATTTAATCTATAACGCTAACTAAAATCGAATGAAACACATTGCAACACTTCTATCATTTATTATTCTCTCTCACTTTTCTATTGGTCAAAATGTGAGATTTCAAATTGTCGACCCTCATCAAAAAGGTATCCCTTATGTCAATTTCTATAGTCAAAAAGCTAAAATTGGAAAAGTATCAAACCAAGAAGGATGGATAGAATTACCCTCTGAAAATTTATCAACTAATAATGAATTTACTATCTCCTGCATTGGCTTCATAAAGAAGAAATTAAAAGGTAATGAGATATTAAACGGTAATAAAAGAATCGTACTCGAAGAAGACACCAAAGAATTATCGGAAGTTTCTATTCAAGCAGAGAAAATTAAATTTAAAAAGAAAAAACTTGGTGTCGATGTAAAATCAGGAATGTTTCAGATTGGCTTTATGAACATCAATTCTAAAGAAGGAGGTTCAATTGCACAAATTATGAATAATAAAACTTTGCATATCTTGAAAAAATTGGGATGAACATAGGATTTAGTTATCAAGATTCTCTCAAGTTTGAAGTTATTTTTTATTCTGTAAAAGATGATATGCCTTATGAAGTACTAAATCAGAAAAGATTATTTTGGGGAATTTCTAAAGATGAAATTGACAATGGTAAGGTGGAACTGAATTTATGGAAAGAGAACATCTATATGGAAAAGCCCTTTTTTGTTTCCATTAAAATGATTGAAACGATAAAGGGAAAAACTTATGGTGTCATGCTTAACGCTAACGCTTTTGGAAAATCAAAATTTAAAAAGAAAATTTTGATCAATGGCAGAATGAATCGTTAGGAGTTTCAATCTACTCTGTGATGAAATATTCCAAAGAATCAGAATTAAAATAGATAAATAACAAAAGGCTGTCAAATGACAGCCTTTAATGTGTGTGTGTGTTTATATGTTTATTTATGGTGTAGTTTTCTTATATCGAAAGTGCGAACGCAATCACGAAACCGGCTACGATTACTAATGATGCTATTGTGAAATTTTTCATAATCTTATATGTTTTGTATGTGGTAAGTGCTATTTGATTACACTTCAAATGTATATTTTACGCTTTTTAAAACCAAACTTTATTGAGGGTATTTTTTTACAACAAATTTTCATGATTTTGTGATTTTTCAACGATTTGTTGAGAGATTTAAAAAAAACAAAATGGTATAAACGGTTTGATTAATCAAAATTGAAAAAATAAGTGTAATTATTACGGAAAAAATAATTTTCTTATTTGAGATAAATAATGTTAATTAGAATTAATGTTTTAATTTTAGCATTAGTTCAAACTTGAAGCACTCATAAAAAACGTATTGCTTAAATTTTTTGTTTGCTTCTAATTTTTAGTTTAGCATATATGATATCAATAATTCCTTTCGGAAAAACCAATAAATATACATCAAGAGTTGGATTAGGATTAGCAGCTCTTGGAAGACCAGGATATATTAATTTAGGACACGGAAATGACCTGAACAATGATTATCAAATAGAACATATGCAGCAACGTTGTGTAGATATGCTTGACCTTGCCTACGAAAAAGGAATAAGATACTTTGATGCTGCCCGCTCTTATGGAAAGGCGGAACAGTTTTTAAATAAATGGATTGGTGCCCACCCTGAACAACAAGCGGTAATCGGCTCAAAGTGGGGGTATGAATATACTGCTGAATGGAACGTGACAGCAGAACATCATGAAATTAAAAACCATAACCTCCAATTATTAAAAAAACAATGGGGTGAAAGTGTAGACTTATTACACGATCATTTAGATATCTATCATATCCACTCGGCCACCTTAAGTTCTGCTGTGTTAAACAATGAAGAAGTTATTGAGCAACTTTGGAACATCAAAAACAAAGGGGTAATAGTTGGACTATCTTTAAGCGGTACCCAACAAGCTGATACTTTAGAAAAGGCACTTGAAATCCAAAGAGATGGAGAACACCTATTCCAATCCGTTCAAGCCACCTATAACATTCTAGAACGTTCTGCTGCAAAAATGCTCCAAGAAGCGAAATATCAAGGATGGGGAGTCATCATAAAAGAAGTTTTTGCCAATGGACGCCTAACTTCTCGAAACTCTAATCCTGCTTTTGAAAGTTCAAAACAAAAACTTCAATTCATAGCACAAAAACATAATGTAAATATTGATGCAATTGCTATGGCTTTTGTTCTTTCTCAACCATGGGTAAGCGTGGCATTAAGCGGTGCTACAACTAAAGAAATGCTTGAAAGCAACTTGCAAGGCGTTGGTCTTCAGTTAGATCTTATGGACTTCCAAATGTTGGATGAAATCCAGGAAGAAGCGGAAGTATACTGGGAGACGAGAAGTGAATTGGAATGGAACTGAATTAGGTAGCAGGTAGCAGGTAGCAGGTAGCAGGTAGCAGGTAGCAAAGTTAACGCTCGTATTTAATTAGAAGTTAGGAGGTAGGAATTAGAAGCTACAAAGTTAACGCTCGTTTTTAGTAAGAGGTAAGAGGGAAAAAGTAAAACTGCCCCAAATGTTAACGATAGCGATATTTATGTTTAAAAACTTAAGAGGTCTCCCAATCTCGTATTTTAGAAACTAAAAGGTTTCATCGTTAATCAAAGTGAGGTGGTGCAACACCTCGTTACACAAACAGAGGAGCGAACCAAACCTGCTACCTGCTACTTACTACCTGCTAACTATTTTGTTTTGCCGAATCGTTCTAATTGATTAACTTCCATTAATAATCAATTATACTTTTCATACATGAGAACCTCTCTCTTGGCTATTATTCTATTAGCCTTTTCTATTACTACTTCTTTTGCACAAAAAAAGAAGAAGAAATCCTCTTCAGACAAACCTAATATTCTCGTTATTTGGGGAGATGATGTTGGTTGGGGTAACATCAGCAAATACAATCATGGTATGATGGGATATCAGACGCCCAACATTGACCGTATTGCCAACGAAGGTGCTATGTTTACCGATTGGTATGCACAACAATCGTGTACAGCCGGTCGTGCAGCTTTTATCTTAGGGCAACATCCATTCAGATCAGGGTTATTGACTATTGGTATGCCAGGTTCTGAACAAGGTATTCAGGATGATCAACCCACTATTGCAGAATTACTGAAACCTCTTGGTTATACATCAGGTCAGTTTGGCAAGAATCACTTGGGTGATCGCGATAAACATTTACCTACCAACCATGGTTTCGACGAGTTCTTTGGCAACCTTTATCACTTAAATGCTGAAGAAGAACCTGAAACGTATTACTATCCTAAAGACGAAGAATTCCATAAAAAATTTGGCCCTAGAGGCGTTATCCACTCTTACTCAGATGGTCGTATTTCTGATACTGGTCCTTTAACTAGAAAAAGAATGGAAACTGTAGATGATGAATTTACAGGTGCTGCTTTAGAATTTATCGAAAATGCACACAATGCAGGTAAACCCTTCTTTGTTTGGTTAAGTGCTACAAGAATGCACGTTTGGACAAGATTAAAAGAAGAATCAGTAGGTGTAACTGGTATTGGTCTTTATCCTGATGGCATGGTAGAACACGACAAAAACATTGGTGTTGTACTAGCGAAACTAGAAGAATTGGGCATTATCGATAATACAATCATCATGTATTCTACGGATAATGGAGCGGAGAAATTCACATGGCCTGATGGTGGTTCTACCCCTTTTGCAGGTGAAAAAGGTACTACTTGGGAAGGTGGTTTTAGAGTCCCTTGTGCTATCCGTTGGCCAGGCGTAATCAAACCCGGAACCATTGATAACAACATCTATTCTCATGAAGACATGATGCCTACTCTTTTAGCTGCAGCAGGTGTAGGTGATGTTAAAGAAAAAATGCTTTCAGGATATTCAGCTGGAGATAAAAACTTCAAATGTCACTTGGATGGTTACAACATGCTTCCTTTCTGGAACGGATCAACTGATGTTGCTCCAAGAAATGAGATCTTCTATTTTGATGCAGCAGGCAACTTAAATGCGCTTCGTTACAAAGATTGGAAACTTCATTTTGCCATTATGGAAGGTGCAATCAATACTGCCTACAGAAAAGTACCGTCATGGCCTATTTTGATTAACTTAAGAGCAGATCCATACGAAGTATCTTATAAGTCTGCATTATATATCAGATGGTTTGCAGACAATATGTGGACTTTCGTCCCTGCTCAGGCATACACTGCTAAATTCCTTCAAACGTTTAAAGAATTCCCTCCTGTTCAAGGTTCATCCCTAAGTATAGATGGAGTGATGCAAACGCTGAAAAGTAAACCTCAGAATTAATAAAAAACATTAGATGTCGAAAAAACCTCTTCCCAAAAGGAGAGGTTTTTTAAACATCAATTATTCGTCAATCATTTACTATTTTTTATAAGTAATAGGTTATAGGTAATAAGTAATAGGTTTGGATCGCTCCTAACTCCTAACTCCTAACTCAAATTTCTATTTTTAGAAATTCTTCCCTATTCGTTATTAGTTATTACTTATTCCTTATCCTTTAAAGCTCTACTCCTAAGACCAAAACATCATCCGTCTGCTCATTGCTTCCCTTCCACTTATCAAACACTCCTTCGAGCACTTTTTTCTGTTTGATCATATCGAATCCATTTGTTCGATTTAGAGCATCTATAAATCTTTTTTGAAGGAATTTACTTTCGTTGTTTCCACCAAATTGATCTTGGAATCCATCAGTCACAAGATAAAGTCGATCACCCTTTTGATACGTTAGAAGTGTGGGTTCAAACTCCTTTTTCGTGTCTTTTGTATGGTAACCAATAGTTGATTTTGATCCTTCTATTTTCTTTACCTCCTCGTTTCCTGAAGCCACGTACAATGGACGTTTTGCTCCAACAAATTCGATTTCTCTTTTTTCAGAATTGATAGTTACTAAACCGATATCCATACCATCAGAAATCTTCTCGACATTTTTTAGATTCATAAGGGCATAAAGCTCCATATCCAAGAAGTTTAATATTTCTTTTGGTGAAACTACTTTTTGATTCACCACGATATCGTTTAATAAAAGATTACCAATGATAGTCATAAATGCAGCCGAAACACCATGTCCTGTACAATCTGCAACGACAATAAATCTAATGTCGTCTTTACTGTAGTACCAATAGAAATCCCCAGAAATAATATCTCTTGGTTTATCGATGATAAATCCATCCACAAATTGCTCTAAAATATCTTCACGTTTACTGAAGATCGATTGCTGCAATTTCTTAGCATAACTGATACTATCTGTTAGTTTCTTATTTACTTTAGAAACTACTTCATTCTGCTCTAATAGCTCATTACTTTGCTGAAGAATTTCTTCTTTTTGATCTTCAATTTCTCTGGTTCTTTCTTCGATTTTATCTTCAAGATCTTTATTGTAACTCAACTGCATATTGTGATTCATCTGCAGTTGTTCAAAAAGTTCTTTCTCTACTGTTTCTTTTTCTAAGTTAGAAGTCAATAAACTTTGATGTGCTTCTTTAAGTGCCAAGCCTCTCTGCATAGTTTCATTCAAGAATTTATCAATGGCAGCAACAGCTGGACGGAAGATAAAAAAGGCTTCCAATAAGATCGAAATCAATGTGATAGCTAGTAGAATGGTTTCTATATTTTCTACTTCCTTAATTCTACTTGTCGATTCATGATCGTATTGGAACGTAATCACATTCATCTGACGTAAAAATGAGGCTTCATTCTGAAGTATGATATTCACATATTCTTCAATTCCATCTGGCGATTCAAATTCTAATATCTTGTTCGATGCATCAAAGATACTTTCATAGTTTACGGCAATACCTTCGAACATTTTTGTTACAGTTTCAGAATTTTCACCCTGAAGATCCATTGCTTCAGACCTTTCTTTTAAGCCATGATGAGAAGATGACCACAATTCAATGACTTCGATGAATTCTGATTTCAATTCTGCAAACTGACTTTCACTCTTGGCTGTTTCAAGCTGTAATGCCATTTTACTAATTTTCTGAGACAACATCCTTTGTCGACCAGAAATGTTAATTACCCTAGCATCTTTTTCCTGTTTAGCTAATACAGTTCTAATAACTACCTGAGATGCGATACTTAGTAATGCAATGAGAGATAGCGCAATTACGTAAGAGGTAGTTAACCGTTTTTTCGGACTTTTTTGATAGTTCATAAGAGAATGATTTGTCGTATGACTTTAGTTTGAGTTTGCTTGTTAGTGACAAAGATTAATGATTCAAGAAATCCATTAAATATCCTCTGTATTGGTAATAGTCAGGATGTTCCAAAATGTCCTTACGGTTTCTAGGACGTTCAAATGGAATCGCTAATTCATCACCAATTTTTGCGAATGGACCACTAGTCATCATAATGACTCTGTCGGCTAGGAAGATTGACTCATCAACATCGTGAGTAATCATAATAGCAGTAATTTGTTCTTTTTGCCATACTTCAAGTAATACATCTTGAAGCTCACCTCTCGTTAAGGAATCCAACATACCAAAAGGTTCATCCAATAAAAGTACTTTTGGCTTTAAGGCGAAGGCTCTAGCAATACCTACCCTTTGTTGCATACCCTGAGAAAGTTCTGAGGCTCTTTTATTAAAATCATTACCCAAACCTACTTTGTCTAAGTAATACTTACAGATATCTTGTTTTTGTTTTTTTGTTGCATGAGGGAACACTTGCTTCACACCAATCATTACGTTTTGTAAAGCAGTCATCCAAGGAAATAAACTAGGCGATTGGAACACTACCGCTCTATCCGGCCCTGCCTCTCTCACCTCTTCTCCGTCTACATAAACATGACCTTTACTGATGTCGTTCAAACCAGCAATCATGGTTAATAATGTAGATTTACCACAACCTGAGTGACCAATAACAGAGATAAACTCTCCTTTTTTTACTGTTAATTGAAGATCTGATAATACTGTGTAATCACCTTTTGGTGTAGGATAAATTTTAGCGATATCCTTACACACTAACATATCAGGTCTTGTATCTTCCACAATGTTTTTTTGTGGGTTGATGATGTCTTTAGTGACACCTACGATTGGATTTACAATATTTTGATTCATGAGATGACGTTTTATTGATGTTGACTTAGAGGTTGATCAAATGATCTGTTGGTTAGAAGAATTTTTGTTTGTCTTTTTTCTTACGAATGCCCCATTTGATTCGACCCGGCATTACCGGTTTCAAATCAGGTAATTCGTAGCTACTCGATTCCTCCGATTTTCTTGATGCCCCTACCTCAATAAGGTATTCCAAGACTTCATTTCTCAAGTGCTTGTATTCTTCCAACTTGTTGATTTCGGCAATCACTCTCGGTCTAGGAAGATTCACTTTAAAGTCTGGACCTAACGATGCTTTTGGACCTGGGTTCAATGGAATAATTCTGTCAGCCATGACAATTCCTTCATCTACATCATTGGTAATCAACAAACATGTCTTTTTGTCTTCACTCCAAATATTGACAATCTCTTCTTGAAGCGTACCACGTGTTAAGGCATCCAATGCAGATAAAGGCTCGTCCATTAATAACATTTTTGGACTCATCGCCAAAGCTCTCGCTACCGATACTCTTTGACGCATACCACCTGATAATTCCGCTGGCTTTTTATCAATCGCATGAGAAAGGTGTACCATCTCCACATACTTTACAATTAAAGCGTCTTTCTCTGTTTTAGACTTATCAGGAAACACCTCGTCTACCGCTAGTTTTACATTCTGACGAACGGTTAACCAAGGTAACAGAGAGTAATTTTGGAAAACCACTCCTCTATCCGGACCAGGACCAGTAATTGGTTTGCCCTGTAATAAAACCTCTCCTTCATCAGGAAACTCCAATCCATTGATTAGGTTGATAAGCGTCGTTTTACCACTACCAGTAAATCCAACAACCGCTAAAAACTCACCTTCTTCAACTTTTAAATTTATATTGCTTAGTACTTCCACTCGGTCTTTACCAGTACCGAACGATTTACTTACATTTCTTAATTCTAAATAGGCCATAATTCTAATTTTTTGATTTTGTTTCTGTGTACATCAAATGCTGAGGTAGTGATTAAGCTACCTCTTTGTTGAATGACATCATCTTCTGAATCACCATCATGATTCTATCCAACATGAAACCAATCAAACCAATAACGAACATGGCTACAATGATTTTCGCATTCGAGTCGTTTGCACCATTTTGGAATTCTTCCCATACAAATGATCCTAAACCTGGAGATTGTGCTAATAATTCAATCGCAATTAATACCATCCAAGCTACTGAAAGTGTAATTCTTAAACCTGTAAAAATCATTGGTAAAGATGATGGTAAAACTACTTTGAATATATTTTGACCGATGCTTAATTTTAATACTCTAGCTACATTCACAAAGTCTTTATCTACTGTAGAAACTCCCATCGAAGTGTTGACAAGCGTTGCCCACATCGAACATAAACCTACTGAGATAAATGAAATCATAAACGATTTATCCATATCTGAATCAGACATTAATGTTTTCACAATCATGAATACCAATAACAACCAAACTACGGGAGATACGGGCTTCAAAATTTGAATCAACCAGTTCATCGACGTTCTTAATGTTGGGGATAAACCGATGATAATACCAATTGGAATAGCGATTAATGCTGCTAATAAAAATCCTGCAAATACTGTTTTTAAACTTGTACCAATTTGGTCGACGAAAGATGGACGACCTGTATAAGTAATTGCTGCCTTTCCTTCTGCTACACGTTTGGCATTTGTCTTTGCAACTTTCTTTTCGAAAGCTTCTTTCTTACCAGAAATAATTCTGTGATCTGCTAATAAAGAAAGGTAAGCATCCCAAACTTTTGCTGGGGAAGGTAATGTGTTTGGCTGACAGCTTACATCTCCTGAGAAAATACAATTTTGCATCTCTAATGCAGCTGCTTCTCCTCTTTCTGTTCTTGCTTTTTCTATTTTAGCTGTAGCTTCCTTGTTGTAAAGGTAAGTTGCACCAGAGTGCCATACTAAAATAAATAACAGAATAGATAATAGAGGGAATATATAAGATCTTAATAAAATATTGACGTTTTTCTTAGTCTCTTCTCCTTTGAAGATATTCATCCAAGGTGCTAAAAATGCCTGGATACCTGTTAGTTGTAAAATTTTCTCTTTCATGACTGTTGATCGTTTAAGTGCCTAAGTAATTGATGTTATATTGAGAACTTTGTTTGTATTTGAAACTACTTTATTTAATAAGGTTCTTGTATGTTACTCTTGCCATTTGATCATCAATTTGATGTTCAAGTGATGTCCTGTACGGACGTTGCAATGCAACGTCCCTACAAGTCATCCTGCAAAATCATACAAGATTTTTATTTTACATTGCTTCGTCTTTGTTACCAATTTGGAAGCTATTGATGTACCCGATAGGATCTTTACCATCATAAGAAACACCATCGATAAAGTCTTTAGTAGGTGCTTTGTAACCATCAGTTTCAGGAATATCTGAAGCAGATAAGTGACCTTCTTCTACTAACAATTTCGCTGCTTGGTTCCAGATATCTGGACGGTAAATCTTCTTGATCGTTTCGTCGTACCAACCTTTTGATTTCGCTGTAGGAATTTGTCCCCATCTTCTCATTTGAGTTAAGAACCACACACCATCAGAATAGAAAGGATACGTTGCATTATGGCGGAAGAACACGTTAAAGTCAGGCATAGAACGCTTGTCGCCTTTTTCGAATTCGAAAGTACCTGTCATAGAGTTTGCAATAACTACTGAGTCAGCACCAACGTACTCTGGCATAGATAAGATACCTACTGCTTTTGCTCTGTTTCCTGGCTCGTCTAACCACTTACCTGCACGGATTAAAGCTTTAGTAACAGCTACAGATGTATTAGGATATTTCTCAGTGAATTCTTTTGTCATTACGAATACTTTTTCTGGGTTGTTTTTCCAGATATCGTAGTTTGTAGTTACAGGAACACCAATTCCTTTAAATACCGCTTGTTGGTTCCAAGGCTCACCTACACAGTAACCGTAGATCGTACCTGCCTCTAAAGTAGCTGGCATTTGTGGTGGTGGAGTTACAGATAATAATACGTCTGCATCTACCTGACCTTGGATATTGTCTTTAGTATACATACCTGGGTGAACACCTGCTGCTGCTAACCAGTAACGGATCTCATAGTTGTGCGTTGATACGGGGAATACCATACCCATTTTAAACGCTTTACCATCATTTTTATATTCTTTTATTACCGGAACCAAGGCATCTGCTTTGATTGGGTGAATCGGCTTACCATTTTCGTCTTTTGGTACATTTGGCTTCATCTTCTCCCAAACGTCGTTCGACACTGTAATACCATTACCATTCAAGTCCATTGAGAATGAAGTCACTAACTCAGCTTGACGACCAAATCCTGCTCCTGCAGCAATTGGCTGACCTGCTAACATGTGCGAACCATCTAACTGACCATCGATCACTCGGTCCAATACGTTTTTCCAGTTAGATTGTGCTTCGATAGTTACAAACAATCCTTCGTCTTCGAAGTAACCTAGTTCCTTAGCAATGGCTAAAGGAGCCATATCTGTTAATTTGATGAAACCGAAAGTTAACTGTGGTTTTTCGATGTCCAACTGATTCGTTGATGAAGTCTCCTCAGTCACATCGCTTTGTGTTTCCGAAGAAGTTTTTGATGATCCACAGCTATAAATCAACCCTGATAATGCCAAGCCAATTATTGCTTTAGCAACCGAATTAAAATTCAATTTTTTCATGAGTAATATTGTTTTGATATAAAAAATATAGGTGATGTAAATGATTAGTTAACCTCCGCTTTCTTTGCTTTCGAAGTAAATAATGTTGGCTTGAACGTTAACATTACGAATGCCCAGTTGTTGATCATACTTGCGTTACCACCTTTCAATACTTCCATTGATTCTGTAGCGAACATTTGAGAATATCCTACAACTAATGAAGCTTCTTTACCTAATGATCTAGCATAGATTAAATCGATCTCTGTACCTAAGTTTGATGATACTTTTTCGAACTGACCATCTGTAGCAGTAGTGTTGTAAACATCTACAGCAGAGAAGAATTGGTGAAGTTGTGCTTTGAATGTTCCTTTACCTACTTTGAAAGCAGTATTTAAATAGATGTCTTGAAGACCAACGTTGTTTCCTTTCTTATCGTTATGTGCATTACCTACGTAGAAGTAATCCATAAAACCATTGAATTTGTGGTTTGTACCGTAAGCTGGAGTAAAGTTCTTGATCTCACCTGATTCCTGATCACCACCTGAAAGTGTTTGGTAACCTAATGTGATAGGAGTGATTTTCGTTTTAAGTGTAAGATTAAGATCTAATAAGTAAGCATTGATTGAAGTTTCCGCCATTTTACCAGTTTGGTAGTAACCTTCACCTGCAACTGTAAAGTTTCCGAACGTTTTAGAACCTACTAAACCTAAAGTCTGTCTATTAGAAACACTATCTGATGTTGCACCATACTGGAAACCGTCGTTAAACACTAAAGCTGAAAGCTTACCTGTTTCCCAAGTCTTGTTTGCCCACAAATACTGCATAGTTTTATAGTTGTTCACACCTGAATAGTCGTTACCCACTAACATACCTGGCTCAAAACCTACTTGGTTGAACGCAAGACCTAAATGCACTTTTAATTTTGATTCTTTGTCGTTGTACACGAATAAAGCCGCATCGTGTCTTCTACCTTGTTGTGCCCACTCAAGACCACCTAAAAATCTTTGATTATCGTAAGAGATAATTTGACGACCTACTTTTAAACCGAACTTACTGTTGAAGTTGTACTGTGCCCAAGCTTCAGAGATGTTTGATAAAGAGTTTGGATCAGTCTTGTAAATTTGGTTAGTTGAACCCCAAACACGAACATCTTGAAGAGAGAGTCTCATGATGATTTTTTCCGATTTGTAATCCAAGTTTAATCTCGATCTTTGCTCAGTAAAGAAAGCTGGCTCTTGAGATTCAGTTCTCAATTTCTTGAAACCATTTCTTAATTCTGATCTCGGACGGATCTCTGCTGATAGTTTAAACTCCTGGGCTGTTACCTCTGATACAGCTCCACACAATAGCAACACAATAGCGTAAATTAATTTTTTCATCTGTTATACGTAGTTTTAATAAGTATTATTACTTAGTTGATACACAAACTTAAAGTGATTATTAAAACATATTTAGGGAATATCACAGATTAAAAAATGTTTTTAAATCATATCAAAAACTGCCATAAAACAGTTTTTGATATGACCGCTACTGATTACCAGATACTTACAACTTATTTACGTAGTTACACCTACTTAAAAACAAAAAAATACGTAGTTAAATTTTCTACGTATTTTTCACTATTTCATAAAAAAACCCACTAAAAAGTGGGTGAAAATTTTTCGATTCTTTCTTTTGCGTCTCTTTGGGCTTGTTTTACCCAACGCTGGAATTGTTTCATTTTCTTATCTAATTCTGATGGCTCTGCATCAACAATCGAAGAATAAACCACCAAATCGTTATGATTGACATCTTCGATACCGAAGTTTTCTCTAAACTTACTGTTAGATAATAATTCTCTATGTATTCTCTCAGAACGCTTTCGGCTCTCTTTTATATTATGTGATAAGACTTTAAATGCAAAAGTAGCTGCATGTACTGAACCTCTTTTTAATTTAAGACTCCATTTAAAGTCAAGCCGAGTAGGAGAATATAACTCAGTGTTTACTTGGCTCATTATAGTGTTTATGTATGTGGTAAATGCCTATCTGTGTTTAATAACTTAGGATAAACAAATATAACTAATATCAATATTAAAAGTAAGTATTGATGATTATTTAAACGTATTTTTTACACTTAGGTTATATTATCAGAACATTAATTTCTAAATAAGAGTTTATTTAGGCTTTAAATTTTCTTTTTCCGACTTATAAAAACCCCTTCTTTTTAATCTTTACACATAAAAAAACCTTAGGTCGCCCTAAGGTTTAAATATCTTTCTCTAGCTTTTATTAAGTCGAAACCATTGGTTCATTTTTTAAAGACTTCTCACGTAATACAGACAATTGACGTAATGCTTCTTCAAAATCGACCTTTTCTCCTGCTTCATCGATAAAAGTGACTCTTTTATTTTGAATTAATCCATCTCGATACGATTTACTTAATTCAATAAAGTCTTTAATGTTTATCAAGTTATAGCCTTTACCCGAAACTTTTAAAGAGGCATATTGAATTTTAGCTCCTTTTTCTTCTTCATAAAATTCTTTAGGCATTTTTCTACCTGCCATCATTCCACCCAATTCTTGTTCAGGAGAAACTCTTAAGCCGTAAATCATTTTTATCACTTTAAACATAATAAAAGAAACAATTACGGTATAAGCTATACAAACTTCTATGCCAATGGCCTGTACTAATAGTTGTTCCCATCTTGGTAACACCAATAGTTCTTCTTTTCCAAAAAGAGCTACACACAATGTTCCGAAAATACCACCAAATCCATGAACAGGAATCGCTCCAACTGGATCATCCAATTTAAATACTTTTAGAATAAGGTCGAATGAAAGGTTATGTATAACTCCAGCCAATAAACCAATGATTAACGCACTAGAAGGAGAAACCACATTACAACAGGCAGTAATCGCCACTAATCCTGTTAAAGCTCCACCCATCATTTTTTCCATCAGCTCATCTCTTCTTTGGAAGAAGTAGCACATAATAAAAGCAGAAAAGCAAGCTGAAGCACCTGCTACGTTTGTATTTAGAATAATAGTGGAAACATCATTTCCGAAGGTTAAAGTACTACCTCCATTGAATCCCCACCATCCTACCCAAAGTAGAATAACTCCAAGAACAGAATAAGAATAATCTGAAGCCTTAATTGGAAGAATCTTACCATGCATATCAAACCTCCCTAATCGAGGTCCCACAAGTATAATTCCTACTAATCCTACAGTCGCACCTAAAGTATGCACTACTGTCGATCCTGCAAAGTCCATAAAACCAATCTCTGCCAACCATGCATGGTTATCTTGATCTAATAAATTACCCCAAGCCCAATGTCCAAATACTGGATAAATTAGAATAGCTGTAACAATTGAACCTATTAAATAAGGCAATAAACCTGTTCTACCAGACATTGCACCTGATACAATTGTTAATGCAGTACCAGCAAATGCCACTTGAAATAAGAAAAATACAGGACCCGGAATACCTAATTCTGATTTTGATAAGTCGGTACCTGCAAATAAGTTTAGATCAAATCCAATAATTCCAAAGTGGGAACTACCAAACATAAACCCATAACCAAGTAGAAAGAAACCTAATAAACCAGCGACCATATCCATAAGGTTTTTAGCCCCTACACCTGCACGGTGCTCTCTTTTCACAAGTCCAGTTTCTAGAGTTTTGAAACCTGCCTGCATTAAAAATACTAAGATGGCACAAAGTAAGACCCATAAACTGTCAATACTATGAAACTCAGCTGTAGTTTGCCCAGTCTGTTCATTGGCGATTAAAAGAGTAGGCATAATTATGCCTATCAATAGTAGTTTTGCTTTTAACATAACTGTTAATTGTTAGTTGTTATAAGGTGAAAATTAATGAGACGCACACAAGTTGAATAATTGATACGCAATTATACGTAACACTAAATTAATATCGCAAAAAATCTGAGTACTTTTTCTTAAAAAGTGACATTTATTATTAACAAATACTTAATAATAGTCATAAAAAAAGCGATTACCTTAAGTAATCGCTTCTTAAAATTAAGTAATTCTTCTAATTACTCTTTTCCATCCACATAATCTTGTAGATAAGAGAATTTAGGTGTAAGTGCTTTGTTCTGCGTAATTCTAGCACGTTCAATTACTCCTTTATCTTCAATAAATAGATCTTCTAAAACGTTATCAATCATTTGGCGACCAAAAGCTTCAGAGGCATCACGTGGCAATTCATTCGGAAGATTATCTACCGCCATCACCGTAATATTCTCTTTGCTTGACAAGGCATCTTCCACTTCACCTGATTTTGGATTGTAATCATACAATGGATCTGCAATGGTTGATGGTTGCTTGGTAGATGGAATAGAACCTTCAATATCACAAGTAATATCAGCGATTACTTTAATATTGAAATCCTCTTTCTGCATGTCTTCCTTTGTAAATAACACAGGTGCTGCTGGATGCCAAAACGCACCGGCTACAAGCATATCAGCTATATTGTTTAATTCACCAAATGTAGATACATAATCTTGAGGCTGATCAAAGAATTCTTTTAAAACAAATGGTTTACCGTCTTTTTGATCGTGGTAATCTTTAGATCTCAATTGAACAAAAACAGGTTGATTAAATTCTTTATCAATAAAATCTTGCTTACTCACCTTTTTGATTCCAGCAGCTAGGAGTGTTTCCACCGCACCATTTGATACTCTACCAGAACCAGTCAAAGCAATTTTATAATTATTAGGCAATTTCACTTTTTTGCATTCGATCCACATTTCGTTGAGGTCGTGACACAAATGTGCTGGCTTCAAATCGAAAGTACCCATTCTTTTACCATAAGCCAACAAACCGTTGTAAGCACCTACTAAACCTGCAAATCGACCAAATGCAATTACTCTTGATCCATCTTCTCTAGTCAAGACCTCATAATCCATAATCTCGATATTGTTATCAAGAATTGCGTTTAACAACTCTCTATTATAAGGTTGCTTTTTGATAGTATGCGAAAAGAAAAAGTATTTTTTATTGGGCACTAATTCTGGAATCGGCACTTCTTTAATACCTAATAAGATATCACAATCAGATACATCATCGACTAAGGCAATGCCTAGCTCTTCATATTCCTCATCTTTATAACATCTGATTGGGCTTTTCTGAACATAAATCTCCACTTCAGGATACTTTTCTAAAACTTCCTCACATTGTTCAGGAGTCAAAGCCACTCGTTTATCTTCTGGTATTTTGCCTTCTTTAATTATTCCAACTTTCATGTTTATGATGTGTTTTGAGTTTATGTCTTTAATTTTCGCGAAGATGTAAAAAAATTTGATATCGCCCAAAAGCTTTTATAATTCAGGGATAAATTTATCTACATAACCCTGAAGCCCAATTTTAGTTCCTTTTTCCGTAGGTAAAAACTTCCACCCATCATCCTCTCTAACTAGGCGGGCAAATTCTACTTCTGTATCATCGCTAAATTCGGCATCCAAATCGTAATGAAGAATTTCCTGACTGTTCTCTAAATTTACCATTCTGATATAAGCATCTTCCAAATGGCCAAAGTTATGTCTTCTTGCCTGTGCATCGTAGATACTTACTACAAACCTCAGTTCTTTCACCACTGGCGAGATAAAAGATAAATTAATTAATATCTCTTCATCATCACCTTCTCCATCTCCTGTTCTATTATCTCCTTTATGTTTTACCATTCCATCTGGAGAGGTGAGATTATTGTAAAAAACAAAGTATTCATCACTAGGTAATTTCCCATCCTCCCCTAGCATAAATACCGATGCATCTAAATCAAGCTGTCCACCTTTTCTTACTTCCCAACCTAACCCTACCTTCACTTTGGAGAGTTTTGCATTGGAAGAAGATTGTAATTTTACCCCTTTTCCTTTTTTGACAATTTCAGTTGGCATAAAAAAATATTATTTTGCGATTTAGATAAACAAGTGAGTTAAAACGTCACCATAATTTACAAATTACTGAAATGACCGGATATATTTAATTTTTCTTCCGAAAAGAAAAACACTTCCACTTTATTTCAGTAATCTATATAAACACATCATAAATCAAACCATACCAACAAACACATGATCAGCTTTTGGGAAAAAGAGAGTTTTATGCAATACCACCTTATTGTTATTGGTAGTGGTATTGTTGGCTTGAGTACAGCTTTTGAATACAAGGAAAAGTATCCTAATAAAAGAGTTTTAATTTTAGAAAAAGGCATCCTCCCTTCAGGAGCTAGTACAAAAAACGCTGGCTTTGCTTGTTTTGGCAGCCTTACTGAAATATGTGATGACTTAGAAAATTATTCTGAAGAATTTGTTTTACAAACCGTACAAAAAAGATACAATGGTTTACAGCGTCTAAGACAAAGAGTAGGCGATAAAAAAATGGATTTCTATGCGTATGGTGGGTATGAACTTATTTGTAAAGAACAACTATTTTATTTAAATCAACTCCATGAGGTCAATGACCTATTGTCTCCAATTTTTCATCAAAAAGTCTTTTTGGAAAGAGGTTTTAAAACGCCTCGATTTGGTTTTGATGATCATCAGGTAAAAGAATTACTTTATAATCCTCTTGAAGGACAAATTCATACAGGAAAAATGATGACTGCATTGCTAAAAATAGCTCGATCAAAAGATATTGAGATTTTAACGGGCATTGAAGTAAAACAGTTAAACGAGGAAAGTAAAAATGTTTTAATTACCACTGATAAGAAATTAGAATTTAAAGCAGAACAAGTGGCCGTATGTGTGAATGCTTTTGCTTCTAAACTTTTACCACAATATAAAATCCAACCTGGTCGCGGACAGGTAGTCATTACCAAACCTATACAAAATCTCCCTATTGAAGGAACCTATCATTACGACAGAGGCTATTATTATTTTAGGAATGTTGGAGACAGACTATTAATTGGAGGTGGTCGCCATCTTGCCTATGAAGCCGAGACTACTACAGAATTTGCTACAACTACTCAAATAACACAACCAATAAATGATTTACTAAAGGAAGTGATTCTTCCAGGAGTAGATTTTGAAATAGAACAAGAGTGGTCCGGAATTATGGGTTTTGGTGATAAAAAGGCACCTATTATAGAAAAACTAAGTGATAAAATTGCAGTAGGAATACGTATGGGAGGAATGGGTATTGCAATTGGAAGCGAGGTAGGTCACGAATTATCGAATTTGATATAAATTTGAGATGTAATCGATGAAAACAATATCTTCCGTTGTATGTTTTTAAAATTATGATGCATATTGCATCAGAAAATAGATTTTTTTAAAAAGTGTCAGTGAGAAACACCACTAATCTTTAAACTTTACATACAAATTATTTTATACAATGTCACACGTTTTTTTGACGCATAAGGTAGTCGTAATTCTGTTTTTCCTTATTTACTTGATCAAAACGATCTTATTATTTATCAGCAATGAGAAGTTTGATAAGTTTGGAAAAATCGTCAAAGTACCTGAAATGATTATTTCATTTACTTTCCTTGCAACAGGATTAGCGATGCTATTTATATATGATAGTGCTACATCTAGCTTATTATACATCAAATTTGCTTTAGTCGCAGCTTCAATTCCTTTGGCAGTAATTGCGACTAAAAAGCACAATAAATTCTTAATGTTAGGTTCTTTTCTTTGTTTATTCTGTGCCTACGGTTTGGCTGAAGCACATAGAGCAAAAGTAAAAAGAGGTGAGATTACTGTTGACGACGGTGCTAGCACTGCTCCTAAATCAATGAGAGAATTAACGGAAGTAGAAAAACAAGGACAAATCACTTATGACAAAAAGTGTTCTAACTGCCACGGACCTGACGGTAACGCTCAAAGAAGTGGTGCGGCTAGATTATCAGAGAGTCAGTTAAACCAAGAAGGTATTTTAAAAGTGATTAGAGAAGGTAAAGGGTTCATGCCTAAGTACTCAGAAAGGGAGATTTCTAATGAAGATGTAGAAGCATTATCTAAATATGTTTTAACTCTGAAGAACTAGTCATAAAAAAATATTGCATTTTTAGATGTTATATTTATATTTGTATCAACATCATGGAAAGCATCTAGAAGGGAGCGAAAATCGTCTCCCTTTTTTGTTGACTTTTTTTCGTGATTTGAGCAAGTGCACCTACGATTAACCTCTAGTTATCAACCACTTACCACTAAACGAAAAAGAATAGATGAAATGATCTTTCCACCATGTTTTTTAGAAAAACAGATTATTTTTAAAAAAACTATGGGTTTAGTAGAACAAATAAAAAGTATCGTTGAACAACATCTTCCTGATGAATCTCTATTTATTGTTAAAGTAGAGGCGAAAGGGATGAAACGCTTAAAAGTACTAATTATCTTAGATGGCGATAATGGAGTAACAATTGAACAAGTTACTACTGTTTCTCGTGAAGTGGGTAGAGAATTAGACGAAAGAGAGTTGATCAAGGATGAATATACATTTGAAGTTACTTCTGCTGGCGTAGGAGAGCCTTTGGAACAACATAGACAATATATTAAAAATGTTGATCGCAAAGTAAAAGTAACTAGAGGCAACGAAACAAAGTTTGTAGGTAAATTAAAATCAGTTACCGAAGAGCATATTGTCATCGATGCCGAAATTAAAGAAAAAGGAAAAAAGAAAGTAGAGATTAAAGAGATGGAAATTCCATTCTCTGATATCAAACAGACAGTTGTCGAGGTATCATTTAAGTAATCTTTATTAAAAATATTAAAACAAAACTCTTGCAGATATGAACAGCTCAGAATTAATCGAATCGTTTAAGGAATTTGCAAAAATGAAAGGGATTGACCGTCCTACTATGATCAAGATCTTAGAAGACGTGTTCAAGACAATGATTCGTAAACAATATGGTGATGATGCCACTTTCGACGTAATTATTAACGTGGATGCTGGTGATTTGGAAATTTGGCGTTACCGTCAGATCGTTGCAGACGATGCTGAGGATTTCGACGCTCAAACTCAAATTCACCTTACAGATGCTAAGAAAATCGAAGAAGATTTTGAAGTAGATGAGGAAGTAGCTGAAGCAGTAGAAATCGACTTCTTCGGTAGAAGAATGGTACAAACTGCTCGTCAGACTTTAATCCAAAAAGTAAAAGATCTAGAAAAGAAAGTTCTTTTCGATCAATATAAAGAAAGAGTTGGTGAATTGATTATGGGTGAAGTGTACCAAACTTTACACCGTGAATTCATCATCATCGATCAAGATAACAACGAATTATCTCTTCCAAGAAACGAGATGATTCCTAAAGATCGTTACAGAAAAGGTGATCACATCCGTGCGGTCATCGATCGTGTAGAAATGAACAATAACAATCCTAAGATTGTATTGTCTCGTACTTCTCCACTTTTCTTACGTCTTTTATTCGAAAACGAAGTTCCTGAAATTTTTGATGGTCTGATTGCTATCAGAAATATCGTTCGTGAGCCAGGTGAAAGAGCAAAAGTATCTGTGGAATCTTTCGACGAAAGAGTTGACCCAGTAGGTGCTTGTGTTGGTATGAGAGGATCTCGTATTCACTCTATTGTACGTGAATTACAAAACGAGAATATCGATGTAATTAACTACACAGAAAACATGGATCTTATGATCCGTCGTGCTTTATCTCCTGCACACATTGCTCACATTAGCATCAATGACGAAGAAAAAAGAGTTGAGGTAACTTTACCACAAGACCAAGTTTCTTTAGCAATTGGTAAAAATGGTCAAAACATTAAGCTTGCTTCTAAATTAGTAGGTTACGAAATCGATGTATTCCGTGAAATGGTTGGCGAACAAGACGACGACATGGATTACGATGTTATGGAGTTCAACGATATGTTCGAAGACTGGATGTTACAAGAATTCAAACGTATTGGTTTAGATACTGCAGGAGCCGTTCTTGATCACAATGTACAAGAGTTAGAGCGTAGAACTGAACTTGAAGAAGAAACGATTATTGCTATTATGGAAGTAATGCGTCGTCAATTCGAAGAGGACAAGAAATCTTCAGCTCAACCTAACCGTCCACAACCACAAGCTGCAAACGACACTGTAGAAGAGGATGACATGGATGATTTAGTAGATTACTCTGATGATATCGAAGAATATAATGAGACTGAAACTTCTGTTTCTGAAGATGTCGATTTATCTTCTTTCAATAATGTTATCGAAGAATGGATCATTGATGAATTCAAAAAAGCTAAATTAGGCACTGTGAATTCTATCTTATCTATTTCTAGAGAAGAAGTGATCGAAAGAACAGACTTAGAAGATGAAACTGTTGATGAAGTGCTTACTGCCATCAAACAATAGTTCATACTTATAATATATCAACTTCCTTATGAAGTTGGAATGGAGATTATTTTTTGATAATCTCCATTCATTTTGTCTTGATTTTTTATAATTCAGAAAAAAAAATGCCTTTCAAAAGTGCATTTCTGATGAAAACAAGACATAATACCTATAATAAGTGCAAAAAGGTGAAGATGAATAGCAATTAAATTTAAGATTTAAAAAGTAACTCATATCTTTGCATCTTAGAAGTGTTTATGTAGGCGTTCGTCATGAACATTTTTCTTAAGCTAACAGCTTAAATATTTTAATTGCTGTGATAGCAATATATTACGAACAAAGTATTACGAAAAAGAATATATGGCAGATCAAAAGATGATCAGAATTAATCAGGCGGCCAAAAAATTAAACGTTGGACACCAAACACTCATCGAGCAGTTGAAGAAGAAAGACATTGATGTCGGGTCTTCTCCAAACGCTAAGATCACAACCGAACAATTCGAGTTGCTGAAGAAGATGAATGCAAAGTCTATGCAAGACAAAGAAGAGGCATCACAAATCTCTATCTCGTCTCAAGTGGGAAATACTGTTATTGAATCTAAGAAATCTAACAGAAAGAAATCTACTGAGCAGGAAGACGAACATCTGATCATCAAAAATAATACTGCCGAGAAGCCAGCCGCTCCTAAAAAGGAAAAAGAAGAGGCTCCTAAAGCTGAAAAAGATCCTGAAACTTTCAGTGGAAGACCTGGTCTTAAAGTGGTAGGCAAAATTGATCTGGACGATAAGAAAAAGCCAGCATCTAAAGATAAAAAACCAGCTGCTGAAGCGAAGAAACCAGCTGAAGACAATAAAAAGCCTCAAGCTCCTGCTAAGAAAGAAGCTCCAAAGCAAGAAGCTCCAAAAGAAGCTCCTAAAAAAGTTGAAGAACCAAAACCTGAGAAAAAGGTAGAGGCTCCTAAACCTGCTGCAAAGGAAACAGCTCCGCAGAAGCCTGATGTATCTGAAAAAGCTCCACAACAACCAAAAGAGGAGCAACCAACAAAAGAAGTGAAGAAACAAACGACGAAACCAGCTGCTCAGAAAGAACAAGCAGCTCCTTCTGAAACACCTAAAGAGACACCTAAAGAAAGTGCTCCAACTTCAGAAGATCAATCAGCTATTTCTGCGAAAGCTGACGAATTAAAAGGTCTTACTGTAGTCGGTAAAGTTGACCTATCTTCTTTTGAAAACCGTCGTAAGAAAAAACAACGCCCAGTTGCTTCTTCTGATGATAAAGGTGGACAAAAGAAACAACGTAAGAAAAAGAGAGTACCTGTTGGAAACTCTGAATCTGGAAATACGCAAGGCGGTAACCGTCAAGGTGGAAACAGAGGTCAAGGTGGACAAGGTGGTAACCGAGGACAAGGCGGACAAGGTGGCAACCGTAACCAAGGTGGACAAGGTGGTAACCGTAACCAACAAGGTGGACAAGGTGGCAACCGTAACCAAGGTGGACAAGGTGGTAACCGTAACCAACAAGGTGGACAGGGTGGCAACCGTAACCAACAAGGTGGACAGGGTGGCAACCGTAACCAACAAGGTGGACAAGGTGGCAACCGTAACCAAGGTGGACAAGGTGGTAACCGTAACCAACAAGGTGGACAAGGTTCAGGAGAAAAAACATTCCGTAATGCAGATGCTACTTCTTCAAGAGGTCAAAGTAACAAGAAAGGAGGTAACAAGAAGAAGGGTAAACCATCTGAAAAGGACATCCAATCAGGAATGAAGAGAGCCAACGCTCAATTGAACCAATCAGGTTTCAAATCGACGCGTGGTAAACATAAACAAGCGAAAAGAAATAAACGTGAAGCGGAAAACGAAGCACGTTTACAAAAAGAAGCTGCAGAACAACACATCATCACAGTTACAGAATTTGTTTCTACAAGTGAATTAGCGTCAATGATGGAAGTGTCTGTTTCTGATGTGATCATGACATGTATGAACAGTGGTATGTTCATCTCGATCAACCAGCGTCTTGATAAAGAAACAATTGAGCTTATCTGTGCTGAATTTAACTTCGAACCTAAATTTGCTTCAGCTGAAGAAGAAGTTGATGCTCCTTTAGAAAAAGAAGATAAACCAGAAGATTTATTAGAAAGAGCGCCAATTGTAACCATCATGGGTCACGTAGACCACGGTAAAACGTCATTACTTGACTACATCCGTGATGCAAACGTTGCCTCTGGTGAAGCAGGTGGTATCACTCAGCACATCGGTGCATACGATGTGAAGACGAAGACAGGTAAGAAAATTGCCTTCCTAGATACTCCAGGTCACGAAGCCTTTACAGCGATGCGTGCTCGTGGTGCAAAAGTGACTGACGTTGCAATTATTGTAGTTGCAGCCGATGATCAAGTAATGCCTCAAACAAAAGAAGCAATCAACCACGCATTATCTGCTGAAGTTCCAATCGTTATCGCGATTAACAAGGTAGATAAGCCAAACGCAAACGTAGAAAATATTAAAACTCAACTTTCAGCAATGAATATCCTTGTTGAAGATTGGGGCGGTAAATACCAAGCGTTCGAAATCTCAGCCAAAACTGGTCAAGGTATCGATGACTTATTAGAAGGTGTTCTTTTAGAATCTGAAGTATTAGAACTAAAAGCCAACCCTAATAAGAATGCTGTAGGTACTATCGTGGAAGCATCACTTGACAAAGGTCGTGGTTACCTTGCAACAGTACTAGTTCAAGCTGGTACGATGAAAGTAGGTGATGTAATGCTTGCAGGTGGATACTATGGTAAAGTGAAAGCAATGCTTGACCATAGAGGACACAGAGTAAAAGAGGCTGGTCCTTCTACTCCAGTTCAGGTACTAGGTTTATCTGGTGCTCCACAAGCAGGTGATAAATTAAATGTTCTTGATACTGAACGTGAAGCTAGAGAAATTGCTAACAAGCGTGAGCAATTAGCTCGTGAGCAAAGCTTGAGAGCTTCACAACGTCCTAACCTAGATCTATTCAAACGTCTAGCTCAAGGTGAGTTACAACAATTGAACATGATCATCAAAGGTGATGTGGACGGTTCTGTGGAAGCATTATCAGATTCATTACTGAAACTTTCTAACGATGAGGTAGAAGTAAGAATCATCCACAAAGGTGTAGGTGCCTTAACGGAATCAGATATCTTGTTAGCGGCTGCCGATAAGGAGAACCCAACAATGATTATCGGTTTCCAAGTTCGTCCTACTCCAAACGCAAGAAAGCTTGCTGAGAAAGAAGGTATTGAAGTACGTCACTACTCAGTAATCTACAACGCAATTGACGATGTGAAAGCTGCTATGGAAGGTCTACTTAGCCCTGACATGGAAGAGAAAATCGTTGGTAACGTTGAGGTTCGTGAAGTATTCAAAATCTCTAAAGTGGGTACAGTTGCCGGTTGTTACGTTACAGACGGTTACATCAAGCGTAACTCTAAAATCCGCCTAATCCGTGATGGTGTTGTTATCTACGGTGGTACTGAAGGTGGTGAAGTTGGTGCCTTGAAGCGTTTCAAAGACGACGTGAACGAAGTGAAGTTCGGTTACGAATGTGGTTTGAGTATCACGAACTACAACGATATCAAAGAAGGTGACGTTGTTGAGGTATTCGAAATGACAGAAACAAAACGTACTTTAAGCTAAGCTGAAGTATTGTAAAATATAAAATCCCGTAAGTTTCAGCTTACGGGATTTTTTTATGTCTCTATTTTTATTTTGTCTGTGGATTTAATGTTTTATAGAAATCATCCATAATGGCCTCAGAATCGAAAAATTGCCAAAGTATTACTTTTCTTTTCCCTTTTCCGATAGTATTCCATCTTTCATTTTCAAAAATAAAAGGGGTTATTTCTGAACGTTCAGCCCAATTGTTATTCTTTATCACAGCTACTGCTACCATATCAAACAATGAGCGTGAAGGAGGATTATAATAATATTCAATATGCTCGAATAAACTACTTAAATAATCTCCTAAATTATTGAATTCTCCACCATGTCGACCTTTAATCATCGTATTCACTGTTGGACCCATCCCTTTCATCTTTTTAACGATGGCCTCTTTATACACTTTCACATGAGCGGCACCCGATTCCATATTATATCGACAAGGCATAATCTCAAAATGAGCGTTGGTTCTCATGATATAGTTCATAGAGGGAATATCGTTGACGAAATTGTATTCTCTGTAATTAGGGTAATTCGTCCCTAACCAAACAATTCTAATGTCATTGATGATACTAGGGTCTTTCGCCATCGCTAAAGCTACATTGGTTAATTTCCCAACGGCTAAGATTACTACATCCTTCTTATACTTTTTTACAGATTTGATGATAAAATCGACCGCTTCGTACCCATCGTGCTTATCGTTATTTAGATCAGGTAAAATTCGATCAAAATTATCATTTACTCCCATAATCAATTTTGTTTTTGGTCGATCACATAAAGTGATGATTCTCTCTGCTTCTTTGTAATGTTCTGTTACATTACCTCCATTTCTAGTGGCATTCACAGTTACTCCTAAAACATCAAATGTTTGATCGTTTAGTAACAAATAAGCCAAAGCATTTTGATCATCCACTTCGTTATTTGTGTCTGTATCAAAAATGATTTTAGTTTTTGTTTGTCCGTGGGTTGGGAGATTTAGTAATAGTACCGTAAGTAGGCTATAAAAAAAGATTTTCATTTTCATTCTTTATTGTGAAAAAATTAATACCCTAGTAAGTTAGTTTATCATTATGTTTATAGTATTTGATTTTATAAATTAGAACTAATAATAGTGTCAAAACAACAAAATACCCCATTTTATGTGGATGTCTCTCTTTCAACTAAGAGGTAAACAAATCTATCGTATCATTTTAGAACTAGGAAAAATTCGCATTCCACTCTACTTATTAGGATTGGCTTTTTTCTATAGAATTTATTTTGATATTGCCTCCAATTCTGATTTCAATGTATTTGTTGCACTTGGTCTTTGTTTACTATTACTGATTGTTCAATTAAAGAGAAATGACATCGGCTTTCTCTCCTCTGTTTTATCAAATTATCGACTTTATTTATTTACAGAATATCTCCTTTTTTCTTTACCGTTTTCATTCATTTTTTTACTCCATAAAGAGTTTCTGATGTTTGCAGGAATCATTGGTTTTAGTGGTTTGCTTACCTTCATCAAGAAACCTCAAACGAACACTCCTTCGATTTTTAACCGATTGATTGATATTATCCCTGATGAAAGTTTTGAATGGAAGTCTGGAATTCGACAATCTTTGTTCTTAATTATCCCTCTATATATTGCTGCAATTATTGGAAGTTATCAGATGCCGGTAATTCCTATTGCAATACTCCTCCTTTGGCTCATCACTTTTAGTTTTGTTGAAAAAGGAGAGCCCCTCTCCCATTTAATTGCCTTGGAACTATCGCCAAAAGAATATTTGATACATAAAATAGGCAAGCAAGTCATCTTGTTTAACTGTATGGTTGCTCCCCTAGCACTCATTTATATCGTTTTACATTATAATGAGTGGTTTCTGATCATTGGTATTTTATCTGTTCAGTGCTTTCTGAACATCTATATCGTGATCGTCAAATATGCCTTTTATACTCCAAATGAGGAGTCCAAAGCCGTTCAGACCATGTCTGGGTTGGGTGTGATCAGTCTAATCATTCCATTTTTCATTCCAGTAGTGATCGGATTAAGCATCAAATATTATTTTCAATCTATTCAAAACCTAACCACTTATTTACATAATTTCGATACAAGAACTTAATATCAGCTTTCAAAAAAATGTAGTGATCAACGATTTATCACTAACACTTAAGGAAGGTTGCATTCATGGCTTAGTGGGATTAAATGGTGCTGGAAAGACGACTTTGTTAAAAGGCATCTATGGCTTATTATCATTTGATAAAGGACACATTTCATGGAATGATCAAACACTTACAAAAAAAAGTATTGGATATTTGAGTACGGAAAATTATTTCTATTCTCACATCACAGGGAAGGATTACTTGAAGTTGTTTTCAAAGGATATGTCAAGAATTGAAGAATTGAATCAATTGTTTGGTATTCCCCTCAATCAACTTATCGATGACTACTCCACAGGAATGATGAAAAAAGTAGCATTGATGGGTGTTTTTCTAAAAGACCGACCGATCTATATTTTGGATGAGCCTTTTAATGGTGTGGATCTGGAATCATCAAGGGTGATACATCTTATAATAGAACAGCTCAAAAATAAAGGGAAAACGATATTAATTACTTCTCATATTCTTGAATCCTTAACTTCTTTGTGTGATCAAATACACTATTTAGAAAACGGTAAAATCAAGACCTCGAAAGTAAAAGAACAATTTGATGAGTTGGAAAATGAAGTATTCGGTGAGATACATCAACGTAATGAGGAACACATCAAAAAGTTATTTTAGATTACGTTTTGTCACGATAAAATAAAAAAGCCGTACAAAGAAAACTTTATACGGCTATACAAATCAATCAAAAACAATATTTTTAGTAATTAAATTTAAGGGTAAACACATGTTCTCTAGGTGCTTGGATGGTTCCAATCATAGGATTTGTGTACACATTATTAATTACTTGCGTATCTTCTTTATTTACATTTGGAAGACCGATAATGCTCGATGCTCCTGTTCTATTTAATACATTCAACATTTTATAAGACAAGGAGAAATGTTTGGTCAATTTATAACTCACCCCTGCCTGTGTAAACAAATAAGGAGCTGAATAGAAGACATTTTTCTTATCCAATGCTTTTCTCGATTGGTATCTCACCAAACCATTCACTTTTAATTTTGGTGTGATGGAATAGTTGGTATTGAACTCAATGATATGCTTTGCAATACCGGTTGGCATATTATCAGAATAAATAATCGGGGCAGTTGGATTTCCAGCACCATCAAAAGTCGGAAGCTCGTAATTTTTATACTTCGGTTCTTGATAAGTATATTGAATAGCCACATTCCAATTTTTTAATGGTTTAGCAAATACATTTACATTGTAACCAAATGTGGTGATATCGTGAGGAACTCCCTGTGACGTACCATCAGGTAATGATATGGCTTCGTAGTCGTTGGTTTTTGTTATGTAGTTAATACCGGTTCTCACACCATATTTACTCTTAATATACCCCACGTTAAACTGACCTACATACACCTCGTTGACTTGATCTGAGTTGAAGTTTCTATCTGGCTTAATACCTGCAATTGTAATTCTCTGAGGCATAAAACCTTTACTTGCCGATCCATCGAAACGCCAGTTATTTAACTGATAAACAAACCCAAGGTAAGCACTATGCATTACATGTACTTGGTTATAATTTAGTCGCTCTGCTGGTGTTTGATATGTTTTTACGGTAACAAATTGGTTGGCTAAAGGTTGTGTTGTATCAATATCGGGAGTACCATCAATAATCTTATTGTATTTATCCATAAAGATATCGAAACGATAACCATAGTCTACACTAAAACGATCTGTGATTTTCCAGATATCATGGGCATAGAATGATGTGGTGAAAGAAGACACCTCGTCCATCGCTTGAATCTGACCATTATAATTGATGATACCGTCTTTGGTATACACTTTCCCAGTATTATCTACTATATCCACCGCTTGTATATCCGATCCATCTCCTATGGCATATAAACCTTGTTGTTGAATGAATGCTCTATGAGGGAATTCGACATATTGAAGGTTCATACCAAATTTTAGCAAGTGATCTCCAAACTGCTTACTCAAAGAAGTAGTGTTGTACCAATGTTGAAAATTCTCTGGGTGGTAAAGTGTTTGATATCTTTCTTTTATCAAATAATCCCCACCATTGATTTTCTCTCCTGTATTGGCATTTTGAAAATAGATACTTCCAGGTGACATCCCCATCATTCCAGCATATTTATCACCATACTCATTGGCTGTTTTAGGAACGGTCAGTGCTTTATTAAAATTGGCTGTTTGATAAGAATTTTCGTATCGTGCTACAAAATGAAGCTTCCAGTCATTGGCAAATTTATAATCAAAATTGGCATCAATACCAGTGGTTTGGATTCGAGTACCTAAAACATCACTTTTATGAATCAGCTCACCTGAAAACGGATCGACATAACTGATACTTTGTGAGGCAGGCAAGAGCAAGTTATTATAATCGGAGAAATTGGTATTTTGCACATTCCCGTCCTTATCCAATAGGAAAATCATTTGTTTGGTCGTGTTTGTAGTAATGTCATTATGGAAAACATCGACATGGAATTCACCATTTTTAAACTCTTTCCCCACTCGAGCAGCATAATTCTGACCATTCGTTCCTATCCATCCGTCAGCATAATGAAAAGGTCCATCTACTTGTTTATTGACCAATCCTAGACCTGCATACCATCCTTTTTTACCAATCTTATGCATGGCCTGCACATCAATATATCTTGTTCCTCTTGTAGACCCAGAGATCGTACCCTTTAAGAAGTTGCCCACTTTTACCGGTTCATAATTCACCACAAAACCGGAATAACCGTATTCAATTACAGATTCACCACGTTCTGCTTGTGACCTTTTACCCGATAGTAAGAAGTTTCTATAGGCAATTGCTGTACCGTTATTAAAATCGAAATAAGAGCCATTATACACTTGTTTTAAGCTAATACTTGGCACCCCTGTATTTAATTCTCTAGGTACATCGTTTGTGGCTCCACCAGACTCGAATACATTAATTTGTTTTGTTAATGCATTGTTCTCTTTAGTAGAAACTTTAGTAGAATCAGATTTAATGCCTTGTGCATTTACATTATTTAGTGTTAAGCAAGCGATAGATGCTAATCCAAGAAGTATATTTTTTGTCTTCATTGAACCATTTAAATATTTAAGCAAAAAGCTGTTTATTAAAGCTTTCTGCATTGAAGTTATTTTTAATTATTTGTTTAGTAGAGTGTAATAATTCCACACTTCGAGAGATTGATTTACTTACTAAGTCATCTTAGTTTATTATTTAGCGATTGTTAAAAACACACTTGTAATTTTAACGTTGTTTTTGGATTATTGGTCGACCAATACCCAATTATATTCTTAATAAACGTTTATAACACACTTCTATCACTTTACCTTCATGACCACTGTCACCAAAACAGAGTGTTTGATTTAAAAATTTAGATTTGATCGAGATCTATAGTAGTTGAATTTAACACATAAAAAAGGTCATCTCAAATGAATGAAATGACCTTTTAAGGGTTTCTAAAAATTTTATTTAATCTCTTTGATTAAACTAAACTTATTGTATGATAATCTTCTTATAAATGTTATTGTTTTCATTTTCCAAGACAATAATATAATGCCCTGCTTCAATGCCATCAATTAATAATTTACCATTGATAGAATAACCTTCGAATACTTTTTTACCTATCAGATTAAATAGTTGTACACGAACATCCTCACCTACTGTTAGTTCTTCTCCATTTCTAACGGGGTTTGGATAAATTGTTTTGTTATAATATTCAGAATCAATACTTGTAACAATATTATCTAATCCACTACAATCTCCATCGTCTGTCAGGCTTTCTTCTGATAGACCTGACTGTGACATTACTATATCAGAGATAATAACACCACCTTTTTTGGCATTGGAGAAAATACCGTAGTTAATATACATTCTCACACCAGAGACTTGAGTACCTGCTTGATCAAACGTATGTGTATATCTCCAGAAGTTACAATCTTGTTGTAATTCAGAAGAATACCATCGACCAAAACCTGAAGTAATGGCATTACCTTGACCATCTAACAATTCTATACGAAGTGCATCAGGTTCTTTTCCTTCAGCATTTTTTAATACTACAGAAAACTCTTGGTGAGCACTGAAGTCATAGATCTCATCGAATTCATAATCTATATATGGATTTGTCGAAGGATCTTTCACATCGAAAGTCACCAATACATCTTCATTATCTTTTTCTAATGTAAACGTGGAAGCAAATGATTCAGAAACAGACCACTTAATGGTATTATCAATGGTTGCGGGGAAACTAATCTGTTCCCCTTGGGGCTTTCCCACAACTACCTTCACTTCATTCTTTACATTGTATGTCGAACAGTTACCTACGATTTCTGCATTTACATCACCTCCTTTCGCATCATCAGTAACTTCAACCTCAATTGTAGATGTGCCTTGACCACTTACAATATTCATCCCTTCCGGTACCGTCCAAGTCACATTACCTTCCATACCTTTTACAAAATAGGTATATGTATTGTTTTTCTCTAGAATAACATCTCCTTCAACAGTGATGTCTCCTACTGTTTTTTGATACACCCTTACATATTCAATTTCCATTTTAGCAGGCAAAGCCGAATCGTCTGTTGGTCCGCCAACACCGCCCCATGAACCACCCATGGCAATGTTTAATAGTAAATGGAATCGTTTATCAAAAGGCCATTCTTGATAAGTAGCTCCCTTTGTAAAATTGAAATAAAAAGTATCATCATAACCTACTTTTATTGAGTTTTCATCCCATTCCAAAACATAATCGTGATAAGCTGAAGTAGCGGTAGCAATTGTTACTTTCTCTCCTTTTTGGGTATTGTTCATGTGATTGTACGCTTCAGTATGTACTGTACCGTGAACTACATTTGGATCGTATCCCACATGTTCCATTATATCAATTTCACCACTTGCAGGCCATCCACCGTATTCCCAATCGGTAGAAAGCATCCAAATTGCTGGCCAAGTGCCTTGTCCCGTAGGTATTTTCGCTCTTACGACAACTTTACCATACAACCAGTCTCCTTTATCTTTAGAAACTAAACGAGCCGATGTATAGGCTTTTCCACCAAAATTTTCTTTTCGTGCAGTGATCACTAATTTTCCATCGATCACTTGAACGTTCGTAAGTTTGTCTGTGTAGTATTGGTCTTCGTTGTTACCCCAACCACTACCACCAATATCATATCCCCATTTGTTAGCATCTGGAGCCCCGTTTACTTCAAATTCGTCTGCCCAAACCAATTCATAACAATCATTTTGTGCAAATGATGTTTGATAGATTAAAAAGCTTAATAGCAAAAAGTAATATTTTTTCATCGCCTGTAATTTAAGAAAAGGGAACCCCAAAAATGGAGCCCCCTTATGATCTATTTGACTATAATGTTAGTTTGATGCTTGATCAAACTTTTTTGTTTTTGTTACATTCACTGATGTAGTTTTATCACCTACCATCAGTTTAAATTCGCCTTCTTCTACAGTCCATTTTAAGTCTGCATCTACAAAAGCAAGATCGCGAGCTGATAAAGTGAAAGAAACAGTTTTTGTTTCACCTGGCTTCAAGTTCACTTTTTCGAATCTTCTAAGACGTTTGTTATCAGGAGTGATAGAAGCATAGACATCTTTAGTGAAAAGTTGAACTACCTCTTTACCTTCTACTTTACCTGTGTTCTTCACATCTACAGAAATCTTGATAGAATCATCAGGACCAAAATCAGTATTTGATACTTTCAAGTTGGCATACTCAAATGTAGTGTAGCTTAATCCAAAACCGAATGCATATTGGAATGGTAATGAAGAGTTATAATCATACATACCTTCCATTTTTTCTGATGCTTCAGATGGTTTGTGATCATAAGTACCTAAAGCATTAGGGTACATTGGATAGCTATATGGAAGCTTACCACTAGGGTTCACATCACCTACTAAGATATCCGCTAAAGCATCTCCACCGAAGTTACCTGGTAAATACGTATGTACAACTGCTTGCATGTCCGATTCAAATTGTGAGATCAAACGAGGTCTACCTTCATTTAAAATCAATACTACTGGCTTACCTGTTGCTGCTAAAGCTTCCGCCAATTTTCTTTGATTTTGAGAAATGTATAAATCGTGAAGGTTACCTGGAGTTTCTGTATAAGTGTTCTCACCTAGGCAAAGTAGAACCACATCTGCATTACCTGCCGCTTTCACTGCTGCTTGAATATCGATGTTTTTCTCTTCGTAATACTGACCTTCGTGATTGTATTCAACACCTTGTACAAGGTTTACATTTTCTTTTCCAAAAGTATTTTGAACCGCTTCAAAAATCGTATTGTAATCTTGAGCAAATTCTTCTACTTTCTCTCCTTGCCAAGAGTACGTCCATCCACCGTTTAAGGTACGCATAGAGTTGGCATTTGGACCAGCTACTAAGATTTTTGTTCCTTTTTTAAGAGGAAGAATATCTTTATCGTTCTTTAAAAGAGTAATTGACTCTGATGCTGCATTGTAAGCGATTTGCTCATGCTCTTTGCTACCAAATTTAGGATAATCCTTCACCTTTGGCGCTGGAGTCTCGAACAAACCTAACTTTACTTTTACAGTAAGGATTCTTCTTACCGCATCGTCGATTCTTTCCATTGGCACCTCACCTTCGTTCACCAATTCGATAAGGTAACCACAGAAGTTGAAGTTGTAAGGCACCATCGACATATCGATACCCGCATTGATCGATTGCTTCACCGCTTCTTTGTGCGTCGCTGCCACCTTATCACGGTTATGCAAGTTTTCGATATCCGCCCAGTCAGTGACTACCAAACCTTCGAAACCTAATTCATTCTTCAGAAGATCTGTCAATAACTTGTAGCTCGCATGTACAGGTGTACCGTTAATGATACCCGAGTTGATCATGATGGTATGTGCACCTGCATCAATAGCTGCTTTGTATGAAGGCAAATAATGCTCTCTTAACTCAATTTCAGGAAGGTAAGAAGGTGTTCTATCTTTACCAGATCTTTCACTTCCGTAACCTAAGAAGTGCTTGATACAAGACGCTACTTTAGTGTTATCAGAAAGATCGTTGTTTTCTCCTTCGTAACCATTAATTGCTGCAATACCCATTTGAGAAGTAAGGTAAACATCCTCACCATATGTTTCCCAAATTCTTGGCCATGCTGGATTTCTACCCATATCCAATACCGGAGAGAAATCCCAAGGAATAGAACTTGCTCTAGTTTCGTAGGCAGTCACTTCGCAACCCTGACGGTTTAGTTCAGGATTCCAAGTGGCCGCCATACCAATTTGTTGGGGGAAGAATGTTGCACCTGCTGTATATGTTGTACCGTGGATTGCATCTACTCCATACAATACCGGCACACCAATTTCTTTCATTGCTACCTTTTGGATTTGAGTAATTACTTCATTCCATTTTTCGGTAGATCTAGCTCTGTTGTTTGCTGTATTTAATACAGAACCAATTTTATATTTTTTGATGGCCTCTTCCAGTAGTTTCTTATCTACAGTAAGGGGTTCATCGCTTACAAATACATTCTCACCTTTGGTAATGACATCCAAAGTAATTTGTGTCATCTGACCAACTTTCTCCTCTAATGTTAGTTGTTGTAAGATCTTTTCTACTTTATCTTCTACAGACAAGTTACTTTTGATGATAATTTCAATATTTTCTTGTTGAGTTGGGTCTACATTAGGCGTGTTGAACCCTAAAGTTACTGAGCATAATGCTGCTGCCAGAACTCCTCTAATCCAGTTCTTTTTCATCGTTGGTTCTTTGTAGTTTTACTGTATATCTCACCCTATCCGTGAAACATGTTCATTTAATTATTATCTCACAGGAGGTAGTAACATGACTACCTCCCATAAGATTTAGACACATTATTTATTGTAATTCAAAGTCTGAAAGGTAGAATGTACCTGGTCTTGTATGACCTTCGCCTCCAATCTGAATGATTACTTTATCAAAATCTGTTCTATCGCTTACTCCTGAGAAGTCGAATGTTAACTCTACCCAAGTACCCATTTGATCTTCAGTAATAGTATTTGATACTTCTGCTCTTGTTTGCCAAGCGTTACCGCCTTGTTTAGTATCTTCTAAACGAATTGCTACTGTCGGAGTCATTGCTACTTCAGGCAACCATGCAGGAGTTTCCTCTGCAGGAGTTGCAGTTGTGAAATCGTTAGAAGATAACAATAAAACTTTCATCGTAAACACATTTCTTGTAGATAAATCCAATCTAAAAGGAAGCTCTGCCTGATAGTTTTGCCACCATCCAGCATCTCCTGCTGCATCTGTTCTAACATATCTACCAATTTGTGCTGCAGGGTTACCCATTTGATCAAAATTATCAACCCCAACTGTGAATTCTAGCTCACCATCAGCTACGAAAGATAAAGTTGAGTTACCTGCAAAATCATCAGCAATATCGTTTGACTCAACTGGTTTTTCTACTGGAGGAACTACTGGTCTTTCAAAACCTTCTCTGATGAAACCATAGTACCAAGCATTACCATCCCCTCCAATTGTTTTCAAATACAATTCATCTTCATTTAGAGTCATAATCTCATACTCTTGGTTACCACCTGTATGCCATGACATGAATGCATCTCCTGATAATACTAAGAAACTTTTACCATCTCTTTCAGAAATAGACCAATTCCAGTTTGATTGATCATCAAATGTAATTGAATATGTATGATCGTCAGCATCTTGAACTAAAGTACCACCCCTAGAAGTAAACCAATCGGCCATATAATCCTTAGCATAAGAATCACCATTGTTTGTCAAATTAAATTTGAAACCATTCAAGTTAAAGTTCACAAGATCATCATATGCACCTAGACCGTCTTTTTGCAATGGTTCTGCTGCCCACCATTCTGGAGTGTCACCATCGCCAGGGCCAATACCCATGTGACCTCTAGTCATTTTATCAAATTTCCAGCTTTTACCGTCGATTGAATCAGCTCCACCTGTTAAGAAGTTGTAATCTTCTCTATCTAATAATGAGAAGTCTGTTTGATCGATAGTAATTGTTTTTGTAGCAGTCGCCTGACCACCTGAAGTGATCACTGTTAATTCAGCTTCATAATCACCTTGCACTGCAAATTCTGCGGTTACTTTCTCTCCTTTATCTGAAGCACCAGTACTAAACTTCCAGAATGCGATAGATTCAGGAGTAGTATTTGTAAACTCTACAATATTTGGATTTTCTGCAGTTGGAGTTACTGTAAAAGTCACATCATCTGCTGTTGGAGCTGGTCCAACTGATGGTTTATCTTCGGTACAGCTTGTCATGGCTAATACCATGACAAAGCTTAAGAATGAATAAATATATTTTTTCATGATCATTGATTCTTTTGATTAGTAACCTGCGTTTTGTTTTAATAAAGGATGCAAGTCGATTTCTACTTGTGGGATCGGTAAGAAACCTTTTTTCGACACATCAAATGAAATTTCGAAAATGGTAGGGTCTGCAGCGATATCGCCAGTTAAGTTCTCCCCTTGATCATTGATATATTGAGGATCTGTATGCGTTGGAGGTGTTAATGTATAATTAGTTACATCTAACTCTTGCTTTGCTTCATTTAAACCTCTTCTAAGAACATCGAAATAACGGTGTCCTTCGAACGCTAGCTCTACTCTTCTTTCTTGTTGAATATCAGCAAGTGTTACTAATGTTTTGTCAGCTAAACCTGCTCTGCTACGCACCACATTTACATATTGTGTTGCTTTTGCAGGATTACCCGATAAGTTTAATTCAGCTGCCATTAAATACACATCTGCTAAACGGATATAGTGGTAGTTTTGTGCCCAGTTCAATTCCACATTCACATCTGCTCTATTCCAAGCATGTGTTGTGTATTTGTTAGAGTGCATACCAGTATAGTTGTAGTGTGCTTCGTGGACACTTCCTACTTCATCAATTAGGTCTTTCGCATACATAATTGTTGCTGGAAGACGTGTATCACCTGCCTCAAAAGATTGTTCTAATTCTCTTGACGGAGCAATGAAACCCCATCCTTGAGCAAATGTAGGACCGTTATGTGCTCTTGGACCTGCCATCTGACACATGATGTTACCATAAGACCAATCACCCCAATCACCTGAACCTGTATTCGCAAAAGCGATTTCGAAAATCACCTCTGGGTTATAGTTACCGCTTTCGTTAAACAGGTCAGCATAATTAGCAGCTAATGTAAAACGACCACTGTTGATCACATCATCAGCCATTTGAATCATATCTGCTTGTGTAAGTGCTGCCCCACCTTCTACGGGTAATTCAGTAGTACCATACACACCAGTATAGAATAAATATACTTTTACCAACTCAGACATTGCCGCATATTTTGTCAAACGACCAGCTTCAGAAGCGTCTATTTCTTCTGCCATTAGATCAATAGCATCTGTCATATCCTTAGCGATCTGTGCATATACTTTAGCTGGCTCTTCTTGAGTTACTTCTGTCCAAGATTCCCCTTCTAAAATATTAGTGATTAGAGGAATATTTTCAAAGTATCTTACCAATTCAAAGTAGAAGTGTGCTCTTAAATAAGTTGCTTCGCCTTTGTAATTGTTTTTAAGATCTTCTTCATTCGACTTGAATGTAATTTTATCGTAGTTAGCTAACAAAGTATTGGCTCTTTGGATAGCTCCATAACATTTGTTCCAAGTCTGTAAAGCCGATTCTGAGTTTGTCAATGCTTGGAAACGCATCATTTGCTGTAACCATAACATATCTGTACCAGAGGCTGCTCCACCAACATAAGCGTCGTCTCCTAAAGTAACTTCTATTAAAGCGTTGTTATTAGGAATTGTTCCATTGTAATCAGAACGAAGCTTTTCGTAAACACCGTTTAAGGCTTGTCTTGCTTCTACAGATGTTCTGAAGAATGTGTCTGATGTCTGTGCATCAGTAGGGTTTATATCGAGGAAGTTTGAACAGGATGTTGCTCCTAAAGTGGAAACTGCAATGGCTCCTGCTACTAATATATTTTTAAGTTTCATTTTCGTCAGATTCTTAGAATGATACATTTAAACCAAGTAAGTATGATCTAGCTTGAGGATATGAACCAAAGTCAAATCCATAACCAAGAGCGCCACCGTGTCCTACTTCTGGATCCATTCCTGAGTAGTTTGTGAAAGTGAACAAGTTATTACCTGATACATACACTCTTAAGTTGCTCATACCTGCTTTCTTGGAAATGTGTTGAGGCAATGTGTAACCTACTTGTAAATTTCTCAAACGTAAGTAAGATGCATCCTCTACGTGAACCATATCGTTGATTCTTGTGAAGTTTTGATTTTGGTCATCGTAAGTAAATCTTGGGAAGTCATTAGTAGAACCTTCTCCTGTCCATCTGTTTAAATAACGTGCTGGATAGTTTTGATCTTGTTGTAAATCTGGACGAAGTGTACCGTTGATCAATTTACCACCTGCTTGACCTTGCCAGAACATTGTCATGTCGAAGCCTTTGTAAGCCAATCTCATATTCAAACCGTATGACCAAGAGTGAACTGGAGAACCAATGTCTGTTCTGTCATCATTGTCGATTACACCATCACCGTTGATATCTACATAACGAATATCACCTGGCTGAGCACTTTCTCCATATTTCTCATTATATGCAGTGGCTTCGTCCGCATTTTGAAGGATACCGTCTGTTTTCCAACCCCAGAAGTAAGGTAATGCATGTCCCACTTCCATCATTGTCTGACCTTGTGTTTGGAACATTCCGTTACCATAAATCCTACCATCTCCATTATCTACTGCTGTTACTTCGTTATCGTTATAACCTCCTATAGCTGTAATACCGATTTCTAAGTCTCTTACTTTTGTATTGTAAGTTAAAGACATCTCAATACCTTTATTACTTACTGTACCTAGGTTAGAAAGAGGACCACCTACACCTGTAAAACCTGGAACAGGACGTGTACCTAATAAATCTACACGTTGTCTGTCATAAACATCTACAGTAGCAGTCAACACATCATTAAAAAATCCTGCATCAATACCGATGTTTAATTCTTGTGCCGCTTCCCATTTCAAGTCTGGGTTAGCCATTCTTGTAATACCAAAACCTGGCTGCATTCCTTGAGCTGTACCGAATGGATAAGAAGGTGTTTGACCGAATAATTCTAAGTATCCGAAGTCACCAATGTTTTCGTTACCTACTTGACCCCAACCAGCTCTTAATTTCAAGAAGTTGAACGTTTCGTTACCTTTTAAGAATTCTTCATTAGAGATTACCCAACCTGCTTGTACTGAAGGGAAGAAACCAAATTGATTATTAGATCCAAATCTTGATGAACCATCATATCTAGCAATTACATTTAACATGTACTTATCTTCATAGTTGTAATTTACTGAACCGAAGAATGACATTAATCTATGTTGCCAATACCAACCGCTACCTTTTTGAGTTTCATCATCAGCACCGTTGTTTACATAAGCATATTCCCAACCTGGTAATTGTAAGTTGTTTCTAGAAGAACCTAAACCTCCACCGTAAGATTGTCTTAAAGTAGTACCCAATAAGAAATTCAATTTATGCTTACCAAATTGTTTTTGATAGTTAGCTGTGTTTTCCCACTGTAAAACAGTTGCATTTTCAGCTCCTTGATTCACTCCTGAAACAGGAACTTGATTTACAGAATTGTAATACGCTTCAGGATTGTAACCTCTATTCACTCTACCCCAAATATCTACACCAAAATCTGTTTTAAAAGTTAAACCTTCAACACCTGGAGTTAATTCTAAATAAGCATTACCTACAAACTTGTTATCAGCAAGCTCTCCATAAGTATTCTCAATTCTTGCCATTGGGTTGACAACCTCTCTCAACGTTTGATCTGAGATCGCATAGTAACGACCGTTTTGGTTTGCTGGTTTAACAGGATAAGCATCATATGCTTCAATAACGTCTTGTCTATCTTCCCAAACGGTTGTTAAAGGATCGTGCAATAAAGCGTTTTGCAAAACACCACCAAATTGGTTTTGTTCATTAATACCTTTTGATTCTTCTCTAGAGAAAGTAAAGTTAGTACCAGCTTTAAAGTATTTTGAAATCTTATGTGATGAATTCAATCTAATCGTGTAACGATCGAAGTTAGATTTTTCTGGAGCGACGATACCTTGTTGTCCAAAGTAAGAAACTGATGTCATGAAAGTTGATGTTTCAGTACCACCTGACATTTGAATCGTATGCGATTGAATCGGTGCTTGTGAGAACATCTCATCTTGCCAGTTGGTGTCCGTAGTGTTAGCAGCCATTTGATCTGGCGAAAACTTAATTGACTGACCAGCGTTTAGCGCGCCTTCATTATGGAACATCATGTACTCTTGAGCATTCATTAATGGAGTTTTTCTCCAAGCTTCCTGAACTCCATAGTAACCATCGTAAGTAACTACTGTTCTACCTGCTTTACCTTTCTTTGTGGATACTAATACTACACCGTTTGCACCACGTGAACCATAAATAGCGGCAGATGCAGCATCTTTAAGTACTTCAATCGACTCAATATCACCAGGGTTAAGGAAGTTAATGTTACTCATTTGGATTCCATCAACAACGTATAACGGAGTGTTGTCACCGTTAGAACCAGTACCACGAACACGGATATCAATACCTGAACCAGGCTGACCTGATACTGGTGTTACTAAAACACCTGCTGTTTTACCTTGTAATGCTTGAGCAGCGTTTTGTACTGGAACTTGAGTAATGTCTTCAGATTTTACTGAAGCAATAGCACCTGTTACCACACTTTTCTTTTGCACTTGGTAACCTACAACAACTACTTCTTCCAGTTGTTCGATATCTTGGTTTAATTGGATATCGATAACTGTTCTTTGTCCAATTTCTATAGTTTCTGGTAAGTAGCCGATATAAGAAAATAGAATTTCTTTGTGGCTGTCGTTGATACTTAATTTAAAAGCACCATTCAAATCTGTAATGGTACCAATGTTAGTATCTACTAACTTCACGTTTACACCCGGTAGAGGACTTCCATCTTGGGAGTCTGTAACTGTACCGCTGATCACTCTATCTTGTGCAAATGTACTCACGGACATTAGAGTCATCATTCCTAAGAATAGAGCGAGACATTTACTTGCTTGTAAAAATAATCTCATTTCAAGTTTAAATTCGATGAATAAATTTTTTTTAAAAAGAGTAGTTTATTAAACTCTCGTTAGTTGATAAAAAACAGGGACGTCTTCTGTTGTTTGCCATTACAAAGGTTGAAGGTTAATATTTCTTTACCAAATATGTTTTTTTCGGTGAAAAAAAATTTATCATTTAAAAAAAAGTTGCTTCATGTATTGATTATCAGCTATTTACGGAATAAGTGTATGTTTTACTACTTATTACATTATCATTTAAAAAAAATCAATTTTAACACATTTTTCTGTCTATGCAACTGATATCGGAACCGGTTTAAGTAATAATTAAAGCTTCCCAACCTTGTTTCCTTAATGCTTCTTCAGAACCTAATTCCTCTTTTTTACGTAGCATGCTTTCATTAATCTTCTTAGAAAACTTCCAACAGGTATTCTGTCTCATTTCTAAAACCTCTGCTAACTTCGTAGAAGAGATCTCTCCCTTCTTAGCATAAACAATAAAAACCATATAAAACGCTTTCTTAATTGGAAAGTGTAAACGGTGGAATAAAGTTCCTGAAGTCACAGATTCGTTATAGTTACATTTTTTACAACGTCGTGCATTGTGTCCTGTTCCTGTAGCGTAATCATCATGACCACACTTCTTACATTGGAAGCCTTCTTTCCATTTAATTTCTTCCAAATAATTATAGCAACTCTCGTCTGTTGGAAACATACCTTCAAATTCTTCAAAGGTAACTTCCTGCATTAAGACACGTGCAGTTTCTAAGTGTTCCACATCTTCATGTAATTTTTCGTTTTCAATTTTTAGCTGTTTATTTAATTCTTGAATTTTTAGTCTTTGCTGATTGAGTTCATCGTTCACCCATTCCAATTCTTTATTCTTATTTTCGATAATTAAATTCTGTGATTTAATTTTTTCTGTTCTTTCTTCAACCTTATCCTCAATTACCTTTTCTCTAATCTTTAAATCTTTAATGAGTTCTTGTTGTGCCTTGTCTTTTTCCTCTTTTAAGATTTTGTATCGTTCTGTTTGTGATAGTGTCATAAATAGACCTGTTAATAATAGACCTATGTTATAAGAATACACAATTAAGATATTGGCTGATACAAAAATACCGTAACTTCTAAGCACCTGAAATACCAATCCCGTAAGGATAATCAAATACCCCAATAGGAAGTATTTCACCTGTTGTTTCTTTTGATTTCTTTCAGTAAAAATGTATCCTAGAATAATCAAAAAGGGGATTAAGAAAGTCGGCAACTTCCAAATACTATCGTTTAATGTTTTAAAGGTGAGGAAATAAAATGCATTCAATAAACTGATACCAATAATAGCCGAATACACTTTAAGGTTTTCTTTTCTTATTTCTAGGAATTGAGTTGCCATCAAAACAATTGAAATCATACTAATTGTGGCAGAAAACTTTAATAGTATGTAATTGAAACCGGGGTAATTATTAAAAAGATATTCGGAAGCTAAATTATCTTCTGACAAGCCTATACATATACTACCCAATAAAAATAAGATTAAGAAGAGTAAAAATTTGTCCTTGATGGTAAGGAATAACAATATGCTTGTCACAATAAGACATATTAATATCCCATAGTTTAACCCCAACATTAAATATTCAGTATTTGAGTATCGAATAAATGCTTTGGCTTTTGATATTTTGTAAAAAAGCACATTTTGAAATGGTGTATCATACCTTAAATACACTTCTACTTTATCCCCTTTCCTTAAATTCACTTGATCCAAGGGAAAAATGATATTCTTGTGCTTATAATTTCTGGTATGAAAACGATGTTGATAACCCGCTTTTTCAACCTTTAATAAAGTATCGCCAACTATATGTATATAGGCTTGTACTTCACCTATGTGAGAATCTGGGATTTCAAAAATCCAACGATCATGTGTAAATACATTACCATTTAATTGAATTTTCACCCAAAACTCTTTAATCGATTGATCGGTAATAAATATACTCTCCGATTTTAAGGGTTGAAATTGTATAGTTGAATCTTTCAAAATTTCATGAATATCAACTTCGTTATTCCCTTTTTCAACGAATACTTTTACTTGAGAGGAACGAATAAAGAACACATCTTCGTTTTGGGGATTATCAATCACAATTTCATCTAATGTATTTGCTTGAAGCATACTACTCCAAAACAATTGAATTAGAATGAATATATATATTCTAAGAAGTAAAGATAATTTCATTTTAGTTTAACAGATTTAAGCCAGAATTTAAAGCAGGCAAAACAGGCGAAGTCCCTTATTTATCAATTTAGAAGTTGAATCGAAAATACTCTATTCTATCTGAGCTGTCCACGCTCAGCATTTTATTTACTCATCGACCTATGATAAAAAAATGTTCCTTGAAAAAAAAGTTTTTAAACTAAATTTATAAAAAAAAGAGCTGATCTCAGATATTATTAAGATCAGCTCTTTTTATATTTTTTCTTCTAGTCGTTGTAAATACGACTAAAATGGTTTAGTTAGATAGAGAAGCTTTCGCCACATCCACAAGTTCTACTTGCATTCGGGTTCACAAATTGGAAACCTTTACCATTTAAACCATCAGAAAAGTCTAACGTTGTTCCTACTAAATAAAGAAGGCTCTTCTTATCAACAAAGATCTTTACGCCTTTGTCTTCGAAAACGTCGTCTGTATCTTTAATTTCGGCATCAAAAGCCAAGTCGTACATAAGACCTGAGCAACCTCCACCTTTTACAGAAACACGAACGTTTTGATCTTCCGCTCTGTTCTCCTGTTCTCTAAGTTCGATTATTCGCTTTGCAGCGGCATCAGATACTTCAATCATATTTCTTTATAATTTAGATAAAAGCTATAATCACTTTTATTTGTTTAAACAATTTTTGTAATAAGTACAAAGGTAATACTTTTTTATTACTACTTCAAAAGACCTGCTCTTCTTAATAATGCATCTACCTTTGGTTCTTGTCCTCTGAAGCGTTTATACAACACCATAGGATCTTCTATTCCTCCTCTAGATAACACATTTTCTTTAAAACTGTTTGCCGTTTCTTTATCAAATATTCCTTTTTGTTTGAATAATTCGAAAGCATCTGCATCTAAAACCTCAGCCCATTTGTAAGAATAGTACCCTGCCGCATATCCTCCTTGGAAAATATGAGAGAAGGCCACTGACATATTTGTTCCTTCTACTTTTCCTAATTGATCAATTGAAGTTGGCTTCATTGCTTCCTTTTCAAAAGTAGCAACATCCACCACTTTCCCATCTGCCAATTGATGATATTTCATATCGAGCAATCCAAAACTCACCTGACGTAGTGTTTGATACCCTTCTAAGAAAGTGGATGAGGCTTTAATTTTATCGATAAATTCTTGAGGGATAGCCTCTCCTGTTTCATAATGCTTGGCAAAAAGATCTAATGTTTCTCTTTCGTAGCACCAGTTTTCCAACACTTGAGAGGGTAATTCTACAAAGTCCCAATACACTGATGTACCCGTAAGGCTTTCGTATTTACCTTCAGCCAACATACCGTGTAATGCATGTCCAAATTCGTGGAATAGCGTTGTCACCTCATTGAAAGTCAACAAAGAAGGTTTTGTTTCTGTAGGTTTAGTGAAGTTACAGACAATAGAAACATGAGGTCTTTTTTCAGAATCACCAGTTATGCTTTGACCTCTAAAAGAAGTCATCCATGCACCACCTCTTTTACCCACTCTTGGGAAGAAATCCGCATAGAAAATGGATATATGTCTTCCATTATAATCGGTAACCTCATACGTCATTACATCCTTATGGTATTTATCAATATCATTTCTAGGTGTAAAGTTTAGATCATATAATCTATTGGCGACTTCGAATACTCCATTTAGAACATTTTCTAGTTTGAAATAAGGTTTTAGCGCTTCATCATCGATCGCAAATTTTTCCTTCTTCAGTTTTTCTGACCAAAATGCCCAATCCCAACGGTTGACAGTAGTTGCTCCGTTCGCTTTAGCATAAGCAATTACATCTTCAACCTCTGCTTCCGCTGCCGGTCTAGCTTTTTCCTGAAGGTCGTTTAAGAATTCTACGACTGCATTAGGAGAAGTTGCCATTCTTTTCTCTAAGATGTAATCGGCATAATTATCAAAGCCTAATAATTTTGCTTTCTTATTTCTAAATGACACCAATTGCTTTACAATCTCTTGGTTGTCGTTATCGTGACCATCGAAACATCTGCTACCAAAGGCAAAGAACAATTCCTTTCTTAACTTTTCGTTCTCAGCGTATGTCATAAATGGAATATAGGAAGGATACTGAAGTGTAAATACCCACTTGCCTTCCATTCCTTTTTCTTTAGCTGACATCGCTGCGGCTTCTTTTACGGCATCAGGTAGTCCGGCTAATTCTTCTTCTTTTTCAACGATCATTGCATAAGCATTTGTCGCTGCCAATACATTCTCGCCGAATGTAAGCGATAACTTAGAAAGTTCAAGATCAACTTCTCTTAATTGACCTTTTAGTTCTTCGTTTAATTCTGCTCCATTGAGTGCAAAATCACTATAGGTCTTCTCTAACAGTTTTGCATCTTCAATATCAAGACCTAAGGTATCTTTTTGATTATAAATTGATTTTACTTTCTCAAAAATCCCTTGGTTTAGTAATATATCGTTTCTTAGTCCACTTAATTTAGGTGATACTTCCTGTGCTATTTTTTGAATTTCATCATTCGTTTCTGCTGAATTCAAATTAAAAAATATGCTGCTTATCTGACCCAATAAATCTGAACAATGCTCTAAATCTACTATAACATTTTTAAATGAAGGTTCTTCAGAAGACGTTTCAATCTTCTTGATATTTTCCTTGGCTAATGAGATTGCATGATCAAATGCAGGGATAAAATGTTCTTCTTTGATTAATGAAAACGGTGCTGTTCCATCAACAGTTTTAAAAGGTGCTAATAAAGGATTTTGCATCTTTGGTATATATATTATTTGCTTATAAACACGTATAGCCTTCCACACATGGCGAAAGGCTATACAATATCGTAATCTTAATCTTATTTTCTAATTCATTCGAATATTCTTTGCTGCATTTGCGAAAACTTTATATTTCCCTCCCATTTCTGTGAGTACATGTTTCCACAAATCGTCTACAGGGTAATCTAAAATCTCAGAAAGTCTCATGTTAGAAACCATCCAACTGTCCTCTTTCAATTCCGAACGCAGTTGAAACTCATCCCAACCTGCATATCCCATAAAGAATCTACAGTTATTGTTGTTCAATAGTCCTTTATTGTTAAGTACTTGAATCTCGTTGTAATTACCTCCCCAATACAGACCGTCTTTTAATGGAATGGCATTGGTGACATCTTTAAACTTGTGTATGTAATGTAATGTATCCTGTTCAACAGGTCCTCCTACATATATTGGTGTATCTATGGACAAACGGTTTTCTACTTCTTCGATAGTCACTAAAGATGGTTTATTTAAAATCAGGCCGAATGAACCCGTATTTTCATTATGTTCACACATGATGATTACCGATCGCGAAAAATTACGATCTTTCATAAAGGGCTCTGATATTAATAAGTCACCACTTTCTATAGGGCGGGTTCCAAAGTTGATAGTAAAATCCATAGCAGAAGGGAATTAAATACATTTTCAATGCATGTTCAAGTTATTTGAATTGATATGATGCTAATTACTTAATAGATCATGCTCAAAATTACTGGTTGTATATCACTATAAATTACCAATTGATACTTTTGTTTACAAAAATCTAAAAAGTCTTAAAATTTCATGATTTTAATTTCTAAAATTCATTCAGAAATGCAAAAAGAAACAGTAGTAATTTCTAAATTTTACAGACAATTCTTAGAATATTGCAATAATTATGCGTTTTCATTGGGTTGTGGGCTTTATTAAAAAAACACATCAAATTTGTTGAAGCAACTACTTACTATGCTCTTTATGCAAATTATTTTTTCCGATCTATTTACAGCATTTACTTCTTTCTTCCCGGAGAGGAATATCATTCCTCCCTTAAGAGGACGGATTGTTCACCCTTAAGAGGAATAGAGCTCCTCCCTTAAGAGGAAACATTGTCCTCCCTTATCTAATTGATAAACAACACTACAACTGAGTTTTTATCATCTATCCTTCTTTACTTCCGCTTGCATTATGCGTAAAAATTTATCGACAATAATTCAAAATGTATAAAAAAGTAACAAAATTGATTGTAAATTAGCAGATCAATTGCAGGATAGATTTATATAATGGATTATTTAGAAGGATTAAACCCACCTCAGCGTGAAGCTGTAGTGACTATGGATGGCCCTATGATGATCATTGCCGGTGCAGGATCAGGAAAAACTAGGGTATTAACCTATAAAATTGCTCACTTGATTGCCAACGGAGTAGAACCGTTCAATATTCTTTCTCTAACCTTTACCAATAAGGCATCAAGAGAAATGAAGGAACGTATTGTCGATGCTGTAGGCGATGATGCTAAGAATTTATGGATGGGTACTTTCCACTCCGTGTTTGCGAGAATTCTTCGTTTTGAAGCGGAGAAAATCGGTTATCAATCCAACTTTACTATTTATGATTCTGAAGATGCTAAATCAGTGATCAAAGGAGTAGTAAAAGATTTCCGTCTAGACGATAAATTATATAAACCAAGTGTTGTTTTATCTAGAATCTCCTCGGCAAAAAACAATTTGATATCTTGGAGGGCTTATGAACAAAATAACGACTTACGTTTAGAAGACGAAGCTTCTGGTAGAGCTAAAATTGCGGAGATTTATAAAGAATATGCTATTCGTTGTTTCAGAGCAAATGCGATGGATTTCGACGACCTCCTTTTTAATACATCCGTTTTATTCCAACAACATTTAGATGTCTTAAACAAGTATCAAAGTAAATTTAAATATGTACTTATTGATGAGTTTCAAGACACCAACGTCACCCAATATTTTATCACCAGAAAATTAGCGGCAAGAAACCGTAACATCTGTGTGGTAGGCGATGACGCACAATCTATCTATGCATTTAGAGGGGCAAACATCCAAAACATCCTCAACTTTAAGACCGATTACCCCGAATTAAAGGTGATCAAATTGGAGCAGAATTACCGTTCTACTCAAACCATTGTAGAAGCGGCCAACTCTGTGATTGCTCATAACAAGAATCAGTTAGAAAAAAATACATTTACTCAAAATGCTATTGGCGAACGTATCGAAGTATTCCGAACGCCGACAGATTTAGAGGAAGCCCGAGGCGTAGCACAAAGTATTCAGCAAGCAATGATCAAAGATCATATTCCTGCTTCTGATATTGCCATTCTTTATCGAACGAACTCTCAGTCAAGAGCTCTAGAGGAAGCTTTGGTAAAGTTATCTATTAAAGCTCAAATCTTTGGTGGACTTTCTTTCTATCAGAGAAAGGAAATTAAGGATATGATCGCTTACTTGAAGTTTGTGACCAACCCAAAAGACGAAGAAGCTTTTAAAAGGATAATCAACTACCCTAAAAGAGGAATTGGACCGACAACGGTAAACAACCTTTTTGTAAAAGCGGCAGAGAACAAAATGGGCATTTGGGATATCGTTGCCAATGTCAGAAAGTTCTTTGGAGGTCGTGTGGCGACACAAGTGGAGAACTTTGCCAATATGATTAAGGTCTTCCAAATGCAATCAGAACAAAAGAATGCTTTCGAGACCGCATCATTTATTGCCAAAAACTCTGGTATTCTTAGAGAGTTATACGACGACAAAACGCCTGAAGGTAAAAACCGATACGACAACTTACAGGAACTTCTAAACGGTATACAAGGATTTACTGATGATCCCGAAAAAGAAGATAAGAGTCTAACAACTTATTTAGAAGAAATCTCTTTGATCACCACTCAAGATAAAGAAGATGTTTCAGATGCCATCACTTTAATGACCATCCACATGTCGAAAGGTTTGGAGTTTGATTACGTCTACCTTGTTGGTATGGAAGAGAATCTTTTCCCTTCTCAAATGATGTTGGAAACAAGAGAAGACCTGGAAGAAGAAAGACGTTTATTCTATGTAGCAATTACTCGTGCCAAGCAGCGTCTGTACATGTCTTATGCCTTGCAACGTTACCGTTTTGGTAAAACCATTATGTGTGACCCAAGTAGATTTATAGACGAAATTGCTCCTCAATACATTAGTATGAGAAGAAGCAGTATTTCGGAAGACTTAGGTCCTGGTAGCACACCTGGCTTTTCTAACTTTAGATCTTTAAGACAACAACCTTCCAACTTTATCAGAAAGGCGGTGAAGCCAAAGGATGATCGTCCTTTCCACCCATCAAATACTGATAATCTTACTATTGGACAAACAGTAAGACATACAAAGTTTGGTGATGGTAAAGTAGAAAAAATCTCGGATGAAGGTTTAGACAGAAGAGCGATCATCAATTTCGAAGAGGTGGGTAAAAAGACCTTAATCCTTACTTTCGCTAAGTTGATGATCCTAGAAGATGAATAATCATTTATTTCATATAGTATATTACTTGATTTAAATAATTGTATATTTATGTCAAGACAAGGTCCCACACTTTGATGTGGGATTTTTGTACTATAAAACTACCGAACATAAATACATGAAAGCCTTTATATATATATTCCTCTTACAAGGAATCACTTTTTCCCTTTTTGGTCAAGACATCAAACCCCCTCCCTATTTTTTAGAATTTATAGAGGAAAACCCTACTAAGTTTCACCTTACTTATAACGATAATTCTGGTAAAGTAATAAAATGGCGTGATAACGAACTGTCTACTGTTGGAGGATTAGTCTATTGGCTTTATGTTCTTGAATATACAAGACAGGTAAGCAATGGTACTGTAAAACCAAATGAAAGAGTTCCTTTGTCTGAAATTCAAAAATTCGATGCTAGCTCGAATAAAATGAAATTCTTTCATGACTATCTGCATTACAAAAATAAATTACTTAGAGAAAAGGTTAGGCTAAGTGAAATAGCCAGTGGTTTAATTCATTTCACCACAGATGCCAATGGAGATTATTTGATGAGTCGCCTAGGTATGGATTCGGTGCAAAGAGCCGTTGGTACCTTCCATATGCACAATACCACTACTCTATTTCCTATATCAAGTGCTATGATTCATGTTCACAATCCTTTCCAAGAAGATGAAAAGGAATTTATCCATAGAATCAAGAACGAAAACTTGGGTGAATTTAGAGAGCAAGTATATCAACTCTATGATAGTTTAAATAATGATTCCCTAGGCGTCCTCAAAGACTCTTTTGTTTTTGATTCAGAAAAACACAAGACTTACGCTGCTTTATTAACCGGTCATATGCCTATGGGTATAGTATCCGATTTTAATATCTTGATACAAAATATCAATAACCGTTCGAACGAAGTTTTCTGGAAAGAGAAAATGAAAGAGGAATGGATTAAAGTTGTAGAGAAACCATTAATGGAAGACCCTACTATGGCAAAGCATTATAAACATTGCGGTAGATTGGTATACTCAACAGTAAACTCTGTATCCATTTCATTGTACGGTACTTTTAAAAATGGTAGAACAGCACAACTCACTGCTACATTCGAAGATTTAACTGAAACAGAACATATAGACTTGGCTTTATCAATAAACGACTTTGGTTTCTCTATGATTGAAAATAGAGAATATCTACAGAAAGTAATTGATAAAATCAGCCTTATTCGTCTAAAGAAATAATATGATCTACGACAACATTATTGTAGGTGGCGGTCCTATTGGATTAGCCTGTGGTATTGAAGCAGAAAAAAAAGGATTGTCCTACCTTATTTTAGAAAAGGGGTGTTTGGTCAACTCCTTGTATCACTACCCTGTGAATATGACTTTTTTCTCGACATCCGAAAAATTAGAAATTGGTAATGCTCCTTTCGTTTCCCATAATCACAGACCAGTAAGAAGAGAAGCCCTAGAGTACTACAGAAGAGTACAAACCACTTGGAATCTCAATATTCACCTTTTTGAAAAAGTATTGAATGTTGATAAGTCATTTAACGAAGAAGAGGTCTATAAAATAAAAACATCAAAAGGCGAATATCTAGCGAAAACGGTCACAATCGCTACCGGATTTTATGATATCCCCAACCTAATGCATGTTCCTGGCGAAGATCTACCTAAAGTAAAACATTATTACGACGATCCTCACCTCTACTCTTTTACAGATGTTGCGGTTATTGGTGGTGCGAATTCGGCCATTGATGCAGCCCTTGAAACGTATCGAAAGGGAGCAAATGTCACTTTAATTATAAGAGAAGAGGAAATTAACGATAGAGTAAAATATTGGGTAAAACCCGATATAGAAAACAGAATCAAAGAAGGGAGTATAAAAGTTTTCTTCCAACATGAGGTAAAAGAGGTTACTCCTACTGAGATTATCATAGAAGATATGAACTCAAAGGAATTGACTCGTCTATCGAATGATTTTGTTTTGGCCATGACAGGTTATCAGCCTGATTTTGACTTTTTACAGCGCATCGGGATTACCTTATCAGATGACCATATCAAAGCCCCAGAATACAATACCAATACACACGAGAGCAATCAAGAAGGCATTTACCTTGCAGGAGTAGTCTGCGGAGGAATGAAAACAAATTCTTGGTTTATCGAGAACTCGAGAGTTCACGCAGAAATGATTTACGAAAACATCCATCTTAAACTAAAGAAATAATGAGTAGTAATATTTTTATTACAGGTACTAGCAAAGGCCTCGGAAGTGGATTTGCAGAGTATTACTTAGAAAAAGGTGATCGAGTATTTGGGTTAAGTAGAAGTGCCGCCCCACAACTTGATGCCCAAGAAAACTATACACATTCTTTATCTGATGTTTCTGATTTTGATCAGATAAAAGAAAATATTCAAAGCCTTCTTAGTGGAGTAGATCACTTACAAGTTGTGATTTTAAACGCCGGAATACTTGGTGAAATTAAAGGCATTACTGAAGCTTCCATTTCAGAAATGAAAGAAGTAATGGATATTAACCTTTGGGCTAACAAAATAATACTGGATACTTTATATGAAATGAGTATTGAGGTAAACCAAGTGGTTGTCATCTCTTCTGGTGCTTCTATCAATGGAAATAAAGGATGGTCAGGTTATTCTATTTCTAAAGCAGCTGTAAATATGTTAGTCAAATTATATGCTGCTGAGTACCCTTCTACACATTATACAGCTTTAGCTCCAGGATTAATTGATACTGGAATGCAAGATTATTTGTGTGAAGTTGTAGATCACGACAAGTTCCCAAGTATGCAACGTCTTAAAGAAGCGAGAGGAACAGATGTGATGCCTAAACCTAAAGAGGCGGCCAAAAGAATTGGAGATATTATTCCAGCACTATTAATGACGCCTAATGGATCGTACGAAGACGTTAGAAAGTTATAAACAGTAGTACTTTTTGATATAATTATTAAAGGTTGTTTCATCCATAAATGAAGCAACCTTATTTTTTGGACATAAAAAAAAGGCTCGTAAAACAAGCCTTCTTTTTCGCTATTTCTCATTGCTACTTTCTACTATGAGAGCAAAATTGGGAATCGAACCCATGCCTTGAACTATTCTTGGAATAATCACGCTCTGCCACTGAGCTATTTTTGCTTATAAGGGAGGATTAATTGGTTCTCCGTTTTGTTTGTTACACAATAATACAAAGATGAAAACAGCTTTTAAAGTGTTTAATGGACTCTAATTCTTAACAAATTCTAATAAGTTGAACTTTAGCATTTAAATTGCTAAAAACCAACAATTTACAATCATTTAAATAACTTGTGAAAAATGTTTAACTAATACAATAAAATCTTAAAACAAGTTCTTTTAAGGATTGCCATTAATTTTAAATAAAATCAGTTTTGCAAAAGCATTTATTATTCACTTAATTTTATAACAAATTTAAGATACAAATGTTAGTGCTATGTGTTAGGAGTAATAAATAAGCACATTTAAAATAAGTTTTGTTAAATACTAAAGAAATTGTAAATCATTTTCTTTATTTGTGAATAGTCAATGTAGTGTGTACACCCTTTTGATGTAATACATAAATTATTGTATTTACTAATCAAAAAAATTGAATTCTTATCTTCAAAACATTACTTTGCTTTATTAATTAATAGTAACTTGATAAAACTGATCATTTCAGTTTCTGATATCATATGACAAAAAGACGACTCATTACCATCATTTCTTTGATGTGTATCGCCATGTTTGGCCTTGCTGCATTACAATATTATTGGATTAAATCAGCTATTTCCGAGAGAAAAAGTCACTTTGAACAAGAGATCGGAGAAACACTTACTAGTGTAGTAAAAAGGTTAGAACAACAAGAGATTCTTACGGTAACAAAACGTTATATGGACGATATCTCTGTATCAAACAGCGATATTGTCGTGAGGTATGATTCTACAAAACAGCAAGCTTACTGGACACATAAACAGAACATTAAGATATCCCAAACCATCAGTTCAGATAAATTAGCAGAAGACGGTATTGCCTATAAAGTTCAAGAAAAGGCCGAAATTAAAAAGACCGGTACTGCAACAAAAACCGTATTATCTGATTTTGAGGAAAATAAATATGGTATAAGTGGTGATTCATCCATTAAAAAACATAGTATTTTAAGTAATATCACCACAGACTCAACAGCTAAGAAGCGTTTAGACAAGGCCATGGACTTGATCATGAAAAAAACGGAGTTGGTGAATCAGGTAGTTTCAGAAATGATATTATCGGAAAATACCATGCTGCAAGATAGAGTGAATTTTGGTACACTAGATTCCCTATTAAAGCAGGAAATGGAATTAAGGGGAATTAAAACCAAATACGATTTTGCTGTTAAGCAAAAAGACGGTATTAAAGAAACGGTGATAATGAGTAGCAACGTAGAAAAAAATGCTACAATCATCGAAAGTAAATACAGCATATCATTATACCCTAAAGATATCTTCGACGACTCTAACGTTTTGTATTTACAATTCCCAGAAGAAAATAGATTTCTGATCAGCAAAATGCGTTTTGTTCTTTTTTCATCTTTAGGATTTATTTTGTTAACACTTCTTACTTTTGTGTTCGCAGCTAGAACTATTATAGAGCAAAAACGTATTTCAGAAATAACAAATGATTTTATATCTAATATGACACACGAGCTGAAAACACCGATTTCCACTGTTGCTCTTGCTACTGAAGCCTTAATGGATCCGGATGTACAAAAAATGCCTAGTATAACAGGTAGGTATTTAGGTGTTATAAAAGATGAAAATCAGCGACTTAGCCGTCAGGTTGAACGTGTCCTTCAGATTGCCCGTATTGAACGTGGTGATTTAAAATTAAGGAAAGTTCCTGTAGACATGCAGAAGATAATGAAAACTGCCTACGAGAACACTTTAATAAAAATTGAAGACAGAGGAGGTCAATTAAACCTCAACTGGGACGCAGAAAACGTAAAAGTTACTGGCGATGAGTTACATTTATCTAATATTATTTTTAACTTGTTAGATAATGCGAATAAGTATTCTCCGGAAGCTCCAAAAATTGATCTGATGGCCACTATAAAAGGTGAAAATCTAGAGATAAAAGTTTCGGATAACGGACAGGGAATACCAAAAGAACACATTTCGAAAATCTTCGATAAATTTTACAGAGTGCCGACTGGTAATGTTCACAATGTAAAAGGATTCGGTTTAGGTTTAAGTTATGTAAAAAACATAGTCCAAGCACACGACGGTACGATTAAGTGTAAGAGTGAACTTGGCCGAGGAAGTGAATTTATAATACAACTACCAATATCTGAAAATGGATAAAACGAGAATTTTACTTGCAGAGGATGATCCTAACTTAGGGATGTTATTAACGGAGTACTTAGAAGTTAAAAATTTTGAAGTTACACGTGCGCAAGACGGAGAAGAAGCTTTAAGAGCGTATCAAGACGGAGATCATGATTTATGTATCTTTGATGTGATGATGCCAAAGATGGACGGTTTCACATTAGCTGAACGTATCCGTAAATCTGATGTTGATATTCCAATTTTCTTCTTGACTGCAAAGTCGATGAAAGAAGATACATTAAGAGGTTTCGAAGTAGGTGCGGATGATTACATTACTAAGCCATTTAGTATGGAAGAGCTTTTAGCTCGTATTACTTCTATCCTTCGCAGAACTAAGAGCAAAACTGATTCGAAAGAAAAACAAACAATTTTCGAAATTGGTCAGTTTACATTCGATTTCAATGCACAAATGTTGAAACACAATGTTGACGGAGCTGAGCAACGTCTTACTTCTAAAGAATCTGCCTTATTACGTTTATTGGCTATTCATAAGAATGAAATTATGGACCGTTCTTTAGCTTTAAAGAAAATTTGGTTAGACGATAACTACTTCAACTCAAGAAGTATGGACGTGTATATCACAAAGCTTAGAAAGTTCTTGAAACCTGACGATAATTTAAGAATCGTGAACGTTCACGGTCAAGGTTTCAAATTAGTTGAATTGACAGCTGAATAAGCTTCAAAAATATATTTATTTTTAAAGCCACCTTATGGGTGGCTTTTTTTATACCCTAGTTTTTCGAATATCAAAAAGTCGTAGTTTATTGAGTATTTCAATTAAAATACTGTTAAAATCAATCTCAAATAAAACAAATGTGAAGTGTACCACATTTTGATTATATCAACTTTACTAAACTTGTAATATCAAATTATACACCTATGCGATAGCTTAACCGCTTATCAACAAAACATTATTACTATGAAAAAGATTATCAAATTAATTGCTCTATTATTTATATCCACCTTGATAAATGCTCAGAATATGAAAAAATCACCAACAGAATGGAATAAACTGAATGATTTTGAAACATATGTTATCGTAAATAAAGGAACAGAACGTCCGGGAACAGGAAAATTCGATGCTTTCTTTGAAGATGGAGTGTATACCTGTAAAAGATGTGATGCACCATTATATAAATCGGGAGATAAGTTTGATGCTCATTGTGGATGGCCTGCTTTTGATGATGAAATCGAAGGGGCAGTAAAAAGAAAAGTAGATGCGGACGGTAGACGTACTGAAATTCTTTGTGCGAACTGCGATGCCCACCTTGGACATGTTTTCGAAGGAGAAAGATTAACTGATAAAAACGTTAGACATTGTGTGAACTCTGTATCTTTAAATTTCTCTCCTGAGGAAAAAGAAATGCCTGCTACAACAGAAGAAGCTATTTTTGCTGGTGGTTGTTTTTGGGGTGTGGAGTACTTCTTTGCTGAATTAGATGGTGTTATTGATACTAGTGTTGGATATACTGGCGGAGCGAAAAATAACCCTACCTATAAAGAAGTTTGTTACACTGATACAGGACATGCAGAAGCATTAAAAGTGACTTATGATCCATCAAAAGTATCCTATGAGACATTGGCTCGTCTATTTTTTGAAATTCACGACCCAACACAAATAGATAGACAAGGTCCAGATGTAGGAAAACAATATAGATCTGAAATCTTCTATAAGAATGAAAATCAAAAAATTATAGCAAAGAAATTGATTAAAGAATTAAAAGATAATGGCTATAATGTCGTTACCCAAGTAACCATGGCAGATACATTCTGGGATGCTGAAGAGTATCATCAAATGTATTATTTCAAGAATAAGAAAAAGCCTTATTGCCATGTAAAGATTGAGCGCTTTTAGTTCAAATTAAAGAAATTGATTAAGACTGTTTCATATAATATTGATGCAGTCTTTTTTTTGTTTTCCCATCATAAATTTCAACATTTCAAGTTTTAATATCAGTATTGAATTATTTAACCCTTTAAGATTCTCATACAAATAGATATGTGAACTGAATTTAAACCACGTATGTTTAAAAGTTTACATCAGCTTTTTTTAAACACCCAAACTATGAGAATTACCCAAATGCTATTCATATGCTTACTATCATTAAGTATATCAAAAGCATCAACTATCACTTGGTTAGGCACTAAAAGTACCGATTGGAATGACGCCGATAATTGGAGCCCCTCCTCTATTCCAACTTCATCAGATGATGTTGTGATTGATAATTCGGCTACTGATACTTTAATAATAGATGAAACAGTGACCATCGCCGACTTTTATATCACCAACCAGAACGAATTGAAAATCATTTCTGGCGGCACGCTAAACTGTAGTAACTTTTATATGGATCACCGTTATGGTGAATTTATTATCGAAGATGGGAACCTTAATGTGACCAATCACTTTACGGGTACTGGAGAATATGAATCGGAAGGCTATTTTACAATGTCTTCAGGTAATGTAAATATTGGAGGCAATTTTTATTGGAGTATAAGACCCGGAAGACAGCACGTTACTATAACGGGTGGTACAATTACCATTGGCGGTAGTATAAAATGTAATTCGGGGTCATGGACAATTAGTGGAGGCGAATTTATTATGACTGCCTCTTATCAAGATCGAGTCTCCATTGGTATATCAAAACTGACAAGTTACTTAGACGTATGGTTTTACGATCTTACCATCAATACAGACTCAGCGACTGATTCTGTCATCATTCAATCCGATTCCTGTAGAGATCTAAGAGTACAACGCTATTTAAATATCAATCAAGGTATTTTTGCTCCGAATGTAAAAAGAGATATACAAATCGATAGTACGACTACACTTAACAGTGGTAATTTCATCCCTAATATAGGGACCACCAATGAAACTCTATTTATAGATGGTTTAATAATGAACGGAGGTACAGTTGATTTTTCCAACATCACAGGAACTTCAGACATTTATATTCAGGGGGCATTGAAGATGAATAGTGGAATCATTAACATGATGGAAGAAATTAATAGTAACTACTTTGAAATATACGATGATGCCGATTTTAGTGGTGGATCCGTTACAGGTAGTAATTTTTCTTTATATGTGGAAGGCTCCTCCAACTCTGAAATCAAATTGACCACAGGAGGAAATAAGTTTGATAATGTATATGTCTATAACAATGTCACCGTTACTCTTCAAGATGATTTGACTGTAACCGGTTCAATAGGCTTCCAATATGGTCACTTCGAAGCTGCTAACAGTTCCATAGGTATTATACTTGAAGATAATGCCACTATTATAGACAATGGCACATATTATCCAGAAGATATTGCACATGCCAATTGTAAAGTCACCAAGAAAGGGAACGATGCTTTTGTTTTTCCTGTAGGCGACGGAACGTATTACCGTCCAATTACAATGTCAGCCCCTGCTGTCACCACAGATCAATTTACTGCTTCTTATTATTACGCCTCACCGAATGCAGCAGGGTACGACTCTACTGCTCTTGCCGGATCGTTAAGCAAACATATTAATGCCAATGAATACTGGATCTTAGACAGAGATGCTGGTTCTTCTAATGTAACTGTCACCTTATCTTGGAATAGCAGAACATCGAATACTCCCGAGGCAGACAATTTAAAAGTGGTGAGATGGGATGGTATAAAGTGGGATGACCATGAAGGGACACCATCAGGAAGTGCAAGTTCTGGAGAGATTGTTTCTAATCTGATTACTAGTTTTAGTCCATTTACAATACATTATGAAGGAAGTATGGATCTCCCTGTAGAGCTCATTCATTTTAATGCAGAATTAGTAGAAGACGGTGTCTTTATTAAATGGGCAACTGCTACAGAAATTAATAATGATGAGTTTGTCATAGAAAAGAGTAATGACAAGACTACGTGGGATGAAGTGGGTAGAATACGAGGATCAGGTAATAGTAATGTTAGAAACGATTACCACATATTGGATGCTTGGAACCCTGCATTTGGAGAATTCTACTACAGACTTGTACAAATTGATTTTGATGGAACGAAGACCTACTATGATCCCGTTCTAGTGAAGAATAACGATAAGAACCATATAATATCAACATATCCTAACCCAATTAAAAATGGAGATTACTTAAACATTAATTTAAACAGTTATGACCACTATAAGGTTAGAGTTTTTAATTCACATGGTCAGCTTATTGATGAATTCGATGCTGAACACTCCCACCATTATTTAGTCGAGGGACACCATGGAATTATTTTCGTTGAAGTAATCTTACCTGACAAAAGATTTACAGAAAGAATTTTAATAAGAGATTGATTAACTTTTCTACATTTACAACCTCTAATTAATCGAGCACAGTCGTAATATATTTTATTACGACTGTTTTTTTTTAATTTAGTATTTGCATACCGGATAATACAGCTATTGTCATCAACTCTAGATAAACATATGAACGAAATAAAGCATCTAATCATCAACTCAGGATCAACTAAAACACCTCAAATCGCTGACCTATTAAGTAAAGAAGGACTTGATTATACACTAATTGATCTAGAAAAAGTTACTCTTGATATTTTCAATTCACATGATAAGATAATAATATCAGGAGCTCCCATATTATTACATAAAGAAGATCCTGCTCCTTATATCAAATTACTTTCTCCCTTACTTGAATTAGATAAACCTGTATTAGGAATTTGTTTTGGTCATCAAATGCTTGGTATATTAGAGGGAGGTAAAGTAACGCTCACTCAAGAAAAAAGAGATCAAGAAGCAATTCATCAATTAATTATTGATCCTTTATTTGAAGAAATACCACAAGATGCTGAATTTATTGAGGACCATTGTGAGAGTGTTTCTATTACTGATCATTTTTTATTGCTCGCAGACTCAGAGAGTTGTTTTAATGAAGCAATGAAACATAAAACAAAACCATGGTATGGTGTTCAATTCCACCCAGAGGTGAGTACGACAAATGGACATCAGTTAATAAAAAATTGGTTATACTTTTGCTCTTAGTTAGAACTAACTACTAATAATAAATAAAAATTGGCAACTATCAATTACTCTTTCATCGTTTTACTATTCATTTTCAACTTTGCTTTTATGCAATTTTCATTAGCAAATGAGATCAATGAAGATATTACTTTAAAACAAGTCGAAAAATTAGAAGACTCCCCTGCAAAAGTTTCACAACTTTCGCAATTGGCTTTGAGGCATCAAATAAATTCACCTCATCAACACAGTATGCCTATTAGTATTGTGAATAAAGCCATTAAGATTGCTAAAAAATTAAGGGATAAAGAGGCAATCATTGAAGCAACAAACACAAAGGCAATTATCTTCCGAAACTTTTCTACGTTTGAAGAGGCAATCGCTTTGCATCAAGAGGCTTTAGCTTTGGCAAAGAAAATTAAAAGTGATCCTTTAACGGTAGTGATACTTTTAGATTTGGGCACGACTTACAATACTCAAAATGAACATGATCTAGCAGATAAGACTTATAAGAACGCTCGATCGCTTTCGAAAATATCGAAGCAATATGAAATGGAATGTATTTCATTGCTTAATCTCGGTTTTTTGGAATTGGAGAAAGAAAATAAAAAAACTGCGGCTTCCTATTTTAGTGTCTCTAAAAAAATATCGACAAAATATAAATATAAAAAGGTCTACATCATGTCTGAATTAGGATTGGGAAAAGCGAATTATACTAATTCTAACAAACAGAGAAAAATATCTAAAAAGTATATGCTCGCAGCTGTTTCTGCATCAAAAAGCAGAAAGCAACCTTATCTTGAGGGCATAGGAAAGGTAACCCTAGGTAGAGTGTATATGAGAGAAAACAACTTATCAAAGGCTTATACTTATTTTTCTAGTGCTGTAGACATACTTCAAAAGTTTTTGAACACTCAATATCTAAGTAGCAAGTTTAGAAGTTTGGACGAACCGTTTAATTTCAAAACCAATTATGCGGAAGCGTTATCCTATAAAAACTCTATGCGCTACTATAGAGGAGAAATCTCTCAATCTCAATACAATAGAGCCGTTAAAGAAGAATTGGCATTGTTTGGCAATCCGGATCAAGAGGAACTGGATCACCTTAGAAACACTTTAAAAGAACTGAAGCAACATTATTCATTTCTCGACTCTATTAATCAATTAGATGAAGAACAAGCAGCCGTTTTATTAAAAACGTATTTGGATCAACAGAAATCAAAATTGAATAATCTTGAAGGAGATAAATTCTATCTAAAAAATCTATTGGAAGAAACGGAAAGGCAAGCAGAAGAGAAAATTCAATTACTAGAACAAAAGAATGAACTGCAAGGAGTATTTATTGAAAAACAAAAATGGGCATCATTGTCTTTGGCTTTACTTCTAATATTTATTGCTTCCGTTGGTTTCTTTCAGTTTAGAATAGCGACCAATAAAAAGAAGGCAAACCGTGAGTTGGAAAAACAAAACTTAAAAATATCGGAACAAAATATTGAAATCAGTACTTCAGCAGATAAACTTCAGAATGCGTTAACCACTTTACAATATCAAAATAAAAAGACCGAAGAAAGCATTCATGCGGGATCTAAGATTCAAAATGCAATGCTTCCCGACCATGATTACATCTCTAGTTTAGTGAAGCAACACTTTGTTTTTTATCAACCAAGAGATATTGTATCTGGAGATTTTTATTGGGTAGGTAAAAAGAAAAAGCATGTGGTTATTGCCGCTTTGGATTGTACAGGGCACGGTATACCTGGAGCATTTATGTCGATGATGGGAAATACACTTTTCAATCAAGTAGTAAATATCGAAGGAGAAATTTCTCCAGAGGCTATTTTAATGAAAATTGATAAATACATTGCCGAAGCTTTGCATCAAGGACAAAATACGACTTCTAGAGAAGGTATGGACGCTGCTGTAGTCGTTATTCCTCCTGATGCTGATACCATTGAATATGCCGGTGCTAAGAATCCATTGGTCGTAGTTTCAGAAGGTAAAGCTACATTACATAAAGGAGTAAATAGACATGTGGGTGGTAACTTAAACAAAGGAAAACAAGTAACGTTTGAGAAACACAGCATTCCTGTACAACCAAATGATACCTTATATATTTATTCGGATGGCTTCCAAGATCAGTTTGGGGGACCAGAAAATAAAAAGTTCATGAGAAAGAATTTATTAGTTGAATTCGAATCGATTAATACTTTCGGTATGGAACATCAAAGAGAACATTTAAGTAATGTATTTAATGAGTGGAAAGGGAATCACAAGCAACTTGATGATCTACTTATTTTTGGATTCAAATTGAATTAATCATTATATCAATAAATGCTTTCACTTGATTAAGAATATATTGAGTATATATCTGTGGTAGTCTTTCAATTTATTATTTTTCTAAAAATTGAAAGACTATGAAAAACCTATTACTCATTATACTTATTGCACTTTCCAGTATTGCTTATGCTCAAGTGGATAAAACTAAGGAAATCAAGCTCTACAAGGAACTTTACACTGGAATGACTGGTGAAGAAGTAGAAAACTATTTGAGAAATTCACTTAAATCAAATAGAGAGGTAAATGGCGATTTTAAAATCAAATTTCTTGATGAAGACGCTTATCTTTTACCTATCTACGAAAACCACAAATTAGTAAAGGTGCAGATCATTTTTAAGAATGGTGATATCGAAGGGATTCAAACTAGTCTTAGATACATCGAAAAAGCCTTTCTGAATGCAGACAATTGGAAAAGAGTCAAAAACGATAAGTTTAAATGGCTTTTCTACAAAGAATTGGACAAAGTGATTAATGGAAAAAATCAAATATCTGTGTATTCTCTAGGAATTTATCATGATGAAATTGGGCACCGTTGGCATGGTATAGTTTATATTGCTCCTAGAATGGAAGAGCCCGATCAACTCGATGAAGAGATGGTCAATAAAAAGAAAGGAATGATCAGTTCAGATCTTTAAGATAAACCAAAAAAGAAGTTGTCATTACAGTAAAGGTCAGACAACTTCTTTTTTTATGTAAATAGGTACACACTTAAGAACATAAATGCACTTCCCAAGAGCACAAATAAATGCCATATAGCATGTGAATACGGTAATTTTTTCATTGCATAGAATATCACTCCCACAGAATAAGCAACACCTCCTGCTATTAGAAACCAAAAACCTTCTTGTAATTCTGCATGCAAAGTAGATAGTTTAAAAACAGCAATCCACCCCATTGCTAAATACATTAAATTGGATAACCAAGCATATTTTATCTTGAAAAATAACTTGTATATCATTCCTGCCAAAGCAATTACCCAAACTAATATTCCAATATACAATCCACCGCTTTGTTCAAGTGATAGAAAGGCAAAGGGTGTATAGGTACCTGCAATCAAAAGGAATATTCCACTATGATCTAATTTTCTTAAAAACAGTTTTACTTTTTCTATGGCAATTAAATGATAAGCAGTTGAAGATGAGTAAAGGGAAATCATACTTACTCCAAAAATAGAATACACTACATATTGTGTTGTTGAATCTGCCTTTATTAGTAACAACACCATTGCCACAATGCTTAATACCACTCCCAACCCATGGGTAATTGTATTTACAATTTCTTCTTTATCTCGGGTAATAATGTGCATCTTAAAATAGGTTTATTTATAAATGATTATTCATTCACTATTAAGACCGCATTAAACATCCATTTGTATATTAAAATGTGTTAAAATGAATTTTATTTTGAAATTATGTAGATTAATGAACCATCACAAAGGCTCCCCAATAATAAGGATCTTTGTATTCTTTCATCATTTTGATTTGTGCAGCACGAAATGCTTTATCAATATCTTTGGTTTCAAACCATTGTTTGTAAAATTCATTCATCAACTTTTGGGTAGCCAAATCATCTACACTCCAAAGGCTCATAACAATCGATTCTACTCCAGCGATACTAAAAGCATATTGTAACCCTGAAATACCATCCCCGTCGGATATATCAGATACTCCGGATTGGCAGGCTGATAAAATTAATAAGGATGTATTCTTAAGATCCAAGTCTTTTACTTCATATGCGGTCAACAATCCATCATTCCCTGATTGATATATCTCTTCTAAAGACTTATTGTTATTGGATGTCACCTCTGTAAAAAACAAACCTGATTTTAATAATGAGTTTTGTAAAATAGGGTTGATCATCTTATCAATATAGATACCATGAGTTGCAATATGCATAATTGCCGGTGAGTTTTTCAGATTTTTGATATTCCCTTCTGTGGCATTGTTTCTATAATAGGTACTCACATTCCAACCCTTACTTTTAAATAGGTTTTCTGTGTTTTCCAACTCTGTTTTGGTTCCAGGTAAATCTGTAAGATAAAACGAATACTTCTCTTGTTCAGAAGATGATTCGTCTACTTCTCTTATAAAATTAGATTCTGAACTCTCCTCAAAAGCCGGGTTACCAAAAAGGCAGATCTCATTATTCTTAAAATCTGACATCTTAATATTTTTTTGGATATCTGATGTGCTAATGACTAATTCAATGTCTTCTTCTTCAATTAAATACTTCTTTGTTTCCTTATTATAAAGCACATTCAAATTCACTGCATTATATATACCATCTTTGCTGATGTATATTTTATCGATATTATCTTTAAAGGAATCTAATCCTTTCTGTATAGGTTTCCAGTAAAGATCGTATGCAGAAACTTTAGGCGCAGAATTACTCTTAAATACTAATGACCTTGTTTTAGGCTGTGTTTCCTTTGTATAAACAGTAAACAAGTCGTTTTCCATCAATGCTGCATTTCCGATGGGAATAAATTGTGGTGTTTTACAATCTGATGATACTGCAATTGCCACATAAAATGACTCTTTTGGATTAATACATTTCAACTTAATGATTTCAACAGCTACTTCATTATCGTCTAATTTATCTTGTACATCTTTCCATGTAACATACTCAGATAATTGAAGAGAATCTTCATCAGTTTCAGAAGCAAAACTTAACGACTTCTCTAAATTATTAATACGGTCTGTCAGCATATAAGAATTTATATGAAGATCATTTCGTTCTTTAACAGATAGGTAGTTTGCGGTCGCTAACTTAGATTTCTGTGCTTCTAAGTGGTTAACATAATCAGAAAAGTTCATCTTGTTTCGATACTTTCCAAGCTGATCTATTTTCGCTTTTCGGGCAATCGATTCTTTCAAAAAGTACTTACGATAATTGATTTGAAGGTCGTAACACTTTTCTACCATTTCTTGAGATTTAAACCCTTCCCTTTTGGTCATCAAACTAAAAAAGTAATTGAAGATACCTGAAGTGTGATGAATATAGTTGATTTTTTCATCTTCAGAAGTAAAATTGAGTTGCGTATCGTATTGTTTAAATCGCATATCTACTCCTTTAATCGCTAATTCTTTTGCTTCTTCCCATTCACCTAAAAGAGATTTCACATAGGCAATCCTTCCTAAATAACCTGGCCAATATACCGACTCTTCAGTGAATTTACCTTTGATGACTCTGTACTCATCCAAGGCTTTATCCAACTCCCCTTTCCTAATAAAAATACTTCCTGCTAAGTCAATAATTTTTATTCTTTGATATTGCATTTCATCAATTCCATGATAATTGGCGATCTCAATCGCTTTGTGGAAATAAGCGATGGCTTGATCAAATTCTTCTTTTTTAGTAGCTATCTCCCCTCTAATCGTATTTGATTTAATAAACAAAGGGTGTTTAGGGTTTACCAGTAACGTCAACTGATCTTCTACTGTTTTAATGTCTTCCAAAGTTTGAATGCTATCCAACATATCTTCATTAAACTGAGCATTCAGAAGGGTTAGTTTTAAGTTTTGATACACCACACTATTTTCCATACCTCTTCTCTTAAGAAAACGTACTTCTGTTTCGCAAATACCAATGGCACTTTGAGTTCTTCCGAGAGTGATAAAGAGGTCGGATAGAATCACAATGGCTTCGCTATAATATTCTGTAAAGAATACTTTTTCTTGACGAACGATAGAGACCAATTCCATCAAATTAAGTTCTGCATTTATGTAATCTCCTTGAAGGAAATAGTATTCACCTAATATCTTTAAGTAGTGGTAATACAGTTCTCTTTTCCCTAAATCATCTTTGCTAATTTTATCAAGATATTGTTTTGTACTTTCTGTGTCTCCTTTTTGTAAATGGATATCAGTAATACAAAGCATCAATTCCGTTCTTAGGTTACTATTATTTTTAAATTTTGATAGATTTTTTTCAACTACTGAATAATTATTCAAAGCTTCCTTTAAGTACCCTTTTTCAGCCATCAATTTACCTAAGTCTAAATAGGCCATAATAGTGGCTAATTGATTTTCACCAAAATGCTCTTTACGGTGGCTTATTAGGCTGTTATAAAACGTATAAGACATTTTATAATCATTGATATAGAAATAATGATTGGCTAGGGCTTCTAGAAGAATCGCATATACAGGGCTTTTCTTGCAATTGTCTTCGATTAATCCTGCTTGTGCTTTTTCTAATAAAACGATTGCCTTTTCTGGTTTATACCATTTAGTGTATAGTTTGGCGAAATAGATATATAACCATTCCTTACTAATTGTATTCTCCGATTTACTCTTTAATCCACTCTTGTTTAGGTTGGCTGCAAATTCAAATGATTTATTAAAATAGTCTTCACTTTTTTGAAACTCACCAAGGTGCATGTTCAAAATTGCTCTATTGATATTGCACAAATTAAAATCTGGGTGTTGTTGCGTTAATGTTTTATAGTAAATCATTTCGGCCTCATTAAGAATAGGAAAAGCAGCAAAAGCATCTCCCACATTAATCTTACAAAAGGCCAAATAATTTAGAGCTAAGGCATAATCAGGGTATAGCCACCCTGAAGACTTATCCATTATTTCAATGGATTTGTTCAACAACTCTATAGCTTCAAAATATTCGTAATGAAGGATTGATAATTCAGAAGTTACCAATAAAGGAATGACCACCTCTATGGCATGGTCTCCATATTCATTTTCTGTTTCACTTATCCAAGTATTTGCTAATTTTTTGGCTTCTTCAAATCTTCCTTGTTCTTGTAAAGATTTAATTACGTCTGGGTTAATTGTTTGATTAGCAAATAATGTATGTGAAAATAAATATAAAGAAAGTAGTAAAATAAAGTATTTCAACATCAATTAGGGGATAATAAATTGAATGCTAGACACTTCCAACATCAATGGGGTTAATTTAGATATAAGTACAGATTGTTATATGATATCATATAATTACGGTAAAGTTAATAAAACTTAACAACAAAATGATATAATCCCCTTTTTTAACAAAAAAAGACTGCTCTTTCGAACAGTCTTTCTTTATATCTATAAAAATGTGTTGATTAACCACCGAAGTCGTCAAACGATACATTTTCTTTTGGAATACCAAAGTCTTCCGTCATCTTAATTACCGCTGCGTTCATCATAGGAGGACCACAGAAGTAGAATTCGATTTCCTCTGGCTCATCGTGTTTCGATAAGTAGTTATCGATTAAAGCTTGGTGTACAAAACCAGTGTAACCATCGCCTTCGCTATCATCCAAGCTAGTCTTGTTTGTCCAGTTATCTTCAGGAAGAGGCTCAGACAATACTTTGTAGAACTTGAAGTTAGGGAATTCAGCTTCAATCTTAGCGAAATCTTCTTCGTAGAATAATTCACGACGTGAACGACCACCATACCAGAACTGAACCTTACGGTTAGTTTTTAGTGTGTGGAATAAGTGGAATAAGTGCGAACGCATTGGCGCCATACCTGCACCACCACCTACATAAATCATTTCAGCATCTGTGTCTTTGATGAAGAATTCACCATAAGGACCTGAAACAGTTACCTTGTCACCTGGCTTACGTGAGAATACGTAAGAAGAACAGATACCTGGATTCACATCCATCCAACCGTTTTTCGCTCTATCCCAAGGTGGAGTTGCGATACGGATGTTCAACATGACGATGTTACCTTCAGCTGGGTGGTTAGCCATTGAGTAAGCACGGAAGATCTCCTCATCGTTCACCATTTTAAGATCCCAAAGACCAAAGTTATCCCAATCTGGTTGGAACTCATCAGCTTTCTTACCCATACGAGGGTGAGCAGTGATGTCCATGTCTTTGAAGTCTACAGTTACCTCTGGTACGTCAATCTGAATATATCCACCTGCTTCGAAGTCCAATGTCTCACCTTCAGGAAGCTTCACAACGAATTCTTTAATGAAAGTTGCTACGTTGTAGTTAGATACAACTTCACATTCCCATTTCTTAATTCCGAAGATTTCTTCTGGTATTTGAACTTGCATGTCATTTTTTACTTTAACCTGACAAGCAAGGCGTACGTTTTCATGTTGTTCGGCACGAGATAAGTGACCTACTTCGGTTGGGAGTACATCTCCACCACCGTCTGTAACGCGACATTTACACATCGCACAAGTACCACCGCCACCACATGCAGAAGGCAAAAAGATTTTCTGCGCTGAAAGTGTAGTCAAAAGTGTTGAACCCGCAGCTACAACTACTGGGTTTGATTCGTCACCGTTAAGAACGATCTTAACGTCACCACTTTGTACTAACTTCATCTGGGCGAACAGGAGTACAAAAACCAATAACAGGATCAAGACCGTAAAGGCCACAATCGCTGCAGGTACTACTACTGATAGTTCCATGATAAAAATTTGTGAAAAAATAAGTGTAAAACTATTTTTATATGGCTACAAATATAAAAGGCATTCTTTCTGATTAAAAGAAAAAAGGCTTTAAAAAATATAAAAGTGCTGTATTTATAATCTATTTACACATTTACTTCTTTTTTACAGATTTGTCACCATACATATCAACAAATTATAGATTAATGGATTTGTTTTATGCCTACTGTATTCTATCTCTTCAATAGTTAAATCGTCATTTTATTTTTAATCCAACATCATTAAAAAAAGATTCCTTCAAACCTTAAAACACCCATCGAATAATAAAATATTACTACACTGATTACGACATTTTTGATGATGGAGTGATATCAGATAATCTACAAAATGAAGGTGGAAATTTTTAAATTGGTGGAAAAAATTAAATCAGTACTTAAATATAGAAGCTGTATTACTTCACTATTAGGACATCAATTGATTCTACATTTTATAACTCCTACATTCAAGTTAGTTATTTAGCATGCTAAAAATTTTCAACCATAGGACTTCACTGTAACACAACGAGCTCAAACATGGTGAGGTACTTATTTAAATAGTGTAATACTAACTAAATAGAAAATCAATCCAACTATGAAAACAATCATAATACTTAGCTTATTGTGCATGGCACTTTTTGCTCATGCTCAAGAAAACCGTTTAATCGTAGAAAAGTCTGACGGAACTAAAACAAAAATCTTCATGAATGGAGGCAACCTAGCTTGGGATCAATTTGCAAATGATTTTGGCCCTGGAGCGACAAATTTCGATTATTTTGATGAGGTGTTCACCAACTTTGAAAATGCTGGTGGAAACTCTATGCGTCTTTGGATCCATATTAATGGAGCGAACAATCCTAACTTGGATGGTAATGGCAAATGTATAGGACTTGAAGAAAGTCATATTGAAGACATGAGAGGTGTTCTCAATTTAGCTTATAATCACAACATCGTTTTAGTCATGAGTTTGTGGTCATTTGATATGCTTAATAATCGTGACTACCCTCTTGAGGTTTCAGAACAAGGGTATAAAATTCTGACAGAAGAAGCGAATGTTCAAGCGTATATAGACAATGCACTAATTCCAATGGTAGAAGCTTTTAAGGATCATCCGGCGGTAGGTGCTTGGGAGATTTTTAACGAACCTGAAGGTATGAGTGATGAATTCGGTTGGTCACATACAAGACATGTTCCTATGAGTGTTATTCAACGATTTGTCAACCGTTGTACAGGTGCAATTCATAGAGTTGATCCCGAAGCACAAGTAACAAATGGTACTTGGTCGATGTACGCTGGTACAGATATTTATAATTCACAAAATCCAATTTACAAGAATTATTACAGCGATGGGGAGTTAATTAATGCAGGTGGTGATAGCTTAGGTGTACTAGATTTTTATCAGATACATTATTATGACTGGATGAATAATGAAATCTCTGTAATGCATCATCCTGCTTCTTATTGGCAACTTGATAAACCTATCTTGGTAGGTGAGTTTTATCCATTGGATGCAAAAGGGATCGCTTGGCAGACATATCATGATTTACTTTATAACTCAGAATATGCTGGAGCGATGTCTTGGCAATGGTATGGCGAAAAAGGACAAATTGAACCTTACCGTACAAATATGGTTGCTTTAATGGAGAGCATCAGAGATTATCCAGATATTCAGATTGAATCAGGAAGAAACCGTTTCCCAACTATCAGTAAAATTGACAATGGATTATTTTATAGAAATGCAGATCCTGTCAGTAATTACGTTGATTTAGATTCTATCGCTAATGACCCAGATAATGATCCACTAACATTCAGTGTAAAAAGTAACTCCAATCCAAGTTTAGTTTCGGTTAGTATTAATAGCGAAAATCAGGTAGGATTAAGTTTCACTTCTGAAATGGTTGGTGAAGCTACAATTGTTATAGAAGTTACAGATGCAGGTGGATTAACTGCTATCTCTGAATTTAATATTGCAGTTAGAGAGGCTGGTACCGGTAATTTAGCCCTTTTTAGAACTACAGTTTATAGTTCTTCAAACGAACCAGGAACCTCTACGGCAGATCCTATTTTTGCCACAGATGGGGATTACAATACAAGATGGTCAAGTGCGTATGAAGATCCCACTTGGTATTATGTTGATTTAGGTGCTACTTATCAGGTTAGTCAGGTGAAACTATTTTGGGAAGCAGCTTATGGCCAACGCTACGAGATACAATTAAGTGATGATGCCACTAATTGGACTACCGTATACACTGAAAACAGTGGTGATGGTGGAGAAGATGATATTATTTTCCCTGCTTCAGCGGCTAGATATGTTAGAATGTATGGAGTTCAAAGAGGTACAAGTTGGGGGTATTCTTTATTTGAATTTGAAGTTTATGGTGAAGGGAGCGTTAATCAATCACCATCAGCTAATATCACTGCCACTCCAACTTCTGGAAATACTCCTCTAGATGTTTCTTTAGATGGCAGCTTATCTTCTGATCCTGATGGCAGCATTGTGAGTTACGAATGGAACTTTGGTGATAATACTGCAACTGGAGTTACATCTTCAGTAAGATATACCGAAAAAGGAACTTACACCATTCAACTTAAAGTAATTGATGATAAAGGAGCTACTGATTCTACTTCAGTAACGATTGTAGTAAACGATCCTAACCATCCAAATATCCCTCCTGTAGCCGTAATATCAGCAACACCTGTTTCAGGTACAGAACCACTAACTGTTAGTTTTAATGCATCAGGTTCATCGGATTCTGATGGTAGTATTGCAAGTTATGATTGGGATTTTGGAGATGGTACTACAGATACAGGTGTAGAAGTAAGTTATACTTTTAATACAACAGGAACATATCAAGTTGTATTACTTGTTACAGATAACGAAGGTGCATCTGCTCAAGATACAGTTACTATTACTGTAGATCCATGGGCACCTTGCGAGAATCCTACTCCTATCTCTGTGCCTTTCGTTAAAAATGGTGCTGGCGAATTCTGCTGGGTAACATCAGAACCTTTCCCAATTATTAATTCTTGGAATCTAGATTTATTAGAAATCAATGGAGTTGATTTAACGAATAAGTATAGTCAAGACATTCCTAAACCAATCAATGGTCAGTGGACAATCCATTACATAGGGTCATTCAATTGGTCACACTTTCATATTGAAGCTCCAACCACTCCTATGGCAGCTACTCAAGCACAATCTGTGTATCCTAATCCATTTACAAATACAGTAACAGTTGATTTAAAGGGAACGAATGCCTCAAAAGTTGAACTAATTGATGAAAACGGTCAAGTACTAAATTCATACAGTGGAGATCAATTAAATTCTGATGAATTAAACATAGAAATCAATTCATCAGGATCACAATTCTTTGTTCGTATTTATAGTGGAAATGAAATTATTGTTAGGAGAATCTACAAGCAATAACTTCTTCTGTATATAAAGAAAAACAAGCCTCGAATGTAGATTCGAGGCTTGTTTTTTAGTATAACCTTCAGTAAATATTAGTCGTTTCTCAACATCCACTTTAAAATCTCTCCATAGGTTGGCTTTTTACCATACGTAAGTAATCCGATTCGGTAAATACGTGATGCTATCCATACACTAAATACAAAACCGATTAGTAAGCTAAACATGGAAAGCAACACTTCTCCTCCAAAACCTATAAATGGCATTCGGATCATCATAATTACAGGAGAAGTTAAAGGGATGATAGAAAACCAATAGGCTAAACTGCCTTGAGGATCGGAAACAATTCCTCCTGAAAGTGCAATTGCTAAGATCAAGGGCATGGTCACAGGAAGCATAAATTGTTGGGTATCTGTTTCGTTATCCACACTTGCTCCAACTGCTGCAAATAATGATGCGTACATGAGGTATGCAAAGATGAAATAGAAGATAAATACTCCCAACATACCTATAAAGTTAAAATCATGGAGAATGTAAAAAATCTCTGATAGTTTATCGACTTCTAAATTATTGGCTTGATTCTGTAGATTGGCTTGTTGAATTTGTTCGTAAGGGATTTCTACAAAAGAAGAAATCACGGTAGTACTAATTGCACCTAAGACAATCCATAGTCCTAATTGAGTTAGTCCCACTAAACCTACTCCCAATATTTTTCCCAACATCAATTCGTAAGGTTTTACAGAAGAAACGATCACTTCTACTACTCTACTTGTCTTCTCTTCTAGTACCCCTTTCATCACCATGGTAGAATACATAAAGACAAAGAAATAGATCACTAATCCACCAACAATACCGATAACAGAGGAAACGGTCACATGACTATCCGATTCTTTTCCATCATTATTAAGGTTTACTGTTCTTATTTGAAGTGGCTTATTTAATGCTTCTACTTGTGACTTTGTCACACCTAAAAGAGGTAGTTTCAAAGTTTTAATTCTTTGAGTTAGCTTTCGTTCAATATCAGTTACTGTTTTCGCTCCCAAGCCTTTACTTTCGTAAAGCATTACACCATCCATCTTTTCAAGTGTAAATGACTTCGGAATATGAAGGAAACCATCAATTGTTCCATTCTTTAAATAGGTTTTCCCTGAATCTACCTCACTATTTAAATAATGAAAATTGAAATTATTGTCAGAAGATGTAAACACAGACTCAAACAATCCTGATTCATCGACAACGGCGATTTCTTTTTCTTCACCATCAGAAATACTTGCCCAAATGATGATGCCATAGAAGGCAACAATCATTAGCGGTCCTAGAATGGACATGATAATGAAAGATTTTTTCCTTACCCTCGTGATGTATTCTCTACTTACTATTAATAAAACCTTATGCATCTACTTCTTCAATTTGTTTGATATTACCGTTCTGAACTGTTTCTAAAAAGATATCGTGCATACTTGGTATCTTTTCTTTTATTCCCAATACTGTAGTAAGTTTCATCACTTCCATCAATAAATCATTAGGCGAAGCATCCAAAAGCTTTACTGTTTGTTTGTAGCCATATAGCTGTTCACTTGATTCCTCTATTAATTGATGAGGTGTTTCTGATATTATGACAGGGTCTGTTGTGGTTAACTCAAACTGATTATTTCTATATACTTTTTTGATCTCGTTTTTTGTTCCTTCGATCATTTTTTTTGATGAATTAATCAAAGCGATACGGTCGCATAGTTGTTCTACAGATTCCATCCTATGGGTAGATAAAATGATGGTGGCACCTTCATTCTTCAATCGAATGATTTCATCTCTGATTAATTGAGCATTGACTGGATCGAACCCTGAAAATGGCTCATCCAAGATTAATAAAGAAGGTTCGTGAATAACAGTACAGATAAACTGTACTTTCTGCTGCATACCTTTTGATAAATCCTCTACTTTATGTTTATGCCAAGGCATTAAAGAAAGCCTTTCCAACCAAGTTTTAGTTTTTGATTTTGCCTCTTTCTTAGAAATTCCTTTAAGTTGAGCAAAGTATAAAATCTGCTCTGCAACACCCATCTTTTTATATAAACCTCTCTCTTCCGGTAAATACCCCATCTTAAACACATCAGATGGCTTTAAAGTGTGACCTTCGAACAATATTTCTCCTTCCTCAGGCGAAATTATTTGAGTAATAGATCGAATAAGTGATGTTTTACCAGCTCCATTAGGTCCTAACAAACCAAAAATGCACTGCTTTGGCACCTGAATTGACACTTTATCTAATGCTATATGGTTTGCATATCGTTTAGTTAAACCTTTGACTTCGAGGATATTCAATTTGAGTAAATGTTATTTAAATAAGATAGAATTGTACGCAATTTAACCTTTTCTTCCGATATAGGCTTGTTTTTTTGTAAAGATCGCAAATAGTTTACATCAACTAGGTCATCAAAATATAATTTTTTAAATTGTGTTAAGTTAAATATTTAATTAACTACCATTACTGATAAACGCAAACATATTTCGCTCTTCTTTGAAGTACTTACTATTTATGTTAAACCTAAGATTACTACCATGTTTAAATCATTTAGAGCACGCTATAATTTTCAGCGTACAGCAGCAAAACCAAAAGTGAATAGAGAACTTGAAGGTTTTGAGATTAAAATAAATTCAGCGGGTGAAATAGAAAGCTCATACAGCATCGATCAGTTAAATGAGTTTCTAAACCGCAAAGTTTATGATAAGAAGTTGAAAAACGACGTTGAAAATCAAGAAATTTTATAATATAATTCTTTTACCCGACTATTTCTTGTTCTATTAGCTTATACTATCACTTTACACCTTTCACACACATCATAAAAATATACGCTAAACAATATCTATTTAGATGTTTACCGGAATTAAGAAATAATTAAGCCCTTCAGTTGAAGGGCTTTTTTATGTTTTTTAACTCCTGTATGATATCAAACAATTCTAAATAGAATCAACTTAACATGATAGAAAGCGTTATTTCAACTAAACATCAAATTCTATCAAATGATCAAAATCGTAAAACTTACTATACTTTCTGTAATTTGTCTTTTTACACAAAACACACTATTTGCTCAAACCACTCTTAAACGTGGTGATAAAATTGAGAAAGTTGATATCCGAGATTTAAATAATAAACCTGCCGTAACACCTGGTATTGGAGAAAAAGTAACATTAATCTTTTATCCAGATCCAGATAAACCATCAATGAATGAAAAATTTATTGAGGAAGTAAAAAAATGGAAATTCCCAGAGGATGAATATTTAGCTTATGGTATTGTTAACCTTGCTGATTCTCCTTATCCAAATAGTGTTATTCGTTTTATGACAAGAATGGTAAGAAAACGTTCAAAACAAGAAGCTGATGCTTTGATCTTAACCGATCCGAAACGCTTTGTGCAAGATGCTTGGAATACGGGCGATTGTAACAACAGTTTTGCTATTCTATTAGTTGATGCTGAAGGAAAAGTTCTTTTCTGGAAAGCAGCTGAAATGGATGATGATGAAATCGACTTTGTGATTAATGAGATTAAGGCAAATGTGTCGACTGCTCATAAATACACAGAAGAAGAAATGAAACAATTCGAGTTATCGAAATAACATAAACACAAGAGAATTTTTCCTGTGACCTAATATAATTGACCAAATAAAAAGCCTTATGATATTCGTATCAGAAGGCTCATTTTATTTATAAGGTATCCTAACTATATTTTAGATAGTCTTCCCATCTTTTTATCAATTTTTGCATATCCTGAGGAATTTCAGAATCAAATTGCATCCACTCATTGGTGGTAGGATGTACAAATCCTAATGATTTTGCATGAAGTGCCTGTCTTGGACAGATCTTAAAGTTATTATCCACAAATGTTTTGTACTTTCCAGTGCGTTCTCCCTTTAAAATCTTATCACCTCCATACATCTGATCAGAAAATAGTGGGTGACCTAAGTGTTTCATATGCACACGAATTTGGTGTGTTCTACCTGTTTCCAGTTTACACTCCACTAAGCTTACATAACGTAGGTCTTTTAATTGTTTGTAATGTGTTATTGCCTTCTTTCCTCTAGTAGATTCATCTGGAATAACAGTATACATTCTTCTATCGCTATCAGAACGACCAATCATTGTGGTTAGCGTACCTTCCTCTCCTTGGTCAGAAAACGTTCCCCAAACTAGTGCTTGATAGGTCCTTTCAATAGTGTGATCATAGAATTGTTTTGCCAAATGCGTTAAGGCATTTTCATTTTTAGCTATAACCAATAATCCTGAAGTATCTTTATCTATTCTATGTACCAAACCCGGTTTATCTTCTCCATTGAAAGAAGTAGGCAATCCTTTAAAGTGATATACCAAAGCATTCACTAAAGTACCACTTGTATTATTGAATCCAGGATGCACCACCATTCCTGGCTTTTTATTGACAATCAATAAATCGTTGTCCTCATAAACAATATCTAAAGGAATGTCTTGAGGTTCCAGCTCTGTAGATCTTGGTTTTGGCATAAATACCATTACTACATCTCCTGGAGTGACTTTATAATTAGGTTTTACAGGCAGACCATTGACTAAGAAATGTCCTTCTTTTAAACCCGATTGTATTCTATTTCTTGATAAATTTGGTATTCTATCTACTAAAAACCTATCAATCCTTAGGGGTTGCTGTTTAGGATCTACTTCAATTTTTAGTTCATCGAATTCCTGAACTGATTTTAAGTCATCTTCTGTTAGATTAAAATCTTCAGGTCTGAAGTAAGAATCATCGTCTTCATCATCACGACGTATATTTTTTGATTCTTCAATCATTTTTTGTTCATCTAGGTGAGTTAAATCGTTATTTGTTGCATCCTCGTTCGTAGTGCTTGTTCTATCTCTTCTAGTCATAATTGGTATATATCAAAAATTATTTAGATTGGATAAAATGACTTCAAGTCATAAGCATGTTCAATTAATACTTTCTTTTGTTTTAAAAGAACACTTTAGTTTCAAAGAATAAAAAATATCGATAAATATGGAGTAAAGATATTCTATTCTAATATAGAACAAAATACCTTCACCAAAAACACCGTGAACACATTGTTGAAGGTACACGATGTTTTTCTTAATACATTGATGTTTTATTATAGAAAAGTCCTTATTTCTCTTCGTTGGAAGGAAGCTTAAAACCGTTCTTTATAAAAGCGACAAATTCTTTAAACATTTCTTTGTTGGTAAACACGCTTTTAACGATTCCCCAAAGTCCTTGTTGTTGAATTTGATTTTGCTCAGCGATAAGTTTCTTTTTATTCTCTTCGATGATACGCTTTTGCTCAGCTTCTTGTTCTTCTTTCTCTTTTTTCCACTCCTTAAGAAGATCATCCACTTCAGATTTTTCAGGGTTTAGCCCTTCATACCCTACAAGTTCATTTGATTTTTTATAGGATTCTTGTGCCTTATCCCAAGCACCTGTTTGTTCTTGAATAAGACCTAAATTGTTATGAGCTATAGCGTCATCAGGATCCAATTCAATTGCTTTTTGATAATCGGCAATTGCACCATCTGTATCTTTAATATTCGCTTTAATAAAGGCTCTACTTGAATATCTATAAGCATTATTAGGCTCTAATTTCACGGCTTTATCAAAATCTAATAAAGCACTTTTAGAACGTTTCTGCATATGAAGAATGATCCCTCTATGTGCAAAAAAGTCTGCATTTAAAGGCTGTAAGTCAATTGCTTTGTTTATTGATGTGATCGCTCCATCCAAGGCCTTCATTTTATATCGAGCCACAGAAAGATGATAAAATGCTCCTGCATTGTTTTTATCTTGAGCAATTACTTTATTTAACTCCGCTACCGCTTCTTGGTAATTACCTTCTTTTATTAAGTTAACAGCGTGATTATATTGTTCCATAAATAACGTCTGAGACGATCCTCCTCTACTTTTGAGTGTCCTTTATATTTGTACTTTAAAATTAGGATTAACTGTCATTGTTTAATTAATCAACTAATTTTATTGAAAGATGTTCTACTTCTCTTCTAATTTTTGACTAAGCTTTTGCATGAGATGTGAAGAAACTTCTATATCTCCAGAATTTTGAGAGAAAAAGTCTTGCATATCGGTTATGTAGCTCATAAACTGATCTCTATCCCTTGTTTGAATGATATCGAAAAGCTTATTCATCTCGTCTCTAAAAATTCGAACTACTTCGTACACATATTCGTTACGCATCTGAATATCTGCATAAAGCATTGGGTTTTGCATCACATAGCGAGTGTAAAAAACGATAAAAATTCTGTAAGGTGGGGAAGCAACACTCTTAATATCTTCAAAGTCTTCGTTAAATCTTGCCATTGTCTTAGCAGAAACGAAAACATTAAAGTGATTTAGGCCTTGAACAAGCCCCATCAATTTATCATGCTTAATGTATTGAACATCCTTAACTACCCCTTTATCAGCTAGAAAAGTATCTTTAAGTTGTTGTTCTAAGTCCTCTGCTCCATCGTTGTAATTAAATAAAACAACGTTGCCATCGAAACTTTTTATCCTATGGCTAAACATTGGGTGCATAGAAATATATTTAGGCAAAACTTCGGTATATACCGAACGAAGTTGCTCATACTTCTCAATAACAAACTTTTTTACGGAACAGACATCAATTAAATATTTATCGTCTAATGCAGGAAATACTTCTTCCATTACATTCGACATGGCAGAAATCGGCACAGCAAGTACCACAATATCTGCCCAATAGGCCAATTCTAGATTGGAAGAAAATTCCGAATTTTCTCCTCTACAAGAGAACCTTGCATCGATTCCTTTAGAGCGAAAATAACTCACTACCCAACTACCTAAACCTTTATTACCACCTACAACACCTATTTTTTGCTTGTCTAGTTCCACGATTATCTCACTTAGTTTTTTTATATTCGTAAAATTACATCAAATTTGAATAATGAAAAATGTGTTTGAAATATAAGTTTACAGTTTTAAATTTATATTCCGAATTACATTATCTGCTGAATACTATTGATTTCTCCCTTTTTATAAGGTTATAAATCTTTAAACTCAGCGTTAATAGCAATAACTTTTTGCATTCAAGCGACAAAAGTACGTATTTCATTTATTATTTGGGAGCAGAAAGAACGTGAAGTGGCACAATGACGATGACTTTTGATTATTTTATGCCTGCAGACTGTACAGGTACTACATTAGACGACTATTTAAAAGAGGCTTGGTTTAGAGATGGACCAATGATGTCTCGTTACGAGATGATCTACTTTAGAGAGCATGTCTACTCTATTGTACCTATTCGTGTCGTCTTAGAAGATTTTCAATTTTCAAAGAGTCAGAGAAAACTTATCCGAAAAAATCAAGGATTTAAGGTTAAGATTCAACCACTTGAAATTACGCCAATTAAAGAGAAGATGTACGCCGAACACAAAGGGCGTTTTCAATCTCCCAATTCTCCATCTACTTTAAAAAATTATTTTCAAGAAGAAGGAAATGATGAATCACCTTTTGAAACTTGGGAATTGCAAATTCTAGATGGCAACCATCTTGCCGCTATTTCATTTATTGATATTGGAGAGGAGAGCATCTGTAGTATTCTCGCATTATTTGATCCTGCTTACAGTAAACAATCGCTAGGTATAACGTCCATGCTATTTGAGATCGAATACGCTCAAATGAGTAATAAAAAATATTACTATCCTGGATATGTACTTGACGAAGACTCTGTTTTTGATTACAAAAAGAGGCTCAACAACCTTCAATTCTTTTCTTGGAAAAACTTTAGCTGGCACAGTTGGAATCTTTTCGAAAAGGAAGAAACTTCAAACTTACTCATTAGAGAAAAGTTAGACGATGTGGTCGAATTGTTTGAAGAATCCAAAAAAATGGAAATTGATGTTGTACAAAATGAAGCTTTCTTCTACAACGTATGGCACAATACTTTTGATGTTTCTGGCATAGTTCCAAGTCCGCTATACTTAGAATGGGAATCCACTTGGTTTCAAATACTTACCATCGATTACACATTCGATGAGGAAGAAAAAGATTATTTCTATACGTTAAGACATACTCAGTCAAACCTTTACGTTTGTCAGTCTGCAGAAGAAATCTCTGATGCCCTTCGAAAATGGCAACTACGTATTCGAAATGCAGCAATCATACAACAACAAAGCTTATATGCTTTAGAAGAAATATTATTTCAAGAAGGCATTCAGATCGATCCAACAAAAATGTTCTCTAATGGAAATAAGTTGGATGGATTTATAGAAATGGCTATCGAAGGCAAACACCTTACGATGTACATTTCTTATTATTGTGATCAAAAAATATTTACATTACAGGCTTCCAACGACTTAAGAGATATTACTATCGATTCTTTTGCTACTGCTCGAGATTGTGCAAGAGCAATTTGTGAATGGATCAATAGAAAAACATTAAGTATTGTCTTGTAACCTCAAAACTTTATTCTAATTTGTTGATATGAAATGGCTTTTACTTTTTAGCATCAACATTCTTTTTTTAGTGGGTTGTGATCGTGGAGAAACTCAAAAAAACGATCAATACTTATTTTTTTCTGACCTCGACAGTACTGTCGCTCCCCAAGATAATTTTTATCTATATGCCAATGGAGGTTGGCTACATAGAGAGGATATTCCTAAAAATTTAAGCAGTTGGGGAAGTCATAAAGCCCTAAAAGTAAAGAACAATCAAATTTTAGAGAAGTTACTTACTCAAAAAAACAACTATCCTAAAAACTCCAATCAGGCTAAAGCAATTAAATTCTATAAGGTTGGAATGGATTCAACAGAGATAAACCATCAAAGTTACGCTCCTTTGGTCAATTATCTTAACGATATCAAGCACATTGATACGTATTTCGATTTGCAAGACATGATCGTACGCTTTCATAGAATGCAGATACATCCTTTTTTTAGACCTACCATATTTCAGGACAAAGAAAACAAGGAACAACAAGCCGTCTATCTAGAATTTGAGGGTATGAGTTTTCAGAATCCCAACTTCTATTTTATGTTGGATTCTATATCAAGTCATAATAGAGACAATTATATCACACATATCACCAACATGTTTCACCTGCTTGGATATGCAGATGAAGAGAGTCAAACAAAAGCAAAAAATGCTTTCACTATAGAACAAGGTATCGCAAAAGCTTACAAAAGCTCATTAGCAAAACAACCCAACTTAGATTATTATAATCCCAAGACATTAGAAAATTTAAACGGCATTTGTCAGACGTTTATATGGCCTCAGTATTTCAAATCTTTAGGAATAAAAACTGATAGAGTCATTTTAACCAACCCTGAATACTTTGCCAACATCGATGCCATCATTCTAAAAAATGGATTGGAAAAGGTAAAAGATTATTTGCTCTGGAGATTACTTCATTTTTCTGCCCCTCACCTTTCTTCCGAATTTGTGAATGAAGATTTCTCTTACTTTGGAAAAATTCGTGATGGACTTTTAGATCAGCCTCATCGTTGGGAAAAAGTCTTATTTGAAACAAATAAATCTGTAGGCATGGCCGTTGGTCAGATTTATATTGAACATCAATTTTCTGATATTGAAAAGAAACAAGCGGAAGAATTAATTCAAAATATACTCTCTACTGCACGAAAAAGAATTGATAAGGTATCTTGGCTATCGCCTTCAGCCTTAAAAACGGCCAAACGTAAATTAGAAGGCTTAGTAGTAAAAGTGGGTTACCCTGATGCCTTTCCTTCTTATGAAAGCTTAACGTTAACAGACACTTACCTTCATAATATATTTAGTGTGAACGAGTGGGAGTTTAAACAAAAAGTGACTTCATTAAACGAACCTGCGGATAAGGACAAATGGATTATCCCACCTCAATCGGTCAATGCCTATTATAATTCTTTGAATAATGAGTTTGTCATTGCGGCCGGAATACTTCAACCTCCTTTTTATTTTCCTGAAGCAGATGATGCCATTAATTACGGAGCAATTGGAGCTATTATAGCCCATGAAATCACTCATGGATTTGATGATATCGGAAGAAGATACAATGAGTATGGTGAGGAGAAAAACTGGTGGACATTAAAAGATTATAATACTTTTAAGCAAAGGACTAATTTATTGATCCAACAATACAATCAATACGAACCTTTATCAGGTTATTTTGTAAATGGTAATCTTACTTTGAACGAAAATATTGCCGATTTAAGTGGCTTGGCTTTAGCTTATAATTCCTTTAAAGAACATAACCAAACGCATCAAAAAATAAATGGTTATACGCCTGAACAGCGTTTCTTCTTTTCTTGGGCAAAGGTTTGGCGTTCGAAAACTAGAATTGCCGTACTCAGAGATAAATTAGTAACGGAACGACATGCTCCAGGTGAATATAGAGTCAACGGGCCTTTATCGAATTTCAGCCCATTTTATGAAGCATTTGATGTAAAGAAAGGACAAGGAATGTGGAGAGATGAAGAAAATAGAGTCACCATCTGGTAATTATTGTTTCTCGATAAGCTCATAAATAGCATCTTCTGCAGCATTATAGCACACATCAGGCTCGAAGCCTTTCCCTGCCAAATACTGTAATGTCTTCCCTTTTAAAATGTGTTTTTGATCCTCTTTTGATAACAATTGCTCTAGTTTTTTTAAGGCTAACTTGAGGGCCATTTCGTTGTATTCCTCCATTGGAATTTCAGTAGCCAAGGCATTTTTCCTAATTTCCTGATCAATACCTTTTTGATACAGGGCCATAGATATTTTTCTTTTACCCCATTTATTTCCCCTAAATTTTCCTCGAACAAAGGATGCTGCAAAGCGCTCTTCATCCCAGAATTTATTGCTTTTTAGCCACTCTAATAAAGTGTCCCAATGTTCTTCTGGGCACTCCCACTTTTCTAATCTTTTGATGATGTCTTGCCTACAACGATCTTGGTAGGAACAGTAAGCGGATATTTTAGGGAGGAATTGTTTGGCGATGGTGTCCATTTCTGTGTTAAGCAGTACTATATAACTTATTTGATGTTGTCCTGAAGATCTTACTCACGGTTTAACCCTGGCTATCATACTCAGGGGTGTAACCCTGGCTTCCTTCCCACGGTTGAAACCGTGGGTTGGTGATAAGCTGATTTTGACCACACTGAAGTGTAGTCAAAATTAGGTGAGGGTATTAGAATATTTTTGCTTTGTTGACGATCTTTTGTGTGACGTTGTAGAATTCTTTGAAAACATCAAATGGTTTTTCTCCATTTTCTCTAGTTAATTTAGAATAGGAACCGTCTTCATTCATCACAAAGCTATTGATGTTATCTTTTAAGTTGTAATCCAGAATATTGATGGCTTCTTTCTTACATAATGGATCAACAATCTCGAACTGTGATTCAATTCTTCTATCAAATGATCTTGTCATTGCATCAGCAGAACCGCCATATACAATTGGATCTCCATTATTATGGAAGTAGAATAATCGAGTATGTTCCAAGTAATCACCTACTATTGACTTCACTTCAATATTCTCACTTAGTCCTTTTCTACCTGGACGAATACAGCAAATACCTCTTACAATTAAACGAACAGGTACGCCAGCTTGTGCAGCTGCATATAAGCTATCCATCAATTTATCGTCTTGTAGTGAATTTACCTTTATAACTATACCAGACGTCAACCCATCTTTGGCATTTTTGGCTTCTTTATCGATTAAATCAATAAACCCTTTTCTCATCTGACGAGGGGCTGTTAGAAGTTTATTGTATCGTTTTGGTTGAGAGTGTCCTGTTATGGCATTAAAGAATTCGGATACATCTTCACCATAAGCATCGTTGGTGGATATTAACCCTATATCGGTATATAATTTAGCTGTAGATTCGTTGTAGTTACCAGAACCTAAGTGCACATATCGTCTTACTTTGTCCGACTCGTTTCTCACTACCAACATCAGTTTGGTATGTGTTTTTACAGCAGACACCCCATAAATCACAAAACATCCTGCTTCTTGAAGTTTTTTGGCTTCTTGTAAGTTATTTTCTTCATCAAAACGGGCTTTCACCTCGAATAATGCAGATACTTGTTTACCATTTTCCACTGCTCTCAATAAAGCTTTAGTCACCCTAGAATCTTTCGCTAAGCGGTAGATCGTCATTTTGATAGCCATCACTTTAGGATCATCAGCTGCTTGTTCTAATAACTCTAACATATGGTCAGGGCTATTGTAGGGGTGATGCAGTAGAATATCCTGCTTTTTAAGGCGGTCGAAAATATTATCGGTATCTCCTCTTTTAAAAGACTGAACGGCTACTGGTGTCGCAAAATTTGGTGATGGAGGCTGTAAATAAGCAAATGCTTTATGACCTACAATTTGCCATAAACGAGTAAAATCAAGTAAAGCTGGAGATTCGAAAATATTTAATTCTTCAATATCAAATTTCTCTATTAAAGTCTCTTTTAGCAGTGGATTTGGATTTTCTGACATCTCCATTCTCACTACTCGGCCAGTCTTTCTTGTTCTCAGTTTTGCTTTTAACTCGTTCAAGAAATCAGTATCCAAATCATCACTTTCGTCTAGAGTAAAATCACCATTTCTAGTAATTCTGAAAGTGTCTACTGATTCTATATCTACATTTCTGAACAAATGAGAAATGTACGACTCAATAATATTTTCAATAGGTAGGAATACCCAATAATCCTCCCTTTCTATTTGATAAAACTTAGGTAGATTCTTAGGAATTTGTACGAACGATATTTTTCTTCTATTTCCCGTTTCTTCTTTTTTGTTATTCGTTACTACACCAAGGATAGTTAACAAGTTATTTAGTACCGGAAAAGCGTGATAGGTATCATAGACCATTGGCGTAAGCATAGGGAAAACCATTTTTTCAAAGTAGTTTCTCACCTCTTCTTCTTCCTTATTCGAAAGGTCGCTTACGTTTAAAATTTTAAATCCATTATCCTCAAATTGAGGAGTCAATTCATTAAGAATTAAATCGAATTGTTTTTTTGTAAACTCATGTACATCTGCATAGAGTTTTTCCTTAAACTGGTCTTCTCTTAATCCCGAATAATCCAAGCGCCTTTTTCCAAAATCTAGATAATTGTACAAGGATCCAATTCTAATCATAAAGAATTCGTCGAAGTTAGACGCAGTGATGGCTAAGAACTTTAATCTTTCGAAAACCGTTCTTGAAGACATTTGTGCTTGTGCTAATACTCTATAATTAAATTGAAGCCAAGATAAATCTCTTGATATGTAATTGCTGCTGTTTATTAAAGCTTGGATTTTATCGTGAATGACCATATGAGTTTTTCGGTATCTGTGTTCTATTAAGGGATAATGTATATCTACGTAAAATTACATAATTAAATAGAAATAATAACGTCATATAAATTAAATTATAAACAACTTTGAATATTTTTTGACCTTAAATTGATAAGTATTAAACATTTAATGTCTTGCGATATTTTTAATATTTGTCAGCAAAATCGTTTGTTCATCAAACTTTACTTCTATTTTGTTGACATTCTCGATAACATCTCCCAATTTTGAAGACTACGTCTACACACCATCAATTCATTTAACACATAAAGCAACTAGAAAGCACTATCGTTTTCTTGTGTTTATTGTGTTTTTTATTTTTTGGCAATTAGATGATTTTACTTTAAATCAATGGACTTACTTTGGCGGGTAAGTCGACGACTTGAGCGATGAGAAAAAAATTATTAAGGGATGGAGCTAACGAATTAAGTTACGAAATCCGCGGAATTGTAAAAAAGGCAGAAATCCTTCAGAAAGAAGGTAAAAAGATTTACTGGGAAAACATTGGTGATCCTATCCAAAAGAATGCAGCCATGCCCGATTGGATGTTGGAAATTATCAGTGGTTTAATACAGGAAAATTCCACTTTTGGCTATTGTCACTCCAAAGGTGTTCTAGAAACTCGCGAGTTTTTAGCTGAACAAACCAACCTACTAAATGGTGTTCAGATTACTGCCAACGACATTTTATTCTTTAATGGTTTAGGTGATGCCATTTCGAAATTGTACCAATTCTTGGTGCCTACTTCCCGTATTATCGGACCATCACCAGCCTACTCTACTCACTCCTCAGCCGAAGCCGCCCACGCCAATACTACTCCATTGACTTATAAATTGGATCCAAAAAACCATTGGTATCCAGACATGGACGATCTTTATTTAAAGATCAAATACAACCCGAACATTGTAGGTATTCTGATTATCAATCCGGATAACCCTACAGGTATGGTGTACCCTAAAGAGATATTAGATCGATTTGTAGAAATCGCTAAAGAATTTAATTTATTCTTAGTCTCTGATGAAATCTATGCAAATGTAACCTATAATGGTGCTGAAGCCATTCGATTGGCAGAATACATTCAAGATGTTCCTGGTATTGCATTAAAAGGTATTTCTAAGGAATTTCCTTGGCCAGGATCACGTTGTGGTTGGATGGAATATTACAACAAAGAAAGCGATCCTCAGTTCAGTGCACTTTGCCAAACCTTGGACAACGCTAAAATGATTGAGGTATGTTCTACTAAATTACCTCAGATGGCTATTCCTAGAATTATGAAAGATCCTAGGTACTTACCTTACCGTAAGGTAGCCAATAAAGCTATTGGAAAACGTGCAGAAATTATTGCCTCATTATTGGGTGATTTACCTCAGTTGACGTTTAATAAGACATACGGAGCCTTTTATAACACCATCATTTTTAAAGATGGCGTTCTAAAACAAGGTCAGAGTTTAAAGATTAATGATCCTAAATTCAAAGTATTAAGAGATGAATGGGTAACGGAAGACATGCCACTTGATAAACAGTTTGTATATAATTTACTCGCTGCTAAAGGCGTTTGTGTAGTTCCAATATCTTCTTTCTGTTCTGAATTAGTCGGCTTTAGAGTAACACTTCTTGAAGAAAATGAAGAGTTGCTGAAGGAGACGTTTACGCATATTAGAGAAGCGGTGATTGAGTATTGTGAAAGCAAGTGAGGGAGGTAGCAGGTAGCAGGTAGCAGGTAGCAGGTAGCAGGTAGCAAAGTTAACGCTCGTTTTTAAGTAAGAAGTAAGAGGGAAGAAGTAAACTGGCGCAAATGTTTAGCGATAGCGGCATTTGTGTCTTAAGGCGTTAGAGGTCTCCTGACCTCGGTTTTTAACTAAGGAAGTAAGGAACTAAGGGAATCATCATTTTCAATTAGAGAGGTGGTGAAACCCCTCGATAAGAGGTTGTTGAGTTATCGTTTTCCCACATGTTTTTTCTTAGTATAACTCTTCGTTTTCTCTTCCTCCCCAAAGAGGCGGTGAAACCCCTCTTTACGTAAAGGTGAGTTAGAATTACAAAAATAAAAGAAATGCCGATCAAATCGATCGGCATTTTTTACATATTAGTAGTTGTTTATTGATGCTAAGCATCAACATTTCTTATTGATCATTTTGGTCTATTCTTTTTTGTAATGAAGGGGGAATATCATTATTCTTTACTTTTCCGAAAGGCAAATTGATACCGAATCTTAGATTACCGCCTTTAATCTTACTATAGTCCATTGCTGCAGTAATGATATTATCGGATAATACATAGAACTGGAATCCTGGGAATCCTATGGAAATCATCCCTCCTAAATTAAATGCTTGGTATTTATTACCTGTATAACTTAAACCTAATCCGAACCACTTCCCAAATTGCTTATCTACAGACATGGTAAAGCTTGGGTAGTACACGCCTTTATAAAAGGTTTGTGAGAATAATGCTCCTGCTGTAGCTCTATCCCAAAATTCGTAGGTGGCTGCTAAATTTATTGAAGCAGGAAGCACTGTATTATCTGGCTTTCTACTATCGATGTTATTGAAACTGATGGTATCTGTTAACGAAGGAAATACATCATCGGTATTACCTTCAATTAACTGTACAGGATCCATTCCTTCAAAAGATACATCTTGTAAAGGTGCTGTATAGTTATACTGATTATCATTCTTCCAATATATGGCTCCTAGGTTAATCGCCGACGCTTCGAACGTCAACTTATCACTAAATTGATAAGTGGCTCCTAAATCAACTGCAAAACCTACATTATTCAAGGTAGAAAACGATTTTGTCAATTCGTCTGATTGAAAATCAATATTTCCTTCCTCATCGACGATGTCTCCTAATCCATTGGCTGAGACTTCTAAATCTCCACCTACAATTAAGCCTAGATTGGCTTCATCTTCTTGGTAGATATCCCCATTAATTTTTGCTTCTACATTATGGGTACCAAATAATACTTTAACAGAGGCACCGACCACTAATTTATCATTAATTCTATAATTACCACCTAGACTGACATCTGCGAAAGCTACGGCATCTATAACAGATTCCAACTTTTGCTGTTGACCAAAAACACTTTCAGAAGCGGGACCTCTTAAAACTGTATTCATTAACCCTTTGGTATAGGTCATATGTTGAATGGTGGTATAATTTACTCTAAAGTTAAATCCCCACTTATGTTTTTGATAATACAACCCAAACAGTTGAGTAGATAAAGCCGCTAATTCATTATTCTCATTATCAAGCTCATCCAATATACCGTCAATGTCCAAAAAGGTAGAGTCATTTGCTCTATAAGTCACATCGTTCAAACTGATTCCAGTATAACTGTGTAGAGACATATTGGTTACGGGTATGGCTATTGCCCACTTGTTTTCTGATTGCTTACCAGGATTTAATCTTGCACTTTGCGGGACACTGTTCATAAAATACATGGTATTTATTTGTTGTCCCATCACCATCGTGGACAGAAATACTAAGGAGATGGTGATATATATAGATTTTAAATTTTTCATAAAGCTCATTTTTAATTTTCTATATCAACATCTAATTAATTACTACCAGTAAGATCCACAGTGGCATCCAATAGTAATCCCATCTGAATATTCATCCTCTGATTCTTTTTAATCAATACTGGATCGGGATACGCGGTGGTAGAATCCGCATCTCCTACTAAAGAGAAGGATATATCTAAATATCCAGCATTTAATAAGCTTCGTACTTGTTCAGTGGTTAAATGAGTTTCAAGATATTGTTCTGTATTCCCTGTCACCACACCATTATCATCGACTGCTGCAGATTTAATCACTTGGGTTCCATCTTGATTCCCATCAACGACAATTGAATCTTGAACCAAGCCTCTTTCTCTGTTTCTGATATAAAATTTCAAAGTACCATCTACTGGCAAACCATTATCAACTTTTGACCTTAAAACAGCTGTATTCACTTGATCTAACTCTGATGAAAAGTCTAAACTTAAGTCAGATCCACTTGTGTAATCCATACCAGTGAAACCAATATGTAAAGGTATTCTAGTGGTAAAGTATGCCTTTACACTATCCGTATTACTAAAGAATACTTCATCTCCTGCTTGAATGTCATAAGATGCACGCCCTGCAAATCGCATTTCTGTAGGTCGGTTACTCATTACACTTGCAGCATTACACATAAACCTATTTGTACGTGCTGGTGTATCGAAATCTGCAGCAGCCGCTACATCAATTTGTTGAGTACATTGACTCACTGTTCCAGTATCTGCTATACTACCCGCAAACGATAAAGGTTGAAGTTGAGGAGAAAATGAATTTCCTGACACTGCATTTACACCTCCATTTTGAGATAAATCCATAGATACTGAAGTCCCTAAAGGATTATCAAAATCAAAGTTGATAACGGGATCTTGAAAAGTAACATCTGCTCCTTCTGGAAAAATATCTCCTAAATAATCTGTCTCTATTGATTCTTGTGGTATATCAAATCCTGCTGAACCTAATCCCGAAGGGAAAATTAAGCGCAAACGATCTGCTGAGTTATCAGAAGACATGGCAATACTTGAAACGGTGCCATTCGCTGAGGCCTGTCCTCCGGAAGTAAGTACTCCCATATACAATGTTGGTGTACTTGTTAAAACAAATTCAACATCTGTCAAATCTATACTTGCTGATGATTCTGAAGATGTTCCTGTAGTTCTTACTGTTGTTGATCCGTCTGATGCAATTATATTTCTCAATTCTAAAACGAATTGCTCCCCCGCATTTACGCTATAATCAACATCAATTGAACCTTGCAGAAATCTAATGTAAGTGACTTGTGATACATCATTTTGTAATTCCACGCATGGAAGTGGAGTTGATGTACATGAACCGGCATCAGAAGTAAATTTTAATGTTAGACCATCAGTTGGTACGGGAACGGGAACTCCTGATACTGGATTTGGGAAACTCACACTAAAAAAATCGTCAGTCCCTCCACTACCAAAAGCACCAACAAGGTCTTCCGTAGTGGCTACGACAATCGATGTATCAAACTGAAAATACATAGAGCTATCATCAGCTACTCTAATATCCTCTGTTTCTTCATCAGGAATTAAGTCTGTAAAAGTAATGTCTCCATCTAAAATTGGTACGCCTATCTTGTAATTATCAATAGGTGGAACGACAATTTCGTCTAATGTTGGACCGCAGGAATTTAAAGATAGAAATGCGGTTATTAAAACTATAAACAACTTATAGTTCCATAATCGGTAGATTATTTTCATAGTTATAAATAGTGCACTTTAGTAGGGTCTAAAGTCAGGTTTGATTTAGTGCATGCCGAACATGCTAGGTTATTTTTGGGTTATAAATAAATGAGCTTGAAGAGGTTAAATATTGTAGCAAAAGGTAGATTTATATCAAGCTCATTTCTAATTTAAACTATTTTTTCAAAGAAGTATTGACCTTATTTGAATAATGCAAACATCTGATCTATTTTTACAAGATACAGAAGGGGTAGTCTATTTTTGTATAAAAAAAGTTCCCTGATCAAACACTTTAACATATCTATCTAAAATGCTTAAGGCAGAAGATTATTATCAGTATTTATCACAACAAATAGAAGACGATTCTTACTCCAACTTAGAGAAACACCACAAAATCAAAGATTTACTGGAATGGATTTGTAAAGAAGAGACCAAAGGAGAAAAAGTGTTATTATCCAGCCTTTTCTCACGAATTGCCTTTATCAGTCAGAAAAAAAAGCTGCCTGAATTGCTGAGTTGGCGGTTACAAAAAATCCGTATCAACGATAGGCAATCCAAAAGATCTACCAAATTTATTTCAGATCACGATGTACAATTTGCGGCAAGAGGTGTTGCCGAGTTAATCAAGGAAGTACATGGTGTTATCATACCAGAAAAATTAGACCATTCCTTACCGGAATTACCTTCCGAAGAATTGGTCAACAGACATAAGGAAAATACCATTGAAGTATTAAAAGTTGAAGTTTTAAGAATTGATACAGATCATAACCGCATCATATGTCTGGAAGATGATGAGGAGAACGAAACTACTGCCCCTTTAGAAGTTCGATTTAACGTTTCTGGTTATAACGATATTTATACCGCATTTATCCATAAACTTTGGGAAAATGCACAGTTACTGTTGATCAATGCACGCATGGAGGAAGATGATAGTGTTTCTCCACAACATTTTGTTTTAGAGCCCGATTACCTTATTGATGTAACGGCTGTAGCTGAATGTTTTAGTAGAAATACGACCATTCCTTTGATGCACCTTTTGAAGAAATTCTCGACTTCAACAAGTTCTTCTGCTATGTTATTGGGTAACGTAGCTAACTATTTTTTAGACGAGGCCATACATTCAGAGGATACTGATATACTCGATTTTAGAGATGTATTTACGAAAACGTTTAAAGCGAGTCCATTGGAATATATCACTTTAGACGAGCTTCAGACCAAAGACGGTTTTAATACGTTCATGAAGAAAGCTGAGGATCAGTTTAACAATATCAAAAGGACGATTAAAGAAGATTTTCTACAGCAGAATATTTATAAAGACGGGTGCATTATTGAACCTTCCTTCTATTCTCCTAAGTATGGATTGCAAGGTCGATTGGACTTGTTGCACATCAATCAACATCAAAAAGAATTTAGGATTGTTGAATTAAAATCGGGAACTCCTCCTCAAGTTGGTTTTGGCAACTCGGGTCTTTGGATCAATCATCAAGTACAAACTTTGATGTATCAGATGATATTAAGAGATGCTTATAATGTAGAAAGTAAGCAAGTCTTCCCCTATATTTTCTATTCGAAAACCATTCAATCCCCCCTACGATTTGATACCTTCACTTTAAAATTGGAACAAAGCATTTTGCTGACAAGGAATGAGATTGTTCTAAACGAATTGAAGCTATCCAAAGCTGAAACTTTACAAGAAGTGCATAAAGTGATTTGTCAGTTAAACGAATCTGCTTTTGCAGGGGCACCTCCATTTACCAAGACAGAAGTTAACGAATTCATTCGAAATCTTAAGGGATTGAATCGAATGGAAAAGGCGTATTTATATGCTTTTACGAGCTTTATTTCGAAAGAGCAACAATTGTCGAAAGTTGGGGATACGATCTTTAATCAGGGAGCAGCTGCCTTGTGGAAAGACGATTTCGAGGAAAAGAAAGATAGTTTCAAAATATTCTTTGATCTTGAGGTAACCGGCAATTATGCCAACGAACCTGTGCCTGAACTCATCTTTAAACGTACCAATGAGGAGAATGCATTTGTCAACTTTAGAGTGGGCGATATCGTAACGATTTATCCTAGACAAAGTGCAGATACCATTCCCACTCAAGGTCAGATTAACAGAGGAACCATCACGTTTATATCAAATAGTGAGGTGAGAGTACAGTTAAGACACCGACAAAGAAACTCAGAAATTTATGATGCTGATACCAAGTGGGCTTTGGAAGGCGACTTTATTGAAGCATCATTTAATTCGATGTATAGAGGAATTTTCAATTTTATCAGTTGGGAAAATAAGGAAAAGAAAGCACGTTTACTGGGCTTAAATCCTCCAAAATATCCTGATAAAATGTACACTCATGAGGAAGTGAAATCGCTTGCTCAGGATAAAAACTTAAACGAAACAGAGCTATCGACCTTATCAAAAGCATTGTCAACAGAAGATTATTGTTTGGTCGTTGGCCCTCCTGGTACAGGGAAAACTTCTCGTATGCTGAAGAACTTGGCTCATATTCTTCATAAAACGGATAAAACAAGAAATATACTTTTTGTGGCTTATACCAATCGTGCGGTAGATGAAATTTGTGAAGCATTGGATGAAGCGATTGAAACACCTTTGGAAGATGGACGAAAATTCCTGCGTATTGGATCTGAACATTCTTGTTCTCCACAATGGAAGGAAAATTTGATGCACAACTTGGCTCAAAATGCTAACAATAGAAAGATGTTGAGAAATGGTATCGAGCAACATCGCATATTTGTCTCGACTTTAGCTTCTATTGCAGGTAGATCGTCTCTTTTCAAAATCAAACAATTTGATATGGCGGTGATCGATGAGGCTTCGCAGATTCTGGAACCTCAGATTGTAAGTCTTTTAACTAAAGTCAATCGATTTGTATTGATTGGCGATCAAAAGCAATTACCGGCCATCACTCAGCAAGATCCTGTCCTTTCTGAAATTGACTTTGAAGAGTTGAAGGAAATTGGTCTAACCGATAGAAGAACCGCCTATTTTGAACGTATTTATGCTTTATGTCAGAAAAACAATTGGCACTGGGCATTTGATAGGTTGAAGAATCAAGGACGTATGCACGAAGTTCTAGGGAATTTTGCCAACCAACAGTTTTATCAAGGAAATCTTACGACTGTTCCCCTGCCCTGGCAAAGTGCTTCTTTTGAGTGGGATCAACTCCCTGAATATTCTGATTTAGAAAAGTTATTGGTCGAACGTCGCTTGCTATTCTTTCCTACAACAGGAAAAAACACCTCTACTTCCGACAAGATCAATATGGAAGAAGCAAGGAAAATTGCCAAAGTAGCCGTGGCGACTAGAAAGCGTTACCTTGAGCAAAAAGGAAGCTTTGATATTGATAAAACATTAGGAATTATCGCCCCCTACCGAAATCAGATAGCCGCTATCCGACAAGCATTGGAAGAGGAAGGATTTGAGGATGCACACTTATTGAGTATTGACACTGTAGAACGCTACCAAGGATCTCAAAGAGAGGTCATTCTGATTTCTTTCTGTGCCAACACCCCTTTTCAATTGGAAGGTATGATCAGTTTAACGTCTGATCATAAAGTTGATCGAAAATTGAATGTGGCGATTACCCGAGCAAAACAGCAAATGATCTTCTTTGGTAATCCATATATTTTGATGAGATCTTCTATTCATGAATCGTTAATGAACTGGGTTCGAGATCAAAAGGGTTGGATTGATAACGATAACCTATTATTTTAGTACAACCAATAACAACTACACACACTTTATAAATTAATTATGCCGACGCCTAACTTAACAATAGAAGAAGAAAATCTAGCTATTGATGACATGAAAAACTTTGAAGAGCAATGTGAATGTGCAAGGGATAATTTCTGCAACTTTGTTCAACACAATCAGAAATACAATCAAGAGCAAATCGATTACTTGATAGAACACAGCTTAGGAAAGGACATTTCGAAAGTGTTCCGAGTAGGTTATGTTTTAATTGTTTGGAGTTTTATAGCCGTTTGGATCGATAACTTTTTGATTCCTGCCGCTATTGGCTATTCTGTAGTACAAGGAGAGGCTAGTTGGGTGACCGCTATTCCGGTGATCTTTTTGGTGGTTAATGCCACTTTAAAGGCTATTTTTATCAAATATAGACTGAAGAAGCAAATCGGATGGTTAGGTGCTTATTGGTCGGCTGTACCTTATATTGGTTTTGCTTTCCTACTACAAACGCAGTTTAAAACCGACAAATTACTCTATAAAGCCGCTAAAGATTACTTCCTTTATCAGAAAGTCGTGATAAAAAGAGAAGTTCGTCGCTTTTTTGGTTTAAAAACAAAGTCAGAAGAAACTGAATTAGGATAATTTCCATACATTTGTTCATCAAAATTATCAACCTAATAGTACCATGGACGAAAATATGATCGCAATGCAGTTTGCGAATGCTATTAACACTGCAGAAGACGAAAATCAAATTGCACAAATGATGCAAAGTGCCTTTATGATGTTACAGGGTATGAACTTACCTGCTGAAAACGTTAAGGAAATTGCAGGCAAAGTGGCTGACTTCCTATCGACTGTTGAAGTAGAAGAAGGATCACAACCTGCTAAAAATAAAGCGAAAGCGGTAGAAACTTTACAGGAGTTGTTGAATAGCTAGAAGTAAGTTTTTATTAGACAAAAAGGCGATTTCAAATAAATGATATCGCCTTTTCTATTTTTAGAATTTCCCCCCATTCACATCATTCTCCGGAACAGGTTCAACATTATCCCAATGCTCTACGATCTTCCCATTTTCAATGCGGTAAATATCGACTTGGGCAAGATCTTGATCCATCTTTCCATCGTTATAATTTGCTTTACAAAGAGTGGCAACAAAGTTTCCTTGCCCTACTAACAAAGCAATTTCTTTAAAGTTAAGTGGACGGTTGGTATCACTAAGCACTTTGTATAAAGCATCGTAACCATCTTCTAATTGCTTGCTGTGTTGGGTAAGTTGATCTTTGGAGATATAATCACCTAATTTATCAGCATCGCCTCCATCCATTAATATATTCTCTATGTAGCTTTTTACAAGAGCTTTATTTTCGTCGGTTTTATCAAGGTCAGTTAGTCCTGTATGACCATTTGTAGCTGTATGCCCCGATGGGGTGTTATCATAATACTCTGCAATTACGTCCCAATGTTCAACGATTTTGTCGTTTTCATCTGTATCGAAGAAATCTGTCGTTACCCATTGGGCTGCACCATCATTTAGATTCTGATAAGCATGAACAAATACGTATTGTCCATCGACCATAGAACGAACAATTTGAATATCTCTTTTGGGTGTTCTTTTGATAAAAGGTTCGAAAAATTCTACAAAACCTTCAATTCCATCTCTTACTCCTGTACTGTGTTGTGTATAGCGGTCGCCTGTGTATTTGGTCACGGCTTCTCTTGCATTACCGTCTCTGATTCCCTCCATATAGAGGTTTCGGGCATTTTCTAGTTTTGGGTTCATTATCAATAGATATTTAAAAGTTATGAACCTGAAAGTAATAAAAAAAGAGTGTTGACTTTAGATAAAATCATAAATTAATTTCAACATAAACAAATAATTATTTAATTTCATTGAAAATTTATTGAATTATAATCAACTATAAATCAATACCTCATACACTATAAATTGAATAAAAATAATTGTTTAACATCAAATTAACTTTTATTTTTTAGAATTTATCATTTTTTAAAGAAGTATCTCCGTTATATGAAATGTAACACTGATTCAAAGACAAAATCTATTATACTATGAAAAAGAGTAACATATATAAATTCATCCTATCTATCTTCCTTATTATTGGAATTTCTTTTACGGCAAGTGCTTTGGATATTGTTCAAGACACAACATTAACTAAGAAGGAACAGAAGGCCCTTAAAAAAGAACAAAAAAGAAAAGCAAAAGAAGAAAAGAAGGCACAACGTGAAGCGTTAGAAAAGTTAGTAAATCAACAAGCTAATGCTGCTATTGATAGTCAATCTTTTGTTCTGGAAGCAACTCAATTATATGATAGAAGAGGTAGAACAGTAAACGTTCAATCGAACATCAACTTCTTAAAAGTAGAAGGAAATACAGGTGTTCTTCAGATTGGTTCTGCTCACCTTGTAGGTTGGAATGGTGTCGGCGGTATTACTGTTGACGGTCGTATTAGTGACTGGAAAGTCACCAAAGACGAAAAGACAGGACGTACAAGAGTAGAATTCAACATTATGGGATCTGTTCTTACAGCTCGTGTTGCTTATGACCTTGATGGAACTGGAAATTTCTGTAATGCTACTGTAAATGGTGTATTCAGTAATAGTCAGTTGAAAATGAGAGGACAATTAGTACCGAATAAAGTGAGTAGTACTTTCGAAGGTATGATAAGATATTAAAAGAGATATAACCATAAAACTATTGATAAACACAAGGAGCTAGTGATTGAACATCGCTAGCTCTTTTTATTACCTGAGAAAATTCACTTTATCTATTCACTAGCATTGCGTAAAATATGTGAAAATTGTGTAAGTTTGTTCTGTATCAACTATTACTTGTGCCTACAAACAAACTTATGTATTCAAAACCAATTAGCTTAATAGCTAAACTATTTTTTGGTATACTGTTCATCTTTTTCTTTGCAAACTATTCACAAGCTCAAGATGCTCAGTTATCACAATATTACGCTTCACCTCTTTATCTAAACCCTTCTCTTGCAGGAACAGGCGGAGACGGAAGAGCAAACATTAATTACCGTAATCAATGGATAGGTGTTCCATTAAATTACAATACATTTATGGCCTCCTTTGACACGCCCATTCCTAAGAAGAATATTGGACTAGGTGTATTAGCACATCAGGATATCTTAAATGTAACTTCTGGAACCGCTTTTCAGCGATTTTCATTTAATGTCACGGGGGCTTACCATTTAAAAATCAATAAAAAGTACAATCTAAGCTTTGGACTTCAAGGCGGATTTGAACAATCTACTCTGGGTTTTAATCACCTGATTTTTGATGACCAAATTGATAATAATGGAAATATCAATGGTTCAACAGCAGACAAGCTTTCTGATCAAAATAAAATATATCCTGATATTTCATCTGGAGTAATGTTCTATGCGAATCATTTTTGGGCTGGAGTTTCACTTTATCATATCAACCAACCGAATATTTCTAGATTAGAAAATGGGGTGGATATTTTGCCTATGCGATTTAGCTTAAACTTAGGTTATAAGATACCACTCACCCACCGCTGGAAAGGGGCTATAGCAAATTATGATGATAAGACAATTTCTTTGATGATGCATTACCAAAATCAAGGAACAAGTGATCAATTAAGTTTGGGAGCCAACATAAATTACAACCCTTTGATTTTTGGTGTTTGGTATAGAGGACTTCCTTTAAAACTAAATAGTCATCCGGATAAGTTAAACCACGATGCCATCGTACTATTAACTGGTGTGAAAGTACGAAAATTCACTATCGGTTATAGTTTTGATATTCCTATTGGAGGACTAACAGTGGGTGAAGGTAATTCCCATGAAATCTCTATTCGATACGATTTTAATTTTTTCCCGAATTACTTCAAAAAAAGGGATTTGCAGAAACAAATTCCTAATCATGCCAACTGTCCAATACCAACACTTTAGTAGTAAGCAAACAACAAAATGAAAAACAAACTAATATATACTATCACCTTAATTTCATTTCTATTCTTATTACCTCAAGTTTCAATTGCCCAAAAAATTATGGCAAAAGAAAGTGTAGGAATGTCAGGAGGTGAAGATATTACGAATAATACAATCGATCGTTGTAAAACATTTTACTCCTATTTCTACATTAATGATGAAGGCAAAGGGAGTATTTCTAATATCTCATGGAATTTTGGCGACGGAAATACTTCTACAGAAACCAACCCTTTCCATACTTTCCAAACAGATCAAGATAAAACATTTAGTTTTGTCGTTACCTTTATACAAGGAGGAACTTCGAAAACTTTAAGATCAACCATAAAAATTTCGACTTCACCTGAAGTAGATTTTACTGCGAGTGCTACGGCAGGTTGTGAAGGTGATCAAATCTCTTTTACAGTTAATTCAAGTATAGAATTAAGTAGTGTTCAATTTATATTGAATGGTCAGGTACTCGATGAAGGTGAACTTTCGAGACCTTTACCTGCTAGAGGGCAACCATATATTGCAACCATTCGAGGTACCACGCCTAATGGATGTGATATTGTTCAAAAACAAGAGTTCATTACGATATCAGAATTAATAGTTCCGAGCGTTACTCCTGCAGCTTTAATTACATGTCAGACTAATATTAATCAAACATTTAATGCATCTGCAATTTTTGATGCTACAGGCTCTCAAGTCAATAGCGGTATGACTTACGATTGGGATTTTGGAGATGGAAACACTTCTCAAGGTGCGTCTGTGAATCATTTCTATGATATATCAAATGGAGATCAGTACACTTTAACTTTGACTGCTACCTATGGTGGATGTTCACAAACGGTAATCGTTCCCGTAGCATTAGATGCAGGAAGCGATATGTTTACCTATGAACTTCCTGATACCTATTGTGCATTATACCCTGTGACTTTCACTCCAAGCTTACCCGATAATTTACAGGATCAAGAAATAAGATGGGATTTCGGATCTGGCCCTCAAGTCACTTCGGTATATCCTGATAAAATCACCCATAATTTTACAAATAGTAGCAATTTCAGCAAAAACGTAACGGTAACTGCTTATGTAGGAAGTAGCTGTAGTTATTCTCAAGTAATTACGATTCCTCCTATGGAGTTATCAGATATTTATATTTCTGCGAATAGAGAACTGTTTTGTACCGAATCGTTTTCTGTCGATTTATACATTGCTAATTTACATGATATCAACAACTACTTTTGGCGTATAAAAGGTTCTGATACTCGTTTATTCGAAAATGAAAGAAGACCTAGAATTTCCTTAAGTGGTTATGGTGAACATACCATAGAATTGATTTCGAATGATGCTGGTGAATGTATCATTACGGAAATTGACATCTCATCTTATCCTATCACAGCAGAAATTATCGATTTGCAAGATGCTTGTGCTCCTCATACATTAGAAATTGGGTATGAATTAGAACAAGATTCTAAAATTATAAGCGATAACTCATCATCAAGAACTTGGACGGCAAAAGGAAGAAATACTGGTACTACTGTCACTTCAAGAAACAAACGCTTTTTGATGAGTAATTTGGTTGCTGATACCTACGATATTTCAGTTTCTATAGATTTCCCTGCTGGCTGTACTGTCACAGCAACAGACGTATTGAAAGTAGGTAAAGCGATTACAGCCGATTTTGAAGTTTTGAATGGTCCTGACTTTTGTAACAATACGCTTATCAACTTTAATAATACCACAGATTTGGGCGGTGTTCCTGAGAGCGAGGTGACCTTCTTATGGGACTATTTTGGCAACAATAGATGGTCTGAATCTCCAGGAAGACATGGTGCTCAAACTTACGATCACTTAGATCCAGGAGAATACAATGTAGGTCTAAAAGTAGTTCAAGATGGTTGTGAGGGACCTGCGGTTTATAAAAAAATCACGATTCTAGAACCCCGAGCATATTTTTTATTAGGTGTATCACAATTGTGTGATCCTAGTAAAATTGTTATCAGAAATTTATCGAAAGGAGCAGAACCGAATAGCGATTATATTTGGAATATACAGGTCGGACAAGATTCCGCTCAAATTATCACTAAAGATATCAACGAAGATATTGTCAATCACCCTGACTTCTTGGCTTTAAATATAGATTATGGTGATTACATTGAGGTTTCTCTTACTATAGAGAATACTACATCGGTTCCATCAGTCACTCCACCTAATTATTGTGAGCATACTTACACCGATTATTTAACCATCGCCACAAAACCAGATCCAGTAGATATTCATTGGGATTTTACGCTTCATGATAATATCAATGCGTATGCAAACCCTACAGAAATTTGCCAAGGATCTACTTTATTTTTTGATCCTAAAAATACGGAAGGCGGAAATTACTCTTGGTCGTTTAGAAATGAAACCACTAATCAAAGAATATATCCTAGCTACTCGACAAGAAGACAAAGCATGACCTTTAACTATCCTGGTGATTGGGTGATTGAACTGAATGTAAACTATTACAATGGTTGTTCTGAAACCACTACCCAAGGTAAAATTAAAGTATATGCCATGGATTTTACTATTGATCAATCGAGTAGTGGGATATGCTTAGGTGACGAAATCACTTATTCTGTTCGATCGGGATCTAAAATCGAAGCTCCAAATCCAAGATGGTCTTGGTTTGTAAATGGAGATAAAATTCTAAGTGGAACAGGTAAAAACATCTCTGATTTAAAATATACTTTTGATGAACTAAGTGTTCCTCAAGGAAAAGAAAACGATGTACAATTAGTGGTTTACAGTAGTGTAACCAACTGTGAAGTGTACTCCAATACACGAAGTTCTATTGTCACAAAACCTATTATCAATATATCAAGTAATGTAGCTAATCATATTGATTTTAATTTTAAATGTGATTATGTACAAACGTTTATCGATCCAAATATTAACTCAAGTAATGTCTTTGCTCCCTATTATTCTAATTATAAGTGGACACATACTGACCCTTCAGGAACTACAAAAGTGATTAATGAGAATAATCGATCGAACTACGTATTTAGATTTGATAATTGGGAAGCAGGTACACATACTATGACATTGGAAATTACTGATTATAACGGATGTTCAACTTCCGATACTTTTTCTTTTGATGTCCCTAAATTACCTGTCGGTAAAGCTGATTTTACTCCTTCAGATGTTGAATTAAACTGTCCTGCAGTGGTCGATTTCTTTGATAATGCAGATGGAACATCAGGAAATTCTACGTTAAGAAAATACTACGGTGGTGGTGATGTACCCATTGGTAAAAGAACATGGTACATTTTACAGGATGGCCTATTAGTGAATGAAATCGAAGTTTACGGAGATCAATTCGAGTATTTCTTTACTGCAGGTGACTTTGAGGTATATATGGTCACCGAAGATTACCAAGGGTGTACTTATACTTCCGAAACCAAAGCAATTTCTGTAAAGGGTGTGAGTGGATCTTTCTACATCAATAAAAAAGCGGGTTATGCACCTTTAACTACAGATATGGTAGCCCTTCCTGCATTTGTATCTTCTGAGGTAAAAGAAATACGATACATATGGGCTTCTGGTGATGGTTACGAAGGCATGGATTCCTTACAAACTTTCACCTTCTATAACGACTCCAATTGGGTGTACACACCAAAATTAGTATTCTACTCTATTTTAGATTTAGGAAACAATCAAGAAGCCACTTGTGAATACGATGCCATTACAGATGAAACTGTCACAGTTTTCAAAAAGCCTGAACTAGAGATTGAAGATGTTGTGGTTTGTATGACCGATGTTTCTCATACTGTAAAAGGTTACGACGAAAACTTTGAAGTCGCCAATCTCGTCGTCCATGATAAATTTAGTTATAAAGGAACCACTAAATATCAATGGTCTGTAGATGGTGTAGATATTCCAGCAGTCAATGGTGGCACAGACTCAACAGCCACCTTTACGTACGGAACTTCTGGAGGATATTTTGAAGTGGACCCTTTTAATGCCGATGGAAGAGATTATACCTTAGAAATATGGGTGGATGCTGTTTACACTGATTTTCAAGATAGCAACAATAACCACATTGACACAAAAGTGGGTTATTCTACAAGAACATTCAACGTAAAATATGTCGCTCCTCCAATCCCAGTAATTGATATTTTACCTGAAGTATGTAAGTTAGATTCTGTTATTTTTGATGGCAGTCAATCGAATTTTGCTCCCTACCCTGCCGGAGTCATCACACAATACAAATGGGAAATCCTTTCAGGTGCTACCCTGATAGATAGTTATACATCAGAAGAGGCTATTTCTACCTATAAATTCTCACAACATGGTACTTTTGATGTTCAACTGACCGTCACAGCAGACAATGTTTGTGACCCTCAATCAACATCAAAAAGTATTATTGTTCACCCTCTTCCAATCATGAGCTTTGATGCTCCACCTGTTTGTATTGGAGACGAAACCATATTCACGAATACCTCGACGTTTAACGGACAAAATATTGGGGTTGACCCGAGTATTGTAAAGAATATCACTTGGTATTTTGATTGGGAAAATGATTCTACCACAGTGAGTTCAAAGGTATCCAATCCTACTTTCACCTATTCTGAATCAGGAACGTATAAAGTGAAACTCATCATTGAATCATTTAAAGGCTGTATTGATGAAATCATTCAAGATGTGAGAGTTACTGACTATCCTTACCTTGAACAAAAAGAAGATTTTTATTTATGCGAAGGAGAAGCGACCACTTTATCAGTCGTTGGAGGTAGTCGTTTTGAATGGAGTACTGAAGAAAGTTCTGAAAGTATTACGGTTACTCCTACTGAAGAATCTACAACATATACCGTTAAGGCTTGGAATGACATCGGTTGTTATGTAGAAGAGAGTGTAACCATACACAGTATCTTACTTCCTAAAGCAGAAAACACGATCTATTATGCTTGTGAGGGTGATAGTACCGTAATTGATGGAACTATCACAGGTTTCGATGGTGTACTTGGTGAATACAAATGGTCGAATGGTGCTACAGGACCTCAAGTAACAGTAAGCGAACCGGGTATCTATACTTTAACGAATTTAGTAACGCATACCTTATCTGGAGTTCAATGTTTAATTACTCACGAATATGAGTTTATTCATCGACCATTACCTCCTGATTTTGCAGTTTCAGATACCTTATTCTGTTTTGAAGAGTTATACCAAATTGAAATCCAAGCTCCTCAAGGTCAAGGATATGTTTATCATTGGGAAGATACGGACGAAACCGCTTCTTCTGTGATCAGATATGATGGTGGTGAATACACTGTTCGAATTATTGATACTTCAACGGAAGACAATTGTGAGAATACCACAACCATGAATGTGACTAGAGGTTGTCCACCGATTTTCTTCAATCCAACTGCCTTTACTCCAAATAAAGATGGCTTAAATGATGAATTCTTAATTCGTTCAAAATATGTCATCAACCTTGAGATTTCTATCTATAATAGTTGGGGAGAAATTATCTTCCACAATAAATATAGAGACTCTAGTAAAGCCCAGGAAAAGGGTTCAGGTTGGAACGGCATGTACCAAAACAAGGTAGTTCCTAGTGGAATTTATACCGTAATTCTAGAATATGATAGTGAGTTTTTTGGGACTCACCATAGAGATGCGACTCATCTAACAGTGGTACAATAAGGCTTTATTATTGTTACAAAAAGAGCTAGTGATATTCAATCGCTAGCTCTTTTTGTATATATGGAGTTTATATTATTGATTCAACCAATCCACTCCTTTTTTCAATAAAGATTGTGTTTCTTCTTCCTTAGAACCACTTTCTGGAACGACATCATAATCCCAATGTGCCTCAGGAGGTAAACTCATTAAGATAGACTCTGTTCTACCATTGGATTCCAAACCAAACTTGGTTCCCCTATCCCAAACTAAATTAAATTCAGCATATCTACCTCTACGTAGTTTTTGCCATTTTAATTCGTTTTCTCCGTAGGCTTTGTCTTTAAATCGAAGGGCTTGTTCTTTGTAGGCAGGAATGAATGCTTCTCCTACATCTTGAACAAAGTGCCACAGTTGATCTGGGTTTAAACCTTCTGCTTCGTGATGTAAGCGATCGAAGAAAATACCACCCACACCTCTGGTTTCATTTCTATGAGGAATAAAGAAGTAATTATCTGCCCATTCTTTAAAGCGATCGTAATATCCTGCTTTCGTATTTTCACAAGCATCAGAAAGATGTTCGTGGAATAACGCTGCTGCTTCTTTATCAATGTAATGAGGGGTTAAATCGATGCCTCCACCAAACCAGTAGGTTCCGTTAGAAAGTTCAAAATAACGAACATTCATATGGATAATCGGTACCATTGGACTTTTTGGATGAAGTACAATAGAAACACCTGTTGCTTTAAATTTTTCAGCTTTTTCTACCTTTAAGGCTTTGGCCATTGGTTCGGATAAATCTCCTTCTACTAAAGAGAAGTTTACCCCTCCTTTTTCCAATAAATTCCCTCCTTTAATCACTCGGGTTCTTCCCCCTCCGCCACCAGGACGTTCCCACAGATCTTCTTGGAATTTAGCTTTACCATCTAAGATTTCAAGATCTCTGCATATATCGTTTTGTAAGCCTTTAAACCAGGCAATAATTTCGCTACTCGGAATGTTTTTCATGGTGTTTATTTGCTTTCTTTTCTGCTCTTTTTTTCTTTCGGATGTATTTCTTATAACCTTTCGGTTTTTTTGTCAACTCTCTTTTTGTAGGACTTTGGGTGATGTCTTTGAAGTTATCAAAACTCTTGGTGTGCATCATACTTGCCCCTGTCAAAGACGTGTTATCTTGATTGGTTGTGGTATAATATACATCTTGTCGGTATTTCTGATAGAACTTCATTCTTAAAGCACCGTCCTGAGACACAACCACTTCCACCGTCCAATCGCCCAATACAGAAGCAGCGGTGGTTTGGTTCTGATTATCTGTAAATCCACCATCTCGGGTAACCCTCACTTTACCTTGGGCAAAAGTATAAGACAGTCGCATCTGAAGGTTCTGTAATGCTTCTCGGTCAAGACCACTCATATCTAAATCGACCTCAAAGTTTTCGTTTACTTGGGAGAGAATATAACTCAGTTGATTGGTTAACAATTCGGATACCGAACTGGACGCTGTTTGTCCAAACCCTGTATAAGAATCGTTGGATAATAACTGTCTCAATACAATTAATCCAAATACCTGACGGTTCAGTTCTTGTTCGTCTCTGTGAATTCTTTCTTCAAAACCTGCTACATAACTCTCTAAAGAAATGGGACCACCTTGGGTCACTACAGTGGCAGGATAATCGTGGATATCAATATCAAAATCTAAGACTGGAGTGGATAAATCGCCCTTGATTAACAAGTCCACATCAGCAGGGTAACGTTTTGTGATTTCTGGTGCATTTCTCACCGTAGAATCTTGTACATCAATTAATGGCAATAAACTTACTCTTTGATTGTACTTGGCCACAATATCCATTTGAGCGGCATAAGGGTCTCCATTCCAAGATAAAGTGGAACCTGGGTTGATTTCAAACTTTTTATCGACAAGGTTAAATTCGGCTACTTTCATGGTGAAGTTATAGGCTCCTTTTACGATTTCGACGTTACCGAACATTTCAAAGTTTCTGTATTTATCGATTTTCATCTGAAGCTTTCCTTCTCCATTACCTCGAATAATATCACCCGTTTTCTTATCAAAGATCATCTCACAATAAGCATCAGGAGTGATATCCAAATTCATATTTACTTGGAAGTTGGCTTGATCAGTAGTTGTTTCTTTTTCAACTACCACTTGTTCATCACTGTTTTCCTCGGTTAAAACTGTGTCTTTCTGAACATATACAATATATGGATCTCCCTCTGAGTAATCTATCGCATTCAGAGGTATGTAAATCTTTGTTCTTTGATCGGCACGAGCCGTCACATCAATATTGATATCGTCGAATGGACCGGTAACAGAGATATTTCCTGTACCGAATGCTGTACCGTAGAATAAATCATTACCGACTTCTTCTTTTTTCATAATAAAGAAATCGTCAAAGGACACCTCTAAGTTGGCAATCATGTTTTCGAATCCTTCTTCGAATTCTAGTCCACCATTTAAGAAGGCAAAATGACCGTATTCATCGACTACTTTTAGGTTTTTAGTCTTGACTTCTGTTGGCCTTATTTCAATTTTTGCATTATCCCCTTGTTCACCAAATTTATAATCTACGTTGAGGTAAACCATTTTGATGTTCCCATCTTTGGCCAATACATTCCCCCAAAGTTTAGGTTTTTCTTTTGTTCCAGAAATTTTAATCCAACCTGTAGCGACACCATCCAATCGATCGACGACCTCGTTGACATAGGGCTGAAAAATACCTAATGGCAATTCTTTTACCTCCAGTTTCATATCAAATTGATCTTTTTGAAGCTGAGGAAAATAAGTACCTGTTAGTTTAAATTTCTGAGAGGTAGAATCGCTGATATTGAAATTCACATTCAACTCTTCTTGAGACCAATCCGACCTTCCTGTTAATTGCCCCAAGTAATACCCATCTACTTCTAGGTCTTTAATGTCCATATGTCCATAGACCCTCATTTCCTCAAAGACATTTTCTATGTAGACGTCTAAGCTATCCACTTCTCCTTTAACATCTTGTTCGGTTAACTCTGGTAGATAATTTAAGTTGAGGTTATCTATTTTAATATGAAGTGGGAGATCAGTATCTTTTTTGGCAAAACCATCCAATAAGATTTGTTCAGTATCATTAAATAGATGGAAATTTTCAAAGTGTACACCATCTTGATAAACAATCACTTTTGATGCTTTTGTAGAAGCTGTCGTCCAATATTTGTCTCTGTATAAAATACCTGATTGTGGCAAACGGAACACCAATGAATCACTATGAATACTAACATCCCCTTTTAGATCGATGTTTGTTGAATATTTATAGAAGTTGGCCTGCGTATTAAACACCATTTTATTATCCAAAGAGAAGGCTTGAAAAGCAAAATCAGAAGATAAGATTCCACGTATATTTTGATGTTTTGATTCTACTCTAACAGAAGAATTAAAGTCGTCTTGTAATGCCTCTTTATTTGTGACATATTCCATTACATTGGAATCTAAAGTAACATCATAAAACGATAATTGATCGCTATACAGTTGGGCCGAAACATGTTGTCTCTCCCCAAAATCTGCAGCCAATATGGCATTGGTATTATCTGCAATTTTTATACTATCCGTAAAAATTGAGAGTAGGTTATTGACATTATAGACCTGTAAATCCATATCAACGGAGTAGCTATCTATCCCTTGTTCTTCTAATTTTTTAGACTTCTTCGAGTAGTATTTCTCTACTTTTTCCGATGATTTATCAAACAAGGATAATTCAGCCTCCTTGATAATTCTATTAACGTCCTTGGAGAGTTGAGAGATATTAAAGTACCCTGCCATATCAAACCCTAGGAAATCGGAGTCGAAATTTACCAAGCGTAATCCAGAGTTAGATATAGTAGTCACTAAGGTTACTTTCTCGATATCCAATATTCTTTGCTCATTGTATAGCCTAGTATTGTCCAGGTAAAGGCCGCCTGAAACACCATTATCTCCTACATTATCAAATTCTGCATCTATACTGGTTTGGAAACCAATTTTCTTCTCAGTTACATTCAATTTTTGAAGGTCTTCCGCAAAAATTCCTGATTCAAATTGGAAAGTACTATCTCTGAAATCCAAAATACCATCCACATACATTTTCAGGTTAGGGTCGTTTACTCTAAAACCTCCACTAAAGAACCCTTCTTTCATGTAGGTACTGTCCAAGTAGATATTATGATAGGTGTAATCGTTCAGTTCAAGACTACTCATTCGAGCATTTACGTTTAGACGAATACTTTTGGGGTTGAACCCTTTTCCTTTGATGTCTCCCTCAAAATCCATTCGCCCTAACATGTCGACATCAAATATTTGACCGACGTCTAGACTGTCTGTTTTCAGATAACCAATGTATGTTTCTTTAGGAATATTGATATCCATTTTGGGTTCCATGACCCCATATTCTGAATTCACTATTCCATTTAAATCAAATTCATCTAACGTCCCTTTAAACTCTCCAGACATAGCTACCGCTCCAAAAAGCTTTACATAATCTCTGTATTCTCCTGGAACATAAGGTAAAATATCATCGACAAAATAATAGCTATCTCCAAACTTGAGATCCATTATTGTTCGTTCTTTATCGATGATTTTATTGAATTTAAAATCGCCTCTTATGGTACTCCCCTGACCAAACCTTAGATTAGTGTCTTTAACATCTAAATCGTTTACTCTTCCAGATAGAATCACATCTCCACTGATGTAGTCATGAATACTATCAAAATAAGTAAAAAAGTTGGCCAAATCGTTGGTATGAATGCTACTATTTTTCAGCTTGGCATTCATATATACACAATAGTAAAAATCGTTATAGTCTGTATAATCGTCTGTTGTAAAGGATATTTCTCCACTCAAAAAGCTCGATCCCATTTTACCATAGAGGTTTTTAATGGACATTCCTGTAGTGGAAATCGCAAAATCACCATCCATTTCTTTTAACCTCAATCGACTCCTTCTCTCGTAAGCATGAAGGTCTTTGATGTTCATGGCAATGGTATCTCTATCAATTTTTAAGTTGGTGACTTTGGCATCAATATTCAAGAATTCCATATCAGCCACATCAAATTTTCCTCTTTCTCGAGGTGTAGCATAAGGATTATAAAGTGAATATCTACTGTTTACAAACTGTACATTTTCAAAGACAATATGGGTATCTTTCGGCTCCTTGATGTCGTATCGATGTTCCCCTTTTGGATCACCTACCAAGTGCCTAATCCACCTCGTCATGTTGTTCATAGAATCCAGACGAGCGTCCATCACCATTTCAACATCCGCACCAGTTAGAATGGCATCTTCTATGTGAATGTATCTATCTTGATTATAAAGCAAGTTGATAAAAGAGAAGTTTAATGAAACTTCTTCTACAGAAATTAGAGGCACACTATCCAAATCGACGATCTTTACATTTTGAAGACGCCAACGATCGAACCAATCGAGTTTTACAGATTCGATGGTCGTTTTATGATGAAACTGATCGGAAACTTTTTGTGTGACTTTATGGATGATGGCCGTTTGAACGAAAGGGAGTTGAGAAAAACTCATCAAACACATCCAAAGGAAAGTGAAAACAGCGAGAAACCTGAAAATCCACACACGTACAAAACGGAAAGATTTCTTGATTAAGAAAAGTTTCCTTTTAGTAGAAAATGAATTCCTTTGTATATGTAAACGGTCAAATATTTTCACTAAAAATGTGTACTGAGGCTGTTTGTCAGACTATTCTATGCGAATGCGAATTAGAGTATTCCACTAACCCTCATTCAGTCTACAAAAATAAGGCTTGTTGGAGTAAGTAAAAAGTTTGAAATCAAAAATCTACCCGATTAACAAAGTATCCATCAAAACATCGTGTTCTTCCAAGGGTAAATCTTCAATAATTTGAAATTTATAGGTAATTCCCCACTTTTTAGCCGATGGATGTTGAGGTAAAAATGTGTCGTAGTAACCTCCTCCATACCCCATTCTACCGTATTGTTTAGAAAATCCAACACCTGGTACTAAAACAATATCAATGGCTCCCTTGTATTCCTCTTTATTTTTGGGAATGAACGTACCAAAACACTCCTCCTCAAGGTCATCTAAATTACTTAAAACTAGATGACGCATTTGTCTATTTTTTAAGGTCTGAGGAACAACTATAGTCCAACCATAAGAAAGTGCCTTTTTGATAATCCCTAAAGTGGATGCTTCTTTATTGATTGGAATATAGGTATGAAGTACTTTGGGAGATGTTGATACTTTCTCCCAAAACTGTTCGTTAATACTTTCCTCTGCAACATCAATTTGATGTTGGGAAAGTAGATTTCTCTTTTGAATTAAGCTTTTTCGGAGCTGTTGTTTTTTATCTTCAGGCACTTTGTTTCTGCGGCTTTAACTTATCAATTTCTAGATTTGTTTTCCATGTAAATCTAGTAAATAGTAGCAAAGCAGACAATGTTAAACCTAAAGTCAAACCGATCCAAACTCCTAGGAAACTCCAATCAGTATAATTAGTTAACACGTAGCCTATAGGTAAGGAAACTACCCAATAAGACACGAAACATATTAATGTAGGCATTTTCACTTCAGAAATACCTCTTAAAGCACCAGTCATAATTACCTGTAAACCATCTGATAATTGGAACAAAGCAGCAAACACAAGCATTTGAGAAGCAAACATAATTACTTCTTGATCGCTCGTATATAATTCAGGTAAAAATGAATTAAATGTATAGAAAATGATGGCCGATGTAGACATTGCTATCATGGCGAATTGAACACCTGTCATTCCTGCTTTTCTTGCTTCTACCCAATTGTCTTGACCATAATAATTGGCTACCCTTACGGATACAGCAGAGGCAACACCACTCAACATCATAAAAGTAAGAGAGATCATACTCATTACAATTTGATGTGCAGCAATTGGGTTGGTTCCTACCGTTCCGATAATCATAGCACCTACGGCAAATGCACCTACTTCCATTAAGGCTTGTAAACCAATAGGCATACTCATTTTAAACTGTTGCCAAAGTCTATCTTTATTGATTTTAACTTTAGTAAAACCTTCTAAGAATGGGTGGAATGACGGGCTTTTCAATACATACCACATCATACCTACCGAAGCGATTAAACGTGCGATAAATGTACCTATACCTGCCCCTAATAATCCCATTTCTGGTGCTCCAAAGTTTCCGTAAATCAATATATAGTTGATAATCACGTTAACGATATTGGCCAATAATGTAAAGTACATTGCAACTTTAGTAAACTTCACACCCTCAGCGAATTGCTTAGCGGTAAAGAAGGCCATTAAAGGAATTAATGAAAATGCATTGATCAATAAATACGGTCTTGCCGCCACTACTACTTCTTCGGTCTGTCCCATATGTCCCATTAGGGTAGATAACATAAGGAGAATGATGGTAATAGAGATGACAAAAATGGTATTTAATGTAATACTATGACGGAACAAACTACCCATTTCTTTGTAGTTTTTCTGTCCAAAAGCTTTTCCTACTAAAGGAGTTACACCCACAGCGAAGCCAATACCAAATACTAAGAAAATGGCAAATAATGAATTGGCAAATCCTGCACCTGCAAGATCTACGGTATTATAATGCCCCACCATTACATTATCCAAAATGTTGGTAAGGTTTTGACCTGCTTGAGAAACCACTACTGGAGTGGCTAATCGAATTGTATCTATGTAATGTTCTTTATAGGATGAAAATAACTTTCGCATGGAAGAAATTGGTAGTACTTATTTATTTAGAAATCGTGGGTGATATTAAATCAGCATGCAAAGGTAGTTGTTTTATACCTTATTATCTGTTTTTGATGGGAAATGTTAAGAAGAACATCATTAATCCAATCACATAAGTAAATTTGATATTTTGTCGCTTATAAGCTACATTTGTAAAAACTAACGATTCATACATTAATGGAAATTAAAGAGACTGAAAGTTTTTCTAATTGGTTCACAAAACTAAAGAAGAAAAAACGTTTTGCTGCTTACGAAATTATGAAAAGGCTCAATAGAGTAAAAAATGGAAACCTCGGTGATTGTAAAACTATTGGAAAAGGAATACATGAACTTAGAATACATTTTGAAAAAGGATATAGAATATATTTCACCTATGTTGATGGTCAGATTATTTTACTATTGGCAGGTGGTGATAAAACAACTCAAAGAGAAGACATTATCAAATCGAAAAAAATATTAAACACAATCAAATAATTATGAAAAAGGAAAAAATCAAAGATTACAAAAATTCAAATTATTTTGATGATCTAAATGATGCTTACGACTACTTAAAATACATTGGCAGAACAGGTGATGCTAAAGATATTGTTTATGCATTAAATGATGTCGTTAAATTTATTGGAGTAACAAAATTATCTGAAGTCACCGGGTTAAATAGAAACAGTCTTTACAAAACCCTTTCAGGAGATACCAACCCAAAGTTTGATTCTATCATTAAAATCATAAGAGCAATAGAAGCTTTTATGGATGATATAAATAAAAAAGATTCAGGCAAGGTCGAATTTGTTTAATCATTAATTTAGTTTTTACTTCTTAACAACTTCCCAATTTTTCCAAGAAATAATTAATTTTACTATCAAGCCAACTTCTTATTAAATAGTATATATGTCTACAAACACAAGTATCGATTTTTCTTCTTCTTTTTGGAACGCAAAGTATCTACTTATTGATAGTAGAATGCTTACCGCTCCATCTCAAACCATCTTTTTTGCTTTAAATGGGCCTAAAAGAGAAGGAAGTGAATTTATACGTGAGTTGTATGATAAAGGAGTGAGAAAGTTTGTGGTCACGGTAGATTTCGACAAAGGTTACCTGTATAAAGAGGCAACGTTTGTCTATGTGGAAAATACCCTACAAACTTTACAAGAAGTTACTAAATACCATAGAGAACTATTTCCAGATCTTCCAGTAATTGGTATCACCGGATCGAATGCTAAAACGATCATTAAGGAATGGTTGTACACGTTATTGGAAGTGGATAAAAATGTGGTCAAAAGTCCTAAGAGTTATAACTCTCAAATCGGAGTACCTTTATCGGTTTGGCAAATTGATAAAAAGCACGAATTAGGCATTTTTGAGGCCGGGATTTCTAAGGTTGATGAAATGAAAAACCTTCAGCGAATTATTCTTCCTACGATAGGTTTATTTACCAATTTGGGTTCTGCTCACGATAAATTATTTGATAATAGAACGCAGAAACTTCATGAAAAAGGTTTTCTTTTTGATGAGTGCCAAACCATCATTTATTGTCGTGATCATGAAGATATTCACGAGGAACTTCGACAAAAAAAAGGGGAATTATTTCATTGGGGAGTGCATCAAGAAGCTGCCTTGAGGATTGAGGAAATTGAAAACCAATTGGTCTTCCTCAACTTCAAAGGGAATAAGCATCAAATAACTATTCCATTTAACGATGAGGCTTCATTCGAAAATGCCATGCACTGTGTGGCTGTGTTGACTTATCTTGGCTATTCATTTAAGGAAATCAACAGTCGTTTATCCTTCCTTAAAAGTCTTCCGATGAGATTGGAGAGAAAAGAAGGAATAAATGGCACTGTTCTCATCAACGATTTTTACAATAACGATTTAGGAGGTTTGCAGATTGCGTTAAGCTTTATGGGGCAAAATCAAGAAAACTTGCCTAAAACGCTTATTCTATCCGATCTTCTGCAAGGACATAATGATAAAACGATTTTGTATCAAAAAATTAATGAGTTGATACATGAGCATGAAATTGAACGTTTTATCGGGGTGGGAAATCACTTAAGTCAACATCAAAATGATATCACGATTGATAGTCAGTTTTTCGATAATACCTCTGAGTTAAAGAATGCAATAAGAAAGCAGGAAATCACTTTCAATAAAGAAATGATTCTTTTGAAAGGAGCACGTCAATATGAATTTGAAAAAATTGCGGCTCTGCTTCAAAGAAAGATACATAGTACTCGATTAGAGATCAACTTGGATGCTGTGGTGCATAATCTCATGTTCTATAAAGCACAACTTCAACCTTCAACTAAAGTGATGGTGATGGTGAAAGCTTTAGGTTATGGTAGTGGAAAGCACGAATTAGCCCATACGCTACAATATCATTTGGTGGATTATTTGGGAGTTGCTTTTGCTGATGAAGGGGTAGAATTAAGAGAAAATGGTATCCGTACACCAATTATGGTACTAACACCTTCGCCCGATTCTTTTGAAACCATGCGTCGTTTTCAACTAGAACCTGAGATCTATAACCTAGAAATGTTGGAAGCTTTAGAAGACTTTCTAGAGGAAGACGAAAATGATACTCCTTTTGCTATTCAAATCAATATAGATACAGGAATGCACCGACTTGGATTTACAGCCGCTGAATTGCCTATTTTATTAGAAAAATTAGGAAAAATAGCCTCAAAAGTAAAAGTGACTGGTGTATTTACACATTTGGCTGGTGCCGATGAGGAACAGCACAATAATTATACTTTAAATCAAGTAAAAGAATTTGATAAAGTGGCCGCTTCTATTGAAGATTTTCTTGGCTATAAAGTGATAAAACACTGCTTGAACTCTGCTGGAATTGTTCGCTTTCCTGAACATCAAATGGATATGGTACGACTTGGAATTGGCCTGCACGGTATTGAAGTGAATCATATCAAACAGGATGATCTTCAGACGGTGGCTACTCTAAAATCTGTAATTGCTCAGATCAAAACCATCAAAAAGGGAGAAACGATTGGCTATGGACGAAAAGGTGTCGCTTCAAAAGATATGAAGATTGCTACGATTGGTATTGGCTATGCCGATGGCTTTAACCGACACTTTAGCAATGGGGTGGGTAAAATGATCATCAATGGAAAGATTGCTCCCGTCATTGGTAATGTGTGCATGGACATGAGCATGGTAGATATTACCGATATCAATGCTGTAGTGGGTGATGATGTTGTTATTTTTGGAGAAGATCTAAGCATCACACAATTGGCAAAAGCGATTGATACGATCCCATACGAGATACTTACTTCTGTTAGTTCTAGAGTGAAGAGGGTCTATTATATGGAGGGATAAAAAAACTCCTCATTACTGAGGAGTTCATTATATAATTAAAATTTTCTTGGAATCTTAGCACCATATTCAACGTTTTCATCATTGGAAGAATACAAGTAAACACCGTCTTGTAATTTCATTTTCCCTCCAATTCTGAAGTGGGCAAAGTTTTTTCCTAACTTAATTACTTTCTCTTCTCGAATAAGGGATCCACCTTGTTCATAAGAACAAATTGCATTTATGACATTGTCATGAATTGTTCCTATAAGTTTTCCAGAAATCCTCTCGGTATTTGATGTATTCCAATCAAATTCTCCAGAAACTTTTTCTTCTTCGATATTCAGTTTTAAAACTGTAGAGTCTACAAACTGAATAATTTCCCCGTTTTCCACTAAAGTAGGCTCGCTAGTAATTATTTTTTCAAACACCATTTGATGTTCATCATCGCTACAAGTAGTAAAAAGTGAGATAGTAATTAATGATAATAAGGTGTAGAATAAAAATCTACAATTCATAAGTATCACTGTTGGTTAAACATATAATAGTCAGCCATTTACACGACTGACTATTAATTAACTGCGGGGCAAAAGTATAGTATTTGATCTTTCGTTTTACATTAACGCTGTTAAAAAATGTTGTATGAAAGGTTTTGTTTACAACTCATTAATCTCAGCAACCACGAAAGTACTGCCTCCAATAAAGATCAAATCTTGTTGATTTGCATTACTTTTTGCCTTAAAAATTGCTTCATTAACATCAGAAATACACTCTCCCTTTAACCCTAATTCTTTGGCGGCATCAAATAGTATTTGTGCCTCTAAGCCTCTTGGTACATTCGGTTTACAGAAGTAATAATGTGCATCAGCAGGTAGTTTACTTAACATATTTGGCAAATCCTTTTCCACTACCACACCCAAAACGATATGTAAATTGTTGTATTCTTCTCTTTGAAGTTGATTCAATACAAATCGCCATCCATCTTCATTGTGACCCACATCAGTAATTATTTTTGGTTGATGACCCAAAACTTGCCATCTTCCTTTTAATCCTGTGTTCTCCACTACAGACAACAATCCTTTTGTAATAGCTTCCAATTCAATATCAGCTATTTGATATTCATTTAGGTAGTAACTCAAAGCAATCACACCCAATGCATTGTGCTTTTGGTAATCGCCTTTTACCCCAATTTCTACATGCTCTAATAATACACTGTCTTTAAGCAGTACATTATTTCCTTTCCAAGAAAGATGATTCTCAGCAAATACTAAAGGTGCATTTTTTTCTAAAGCAGTTTCCATAAATACACCAGAAGTCTCTTCTTGTTTCTGACTCACCACTACAGGTGTTTCTGTTTTTATGATCCCCGCTTTCTCTCTTGCAATTTTTCGTAATGTATTCCCCAACATATCCATGTGATCGAAACCAATATTGGTAATCAAACATGCTTCCGGACGAATAACATTTGTCGAATCTAAACGACCACCCAAACCCACTTCAATCACCGCAAAATCGACTGACTGATTCGCAAAATGATCAAAAGCCATTGCCACGGTCAATTCAAAAAACGAAGGTTGAATCTTTTCTATAGCAGGTTTTACTCTCTCTACAAAATCGATCACCTCATTTTCAGACATTTCCACACCATTAATGCGTACTCTCTCCGTAAAGTTTTTTAAATGAGGCGAAGTATATAAACCCACCTTATATCCAGCCTCTTGCAATACAGAAGCCATCAAGTGAGAAGAACTTCCTTTCCCGTTCGTTCCTGCTATATGTATAGACTTAAACTTATTTTCAGGATTACCTAAGAACTTACACAGCTCTATCGTATTGGTTAAATCCTTCTTAAAAGCTGCCTTTCCTTCCCTCTGATACATAGGAAGTTGAGCATATAAAAAATCTAATGTTTCTTGATAATTCAATTTCTTAATATTTTAAATTAGGTAGTAGGTAGTAGGTAGCAGGTAGCAGGTAGCAGGTTATTTATTTAATTTACTAATTGTGTCAATCAACCATATGCTTATCATGTAATAAGCTTTTTAAGTTATTAGTACACCTACCTGAGGAGCGAACTATCAGTAACTCCTAATTCCTCACTCCTAGTTCCTAACTTAAAACCGTGATTTCGAATTATAAGTCACCCTTTACCTCATACTTCTTACCTATTACTTATTAGTTATTACTTATTACTTCCCCCTAGCACCTTGTACTCTTCTTCTTCTTCCCCACTCTATCCATCGATCTTACTTTAAAAATATAATCTTCAGCGATAGGCACCTTACAGCTTGTCTTACCCATGTTCACGGAAACTTTACCTATGTTTTTTCCGACTTCCATCGCTTTTTCTGATAAGCTTTCTATGTAGACACCCACAGCAATCACAAAGCCATTAAGGCTGTATCGAACACGGTTTTGTTGTTCGTGAATGTGATTTTCTGCAAAAGTAAGTAATTCTTCGATTTTTAAAAGATCAATTTCGTCATCATTACGAATTGATATATAACCGGCAAGAGTACACCACCCTGCACTGCTAATAAACTCTTGATCTGATTGAATCCACTCCAAACCAAGCGACCAAGCATCTTTACTCGATGCCGCTACTCCTGCAACAGCATAATCAGAAATCATGTACCAAGTCGCCCCTTTTGCCCAATCGTTAAGCTCTTCTTTAGTAGCTAGCTTAGGATCAGCAATCATGCCTGCTAGATATTGCGCATCCGAATTTCCGGTATCATATAATTCTAGGGCTAATTGATGATTGGTTTTTATCTTTTTCTGTAGTTTTTTTAGATCAACTACTTTTACTCCAAAAAAAGGTTCCGGAGCCCCGTGATTCATATATATACGCTTAGTACCTTCATTTCCAAATTGATACAAAGCATCCATTACCTCATTTAAGTCCATAGCAATTCCTATTTTTTTGATAATATATCGAATAATTATCACCTAAAATATTTCTTGATGATTCTTTCTGGTAATTCTTTAGTTGAGGTGCAGCAACTCCTTTTCCAAATTCAGCTGTAGATGAAGTAAATACATGTGCTTCATCCCAAAGATTTTGATCAATAAACTCTTGTAAAACGAAACCGCCACCCTCTACAATTACGGAGTGAAGTCCTCTTTTGAAAAGATCTTCTAGTAAAGATTTAAAGAAGTTTTCTTCAGGCAAAAGAACATAAGACAAATTATCTGATGTTTCATTTTGCTGAACATTATACACAATAGTAGGTACTGACTGATCGAATAGGTGGTAATCTTTTGGTAATTTTAAATACCTATCGATGACTATTCTTGTAGGATGATGGCCAGTCCAATCTCTTACGGTGAGTGATGGATTATCGTATTGAGCGGTATTTCTACCCACGAGGATAGCATCTTCTTCCGCACGCATTTTATGCACCAATTGTCTCGATTGAGCATTGCTTATCCATTTAGAATCGAAGTTTTCTCTTGCCACAAAGCCATCTTTGGTTTGGGCATATTTCAACATCACATAAGGTAGTTGCTTGGTCATGGCTTTGAAAAATCGTTTGTTGATTTCGAAACCTTCCTTTTCTAAAATCTTAGTTTCTACCTTAATTCCTGCATCTTCAATCCTTTTAATTCCCCTTCCGGCCACCAATGGGTTAGGATCTAGATTACAGACATATACCTTTTTTAATTTATTTCTTACGATAAGATCAGCACATGGAGGTGTTTTTCCATAATGACTACAAGGTTCTAATGTCACATACATCTCTGCCTCAGAAAGTAAGTACTTGTCTTCTTCTTTCACAGATGCAACGGCATTTACTTCAGCATGTGGTTCACCATATTTTTTATGGTACCCTTCGCCTATAATTATTCCATTATGAACAATCACAGCCCCAACCATTGGATTTGGGCTCACATTTCCTTTACCTAATTGTGCCAACTGAAGTGCACGATACATGTACTTTTCTTCCATCCTCAATGAATTTTGTACGAATTTACAATATCGAACTGTGTAGAAAAAAAAATGAGATCGATTTTGAAATAATTAGTAATTACTACGTGGATAACTTATCGAAAAGCAATAATTTGCCAAACTCAAATTAAAATATCCTATGTCCTTATTATTTGATCATAAAGTAGGAAATCTAAAAGAAGAACTACGATTGTTAGACTATTTGCTAAAAAGTGAATCTTCTCTTAACACCCGAAATGGTTTAAAAAAAGCATTTAAACAACAACGTATATTTTTAAATAATACAATTGCTAAAGGACATGAATGGGTAAAAGAAGCAGATCAAATTATCATTAAAGAAGAAGAAGCAACTCCTCCCAAAGTATTTGAGCTAAAGCTGGACGTTATTTATGAAGACGATGTTTTAGCCGTTGTTTTCAAACCTGCTGGATACCCTGTAAGTGGCAATCAATACAAAACGATTGAGAATGCTTTATTGTATAATCTTCAGCCTTCGACAGCATCAGATGCTTTGTTGTGGCCCAAACCTTGCCACCGTTTAGATGCTCCAACATCAGGAGTATTACTGATTGCCAAAACACGGAAAAGCCGTGTGGCTTTAGGCAATCAATTTGAGGACAAAACGATTCAAAAGAAATATCACGCTGTAGTGATGGGAAAAGTACAAGGTACTGCTGATATCAAAGAGGATATTGAGGGTAAAAAATCACACAGCACCTATCAATCAGTAAAAAGTATCCCTTCATTGAGATCAGAATTTTTGACTCTAGTACAACTCACTCCACATACCGGACGAACACATCAACTTAGAATTCACATGGCCGGTTTAGGTCATCCGATTGTTGGTGATGCTACCTATGGTGAAAAAGGAAATACCTTAGAGGGAAAAGGACTCTTTTTATGCTCTACCTCCATCGCTTTTCATCATCCTGATACAAATGAGTGGATGGAGTTTTCTGCCAATTACCCGGCTAAGTTTGATAAACTTTTGGAAAGAGAAACCAAAATGTGGGAGAAATATAAAGAGGCTTAAAATAACTGATGATTTTTAAGTACCGTCTTCAATGTTGGTCTATTTACGCTGTGCCCGCCTCTAAAAGTCACAATATCTGTCTCACACTTCAACTGTTTGATAAAGTCCTTTAACTTCTCGATTTCAATAAAACTTCTGAAAGGGTCGTTGTCTCCAATCACATAAATGACTTTACTATCAGGTGATAGGAAATCGAAGTCTTCTACGGTAAATTCTTTTGGAATATCTGCTGCCCATAAGATGAGAGCATTAACTTCGGGTTGTGCATCAACGAGCCATCTTAATAAAGTAGCTCCACCTTGGGAGAAGGCAAAGAAATTGCGTTTCACATCAAAAGATGGAATAGAAAGTAACCTGTTTTGGACGACCTCCTCAATGTATTTTTTCTGATGAATAATATCTTTTTCTCGATGCATTCTTGTCATCCATGAGGCGCCAATCTTCTCGTATTTATCATCTAAATAAAATCGAGACAATCCTTGTAAAGCCACTACATGATGATGCTCCTCGAGAATATCAAAACGACGGATAAAATGTTCTGCCAACTGTCCATATCCATGAAATAAAAACCACACATGTTCTGTCTCTTTTGTTGCTTCACGATTAAAAACAAAAGGGGCTTCTACCTGTAATTTCACCCATTCTTCTTGATATTCCATTTGATTAATTTAGTAATGATTTAATGTTTTTAGAGTAAAGTTTGAAGATAATCCATGCGTAGAAAAGTACCAATAAAAAAACCAAGAAAGCGACTCCGTATGACATCCAAGCAGTCAACTTCAATATCATATCTAGATGTTTTATCTGTCCTGTTTCCAATAAATGTTTAGCCGTTTCTACTTGAAGGGAATCGCTAAATATTAACATTATTGATCTTTGAAAAAGATGATATACAATGTTGTAACTATAGACACAAATTAATCCTATTCTTGCCCATTTTTTATAAAATAACAAACCAATTCCTGAAGCGACACATATTCCATAAAAAATCACATCCAAGTGTAAACTGTAAAATTGATAGTCCCATATAAAATTGAAATCACCAAGATTAAAAATATTCTTTAAGTCATAATCCGCTCTTTGATACCCACTCAAGATATATCTTATTCCTTTATAAGATGACTTCAATAGACCAAATAATCCAATGATGATGGAAAAGATAGCTATAGATTTAACTTGCTTGTTCTTTTTTTGTTCGGCTTGATACTCGAGTACTTCAGTTTGCATAATAGTAAGTTCAGTGAATAAAAAAATGCCACTTAGTAAAAACTAAGCGGCACAAATTACAATTTATTCTTAATGGATCGCTTGCTTAAATCTTTCCATTTCTTCTTCTTTTAGTGTTCTACGAAGAATTTTACCCACATTTGTCTTTGGTAACTCCGTTCTGAACTCATAATGCTTAGGAACTTTATATCCTGCAAGGTTTTGTTTACAGAATTCCTTTAAAGTATCTGATGTTAAGTGTTGATCTTTCTTCACCACAAAACATTTTACAGCTTCTGTCGATTTGTTATCAGGAACTCCAATTACAGCGCATTCTAAAACGCCTTCGTGCATTACCAATACATCCTCCACTTCGTTTGGATATACATTAAAACCTGATACCAAAATCATGTCTTTCTTACGATCGACAATCTTAAAGTAACCATGATGATCCATTGTAGCGATATCACCTGTTCTTAACCATCCATCAGCAAAGAAAGTTTCTTCAGTATCTTTTTCACGCTTCCAGTATCCTTTCATCACCTGAGGACCTTTCACGCAAAGTTCTCCTACTTCACCTATACCCACTTCTTCACCTTCCTCGCTCATGATTTTCACATCAGTAGACGGATAAGGTAAACCAATTGTTCCAATTTTAGGACTATCCAATCGGTGTACACAAACTACAGGAGAAGTTTCTGTAAGACCGTACCCTTCTGCAAGTGTACAACCCGTAACTTCTTCCCATCGTTTTGCCACAGCCATCTGAACAGCCATACCTCCACCGATAGTCACTTTTAAATTCGTGAAGTCCAAATCAGCGAATTTCTTATGGTTCAACATACCGTTAAATAGTGTGTTTACACCAGTAACGATTGAAAATTTATATTTCGAAATTTCTTTAATGAAGGCGTTCATATCACGCGGATTGGTAATCAAGATGTTTCTTGCTCCAATCTTCATCATCGTCATACAGTTTACCGTCAGGGCAAAAATATGGTATAACGGAAGTGCAGTGATGACTACTTCTTCACCTTCCGTCAATACGCCTTTTAACCAAGCATTCGATTGTTCTAAATTGGCAACAATATTTCTATGCGTTAAAATTGCTCCTTTAGCAACGCCTGTAGTACCACCTGTGTATTGTAAAAAGGCATGATCCTCTCCTTTTACATCTGGCTCCTTATATTCTTGTGCATCTCCCTTGCTTAAAGCATCTTTAAACTTCACCGCATCTGGAAGATTGTAAGAAGGAACCATCTTTTTGATGTGCTTTACAACCGCATTTACGATAAGGTTCTTAGGGAAAGTAAGCATATCCCCAAGCTCTGTTGTTACAATGTTTTCTAAGGTAGGCACCTTGTCCTTGATGTTCTCCAACTTATCAGCAAAGTTGGCTACAATTACTACAGTCTTCACCTCTGCATCTGTAAACTGATGCAACATTTCTCTTTCCGTATATAAAGGGTTGGTGTTTACCACTACCATACCTGCACGAATAGCACCAATCATAGCAATTGGATACTGCAAGCAGTTCGGCATCTGAATCGCAATACGATCCCCCTTTTGCATACCACATTCATTCTGTAAATAAGAGGCAAAACGTTTTGACTGTGTCTCAACTTCAGCGTAAGTTAATTTTCCTCCCATGTTCTCGTAAGCAATTTTGTTGGAAAACTTCCCAAATGCTTCGCTGAACAAAGATAAAAGTGATTGGTAGTTGTCAGGATTGATTTCCTGAGGAGTAAAATCTGCGTAATGTTTGTACCAAGGACGGTTTTTTTCCATTTTTTTGATGATATTTTGTGAGTATTGCTTCCTAATTAGGGATCTCAATACATTAAGCACTACTAAATTCTTATTTCAAGTTTCCACCCATTAAATGATATACAATTGATAATAAATCATTTAAAAAAGGGCATTCAATTCAAGACTTTTTTTCATATCTTATTTTGTAATAGGATGATCTTTCCTATCAGCACTTTGTTTACATATAATTTACTTAATGATTTTTATATTTCACGCATGTGCTAATCAAATTTAGTAGTAAAGTTTAAATAATAGCAATCTTTAAATTAAAGTTTGGTAGGATTAACAATACTTTAACCCCATTAATCGTCAAATATACATTTACAACTCAAAAAGTCCAAAAATAAATGAATATTCATTCTTTTATTTTTTTATTATCCAAAACACATCCTTTTTCTATTATTTTTCGTGAAATATAAAGTAGATAATTATATATAAATATTTACTTAGTTTTAGATCATGTCAAATTATAATCAAATACTATCTATGTAAAACAATTACTTTTATCTTCGGATTAATTTTTTATATTTATTACTGAGTGTAGATGATTATATTATCAAGTAACTCAGCATAAATGTGATCAAAATAAAATCAACATTTAGTGTCAAATGCAATTATCAAATTAAACTATGTTAGTAGACCGTTTTAAAGATATCCTTCGTTCAGCAATAAATGATCAAATTGCTAACAATCCCATGTTTCAAGATTTAATGGATAAAGATTTTGAAAAAGAATGGAAGAAGTATTACGAGGAGATTATCAACAATAACAAAACTCAGCAAAATTACTCCTATCAAGATTTTGATAGTCAACAAAGCTATCAGCAAGGTAATTACCAACAGCAAAAAAAGGCTGAACCTTCTTTAGAAGAGAAACATTACAATGCCTTAGAGGTGCCCAAAGGATCCGATTTTGCAACCATAAAAAAAGCGTATAGAAAGATGATAAAAGTGTATCATCCCGATTTATTTCAAGGAGACCCGAAAAAGCAGGAAATGGCACAGAAAGTGACACTTGAGATAAATGAAGCTTACAATTACTTTGAGAAAAAATTAAAATAGAAAGATATGTTTAAGTGGTTAAAAAGACTTTTTGGTATAGTAGAATCAGAAACCCATTCTGTATTAGATAAATTAGAAAACCCTATTAAACAAACAGAACAAGGGATTAGAGACCTTAAAGCTGACTTATCGAAGTCCATGCAAGGTCTTGCTGAAGTGAAGGCATTAAATATTCGTGAGAAAAAAGAATATCAATCAAATATTGGGAATGCTAAAGATTTTGAGAAGAAAGCAATGATGCTTCTTGAAAGAGCAAACCGTGGTCATATTGATCCTAACGAGGCGGATCGTTTAGCTACCCAAGCTTTAGAAAGAAAACAACAATACGAACAAAGAGCCACAGCCAATAAAACCAATTTAGATAATTACGGTGGTATGTTAACTAAAATGGAAAGTAATGTTCATCAATTAAAATCTCAGATTAGTAAGTGGGAAACAGAATTGAAAACATTAAAAGCTAGAGCGACTGTTAGCGATGCTTCAGCCAAATTAAATAAACAATTATCGAACGTTGATTCTTCTAATACCATTGCTCGTTTACAGAAAATGAAGGAAAAGGTAGAGGAAAAAGAAGCTTTGGCTGATTCTTATGCGGATATTGCTAGTCTCACAAACAAAACTGTTGAAGATGAAATTGATTCTGCTTTAGGTATTGGTGGAGGAAGCACACAAGCCTCACTTGGTGCTTCGGATGAGTTACTAAAATTAAAAGCCAGGTTGGCGGAAAAAAATAAACCTAACCAATAAATAATGGTTTTTTAAAGAATATATAGTAGTCACTTCAGAAATGAGGTGACTTTTTTATTATCAACACTTTTTATTATCAATTAATCATTTTATTTGATGTCACCCAGTAAAGAATAGTAGTACTAATTAAAGCATTCTATATCCTAAATTGAAATATTAAAACAAAGTAATTGCACTTTTCTAATTTATTGCACATTTCAAAGTCCAGCTTTGTTACCCACTTGTAAACCGAATAAACCTATGAAAACACTAATACTTATTATCTATTTAACAATTGCTCCAATGACTCTTATAACTGCCCAACATCATGTAATAGTCAACGATATCAACGAAGCCTACGATTATTATCAATCTTCACATGAGGGTGCTGAAACTGCATTGCACTATATAAGCGAGTGTTTTGATTGTACAACGATCGATTGTATCAAAGAAAATATGCAAATCGCTAAATCAGAGGCGGAAGCAGCAATGAAGAACGCTCATTATGCTAAAGATGAGACGCATGAAGCAAAAAGTCAGGCATACAACCATTGCACCGTGGCAGGTAGCGAAACACATGACGCACATGGCTCTTTCCATGATGCAAAAAAAGTATTTGATATGGCTTCAAATACCTTGGGCGTAGCTCATTTTTCTGATGATGTATCAGAAATTCATTCTCATTTAAACAATGCCATTGACCATATTCATATCGCTATATCACATTTAAATAATGGTGTAGATGGTTTGAACAATGCACTTGGAGAACTAGAAGTCTGTAAAAACTAATAACATAAATATATATCCATAAAGGCCGTCTCAATAGTGTTGAGATGGCCTTTTTTGACTTCTATCTAATTTTTATGATACTTTAGTGTCATAAAAATCAACAATAAAAAACCCACGATTTCAATCGTGGGCCTATCTATATCTATCTATTTAGCACATTAGCTAAACTTTCTTCTCCTTCTGTCTAACACTCACAGATGCCTTTGTATACACCGTAGAATGTGGTTCTATACTTTCAGTTAACCAAACATTACCACCAATAATAGAGTGTGCACCTATAACAGTATCTCCACCTAATATGGTTGTTCCAGAATAAATCACAACGTGATCTTCAATCGTTGGATGTCTCTTCACTGAAGCCAAATCTTTGCTTACACTCAAAGCACCTAATGTAACGCCCTGATACAATTTCACATGGTCGCCAATGTTACAAGTTTCTCCTACCACAATGCCCGTACCATGATCAATGCAAAAATGATCGCCAATACTTGCTCCAGGGTGAATATCTATACCTGTTTTAGAGTGTGCATATTCAGAGAACAATCTAGGAACGATAGGTACTTCGCATTTAAATAATTGATGACTCAAACGGTACACAAAAATAGCAAAGAACCCAGGATAGGTTAAAATAACTTCCTCGATATATTGTGCTGCAGGGTCACCATCAAAGCAAGCCTGTGCATCTTTTAATAGGCGTTGATGTATATCGGGTAATGCATCAAAAAATCGTTCTGTTACATCTACACAACCCACATCAAACTGATCTCGAATAGGTAAAAATAGTTCTTGAAGTTTCCCTTGTAAACGTATCAATGCCAATTCAGAGGCATAATACCCTTGTTCTACTCCAGAAACTACTGGAAATAAAAATCGAAACATATCGTCTACAAACTCTTCCGCTTTAGCTTTGGAAGGCATTTGTAACATACATTTCGATTTATTTATCTGATTTATGATTTCTTTTTGAATCTTTTCCATGTTACTTCATCATCCTCTAACCTACTATATAATAACATTACGAGAGAATAGTAGTTTGTGTTTACAATATTAATGAAGTAAACTGACTTTAAGAAATATACCTTTTATCTAAAGAATACATTTCTGGAAATTTTGGTTTGGGATCGAACTCTTGATACACTTTCGTTATGTATTTCATATCCGCGTCTATATCGCCAGTAGGCTCAAAAGCTTCAATAATTCCCCCTTCTTTTTTCTCATAATCTAAATAAGCTAAAAGAATAGGCACTTTTGCAGTTAATGCTACATAGTAAAAACCCGATTTCCATTCTTCTCTTAGAGACCTTGATCCCTCAGGAGGTATCACTAATGCCAACTCTTTGTTGGTTTCAAAAAGATTGGCCATGGCTTCTACCATACTCAACCTTTTTTCTCCTGCAACTTTAGGACTTCTATCTATTCCAACCGCCCCCATTGGACTTAATGCAATATTCAAAGGAAACTTGATCCAATCTTTCTTAATGGCAAACCTTAATTTAATACCAATCTTTCTCATACAAGCCACCATGTACACAGCGTCCCAGTTGGTTGTATGAGGGGCTGCTAAAAAGACACTTCTTTTCATGGTTTCAACAGGTATATGATGAATGTTTAACTTCCAGCCATTTAACCAATAAAAAAAATTGAATAATAATCTGATCATTACGTATAATGTGTAAAATAAGGTTTAGTTAAGTTTTAACACCACACAGTGGATATTTTATCCATGTGTATCATTTCTAACTTATAAAACCGATACCATTTTTATTATGTGACAAAAACGCCAAAAATTTATGATGACTTTAAGCACCTTTTAGTCCTCCAAAATTCCACGAATGGCTACAGAAGCACATGTTAAACCAAAAACGGCGGGCATATAGGAAATAGTTCCAATAGTAGATGCTTTATGCAATACACCTTCCACTGTTTTCACTTTCGATTTATCAATTAATTCGGGAGAGTACACCACCTTAAGCTTTCTTTTGATACTCTTCTCTTTGATTCTCTTTCTAATTTTTTGTGCTAGCTGACAGTTATATGTATCCTTCAAACGCGCCACTTTTGTTTGGGTTGGATCCATTCGTCCACCGGCTCCCATCGAACTAACAATTTTGATATCATTTTGGATCGCTGTTCTAATCACGTCCATTTTTGGAGCAAGTGTATCGATACATTCGATCACATAATCATATTTATGTGCAAGTAACAACTCTTTGATGTTCTCCCCATCCAAGTAGATTTTCTGAACATCCAAGTCGACATTCGGATTTACATCTTTAATTCTATTGCCAATCACTTCTGCTTTTGGCATTCCGTCTGTAGATATTAAGGCTGCAATCTGACGATTTCTATTACTTTGTTCGATCACATCACCATCAACCAAAGTAATTTTACCAACGCCTGCTCTACCAATTGCCTCAGCAGCAAAACCACCAACGCCACCTACACCAATAATTAATACGTGTGCTTTACCTAATGTATCTAATCCTTCTGTGCCCACTAAAAGCTCAGTTCTTTCTTGCCAATGTCCCATAATTCTGAATAGTGTTTAAAATTCGGGGGCAAATTTAAAGAAGTCCTTTAATTTTGGGAAAAATCTTCGAAGCAATTTCAAGTTTTTGGCTTATTAATTCATCTTCCTCTACTTTTAATAAAGCAGAAGCCTGTTTATATACCGTCTTAATTGATAATTCAGCATCATCATCTGTCTCGAAGAAAACATAATTAGGATCAACATCAAGTAATGCTTGTATTGTTTTTTTGTGCCCATTCATGAATTGTGTTCCAAAAGATAAGTAGCATCCATTTTTTATCAGCTGATCTGCGGTTTGTGTATTTCCCGTAAAACCATGTATCACCCAAGGTTGTACACACTTTTGTTGTTTCTTTATTTGAAGAACATCAGGATAACTCCTAACGGAATGAATGATTAAGGGTAAATGATGTTTTTCTGATAAGTCAATATGCCGGATGAAAATCTCTTTTTGATGCTCCCAATCTACATCAATAACTCTATCTAAACCACATTCTCCAACCGCATCTATTTGATGTATCACCTGAGTTAATTCGTCAAAGCAAGCCGCTATATCTACTTCTTGTATATGCCAAGGGTGTATTCCTGATGATTGGAGTTTTTCATCAGAAATTGAGTGGAAAGACTGTATAAAATTATTTCTTAATCCCAGCTCATTTTCTCTACTCGGATGATGTGTATGTGCGTTAAAATAGATCATAAAAAAAGGGACATCACTTTAGTAATGTCCCTAATATATCGTTAAGAATTCAATTAGAAAACTGTTAGTTCCTCGAATTCTTTTACTCTCGCTTCTAAATCAGCTTCTGTGATTTCTAACAAACGATCAGTACCAAATTTTTCTACACAGAAAGAGGCCATTGCTGATCCGTAGATCACTGCCTTTTTCATGTTGTCGAAAGAGATATCATCTGTTTTTGCTAAGTAACCAATAAAGCCACCTGCAAAAGTATCACCTGCTCCTGTTGGATCGAATACTTCTTCCAATGGTAAAGCTGGCGCTGAGAATACTTTGTCTTCGTGGAATAACAATGCACCGTGCTCACCTTTTTTGATGATCAAGTACTTTGGTCCCATTTCCATGATTTTCTTAGCTGCTTTTCTTAAAGAATATTCTTTAGAAAGTTGACGTGCTTCCTCATCGTTGATAGAAAGAACATCTACCATAGAAATTGTTTTCATTAGATCGTCCCAAGCGATGTCCATCCAGAAGTTCATTGTATCCATAACAACTAACTTTGGTCTGTTTTCCAAACGCTCGATAACCGTCGATTGTACTTGAGGAGAAAGGTTACCCAACATTACATATTGAGCATCTTGATAATTTGCAGGAACGATTGGATCGAAGTGCTCCAATACATTCAATTCAGTCACCAAAGTGTCTCTTGAGTTCATATCGTTATGATATTTCCCTGCCCAGAAGAACGTTTTTTCACCTTCTTTTACTTGAAGACCGTCTGTGTTAATACCTTGGCTTTCTAGCGTTTTGATGTATTCCTCAGGAAAGTCATCACCAACTACAGCAACAACATTTACAGGCTTTGTAAAGAATGATGAAGAGATAGAAATATATGTACCTGCTCCACCGATAATTTTATCTGTTTTTCCAAAAGGAGTCTCGATAGCATCAAAAGCTACAGAACCTACAGTTAACAAACTCATATGATATTTTTATTTATTTCAGTTTTTTAGATTGATACAGACTTCGATAAATCTGATCCTATTAGTCTGCAAAAGTAAACATAATTCTTTGAAAATAAGAAAGACCGATAAGGTTACTTTCCATTATCGGTCTTTTCTTTAAATCTATTGACTAGATTTTACCTTCTCACAGGCAAATTCTCTACTTCACAACTGTATTGAATCGTCTGTATTTGAGATTTCATGTCTTCTATAATCAAATTGGCTTCTTTTTCATCATTTACATTATTCCCTTCTTGAAGAACCATATAAATAACTAAACAATTCTGATTCGCATTTATAAACTCCAAAGCATCTTCTGATTGTTCATTTATCGCTTCACAATCGCTCTTTGCTAAAGCTTCTAAAAACACATCGGAATAATATTGGTATCGTTCCCCAATATTACTGTGATCACAAGATGTTAATTTCGATTCTTCAGAATCACATGAACCGAATAGAAGACAAACCATACTCAATAATAAAGTATAGATTGTTGTTTTCATATATTTGTCGCTTTACACTCTCATTCTATTGAAGGAATCCTTGTTGAGAAAATACCTTCCTTATCACAAAGTAAGACAATTGAATCCGAAGTTAGGACAACAATTCTATATTTTTTTTTAAAAGGCTATTTTTTGATATTCATTCACTTTTAACAACCTACACTTCATTTATATAAATAGAGCATTAAATGACTGTAATACAACCGCATAAATGGAAAGAATTTTCTTTTAACTTTGTTTAACCCCTTTTCCTTCCTTAATTTATAGACACATAAATAATTTTACTCGTTAAATAAGATTCAACGAACGAGAGAATGTAAATATTAACCTTTTATCCGTTCTAAAATCAAAAAGATTATTCATAACTACACAGTGAATTATGACAAATAATATGAAACTTAGTATTGCATTACTAATTACTCTAATAGTAACTGCTTGTGCTTCAACAAAATCACCAAAATCTGAAACCAAAACGATTACTGTAAGTGCTCAAACTACAGAATGTACAGGCGTTGGACCTCAAGAATGCTTATTAATTAAAGAAGATGGAGATACTGAATGGAAAAACTTTTACGGTAAAATCGAAGGGTTTGATCATAAAGTAGGTGTCGAATCTGTATTAGAGGTTTCTATAGTTAAAGTAGATAATCCTCCTGCAGATGCATCATCACTACGTTATAAATTAGTTAAAGTCGTGAACGAGAAACAAGATAAACTAATGTTATTAGAGGGTACTTGGGTAATCTCTAAATTAGGCGATTTAGATGCTGATCCTTTAAAAACATATATCTATTTTGATACGAAATCAAATAGAATAAATGGTTATGCTGGTTGTAACGGCCTAGGTGGTGCTTTAGAATATGATGCTGAAAAAGATGAACTAAAATCGGGTCCATTCATGTCGACAATGATGTTCTGTGAAGAAGTAGCAGAACAAGAAAGAGCTTTAGGTAAGATCTTAGAGAACTTCAATAAATTTGATATCGATGGTGATATGATTACACTAAAAAAGGACGATGAGGTTCTTGTTACTGCAAAACGTGGTGTAAACCATAGAGATCTTTATAAAAACTGGGAATTCACTTTCATCGAAGGTGTAGACGATTTCAATGGAAATGTCCCTAATATTATGATCAGCAAAGATGGAGACGCTAGCGGAAGCGGTAGCTGTAACAACTTTAATGGGAAAGTAAAATTAGATGCTTATTCATATGACATCAAAGTTGGACCATTAATGGCAACAAGAAAAATGTGTGCTAACAATGAAGTAGAGCACGTTTTCTTTGCTAAGATTGATCTTGTTGACAACTATCAAATTGTTGATGATGAGTTACAATTACTTTCTGGAAAGCAAGTGATTTTAAAGGCGAAAAAGAAATAATTAGAGATTAAAATAGATATGGGTGCTTCAAAATACCCATGTAAAAGGGGCTGTTACTTTTGGTGACAGTCCCTTTTTTTAATCAATCAATAACACACTCAAACTTACATAGTTACCTTTATATCAAGAAGTTTTTTTAAATTAAGGTAGATCTATAAATAACACTTTCTGCCCCTTGAAACCTAATTCTCTACTTATACTCTGTAGTTATTTTCTTTATTTTATAAATACTCCAATCTCATTAGCACAAAAAAATAAAGACTACTCCCCCCAACTCATCCACCAGCTCCAAGAAGAAGGTAAGATTTGGGAGGCTAAAGACATGTCCAAACAATGGATCAACCAATCCGTCCAAAAATATGGCAACGAAAGTATCGAAGTAGTTATCCCTTTGATCGTTTCTACCGAACAAGCCATTATCCGCCATGAATATTCCACTGCCATTAAGCAAATCGACAGAGCTTTAGAAATTATGAACAAAGCTTCTGGTTGGCTCTACCCTGACTATGCATTGGCCCTTAATTATAAAGCCTTCTGTTTACTAATGCTCGATCAGACATTCCAAGCTATTTCATTAGTCGATGAGGCTGAGATGATCTACATAAAAACTTTATCAAAAGAGCACCCCGATAATATTTATTGTTCTATCAATAGAGCCATCATACATCAAAATTTCAAGGAATATGAAGAGAGTGAAAAGCTGTTTATAAAAAGTAGAATTCAGAATTTCAATCATGAAAAAGAACGTATCGGTTTCGAAAATTCCATTGATGATGAATGGATTCAATTACATATGGCCAATATGTTTATTGCTTCTTACAACAAGAATTTTGATGTGATTAAAACACTCACCGAGTTAAAAGAAAATTATGAGTCTAAAGGTAGAGAAAGAAACCCCAGTTACCTTGATTTACTCTCTACTATAGGTGATGCATACTATATGCAAGGACAATTTAAATTGTCCGAAAAGTACTACAACAAGTGCCTAACCTTAAGAAAAGAGATATTTGGGCAAAATCATATTTCCACCCTAAAAGTGTATTTCAAACTTGCCGATGTCTATAAAGAGGAAAATAAATTTACTCGGTCCGAAGAGTACTTTAAACTTGTGGTCGATAAATTCGACCATGTCAATGGCGACCCTCTATTATTAAAAGAAGCCTACTTACATCTATCCGATATTTACTTAAAAAAAGGAAACACCAAAACAGCCTCTCATTACTTAGAAAAAGGAGAACACATTCAATCCTACGATCTAGAACTCCGCTTTTTCGAACTAAGACTTCGAGGAGAAATACATTTAATAAAAGGAGAATATGTGCAATCGGAATTAAGATTTACCGAGCTTCTTTCCATTGTTTTGCAAGAAAAAATATTCTTCACTCAGCACTATACAGAAGCACTTTGTTCCTTATCTGAGCTTTTTCTTATGGTCGGTAGATTTTCTGATGCAAGGACACTCTGTGAAAGAGAATTGGCTTTTCTTAAGCGACGAAAGCTTGATAATAGTGCTGTAGGTTATTTGGTACAGACTGTTTTGTATAAATGCGAATTGTATCAAAATCCAACAATAGATATTACTGATAAAGTGGTAACACTTGAGAGTGACATCAAAAAGTTATTAAACAACTCCCATTCTTTGTTGATTAAAACCCAACAACTATTGGGCGATTATCACTTTAACACCTCATCATTTGATAAAGCCTTCAGAAATTATCAATCAGCAGAAAAATTAGCTGATGCACTGGAGATTGATGTGAAGTATTACATCAGATTGCAAATCAAGTTTAAGAAAGTAGATATTCTAAATTCAAAAAAAGAATATGAATTGGCCTACAATGAACTCAAGACTTTAGAAAATACTTTCGATAATTTCTCCATCCACAAACCTACAATCATCAGTAAAATGGCCTATACCAACTCTATGCTTGGTAAATGGGATTTGGCCGAAAAAATGATTTTGGATGCGGTCGATTTAAAGTTCAAACAGTTGAACGAACAATTGATCTTTACCAGCGAGGACGAGAAAATTAATTTTATACATCATTCCAGTGCTGTATTTACTTATTTCTTTAGCTTAATGACGACAGATCAGGGTATGAGGTCTTCGCTTATGAGGGAGAAGTGTTACGACTTACAAGTCAATTACCGAAAATACTTTTTGAAGGAATCTATTCAACGAAAAGAGAACATTAAGATGCTGAGTAAATACCGACAAAAAGTAGAATTCACCAATTATACCAACAGTCTAAAAAAGCTCAAATCTCAGTTAGCTACAGCTAATTTTTTCTCTGTAGAGGAAAGGAAAAAAATTGATTTCGATTGCTATGGCATTTCTGACCGAATCAATAATTTAGAGAAATCGTTGGTGTACGCTACTTATGATAAAAACGACTCTTCCGTTTTAAACCAAGACCTTACTTGGCAAAGCACACAAGAGCGTTTAAAAAATGGAGAAATAGCCATTGAAATCTTAAAACTTAAAAACATTATTGATACTAAAGTTTCCTATGGAGCCGTCATTATTTCTAAAGAGTTGGAACGTCCAAAGTTCGTTCCTATTGGCAATGCAAAGATCTTAGAGGTTGATGTGTTAGATTATTATCATCAGATAGTGACCATGAAAACAAGATCGCTGATAGTGACTGATGAACCAAAAAGAAATATCAATGCGTATGATTTTTATTGGAAACCGATTCGAAAAGTAATCGATGATTTAGGCATCAAAAGTGATAAAATCTATTTGAGTAATGATGGGATTTATAACTCTATCAATCTAAATATCCTCACCAATCCTGAGACTAAAAAATACGTGATCGACGAGGAAAACATCCACTTTGTGATGAGCACTGCAGACATTCATCTTCAAAAAGAAAAGAAGGTGATCAATAAAGAAATCATATTGGTGGGCGACCCGGTTTTCCAAGTGGAGGAAGTGTCCTCGACTAGAGGAAATACAGATGAGAATACTCGTCAAGCTTATTATTTCAACCTCTATAATTTACCTGGAACAGCAAAAGAGATTCAAAACACAGCAGATTTATTTAAGGAACACGATTGGAATGTGGTGACTTTAAATAAATTGAATGCTACGGAAAAAAATGTAAAAAACATTCACACCTCTCCCTACATTATCCACTTAGCAACACATGGTTTTTATTTGGACCAACTAAAAAATCCGATCATTAGCAGTCCTTTATTAAAATCAGGATTGTTCTTTTCGGAGATCACTTTTAAAAATGAAAAGGATCTAAAAGAGATATATGATGAGGGAAATGATGGTATTCTTACGGCGTATGAGGTAAAAGGATTGAACCTAAAAGATACCGAATTATTGGTCTTGTCTGCTTGCCAAAGCGGATTATCTGATATTACTTCAGGCGATGGTATTTCAGGCTTGCAATATGCATTTAGTATTGCCGGAGTGAACACCATCATTATGAGTTTATGGAGTGTAGATGATTACGCTACCCAGCTTTTGATGAATGAATTTTATAGACAGTGGATCAAGACGAAAGACAAAACTGTTGCCTTTCGCCTTGCCCAAAAAGAAGTGATAAAAACATATCCAAACCCTTATTATTGGGGAGCTTTTGTGATGGTGGATTAGTTATTTATAAATGGTGACATCAAAGTTTGATTTCCCATCGAAGTCTTCCAACGTAATGTAGCGGTGTGTGATTTCAATTCCTTCTTTATCCAGCACTAATTTGTACTTGTATTGATTCGGAACCATCAAGTTGAACACCCCTTCTTCTGTTGTTTTATCTTGTGCTAATAGCTTCCCTTGATCGTCCAAGGCTTTTACATTATATCCTTCTACTCCTCCAATCAAACTTACAAATATCCCAGTGATACTATTGAAATTGGAACGCATGATTTCTTTATCGCTATCCTCCAAGACTTCTGATAATGAATCGGGATAAAACTTGTTATAATCACTTCCAAAGTACCCTTTTTCATTAAGATAACCCGTCACATAAAACTCTGTTCTACGATTTAGTTGATGCTCTGCTTCCGTACATCTCTTACCTTTACAATCGATGACCGGCATGGTTTCTCCATACCCTTTGTAGGTCATTCTTTCTGCGGCGATACCTTTACGGACAGCATAATCAAAGGCTTCTTTGGCTCTACGATCTGATAACGTTTGGTTGTAAGCATCTCGCCCTCTAATATCCGTATGAGAAGATAATTCGATCGTAATGGTCGGATTGTATTTCATCACATTGACTACAGTATCTAACGAGTGAGAGGCATCATCTCGGATGTTCGACATATCAAAATTATAGTAAATACGGATACGTTGCCCCACTATTGGATTCATGGCAATATCTCTCACCGTTTTGTAATGGTCTTGTGTATTGGTTGCTTGTCGCCTTGTAAAATATCGTGGACGTTCTGAAATAAAGTCATAATGTTCCTGTGCTTTGGCAGATATTCTATAATAACCTGTAGAATCTGAAAATACGACTCTCTCTGTTTCAGTGGATCGATCTTTTATCGTTAATCGAGCAATGATTGGTTCTTTAGTGAGTGAATCATACACATGACCTTCGATATAAGGTTGTGCTAATTCTAAGACAATTGGCTCCCCCATTTCAATTGTTTGGGCGGCTTCTTCCCCTTCCAAAGTATCTGATGCATAACTCTGCTTTCTACCAATAATAGGCATCAAATCGGGCCATTGATCGAAGCGCACCTTAAATAAACCCGACTCATCCGATTTAGTCACCACCTTTCCATCTATCTCTACTAATGCATCTGGGATGGGTGTTCTTTCGAACTTATCAATGACTATCCCTTTAAAGAAAACCTTCTCTACTTCTAGAATATTGTCGTTTCCTTTATCAGAGAATTCGGTCATCCTATTGGAAGATATGTAATAGCTCTTCAAATTAATTTTAGTACCTCCGAAATCGTCGTAACTCGAATTTATGGGAGCATGAAGGTGAACAGGCTTTTCGTATAAACTATCCAAGTTTTGCATCACAATATCCAACCCACCAAGTCCTCCCCAACCATCGGAAGAAAAATAGAGCTTGTTTCCATCTATTGCAGGAAATACTTCGTTCTTTTCTGTATTGATCTCTTTTCCCATTAGTGTAGGAGAAGAAAACTTTCCATTCTCTTTTATATCGGAATAATAAATATCAGACCCACCAATTCCATCAGGTCGATCAGATACAAAATACAATCGTTTTCCATCAGAAGAAAAGGCGGGATGACCTGTAGAATAATCCGTCATATTCCACAAAAAGTCTTGAGGTTTACTCCAATCTCCTTCTCCATTTTTAGTGGCGATCATCAATTGTAAGTTACTTTCTTTATCTTCAGTTTTTTCTTTAGCTGAACTACGTGTAAAGGCGATCATGTTTCCATCAGGACTAATCGATGCCGAAGCCTCATGGTATTTAGAGTTGATTTTTGAGGAGAAATTTTGAACATTCCCCAAAGAATCTACATAGAAAAGATCCAAGAAGGAACCTCCGTCCCAAGCATATTTTTTCCCACCTGTTTGTTTTGTTTTTCTATTGGATGAAAAGACATAGCCATTGTTGTATTTAAATGGACTGAAATCGTCTTGATTGGAGTTGAAGGAAGGGCTTCTCACCTCAAAGAGATCTTGATCTCTCATAAGTGGTTGAATAGCCGATAAATTTTTCAGCTTCTGATACACCTCGGCAGAATGCTCTGCCCCTTTCCTAGCAAACGCTTTTTTATACCACTGTTCTGCTTTTTTATATTCTCCTACATTGTATAAAGCATCTGCATAAGTGATTGTTGCCACTTCATTGGATGCAATTAATGAACTATCCATTTTATCGAATAGATCTACAGCTTTTTGTGGCTTGTTTAGTTTTTGGAAGCATCTTGCCATTTGTATCGCATATTCTTCCTTTTTTTCTGGATTACTTTCTTTTTGATATTTCTTTTGATAATGCTTTAACGCTTTCGCATAATCCATGTTCTGAAAACGTTCCTCGTTTCTTTCATCAAAATCTTGTACTCTTTGGTTCTTCATTGTTTGTGCAAAGAGTACAGGCGATATCAGCATCAAAAGTAGTAAAATGAAGTTCTTCATATGCTGCTAAAAGTATCTTGGTGTTTTTATTTTCTTTTTCTTATTCTCAAAGAATACATTAATCACAAACTCATGCGATCCGTTGGTAATATTGGAAGCGGAGTTGGTAATCATATCATAAGAATAGCCTATTCTAAAGACTTTGCTTAGTTGTATTTCGGTAAGGAGTGCAAAGGATTCTTGTGTTCTGTAAGAAACACCAAACCATATCCACTCCATAATTAATGCATTCAGGTTAATATCAGCTTGTAAGGGAGCCCCTTCTGTTAATCGGAAGAGAATATTCGGTTTCAACATCAAAAGGTGAGATAGCTCTATGGCGTAACCTGCATTTAAGAAATAATGTCGCTTTTCTTCCACCACTAAAGTCGAATTAGGATCACCTAAATCAGAGCTTATCAGCCTTGGTGCTGAGAAACCTAGGTAAAGATGATCGGTATTGTAGAACAACCCTGCCCCAAAATTGGGAGAGTTTCTTCTAACAGTTCCATCAGGCAATGCCGGATCGGGTAAAAATGAAGTGAGGTCTGCAAAATTGACCGCCACGCTATTAAATCCTCCTTGCAAACCAAAAGAGAGTGTTCCAGAAAATAAATTGATTCTATAGGAAGCCACCACATTCATATTCTGAGTGGTAGTAGCGCCAATTTTATCTTGTGAGAACAATCCACCAATACTCATTCTTTTATTTCCTAACGGGGAATCTATCGCTAAAGTGGTGGTATTTGGAGAGCCGCCTACGCCTGTCCAATGCTGTCGGTAAATCAGAGATGTATTTACACCTCCCTGACTACCTGCATAGGCAGGATTGATGGTCAATCCATTAAACATGTATTGAGAATATAATGTAGTTTGTTGGGCTTTGACTTGATGAAATAGAACAATCATCAACAGCCATACTATTGCAAAACACTTTTTCATGTTTTTCTTTTTTGGGTTATTTAGCAAGAACAACATATCCCGATCGAACAGGAGATCCGTCTTTTAAGTCAACTTTATAGAAATAGGTAGATGCGGGTAAGATATTACTTCCAACCCCACTTTGGTTATTGGTGCCTTCCCATCGGACACTTGTGTTATCGTATCCGCTGGCATTATAAATAGCATTTCCCCAACGGTTATAAATGGTTACTTCGTTGTTTGGATAGAATTCAATATCCTTAATGTGCCAATAATCATTTATGCCATCGTTGTTTGGAGTGAAAGAAGAATAAATCACTAACTCAGGCCCAATTTGAATAAGTACTGCAGCATCTTCATCGGCATAACGCATACCGTTGGTGGCGTTCCAATGCAGACTATCATTCCCTGCAAAACCATTATCAGGCGAATAAATCAATTGATCTAAACTATCTGCACTAATTATTTGATTGATCATCACCTCTTGATCGTCGAAGGTAATATCACCGTGTTCGGGTAACGATAGAATTCTGATGGCCATCATCGCTGAATCTCTTGGATCTGTGAAGGCATTTTCGAAATCTGAAAGAGTAATTGGGATGTCTTCATTTTCACTTCCTTTCTTAGTGATATCCACCACTACAGGAGTAATATTATCAAGTTCCTCCACAATGTGGAAAGTGATACTACTCGATGCCCTACCCCAGAATTCGCCATTATAAACGTTATACCTCACTTGATCATCACCTAAGTAATCGGTGTTTGGTCTGTAAACGATATCGTCTAGATCATTCCTTGATATACCTTGTAATACTGTTATTTGAGTATTATTTAAGAACAATGTTCCATCACTTGGATCATTCTCTAAACGAACAGAATCCAAGGCCATGTTATTTGGATCAGTATAATGATCTTCAAAATCTAACAAAGAAAGTGGGAGATCCTGATTTTTTTCTCCATATTTTTCGAAAGGCAATGGTAATGGTGCATCAGGAGAAGTTACTACAGTGATTCTTATGATGGCTTCGGAAGATCCGTCTCTATCATCTGTAATGAAATAACGAGCATAGGTCAATCCTGTAAAACCAATTGTTGGTGTAAATCTCACTTGATTATTTTCGATAACAACTGTACCGTCTGCGGTATGAATTTCTTCCATATCAACAATAGTTACATATATAGAATCTCCATCTTGATCGGAATCATTAGCAAGAACATCTATCAAAATAGAGGCATTTTCTACAGTTGTTGCTATATCATTTACAGCTGTAGGTGGATGCGTTTTTTGATATAGATGTATTCTCACATTACCATCGGCATCAGCAAACTGAGTTCCATCAGATCCATTCCAATTAAAGTTTTCGGTAATTTCCTGTTCTGGCAAATTATTGATGTAATACAACTGATCTATATCTGCTGTGTTTATTTCCTGATTCACTGCAATGGCCGTTTGAGGTTGGGTATATATTGTCCCCTGTGACGGTAATGAAGTGAATTTGATCTTTTGTAGCGTTTGACTATCCCTAAACCTAGATTCAAAATCATGTGCAGAGAAGTGAATGGTATCACCTACATACCCACCGTAGTAAAGATTTCCAACTTCTGGGGCATCATTAGTAATATTAATGTGTATAGTTGCAGTACTTGTTCCTTCTCTACCATCTGATATTACATAATCGATAGTAGCTGCATTGGCATCACTACCTACATAACCATATTCAGGTACAAAATAAACTCTTTGCTCTACTATGGAAGCTGTACCATGTTCCACATTTGTTATTCTAGTGATGAAAATTGAATCATTATCATCATCATAATCATTTGCCAAGGCATCAATAATTACTGATACATTTGCCACTGTTCCAGTAAAATCATCCACCGCAACAGGTTCATGTCTCACATCTCTGATAAATATATTGATGGTCGCATCCTGAGTACTCACATCTCCAGGCTGATCAATTACATTATAAAGGAATGAAGTTAAACCACTAAAATATTGATCTGGATCAAAAATAAAGTTTGGTGTTGTGGCATCATCATCATCAAATCCAGCTATATCAATTTCATCACCTATAGATAAGGTGTCCCCGTTGTAGGTTAGAACACCATTTCCTGGTAATGATTTAATGACAATCTTAGATAAAGGTTGATTGGTTTCACTATGATAATGGGTGAGGAAATCATTTGGTTCAAAGTATATATTTTGATTTTTCAAACCATATTTCCAAAAATCAAGTATCACAATGTCCTTCAATAAATTGATATAGACATGATAGGTAGAATCGGACTCTGTTGTATTTGAATCTATGACTTTAAAATCAAATTCTGAGTAATGAATAATATCATCAACCCCAGGAACAAATACATCAGAAGTGTATTGAACATTAAAACCTCCTGTAGCATCTAATTCCTGACCAACAGTTACTGGCACATAAGTTCCAGAACCATTATAGGTTAAAGTCCCTTTATCTGGTAAAGACACAATCTTCACTTTACTAAAAGTCGCTCCAACGTCTACTGTTGAAAACTCAAAATATTGTGTGATTAGGCCCGTCTCAGGTGTTACTTCTCTAACAACAACCGTAGTATCTCTAGAGATTGGAGGATCGGCAATTGGGTTAACATTTATCGTAAAGGTATGTCGTATCGAATGGTGATGAGTTAAATCAACACCCGTATTGTCTTTTACTCTGAAATTAAAAATACAGTATGGGTTATGATTATCGTTACTTTGATCTTCAATAGGATAGTACCTTAATAGTGCAGGATTAGGAATTTCATACCCAATAGTTAACTGATAGATAGTAATTGTATCACCGTCATATACCAAGTGTCCTCTAAAGTTTAAAGGATCAAGAGGGAAACTGACACGAATGCCATCAAATGTATCTCCGTCTTCATCATTAAATGTGAAATCTGCGGCAGAAAAATCGTAGAAGGTGTCCTCATCAATTGTTCTTGTTTCATCTTGTGAGGTCGGTCTCGATTTAATATCTATATAGGTATTGGCCACATTACTACTCACATTCGTTGTCGTAATGTTCAAGACAGTTGTGATTGACCTTTGATTAAAATTAGTCAAAGCGGCATTGGTAAAATGTACCATCTGCAAAGCCTCTTCGAATTCTGCTTTAGTCCCACCTCCGTCAAGGGTTATTTGATTTGTTCCCGAAGTGTAGGACCAAGTTAAACTTCCAGGTAATGATCCTCTAACAGTAAGAGAATCGGTGGATTCTATGGTGGTTAAATTGATGACTGCATTAGAAATAAAATTAGTTCCTAATAAAGTGATTTTGGTATCTTCATCACCTAATTCCCCTGATGTTTCAGAGCCTTTATAATACACCGTTTGATAATCAGCCCCTGCAATACCTGAACTGTTATTATTATCCAAATCTACTGTAGGAGGAATCACACATCCATTAATTTCTAATTTTAAGGATAGGTTATTAGAGTAATCACATTCCAATAAAGGAGTATAAACTGTATCTGCAGGAAGAGGTACGCTTACGAAACTTCCATCAAAAGCATATGGATTATGATTGGCTAAGATGTATAATTCGATGGTGTTTGTTCCATCTTGAGGTACCAATGCGTTTACAATAGTCGATTCTCCCGGTTGAATAGTTTGAGTTAAATGCACTGTATCGATAACTACTGCCGTTGAACTGCTATAAGGATCACCATTGTAAAGTGTTACAGGAGTTCCTAAAGCAGCAGACCAATCTCCTTGATTTTCGATAGTAATATTAATAGGTATATCCGATCCATCTGCACAATCAGATAAATCAGCTTCTATATCTGGAATGATTAAATCTGGAGTGGCAAAAGAGATATTTAGACTATCGGTAATGAAAGGGGTTTGACTTAAAAAAGAATTCAGTGTTCCTTCAAAGTAAGGGTTAAAGTTGTCTTGTGGGGATACCGGTATGGTCAAATCATCGTTGATATTCGTTACGTGATAACCGTGTTGATTCCATAAATTTCTACAAGAAACCCATGGAGAGTCATAAGAACCCCAAACTTGAATAAAACCTAGGGCATCGGCATCGGGACCGTTTACATCTTGGGCCGCCATAACAATTTCCGCTTGTCCATCGGCGTTTACATCAGCGACCAAGGGGTACTCTGTTCTTGTACCTGCTCTCGAAATCACTTTCGATACTTCGATAAAAGTTTGACTGTCTTCATCCCATCGCCATATAAATAAGTTTTCTTCTTCTGAATAAACTACTTCTATATTTCCATCACCATCAAAATCAAATAAAGTAGAACCGGTCATCTGAGAACCGTCGTCCAACTTTGTTCTTTTCCATTTCTCCACTAAGGAGTTCGAAGAAGCATTGTATTCTAAAACTACATATTGATTTTTCCCTGCCGTTCCGACTTCGATCATACCGTCGTTATCAAAATCTCCTAGATTACAACGACCAATCTTATCTGAATTTTCGAAGACATAGTTTCCTAGATACGTTTGAGTGTAAGGTGACCATAAATAAATAGAAATATCATTTTTATTGATTTTGGCAGCTACAATTACCTCTAATTTATTATTACCAGTAAAGTCGCCAATACTCACAAATCCATCACCGGGACGGAAATAATTACTATATCCAGAAGGCAGGGGGCAACTTACTAATTCAGTTAAAGTACCTCCAGTAAGATCCACCGCATATACTTTACCTCCGGCAATTAATTCCAAACCATCTACTTCATTTCCGAAAGTACCTCCATTTGGATTGGAATCTCCAGGCTGAAAAACATCATAGGCTAAAGTATAGGAATCTTCGATTTTGTTTCCTTGATCCGTGCTCATATTATACGAAAAGGAACCACTATTCTTAGCAGAATCGGGAGCAACCAATCGTTCTAAGGTGACTGCATTAAATATGGCATTACCTAGGTAGACTTCAGGGATGCCATCTCCATCGAAGTCTGCAATCTGTGGCGTTTGAAGATTGGAAACTACCTTTTGTGTGGCTTCAGCAATAAAACGGTCGGATAAATATTCATAACGTCTAATGGTTCTATTTTCATTCACGAAAATATCTCCGAGACCATTTTTATCCACATCCGCAATGGCTACTTGAGTATAAGCATGCGTATTTCCTTTTTCGGTAATTTGTTGGAGTAGTGTTCCGTCAGCCCCACTAAAGATATTAATGTAGCCGGGTTCCCCTTTGGGCATAGATTTACCGATTAGTTCTGGAATACTATCTAAATCCAAGTCGGCCACCATTACTCCAGAACGCTGTTCTATTTTTGCCACATTAGGATCTGTAGAGAACTTAGGTACAATATTAAAGTTGGGAACAATTGGAGGGATTACTTGGCAATTGGCAGAATCATTGCCAAAATAGAAGCCATCGCAACCGGGGAAATTGGTACAGTCGGGGTCGAAACAATCTACCAATCCATCATTATCGTCATCAATACCATTATCACAGATTTCCGTCTGTGCATAAGAGAACGTAGGTATGAAAATTAGTAAGACGACAAATAGTTCTTTTAAACGATTGATCATCAGTAATAGTAGAGAAAGATTTTTGAGTTATGTTTTTGGTTTTACATTTTAAATATAATAACATTTGCAATGTTACACGCAACTTACATTAAGATATTTTATGATATTTAAAATTAGGCAAAAAAAAATCCCCTAAATATAAATTCAGAGGATTGAAGTTGTATTATTTGATTAAAAGACAATATTGACCGGCATACTAATTTCTGCTTCGCCAACAAATTCTAATAAACCTGTCTCTTTATTTCTTTTAAATAATGTGATGTTATCAGATTCTTGATTCGCCACAATAATATAATTCTGTTTTGGTGAGAAAGAGAAGTCTCTTGGAGAATCACCTCTTACGCTTTCATGACCAATGACTTCTAATTGTCCATCTTGCAATACTTTAAATATCACTATGCTATTATCACCTCTATTGGTTGCATACAAAAATTTCTTATCCTTGCTCATTTTAATGGCTGCACCTGTATTAGCATCAGTAAATCCTTCTGGCAACATAGAAATTTCTTGCACTAGTTGAGGGTTGTTCCCCTCTTTCTTATAAACAGCTACTTTAGAAGTCAGTTCTTCCAATACATAAATATGTCCTCCGTTATCAACCAAATGTCTTGGTCCACCTCCAGGTGTAATTTGAAAAGAGAACTTTTCTTGTAAACCATCTTTAGCCATATGATACGCATGTACTTCATCTCCACCTAAATCTACCGTGTAAAGTGTTTTAGAGTGTTTTACAAAGTTAGAGAAGTGTGCATGAGAAGCTTCCTGACGTCCTGTATTTGGACCAGTCTTATCATATTTGATCGTTTGCTTTATTTCTGATAATTTTTTGTCTTCGATTTTAAAGACAGACACATTTCCTGAACCATAATTGGCAACATATACATTGTTGTTTCCATCAAATGATATATGACACGGGTAAGATCCTTTAGTATGTTGTCTATTGACTAGATGAAATTGTCCGTCGTTAATTTTGTATAAACTAACCGTTCCTTCTTCACTTTCATTCAGTACTCCTAAATATTTACGGTTTTTAGAATAAGCTACATAAGATGGATTTTGTGCTTTAATAATTACTCCATCTACAAATAAGTGCCCTGTTTCCTGTTCGAGTGTTACTTTATACACACCTTTTGAATCCTTTTGAGTGTAAGTTCCCACTAAAAAAGAAACTTGTTGAGACATTGCTCCCAATGAAAGCATCATTGAAGCAATCGTTAAAATCAGTTTTTTCATTTTTTGTCAGTTAGATAAGTCTATTCTTTTGAGATACCTATCAATATTATTTAAGGATGAAATTTAGACAATTATAAGCGACTAAAAAAACCTATCTTCTTTTAAAGATGAGTTTTGGTATAAGGATTGATAAATTATGATGTATTTAATCATCAGAGTTAGATAAAATAGATTTCCGTCGACTTTGATTCAAATGATGATCATGGAGAAGATAAAGATTTCAATAGAGTTTTGTACGCTTTGTCATTGGACCCCTCGAGCGGTGTGGATGACACAAGAATTACTATATACTTTTCAGAATGATGTTGCTGAAGTAAAATTGATTCCAACAGATGGAGGGGTATTTAGAATTTCTGTAGATGATGAGGTAGTTTGGGACCGAAAAGAGTCGGGATTCCCAGAACCCAAAGCGGTCAAACAAAAAATTAGAGATGTAATTGATCCAAAAAGATCTTTAGGGCACTCTGATAAATAGAAATAATTCATCCTTACTCCCTCATTATTAACGATGTACAACCTCCCACATTAAATTATTGCCTATATATGTTAATTTAGGATTTTTTGTACGGGAAACTATACATCTTTAGTTTAAGCATTCATCAAAAAATATAATTTTGCAAAATGAGTATTCAAGTAACCAATCTTACAAAGAAATACGACGAGCAGACAGCGGTAAATAATATTAGTTTCGAGGCAAAGCCAGGAGAAATCTTGGGCTTCTTAGGACCTAATGGTGCCGGAAAATCTACGACCATGAAAATTGCTACCTGCTATGTTCCCCCCACTCAAGGAACAATTAAAGTATGTGGTTTTGATGTAGTAGATCAGCCTATCGATGTACGTAAGAAAGTAGGATATTTACCTGAACATAATCCTTTGTATTTGGATATGTATGTTCGGGAGTATTTGGATTACTCAGCATCTCTATACAAAATTAAAGGACAGAAGAAGAGAGAGAAGATAGAAGAGATGATTGAACTTACGGGCTTAACAAGAGAACGTAAGAAGAAAATTGGTGCATTATCAAAGGGATATCGTCAAAGAGTAGGTTTAGCACAAGCGCTTATTCACGATCCAGAGGTTCTAATTTTAGACGAACCTACCACTGGTCTTGATCCTATTCAATTAGAAGATATCAGATCTTTGATAAAAAAAGTAAGTAAAAACAAAACCGTCATGCTTTCTACTCACATCATGCAAGAAGTACAAGCCTTGTGTGATAGAGTAGTCATTATTAGAAAAGGAGATATTGTCGCGAACGACAGTGTTGAAAATTTACGTCACTTAGGAGCTAAAACCACTATCAGTTTAACTTACGAAAAACCAACAAAAGCATCTTTTTTAAATTCTATCGAAGGTATAGAAAAACTCGAACTGATTAACGAACAGCAAATTTTAGTACACTACTCTCAAGACATAGATTTAAGAGGGGATATATTTAGGGCGTCGGCAAATAACAATGCAGCCATTATTGAGATGAATATGCAAATGCAATCCATGGAAGAAATTTTCCAGCAGTTGGCTCAATAATAGACCTTACTATCCTTTTTTTTATTATTTTTACTGCATTAACTGTATTGAGTAAATTAGAATTTTCATTGTTTTTAATACTGAGATGGTATTAAATCAGGGGCATTTTTTCTCTTCTTACTATTTATTTTTTTTACATGCTAAGAAAACTACAAGCTTTATTTATACTACTGAGTATAAGTTCATTCAGCCTTTTTGCACAAGAGGGACCAGAGGTTAATCTTGAGGAAACAGGCCTTTGGGAAGGTGTGTACATTAAAGTCAGATTTTCTGAGAAATTTGGCTATTATGGGGAGCACCACTATCGTTCGAGAAATGCTATCGACAATGTAAACTCATTTGTTGGAAGACCGAGACAGATCTATAACAGAGCAGGTCTAAACATATTTTTCAACGATTACTTTGAAGCCGTAATTGGTCCAACATACGTGGTCAATTATACTCCTGAACCTGGTAATGATGAAGAATACGAACCGTTCACAAACGAGTTCCGTATTTGGCATCAGTGGCTATTTAAAATGCCTGCCATGGGAAGGGTAAAAATGTATCATCAATTCCGTTTCGAACACAGATGGAAAAGAAAAAATGATATTGGTGCAGAATACGATTATACCAACAGGTATAGATATAAAGTTTTTGCCTATATCCCCGTAAACAAACCTAAAATTGAAAAAGGGTCAATTTTTGTTTCTCCAAGTGCAGAGATCTTTATGCATTCTGGAAAATCGATTGCTTACAACCCTTTTGAAGATTTCCGTACCTATAATGGTGTAGGCTATGTCATCAACAATAGCTTTACATTGTTTGCCGGTCATATGTGGACCATAGGACAAAAAACTTCTGGGTATCAATATAGAACAAGTCATATTTTCAGAATCAACGTATTTATTGGTTTAGATACCAGAAAAGGCGATGCTATTCCGAAGATCAACCTTGGTTATTAATTATCAGTTATGAAAAAAATACTTTATACTATTCCTTCTTTAATTATACTCATCGTAGTGGGTTTCTATATGAAATCTCAAATTGAAGAATTAGAAAAGGAAGTACTCGTATTGGAAGAGAAAAACGATGAATTGGAAAAATTATCACTAAAAAATAAAGCAGATTCTTTATTGATTAGTCATAATTTCACTGAAGCATTGATTCACTATCAAACATTGGATAGCATTCATCAAACGAGTGCGCATACGGATAAAGCCATGGAGTACATCTCCTCTCAGAAGGTGCCTTATAATAAAATCAACGAGTTAGAAGAGCGTTATTATCATAAGGAAAACCATATCTCTGAGTTGCGTTTTAATCAAGATGAATTATCGGATAGTATCTATTACTTGAAGAAAGTCAATAGAACACTAACCATCGATAAGGGACATTTAGAGTCTGATCTATTTAAAAACTATAAAGAGATCAAGAACCTGAAAAAAGAACTTGATTTAAAAGACAAGCAAATCAACCGTTTGGATATCATCAATTTTGATGGTGCCGAGATTAAATATATTGGTGAGGTGAGAAACGAAAAAGCCAATGGTTTTGGATATGCTGTTTTCGAGAAAAAAGGATTCTACGAAGGTCTTTGGGAGGACAACATGCAAAATGGTAAAGGTATTTATACTTGGGCGAATGGCGACCGTTACGAAGGAAACTATAAAAACGGTATCAGAGACGGTTTTGGAGTATATTACTTCCAATCTGGCGAAAGATACGAGGGTTTCTGGGCAAACAACTTAAGAGATGGTTTTGGTGTGATCTTCGATAAAGACAACAAAAAAATCTATGAAGGGGTTTGGAAAAAAGACAAGCCTAAAGGAAATAAGAAAGGAAAGGGTGAGAAGGAAATGTAATTCGCTTTCATCACTCATTATAAATAAAAAATCCCATCTTGATTTGCTCAAGATGGGATTTTTATTTTATCGGGACTTACGATTATTCATTCGCAATATCCCAAATATTTAAATAGCTTAATTTTGTAATTTCAGCTGCTTTATCCATCATAATTTTATCTGAATGATCAGAAACTTGATGGTAATCTTCATGACCTCCTGTATGGTACCAGAAATAAGGAATACCGTAGCTATCGAAGTTCACATTATCTGATCCACCGGCTTCACCTTTTTTCGACTTCCCATCAAACATTTCTAAGTTCAATGAATAATCTTTGATATTTTGCTCGTTTAGATCCCAAGTTTCAGGATGTTCGGCAGTGTAGATAAAGCTCACTTGATTGTCTTTTGAGTGCCAATCCCCTCTTCTACCAATCATATCAAAGTTAAGATACATCTTGATTTGTGATGGATCTTTATAATTCAGCAAGAAATTTCTAGAACCGTGCAAGCCTTTTTCTTCTCCAGTCCAAGAAGCAAATAACATCGTTCTTTTTGGTTGAACACCCGTTGCTTTCACGGCTTTTGCGATACCTAAAATTGCAGCCACACCAGAGGCGTTATCGTCGGCACCATTCCAAATATACCCCTCTCTTTTACCCAAGTGATCGTAGTGAGCACCAATGGCTACTACAGAGTCAGGCATCTGTCCCGTCACTTTTGCCAATACATTTCTCAGTCTTTTTCTCTCCACAATCGCATTTGATTTAAATGTGGCAGATTTTGCTGAAAGTGATGGGTTATACAGTTTTGTTTCACCCACACTCTTCATGTATTTAAACACTTCGTTCTTATTAATAAGACTAGCCATTAAGTATTCACCACCCATAAACACTGGTGCAATTTCACTTGGCTTCGACACTGGACTATAAAATCTTGTATCGTAAAAAGAAGATAGTTTATGATCTCCCTCGTAGTACTTTCTATTGTCTCTGAATGGGAAGTTGGCGGCTGTTGTTGGTAACTGACCTAAAGCATCAATTTCAATAATGGCCAAAGCACCATATTGCTCTGCTAACTTCTCTTTCGTTTTATGTAATTGCTTTGCTGGCAGATCTTTTAACGCTTCACCTACTTTCCCTTTCGTCGGTTTGCCTTTTAATCTTAACCACACTTTCCCTTCCACATTCTTTTTGTAGAAGTCGTTATACTTTAAAGAATCGATATCTAAACCATAGCCTACAAATACAATATTTCCTTTCCCTGAAATAGAAGCAGGAGCCGCTTTCACTTCAAAATCGGTATGATAAGTAAACGTATGTTCTTGTCCATTATTCGTTTTTACTGATAAAAACTGCTTGTCTGCAGCTCTGTATTCGAGTACATCAAAATTTTGAAAATAAGTAGGCTGACCATCCACAGAATCACCTGCAGGCTCTAACCCCATAAATTCAAACATGCTTGCAATATATTCTGCGGCCCTGTAGGCACCCGGACGCCCGGCTTCTCTACCTTCCATCCAATCGGAAGATAAGTACGTTAATGAAGACTGAATTGTCGCCTCGTCAATTGCTTGTAGACCTTTATCTTTTGGAGATTGCTGTGCCCATAATGTAGAGGCACTCAATAGTAAAACTGAAGTAAGTAATTTCTTCATTCTCATTTAGGTAGTATGTAATCGTTTTTAGTATTCAACTTTTAGGAATACCGTATTTATGACACTAAAGTCGTTAATCTAGTTCTTAATTTAAATATTGAATCGTTAATATTAATTATCCTGATATAAAAAGAACACCTTGTTTATTCGTACATAAACAAGGTGTTTTCTTCATCAAGTTGAAGCAATTGAAGGATGTTCCTTCTATATTCTTTTACTTTTAATCCTGAAGTGATAAAGCGATAATACTTTTTGATTTCAGGTTTAGATTCATCCTTTTGATATAACCTTTGTGCTTGTTGGGCTACCGCAGGGGAAGGATCAATTAATCTGACCTTATCTCCCAACATCTTTTGAATGTCATCTTTTAAGAAAGGATAGTGTGTACACCCCAATACCAAATGATCCACACGATGTGCCTTCATTTTAGCAATAATTGGATAAAGCACTTGATGCGCTTTATAGGTCCCCATCAATCCTTTTTCAACCAACTCTACTAATCCTACTCCTTCTTGAATGATGACCTCCACTCCTTGTGCGAACTTTTCTTTTGTTTGCTTAAATAGTTTCCCAGAAAATGTTCCTTCTGTCGCCAATACTCCCACTTTTTTTGATGTTGAGGCCAAAGCTGCAGGTTTAATCGCAGGTTCCATTCCCACAAAAGGAATATCGTACTTTTCCCTCAACGTATCTATAGCAGCTGCTGTCGCTGTATTGCAAGCAACAATAATTAACTGTGCTCCTTGTTCAATAAGTGCATCGACAATAAAAAAAGCTCTTTCTATCAACTCTTCCTTAGATTTTCTACCATAAGGACAGTATTGATGATCCGCAAAATAAACAATAGATGTGGTCGGCATCAATTGCATCACTGCTTTTTGAACTGATAAGCCACCATATCCAGAATCAAAAATTCCAATCATTATTTACCTCTTTTTCTTGGGTCATTAGCATCAAAGAAATGCCAAGAAACAAACATATCTTGAACTTGGTTGGGCGATAAAACACCTACCTCTTTTGTTAACGGAAAATAGAAGAAAACATTATCATCAAATGGAAAAACTTTAAATGAGGTATTGTAAGTAGGCACCATATCAGACATTTCTATTTCACAGAAAGGCTTAAACTTTTGAACCGTATCCTCATAAAATTGAGTTCCGTCTCTATATTCTTGCACTTGTAATTTAGGCAAAGCCGATATAAACTGATATACCGCTGCAGAATCTAAAGCAGTGACATCCTCTACCGCATAGAAAGGATCTTTGAATAGAATATTGACATTGTTCTCTGGGTTCAGTCTGTAATTCATACTGAATGACTTTAGGGTCTTCCAAGAAGTTCTAAAGACTGTTTTATCTCTCCAGCTAGTGTTAGCATCAAATAGTTGTTCTATATTGATAAACTGCCCTGGAATTTCTATCTGATAGGTTTTACCATTTTTCTGTCCAAAAGAGGATGCATCCCCTGAAGATGCAATCACACCTTCAAAAATAGTGGCTCCTCCCGTCTGTACTTTCACTTCAACTCCTTTTGTTGGCAAAGCTGCTTCAGATTGTTGGATGATAGAAGTTTGTTGAATGGCTTGGAATAAGTTGCCGATCATTCTCGGTGCCACATCCACTTTATTATTCAGCAACCATCTTCCATCATCAGTACGTTGGATTTGTTGTCCATTCAAAACAAAACCATCGACCACAGATAAATCCATGATACTAAAGAAAGTGGTTCCTTTATCTTTCTCTCCAATACTTTCTAAGGAGATAAAAGAGAAACCTATGGCCAAAAGAAGACATAGGTTCACTCCGATTAATATTTTTATTCTTTTTGTCATTTTCTATTCCTCAGCAGATTTAACATCAGCAGAAATTTGCAATGTATTTTCTGGATGGTCCGGATCGTTTGTAATTACTGTAATCGATTTTGTTACAGATCTATTGTAGTTACCCGCAGTAAAAGTAACATCCAATGTAGTCGATTCTCCAGGAGCTAATTCTGTTTTATTCGGCTTAGTCGCTGTACATCCACAAGAAGCTTTTACCTTACGAATTAATAATTTGGTTTTACCATCGTTTTTAATCGTAAACATCGTTGATGCTTTATCTAACGCCTTCATCTCGCCAAAATCGTGCTTTTTCTTATCAAAAGTTGCTTTAGGCCATTCTGCTTTTTTATCTGCCACACTAGAAAAGTCTTCTTTAATATGTGCAGAAATATTGATACGTTTCTTTGGTTGTTTTACGTCTGATGTTGGCAGTTGGAAATACTCGAAAATATATCCGTAATCTGTTTTCTGTGAAGCATCATAGCTTAAGTAAACCACAAGTGTGTCTTCCGCCGCAACAGTTGATTTATCACCCCAAAAAGCCATATGCTTAGGCAATTTGACTTGATCGTAATATAATTCGATAGGATTTTTAGTCTGGTTATAGATAATTGTTGATAAAGTATCCTTCTCCGTATTTTTGATATTATTGAAGACAAAATGAGTGGTTTTGAAACGTAAACTCCCCATTTCCATAGGATACCAGTCTTTCGGACCCTTTGGTCTTGGAATCACATTACCTTTAATAGATAATAAAAGTACCTGTGGTGTTCCATTTGTTCGCACAGAGATGGTTTTATTAAATTTCCCTGGTCTGCTTTTCGTTGAATATTTTACATTAATGTATCCCTTGGCATTTGGAGCCACAGGATCGGTAGACCAATCTGGAGTGGTACATCCACAGCTGGCTTTTACTGAAGTTAATGTAAGTGGTTTATTACCTGTATTTGTAAATTCAAAAACGACATCTGCATCTCCGTCGCTTTCCTGAATTTCTCCGAAGTCGTGAATGTTTTTATCAAATTGAATTTTTGCTTGTCCGAAAACTAAAGAGTGATGAAATAAAATTCCTACACAAATGACTAACCAACTGATTTTCCCTTTCATCTTATTATTTGTTGAAATATTTTTTTAATAACGTAAAATTAAAAGATCATTTATATACTGACAATCATTTTTTACCGTTATGACAATAAGTGGCAAAAAAGTTGTAGCAATAAAAGTAAATAGAGTGTAAAATTTCTATTTTGAAGTGAAAAACATCATTTTATCAATTATTTAAATGTAAAATGACTAAACTAAAAGGATCTTTTTTTACAGATGTAACCATGTTTTAAAAAATGATTCAATTTTTTCTTTCAAGAATTATGCTCTTTTTTTAAGTTTATTATTTTTAAAATAGTATCTTGGATGCTATCCTGAGCAACATAATCAGTTTTTTAACTATTGCCTAATTGATAGTTTTTACAGATTTTTTAAACGACAAAGAGGCCGATACTTATGGCATACATAGAACATTTCAGTGTTAAGACTTTTAAACAGCAATTGTCCGAAAGAAAAATATCTTTGGCTTTCCAAGGAATTTTCTCTCAGGATGTTCTTGCTCTTATAGGTAAAAGTCTTAGAAATACTCCTGAAAGTAGGGTTATAGCAAAACGTCTTTTCGCTATCGTCATCGAAATGGCTCAAAATATTCATCACTATTCTGCCGAAAAGCAATATTCTGAAAAAGATGGCAGAGATATTGGTGTAGGAATTGTGGCTATTGCAGAAGATGAAGATCACTATATCATCACTTCAGGAAACTGCATCATTAAAACAGAAGTTCCTCCTCTAATCGAAAGAGCGAACTACATTAATGGTTTGGATGCTGATGAGTTGAAGAAATTCTATCGCGAACAGCGTAAAATGCCTCAAAGGGAAGGTAAACCTGGTGCAAACCTTGGCTTTATCGACATGGTTAGAAAATCGGGTAACCCTATTGAAATAAACATAAAAGACTACGACGAAACTAGATCATTCTTTATTTTGTCGGTAAAAGTTAACAAAGAACTATAAAAAACGAATTAGCATGGAGAATTTCCATATTGACGGATCAACTTATATACCTAGAATCGATTTTAATGCTCAAACTGGAGTATTAGAACTTGAGGGTGAATCATATCACGAATATACGACTGAGTTTTTTGGACCAATTTTTAGTTGGTTAGAAGATTACCTTGAAGAAGCAGGAAAAACAATTACCTTAAACTTTAAAATGTCATATTTCAATACGTCATCTTCGAGACGTTTCTTAGAAATTTTGACAATGTTAGAAGATTATCAAAACGATAAGAGTGGTAACGTTACTGTAAACTGGTACTACGAAGAAAACGATGTAGATATGTTGGAAAGTGGTGAGGAATACTCTGATGATGTAGAGTTACCTTTCAACCTTCTTCCTTATTAAGATATAAGTATCTAAAAAATCTGTAAAAAGGGACTATTTCAATAAAATGAAATAGTCCCTTTTTTAGGTCTGAATTCTTGGATGGAAATCCGTAATTATCTGCTGTAGGTAATCTTTATTTAGGTGAGTGTACACTTCGGTCGTAGTAATTGATTCGTGACCCAACATTTCTTGAACTGCTCTTAAATCTGCTCCTCCTTCGACCATATGCGAAGCAAAAGAATGCCTAAAGGTATGTGGAGAGATGTTTTTACCTAAATCAATAGCTAAGGACAACCTTTTGATAATCGTAAAAATCATTACCCTTGTTAACCTTGCCCCTCTTCTATTTAAAAACACAATATTCTCTTCTCCCCTTTTAGGTGATTTTGTAATTCTATCGTTTTCCAAATAAAGGGTGACTTGTTTCATAGCTTCATAGCCAATCGGCACAAATCGCTCTTTATCGCCTTTACCAATGACTCTGATAAACCCTTCCTCAAAAAACAATGCGTCCAACGTTAGATTGACCAATTCGGAAACACGAATGCCACAACCGTACAATACTTCTAAGATGGCTTTATTTCTTCTTCCTTCGTAGGTAGTTAAATCAATTGCTCCTATTAAAGCATCAATTTCTTCCACATCTAAAGTATCGGGTAATTTGCTAGGCAGTTTAGGTGCCTCTATCAGTTCTACAGGGTTATTTTCAGTTACATCTGTTTCGTTTAGATAATTATAAAACGATTTAATGGCAGATAACAACCTTGCCTGTGAGGAGGTAGCGACATGAAATTCTTTGTTCAAATAGGCTAAAAAGGTAAGCACATCACTTTGTGTGAGGGTAGCCGCAGTCAGCTCACTTTCGTTCATCAAAAGATAATTCGATAGTTTAGAAACATCCCTAATATACCCCTCTATGGTATTTTCAGACATACTTCTTTCTAATTTCAAGTACATCCCAAAATCCTTAATCAACGCATTCCACTCCATAATTACTTACTCGACCAACGTTCTCTCATTTTCACTTTTTCCCATTCCCTACGTAAGGCAAGACGTGCTAAAGCATCGGCAATATCCGATAGACTACCTTCTTGGAAGGCCTCTTTCACTAAATCTTCTCTTACATCTATTCGGTAAAGTCCGTTCATTAATTTACTGGAGTCTGTTCGTAATAAATGCTCAAAATACTCCGAAAGTCGATCTGCTGTTTCACCAAAAGATTCGGCATCAAAACCATCTTCTTCCAGTTCAAATCGATCACATATTTTTTTCCACGCTTCTATGTACATAAACATCAAGTTATAAAAAAAGAGTAAAGTTTCCACCTTACTCTTTAGAATATATTTTCGAGATTGAACTAAACCCACTCGTCTGTTTCAATCGCTTCAAGCACTTCCACTAGACCGTCGAAAGTATTAACGCCAACACTCACTTCAGATCCGCCTTTTAAGGCAATACCTTCAGGCGAAGCTTGATCCAAAAGATCATTTACTGTGTTTTCATCAAAACCACCACCGATGATCACTTTATACTCTTCAGTTAATGATTTAATTTTTGAAAAATCTTCTGATGATAAAGTATTAGAAAACTCTAGCACAAACGTATCTACATCTGCTTCCAATAATGCCATTTGATGTTCCACCGCATCAAAGTCTTCCACCTTAATTTTGTACATCAAAGACTTACCTTGACCCGCAAGTTCATTTACTAAAGCTGGATTGTCTGTAATTACTGACTCGATGGCATCATAAGCAGATAGATCTACATTTGCAGCATCATAGATTTCGCCTGCAAACTTAATTCCTGCCAACCAACTTGCAATTTCTTTGAACTTATCGGTAGAGACAAAACGAGGATGGTTTTCTTCAATCGGAAATCCAATCATTTCCACACCCATACCTGCACAATATCTTCCATCTCCTAAGTTATCCACATCGGACACATACACACGTGTTTTTAATCCCATCTTTGTATTTTTTATGGATGCAGCCTATTTAATCAGCTCAAAATAAGAATACTTTTTTTGCTGAAACATACTCTACCACATTCCTAGAATTTCAATATTTATTTCTATTTTTGCAAAGGTTATAAAATAGATTGAAAGGTGAAAATTAAGTATTCATTTTTATGTCTTAAAACCCTCGATCTATTTAATTTTTAGTAATATAAACACCCTAAAATAGATACATATGCCAGTAATTGATGCTAATGATAGCAATTTCAACACACTTATCAGCGAGAATGATAAAGTTGTCGTAAAATATTTTGCAGGATGGTGCGGAAGCTGTCGTTTATTTAAACCAAAATTTAAACGACTATCTGGCGATGAAAGGTTCGAAGGAATAGCATTTTTAGATGTAAATGCAGAAGAAAGTCCTGAAGCTAGAGCCTTGGCAGGTGTAAACAACCTTCCATTTTTTGCCATCTTTAAAGACGGTAAATTAGTAGAAGGCGGACCAATGTCTAAAGAAGACGCCGTTGTTGAACTTATTGAAAAATTGAAATAATGAAGATTCCGGTAATTAAAAAATTGGTCGAGACCTATAGTCTTGAGCAACTTCAAGCAGCTGAAGAAGCACTTGCTGAAGAATTAACTCCAGAGATTAACATCGAAGGAGAAGATGAAGGCGAACAACTAACACATGCTTTCGCTGCCATTTGGATTAAGGAGAAAGTAGAAGCTGGAGAGGAATTTAAAACCGCCTTAAGAGCCTATACTCAAATGGTGAGAGGAAGTATCTCATAGAGTTTAGAAAACATTTTTAGATAAAATAAATTATAATAATAAGACTATGGCTTTAGAATTTATAGAGGCACTAGAAAAAACAATTAAGGATAGACACGAGAATCCTTCGGATACATCCTACACTAGTAGCCTTTTTGCTAAAGGAATTAATAAGGTAGCCCAAAAAGTTGGAGAGGAAGCAGTCGAACTTGTTATTGAAGCAAAAGATGACAACGAAGATTTATTCTTAAATGAAGCCGCTGACTTATTATACCATTATATTGTATTATTAAGAGCAAAAGGTTACAGCTTAGAAGATGTGACTAAAATTTTAGAACAACGTCACAAATAAATTGGCTTCTGAAGTAGCTTTTTATTATCTTATTCTTATCTACAGAATAACATAATTTGCCCTACTACTTTATACAGATGAAGACCCTAGAAAACCTATCATTTCACAATATCACGCTCATTGAGGACTACTTTGATGGAAAGCTATCACAACACGAAACAGAAAAGTTTCTCAGACGACTAATCTCTGATGCAGAACTTCGAGAAGATTTCGATCTTGTTATAGAATTAAGCCCTCAAATGGTCACTTGGTCATTAGACAAAAAACGTAGAGTTCGCTTAGCTTTCTCTACGAGACACTATGGTGCGGCTGCATTACCGAGCAAAGGTAATTTAGCAAAGGATCTTGTGGCTTATGGTACGGCAACTGTTGCCGCTGCTGGATTGCTGGTTTTCATCTCCGGATTATTTGTATTTCTAGCCTCTTAGGAAAAATATAAAAACTAAAAAGCCTATCCTCTGAAAGGATAGGCTTTTCTGAAAACGAAAAATTATATATCTGATTATTAGCTTTCCTTTTCTGGAAAAAGAACAGAAGAAAAGCATATATATTATTTGCTTTTAATCGATTCGCTAATCTTTGATACAAAAATAAATAAACGTAACAGTAAATAAAAGCGAAATTTCGCAAAACATTATATTTTTTACTAAATCTGTCCTAATTTTACAGTTATTATCTATTTATGCTGAAAAATCAGAACTTTTTTAGAGTAACTTTATAATAATTCGTAGATTGATAGAAATAAAACACCCTACACCTGCGAAAATTCAAAGTTCTATTTTGTCGTTGTAGATAATATAGACTGCAATCATTTAACCAAGTGCGAAAGAAGCCAAGCCTGTGATTTTAGAGGAAAATATCCGTCTCATATTCGGACTAAAAATCCGTATGTATAGACAAGAAAATAATTTTTCATTATCGGAGTTAGCCAAGAAAGCCGAGATGTCTGTTTCATATATCAATGAAATTGAAAAAGGAAAAAAATATCCAAAAAGGAATAAAATTACAGCTTTAGCCTCCTCTCTTGGTGTAAGTTATGATGAGTTAGTATCACTCAAAATTTCCAAAAAACTTGGTGCTATCTCCAAGCTTTTAAATTCCAACATCCTTCAAGAATTACCTTTAGATGTTTTTGGTCTAGAACCAAGAAACCTACTAGAGTTAATGTCTGATGCTCCTTCAAAATTATCGGCCTTCGTCAATACTATCGTTGAAATTTCTCGTAACTACAACCTTACGGTAGAGAATTTCTATTTCTCTGTATTAAGATCGTATCAAGAAATTCATGATAACTATTTTGAAGATATTGAAAAAGCAGCTCGTGAATTTAGAAAAAAGCAGATCAACGACGATGAACCTTTAGAACAACAACTCTATTCTTACCTCAGAAATTACTGTGGGTATGAAATTGATGATGAGTCTTTAAGTGAACATCAAGCGTTGGATACTTTCCGATCGGTCATTAAAATGAGTGACGATGGTATTCCAACCTTAATGATCAATAAAAAGCTGAATTCTAGACGTAAAACTTTTATTTACGCTCGTGAAGCGGCTTTCCAAGTATTAGGTATCAAAGAGAGATCTTTGACGTACTCTTGGATGAATGTGAAATCATTCGATATGCTTTTCAATGATTACATGGCGACGTATTTTGCTGGTGCTTTATTGATTCCTGAAGATAAAATCATTGAAGATGTAAGGGAAATTGTAGAAAGCAGAACTTTCTCTTTCGATGGTTTCATCGATTTGATTCTTAAGCACAATACTTCTCCAGAAACATTCCTATATCGTCTTACTAGTATTCTTCCTAAACATTTTGGTTTAAGTAAAATATTCTTCTTACGATTGGATCATATTCCTGGAAGCAATAAATATACACTTACAAAAGAACTTCACTTAGACGGTCTTCATAGCCCTCACGGAACTGTACTTTCAGAACACTATTGTAGAAAATGGGTGTCGCTGAAAATCTTTGAAGATCTAGAGAAAAACAGAAAAGAAGGTATCGACCAAAAATACCTTTGCGATGCACAGGTTTCTCGATACATTACTTCTGGAAAAGAGTATTTCTGTATCTCTGTGGCTCGTGCCCTTCCTTTAGTTGACGAAACTATTGATACAAGTATCACGATTGGCTTCTTAATGAACGACGACTTTAGAAAGAAGACCAATTTATGGCAATCTGAAAAAGTAAGAATGGAGTTCGTGAACGAAACTTGCGAAAGATGTCCATCAGTGGACTGTTCAGTTAGAGCTTCTGAAGCGGATGTTTTAAAGAAACATCAACAAGAAAAGGAAAGAATTACTGCCTTAGAATCAATTTTAGGAAAAGGAGTTGTATCTTAGTAAGATAAATGCTTTTTATTTTAGATGAATATCATCTTCAATGTTAATAATTTCCTATTACATTTGAAGATTGTTATTGCTCAAAGCCTTCTCTAAATTGATAAGAAACAAATTCATATACCTATTTTTTATCTTTTTATTTCATTTCCTAACATCCAATAATTTGGTTGCTCAGGAGAAGAAATACCCTTTTGCTTTTAGAGAAGCCACCTATCTTGAAGCCATCGACGCTATTGCTAAAATGTGTGAGGTCAACTTTATCTACAGTGATGACAACATCCCTATGGTAAAACGTATTAATTTCAACAAAGAAGCCTCTTTGGTCGAAATTCTTCACTATATGTTTGATGGTAAATTCCTCGATTTCCGAATTGATGACGATGATGTCATCGTCACCGTTCGTAGAATACCTCTTGATTCTAAAGAAGGCCGACGAATGGCCAAATATACCGTTAGTGGTATTGTTCGAGAGAAATTCACCAACGAAACCATTATCGGTGCTTCCATTTATTTTGACGACCTCGATATCGGTACCGTGACCAACGTCGACGGTTTCTTCTCTATTTCTGTCCCTCTAGGAAAATATAACATTCGCATCAAATCTTTAGGGTTCCAAGGAATTGACACTGTTATTCAAGTCAATAAAGAATACCAACTCAACATGAAGTTGGATGTTCGCGAAACCAAACTCAAAGAAGTCCTTATCCTTTCCAGTAACTCCGAAATTTATGATGGTGTGCTGGAATTAAGTAATATCACAAAGGTATCTCCGGAAATCACGAAAGAACTCCCTATGATTTTAGGGGAAGGTGATGTGATTAAATCATTACAATTGATGCCAGGCTTTAAAAGTGCCAACGAAGGAAGTAGCGAACTATCTGTAAGAGGAGGTAGAACTGATCAAAACCTATTTCTCATTGATAATGTACCCATATACAACGCGACCCACAGTCTAGGGTTCTACTCAATTTTTAATACCAACTCCCTTAAATCAGTTAAAACCTATAAAAGTGGATTACCTGCCCAATACGGAGGTAGAGGATCTTCTGTAATCGATGTGCATTTAAGAGAAGGAAACAGTCAGAATTATAATATTTCTGGAGGTGTAGGAACAATATCTGCGAACTTAACATTGGAAGGCCCGATAAAGAAAGATAAATCGTCTTTTATTATATCAGGTAGAAGACCCTACACCGATTTATTTCAGATAAGTGGTGAAGGTTTAAACTCCATTCTATTTTATGATTTAAGCACGAAGCTAAAATTCCAATTAGACGAAAAGAATACCATTACAACATCAGGTTATTTTAGTAGAGACCGATTAGCCTTTGAGGATGTATCAAGTAGTGAGTGGGGAAATAACACTGCAAACGTGACTTGGACTTCCCTTCTATCATCAAAATTATACAGCAATCTAAGTTTATGGTACACCCATTATAATGTCTCAAACATTATCAATTCAGTACCCGAAACAAGTTATAGAACATCCTATACCATCGACGATCTTGGTTTAAAATACAACCTTGAACATTACCTTACTCCTTTCCTTACTTTAAAAGGTGGAGTGGAAAGTATGTTCCATTTATATAATTCGGGGGATATCACTCCCTACGATCAAGAAAGTATTATTACGCCTACAGAAGCACAAGACATTCGGTCTTTAGAAAGTGCCGGATATTTTGATGTGGAATGGAACATTGCTGATAAAGTGAAATTAGGTATTGGTGGTCGTTATTCTAGGTTTGATAATTTCAAAAACAAAAGAGAATATATCCCTATTGCTACTCCTTTAGGAACAGCAGACACTCCTACGACCACAGCATTGCAAGATACAATCTACAATGAGGGATTACAGATAAATAACACTCATCACAACTTTGATCCTAGATTATCGATTAGTGTTGGACTAACCAAAACACAATCGGTTCGATTGGCCTACGACCGCATGTCGCAGTATGCCCAAGAGTTAAACCTGTCTACATTACCAAGTAATGCCGGGGTTTGGGTACCCGCGAATGAGGACATTAATCCGCTGATCAATAATCAATTCAGTATTGGATACATCAATAAAATAAAAGACGGAGCTTTTGATATTTCTTTGGATGCCTACTATAAGGATTCTGAAAATATATTAGAACTAAAGCCAAACGGTCAGTTTGTATCTCCAGATAATTTATTAAATGATGTCTCCACAGGTATTGGCAGAAGCTATGGTTTTGAGACTTTGTTTAGAAAAAGAAAAGGAACGGTAACTGGATCCATATCTTATACTTGGAGTTATTCTCAAATGCAAGTAGACGGTATTAATAACAACAATTGGTATGCAACCAATCAAGATCAAAGACACGTTTTTAATATCTTGGCTTCCTTCGAAATTACGAAGCAGATTCAGTTTTCGGCGGTATGGAATTATGCTTCAGGTCGACCATTTACATCACCGATAGGAAAACACCATAAAGATGGGTATGTGATTCCTATTTATGGCGACAGAAATGCAGCCCGTTTACCGAGCACGCATCACTTGGACATCTCTCTTACTTTCTATAGAAAAATGCATGAGCAGAAACGAAACGAGAGTAGTTTCAATTTTTCTATTTATAATGTGTATGCTAGAAAAAACACTTATTCATACATATTTAGAAGTAATAGTGTAAATCCGGAGCAATTAGAAACCGTTAAAGTCTATTTGTTTAGTATATTGCCGTCATTCAGTTATAACTTCAAGTTCTAACAATGAGGCTAAGAGACATATTACTATTCTTTTTACTTTTATTTCTATGGGGTTGCGAAGAACCCATATTTCTAGATGTTCCTACAGGAGCAACTCGAACAATCATAGATGCAAATGTATCAGAAAGTAGTTCTTTATCTAGGATCGTACTATCGAGGTCATTGCCCTTTAACGATACCACATCTTTTCCTCCGATCGAAAACGCATCCGTAGTATTATTCCCTACCAATTTTGGTACGAATACCTTTCCTTTTACCTATGAAGGCACTTTTAGCTTTGGAGCGTTATATGTCCCTCAAAACCAAATTCGATTAATTCCTAAGCAATTCTATACGCTTAACGTCTTCCTTCCTGGTAACGAAGTGGAACAAGATACCCTATTTCAGGCACAGGTAAAAGTACCTACAGAGGTACCTATTGACCGTATTTCATTTCGAGAAAGTGATCAGAATTATATTGTAAGAATACACTTTACCGATCCCGAAAAGGAACAGAATTACTATAGTTGGAGGGTTTCTCAAAAGATAAACGGACAGTTTGTATTACTTACTCCTACCCGAATTCCATTAAGTACCGATCAAGGGATTGATGGAAAAAGTGTGTTTGTGGAATATCCGTTTACTTCCTTTAGTACTTTGGATACCATACAGGTACATTTAAAAAGTATCGATGCTTCCGTCTATAATTATTATGTGGCGGTAAATAACTTAATCGAAGCCTCTGGAACGAACGCTTCGGTAGAGAACCCACCTTCCAATTTTGCATCTACGGAGGCGGGTCAAAGTCCATTAGGTTTTCTTTCTGTTGAATCGGTTTCTGATTCTGAAGTTTTTGCAGTAATTGATTCCCTTACGAATAAATAGCTTTTTCTTTTTTCTTGTTTTCCTGCTTTTTCAGTATCCTCTCCACAAATTTCTTGATGTTGAAAGCGAATCTCAACAATTTAGGAGCGACTACTTTCAATACCTTTTTTCTTACCACACCACTTAATACAGGCAATAACAACCAATACAAAGTGGTTAAGATGTTCTCGAAATCCATCAAAGAAAATAAAGCGATGACATTACTTCCCCATAAGATGATATCGGAGAGTAAGTACCAAAGTTGTCTACTCGACCCTAGTTTATAAAAGGCAAATTCAACTTCATACCAATGCCTTTTGCTCACATTTTCTAGCTTTCTGCTGTATAGGTTGAAATCGGCATCACTAATATTCGGAAAGTAATTGATCACATCGGCATCCAACTGTATCAACGTAGAAAAGGCATACGGCTTCCCATTTAAAGTAAAAGGGGTATGAATCGTCACCCCTCCTTCTTCAAAAGAATTCCATATTAACTGTGCCGCCTCTTTGGAGGCTTTTAAGGATTGTAATTTTTCTTCAGCTTGTTGAGAAGTTATCATTTACGCTATTTTTTTCCGAATAAAGAAGAAAATGCTTGTCCTGTTAAATCGGCCAACACCTTAAACAAAGAACTCCAATGTGCGGTCGCTTCATTGGTCGAACTTTGATGGAAATTCATGACCATATTTCTTAATTCAGGGGGAAGGTGTACAAACTTAGGAGTTAGATAAGAAGTAACGTCTCCATCAATTTGGACCACGGTCTGAAGCAAGACTTGTTGAGTGCCTAATTCCCATGCTTTTCTTATGGCGGTAATCTGATCGGTATCTAATTCTAGATTCGGAACGGTATTCATTTCCTGAAGGGTAATGTCGTTGTTCCAAGCATGCGATTTCATTTGTGAAGGAAACGGATTCAATGCATCGTTCACTCCTCCTTTATCAAATTCTTCGGCAAAGCCTTCCTTCCTACTTTTTATTTCGGAAGCGTATTTTAGTCTTTGATTCTTAAAAAGCCCAATCATTCCAGACGACTGTCTTTCGATACGATAAAGCATTTGAATCCTGTTTTTCAGAAATTCCAACTCTTCATCAGATTGCATTTTACTTTGAAGTCCTTCGTAATAATTTTTTCCTTTTACAGCAGCGTGCTTCACTTCAATAAATGAATATTCCCCTGCCCCTGTGCATTGCAATACCGTTTTCTCAAAGCCATTCTTATCGGTCTGAGGTGAAGCAATAGGAGCCTTCACAGCCACATCGTATTCCAATAATACTTTTCGATAACGCTCTATGATATCTCTTAAAGCCACACGTTTGTTCACAGGCATTTTTGCCCCTGTCGTGTTTTCTTTAAAGATGGTATTTACCTCTAAGGTGAGAAGTTCGCTTGCTAAAGATTTTAAAGAATTCTCCATTGATCAGTTATTGTTTAGGCGTATCGTCGCCTTCATCGGCTATTTGATTAAAATCGTCTGCAGGTGCTTCAAAATCTATGGCTTGATCTGCGGGAACATCTGGAATTTCGGGATGCACTTCTGCTGCTGCCTCGAAGGTTGGTGGTGGAGGTACCGCTTCCACAGGATTAAACGATGCTTCCTGAGCCGTATAAGCTGCTGCCGAATGTTGTGTTAGCTGAGGTTGAGAAGAGTAATTCTCCGGTGCAGAAACAGGCACATTCACCCCTTTAGTTTTTTGATACAATTCAAAAAGACTGTAAATCGCTCGGATATTATCGTTAATGATTTGATGACCGTGTGCTTCTTTTTGTGCATGGAAATCTCTTACCCAAGCATATTTATCCTGAATCAAGCTTTCACTTACTTTAGAGGTAATGTCCCCTTTAAGTAAATGAATCTCACTACTCATCACTTTAAACTCTGAATTATCCTCTTTGATTACTTCATCCTTCTCCCCTTCCACTTTAAAGTCTCCAACAATGGTTTTTACCTCTAAAGTCACTAGGTTGTTGATGTAGTCTTCTATATTATTGACGAATCTTGAAAAAAATCCTTTTTTATCTTCTGTAGACATATCTAATTTTCGTAATTATTAGTGGGTTGATGGTCTAATTGTGTTTTTCAACCTAATAAAGTTGATTGAAATTGATGAAAAATCCAAAACCTTGAAATAATCTATTCTTTTAGGATTTACTCACAATTAATATTGCGTTCAACATATTATATTTGTCTCTTTAAAACAATATTGAAAAAATATCAATCATTATAGAATTTCACTCATGGCTGAAATAACAAAAGTTCTTGATAAAGAGTTTGTTCCGTTTATTAGTAGAGAACAAATTGCTGAACGTATCCAAACTTTAGGTGAAGAACTAACTGCGGAATACAAAGAAAAAGAGGTTCTTTTTGTAAGTGTTCTAAACGGTGCTTTTATGTTTACCTCTGATCTAGTAAAAGAAATCAAAACTCCACTTGAAATTTCTTTTGTGAAATATGCTTCTTACGAAGGTACTTCGAGCACAGGTAAAGTGAAACAACTGATTGGTTTTAATGCTGATCAAGTAAAAGGTAAGCATATCGTTATTGTAGAGGATATCGTGGATACAGGACGTACAATGCAAGCGTTAATCCAAGACCTAGAAGGAATGGAACCTGCTTCTGTAAAAGTAGTAGCGTTATTGTTCAAACCTGAAGCATTAAAAATTCCTATTACAGTGAATTATGTAGGTTTTGAAATCGATCCTCGTTTTGTGGTAGGTTACGGTTTAGACTACGATGGTTTCGGAAGAAACATTCCAGAAATCTTAGTACTAAAAGATAAATAAATATTGATTCGAATTTAACCTAATACGTAAATTCACTTATCAATACATAAATAGCAAAGGTGATATTCATTATGAGTATCACCTTTTCTTTTTTGCACAAAAAAACACCCTAACATCATAGATATTAGGGTGATCTGAACTTAACTCTCTCTCAATTTTTTTCACTTATCTACTAAGCGTATTCATCTAACTTCTGATTATATATACTGTCTTAGTTGAAATATTGTTTCAATTCAAACAAATAAAAATCTAAACATATTTAAATGCTGGGGTTTGGGTATAAAAAAACGTATCAATAACCCAGGAATGAATTCCTGGGCTTTTGATACGAGATGAGATCGAAAAGTAAAATATTAATTTTTAAAAGAAATTTTTTGTTCATGAATTCGTTAGGATATTACATCGTAAAGTCTGTACAAGAGAAAGCTTTGAAATTTATTTATATCTATATCTCGTTGTATTCTTATCTCCAATTTTTTCAATTATTCCATTCTTAACAGCAAAATTCAGATCACGGCTTGCGGTTGCTGAGGATATTTCCTTGAAATTCTTTAAATAATCTTTTCGTTTAAAATAATCGTCTTTAACAATAGTCTTGAATAAATTAATCCGGTCAATATTAGTTAAGTTGATATTCTGAATACTCAATAATTCCTCAAGTGATTCGAGAATTATTTCAAGCATAAATTCAACGAATATTGTGGACTCACCCGACTTATCAGAAATAGCAAGCGATTCATAATATTTTTCCTGTTTTTCTTTTATCAATGTTTCAATTGGCAAAAACTCAAAAACAGGATAAGTTTCTTTTAAAATCAACGTTTGCCATAATCTACCCATTCTTCCATTTCCATCAATAAAAGGATGAATAAATTCCATTTCATAATGAAATACACAACTTTTAATTAAAACTAAATCATCATCATTTTTTATATAATCAAAGAGATCATTCATTAAAGGTTTAAGCATCTCACTAGGTGGAGCTATATGTGCTACCTTTGAACCTTTAACAATACCTACTGATTTACTTCTAAGTTTCCCGGCTGATTCTATAAGTCCATTCATCAAAATTCCATGGGCCTCACAAAAAGATTCAAATTTGTAGGGATCCAATTTGTCTAAATAGTCATAAACCGAAATTGCATTTTTAACTTCTAAAATGTCCTTTTTAGATCCAATTACTCTTCTATTTTCAATGATTGCTGTTATTTGCTCAATAGTAAGAGTATTCCCTTCTATTTCAAGAGATGAATGAATTGTTTTAATTCTATTTCTCTTTCTTAATTCAGTCGGTGGTTTATTTAAATGTGCAGAATTCACTTCACCAATCTTTTCAGATATCGAAGCTACTAACTTTAAAATCTTACTTGTTATTTTATAAGGTGGTTTCATTTACAAATATATTTGATAGTATCATATGATACTATCAAATATATAATTTATTAATCATTTTCCAATTGGTTTCATTCATATTCAATACCCAGGAATGAATTCCTGGGCTTTTGATACAAGATCAATTCTTAAATTTACGACTCACATCCTCCACCGTAAATTCCGTTTCCATAGAAATATGACGCACCTTTCCTTTTGCCGTTTTCAAAGCTTCCGTCACATTCACCTGACATACTTGCTGACCTTGATACGTCTTAAAAGAATAGCTCAGATTTTTTTAATCGACCACAGTAGTCCATGAAGTAATCTCATTAAATACTTTTGTCCCATTTTCTGTTTTAACTACCTCTCGTACAGAACCCACAGGGATATCAAAGTTATTCATTAAATGAAAAACTTGAGGTACAGCTAATGAGGCGGTTTCCTGATGGATGGCGGTTTGTGAGTAAATCGCTGCACGAACAAAACGTGAAGAAGGTGTTCCATCACCCGGTAAACCTCTTAAACCACTTCCTTCACCCGGTGCTCTTAGTTTTAGACCTGCAAAGTCGAATGGTTCTACATTGACTACAGAGAGGTTTATGTAATTATTTAGGTTGGTCATGTGCCAATCAAAAGTAGGTGAGTTCGTAAATACACCCAATGGGTTATCATAAATGACCAAAGTCTTATTTAATGGTTCTATGACCACACAGGCACCTGACTTATCATGAACAATAAAATGTGCTGGTAAGCTTATATTACCCAATACTTCTAAGGGGTTTTCGACTAGAACGACCTTATTAAAATTGGCTTTCACTTCTTCGACGGATGCAAAATTTGCCAACAACCAAGTGCCATAGTCTTCGGGAGCCATGGATACCTCGTACTTTGAGGAGTTAGGTTCGTTGTAACTCGCATATCCTGGAAAATAATGTAGTCCAACATATAAGCCTTTTTCGTTGACACCATCAGCGTGAATATCAAATCCAAATCCATTGGCACCGACAATTCCATACTTGGATGTATAAGAAATACCTTTTGATTTATCGGCCAATAAACTCGTATTTTTTTCCTGCAGGAATCACCAAGATGTCAGATTTTGGATCAAGGCCAAACTCTAAAGTTCTACCAACCACTACTCCACCGTCTTTGGCGATTAACCGTAAACTAGTACACGCATTGGAGTTGAATACTAACATTGCATTCATGCAAGAAACAGAAGTCCTGCTGTAATTTTAGTTTTCATAATTAATTTATTTTAGTCTGAGTAATAATAAAGGGAGTTTATGTTCTTTATTCTTTCTTGATGAGAGAAGCATTTGTTGAAAAAGAGTAAAGTTATGTTTTTGGTTTTAAAATTTTATTGGAAAATCTATTTCTGATTAAAGAGAGAGAAGCGGAGATTCCCTAGGGTAAATTAATGATTCTGTGATTTTTATCAAAGGGAAGGAAATAGGTTTATAGATTAATTAATGTTGGGTATGAAAGTAATATCATTAGCTACTCATAGTTTTATTACATTTCTATCAATTTTATTCACCCAAAGTTTTTTCGGAATAGTATCATTCATACTCCTAAAGAGATACAAATCTCCTCCATTATATGAATTACTGTCTTTATTATAAATCGCAAACTGAAAGCAATTATCACATTTAAAACGGCCATTATAAGTCAAATTAATTGTATCATTTATTATCTGATAAGTACCGTTACATTGATCAATACCAAAACAAGCATTACGATAAGTAAAACTATTATCATCGAAAAATTTCAAACTTGTTCTACAATTAGCGACTCCTTCATAAGAAGCATATAAACTTGGAATACGGCTTTCTTGAAATAGAGAAAGTACACCTGTTGGAAACAAAAAACAGATAATTAAAGTAAAATACATCAGCCCTGCTGTGATGTTATCTTTTCGGTCTTTGAATTTATCAAGCAACAATCGAAAAGTCCATATCAATGCAAAAAAGGCTAAAATCAAAAAGATAAAAACTAAGATTAGAGAAAAGACAAAATCTCCTGCACCAGGTAATTGTACCCAGAAATCGGATAAATTAACAGCAATTAGTAATGCTATAGATATTGTATTTAAAATCTTGTTTTTCATGGTTTGGTGTAACTCTTAATTGAAGCTTCTCTTTTGTTTATTTATTGCTATCGTAAAAATATTCGAGATAAACTTCAGTGATCAAGCAATTATAATCTATCAAAGACAATTATTAAAACATTCAAATAAGGCATTATTTATAGTATCAGAATTAATCTCATTTGCATTTAGTTTAATTTCCTTATCCGAAATTTCAGTAAACCCTTTTTCTTTACCTACTGTACCTCCATTCTTCATTGGGGTAAATTGTATTTCTGAGTTTTCGCGATAAACTTGAACTACCTTGGCATCCTTCATCTGACTTTTCATTGACTTTCTTCCCACAATTCTTTTGTAGTTTTCAGTCATCTTATTGTAGTCAAAATGCTTAACTTTCACCATTTTTGAAGCGTCTAGATGTTTCATTAAAAGTTCAAAAAAATTAATACTAGGCGTATCTTTTGTTACAACACTTACAATATCAGTTCGATTCCAAACCCCAGATTCCATTTTAAAATAAGTCTCAAATACAAAACTATCAGGATATTCAATTACTGAAATAAGTTGTTTGTTGTTCTTTTTATTTCTTTTTAAAAAATTAAACATGGTGAAGCTTACGATTTATTAAAGGTGTTATTATTTGGTCAGATTCATATATTCTATAAATAGCCTTTTATATTCTGTTTTTTCAAATCTAAAAGGACCTATATTTTTATAGTCAGAAAAGTCTATATCTAATTCAATATTATCTTCATCTCCAAATTCAGTCCAGATGATTTCTGTTTCAGTCTCAATTAATTTAAAAGTCGTTCCACCACATCCAATATCACCACATTCAGAACAGACAAATAACATGATCCTTCCACTTTTTAGCTCTTTATTTTCTTCTTCATTAAGAAACTGTCTAAAAAGACTTTTATTATAATCATTGCTTAATCCCCAACCTAAACTTCCAATTCTATCCGATTTCTCCATATCACAAATATCAAAAAGTGATTCTCCGTCGATTGAGAAATCGTAGAATGAATTTTGAGTTCTTGGACAAATTCTGGTTTTAAAAGATAGTGTGTTCATTTGTTTGTGTTATTTCAAGTCATATCAACTTCTTTACTTTGAAGATATATCAATATGTCTTATTTATAATTTGATACTGAAAATAAAGATGGTTTTGAAGTTTCCCTAAGTAGTTCTATCAGTACTAATATTCATATTTATAATTAAAGTATTGAACTTCTTCATTGTAATGTTCCATTACATTGAGAAAGTCTTCGAGTGTCTTGATTTGTTTTACTTCAAATGCTCATCGTTTGATAGGTTATAATACTTAGACCCAATTAAATAGTGATTAAAAATAAACCCTTATAGAGATCTTTCAATCAAAACTAGGATTATTGTATACGTGGTTGGTTTTCCAACCTCACGGCTTCCAAATTTATCATGTATGCTTCAATTAATTTTGCAAAAAAGCTTGATGTCATTGGAGAATTGTATGTTATATTTTCTTTTCTATCTGTGATGAAATAAGCAGCTGTTGTAATGGTATTGCTTTCCATTCTACCTAATGAAGGGTTATATGTAGATGTCGTACGATTAAGTTTATTTAAGTCAAAAACATATCTGTATTTTGATGTGTCTTTATACTTATCAGAATATATCTCATCTCTTAGTACAAATTCATATTTTCCATGATATTCACTTGATACATACCTTTTCATGTATTTATCATAGCTTTTTTTCCCAGTTATCACACATATTAGAGTAGATTCATCTTTCCCAAAATCTGCAGGAATAGCTTTATTTTCGGTTGTGATCTTTGAAATAGCCATTGATTTTACCATCCCTCCACAAGAGGTAAGTAAAAACGCTAAAGCAATTGAGCAAATTATCGAGGAATAATTCTTTGATATCATACCTATCTTATATTATGTGAGTGTCGACTAAAGTTGAGGAAAACGCACCTATAGCCAATGTTGCAGTATTCTTAACTTATTTACTTAGTGTGGTGGTCAATATTCAGAAACTTTTTTGAAACCCAACCTGAATCATTTTCATATTTTACATATAGCCACTCTCCGTTTTTAATCTCACTCTCAAGTATCTCTACTTTTTCATTAAAAGGTATCTGAGTTAAAATATTACTTTTTACATTTCCGTCTTCCCTTAAATTAAGTCCAACTTTTGGCGTAACTATTCCAACCTTTGTTTTATCATAGATACCTACATCTTCTGTAGGAAGAAAAATATTATAATTGTAAACAATTAATTGAGACGCAAACAACATTGCAATCACTCCTTTGAACACAAATAAAACTCGTTCTTTTGTACTTAATGATGCTCTTATATTTGTGTAAACTTTGGTATCTCTATACCCATCAATTCTTCTACCTGTTTTGTAACGTCTATCTCTTACATAAACAGGAACTGAATCATTGTAATAAAATTTAACAGACTTTTTAAATAAGTTTCTTAGTGCCACATACCACCAATAGATAGCTCCTATTACTGGAATAAACCCAAAAGGTACTAATAGAAAATATAAGAAGAAACTATTTTTTAATTTTTCAGATTTGTACTCTCCTTCTATTTCTTGCCTATTCTCTACAAATACTATTTCATTATCATTTTTAGTTTCCATTTCGAAATTGTCACTATTTTCTATATTAGAAGAACTAAAATCTTTTCTATAATAAAGCCCTTTACGACCTGCATGGACATATTTTTTACCATTTGATTTTACGCCAAACCTCAATCCCTTAACTCCTACAGATGCTCCTACGCCACTTTTGGATAGGTTTAGTCTTATCGGACCTACTTTTACTGACTTTCTGAAAAAAAATCCCACTTAATTAATATAATTTATGATGAATATAATTTGATTTATTTTGTAGACAATTATTAATGCCAATGTTTATTACAATTAGGTCACTAGAAAGCAATAACTTTTCAAGTTTGTGCTGTGCCAAATCAACCCTTTGGTAGTGTATCAAATAACCACTTAAATCTTGTAAAACACCGAACGCCCAATTTTCTATATTTCATGTAGTGCAAAGTTTTGTTTGTTCTTTTCAATCCAAATCTTACTTCTTGAACTACAATTTGTTCAATATTACTTTTTATAACACTGTCTCAATAGTGATAAAATTCAATGACTTAATAAGACAAATCATCCCAAGTCTAATTAAGTTATTAGAAATCAACCCAAACCTTCATAATCCCTCATTTGGCAGGTCACATACAACTCAATTAGATTTTCACGAATTCCTTCTTTTTTGGCAATTTGATGTATGTAAAAACTGGCATTACTTAAAATCACATTATCTCCAGTTTTCATTTGTAAGCCAAGTTTTGTAACAGTGTCTTTGACATAACCTATAACTTCAAAGTAATTAGTAAGCTTTTTCAATACAACGAGCATGAATAATGAAGAACTTTCTTAAACAAGCTCCCTCTTACTACCACCCAGTCGATGCTCCCATTCGTATCAACCTACTTAATTTATTCAAATGCAACTATCTTATATGTCAATTCGCTTATCATATAAATCAAAATGGTATATCTGACCAATCTGTCTGTTCAGTTGATTCAGTTTGTTTTTTCTCCAAGTCAATTTTCTCTTCAATTGATTCAATGAACTTGATAGAGTTTGTGACATTATTGAAAATTAAAACACTTTCTGAGTAGTTCAATATAGGATTGTCATGAGCAAAACTTTTATTGTTACGTATATCATTAAATGCATCTAAAACATTGATTGAATATTTCAATATTTTTTCTGCCATTACGGATTCAATTTTCTGATTAGAAATAATGAATTTTATATACTTGCCATAAAGGGCATTTAGTGATTCTTCTTTCGACAACCCTATTTCATGTTTTTTACATAACTTCCGTATATATTTCATGGCATACGTATGTAATCTATCTAATGCAGCTTCAGGTTCATTTTGCTTAATACTTTCCTTAATTTGCTTGGCTAAAAGATTGAAGTCTTTGTCATTTGTGTTATCGTTGATTACTTCAATTTCTTCAACAATAGTAGCTTGGAGAAGACGCTCATAAATTTTAACACACTCATCGAAAAGGTTCTGCTCAGATTTAGAGATTTCAAATAAGTTTAATACTTTTTCCTCATGCCAATTTGTTAATAGTTCTTTAGTGAGCTTTCCAACATTATAATTACTCTCAACATCCCAGAACGCTCTTAGTCTATTTGCTTTTGAACCACTACCATATTCGTATTTGTCGTCATAAATCTCAATTCTAAGAGATTCATAAATGAACTCACTAAATGTGCGATTTGAAAATTCTAATACATAACCAGAATCCATTCCAAAGAACTTTTCTAGTTTTCTTTTTTCAATTCTTGATAGGTCTGACATTTTTTAATTCTATTATGCACAATTCATTGAATAAACACAATGGCATCTATCCACCCAAATTTTCTTGATATACATCACATGGCATACAGCCAACAGCCTAGTTTACCCTTCCAAGATATCAACCAAATTTCAACATTCAAAGTTATCTATCAACAATTCTAATATAGAATACAAAAATCATAAACCACATAAAACCAAGGGAATGTACACACTCATTTTTATTTCATTATAAATCAAAAGCGTCTTTCATGTTTTTTTGACTTGTTAATTTAACAAAAGTATTTATCTTAGTAGTCTATACCTTGTTGCTCAAAAGCTTTGATAACTAAAAGCCTCAATAACTTAATTAATTTTATAAATAATAGTTACTGAGATGAAAAAAAGAGACAATATACGAAAAGCGAAATATGTTGTCCTTAGTTAAAAAAATGTTTGATCTAGTGTATCAAAACATGACCGATAGTGGAAAGTTATCTTCAACTTTTCAAAACTACATCCTTACAAACACTTGTATTTAAAAAAAATCTCACTTGAACTTTCAGATAATCAAATTTATGATTATCTGCTTCTTCTCTAATGTAGAGCTATAGAAAAGCTAGATCTTAAACCAAAATGTTTTAAAAGAATATATCATTTTAGATTTTACAATGGAGCTATTAATAGAAAGTAACTCAAATTAGAACATCTATTGGTCAAAAACCTCATGAAATTAAGTAATGGAATTGGATTAAAATATAAGTAGAAAAACTAGGGTATAATATAAAAGTATACCCTTTCTACAAGGTAAGAAGCATGGTGATAATGCCAAATTATGCTTCTCAAAGAGCTCCTCAGAAGAGGATAATCTAAATGCAGCTACATTAAATTAACTCCATCTTTTACCAATTTTCCCCTTGTGAAAATAAGCCTAAATTCTTACTCCGTATACTTTATACTTTTAGTTGGATTTCTTTATCTAAAAACTCTCAGGAGAAGACGGTCTGAAAATGATTGAAAAATAAGTCACAAAAAAGACCTTCCATATCAATGAAAAGTCTACCCTAAGTTCCATACAGACATCGACGTGTAAACCACCGCCTTTGTTCAACTAGGGCTTAATTTTAGGTCTTTCAGACCAAAATAAGCCCTAATTATTACATGGCGTTTTATTTTATAATTCTTCTTTATTTATGATTCCACCCCAATCTTCTGAATAAACATACTTTCCTTTTTCCAAATCATTCACATAATTAGATATCCATTCTTTAAATGAATTAGCAATCAATTCTCTTTCCCCTGAATCATGCCACATTCGGATTATTTGTCCATTTGTTCCACTTGAGCTGGGGTCAATATCAATGCAATAATGATTTCCGTTCCCATCATAAGTTATTGGAATCCATTTTGAATTCCACCAATCTGGTTTTATTCCTTCATCAGGTTCTGATTCACTTTCCTTAAAATCACCTTTATCCAGTAAATCTTTCCATACAGACCACTCCTCAATTACACGATCTGTTGATAAGAATTCTTCAGTATCAATTAAACCTTCACTATCTCGTTCTTGTCCGTTGTGAATTTTCAAAAATTCGATATAATCTTTAGGGAGTTTTCCGCCAATCGTTTTTTCAAGCTTGGTTATGTCAACTTCTGATGCATTAGTATTCAGTTCAGAGTTTAGGTGAGATGCGTTTTTAGATAACCATTTTTCGAAACGACTCCAAATTGATGGAATGTCATCTGCTTGTTTCTTAAAGAATGAAAACATAGTGAGTGATAATATTAGTATTGCAAATGTCTTTTTCAATTTCAGGTCGTTTATATGCCATGTAACGTTCCGTATAAATGCAGTAGCGGATTAAGACACTTTTTTTTTCGAGTTCAAACAGACTTAATTAAGCGCAGATAGCGGTTCAAGTTTTCACTCGAACCGCTATTGCATTTATACATTGTTGGCAAACGTTAATTAATTTTTACTACGTCATCCGGTTTCCATGTTTGGTCGAAGAATTCAGTTCCTGTTCCAAATAACCTGACTGCAGTTAGGAAATTGCGCCCTTCTACTGTTTTAATGTAATTGCTTTCAGGTGCTCCATTTGGTAAAGTTGGACCAAAGTAAAGATCAACTGATCCATCTTTATTCTTTTTATAATTGTTATACTGATTTATTGATGGCATCATTTGATCTGTCTCAGGCATAGTGCCGTCAGTTACATTATACAGCGTTACTGCCCAGAACAATTTAGCAGGAATGCCGGCAGGTAAATGAAGTTTATAGTGGTTGCTTCCGTTCAAAAACTCACCTTCCGCATCTCTTGCAGTTACAGGGTATTTTGCTCCTCCATCAATTGCACGTTTTACCATTGAGGGAGAAGTGCTGTAGGCAAATTGCATAAATGTTGCTCTTTGGTCTATATCCAGATAGCTATCCTGCATAAATTCAGCTGTTGCACCTGACCATACTCGCTCGTACTGTCTATCGTTGTAGTAGAAGTTTCGCCCGTCCGATCTTCCGATTTGTCTTGATGCAAAGATCATTTTAGGAGCAACTTCTAGAGCTTTGTTTAAAGATTCTCTTTGCTTGGCAGTAGGATTGAAAGGTTCTCCTTTTTTTATCCCTAATGACGCCAAAACACCACGAGTATTTGCTGGGATAGCTGAATAAGGTTCATAATCTACAAACTCTTTCATTTTAGTCCAGAAATCAAATTCTGTTTCGTACATCATGTTAATTCGTTTACCCGATGCATTTGGGAATTGCATGGCTGGAATATCTTTCTCTACTTCCCACAATGGATATATCCGAATTTTTTCTGCAATTGCGGCAGCTTCTGATGGGTCTGGACCATTTTTTCCTTGCTTCATCAGAGTGCGGAAAAATATAAATACATTGTAAGTAGAAGACTCGAAAGTAAAATATCCTCCATTTGGAATCGGTCCATCATAATTAGGAGGAAGTAAAAGGTATAGGCCACCTTTACCCTCATCAGGACCTGCAAGCCCCACATCTGTAATCGTTCGTTGGAAAAAGTCAGTTAACATACTAACATTTTTTGGAGGAGCTGCTATCACTAGTGGCCCAGTTTCTTTAAGGTCAGCATATCCCATTGAGTATACTACATCCGCATTTGGTGTAGGTACCCATGCTCTCGCGTCCATTCTTTGTTTCCAAACCGGAATCACATTGTAGCCTTTACCAAACACGACTTCTGACCCGTCTCTTAAACCGATGGTATTCATGGCCGGTAACATTTCGTAATAGGCCTGAATGGCTCGCTGATAATACAACTCATCGACCAACTCTTGAGCTTCATTTTGCTCCAGCCAATTTCCATTGTTGATTTGTTTCATTAAAGGAGGCATCTCCTGTGCTTTTGATAATGTAATGGTGAATAGTGCCATTAGCATTAAGATTAATTTTGTCTTCATAATTGAAATATTTTCGTTTTTAATTGGTACAAAAATCTGAATATATAGAAATTCTACTCTTAGAGAATAACCAATTTTAAGTAATTAGGTAAAATGCCTATTTCCTAGAGAGACTACAGCAATGTTTGCCAACATTGAATAAACACCATAGCGTTTATCCACCCAAATTTTAACATTCAAACATATTTATTAATAATTCTAATATAGAATACAAAAATCATAATCTACACAAAACCAGAACAATGTACATACACATTTTCATTTCATTTTAAACCTTAAGCTCCTATCATCTTTTTTGAATTACTAATTTTAACAAAACAACCCTCCTAGCAGTCTACACCATGTTATACATGTATTTTCAACTAGCCCTAAAACAAAAAAAGACTCTCCCTCTTACGGAAAAGTCTTTCTCTTTCATTATTTCATCAAAAGCTAAAAAGATTATTTCTTCTTCGCCTTCATCGCTTTCTTTTTCTCTTTTTTACGATTGGCTTTCTTCTTCGCTTCTTTATAAGAATCTTGATCTGCCGCAATCTCTTTCATAACGGTTTTCCAATCGGTAGAGGTTTCTTCTGAGTTGCCGACGATGCCTGCGTACTCCCCTTTGTCCATTTCGTGAATGGCAATTTTGGTATTGGTAAACTCTTCGATGGCTATCAACAATTCCTTTTCGTTTTCAGAACAGAAAGCAATGGCATCTCCTTTTTGGGTACCACGACCTGTACGACCTACACGGTGAACGTAGTTTTCTGGTTCTTCTGGCAAATCGTAGTTCACCACAAACTGAACGTTAGGAATATCGATACCTCTTGCGGAAACGTCTGTGGCGATCAGCATTTTTACGTCTCCGTTTTTGTAGGTTTTCATGGCTTCGAAACGTTCTTTCTGGTCTTTACCTCCATGAATACTAACGGCCTTTACCTCCACTCTTTCCATGGCTTTGAGCACACGTTCAGCTCTTACTTGCGTTCTTACAAATACAAGCACTTTTGCCTCAGGGTTTTCTTTGGCGATTCGTTCTAAGAAGAAACGCTTATCGTCCATAGAAACGAATACTACTCCGTGGTTAACGTTTTTAGAGACAGGATCTTTTGGTGAGATCTGAATTCTGATGGCATTTTTTACCAACGAATACGCCAACTTCTTGATTTGCTCATCAATAGTGGCAGAGAAGAATAGGGTCTGTCTATGTTTTGGTATTAATTTGATAACGTCCTTGATATCCTTAATGAAACCTTTCTCCAACATATGGTCGGCCTCATCCAATACCAAAATTTCTACACTATCCAGTTTGATGTATCCTTGGTGGTTTAAATCAAACATTCTACCGGGAGTAGTGACCAAGATGTCCACTCCTTTTTCTAATTTCTCGATTTGTGCCTCTTGTGGTACGCCACCATAAAGACACAAAGTAGTTAGTTTGGTGTACTTTCCTAAAGATTCGAACACCTCTGTAATTTGTTCTGCCAACTCCCTTGTAGGAGCCATCACCAAACTACGAATGGTTTTCTTTCTTTTACCTCTCACAGGTTTGTTCATCAACTTTTCCATGATTGGAATAGCAAATGCTGCCGTTTTACCGGTACCTGTTTGTGCAATAGCCAACACATCCTCACCTCTTAGGATAGGTGGGATAGATTTAAACTGAATATCAGTTGGCCTTTTGAATCCCTTTTCTTCTAAACTTTTCTTTAGACTCTCAGAGATACGATATTTTTCAAATTTCATTGATAACGAATTAAATGTGAAAGGATTTGGAGTGCCATCGATCTTTTCACCCTAATCCCTTATTGTAACGGATACTAAAATTCTCCGTCCTCTAAAATTTGTTTTACTCTCCCTACTTCTCCGGTCTCTAATTTTACTTTAATTCCATGAGGGTGAGTAGACGATTTTGTAAGAATTCTTTCTACAAAACCTTCCGTAAGATCGCCTGTGCGTTGATCTTCTTTTAGGACGATCATCACATGACCGCCTATTTTGATATTGCTTCTTTTCTTTCCGTCCATAGGTATTATGAGGGCATGATTTCAACACCTTCACCATCGAAATCGCTTTCTTCTTTGGTAGGCTTTCTTACTTCAATAATTTTTCCATCAAAGAATAAGTCCATCCCTGCCAATTCGTGGTTCATGTCCATCACTACATCTTTCTTATTCAATTGGATGATTTTACCGTCGTAAACATCACCATCCTGATCGGCAACAGAAAGGATATGTCCCACTTGAAGGAAAGCTTCCTCTTCTTCCTTATCGACAAAACCAAAAGCCGCCTTATCGACTTTTACATTTTGATATTGCTCGATAATTTCTCCGTAAGCATCCAAATAGCCCAAAGCTAATTTGAAGTTATCCCCTTCTTCTTTACCGATTAAGGCCTCTTCGAATTTTGGCAGCACTCCGCCAGAACCCACGTAGAACAAGAAAGGCTCATCAGCTGTTGCTTCTTCGATGAACTTTCCGTTGGCATCTTTTTCGTATAATTTATAGGTCAATGCAACGACCAATCCTTCTTCAACTTTCATGTTAAAGTGATTTATAATTTCTATTCTATATAAACTTACAAAGCTTCCTATCGATTTTTAGTTCGTTAGGAAGCTTATATATATGATATATTATGACCTTATTGAGGTAAATCGCTTAAATCTAATCCACCAAGATCATTCATATTTGCTTCCGCTTGTTTTGCTTCTGCCAATTCTTCCTCAGTTGCTTCTCTAATATCAAGAATTTCTCCTGTGAAGAATAAGTTTTTACCCGCTAATGGGTGATTGAAGTCCATCACTACATGATCAGCGTGTACTTCTTTCACTTCACCTTCCATCGGCATCTCGTCTGGACCTACCATTGGAAGTACGTTACCCACTTTAAGAATTTCTTCTTGATCTACTTTATCTTCAATATTGAACACCTCTTTTGGGATCTTGATTACCGCTTGAGGTTGGAAGTCTCCATAGGCCTCATCTTTCTCGATACCAAATTCGAAAGTAAATCCTTTTTCTTGATCTTTCAATGCTTCTTCGAAGTGAGGAAGAACATCTTTATAACCAAATAAAAACTCAAATGCGTCGTCTGATTTTACTTCTTGTAATAATGTCCCTTCGGCATTTTCGTCGTATAAGTTGTAGGCGATTTTGACTACAGAATCTTTTATTGCTTTCATGATTTTTTCTATTTTCGACAAAGGTACAATTTTAATACTGTATAGTATGCTTAAAGTTGATTTAAGAAAGGGTTATTAGGGAAATTTCTACTTCTTTACCCGATTAATCATCATAGATAGTCGAGCATAGCTACTTTCTGTGAAGTCATCTATAGTAACGACCAACTTTGTGTCCTTATCCAAACGTGCCACATAATGATGTTTCTTCCGCCAATTCTGGATATTTCTATCAAAATCAGTACTATACATTTTCCTCAAATTATACATAAAGTCGCGGAAGTCTTTTTCTTCAACATGTCGTGGAGTAAAACCATCATAGGAAGGCACAAAACCAATAGAGATGATCTTGTCATTATCATCCGTGTAGATAAAAATGACGCCATCCAGATTTCCCACACGAGTGAAAATCATGTCCTCGCTGCTTGTGAAATTATCTCCTAAATTATAATCAGTAATGGATTGGGAGAAGGCAAAATTAGATACTAGAATAAATAAAATGATGTAACGCATAATCTTGGAAGAGTGAAGCTTAGTACTCCTCTAAGATACAACATTACATCATCTAAGTAAAATATAATACGAATTTCAGTTTACCACATTAAGCCACTTCCTCCCTAGTATATTTCCAGCGCTTATGCGACCACAACCAATTCGAAGGTTGTTCTTTGATATTTTCCTCCACTTGTTTCGAAAACTTTTTGAGTATTTCGTTCGAACCTTTTTCGTAATCAGATCCATCGTGAAGGTCAACAATAGTGATTTCGTAATACCCTCTTTTTACTCTTCTAATTTTTGAGAAAATCACAGGGTAGTTCATAAACTCTGTTACTTTTTCTGGTCCAGCAAAGAACGCCGACTCTTTTCCGAAGAAATCTAACCAAATTTGCTTTTTGTCGTAACCCGGAGGAGATTGATCGGCGACCATACCAATGGTGAAAACTTCACCTCTTTTATGCTTCACCAAAATTTCCCTCATCGTCTTTTCCATGGGAACAACATAACCGCCAAAATTAGATCGGATTTTCTGCATCAGATTTTCAGAAAATTTGTTTGATAGTGGCTTGTAAACGGCACCAATTGGCGCATTCATAATGACAGTATAAGCCATTAATTGCCACTCCCAATTAGAAAGGTGGCCTGTCATCATTAAAATAGGTTTACCCGCATCGTGGTACTTCTTAAATTCTTCGGGGTTTGTAATTGTTATGTGTTTTTTCACATCTTCTTTACTCATTGATAGAGATTTCAAAGACTCAAATCCAACATCACAAAGGTTCCTGTAAAACCCCCGAATGATTTTTCTTTTTTCTTTCGCTGAAATGCCAGGGAACGCAGTTTCAACATTTTGAGTTATTACAGTTCGTCGATAACGAATAATGCTTCCCGTAAAAAATGCTATTATATCGGAAATCAAATAGATAATTGGGAAGGGTAATTTAGAGAATAGTCTAATAAAAAACATTGAAATAATTTAATTTTTCAATACTAAAATAAATGATGTTGAGGAATCATCAAAACTTCAAGAGAAAACGTTTAATTAATGAATAAAGTTGATTAAATTAAAATACTATAACCCCATTTAATATAATTTAAAATGTGCCCTGATCTATTCACTATTGATGTTTTTAAGCAACTATTCCTCACCGAAAACGAAAAAGAAGCTATCCGAAAATGCTTCCATTACAAACAATTTAAGAAAGGCGATACCCTCATTGTCAATGGAGATGATGTCGAGATCATGTACTATGTGCTGAGCGGCTGTATCCGCAATTACTTCATCGATGAAAAAGGCAAAGAACACACCGTCCAATTCGCCATCTACGATTGGTGGATCACCGACCTCATCGCCTTCTTCTCCAAAACAGAAGCGGTCTACAACCTAGAATGCTTATCAGACGCCGAAGTCTTTGGCATCCGTTTTCATGATATCGAAAAACTATCCATTCAAATACCCGAATTCAACAAACTCTATAGAGCCAAACTCCAGGCCTCCATTGTGGGCTACCATCGAAGAATCATCGCCAACTTATCCAAAACCGCCGCCCAACGCTATGAAGAATTCGTAGAACGATACCCCGATATCGAGCTGAACATTAAGAACTATCATTTGGCGTCTTATCTGGGGATTACGACGGAGAGTTTGTCTAGGGTGAGGAGGGAGATAAGTCAAGGTAGCAGGTAGCAGGTAGCAGGTAGCAGGTAGCAGGTAGCAGGTAGCAGGTAGCAGGTAGCAAAATTAACGCTCGTTTTTTTAGGTAATAAGTAATAACTAATAGGTAAAGGAGAGCTAAAACTGGCGCAGATGTTAAGCGACAGCGTCATCTGTGCCCATAAACGTTAGAGGTCTCCCGACCTCGTATTTTTATTAAGGAACTAAGGAACTAAGGAACTAAGGAACTAAGGAACTAAGGAAAGATACTTTGTTAAAGTTAATAACGTATCAAAAGCCCAGGGTTTTATTTCTAAGGGTAGAATATTTAGGTAAGAGGTAAGAGGTAAGAGGTAAGAGGTAAGAGGTAAGAGGTAAATTTCGGAATAAAGCACTTCGACTTTAACCTAATACACTTGTTTTTTCGACTAGGGGTGCACCCCTTCATACTACAAATTATCTGCAAAACTCTATCATTAACCAATACAATACTTACTTTTACCATCTTATCTTAACCCCACCTCCAAAACGAGGGGTGCAACCCCTCGTTACACGAACTATTAGCAAAACTCCATCATTAACCAAAACAATAATTACTTTTACTACCTCATCTTAACCCCACTTCCAAAACGAGGGGTGCACCCCCTCGTACACGAACTATTAGCACCACTGCCCACTCGTAAACCATGGAGAGTAACTACAACGGCTTCGCCGTATTCCTCACTATAAAATCATTCTTATAATCCTGCAAAATATCCACCCCTTTCAAACTCGATGACGAATTATTGATTTCTTTTCTCATCATGTAACTCGCATAGATTCCGCCAAGAATATTACTTAATCCAATACCCATGAAGATACCGATGACTTCATAAAAATAAGAGCCGATTAATGCTAGTGGGACGGTGAATACCAATGTCTTTATCACCATAATTTGCAAGGATTGTTGAGGCTTTTGCAATCCATTTAATATGGAAGTGGTGACTAAAAACAATCCATAGAAAATATAGGAAACGCTTACCCAAATGAAGTAGTCCGAAGTGTAGTCAATGACTGTAAGATCATCACTGAATAGTTGGGCGATATTTTGATTAAAGATGAATAAGATAAGTACTACGATGATCCCTAAATATACTGCTGCTTTACCTCCGAAAACAATAGCTTTATCGATTCGATCTTTTAGTTCTGCCCCTAAATTTTGAGCGATAAAGGGGGTAATTGCGGTACTTACTCCTAGTATTCCTATCAGGGATAACATCTCTATTCTACCCGCTACACCAAAGGCGGCAACGGCCATTGAGCTGTGGTAAGCCAATAATAATGTGAGGAATAGCTGTGTTAATGGACTCACTAAGTTACTAAGCATGGTGGGTACGCCAATCTGTAATATATCTCTTAGGTGTTGGGTGAATGGAATAGTAGTTATACTAAAGTTTAATTTTAAAATGGATTGGTTGAGGAAAAGTAAACTCATCATGATCAAAACGAAGACCCAAGAGATGACTGTGGCCAATGCGGCTCCGGTAATTCCTAACTCGGGTAATCCCCATTTTCCGAAAATTAATCCATAATCCAATACCAAGTTGATCACCCCAGCCACGGCCATTACTATTTCTGGCTGACTTACACTTCCTGATGCTCTAAGGATACTTCCCATCAATAAACCAATGGTGAGTAATGGAATACCAATCATTAATGTATGCATGTATTGATCAATTAATGGAAGCATTTCTGAAGGGGCTCCTAACCATGTAAAAAGGGTAGCCTGACTCACATCTATAAAAACGGAAGCACCTACTGAGGTAAACAGGGTAAACAACAATGAAGTGATGATGATCTGCTCCATTTTTAGGAAGTTCTTTTCGCCAATGGCTTTGCCTACCAATGTAGAAACTCCTATGGATAGCCCCATAAACGTACCGACAATAATGAAATAGACCACTGAGGCAAAACTTAATGCGGCCAAGGCGTCTCCTCCTAATTGCCCCACAAAATAAGTGTCGATCACCTGAAATAAGAAAGTAGAAAGCATCCCAATACTAATTGGGACACTCATTTTTGTTAAAGTTGGCGTTACTTTTCCTTCGAGAATAGCGTTCATTTTCTATTGCTTTTACAACTATTGTACATACAATAGTTTGTTGAAATTTTTTTAAACTGCCTGAGCAATTTTTCTAATGTTATCTTGTGCTTTATTGAATGATGCTCTATTGGTATGAATAGAACCACCTCCCAACACAATGTCGTATGATTTTGGTTGCGTCAAACCTACCACGAATTGGGTATCTTGAAGGGCTTTAAAGTGTAACTGACCTTCGTTCTCTTCTAAAATCGAAAGATGATTTAGGGATACTTCTTCTTGGTCCAACATCAAATGACCTGTTCGAGGGAAGACAAAGCCTCTTGTTTGACCTTTTGGTGTATCGATCGTCAACTCCTCTCCTGCTTTTAAAGTGATGTCGTAATACGTCAAATCATAAGGAACATTCAATGGCGATTTCACTCCTTGATATTCACCCGCAATTACTTTCACATGATCGACTACTGGTAAATCTTCTGGCTGTAAATTCATATATCCCGTCTCTCCTTCTTCCAATTCAGGCGGCAACTGCAACCACAATTGGTGGATGGCCAAATCCCAAGTCTGATGCTTCTTATCTTCCGGTCGTTGATACCCTTCCGCATGGAAAATACCATTCCCCGAGTTGATCCATTGCACTCCTCCACTTCGGATCACATCGTCGTTATTACCTGTATCCTGATGTACTAGATTTCCACCTTCGAAATAGGTAATGATACCGATGCCCGAATGAGGGTGCATACCAAAGAACATTCCTTCGTCGTCTCTTTTATTCTTTCCTGCATCAAAGAATACGAAAGGTTGAAGTTCTCTTCTTGTCTGTGGGTCCATGATGTACTGAAACCCATTTCTTCCTGCATGCTTACGCTTTAACTGACGTTTCATGAATTTCTGATGTAAAGTTTGAAAATGCTTCTTGGAACTGTGCTTTTAGCTCATCATTTGATATACCATTATCAAAATTTGAAGGGAATGATGGCAATGAGAAACTGCCCACTACATTGGCTCCTGCATAAGGTAAAGATGATGTTGCAATGTTCAATACCCCTGCTCCACCTCTTGGACCCGGAGAAGTTGCCATCACAAATACTGGTTTGTTAGCATATACTAAACGCTCAGCTCTTGATGCCCAATCGAAGATATTTTTATAAGCAGCAGAGAAATTACCATTGTGCTCCGCAAAAGAAACGATAATACCATCGGCCGATGCCAAGTCTTCTAAAAACTGATTTGCTTGTACAGGAATACCAGATGCCATTTCTTTATCGATACCATAGATCGGCATTTCATAATCGTTCAAGTCTAAAACTTTCACTTCAGCATCTTCCACTTGCGCTCCTGCCCACTCCGCTAATTGTGCATTAATTGATGTTTTTGAATTGGAACCTCCAAATACGACTAATTTTTTCATGTTATTCTCCTTTGAGTTTTTTAATTAATTTTTCTAATGTTTCTGCCTCTTCAGCAGTTAAGTTTTGTGTGTAAGGTACATGGAATTCAATTACTTTCTGATCGAACCTTTCTAGTTCTTCCAATCCAAAAGGAGTAATTGTAATATCCATTTTTCTACGATTGGTCGGGCATTCTTCCCTTTTCACCAATCCTTTATCCAATAATTTATCGATAATTCGAGTCACGTTACTCGAACGCTGAACCATTCGCTCCTGTATTTCTTGAACAGTAATCGGCGATCCTTTCTGTCCTTTTAATATTCTCAAAACATTAAACTGTGGTTCAGTAATCTTATCTTCCTTTAGAACTTGACCTACAGCATCTGTGATCCAATGTCCTGTTTTTATGATTTCATGAATGGCTTTATAATATGATTTTGTATTCATTATTTGTTTAAACGATTAATGTATATACAATTATAAAGGATGATTTTAATAAATGCAAATGAAATTTCGGTTTTTATATAAATAATTTTTTGATTGGTGGAGGTTTTAGAGTGAAAACGGGGTTTTTAAATGAAAAATGAAAAGTTAATCTTACGAGTGAAGAGCGATGAGTGAAAAGTGAAGAGCGGAGTTTTAAATGAAAAATGAAAAGTTAAAAATGAAAAACGTGAAATGTTGAGTGTTTCGTAGAGAAAATTTGTTGGGTCATTCAAAAAGCAAGTAAAATGACTAGCGCGAGTTTCCGAACTCGTGCCCGCGTTATGAGGAGCGTAAATTCAGCACCTATTAGTTATTACCTATTACTTAAAACAAGGTCGGGAGACCTCTCACGTTTATGGACACTAATGACGCTTCGCTTAACATTGGCGCCAGTGTAGTATTGTTGTATAACATCGTCCAAAGAAACGAGCGTTAGAGCAACATTTCACGTTTTTCACTTTTCATTTTTAACTTTTAATTTATTTAGTTTTGTAAAAACTAATCGATATGAAAAAAATACTAATAATAAACGGTCATCCCGACCAAGAGAGTTACAACTTTGCATTGGCAAAAGCTTATGAAGAAGGAGCATTATCTACGGGAACTAAAGTAGATCGAATCAATATCAGAGATCTTGATTTTAACCCCAACCTACAATTTGGCTACCGCAAAAGAACCGACTTAGAACCTGACTTAGTCGATGCAATAGAAAAAATAAAATCGGCCGATCATCTAGTATGGATTTTCCCCTTATGGTGGTACAGCTACCCTGCCATCATGAAAGGCTTTATCGATAGAACCTTCCTTCCCGGCATCACTTACGAATTAGTTGAGGGACAAGCATTACCCAAAAAGCTCCTCAAAGGAAAATCAGCAAGAATAATCGTTACAGCCGATTCCCCTAGTTGGTACAATAAATTATTTATGAAAGATCCCGCCATTCATTCCTTAAAACGAGGAACGTTGGAGTTCTGTGGAGTATCACCAGTGAGGGTTAGTTATGTAGCTTCGGTGAAGGGATCTTCGGAGAAGTTTAGGAGTAAGTGGTTGGAGAGAGTTGGGAAGCTGGGGAGAGAGGTTTTTTAAATTAAAAATGAAAAGTTAAAAATGAAAAACGTGGTTAGTTAGGATAACGCGAGCAATATGTCCATCGATTATTTTAGTCATGATGTTTATTATTTACACTTACGTTCCAATGACGAGGTCGGGAGACCTCTAACGTTTGTAGGCTCCGATGACGCTTCGCTTAACATCGGCGCCAGTGTAGTGTTGTTGTATAACATCGTCCAAAGAAACGAGCGTTAGAACTACATTTCACGTTTTTCATTTTTCATTTTTAACTTTTCATTTCAAAAAAAGTCCCACCGCTTAAAAAACGATAGGACATTAACACCTAGACTAAACATGGCACCTCCCGCCATGTGGATTTACAAGAAAATTTGGATCAATCAATGATCCAGGAACAACTTATGGTTTTTATTTCAGTAATAGTTTGTTTAAGAAAGCGAACAACGAGATGGGAGACCTAAATCTTAGCTCTCACTAGTTTCCAAACTAGAGACCGCGTAATGAGGAGTGTAAATTCAGCACCTATTAGTTATTACCTATTACTTAAAACGAGGTCGGGAGACCTCTAACGTTTGTAGGCACCGATGACGCTTCGCTTAACATCGGCGCCAGTGTAATTTAACATCGCCCCTTAGAAACGAGCGTTAGAACAACATTTCACGTTTTTCATTTTTCATTTTTAACTTTTCATTTTTAACTTTTCATTTCTAAATAGGATCACTAAGCGCCCCCAAGAACAACTTAAGATTCTCCATCTCGCTTGTAGTAAGATGCAACGAATCCGTCGGTAGGGTTTGGTTTTCGAGAGTGATGCCGATACCATGACCTCCTCCCATATTGTAAAATTGAATGACTTCGTCTAAGGTGTTGAAGACGCCATTGTGCATATATGGAGCGGTTACATTGATGTTTCTTACGGTTGGTGTTTTGAAGGCGAACATTTTTTCTTTTGCTTTCGAAATGTCGTACCTGCCTTTATCTTGGTCGATTTCTGCGTGTTCCCAAGCCACAGTTTTGGGTACTCCCAATACTTCTAGCTCGCTATGAGTGAAATGTGGTGGGACTGTTCCGTTAAATATTGGGGCAAAGTGACAAGTTCCGCATTTGGCTTTACCCATAAATAGGTTGAAGCCCTCTACCTCCTCTTCGGCTAAATCTTCACCTATGTTGGATATGGCTTTGTCGAACTTGGATTGGAAAGGCGATAAACTATGTACGAACATGGCTAGTGAGTTTCTTACTGCATAGCTATCGACTTCTTTATAGTATTTCTGAAGTTCCTTCACGTAAGCTTCGTTCTTTTGAACTGCTTCTACTACTCCATCCATATGATGATCGAACTCGTCTTTATTATCAACTACAGCTTGAATCTGAGTTTCTAAATTCGATTGACGGGCATCATAAAATTGTGAGGCTTGAAGTCCAGCATACATTAATGTAGGTGCGTTTCTTTTGTTGTCTTTTCCTTTATTGGTGATGGATAGTTTTCTACCATCGGTAAAGGCCATTTTGGGATCATGACAAGAGGCACAACTCATTTTGTTATTTCCAGAAAGGGAAGCATCATGAAAAAGCTGCTGTCCCAATTCTACTACTTCATCATTGAAATCAACACTGTTTCTAGACATAAAGCTATTCGTATTGAATGTCTGAGGATGAAATAGTGATAAGGCTTCGTAGTTTACTTTTTGATCGAATGGAAATTCTACTTTCCAATCTTTTGAGGTCGTTACCCACAACCCCATGAGGTGATGAATATGATCTTTGATGAAGTGATAGCGATCGAATCGATCAAAGTTAGGTCCTTGCTTTAGTGTTTGCTTTGCGTTGTCTAATTCTTCATCCCAACGTTCTAAGATTTTTTGATCTTGGAATAGATAGGCATTTTGGTCTAGTAGATCTTGAATTCCTTGTAGTGCATAAACGTTTTCCTCCAAGCTATTTAAGTATACTGGAGAATCAAATCCACTAATTCCTAAAGAGGTAATTCTTATTAATTCGTCTCTTATCGACCATAATAGATGATAGGGTTTTAGTACAGTTATTTTATCGTTTCCTAATTCCAAATCGATCGTCATCAACATCTGATTACATTGTTGATGGATACCAACTACATCAATTTCGTCGGTAAAAAGCATTTCTTCGATGACTTGAAAACCTGTGGCATCTAAGACTTTATCTGCATTATCAAATTCTTCTACTTCTGGCAAATTGGGCGAGTTTAGCATCTTGTAGGTTCTGAAAGAATAGAAACACATAATGCTTTCGATCTTCTTCAATGATTTACGTCCTTCATCAAAAGCCATGATCAAACTGTCTTTTTGAGAAAGGGTCGACATCTTTTCTATAGACGATCGACAATCCTTTAAATTAGAATAGTAATAGTCCTCAACATTTGATTTTAGGTCTTGCTTTTTTGTTTCACAAGACATCATCAGAATACATCCAATAAGTAAAAGCAGAAGTTTTTTCATAAGGCAAAAAATTAAAGAACCCAATGATCATAAAACTGATCATCGAGTTCTAAATTGAATTGATAATTATCTTTCAAGTCCTTTTACGACTGTTAGAATACTACCTTCGTTAATAGTGTTCGCTGGGTTTGTTTTATCCAAGAAATCATCTGATTTCCATGAGTGTGCTTGTTGGATTAACAAGAAAGTACCGTCCATTCCCAATTGCTCAGAAACATCGATCATACCTGTCAATTCCCATCTTCCCCAACGGTCGTCCATGCTAGCATAACCATTGTCAAGACCAGTAGAACCTCTGTGATCTGACTCAAGAACAACTTTCAATACACCTGTTTTTAAGTTGTACTGATGTAAGTAAGCATCGTGTTGTTTAGAAGCAACATCGTCGTATCCATTTGGATCTTCTTGGATATATAAGAAGTTCTCTGTCGCCAAGATGTTATCAGGGCTGTGTAAACGATGCGCTTTACCTTCTAAATTGTCCCCATCAAGAATTACCTCTAGAGTACCTGATAATGGATCGTTTTCATCAAGCACTAATTTGTAGATTCTACCATACTTAGTTCTTGTATCGTTGTATTGACTTCTACCAGTTGCCGTGAAATATACTTCTCTGTTAGCAGAAGCATCACCTTTTCTGTAATCGATATCTTCCACTCTGTTGAAAGCCATCACACCTTTAGCGATACATTCAGTATTTAAGGCATCATACGTTCTTTCTTCTAATTCCACGAAAGAAACCGCTACTGCAGCCTCAGCATCCACCAATTCGTTGTCCGTCATAGAACCGTCGCCTAACTTTAAAGCATATAATTTACCTCCGTCAAGATCACCTACAGTTTCAGAAACATACATTGCTAACGCTCCACCTGCATCGCCGTGGCTATCATCACCGATAAGAACAACTGTTTTCTCAGGGTAAGCATTTTTTCCAAGAGGAACTGCATTTTCAACAGTCCATTGTCCCATAGCATCCAAAGTTCTACCCACAGATTTTTCAGAAGCAGCTCTGAAAGGATCTGTTGCAAAAACGTTTGTAGAAGAACCACCCCATTCTCCACCAGAAAGGTAGATTGGGCCAAAACCATGCTCTTCAGGAGTCACAAGAGTACCCGAACATTGTGCCGTGTTTGCAGTAGCAGTAGCATCCAAGATGATCTCCCCTTTCATAGGTTTGAAAGTTTCATCAAAAGATATTCTAGCGACAGAATAGTGTGCCTCGATGTTGTTGATTAAAGTGAAAGTACCGTCATCGTTCTTTAATAGACCAGCACCATCCGCCATTGAACCATAAAGGAAGTCAGGCGACTCTTCCAAAGCATCCTCTGATGATAATAGAGAGAAAATCTCTAAATGCTCAAATCCAGAATGTCTCTTCAATAAGTGAGGAGTCATAGAATGATTCATCAATTTCACCGCTGATACCTCCTCAGCAATATCAAAAACCATTTGCGTACCGTCTGTTAATGTGATCGTCAACTGACCTGTCACTGGATCAAATGTGATATTTTGAATTCCAATTCCATCATTTCCATTGACCGACTCATTAAAATTGATAACAGAAGTTTTTCCGCTTGCGAATTGAACTAGCACTGACATACCATCGTCTGCCAATTGATAACTTACTACCTCATAGTTAGCAGCATCTGTGTCTTGTGGATCTTGTGTTTCTTCGTTAGAAGTACAAGACATAAAGAAGGCTAATGAGATAAAGATTGAAAATAGAAGCTTTTTCATTTTGTGTTAATTAGTTTGTGTATAAAACAATCGACACAAATGTATAAAAGCCAAAATCCCAATCGGTTAAGGCAATTTTATATCTTCATCATCAACACATTAACTATTAAGTCCGGTTTTCACAGTTTCTTAAAAAGATATGTTTTCCCTCTTAACAAAACTTGATCTTCTCTTAACATGAATACCTATTCATTATTATCAAAAATCAATTAGACATAAAAAAACACAATATATGTCATGTATTGTGTTGCGGAGAAGTTGCTTAATAATTTGCTTTCTTCATAACATTGTAAAACTGAACTAACTTTTTGGAAACTTAATTTTCTAAATGAAAAATGAAAAGTTAAAAATGAAAAACGTAGTTAGTTAAGCTAACGCGAGAAGTATGCCCAAAGATTGTTTTAGTTTTATGATTAATTATTTCTCGCATCTAGCGCTAGTTTCCGGACTAGTGCCCGCGTAATGAGGAGCGTAAATTCAGCACCTGCTACTTACTACCTACTACCTACGACCTACTACCTACTACCTACTACCTAAAAAAAATGACGCTTTTCTTAACATCGGCACCAATGTATTATATGTCCGATACATTGTCCCCCAAAAACGAGCGTTAGAACAACATTTCACGTTTTTCATTTTTCATTTTTAACTTTTCATTTCTACCCCTTCATCATAAACACTTAGGTTTCCAAAAGGCTCCTTACTTTCCCCACAGTTTTCCAATTCCTCGTCGTCGCCTTCACCCCAAGCTTCTTCTCAATCACGTTGTTTCCTAATTTCGTTTCGTGGTATTTTCCTGCACAGAACAAATACACTGCTTTGTGGATGATTTGATATTGATCGGCTCCGCTTTTTACTTCGGCGAGTTTTTGTTTGTTTTCTTCTTTGGGTAGGCTGTCTAGGATAGTGACGTGAAGTTGATTGATTTCTTCGTTTTTGTAGGGGTTATTATCAATTAATTCTTGCCATTGTTGGTGCTGAAGAACGATAACTGGAACATCGTACCCGAAAGTATCTGCTATTCCTTTTTCTAATCGTTTTGACCAAACTTGAGGGTCAGTTTCATCGGAAGAAAAAATAACATTACCGCTTTGTATGTAGGTGGTGATATCAGTTCCTCCTAGTTCTCCGACTAATTTCTTTAGGTCGGCCATGAGGATCTTTCTTTTTCCGCCGACGTTTATTCCTCTTAAAATAGCAACGAGTTTCATGTTAGTTTAATTTGATTTGTTGAAGCAGGTCTGTCATTTTTTTACTATCCACACCTTTTTTATCGTAGGCGTTTTTCACTTCGATGGCTACTTTCTCTGCTTTTTCGAACATGCCCAATTTATAATATAAATGTGCTTGAGTATCCATCATATCGAGTGTATTGTGATCTTCGCTTATACCATATTCCACCCAGCTTAATGCGTTATTTAGGTAGCTTGGGTTTTCTGATGTGGTATAGATCATCCATGCCCAATCGTTACAATGACTCATGACTTTATGATCTTTGATCTTCTTGGCAGCTTCGAAGTTATCTTTAATTCTATAGAAAGCTTTTTGATGATCTCCTATGGATAAGTAGAATTTCGGTTCGTAGATAAAGGCTGCTTTTACTGAAAAATGATTGGGTAGGTATTGCTTTAAAACATACATCTCCTTCTCAAATACTACGGGGTTCTTCTCCTCCAGATTCTTTGATAATGTATTCTTTACTAATTGTGTGTAGATGTTTTCTAAATTCTTTGTTTGAATATGCGAGAGTAATTTATCGTGATGCTCCACAAAAAACGTAAATGCTTGGTCTCTCACATTTGAATGATATAGGGTATGACAAACGACATCCATCACTTTAGGATCAGCTAATTTATCTTCATCCAATAGCTTGATAAATTCTTCGCATGCTTTTTCGTCTTTTACTCCTAATTCGAAAGTACTTGAGCAATAATTAAGGTATTCTTCGAAGGTCACTTCCTCCTCACTACGTATTTTATTCTTGATTGTATAATATTGGTAGGAAGGATCTTCTACTTTTTTACATCTTGATAAAAAGACATTTGGGGGCATTGCTCCTTTCATCAAATGAATGAGTTGACCTTTTTCATTGAAAAATAAATGAGCAGGAAACGATCGAATACTGTACCTAGACACAAACTCTTTGGAGAGCTGATCTTCTAAGTCTCGATTCACATTGATGAATTCTTCGTTGAAATATTCGCTTACTTTCTTGTCTTTATAAACGTTTTCTACAAAGTTTTGGCAAGGCTGACTCCACTTTGTGGTGATGCCAAAATAGATGAGTTTTCCTTCGTTTTCAGACAGTTGTAATATTTCATCCCATTCTTTTGTTTCGAAGTGAATAGTATTTTGTGCATATGCCATAATACTATACTGAAACAATAGGAGCATTGTTAGTATTATTTGCTTATTCATTCTGATAATTGACGATAAATGTTTCTCCTGATAATTTTGAAATCCCCCTAGTCAAGGGATTATATAGATGTGTTAGTATGTGCAAGATACAATTATTTCTAAGACTATGTCAATGTCTGTTATATATCGCCTCTAATTTTTCCCTTTTCAAATATAGAAATATACCTTTGTGAAAATTTAAATTTTATTAAAGTGACTTTCGAAGAATTAAAACTTAATAATTTCCTTAGAAATGCTATTGAGGATCTGGAATATGTAAATGTTACTCCTATCCAAAAAGAAGCTTTTCCTGTTATCGGATCCGGTAAAGATATTATAGGTATTGCACAAACGGGTACGGGTAAAACGATGGCTTACCTCTTACCTATTTTGCAAAATCTTAAATTTTCGAATCAAGACGATCCGAGAGTTTTGATTGTTGTGCCTACGCGTGAATTGGTAGCACAAGTTGTGGAAGAGATTGAGGCACTCACCAAATACATGTCAGTAAGAACTGTAGGTGTATATGGTGGAGCAAACATCAATACTCAAAAACAGAAAGTACACGAAGGTCTTGATATCCTTGTGGGTACTCCAGGTAGAGTATTGGATATCGCTTTGGCTGGCGTCTTAAAATTTAAATCACTTCAAAAATTTGTTATTGATGAAGTCGACGAGATGTTGGATCTAGGTTTCCGACCTCAGTTAACGCGTATCATGGATTTACTTCCTCATCGTCGTCAGAACATCATGTTTTCTGCAACGATCACCGATGATGTACAAGAACTTATCAACACATTCTTCAGTAAACCTGAAAAAGTAGAGATTGCAAGAACAGGTACTCCTGCAGATAAAGTAACACAAAGAGCCTATCACGTCCCTAACTTCTACACGAAAGTAAATATGCTAGAGTATTTACTGGATCATGAAGAAGACATGGAGAAAGTGTTGGTCTTTGTTCGAAATAAAAAATTAGCCGATCGTTTACACGAACATGTGGAGAAGAAATTCCCTGAACAAACAGGTATTATCCACTCCAATAAATCTCAGAATTATAGATTTAGAATGTTGGAGAGCTTCGAGAACGGTACGTTTAAATTCTTAATTGCCACAGATATTATTGCACGTGGTTTGGACATCAAAGGAATTACTCATGTAATTAATTTCGATACTCCAGAAGTTCCAGAAGAATATATCCATAGAATTGGTAGAACGGGTCGTGCCGATGAGAAAGGTTTGGCCATCACTTTTATCAATGAAGCTGAACAATTGTATCAGATGCAAATTGAGGAGTTGATGGGGAAAGCCATTCCTTTAGAGCCTATGCCGGAAGAGGTAAAGATATCCGACATCTTCTCTGAGGAAGAAAAACCAAAAATTTCTGATAGAGATTATTTACAAGACATTCGTCCGAAACGTTCTTCGGGTGGCGGGGCATTCCATACCAAACAGGGCATCAATAACCCTGAGAATCAAACGAAAAAAGTGCATCGTGGTCCTAAGAAAACCAAGCCTGTCAATAGAGGAAGGTTAAAAAGGAAGTTTAGAAAGAAATAAATATCAAGAAGTCTAACTCAATTAAGGGTTAGACTTTTTTTAATAATTCTAAAACTATTTTAAATTAACACTCTACAAATCGACATTTACTCGAAACTATATCAAACTTCAACAGTTTTTTTAATTATACTTCAAATAACTTTCAATCTGAGACATGAAAAAGGCGGTCACCCTTCTCTTAATAATCTTACCTCATTATATTTTCGCACAAATGGACTCACTAGAAATGATTAATGGTGATGTTATCGTGGGTGAAATAAAAAGTTTAGATAGAGGTGTTGTAGAAATTGAAACTGATTATTCTGATGCTAATTTTAAAATTGAATGGGATGGCATCAAAAAGATAATTTGTAACACTAAGTTCTCCGTAACCCTTTCTAATGGCGATAGATATTATGGTAGTATCGTTTCTTCTGATGATGGTCTATATAAAATCATTTCAGATGATAGTGTTCAGCATTCCATCAATCCAAAAGATGTGGTGTATTTAAAATCCATCAATCAAACGTTTTTAAGTAAACTATCTGCAAGTGTTGATGTGGGATATAATTTCACAAAAGCCAATAATTTGTCACAGTTGAATACCAATATTTTTATTGCTTACAATACCAATAAATGGATATTAACCCTGAATGTAAACAGTATCCGATCTGTTCAGGATAATGTCGATCCCATAGTAAGAGATGAAGGTTCTTTTACGGGTAATTACTTCCTCCCTAAAGACTTTTATGCCACTGCTAGCATCAGTTATTTAACCAATACAGAACAGTCAATCAATCTTCGATTAACTACATCAGGTGGTTTTGGTAAATATGTATTGCATACCAATAAAGCATATTGGGGCTTTTCTACGGGTGTTTCTGTTTTGAATGAATCCTTCAATCAAACATTGGATGAAGATGGAAATCCTTTTACCAAAGCATCCACTACCAGTTCCGAATGGTATTTGGGCACAGATCTAAATTTATTTGATATTGGAGATTTATCGTTTAATGCAACAGGAAAAGGATACCGTTCTTTGGATAACAATAGTCGTTGGAGGGTTGATGCCGGAGCCAACTTAAAGTACGATTTACCTTATGACTTCTACATCAAAACAGGATATAAAATGAACTTCGATACACAGCCTGCTGAAGCTGGTAAAGAGTTGGATTATCAGTACACTTTGGGATTTGGGTGGGAGTTGTAAAAGTTTAATTCCTATATTTACTCTTTGATTATTTTTTAAACTTTCTAATTGCTATACCTCAAATGAAACTACTATTCAAGCTTCTATTTTTATTTCTACTTTCTTCATGTTCAATTCTTGAAGGATTAAAAGAAGATGATATTCAAAATTATAACACCTTCGAAAGTAATCTTACAAACTTAATACACACCCAAAATATTTGGTCTTATAACATTGAGCATGTGTATACTAATGATAACTTGACAGAAAGTAATTATATAGAAAAGTATCATCTAATTGAAGAGTTAGATATTCAGTTTACACACGATTTTGATGATGATGGTAGAATATATCGTTCAAAAGTGCAAGAATCCAATCAACCTATTATTTACTATTATTACTCCTATAATAGTATTGATCAGATTGAATCTATTCAGATAAAAAATATAAATGATAAACTAATTGAAGTAGTCAATATCACTTACAACGAAGATGGATTGATTAATGAAAAAGTAGAGGATGTCTCTAATACTATGTATTACTACTTTTATGATGAAAATAAAAACATCAATAAAATAACTACAGTTGGTCCTGATCGTCAGTATGAAGAAACATTATACGAATACAATGTATATGATAGACATATTAATGAGATTCATTACAATAACGGAGATGAAGAACACTTTTCTTACGCTTTACATAGTATCTCCTATTTATACATTCATCATTTTTATAAGAGTAATGGTGAAGCAACCATAAAAGAATACATAATACCTGCAGGTTATTCTTTAGATATTAGAATCGATATAAAACACTACGTAAAAGATCATGGGTATGTCATTTTCGAGCATGAAGGTTATATAGAAAAAGAGGAAAATAAATATCAATTAATAAACAAATCGTTCAATATTTATTACGGTACAGCTTATGAAAATATTCGTTATCAAATTACCGATAGATACCTTGATGATGGTTCGATATCTAAAAGAGAAATCTATGTTTTAGAAGACAATTTAGGGTTTACTACTTACCTAAAACCTACCGAATATTTTGATGATCAGAAAATTAAATCAGCCGATGTAATTTATGATGGTAGATTTAGCTTGGATCAAACTCTAGGTTCGGTTACCTATGTACAAGATCAAAACGGTGAGATTATTGGTCACAGCTTTTATAATATAGAAGGTAAGTTAGTAAATAATCCCGTTTTTGAAGCAACAGAGGTTGAAGCACTTATTTCTCATTATGGTTATTAAATGATCAAAAATAGAATCATAAAAAAGGTTGACCTAAAAATTATTAGATCAACCTTTTTTTTATATTCTTTAACTTAAAATATTACTTAATTAATAACTCAACAGGAATATCTAATTCCGTTGATAATGTTTTTATCATGTTTAGATTTAATTGTCTCTTTCCATTCATTACCTCACTTACCACTCCTGAACTTCCAATAAATGATAGATCTTTTTGTCTCAGTTGTAATTGATCCATTCTAAATTTTATGATATCTATTGGAGTTAAACTTGATAAATCAACAGAATGATTTTCTTGTTCATAAGCGTCAATTAATATAGATAAATGCTCTAACTGAGTTTCTTGATCTTTAGAAAGTGACTCTTGTTCCATTAGATCGTCCAATCTATTTATATAAGCATCGTATTGAGATTTACTCTTGATGGGTGTTAAGTGAGTTATCATAAATACAATATAAAAAAAACAGCTTGATCCTAAACCAAGCTGTTCTAATTTATCTAGAAGTTATACACTTCCTCCATTCTTTTCTTAATAATATCATTTCCAAGATTGCCAATCGAACCTTCGTGGTTATGATTGACCGATCTTTCTGGGTTGTATTCTCCTTTTTCGATCCCCTCTCCTACAATCACGTAAGCTTCTCTGAAAGGAATACCTTGAAGAACAAGTTTGTTTACTTCTTCTACTGAGAACAAGTAATCGTAGATTGGGGCTTCTAAAAGATCTTTTGTTGGCTCCATCTTTTCGAACATCAACTTCGTCATCTCCAAGCAGTCGTTCAACATTTCGAAAGCCGGTAACAACATCTCTTTGATTTGTTGAAGATCTCTGTGGTAACCTACAGGAAGGTTACTTAAAACTGACATGATTTGAGTTGGTAAAGAAGTAATTTGATTACACCTTGCTCTAGTCAACTCCAATACATCAGGGTTCTTTTTATGAGGCATGATACTCGATCCTGTGGTGAATTCGTTAGGGAATTTCAAGAAACCGAAGTTACCGCCAGCATACATACAACCGTCCATTGACAACTTGGCCACAGTAGCAGCTACGGATGCCATAGCATTTGCTACATGATATTCCGTTTTACCTCTACCCATTTGTGCATAAACTACATTGACCGCCATTGTTTGGAAGTCCATCAACTCAGTAGTTCTTGTTCTATTTAATGGGAATGATGATCCATAACCTGCTGCAGAACCTAGAGGGTTTCTATCTGTGATATCGTAAGCCGCTTTTAGCATTACCATATCGTCAACTAATGACTCAGCGTAAGCACCTAACCATAAACCAAAAGAGGAAGGCATCGCTACTTGCATGTGCGTATAACCCGGCATCAAATAGTCTTTAAATTCTTCTGATTTCTCTACTAGAGTATCAAAAAGTGATTTCGTATGGTCGGCCACATTTTTGATGGCATCACGCAAGTACAACTTCAAGTCCAATAAAACTTGGTCATTTCTTGATCTACCCGAGTGCAAACGCTTCCCCACATCACCATAACGTTGCGTCAATAACATCTCTACTTGAGAGTGTACATCTTCCACACCGTCTTCAATGACAAACTCCCCTCTTTCGATCTCCTCGTATATTTCTTGTAAACCTTTTAGTAAAGTGTCCTTATCTTCCTCCGTTAATAATCCCACTTCTGCCAACATAGTAGCATGTGCCATGGAACCTTTCACATCGTAAGGTGCTAAAAGGATATCTAGTTCTCTATCTTTTCCAACGGTAAACTTGTCTACTTTCTCGTTTACTGTATACGTTGATTTTTGCCAAAGTTTCATTCTAGTATTTTATTTATGAGTGATGATTTATCACTTTATTGACGGTAAATAATGATTGCTCCTTCCAAGACTTTGATGTATCCTTCAACGCCTTGAGCAATCTCAGACAAATATATGAATTCATCCGCAGTATGTGATCTTGCGGAGTCGCCAGGTCCCATTTTTAATGAAGGAATTGGCATTAATGCTTGATCTGATAAAGTTGGAGAGCCGTAGGTTTCTTTTTGAAGATTCAACCCTGCCTTAATTACTGGATGATCCATAGGTGCACCCGACGGATTTAAACGTGTTGATCTTGGCGTTACCGTACTTCCCACTTCCTTTTTGATGATCTCTAAGGTTTCCAAGTTAGAGTAAGCATCCGTTGTTCTCACATCGACCACAAACTTACATTCTGAGGGCACCACATTATGTTGAGTTCCAGCATCAATGACTGTTACCGACATCTTAATTGGTCCCAAAGTAGGCGATACCTTCGGAAATTGATAATTTCTAAACCAATCAATATCTTTAATGGCTTTGTAAATCGCATTCACTCCTTCATTCCTAGCAGCATGACCCGATTCTCCTTCAGCAACACAATCCAAGACCATCAACCCTTTTTCGGCCACTGCCATTTGCATCAAAGTAGGTTCACCGACAATGGCAAAATCAATCTTAGGCAATTGATCCCAAACATCAGCAATTCCTTCGTTACCCGATACCTCTTCTTCTGCAGAGGCACAAATCACTAAGTTAAAAGGAAGGTCGTCCCTCTGATAAAAATAAAGGAAGGTCGCGATTAAACTCACTAAACACCCTCCTGCATCATTACTCCCTAAACCATAAAGTTTATTATCGATTACCTTTGGTTCAAAAGGATTTAAGGTCCAATCCTTATTGGGCTTTACTGTATCAATATGCGAGTTCAGAAGAATGGTCTCCTTCTCCTCATCAAAATGTACATTCTGAGCCCAAATATTATTTTTATATTGATGTATTTCTACTTCATTTTCAATAAAAAAGCGAGCAACAATTTCTGCCACATCATCTTCTTCTCTACTTAAAGATTCTGTCGCAATCATTTGCTTTAATAATGCGGTCGCTTTTTCTACTAATTCAGTATGTTTCATCTTGTTTTAATTGATTTACTATCAAGATATGAAATAATTAGGAGTTAGGAGTTAGGAATTAGGAGTTAAGATTTTATTTTAAACTAGCGCGAGTCTCCTGACTCGTGTCTGCGTTGTGAGGAGCGGACTACTTGTAATCTCGGGTTCGTTGTCATGTGATAGTACCACCTTACCAAATATACATTGTGATCCGGTACGTTGTCGATGAATCCTATCATCATAACAATTTATTTCGTAGCTCCGGTTCGTTGTCGAGGGGTTACACCCCTCGTTGGGGAAGAGTGGTAAACTTAGAGTTTCATTATATAGATCAATCATTATAAAGTTAAGCTCTATTATTGGAGAATACGAGAGGTTTTACCATCTCGTAAAAATGGAAGCTTCGATGATATAATTTGATTAATTATTTACTTCTTACCTCTTACCTCAATCTATGCATCCCCAGGAATAAATTCCTGGGCTTTTGATACACTCTCCCTTACCTATTAGTTATTACTTATTACCTCAAAAACGAGCGTAAACTCAGCAACTCCTACCTACTACCTGCTACCTACTACCTATTATTTTCGTCCCCACAGGCTCCTTCGAAAGCAACCCTTCTACTTTCCCTAACCATACTTCGGTTACGGATGCATCGATAGCATCAAATGCATTTTTTAGTTTTGGAAGCATTCCATCGGCAACGACTCCTTCTGCTTTGAACTCTTCAAACTTCTGAGGGTTTAATACTGGAACTAATGAGTTATCATCGTTGATATCCAAAAGAACACCTGCTTTTTCGAAACAGTATCTAAGCGATACTTCGTGTCCTGCCTGACCTAAAGCTACAGCGGTTGCCTGTGCCATTGTATCTGCATTGGTATTGAGTAACTGACCTTCGCCGTTATGAGTTAAAGGAGCTACTACAGGAGTGATTCCTTGCTCTAGTAAACCGATAATTGGAGAAGCATTAGCTTTACGCACGTCACCTACAAAACCATAATCGATCTCCCAACCTGTTCTTTTATCAGATTCTATGATGTTGGCATCAGCACCTGTTAACCCAATTGCATTTGTTCCTTTGGCCTGAAGTTTAGCAACAATATTCTTGTTTACTAATCCACCATATACCATCGTTACTACTTCTAAAGTATCTGCATCGGTAACACGTCTTCCATCTACCATTTTTGGTTCGATTCCCAAACGCTTGGCCATTGCTGTGGCTAATTTACCACCGCCATGTACCAATACTTTTGGTCCTTCCAAAGCAGAAAACTGATCCAGAAAACTAGCTAAAGCTTGCTCGTCGTTAATGATGTTGCCACCAACTTTTATTACTGATATTTTCATCAGGTTGTTTGTTTTATTAATTTCTAAATAAAACAATGACGTTGGGTTTCAACGTCATTGTGTGTGTATGTCTTTGAATCAAATAGTATCATTAACCCCGACATCCCCCACCCACGAACTGAAGTCTAGATAGATGGAAAACTTAGTATAAAATACTATTTTATGAAGGCAACTATTTTCTATACAAAGAAATCACCTTTTCATATCCCCAGGAATGAATTCCTGGGCTATTGATACAATCTGGAATTTTAAAAATCTCGCCTTTACCTATTAGCTATTACTTATTACCTAAAAAACGAGCGTAAACTCAGCAACTCCTACCTCCTAATTCCTAACTCCTATCTTCCTCAAGGATTGCGTTCAACACCGCCGCAGCCGCAAACGTCCTGTTATTCGCTTCCTCTAAGATCAGAGAGTTTTCGCTATCCAATACAGCGTCGCTAGCCACTACGTTTCTACGGATTGGAAGGCAGTGCATAAATTTACCATTATCGGTTAATGCCATTTTCTCTTCCGTAATTTGCCAAGAGTTGTCTTTGCAAACAACTTTACCGTATTCTTTTGTAGATGACCAGTTTTTGGCATAAACAAAGTCGGCTCCTTTTAAAGCTTCGTCTTGATTGGTAGTGAAAGTCGCCTCTCCAACAAACTCAGGATCCAATTCGTATCCTTCAGGTGCAGTGATGACTAATTCTACATCATCAGCAGCATTCATCCACTCAGCGAATGAATTAGGTACCGCTTGAGGTAATGCTCTTGGGTGAGGTGCCCAAGTAAGTACTACTTTCTTTTTTGGTTTATCAGAATTTTCTCTGATCGTTACCAAATCTGCTAGAGATTGTAATGGGTGGCGAGTAGCTGATTCTAAGGATACAATCGGAGATTTTGCATACTTCACAAAATCTTTCATGATTGAATCAGAATAATCTTCTTCTTTATTTTGAAGGTTAGGGAAAGAACGAACACCGATGATATCACAATATTGACTGATTACGGCAGCAGCATCTTTTAAATGCTCTGCTTTATCACTGTCCATGATTACACCTTCTTCTGTTTCGATTTTCCAACCGTCTTTATCAATGTTCATCACCATCACGTCCATTCCTAAATGACGAGCGGCGCGTTGTGTACTTAATCTTGTTCTTAAACTTGGGTTGAAGAACAATAGACCCAACATTTTATTTTTTCCAACATCCCCGTAGGCTTCAGGGTTGGCTTTTATCTTTAATGCACTTTCAACGATTTCATTTACATCTTGAACATCGTTTACAGATAAAAATTTTTCCATTTTCTATAGTGGGATTTATGCGATTTCTTTAGTTACTGCTTCAAAAGCATTCACAAATAATTGTGCTTGCTCTTTTGTTAATGTAAGTGGTGGTAATAAACGTACCGTGTTTTTATTTGATGATGCACCAGTGAAGATCTTATGATCAAACAATAATTTCTTTCTTAAAGGTGCCACCGCTTCATTTAACTCGATACCTAGCATCAATCCTTTTCCACGAATTTCTTTGATGGCAGGATTTGATTTCAATTGCTCCACTAACCACTCTCCTACTTCTACCGATTTTTCGATAAGGTTTTCGTCTTTCAAGACATCTAATACAGCAATACCAGCTGCACAGGCTAAGTGATTTCCTCCAAATGTTGTCCCCAACATACCGTAGGCTGCTTCGAACTTAGGAGAAATGAATACGCCACCGATAGGGAATCCATTCCCCATTCCTTTGGCCATAGTCACCACATCTGGAATAACATTGTACCACTGATGTGCGAAGAATCTACCTGAACGTCCGTAGCCTGATTGAATCTCATCGGCAATGAAAACTGCATTTTGATCATCACATAAAGTTCTGATCGTTTGCATGAATTCCTCTGTTGGTTCGTAGATACCTCCAATACCTTGGATACCTTCTACAACAACTGCACAGATTTCGTGTTGAGCAAAAGCCTCTTTTAAAGCTTCTACATCGTTAAATGGAAGAATTAAAGTATCGTGAACTGCGTTACATGGCGCCACAATATTCTTGTTATCTGTAGCAGCAACGGCTAAAGATGTTCTTCCGTGAAATCCTTTTGTGAAAGAAATGATCTTCGTTTTCTTATTGTAAAATGAAGCCAATTTGAAGGCATTTTCGTTGGCCTCTGCTCCAGAATTACATAAGAATAAATTCCAATCGTGATAACAACTTGCTTCACCTAATTTAGATGCCAATTCTTTTTGAAGTGGATTCTGAATAGAGTTAGAATAGAATACCAAATTCTCTAACTGATCAGAAAGTTGTTTTTTATAATGAGGGTGGGTATGTCCGATCGAAATCACGGCATGACCACCATACAAGTCTAGATATTTTTCGCCTTTTTCATCATATACCCAAACATCTTCACCTTTTACGGGAGTGATATCAAATAAGGGATATACATCAAATAAATTTGCCATAATAGTGATTTTTGAGTTTTAGAATGCCATTGGTTTAAGGTTCAAACCTGTCTTCTCGTCCAGTCCGAAAATTAAGTTCATGTTCTGAACAGCTTGTCCAACAGCTCCTTTCAGTAAGTTATCAATTGCTGAGGTAATCAACAATGTATCATCGTGTTTTTCGATGCTGATAAAACCTCTGTTGGTGTTCACTACTTGTTTCAAATCTAAAGGACCATCTAAAACGCGAGTGAATGCAGCATCAGCATAATAATCTTTGAAAAGTTTTACCGCTTCTTCTTGAGATAAATCTGATTTCAAATAACAAGAAGCTAAAATTCCTCTTGTGAAGTTACCTCTATAAGGAATAAAGTTGATCTTGTGGTCGAAACCATTTTGCAATTGATTTAGACTCTGACCAATTTCTAATAAATGCTGATGTTGGAAGGCTTTATAATGTGAGATGTTACTTGTTCTCCAAGTAAACGCAGTACTTGCCATAAGCTTTACACCGGCACCAGTCGAACCTGTAATCGCACTTATATGTACTTCATTGTTCAACTTCTGAGCGTCAGCCAGTGGTAATAAAGCTATTTGAATGGCAGTCGCAAAACAGCCAGGGTTGGCAATGTTTTTTGCTGACTTAATTTTGTCTTTTTGCATCTCAGGTAAACCGTAAATGAACTCACGATCTCCCAATTGCATTGATCTATTTTCTACAATTCCCTCACCTAATCTAAAGTCTTGACTTAAATCGATGATTACTGTTGATGATGGGAATGAATTGTCTTCTAAGAATTTCACCGACTCACCGTGGCCCAAGCATAAGAAAACTACGTCTGCTTCTCCAATCTCACCCGTAAAAGTGATATCGCTTTCGCCATATAAGTCTTTGTGAACTGCATGAAGTGGTTTACCTACTTGCGATCGGCTATGAACATAAGCAATATCCACTTCTGGGTGATTTAACACTACTCTTAATAATTCACCGCCTGTCATGCCGGCGCCGCCAATAATTCCAACTTTCATGATTTCTTTATACTATAAGTTTGTTGTTTCTTTTTGATGTGGATTTGAAGACTCCACTTTTAGGTTGTATCAAATTGGTTCGATAAAAAAGGATGCAGAAGAAATTCCGCACCCTTAGTGTCATACCAATTCAAGTTATCAGGTTTAAATATTATTCTGATACAGTCTCTTCGGCAGCTTCTTTCACTTTGCCAAAGATCATGTTCTGATTCGCTAAAATGGTGGCAAAACCTCTAGCATCTTCACCTGTCCATGCATTGTTCATTTCACCGTATGCACCGAATTCTGGGTTCATCAAATCAAATTTCGACTCAATACCTTCCAATTCGAAACGGTAAGGGAACAATGTCACGAATACTTCACCTGTCACATGAGATTGAGTATCTTCTAAGAATTTCTCGATGTTACGCATTACAGGATCGATCCACTGACCTTCGTGCGTTAACATACCATAGTAGTTACCCAATTGCTCTTTCCAATACAATTGCCACTTTGTAAGTGTGTGCTTCTCTAATAGGTGGTGTGCCTTGATGGTTAACACCGGGGCTGCTGCTTCAAATCCTACTCTTCCTTTAATACCAATGATAGTGTCACCCACGTGGATGTCTCTACCAATACCATAAGGAGAAGCTATTTTATTTAATTCTTGAATCGCTTGAACAGGCTTATCGTAGATCTTACCGTCGATACCTACTAATTCACCTTTTTCAAACGTCAAGCTTAATTTCTTAGGGATAGTCTCTGATACTTGCGTTGGGTAAGCTTCCTCTGGAAGTGATAATCTAGAACCCAATGTTTCTTTACCACCTACTGAAGTACCCCAAAGACCTTGGTTAATCGAGTACATCGATTTTTCCCAATCGCCTTCTACACCTTTAGAAATCAAGAAATCGATTTCGTCTTGTCTCGATAACTGATTATCTCTAATTGGCGTAATAATTTCTGCTTCAGGACAGATGATCTTAAATGCCATATCAAAACGGATTTGATCGTTACCTGCACCTGTAGATCCATGAGCGATACTGTCTGCTCCAATTTTCTTTGCATATTCAGCAATTGCTAATGCTTGGAATACACGTTCAGCACTTACACTTAGAGGGTAAGTATTGTAACGTAATGCATTACCATACACTAAATATTTCACACATTGCTCATAGAAAGTTTCTGTTTGATCTAAAGTGATATGAGAAGCCACACCTAGTTTAAATGCTTTTTCTTCAATCTCTTTTAATTCGTCATCAGAAAAACCTCCTGTTTGAACGATAGCGGTATGCACCTCTAGCCCTCTTTCCTCTGAAAGATATTTCACACAGTATGTTGTATCCAAACCACCACTGAAGGCTAAAACCACTTTCTTACTCATAGATCTTTTTCTTTTATTTGTTGTTAATTTTTTAATCTTTATTGTTGGTTCGAGTCCATTGCCGATTTATATCTCGGGTCTTTAGGATCGAAAATCATCCCTGTACACAAACAGTGCTTTCTGAAAGTGCGTTGTAGGATATCGTAGTTTACACAAGACTGACAACCTTTCCAGAATTGCTCGTCGTCTGTTAACTCAGAAAAAGTGACCGGACGGTAGCCCAATTCACTATTGATTCTCATTACAGGTAATGAGGTTGTTAAACCAAATAATTTGGCTTCGGGATATTTCTTTCTAGATAGCTGAAAAGCCTTTTTCTTAATTGCCTTCGCTAAGCCAGTACCTCTAAATTGTGGATTGACAATCAAACCAGAGTTGGCCACATATTTATTGTGTCCCCACGATTCGATATAACAAAATCCTGCAAAAGTTCCGTCGTCTGCTATCGCAATCACTCCTTTACCTTCCGCAAATTTATTTTCTATATAATCTACTGATCTTTTGGCAATACCGGTTCCTCTCGCCTTTGCAGACTCTTCTATCTGAAAACAGATATCTTTAGCATACTCTTTATGCTCTTCTAAACTCGCTTCCACAATGCTGAAGCTCGATATATGTTTCATCTCTTGAATGGTATTCTTAATAGTCATTGTTCCGCCCTAATGGGATTTAATGAAAATAGTGTTTTTCTTTTTATCTAAAAACTTAAAAGATCTACTTAGGATTTTATAACTGTAAAAAGTTGAGAACTACCTTCGCGATCGTCGATAAAAAGCAGGGTACATACCGGCCTCCATCTTATCAAAAAATAAGGTGATATTCATCCTAAATTCAGGGGCGATATGTTTGATTTTTCCTTTCATTTATTTTTTATGATGGATCAAACTTGATATTTTAAAATGATAAATTCAAGCATATCAGCATTTTATTGACACTTTTTTAATGAATTTATTTTTTCGATGACAAATTTAAAATACACAGTGTTAAATTTTGAACACCCCACTTTTAAGTGTTAAATTTTGAACAGCTGGTGAAATTTTAAAAGATCATTTCTACCAAAATAAATCACAAATAATCCTCTTATTTAAGACAGTTTTTTTCTCCTAATAGTTCTACCGAAATTTAGTATTTGTATGGGTGTTTAATTTTAAATCAGCATCAATAATTAATGAATTATTTGATGCTATATTTCAACAGTATGAATAATTAAAAATCCTCTTATTTTATCATCAACTCATCTCTTTAGAATACAAAAAAAATGTATTTCACAATTTGCAATCGGTTCCGTTTTAAACTTTAGTGAACAAGTGTTGATTATTAATCAAAAAGAAATGAAATTAAGTACTGAAATCAATTGTTATTTACCCTTTGTATAAAAAAGGAACATCAACATTGAATGAAAAGGATTCAATAATAAGCCTGAAAAATAATCTAGTCAATAAATATGAAAAGAAACAAATTCACAATTGCTGTTATCCTGTTTAGTTTAACTAGTATGCTATTTTCTTGTTCTCCATCTGAACAAGCGGATGGGCATAATGATTTTGACAAAAAAGTGTATAACAAATATCCAGCTTATGACGGTGAACTTGGCGTAGTTTACTCACCATCGAATACTACATTTAGAATGTGGTCTCCAATTGCCAAAACAGTTACTTTAAAATTTTACGATCAAGACTTAGGAGGTTCAGCAACTAAGACTGTTGAAATGAAGCCATCTGTGAAAGGAACTTGGTTTGCGAACATAGACGGCGATTTAAAAGGTAAATACTATACCTATCAAGTCACAACTGAGGAAAAAACGTTAGCAGAAACTCCTGGTACTTACGCAGTGGCTGTGGGTGCAAACGGTATGAGAGGACAGGTAGTTGATTTAGCATCTACAGATCCTCAAGGTTGGGATCAAGATAAGCGTCCTGCTTTAAAGAACTTAACTGATGCGATCTTATATGAAATCCACGTAAGAGACATTTCTATTTCTAAAAACTCAGGCATCAAAAATAAAGGTAAGTTTATTGGACTTACTGAAACAGGTACAAAAAGCCCTAAGGGTGTAAAAACAGGAATTGATCATATAGAAGAACTAGGGGTCACTCACGTTCACTTATTACCTTCTTATGATTACAAGACGGTAGATGAAACTAGATTAGACGTTCCTCAATACAACTGGGGTTACGATCCACAAAACTACAATGTTCCAGAAGGTTCTTATTCAACCAACCCTCATGATGGTGCGGTTAGAATCAAGGAATTCAAAGAAATGGTTCAAGCACTTCACAACAAAGGTATTCGTGTAGTTCTAGATGTTGTGTACAATCACACATTTAGCGGTGATGACTCTAACTTCTCCTTAGAAGTTCCGGGTTATTACTACAGACAAAATAAAGAAGGTGGCTACTCAGACGCCTCTGCTTGCGGTAACGAAACCGCTTCTGATCGTGCGATGATGAGAAAATACATGGTAGAATCGGTTTTGTACTGGGCGAAAGAATACCACTTAGACGGTTTCCGTTTCGACTTAATGGGTATTCACGATGTAACTACAATGAACGAAATCGCTAAAAGATTAAAAGAAGAAGTAGATCCATCGATCATTATTTATGGTGAGGGTTGGACAGCCAACGATTCCCCTCTTCCGGTTGATCAGAGAGCTATTAAAGCCAATACACCAAAAATGAAAGGTGTGGCTGCATTCTCAGACGATATCCGTGATGCCTTAAAAGGTTCTGTTTTCTATGATGATGAAATCGGATATGTTCAAGGAAGTACTAAATTGAACGATGCTATTAAATTCGGTATCGTAGGTTCTACGCAACACGATCAAATTGATTATAGCAAAGTCAACTACTCTAAAGCTGCATGGGCTCCTGAGCCAGATCAAACAGTTACTTATGTTTCTTGTCACGATAACCATACGTTATACGACAAACTGAAGGTATCTCAGCCAAAAGCCTCTGAAGCAGAGATCAAGAAGATGCATAAATTAACTTCGGCCATCGTGTTAACTTCTCAAGGTATTCCTTTCATCCACTCAGGTGCTGAAATGATGCGTACTAAAGGCGGTGAGCACAACTCATACAACAAGCCGGACGCTGTAAACCGTTTGGATTACGATTGGAAAGTGGAAAATAAAGACGTCTTCCAATATTATCAAGGACTAATTGATGTTAGAAAAGCACATCCTGCGTTTAGAATGACTTCAACAGAGATGATTCAAAAACATCTGAAGTTTATTGATTTCAAAGACGATCACATCATTGGTTACACTATTACAGGTCAGCCTAATGGAGAAACTTCCAATGACATTGTTGTTGTATTCAATTCGGGTAAGAAAGCGAAGAACATCGCTAAATTCATCGAAAAAGGAAATTGGAAAGTTTTAGTTGATGGTAAGAAAGCGGATGCTAAAGGTATTAAATCAACTTCATCTCCTGTTGTTGATGGTGTTTCTGCTTTGGTTCTAGTAAAATAAATATTTCTTGATATCGATTTGATATCAAATTAAGAGGGAGTTGTATCATCAACACAGGTCTTAACGCCTGGGTTGATGAGACAACTCCCTTTTTTATTTCAAGTCTTTTATATCCTCTTCTGTCAACTTTATTCCATTTTTGGAACTCACATAGACGCACCATTTAAATCTCATTCCTAAATAATCTGCAGAAGATTTAAAGGGTTTAAAAAAGTAATCTACCACCTTCTCGTCTGTACCTGTAGAAATCACCGACATGGTTTTTCCTCTAAGTAGCCTTCCTTTGTCTTTATGAATGATTAATCCATCCGTCAGGCGATCAAAAAACGTTTTCATAATGCCAGACATACTATACCAATAAACAGGTGTTGCAATGACTATATGATCATATTTCAATACTTCATCAAATACCTTGATAAAATCATCCTCCTGATTTTCGAATTGATAATCAAAAGGCAGGATTTTATATTGTTTTAAATCAACGATAGGATAGTCGAACTTATCGGCAATCAATTTAGACAATTGATAGGTATAGCCAGATGAATTTGAGCTTCCTAGAAGGATAATTCCGTTTTTCATAGCAAATCATTGATGATGAGGAGTGAGAATAAAAATTACTGAATTTAGGACATAAAAAAAAGGTCAAACCTTTACGGCATGACCTTTTTAGTATTGACTTCAAAAAATTAGTCTAAACGTAATTTTTTGTTAGCTGCATAGTTCACTTTCAATGCATTCGCCTCTCTTAATTCTTGACGAACATCAGAAATGATACCCATTTTAGCTTCTTTGTCAATTTTTAATGACATAGTAATTTTATTACCATCCTCACCTAGTTTGTCTTTCTCAGAAATAACGTGTTGAACGATCTGATCTGTAGAGATAAGTACATCGTTCACCTGAATACGAGCTTCAGTACCGTTTTTCTTATCAGTTGGTTCACCGATATAGATGTAAGACACTAATGATTTCTTCTCAAGTTTTGTTAACTCAGATGCTTGTGGCAGAGAGTTCTTTACTAAAAGCTCAGACTCACGGAAAGTCGTTGCAATCATAAAGAAGAACAAAAGCATGAAAATAATATCTGGCAAGGCTGAAGTAGGGATGTCCTGCTTCGTTTTTGTTTTTTTCTTAAACGTTGCCATAGCAAAGTATTTTTAATAAACGCCACACCTTTAAATGTGGCGTTTTATGGAATACTAATTTTATATCTCAGTTGGTTCAGCATCTGATACTTTGTAAGGAATCAAATCCTTAGCTTTATCAAGCTTTTCCTTCTGAGCTGGTTTATCTTTATCCAGATTCTGGAAATCTTCTAAAGGCAACCCAACTGCTGCTGCACGCATTTCTGCGTAAGCAAGCTTTAATTCATCTACTACCGAGATGTACATATCATATGATGTACCACGGTCAGTTTTTAATGAAATAATTGCCTTTTCAGGTGACTCAGATGATTTGGAATCTTTTCCTTGGTTAAGAACGAATTTCTTTACCATTTCTCTCATGTGACCAAGATCATTGATTTGCTCTTCTTGAGCCAAGATCATGTCTTGTGAGTTGATGATAATATTGAAAACGTTACGTTCTTTAACTTTCACATCTGTCTTTTCTGCCTTTGGAGGTAACATTACTGTTACACCCTTGTCAGATGCAATCGTTGTCGCCACCAAGAAGAAGATAAGTAAAAGGAAGGCGATATCCGCCATTGCACCACCATTGATTTCTGGTGCTTCTTTAGGCTTCTTCTTTAACATAGCTTATCCGAATGTTTTGACAATTCTTTGAATAAAATCGACTACAATAGCAACGATTGCAATACCGAACATGTAGTATGTCATATTTAATACGCCACCAATTCTCTGAGAGATTAGTGCATCAACATTAAATTTTGACATGTCTCTACCTGCGATAATTACTTCGCTATCTGCTAAAGATACGCCGATGAAATATAGTACTACCAAACCAGCAAGTGCAATAACTACAACGATAGCTGATTTAGGATCTGTTGCAATTGACATAATGAAACCTACTACAGTTAACACTAATGCCGCAATAATCAAAAATCCTGTGAAAGGTAGCAAATATTCTGTAAATATAGCTTCACCGTTCATAATTGTGTTTTTTCTAAAGTTCTACAAATACTATTTACTGTTTGTAAATAGGTGCTACTTATTTAGCAGCTACTTCGTGTTTTACTAACATATCGATTAATGATACAGAAGCATCTTCCATATCTAATACGATACCGTCGATAGTAGATACACAGTAGTTGTAGAAAATTTGAAGGATCACACCTACGATTAGACCTGCTACAGTTGTAAGAAGGGCTACTTTAATACCACCTGCTACAAGTGAAGGAGAGATATCACCAGCTGCTTCGATTGCGTCGAATGCACCGATCATACCGATTACCGTACCCATGAAACCTAACATTGGTGCCAAAGCAATAAACAATGAGATCCAAGGTAATCCTCTTTCCAATTTACCCATTTCTACTGAACCGTAAGCAACAACTGATTTCTCAACCATGTCAACGCCTTCAGAAGCTCTCATCAAACCTTGTGTAAAGATTGAAGCTACTGGACCACGAGTTGCTTTAGTTACTTCTAATGCAGAATCAACTCCACCTGAAGATAACGCCTCATCAACTTTAGCCATCAACTTCTTAGTATTAGTAGTTGATAAAGTTAATGTAATCACACGCTCAATAGCGATTGCTAAACCTAGGATAAGAGTAATCAATACTGCTCCCATAAATTCCCAACCACCTTCAATGAACTTTTGCTTCACTGCTTGTGTGTAAGTTGCCTCTTCAGCAACACCTTCTACATCGTCAGAAGAAACTTCAGTAACTGCTGAAACTTCTTCAACTGCTGCTACTTCTTCTGTTTCTGTAGCAGCCTCTTCTGTTGCTGCTTCATCTTGTGCAAATAACTGTGCTGTGTTGAATGTCAATGCACAGAAAAACATCAATAACGCGAATACTTTTTTCATAACTCTCTAACGTTCAGATCGTAATCTATCGGTAGATAAACTACGCACCGATACTGTAAAAATAAATTTGTTTGACTATCATCTGTAATCGTTGAGCAAGTTAATACTAATCTTTGAATTAGTATTCTTTTTGATAGTTTTTAACGACTACTGACTCGCAAATAAATGTATAATTAAATTTATATACAAGTGGAATTTTCGATTATAAATGCATAACTAACACTAATCACCTAAATAAATGTTATAGTTAGTTAATTTACAATGTAAGCTCACCTTTCAAAGGAATCCCAATCAGTTTTTTCACCCGATCAATATTATCATATTTTGACAGCAAACACATTAATTTTGTGAGCGCTGCCTCTGTAGTCATGTCTTTTCCACTGAGTACACCAATGCGATTTAGGGCTGCACTTGTAGCATAATGCCCTTGCATAACTGTTCCTCCGTTACATTGAGATATATTAACAACGACCACACCTTTTTTCACGGTTTCTTCCAAAAGATCTAAAAACCATTTTGTCGTTGGTGTATTACCAGAACCATAAGATTCCAACACTACACCTTTCAACCCTGGTGTATCCAACATTTGTTTTACGATAACCTCATTCATTCCTGGGAAAATCTTCAATAAGATCACATCAGATGTGATTTCTTTCATGGATTTAGCTGGACCAACAATAGGATCTTTCCAAAATGCATCTCTTTTGTACTCTATAAAGATACCTGCTTCTGCTAATGAAGGGTAATTGTAGGTTCTAAAAGCTGTAAAATTGAAATTTTGAGATTTCTTCGCTCGGTTCCCTCGAAGTAATTTACTATTAAAGCAGATACATACTTCCTGCACCAACATTTCTCCAGATTCATGTCTTTCTGATGCAATCTCTAATGCCGACATCAAATTCTCTCGGGCATCTGTACGCTTCTCTCCAATGGGTAATTGAGAACCTGTTAGAATCACAGGCTTATGTACACCATCAATCATAAAACTCAATGCAGATGCAGTAAATGCCATTGTATCTGTTCCGTGTAAAATGACAAACCCATCAAAATCATCATAAAACTCTTCTATGATTGTCCCCAATTGTACCCAATGTTTTGTGGTAATATCAGAGGAATCAATTAATGGATCTAATGATATCACTGTCAATTCGAAATCAAATGCTTTCAGTTCTGGTACAGCATCGATTATTTTCTCAAAATCGAAAGGTATTAAACTTCCCGTCTTCGGATCCCTGTCCATACCAATAGTACCTCCAGTATATATTAATAGTATGGAAGTATCTGATGCATTCGGGCCGGTGGAATTAATATTTACAGTTTTAAAATAGGTTCTTTTGGTCATGTCTCTGCTATTTAGATAAGTACTCCTCTATTGAGAATAACTTATAGGCATTCTTGTCTGTAATTTCTTCAACTTCTGATCCTGATATTCCATAAAAGTCAGCAACTTTATCACAAACATAGTTGGTATACTCAGGCTGATTTCTTTTCCCTCTAAATGGCTTAGGGGCTAAGTAAGGGCTATCCGTCTCTAAAACTAAGTGTTTGATATCAACGTGAGGGATCACTTTATCCAAACCTCCATTTTTAAATGTGGCAACTCCCCCAATGCCTAAATGGAAACCTAAATCGATTAGTTGTTTTGCTTCCTCTAGCGTTCCAGTAAAACAATGTAGAACACCAAACAGGCCTTCAGTTTTAATTTCTTCAAGCAACGAAATTGTCTCCGTCATAGCATCTCTTGCATGAATCACTAAAGGCAATTGATGTTTAACTGCGAAATCGGCTTGAATTTTAAATGCTTCTACCTGCTGTTCTTTAAATGTTTTATCCCAATAAAGGTCCATTCCCATTTCTCCAACAGCAATAAACTTTCTTTTATTTAACCACTCCTCTACTATATATAGTTCTTTTTCGAACTCTGCATTAACATGACAAGGGTGTAAACCCATCATTGATAAACATTGTTGAGGGTATTTTTCTTCTAATTCTAACATGCCATCTATAGAGGTATGGTCTATGTTTGGCATCAAAATATGTTTGATCTTATTATTGAAAGCTTCGGATAAGATTTTGTCTATATCAGTCTTAAATTTGTCTGAATATATATGAGCGTGAGTATCAATCATGTTTTAATAGTATTATTTTAGATTTGCAAATCTAATAGCTTCCTTTTAAACTGATAATGTAGTAAAATCTAATTTTTGCAATACTTATCGGTGATTTCCAAAATATTGGCTAATATTGAATTTAATTATTACGTTATTTATAGAATTCCATGAACATCGATAAAAATAATATAAAATTAACCTTATCATCATTTTATGTCATTTTAGGATTATCAACACTCCTAACAAGCAAAACATTCTGTCAGACTACTACAAACACTAGATACGAACAACCTCCTATCAAATCGGATATTGAATTTGAAAAAGGAGAAATGCTCACATATGTAGCTGGTTATGCGATGTTTGACGCTGGTCAAGCAGTTGTTAAATTAGACAAGAACATTCATGAGGTAAATGGACAGGAATGTTATAAAGTAGATGTAACAGGAAAAAGTATTGGCGTTTTTGGCTTCACTATGAAGATCCGTGATTTGTGGCAAAGTTACTTCAATACAGAAACGCTTTACCCAGCTCAATTCAATAGAGATATTCTTGAAGGATCTTATACATTAATAGAACAATTAGACTTTGACCAAGAAAATGGTAAAGTTGATGCGATGTGGCATAAAAAAGAAGATCCTCCAAAGAAGAATTACAAGGAATATGAAATGCAACCAAACACTCATGATGTCATTTCTGGTTATTATTACCTAAGAACAATTGATTATGATCAATTAGTGAAAGGTGATACGATAACTATGAATGCTTTTTGGGAAAATGAAGGCTATGATTTCAACATCATTTATTTAGGTAAAGAGAAGGTGTATACGAAGTTTGGTAGAATAGAATCATTTGTCATGTCTCCTATTATGCCAGAGAACCAACTTTTCTCAGGCACACATCCTATCAAATTTTGGGTATCTGATGATGTCAATAGAATACCACTAAAAATACAAGCTGAACTAATTGTAGGCGCTGTTAATGTTGATGTGGTGAAATACAAAGGACTTAAACAAAAACTAAAAAAGGCGAAATGATGATTTCGCCTTTGGTGTATATTCCAAAATATACTATTTGATTTCCTTCAACCTATTTGCTATTTCAATAGCAAGATCTTCTGGTGTTTTATCTTTAGCCTCGATATAGATTTGTGCCTTTTTATAATAAGGTAACCTATCTGACCGCTTATAATCAATGGATTGAAATACTTCTTCTTTAGAAGATTGCGACAATAATGGTCGAGTGCCATGTTGTCCCCAAACTCTTTCGGTTAATGCTTCTGCAGAAACATCTGTAAAAACGGTGATTCCTAAACCGTTCAACACCTCCATATTATCAAAAAAACAAGGTGCTCCCCCACCTGTAGCAATAATGCTATTTTCCGGATGAAAGTTTTGAACGATTTGTTGTTCTACTTTTCTAAAGTATTCCTCTCCTTCTTTTTCAAATATTTCGGGAATAGATCTATTTTCTTGATTTACGATTTCATCATCCATATCGTAAAAAGGCAGATCTAATTGTTCGGACAATGCTTTAGCGAGTGTCGATTTACCGCTTCCTGGCATCCCCACGAGATATATTCTCATATTCTAGTTTAGTCTAATTTTTGGATCAAGTGTAGCATAGATAATGTCTACAAAAATGTTGACCACAACAAATCCAAAAGCAATAAAGATGGTTGCCCCCATAACTACAGGTAAGTCTAGGTACTCCACTGCTTGAATGGTTTTAAAGCCCAACCCTTTCCATTTAAAAATATATTCAATAAAAAATGCACCCGCTAACATCGATGCCAACCATCCTGAAACAGCTGTAATCACTGGGTTTAAAGCATTTCTTAACGTATGAACAATAATTACTCTTATTCTACCAACTCCTTTTGCTTTGGCTGTTCTAACATAATCTTGCGACATCACATCCAACATAGAGCTTCTCGTTAGTTGAACGATAATAGCCAACGGTCTTGTGGCTAAAGTGATGGCAGGAAGAATGAGGTTTTCTAAATGTAATTGTCTACCATAAATGGGATCATTCATCCATAAAGAACCTGTCATAGGTAATCCTGTATATTCAGAAAGATAATATCCAAAAATCATAGCCATTAATATCGCTAAAACAAATGATGGCATTGATATAAATACTACCGATGAACTTACTATGATATGATCTATTTTGGTCCCATAATTTAAAGCAGCCACTACTCCTAAAAATATACCCAAAGAAGAGGCGATAATAATAGCAGCAAGTGAAAGCCAAAATGTACCTGGTAAACTTTCGATAAGGATTTCATCAACTGGCTTGTTGGTTTGGAAAGATCTCCTTAAATAAGGGAATTTAAACACCAAAGCATGATCGCCCAATGGTATCAATTTAGTGTATCTATATTTTTTTTGATTTTTCTCTGTGTCTTTTTCGACAGATATCACAGATAAATCGCTAAGATAGTTTCCGTATTGTACGATTAAAGGTTCGTCTAAACCTAATTCTTTACGAATTAAATCTCTTGTTTCTAGATCGGCGTGTTGACCGGACATTAAATCCACAGGGTCCCCAGGTAAGGCATGAAACAAGCCAAAAACAACTGTTATCACTCCTATGATTACCAGAAATCCATAAAATAATCTATTAACAATAAATTGTAGCACGCTTACTCTTGATTTAACAATTGAGAAATTACTTCACTTTTTGGGGTATCATTATGATGCCACTTCCCTAAAATTGTCCCATCCTTTACCAACAAAATTCCAGGGTTAGAACGAACGACAGCTTTAAGTACTGTTGCATCTGCATAATAATGTGGAATAGACAAACGCACTTTTCTTTTGAAAGCATCAAAATCTGTCGCATCACTAGTAATAGCTAAAGCAGATACATCATCCGAAGAAACCCCTCTAATTAAATTATTGATAGGTTCCATCGTTTCAGGTTCAATTTCAGAAACATTTTGAATAATCACTAACAACTTAGTTCCTTTTGTTGTGATTTCTGTAAAATCTTCTCCTTGTTCATTAGAAATATAATAATCAGGAATCAAAGGCTGACACTCATCTTCGTTAATTGTCTCCATTCTTACCAATTTCCAAGAAGTATCTGTTGGATAATTTTCAAACATCTTCTCCTCTCCGTCTTTTTCCATGTAATACACACTAACACATGGTTCTTGAGAGGTCATCATTTCTGATATATTATTACCAATTTTATATGGTCTAAAATCAATTGGAGGTAAATGTTGAATTGCATAATAGCACATACCAAAAGCAAACAATACCGCTACCCAAATAGAAATCTTTTTGAAGATGGAAGAATTTTCTTTTTGTAAAGACATTCCTCCTCCATAAGTACCATACGCTGAAACTCTTTTCTTACCAGGTAAAAGTTTCATTGATACCAACAACATCACTAGCAATACTAAATCTTTGGTGAATGATCCCCATGGAGTGAACTTTATTGCGTCACCGAAACATCCACAGTCGGTAACTTTATCGAAAAAGGCCGAATAGAACGTTAAGAAACCAAAGAAAATGAGTAGTAATAAGGTTAACCTGTGCATCAATTTGGCTCTGTAATTTACCAATAATGCGACACCCAGAATAAATTCAAACGAAGAGAACATTACAGAAAGAAATAGTTTCCATCCTATTAAATACAAAAAGAAGGACTCTAAAAACGGTAAGGTCGTAGAGACATCTTCTGCGAAGACATGGAAGTATTCTTCAAATTTGATAGCCGTCCCCATTGGATCAATAATTTTCACGAAACCTGATAACATGAAAATAATTCCTATAGTAGATGCTAAAATTTTTTGTAAGGCTTTCATTTGATTTTGTTGTTGCTTGTGCTAGTCTAAATATGCAGTTGAAAAAATCCCCTAATTTCAAACGAGGTTCAATGTAAAAGAATTACAGAGAACTCTGCTTTAAATATATTAATTAAGATGCAAACCCCGAAAGAATTAAGGCAAAAATAGAATAATTAATCATATCCTGATAATTAGCATCCACTCCTTCCGACACAATAGTTTTACCATCGTTTCCTTCAATTTGCTTTACTCTTAGTAGTTTCATCAAAATAATGTCGGTAATTCCAGAAACACGCATCATTCTCCAAGCCTCTCCGTAATCATGATTTTTATTGAACATCAAATTCATTGTATTCGTCGCATGCTTGTCGTAGTACTCCATTACTTCTTCTGCAGGAATCTCCATACGATCATCGTCCATCAATTCTAATTGTGTCAATGCCATCAAACAATAATTAATAATGGCAACAAATTCTCCGTTGATATCTTCATCAATTTTCTGCTCTCCTTTCTCTTGAATCGATCGGATACGCATCGCTTTGATATAGATTTGATCTGTTATGGAAGATAATCTTAAGATTCTCCATGCAGTACCATAATCAATCGTTTTTTTCTCAAATAAAGATCTGCATTCCGAAAGAACTGCTTTGAATTCTATTTCTGTTTTATTTTCTGACATTCTATATTTTTTAATGAAAGCACCTAGTAGTTTGATATGATCTAAAAAATATCAACTCTTTGATCAAAAAAATCTCCCCTTCGGTGTCCTTCGACTATTTTTCAGCTAACTTTGATGTAAAGTTACCACTTACCGTTATTAGCACAAATATAAAATGAGTAAATCAAAAAATTTATCTATAAAAATTAAAGGAACGTTACTAGATTTTAATACTCCCAAGGTAATGGGGATCATTAACGCTACCCCTGACTCATTTTATAATCAAAGTCGTAAACTTTATGTGGATGACGCAATTCAGCAAGCTGAAAAAATGCTTCAAGACGGAGCAACTATACTTGATATCGGTGGCTACTCGTCTAGACCTGGAGCAGATCATGTAAATGAAAAGGAAGAATTGGAAAGAGTACTTCCTATTATTGATCAAATCTCTTCTCAATTCCCAGAAGCTATCCTATCTATTGATACATTCAGAAGCGAAGTGGCTCGACAAAGTATTCAAGCGGGTGCAGGAATAATAAATGATATATCAGGAGGAAAATTAGACGCAAAAATGTATCAAACTGTGGCTGATCTTGACGTCCCCTACATCATGATGCACATGAGAGGAACTCCACAAACAATGCAAACGCTTACCGACTATCCAAATGGAGTGACCCACGAGGTGATGAAGTATTTTTCTGAAAGAAGAATCGAATTTATTAAAAGTGGTGCGGTAGATTTGATTATTGATCCTGGATTCGGTTTTGCTAAAACGTTAGATCAGAATTATGAATTACTTCGAGAGATGTCCACCCTACAAGCTTTAGACTGCCCAATTTTGGTCGGAGTCTCTAGAAAATCGATGATTACCAAGAAGTTAAACATCGAAGCAAAAGATGCTTTGAATGGCACTACTGTAATTAATACCATAGCTTTACAGCAGGGTGGAAATATCCTAAGAGTGCATGATGTAAAAGAAGCAGCAGAATGTGTAAAACTATTTTCAGAAACCGTTCTTTTTTAGCAGAAAGAAATTATTTTTGTATTCTAGTAGCAAGGAGAATCTTTAACCCCCTGTTTTATAAGGAAAGTTTTAGTAAAAAACTTTCTAAAAATACTGTTTTGGTCTAATTTTTTAGTTAATTGAGAGTAATAGTATTTTTGGAAGAAACTTTAAGTTTTATCCCCTACGACCCTGTTTAATTTTTACTTTTCAAGTAGTCACTCAATGTTTTTATTCAGCTTTGGCTTTTTAGAAATTAATTTCGTTGATTTTCTCGATATACTTTTCGTATCGGTGCTGCTTTTTCATTTGTATAAATTAATAAAAGGGAGTGTTGCATTAAAGATTTTCGTTGGGGGATTATCTATTTACCTTACTTACTTGGTGGTGAAGGCTACCGATATGGAGTTGCTTTCCGAAATACTAAGTCAGTTTATTGATGTTGGGGTGATTGCAGCCATCATTCTATTCCAACAAGAAATCAGAAAGTTTCTTCTTCTTATCGGAAAATCCACCGATTTCAAAAACTTCCCTTTATTTCAACTTTTCAAAACGAAAGGCAAAGGATCTACCATCAATTTAGATATTCCTTCTATTATTGATGCGATGAAAGACATGAGTAGTACCAACACAGGTGCTCTTATCGTTATTTCTAAAGACAGCGATTTATCTTTCTATGCTGAAACGGGCGATTATGTAGATGCAAAAATCTCCAAAAGGATGTTGCTCTCTATTTTCTTCAAAAACTCACCTATGCACGACGGTGCTTGTTTGATTTACAACAATCGAATCGAAGCTGCCCGCTGTATCTTACCAGTATCTGAAAACCCGAATATCCCTGCCACTATGGGACTTCGCCACCGTGCTGGTATTGGTATGACTGAAAACACAAATGCAATTGTTCTCATTGTATCTGAAGAAACAGGTCAGATGTCTTATATTCAAGGAGGTGTGATTAACCATAATATCTCAGCAATTGAATTAAGAGGTAAGATTAGGAGATATATGACGGATGATGAGGAAGAAGTGGTTGCTACTGGGCAGGTAGCAGGTAGCAGGTAGCAGGTAGAAAAGTTAACGCTCGTTTTAACTAAGAAACTAAGAACTAAGTGGAACAGTCTATTTAGTTTGAAAGAGCATCAAAAGCTCAAGATTTTATCCCAAGTGTGATTTTTTTTGAGGTAAGAAGTAAGAGGTAAAAGGTAATAGATTTGGATGATGCAAATAAGATGTTTCACTTTAATATTATTGGCCACAATACCCTAGAACTATTTGATGTTAACTTCGGTTATTATTATGTACCCGATTTAGCTATTCATCATGAAAATATCAATTAAAGCAACTATCTCCCTCATCTCCTTTTTTATCCTATTTAGTGCATTTCACAATCCATTTAATAATGACCCTAATAAGTATTTAAATCAGGGAAAAAGTTATTATCATCAGAAACAATATATTAAAGCTATTGGTGAGTTTACGATGGCTCTTAGCATTCAGGATAATCTAGCTGAAGCTTATTATTACAGAGGCCTTAGTAAGGATTTGCATGGTAAAGAAAATGGTTATTATAATCCCGATTTTTGTTATGATTTGATTTCTGCAATGAAATATGGTTTCCCCAATGCCATTAAACAATTGTATGAACGTGGTCTTTTTGAAGCAGTTCAACTAAATTATACTGTGGATAATCCTGAAAGTGTCTTATGTGTTGAGTTAGTGAATCATCAAATTTCTTCTTTTCCAGAATCAATTGATAAAATGACACATTTAATATCCATCAACTTAAATAACAACAAAATAAAAGCAATTGATGCTGATTTCTGTACTCACCACCCCAACCTTATCGCCTTAAATTTAAGTCAGAATTATATAGAAAAAGTACCTGAAGAACTCGATGAATTACAGTATTTATACGAGCTTAATTTGAGTCAGAATAAAATTAAAGAACTCCCTCACAGCATATATAAATTAACTCACCTATCTAAACTCAATTTAAGAGGAAATCAGATTACTCATGTTAGTCATCAAATTTCAGAATTGAAGAACTTGAAAGTATTGAACCTCTCGCTAAATCAATTGACCAGAATTCCAAAAGAGTTATATGATATGAAAAACTTGGAGTCATTAGATCTATCAGGTAACCTTATACCCGATAAAGAATTGAATAAATTAAAATTGGAATTAGGAAGTACACATATTATCTATTAAAAAAAGGGAATCTTTCGATTCCCTTTTTTCTAATTAATTCTTACCAGAATATTGAGATACCCACAGCTCAATAGTTCTACCGTATCTTATTTTTGGCTTAATGCCTTCTTCATCTTCTTCTGCAGAAGGATATTGTTTTACAACTGTTCCAGGTTGTAATTCTGAAGCCACATAGTGAGTGGTTCCTTTACCCAAACCTTGACCAAACAAAACGAATTCCGCATCTCCTTCTGTCATCCCCACAAGATTAGGCACATCAGTTTGAGATTTACCTAAACCATCTCCAACTACTATATCCACTTTTCCACCTCTGTGTACTTTTCTAGAAGTGATAATTTTCTTTCGCAACTTTCTATCGTACTTCTGTACAAGTTGACCTTGATATCTCACTTCTAAAATACCTTGATAACGATCTTCTACCCTAGTAATCTTACCAGGCTTCACACCAATTGTTCTCATTTTTTCGGCAGCATTCTTCAAAGAAGAAGTTAAGATATCATCCAACTTCACTAATTCTGCTTGTGAGGGATTTAACGTAAGGTAGATATTTCTATTATCTTTCACTTTATCTCCAGCTTTAGGCGTTTGTGCCAAAACTGTAAGATATGGAAGATCGGGATTATAGTTTACCGGTGCAGAATCAAATACTGTGTAACGTAAACCCGCAGACTCTAACCTTTTAATAGCATCTTCAAAAGACAAGCTATCTACATTAGGTACTGTTACTGTTTCTCCGTGTTTAGTTGCTACACTTAGATATCCTTCAAAGAATATCCACATACTCAATAAACCTGCAAAAAGTATTAAAACGATATTAATAAGTAAAGCCGAAGGTGACTCTCCAAAAATCAGTTTTTTAATTTTATTTGTATCCATAGTTATCTATCTGCTAAGCTTAGCTTCAGTTCTTTGTCTTCCGTATTCTAGAATATTATCAATAAAGTCGTAAGGTTTGTAACCGTTAATTGCTGCTTGATGGAAAATACAAGTAGCAGGAGTCATTCCCGGAAGTGAGTTGACTTCAATAATAATTGTTTCTACTCTCTTCTCCTCTTTCCAAATTCTCACAAAAGCATCGATTCTACAATACCCTTGTACATTTAGGATTTTGGCAACATTCTCCAAGTCTTTTCTTACTGCATCAGAGATCCATTTTTGCTCATCAGCATCAGGAGAAAATCTTGGTGGAGTAATGTTTTGTCCTTCTCCTGCTAAGAATTTTTCTTCAAGCGATAATATTTCACCACTTGCTAAAGCTTCGGATGGTTCAAACACTTCGTATGTACGAGTGCCATCTTCATGCCACTTTGTTAACATACCACCTGTGATCTCTAAGAAATGATCCGCATCTTTCGCACTTATCAACTCCTCAATTAAGATTTTCTGCTTACTTGGGAATTCCTCATTTTTATCAAGGTGTAATTTATTTCTTAAATCTTCGGCTACCTCTTCTTCATTTCTGAACATGGCTTCAGCAAAGAATTCTAATGTATTTCTATTCTTCACCATCACCACTGCAGAAGAACAGCCATCATCGGCAGGCTTAGCGATAAGTGGATAATTAAATTTAGATTCCACTTCATCGATCGCTGCTTTAGCATCATTTTGCCAATCTGCCTTTTGCAACAACATATGTTCAGCCACAAACACTTCTTTTTCACCAAGAATTTCTGTAGTGGCAAATTTATCAATAGTAATTTCAGAGCTATCTACATCAGAACCATTGTAAGGAATACCTTTTTCGTTCAGATGTTTCTGTACCGCTCCATCTTCACCTGGGCGACCATGCAAGGCAATAAATACTGCATCTACTCTTTCCTTTAAAGTATCATAATTTAAAGGCTTAGGATCAAAACATGCACCTGCAGCATATTTATCAGTAATTTTTGATGCTTTTTGAATTGCTTCCGTCAATACTTCATGCTTCTCTCCCGATAATGCTTGTTCAATCTTTAATTTGATATCATCCGCATTATCTTTCAACATGATATTGATCGGCAATTCATAGATCTCATGATGCTCATTACTTCCTGTCAAGAAAATAGGGATCGCCTCATATTTATGTGAAGAAGCCAACTTCTCATAGATGTTTCTACCACTTTCAACAGAAATGTGACGTTCGGATGAGTAACCACCCATAATCACACCTACTCTCCTTTTTTGTTGATCGTCTGATGACAACTGAGCAATCTGCTGATCCAACTCTTTTAATAACGGTTTAGTAACGACCGTATTCTTACCCGAGCGAATTCTACAAGCCAAAGATGTTCTGATGATGAACGTAAGGAATTGAGATGGATTCAGTCCAATTTCAGCTGCTTGATGGAAGAAGAATGATGAAGGCATCATACCTGAAGTCGTATTCGGGTCATTTAAAAATACCTCACCGCTTTCAGTTACGAATCCATCAATTCTAGCATATACATCAAATTGTAGTTTGGTGTACAACTCTTCACATTTCGATTGGATTTCTCTCACCTTTTCAATAGGAAGATCAATTGGCGTCACTTTTCTACTCATACCTGGAAGGTATTTCGAACGGTAATCAAATACTCCCTCGTTACCACGAACAATCTCTGTAGGTGGCAATGCCAAAGGTTGAGCATCTTCATCTTCTACAACAATGCAGGAGAATTCTCTTCCCTTCACATGTTGCTCAATCAATAGACGCTCTTCAGCATCCAGTGATTGATAACTCACCATATCATTCCCTTTCTCTTCTAATTCAGAAGCAAGATGATCATATAGTTCTTTTGGATTGTAAAGTATCTTTTCGCTATCACCGTTTACATAAACAGGAAGACCGATACCCAATCGCACATCGACAAAATCATGAACAAAACGCATTTTATCTTCATCAGATAAAGAAATCCATTGTTCACGTTTTACCTCCTCTATAAATAATGATTTTTTAGCTGCTGCTTGGAAAGCTTCAACGCTATCCTCTTTCACAATACTCACACCTAAAGAAGAACCTTGTCTTGGTGCTTTCACCACTAATGGCATTCCTAAAGCTTCCTTAAGAGAAGTAAAAGTTGTTGCTACTTGATCTTCTGTTAAATCGTTTGCATCGATTACTCTATAATCTGGTGTCACCAAACCAAGGTCAGAGAATAATTTCTTCTGAGTAATCTTGTCAATACCAATTGCAGAAGACAACACACCTGCACCAGAATAAGGAATACCGTACCACTCCAATAAACCTTGAAGGTTACCATCCTCTCCGTAGGGACCGTGTAATGCCAAGAAAGCAAAATCAAATAATTGACCGAAATCGTCGGGCTTAACACGTTGCCCAACCAAACTAGCCATTTCATTTAATTGTTCTTCTGATAACTTACCTAGAGATTCCACATACATTTGGAAGCCCGATAAATTAGCAGGAACACTTGGTACTGGCGGATAAAAATCACGTACAGTACCTTTATATACAAAACTCCAATCTAGATGAATGAAGTTACCTAAACTATCAACAAATATTGGAACAGGTTCGAACAATTGTTTGTCTAAGTTATCATAAACTGTTCTACCTCCTGCAAATGAGATTTCACGTTCTCGTGAAATACCTCCGAAAAAAATTCCTATTTTCATCATGACCAACAAATTTAGTAAAAAGGAGATAAGTTTTTAGTGGTGTAATTAGATTATTTAGAGTTTTTTACAAACAATCTAGAAAGATGATTTATTGAAACATTACTTTTATAAACACACTCACATATTCCTCTCGAATTTTGAGGGAATATGAAAAAAAATAAACTAAGTAATTCTAAAATTTGTTGTTTACTTTAGCTGATTCAAAATAGAACCAACCATTTATGAGGCACCTTTTCACAATTACATTATTGTTATTGATATCCTTCTCTTTATCGGCACAAACCACAGATTTTTTTGATTCCTTTATTGAGTATATGGAAAAAAATTCTGATGCGAGTGCATTTAAAGAATCGTATAAGTTTAATAAAGTCTATGAAATAGTAGAAACAAAAGGAGCCGAGCTACATCAGTTCTTCATTTATACATTTGATGATGCCCCTTATTTTGGAGTCACTCAAAAAAGCAACTCCAAAGAAATGATGGTATTTGATATTGAATCAAAAAATATCATCACCTTTTGTTTAGTGAATAATGAGCCCTACGCTATCTGCGGACCTTTCTCCTATTTTAGTCAGTTTGCTCCTACTAAAGAAGAATATGATTTCAAAAAACAAGAAACTACAGATCATAAAAAACATTTCAGAGCAGATAGCGACTCAATTACTTTAGACATTTATCTATCTAAAGAAAAAGATTTTAATAATCTACCTTTTAACGCCGCATTTTGGATGATCATCGAAGAAACAACTACTTACGATCTTCCTATTTTAGAAAAAGGTGGTCTAACAGAACTGAAGAAAACAACTACAGAAGAAAAACTTATTCACCATGCATTAGCACATCATCCTTCGAAAATTGATAAAACACTCTCTTTTGAAGGTAGAAAAATTATGGATTTTGGTGTTTTTACAGAAAAAATAAAATATGAAGAAAAAAATGATTAAATTCTTATCTAGAAAACCATTAAAGCATTACTAAACATTACATGATAGTCACCCTAACCATTATTATCACCGTACTTTTCTTTCTATTTTTTCTTTTGGTTCGATCAATTTACCAACCTGTCGGTAACATTGTATTCAACCATAGTCAGGCTAAAAACATAAATGCACAAGCATCACAATTAGAAAAACATGTCACTGCTTTATGTTCTACTACTGGATATAGAAATTATCAGAATAAAGTCGCTCAAGCAGAAGCGTTGGGTTACATCAGTAACTCATTAAAAGAATTTGGCTATGAAACCCACGAACAAAAATTTGAGGCTGTAGGGGAAGAATATGTAAATATTATTGCTTTTTATGGAAACCCTAATGCTCCAAGAATTGTTATAGGGGCACACTATGATAGTTTTGGCGATCAACATGGAGCTGATGACAATGCAAGTGGAATTGCAGGTGTTTTAGAAATTGCAAGATTATTACAAGAACATCAACCTGCTTTAAACTATTGCATAGAACTTGTTGCTTATGCTAATGAAGAAAGGCCTTTCTTTACAACAAAAGACATGGGTAGCTATGTACACGCCGCTCATAATTTTGATAAAAAAGTAGACACCAAGTTAATGATATGTCTAGAAATGATTGGTTATTTCGATGAAACAGTTGGTTCTCAAAGCTATCCGATAAAAGGTTTGGACCTATTGTACCCCAAAGCTGCAGATTTTATTGCTCTCGTGGGAGACATGAATAACCATGCTACAGTCAAGAAATTTAAAACATTAATGAAAGAAGTTTGTAATACAAGTGTCTATTCTATAAATGCACCTTCAAGTGTTAAAGGCTTAGCAAATAGCGATCATCGCAATTATTGGCACTTTAAACAGAATGCTCTTATGATTACAGATACTTCTTTTTTTAGAAACCCTCATTACCATCAAAAATCTGATTTACCAGAGACACTCAATTTTGAAAAAATGGCAGAAATTTTGAAAGGTAGTTATAATGCAATTGTAAATATTACGCTTTAACCAGTATAACCCATGGATTTTATTGAAATTTACAGAAGTGATTTCCAAACGATATCTTATACTGAATCTTTTAAGATTATAAAATCTTCTTGGAATACTCCAATTAATTTATCCGAGAAAATTTATAGAAATGAATTAACTACCTATTTGGATAAACTTATAGAGAAGAGACCTGAAAAGGTATTAGTCGATGCAATCAAAGCCTATTACCAAATGCTTCCAGAAACCCAAAACTGGTTTCACGAACGTAGCTCAAAGGTTCATAATGAGGTAAATATGCAGAAAATGGCCTGGATTGTATCTGTCGATGTCTTTTCTCAGATGACATTTGACCAAGCCGTTGAAAACCTAAATGAGGATGTTGGATTTCAATTAAAATACTTCGACAACGTAACAGAAGCAGAAAATTGGATTAACTAATTCTTGGATTAGTTATATTCATTATATATATTTGAAATTATTAACACAAACACTTTATTCTATTATTGACTATTAAAAGAACTAGCAAGTATATGAAAAAATTATTTACACTAATCGTAGTGACTTCAATAGCTTTATTAGCCTGTACAAAAGTTCACAAAACTAATCCTGAAACTTCATCTATGGATGACTTCAGAAAAAGAGAGTCTGCTTTCTACTCTTTTAAGATGAAAAAGTTGAATGGTGAAGTACTCGATTTTCAAACTTTGAAAGGTAAAAAGATCTTGATTGTAAATACTGCATCTAAATGTGGATATACTCCTCAATATGAAGCATTACAAGAATTACATGAAAAATATGGCGAAAGCTTAGTCGTACTTGGTTTCCCTTGCAATCAATTTGGTGGACAAGAACCTGGTTCTAGCGAAGACATTGCTTCTTTTTGTAAACTTAACTACGGAGTAACTTTTACAATGATGGAAAAAATCAATGTAAAAAAAGGAGATGACCAATCGCCTTTATACAGATGGTTATCTGATCCTAAGGAAAATGGTTGGAACGACGAAGCACCATCTTGGAACTTCTGTAAATATTACATCGACGACAAAGGAGAATTAAAAGATTTCTTTAATTCTAACATTAAGCCTATGGACGAAGAAGTAATTAAAGCGATATCAAAATAAATATCATTTGATTAAATGATTAAAGGTTGTTTCATGATTAATGGAGCAACCTTTTATTTTTAAAGAAATACTATGAATAAAAAAGAATTCTGGGATAATAAATATCTAAATAATAAGACAGGTTGGGATATCGGATACGCTAGCACTCCTTTAGTAAAGTATTTCGATCAAATTTCTGATAAAGATCTCTTCATTCTTATTCCCGGCGTTGGAAATGGCTATGAACTAGAATATTTATGGAAAGCAGGGTTTAAGAATGTTTATGCCATAGATTTATCAGAACAACCTATAAAAAACTTTTTAGATAGGAATCCAGACTTCCCTGAAAAACAAATTATTTGTAATGACTTCTTTGAATGGTCAATTAGCATAAAATTTGATCTAATAATTGAGCAGACCTTTTTCTGTGCTATACCTCCTGCTTTAAGGAAACAATATGTTAAGCAAACTTATCGTTTATTGAGTGAGCAAGGAAAAATTAGTGGCTTAATGTTTACGTTTCCACTAACAGAAAGTGGTCCTCCATTTGGTGGCTCAATCGAAGAATACCAAGGTTTATTCAGAGAAAAGTTCACCATAAGGAAAATGGAAGAATGTTATAACAGCATCCCTCCTAGACAAGGTAATGAGTTATTTGTCATCCTTGAGAAAAAAATTGATTAAAGTTGGCATCATGAATAAACAAATTGGTATTAAAGTATTGTGGTTAGATCAATACGCTAAATTGAAAGAAGAAAATAAGCAATTAAAGGAAGAACTAAACAGTGCTTTACATTTTTCTAAAGCACTAATTGAGGATGACAAAAGTTTTGAATTAAATGAAAATGAAAGTTCAGAACTAATGCTTTCAATTGATTCCATTCGTCAACAAAGAGAAAAGCTTAAAGTAATCGAAATGGAAAGAGGTTGGGTATCTAATGGCTTAACTAAATTCGTCGATATTTTACGTACTTCTCAAAACAGCTTAGAAGATCTTTGCGATCAGATTATCAACAATTTAGTTTCTTATCTTGGAGTTACTCAAGGTGGTTTATTTGTAGTAAACGAAAGCTTAGAAGACAGAAAAGAATTGAATTTGATCTCTGCTTATGCCTACGAAAGAAAAAAATACCTCAATAGAACAGTAAAACCTAGGGAAGGATTAGTAGGTCAGGTTTTTATCGAAAGAAAACCAATGTACCTTAAAGAAGTTCCTGAACAATACATCAATATAACTAGTGGTTTAGGAAAGGCCAGACCTACCAATTTATTTATTGCTCCTATGCTTATGAACGATGATGTTTATGGTATTATAGAGTTAGCTTCACTCAATGAAATGCCCGAATATCAAAGAGAGTTTGTACTTAAATTAGGAGAAACAATTGCCTCTACAATTGCTTCGACAAGAAACTCCGATCGAATGAAATCTCTTTTAGAAGATTCTCAGATTCAAGCAGAACAAATGAGAGCACAAGAGGAGGAAATGAGGCAGAATGTAGAAGAACTACAGGCGACTCAAGAAGAGATGCATAGAAAGCAAAAAGAGTTAGAAGCGACCAATGCAAAAATGCAACACAATGAAGGCGTTTTAACTAAAGCATTCGATAAATTAAGAACCTCCGAAGAAACTTATAAAACTCAAATCAATTCTCTCGAAGTAGAAAAATCTCAAAAAGATGAAAAAATTGAAGAATTGTTGAGAGAAATTGAGCTAAAAAACGAAGAAATTAAAAAATTAGGGGGTCAACTTTAATATTAATTCTAAACAAAGCATAGGTTATTGCAAGAAGTTGTAATAACCTATTATTTTTGCTACTTGAAAAAAATGGGTGAACTCTCATTTTCTTTTTTTTAAAAAAGTAACAAAGATTAGTGCTGCCAAAAGAAAGCAGCAATAAAATAAGTGATATATGAAAATTTCTTTAAACTGGCTAGGTAGCCTTGTAAATATAGAGGATAAAACGCCTCAAGAAATTGACGAACTATTAACAATGTCAGGCCTTGAAGTAGAAGGTATTGAAGAGGTAGAAGAAGTGAAAGGCGGACTTAAAGGTTTAGTTGTTGCAGAAGTACTTACTTGCGAACAACATCCTAATGCTGATAAATTAAGAGTTACAACTGTAGATATCGGAGCTGAAGAACCTGTACAAATTGTATGTGGTGCTCCAAACGTTGCTGCAGGACAAAAAGTGATTGTTGCCACTATTGGTACAGAACTTTATCCTTCTCCAACAGAAAGCTTCAAAATTAAGAAAGGTAAAATCCGTGGTGAAGTATCTATGGGTATGATCTGTGCTGAAGATGAAATCGGTATGGGACAATCTCACGACGGTATTATGGTATTGGATACTGATATGGCTAACGGTACTCCAGCTGCTAAATATTTCAATTTAGAAAATGATAATGTTTTAGAAATCGGTCTTACACCTAACCGTGTAGATGGTTCTTCGCATTATGGTGCTGCTAGAGACTTAAAAGTTTTATTAGACAGACCTATCCAGCAAGTGGCTAAGCCAGAACTATTAGACAGCTTTAAAGTTGATAATACTTCTGCTCCTGTACAAGTAAACGTACAAGATAGCGATGCTTGTCCAAGATATTCTGGAATAACGATTTCTGGAATCGAGATCAAAGAATCTCCAAAATGGATAAAGCAACGTTTAACTGCTATTGGCTTATCTCCAATCAACAACGTTGTCGATATCACAAATTACGTTCTTCACGAATTAGGTCAACCTCTTCATGCTTTTGATTTAGCAAAAGTAGGTGGTGAGATCAATGTAAAATTCGCTACTGAAGGAGAAGAGTTCATCACTTTAGATGAAGAGAAAAGAAAATTAAAAGGTCACGATTTGATGATCGCCAATGCTTCTGAGAACATGTGTATCGCAGGTGTATTCGGTGGTTTAGAATCAGGTGTTACTGAAGGAACTACTAGCATCTTCCTGGAGTCGGCGTACTTCCATCCAGATGTAGTGCGTAAGACTTCTCAAACACACTCGATTAAAACAGATTCTTCTTTCCGTTTCGAAAGAGGTTGTGATCCTAATATGACCATCACTGCATTGAAATATGCAGCTGCTTTAATCAAAGAATATGCTGGTGGTGAGATTTCTTCTGAGATCGTAGATATCTACCCTACTCCAATCGAAAACTTCATTATTGATGTAAAATTCAAGAATGTCAACCGTTTGATTGGTCAAGATATCCCACAAGACAGAGTCATTGAAATCTTAGAAGGTCTTGAAATTTCTATCTTGGAAAGAACAGAAGAAACAATTAAAGTTTCCGTTCCTCCTTTCCGTGTAGACGTTCAAAGAGAAGCGGATATTATCGAAGAGATTCTTCGTATTTATGGCTTCAACTCAGTAGAGTTAAGCGAATCTTTATCAGCAGATTACTTAGCCTCTTTCCCTAAGAAAGACAAGCAAGTATTACAAAGAAAAGTAACTGAAATGTTAGCAGGTTCTGGTTGTCACGAGGTGATGACCAACTCTCTAACAACATCAAAATATTCTAAAGAATTGAGTGATCTTAACGAGAACGAAAACGTTGAGATTCTTAATATCTTAAGTGCAGACCTAGACGTAATGCGTCAGTCGATGATGTTCAGTGGTCTTGAGGTGATCAACCACAACATCCGTCGTCAACAAAAGAACATCAGAATTTTTGAATTCGGTAAAACGTATCACAAAGGTGAAAACAGATATACTGAAAACGAACATCTAGCTTTATTTGTTAGTGGTACTTCTACTGATGAGTCTTGGATTAGAAAAGCAACATCTTCTGATTTCCACACTATATCATCATTAGTAGAAAAAATCTTTGACCGTTTGAACATTCAAGGTATTTCTGCTGAATATGTAAGCAACGATACTTTAGCGTATGGTCTTCAGTACTCAGCGCGTAAGAAAGTAATTGCTACTGTTGGTTTGGTACATCCTAAAGCTGCTAAAATGGCCGGTGTTAAGCAAGAAGTATTCTTCGCAGACATCAACTGGACATTATTAGTAGAAATGTACAGTGCTGATTACAAATTCAAAGAAATCCCTAAGTTCCCAGAAGTTAGAAGAGACCTTTCGATTGTATTGGATAAGAAAGCAACATTTGCTTCTATCAAACAACTTGCTCAGAAGACAGAAAGAAAACTATTGAAGAAAATCAATGTTTTCGATGTGTACGAAGGGAAACATTTAGCGGCTGATTTAAAATCGTATTCTGTAAGTTTCATCCTTCAAGATGAAAACAAAACATTAAACGATAAAGCAATTGATAAAGTGATGAATAACTTAATCAAAGCGTTTGAAACGCAATTGAAGGCAGTTATTCGTAAGTAGAAACCATAGACATGCTCTCAAATACTAGTTATTTGAGAGCATATTTTATATATTTAGTGCATGTCGAAGTCAATTCCAAATATTGGTGAAGAGTTAAAAACATTAATTGAAAAGATCAACTCGTTATCTGTTCTTTATAAAGAGGCACAGAAAGAGATTGGTATGCTTAAAGAAAATCAACAAGAAATTGATAATCAGATGGCCATCCAAGAACAATCTGATCGGCTTCAAGAGATGATTACTCAAGGCAATGATCATATTAAACAATTGTTGGAAGACAAATCTTCTTTACAAAGTGAAAGAGATGAGGCACAAAATCAAGTAGAAGGGCAAAAATCAGTTATCCAATTTTTAAATCAGGATATCCAACAATTGAGGGATACACTTGATGAAAAAGATGAGACAATTGACATCTTTAATCAACAAAAAAGAGAATTCATTAAGGAGAATCAAAAACTTAAAGATGAATTGGTTGAGCTAAGAAAAAACAGCAAATTACTTGATACTCTAAAAGAGGAAAAAGAACTGATGTTGACTGAAAAAGAGGAATTAACAACCGAAATTGAACTTTTAAATGAAGAAATTGACCGTCTTTCCAAATAGGAGGGTATAATTTTTTTAAAAATTCGATAATTCCAATTTTTTCAAGTACATTTATTTTATAAAAAGGAATTTACTCAGATCGTCATATAAACACGGTTTAATTATATATTCAAAATACGATCAATTTCACCTATTAATGGTAGGAGAAAAATCAAAACTGCAGGATAAAAATGGGACTAAGATCTCCTAAAGAAAATATCACTTTAAAGCTATGCGGAAAGGTTTATAACCTTAAAGCTACAAAATCGGAAGAACACCTTTTATTAAAGGCGGCCGATCAGCTTAACCGTATTCTTTCGGGGCAAAAACAACAGCATCCAAACGCTGATGAAAAAGATATCCTAATCATGACTGCTTTTGATCTAATTGTGCAATCCCTAACAGAACAGGATGAGCTACAAACTTCGCTTGACCGTATAAAAGTATTAAACAAACAACTTGACGAAATTCTTCCAAATAACTAGAAGATTTTTTAATATCTAGTTTTCCTTTTTTGTATATATATTTTTAAAATGTAGTTAGATAACTACGCACAGACATCTGTACGTACAAATGGAAACAACCCTAATTATAGTTATCACCGCAATTGCTGGTATCGGAATCGGTACTGCATTAGGTAGATATATGCTTGCCAAAGTGTTGAAGGGACTTGAGACAGAAGCAAGAGACAAGGCGCAGCATATCGTAGAGGAGGCTAAGAAAGACTCAGAGAGAATTAAAAGAGACAAGTTGATCGAGTCGAAGGAGAAGTTTTTGAAAATGAAACAAGATTTTGATTCAGAAACAGCGAAGAGAAGAAATCAACTTAACGTAAACGAAAACAAGCTGAAGCAGTTTGAAAACCGTTTAAAACAACAAGAATCTAAGCAGAAGCAAAAGGAAGCAAGTATTGCCAAACAATTGGAGTCTTTTAAAATGAAAGACAAAGAAATGGAAAACCGTTTCGAAGAATTGGCTATTCAAAAAGAACTTACTTTCAAAGCAAAAGAAGAAGCTGAACAACTTCGTTTAAAGCAAGTGGAGCAACTTGAAAAAGTAGCGAACCTTAAAGCAGAAGAAGCTCGTGAACAATTGATCGAAGCTTTAAAAGACGAAGCAAGAACAAAAGCCTCTATGCATATTAAGAATATCATGGAGGAGGCGAAAATGACTGCGACGAAAGAAGCTAGAAAAACAGTAATCACTACTATTCAACGTACTGCGGCTGAACAAGCAATTGAGAACTGTGTATCTGTCTTCAACCTAGAAAGTGACGAGCTGAAAGGTAAAATCATCGGTAGAGAAGGTCGTAACATTAGAGCTTTAGAAGCTAGTACTGGCGTTGAGATTATCGTTGATGATACTCCTGAAGCGATCATTATCTCTGGCTTCGATCCGGTAAGACGAGAAATCGCAAGAGTTTCACTTCACAGATTGGTAGCAGATGGTAGAATTCACCCTGCTCGTATCGAAGAAGTGGTAGCGAAGACGAAGAAGAACATCGAAGACGAGATCATCGAAATTGGTGAAAGAACTGTGATCGATTTAGGTATCCATGGTTTACACCCTGAGTTGATCAAGCTAGTAGGTAGAATGAGGTTCCGTTCTTCTTATGGTCAGAACTTGTTACAACACTCTAGAGAAGTGGCTAACCTTGCAAGCACATTGGCTTCTGAACTTGGCTTAAATGCTAAAGTAGCAAAACGTGCTGGTTTACTTCACGATATTGGTAAAGTTTGGCCAGAAGAGCCAGAAGTACCTCACGCAATCTTAGGTATGAATTTAGCTAAGAAATATGGTGAATCTGCTGAAGTATGTAACGCAGTTGGTGCTCACCACGATGAGATTGAAATGACAACATTAATTTCACCTATCATCCAAGCATGTGATGCAATCTCAGGTTCTAGACCGGGTGCTCGTCGTGAAATGATGGAATCGTACATCCAACGTCTGAAAGAACTAGAAGGTTTAGCTATGGGCTTCAAAGGGGTGCATAAGTGTTATGCAATCCAAGCGGGTAGAGAACTTCGTGTAATGGTAGACGCTGAGAAAGTGCCAGATGCAGAAGCAGGACAATTATCATTTGATATTGCCAATAAGATCGAAACTGAAATGCAATACCCTGGACAGATTAAAGTGACGGTAATCCGTGAAACTAGATCGGTTCACTTTGCTAAGTAATCGTAATCTATTAAATAGATCATAAAAAAGAGGCTGTCTCATAATTAAAAAATTGAGACAGCCTCTTTTTATTTATAGAACTCAGTACTGATAGCACTTTAATGTCTATCAAAAAAACATTATATATTATCTAGCTTATATAATTTAGATATTTTATATAAAACTAACTAGTAAGGATGGGTCTCTAAGTTAAGCGGCAATACTAATTTCTGTTCTACAGGCTTTCCGTTTTGCATGGCACACATCCATTTCGGGCATTCTGATAACAGTTCTACTACTTTTAAATCGATCGTATCATCCACACCTTTTACAATCTTTACTTCGTCTAATTTCCCATAGACAGTCACAATAAAAGATACATACACACGTCCTTTACCTTCTCGATCTATGCCATGACTATGCAAGGCACCGTGAAACCAAGTATAAAACTCCCCCATTCCACCTGGAAACTTTGCAGATACTTCTGCCATGTTATATACATGATCATGATGTAAGTCGGGATTGTTATTTTTATCAATTTCATGATTAATCAGCACCATCAATTCATCTGCGTGTAGTTTTAATTCATCCGTCATTGGATAATTAAACATATCCTCCACTTCTTGTTTTGCTTCCTTATCTAAATCTAAATAGTGATGTGCTAACGCTCGGATATACTGCAATTCTGCTGTACTCCTTGGAAGAAGAGCTATAATTTCATCTGTTTTGATTAATGCATGATCATAATCTTTGATGTCTATAAGATCATAGGCATAAGCAACATATTCCCTTGATATCTCTTCGGGCGAATGTTGGGCGTGAACAATAGTAGTTGCTGTAAGTAAGATAAAATAAATGTACAGTAGAGATTTCATAACGTTTTTGTGCTGTATAAGTATAACCTCATTTTTATTATTTTATTGTATAGAAGAAGGATCTTTTTATCTATTATTTAAAATATTGGTTTTTAGCTTTTTAAACATCTCCCTTTAAATATATTTGTCGTACTCTTTCGTCCATTTTTTCTATAGCATACCTAAGGGTTGTTCGAGACATATTTTTATAATGTTTATCAAGAAAATCTCTCTCTGCTTCTTCATCTCTTTTTCCAATTTCTTTTAGCATCCACCCTACCGCCTTATGGATCAAATCGTGATCATGTGACAAATGTTCTTCACAAAGAGCAAAAGCATCTTTATAATCATCTTTTTTAATCATATACATTGTTGCTACAATGGCCACTCTAATTCTCCAAAGATGTCCACTTCCACTTAACTCGTATAAAACTTTATTCGACATTTTCCCTTCATAGATATATCTGCCTAAAAGCTTATAACATGATGTATCTACCAAATCCCAATTATTTACGTAATCTAGATGATCCAAATAGCATTGAATTATGACATCTTGAGGAATTAGTTTTTTGGTGTAATGATGTAGCATGATAATTAAACCACACATTCTCATTTCATGATAATCGTGTTTTAATAAGTATTGTATCTCTTCAATGGAACACTCTTGATAAGCTTCTTTGGCTACAATTCTGATATTGGGCATGGACACTCCCATAAAAAGATCACCTTCTCCGTAACCTCCAGGGAAAGCTTTAAAGAATATGGGGAGTTGAACTACCTTTTTTTCTTCTACAAAAGACTCCAATGCTTGCTGTATATCTTGTATATTCTCTGTCATTTTAGTTTAGTTTTTCCTCCAACTATATCGGTATGATAACCCAATTTCTGCAAACCAAGTATCTATATTATCAGTAGGTGTATACCCTCCACCAAGGTCCAACATCAAATTATTATTGACGTAATAGGACAACCCTGTATCAAACCCAGGGTCGAAATCATTTAAGTTACCAAATAATTCAACAAATGTCCCCCATTTTTCAGATATAGATATCCCAAAGTTAAAAGTTGATGGAAGAGAATAATCCACTTCGTTTCTTCTTGGCAATACTGCTCCAAGATTCATATTGAAGGACAACCATTTATTGATTTGATTACTAGTCATGATATTAAACACCATTCCTACATTTGGTCTTTCATAATCTTTGGATACAGCTCTCAACATTAGTCTTCCTTGGAAACCAATTGCCGGCACCCAACCATCATTTTGTGTGTAATTATATCTAAAACCCAATTGAGTATTTGATACCCCACTTAGATCCAAAGAATCTACTTGTTGATTATTGATATTAATTTGATCATTTCGAAAATCAATCATTGCCTCGATATCAAATTTATCAGATAGACCGTACCTTAAAAAGGAAGTAGATAGATAAGACTGTACTTCCAAATCTGGTGATGTCTGATTATTATTTGTTGTATTTAAACCTGTTTGTACCTGAAGTACTTTCTTCCCCAATGTATTCGGAGAGAAAGTTAATCCGGGTCGATCTGTCACTAGGGTTTCTGAATATTGTGCCTTAGTTATAGAAAGAATAGATAATAATAGTAGCAGGGTAATTAAAAGTAACTTCATGAATAGTTTTTATTTCTGGGTCTTGATTTATTGAAGTTACTAATTCATAGTCGAATCCCCATATGAAATACAAAAAAATCCTTGCCGGCAAGCCGACAAGGATTATATATTTTAAATGCAATTGGACTATGGTATTAACCAGTAGCTCTAAGTGCACCTGCAATCGCGTTAATTGAAGTAAGCAATTGGAACAATACTGCCTCCACATCTTCTGGAGAACATTTATCGTCCGCTTTCATCTTACGCCATTTTTTCAACAACTTGATCTGAGTTTTGTGAAGTGGATTCAACGCTTCAGCTCTCAAGTGGCTAGAGTAGTAATGGTTGCTTCTTCTTTCAGCGAATGAAGTCTTAAGCAATGTATCCATCATTTTTCTAGTTCTTGCCAACTCATCTAACATTTTAGTAAGGATATCATCCTTCACATCTTTGTCAGTTACCATCGCAGCGTATTCTTTCATGATCTTCTCATCAGTTGCTTCTAATGATGTATCGATGTTAGTGAATACGTAACGAATTAGTGGATCGTGGTTGATCATTTCTTTCAATTGAGCGAAGTCCTCAGGACGCTCTTTCGAAAGTTTCTCTAATGTGTAACCTACACCGTACCAAGACGTCATGTTGAAACGAGCTTGGCTCCATGAGAATACCCAAGGAATTGCTCTTAGATCGGCTAATGTTCTTGTACCTGTTCTACGAGCTGGACGTGAACCAATTCTTGATGACTCGATCGCATCAATTGGAGTCGCCTCACCATAGAATTTGATGAACTTAGGATCTTCTAATAAATCAACATAGAAGTTTCTTGACTCAGAAGCTAACCAAGAAATTACTTTCTCCATTGGGTGAGAGTATTTCTTACCCATACGATCAGTAACTGTATTGGCCATAGTACCCGCCATTAATAACTCCATGTTGTATGAAGCGTTCATTTTGTTCGCATACTTTTGCTCAATTGTCTCACCTTGCTCAGTCAAACGCATGTTACCGTTTACACCACCGTGAGGTAATGCTTGGATAAACCAGTGAGCAGGACCAGCACCACGAGAAATCGTACCACCTTTACCGTGGAAGTAGTTGATATCAATACCTCTGTTATCACCCACCTCATACAATCTAGATTCAGCAAAGTGAAGTGACCATTGAGACGCTAGGATACCACCATCTTTGTTAGAATCTGAGTAACCTACCATCACCATTTGTTCTGGCTTTTCTTTACCTGCAAGTTTTCTTTGATATTCTAAAGATCTACGCGTAATAGGGTGATCCAAGAAGTTTTGCATTACTTGCGGGCTAATTTCTAAGTCTTCGATAGTTTCGAATAATGGAACTACAGGAAGCTTACAAACTAAACCTTCTGGAGTTTGCTCCATTAAACCTGCCTCTCTAGCCAATAAGTAAACAGCTACAAGGTCAGATACCGAACGAGTCATCGATACGATTAATGCACCAATACCATCCGTTCCGAAGTTATCAATATAGTTAGCTAATACTCTGTAAACAGAAGTAACAGCGTCTGCTTCTTTAGGAAGCTTAGTCGATGGATGAGTAAACGGTCTGTTTGATAACAATTCATTGTTCATGAATGCCAAACGTTTCTCTTCCGACCAAGTTAAGAATGAATCACCGTCCAACGAAGATGCGTTAAGCAATTGAGCAATTGCATTATCGTGGAAAGTAGAGTTTTGACGAACGTCCAATCTCGCTAAGTGGAAACCGAAAGTATCTAATACTCTTAATGACTCATTTAAGTAAGTGTAAGACATTCTCTTCGCTCCAAATGCCTCTAAAGAGTCTTGGAGTAATTGAAGATCAGCCTTTAATTCTGAAGCATAAGTATATCTAAACTCGCTTTCTGATAATTCAACAGCGTGCTCTCTTTTTACTTCAACTGGAAGTTTAGCAAGACAAAGGTTAACAAATTGTCTAAAAGCCTCACCTACGTTTCTTTCTAATGCATCTTTACCAGACTGACCCAATTCTTCCGCCATCTCGAAGATACGGTTACGAAGTGGTTCCGGTGCTTGATCTAAATCACATGCAATAGATAATTTTTTCACTAAGCTGAATAAAGAACGACGGATCAATACGAATGCATTCAAACGTAAGATGCTTAATGTCTCCTCTGTTACTTCATTAGTAACACCTGGGTGACCATCTCTATCGCCACCTACCCAGTTACCAAAAGATACACGAGGTCTTTGTGCTACTTGGTGAATTAAGTCTTTATCGAAACCTGCTTCACCCCAAGCTTGTTGGAAACGTTGATCTAAGATAGGTAATACCTCAGGGAATACGTTTGTTAAATAGTGAATAGCGTTTCTTCTCTCTGATGCAAGGTCTGGCTTCTCGATATAGATTTCACCAGTTCTCCAAAGAGTATCTAATATTAATTTAATTTGTGCGTTAATAGAACGTTGCTCAATTTCCGTGAACATTGTGTTCTCTCTTTGCACTAATAATAGGTATAAAGTTCTATGGTGCTCAAGTACAGTTGATCTTTTTGCCTCCGTTGGGTGAGCTGTTAAAACTGGCTCAACTTTAACTGAAGGTAAAACTTTAGCAATTTGCTCTTGAGTGTATCCTTTCTCTTTTAATGCTTTTAATCTCTCACCCCACAATCCGGTAACGCTTGAAAGTCCTTGGCTATCTTCTTTTTTACGTCTAGATTGTACCGCTCCGTTTACTTCTACCATATTCAACAATTGGAATACGATGGAGTAAAGTTGCATATACTTAACATCAAACTTCTTTAACTCATGTGTAGTTTCGTTAATCCAAGGAATAGCGTTAGCCATTTCCTCTTCTCCACTATCCATAAGTACTTCATGAAGACACTTAAGCAAAAATTCGAGATCCTCGTAAGGTTTCCCCAAATGCTTCTTCACCACTTCTAGCGCACTCAAAGGAGTAACTTTTGTAGCTTCTTTAGCCATAATAAATCTGAGATTTTAAAAATTATGAGAATATAAATTCCGATTCGATTTCTATATGCAAGAATAATATAATAATTGAAAAAAAAATGAGATTTAGATCATCAAAATGGAAAATTGTTATTTATATAAAACTATTATTTTCATCATCTCGGACCTGAATTTCTACAGTTACAAACCCATTAATCTAATTCTAATTATTTGATTTACAACACTATAATCACTCAAGTATTAATAAGGAAGATCATCATTTAATAACGATGAACAAAAAATGTCACCAGAAAACACCTTTCTTTCTATACATGACTTTTGTTATCTAGTTTTTGATTCTTAATCTATATGTAAGCTTGTATATAAATATTTACAACGAAGGATATTGTTTAGCGTTGGGAAAAGTAAATTAGTTTAAGTTAATAATTGTTTACTTTTAATTTTTCTATCTATTTATTACAATTTTATCAGATATAGATTGTTTTCCTTATAAAAAACATTGTAAATGTACTCAATCTTAATAAATAATAAAAAAAGAGGATTACATTTCTGTAATCCTCTTTGCTTTATTTCCTTGATCTACCTTTGGGCTTAGACTTTGTCTTCTTTAACCCAGATAAATATTTCAATTGAATCATTTCATCTTCGGAAAGATATCTCCACTTTCCTCTCGGAAGATCTTTTTTGGTTAAACCGGCTAATACCGTTCTATCCAACACATCTACTTGATATCCGAAATGCTCAAAGATTCTTCTTACAATTCTATTTTTACCCGAATGAAGCTCGATGCCAATTTCAGTACGATTATCATCGTTTACCGATAAACCATCTAAGAAAATTGGTCCGTCTTCTAATTCGAATTTAGGATCTCTTAAACGTTCCTCATGTTTTTCATCAAAAGGTTTGTTTAACTCTACTCTGTAGATTTTCTGAGTGTTACTCGATGGGTGAGCCACTTTAGTAGCAAATTCTCCATCGTTGGTAAATAACAATAGACCTGTTGTATTTCTATCCAATCGTCCTACGGGATAGATTCTTTCATCACAGGCGTTTTTTACCAATTGCATTACTGTTTTTCTTTCCTGAGGGTCTTTCGTTGTAGTAATAAACCCTTTTGGCTTATTGAGTAATACGTAAACGTATTTTTCTTTTTTCAGTAATTTGCCTTCGTATTCAACACGATCTTTTGGCTGTACTTTGTAGCCCATTTCTGTCACTACTTTACCATTGATCTTTATTTTACCTTCAGCAATTAACTGGTCTGCTTCTCTTCTTGAACAAACCCCTGCATTAGAAATATACTTATTTAAACGTGTTGAAGCCGATTTCGTCTTTACTTCAACTTCTTCGTCCTCTTTAAGTTTCTTGGCAACAGAAATAACGTTCTTGATATTATAAGTAGGTTTTTCAACCCCTTTTTCAAATGGACTATAAACTGTAGTTTTCAGCTTATGTTCCTTCTTTTGTTTTTCTTTCTCCTCGTTCTTTCTAGGTCCTTTCTTTTTGAAAGTGGATGAACGTTCAGATCTAAACTCCTCTTTTTGAGGCTTATTTTTGATAAACTTTTTAAAAGGGCTTAAATTTTTCTTCCCTTTATTAGGTGTATTCTTTTTCATCTTATAATTAAGAATGTAACACATGCTGCCAACACGGCAGTATTTATCCGAAAGGATTAGTTTACAAAGAACGTGAAAGTTATCTTATTGTTCATCAGAAATATGAAAACAAAACCAAAGATTAGCCTAATTCTTCAATTTTTGCCTGAACATCACCTAAAACTATTTCAACAATAGAGTTAAATTCGTTTAAATGCCCCTGTAGTACTTCTTTAGAAAGATCTTTTCCATCTTCCATTATCAAGAGTAAACCTTCTAATTCGTGATGACCTAAGTAAGCTGTACTTGATTTTAATTTATGTGCTTTCTTAGAAAATGATATAATCTCGTTATCATTCAAAAGCTCTTGTAGTTGTTTAGGAAATTCTGATAGATTTTTTTCTATCACTAATAACACAGAAAGTAAAAATTCCTCATCTCCATCAGATACATCATATAACCCTTGGAAATTAACATTATAAATCATGGTCATTTCATTTAGTTTAATGGCTAATCATTTAATAAAAAACATGTATTGATCTGTTATACATGATCATCCGCAAAAAGATTAGTTTTAGCAGCATTATTTGCAGTATGTCTAGCAAATTCCTTACCTAAATAGGCATCTATAATATAATGTGCAACATACAATAAGGGCGTAAGAAAAACGGCTATGGCAAATTTATAAATGTAATTGATGATGCCGATGGCGATTACCTGATCGATAGGCCAATTACCAAACACATAGAATGCGATAAATAAGACTACAAAAGAATCGATTAATTGAGATATTAAGGTAGAAGCTGTGGCTCTAAGCCAAATTCTTTTATTTCCTGTCCATCTACGAATAATCTGAAATGTATGGGCATCTATAAACTGACCAATTAGAAAGGCCACTAATGATCCAATGATAATTCCTAATCCTTGGATGAATATGATATTAAAGGATTCATCAATATTTAAAGGGGCTCCAGTGGAATCTTTACTATTAATATCTAACCAAAATTGAGCTGGCGGTAATTCTGTCACAAAAAAGATAGCGAAAAACACATAACTAATTAACCCCGCTGTTAAAAACGAAGCTACCTTTACTCCTTTTTTACCAAAATACTCATTAATAATATCGGTAGTAATAAAAACAACAGGCCATAATACTACTCCCGCCGATAAATTAAAATCTAAAATTAGATCACCAAAAAATTCGATTTGAGCAGGTTGTACTCCTATAAATGATTCTAGTGAAAAAATCTTACTGCCTATAATTTCTGCTACGATGGCATTGGATATAAAAATTCCACATAAAAATATGAAAAGAAGTTGGCGTTTATTTTCGCTTTTTATTAGTTGTTGACTTTCGGTCATAGTGTTAAGTAGGTTATATCGTCACCTATATATATAGTATAAATTTTAGGTGTTAACAGTCAAAAAATAGAAAAGTTTAGATTTCTGTCTCTTCAAAACTAAATAAAGTTGTTTTTAATTATACTACCTTTGAGAAAAAAAATAAAAAATGATTTCATTTTATCCCGGTCCAAGTAAGATAGAAAACAATATAGATAAATATATGCAGGACGCCTTTGAAGAAGGTATTCTTTCATGTAATCATAGAAGTGATGAGTTCATGCAATTGATGCAATCCACCATTGCTACTGTGAAAGATAAATTAGAGATTCCTAAAAATTATGAGGTATTTTTCACATCAAGCGCTACTGAATGTTGGGAAATAACCGATCAGTCTTTTCGAGAAAAAAAATTTATACATATATATAATGGTGCATTTGGAGAAAAATGGGCCAATTACAATACCAATAAGAAAGTAGAGAAATATAAATACCCTATACATAGATCTATTAGTTTACATCACTTAGATGCATTGGAGGCAAAATCTGCCGATGTATTGTGTTTGACATCTTGTGAGACATCGAATACTACCTTCATTCATTCTAAAACATTGCAGAAAATAAGAAAAAGATATCCTAAACCTCTCATATTTATTGATGCCACAAGTAGCATGTCGGGTATAAATATGGATTGGCTTTCTGCTGACTTATGGTATGCAAGTGTACAAAAATGTTTTGGTTTACCTTCTGGCCTAGCCATTATGGTTTGTTCTCCTAAAGCACTTTCTAATTTAAATCAAGAAGACAAACATTATAATAACTTATACTCTATATATAAAAACCAACAAAAACATCAAACAACGCATACACCTAATATATTAGGTATCTATTTATTAAATAAGGTGCTTCAACAACGTCCTAATATTCGAAAAGTAGAAAACGAATTAAAAAACAGGATGGAACGATTGATAAAGTTGATGCAAAAGCTCGGCTATGATTTTATTGTGCCTACAACACGTTTACGTTCACCCACTGTTTTAGGTATTAAGTCCTCGGAAGAAAAAGTGCATTTGATAAAACAAAAAGCGAAGAAAAACGGAATTACTTTAGGGAATGGATATGGGACTTGGAAACACAATACTTTTCGAATTGCCAACTTCCCAGCACACACGGAAAAAGATTTCAAAAATCTTCATGATTTCTTTAGGAAGATCGAAAAAATGTAATCTTCACCTATATCATGCATTTATAGTACAATTATTTGTTAAAACAGTTAAATTTAAACTTTAGGAACTGTGACATTCGTAATTTGTTGATCAAATGTTTTGACCTCAAAATAGTCAATAAGATATTTTAACGCTCCTTTGCAATTACTTTTTTGTAAATAAAAATATCTAGTTGTATTTTCGGGCGATGAATAATAATTAGATTTGGATTATTCGCAGCATTAAATTCGTATTCAGATGATAAGTATCTTAGGAAAATTAGGCATTATACCAGTTATCATCATATTGGTGGTATCTTTCCTAGTTCTAATTCAGTTATTCCGTTTTATTATGAATAAGGTGGGAACTGATATTATTGCAGGAAAGAAAACAGGTGAAGAAAAAAGAATTTTAGTTAAGAAATATAACGATGTAGATATATCGAAATATTCTTGGCTATTCGGTATGATCGGTATTTCTTTCTCTATGCTTGTTGTACTTGTAGCGTTGGAATTCCCTTCGTATGAAGAGCAACAATTAATGGATTTAGGTTCACTCGATTTTGAGGATGAGGAAATGGTTGACATTCCTGTAACTCAGCAACAACCACCTCCACCACCAAAAGTAACCGTTCCTCAAATTGTACAAGTACCAGATGAGGAAGAAATCGAAGACGAAATTGAAATCGATTTACCTGAAGAATTCGACGACGAAGCTGTAATCGAAGAAGCTCCTGAAGCAGAGGAAGTGGAAGAAGAAGAAGAGGCAGTTGAAGAAATTTTCGAAATTGTAGAGGACCCGGCAGGTTTCCCTGGTGGTATGGGTAAATTCTACAAGTGGGTAGGTAAGAACATGAAATACCCTTCTCAAGCTAAGCGTATGGGTGTAGAAGGTAAAGTATATGTTCAATTCGTTGTAGACAAAGACGGTACACTTACTGACATTAAGGTAGTTAGAGGTATTGGTGCAGGTTGTGATGAAGCAGCTATCAATGTCTTGAAAAAAGCTCCTAAATGGAAGCCTGGTAAGCAACGTGGTCGTCCAGTAAAACAAAGAATGGTATTACCAATCTCATTCAAGTTAGGATAATCACATCTGAAAAATATAATTAACCGATACCCGAAAAGGTATCGGTTTTTTTTATATTCGCATGTCTGTAATTCCAATTCTTAATTACACTATAGTCCCTTCCCTACTCATGAAAAACGTATTCATTCTTATACTATCCTTAACATCATTTTTTCAGCTTTCAGCACAAACCACTTCTGAAGACAGTGATAACAGCTACCTGTTTCCCATAAAACCAGGAGCAAGAAACTATTTTGCAGGTTCTATGGGAGAATTGCGAACAACACACTTTCATGGAGGTTTAGACATTAAAACTGGAGGAGTAGAAGGATGGCCCATTCATGCTGCAGCCGATGGGTACATTAGTAGAATGAAAGTATCGTCTTTTGGGTACGGTAGAGTACTATACATGATACATCCCAACGGGGAAACAACTGTTTATGCCCATCAACAAAGATTTAATGATGCGCTAGAACAATATATCGTCGACCAACAATACAAGAAAAAGTCTTTTGAGATAAACCTTGAAAACCTTCCAAAAGATCAATTTGTATTTAAGAAAGGAGACATCATAGGTTATGGAGGAAACAGTGGATCTTCTTCAGCACCACACCTTCATTTCGAAATAAGAGATAAGGAAGAGCGACCATTAAACCCTGTGGACTATGGGTTCTCTGAAGTAATTGACAACATTCCCCCTACTGTTAGAGCTATACGTTTAAAACCACTTGAAATCGATAGTAGAGTGAATGGAACTTTTGAAACTCAAAAGAAAAATGTATCAGGCCAAAGAGGAACATACAAAGTAACCTCTCCATTTTATGCTCAAGGTAAAGTAGGTATTGAAATCGATACTTATGACAGAGCTGATGGCACTTATAATAAGTACGGCATTAACGTCATTAAGGTATTTGATAACGATCGTTTGGTGTATCATCACTTAATCGATCGTATTCCATTTGATCTAAGTGCGAACATCAATACTTTCACAGACTTTGAAGCCTTCTCAAAAGAAAGAAAAAGATACCAACGTTTATATCGTTGGGACGCCAATCATTTACCCATTTATCCAAATCCAAAATTAGATGGATTCTTAAATATCAATAATGGGGAAGATCATCGGATAAGAATTGAATTATGGGATAGTTTCCAAAACAAAACAACTGTAGGTTTTCACATCAAAGGCAAGACAACAACACCAATTCGAAAAACGAAAGCAGTGAATGATGTCATCAAAGTAAAAGAAAATATTTTGATGATCTCTAGCAGTGACACATCAATAGATACATTGTATCTCAATTTCCCATTGTATAGTCAACCTCTCCCTTTAAACTACACAACAGGCACTCAGAACGTGTATTTATGGGATCTTCGACATGGAATTCCGGCTTCCTATTCCATCAATAACACCAAAAAAGAAACCTACTTGAAACACCTCATCCCATCGGGTAAACATTTTATTTATTACGATGATGAGCTATCATTCGAATTCGACAAAGAAACCCTTTTCGATAGTTTATACCTAAATATTGAAAAGATAAATAACGAAATTATCATAGGACAGAAATACCAACCTATGCATCATTCGGTGATCATCAATTACAAAGTGAAGGACTCAACACTCGTTCAACCAAAAAACTTTGTCTACAGAAAAGACCGTAAAGGAGAATGGGAATTTGTAGGTGGCACATGGAATGGAAATACCATCACTTTTAAAACCAACCGTTGGGGAACATTTGGCATCTTCCCTGAAACCACTCCCCCAAAAATCACCCCTCTAAAAAAATGGAAGCACAATCAACTCCGCTTCAAAATATCTGATGATGAATCGGGTATCGCCTCCTATGCAGCAACTCTTAATGGAGAATTTATCCTGCTAGAATACGATGCGAAGAAAGATTACCTTCAAACAAGACTGCAAGATGAGAATGCTCCTTTGAAAGGGCGTTTTGAGTTGAAAGTGGTTGATAAGGCGGGGAATGTGAGCGTTTTTAGTCAGGTAGCAGGTAGCAGGTAGCAGGTAGCAGGTAGCAGGTAGCAGGTAGCAAAATTAACGCTCGTTTTTTAAGTAAGAGGTAAAAGGTAAGAGGGAATGGTGATTTTAGGAAGGAATTAGGAGTTAGGAGTTGCTGAATTTACGCTCCTCCTCGGGCGCAAATGTTAAGCGATAGCGTCATTTGTGCCCAAATACTTTAGAGGTCTCCCGACCTTGTTTTTAGGTAATAAGTAATAACTAATAGGTAATAGGAGCTAAATTTACGCTCCTCATTACGCGGGCACTAGTCAGGAGACTAGCGCCAGTGTTTAGAATAGATCCATTTTCAATGAAAAGTTTCACCCCTTCCCTTTTACTTCTTACTTCTATAAAAAGCCCGAAAGAAATAAATTCCTGGGCTTTCGATATTATACCAAACGAAAACACCCTTTTCCCTATTAGTTATTAGTTATTACTTAAAAAAACGAGCGTAAACTCAGCAACTCCTAACTCATTGCTTTTGCCAAAAGATTCGCCGGCTTAAACACCGTCGCCACATCCCTCAACTTCTCCTTATCCATCACTTTTCTTTCTTTGATGAATTTAGTTCCAACAACATAAGCTTTGGCATTATTGATTGCATCTACTGCTAATAATTCTTCGCCTTTAAAGTACCATACGGAGAATTTGATTCCATCGCCTTCTTCTTCTCTTACTATGATTTCGTCATAGCCTTGAGAGAGCCCGACCATTTGTAGTTTCACCTCGTATTGATCCGACCAGAACCATGGAATAGTATCGTATATTTTTTCAGTTCCTGCGATATGTGCTGCAGCTACTTTTGCTTGATCCACTGCATTTTGAACAGATTCCAATCGAATCCATTGCTTATAATGTGGATTGAAATGATTGGTATTATCGCCTATGGCATAGACATTTGATAAGGATGTTTGGGTAAACTCATTTACCTTAATACCGTTATCAATTTCTAGTTGGAGTTGTTGAGCTAACGACAAATTTACGTGAACTCCTACTCCTACCATAATCATATCTGCCGTATAACTTGATCCATCTCCACAGTTTACAGTGTTTACACCCTCTTGATCTGTGGAAATACTTGTTACATTCTTGGAGGTAAGCACATCAACATCTTTATCGGTATGTAGTTTTTGGAAGAAATCTGACATGACCGGTGCAGTTACACGAGCCAATATTCTTTCTTCTCTTTCTAGTACAACTACTGATGCTCCCAATTTTTTAAGTGATGCAGCCGTTTCCAAACCAATATATCCACCACCAATAACTACGACTCTTTTCATTTCTGCTGATTTCACCCAACTCTTGATGTTACTAACATCTTGTGCAGTTCTTAAAGGATAGATATGTTTGGCTTCTTTTAATCCTTCAATAGGTGGAATAATCGGTCTTGCCCCAGTCGCTAATACCAAATAATCGTACGGTTGTTCATCACCATTCGCTAATAGAACTTTTTGATTTTCCTTTTGGATATCTGATACTTCAATTCCTAGTTGTAATGAGATATTTTCTTCCTCATAACTTTCCTTGGACTTCAAGCAATTCTCTTCAATTGGAGCATCTGCCGTTAAATAAGCTTTTGATAATGGAGGGCGATGATAGGGTAAAACCGGATCTTTATCGTACATAATGATCTCCCCTTCAAACCCTTCTTTCCTTAACGAAAATGCAAAGTTGACGCCCGCGTGACTAGCACCAACAATAACACATATTTTTTTAGACATTTTGATTTCGCAATAAGTACCTGTCTTTATCAAATGATATTAGATAGGTAGTATTATGATACAATAAGGCCATGTTTATCAAAAAATAAACATGGCCAATTAATTATTTAACAACGTTCAAAACAACGCCATCCATCGCTTCTGTTACTTGAAGCTGACAGCATAAACGGCTATACTCGTTTGCGTCATCATCAAGCTCTAACATATCCGATTCGATTTCGCTAGCCACTCCCGTTTTATCGGTATGACCTGCGTCTACTTGTACGTGACAAGTAGCACAAGAACATACGCCACCACAGTCGCCATCAATTCCTTTTACGTTGTTTTTTACTGCTAATTCCATTACTGATCCAGATGTTCCTTCTACAGTAATTTCCTCTTTATCTTTAGTTATAAACGTGATTTTTGCCATGATTCTTAAGTTTGTTGTGTATATGATTGTAAGTTGAGAAGGTCAATTCCTTTATTTTCCTTTGATATTCATCGTAATATTATCAAACCCTACCTTACGGTTGAATTCTCCCCACTCTTCGATATTTTCTTTGTAGTTTTTGATTTCAATTGATCCTACTTTATTCGCCAATGTGTTGATCAACACTTTCAGTATCTGACGAGCATGAGTAGCACCTAAACAGTTATGGTGACTAAAACCAAAAGCTACGTGAGGATTGATTTTACGATCCAATACTACTTCGTTAGGGTTCTCAAATGCTGCTGAATCTCTGTTGGCAGAAGCCCAACACATTGATACTCTAGAGTCGTTTTTAATAGCATGCTCACATACTTTCGTATCTTCCGTAACCACACGTCCCATATGCGTTAATGGAGAGAAGTAACGTACCAATTCCTCTACTGCCTTTCCTACAATCTCCGGCTCTTGACGTAATCTTTCTAATGATTTAGGATGTTCAGCGAAGTAAGCCAAAGAGTTTGTCACCGCATTAATAACAGTATCACGACCACCTGCAAAGGTTAAGATCATTACCCCTTTCACCTCTTCTTTTGTCATCTTCTTTCCATTCACTTCAGATGATAATAATAGAGAGTATAAATCATCAGAAGGATTTTCTGCAGCACGATCAATTTGCTCGTCCAAGTAATCGAATAAGATATTGGCCTTATCTGCATCAGTAGATGATTCTTCACTTCTAAAAACGTGAACACCCCATCCGATCCAAGTCTCGGCCTCTTCGTAAGGAATATTCAATAATAAAGTCAGACATCTTGATTGAAGCTTTAGAGAGAAGTCAGACACCACTTCGATATCATCTTTTGCGATCACCTCATCGACCAACTCTTCAATAATTTTGGTCATCTTCGCTGTATATTCTTCCTCTAACGGACGCTTAAACCAAGGTTCCACAAGGTTTCTATAATCTTTATGTTCTGGCGGATCTACCTCAAAAGGAATCTGACGAATATCTCTAATCGCCACCTCAGATGGTACCACAATTCTACCTGGAGTCGCTCCAGAAATAAAAGTCTTCCAATTGTGTGCAGTTTTTCTCACGTCTTTCAAACGTAATAGCATAGTCACAGGATCGTTCTGATCGTCGATATCTCCATACCCTCTCTCAATTCTAGCTTGCTCAAACGGGTCAGGAAACTCACTTGTTTTCACTTTCTTCTGTGTTTCTGTTTGGTGTTCCATAATACTAAGAGTAATGATAATTTATTGCATACCTACAGACGCATGTAACCATAGCATATCAGATAATTCTAAATAAGATATGATGATGAGAATGTAGTTCTACTTTAGTGTTTAATTCGTTTGGAAAAATTGATGCCTTCCGATAAAACATCAAATTCTAAAAAGTGTAGCAAATACTACTATTACAAAGTAAGGGGGTTTGAAATCAACTCAAGTTCTTTATTTTGGTCAATTTGTAATGTATTTTATCAATCAACAATAAACTAAGATGGAATTTGAGGCAGAATAAGATAGGAATTGAGATAAGAGGTAAGAGGGAAGAGGGAAGAATTAAGAGGGAAAAGGTGAAACTAAGGAACTAAGAAACTAAGGGAGATGGAATTAGGAGTTAGGAATTAGGAATGCTGAATGTTCGTGGACTGGCTCAAGTGTTTAGCGAAGCGACACTTGTGTCTATAAACTTTAGAGGTCTCCTGACCTCGGTTTAAGTAATAGGGAATAAGTAATAACTAATAGGTGCTGAATTTACGCTCCTCATAGTCAAATTAGGAACTAGGAATTAGGAGTTAAGAATTCTGAATTTACGCTCCTCATAACGCGGGCACTAGTCAGGAGACTAGCGCCAGTCATACAAAAAGAATATTTCTTAAAACTTTACTCCCCTACTAACCACCTAACATTTCACGTTTTTCATTTTTAACTTTTCATTTTTAATTTAAAACCGCTTTTCATTTTTAATTTCCCCCCTAAAGCTTTTCACCAAACCAAGCCGCACCTTTCCCCACAGCCAACGTCACTTCCTCTTCTTGGTCGTAGAAGTTGAATTGTTGCATTGGAGAACCTAGATCGGTATCAAGCCAGATGAGTTCTTTGTCTGATGTGTCGATTTTCTCGAAAAAGTTTTTGGTGTATTGAGGAAGTACACAACCGTCTGAGTGGATCATTAACGTTGGAGCAGTCAATTTTTCTGCGAAAGGCATTGGGTCTAATGTCAACCAATCTTCCCAAGACATCACAGCGAATTTATCGTTACTCCATTCTTTAATACCACCTCTTTCTGGGTTTAAATAGTAATCGTATTCACCGTACATCGCTGCAGCGGTATTTGTTGTTGAGATCGTTTCGATGTATTCTACTTCCCCATCCTCAGCAAATTTCTTTTTAGCGGCTCTTGCTGCACTTATTTTTTCTTGTACACCTTCTTCTCCACCGTAGAATAGTTTTACAGCTTCGTCATCGTGTAACCATGATGCAGCCGTTACTACAGATTTGATGCGTTTATCTTGAGCAGCAGCCATTAATGTGTACATTGATCCTGCACAAACAGCAAACGCTCCGATTTTAGTATTATCTACTTCTGCTAATGTTTCTAAGTAGGAAACAGCATTTCTAATATCTTCTACTTTAGTTGTTGGGTTCTCCCAAAAGCGAGGTGATCCTTCACTTTCTCCAAAGTTTCTAAAATCGAAGGCTAAAGTGATGAAGCCTTTTTCTGCGAATTTCTTTGCATATAACCCTGCCATTTGTTCTTTAACTGTGGTCCAGCTTCCCACAGAAATGATGGCTGGATAAGTTTTCCCCTCTTCATAGTTTGATGGGTAAAATAAGTTACCTACTAAATTTAATCCTTCGCTTTTAAAGTTGATGTTTTTCATTGTTGTTGTGTTTTTTTGATAATAAGAAATTGATAAATAGATTATTTAATTTGATCGAGTAATCCGAAGCCTCTAGCAGCTACGATAGGGTTAAATATCTCCACATACTCTTTGATTTTGCCCTCTTCATCAAATTGGAAAGTGGCATAGTAGTCGTTATTGTACCATCCTGCATCATTCTTCAATTTGATTTTGCCTTCGAACTTTACGAATACAAATGACGGATCTTCCATTGCAAATAGCTTTTCGATAGGAAATTCCATTGCTTCGAAATTAGAGAATACAGGTTCCCAATACGATCGAACGCCTTCTTTACCTTTTGTTCCTTCAGGAAAAAGTCCTGAATGGTAAGGGTTGATATGTTCTCCATCTTCAGCGAATAAATCGACTAACGCTTCCAATTGATAGTCTTCTAAAGCTTTAAAGAATGCTTTAGTGTTCTCTTTATTTCTTTCAGCAATATTCATGAGGTTATATATTTAGGTGATTATGCATTTACGTTTTTCATTGCTAATTCTGGTAATGAAGTATTACCATCTTGATATTTAAAATTGAATTTCATCTTGGTTACTCTCCAATTGTCATTTTCTTTTTCTAACTCGAAATTGTATGAACCTACCACTGTCCAAACATTCCCTTCCTCAGATTCTAAATAATGAGTAGCTGTTCCATAGCAAAAGACCTCGGCCTTATCACCTAAATCTTTTGTCATGCCATTGCCAATTTGATGATGTGTATGAGTAAATCCAGGTAAGATCGTTTTCCATCCCTCAATAATTTGAGAGGGTGATAAAGTCACAGCCGGATTGCCATTCATTGATGAGTAATCAAGCACTACTTTATCAGCAAAAATCTTTTCTAATTTCTCCCATTCCCTAGCGTCTGTCGAGATGAACAATTGATGTATAGTTTCTAAAATAGCATTCATAATTCAAATGTTTTAATCATTCAAAATCAAAGAGTTAAACTTCAATTTCGTACTATTGTTATTTTTGACATTACAAATGTAGAGGGTTGAATCCTAGATGAATTTATGATTTCAAATCAAAAAGTTTGAATTTCAAAGGTTATGGATTTTTGCGGTATTTTAGAGGTGTGGTTCCAGTGTTTTTCTTAAAGAAAGTACTAAAATTATTCGGCGATTCGAAGTGTAGCTTGTATGCAATTTCTTTCACAGAAGCTGTTGTTTGTACCAACTCCGATTTCGCCAATTTTATCAAATGGTGATGGATGTGATTGATCGCTGACTTTCCTGTGATTCCTTTCACCACCGCATTTAAATGATTTGGGTGGATATTTAATTTCTCCGCATAATAAGTGGGTGAGTGTAGATTAGCAAATTTTTCCAATTCAGCCTCAGGGTAAAAACTCACCTTTATCAATTTCTGAAAACGTGATAATAAAGTAATATCCGCTTTCCTAATTTTATCTTCCGTCTCCTTTACATCCTCTCGATTATTCAAAATTCTCCTCAGCTTATTTAAGAGCAAAAGAATATAGGTTCTGATAAAATCGAACTTATCCTCGTGATCACTCAAATACTCCTCCTTAATGTCTTCATAAATGGATAAAATACCAGGAAGATCCTTCTGTTCAATTTCAAAAGGAATAGACTCATCGATCTTTAAAAAAGGGTACTCATCCAAAAGCGTATCAAACAAACGACTCTTTGATAAAAAGTCCTGAGACATCATCACGTAATAACCCGACCAATTCGGAAAAATATCCCATGAAGTAATCTGAAAAGGAGAATTAAAAAATACCGTCACTCCTTCTGGAAAATCTTTATGATATCCAGAAATCGCCTTTCCATCTCCATCCGCCTTAATCGCAATAGCATAAAACTCATGTCGAAACGAAGGCATATTCGACTTCACCTTCCCCATATTTTCCTCAAAACTTCGAATATCAAAATGAGGGTGCTTGGGAACGTCGATGCCAATAGCAGAGCAATAGGTAGAAATGGTTTTAAAGTGATGCAATTTCTGAATTAGGAACTAGGAGTTAGGAATTAGGAGTTTTGGTTCTCCACTTCGAAAATGAAGTTAAAAAATAAAGTAGTAGGTAGCAAGAAAAGGTAGTAGGTAGCAGGTAGCAGGTGCTGAATCTACGAGTACCCTGGCGCAAGTGTTTAGCGCAGCGACACTTGTGCCCATAAACTTTAGAGGTCTCCTAACCTTGGTTTAAGTAATAGGTAATAAGGAATAACTAATAGGGCTGAATTTACGCTACTCATAGTCAAATTAGGAGTTAGGAGTTAGGAATTCTGAATTTACGCTCCTCATAACGCGGGCACGGGTTAGGAAACCCGCGCTAGTTATTGTACTTAATTTCTTTATTAACCCATGTAAATCCCTCCCACAAACCACTCAACATTTCACGTTTTTCATTTTTAACTTTTCATTTTTAATTAAAAAACAGAGCGTAAATTCCGAACCTACTACCTGCTACCTGCTACCTGCTACCTGCTACCTGCTACCTGCTACCTGCTACCTGCTAAAGTATTTCTATACATCTTCCGAAACCCCAACGGCGAGTACCCCTTAAACTTTTTAAACTGTTGGTAGAAGAAAGGAAGACTTTCATACCCGCAGGTATATCCAATTTCCGCCACCTGCATATCCGTTTCCAATAATAATCGACTCACACGGTTGATACGATATTCGTTGAGGTAAACGAAGAAAGGGCGCTGCATATTTTTAGAGAAGAATCTGGAGAATGATTGCTCGGTCATGCTTAGTTCTTCGGCGATTTCGGAGAGTTTAATTTTTCTTGAGAAGTTTTGTTCCACAAAGTTTTGAACTACTTCAATTCGATTATTGGTATCTTTAGATGATTCGTAGGAATAGGACTCCCCTGCTAAAGCCTGTCTTTCTTTAAGTTGATGTAATTCACCTAATAAGGATATAAACTTTGAATACCTTTCCCAATGATTAGCATTGATAATAGCTAACATCTTTTCCTTCACGTTGATAGAATCCGCATTCTTAAAAAAAATCCCCCTTTCCACATTCTTAAATGCATATTTGATATCGGAAAATGAGAAAAGTGGTTCAATTAGTTCTTTTGGCCATTGCAGTACCAAAGATTCTACATTGTCTTCGTGTGTAGAATCGTCCTTCCAACAATGAGGAAGGTTAGGACCAATTAATACCAATTCGCCCGGTTGGTAATCAGATACATTGTTTCCGACATATCTACTTCCAGTACTTTTAATAATGTAAGTCAGTTCGTACTCCGGGTGCAAATGCCATGGAGTTACGAATCGTTCATTGGTATATTTAAAAGCTCTAAGTGTGGATTCATCCTGAGTGATGACCTTTTCTAAAATGGCCTTCATAGATTAAAAAGTTATGTATATATAGTAGTGTTGTTTCACTTCATTCGTTTGATACGCAAAATACATAACTTTTCAATCAAAATAAAGAACAACATGATAGAATAAATGATGTTCATTTGTAAAACGAGGAAACTATTTTTTTATAAATAATGTACTCCCAAACTTTTTGATGCATGATTCCATGATCAATTTTCGAGGAAATTTTTTGTTGAAATCATGAATGGACACTAACATAATAACAAATATATACTCGCGCTATGAGCATTATATCAAAAGCTGCTATTGGCACCGGTAATGGAAACTTTATTATCGACACTATTGAGGTGGGTGAACCTCTTGCAGATGAAGTACTTGTAAAGGTAAAAGCTGCAGGTTTATGTCACACTGACCACGACTCATTAAATTGGGGAAAGTCGATTGTATTGGGACACGAAGGTGCTGGTATCGTAGAAAAAGTAGGAAATGAAGTCACTCACCTAAAACCTGGCGACAAAGTTATTCTTAATTGGGCAACACCTTGTAAAACTTGTTTCCAATGCCAAGATGGCAATCAACATATTTGTGAAACCAACTCTCCTGTAACAGCCGGAGGCAATGGTTATACACCTGGACACGCACATTTAGAAGGTACAAAATACGAAGGAGAAGCGATCGAGCGATCATTCAACATAGGTACGATTGCAGAATATACTTTAGTGAAGGCATCGGCTTGTGTAAAGTTGGATTCAGATATGCCAATGTCATCTGCTAGTATCATTAGCTGTGGGGTAATGACAGGTTATGGTTCTGTAGTCAACACGGCGAAGCTTCAAGCAGGAACTTCTGCTGTAGTTTTAGGGACAGGAGGTGTTGGTCTGAACGTTATCCAAGGAGCTCGTATTTCTGGAGCAGCAAAGATTATTGCTGTAGATATCAACCCTGAGCGTTTAGAAATGGCCATGCAATTCGGTGCCACTCATACCATCCTAGCTGAAAAAGATGATATCGGATTGATGAAAGCATCGGAGTTAGTCAAAGAAATGACAGACGGTAGAGGTGCCGATTATGCTTTCGAATGTACTGCAATTCCAGCACTTGGAGCCGCTCCTCTTGCCATGGTTAGAAATGCTGGTACGGCGATTCAAGTAAGTGGTATCGAAGAAGAAATCACGATTGATATGCGATTATTCGAATGGGATAAAGTCTACATCAACCCACTTTATGGTGGTGCAAGACCTGAAATCGATTTCCCTAAGTTGGTCAACTTATACAACAAAGGCGACTTGATGTTGGATCAGATGATCACAAGAACTTATCCACTAGAAAAATTAGGTCAAGCATTCGACGACATGCTTGCGGGTAAAAATGCTAAAGGAGTAATCGTATTTGAATAATGGCTGAATCAAAATTTAGAACAACAGAACTTTCGGACCCTCGTTTCGAAATGGACGGTCTACGTTTCATCACGGTAAAGACCGATAATTTAAAAGGTAGAGGAGATATTTGTGTTTGGGTACCCGAGGGTGATCATCAAGATTTACCTATCGTAACTCTTCTGCACGGCGTTTATGGCAGTGCATGGATTTGGGCCATGATGGGTGCGGCACATATCACTACCAAAAGATTAATTGATGAAGGTAAGATTGCTCCTTGTGTTTTAGCAATGCCTTCGGATGGACTTTGGGGTGATGGATCGGCTTACAACGATCACGATGGCTTCAGCTTCGAGAAATGGATTGCAGAAGATGTCCCTCAAGCGGTAAGAGAGAATATTCCCCAAGTATCTGATGAATCAAAGTTATTTATCTCTGGCCTTTCGATGGGTGGTTTTGGTGCCCTTAGAATTGGAGCGAAATACGGACATCAGTATACTGGAGTAACTGGACATAGTTCGATTACAGAAATCGAGCAAATGAAAATATTTGTGGAAGAACCGGTAGATTTTTACCGTCAGGCGGATAGAGAAAATGAAGATGTATTTACGGCAGTTATCAACCATAAAGACACCTTACCTCCTTTCCGTTTTGATTGTGGGGAAACCGACGAATTGATTGAATACAATCGTAAACTTCATGCTGATTTAGAAGCAGCAGGAATTCCTCACGAATACGAAGAATTTAAAGGTGGACACCAATGGGAGTATTGGCAAGAACATCTTGCTGATACACTTGTTTTTTTTAATAGAATAGACGTACCTGTAGAATAGGTACACCATGTTCCAATTTGAGTAGGCGTGTTGTCCTACTCTATTTTGTAGGGACTTATGTACGGACGTTGCACTGCAACGTCCCTACTTTTTTATAGAAATCAGCAAACTGTTTCTTAAATTGTAACACCCTACAAGCAATAAAAACACTATGAAATCTACTACCGAAAAAAGACACATCTCTGCAGTTGGCCCTGTAGAGTTTACAGATATACGACTAAAAGCTCCTCAAGATTATGCTGCAGGATTACCTGCCGTAAAAATAGCTTTGGGTCATGCAATGAAAGAAATGGGATTGGCTAAATCCATTGCCACTTTAGCAAAAATGAATCAAAAAGGTGGATTTGACTGTCCAGGCTGTGCTTGGCCTGATCCAGATCACCGATCAAATTTAGGTGAGTTTTGCGAGAATGGAGTGAAAGCGATTGCAGAAGAAGCCACCAACAAAAGAGTAAATATCGATTTCTTCAAAAAGTATTCAGTAGAAGAAATGTCGCATTGGACTGATTTTGAAATTGGCAAAAGCGGTCGTATCACAGATCCAATGATCCTTAGAGAAGGAAGCACACATTACGAACCTATCTCTTGGGAAGAGTCTTTTAAAATCATTGCCCAAGAACTAAAATTATTAGATCATCCCGATCAAGGTATTTTTTATACTTCAGGAAGATCGAGTAACGAAGCCGCTTTTCTATATGGTCTATTCATTCGAGCTTTTGGAACCAACAATATGCCCGATTGCTCCAATATGTGTCACGAATCAAGTGGTGCGGCTCTGTTCCAAACATTAGGTATCGGTAAAGGATCAGTCACTTTAGACGACTTCGGAGATGCCGATGTTGTGATGGTTATTGGTCAGAATCCGGGAACCAATCACCCTAGAATGTTATCCGCTTTAGAAAAATGTAAAGACAATGGAGGGAAAGTAGTCACCATCAATCCACTTCGTGAAGCGGCTTTGGTACGATTTAAAAATCCACAAGAACCTAAAGGAATTATTGGTGGAGGAACGGCCATAACAGATCATTATTTACAAGTACGCATTAATCAGGATGTGCCTTTATTAAAATTGATTATCAAAAAGCTGGCTAAGATTGAGGAAGCTAAAGGAGGTGTTTTTGATCATGATTTCATAAATACACACACTTCGGGGTATGACGATTTCATCAAAGACATTCATCAATATAAAGAAGAAGAATTATTGGCAATGACAGGCATCGACGAACATCAAATTGATGAAGTCGTGCAATTATTAGCCGAGAAAAAGAGAATAATTATCTGTTGGGCGATGGGTCTCACTCAACATAAAAACGGGGTGGATAACATCAGAGAATGTGTCAACTTACTGTTATTAAAAGGAAGTATTGGTATTAAAGGCGGCGGTACTTGTCCGGTGAGAGGACACAGTAATGTACAAGGTGATCGAACGGTGGGCATAACGCATCATGTATCGAAAAGATTGAATGATGGTTTCAAGAAAGCCTTCAATTTTGACCCACCCACTAAAGAAGGATTGGATGTAGTAAAATGCATCAAAGCGATGTACGAGGGGGATGCAAAAGTTTTCATTGCCTTGGGGGGAAACTTCTTATCGGCAGCATCAGATACCAATTATACCGCACAAGCCTTGATGAACTGTAACCTCACCGTTTCCATCAGCACAAAACTAAATAGAACGCATCTCATCCCAGGGAAAACATCACTTATACTGCCGACTTTAGGAAGGTCTGAAGCAGATAAAAACAGATTTGTGACAGTAGAGAACAGTATGGGTAGAGTGCATCAATCCCAAGGTAGACTTCAACCAAGTTCCAATAATTTGATGAGCGAACCAGAAATTGTTGCCAACATCGGCAAAGCCTATTTCGGAGAGGACCATCATATTCCTTGGCAACAGTTGGGAGAAGATTACGACCTTACAAGACAAAAAATATCGGAGGTGTTTACAGGCTTCGATAACTACACCGAAAGAGCAAAAAAAGCAGGTTTCGACCTCCCCAACCACGCCCGTAAAGGCGACTTCTCAAAACTACCAGGAGGCACAGCTAAATTCTCCATCAATGCCCTGCCATCTCATGACCTCAAAGAGGACGAATACCTTCTAATGACAATCCGTTCTCATGATCAATACAACACCACAATCTATGGCCTAGACGACCGCTACCGCGGCATCTACAACGAAAGAAGAATCGTGATGATGAATTACGAAGAGGCCATCGAAAAAGGTTTCAAAACCTACGATGTAGTCAACCTCATCAGTAACTACAACGGAGTCGAACGCAAAGCCGAAAACTTCATGATTATCCCTTACGACATCCCAAGGGGCAACCTAGCCGCCTATTTCCCAGAGGCCAATGTGCTTATTCCAAACGATCAATATGCGGATGTGAGCTTTACGCCGATAAGTAAATCAGTGAAAGTTGAAGTTAGGAGGTAGAAGTTAGGAATTAGGAGTTGGCTGAATTGACGCTCGTTTTTAACTAAGGAACTAAGGAACTAAGGAACTAAGGAACTAAGGAACTAAGGAACTAAAATATTTTGAACATTACATTTTTGCAAATGTTTGGACTTGTAAATCAGGGGAACATTTGAACTAATTTTACGTGTAAACGAGATCGGGAGATCTCTAACGTTTGGGGGTTCAGATGTCGCTATCGCTTAACATCTGCACGAGTTCTAGGGACAAATAATATTATCCTTCGAACCTTAGATTTATGCCATGAGGAGCGTAAATTCCGCAACTCCTACCTCCTAGTTCCTCACTCCTAATTTTTAAGTTCTTTCCGAGACCTTAGTTCCTTAGTTTCTTACTTCCTTAGTTCCTAATATTCCGCTTCAATCTTATCAATCACCTCATCAATCTCCTCAAACGCCACCTTATGTTTGCCGGCCAGAAGATCGACGATATGATATGCGGTATCGTCTACAGATTTGAGGATGCCGTGGATGCATCTTCCTTCTTTAGTGACCACATCGATTTCTCTTCCAATCATTAGGCTTGCCTTTTCTTTGATTGCTTTACCGTAGTAGCGTTTGTTGGTTTTTCTCATGAGATTATAAGTTGATATCTGCTAGTTTTTCAATTCTGTTTCTTTTTAAGTATTCGTCGATGGTTTCGAAGTGTTCGATGACGCGTTGGTCTTTGAACTCGAATACTTTTTCTGATAGGCCCTGCAAGAAATCTCTATCGTGAGAGACTAGGATAAGGGTGCCATCGTATGATTTTAATGCCTCTTTCAAGACATCTTTTGATTTTAAGTCCAAGTGGTTGGTTGGCTCATCGAGAATCAGAAGGTTGACAGGTTCTAGAAGTAATTTGACCATGGCCAAACGTGTTTTCTCACCACCTGATAATACACTGACTTTTTTATCCACATCGTCGCCTCCAAACATAAACTGACCAAGAATATTGTTGATGTGCTTTCTGATATCGCCTTTGGCTACTTCGTCGATGGTTTGGAAAATGGTTAATTTTGGATCCATCAATGAGGCTTGGTTCTGTGCGAAATACCCCACTTTAATATTATGTCCTAATTCACTTTCTCCTCCATCCACATCAATTTCTTTGAGGATGGATTTCAACATCGTCGATTTACCTTCTCCGTTTCGGCCGACAAAAGATACCTTCTCCCCTCTTCTGATTGACATGTTCGCATCTTTGAACACGACATGATCACCATAAGATTTGGATACGTCGGTAACCGTTACTGCAATTTCTCCAGAACGTGGTGATGGAGGGAATTTTAGTTTTAATGCAGATGTATCTACTTCATCAATTTCTATCGGCACCAACTTCTCCAACATTCGCTCTCTTGAGGATACTTGGTTGGTTTTTGAATACGTCCCTTTAAATCGTTCGATGAATTGTTTGGTATCGGCAATCAGCTTTTGCTGCTCTTGGTACGCTTTTAATTGATGTGCTCTTCGGTCCTCTCTCAACTCAAGGTATTGGGTATAATTCGCCTTGTAATCGTAGATTCGACCCATGGTCACCTCGATGGTTCTGTTCGTGATGTTATCAATAAATGCTCTATCGTGGGAGATCACCATCACAGCTTGTGCCTTATTGACCAAGAAATCCTCTAACCAAATCACCGACTCGATATCGATGTGGTTGGTAGGCTCATCCAATAAAATCAAGTCAGGCTTCTGAAGAAGAATTTTAGCCAACTCGATACGCATACGCCATCCGCCAGAAAACTCTGAAGTCTGACGGTGCATGTCCTCTTGCTTAAAACCAAGTCCTTTTAAAGCTTTCTCCACCTCTTTATCATAATTCACATCCTCCAAAGCATAGAACTTCTCACCCAAGTCCGTTACCTTCTCGATGATGTCCATATATTCCTGACTTTCATAATCAGTACGTGTCTCCAACTCTTTGTTTAGAAACTCCATCTTTTCCTTCATCTCGAAAACATGTTGGAACGCTTTCGAAGCCTCTTCGAAGACCGTACAATTATCCTCCGTTAGCAAATGCTGAGGAAGGTAGGCAATAACGGTATCCTTTGGAGCACTCACCTGCCCTTTTGTTGCTTTCTCTACCCCTGCCACAATTTTCATCATGGTCGATTTTCCTGCTCCATTCTTACCCATCAACGCAATTTTATCGTTGGGATTGATCACAAAAGAAACATCACTAAAAAGTGTTGCCCCGTTAAATTCTACTGCTAAATTGTCTACTGAAATCATTGAAATATATGTTTGGTGCAAAGGTAAACTTTTTGGGGCATAATTGTGCTTTTGGGGAATGAATTAATGACCTTTTGATTCTGAATTTAAATATGGGTTTAAATGAAAAGTTAAAAATGAAAAATGAAAAACGTGAAATATTAGGTGGTTCGTGGGGGGAATTTATGGGGTATGTTGGTGAGTATGTGTATAAAATCTAGTGCGGGTTTCCTAACTCGTGCTCGCGTAATGAGGAGCGTAAATTCAGCAACTCCTAATTCCTAACTCCTAATTAAAAACCGAGGTCAGGAGACCTCTAACGTTTATCAGTCACCAATGACGCTTCGCTTAACATTGGCGCCAGTGGTCTATGTACACTCAGCACCTATTAGTTATTACTTATTCCCTATTACTTATTTAATGCAATTTTGTCGCAACAATACCTAACATAACTTGTAACAACTTTACTATTAATTTATCTTTCGAAAATTATAAATTAAATCGCCAGAAATATAAATGAGTCAGTCGAATAGAATTCCCGTTGTGATCTTGAATGGATTTCTTGGGTCAGGAAAAACCACTTTATTTAGAAATTTATTGAACCAATCTACTAAATATGAGATTCCTGTTAGTGCAATCGTGAATGATATGTCTGAACTTGATGTGGATGGTGAATTATTGGGTACAACTGAAGCGGTAGAAGATGATACAAGTATATTAGAATCTATCCATAACTGCTTAATAAGTAGTGAAAAAGGGATTGAGAAAATGGAGCAGGCAATTAAAAAATTGTTGGCACATCAAGACCCTAAGTTGATTATTATTGAAACATCTGGAAGTAGCCACCCGATGCCTTTGATTGAATATTTTAAGAATCAGTCGGCGTTGAAGCTTGTCGGTGTTTTTGCTCTTGTAGATAGCTTGATGCTTGGTCAAGATTTCAATTATGGGGAACATTTGGTTCCTAGGTTCCAACATAACTTGAGTACGGGGAAGAGAGATACAGTTAATCTTTTAGTGGAACAAATTCTGTTTTGTAATCACTTATTTCTTACTAAAAGTGATAGAATTGCAAAAGATAAAATCGAGGTAATTTCTTCTCATGTCAAAAGTATCAACCCATTTGCCTATACTCACTCTTTGTATTATGGACAATTAGATATTCATGCTATCCTAGAACTTGATGAATACGATTACTCCAAAGTCGCTTCTTTAACCAAAGAACTACAACCTGCACTCGCAGCCGAGCAAAAGGAAGATCGTCCTTACAATATGGCGACAAGGGTAATAAAAGATGTTCGACCATTCCATCCTCAACGCCTTTGGAAGGTGTGTCATGAATACCTAGATCAAAGAATCTATAGAAGTAAAGGCTTTTTCTGGTTAGCAAGCCGCAATAAGCTTTCATTAGTATGGAATCAAGCCGCAGGCGGAATCAGCTTAGAAATTATCGGTTCTTGGAGATCTGGCATCTTAGAAGATGAAGATAATGGCCTTGTGGAAGAAGAAATCACATTCCTAAAAGAAATGGTGGCTAAAGATCCCGGTCGTTTCGGTGATAGACAATGCGACTTAACTGTCATCGGCGATGCCTCACAAGTCGACCGATTTACGGATGCTTTAAAGTCATGTTTTCTCACAGAAGAGGAAATTGAGCTTTATCAAAATGGATTTGAGTTTGAGGATCCTTGGCCTAAGAACATACTTCGTGTGAAAGGAGAGTGAAATGAAAAGCCTAGGGGCTTTTCAAGTGAAGAGTGAAGTGAAATTAAAAATGAAAAACGTGAAATGTTAGGTGGTTCGTGGGAGGAATATATGGGGTATGCTAGGGAGTATGTACATAACACCTAGCGCGGGTTTCCTAACCCGTGCCCGCGTTATGAGGAGCGTAAATTCAGCAACTCCTAGTTCCTAATTCCTACCTCCTAATTAAAAACCGAGGTCAGGAGACCTCTAACGTTTATCAGTCACCAATGACGCTTCTCTTAACATTGGCGCCAGAAAGACGAGCGTAAATTCAGCACCTACTACCTACTACTTGCTACCTGCTACCTAACATTTGCTACCTAAAAATTTTAGTTCTATATTGAACAAGTATTAAACTAACTATACTCGATTTAAGTAAACCATGAAAACCAACTTCCTCTTTCTTTTCTTTTTCATCACTTTGTTTACCCAGGCTTCTGATGAAGATTTATTAAAAAAAGTCCGTCAGCATTATTATGATATTCAGGGTAAGGCGAAATACTTGAAGGAATTTAAGGCGGATCAGTATACCTCTTATTATAAGGATGATGGGAAGGTGGTGAAGATTGTATATCAAAAAAATCAATTAAAGGAGGAGTACTTTTATTATCCTGTGGAATCGTTTCCATGTTTTGTCTATGTAGTTGATCAAATGAAGGAAAATCGATTCTATTTTGAGAATGGAAAAGATACACATTTGGATGAAAATGTATTAAAGACATCTCATCTATTGTTTCGTTGGGTGGATGATCAAAAAGTTGATAGATCGTTGGATGAAACCTATTTGGAAAAAGGGTGGAATTATTCAATGAAAGGTGCAAATCTCTATTTAAATGCCAATAATACCCTTTCACTTAGTGATGACGAACTTGCTAAAATCACCTCCTATTTCAAAGATCTTGATGATACCCATTTCTCTGAACTCACCACAGAAGATGAAGAAGAACTTCCAGAGGAAAACGAAGGAGATCATGTAGGTGGGGAAACTTTTAAGACTTTTGTCAATGAAGAAGAACATCTCAAAAAAGAAGAATTTATAAGTTGGGTAGATTGTGCTGGGGGATTTGGAACAACTCATAATACTTACTTCAAAAAAGAAAAATATATAGGTACTCAATCTAGATATGCCAAATTCGATTATCTCTTTGGGGTGTCCAAAGATAAAGATCCAAGAAGCATGGATACGTTTTTAAATAATGTGATTACATACAATTACCCTATTAATGATCAGAAAATGCTTTGTATAAAAATCATATCCCTCAGAAATCAGAAGGATGAGTTTTATGAGTTTGAACCTATATTAAGTTTTTCTGATATTCAAAAGATGCAATAATGACCTATTCAACTGAACAAATCATTTCACAACTCGACAAAAGAAAAGGGGGCTACTTTTACCTAAAATTGGATGCTGATATCATCAACCAGTTTGAACAGAAAAAGAAGACGCATTTGTTCTGTACTTTAGATAATAATCTCACTTTCCGCTGTGGTCTAAATCACTTAGGCGATGGTCACTTTTATATCATTTTATCAAAAAAGAATCTAGAACTTATTCATAAAAAATTAGGAGATACTGTTCTTTTGCATATCAAAGAATATCCCGATCCTTTAGGTGTTGATGTAAATGAAGTACTTGAAATCCTCTTAGAACAGGATGAAGTTATCAAACAAAAATTCAATCAACTTACTTTAGTGAAAAGGAGAAGTATTATTTATCAAATCAATCGAATTAAGAATATTGATAAGCAGATTGAAAGGTGTAGTCGGTTGATTTTGTCTTCTTGAAAGAGTACTCAAGGGTTTAATTTGAAAGATCTCGATTCATATTACTTTTAGAAAGTGGAGTAGATTTAAGATATGTACAATTATTATTAGGACATACCTCCTCACAAATCACTCAGATTTATACTCATTTGATTACCAAAATAGTAAGCAATATTAAAAGTCCATTAGATAATTTGTAATATAAATTAGAATAATGAATTTAAATATTTGTTAGTTTACAATTATTTAGTAAATTAATTGAAGAATTCTTTATTGATGGTTATCCACCATATAGTGTATAACCATGAAATTTAAGGGATAAACGCCATTACGTTTATCTAATATTACTAATCATAAATTAATGTATTACATCTAAATAACTAACTAAAATGAGTTTTACATATAAATATGCAGCTTATCCTTCAGCAAAAGTATATGATAAGGATGGAAATCAAATTCAACATTTGTTATGGGGTGATTGGGTTAGAATTGATGGCGAAATTAAAAATAATATGTATCCTGTCCATACTAGAGGAATTAGTGGATTCATGTTTAAAGATGATTTACAAGAAGAAAAACTACTTGATATAATTTTTGTTGATGTAGGTCAAGGTGATGGATGCTTAGTAGTTACTCCTAATGACGAAAAAATTATTATAGATGCCGGAGTCTCTGATAATATGTATAGATATTTAAAATGGAGATTCAATTTCTTAGGAGGCCCAAGAAAATTAGATATGGCTATAATTACACATCCTGACAAAGATCACTATAATGGCTATAAACCAATATTTAATGATGAAAATGTCAAGTTCAATAAGATTTATCATAATGGTATAATGGAGCATAGTTCTTCAAAACCATTTGGTAAAGAAAAGAAAATTAACAACTTAAAATATATCACAGAGCTCATTGAAAATAGAATAGACTTAGAAAATTTTTTGTCTACTCCTTCTAACTATGGTAGAAAATTATATGCTAACTTGTTAAAAGATGGTCTTAAAACCTTAGATAGAACAAAAAATAATATTAAGATGCTTTATAGTGATGGTGAAGTCGATAATCCTACTTTTTTATCTGGTTTTGATGACTCAAAAGAATTTAGTATTCAAATACTTAGTCCTATTATCGATAGGGATGAGGAAAATAAAAAAATGTTGAGATGGTTTAGAACTAAACCTGTTGGAGGATCTTATGATAAGGGTAAAACAAAAAATGGTCACTCTATAGTTTTAAAACTAGTTTATAAAAATGTTTCCATTTTACTAGGTGGAGACCTGAATTCTTCATCTGAAGCTCGCCTTCTTTCAAAATATACAGGTATTAAATGGCCTCCTATTGACTGTAATGAAGAAAAAACAATGATACAATCAGCGAGAATAGTTTTTGAATCCGATATTTCTAAATGTTGCCATCATGGAAGTGCTGATTTCACAGATACTTTTTTACAAGCAGTCAATTCAGCAGCGACTGTTATTTCTAGCGGTGACGAAGAATCTCATGCCCATCCTAGATCTGATACATTAGGTGCTATTGGACTTCATGGACGAGGTTGGAGACCTTTAATCCTAAGTACCGAATTGGCACGTTCAACTAGGGAGGATGAAGGGGATAAAAATATTAAAATCGGAAAAATTCTTTCTCAGATTGAATTAGAACAAGACAATGTAAAAAAAGAAAAATTAATAAATGAAAGAAATAAATTAATAGAGGAATTAACCAAAAGAAATGTTACTGTTTATGGAGCAATTACTCTGAGAACTGATGGTAATAAAGTCATCATGGCATACAAACTTGAAAAAAGTAGAACCAATAAGTCTAGAGGAAAAAAGACATTATCAAAATGGGATATTTATAAAATGGAGAGAGTAGCTAATGGGCCTATTAATTATGTGAAATAAATAAAACAGATAACAACAACTATAATTCATTGGTAGTAATGAACTTTAAATTTAAAAAGAGTTATTATGGTGGATGATATGGCGCGATTGAAAATCAAAGTCTAAATTTTAAACTAAACACAAATATCAAACACCCCCTCCTAATTGAGTAAAAACCATGAACAAAACCACAAAACAACTACTCGTAATATTAACAACAATCCTCACCCTGTCAAGCTGTAATGATTGTATAAACGATGATTGCCCTGCTAATGCAAGATTTCTATTTGAAGTACAAGATACTGAAGGCAACCCTTTTTTTGAAGAAACAGAATATGATCAACCTTTTGAATCAGATGAAATTCAAATTATTGGTTTCAATAATAAAGGAGACGAACAAGAATTTGAATTAAGACAAGATGGATTAACTCTACGATTTAATTTATCGACCTCTTTTAACCGCTATTTAATAAACTATAAGTCAGCAAAAGATGATACTCTAAACTTCAATACTGAAGTATATAACGATGATTGTTGTTCAAATATCCCAGCTAAATATCATGTAGGGGTGAATTCAAATGGTAGCTTAGTGTCAAGCTTGCTTGATTCAACATTTATTTTCATCAAGTAATCAGTAGCCTCCCATGGAATCAAGAGACCTTTTTAACACCTCAAAAAGATTACTTTATAAAGTCGATTGGGAAAATGAATACTTCCATATTGGACAGCCGCCTACAATAAATATGAAGTCTTTTTTGAAGACTATTTCAAACTACTTTGAATCAAAGAAGATTCACCTCATTTTAGATAGACAAAATTCAAGATCGATTCCGATTATTGATCTTGAACAGTGTTTGACAAGTTTGGATTTTAATTACTTGTTATGGGAAGAAAATTTTAGTTTTGTAATTGAGTATAATTCAATTGGCGTTTTTAGGAAGGGGCGAGTTAAAAACGAAGAATAATATTCATCTAAGCAAGAAGCAAACTAAATCCATCACATCACTCAACGTCTAAAATTTGTCTCTATCCCTCTCTATTCATCAGAAAAGGCGAAAAAAGGATTCATAACAATATTTTTAATATTTAAAACAACATCGATTTCCTCCCCTCCATCTAATTTTACTAGAGTTAAATAATTCCAGCACGGTCATGATTAAAAAAGAAAATAAGCTCTTTTATCATCGCCTATATTGAACTCTTATTATGATGAAAAGAAATGAAACTTTCATGCGTTCAATGATGGTCCTACTACTCACATTAGGTTCATTTTTAACGCAAGCACTTCCTCTTGATGATGCTAAACAAACGGTTATCGAAAACAAGCAAATTAAAGTCACTGTAAATAACAAAACAGGTTCCTTTACTGTATTAGAAAAAGAATCCAATCACCTTTGGAAGGACGATCCTTGGATACAAACTGCGGGTCTTCTTACCATAAAAAATAAAGGGAAAATTGAAAATCTGAATATTTCATCAAGTAAAAAGATCGAAGTTAAAAAAGAGGGAAATAATAAGGTTGCCATCTCTTTTAATAACCCTTCTTTTGATGACGGTAAAGTAGCCGAAGGAATCATCATTCAAACAGAACTAAGATTAGCGGATACTGATGCTTCATTAGAAGTAGAAGTCGTATCCATTGAAAAAGGAGAGCACAACATTACCGAACTAAGATATCCTGCTAGAGCATTCAGCTTAGAAACTGATGTTGACAAAGGTGCTGCAGTCATCCCTCAGAAACAAGGAGTCATTTGTCCGTCTTACATTTCTCCAATGAACGGCGGTTCTTTTTGTATGTGGGACGATGCTACTTATTATAAAAAGACAAGCGGAAAGCTACCATTGTTTAATAATGGAATTGGTCTAACCATGCCTTGGTGGGGAACACACACAGAAAAAACAGCTGTAATAGGTATTGTAGATGTATCGGCAAGACCAGATATGTTCTTTAACATCAATAACAACGGACAATATTTATTTAACAGCAAAGGGGTAATGTCTCCTTATAAAAGAATTGCTTTCTTGGATCCAGTTTGGAAAGTCAACAGAGAAAATGAGCGTAAATTAATTCGTTACGAATTTATCCCTAAAGGGACTCATGTGGATATGGCAAAGGCCTACAGAAAGCAAGCGATCAAAGACGGTTACTTTGTTTCTTTAAAAGAGAAAGCGGAAAGAGATCCTAACGTAAATAAACTACAAGGTGCTATCTATATGGGGGTTTATGGCGGTTACCCTCATTATGTAGAAATGCCGGGAATGGCTTTTACATTTAAAGAATTACAAGATATTATTTTGACTACTCACGATGAATTAGGAGTGGATAATGCTTTCTTCCATGCTTGGGGCGTCTTCTCTAATTTTGTTCCTAATTGTTGGCCTATCAACGAGAATTTAGGAGGAGTAAAAGAGCTGAAAAAAGCAGTAGATCTTACCAAGAAATATGGGTATTTGTATTCTTCTTACCATGCCTATTCTGCCACTTTAGAAAACGATCCTGAGTTTAATACCGATTTATTCGCAAGAGATAATGAAGGAAAATTAAAGAACACAGGTAGCCGTTGGGCCAACATCGATCAGAACAAACAATTGGGATTGGCAAGAAAAAGTTTACACAAGGAGATTGCCGCTTTAGGCTTAGAAGCAGACATTACCGACATCTCTTTTGCCACTTTCCCAGACGAAGACAACACAGGTTTATTCAACCTAGCAAAATACATCGATTCTCTGAACTTGGTTAACGGTACAGAACACGGACAACAACAGTTTATTCCTTTCTTCGATATGTTCGAAGGGTTAACGTACCTGCCTAATCCTAATCTAGTTCAATTCTCTCATAGAGCACCATTATTTAACTTAGTATATCACGATGCTATCGCCATTTTTGGTAAGATTCAAGATCCTGATAACCAAATTTCAATCAATGGCGATTTCAGAGTAAAATCTTTAAGAAACATCCTTTTCGGAATGGGTACAACTATTTTCTTCTCTCCTTATGAGTTTGAAGGGATGAAAGAAATGATCCAAATCGCGAATCAAGTGGTAAGTCCTGTAAACAGAGAAACATTCTTTGCAGAGTTAACCAATCACGAATATTTAAGTGATGATTTCAAAGTGCAACGTTCTCAATTCTCATCAGGAACTGAAGTGATTGTGAATATGGGGCCAGTAAAACAAACCACAAAATCAGGTGATGTAATCCCTGCCTATGGATATAAAGTAACTTTCAGTGATGGTAAAGTTTCGGAAGGAAGCTTTAAACTCACTTTCAATTAGTTTTTGATGCATTTCGATAGATAAACGCTTTTAGTTAACTGACATAATTAGTAGTCGACGATTCATTTTGTTGGCTACTTTTTTCACTTAAAATTAAACCAGTGCAATTGAAGCTAATAAAATAAGCCATTAAACTTAGGATAGTTCAATGGCTAAAATTACAAATTTCTTATTTATACTAAGTACATAATAATTTTGGTATCTAAAGAGAAATAAAAGTTCAACTTTATATTTTCTTTAATTTCACTGCTTCCTCCACCAAAATATCATACACATAACCCGAACCAAAATTCTTATTCAGGATCACATTTCCTTTAATTGTGACTACCTCTCCTACTTCGAAAGTATCATCGGTTGTTAAGGTAATATCGTACTCTCCATTGCCGATAGTTCCATCTTGAAGGTGTACAAAGTTGGTGTTCATAATCCCGTTGTTTACTTTAACCACCTCTCCTTTAATAATCACTTCTTTATTTTCGAAGTGCTTAGGGTTTTCAAAAAGTTCTGCTATTTGGATACCGTTAGCTGCCTTTTCAATTTTACCTACTGTTGGTTTTCCTTGAGGGGCTTGTTTTTTAGCCACTCCACCCATATTGTTAAGATCTTCATGAATCCCTTCGGCAAAAATGACACTCTCAAACGTCTTGTTTAATGTTTTACTTCTAAAGTTTTGCATTTCCATACCACCTTTGTAATAGTAAGTAGCTCCAATTTCAACTGGTCTACCTGGAACGGCCATCCAGTATTCTTTATTATTTTCAGTTACTTTGATGTAAACATACCCGCCAGATTCTATCTTTTCATTCACCACAATTTGATGCATATCTTTTCCTAAAATTGCATCGTTAGTTGAAGATTTAGCTTTACTAGAAGTCGCGTTTGCTTTATTGTTTGAATTGGTATTCACAGAAGAATCACAATTTGATAATAAGCACAATGCTAAGATAAAACCGATTATATTTTTCATGTATTCTTGATTTATATTGTGTAGTAAAAGTAATAAAATCAATTAGAGAATGATAAGGGTTTTATTTTTTTATGAATTATACTTCACAAGAAGTAGTGAAGATTTTTAGGATAGATTAATTTTTATAAATTACCTCTTCAATTATTTAACTTCGAATTGCTATGAGTAAATCTGATACTAAACAAAACCCCGAATTTCTAGACTATGTATATCAGCTTAATGAAGGAAACAGCCTTGAAGAAGCCCTTCGTTTAAGTTTGGAAGAAATTGATAAAATTGATGTGGATCAATTAAAGAGAATAGGATTAAAAACCTATGAAAAAGACAAATGGACGCTTCATCAAATTATTCAGCATTTGATTGATTGGGAAAGAATATGGGGCTTCCGAGCGATTATTTTTGCTCGATCAGAAGGCAGCACTCCAGAGGCACACGATCAGGAAATCATGGCGAGGAATTCTAATGCAAATGAAATTCCACTAGAAGTTTTAATAGAAGAACTTCGTATTGTCCGTGAATCAAGTATTCTTTTATTTAAGAGTTTTAATGAAGATATTTTAAAAACCAATTGTAAGTTTTTCGAATACGAAATGCCTTTATTTTCTATAGGATTAACCATAGCAGCCCATCAGATACATCATTTAAATGTGATCCGAGAAAGATATCTCCCTTTATATAAATAAATGCTTGTTAGGTAAACGAATAACCAAAATAATTAGAAAAGAGGTTTTTGATTTTTTCAGGATCAATTACCTTATTTTCTAAACCAGCAACACAATCATATTTCTCGACCTTCATCAAATCTGATGGGTTATTGGAAGTAGTAATGACAATAATTTTGGTTTTATCAAACTTCTTATCAAAACCATTGGCCACATACTTATCTAGAAAATCCCATCCATTTACTTTAGGCATATTTATATCCAAGAGAATTAAATCAGGGACTTTAATCTCTTCAGATGGTTGAGATAAATACGTTAATGCTTTTTCAGCATCATCGTACACCAAGTGATCTTTAATGATGTTCAACCTTTTTATAATGGTTTGATTATAAAAGTTTGTTGCATCATCATCATCAATACTCATAATACAATCCAGCATCATTTTAATTCATTACTTATGGTAAAACAAAATTTGGTCCCATGGGGCGAATTATTTTCTACCCAAATCTGACCTTCGTGTAATTCGGTTACTTTTTTACAGATAGATAAACCAATTCCGGCACCTTCAAACTCTTCTTTTTTATGAAGTCTTTGAAAAACATGAAATACACGGTCAAAATATTCCTCATCTATACCAATACCATTATCATTCACCTCAAAGTACCATTGATTGCCTTTCTGCTCACATCTGATTTCGATGTTTACATCCACATCTTGTCTTCGGTATTTAATGGCATTACTTATTAGATTTTGAAATAAGGTACGTATTTGTGTTTCGTAAACATTAATTGTTGGAAGTTCATCAACTTTTACCTGAGCATTAATTTTCATTATTGCTCCTGCTAAATCATCTAACACATTATTGACGATAGATTGTATATTGGTTTCTTTTACTTCCAATTTTTCTCCAATAATGTTATAATCCAACATCCCTTTTAAGAGAACTTGCATCCTTTCTGTTGCAGAGTTAATATAGTCTATAAACTTGAGAGAATTTTCCATCTCTTCCTTGTTATGAAGTTCCTCCTTCAGTAACATAGAAAAACTCTGAATGGTATTCAGTGGCTCTTTAAGATCATGAGAAGTGATGTAACCCAATTGCTCTAAATCGTAGTTTTTCTGGGCAATCTTTTCCATGGATTCCTCCAATTTCTTAGCATACATTCTACTTTCGGTAATATCATGAACACTACCGATAATCATTTTGCAATTATCGTTCTGATCAAAGACAGGTGCAATCCTTACCTCTCCTATTTTAAGACCTGTTGGGTAAGGAGTAATTTCTTCCCAACTCACCGTCGATTTAGTTTTTATAGCTGTCTCATAGTGTCCTAAAACGATAGATAAAGAGGGTTCTGGAATTACATTTTTTACATTTTGACCAATTACTTGCTCTCTTTTTAGACCTGTGGCATTTAAAAAAGTTTTGTTGACAGAGCTAAAAACAAAGTCTTGATTTTCAATAACATTTAAGGCAAAAATAACATCACCAACAGTGTCGTAAATCAGGGAAAGGATTTGATCTTTTTCCTCAATAATTTGATCAAAAGATTCCTCTTTGATGTTAATTGAATTGTTTAAAGGCATACAGAAATAGTTAATTTACGCTTTCGAATATTTATAAAAGAAAGCGTTTGATGTTTAAGATATTTACTAGCGGTAGATATAAGTAGCTGGTTTACATTTCATATCATTCTATTAATGTAATAAATAAAACCTCAATTTGAAACATATAAACACCTCATGTAAGTAATCTAATATTAATTCATCAGAATATGATTTTATATATTTCTTCTTATGTTTTTAAACCAACTGTTTGATATAAGTGACTATGATAGAAGAATCTACTTGTTGCTTTTTAATAAAATCTTCCGATCATGTTCAGGTCTCTATTTTTAGTCCTCATTTTCTTTTCTTTTTGGGGTAATACAGCAATTCAAAACAATAGTTACATCGAATATCATCAAAGAATCGATTTGGCTGAAAATTTAATTAGTACAGAACGATTCGATGAGTCACTACAAGTTTACATCAAATTATTTGATGATTATAAATTTGTATTTCTTCGAGATTATAAAGTGGCTTCTCAGGTGGCACTTAAGTGTAACAAAAAGGAACTTGCTTTTGTTTTCATAAAAAATGGAATATCAAATGGTTGGAGTAAAAAAAGTCTAAAAAAGAATATCTATTTAAAGGTGCTACAATCTGATGATCGTTGGACAGAATTAATGAAAGAATACGAAACATTAAGAAGTAGTTATTCCAATAAATTGAATCTAGCGATGAGAGAAGAAGTACATCAAATGTTTAAAAATGACCAAAAGAAGGCATTTGGAGCATTTATTAAGTGGGGTGATAAAGCACAAAAGAAATATATCAACAATAAGTTTGTGCCACACAGTGAGGCACAAATGGAGGTACTTGGAGAAATGATGGAGAAAGAAGGCTATCCTGGTGAAAAACTGATTGGAAACAATTATTGGATGTCCACAATTGTAAGTCACCATAACTCTATGTCGAAAGAGTATAACCAAAAAGACACCTTATTTAAGTCATTAAAACCACAACTTTTACAAGCATTGGATAGAGGAGAAATCTCTCCTTATGAAATCGCACTTATGGAAGATTGGTACCTTACTGTTACTTCTAGTGGAAGTGCCATTGGTTATGGTTTTCTAAACTCCCCGAAAAAATCGACACTCGATCAGACCAATAAACTGCGTCAAACATTAGGTCTAAGAAGTGTTGAGTTAAGAAACAAATTAGTAGATATTGAAGAAAAAACAGGGATGAATTTTTATTTACCGGATTGGGTAAATGGTAAAATCAGCATCAAATAGTCTGCTAGCATAACAATATACAAAACCTTTCAATTACTTATTCGTTTACGATTATTAAGTATAACTTCATATGTATTCTTCCATCAAATTAGAAGTCATTTATGGCTTTGTTTTTGACTGAACATACGACAATATTACTTTCATTGATTTAATTTTTTATTGCTACTTACAATTATTTTTTTTCAACTACTATTATGAAAATTTCTCTTTTGCTATTATGGTTAGTACTGCTAACCCCTCTTGTCTATGCACAAGATGTAAACATTCCAGACGAAAAATTCTTACATGAATTAATTAAAAAAGGGTATGATACGAACAACGACAGTATCATTCAGGTATCAGAAGCAGAGGCTGTCACCAAGTTAAATCTATATCAGAAGGATATTTATGATTTTACGGGTCTGCAAAGTTTTATCAATCTAAAATGGCTAGACATCTCTCACAACTTACATTTAAATGTAAAAGGTGTGGCAATGGATTTTACCATGATGCCTAATTTAGTCTATCTAGATGCATCTGTAAATAACTTTAGTGATGTGAATGTAACAAATCTCGAGCATCTCGATACTTTAGATATTGAGCAATTGAATTTGGGGACATTCGATTTCACTGGTTTGGAAAAACTGAAGTTTTTGAATATCACATTCAATAAGTTCGAGACGATTGATTTAACGATGTTTACTGAGCTGCTCCACTTGGATATGGCTTACAATGACTTGGATACCGTTGATGCTTCACCTTGCGTAAATCTGAGAAGGCTAAACATTGGATCAAACGGTTTAAAAAGTCTTGACATTACGGGTCTGACGAAGCTTGAAGAGCTTTATTTAAGTAAAGCCGACATCTCAGAATTGGACCTTTCCACTCAGGAAAGTCTGAAGCGTTTAACGTTTTCATACACCAATTTACCAAGTCATTATACCTTTGCTACATTGCCTAGTTTAGAGGAGCTTTACTTTTCTCATAATACTATTCAAAGTATAGATGTCAATCACTTACCCAAGCTCAAAACATTAAGTTGTAGCTATAATGAAATTAAAAGTCTCGACCTAACAGGAATGAAAAGCTTGGAGAGAGTCGATTGCCATTTTAACGAAATGGACACTCTAATTCTAACAGGCTGCGATAGTCTCACTCGTTTACGTGCATGGGAAAACAACTATACAGGAATTGATCTTTCAGATCAAAAACAGATGTTCGCTTTGTATTTAAGTGATAACGATTTTACAGCATTGGACCTTTCGAGCATGGATAGTTTATACTATTTCGATGCCCACGGGAACCAATTAACTGAGGTCGATTTTTCTCACAATAAAAACTTAGAAACCATTCGTCTTCAAGAAAATGATTTGACAAGTATTGATGTATCGTTTTTACATCAGTTACACGATTTTAATGTACAGAACAACCCTAATCTGAATTGTTTATCAAGGCTTCCTAATTCGATTAGAGATTTAAATTATAGAAATACTGGAGTGCAGTGTATCTCTAATATACCAACAACTATGGTAGACTATTTAAACGCATTGGGTCCTAATTTCTTCTTTACTTTAGACGAGTATCAAGTTTGTCTTCCAGATAATAATCCAAACGATTGTCCGACTTTCCCAACAGTATATGGCAACGTTTTTTACGATTATGATAAAGATGGAGTGAAGGATGATGACGAGAACAATTTCGAAGGTTTAGAAATTACTTTTAATCCAGGCGAACAAGTCTTTACCACTGATGAAAATGGCTATTATTATGCGATTTTAAGCGACACAGGATCATTTACGGCAACAGTAAGTACACCCGAACATTTTGATGCTGTACCCCAAACTTTCGAAGTAGCTACCTCAGATTATTCGGATAAAATTGTTCAAGACATCCCTCTTCAATCCAACAAAGAGGTGAATGATTTATATGTAAGAATCCCTTATTTCACCCGTGCTCGACCTGGCTTTTATATGCGTTATGTTGTCGAAGTGCTCAACCACGGTACAGAACAAGTAGAAAATGTGGAAGTCACTTTAACTATCCCTGCCTTTGAGTTGGCCGATTCCCTATCAGATTTTTCTGCAAACGAAGAAACAATTACCTACACGATAGATAAGATGAATGTAGGCGAATTGCATAAAATTGATCTTTGGGGAAGAACATCATTAGATGCTTTCGGAGAGGAAGTAGAGATGATTGCTGAAGTGGAAATTGATGGAATTGAAGATGATAATGCAGAGAACAATACTGAATCTGTTGAATTTATTGTCACAGGATCCTACGACCCTAACGACAAACAAGCTAGAGACAGTATCACCACAGAAGAAGTAGAAGCCGGTATTCCACTCGACTATTTGATCAGGTTCCAAAATACGGGAACAGATACCGCATTTAATGTGTATATTCTCGATACTTTATCAGATAATCTGGACTTAGAAACGTTTGAAGTGCTAAGTGTCTCTCACGATTTTGAAGCCGTATGGTACGACTCTAATGTAGTGGTCTTCACTTTCGAAAACATCCTTCTCCCAGATAGTATTGTCGATGAACCGAATAGTCACGGTTACATCAACTATCAAGTATCACCAAAAACAACATTAGTGGAAGGCGATAGTATTCAGAATACAGCTTACATCTATTTTGATTTCAATAAACCAATTGTGACCAATACAGTAACTACGTTGGTGTATAATCCTCCACCTCTTGAAGAAGAGGATGAGGAAGAAGGTGAAGAAGAGGATGATGATGAAATTATTAGTTCGTCTGTAGAAGAAATAGATCAAGGAATTGTCTTTTACCCTAACCCTATTAAAGGAAGCAAGATGGTTTATTTTAAATCAGAGCAACTTGTAACCTTGGAAATCTCAAATTCTTCCGGCAAGCTGATGCTCCGAAAAGAAAAGGTATCGAAGAGTTTCTCTGTGAAGGAATTACCTTCTGGCATTTATTTCTTGAGGTATACTTCAGGAGATGGAAATTGGGGTGTAAGGAAATTGATTATAGAGTAAAAAGATAAAAATTTAATTAGGGGATTTCACAATGAAATCCCCTTTCATTATTGAATACAAAATCTAAAAAAGAGAACTTCGATAATGAAAAATATAATTACTTTATCAATCGTAATATTTTGGTCGATTACCTCATTCGCACAAGATATTTATATCAACGGAAAAATTTTCACTTCAGATAAGAATTATCTATGGGCTACAGCGATGGTCATTAACAATGATAAAATTGAGTATGTCGGAAATGACCATAAAGCTTTAGAATGGAAATCTGAGGAGGCTAAAGTGATCGATCTTAAAGGAAAATTATTACTTCCTGGATTGTACGATTCTCATATGCACCCCACTATTGCAGGCCCAAACATGACGTTTGTATTAGACTTGTTTGGTGTGGAAGATAAATCGGAAGCTGAAAGAAAAATCAAAGAGTTTGCAGATCAACAACCCAAAGATGCTTGGGTATTAGCTAACGGGTATAAAATCAAACATTTTGATAAATCGACAGCTCAAGATTTAGACGAACTTGTGGGTGGAAGACCTGCTATTATCTGTGAGGAGTCACAACACACAGGTTGGTATTCAACAAAAGCTATGTCACATTTTGGAGTAGATAAAAACTCTCCTGATCCTGACGGTGGTTCTTATGATCGTTTTGAAGATGGAACTCCAAGTGGACACTTTAGAGAAAAGGCACATATCGCTGCTGGTTTTCTAGCTACTCCAGAACTCCTGACTGAAGATCAACAAGAAATTGCCATGAAAGCTATTTTGGATAGATGTAATAGTGTTGGATTTATTGGTATTGAAGATGCTGCTGCTCTTTCTGCTAAGGGAGCGGATAATGTATATAAAAGGTTATATCAAAAAGGAGAACTAACTGTAAGAATGGAATACAACAGAGTACATTTATCTCCTATTGATGATGAAACTAATAATAAAAGCCTAGATGAGCGATTCTATGAAGGAAACGAAATGTTAACTTCTAAAACGGTAAAATTCGCTATTGATGGTATTCCAACGGATAAAGCATTCCTTTTTGAGCCTTATGAAAATGCTGATTGTGAGCATTCACATACGTGTATTGGAGTAGCCAACTATTCTAAAGAAAGGCTGTTAGCTAATTTCAAATATCTTATTGATAATGGCAATAGAATCTATGTACACGCTGAGGGAGATGCTGGTATTTCAAGAGTCATTGATTGTTTAGAAGAAATAAATAAAGAAAAGTCGATTAAAAAAGGTAGACACGTTATCACTCATGTTGATTTAATTAAGAAAGAGGATGTTGATAGATGTGCAAAGTTAGGAATTGTGCTTCAGGTACAACCTCAATGGCAACCTTTGGATGAGTTTGCAAAAAGCTATATCAAACCCGCTTTAGGTGAAGAAAGATTTAATGAAATTTACCGATACGATAGACTGTATCAAAGAGATGACATTATGGTAGGCGTGGGTGCTGATTACCCAACTGGACCTGTATTCTCACCTTGGGAAATGATGCAAAACATTGTAACTAGTAAGAATGTAGGAGAAGATATGCAACCGAGAGGTTACACTTCTTCAGTTGAAAAAGCAGTGTTGCTTTTTACTATAAATAATGCTTATGTGATGTTCAGAGAGGACATAAGCGGTAGTTTAGAAGCTGGAAAAAAGCTGATTTCATCATCGTCGATCAAGATATCTTTAGCATTGATGTAAATGACATCCATAAAACGAAAGTATTAAAAACTGTATTGAATGGAAATACTGTATATGAATCAAAATAAGGAAAAGCATTGAGTCAAAAGAATACCCATTGGAAAACGATGGGTATTTTTTTATCTTCAGGCATCAAGAATTATCATTTTCCACTAATGAAAACCTACTCCTTCTTTCTTTTCTACTTTCTAACAATATCACTATTTGCTCAAGATATTGATACAGAATACAGCTATGAACATCAAAAAATAACTATCAAAAATAGTTTACCTAAAGGTGGGTTAAAATACACAGATCAATATGGGTCGAAATATACTTATGTGGTCTTTTATTCTGAGGTGATCAACACCTCTGATTCTACTCTACATCTTTCTCTAAAATTTCCATCAGATGTATATCCCCTACCTGAAGATCAGGAGGTGAATTTTTCTTTTTACCTTCCATCAGAAAGTATGACAGAAGAGAAGAAAACACAATTTATGTATGGTTTAGATGTGGAAAATTATTTGATAAACAACTTAGGTAAATCAACTAAAATGAATAAAGAGATTCAGCCTAATTCAAGTAGTTACATTTATGTTTTAGTAATATCGAATAAAGGGGTGAATGGAACAGTGAGAGGTGGATTGGTTTTAAAAGGAGAAGCGTTGTACTATCAACTGAATGGATTGGAAATTAAGATGGGGCAACTTCAAAAATTAAACAACTAAACATTTCCTCTTAAATATTAAAAAACCTATTCGAAGTTTAGTCTATAGTCATTACATTTGTACGAATCGAACACAAACTAATTTTGTAATGGCAAATCTAGAGTGGAAAACAATTAAGGAATATGAGGAAATCACCTTCAAGAGTTTGGATGGTGTAGCGAGAATCGCAATTAACAGGCCTGAATGCAGAAATGCATTTACACCTAAAACCGTTGATGAAATATGGGAAGCTTTAATTATTTGCCATGAAAGTCAAGAAATTGGTGTGGTATTGATTACTGGTGAGGGTCCTTCTCCAAAAGATGGTGGTTGGGCATTCTGTTCTGGTGGCGATCAACGTGTGAGATCAAATACAGGTTATAAAGGATCGAATGGCGTGAATAGATTCAATATCTTGGATGTTCAACGTCAGATTCGTTTTATGAATAAAGTGGTGATTGCTGTCGTTCCAGGTTGGTGCGTTGGTGGAGGCCATAGTTTACACGTAGTATGTGATATGACTTTAGCGAGTAAAGAACATGCAAAGTTCAAACAAACAGATGCCGATGTTGCAAGTTTCGATGGTGGATTTGGTTCTGCTTACTTAGCACGTCAGGTAGGTCAAAAAAGAGCAAGAGAAATCTTCTTCTTAGGTGCTGAATATTCTGCACAAGAGGCTTACGAAATGGGCATGGTAAACAAAGTAGTTCCTCACGAAGAGTTGGAGCAAGTGGCATTCGATTGGGCACAAGAAATTATGACTAAGTCGCCAACAGCTATCAAAATGTTGAAGTTTGGCTTTAACTTAATCGACGATGGATTGGTAGGTCAGCAAGTATATGCGGGTGAAGCGACTCGTTTAGCCTATGGTACTGATGAGGCGATTGAAGGTAGAGATGCTTTCCTTCAGAAGAGAAAACGAGACTTCTCGAAGTTCCCGAAATTCCCTTGATAAAATTATCTAATAATTATATGAATAAGAATTTGTCATCGTTACTTAAATGGATGACAAATTCTTTTTTTTATTTTAAACTAAAACAATGAAATACTTCAAACTACTCCTTCTAACGATTTTCTTCTTTTCATGCGATTCTGGAACTTCAGAACAACAATCAAAAAATGAAAACCAAGAAGCAGAAACGATTTATTATAAAGACGAAATCATTGACGGTCCGGCGAATATCAGAGATAAAAAAAATGGTATTGTTGAATTGAGCCTTAATGATGGTGTTGCAGTTGATCTTGGTTTAATGAAAGACAATTGGTATGAAATCGGAATATGGATCGATAATAAAGGATACCAAGGCTTTATTCCTGCCAATGAAAAGATATACTCAAAAGGAAAATGGATTGGTACGACAAAGAGTAAAATCGAACCAATGTTTGCCGATGAAGAAAGCTTTTATTATGCAGGGTATACTTTTAAAGACAATATTAAAAAAGAGAGTCTTTTGGAAAATCAAGTATTTACTTTAATTGCACAAAATCACACTAAAACAGAATTTCTTCCCAAATTGAAAAAATTAGGTTTTGAAGAAATAGATGTCTTCAATCATGATGATTTTGTGTTTTATGGTGTATATGAAGATTTTGTAGTAGACCCGTCTCCTTTAGATAGACTATCTATCATCTTTAAAAACAACAAATTTATCGGTATCAAAAGCAGCCGTGATTTTAACTTTAGAGAAGGACATTTTTTCAAGTTAGAAAGAGGTTTTACCCTAAATTTAATTCCAGATTACGAAAATGGTGCTGAATTAAAAGATAAAATTAACGCTGTTTTAGGGCAGATTGATTAATTTTTCTGGTAGGGACGTTGCAGTGCAACGTCCGTACTAGGGCTATGCAAAACCTTTTCATATATCGTTAATTATCATTGTATTACCAAATAAATTAACTAACTTAAAGTCCTAGATACCGAGAAGTATTTATTCTCTCAATTATAAAGCAAAACTAAGTATCATGAACAAACTATTTTTTATCCTTCTATCTATTTTTTCAATAAATGCTTTTGGGCAAAAAGATCTTACTAAAACAGCTACACATATTGAAAAAGAAGGCAAATTATTATATCGTTCAGAGATGGCCTCGTGGCATGGAACTGATTTGTTTTTAGGCCAACATCAAAACAAACTTCGAAAGAAAGCACAATAAAAAGTCGATATTAATACAACAAAAACATTTTTTTAAACTATTAAAACCATGAAAAAGCAACTTATTCTATTCGGTTTATTACTATTTTCCATTTGTTCATTTGGTCAAGATATTATTGAACTAAAAGAAAAATCTGACTACAAAAAAGCAGAACCAATGGTAATAAAGATCTGTTCATTTCTATTTAATAATCCTGTCACTCATGAAAAAGAAACTAGACAAGCGGGTGCAAGCTATATAGTACAATGGATGTCTGGAACTCCAGACTATACCTTTACAGTTACTCAAGAAGGAATGCAATTAATTGGTTCAAAGCAAGAATATATGGCTTTATATATGGCAGCACAAACCATGGTAGTTTTGGAGAATAAAGATAAAAAATTGACTCCTGAACAAATTGAAAAAGGTGGAATAGATTTATTAATCAATTACTGTTCTAACCCTGCTAATAATATTAAGCTGAGTAAAAGCATGAAAAAATATAAAAAGAAAAATGGGGTTTAACCTACCTTCTACCTCATAAATAAAAAGGACGTTGCAGTGCAACGTCCTTACAAATACAGTTCTTATCTTTTCTCCAAATCTATATCAAATAGATCCGTAATGATCTTGCCCATCTTTTGCCCTTCTTTTTTATTGGCCGATGCAGTGGCCTTTAGTTGAAGTACTGGGACTTTCATAATTTTATTCAGTAAGTTTTTCGTAATCTTATCCACTTGTTTCTTCTCTTTAGAAGAAAGCTGACTATCGTATTTCTGAACTTCTTTATCTCTAATTTCTTCTAAGGTATTCTTTAATCCTTTGATGATAGGCGAGAATTCCATCTCTTGAGTTCTTTTATTGAACTCTGATAAAGAGGCTTCTATAATGGCTTCTACATGAGGGATCGCTTTGATACGCTTTTCTAAAGCTTTATCAGCACGAGCGTTGATATCGTCTACGGTGTACACAATAACGCCTGGAATCTCTTCTACATTTTCAGCTACAGAACGAGGAACTGATAAATCCATGAAGCATTTAAATGCTAGGATATCTAAAGAGGAAATGTTTTCCTTATTGAAGTAGTCAGCAATTGGAAGAGAAGAGATAATAACATCTGCTTCTTTTGCTGCTTTCCAAAGTTCTTCAAAAGGTCTTGTTTTATAACCAGTTTCTGATGCCAATTCTTCTGCCACACTAAACGTACGGTTCATGATTGTTACATCAGAAATTGAAGTGTTCTGAAGGTTTCTTACAGCATCCGTACCAATCTCTCCTAAACCTACAACTAGAATTTTTGGATCGTTGATGTCAGAAGTAAGCTCATCTAACATTTCAACCGCTGCATAAGATACAGAAGCGGCACCGTCTCTAAATTCTGTTTCGATTTGCACACGTTTGTTGGCATTAAAAATAGTATGCATCAAACGGTGAAGGTAAGGACCAGCCATTTCGTGATCGGCCGTCCATTGATAGGCTCTTTTAACCTGACTTGAGATTTGAATATCACCTACTACTTGCGATTCCAAGCCCATTGCTACGCGGAACAAGTGGTTTTGGACATCTTTAGGATCACATACCGATTCAAAATATTGATTTGCTTCAGTATCCTCAATCTCTTTTACCTTACAGATATTATTTATTAAGCTTACGGATATATCTTCATCGGCAATGTAATATGCCTCTGTTCTGTTACACGTAGAGACAAACAACAACTCATTTAGACGTTCATCGTTCTGATACGTCTTTAGAAGCTGTTCGCAATCGTCTTGTGATAACGATAATTTCCCTCTCACTTCGAGAGGTGTATTTTTATAAGATAATCGTATTGCCTTGAAATCTTTCATACCTGTTTAATAAGGGTCTGGGTACAAAAATACTACTTATGTAGCGTAAAATATAGGTTTATTTAAATTGATTACCAATTAATACTGTAAATCAAACTATTAGAGTAAAACTCTAACTCTGGAAAAGCAAAACTTTGAGAAGTGGAAATAGGTGTTAATTTTCCTCCTTTAAAATGCCCTTTGATACACTCTCCCATCATATTCCATTCTGATTGAGATTGTTCGTCAATATAATAACCGTTTTTATAAGAGAAAGTTAACCAAACACCATCGTATAATGCGGAATAAGCTACTGCAGATCCGATTACTTTCGATTGTTTGATTTCTCTTTCTTCCAGCATCGATTTACTTCCGTCTATGTAGAAAATCGTTACGTACATATCTTTAGGTGTATCGTTAATTACTTTTTTCTTTCTTACCTCTTCTAATGGATAAATCATTCGATCGCCACGAAGGTATAACGTCACAATGCGTTCCATTGGCATCAAACGTTCGTTAGGCATGTGATTTAGATAAAGTGGCTTTTCTGTCAGCACATTATCGTATTTATAATAAGGGTTGATACCGTAAGGTAAAAGTTCATCTTTTTCATCAAAACGTAAAACCAGACCGTATTTACAATTTTCGTAGAACTGATTTAAGGTCATTCGAATACAACCTCTTTCTACCAATTGTTGGTTTCTTAGTTCGCCGGTTTCACATTTACCTGTATATTGTTGCCACCAAGATTCAGATTGTTCATCATACAAGATGATATTACTCATTCGGATCATTCCTGAAGGAGCAAAAACCAACTCCCTTTGAAAACCATTTTTCTCAAATCTTCTTTCGTAGACTTTAACGGCATCGGTTAATGGACAATAAGTGATTGCTATTGGCATGCCTCCGATTCTATCGTTAATTACTTGATGAAACATCAAGAATTCCATCGGATAGGCTTTATGTTCTCTACCTTGAGAAACTACCACAACATTTTCGTCGCCTTTGTAGTTTTCTTTGGCTCTTTCCTCGTTATAAAACTTTGGTCGGTTAATGGCTTTAAAAGCATCTCTTGGAGTTAATGCTTGATATTGCCAAAGATTAAAATTGGTTTTATTTAGATCAGTGGTCCACTCATTTTTCACACCCACCCTATTCACTTGTGCCGTTAGACCAAGAGAAACACACATCAAAAGAAAAACGAGACGTACCGTTCTCATACCTAAAAATTCCAATTTGTTCATTAATTTAATTTATCTACCAATTTCGTTGAAAATTAGCAGAATACAAAAGTAATAAATGATGTTACAACCTTCATTTATTTTAAGTCATATTAATGGTAAAAAATCCTTGTGATGTAAGATAAAAATGAACTACTCTAATATTCTGTTGTACATAACCAACATATCTCTTCATTTTGTGGTTAATCTTCTTTAGAAAAATCTTAATCATCTATTTTCATCATACTTATAAACTAAAATTTTTTATACAATGCTAAAACAATTTTTTATCACTTCCCTACTTTTAATCACTTCATTCAATCTTCTTGCTTCTGGAACTGAAAATGCTCCAAACGAAGAATCTCCATACAATTTAATGGGAGAACATGACGGCAAAGGAATGTCTGTTGTTTGGGCAGTAAATGAATGGCCTGCTGGTTTAGAAAAAATGGTCATTAAAAAGAAAAGTACTTCTACCGGAAATGAATGGACAACTCTAACTAAAACACCTTTATCGCCAGGTGTTAAAGCCGACAAAGCTTTAGACAATGTTACAGACAATGCTGAGTTTTTAGCAGAAATGAAGCAATATCAAAAAGAAGAATTTGAAAAGAATGCTAAAGGACTAGCTTCATTATCTAACGAAAAATTGATGAAAGCTGTTGCTGATAATCCCAAAGTGATTTTTTGGGTAAACATGAACATTTTAGCTGAATATAAATTTGCTTTGATGGCAGGTTTTGGATTCAAAGAAATCAATCCTAAAAAAGAAGTAGTTACTTACGGATTATTCCCTGTAATAAATGGGAAAGAGGCTACTACTCCTGTATTAACCAAAGAATTTGATTTAAATGCAAAAACTAAGAATGATCCTGTAATTGCTTCTAAAAAAGCTGAAAAAGGTATGAACGATAAAGGTATCAAGATTGATGTTACATATGAAGCTTCATCTTTACCTGAACATTATGGACTTTATAGTGTATATCGTACAGAATCAGGTACAAAAGAAAAAGTAAAAGCAAGTAGAAACTTAAAAGCCATCGATACAAAGTTGGCTGAAGGTGAAAAAAACATCACTTTAGATTTCCAAGATAAAGAGATTGACAATACTAAAAAGTATACATACGAAATTGTAATTACCTCTTTATTTGGTATAAATGCTAAACCTATCACTGTAGAATATACACCTGCTGCACAATAGTAGTTGTGAATCACAAAAAAAAGTCCTAGTTGAAAATGTAATCAACTAGGACTTTTTTTGTGATAAAAGATTTTTATTTAATTGGTCTCGGAGTGAATCTTCCTCTTACCAAAGGTTCAATTCCAACAGCCATTCCTTTAATCACATCTACGATATTTTGATAATTCAATGTCTCTGCCTCATCATTTACTGTATGATAATAAGAGTCAAAATCAATATCAGTTGATGATATCGTATGAGCAATTACCCCTCTTTTTACAAAAGAAGCATTGTCAGATCTAAAATATAGATCCATATCCTCATAAGGATCAGCGAAGATTTTAAAGTTGATTCTATCTTTTAATACGGTTTGTGCCAATTGCTTACCCAATGTACTTTGATCATACCCCGTCATATATGCTTTTCTTTTACCATTAACTGACGGTTTGCCAATCATTTCGAAGTTAATCATGGCCTTAATATTTTTCAGTTCTTCATCTGACATTTGGCTAGCCATATACTCCGAACCTACCAAACCCATTTCTTCAGCTGTAAAGGTCACAAACAAAATCGATCTAGGGTATTTCATTCTTCTTTTAGCAAAATACTCTGCCAATTGTAATACAGCACTAACACCAGATGCATTATCATCTGCTCCATTGGCAATAGAATCGTTTTGAATAGGTTCTAAAATACCAATATGATCATGGTGTGCACCAATCATAATTGTTTCTTTAGCTCTTGGGCCACTTCCCTCTAATCGGGCCATCACATTTCTCATGACGATATTGTGGACCTTTTGCTGGAAAGTAAAACTTAGCTTCTTAAACTTTTCTCTAGAAGCAGGAATATCTTCTACCCAAACAATCTTTCGAGCACCATCAATTTCTTCCAAGTACTCTTTGTTAGACAGTTTGATTTTTAACTTTTTCATGGCAATTAGATTCATATCGCCTTGCACCCAAACAAAAGTAGGTTGATTCGATTTCATCAACTCCTTTCTTTTATCATTAAAATTTTCAGATTCCTTTAACGTCACTACCGAAAATTCTTTTTTCTTCTTTGATGCCCATTCCTCCACATCAGTATCAATAAAGAATTGATTACTCTTTACTGCTTCTTTATTGATAAGTAATGATTCAGAAATACCTTCTACAGCAAACTTTTTGATATTCTGAAAATAGGTACCGTCCTCACCTGCAGGAACAAGTCCAAGTTTTTCAAACTCATTTTTGATGTATTCTGTGGTTAATCGTTCTCCCTCAGATCCAGCTAATCGGCCTCTTAATTGATTACTGGCTAAAGTATCTACAATTTCTTGGGTTCTAGCGACTGAAATTTGCGCCTTTACATCATTTTGAAGGCTGAATATCAATGCAAAAAGAAGGATAAATGTTTGTACTATTCTCATGAACTATGAAGATATGTTAAGTTTTTCCCTAATGAATTTAATCGTTAGAAACTTTTTAAACTACATAATGTATTAATGATGTGTGACACGTTTCATTAATCATTGAGGTTGTGATGTATAAGTTTATTGCCTTATAACATACAATTTCAACATAAAAGTAAAGTAATTTACTTTAAAAAACATACCACTATGAAAGAATATACAACTGAGGTAGATGTTTTATTTACACAATTAAAAGAAGCTACTGACAAAAATATAATAACTGATCTTGAAAATTCAATTTTACAGATTTGGCAAAGATCGGATGATCCGTTTATGACAGATGTTTTTAGTTTAGGTACGGAACAAATAGCTAAAGAACGTTTCAACGATGCTATTGCTACGTTTTCTCATGCATTAATTTTCAATAAAGATCATTCTGAAGTATATAACAAAAGGGCCATTTGTTATTATATGAGAGGAGAATACAAAAAAGCGATGGATGATTTAAAAAAGGTACTAGAATTAGAACCTCGTCATTTTGCTGCACACTCAGGTTTGTGTACTATATATAGAGAATTAAAATTAGAAAAATTATCGTTGAAGCATATCGAGAAATTACTTAAAATTGTCCCGAATAAGGAAGGTTTAAGTTTACAGGCCAAAAGTATACGTCGCAATCTTAGAAAGAATTAAACCAATAATTGTTGGTCTTTCTTACTTGGATCGGGTGCCCCCGGTGGTAAAATAAAAATACCTGGCGGAAGATCTAAATCCGGATCATTAGGAGAAACAGGCCATCCACCATTATTATCGTTATCATCGTCGTCGTTATTTAGTGCAGAATCGTCTATATCATCTCTTTGAAAAAAGGTTTGATAAAATGACCAAACGGCTATACCGATAGCGAGATACATGAGTAACAATATAATGTGGAGATTTTCCATAAAGTAACAGAATGTTAGATATATATAAGGGTTAATGAAGTACCTACAATTTATAAATAAATGTAAATAAAAAAAAGAGATAGGATGTTAATTCTATCTCTTTTTTTGATCATTCTATAAATTACTTTCTCAAGTAAAATCTTTTTTCGTCGATATACTCTTTCAGCTTACCTAATTCTTCTTTAGATGTGATTTCTTGAATATTATCAGCCACCAAAGAAGCTCCTACTCTCTTCTCTATAAGGTTCAATACTTTGTATTTCCTCCATATAGGATCCTTTTTCACCTCTACAACGTCACCTACCGCAATTTTCTGAGACGGCTTTGGAACGTTGCCATTCAATAATACTTCTTCTTTTTTACAAGCATCTGTAGCTACTGTGCGGGTTTTAAACACCCTAACACACCAAAGGTATTTATCTACTCTCATATATTATTTAGTTCGGATACTTCACTTCTAAAAGAGTCCCTTTATTATAGATCTCTTCCTTTTCTAATATTCCGTTTTCATCAAAATATTTCCAAGTATCCAATTTTTTATCTTTGTATTGTTTTCCAATTTCACGAATCTGACCGTTTCTGTAGAATTTCTTCACTTCTCCATAAATATACCCTTTATCATATGGAACTTCCATTAAAACAGTACGGCCATCATCATAATATTCTAAATGAATGCCCACTAAACGACCTTTACGGTAACGTTCTTTGGTCATTAAAACACCCTCTTTATTATAGATTAGGCTTTCACCTTCCTCAAAACCTCCAGTAAACGACTTCATAGTTTTTAACTTGCCATTAGCATAATATGTTTTCCAAGGGCCATTTTTCAACTTTTTAATCATCTTGCCTTCCTCTTTTACTTTGCCATTTTCAAAGTATTCTTTCACTGTATTCTCTGTAGCATTTTTAGCAAATACTTCTTCGACCTTTAACGTTTCCCCATCGGTATAATATTGCTTCTGAACTCCCTTTTTAATCCCTTTTTGATAATTAAAGACTTGTTTTAAAGCGCCATCATCATAAAATCCTTTTGTAATTCCATGCATTTTTCCTTGTTGCATGTGTCCTTCTTTCAATAAGATTCCTTTTTCAGAAAACTCTCTGAAGACGCCTTTTTGTTCCTTTCCTAAAGCAGTGATCATTTCAGACTTCAACTGACCATCTTCATAATAGTTTTTATAGTTTCCTGTGGTTCTTCCCTTCACAATTCGGTTTTCTGACATCAGTTGACCACTCTCATAATATTCTAATCTCAAACCGTGTTCAATGTTATTCTCAAAGGGAATCACTTGTTTTAAAACTCCAGAGGTATAAAATTCTTTCGATTCACCTTCTAGTTTACCATCCACAAAATCACTTTCTTTTTGAACGGTAGTCGATTTTGGAAAGTACGTATAATATTTTCCATCAATTTTACCTTCTTTATAGGTGCCTTTCTGCTTGAGGTTTCCTTCTTGATCGTATACTTTCGTCACTCCATTTCTTACCTCTCCCAACATTTCTGATTCATTCATCAACTTGCCAGAAGGGTAATATTCTTTCCAATAGTTTTTACTGATATTATGTTCGATCTGAACAGTTCCATTAGGAAAGAACTTTTTCATAGTGCCCACCATTTTATCTTGTTTAAAATGTGCCACTGTCTTTTTCGCTCCTTCTACATAAAAGGAAACATATTCCCCCTGCTTCAGGCCATTTTTATATTTAGCTTTGAAGTGTACTCGACCATTTTCAAAAAACTCATAAAAATCGCCATTCAACTCCCCGTCTTTGTAATTCGATTTTACTATCAGATTATCTGATCCTGGAAAGTAGCGTTTGTATTCTCCGTCTATTCTGTTCGAATCTCCATCCAATACATAAAACTCTTCTGCAACGATTCCCGCCCAATCATCGTAATACGTTTTGATGAGTGTACGTTCTTTCGACTGACCGTTTACACCAAAAGGAATTACAAAAATTAAACAAAAAATATAGATAAAATTCTTTTTATATTTTAGGTACTTCATAAGTTTGTATGGATTCAAAAATCTATGGATCATTAAGTCAAATTACTATACTGATAGTGGATTTAAGAGAGGATTAACCTCATTACTTCTTCAAAGATCAATTATCATTCCTAGTATAACAAACATCTCTACGTTTCCTAACTTAATTTAAGTGAAAAATGAACTTACATATTAAAAATAACACCTATTCATTTGCAGAAATACAACAAGGAAACTTCCAATTGGAAGGAGATGATTTGATAGATCCGATATTACTTTTTTGCTTTGAGTGGTTAAATCAAACAGAAACTTTTAGCTTACAATCTTCGGGGTCGACCGGCACTCCAAAAGAAATTCAGATTCTTAGAACACAAATGAAAAGCAGTGCAGATGCAACAGTTGAATTTCTTGGTTTAAAAGCCAACGACCACGCACTTGTATGCCTAAACACCAATTATATTGCTGGTAAAATGATGTTGGTAAGATGCATGGAACACAACATAAATGCGACCATCGTTCCACCATGTTCTGCACCTTTTAGAGAACATCTTTTGCCCAAAGCATTTGATTTTATCGCAATGGCACCCATTCAGGTGCAGTTTTCTTTAGATTGTGCGGGTGATCACCCTGCCTTTTTACAGACCAAGAAGTTAATTATTGGAGGTGCTCCGATTACAGAAAGCCTAGAAAAACGTATCAAACAAGAACTTTCGAATACAGATGTTTATCATACCTATGGTATGACAGAAACGGTATCACATGTTGCTTTAAAGAAAATTCATCAGCAAGCGGATTCGTTTTTCCATACGCTTCCGAATGTAGTTATTGGACAAGACGATCGTAAGTGTTTATGGGTTCAAGGTCCAATGAGTAATGATGTCAAACTGCAAACTAACGATGTGGTACGTTTAATTAACGATACTACTTTTGAATGGCTTGGAAGAGCAGACAATATCATCAACAGTGGAGGGGTAAAAGTGCAAGCAGAAAAAGTAGAGAAAAGTATCAACGAAGGTCTAAAAAAGATAGGTTATCAGAATATTTTAATGTTTGTGGGAGGTCTACCCAATGAGAACTTGGGAGAAGAAGTAACTATTTTTATTGAAGGGATTACCTTAAAGCAAACAGAAATTGATCAGCTTCTTGATATCGTCAAAAAGCCTTTAGACAAGTATGAAGTGCCAAGAAATGTTGTTTCATTATCCAATTTTGAGAAAACGGATACCATGAAAATCAGAAGGAAAGCCACTATTCAAAAGTTTATTGAGCAGCAGTAGATTTAGAACCTACATTAAAACCTAAGATGTAATCCTGTAAGTTTTGATCAGCTGCCAACTCAAGTTTTTTCTTCAAGCGGTATCTTGATGTTTTCAAACTATCTTGAGAAATCCCTAATAGATTGGCACATTCAATTAAACTTAAGTTTAATCGAATCAATGAACAGTGTCTTAAATCGTGTGAGGTTAAAGCAGGATGTGCTTCTTTTAACTTGATATTAAAGTCTTTATGCACTCCATCAAAATAATGCTGAAACTCTTCCCAATCTTTATCGGTTTTCTCACTTTGGTCCAGCGTATGATGCACAGGTTTTAATACCTTTTTTAAATCGGGACTTGTTTTCTCTACCTCTTTTAATTGCTTTCTCAAACTCTCCATAAAGTTGTTTTTCTCTACAATATTAAGAGTCACCACCGTTAGGTTTTTATTTCTTTCTTCGAGCAAATCGGATAATTGTTCTGCTTTTAACTGAGTGTTTTTAAGTTCTGCTTCTGCAATAAACTTTTCAGCTTCGAAGATCATTTGTTTCTTTTTGTAGATCTCCTGTTGTTGTTCCATGATCTTGGTTCTTTGAGTGGCAATCTCTTTTGCCCTCATCTCTACCAAATACTCTAAACGCTTCCCTTTTTCTTTGAGGTTCTTAAAATACCTTTGAATGAGTACGACGATCAAAGCAGCCACTACAACAATGAGTAAAACAAAAAACCAAGTCTTTTTATAAAATGGAGTGATTACCCTGAATTTTAACCTAGCGGTATCGCTCAGTAACCTTCCCATTTGCTGAGCTTTAACCTCTAATTCATAATCGCCATTGTTTAAGGACAGCATGGATAACTCATCTACTTTAGATGGTAAAGTCCACAAGGAATCTGCCGACTTAATTCGGAACTGATATTTTACATTATTGGAAGGAAATTCCTGTATATCATACTTAATTTTGATGTTGCTTTTATAAGGCAATATCAATTGATCGTTGGTCCACAAACGCTCCTCTTTATTTTCGATAGTGAACAGTCGGATATCAGGTATTTTGGTTTTTCTTTGAAGCAAATCCGAGGTCTCACTCACCACCAATCCTTTTTCCGAAGCTATCCATAATCTCCCTTCAGAATCTGATTCCAACCCTTGCACTTTTATAGCATTTGATGGCAATCCATAAGTTTTATCAAAATATTGAACCTTTGCATCTTTCAATCGAATAATACTATTGTAACTCGCCAACCAAATAGCATTGTCAGGTGTTTGTTCTATGGCTTTGTAAGGCGTATTTCTATTTAAACCTTCGTACCATAACTCCCTCAATACAATTTCTTTTGATTTATCTGATTTTGAAAAATAAAAACAACCATCAGTAGTGGCCAAATAAACTTCTTGTTTTGTTATTAGAAGATCGTTGACTGTAAGATCTTGATTTACTTCTCTTGGAAAGTGTAAATTGATTTTTTCAAAATCTTGGGTTTTATAATTAAATTTTGATAGTGTTTGATGTTTCTTTTTCCCTCCTAAATAAAAGGTCTCACTTTCGTTTCCTTTAATCACAAAGGTACTCTTCAGAAAGTCTTTTTGGACACTACTTACTTCTTTACCATTTAATTTGATAAGTCCCTGATCGTATTCTGCAGCCGCCCATAAATGATTCTCTTCATCCACAAACATAGAGATAATTGATCCTCTAGCATTGACCTTATCCACCTTTAAAAAGGCATTTTGATTTAATGGAGAAGAAAAGATATGTCCATCGTAGGTTCCTATATATAGTTCTTTATTATAAATAGAAAACACCCTCGATCTTTCTGGACATTGATACACAAAAGTCTGTTGCCAATCATTATCCATCCACTCTAATTGTCGAATACTATCGCCCAAAGAAATAAGTACTTTACCTTTAGTAACCTCTTTTGCCGATTCAATAATTTTGTGTTTGTCTACAATATCAATCGACTGAAAAGGTACTTCCTTTAGGAGCCCAATATTTTCGGTACTACTCACCCAAATACCTTGTCCTTCTACCTTTTCCAAGTCTATGATATCTTCGATACCATTTAAATATAACTTTCTCTTTTTGGCTGTATTATTTGTTAGATCTACAGCATATACCCCGTTATTCCAAGTACCTACAACAATTAATTCCTCATCAATTCGACAAACGGTAGATACATCTTTTATATCACATATTAATTTCCAAGAAGTGACTTGCCCTTCTCTATTCACTTTCATCTCGAAAACACCTTCTTTGGCACCAATTAGAAAAGTTTTGAAACCGACCTTTTCAGTGTAAGCGATATTATGCAACAGTAATGGTAGCGTCACTTTTTTTAGGCGATCGTTTTCTTTATCAAACTGAAAAACACCTACATTATACCCAAACATCCATGTTCTATCATATCCGTCTACTTCAAAAAGAACGGAACGGACATAATGCGGAGATTGAGATTGTCCCGATAATGTGTAACGGTGAATTTTATTATTGACATAATGAACTACAGTGGAAGTTTCTCCAATCCAATATTCATTTTTATTTACCTCATAAATACTTTTGGGATAATAAAGTGTATTGGGCAGAAGGGTTGCAGATCCATCTATGATTTGATTGATCTCGTACTGATTGCCTTTTGAAGTAATCTTACCTACTCCTAAATCATGAATCACAAAGATAGAGTGATCTTTTCCCCTGCTTAATGATTTGATATAATGACTGGGTAATTCAGAATGTATAAAAGTAGTCGTTGTCCCATCAAACTTCATTAAACCATTATCGGTAGCCCCCCAAATGAATCCATTATCAGAATGTGAGATAGATTTTAATTGTTCTGAGATGAGTCCTCCTTCCACAGGATAGAAAACATATTCACGTAATTGTGAATAACTTTTTGATTTTGGGATCAAAAAGAAAAAAATACTCACAATAATTAGAATTTTGCTTTTCATGTAGATGGTTAATTGATAGGTTGTTCACAAATGTTTAAGTCATTCACAAAGGGATAGTAATTTGTGAATAACTTTTCGAAAGGACAAATATTATTGCACCTCTTCTAAATTATGTGATCTCTTAATGGGTAATGAAATTGTAAAAGAGGTTCCTTTACCAACTGCAGAAGTGACTTTAATATCTCCATTATGGTCTTGAATAATACCAAAAGAAATAGACATACCTAATCCTGTACCTAGACCTACTGGCTTAGTAGTAAAGAACGGATCGAAGATTTTATTAATCGTTTCTTGGTCCATTCCTTTTCCATCATCTTTAATTCTGATATAAACAAAGTCGTTTTTACTCCATGTTTTAATGTAAAGATTCCCTTCCCCTTCAATCGCTTGTTCGGCATTGTTCAGGATGTTCATAAACACTTGGTTGACTTTACTCTCGTTACAGTTCACCAAAGGAATACCTTCATATTCTTTATGTACTTCGACTCTGTTTTTTAGTTTGTTATTTAATAATCCCAATGAGGTATCTATACCCTCTTCCAAATTCGCTTCTACAAAGTGAGCCGAATCCATTCTGGCAAAGGTTTTAAGATCCATCACAATTTGAGTGGTTCTGTTAGCACCTTCTTCGATTCCTTTCAGAAGATCATTGATTTCATCTATAACAAAAGAGATTTCGTACTCTTCTTCAATTTCCTCCACTACATTTTCTTCTACATGCTTGGTGAGTTCTTTAAATGCCACAGTTAAGTCCTCTATATCATCTTTTAACGGCATTACGTTATTGGCTACGAAATTAATTGGGTTATTAATCTCATGAGCGATGCCTGCAGTTAACTGACCTATAGAAGCTAATTTTTCGGAACTTACTAACTGATCCTGCATTTCTTTCAACTTCAATAAAGTTGATTCCGTCTCTTGAAGTGAATTACTTAGTGCCTCGTTTTTACTTTGAATTTCGTGGTTTCGTTCACGAATTTCGTCGTGTGCAATTCTTAATTTATCAGATTGTGTACGTAAAGCATCATTTTGTCTTTCGATATGCTTCGTACGTTTCTCTACCAATAACTCTAGATGGTTTTTATGTACTTCTAATTGCTTTTGAGCATCCTTAAGTTCTGTAACGTCTACTAAGAAACTGGTTACCCCAATAATGCTTCCTTGCGTATTTCTAAATGGATTAAAGAACTGTTCGAAATAATACCCCTTAAACTGATCGACAACCACTAGATCTTCCCCACGAATACATCTATCGAAATAATCATCTAAGAAGATATGTTTATTATCTTCTCTAATTTCTTCATATATATCCATCAGATAATCACCTTTCTGCAATCTTTTGCCTGTAAGCATTTCGGTGATTTTCATAAACTTATTATTCCAACTCAACAATCGTTTATCACGATCTAGGGTATACATCATGATATGATCCGAGTTGTCTAAAATATTTCGCAGTAATTCGTTGATCTTTTTATATTCCTCCGCTACAATTTTTCTCTGCTTTAATTCATTTTTCCATTTCGTAGACATAAAGCCCAATGATGTGGTAATAATTACCCACAGTAAGAAAACTAAAGCCAAAGTAAAGTTTCTCGATTGAATTGAGCTTTTTAATACCGTACTCAACGGTACTCGAGTAGTAATTACCCAAGGTTCTGTCATCCCTTGAATTTTTATAGGAAAAAGCATTTCATAATAGCTGTCATCTCCATTTTCACTCTCCACGATTCTAGATACTTTCTGATCATTCCTTAGAGAAGCAAATAAATAAGGAGGGATACCATCATTTTGTCCAATATCTTTCGGGTCCATCGAACCAACAATCTGACCGTTTGGTGCCGCAATGCACATATAACGGTTATCTTTTTGATCGTTTTCACTAATAAAATTTTGAAAGAATTTTAGACGAATAGCAGTTCCAACAGCACCCACTATTTTTTGGTTATCATCAAAAATAGGCAATACCACATGTACTGCAAATGCATTCTTTTCTTTACTTTTTTTGATGTGCTTAGGTAAAGTCACAAACGACTCACTCGAAGAAAGAATTCTCTTCTTCAAAAAGAAGTTGTTCCAATCCATTTCTTCCAAAACGATTTCATGATTTACCTTATTAGGATCCTTGGCATCAATCGTTTCTTTATCGTAAAAAATAGGATTGTATATGGTAGAGTCGGAATTATTGCTGTCTAATAAAACCAACCATAAATATTCGATATTGCTGTAATGCGAGATAGTATTATCAAGTAAGCCTAACATGATATTGTCGGTCTCTACCTTCTTCTCACCAATAATTTGCATGGTATTACCCATCAGTCTCATTTCGGATAATAGTGTTTGAAGACGGGATTCGATAGATTCGCCATATCTAACTGCTCTTTCTTTTGTTACTTCAAAAGCAAGCTTTTTAGACTGACTACCTCCGTTCTCAAACACTTTAAACCCAATAATCAAAAAACTAAAGGTGGTTAAAGCGATAACACTCCATATAGATCTGGCTTGTGGACTCAATTTAAAATACTACAAAAAATTTAATCAAGAAGTATAATTTTACTCATCATTACATGACCCCCAAAATTATTAATCTAATAAACCAATTCAACATAATAGGTTAATATTTTAGTAAAGTTTAATGATTGATAATTCCTACACATTTAATCGTTTATCAATACGACGTTTCTGATTCAGTGAAAAGAGAAATTCGTAGATCACATAAGTTGATACTTCTCTATATTTATATCCAAAATTTTGACTACACAAAAGTAGAAAAAAAACATTATACAAACAGTATAATACTAGTGAACATAAAATTATAAATATTTTTTAGTATCGAAACGCGTTGCAATCAAATGTTAACAAAAACATTATAAAATAGGGTATCTTATTCAATAAAAAGATCGTATTTTAAACCTAAGTTAAGTTGATAAGTTCGACTCCCTTTTATAAACGTCTTGTAAAGTAAGTATGAAAAAAGAATCTAAATTGCTCAAAATTCTTGAGTACTTAGAAGCAAATGAAGCTAAAGAAACAAGAAGCTATTTTGTTCCTTCATTGTGGCTTGGTCAAGAACAAGGTGCATCTACTCCGGTAGAAACCAACCCAATGACATTCTTTAAAAACGCTATTAAAGAAATAACCTCCCCAACTGATAGTAATGTAAATTATAATCATTCATTATCTAAACTTAGAAGCCAAGTTCATGGCAAAGGAGGCGATTGGACCTATTTCTCAAGTTTCTATAATTTATTTCCTCGATTAACCACTGCTTATGATCATGATAATGATGGTCATGTAGGTTCTGGACATCGTATGGATATTACTTCTAGCGACAATGGTTTTAGAGAAACAGGTACGCTCTTAAAGTGTATCACTTTATTAAAATATATCAAAAACTTAGGCTGTGATACGGTCTATATGTTACCTATTACAAGCATAGGTGAAGATGGCAACCGTGGTGACCTTGGTTCTCCATATGCTATCAAAGATCAGTATCAAATAGATCCTAATTTGGCAGATCCTTTGATTCCTTTTACTGTTGAGGAACAATTTGAGGCATTTGTTGAAGCAGCCCACATGATGGGAATGCGTGTGATTATGGAATTTGTACTAAGAACTTCTTCACTTGGGGGAGATTGGGTGACTACAAATCCAGAGTGGTTCTATTGGATCGATAGAAACCGTGCACACGAATATCATTCTCCTGAGTTCCCTGCCAACGAACTCGCTGAAATTAAGAAAATTCCTAAGGGTGGAGGATTCCACTTTGCCCCTAGTCAAGAATATAGATCGTTATTTAAAAAACCACCTCGTCCTGAACAAATCAAGGTCGAAAATGGCAAATTTGTCGCTTACACAGACGAAGGTGAGTTAATTATCCCTGGTGCTTTTGCGGACTGGCCACCTGATGATATTCAGCCAGCATGGTCGGATGTGACTTACCTAAGGATGTATGATTTCCCGTACGATCATCAGCCAAACGATTATAATTATATCGCTTATGATACTATACGCTATTATAATCCAGAATTGGCACAACCTAACCATGTAAATCGCCCGCTTTGGGATAAGATTAGTGGTGTTATTCCTCATTACCAACAATTTGGTATTGATGGTGTAATGATCGATATGGGTCACGCCTTACCTCAACCATTAATGGAAGAGATCATCAACAAGGCAAGACAAAACGATAATGACTTTGCTTTCTGCGAGGAAAACTTTGATGTTACTCAGAAAAGTAGAGATGCCGGATTTAATGCGGTATTGGGTCACGAATGGAGGGTTACTTCAAGAGAAAAGAGAGCAGGTATCCAAAGAATTGTACAAGATTCTAACGATTACCTTGCACTACCATATTACGGAACGCCGGAAACTCATAACACTCCACGTGCTATGATGAGAGGTGGTGAACCTCATTCTCGAGTAAGTTATGTATTGAACAAGTTCTTACCTAACTCTATTCCGTTTATTCATCAAGGATTCGAATTGTTGGAAGAGTGGCCTGTAAATACAGGTTTGAATTTCCTTCAGTCAGAAACAGATTACTACAGTAACCAACGTTTACCGTTGTTCTTTAAATCTGCCTTAAGATGGAACAACGATCACAACCTTATTGGTCATATTAAGTACATCAATTCTATTTATGATCGTTTCGGTTGGATGCTGAATAGTGAACACCTGAGAGGTAATGAAAACTCGATGACCATACACTATCCAGATACTTCTTACGAAAGTGTCATTGGTTTTGAACGTTTCGACCCTTGGCATCCTGAACATACTGTTTTGGTGGTTGCCAATACAGATTATAAAAACGAACAAGATTTCTATTTAAATATTCCTGGTACCAACAATGGTAAATACTGGGACTTTGCTGAGCAAAAAGAATATGAATTCGTCGACAACTGGGTGTCTGGCAAATTACAGCCAGGGCAGTGCATTATTATGGAGATTAGAAAATTGATTTAATCAATTTTTAAATTAAATATAAAGCCACTTGTATTCACTACAAGTGGCTTTTTTATGTCATTAAGGTACAATTAGGTAGTATTTTTCTTTCTATTTGAACGATAATATGTATTCGGTTTATTTCAATTTTATAACATTCATTCATTTTCATTTACTTAAAATATCCTTAAAAATAGCGACTTTGCGAAGATGTGTAGTGTGTTATTTTAAACTAAACTGATTATGAAAAAGATAAACTTGATTAGCCTCCTTGCTGGCTTTATGATGTTGGTTCAGCTTCCATCATATGCACAAGAGCATCATGAAACAGAACAACATCACGAGAAAAAAGGAAGAAGTAAAATCGCTTTTTACATGGGTTACACTGCTATTCCACAAGCAATTAATCATGATGTGCTAATCGTACCTACTATTGGATTTGACTATTCTTACCGCTTGAATAAGAAATTTTCTATTGGCCTTGTGAACGATCTTGAGATGGCACAATATGTTGTAGAGGTAGAACCTGCAACGGGTGGTCATCATGGTGGCGAAGCCAAAGAGGCGGAACATTTAGAAAGAGAGTTTGCCTATGTTGGTGCTGTAGTTCTCTATTATTCTCCAATTAAAGGATGGAACATAGGTGTTGGCCCTGGTTTAGAATTAGAAAAAAACAAGAACTTCTTTGTGGGTAAAGTTGTCGTAGAGAAAGAGTTTGAATTACCTGGTGAATGGGAAATTGCTCCAACTTTACAATACGACATCAAAGAGCAAGTATATGACTCTTGGAGTTTGGGTGTTACTTTTGGTAAAAGATTTTAATCAGCAACATCAAAAAATAATTTGATCTGATCGCAGACATATTTCACTTGCTCGTTGGTCATACCAATAAATAAAGGAAGACTCAAAGTAGTAGAGGCGATTTCTTCAGCAATGGGGAAGTCGCCTTTTTTATATCCTAAATAGTTGACTCCTTCCTGAAGATGTAAAGGTATCGGATAATGAATTAATGTATCTACTCCTTTTTCTTTTAAAAATTCTTTTAACTTCTCCCTTTTCTTAGTGTGAATTGTAAATAAGTGATTTGCGGGCAAGCATACATCTTTAGTTCTAAAGTGAAAAATATCCCGTACATTTTTAAGTAATTCAGAATACATATCTACTATGTTCTGACGCTCTAAATTCCACTTTTCTAGGTATTTAAGCTTAATATTAAGGAATCCAGCTTGCAACTCATCCAAACGAGAATTGACACCTACGGTATTGTGTACATATTTAACCGTTGACCCGTAGTTTCTTATCGACAAACATTTCTTATACAAGTCTTCGTCATTCGTTGTAATCGCTCCAGCATCTCCTAATGCACCTAGGTTTTTCCCCGGATAAAAACTTGTAGCATTTACATGTCCAAAACTTCCTGATCTTTTGTTCCTCCACTCTGCCCCTTGTGCCTGAGCATTGTCTTCTATTAGGTACAACTGATGTTTATTGACAACATCAATTAGTTGATCCATATTGACCATATGCCCATAAAGATGTACCGCAATGATGGCTTTAGTTTTACTCGTCATCTTTGATTCCAATTGATGCAAATCCATCAACCCATCCTTTTTATCAATATCTACAAAAACGGGAATGGCTTTCACTTCTAGAATCGATAATAAAGTGGCGTAAAAGGAATAAGCAGGTAGAATAACTTCATCTCCCTCTTTTATATCAAGTGCCAACAATGAAATTTTAAGTGCATCGTATCCATTTCCTACGCCAATACAATAATTTGTGCCCGAAAATTGGGCATAAGAAAGCTCGAAAGTGGTCAACTCTTCACCCATTATATAATTTCCTTTATCATATACTTGAGTAAATTTCTGTACTACTTCCGAGCGGATTTTCTTTTGTTGTGATTCTAAAGTTAAAAAAGGTACGTTCATAGGAGAATTATTTCTCCATAGATACAATTTTATACATACATATCCTCATAAACATCAAAAATATGTTCTATGGTAGGATCAATTAATACTTCATCTTCGTGTACCACAATGGGTGTTTTTAGAAGTGAAGGATACTCTGTTAGGGTTTGTATCAGTACCGATTCACTCATTTCGTTGATGTCGTTACTAAAACATCTATACCATGGTGAGTTCTCGTTAATCAGCATACATGCTGCACCGGATTGCATTTTTCTAACAAGTTCGTTTAGTAATTTTACTGTTAAATTGGAATGGTTTAGCACCACTGTTTTTACTTTTGTTTTTGTTTTTACCTCTGCTAGTAAAACTACTTGGCTTGTACTTGTGCTGTCATATATAAAGACAGTCTTCATTGGGTTCTCATCTGATAATGTCATATTTGATAGTTATTAGGACAGTGTTCATGTGTTATTTGCTCAGCAACTTGCTAATTGGTTTTACAAGTCTTGATTTAATCGTATCACTTGATGTTGAATAAATAAAACAGTACATTAATACGTTCAATTTTATTATCTTGATTATCTACGAGTGATCGTCATTTTTTTAAGCTAATCAAAAATACAAATTTTTAAGATCAATATCAATTCATGAAATCACATTTTCGCTTACATGTTTTCTCGGAAGTTGTTCAAAGGCAAAGCTTTACAAAAGCTGCTGAGTCGTTACATATCTCTCAGCCTGCGGTAACAAAACATGTCAGAGCATTGGAGGAAGAATATGGTCTGCCTTTATTGGAAAGAAAAGGAATGTTGATTCAACTTACCTCTGCAGGTGAAATTCTAAAACAATATTGTGATAAAATATTCAGTTTAGAGCGACAATTACATTTTGATATCGACTCCTTAAAAGAAAATATTGGGGGAACTATTCGAATTGGTGCTTCAACAACAATTGCTCAGTACATTATCCCTTCAGTGATTGCTACTTTCCAACAAAAGGTGAAAGATGTAAAAGTTGAAATTAGAAGTGGAAATACAGAGGCTATAGAAAATTGGTTACTGGAAGATGTTATTGATATCGGAATGATTGAAGGTGATCCGCACAGAGGTGGCTTAAAGTATATTCCCTTTCTAAATGATGAACTCGTATTGGTATGTTCCTCAAAAAATGCATCAAAAAGTAATAGCATTTCGATAGCTCAATTTAGAAAAAAGCCTTTGGTGATGCGTGAACAAGGAAGTGGTACGCGTAAGATTATCGAAAATGCCTTATCATCAAAAAACATCGACGAAGATGAATTGAATATTGTGATGTATTTAGACACTACAGAGAGCATCAAAAGGTATGTTACTTCCTCTTCTAACTATGCTATTTTGTCGATTTATTCTGTTTTGGACGAACTCAACCGTGATCAACTTCAAATTATAGATATTGATGACCTGGAAATCAACAGAGATTTACATTTTGTTATAAAAGAGGGTGGATCAATAGGAATTGGACGTCGTTTTATGGACTATGCATTACTTAATTATAACAAAAAGTTATAACTCATTCTTTTTAATGATTCATTTTTTCTCATCGAATGTTGACTTTTGTAATGTGAAAAACAAAAGAAAATACGATGAAAAAGATAATTTCTACAATCAATCAAAATCCATTAATCAATAAAGTTATTTATACTGCTTTAGCGATCATTACTTTACTACCCTTTACTAATAGTGTATTTGCTTTATTTTCAGGAATTTTATTTGCGATCTTCTTTAAGATTCCTCATCAAGAATTAAATAAAAAAATAAGTTCTAATCTTCTGAAATGGTCAGTCGTATTTTTAGGTTTCGGTTTGAATGCCAAAGAAGCGATTGAAACAGGATCAGAAGGATCATTAATTACTTTTACCTCGATTGCACTTACATTAAGCTTTGGTGCAATTATCGGTAAGAAATTAGGACTTGATAAAACCATTTACAGATTAATTGCATCGGGTACTGCTATTTGTGGTGGTAGTGCAATTGCCGCTATGGCTCCTGCTTTAAAAGCAGATGAGAAACAGATCTCTGTGGCCATGGGTACGGTGTTTATTTTAAACGCTGTTGCTTTGGTTGTTTTCCCAATAGTTGGACACATTATGGACCTTACGCAAACACAATTTGGATGGTGGGCAGCTTTGGCTATTCACGATACTAGTGCGGTAATTGGTGCAGGTCAGGCTTTTGGTGAAGAAGCATTAAAAGTGGCTACAACAGTAAAATTAACTAGAGCTTTATGGATTGTTCCTATCTCTTTAATTGCTGCGGTAAGTTCTTCTGGAAAATTGAAATTAAGCACTATGCCGATCTTTATTTTTGGATTTATCGGTGCGGTGATCCTAAATACATTTGTACCTGCGATTCATGAGTTCGCTCCTGTTTTTAATTTTATTGCCCATAAAGGTTTAGCATTAGCCTTATTTGCTATTGGATGTACATTGGATGTTCAGAGCATTAAAAAAGTAGGTATCAGACCTATCTTCCAAGGTTTAACGCTTTGGAGTGTAATATCTATTGTTTCTTTGATTGCAGTAATACATCTGTTTTAATCAAATAGTAAAATATTAATTATAACCCTTAACTTAGAGTAGATCTTTTCGAGATTTACTTTTTTTTTTATTTAGTTTCGAAAAGGGATTTTTCTACTATTATCAATAATTCGAAAACTTTAGTTACATCAATTCATCAATGGCGTCTAAAAGAAAACTTTACATCCGATTACTTTTACTTATTGGGATTCCTATTTTAGGCTATTTTGGAGTTCAATATGCCAATCATCAATTAGAAGATTTTGCTATGAGTGCCATCAAGGAAGTGGCTATTGGTAAAAAAGGTGATGGTTACTATGTAAATTTTCAGCATTTTAAAATCCATTGGGAGAAAAGTAAGTTAGAAGCTACAGGTATTACAATTCTACCGAATGTAGATTCAGAAAATGAAAACTGGGTCAATGCCACCGTTGATACTCTTGATATCGAATTTAGTCATTTGTATAGTGGACTTCTTCTAGGTAATATACAAGTAAAGGAGTTCTCTTTGATTCGTCCAAACTTGCAGTATTTCTACAGAGAGAAGAAAAAGGATGATGATAAACCTTCTACCAAAGATCATCACTCTCCTATTCCAAAGTTTGACATATTAGGACAGCGTTTGAATAAAGTGGGTATTTCATCGATTAATATTAAGGAGGTGACTTTTAATGGATACCTTGTGACTAAGGACAATAAACATCAGCACATTTTCCATACTACCCAAAATCTGAGATTGAACGGTATCGATTTTCACTTGGAAGAAACTGATGAAAACCTGATTGATATTGATGAAGTGGTTTATAACTGTGGACCTACCTTTATGAAGGCCTACGGTGGGTTGTATGAGTACAAATTTGATAGTCTTTGGGTTTCGAATGAAGATAGTGCCTTTTCTATTCAAAAGTTTGAGTTAAAGCCTCAGACTTCTTCCGAGGTATTCTTTAAGAGAGTGGGTAAACAAACGGACATGATGTCTGTGGTATTGGACTCTTTATCAGGTAATGGTTTTAGTCCTAATAGTCTCTTTAAACACAATGTAATCAATTTAGATGAGTTGATATTGGACGGAGCCAAAATCACTATTTATAGGGATAAAAATTATGAGGAGGACACTACAGTTGTAAAAGCTTTACCTCATCATTTATTACGCACAAGCGAATATGATATTAAGTTGGATCGTTTTGCTTTAAATCATTCTCAATTGATCTATAAAGAGAAAAGTAAAAACGCTAAACAGCCTGGAATATTAAAGATTGATGACCTTCAACTATACATCAATAATATTAATACTGAATTAGAGAAAGATATTCATTTGGACCTTCAATGCAGGCTATTTGGTTCTAAAAAAGCTAAAATGACTTTCGATTTATTGACCGATTCTGCATCAGAACATTTTTTAACTGGAGAAGGTCATATCCCTGCATTTTCATTGTATCATCTAAATGCTTTCACCCATCCTAATATGGGAGTCATGTTTCAAAAAGGTGAGGTCATTGATATCAATTTTAATGTAAAGATGAATGACAAAATTGGTAGAGGAAATCTTGATTTCTATTATAAAGACTTAAAGTTAAAACTTACTGGTAAAAACGATAGTAAATCGAACTTTGTAGAATCACTTACTGGTTTTGCGGCAAATAGTTTAGTCTACCATAAAAATCTGCCTGGAAATAGAGGTAGACATGCTCCACTGTATTTTGAAAGAGTAGAATATAAATCTGTCGTACATTTTATTATACATACCATTTTATCTGGGGCAGAAACAGCTGTTATTGGTACTTATGGACAATTGCCTCCTGATGAAAGAAAAGCTTATAAACATGGGCAAAAACACCATAAAAGTACCAAATAATCTACTCTCCAATAAATGTGATGACCAAACTTCTACCCGAAGCTCTATCTCTATGTTCACCTAGGTAAATTCCCTGCCATGTGCCTAATAATGGTCGACCGTTTCCTATTGGAATACTTACAGACGATCCTAAAGTCGATGCTTTTAAATGGGCTGGCATATCGTCGGATCCTTCGTAGGTATGCTTATAATAAGGGGCATTTTCTGGATGTACCACATTAAAGTGACTTTCAAAATCTTCTCGTACTTCTGGATCTGCATTTTCGTTAATCGTTAAGGATGCAGAAGTGTGTTGGATGAAAACTTGAAGTATACCAGATTTACCTCTTATTTCGGGGATTTGTTGGAATACTTCTTCTGTGACAATATGGTAACCTCTAGGGTAGGATCTTAATCGGATTTGTTTTTGGATGACCATGGTTTGTTTGTTTTTTCTCTTTAGACTTGTAACTGGCGTAAGCGAGTCACCTTACTAAAAGACCCACGCTTTGTGGGGCGTGGGTCTTTTGGATGTACTTGCACTGTACTAGATACCTTGCTCTTCGAAAAGCATCTTTAGTGCTTCCTCAGATGGACGGGGTGCATTGGCTTCAATCACTTTACCATCTTTTCCTAAAAGGATAAATCTTGGTATGCCAGTAATCTGAAATTTGTCAGTAAATTCATAATTACCGCCTAAATGAAATTGATTTCCGTGCAATTCCTTTTTTTCTACCATCTTTTTCCAAGCATCTTTACTTTGATCAGCAGAAACGCTTACGAATACGATATCTTTATCTTTATATTCTTCTTCGATTTTCTGCAAAGAAGGAATTTCTTTTAAGCATGGACCACACCATGAAGCCCAAACATCAATATATACTAATTTTCCTTTGTAGTCTTTAAGGTTAACTTTATTACCGTTTAAGTCTTCGAAAATATATAGTTTATCTTTGTCTTTATTTGGTGAGTTATTACTGCTTAGAACAAAAGTTGCGATCAATAATATTGACCAACTGAATAGTTTTTTCATGATCATTAATACGTAAGTAGAATGTATGAATTTCGTTATAACAAATATCGTACATTTTTGAATAAATGTGAAATAAACATTTCCTTATCTATTGGTTATATTTCCCGACATCGTTAATAATCAGATAAAAAACGATCATAAATTGTGAATTTTATTTCATTAATTATTAATGATTGTATTTTCTGATTCTAATGAAAATAAAAGGCTACCTCATTGTATATGAGATAGCCTCTATGATTATCTTTTCTAGGAAATGAATTAAATCAATTCTAAAGATCTATTGATAAATGAAGTAAGATCAGCACCTTTTAAGTTGCCTTGAGTCAATTTAGCCAAGTCATAAGCATGCTTCACTAATTTGTTTTGCTCTTCTTCTTTTTCTTCTTTCAAGATTCTTGATACAAATTCAGAGTTACCGTTGATAGTGATCGTGTCACCACCACCCATGCCGCCGAACATTGCACCCATGCCACCTTGCATAGCTGCCATTTCTTCCATACGACGCATAAACTCTGGTTTTGTAATCAAGACAGGTAATTCGTCTGCAGTCATAGCCTCTACTTTTGGCTCTAACTTATCGTTACCTAACGCTCTTTTAAAGATATCTACCAATTTGTTAGACTCTTCCTCAGTAAGTACTGACTCGTTTTTCTCGTCAGTTTCGATCAAGTTATTTACAGTATCCGAGTCAATTCTCTTCATAGTAATATCTTCGAACTTGTGCTCTGTATTACTGATAAAGTGAGAGTCGATTAGTGTATCCATTTTCAATACATCGTATCCTTTCTTTTGAGCAGCTTGGATGTATGAATCTTGAGTTCCTTGATCTGAAGCATACAAGAATACAGACTTGTTGTTCTTGTCTACTTGAAGAGCTTTTACGTGCTCTTTGTACTCTTCGAAGTTGTATAACTTACCGTCTAAAGATTCCAATAAACAGAATTTCTTCGCTTTGTCGTAGAACTTCTCGTCAGTCATCATTCCGTATTTTACGAAAAGACCGATGCTTTCCCACTTCTTCTCGAAGTTCTCACGATCGTTTTTGTAAAGGCTATTCAATTTGTCAGCTACTTTACGAGTAACGTATGAAGAAATTTTCTTCACGTTAGCATCAGATTGCAGGTAAGAACGAGAAACGTTCAATGGAATGTCTGGAGAGTCGATTACACCGTGCATCAAACGCAAGAATTCTGGCATAATTTCCTCAACATTATCAGTAATGAATACCTGACGTGAGTATAATTGGATTTTATCTTTGTGAGGTGTTACATCTTCCTTCACTTTAGGGAAGTAAAGAATACCTGTCAATTCGAATGGGAAGTCAACGTTCAAGTGGATCCAAAACATTGGCTCTTCTGACATTGGATACAACTCTTTGTAGAAGTTTAAGTAATCCTCGTCAGTTAATGACTTAGGGTCTTTTGCCCAGATTGGCTCCGACTTGTTGATGATGTGTGGCTCAACGATTTCAACGTCTTTAGCGTCATCACCTTCTCCTTCTTTCTCTGTTCTCTTGTCCTCTCCCACTTGAATTGGAATAGGCATGTATTTAGAGTAACGGTTAAGAATTTGACGTAATCTGAACTCATCCACAAATTCTTCAGAATCTTCATTTACGTGAAGTACAATAGTAGTACCTCTTTCCGCTTTGTCTGATTCAGAAATTTCGTATTCAGTCGAACCATCGCAAGTCCATTTTACCGCTGGAGCATCCTTGTAAGACTTCGTGATCACCTCTACATTATCAGCTACCATAAATGCAGAATAGAAACCAAGACCGAACTTACCAATGATAGTAGAAGTGTCGATGTCTTTGAATTTCTCTACGAATTCTGTAGCACCAGAGAAGGCCACTTGGTTGATATATTTCTCTACCTCTTCTTCTGTCATACCGATACCACGGTCAGTGATAGAGATAGTTTTGTTGTCTTTATCTACGTCTACTTGGATAGTTACGTCGCCCATTTCTTGGTCGTACTCACCCATTGACGCTAATTTTTGAAGCTTTTGAGTAGCATCAACTGCGTTGGCTACTAACTCACGAAGGAAGATATCGTGGTCTGAGTATAAAAACTTCTTGATGATTGGAAAGATATTTTCAGTATTTACCGAAATAGAACCTTTTGCCGCCATTATGTTTATAATTTTTAGTTATTGTACAATTTTATATAGCATGTCAAAAAATACGTTTACACGCTGATGCCATTTTTTCAAATTGTATTCCAATTGATCTATTTATGACGAATTGACACTTTGACTTCCTTTATGTCAGTTTAAATTTGATATATCCCCTTTTTGACAATAGAAAGTTTGGCAAAGTTTGATGAAGATAAGGTTCGATTGAAATTTATAGACAGTATAAATAAGAGTTAAGATTCTATATATAACAAAACTCACTAAAAAACATTTGTAATTGTTTCAAAAAATATCATAGATTTGTGTAACTTATTGCGGGAAATATGTGGTACATATTATTCTACAGTTCCCAAAATAATATGAACTAAAATCTATTGATGTTACTTAAAGGTATTCTATATAGTAAATTCAACTATTATATATCCAAATTAATTTGAATAGATTAAACTCTCTTGCTGAGTCAATTCCAACGGGTTCTGATTTGTACTAACTTGATCGATTAATAAATGAATGTACATCAGATTTTCAATATCCTTTGAAAATTTCCTCCCAAAGAATGAAGAGTTCAACAAGAACACGTCGTAAGGCGTATGCCTTACTTTCAAAATTGTATAAGTAGTCACACATCATAATAGAAAGGCTGTTGAAATTTTCGACAGCTTTTTTCTTTTTAAAGAATATGGATTGGATTTTTGATTGTCTATGGATTAATTACTTTTATGAATATATAAAATTAAAACTCAATTAAAGCAAAGACATCAAAAGTCATTTAATTGTTCTAATTAATTCTATTTTAAAAACAATCTGATAAGAAAATTTGTTTCAGGATGCAGTCAAATTCAAAATCGTTCGATTTACTAATTAAAGATCAAATACTTCTAGATACGCTAAGTCAAAAAGAATTTGACACCCCAACGCCTATTCAAGAATTGGTCATTCCACAAGTGCTGAATCAAACAAATAATTTACTTTGCCTCTCTCCCACAGGATCGGGTAAAACACTTTCCTACCTGCTTCCTCTACTTCAACTTATTCAAGTTCAAAAGCATTCAAATCAACTTTTAGTGATTGTTCCTACTCGAGAATTAGCTACACAAGTATATAACAATGCACTACAATATTGTGAAGCTAAAAAAATAGGCATAATGAGTATTATTGGCGGAGTGAATATGGATAAGCAAAAACGGTTGTTAGAAAATCCTCCTCATATCATTGTTAGTACCATGGGTCGTTTGATGGACTTATATCATCAAGAGTGTATTGATTTTAAACACCTCACCCATTTGGTCATAGACGAAGGTGACAAAATGTTCGAAATGGGGTTTAGAAAAGAAATGGAAGAACTTATTGATATAATACCTGACAATACGATGAAATACTTATTCAGTGCCACTTTATCTTCTGAAGTCGATCATTATTTACAACATCATTTTAATGAATATCAAAAAATAGAAGTAGTGCCAGAAAAAATCTTTATTGAACAGAAAGTGTATTATACCGATCAAAGAAGTAAGAAAAGATTGTTTCTATCCATCCTATCAACGTTAGATCATCAAATATTGATTTTTTGCAATACTAAGAAGGGGGTGAATTTTCTGGAAAAGACGTTGAAGAAGGAAAATTATGAGGTGATGGGTTTACATGGAGGAAAACCTCAATCTGTCAGAAATAAAGCATTACTTGATTTTAAAGAAGGGAAACTAAAATTACTTATTGCAACAGATATTGCCTCTAGAGGTATCGATATTGAAGCACTACCTTTGATCATTAACTACGAAGTGCCTCAAAATGCAGAGACGTACACACATAGAATTGGTCGAACGGCAAGAGCTGGGAATGCCGGAATCGCAATGACTATTGTGGATGGTACTGAGATTCGTTTATTCCAAGAAATTATTAAGATTACCAATCAAAAAGTGATGGAGGTTGCCCATGAATTTGAAATGAATGAAGCAGAGGACGATCGTGAGAGAATGAAACTCAGAAAAGAGAAGTTAAGAAACGGTAGAAGATAATTGGATGTTTTCGATGCGAATAACAGTTCCAAACTTAGAAGACTCTATCGCTGATGTACCACCAACTGCACTTGTTCTAAATCGAATATTACTTAAACCTACACCATCTTTTACTTTATCTACATTAAAACCCACTCCATTGTCTTCGTATATAATTCGAGCGGTAGTAGCATCATCGCCAAAACACTGTATGTGTACAGATTTAGATTGACTATGTTTTTCGGCATTATGCAGCAATTCTTGAATGATACGATAGCAATGATTCAGTGCCTCTATATTGTCAGAATAAGGCCAATGATAAAACTTTATGTAAATCTTCATCTCATCGGTAGAAGCTTTCTCTACCAAATCATAAATAGAATCTTCGAAGTTGACGACATCATTAAAGCTTGGAGAAATTAAACCGTGACTCATATCTCTTACCGTTTTTATGGTAGAAGAAATGATGTCCTTTACCTCATCTTCTTCTAAATGATCCGACTTATTGACTAAAGCTAAGTTTCCTCCAACATTATCATGTAACTCTCTACCGATTCTATTTCTCTCAAATTCTTGACCTTTTAGGACGGCATCAGAATACTCTTTTTCTAGTTCTTTCTGTTTAGACAAAAGGCGAATCCTGTCATTGTAAATGCTAATCACTTTGATAAATAACATCACAAAATAAAGCACAGACTCATAGGCAATAAAAATATAGTAGAGATAATCTGTAAAAGTGGATCGTTCTATGACACCTAGATTTGGTAAAGAGACAAATCCTGCAATGACTATCAAACGGGTAATTAATACTCCAAAAGCGATTTTACCATACATACTCTTTCTTTTCACACTATGATAAAGAAGGTAGAAGCACCAACCAAAACTCACCCAAGAAAGTAGTACTACAGAAACAAAAATGATGGAAATGACAGTTTCATTTCTTGTCAATAAAAATATGATAGCAGTAATTAATGTATACCCAATCCAAAGAGGGGTAAACCATTTGGTGAATTTAACAAAACCCGAATGAACATTATGAATGAGGTATTTATAAAAGTACACTAAAGAAATGATATAAAATAAATTAGCGAAATGCCTTAGGTAGTAACTAAAGTTTAACCATTCTTTATCGAAATATTTGATAAAACTACCCAACTCTGTCTCTGCAAATAAAATCCCACTGTAGAATGAAAAAGCATAAAATAAAAACACTCTTTCTTTACTTAATAGTCCAATGACTAACCCAATAGTAAGCATTGTTAATACGAGCACTCTCAGAATAACTAAATAATGAGTAGCTTCTTTTTGATCGCGTTCAAAAGAGGTTGTATCACAAAGTAATATATCGGTATGAGTGGGCCAACCATAGCCATTTTTAAAGAATATCACCTCTATTACTTCTCCTTTCTCAAAATAAAGTGGAATATCGTACCCCCTAATTAAAGGTTGATCCGGATTATGATAGAAGGAAGAATTTGAGCCCAGTTCATACTTTTCTACCCTATTATTGATATGTTTTACCCATACGGTGATTTCGGGTACGAGTATATAATTAAAGTAAAGTACTTTATTCTGTCTATGTTCACTTTGTAATTTTAGTCTATACCATTGTACTCCATCAAAAGGACCATTTGATAATCCATCGAACGATGTCTGCTGCCATGCATTTAAAAAATTGGGATCCTCTCCTTCTGCATGAAATGGTAATCGATCGGAGTAATTCTCTACAAATTTGGTACAGTTTATTGTTTCATTATCGCTAGAAAGAAGAACGACATTAGAGGCAATGGTTGGTACTATAAATAGAAATAGGATAAAACTTACAACTATACTTTTTCCCATTTTTTGTAAGGGATAACCGTTTGGGATTTAAAATTATACTAAAAGATTATCTATGGCATATTTTATCACATCTGCTTTATTATCAAGATCTAATTTAATTTTGATATTACGTATGTGAGTTTTTACTGTTTCTAGACTTATAAATAGCTCATCAGAAATTTCTGACATACTTCTACCATGTGCCTGTAACTTTAAGACCTCTTCTTCTCTTGGAGACAATAATATTTGTTGCTTTTCCTCATCATCAATTAGGTCCTTTAAACCCGGAGAGAAGTAATTCGAGCCATTTAGGATTGTCTTTATGGCTTCAATAAAACTATCAGGGTGATCGTCTTTTAATATATATCCATTCACATTAGAATTAATTGCTTTTTTTATTAATGATCTTTTTCTGTGCATAGAAACAATAAGATATTTCTGATCATCATAATTTAATCTTGCTTTATTAATAAATTCATACCCTTTCATTTCGGGCATATCCATATCGACCAGTATGATATCAAATTCATTTAATCTCATACCTAATGCTTCTATTGGATTGTTTACAATTACGACAACAGCATTCAGTTCTTTTTGTAAAAATTGCTCTATACCCGTTGAAAATAAAATGTGGTCATCAACAATTAGTATGTTAGGTGTTGGCATCTGAAATAGTTCAATTAAATAATAGTAGTAACGTATAATAGTTGTTTTACATCATAGTTTGGAAAGCAATATATTAATTTACAATCATTATATAATCAATTGAATAAAAAGATTAGTTCTTACGTAATATTTATTGCAAAAAATGTTTTTGATCTCTATTCAATTCCTAACAAATGTTGATAAAAAAGAACAAAAATAATGTGTATCGTTTCATATATGTATGTTTATCAAACTCTTAAAAAAAATGAAAAAATCAAAGTTTAAACACCAAAACGGATACATTATTAAGTTCGATGACGCTATTAAAAATTTAGAACTTTTCAATAAAGAAATGAATCAAGAAAATTATGATTCGATTGTAAGTAAGATTAAATCATAGTTTCTTATAAATTCAGATAAAATATTTAAGAAGGTTATTTCCATTATATAGGAAGTAACCTTTTGTTTTACAAAATTAATTTTTTCTGAGCATTCTAATTTTTAACTTTGTTCTATACCATTAGTGCAAACAAATAGGTATGAGTTTATTCTATTTATTTAGAATGAATGATAAACTTCCAGAACTTCTTACTAATACTCTTCTTTTCATCATGAAACATATCATTTACTTTTTCGGATTACTTATTTTCATTGGCTGTAATACAAATCTATCGGATAAAGATGGATACGACGAAAACTTAGCACAAAGCTATGAAGCAGATCAATACGGCATGAAAAAGTATGTGATGGCCTTCTTAAAAAAAGGGCCAAATAGAAGTTTAAGTGAAGAGGAAGCTTTGGAGTTACAAACTAAACATCTTAAAAATATAAACCGATTGGCCGATGAAGGAAAGCTTGTTTTGGCAGGTCCTTTTTTTGGCGATGGAGAAATAAGAGGTATTTATATTTTTAATGTGACGTCTATTGAGGAAGCAGAGGCATTAACCAATACAGACCCTGCTATTCAAGCGAAAAGTTTAGTGATGGAATTAAAAGAATGGTATGGATCTGCTGCATTGATGGCAGTAAATGATTTACATAAAAAATTAGAAAAGACGAATGTTGTCGATGGAGGAAATTAAACTATCATATAATCAAACAGAACAATTAAACCAATTTGAACTAGAAGGTTTATTCAATTTATGGAATAGTGTATACCCTATGCAATTGGCCTATAAGGATCTAGATGGATTAAGGGATTATTTTGCACCATTGCAAAACAAACAACATATCCTAGTTAAGACTGCAACAAATAAGGTAATTGGATGGTTCTTTAGTTTTGAGCGTGAAGGTGTACGTTGGTTTGCTGTATTGGTAAATAATGAATACAAGAGAAGTGGAATTGGTAGTGAGTTGATAAAACGTGCCAAAAAGCAATTTGCTCCTTTGAATGGATGGGTAATTGATCATGATCGTTATTATAAATTGGATGGTGAAAAATACGAATCGCCAATTGGTTTTTATTTGCGTCATGGTTTTCAGATAGACAGTGATGTTCGATTAGAGATTCCTATTCTATCTGCAGTAAAGATTCATTATCCTTAGTAGTAAAAAATTATTTAGATCTACTTATTAGTAAAATATAATGCAATAAAAAATCCCTGTTTGGACAAACCAAACAGGGATTTATATTTATAAACTAATTTATGTCTTAGTCTTCTAAAGCTGCAATACCAGGAAGAACTTTACCTTCCATCAATTCCAACATTGCACCACCACCAGTTGAGATGTATGATACTCTATCGCCGAAACCTAAAGTGTTTACAGCAGCAGCAGAGTCACCACCACCAATTAATGAGAATGCACCAGCTTCAGTTGCTTCAGCAACAGCAGTTGCCACAGTAGTAGTACCGTTAGCAAAGTTTTCCCACTCAGAAACACCCATTGGTCCGTTCCAAAGTACAGACTTAGATTCTTTAATTACTTTAGAGAATTCTTCAGCTGCTTTTGGTCCGATATCAAGACCCATGTAACCGTCTGCAATAGCGTTAGAATCGTAAGAAGCAACAGCTGCATCCTCACCGAATTTATCGCCACAAACAGAATCTACAGGCAATAATAGGTTCACCCCTTTAGCTTTTGCTTTTTCGATTAATTCTAAAGCCAAGTCTAATTTATCTTCTTCACATAAAGAGTTACCGATAGTACCACCTTGTGCTTTGAAGAATGTATAAGCCATACCACCACCGATAATAATATTATCAGCAACTTCCATGATACGCTCGATCAATAAGATTTTGTCAGATACTTTAGCACCACCCATGATAGCAGTGAAAGGACGAGCTGGGTTATCAGTAATTTTCTTCGCGTTTTCAACTTCGCGACCCATTACATAACCAGATACTTTTTCGTCCATGAACTTAGCGATAACTGCAGTAGAAGCGTGTGCTCTGTGAGCAGTACCGAATGCGTCCATTACCCAAACATCACCACGAGAAGCTAATTTCTTAGCAAACTCTTCGTCACCTTTCTTTTCTTCTTTGTAGAAACGTAAGTTATCCAATAACATCACTTCGCCTGGCTTCAAGTCAGCAGCCATAGCATCAGCTTCAGCACCGATTGGATCGCCACCGAATTTTACTTCAAGACCTAATTTTTCAGATAATGGAGCAACAACGTGCTTTAAAGAGAACTTATCCTCGAAACCATCTTTTGGACGTCCCATGTGTGACATCAAGATAGCAGAACCACCGTCAGCAACGATTTTCTTAACTGTAGCAATTACTGCATTGATACGAGTGAAGTCACGAACTGAAAAATCTGGGTTTAAAGGTACGTTCAAGTCAACACGTACAACCGCTTTCTTACCTGCGAAATTATAAGAATCGATAGTTTTCATATTAATAAACTACGTTTTATGAATTTGTGATTTTTTTTAAAATTGCGTGTGCAAACTAGATTTATATTTCACTAAAAAAAATGACTAAAATCAGAGGTTAAAATTATTTTTTATAAACGTAAAAAGCACATTATTACATTTTTAGTAAAGAATTCTTAGCGTTTTCATCAGTTAGTTGACTATATTTAAAGATGTTAACTAGTCGTAGAAATTTATTGATTTCACGACACCTTAATTCGTTACAACTTTCTCTTCATACTATTCAATTTTTGACATTTTCACTAACCCTATTCCAAGTAGAATATCAATTATAGAAAATTCCTTGAGGAGTGCTTGAAATAAAAGTCGATTAAAACGATCATCACCAAAGTAAAGTGAGTATAATCTCTCCTATTACTTTCAATAATTCAGATCGATTTAATCCATATATCTCTTTTCTATCCTTTTTAGATAGAAAAGGAACAATTATCAAAATCTTATTAAAATAGTTAGATGAATAGAATGAGATTAAGGTGTTGTCTTTGGCAACACTTTTTTTATGCTTATTTTAAAGGAACAATTTCCAACATTCATCATAACACATGAACATTACTGACATTAATCAACTACCCACACAAAAAGGGAAAGTCGCTATTATTACAGGTGCCAATGTAGGTTTAGGCTTAGAAACAGCACGTTTTCTCATACAAAAAGATATTACGATAGTGATGGCTTGTAGAAGTCAGCAAAAAGCAATGAATGCTAGAAATCTGTTACTTAAGGATGTTCCTGATGCTCGTATAGATGTTATTTTAATTGATCTAAACAGTTTACAATCGGTTAGAGATTTTGTGATCAATTTTACAGATAAATACGATCGTTTAGATTATTTGATAAATAACGCCGGCTTGATGATTCCTCCCTTACAACGAACAGAAGAGGGTTTTGAAAGTCAGTTAGGAGTTAACTACCTTTCTCATTTTTTACTAACAGGTTTGCTTTTACCCATACTAGAAAAAACAGAGAATAGTCGTGTAGTAGCCCTTGGAAGTTTAGCACACCGCAAGGGGAAAATTGATTTTAAAAACTTAAATTGGGAAAAAGACTATCATAATTTCAAAGCGTACTGTCAAAGTAAGTTAGCTTGTGTCATGTTTGGATTTGAATTGGATAGACGTTTGAAGAAATCAAAAAGTTCGGTCACATCGGTGATTGCTCACCCTGGAGCCTCCCTAACAAATTTAGGAAGGTATGCACCAGCGCTTATTAATAACATTGTGATGAAAATTGGCACTCCATTTCTCAACTCTGCTGCTATGGGAGCAATCCCTACAATACATGCTGCCTTAGGTGAAGATATAGAAGGTGGAGATTATATTGGACCTGCTAGTTTACTAGAACTGAGAGGTCATGCCTCTAAAAAAGTAAAAGCGACAAAATATGCACAAGATGAACACTTAGCGAAATCGTTATGGGAAACATCGGAAAGATTAGTACACTTTAACTACCCTATTTAATCAATGAAAATATTAAACTATTTAAGTCCTCAGTTTGGTGGAATTGTAGATCTTCAAGAAGAAGAGAAATTAGAAAAGTCACCTCAATGGAAAGAGGGTAAGTTCGAAAATCAGGAAGAAACCACCATGTCAATTAACATGAAAACCCTTCCTGGCTTATTAAAAAAACAGTTTACAAATAGAGCAGCAAGAGCACCTAAAAAGAATATATCCATTCTTCCATTTCATGAGGATGAATACAATATCAATATTCATCAACCTAAATGTGTTTGGTATGGACATTCGGCCATGTTGCTTCAGTTGAATGGAAAAAATATTCTGATTGATCCTATGTTAGGACAAGATGCTTCTCCGATCGGACCTATCAATACGAAAAGATACAGCAAGGATAGTTTAGAAGTAATCCGCCAATTACCTGATATCGATATATTATTACAAACCCACGATCATTATGATCATTTGGACTTGGATAGCATCAACCTTTTAAAAGGTAAGGTGAAACAATATATTGTAGGGTTAGGCATCAAAAGGCATCTTGTTACTTGGGGTGTGGAGGAAAGCATAATTACGGAGGTCGACTGGTGGGACAAAGTGCATGCACATGGGATGGACATCACCTACACTCCTTCTCGACATTTTTCTGGTAGAGGATTATCGGATAGAGCGAAGTCGCTTTGGGGTGGTTTTGCCATCAAAACACAAAGCCATAATATCTATTGGAGTGGTGACGGAGGATACGGCCCTCACTTTAAAGAAATAGGCAAAAAGCTCGGTCCTTTTGATTGGGGCTTTATGGAAAATGGTCAGTATAACGAAAATTGGCATCATATACATATGTTCCCTGAAGAAAGCGTTCAGGCGGCGTTAGATGCTAAAGTTCAAAAAGCTTTTGCGGTGCATTGGGGAGGTTTCACTTTGGCTTTACATACCTGGAAAGACCCCATTGATCGTTTTGTAAATGAAGCTAGAAAGAAAAATCTAACCGTCTTCTCTGCACAGATTGGGAAAATTGTAGAGATGGATAGAAATGATGAACATTACGATTGGTGGACAGTATTAGAGTAATATTTTATGGTAATTGTGATGCAGTTCACAGTTGGGAAACACTTCTTTTAGGATATTTGTAGTATATTAATAGAAACCCAAATTTAAAATACTATGGAAAAATTAAAGAAGATTATCGTTTTAGTACTTAAGATTACAATAGCCATTATATTAGTCCAAACATTAAGATTTAAGTTTACTGCTCATCCAGATAGTGTTTACATTTTTACTCAGGTAGGTATGGAACCTTTTGGCAGAGTGGGTATTGGAATATTGGAATTAGTCGCAAGTATATTAATTTTAATACCTCGAACGTCTTGGATGGGAATTGTCCTAACTTTAGGTATTATTGGAGGTGCAATTATGATGCACTTAACCATCTTAGGAATAGAAGTGAATGGCGATGGTGGAAGTCTTTTCTACTTAGCTGTTCTAACGGAAGTTCTAGCGTTTACAGTTTTCGTTATGGAAAGGGAGAAATACCCTTATATCAATAAATATTTGATGGCTGCTTAATTAAATTCATCAAATTTATAAGCCTTCTGATACAAAATCAGAAGGCTTTTCTTTTTTGAACGTCTTGGTAAAACCTCTGAACACAAAAGTAAAATCACACCTTTTAGATCTTCGTTTTAAAGTACTATACTATCAGAAACTCTGAAGTATTTTGTTTACAAACAGTAGATCAAATGAAAAAGGTTACTTTACTAATACTTACTACAATCATTGCTTTTGGGTCATTTGCTCAGAAGAAAAATAAATCAAATAAAAAGAAACCAAACATCTTAGTGATTTGGGGTGATGATATCGGATTCTGGAACATTTCTGCCTACAACAGAGGTATGATGGGTTATAGAACACCAAACATCGATCGTATTGCTCACGAAGGTGCGATCTTTACAGACCACTATGCACAGCAATCTTGTACTGCTGGTCGTTCTGCTTTTATTCTTGGAGAGCACCCTTTCCGTACTGGTCTTTTAACGATCGGTATGCCTGGTGCGGACCATGGTATTCCTGATTGGGCACCAACAATTGGTGACGTCTTGAAAGAAAAAGGATATACTACTGGTCAATTTGGTAAAAACCACTTAGGTGACCAAGACAAACACCTTCCTACCAACCATGGTTTCGACGAGTTCTTTGGTAACCTTTACCACTTGAATGCAGAAGAAGAGCCAGAGTCGGATTCATATCCAAAAGATCCTGAATTCAGAAAGAAATGGGGACCAAGAGGAGTGCTTCATACTTATGCAGATGGTCGTATTTCTGATACAGGTCCATTAACTCGTAAGCGTATGGAAACAGTAGACGACGAGTTCTTAGCTGCTTCTGTAGAATTTATTGAAAACGCTGTTGAAAAAGACGAGCCTTTCTTCGTGTGGTTCAACTCCTCAAGAATGCACTTACACACACGTTTAAAGCCAGAATCAATTGGTGTTACAGGGAAAGGTTTATACCCTGATGGTATGGCTGAGCACGACAAGCAAGTGGGTACTTTATTGGACCTTTTGGAAGAACTTGGTGTAGACGACAATACAATTGTAATCTACTCTACTGATAACGGTGCAGAGAAATTTACATGGCCTGATGGTGGTACTTCTCCTTTCCATGGTGAAAAAGGTACAACTTACGAAGGTGGTATGAGAGTTCCTCAAGTAGTGAGATGGCCAGGTGTTATCGAGCCGGGTACTGAAATTAACGACATCATGTCGCACGAAGACTGGTTGCCTACTTTAGCTGCGGCTGCAGGTTACAACGATATCGTCGCTGATGGTAAAAAAGGATTTGAAGCGAATGGTAAAGAATGGAGAGTTCATTTCGATGGATTCAACTTCAAGCCATATTTCGAAGGTAAAGTAGAAGAAGGTCCTCGTCATGAGATCTACTACTTTGCTCAAAACGGTAAATTTGATGCGATCCGTATCGACGATTTAAAAATTTCATTTACTCAATTAGAAGGAAACTTCCGTACTGCAGTTCGTCAGAGTACTGCATGGCCTACAGTAACTAACTTAAGATCGGATCCATTCGAAACAGCTAAATTCGAATCAGAAATGTACTTCCGTTGGTTAGTAGATCAGATGTGGGTAATGGTACCTGCTGGTGCTAAAGTGAAAGAATTCTTAGGTACTATCGAAGGATATCCTTTCCAAATGGGCTTCCAAGTAGACGTTTCGAACTTAGGATACGATACGTTTAGAATGAAGAAGTTCATGACTGACCTTGAAGAGATGAAAAAAGAATTCGATAAATAATTTAGTAGAAAATGTCATTGATTGTTTTATTATGAATCTACAAACCTGATATCAAAATTACATGACATTAAATTCATATCGATTTCTTAGGGGTGTTACTTTGTAATGCCCCTACTTATCAAATCATTTATTAGTTTATAAGCACTACTACTTTTTATAAGGTAGTAGTCTTTTTTCGTTATACATTTCCTATTTTTATCATATGAATATCCCTCGTTTAGAATTTAAAGAAGGCAATATACTCCAATTAATGGATCAGCTGATCGATAATTTTGGAGGTGAACGTAAGCAAGGAACTTATAACCTTAACCATGAATTATTAAAAGCGGAAATTCGATATATTGAATTAGGAAAAGGGGTTGAAATCACCTTAAACTCCATTAAGTTTTCTGAGGATTACAATGTCCTTTTTAACGGTAACAACCAAAAAGATAGACATCTCTGTTACCGTTTTTCTCTTTCGGGTGATTTTGTCAATGGATTTCCATTTGATGAAAATAAGGTATCAAAGAGTGAGGGCATGGCAATTTTCGATACGGCTATGACTTTTGAAACTATCATGAGAAAAGATCAATGGCATCAATGGTTGGGAATCAGAATATCAAAAGGTATCATTGAAAATAACTTTGCTCATTTCTTAGACTATTTTGGTGATGTTTTCAATAAAGAAAAGACATGGATGATTTACGATCATACCCCTCTTGAGGTCAACCTACTACTAAAAGAACTATTTGATTTAAAACACCAAAAGAAACTATTGCCCGTAGAAAATGCTTTCATTATTGCGAAATCGAGTGAGATTATTGGCATCTTTTACGAACGTATTCTAAGCAGAAAGGTCCTTCAAAACAAATATGTACATGAAGAAGACCTCAAAGCACTATTCAAAATAAAAGATGATATTCTCAGCACTTTCGAGATGCCTCCTTCTTTAGAAGAAATTGCCGAAAAATACGGATTCTCCGTTTCAAAGTTAAGACGTGATTTCCAAAAAGTGTTTGGAACATCCATCCATAAATTCCACCAGAATTATCGATTAGAAGAAGCGAAAATCGCTCTAGCAGCTAAGAATAGAACCGTCACAGAAATCTCCAGAACTTTTGGATATAAGTCGATTGCAAAGTTTTCTTATGCATTTAAGAAGAAGTTTGGGATTGCGCCGAGTGAATTTATTCTAAAGTGAAAAGTGAAGAATGAAAAGTGAAAAACGTGAAATGTTATACTCTTTCTGGCGCCAATGTTAAGCGAAGCGTCATTGGTGACTGAAAAACTTGAGAGGTCTCCTGACCTCGTTTTTAATTAATAGGTAATAAGTAATAACTAATAGGTACTGAATTTACGTGCCTCATAGGCTTATTAGGAACTAGGAACTAGGAGTTAGGAGTTAGGAATTCTGAATTTACGCTCCTCATGACGCGGGCACGGGTTAGGAAACCCGCCCTAGTTATTGATCGCTCTTCGCTCTTCGTTTTTCACTCTTCACTCTTAACTTCCATCCCTAACATTTCACGTTTTTCATTTTTAATTTAAAAGAACGTTTTCCCCTGGAAGTTTAAAATCCGAATTCTTCGTTCTAGCATTTTCAAAAATAACCCTTACTTTTTCTACGATTTCTGGATATTGGTCTGCAACATTATTTTCCTCCTTGGAGTCTTTTGACAGGTCATATAACTCTACTTTTGAGATATTAGGTTGATTCAATTGGTATTGAACGCCTTTCCAATGGTCAAATCTTGTTGCCACTCTACCTCCTGCTCCATGAAATTCCCAATACAGATAGTTGTGTTCTTTTTGATTTTCCTTTCCTAACAATGTAGGTAAAAAAGAGATCCCATCAATTTTATGACCTTCAGGAATTGTAGCTTTTGTCAATTCAGCAATAGTGGGTAAAACATCCCAAAACGCAGATGGATGATTTGTTTCTGATCCTTCTTTTATCTTTCCTTTCCAACTTACAATCATAGGCACTCGAATACCTCCCTCGTACAGATCTCTTTTAACCCCTCTAAATGGTCCAAAAGAGTTAAAGAAATAAGGATCAGCACCACCTTCAATATGAGGTCCATTATCTGAACTAAACATCACAATGGTATTTTCTTCTAATCCTTTATCTTGCAGTTTTTTCATTATATCTCCAACAGAACGATCCAAATAGGTCATCATGGCGGCAAAGGCTGCTCTTGGATATTCTTGATCTCCATAAACACCATGAATAAATCGTTTTTCTTGATTCCAATTTTCATCACTGTTCTTTTTGTCGAGAAAAGGAGTTCCTGTGTATTGCTGTTTGAACCTTTCAAAAATTGTATCATTAGGTACTAACATTTCTGCATGTGGTATTGTGTAAGGTAAATACAAAAAGAAAGGAGTTTCTTCGTTTTGTTTATCAATAAACTCTAAAGCTTTTTGATGTATAAGAGAATGTGCGTATTCGTTTTTTGCATCATTATAATTTTCATCAAGTAGTACTTTTTCGCCATTATGTCTTAAATACATTGGAAAATAAGTATGTGCCAAACGTTGACAATTGTATCCAAAGAACTCGTCAAAACCTTGTGCATTTGGAGCTCCTTCTGAATGAGGATAACCCAATCCCCATTTCCCAAACATGCCTGTTACATATCCTTTTTCCTTCAACAGTCTTGTAATGGTATAAGCTTTTTTAGGAAGAGGATGCTGTCCTTCAGGAAATACTTCTTTATTACCTCTTATTGGGGCATGCCCAGTATGCAACCCAGTAAATAATGTTGCCCTTGATGGAGAACAGACACTACTTCCAGCATAATGATCAGTAAATTTCATTCCTCTTTGGGCCAATGCATCAATATTAGGTGTTGAAAATTTCTTTTGACCATAACAGCTTAAATCACCCCAACCAGCATCATCACATAAGATGTAAACAATATTAGGTAGCTGTTCCGAAGATTGTTCATCGGTAGTCACTTTACCATTAATACATGAAAGAAAAGTGAGTGGAAGAACAAGCAGGAAATATTTGATTCTTTTATTCATACATCAATTAGACATTCTTAATTAAAAACAGATAGATCCCATTGGTCTTTCCATTCTAATATTATCCTATCATTATCAAATTGGATAGGTAACCAAATGTATCTTCCATCAATAGCATTATTAGGTTTCCAACGATCAGCCATAAAAATGAAAGCATCTTTCTTCCCTTGGACCGGTAAGATATAAGTGCTTTGTGATTTAAAAGTTGTCGCTTTTTGATCTTCTGTTCCGATAACCGGATTTCCTAATTCAGTCCATGGACCAAAAATATGATCTGAAGTAGCCGAACGAGCTGGATTTGGATTCCAACTTGTACAATCTGATCCTATGAAATAGTATTTACCTTCAGAGGTTTTCATAATGCTCGGTGCTTCCATATATCGGTTTGGAAAAACTCTCACATAGTTACCTGTATGTGATAAATAATCATCACTAAGTTCTGCAATATGTAGAGTACTATTTTCTTCAGAAGAATATAGATGATAGGCTTTACCATTATCATCCACAAACAAATTCATATCTCTTGCCATTTGTCCTCCTTCGAAATCTCTACCTAAAATATTTAAAGAATCAGGATGGTTTGGCAAACATTCCTTACCTCCACAATAAGCTGATTTGACAGAATCAGCTACTGCTCTCTTATGAAATTCCTCCACATTTAATGGCCAATTTCCTTTATTAGGACGCATAGACTTTAAATAAGTAAATGGACCTGTAGGTGAATCTGAAATGGCGACACCCGATCGAGCTGCATCGTAACCTAGACTTATCAACTCCAAATGAAACCACATTATGTATTTGTTCGTCTTCTGATTGTAAATCACTTTAGGACGTTCAATAATACATCCTTTGGCTATATCTGCTTTCGGGTTTAAGGTATCTACCTCTAAAGCTATCCCTTCATCTTTCCAATTGTATAAATCTTTTGATGAGTACACATGCACTCCCACTTGCGCTGTATTGCCTTGGTGACCTTCAATTTTATGCTCCCCATACCAATAATAAGTATCATTATGGTATAAAATTCCACCACCATGTGCATTGATGTGTTGACCATTATTGTCTTCCCAAACCTGACCAGGTTGAAAATTAGTATATCGTGAATTTTTAGTTGTACAAGAACATAAAATGCCCATGAACAACAGTAATAAATACCTATTCATAATTAAAAAAAATTGTTTGTTTATTGTAATTACTTTGTATCTCGGCTCTGCAGCCAATGTTAAGCAAAGCGTCATTGGTGACTGAAAAACGTTAGAGGTCTCCTGACCTCGTGTTAGGTAATAAGTATTAACTAATAGGTAATAGGTACTGAATTTACGTTCCTCATTAAGCAAACACTAGCATTGAAACAAAATGTAATCAAACGAGATCAGGAGATCTCTTAAGTTAATAGACACAGGTGACGCTTCGCTTAACACCTGCGACAGTTTGACTACCAAGATTATTCCGTACAAGCCCCTCTACATCATACTTCACTAACTACGTTTTTCATTTTTAACTTTTCATTTTTAATTTAAATATGCTTTTCAATTTCCTCTCTCGCCCTCACTGCATCGTACTCTAGGTTCACTTCTGTAGGAATCTCCCCTCCATGTTCTTGTATCCATTCTTGCAATAAGCGATACATTGATTTTGCTTTTTTCGGATGTTTGTCGACTAAGTTATTACGTTCAGAAATATCAGTTTCTAAATTGTATAATTCCATTCCTTGATCTTCATAATAGTAATGTAGTTTCCAGTTTCCTTTGATGATTACTGATCCCGGTCGAGTTCTAAATAGAGGATCACGAGCATCGTCTCCTCCTTTGGTGTATGCTTGTAAGTAAATAGGGAAATGATAAACGATTACTCGATCATGATCAAATTTCTTTTTCCCTTCTATTAAAGGTTTTATCGACTCCCCATCTAAAGGGTAATTATCTGGTGCTTCGACGTTAATCAAATCTAAAAGTGTCGGTAGATAATCTAAATGAGTTACTCTTGTATCCACTTCAACTCCTGCTTTCCAATGTCCTTTCCATTTAAAAAGAGTAGGCACTTTTATTCCTCCTTCATAATAAGATCCCTTCCCTGCCCTTAACGGTAACTGATGAGAATAGGTATATATTCCTCCATTATCTGAGGTGAAAATGATTATGGTATCTTCTGTTAAACCTAATTGATCTAAGGCAGTTAAAAGTCTTCCTACATTCCAATCGGTATTCTCTACTAATGCTGCATAGATAGGATTGACTCTATGTCCATCAGAAAACTTCTTTCCTCTGTATTTTTCTATTAATTCAGGTTTTCCCATCAATGGAGTATGGATAGCGAAGAAAGGTAAATACAGAAAGAAAGGTTGCTCTTTATTTTTCACATTCGATAGATAGTGAATTGCTTCATTCGTTAATCTATCTGTTAGAAATTCCCCCTCTTCTTTATCCTCAATATTGAACATTTTATAAGGGCTGAAATAACTTTTGGGTTGACCTTTATGTCCACCTGCAATTGTATAGTCAAACCCCATATCGCGGGCATCATCACTTACATGCCATTTTCCAAACATAGCCGTTTGATAACCGTGTTCCTTTAAAATTGAACCCATAGTTAAAGCATCCGTCTTCAATTTTGTTTTGGTTGGTATTCCATTCAACTTTCTAGTAAAAGGTGCACCTCTATTGGATGAACCTACCGTTGAGATTCCATGCCTTGTTGTGGTTTGTCCTGTGATCAAACAAGCACGTGATGGAGCACAATTGGCAGCACCTGCATACCCGTTGATAAATGATATACTTTCTTTAGCTAACTGATCAATATTGGGAGTCTGGTAAATATCATTTCCTTGGTAACCAACATCACTCCAACCCAAATCGTCTACATTAATTAATAAGATGTTTGGCTTATCATTTTGAGCAGATGCATTTGATAGTAGACAAAAGCCAAACACTAATTTTAAAATTGATTTTATCATCTTCAATTATTTGTACAACACCTTAGCGTTATTTTCTTTATCAATTAATCTCTTGAACTCCTTCACTTTTTCTGGGAATTGAGAGGCTACATCTTGTTTCTCAAATGGATCATAATTTAGATTATACAAAGCCCAATTGTATACCTTTTTCTTTAGTTTATAGTCACTATTTTTTGTATCTAGCTCATTGATTAATTTCCATCCATCTTTAATAATCACATCTTGTGCTGATCCAGTCGTACATTTAAAGAAGATATAATCGTGTTCCTTTTGATCTTCTTGATCTAAAAACGTTGGAAGAATAGAAATCCCATCATTAGGTTTCACTTCCCCTCCTATAATATCAGATACTGTGGCCATAATGTCGTAGTCGGCAATCATTAAATTGCTTTCTGAATTTGGCATTACCTTTCCTGGCCATTTCACGATATAAGGAACGTTCAACCCTCCTTCAAAATTATACCTTTTCATTCCTCTTCGACCAATAGTACCATTAAAGATATCTTCACCACTATGATGACCATCCCAATACAATTGTTCTTTATTCGGTTTTACCTTTGATTGATCAAAAGAGTTTGATTCATAATCGTATATAATATCAGGATCTTTGTATTGAGGGTTGACAGTAGTATACGATTGGATTTCGTGTCCATTATCGCTGGTAAAGAAGACAACAGTGTTATCTGCAATTTTCAACTCTTCTAATTTGGTGATAATAGCCCCTACCGACTCATCCAATTTATTGATCATAGAAGCATATACTCTCTCTTGTTTCGTCCATCCTTCTTGATCTTTATACTTAAAGTCTTTTGGAGCAATAGAAGCTGGGCCATGAGGTAATTGAGTGGCATAAATCATAAAGAAAGGATCGTCTTTCTTCTCTTCTAGATAAGATAGAGCATGCTCTAACCAAATATCTTCGCTGTACGTCATGTTTTCCTCCCCTACCAAAGGACAAACAGGTTCTCTTTTGCTTAACTTCGGATTATTAGGGATAGGAATTTTCTTACCATTCAATCTATAATGAGGCGGATAAAAACTCCAACATAAAACGGCATCGTATAACCCACAGTGATAATCGAAGCCATAGCTATCGATCAATTCCTTTGTATCGGAATAACCAAAACCTAATTTCCCGATGTAAGATGTATGGTATCCCGCACTTTTGGCCATCTCCCCAATGTAATAATAACCCTCGTTATGTTTTCTATATATTTTCTTATCAAAAGTAGCTTGATCGATAATACCTGCTTCTAATTCACATACTAAACCACCTGGAGTATGTACAGGTGCCTTCGCATTATTCAATCCAGTTAGGAGTGATGCTCTTGCGGGCGCACATACATTTGAACCGTATGCATTGGTAAACGTTTTTCCCTGAATTGCTAACTTATCGAGGTTAGGAGTTGCTATCTTTGTCTGACCATATTTACCTAATATACCTCGACCGAGGTCATCAGCATAAATGATAATCACATTAGGTTTATCTTCTTTTTGAGCTGATGCCATCTGATTACACCCCCAGCTCATTATAGCCAATAATAGACTTAAAAAAATATTCTTCATTTGCATACTTTAGTTTACCCAATATATGGGTTGATCACTTTACAAAACTATGAAGAAATTGATTTTGGGGTGGATGCTAAAATATCAAAGGTTTGTGCTTATTTTTTTATGTGGCCATTTTTCGTTGTAAAAGAGGTATTATAAGTGAAAAGTGAAGAATGAAAAGTGAAAAACGTGAAATGTTAATCTAACGCTCGTTTTTTAAGTAATAGGTTATAAGTAATAACTAATAGGTGCTAAATTTACACTCCTCATTACGTAAGCACAAGTTTGGAAACCTGCACCAATGATCAACATATTTTCAATACAACCTAGAACATTCCCTCCCCCTACGTCATACTTCACTAACTTCGTTTTTCATTTTTAACTTTTCATTTTTAATTTCCCACCCCGCTTTTCATCAGTTTGCCTTTTTCGTGCAAAACACCAATACTGTTGTGCAAATCATTTGACGTCGAAATCTTGACATTTGTAGTGTAATAATTAATCAACTAAATCATTAAAACGTCAAATGAAAAAGTCAATCAAAATCTCATCAATCTTAGGCCTTTGCCTAATGTTATTAGTCAACTCAACAATCTTTGCTTGTACTGGTATTCGCCTGATCGCTGAAGATGGAAGTGTTCGCTATGGTCGTACGATGGAATGGGGATCATTCGATATACATTCACAAGTGGCATTTATACCTAAAGGGTTTCAATTTAAAGGTCTTACACCTGAAGGACAAAACGGAAAAGTTTACACTGCTAAATATGGCATCGTTGGTCTAGATTGGATGGGAAAAGATCTTATTGTAGATGGGATGAATGAGGAAGGGCTTGCAGTAGGTAATTACTACTTCCCAAATTATGCTGGATATCCGGAATATGCTTCAGAAAAAGCATCTAATACCATCTCTTCACAAGGCTTACCTAATTATATATTATCTCAATTTGCTACGGTTGAGGAAGCTAAAAAAGGTATTCAAGAAGTAAATGTAGTTGGAGTTATCGAAGAGTCTTTAGGAATTGTTGTCGATTCACATTGGATGGTAAGTGATGCTACAGGTGCATCAATTGTTATCGAATATATTGATGGTGAACTTAAAATTTACGATGCCTCTATTGGGGTAATCACAAATGCTCCTTCTTACGATTGGCATCTTACAAATCTAAAAAATTACATCAACTTAGAATTTGATGCTGCCAAACCAAAAACTTTAAATGGAGAGACATTCTCTCAAACTGGTGTGGGTTCTGGAATGCTTGGTCTACCAGGCGATATGACTCCTCCATCTCGTTTTGTTAGAGCAGTTGCATGGACACAAACAACTAGACCAATGCCTAACACGAAAGAGTCTATGTACGAAATGTTCAGAATCTTAGATAATTTCAATCTAACCTTAGGACCTGATGGTGCTGAAGGAACTGGTGAATTATTCGGTAAAGATCATAGTACTATGAAAAGCTCAACTATTTGGACAACTTCATGGGACCTTACGAATAAAACATTCAACTATCACACTCAACACAATAGAAGAGTTCAACAAATTGATGTGAATAATATTGATTTTACAAAAATCGGTGATCAAATTGTTAGAATACCACTTGATGTTGAAAGAGAACAAGATATCTTAAATAGAACACCTAAGTTTTAAAAAAATGAATTAAATGAAAAATTAAAAGTTAAAAATGAAAAACGTGAAATGTTGAGCTAACGCTCGTTTTTAGCTAGTGGGTAGTAAATACTTTTGCTTCATATGACGAAGACATGAGTTCGGAAACCCACGTAATATTTCACTAACTTCGTTTTTCATTTTTAACTTTTCATTTTTAATTAATAAAAGCCTTCGCTCCTTCAGAAATATACGTTTTCATCTCCCCGTTATCGTCGTAAATCAAGATTGCTTCTAGATCGCTGTTTTCTGCAACGATTCTTTTGGCTTCTTCTAAACCAGCTACCATAAATGCTGTTGCATAAGCATCAGATGCCATACATGATGACGAAAATACTGAAGCACTTAATAAACTATGTTGTACAGGGTATCCTGTTCTTGGATCTAATGTATGAGCATACTTTTTACCATCTTTTACATAGAAGTTCCTATAGTTTCCTGATGTTGCAAGTGCTTTATTATCTAATGAAACAATTACCGATAATGCTTCTCCTGTTCCTTCTTTGAAACGCGGATTATCGATACCAATTTTCCATATTTTTTCTTTTTCATTATGACCTTTACAAACTACCTCGCCTCCGATTTCGACCATATAGTTTTCTATGTTTTTATCATCTAATATTTTAGCGACTACATCTACAGCATAACCTTTGGCAATAGCAGAGAAATCCAACTCTACTCCTGCTTTGGACTTAGTTACCGTTTTTTCATCAAAAGTGATGTACTTATCAAAACCTACAAATTGTAGGATAGAATCGATTTCAGATTCCTTGATCGTTGGTGTTTTTCCAGGTCCAAATCCCCAACCTTTTACTAGCGGTTGAATTGTTGGATCGAAAGCTCCTTTTGTCTCTTCAAAAATTTCTTTACTCTCTTTAATGACTGGATAGAAGAAATCGGTCTCATAAGTGAAATTCATTCCAGAATTAAACCTTGATATTTCAGAAGATGGGATATATGTAGAGAGTGACTGATTAAAATCTTCTAATACCTTTTTGATATCGGTATCTAGTTCTCTTCCCTCTTCATCAATATATTTTACGTTATAAGGTACTACTCCAAAAGTGGTTCCTCTCACATGAAAATGTGTGGCTTTTGGTTCGTTATAAGACCTGTACAAATACGTCAATCCGATGAACGCAAATAAAAATATTGAATAAAATATATTTTTCTTCCTGTTATCCATTACGTTTTTTATTTATCAATGCTTATCTTGAATATCAAATATGAATCTGATTCTGCAAAGGTGGTAAGTGTTGACTTATTCCCCTATTTAATTTGCATTTTTTTAAAACTGAGTATTGAATTTATTCCTCTCTGTTGATAAGATTCTTAATTGAACCAATAAAATAGAAGTAAACTGTGCAAAAGACCTTAAAGACCTATCAAAAAAGATTGGCTAATCTATCTGCTAGAAATAAATCTTTGTATTTGCCAAAAGCATATACAGGTCAGTATGTAGATCTTGCTCACTTGGATCATTTATTAAATATTCCTTCCATTGAAATTATTCAACAATTAATTCGTGGAAAGAAAAACATTCCTATATGTCCAGTGGCAGATAGTCGGGACGCCCAAGCCAATAAAGCAAGTGCACAGTTGCGTAAGGTGGGCAAAACGGCCAAGTTTGTCCTCGAAGAAGGTGGTCGACACGATTTATTCTTAGGCTATCCATTCGTTCATGGTCGTTTAATGACTGGCGGAAATTTAAGAGGACCACTTCTATTTTTTCCTATCCGTTTAGTGGTAGATAATAACAATTGGATCCTTCAATTAAGAGAAGATACCGAGGTTACTTTCAATAAAACGCTTCTTTTAGCCATCTCACATCACAACAATGTGCGTTTCTCTGATGATTTCTTAGAGATGACGTTTGAGGAATTCCCTAAAGATCCTCAAGAGTTTTTAGTGAAATTATATCATACGCTAGAAGACTCGAATCTTGAACTTAATTTCAACCAAGATACTTTTGGAGAGTTTATCAAAGAGTTTGAGCATTTGAGGAAAGCACACTTTACCGATACCTACGGTGAAGGTCAGATGAAAATCTTCTCAGAAGCTCTCATCGGGATATTTCCTCAATCAGATAGCTATTTGATGCCCGATTATGACAATCTATTAGAAAATTACGCCATCAAAGATTTGGAGGAGTTCTTTGGAAACTCCGAAGATCATTTAGATGAATTGGGATTGTCGGAGACTTTTGGAGGAAAGGCACATCAAGAAGAAGAGTTGCTTTCTCCTTATCCAATGGACGCTTCTCAAGAAAAAGTAGTCAAGGAAATAAAAGCGGGGCACTCTGTGGTGGTACAAGGCCCTCCGGGTAGTGGTAAATCACAATTAATTTGTAACCTAATTGCCGATTTCACTACGAGAGGTAAAAACGTTTTGGTAATTTCTCAAAAACGTGCCGCCCTGGATGTGGTATACAAAAGAATGAAACAAATTCAATTAGGAACTTTCTGTGCGATGGTGCACGATCATCGTTATGATAGAGGGTACATCTATCAGAAAATGAAAGACCAAATTGATGCTTTAGATAAATTTAAAGAGGACAATAATAGTCTTGGGGCAATGCAATTGGAAAGGAATTTTGCTCTTCGCTCCAAACAAATTGATAGTGCCTTAACCCAATTAGACGAATTTAGAGCAGCACTTTTTGACACCCAAGAATGTGGTGTTTCAGCCAAAGAACTTTATTTAAGGTGTGATCTTAAAGCACCTCACACTCACCTCAAGGGTTGTTATCAACAATTTGAGTTGGAAAAAGTAGGTGAATATAAAAAGCGATTAAAAACTTACTTAAAGTTTGGCAGTAAGCTAGACCACGAAGATTATACCTGGAAAGATCGTATTCCTTTCAATCATTTTGAAGGAAACGCTTTAACAGATATGATGGAAATTCTCGATGAAATTATTCCATTTAGGGACGAAATAGTCGAAAAAATTGAAGAGAATATCCAAGTAAAACTCTCATTTGATGAATGCCTTTGGATCTCTAAACAAGAAGAACAGGTGAACAAATTTATGCAAATGATCTCCGATCCTTTAGTATATAAAATGTTCAATGCCATGATCAAAAAAAGAGGTCGAGTGCCGACGATTCAAGATTGGAGTAATCATCAAAGAGGCTGTATGTCTTCTTTCTCACATAAAGGAACGCAGATCGAAAAAACTTTAAAAGATCAGGAATTAGGAGATGTAATTCAATGGGTAAACGATGCCATTGGTAATCGTTCAAATCCGTTATTGATCGTAAAATGGCAGTTCTCGAAACACAAGAAATTTGTCCTTGAACTACTTCAAAAAAATCAGCTTCCAAATACCGTAAAAGGTCTTCAACAATTAAGAGAACGTTTGGAGAATAGAATGAACTTAACCCATCAGAAAAATGATATGAAGAAGTATCAGTGGTTAAGGGAGTTCCCAGAAGAATTAGAAGCAGAAGCTTGGGAAGAGTGGTTTAAAGCGGGATTAAATGCCATCGAAGCAAGAAAAATATATGTCTCTCTTCGTTCTAGCGTACAATTTATTGAGTTGTATAATTTTAGTTACGACGAGCTTTGGACAAAAATTGATATCCTTTTCAAAACCATCAATAGGATTATCCCGGTAAGACAGCATTGGGAAAAATACCTCTCTCATTTAGAGATTGAAGACATCTTAAATGATAAAGTTGATATCGATAAAATGAAAGAAACTTTAGAAGAGGATTTCGACGAGATTTGTCGCTTTGATGCTTTAAAAGAATCTTTCCAACCCCACGAATGGGCTGCCCTCCGTTTGATTGATGGACACATGGACGGCATGCACAAATACCCAATTGAAGAGGTTCTTGCATATTTCGATAACAGTGTCAACATCAGTTGGTTGTACCATATTGAGACCAAACACCCAGTATTGCGTATTGTTTCCAACGGTGCTTTGGAACAATTAGAGGAAAATCTTCAGGAAGCAATTCTTGAAAAAAGATCCATTGCCAATGATATGACTTTGGTTCGTCTTAAAGAACGTACTTACGATAAAGTAGAATATAATCGATTGAATAATCGTGTCACTTATCGCGATCTATATCATCAAGTAAATAAAAAGCGAGCGATTTGGCCGCTCCGCAAAACATTCCATAAGTTCCAAGATGAGATTTTGGATTTATTGCCGTGTTGGTTAACATCGCCAGAAGCAGCATCTGCTATTTTCCCTTTAATTCCATTTTTCGATTTAGTGATCTTTGATGAAGCTTCCCAATGTTTTGCAGAAAAAGGAATTCCTGCCATGTACCGCGGAACTCAAGTGGCCATTTTGGGAGATTCACAACAACTTCCACCATTTGATTTATACAAGCCAAGATGGGAAGAAGATGATGATTTCGATTTAGATCCTGCTTTGGAAGTCGATTCCCTTTTAGATTTAGGAAAACAATTCTTATCCGAACATTATCTAATGGGACACTACAGAAGCGAATCTTTCGATTTAATTGATTTCTCCAATCGTTATTTCTATAAAAATAAACTTCGATTTATTCCTTATTTCGACAAGATGGATAAACATGACACCGGCATTTCATTCCATCATGTAGAAAATGGAGAATGGAAAAAAGGAGTGAATCAAGAAGAGGCTGTAGCAGTGGTAAAGAAAGCCAAAAAACTTGTGGACGATGGAGAGAAGAGTATTGGCATTATCACTTTTAACCACAAACAGCAAGAGCTTATTCAAGAAATTATGGATCGTATCAACGTCAATTGGCCAAAAGATATGATCGTAAAAAATATAGAAAACATTCAGGGAGACGAGAGAGATCATATATTAATTTCTGTGACTTATGCTCCTAATGATAAAGGCAAGTTGAATTTACAGTTTGGAGTATTGAACCAAGAAGGTGGAGAACGACGTCTAAATGTGGCAATTACTAGAGCCAGAAAGAAAGAATATGTTTTTAGTAGTATCATGGCACATCAGTTAAAGACGGAGGAAACGAAAAACGAAGGTCCAAAAATGCTAAAAGAATTCTTACATTTTGCTTTTGAAGTAGGAGATAAAGGATATCAGCCTTCGAGCTATGTAGACGATCAATGGAAGTATGGTAAAACGCTCAAAGAAGAAATCGTACATCAAACAGATACGGTAGAAATGATGCCTTTCTCTGCTTTAACCGTGATGGAAAAAGAGACACCAATAGGCTTATTGATGACAGACGACGAAAATTATCATCAGTTTATTTCTACAAAAGAAGCACACGGCTATTTTCCTATTGAACTGAAAAAGAAAGGATGGAACTTTGGTCGTTTCTATAGCCGAAACTTATGGAAGAATCAGAAGAAGTTTAAAAAATATGTTGGCGAATTTATAGATAATCTAGAGAATGAACGTTTTATGTAGATTGTTAAAACCAAGTTAAGGAATAGAGTTTATGTATCTATTGTTGGATATTCAACGTATTTTTAATCTGAAATAAAACCTATTTACCCTATGATAAAAAAGATTTTACTAATGGTATTGACTTCATTATTGATCGGATTCACTGCTTTTGCAGAAGATGAGCATCAGGTGAAGATCAAGGGTAAAGCACCCATCTACAAGGTGATTGATGGTAAGATGAAAAAAGTAGGTCACTTACCTAAAAACACACATATAGTAGTAAAAACGGATCCTCATATTAAGGGGAAACAAGAATATAAAGCGAAAGTGAATTACCACATGACTGAATGTGGACATTTGATATCGAGTAGATATCTTTTGAAAGTAGCACAGTAACAAAAAAGGATTCCCAATTTATTTGAGAATCCTTTTTTGTTAATTGTACTTTTTGTCGTTTTCAAAACGCTTGATCGAAGCCGTACAACAACCGTTATTTTGTGTACGTTTTTGAGAATAAAGCTTTTCTAGCCATGTTAAGAGCTTGTTAAAATATTTATTCATTGATCATATTTTTTAATTGTTGAATAGGTACAATTCCATGTGCCCTACCCGACTCTATATTATCTATTACACCTACAAAATAGGGAATACCCTTAATCTTATATTGATCGGCAATATCCTTAAACTTTTCTGGATCTACTTTAACTACGATAGCCTTTCCTTCTAATTCGAAAGTAAGGTTCGCAATTGTTCCTTCCATTACCCGGCAAGGAGGACACCAATCGGTAGAAAAATCTAAAATCACTTTTGGGTTGTTATCAAGGATTTCTCTCAAGTGATTATTATTTCTAAGCTGAATCAATTTGGTTGGTAACGTAAACATTTTTATAAAATACCTTTTTGTACATTATTTATCTCAAAATCAGTACAAAAACTATTATCACAAATATAAAGGATTAAATTGTCTTATTTTATGTCAGAATGACAATAAATGAAAAGGACAATTTGACAAAACTTAAATAATATAAAAAAAACAAGGCTCGCTAATAAACGAGCCCTGTTTCAATTTACACCCAAACTTTAAACACTATGAAAATTGATCTGCCCTTTCGGACAGAAACTCTCAGTTCTATAACAATACTTTTTAAAAAAGTATATTATTACCATAAGCAGCCCAAAACGCAAGGTTTATTTGACTTATCCGCTTATGATATTACAAATGTGAGGTATTTTTTACAATTAAAAATTGATGCCTGTCACCATATTTATATGATAATTCGTAAAATTGCGGATGTTAAAATTTATTATCATTTATTCAATTACCTTGATAAAAACTTTTAACGTAATAACTTTTGTATGGAGTTTGTTTTACATGCTGAATACTAGTGTACAATAAGGTGATGAACAAAACCGGAATCACTTTAGTTAAATTAAAAACGAGATTATAGACTATCTTATCATGAGAAAACAATTTTTATCAATGATGGCAGCTTCTGTATTGGGTGGTGTCATTACGATTGGAGCTTACACAACATTTTTCGCTCCTCAACAAATAGAGACGAAAAATGAAGTTGAAAAGAGTGTAGCATTTACGAATTACGAAAATACGGTTGACCGAAAAGACTATGTCGTTCCTGAAGGAATGAATTTTATTAAAGCAGCAGAAAAAGCTACTCCTGCTGTAGTTCACATTAAAACATATGTTGATTTTTCTAACAGGCCTTCTAGAAGTACGCCTCGTTTCTTCCATGATTTCTTTGGAGAGCCTAGAAGTGGTGAAGGACAACTTGGATCTGGTTCTGGTGTAATCCTCACTGCTGATGGATATATTGCCACAAACAACCACGTTATTGAAGGAGCTTCTAAAATTGAAGTAGTATTAGAAGACAAGCATGTTTATACAGCAGAATTAGTAGGCACCGATCCAACGACAGATTTGGCTTTATTGAAAATTAAACCAGAAAACAATTTAGATTTTCTAGCTTTTGGAAATTCAGACAATGTTAAAGTCGGTGAATGGGTTTTAGCCGTGGGAAACCCTTACGAACTTACTTCTACAGTTACTGCAGGTATTGTCAGTGCTAAAGCGAGAAACATTAATATATTAAGATCGAAAACAAATTTATCTGTCGAATCATTTATTCAAACAGATGCTGCTGTTAACCCAGGTAACTCTGGTGGTGCATTAGTTGACTTAAACGGTGCATTGATTGGTATCAATACTGCTATTGCCTCTAAAACAGGGTCGTTTACAGGATATTCTTTTGCTGTACCTTCTGAATTGGTTAAAAAGGTAATGGATGACCTTAGAGAATACGGTGCGGTGCAAAGAGCTTTAATAGGAGTTCAGATTCAGGATGTAGATCAAAAAATCGCAGACGAAGCTGGGCTTGATAAAATCGCTGGTGTTGCTGTTGTCGATGTAAGTCCACAAGGAGCTGCTGAAGAAGCGGGTATTGAGGCAGGTGACATCATTGTAAAAATTAATGAAGAGGAAATTGAAACAGTTTCAGAACTTCAAGAAATTATTGCAAGAAGACGACCTGGCGATCAAGTAAATGTAACTGTTAGCAGAAAAGGTAAGTTGAAAGATTTTGAGGTGAAATTGAAAAACACAATGAATACTACAGATATTGTAAAAGCACCGAAAAATTCGAGTGAAGCCATTGCAGCATTATCTGCAGAGGTACAACCAATTTCTGATAAACAAGCGAATGCATTAGGAATTAAAGGTGGTTTGGCTATAACAAAGCTCGTACCTAATGGTAAACTTTATAATGCAGGAATAAAAGAAGGTTTTATTATTACTTACGTCGATCGTGAACCGGTTCGTTCGTTAGATGACCTTGGAGTTGCCCTAAGAGGGAAGTCAGGAGGTATTTTAATTGAAGGAATTTATCCAAATGGCGAAAGAGAGTACGTAGGAATTGGATTATAACAAAACAGTTATTAAATTGCACGATATATACAGAGCTAATATGTATATGTCGTGTAATTTATAATTCAACCAGCAAGATTTAGAAAAAAAAATTACATATTTTCATTTGTTAACTTTATTATTGAAACTATTTACCCCTATATTAGCGTTTGTATAATTGAAGATCAAGAAAAAGAAATTCGTAACAGTTAATATCAATTTAATGGTAATTAACTAATTACATAAGATACAATAGTTTGCTTTAAGTAATGGGGAAAGGGTATTCGCGATGCGGGTTCCCTTCTTTTTTGTCTATACTTTTTTAAACACACTATTTTATTAACTCATATAACAATGCTCAGACAATTTTTAAAAATTAATTCAGAGCAATTATAATTATCAAAATTCACCTCCTTGTCTGTTTATTATTCTTTACTTTCCAGCATAATAATAAATATGATTTCTTCTTCACAGAATAGCTTGAGATTAGTAACTATACTCATCGTTTTATAATCCCTCATCTTCTACATAAACATAAAAAAAAAGCAGCTTTCCTCCAGTAGAAAAAAGCTGCCATTTATTGGAATAATAAGAGTATTTAATTTGCACCGATGTGCTAAAATTCGGAACACTAATAATTTTTGTTTGTTAGATATATAATATTTCTAATGATACTAGATAGCTACCTGAGGAGCTCCGTCGTTATCATTGTAACTATTTCTTTCTTTTTCTTCAGCTCTTAATTTAGCTTCGAATTCTTCTAATTTCTTTTGTTCTGCAACTGCAGCAGCTTCGTCCTCTGGAGAGAACTTCACTAATAAACCTAAGAAGCCTACTGCTGCGACAACGAAACCAAAGGCGAAGAATGCATCTTGTAATGAAGATCCGCTTCTAAGTAAGTACTGAGCATATAATACTGCACCTACATTACCACCTGCACCTACAATACCAGATACAGCTCCTAAAGCTTTTCTATTAATAAATGGAACTACAGAGTAAGTTGCTCCTTCCGCCATTTGAACGAATAATGAGAAGAATACCATACTTGCAATGGCAAATCCTAATACGTCCATTTGTGAGAACAATAGAAGGGCAATACCCTCTGCAACCACAACATATACTAATATTTTTACACGACCATTTAGACCGGAGTTTTTAGCGAATTTATCAGCAATCCAACCACCTGTTGAACGAGCAAACAAGTTCATTGCTCCGAAGAACAATACTACCACACCTGCTGCTTCCTGACTTAAACTAAATTTTGTTTGATAATACGTAGAGGCTTTACCTGTTACAAAAAGTTCCATACCGAAACATCCTGCATACATCAAGAATAAGATCCAAACTCTTCTATCATTCACTGCAGATAAGAATAAACTCTTCTCTCCTTTCTTTGCTTGTGGTCTTTCGTTTGGAAGATCTTCATAATTTCCTTTAGGGCAATCAGTCGTATATTTCCAGTATAAGAAAGCAACGAATAACATAATTGCAGCTGGAATCCACATCGCAATTCTCCAAGACTCATTCGCTTCGGCTAAACCAAAAGCAACAACACCAGAAGCAATTAATGGCATAGTAGCGTTTGTAACACCACCACCTAAGTTACCCCAACCTGCTGTAGTAGCATTGGCGATACCAATTACATTAGGAGCAAACATTACCGAAGTATGGTACTGTGTAATGACGAATGAGGCTCCAATTACACCAATAGCTAAACGAGATAATAAATACGTTTCCCAAGTAGTTGCAAAAGATGAACCTGCTACTGCAAATGCACCAAATACTAATAGGTAAACATAACTTTTTCTTGGACCGATTTTATCACAAAGGTTACCAATTCCCAAACGAGCAAAAATCGTAACACCAACTGAAGCAATAAATGCTAGTGTTTTTTGATCTTTAGTTAAGTCCAAATCAGGACCAATTGTTGAATGTAGTAATGGTGCATGTGAGAACCATCCGAAGAAACATAAAAAGAATGCGATCCAGCTTAGGTGAAAAGTTCGCATTTGAATGCTGCTAAAGTCTAACAAGTTAATTCTTGTAGCCTTTTCTGTTGATGTGATTGACTTCATTTTTACGTATTACCTAGTTTTCTGATGTATTACGAAGACAATACTACGTATTAATACTTAATTTTGAAAATTTATACGTAATTTTTTACGTAATTTCATTGATATAGCTAAGAATTACGTAAAAAAAAGAGGGAGCTCAATAATTAATGAGTTCACCTCTAACTTTATTCTTATGATCAAACGTATTATAATACGCTTAATTTTATAGCATATCTTTAAATAGAAGCCATTACAGCTTCATTAACTTCAATAGTATTATTATCTGCAGCAGATGTATTTTGAATTTCAAGAGTTTCTTGTTGTTGTTCTGCATTAAACTCTCTCAGTCTTTTTCGAACTCTAGACACTTGAGTTTTACCCACACCCGTAAGTTCTGATATTTCTTTAGTAGTTAAGCCTGACTGTAAAGCTTCGATTACATCTTTGTTTCTCTCCGACCAACGTTCAAAATTCATCTTACGTCCTTTCTTCCCTCCTTTGTACTTACCTTCTGCTTTTGCTCTTGCAATACCCTCTACAGTTTTTTCCTGAACTTGATATTCTTTCATATGCAATAACGTCTTTATTGCACTAATGACACTTTTCACACCTGCATTAGCATGTGCTTCTTCTACATCAAATTTTTGAATATTAATAGTAGCATTAGTTTTTAAAAGTGCCTCCAAGCCTTGAAGTATATCTATAGGGTTATCTCCTAGTTTATCGATATCACCAATGTTTAAAACATCATCTTCACCAAGAATTTCTAATAATTCTTGTGCTCTAGGACGCTCTATAAAAGGAAGAGTAACAGGGCATTTTTCAATAAAAAGTTTTCCCTTAGCTTTTGCTTGTTGTTGGATTTTTGCAGTTGCAACGGGTGAAATACGAAGATATGTATAAATTGCCATACGTATTGTTTGCTATTATGTGAGGTTAAAAAACACATTTTAGAGTATGAATTTGAAAACACATTTTAATGAAAAAAATTCAGTTTACAATAGAATAGCTGTTACATTTTTTATTTTTTTCACGAACACTCTGAAAACTAACTATCTAGGAAAAAGTTATGTTCAGCAATTTCTCTTTTCAATTTTTCTAAATTGATGATGCCAATTTTCTTCCCTTCAGCGATCAAAATTTTCTCTTTCTTAAGAGATGAAATTACACGAATCACTTGCTCATCGGTTGTACCTGCAAAGTCGGCAATCTCCTTTCGTGATAATTGGATGTTTAATAAGTTTTTTGTTTGCCCAAATTTTCTATTGATATACAAAATAGCATCAATAACCTTCTCCCTTACTGTCATCTGAGCGATCTTCTTTACTTTATTTTCAGATCGATTAAGCTCATCTGCATAAAATAACATCATGGCATAACAAAGGGAAGGTACTTTCTTCAGCATTTCCATAATGGTATCTGTAGAAAAATTACACAATACCACATCTTCTATAGCTACCGCACTAATATGATAAAACTGACCTACTCCAAAGCCTCTGTGACCAATAATTTCTCCATCATGACAAAGACGTACAATTTGCTCTTTTCCATTTATTCCTGTTTTTCCCACTTTCACTTTTCCTTGCTGTACAAAATACAACCCATGAACAGGTGCTCCTTCTAAGATGAAAGGTTGACCTTTCTTAGCTTTGAGGCTTAATTTTTTTTCTAAAAATGGAGCAGCTTCCTCTCCCATTGCGTTTTGTTTTATAATGCAATTAGAGTTTGTGCAAGAGATACAGTCAACTTTAGTATTCATTTGTTAGCGAATTTCGAAGTAAGTTCTACGTAATTATACTTAAATAGATTATTAAATCCTATTTTTTGTATAAGATAATTTCTTAGGAAACTGATTTTCAACAAAATTGTTATTCCATAAAAAGGCCCCCTCACAAAGTGAGGAGGCCAAACTATTTATATTCTAGCTAATTATTATTGCTTAATTAACTTGTTATAACCAACAAACTGATTGTCTACCATAATAGCGTAGATATACATTCCTGTATTCAATTTTGTTGCATTGTATTCTACATTTTGAACACCTGAAGATAATGTACCTGCATTAAGTCTTTCAACTAAACCACCATTCATATTGTAAATTGCAATACTCACATCACCTTGTTCTTTAAGATGGAATGAGATAGTTGTCTCAGTAATTACTGGGTTAGGGAAGTTCTTCACTTCTGATACCAATACATCTTGGTCGATTGAAGTAATATCTTCCTCTTCTTCAATACCAACAATATTTACTTCAATAGTTTGAATTGTTGACTCACCATTAGCATCTGTTGCCATTACAGCGACCTCTGTAGTTCCAATAGAAATACCTGCCATAAAGAAATCTTCACCTGCCATAGTTGCTACTGCAATACCATGATTTTGTGCTGCGATCTCAAACGTCATTAAATCTCCATCTTCATCCATAAAGAACTCATCTGTTGCATATGTAAAGTTTTCCCCAACTTTCATTTCCATCACTTCCTCACCAATATACATAGGAGCTCTGTTGATAAGATTAACATTAACAATCACTTCATGTGTTGATATGCCATCTAACTCATCCGTTGCTGTTACATAGAATTTAATCATTTCTCCATCAGAATATTTTGGAGCAATTGTCACACGGTATTTACCTTCTACTTCTTCTGCTGTTATAGCATCAGACGAAGTCTCAATACCATAAACAATAGCATGATCTTCTCTATCTGTAGCTTCAAACTCAATTGTTTGCTCAGTCAATACATCCATATCTATAGTTGATACTGGATGGATAAATGATGGTGAAGCATTTTTTCTTAGCGTTACTAAGAATTCAACCTCAGGTTGAGATGGATCATTTGTATAAGCTTTCACAGAAGCAAAGTTATCTGCTTTAAAAGCATAGGATGCATCCAATGATACTTTAAAAGATGCAGTTGCATTAAGATCCAATTGACCTCCTTCTGAATCAATTTCTATCCAAGTACCTTTTATCGGGTTCTTAGCCATTGCTCTATTCATCCAACGTAAACCAGACCAAGCAGCATCTGTGGTGATATCAAGGAAACCTTCATCCGTATAGATATAGAACGTAGAAGAAATATTTGGATCCTCAACAACAATACCTTGAGGATATTCTACACCTTGATCATATGTAAATACTACAAAGAACTTCTCTCCAGGGAAGAATGTAATCTCCTCTCCTAAATCAAATACTTGATAATCTCCTTCTGAATCTGTCCCCAAAGTCTCCGTTGGGAAAACATTTTCATAGACCTCAGTTGCACTATTAATAGAGCCACCTGCTAAGATATTCACTTTGATATTTCCGTTATCCTTACCAAATGGACGGTAGAATGTTTCCACATGAGATAAGTTAAATCCTTCTGATGGAGCTACAAATGCAGTTGCTATTGTCATTGCATCTCCACCATAACCTACAGCAGTAGTAGGAACAACTTCATCAGTGTACTTAAGAATTGAATGGAAATCGTTTTCATTGGTTACTGACATTGTAGAGAAACTTTGCATTGTAGAAGAAGTCGCACCAAATGACATGATGTCTCCTCCTTCAGGTGCCTCCATTTCAAAGCCGTCTCTATTGAAATCAATCTCTAAGGTATAATCTAACATAGATTTCCCCCCTTCATTAGAAACAGTGACCATAAACTCATCTTTGTATTGAGGATCTAAAGAAGTGAATTCTTTATCCATCCCGTCCCAAGAGAATTTAGATGGCTCATAACCATTTGCAATAATGTTTACATTATGCTCCATTCCATCTACATCAATAGCTGATAATACATCATTGATGTTACCTGGAGTTGTCGCTGTTAACATCGCTCTAAATTCTAACGCATCACCAGGATGAACAGTCATTGGGAAGTTCCATAACATGTTAATGTCTGTCCAATAAATTTCAGGACCCCAGAAACCATCCACTACCTCTTTCAATTCAACAACTGATTGTGTGTCATCATTTAATTTAAAGCTATTGATAGTAACATCTTTAGAGCCTGTATTTTTAAATTGGAAGTATTCTGTGTTAGTGACTCCAGCTCCAGCGACAACTTCACCAAAATCAACATCATCAGCACCGAATATGACTTCACCTTCTACATTTACTTGAACAGGGATAGAAATTTCTTCCTTACCTGGAGTAATATTTTGGAAAGTAAGGTTGGTATTGTAAGTACCGTCCATTAATTCAGAAGCATCCACTTTGAATTTCAATGTTTTTGATGCTCCTGCAGCAATTGTCATTTTATGAGCTGGTACATATTCTACAACCAAACGATCTTTGATAATAGCGGCTCCATAAGCAACTTTAGCTGCTGAAGTACCATCTTCGTTTTCAAGACCAATTGTTGTCATGTTCGACCATCCGTCTACACCATTCTGGTTTTCCACTTTGTACTGCATTTTCACTGTACCGTCTCTAAAGAACACAGTCTGACATGTAACAAAACCACCAAAGAAGGCAAAGTTATGTTGATATCTTGAGTGAGTGATCACAACTTTCTCTTCGTCTGCATGCATGAAAATACCTTTGATTTCAGAAGCATCCGTTGGGTTAGTAGCTCCTAACATCCAAATAGAAGAAGCGATATTGTTGATACCATCATCTAGAGGAAGGTCTGTATTAAAGATACCGTCGTACAAGTTATGTGGCTTAGATAACGCTACTACTCCTGCAAACGCAACATAAATTTCATTATATTCTTTGCCATAGAATTTTACTGGCCATGGTAAATCATATTGTTCCCACCAATGCTCATCTTCCGTTTCGAAGTGTGTAATTCTATTTTCCTCTGAGATAATATCATACCACTCGAAAGATGGTGCTTCAGGGTCATCAAAACCTTGTAATTGTTTTTGGTTTGTTCTCCAAGTATAATCAAACTCCGGTACATTGGTTACTTGAGCTTCATCTTCTACAATAGATAACCAAGAAGCGTGTCTAGGAAGGATATCTAAATCTACCAAACCATCCGTATTGTGAACAGTAATCTCAAATTCTGTTGATTCGCCATGTTTCAAGTTATATACATGGGGAGTAACATCAAGATCAATTGCTGGAGGATTAAGACCTGTACCTTTTAGATTGATTACATACTCTTTTCCATCAGAATCCATTAACGTTAAGACATCTGTAAACTCACCCGCTATAGTTGGATTAAAGTATACATTCATTTGTCTACCACTTCTTGGATTTAAAGTCATTTGCTCAAAGTCATTGGAGAAATGGGTACCGTCTGCAAGTGATGCTGAAACAATATCTGTTGATTTGTCTCCAACATTTGATAAAGCTAATAAGTGCAAGTAATTACCACCCAAAAGTTTACCTTGATAATCAACATCAGTAGTTGATAATTCGATATCAGCAGCTGTACCACCCATTACATCAACAATCACTTTAAAGTGAGAAATTGGCAAATTAGGATCATTGCTAGCAACGGCAATATTCTGAACATTCTGCCCCTCAATTAATTGTGAATCATCGATATCAAAAGTGATTGTTTCCGATTGTCCTACACCAATAACCCCTTCAGCAGATGATAGGTTAGTGATGATTTTAGAACCTGGATAGTAGAATCTTACTCTCACATTTTGATTTTGATTTTCAAAAAGTGATGGTAAAGGATCACTCCATCTGTTTTCATAAACAAGAACACCATCTTCTTTTGCTGGCTCTTCGATACCTACGAAAATGCCATTAATATCCCATGAATCCACTTGTGACATATCATTATAAAGAATTTCAATATCACCTGTGGCGAACATAACAATTTGGAAAGTTGCTCCTCCAGGCCACCATGACATTTGTACATCGTTGTATTCAACAACCGTTTTATCATCATAATGCTTGATCCAAATTCCACCTCTAATACCTAAGTCAATATTTGAGAAATGCAAAGCTGAAATAAAACCATAAGGTAAATATTCATTCCCCATATTAGCCGAACTGTTGAAATTAGATGTATTATCTAAAGCGACAACACCGGCATGAGAAACATACATTTCACTTTGATACTCACCATAGAATGGGAAATCAAAATTCATTTTGATCATTTCCCAGTTTTTACTAGGATCATCAACAAACTTCTGAGCTATGTTAAAAGCTCCATCAGCCTCTTTAATAGATACAAAATTAGATGCATCTATATCTTCAAACTTCGTCCAAGAGTAACCAAACTTATGCGTTCCTTCTGGAATGTTATCAGAATAAGTTGGCATCACATAAGTAAGAGGGTATGCACCATTATTTGTTATTGTCACTTCACCGTTTCCACCGTCACCCTTGGCCATTGCAATAGTTTGCTCAAGTGGAGCAACTTCTATTTCAGCAGGTTCGCCTACCATTGCAAATAAAGAGAAAGTATGTTCAATTCCAGTACTTGAAGTAATCTTAACTTCTGCATTAGCATTACCTGCCATTGTAGGCTTAAAGTTTAAAATCAACTCACTTCTAGATCTTGCATTAATAGTGTAAGGTTGGCTAGATACTGTAAATTGAGGATCAGAAATATCAATAGAACTCACACCAAAATTACCGTAACCATAGTTTGATAAGTCAACCGATACTTCTTTCTCAAAACCTAAAATTACACTTCCAAATTCTACGATTGCCATAGATTTTATTTCAGGAAGTCTACCTCTAACTTTAACGTTCACTGGTAAAGTATATCTTTCGTTTTCTCTATCGTTTGACTCGATGTTTGAATAGAATTTATAATCACCATTGATCAATCCCATGGCATCAGCATCTACAGTAACTTCTACAGACTCACCTGGAGCAACTTCACCTGACATTGGCGAAATTTTCACAACTTCACCTAAAGAAGCATTTTTAGAAACAAGTGATTGAGTAAAAGCATAGCCTGTTGCTTCAATTGCTGTATGTAAAGGCACCCAAGTATCTCCTTCATCAAAACTCATCCACTGATACATATCTGCAACATCTTCTAAACCATTTGCTGCCATTGACATTGACAATGGATATTTATTACCAGCTTTTGTTTTTACTAACAGCCAAACAACACTATTTTGAGGGAAGAATACTTGTTGATCAAATTGAACATAATGTGTTTTTTGGTAATCAAGACCCCAATCAATAGTAGCTGATGTTACTAATTTAGCTGTAGATAAATTGGGTCCTTGATATACTTCAACCTCCACTGGACCAACAGTTAACTCGTTGATAAAAATTTCAGCATCAGTTAAGTTAAAGCCTTCTTTCTGACCAATTAAATAAGCTACTGCTGATGTATTCGATAAAGAAAGATCTTCTTCACCAATATTGTATATTGGATGGAACCAATTAGAGTAAGTATATTGAGAATTTTCATACTCAGCTAACTCATCTTCTTCCATTGAGAATTTCTGAATAGAAGGTGCTGTTACCGTTCTTACATTGGCCACTCTTTGAGATGGATTACCTACTTGAGGGAAAGTAGTATACGATTGCCAATCATAGAAATAAGTACCTTGATTTACAGATGATTCCCAACGTAAAAGGCCTTCACCTTCGTTGTTCATCATTACTGTTTGTGTTTCCATAAGGTTAGTCCCTTCTAACATAAAATCAACTGATATAGATGGAATCACTACTGTAGGACCGTTATTTGTTGAAGCTGAAATGATATTAGATAACCCAGATTCATTACCCCACCTATCAAATGATTTGATCATGAAGTAATACATTTTATTGGCTTCTAAACCATCTATTTCTGAAGTATTTGATGGTACATTTTCCGCTCTTTGAGTAGATGTCATTGCTGACATATAATTATCAGCAGTAATCTCTTCTTCAGAGTAGTAAATGACATAAGATGCAGGGTAACCATCGTCTTCATCATTAGGAGTACTCCATTTTAAAGAGATAAAATTATCTGATGCTGCATCAGACATTAAATCGACAATTGCTTCAGGACCAATACCTTCATTTTTGATTAAAGCTTTTGCTGCATCAATTTGGCCATATCCTAATTTCCCAACATAACTCTCGTTATATTGTTCAATATCATTAGTTGAATTAATTAATTGGTTCCAAAGTATATCAGCCGTATAAGACGGTCCTCCCAAATGTGAAACTACTAAAGCTGCAACACCAGAAACGTGTGGACAAGCCATTGATGTTCCATCCAAATAACCGTAACCATTCGAAGGTAAAGTACTCAAAACAATAGCTTCTTCTCCTCCAAAAGTTCTATCTCCACCAGGTGCTGAAATATGAATCCAATCACCATAGTTAGAGTACCAGGCTTTTTCCCATGTTGGACCTGTAGCGGCTACAGTAAGTGTTTTTTCATAGTAACCAGGCCACATTGGACCATCATAATCATCATTACCTGCCGCAAAAATAACAATACCTCCTTTCATTGGAGATCCTTCAAAATCACCTGCTTCTTCAATGAAATAATCAATGGCATCAAGCACTACTTGTTCATATGTACCAGGTGAAGTATATCCCCATGAGTTTTGAGAAATAACGGCTCCGTTATCTGCAGCATAAACATATGAGGGAGCAACATCTCCATACTGTCCGCCTAAGATTTGAAGTGTCATTAATCGAGCTCCATTTCCAGATCCATCACCACCTGCGACACCGGCAACACCTATACCATTATTACTAGTAGCTGCAACTGTACCACCTACGTGAGTACCGTGAACTTGAGCAGGAATATCTCCCGTTCTATTAGAGAACGAATAACCATATACGTCATCTACGTATCCGTTACCATCGTCGTCTATACCATTACCTGGTATTTCCCCTTCATTTATCCACATGTTTGACACAAGGTCCTCGTGCTCCACATCGATACCTTCATCATGTACAGCAACTACAACATTAGACGAACCCGTTGTTTTTTCCCAAGCATCAAATAAACGAATATCTGCACCTTCTACCCAACCTGCTCTTTGCTGTGTATTGTTATAATGCCATTGTTTGTCCAACATTGGATCATTAAAATCAGAAGTCGACTGTTGAGTAGTCATTGCCTTTGCCTCTTCGAAAGTGATGGTTCTTGCCGAATAATCACCATCAACAAGCTTCTTTTCTAACATTGGCTCTGCAAATTCAACTTCTTGAATAGAAGCAAATGCATTAGTTACCGCTCTTAAATCTGACTCAGAATCAACTTCCATTTCATACCATAAGTGCAAACCATGTTTGATAAGCTTGTGTTCTGTTTTAGGATTGTATGGGAATACTCTTCTCATATTTGATGCATTAAAACGTTTAGCTGTAACATCAAAAGTTGAGATCCCTAAAGTAGAGATTCCGTTACTATTCGCTCCGAAAGATTGAAGTTGAGGTGACACATCCTCTGCGAATTTCACGCGAACAACACCCTTGGCCATACCGTTTTGGTATACCACAGGTTGAGGGGTAGACTGTGCCGACACTTCTATACCGGCAGAAACTGCCAACATAGAAAAGACGCCTACAGCAGTCTTCATCATGTAGTTCATAGTAAAGTTTAAATAATAATTATACTAGAATTGGTTAAAAAAAAGATAGTTACATCAAATCAGTTCAATTGTAAATATGTCGGTATCCTTTCTACCGATTGATGGAACGATGTTTTATCGTAAAAAGTCTTTATTGAAGTTATAACTGATTCATAAGAGAACAGATATTTTTAAAATATTCGTAATTAAAATGAATTGGTAATTTCCCCTTCTGGGAAGACGATCAAAAAAATATACAAGCACCAATATGTTTAGGCTTGAGCGAATATGTATATAAAAAAGAGATAAAAAAGTATTTTGTATACTAAATTAAAATAACAAAGCATACACCTATATAACAATGTACAGAATTTATAAAACACTTTAAAACAGATAGTTAAAACCCTAAACATCAACTAACACATCATTCATTGAATTCAAAAAAATTATTAACTCAAATATTTTATAAGATTTTTAGTAATGTTCTAATTCAAAAGAAAACAATAAAATTGGTAGTGTTAAAACCAATAGGAAAATCCTTATTTATAGTTCGATGGTTAATAAAGTAATGGTTTGAAATATTTAAAGAATAGTTTGGTAATAATTAATTTCAACATTAAAAAATAAAGATTTTGATATAAATTAGATAAGGAAACCCTAAAAGCTTATGATGAATCCTACTGCTATTACTCAGTTACTAAATGATAAAAATCAAATTTATCATCAACTTTATGATTCTTCACCCGATATGTACGTTTCTGTAGATCCCAATACAGGAAAAGTGCTTATGTGTAATATTACCTTAACCGAGAAAGTTGGAAAATGTAAGGAACAAATTATAGGTTCTCCCATTATGGAGATGTATCATCCCGATTCTATTGAATTGGCTAAAAAGGTATTTCAAAAATTTGTTGAAGGTCAGAAAATTGAAAATGAAAGATTAGACTTGATCGCCAATAATGGCAAAAAAATACCTGTGCTTTTGAATGTTCAGAGTATCAAAGATGAGCGTGGTAAAATTATTCTAAGTAATTCTTGTTGGAGAGATATATCAGATATTGTGGCTTTAGAAAAAATAGTGAAGAAAAATGATGAGGCCATTCAATCTAAAAACAAAGAATTAGAAGAGTTTGTCTATATCGCTTCTCACGATTTACAAGAACCTTTACGTACTATTTCAAGTTTTATTGAGTTACTTGATATGGAATATGGAGAGCAACTCGATGAGGAAGCTAAAACATACCTCGAATTCATCGAGAAAGGCTCTCAAAATATGAAAAACATCATTAAAGGCTTACTTGATTACTCTCGCATTGGTAAAGGAGTGGAAAGGTCTAATATTGATTGTAATAAATTGATTGCTGATATCACTTCTGATTATCATTTGCTTTTTGAAGAGAAAAATGTTGAACTGATTACTTCTTTTTTACCAAAGGTTTATGGTGATCCAATTTCCTTAAGATTACTTTTTCAAAACTTAATCAACAACGCCGTTAAGTTTAGTAAAAAATCTAAACAGCCCATTATTGAAATAAATTATTCTATAAATGAAAATGATATACTCTTCAGTATAAAAGATAATGGAATAGGTATTCCTGATGATAAAACATCCGAAATATTCAAATTTTTTAAACGATTAAATAGTAAATCACAATACGACGGTTACGGTATTGGGCTTGCTCATTGTAAAAAAATAATTGATTTACACGGAGGAAAAATTTGGGTTGAATCTATACTTCACGAAGGGAGCTCCTTCTATTTCACACTACCAAAACATAAAACTGATGAAACGAATCTTATTAATTGATGACGATTATCCTACCAATTACTACAATGAAAAAATGCTTAAAAAAGTACTAGATAACCCAGTAGTAATAAAAATTGAAAATGCAGAAGAAGCATTGACCTTTCTTAAAAATGAAGAAGAAGAAAGAATTGATTATATCTTTTTAGATGTAAATATGCCAGAGATGAATGGTTGGGAGTTTTTAGAAAACTATAAAAAAGTTCCTGATTCAAAAAAAGCAGATACTTTGATCATCATGCTTACTACTTCTTTGAACCCACACGATAGAAAGAAGGCAGAAGCAAATCCACTAGTCAATGACTTCTTGACCAAACCATTAAACAAAGAAAAAATTGAAAAAATTATTTGTTCATAATGAAATAAATGACTCTCTAAGGACGTACTTTGAGGAAAGTACTCAAAATTCAACTGATTATCAGGTTATTTTAAGTAATATTCTTGAAGGTACTATGGCTGGTTTTTGGGATTGGCACATCAAAGATAATTATGAGTACATGAGCCCTACTTTTAAAAAAATGTTCGGTTATGAAGATCATGAAATTGAAAATCATCCAGATAGTTGGCAAAAGATTATACATCCCGAAGATCTTCCTGGTGTTTTTGAAGTCTTCAACAAACATGTGTCTTCAAAAGGTAAGTTTCCCTATGATAATGAAGTAAGATATTTTCATAAAGATGGCTCTATTGTTTGGGTATTTTGTAGGGGAAAAGTTATTGAATGGGATGAAGAAGGAAACCCTTTAAGAATGATTGGCAGTCACATTGATATCACAAAAATTAAAGAGGCTGAACTAACGAAAAAGCAAAATTTGGAGTTAGAACAAAAAAATCAAGAGTTAGAACGTTTTGCATACGTTGCTTCTCATGACCTACAAGAACCACTACAATCCCTACAAATTTTTACTGACCTTTTAAAAGAAGAATTTACCATAGACTTAGGGAAACAAGGGATGCAATATATTGAATACATTGATGCATCTAGAAAAAAAATGAGTGGATTAATAAAGTCCCTACTCGATTACTCACTAATTGGTTCTGAAGACAAAAAAACCATAACTAATGTTCAAGTAATCGTGGACCAATTAACCTTTGAAAATAAAGAATTAATTGAGGAGACAAATACAAAAATTTCCTATGATAATCTACCAGTATTAATTGCTTTCGATTTACAATTAAAGCTAGTATTCCATAACCTTATCCTAAATTCAATATTTTTTAGAAGTAAAAATAGATCTCCTAAAATAAATATAAATGCTGTCAAAAAGGATAATTACTGGACCTTTAAAATTACAGATAATGGAGGGGGAATAGGAAAAGATCATATTGATAGAATATTCCTTTTATTTCAAAAATTAAGACACGAAAACTCCGGGGCAGGCATTGGGTTAGCCTTTTGTAAAAAAATCGTAGAACTGCATCAAGGTAAAATTTGGTTAGAGTCAGAGGTAGGTATCGGTACTTCAGTTTTCTTTACAATAAAAGTATAAAACGTACAGTTAGCCACAATAAATAATTTGATTTACACTTCAAAAGCACATCAAAACCCATCTATTTTCCTATTTAACAAAATTATATCATTTAAATCTATATATTAAAAAGTATTTTAACTTTCATTTAACCAGCATTTCACTAACTAAAATATGTTTACTAACTCTAATCCTAATGATTTTTCTAAAAAGGATGATGTGTACTTACACCTTTATGAAACTTCTCCTGATATGCACGTTTCTGTAGATCCTTCTACAGGTAAGGTCATCATGTGTAATAAAACCACTGAAGAGAAACTCGGAAAATCTAAAGAAGATATTATAGGAACCCATGTCTTAGATCTCTATCACCCGAATTCAAAAGATAAAGCTTCTAATATTTTTAAATCCTTCAAAAAAGGTAGTGTCATTGAAAATGAAAGACTACAAATTCTTGATGCAAAGGGACATACCTTAACCGTTCTTTTAAATGTACATTGTCTTACCAATGAAAAAGGTGAGATCGTTTGTAGTAATTCTTCTTGGAGAGATATTAGCGATGTGCTTACCTTGGAAAAAGAGATTCAAAAAAATGATACTTTCCTTAGAGATAAACAAAAAGAGTTGGAGGAGTTTTTATACATCGCTTCTCATGATTTACAGGAACCTTTAAAAACGATACAAAGTTTAATCAGCTTATTTCAGTACGAGGATCAAAATCAACTCACTGATAACTCCAAACAATATCTTGAATACATTAGCTCTAGAGCAGATAGTATGCAAGGGATAATTCAAGGGTTATTGGAGTATTCAAGATTAAACAAGGATGATCAGTTAATTCCTGTGGATTGTAATCAAATTATTGCAGAAATTAAAGCTGACTTCCAATCTATAATTAATGAGAAAGATGTCAAGATTGATCATTCTGTACTTCCTACCGTCAAAGGTTTTCACACACTCATCCGTTTATTATTCCAGAATTTGATAAACAACGCTATCAAATTTCAAAAAGAAAACGCTGACCCTTTCATTGAAATTGAAGCGAAAGAACTGGACGATTTTTATCATTTTTCTGTAAGAGATAATGGAATAGGTATTTCTAAAGAATATACTCAGGGAATTTTTAAAATCTTTACTCGTTTACACACAAAATCAGAGTATCCTGGTCATGGTATCGGATTAGCACATTGTCGAAAAATTGTGAATCTACACCATGGAAATATTTGGGTAGACAGTGAAATTGGCTTTGGAAGTACTTTTCATTTCACTATTTCTAAAAGTTTATAAAACATCTTTACTGCTTAGGTGATATATTAGTGGTATCAATCGTTTAACACAGAAATGGAAGCAGTAAAAACGTATAGAAATGTCAATAAGCTTGATAGTAAAATCACTTTTAGTGTCTCTAAAATGCAAGACATTTACGATAAAAGAGGCGGAAAGGTAGATGAACCTCATCGACACGATTTCTATACGTTAGTATTTACTGAGAAAGCCAAGGGGACTCATAAGATAGATTTCAATTTCTATCCTTTAGAAGATAAATCTTTGTTTTTTATTTCCCCTGGCCAAGTACATCAGATTATTGAAGAGAAAAAATCGTATGGTTATGCTTTGGTATTTTCTGCTGATTTTTTGGCGTACAACAATATTTCTACATCATTTATTGAAGACCTCAATCTCTTCAACGATTTTGAAGATTCGCCTCCTTTAAAGCCTTCTGATATACAATTCGAGGAAATCAGACAAACCATAGAAAAGATCTTTTCAATTCATCGATCGGGTATGTCTTATGAGTTAGAAGCTATAGGTGCACTGCTAAAATATATTCTCATTTTATGTACCAACTCATGCAATTTATCATCAGATGATATTTCTAGTAGCAATAGTTTGCTTAAACAGTTTAAGGGATTAATTGAGGAACACTATAAGAAAGAACATCATACGTCTTTTTATGCAGAATTGCTTCACATCACACCGGATCATCTTAATAAGGTGGTGAAAATGCAAAGTGGTAAATCGGCTAAAGAACATATTCAAAGTAGGATTACTATCGCTGCAAAACGCTTACTTTACTTTTCCGAACTTACTAATAAAGAAATTGCCTTTGAATTAGGTTTCTCCGAACCTGCTAACTTTAGTGCTTTCTTTAAAAAATGTGTAGGAATGAGCCCCTCTCAATTTAAATCAGATAGCTGATCTCGGATTTTCATAAGCCTTTGTCTGATTCTAATATTTTCTTGTGTATCGTTTTTAGTGACCTTTGTATTACATCAAATCAAAAGATCACACTTAAACTTTATATACTATGAAAACGGTAAAACACACATCAGATTCAAGAGGGCATGTAAATCATGGTTGGTTAGATTCTCATCATTCATTTAGCTTTTCTACTTACCATAACCCAGAACGTATGAACTTTGGCGTGTTGAGAGTTTTAAACGACGACCGTGTGGCTGCAGGACAAGGTTTTGGACGTCACCCTCACGATAATATGGAGATCATTTCTATTCCACTTTATGGCGATTTGGAACATGAAGATAGCATGGGCAATAAAAAAGTGATTAAGGAAGGAGATATTCAGGTGATGAGTGCCGGTACAGGTATTTTCCATAGCGAATACAATCCGAATACCGATAAAGAAGTTCAGTTTTTACAGATTTGGGTGATCCCGAATGAGCGTTCTGTTGAACCTCGATATGATCAGAAAACAATTGCTGATTTATCTGAACCGAATCAATTAAATCAGATACTATCTCCGAATGCGGATGATGCAGGAGTTTGGATTCATCAGAATGCATGGTTTCATCTAGGTACTTTTGATAATGACACAGAGTTGAATTATCAATTAAAAGATGCTAATAATGGAGTGTATGCTTTTGTTTTAGAAGGCGATGTATCCATTGAAGATCAAACCCTTAACAAAAGAGATGGTTTGGGTATTTGGGAAACTGATAACATCAGCTTATCGGCTAAAAAAGGAGCAAAAGTACTCTTTATGGAAGTCCCGATGAATTTGAATTAAACTATAGTATAATCAAGAAACCCACCAATCAAAAATCGGTGGGTTTTCTTTTCTTCAATCTATTATACTACTCTCTTCATTATAACTGTTTTATAAGGAAATTACCCTTAGGGATAAAGTGTCAGAATTGATCCCTGAGAATATTCCAAAGGCGTTTTCTAAATTGGTTGGAGGATCTGTGATATTAATCGAACTGTTATCACTATTCTCGAAAAGTGCAGCGAACTCGGCGGTGACTTTATATAGTATCACCTCGTGGTCTCCATAATAATGAAACTGTATTGGGGTAAGTCGTTCCTCTTCTCCTTTTGTTGGAGCTAAATGAAACGACAATGGAGGCCAATCTTCATCTTCGTCTAAATCTTGAATTACTCTTGGATTCTCCTCAATACATTTAATTCCTATATAATGATACTCCGCATTAGCATTCTCAAAAGAAATCAATACCGGTTCTGGAATGCTTCCAGGAAAACCTCCGCTTGGCTTAAATGCTTGAATGTAGGTACTGGAAAGTTCAAAATTTTGAGGTGAGGATGGAATATAGGTTTCAGAATAAACAAGCGCATCTCGATAGTTAAAGCTTAATTGATACTCCTCTCCTTCTGTTATGATCAACTCTTTATTTTGATATTGACCGTTTCCTATATTGTCCAAATCATATATTTTTTCACCATTAGAAATCTGAATGGAAAGACCATCAACATAAGTATAGGTAGAATCTCCATTAAGATAATCTATTTGATTTTTCACTAAGACCTCTGCAAATTGATTTGGATGTAGATAGCTTTCTACAATTGGTGTATCCAAAATATTTACATCCTCGTCTGTTGGTGTACAAGAAAATAGGAGGACAAAAAATGTGATATATATATAATATTTCATGCTATTTTAGTTTTACAGAGAAGGTTAAATTGGGCGTCATGCCTAAATAATAAACAGGCGTTTCTACGATTTCATTATCTGTGACTTCATACTCCATGTACCAAACATTCGATCGGTTATAGACATTGAAAACTGAGAACCCAAGACTTGCAGGTGCTTGTTTCCCGATTTTGAAATTATACGTTGCCGATAAATCCAATCGATGATAAGCCGGTAATCGGTGACTGTTTTTTGATGAGATCGAGATAAACGTTTCTGTGGATCCATCGGGTAGCGTCACCTCATATCCTCCTTGTGGTGCAGTGTAAGGTTTTCCTGATGCAAAAATCCAATTCGCTCCCAAATCCCATCGTCTCCAAGAGTATGTGAAAACCGATTTAAATTCATGTCGAACATCGTGTGCCGCATGAAAACTATATTCTCCAAATTCAGGGATATTGTTGGTCACCTGAGCCAATGTATAGCCCAACCACCCCGTAAAATCACCATGCTTTTTTTGTACTAGAAAATCAATCCCTTTAGATACTCCATCCCCTGTAAAAAAGCTTTCGCTGTAATCTGTTCCATCCCTACTTCCTTCAATTCTCAAGGAATATTCCGTTACATTTTCCAACTTTTTGTAAAAGGCTTCTACATCAAATAAGTACATTGGTGTTTCATAAGATGCTCCACCGATAAACTGAAGAGAAGAACTTACAGGTAAGTTGTCGTTATCAGATAATACCCAAAAATCCCGACTGCCTTCATTGATATCTTCTCTCACCACTCGCCTTGCAAACTGATAATACAAACCAGTAGATCCTTTCAATTTTATTTTATCATTTAAGATATAAGTACTGTTTAAACGAGGTTCGAAATAACTCTTTTCTGTTCCAGTGAAGTAATTATACCTAAGACCTGGAGTAATCATCCATCGCCTATCCATCATTGTAATTTTGTCTTCAAAATAGGCCGAATAGGTCTGTCCTTCTGTTTGTCGATCAATGATTGATAAAGTATCATTTTGAGTGTAACTGTACTTGATATCGTTATGAGTGGCTTGGAATCCAAAGCCAAGCTGATGATCTTTTGTGAGTTTATACCCAAAATCTAATTTGGCTGAATAATCCAATAAGTTGTTGTCTTCTAAGTGCCCTCGATTAATTGATATCGTACTATCACCATCGTAAAAACTACCTGATGTTGATCGATTTCTATTGCTGAAATAATTAGAATAACTGACCAACATATTTCCGTACAGTCGATCGTTAAACTGTCTTGACCATTTAAAAGAAGCCCCCGTATTTCCCCAATTCGTTAAATCGGTAATCTGACTACTTAATCCCATTCGTCCGCCATTTGGTGATAATGAATTATCTAGATGGTCTTCTCCGTTATAAAGGCTAATCCCAATAACATCTTTATCGGTTGGTCGATATGTAAACTTTCCATTTAAATCATAGAAATAAGAGATGGTGTTTTGTTCTGTTTGTGCACGTCTCCTGCCAGGTATTCCTCCTTGTTGAGGTGTATTATTATTGGAATTATCATCAGAAAATTGATTGAAAATCTTATTGTATAATGGACTTTGCCAACTACGTCTACCAGCAAGAATTACAGAAGCTTTCTTGCCCACAGGAAATTCTAAAAATCCATTTACCGACATTAAACTTAGATCTGCCGCCATATTAAATTCGTTCTGATTTCCTTCCTTTCCCGTAATCTCTAAAACGGATGAAGTACGTCCACCATATTTAGCATCAAACCCTCCTTTGTATAGTTGCTCATCTTTAATGGCATTACTATTAAAGGCACTGAAGAAGCCAAACATATGCTCTACATTATAAACTGTAATTCCATCATATAGTACTAAAACTTGATCTGGCGTGCCACCACGGACATACAATCCCGATGAATTTTCATTGGCCGCACTAATTCCAGGCATCAGTTGAAAAGAACGAAGAATATCCCTCTCTCCTAAATTCGGAAGAGTCTTTAATTTTAAAGGAGACATCTTGATCATCCCAGCATGTTCCCCACTTACTTGAAGAATATCTTCCCGCTCTGCTGCAATAATTACCTCTTCCAAACTCTGTACTTGAGGCTCCATTTCGATAATTAGATCCTTGGTTTGTGCACCTGGAGTTAACGATAATTCTTTAGGTTGATATCCTATATATTGAAAAATAATAGTGCTGGTATCAGAAGGTACATTTAACAAAGAAACTCGCCCATCTACATTTGATGTTGACCCGTTAGCTGTTCCTTTAACCATTGCTACCACATACGGTAGAGGTTCTTTGGTATCAACATCAATTACTTTTCCACTTACATTCAATTTAAATTTAGTGGCTGCTTCTTTAACGACTTCTTTTTTAACGACCTCGCTTTCCTTTATTATAAACCACCTATCGACTATATGGATCACACCAGTTTCTTCATCGATGTAATATTTCATTTTCTGTTCCTCGCATATTTGTTTGAGGAAAACATCAAGAGGCCGATTGATAGGACGGTTTTCGTACTTTATACTTTTAAATAGTTGTTTATCATATTCAAAATTGACATTGTATTCGTTCGAAATGAACGTCAGAATATTATCCAAATCGCAGCATAAACGAGTGGATAGTTTGATGTTTTTAAGATCTTGTCCATTTAACTGATATGAAAAAAATAGGGAGATAAAAAATATATATCTGAATGATTGACTCATGATAGTAAGCTTTGTTTTAAGAAGAATAGAGAAGTAGAAGTCTGCCATATTAGACAGACTCCTTTATGAAAAAATAAGGTGTAAATCCTTCCTTAAAACATTTGTCCCTGACCACCGCCAGGACCACCCATGCCTCCTCGGCCACCTCTTCCTTCTCCTTGTCTACCATTTGGAGGTCCTTGTGGCTTGTTCTCGTTCATCACGCTAAGGTATTTACGGTATAATTTTTTTCCCAAAAGATCTTTCACTTTTTCGTTTCTAGTATTTTCCAGTGTTTCCATCTTCTCCTTATCTCTTTCCTTCATCGCTTCTTGAGCATTGGTAAAAAACTCTAGATGAATATCATAAATACCCTTTCTCTGTTCGCCTGTTAATTCAATTTTCTCCTCTAGCTGTCCTAGAGTTTCAACAGATTTCTCTTCTGGAGTTGAATGGTTTGGTCGTTGTCTTTCAGAATCTTGAGCAAATAATGCCAAGGCCATCATGCTAAATATGATGGAGAATGATAATCGTAAGTTCATGTCCTCTCTTACTTTTAATAATTTAATTCGATAACTTTTGTGCAGCTTGTTTGCCGCTTATTTACAAGAGTCAACAAAGTAGTTTTTGGTAGGAAAGTGAAGAAGAGTTTTAAACGAAAGGCGTGAATTTTTCAACCAACGGAATTATTTTTCTATTTGATGAAGGATGGCTTTCAATACATTTACAGCGACGCTATTCCCGAACTGTTTATACGCTTGAGTCATCTTTGAAACAATTTTAAAACTATCTGGGAAACCCTGTATTCTAGCACACTCTCTTGGCGATAGTTTTCGTATGTCTTTTCCTACTTGATACAAACCCGTACGGGAACCAACACCCCCACCATAAGCGGATAAAGTAATGGCATGACCTCTGATATCGTATATACGTTCGCCCTGCCCTCCTTTATTTACTCTTCCAATTTGAATCGGCTTATTAGGCAATATCACTTTCCCTTGGGAATCTTTTAAAGGGTTGTAATCTTTGTAGATTTCTATATCAGGTCGGTCGACAATTTTCACATTCGACTTCTTCTCTAAAAAGTCCTCTAGTTTTATGGCCCCTTTTTGAGGAGAAGGAAATGAAAAAGACTCCTTCATTAAGTCTTTTTGTAAACACACAAAATAAATTCTTTCTCTATTTTGAGGTAAACCGTAATGAGAAGCATTGAGTACTTTATAGTCTACGCTATATCCTAATTCATCCAAAGTTTGAACGACTACTCTCAAAGTATTACCTCCATCATGTCGCTGAAAATTTCTTACATTCTCCAGCAAAAGTAATTTAGGTTGATGGTGATTGACAATACGGGCGATATCAAAAAATAAGGTTCCTCTTGCATCTTCAAAACCTTTTTGTTTCCCGGAAATAGAAAACGCTTGGCAAGGGAAGCCAGCACATAATATATCGTGTCTAGGAATCTCCTCCTCCGCTATTTGTGTAATATCACCTTTAGGTTGAAGTCCATAATTCACCGAATAGGTTTTAGCTGCATGTTCGTCCCATTCGGAAGCGAATACACACTCCGCACCAAAGCTGCTTAACGCTTGATGGAATCCTCCTATTCCAGCAAATAAGTCTATAAATTTTAAGCCTTCTAACTTCATAAATTGATGATCATCAAAAACAGTGTGCAAGGTAAGCATAAAAATTACTTTCTATAATTCAACGATATTAAATATACATATAAAAAAAGCTGTCCCTTTGTAGAGACAGCTTCGATTCATGCAAAATTCAAATCTACTTTGAATTTGTATGGGAAAGTCTTGCTTTTTTTGGAAGCCACTTCGTGTTCTTTCTTTTATTATAATCAGTGTGATTACCATAATCGGACATGAAGATGGATGTTTTACAACTACTTAGAATGCTGATTAAAAGTAGGAATGCAAACGTCTTTAACGCTTTTGATTTAAGGAAGTTGAAAATATTCATATGTCGTGCGTTTGTGCATCATTTAGACTATTGAACAACAATAGTAAATGTGCTTATTATTAGTATTTAGTAAATATCAACCCGTAGGTGTTATTGATGTTAGGAGTCAAATAGAGTGCCAAAAAAAATCTTTTATAATAGTTTACCTAACTGAAATACATTATTGTTTTTATTGAATAAATTTTCGTTATTTCCAATGAACTAAAATCGAGCAAACAAATATAGTATGAATACTTCCTTAATATCATTTATTACCTTTTTAGGACTAATCGCCCTAGTGACTTGGGTAATTATCTCCAACTCCAAAAAGAAAAAGAGTAAACAAAAGAACCTTTTTAAACGAAGAGTATTTAAAGATGAGTGGCGAACTATTTTACGTGAAAACGTGACCTTTTACAATGAAATTTCTGAGGAGAAAAAAGATGAATTTGAACAGAGACTCCTACGTTTTTTAGCTTTCGTGAAAATTAAAGGAGTAAAAACGGATATCGAAGATCTGGATAAACTTTTAGTAGCTTGTAGTGCTATTATTCCCATCTTTGGTTACCCCGATTGGGAATATCCAAACCTTAAAGAAGTTTTGATATACAATTCTGATTTAAACGAAACAGAGTTTGGACATCACTTTAATGATGGACATGTATTAGGTATGGTGGGAACGGGCAAACTGACCAATAAAATGCTGTTATCAAAAGGTGCCTTAAGAGAAGGATTCCGAAATGATAATGATAAAAAGAACGTAGGCATCCATGAGTTTGTTCATTTAATTGATATGGCAGATGGCAATACGGATGGAATTCCAGAGGTTTTCATGTCAAAATGTTATACCCTTCCATGGATCAATTTAATGAAAACCGAAATCGAAAAGATCCACCAAAATGAATCAGACTTGGATGAATATGGAGGAACTAAGGATCAGGAGTTTATTACTGTCGCTTCTGAGTATTTCTTTGAACGACCTCAGCTATTAAAAAAGAAGCATCCTGATCTATATCTTGCTTTAGAAAAAATATTCAATCAGAAAATGGTCGATCAGGAACGCAGTTATCTGAGTTCTATCACCCAAGAAAAAGAAATCGGGCGCAATGATCCCTGCCCGTGTGGTAGTGGTAAAAAATATAAAAAATGTCATATGATGTTTGATTAATGATTATCAAAAAGTAGAAAAATGAAAAAGGCCTATTTAGGAATAAGTTTTAAGAATAGAAAAGCTTTTAATAAAGAAGTAGAAATTATTAAAGAGGTTTTATTACAGTATCAATACGAATTGATTGTCTTTGTTGATAAATACTCTTTTGCACCTCATCAAGAAAAGGAAATGATGCAAACCGCCTTTCAAGAAATTGATGAATGTGATTTATTTATCGCAGAACTAACAAGCAAAGCGATTGGTGTAGGTATAGAAGTTGGTTATGCTTTTAAGAGTAATCTTCCAATTATTTATTTGAGAAAGAAGAATTCGGATTACTCCACTACTGCGGCAGGCTGTGCCGATTATATTTTTGAATATGAAGATGTGCACCAATTAGAAAAAAAGCTGTCCTTATATTTTGATAGCTAACGAAAATAGTACTACTAATTCTGTTCAACCGATTGTTATCACTAAGCGCCATAACATTACGCAAACCTTTAGCGTATCTCTCTCGTTATTAACTGACTTACAATTAATTCACAAAACCTTAAGCATTACATTTCATTAACAAAAAGCGAAAAAATGTACGAATCAATGGCATTAATTTCGTTAAATGTTTTTTACCAGTTTATGACGAATAGTTAAATCTAATAACAAACAAACTTTGATGAACAGAATACTTACTAGACATTTCCTAGGTACGTTTCTGCTAATACTTTTTACTAATTTATGTATAGCACAAGAAAAATTTTACTTACTAGGAAACGATGCTTTCAATTCAGTAGAAGAATGGAAAGGAGAAAATGGTAATTCATTAAGATGGCAAAAAGCCACCAATACTACTACTAGAACTTTTCCTGAAGGAAATGATATCATCGTTTTAAGCAGTTCAGGCGAGGCAAAATTTGGTAGCAAATTGAATATTAATTTCGATTTAAATCAAATATCTTCTCTTCTTGAAGTTGATTTCCAAAAATATGATGCAACTCTTTATTTAGGAAAATCAGGTAAGGCCAATTTAAAACTGACGACCAATTATATTCATTTAAAAATTACCACGGAAGAAAATTCCTCCTTGATTATTAGAGATGAATTAATTCTCTCTCAAGGAACAGGTGGGAATGACGAATTAGATATTAGTGGTTATGTTTATATTCAAAAACAATTGGTTCTCAAAAATTCAGGTATTAATATCTATGTAAGAGAAACTGGACATTTAGAAATAAATTCCTTCTTTGAATCTGAAAATGGAGGAAAGATATACATAAAGGTGTGTGGAAAACTTACAATTGATACCGATTTATCAATTAAAGGACAATTTGAAATTAATACCTGTGATGGTACTGAAAGTTGTGGAGAGATCAATATTGGAGGCGACTTCAATTATAAATGTGATGGCTCAGAAAACAATAGTATTACTGGTTGTGGTAATATTAATGCGGGTACATGTACTGAATGTGTATCCCATGGACAAATTAATTTTTGTGATGATTTAGACCTACCGGTCGAGTTAGTTTATTTCAAAGGACAGAAAACAGTCAATGGGCATTTACTTCTTTGGGAAACAGCATCAGAATTAAATTCTTCTCACTTTGATGTGGAGGTATCATCAGATAGAATGAATTGGGAAAAGATTTCTACTATTCAAGCTGCTGGAAATTCTAACGTGACTCTCAAATATCAATATTTAGATGCTATAGAATCGGGTTTGTATTATCGCTTAGCACAATATGATCTTGATGGAGCTGTAGAATATTTTGGCATAGTTTCTTTTAATGGAAATAAAACTGATTTCAGTGTGAACGTATATCCTTCAAAAATCACGAATGGCCAACAACTGAAAGTGGAAGTTCAAAATGCAAATGAAACCTATCCTGTAGTGGGTGTCTTATACAATACCAATGGTGTATTATTATCTCACGATATAATAATTGAACAACCAAGTGGAAGTGATATAGGTACGTTTACATTACCTGCCCTTCAATCTGGTATGTTTATCTTAAAAGTATCCAATGGAATAAATACTGAAGCTGTAAAGCTTATTTTAGAATAATTTGCTCAGGATGAGATAAACAAAAAACTGTTCTTAGTGTACTAATACTTAAACACTAAGAACTGGACCTGCTATATTTAACTGGACAGTAAGTTAAATATAGCAGGTCCAACATAGAAATGTTATAAGTCGCAGACTTAAACAAAATAAAGTTCGTAGTGACGCTGACGCTTAACACAACGAACAGAGCAGAACACTATAAAAAAACACAGTCCAAAACAAGAGTAATGGACTGTGCACTTACCGCATCTACTATCACATAAATGCAGTGGAAATGAATATTAAATCTCGATGTATGTAATACCATACATAATAAGCATCGAGTGGGTTAATTGATTTTAGTCTGAGTATGTATAACTACGTTTTCGATTGTATAAGCTTGTTTGTTACCCGGAGGAATAATCTTTATCGATTTATGTTCTACTTCCCCTTTTAATGTTTTTATTTTTAATCGTACCGGCTTTCCATATTCTGGTGGAATAGGAATACGTATCGGTAACTTATTTCCTTTAATGGTATATTCTCCAATTTGAGCACCCTCCATTGAGGTGGTAACCACAGCATTTTTACTTGCCGACACGAAGTTTAATTCAGCTTCCCAAGTATTTACATAGAAGCCAGGATCAACAAATGTGATTTCATATTCTATCCAATGGTACTGATCGTCATCCTCGTCTTTTGATGTTGCAAAACCTTTTTCATTCTGGTATAGATAATCCCAATTTCTTGATCGGTTCTCGTTGTTTGCATCAAAATAGCCACTCTTTTCTCCTACCTTTATAGATGGAATTGTACCGGCTTTCACCTTTACTGTATGACGAGCTAAAATATTCTCACTCGAATTTCCTAAAAGGATTTCATAAGCTCCTTCATCTACTTTAAACTGATTGTCTACACTATCGTAATGAGCAAATGCTTCATAAGGTACTTGAAGTTGGATACTTGTTTTCTGTCCTTTAGCTACATGCACTTTCTTGAATCCCTTTAAAGCTTTTTTGGGTGACTGCTGTGTAGGGTTTAACGATTTGATGTACAATTGTACCACTTCATCTCCATCCATATCTCCTATATTCGATACGTTGGCAGTCACTATCACATCTTGTTGAGGGTTAACTTTCTTTGCATTCACTTTCATCTTCTCAATATCAAATGATGTGTAGCTTAAGCCAAAGCCAAACGGATATAAAGGTGTGCCATCATAATACATGTAAGTTCTTCCTGTCTGAATATTGTAGTCATGGAAATCGGGTAACTCATCATCCGAAGAATACCAAGTTGAATTTAGTTTTCCTCCCGGATTTACCTTTCCGAACAATACATTGGCTAAAGCTGTACCTTGTTCCTGACCATTTGGCCATGTGCAAATAATTCCAGGGATGTTCTCTTGTTCCCAAGCAATAGCTGTTGGGCCACTTGGTACCAAAACCAATATCACATTCTTGTTGACCGCCTGAACTGCTTGAATTAATTTATGTTGATTTCCAGGTAATTTTAATGATGCTCTATCCACATTTTCAGTTGAGGTAGTTTCATCATTCCCGACCACCAAAATTACTTTCTCTGACTTTTTGGCCATTTCTACCGCCTCTGCGATTTTCTGATCGTCCTCTTCCGTTGCAGTTACTCCACAACCTTCTGCAAAGTTTATTTCTGCTGATGTGGCTTTCCTTAAACCATCCAATGGACTCACTTTACTTTTTGGGAAACCTGAATAAATTCCCATCCAACAACGGTTGGCAAATGGCCCTATAACTGCTAAGCTTTTCTCATTATTTGATAATGGAAGAATATCATCATTCTTTAAAAGTACGATGGCTTCTTCGGCTGCTTTTAGTGCTAGAGCCTTGTGTGTGTCACATTCTAACACCTCTTCTGGTATTTTAGAATACGGATTTAGAGAAGGGTCATCAAAATCTCCTGTTCTAAAACGAAGTTTCAATAACCTTCTAACAGATACATTGAGTTCTTCTTCGGTCAATAAACCTTGATCGATAGCAGGTTTTAAAGCATAGACCATCGGCGCCTGTTTTTTATTATTTCGATAACATTCTTGATCGACACCCGCCTTGATTGCCATCGCAGCAGCTTCCGGTTGACTTTTGGCGTAATGCATTCTTGTTTCCAAACCTTCAACGGCAGTCCAATCGGCTATAACATATCCTTCAAAGCCCCACTCTTTACGCAAAACATCGTTTACAGCCCAGTTATGAGCAGAACATGGAATTCCATTCAAGCCATTTAAAGCCGTCATAATTCCAGTTGCTTCCTCATCGACAATACAAGTTTTGTAAGCAGGGAAATAATATTCGTATAAATCTTTCTTATTGATATTCGAGAAAATCTTCTCTCTGTATTTATCGACATTATTGGCTACATAGTGTTTTACAGTCGTTACCGTCTTGACATATTTCGGGTCGTTGCCTTGCATACCTCTTACATACATTCTTGCCATTTCTGACATCAAGAAAGGATCTTCACTATAGCATTCACCGTTTCGTCCCCACCTAGGGTCGCGTGCCATATTTACTGTAGGCGAGAACATCATCACCTCTTTTTCCCCTTTATTCTTTAGTGCCCTTGCTTCGTTGGAAATCGCAGTAGCAACATCAAACATTAAGTCGGGATTCCAAGTACTTCCCATAGCAATGTTCTGAGGAAACTGTGTACAATTCCATGCAATAATACCGTGCAATGCTTCACCATACCATTCAAAATAAGGAACGCCTAATCGATCAATCCCTGGAATCCTAGATCCACAATAATTGATCTTTTCTTCCAAAGTCATCTTTGATAATAAGTCGTCTACACGATCTTCGATATCCGCATTCGGATCTTTCCATGTTTGAGCATTTAAGCCATACCCAAATACAAGAAAGAATAAGAGCAGTTGATTGAATTTATTTTTCATACTTTATTGTTATTGACTTCAGTTTTGATGTTTCCGAAACTAGATGTAGAAAGTCTACTATCGGGGTGCATCAAGTAGTTGATATGATACGAAGGTGAGTAAATTCTGGAAGGATTGGTAGTAATTGAGGTATTCAAAAATTATACAATGGATAGTTTTTAAATTGATGGATAAAGAAAAATATTTAAAACTATTCGAGAACACAACTACACTTAAATAAATGAATTACAATTGATTAAACAAAAATCAATTAAAATATAAAGGGAGAAAAATTTCAATTCATGAGGGGTAAATTAATTATGCTTTCATTTAAAAAATTTAGTCAATCAATCAATAATCAAGATAGAAGATTAGTATTAGTTTATGACTGATTATTTAAAAAAAAGTTCGAAGTGATACATAAAATTATCACATCGAACTTAAGCGTATTCCTCTCAATTTATCTATGCTAAAAGTACTATTGAACTATACTACTTCCTTTGGTCCAAATTCTAGTATTCAGATTTAATTCTTTAATAATTACCTGATTGAAGTGTAAGAGTGTATAGATCTTATTTACAGCCTCAAAATCGTAAACTGATTTATAAATTGGAGGTTCAAAAAGATCTTCTTCGAACGAAATTGCACAGTGTACTCTAGAGTCCACAAAAGAAAAATCGATTGGCTTATGATAATAATTGAATAAATTTATGAATGCCTCCATAATTGTAGGTGTCAGTATATATCTTGCCTCCACCTGATCTGAAGAGGTCACTAAAAACCTTTTTGAAAAATCTAGATTCTCTAGTTCTACTTTTGGTAAATCTAAAGAGTTTACAAGGTTTCTTGAAAATCGAACGCTTCTTACATATGTCTTGCCCGAAAAATGTTTATTAAAATCAGCATGAAAAAATAAACCTTTAAATATTGTATACCATCTAGTTTTTCTATCTTTCCCTGTACCTCTAACTTCTTTATATTCTGTATGTAATTCAGAACATTTAAAGTCAGTATCTTCGATTTGTCCAATAATCAAGTCATCACCTCTGTATGAGTCTACTCCTTTTTTAAAAAGTCCACTTTTTTCGTATTGAACACTTGAAATCATTCCTTCAGCCGAGTAAGTCCAAGTATCATCTATGAGATGAGTAACTGATTTAACTATTTTCGATTTATATGAAGTACGATAACTTTTTATTTTAAATTTTAATATAAACTTAAGAATTCCTGAAACAGCATAGCTGATAAAAATGGTATAAAAAAGATATGTAGGATCTTTAAAGTATTGCTTAATTGATGGTGGTATATCAATAAAATTAACAGCAAACACCATTAACATAAAAAGTATTCCTATCCCTCCGAAGATTAGTACTCCTATTTGAAAAGGTAATAACTTCTTTCTTTCAATTTCTAAAGCATGTAATTCGGGTTTCAGCTTTTCTTCGTAAAAACGTTTTAATTCACCTTGAGTAATCATAATAATTAGTTTAAAAAAAATTTGATAAATGATTTTACAATCAATCGTAAAGATTCTAGTTTTTAAAGTAAAGGGTTGAACTTATAAGGTAACTTAGCCTCTTAAAATAGATTTTTAATTTGTACATTTTCTCTTTCAACACTTGAGATTTCAAATACAGATTTTCTTTCATATCCTTGCGAATTAGCTATAATACTATTTGGAAATACCTCAATGCTTGTGTTGTACTTTGTAACTGCACTATTGTAAGTTCTCCTAGCTGCAGAAATTTGAGCCTCTACTTCGTTTAAACTTCTCTGAAGTAACTCCATGTTTTTGCTTGCTTTTAGCTCAGGATAGTTCTCAACACTTACCATAATAGATTTCATTGCTGAAGACATTTGAGCATCTAAATCCATTTTTTCTTCTGCTGAAACATTACCTGACATAGCCTTTGCTCTCATTGAAGTAAGGTTCGTTAATACCTCTTTTTCATGAGCCATATACTGTTTTACAGTTTCTACCATATTAGGAATTAAATCGTATCGTTTTTTCAATTGAACATCGATTCCTCCAAAAGCATTTTCTACTTGATTTCTAATTGAAATCAATGAATTGTTGACTGAAATAAAGTAAAAAATAATAATCAGTATTATTCCGGAAAAAATAATCGCCAGTACCATAAAAAATTAATTAGTCAGTTTTAAAAAAATTTATGCTGCGAATTTATTATGGACTAAAAAAGCAATATTAGATTCTTTGTTAAATCTTTAAAAGATCCTACTTTTATTTTATATAAACTTCATAAAGTACTATTTATTTAGACTTGTATTACGTTTTGTAATGATAATAATTTTCAGATCTGACTCTCATAGTTTTATTAGCTTCTAGAAAATAACCCCAACAATGTTTGCTTTGGTTTTGCCTTCACCATAAAAGCTATAGCAAATGAATAGACCGCTATTGTTTCGAACCAAAAAACATAATTGGGTAATAGAGGCTTAAGCGATTCTACAGATTCGAAAAGAGCAATAAGGACGACAGAAATACCGATAACTATCCCGCAACTTTTATAAATAAGGACATACTTTCCTGCTTTGGTAAATTTAAAATAACTCATAACCCCAAGCATCATGATAAACATGGCAGAAGTAAAAAAGTGAATGTTATTGACAGTTGCATCCTTCATAGAACCGAATAAGTAGTTATCATTTGGATAACCATAAAAGGATACTAAATCAATTACTTTATCTGAATAGGCAGGAAAAAGAATCAAAGCAATGGCACTTATTCCAGCGATAGAAGTAATTACGTTATCACTAAACCATTCCTTTTCTGTTTTCTCATATCCTTTGTAGGCGATTAAAACAATCCCCAAAGAAGTCACCATACTTATTAAAAAAACAGCCGAAGAGGTATAATAAAAATGACTAATTGATGGCATCAGCTTAAAGTCATTACCGATATATAACAGGATAGGTAAAAGTAGTCCGAAACCTCCTAAGAGCAACCTAATTTTTCTCATTTCAATTTTTGGTTCTTCTACACGAGGGGCGGCATAATTAGCGTTTAAGTTTTTCATAGGTAAATAGTTTATTAATTGAAGTAGTTACCTAAAAATAAACAGTTTACACTTTAAATTCAAGATATGAGATAACTTACACTCCCTGAAGTAAAATAGACATAATAGAGGGGGTAAAAAAAGTTGAATTAAAAAAATTCCATTATGCTATTTTCAAAAAAAATATATTGAGTATTTCAATTATAACATGGCTCTAACTTGTATGAAAAAATACTCTTATCTATTAATCTTCTTTCTACTTTTCATTTCTTGTAATACTGAATTTGAACCAAATGTAAAAAAGTATATCAAAAAAATTGATCGCTCAAAAAGTGAAAACAGTAACAAATATTTTTCTCAGAATATTAATTACGATACCACCTCTACTTTATCTTCAATTCATTTTGAATATTATGACATTACTAATTATTCAATCAAAAAGCTTGATCTAATCCATGATATTAAATTAGATCAAAACAACAATCTAAAGGGATATATTATTGACTACGATTTTTTGGGTGACCTTAATTCATCTTTAGTAGTGAATATAGTATCTGACGAAAATAAGGTAATCAGCTATGAAAATATTGATTTTGATACAGTCGATAGTAGATTTAAATATCTCTATAATGAGGATAGAAACAGACCCTATGCAAAGAAAATAATAGATAAAGATGGGTTAATTTATCAAATAGATTTATTCGAGTGGAATGAAGGTAACCTGACAAAGGTATCTAAATACTTTACAAACGGTGCTGATGTTCCTGTTGAAGAATTGAAAAACTATACACCCGATTCTCAAATTCAAATACATTATGATCGAAACCCCAATCCTGAGCTACATATGAATGGAATAATTGTCCCAAGAGGTTTTCAAAATATCAACATTTTTAATAATCGTAATAACCCTATAGAAATTAGATACATTAAAGGTCAATCAACAAGAATTATCAAAAGAACTTTCACCTATGATGAAGATGGTTATCCATTAACTGCTTTCACCAAAGAGGTTGATAGTATGCTGTCTAACTATGGAAGTAATTTATATTTCGATAGATATTATTATCTGGAGAATGAATAGCTTTTTATTTGGGCTTTACTACTCTCTTTCAATAAAAAAAAACGACCAATATTTAATATCTAAATATTGGTCGAATATGTTTATGCTTAGGTAAATGAAGATTACATCTCCTCCAATTGCATTTCCTTTTTCAACAGAAACTTCTCAACTACTTCAGCAACACCGTCATCATTATTTGATGCTACGATTACATCTGCTTTATGTCTAAGTTCTGGAGTAACATTATCTACCCAAACACCCAAACCAGCATATTCCACCATAGAAAGGTCGTTCCCAGCATTTCCTACTGCAATTATTTGCTCTTGTTTTATTCCTGTAATTTCAGATAACCTTGCAAGAGTAGCTGCTTTATCTATTCCTGTTTGGGTGACTTCTAAGAAGAACGGTTTAGAGAACGATATACTTAATTCTGGAAAAGCTTCCTCCAATAAAGGTTTCACTTCTTGCAATTTCGATGGCTCTTCTAACATGATACACTTAACACCATCAAAGTCTACAGCTTTTTTGAAATCTGCTACTTGATCAAAATGCATTTTAGTGATATCAATTTCTACTTGAATATATTTAGAATGAGATTCGCTATAGATGCTATCAGAAGAATAGGTAATTATATCTACGCCATTATGAGAAGCAAAATCATATAAATCATGAATATTTTTAACCGATAAGCTTTGAGAATAGACTACACTTTCATCAGCCATATCGATAAGTGTTCCACCGTTATATGATATAATATAAGACCCGTATCTATCTAATTCCAATTCTCTTGCAAACGAAAGCATAGCAGGAGTTGGACGACCGGAAGCCAATACTACCATCACTCCTTCATCTTGAGCTTTAAGCAGCATTTCTTTATTTTTTTCAGAGATAATATGATCGTCAGTTAATAAAGTATCGTCCATATCAAGGACTAACATTTTATAGCCTAAGTTCATCTTTTATTTAGTTAATTTGAAACACACTAATTATTTAGGGATGCATAGATACTATATAATTATTAGAACTGATGTTAATGGATTCTAAAGTTCGTTATTAATATTTACTTCTGTTTTGGAAAATGATAGTAAAAATATCTGTTTGTAGTGTTTGATAAAATAATTGATAATTATAAAAAACACTTATCTTATCTGTTCGTAGTGTTAAGCGGCAGCGTCACTACTAACATTGTATTTTCTTCCAAAATCAGAAAATCACATAGCCTTTTTTCCTAGCTTCAAAGCATAGATATACCCATTGGAATCACCAAAATAGACAATCCCGTGATCAACAACAGGAGTGGATAAAATGGACCCTAAATTTAGAATTTTCTTTTCTGAACCTTCTAGGTCTTGGCCATATAATTCAAAATCACTTTTGAAGTGCTCTTTTTTATTAAACACAGAATGATAGTTATCTCGACTCCCATATGTCTGAAAGATTTCCTTAAGCTTCCCTTTCGCAGAATCTATTTGATATAACTTTCCATTAAAGCATCCAAAATAGATATTATTATTGTAATGAATGGCTGAACCATAAACTCTCATATTTATGGGATATGAAGAGGTTTCACTTCCATCTATAGCAGAAAGGCTGCAAAACCTATGAGAATCTGATGTACCTACATAGATCTTATTATCAATTACTAAAGGAGTAGCAATAACCCAGCTTCCTTTCTCTTTCATATTCCAAACACCCCGTCCAGTCTCTATATTTAAGGAATAGATATTATAATCACGGCTACCAAAAATGACAGTATTCTTATAAAGTGTAGCTCCTTTTTGGATTCCACCTTGAGGAAAATAAGCATCACCTACAGTCTTAAATTTCCAAATTAAACTTCCATTATCTGCATTGATTGAATAGAAATATCCGTCAAAACTTCCTATAAAAACATTGTCTCCATGTACTAAAGGAGTAGCGTGAACAATCCCATCTGTTTTAAATTTCCAAATGATTTTTCCATCATTAGGATTCAGAGAATAGACATACCCATCACCACTTCCAATAAATAACTTTTCACTACCAATTATTGGAGATGAAAGATAATAATCCCACATATCTTTACGGTTTTCTCCTTCTGTTTTAAAGGTCCATTTAAGTTCTGCATTTTCTTTATTGATAGCATAAATATTCCCATCAGAACTGTTAAAGATTACAGTGTTTTGATACAGTAAAGGGCGGGATTTAATTTCTCCCTGCGTTTTAAATTTTGATTTTAATTGTCCGCTTACTTTATCCAAGACATATAGACAAGAGTCGTTACTTCCTATGTAAATATTACTGTTATCTACAACAGGAGACGAATACACTCCTCCATTGGTTTTAAAATCCCAAACCAATGCATTTTGTCCATAAAGTGAAGATGATAAGAGTGTAAGTAGTAGTAGTTTTAAAATTTTGATCATTTGATAATTATATATTACTGAAGTATTAATTAAAAGTCTTGCTAATTGTGTTGTTGTTGCAATTTAGTTGGATGGATGGGTAATGCAATTATAATTAATGAATAAAGAGATTTTGATTATATCTATAACTGTTTTTAATGTTAAGCCGACATACGGAACTAAGAACCTGAAAATCTTATAAGTCTGTGACTTATTACCAATGTTATAATAAAGGTAATAAGTCACAGACTAATACTAAAATGAGTTTGTATTGACGCTAACACTTAACACTACAAACAGTATTTTATATGATTTCGACACATTACAAACAGGTACCTTAATTCCACACCTCACCCTCTTGTTTCACTTTCTCATAATCCATTTCTTTTCTCAAATCAGGATCAACCAACTTTAATCGATTTTCTTCAAAAAAGTAATGGTATTTTTTCTCTTCTTTCTTGCCTTCCTCTTTGATGTAAAGAAGTACATTATCAAAATCGAAATGCCAATATCCTTTCTGAGGTTCTTTATTTTCATCAATAATAAATACTACATTATCCGGTAGAAATTGAATGAAATCTTGATTATTATCTACTTGTCTCCACTTCCCATAAAAAGGTTTTTCCATCATCTTTAATGTAAACTGATTATCAATTGTAGAAGGTCTTGTTTCAAGCTTTATTTCTTTTCCTATTTCCTTTTTTGCTAAAGATAAAAACTCCCCAATTAAAGCACATTCGAAAATCATTTCATTTTCTCCCTCCTTATTTTCTGTTAATATCAATTGCTTTTTTCTCTGATTAAACGACCAAAAAGCAGTTTTCTCTGGATGGCCTTGAAGGTAAAAAGTTTGGTCTTCGTTAAAAACAAACCCATCTTTTTCCATTCCATAAATAAACCAATTACCAACAATGTCGTTTTTGGTCATTTTCTTTTTATCATCTGCATAAATGATATTTCGAGTTTCCACTTTAATCAATAACCCTACTTCAGAATAATAATACTTCCTTACCCAATTCCCTTTTTTATCGTATTCGAAAGCATAATAGGTGATACTCAATTTATCGTTTTTGAAAACTTCTTCTTCGATGATATTTCCAAACCTATCTCGTTGATAAGTAGTTTTTTCAAGTAACTTACCCGAAGACGATTTCTTCACTTCTTTGACAGGAAAACCTTCTAAATTTTCATATTCAATAGTAGAAACAACATTTCTGTTGTGATCCATATTCGTCATTTTAATCAAGTCCTCTCCTTCAAATGTTCTAAGTTGAATGTCTTTAATTTCTCCATTAAAATCATAATAATTGGATTCTTCGTTTTGTTGATCAATTAACTTATAAACAAAAATTGAATTCAATTTACCTTGTACAAAAATAGAGTCTGATATCACATTACCAGTATCATCGAAAGTACTTTTGTAACACCAATATACCTCTCCATGATGATCTAGATATTCTGCATTTGTAAGTATATTTTGATCATTATAATTAAAAATATCTGATGATGGATCGTTTTTGTATTCAATAGCAAACACACCTTTTTTATAATTTACATCGTACTTTTTTTGAATTATCTGATCGACACTCCCTTTAATAAATTTGTTCTTTTTTGAGATTTGAGCAAAAGATGAAAAGCATGAGATACTCCATAATAAAATGAGTATATTAAAAAATTTAGTCATGTTAGATTTTGTCATAAAATTAGATTTCGGGCAAATATACATGTTAACTTGAAAAAAGGTATAATTAATAATTACAATACATAGAATTACGATGTATTGTTATTTTATGTATATTTAAACTATGTATTCAAAAGAACTACTCAAAGGCACTCTCTCTGCTATTATTCTTAACCTGTTAGCAGAAAATGAAAAAATGTATGGATATGAAATTTCTCAAAGAGTGAAAGAAATGTCCGACGGAAAGATTTTACTAAAGGATGGGTCACTTTACCCTGCCTTACAAAGGATGACTAAAGATGGTCTGCTATCTTTCAAAGAAGAGAATTATGGAAAAAGAATCAGGAAGTACTACTATCTGACTCCAAAAGGGAAAACGGAAAAAGTAAGATACCTTGATGAACTCAAAGATTTTCTATCCACATTAAATAAACTTGTATTCCAGGATCCTAAATTCGAAATCTCATGAAATTAAGCAATGAACAAGAAAAAATAATAGAGGACTTTGTGGATTCCCAAGGATTAAAAATTCAAACGCTCAGAGACGATATTATAGATCACCTCTGTTGTGTTGTTGAAAGTGGATTAAGGAAAGATAAACCTTTTGATCAATTGTTAGAAGAAGCCGTCAACGACTTGGCTCCTGATGGATTGATTGAAATCCAACACAAAACAGTTTTTTTACTCAACTCAAAACGAATTATTCTTATGAAAAAGCTTATGTATTTAATCGGTCTAATTGGTGCTGTTTCTTTAACAGGTGGAGTAACGTTTAAAATCCTTCATATGCCCTATGGGAATGAATTCTTCATGATCGGTTTTCTAACCCTTCTTTTACTATTTGTCCCACTTTATACTATAGACAAATTCAAGGTGAATTTATCAAAATCTATCTCAGTAAGACTAAAATTTATCTTGGGTTTAGTGGCTGCTGTATCCACAGGATTATCTGGTTTATTTAAAATGATGCATTTACAAGGTGCTCCAATGTTATTGCTTTTTGGTGCCTTTGTCTTTGCTTTTGGTTTCCTGCCTTTTTTCTTTTTCAATATGTATAAAAGTTCTGTGCCTGAGGTAGCAGAATAGTATTTGATACAATGATTTACAGATCATCTTTTGATGTGTAAATCATTTTATTTGAACTTTCATCCCACTTCCCTTCTCTAATCTTCTGTCCGTCTTCTGTATATGTAGAATGATAAATTAGTTTATTGTTTTTATAAATTCTATAAAGCTTTAATTGGCCTGAAGGATACCACTGTTTACAATCCCCATTCTTTTTCCCTTTTAAATAAGTAATTTGAGAATCAATGGATTTTGGGTAATCATAATAGTAGGTTTCTTTACCTTCTACTAATCCATTTTCAAGTGATTTTACACCATATATTTTTCCATTAGTGTCCTCAGAATATTCTATATACTTCCCTTCTAGTTGGCCATTTTTATATTCACAAACTACATTCTTGAAACCATTTTCGTAAAAAGATTGGAACTTCCCATCGATCCGCCCATCTATATAAAAACATTGGGTTTTTAACTTTCCATTCTCATAATATTCTGTGTACTCACCTACTCTTTTTTGATCCTCATAACGTACCTTTTCTTGCAACTGACCATTCTCGAAATACGTCAGTTCATCCCCCATTCTTTTCCCTTCTTTGTAGGTTCTTTCTACAAACAATTGTTTATTCTTAGTGTAATAGAAATACCTCCCATCTTTTAAATCATTGTGGTATTCTATCTTCTCCTTGATATTACCATTATCATAGTATTTCAAATATTCACCTTCCAATTTGCCGTTCTTAAAATGAGACACTTCTTCTTTTATCCCATCTTCGAAATAGAAATAACATACCTCTTCTGGAAGACCATTTACATAAAACTTATGAAACATTAATGTGCCATCATCATAATATCTCTTATGGTCTCCTGACAGTTTTCCATGCTCATATGTTTTTTCTGAAATGACAATTCCCTTATCCGTAAACTTTTTAAAAACACCATGCTTCACCCCTTTATCATAATGTTCTATTCGATACACTAAATGATTGGTCTTCACTGATTTGAAATAATACGTCCACTTACCGTGTTTCTTACCATTCAAAAGGTGGCCTTCTGATTTTTTTAATTTTCCACTGGTATAGTTTACCTCCTCCTCCAAACTACCTTGATGTACTTGAGCAGTAATTATATGAGGGATAACCACTAAAAAAAAGAGTAGGTATATAATAATCTGAAAACGCATATTAAAATGTTTGTGGGAAATTGATAATTGAAATTATGGTTTTCGGTGGAATAAAAAAAGTCCGTAGAGGAGTTAATACTTTACTCTACGAACTTAATTATTATTTACCTTAAATATCAATTATTTTACTCTGATCAAACCTCTTTGATCTTCAGAAGAAGAAATCAATTTCCAACCTGTTGCTTCTTTAGTATCGTCTTTAGAGGCATAGATTTTCCAACGATATATTGCTCCAGATTCTAAAGCAGAAATAGTAGCATTACCATCAGAATTAAATTGAATGGACGTTTGTGCTTTAGGAATTATAATATTTTTTGTCACTTGATCTCCCTCTCCAGAGAAACCTCCCCAAATAATATTTCCGTTTACATCAGATACTTCGATAACATAATCGTTAGTACTAGAGTATGCTGTCCAAGAGAATGTTGGAGTAGTTGATTCCACTTCTACAGGAATTGTGTTTTCTATAGGATTGGTTGGTTCATTTAAAATGACAGCTCCAGTTACACTAAAGTTTTGAGTCACCGCATTATTATTGATAGTTGCTGTAGGAATACCATTTTTAATGATCCAATCTGGATCAACTACATAAGTATCATTAGCATAAGTAGCCCTCACCTCAAATGTTCCATTAGGCACATTAGATATGGTATACAAGGCATTTTCAGAATTGGTGAAACAACCTGGAATAACCTCTCCTGTAATGAGATGATTCAATGTCACATCAATTTCTCCATTGTTTGTCGCTAAAAATGTTATCGCCCCATTTACTTCTCCAGATTCTGTTGCTGATAAATTTATATCTGCTCCTACTGTAGCAGTGTCAACAGTTACAGATACATTTATAGCATTTGAATTGAAACCTGATTTCCAAGCATTTACCGCATAATTTCCAGCAGGAACATTGTGGATAATAAAATCCCCATCTCCATCAGAATACCCAGAATAAGCAGTTTGATTAACAGTAGCAACAACCAAAGCTCCCGAAACTGATTGCTCTTGTGAGGTTACTTTTCCTTGAATCCAACCAAATGAACCATTTTCTATTGCTTCCAATTGATAAGTCACCGATGTTTCTACACCATTGTCTACTTGAGATGCAATTGGAGTAACTCCATCGCGTGGATTTTCATAATAGCCTTGCTTGGAGATTCTCACGTAATAAGTTCCTCCTGATAAGTCGAATTTAAAATAACCTTCTGAATTGGTTAGGGCATCTGCTACAGGAGTGTTATTAGTAGCTTCAAAAGCAATAACTTTTGCATTTTCTAATGCCTGATTGGATTGATTGGTTACTATACCTGATAAGGCTCCTGTAGTTGGGGCCGGATCATCTTTTTTACAAGATAAAATGATAGAAAAGATGAAAAGTGGCAGTACAAATTTTAATAATTTCATGATCGTTTTTTTATTTTGATAAATACAAATCAAATATTTAGCCAAAAAAAAACACTCAATTAAATGAGTGTTTTTCATGGATTTTTAGTCCACTTTCTTTCCTTTTTTTATTTTTTCTTCCAAATCTTTTATTTGGGCATCTGCTTTATCAAGCTTTTCCTTTTTCTCTTTATATTCTTTATCTGAAACTCTTCCTGCTTTTTTATCATTCTCAAGTTTATCTTTCTTTCCTTTTACTTTCTCTTTAGCTTCCTTCACCTTCTTCTCATTTTCAGAAATGGTATCATCAAGCTCTTTTTTCTTTTCCTTAGATTTTGCCTCAGCTGATCTTTGTTGTCCAAATTCTTTTCCTTCTAGATCAACTTTATTTTTCCCGTAGGCATTCCCTTTTCCATTATTGGACTTTTCTTTTTTCATTTCGGCACCTTTACCATTATTGCCTTTTTCTTCCTTCATTTCCTGTCCTTTTCCCTTCTTAGCGTTTTCTGCTTTTTTAGCTTGCCCTTTTCCTTTTTTATCATCGTCATCATCGTCATCGTTGTCGTCGTCGTCGTCATGATGTTTTGACTTCTCTTTTTGTTCTTTTTTCCCTTTTCCTTTTGCTTGGTCAGATTTACCCTGTGCGTTTACATCTTCCACATAAAAGATCAATGAAAGAATGAATAATAGTCCTAATATCTTTTTCATAGTCGTTAGTCTAAATCGTTTAAAATTTCATCTAATTTTTGAGAAGATTCTTGAATCTCCTCAATAGAATTTTCAATAGCTACTGTATCTAAAGTAACATTTGTTTCTGTTTTTACTTCTGCTGTAGAAGTACTTTCACTTTTAGAAGAGGCACCTCCACAACTCATCAATAGTGATAAAAAAAGTGCTGAGATTATCAATAAACTGTTTTTCATAGTACTTAAAAATAGTGAATAATAAATGTGAATATAAAAAGATTATTCTGGTATAAAAATTCCTACTCTGTTCTTCAGTTTTAAACCTATAGTCTTCACTAAGAACAGTAAAGAGCATTTTGGACTCTATATAGGAAAAAAACACCAATCAAAGTAGCTATACTTCGATTGGTGAATTGATGAATATAAAGTATGAAAATTATTTTTTTATGAATACTGATCGATAAACTTGATCCTCATCAACTACTTTGATGATAAATACTCCTTGGACCAAATTTGATACATCAATGCTACTCTTCTTCTCTTCAACTTTTAATAACTGCCCTTTTAAATCATACAATTCTACTTTATCAAAAATAGTATATAGGTTGAGCATACTACTTGCTGGATTAGGATAGAATTGTAGTTTTAGTTCTTCTTCAAGATTCCCTACATTTATTCTTGCATTAGAAGTCGTACAGCTTATATCATTATCAATTGGTGAATAAGTTAAGCCTCCTGTTAGATTATCTATACAAAAATCAATAGCTAATGATCCTTTTGCGGCTCCTGAAGTGACAAAAGTGACTTCTCCATTACTGTCTGTTATTCCTGAAACGGATTCATTAAATGTACCTGAAAATGTTCCAAACACTGTTGCTCCACTGACTACATTTTCATTATTATCATGAATAACCACTGTAGCTGTACCACTATTATTTCCTCTTTCTGCAGATACAGTACCTACTATTACTGATTGAACATGCATAGAAACAGGGTCTCCACTAGAACCTTCTGATACTGAAACTTGAGAAGTTGAACTGTTACTTGCACCATCGTTGTCAGTAACTGTTAGGGTAACAGAATAGGTTCCTGCTCCTGAGTAAGTATGACTTACTGTTGCTCCACTACCTCCATTGCCATCTCCAAAATCCCATTGCCAACTTGTTATTGTACCATCACTATCTGTACTTGATGAGCCGTCAAAGTCTACATTCAAATTGGAAACAGATGTGGTAAATGAAGCTGTTGGGTTTTGATTACTTTCTCCACCTTCTGCTTGATAATTATCAAAGTTGTCCCAATAATACGTATCGCCTGTTAGCGAATTAGAATTAAATAAAATAATTATGTTGGCAACATCTGAATCAGGAGTTGAAGGATCAGGAGCATCTAAGTAATCAAAAACTACTCTTTCCCACTCCCCATTCTTCGTAATGGTACCTTCATACCTACTATGTCTACCCGACGGGTAATTAGAAGGCGTGGCTTCACTGCTTTCCAATTGTATGATTACTTTTGTTCCAGCTGGAGCGGCTGTATTCACATCCATATAAAACTTATTTTGCTTTGTTTTAAATAGACCGGCATCTGGTATAGCAGACGTACTGTAAGCAATTACATCATATTGATCCTCAATATTTCTAGTGTATTCTGCCACAACAGCAGATGAGTTTACGGCATCTGGAGATGGGTTCGAAACTTCATTAAAAGTACCAGAAGATGAAGTAACAGCAATAACTGCAGGGGCATCAAAGTTTTCAAAAGTAGAACTATAGACATAGTTTGGTTCTACAAGTACATCAATCTTATAAGTATTTGTAATACATGAATTTGATACATTACAAGTAATATCACCTCCGCTTGAACCAAAGTTTACTGATACTGTATTTGTCCCTTGTCCACTCACAATAGTAGCACCACTCGGCACAGACCAATCAAATGAACTCCCAGTACCTGGATTGTTGATTGTGTAAACTTGTTCTTGTGCTTGATAACGTACCTCTCTGCTACCTGAAATAGAAGGTTTAAAACCATTATCATACACTCTTACATAATCTACTTCCATTTGTGTAGGTATAGGAGTTGTTTCATCAGGACTTCCTGGCCAAGATCCACCTACTGCAACATTTAGTAAAAAGTGCATTTGATTACCACTATCAAACGGCCAATTTTCAGGAGCAATATCAGCATCTGTTTTCACAGAGTATAAAATATCATCCATATACCAGCGTATTTCACCTGGCTCCCATTCTACTGCAAAAACATGGAAGTCATCCTTATATGTTGCACCATTATAAAGATAGTGCGAGGCACCTGTATTTGAATTATCAGGCCAAGGTTGCCCATAATGAATTGTACCATGGGCTACTTCAGGGTGTTGACCAATCAACTCCATGATATCAATTTCCCCACTTTGAGGCCAAGCGCCATAAGGCTCATTGGTAGAAAGCATCCAGAATGCAGGCCATAAACCCTGCCCTTCCATAAGTTTTATCCTTGCCTCATAACGACCAAAAGTAAAGTCTGCAAGACCTTTTGTTCTTAGACGTGCAGAAGTATATTTATACTTCCTTACGCTTTCATTTTTGACAATGATTTTTAGTGTTCCATCACTTACCACTGCATTTTCAGATTTGTAGTATTGGAGTTCATTGTTTCCCCAACCACAAATACCGTAATCACAGCCGTCACCAATCATAGGTTCCCACTTGTTAAGATCTAGAGTATTACCGTCAAATTCATCAGACCAGACTAAAGTTGGACATTGTGCTAGTGTGGTGATGAAGGGTGTTAGTAAACAAAGCAAAAAAAGTAAAAAATGTTTCATTAGTACTTTAATAGTTAGATTAATAATTCATTTCACTTCTCATTTTAGAGAAAACTGAACAAGTTATTCAGTAGTGTCAAATCTACACATTAAAGTAAGCAAGAATCAAAAAAACAGGTACTATAAAGTTACTTGTTACAGTACCACTTTTCTACCATTTTTCTTTAAAAATCCTCATAAAAGCATCAAAATCAATAATTAAATAAAAATTCATTTAGCGATGTATCCTTATCTAACTCCAGCTTTTTCCTTAATCTTAACCTCGCAGCTTCCACCCCTCGAATAGTGATATTCAATAAATCCATGATCTCTTTATTGGATAAATTGAGTCGTAAGTAAGAACAGAACTTTAAATCTTTAGTGGTTAACTTTGGGTAATCATTTTGTAGCCTATGTAAAAAGTTTTGATTATTCTTATCGAAGAAATATTGGAAATCTTCCCATTCATCTTGTTCTTTTTCTTCCGATTTAATATCGCCAAGTACACTTTTAATTGTTCTTACATTTTTAGGGGTAGTTGAAGGAATTATTTTCTCAAGTTTATTTTGAATACCTTTCAGAATTTCTCTTTTTCTAGAATTACTTAATAGTATAGAAGACAACTTTTTATTGAGCTGTTCTTGTTCTTCTTTCATTAAATGATTTTCTTTTTTAATTTTTTCTTGTTCTAATTGATGACACTCTCTTCTGTGTCTTCTAATAATTTCTAACTGTGCTTTTCGCTTTTGTTGAAACAAAACTAGTTTTATAAGGATATAGTTTAGATATATAAAAGCAATTGATATCAGACAGTAAAATAACACAGCTTTTTGACTAAGGTACCAAGGCTTATCTACCTGAAAACGATATGAAGCAGTTTTACCTTCCTCTCCAAAAATATTCTTTGATTTTACATTGAAAACATATATTCCGTAAGATAAATTATTGAATTGAATATGGTCTCTATCATTCCACTCCGACCATTCATTATTTAAACCTTCAAGTTGATAAGAATATAAATTAGGCTGACTTTGTGTGTAGAAAGGACTACTCACATTAAAGAAAATATGGTTATCATTGGAAGACAAATGTGAAACATTTTCTGCTTGAGCCTCCCCTAACTTTACTTTAGTAATAATGGTATGAAAAGGTTGTTTATTGAATGTATTGTCTATGATATTATAATGCACAAGACCATTTTTAGTACCGAAAAATATTTGTTCGTTATAGGTGAAAATATCCTCGAAACCAGGTGTAAAAACTCCTTTTAGGAAATTAAATTTCTTTTCCTCTTTGATAAATTGACCATCCGATTTAAAAGTAAGCATACCCACTTTTTCTGCTCCTACTTGTCCAATAATATACCAAATACAATTATTTTGATGATCTTCTTTTAGAAAACGGATATGATGATTTTCTCCAAAGATTTTCATGAATTTTTGATCCTTTTCAAACTCATCTAAAGACGGATTATACGTATAAACACCTTTCGTAGTACCAACTAGAAGATGTCCTTTGATTTTGAATATATTAGAAAACAACTTGGAAGGTAATCCATTTAATTCATCATAATGTATACTCTCTTCTACCTTCTTATAATCTTCGGAAAAATTCAGTTTAAAAATACCTTTGTAGGGGTGTGTCATCCAAATTTCACCTTTATCATATACCAATGATTTACAGGAAATATCAATCCCCTCGACTTTCTTACTTTTCCAAATACCTTCTTTTAAAGTATGCACAAAAATACCATGGTAACCACCTGATAAAACAGTATCTCTATTCACTCTCAAAAAGGTCCAACTACCTTCATTGCTTAATTGTTTAGTCGTGCGATCATTCTTTATATATACACCTTCATGCCCTGCTATCCATAACGTTCCATCCATCTCTTTCAGATTCCAAACACTTCCTTTGATATCAGTATTCTTAAAAGATAAAGGATTTAAAATTGGATGATAATAGTTTTTCCACTCAACAGTTTTTAAACCATTATTTGAAGCTATATACAGTTGTCCATTAAAAAGTATAGTTTTACTCACTTCTACATTAAGAGCATTTACTTCACTAATTATTGAAAATGATGAATTTATATCAATCAATTCAATACTCTTATTAGTAGTGACCCATAAGTTATTATCCTGATCTAAAAATGTAGAAAGTATTGTATTATCTTCTAAGCCTGAGTTGGTGTTAATATGCTGGATTAATCTAAAATTTTCATCGATGATATAAACACCATTTTGTAAGGTACCAAGTATGTAATAATTATTAAATGTTTTGGTGATACATGTAATTTGATTCTCTTCCGTATTTAATATTTGATTATTCTTAATAGGATATACTTTACTTTCATTATTCATCAACATTAAACCTTCCTTCTTGGTATAGATTAGGAGTTCATTTTGTTTAAAACTTTGAATTGCCAATACTTGATCTGTAAGAAAGTTTTTAGAAACAGATAGAGACTTTAGCTCATTATCGTTGATTACAGCTAATCCCATTTCAGAGTCATCTACATACAATTTATTACCAACTTGAAAGGCATTTCTAAATACTCCTTTAGGTTTGATTACACTGATTTTTGAATAATCGTATTGAAAAATACATTGATATGAAAAGAAATACATCTTATTGGATATTCGGAATATCTTCCAAACGTCACCAAAGTTCTTTTCAGTGGTTAGATGAAGTAGAGAATGAAAATCATAATCGCCATTATTTTTTCTCTCCAAATACCCAAACTCGTTGAAACATCCCGCGAAGATTGTCCCTTGATTGTTACTATTCAAAGAACGTACTGTGGACTTATTATCAGGGGCGGCCACAATCCTCCAATTTGTTCCATCGTAACATAATATACCATACAAGTTGGAGAAAAACATTTGTCCAAGAGAATCTTGTACAATATCCCAATTCTTATTATCCGCCTTAAAATCCTCTGCAAGAAAGGTTTGTATATAAGGTACCCCAATATTTTTTATTTGAGCTTCTGCATTAAGAATAAAAATTAGATGGAATAATAACGTAAAATTTCGTAAGTAATTCATTTCAAAAGTAACTAAGCAGTTAGTAAAGTGTTATTTATTGCTGGTAACTGAAATATAATGATTTTTGGTAAATATTTACTCAGTAGAGTTTATCAAAAAATTGGAATCATGATTCTAAAAGAGTTTTAGAAAATACTCTTTTTGTTGAGACAAAACTTTTAAAGAAGGATTGTAAATAGTCGTCCATCATTGTTATTAGTATTCAGCTAAAAGGTACTGTAGGTATGCAGTTAAGTCAAAAAAAAAACCGAGATTTCATTTGTTTTACATCACAAATAAAATCTCAGTTTTTAAATTTTCAATAACAAACAACACGTTAATAGATTGATGTTCTCTTGTCAATTGAAAATCTATTTTCTTGATTGGTTTTATTGAACAACTTGTACTTCAATAACCCCTAAATCTTGTTGTTCTCCAGTTGTTACAACTACATCAGTTACATCTTGTATCGATAAGCTGTCTGTTACATCAAAACCAACTGTATAAGATCCAGCAGGAACGCCTTGTAAAAGGAAAGTACCTTCATCGTTTGTATAAGATGAGAATAATGTATCAGTTCCTTGAATAGCAAAAGCTACCACTTGTTCACTTGTATCTACTTGTCCTTTAATGGCACCTGATGTAGCATCTGTTAAGACTCTGATTACAGGTTTTAATGAATAACTTCCATTACCTTGTTGAACAATTGATTTAGCTGCATCCCAATCTAGTTTCACTTCATAAGCCACACCTTCTACTAGATCTGCATGAATGTTTAATTTCAAGCCAGATTGTTGTGCACTTGGAGTTGACAGTTCAAATTTCTCCCCATCATTTATAAGGAAATTATTATCACCTAGAATAAGGCGAATTTGAGATACTCTACCAGCAGGTAGTTCTTCAGAAGCCAGTAAAGTGTCAACACCGGCAGACAATTCTAGCAAATCGATTTGAGCAGGTGTGAAACTACCTACCGATTGCCATCCATTACCATTTTCTTCAGCAAGGTTGATTTCGATATCTTGAACATCAACGACCACAGATTCATAATCTGCAGGAGCATCAGTTAAAGAAATTCTTAAAGTTGATTTACCGTCAGATGAATCACATGCGATAGTCCCAAAAATTAACGGTAATGCAGTACAAATTGTTGTTAAAATTCTTTTCATTGTTCTATGAATAATCGTTAAATATACGTTAACTAAACATTTCTAGTCAATTACGGTGCCAATATAAATATTCAAAGATGAAAGCAACTTTATCTAATAAAAAGCACCTATATAGTGGTTTGCTAAAATTTACAGAGAAATTATAAATCTGTGAATATGATCTAAATAAAACAACACTAATTACAGACCTAACGCCCCAATACTTTATTGTATTTCCTTTTAAATGTTTGTTATGTTAATGAAGAATATATAAATTTAGATGTATGATGAACAAGTGTTCTTATCTGATTTAAAAGCTGAACCAATACAACTTCAGTAAAGATATATTGATTTTTTTATCTCTATTCTAAGTATTCTGCCAAATTTATCTATCGTTGAAGACTATGTCTTATCTTATGATCATTAAACGAGTAATAGTAATAAGCAATAAATCTTAGAAATGAATAGAGAATACAGCAACACTATTTTTTAATTTTAACTGGTATAACTAAAATGAAATCATTATTAATTAGCTTTCTCGTTCTAACATCTATCAATTCTTTATTATTTGCTCAGAATAATAATGACTTCTATAAGGGCACTATTTTTAAAACTGATGGGAGTAAAATTAATGCGAAAATCCAAGTTCCAGAAAGGGGTGAACAGAAAAAGGTATCTTTTTATGAAGGAGATGTTAAAAAGGAAATATCTTCAGAAGAAGTAAAATCCATAGAGGTTATATCCACTAATGGTCTCACATACTATTTTGATAGAGTGAATAGTATTCAGAACCTAAAAAAACAAAAAATCAGCAAAGACAAGTATTTACTTTTGGCTATTGTAAAATCTGAAAAGGGAAGTGCTTACATAACACCTAGTAAATATGTAACTACTAAAGATGGAAATATTGCTACAGAATATGTTTATCCTCAAGGAGCAGATATACCAACTTTTAATTATTATCTTAGAAAAAAAGGAGAACAAAATGCCTCTTTTTTAGGAATGACAACATCTGGTAATAACTTAATGGGCATAAACGGAGTTTTAAAGAAACAAGCTAAATACCTTTTAAAAGATAACGAAGAACTTTTAAGTAAGATACTAAACGGTGAACTTAAACATAGTGATTTACCACTAATTGTATCTACTTATCTTGAAGCAGAATAAAGTTTTTTATCAATAAATTAAATCTCTATTTTTAAGGGTATCAAAATAACTCATCCGAAACATAAGCAACTAACTTACAACACATTACTACAAGTAATATAAAACAATATAATATATCATAGACTCTTAAAAAAATAATTCCCAGTGCAAAGCCCTAACTTCACACTGGGAATTATAAACTAACTAAATAGCTTTTTATTTTAAATAATCAGGATCATGATTATCCATAATCTGCTTCGCTATTTCGTGCAAGTTGGTATTGAACCCTGTATCAAAAGTATTGGTAGTTAAATCGACTTGATATAGACTATTTAACCATACCAACGTTCCTGTCTCAATAACAATTTGTCCCTGATGCCCTTTTTGATCGGTAAATATTGAAGTCTCCTTAGCACCCATCATAGATATTTCATCTAATAATTGATTATCTAAATTCTTCTGTGCTAAATTAATAGTCGCCCACCCTGTAGGAATGGTAAAAATATTCGTTGAAGGGAACTCCCTACGCAACTGATCCACCATTTCGTGGTGCACAACATCATTTACGAAATAAGAATACACCTCTTGTATAGAGTCCGCCTCATATTCTAAGACTAATTGATCCCATTCTTGAGGGAAATCAAGAGTTGGAATGGCAATAAAAATAGTTACATCCGGATTTGCTTGCAATGCGTATTCTATCCATGCCCTATGGCCAATTATACGGTCTTCCGTATTTTCATAATCATGACCTGATGTCATTCCAAAGATCTCTACATTTCCTTCATCTAAAGTGGATTTTATTAGCAGATGTTCTTCCGATGCATCATCGTTCCAAAAGTTAATAGGCTGACCGTTCTCTCCTCCTCGGAAAACAACTGTGGCTTGATGGTCTTCAAACCCAGCTTGTTTTGCCATTGTATCAAGGTGATTGGCATAGGGCTTAAAAAAGCTATTACCAATGAGGAGCATATTGTAGCCATTTCTTTCCTCAATTGGATTCTCGATGGCAGGCTCACTTTCTTCACTATTGCATGAAAGTAAACCAAGAAGTAGCGTAGTAGTCAACAACAAATTAAAAAGTCTCATATTTCAAAAGTAATAATTATATGATAAATTATTTAGTAACCTCAATGTAAGAAGGTTAGATTTTTGTATAGAACCTAATCAACCAAAGAACTGTTTTTTTTAACGAACGGAAATTCAAAAAATCGCATTTAGATATTTTTTCTTATGAATAGGGTTTTTCAAGATTACTTTCACTATTAAAGATATATCAGCTACAAGTCTGATACAACTTATTTAATAGTAAAAAATTCAATCTATGAAATCGAAAAACATTATTTTATTATTCATTGGTCTCTTCTTTTCAACTTTTTTAGTTGCCCAAAATGTAAAGCAAAATAAAAGTGCTCATTGGGGAAATAGACATGTTAAATCAAGTAGTAAAGGTGGAAAACCTACCAATGCCATTGGTTATCTATCAGAAGGAAACTTAGCCGCTTTCGCCAAGGAAGATCAGCTGTTTAAAGAATCTCTAACTCCAGAATTAGAGCAACTAGGTATTACAGCATCAGATTGGAACAAAGCTCAAGATAAACTGAGAGATCAATGGCGTTTGATGAACAGTAAATCATTTAAAAAAGCCATAAAAGAATTAAATCAAGACATTTTTTCTAAACATAATTGCATTGCCGTTTACGCTGAATATGGCGGTAAGGGAGGACAAAAGGCTATGACTATTTATGATAAAAAAACTTGGGAGTCATTACCTGAGTAACATTGAAATGTATCGATAAAAGAATTTATCTAAAACGGTTCTAAGTGTTCAGCCGACAGGCGTCACTAAGAGCTTACTTATCGTATTTAGTCTGCGACTTATAACCAAAATATCAATTGAATAAGTCGCAGACTTAAACAATACTATAGTTCGTATTGACGTATTTGCTTAACACTACAAACAGTAAAAACCACACTCCCTTCCTAACACCACGCACCAAAACACCCCATCAAAAACCCCTTGACTATTAAAGAATTACCCCTTAATATTACAACCGATTTGAATACTAACACTCATTGCAAGCTGCGATAACGATACTACCTAAAGCTGATGTTTCTTTAGATCGTAACTAAAAATTCCTAAAAGATAAACAGTATCATCTCACTCTCAATGATTCATTCAATCACGTAAATATTTTTTAAACAAAAGCTGACTTTAACGATGGCTAATGAATATGTATTCCTAAATAAAGAGATATTTTTCATTATCAATCTTACATTGACTAGCAAAAATGTACGCTAAAGCGTACATTTATAATATAACGATTCTATAGTATGACTGAAAAACGTTTTCAACTAAGAAAAACTGAAGACTTTGATAAGTGGCTAAAAGGCCTAAAAGACTTGAAAGCAAAAGGTATAATCATTAGACGATAAAATGCCATTGCAACTACAGGTAATTTCGGTAAGCATAAACAATTGAAAGGTCAGAAAAATATGTTTGAACTTATCATCGATTTTGGTCAAGGTTATAGAATCTACTATAAATTGTTGTCTGGAGTTATTGTCATTACAATTGGTGGAGGCATAAAGAAGGACCAGAAAAAAGATATAAAAAGACTTTCGAAAAAATAAATATTGGAATCATGGAACCATCAAAAGAAAAAGATCTCGACTTAATGCATAATTCTACTCCATTCAATGCATCCGAGTATTTAACAGAGGATGAAACGGTGGACTCATTTCTATTTGAAACAATTGAAGAGGGGGACATCGCTGAATTAATAGAGGCAATTAAAGAAGTGGCTAAAGCAACAGGAGTAAAAAAAATTGCTGAAACTACTGGGTTAAATAGAGGGAATGTTAATCAAATTATCAACAGTAAAACTGATCCTAAATTGAGTACATTTATCAAAATGCTGAATGCTATGGGACTTAAGATGACGATTTCGTCTGTGGAGTAAAATTTCTATATCTTTGATTAATAAAATATATTTTTACCTCTATGATACAATTAGATTCAATAAACAATAATTTTTTAAATGACGTTTTAAAGCTAATTCATGACTCTAAATTAAAAGTAGTGCAAACCGTTAATACAACAATGGTATATACCTATTTTGAAGTTGGAAGATTGATTGTTGAAGAAGAACAAAAAGGAAATGAGAGAGCAAAATATGGTAAAAAAATAATTTCAGAGCTGTCTAAGCACTTAACATTAGAATTTGGTAAAGGGTATTCTACTACAAATTTAAAACAAATGAGGTCTTTTTATCTGACCTACTCAAAAGGTCAGACAGTGTCTGACGAATTCAAGTTGAGCTGGTCACATTATTTAATGTTGATGAGGTTAGATAACCCTAAAGAAAGACAATTCTATGAAATTGAATCATTCAATAATAATTGGAGTCTAAGAGAATTAAGAAGACAATTTGATTCTGCACTTTATGAAAGATTGGTGCTCAGTAGAGAAAAAGAGGAAGTAAAACGCTTATCCGAAGAAGGACAAATTATTGAAAAAGCACAAGATACTTTAAAGGATCCCTATGTTTTAGAATTTCTTGGTCTCCCTGAAGAGAGTAAATACTCTGAAACAGAACTAGAACAAAAATTAATAGAAAAGCTAGAACATTTTCTTCTAGAATTGGGGAAAGGTTATGCTTTCATAGGTAGACAAGTACGATTTACTTTTGATGACAAACACTTTAGAGTAGACCTTGTTTTTTATAACCGCCTATTACAAAGTTTTGTACTTATAGACTTAAAAATCGGAGAAATTACACACCAAGACTTAGGACAAATGCAGATGTATGTCAACTACTATGATAGATATGTAAAGCTTGAACATGAAAACAAAACAATTGGAATAATTCTTTGTAAAAAGAAAAATGACACACTAGTAGAAATAACTTTACCTGAAAACAACGAACAAATCTTTGCAAGTAAATATCAAACTGTATTACCTAGTAAAGAGGAACTAAAACGATTAATTAATGATAAGTAATAAAAATCAAATCTGTCACAAGTTGTGACAAATTTGATTAAAAACCACCTCAACCCCTAACACCACGCACCAAAATCCCCCCATCAAAAACCTCTTGATTATTAAATAATTAACCCTTAATATTACATCCGATTTGAATACTAACACTCATTGCAAGCTGCGATAACGATACTACCTAAAGCTAATGACTCTTTAGATCGTAACTAAAATTCCCAAAAGGGAAACTATATCATCTCACTCTCAATGATTCATTCAACATCACGTAAATATTTTTTAAACAAAAGCTGACTTTAACGATGGCTAATGAAAACAATCAAGTAGACATACAATTGTATGACCTTACCGTTACTCCCGATCCTAACGATTTTTTCGGTAGAGTAAGAAGCAAAGGAACTTTAGACAATGCGGCAATTGCTAGTCGTATCAAGAAAGAAGGTTCGGAATACCAAGCTGAAACGATTATTGAATTGCTTAACCGTGCTGACCGTATTAAAAGTGAAGGTCTGTCGCAAGGCTACAACATCAACACTCAGTTTATTAATGCTCGATTGGGTGTAAGCGGTGTCTTTTACGAACAGGTATTCAATCCCCTCAAACAGCAACTCAAAGCGGTCATCAACCTCACGTCAAATAGTCGCGATATGATTGATAAAACCAAAGTAACGGTATTAGGACAAGCACAAACCGGCCCAGTATTGTTAAGAGTAACCGATAGCTTGACGGGAGACGTGAATAATGAAATCACCCCAAACAATGCCGTCACCCTTTTTGGAGATCGCATCAAAATTGAAGGAGATGAGACACATCAAGAGGAAGTAGGTTTATTCTTCGTGAATCTAGAGGATCAATCCAAAACGAAAGTATCACAGCTCATCAGTAATGAAAATAAAGCGGTGATCTTTATGGTTCCTACTCTTCCTAAAGGGAATTATGAGCTGGAGTTGGTGACGCAATCAGGTACAAACGGCCTATTAAGGTCGCCTAGAACGGAACAACTTGAAGCGGTACTCATTGTAAATTAAGCTTCATTCCTAAGGTCATTTAGCTTGAATTTAATAAGCTGAATGACCTTATTTTTTGTCTTTAAAGCAAACTGACAAGGTGAAAGAGTGTCACCTTATAAGGTAAGAGGTGGTCATATTAAGAGATGAGACTGTGGCATATTATAAGGTGAAAGGGTGGCATATTATGAGGTGACGGTGGGGCATCTTAGGGAGTGATGGAGATGGTGTTCAGAATGTTATGTAAATTGATATTAACTTATGTAGTTCTTTCTGATTAATATTTAATTTTGTTGTACGAATTGCTTGGTTAGTTTGTGGGGAGTGTTTAAATTTAGGGATCTAACAACAGACTGAAAATGAGCTAAAAACTTTTTACTTTTGATTGGTAAGTTATAAAATTCGCCAAGATTATTTAGAGTACCATACTATTATTACTTCTCATTTTTTTGTCAAATAAGATTTAACTATATAATGATATAATAAATAATGGAAGTTTATACAACAGAATTTGAAGACAAATTATTAGAAATAAGAAGAAAATTAGAAAATATAAAGGACTTAGATAATCATTATTTATCATTAAATAAGTTATTAATTAAACATGTAAATAGATTAATTAATAATAAAGATAGTTGGGAACGTGATGTAAAAGTAAGATTAAATGAATTAAAAGAAATTCTTATCAATAATAATTATTTATATAATTATACTAAAACCAACGATGAAGAATTTATTTTGGAAATTTTATTAATCACATTTCCCATTTTATTTGAATTTAATTTAAAACTAGTAGTTAAAAACAAAGAAGCTAATGGAATTGATGAAATTAGAAATATTGTAAGATTAAATATTGAAAAATATCCATTAGACTTCAAAGCTAGAATTTATTATATGCTTCATGAACTCCCTTTAAAGATTTTAAGGGACGATTATGGTAGGATATATAGACATATAAATGAACTTAAAGAGAAACAAGAGTCTTTTAAAGATGTAGAAAATAAAATATTTGAAGAGGCTAATTATTTAAAAGAATGGGAACAAAAACAAGATGAACGACAACAAAGACTGGATGATCTTGAAAGTTTTTTAAAAGAAAATGTTTCTAATTATAATTATGTCGCTCTTTCAAAAGGTTTTCAAGATGTTAAAACTCAACTTTCAAAAAGGTCTTCAAATTTACTTAGTATTTTAACTTGCTTAAGTATATTAATAATTGTAATATTATTTTTTGAATATTATAATATCAGATCAAGCTTTCAATCTATTGAAAATATTAACTCAATCGAACAATCTTACAAAGATTTAAAAGAAGACCTAAAAGGTGATAGCATTTCAAATAATAGTCTAGAATTGCAGAAATTATATTCTAAAAGAATTGTAGCCACTCAAAGAAGAATTGATAGTCAATTAATTAAATCACTCATTACTGCTATTCCGATAATTTCTGGTATTATCATTCTATTATATATTTTCAGAATTATTTTATACAATTATAAAATAACTAGAACAGAATTAATTCAAGTGGAATTAAGAATTACACTTTGTAGATTTATTCAGAGTTATGCTGATAAATCAGGTGAGATAAAAGAAAAAAGCCCAGGGACTTTGGGAAATTTTGAAAGAGTTATTTTTTCAGATTTGGTTTCTGATACAGAAAAATTACCAACAACTATTGATGGTATAGAAAAAATTTCAACTATTATTAAAAACATGAAATAATGATTTATAAAACACTCTTTTTTTGTTAAATATTAACAATAACTGAATCAAATAATAACAAAAATAATTTATCTTAATTGAAAAAAAACAAACTACATAAAAAGCAATTCTTCAAAAACCGTTGTCAAAAACGGTTAAGAATAAGAATAAAGAGGAAAAATAAAGTATACAATACTTCCTTCATTTATAAAAAACAAATCCTAAAACAAAACCCTCAATTCAAAGAAATAGAAGCACCTAAAAACCTCACTTTAAAATATGAAGAAGTAATTGAAACTCTAAAATTTATTAGTAATATTAAAAGAATAGGTAATCAAGGTTACTTTATTGATCTTAAACTACAAAAAGTAGAGAAAATCACAGAAGGGGCAATTTCATTATTATTATCTATTATTTCTGATTTGGAGAGACAAGGTATATTTTTCAAAGGAGAAAAACCAAATTCTTTTTCAGCAAACAAAATTTTAGAATGTTCAGGTTTCTTTGAACATATGGATGGATCTATTTCAAAAGCTAATAAAATATCAAAAAATAAAATATTGAAAACTGGGACAAAAAAAACTAACCAAAGTGAATTAGTTCCAGAGATTCACTCTACAATGGATACTATTTGGGGTATGAAAGCAAGGTGTCCTGCATTATATGGAGGGCTTGGAGAAATGATGAGAAATACTTGTGATCATGCTTTTTATGATGATTCATCAGTAATATGGCACTTAGGAATTAGTCACTTTGAGGATGAAAACACATGTAAATATTCATTTGTTGATAATGGTAAAGGAATAATAAAAACGTATCAGAAAAAAGGAATCTTTAAAAAATTCAAAGATTTCTTCAAAGATAATGCAGACATATTAAAAACTGCATTTGAAAATGGCATAGAATCAAGAACGGGTTTAAGTTGGAGAGGTAAGGGCTTACCTACTATTTTTGAAATGTATAAAGATAGGATAATAACTAATTTTGTTGTTATTACCAATAATGTTTATTTAGATTTTGATAGAAAAATTTACAAAACTTTACCTATTAATTTTTCAGGAACTTATTATTTTTGGAAAATAGATGAAAAATGTACTCCATCTTACTTTAAACTCTAAAAAAATGATACAAATAAATATAAAAGAGGATTTTTCTCCAACAACAGGTTTTCGCACCTATGAAGATGGACCTAAATCAGGGTTAGAATTTTATGATACTTTATTAAAAAGTAGGTTTGAAGAAGCTTTAAATAAAGGTGTTAAACTGAAAGTGATTTTAGATGGAGGCGAAGGATATACAAGTTCATTTTTAAATGAAGCATTTAGACTTTTGGGTCAAGAATTTGGTGCAGATAATGTTTGGAATAGGTTATCAATTGTTTCTAATGAATGGCCAAAGTATATCGAAAAAATTAAACAATCAGTTTATGAAATGGAGAAATAATGAGGAAAAGTTAATAATTTTCCTTTTGGGATCTATTATCGGTTCATTTGTCTGTTATATTACTTTACAATTTTCTTATTTTAAAATAAAAAAAGAATTAGATATTCCTAGTCTACTTATTAGTATTATAACAATTTTAGTTGGAATTTATATAGCCAATGTTATTCAAAAAAACGTAAACTCTAGTCAGAACAAATACATTTTTTTAGTTAATAAAATTGATGATTTATGGTCAAAATTTAATGATTTTTCAGCAAATTTACATGTCGAAACAAAAATGGATATATCTTCAATTAGAGCTTTAATGAAAAATGTTATTCACCCTTTTAATTATTTAAATAATATTTATACTGCATTTGAATTAAACAAAAAAAATATAACTGATTTAGAAAATAAACTGGAAGCATTAGAAAAAAAATTATCTAATTGTCCTTCAAAGGAAAACAATATAGATTTTTCTAATATATCTGAACAAGTCAACTCTGAAGTATTAACAATTCAAAAACAATTTTCTGAAATTTTAAAAGAATTACATTCAGTATAAAAATCTCCTCTTATTAACTACAATAAATTAGAATTTTAACTCAAAACATAGATTGATTCCAAGCAATCACTATAATAGGTTATTTGAAATAGTTAATCAAAAATAATTTAACATTTCAAGTTAGTTGCCATTTATAACAAACAAAAGACCCCGGCACCAAAAGCCCCGGGGTCTATAATAAATAAGATATGAATGAGTCTGTTCGCGCTTGATTAATATCTTACGCTTGCAGCCTTGTATTTACCATCGATTTGTACACCTTGCATCTCTAAGTATTGCAATCTGTACAAGTAGGCTGCACCGTTAAATAACGCATGTGCAACATCTACTGCTTTACGGTTTTCCCATTGCTCAAGAGGAGTACCTTTTACCCACTCGTTGAATGCACCCATTGCAGGACCACACCAGATTTGGTAATCCAACTCTCTACCTTTCACACCTCGGTTAGCCCATGATGAAGAAAGACCTAAGTACCAACGGAAGATCAATGCCATCTTACGCTTTGGATTGTTTTCTGATCTTGTGATTTGCTCTGGATCGCGCTCTTGGAAAAACTCGATACACATTTTCCAGATGTTCTCTAACGTATCTTGGAAAATGGTTTTCTCTAATGTTGTTCTTTCTTTGGCTGGAATAGCATCGATACCATCGTAAGCGATGTACGTATCGTATAACTTCTGCGCTCTTAAGGCGAACAACGTACCTTTCTTCAATACCTGAAGTTTCACTCCCAATTCGAACATGTCTGATGCTGGCGCCATCATGATGTCTGTCATACCCGCTTGTGCTAACACTTTACGAGAATGATCTGATGCACCCGACTCTAAACATGCTTGGTTGATAGAACCTGTCACTACAAATGCTGCACCCATAGCGAAAGCCGCCAATACCGATTGAGGTGTTGAAATACCACCGGCAGCACCTACACGTACTTGCTCAGGGTAGTTCAATTCTTCTTGGATTCTATTTCTTAGCAACAATACCGATGGCAATAACGACACCAATGGTCTGTTATCTGTATGTCCACCAGAATCTGCTTCTACTGTAATGTCATCGGCCATAGGAACTGACAAGGCTAAAGTTGCTTGCTCTGCTGTAATCTGACCTTCAGCGACCAATTTATCTAAGATCGACTTTGGTGCTGGACGCATGAACTTCTCCGCTACTTCTAAACGAGATACCTTAGCGATAATCTTGTTTTCCATATGAATCGATCCATCCGCATTCTTGCGTAACCCTGCCGCTCTAAACTTCACTACAAATGGCGTTAAGTCCATAAATGCAGAAGCTTCGATCACCTTCACTCCTCTCTTCAAGAAAAGCTCACATGCTTCTCTCTCTAAAGCTACCTCATTCGGCGAATGAATCAAGTTAAACGCATACGGTCCGTTAGGTAATGCCGCTTGAATTTTATCAATCGCTTGCTCGATTCTTGAAGGAATCAAACCACCTGCACCAAAAGAACAAAGCATGCCTGCCTTACCTAAAGCAATCACCAAATCTTCTGATGAAATACCGTTGGCCATGGCACCACCCATGTAGTTATATTTCAAACCATACGCTGCTCTAAAAGATGGATCTCCCAATGCTTCTGGAGCATAAGCAGGAATATTGGCTAATAATTCTGCAGATTGTAAATCAGATGATGTAGCTGTACCCATACCATCCGCTACACCTACTGTTCCTTCTTGGTTTCTGATGACGAAAAGCTGCTTGTCTAATTTCTCAAACTGCTGCTTGATCTCCTCAGTTGTATATTTTGCAAAGCTTGAAGCACCGAACCACTTGGAAGTGGATTTTGTGGAGGTCTTTAAGCCGCTGTTTTGTATTGCTGTTGTATTCATTTTTTTAGAATTAAAAATGAAAAGTGAAAAATGAAAAACGTGAAATGTTTTGCTTTTCGTGTAATTCGCTCTTCAAAAATATCTTGAATGGATTACCCATTGGTAGAATCCCTACCACATCCTCATCTAGATTACCCAGGACTGAAGTCCTGGGCTAGTGATAATCTTTTCATCAAAGACTAAAGTCTTTAATGAATTTCCTCGTCTAAAACCTTCCCGACTTTAGTCGGTAAGGTTCTAATTATTACCAGCCCAGGAATTTATTCCTGGGATATTATTCCTGGGATATTATTCTCGGAAATAAATTCCTGGGATTTTGGTATTTATGAGCTAATGAGGGGCATTCGAAAGGGGCCATACGTGGATGGCCCCGTACGGGGCATCCCATGTGATGCCCCTCTTAAGCTATTTGGAGGATAATTAGCTGATCACCAATGAAAGATCCGTAATTTCATAAATTCTCAAATCTCCTTTCCAAAGATTCGCATCTACTAAAATTACCACTTTACCATTCTCCTTGATCACCTCTTTGATATGGCAATCCAAGTTCATTGTTGGATCTCCTTGAAGAATCTGACCTCTGTATTTCCAAACGGTTTTGTTTGGAGCGTGGTGGTTGAAACCTACGTTGGTCATGCCCTCACCTAAGTTGTTTTGCAATGCCCAAACTTGAACTGCTTGATGGATCGCTTCAACACCTAATGAACCTGGCATTACAGGATCTTGGTAAAAGTGACAAGTGAAGAACCAATCGTAGTTCTTGATAGCACGAGTGGCGTGGATATAACCTTTACCGTACTTACCACCTTCTTTGATGATTGTTGCACTGTCTAACAAGTTCAACTGATCTTCAGCCAAGTGTAATCTTGGAGAAGCTGGGTTGGTCGACTTGTACAACTTCATTTTACCGAACAATGAATCTAAGTTGAATGTGATTGCATTCTTCTTGTCATAATCCGTCACGTCTTTCCATGCAGCTACTTTCTCGCCTGAATCAAGACCTGCTTGAGACGATAAGTCGGCTACTGTAAAGAATCCGAATGATGATTGACCTACGTAGAATACTGTACCATCCACTGAAAGTTCGAAAGTGTAACGTTGCAATACTGTTCCTGCAAGGTTCGTATGCGACGTCATCACAACTTTGTTGGTGATTGTTTTACCTCTAAGATCCACATCAACTAACATCTCGCCGTCACCGTCAAGGTTACGGAAGAACAAGTCTTTGTCAGGCACAGATAAAGTTGATCCCAAGTAAGCACCTAAGAAACCACATGGTTGAAGGGCCACTTCCATCAATACTGAATAAGGCATTACTGGAGAAGCATTTTGCTTGAAGTACCATGCGTCTACAGGAACATCATATTCTGAAATGATTGTAGGGTTGTTACTAAAGTCGTGTCTCTCATTACTGATTGATAAAACTCTAGAGATTACTTGAAGATCCGTGTTTGGCTGACGTGATAATGAACGTCCTTCGAATACTTTGTACTCATCACCGAAACATTTGTATACTGGACCTAATGCGAATTGAGTGATGTCGCCTTCGTCTAATAAAACGGGTTTGTTCACTGGCTTCACATACACACCGTGGTTAGTGTTGGCTAAGTCCTTTTTATATTGAGGGTTGTCTTTTTCTTGTAAACGAAGACCTAAGTTTTCGAAGTATACAGACGACAATCCGTCATAGATAATTTCTAAGTCAGCTACTACGTATGGCTCAGGAACTAAACCTACTTCCTTCACGTCCATACGGTAAATTAGCTTGCCATCTTTGGCGTTTACCTCTTTACGACATCTTACTTTTTGAGGGATGTCTAATACAGGTTGGAAACGAGCGTCTTTTGTTAAACGCTGCATACCCATGTATAACATTAAGAAACGTAATAACTGTCCACCGCCTTCAGCTTGTAATGAACCTGCTAATACTTCGTCATCTCTAAAGTGACATGGGAAGTACCAATCGTCGGCTTTCAGATCTTTCTCTGCTTCAATCCATCCTAGACCTGCATGACCACCTTTAATATCTAACTTAGTGATACGGTCCAACATCAAGATATCTTTTGGAGGAAGACGTAATGATTTGTTTCTACCTAATGTATTGTAATCCGAACCAAATACACCTTCTAAATCACCTTGAGTTAACGCTAAAAGCTCCTCTTGGTTGAAAGTAGTTTTATCACAGTGTAAAAGTGGCTCGAAGAATTGCTTCTTACGGTTGTTTCTTTCTTCTAATTCCTCTGGCTTGTATACTACACCTTGACCTTCAGCCAAATCAGCTTCGTTGAAGAAACCGGCACATCCGCCACGCATCTTCAATACCATTCTGTCCTCAACATAGCAGTCATAACGGAAGAAGAATAATAAGTTGTTACCATTACGAACATAGCTATCGATGCTGATGTCGTAACGTAATGTTTGTCCTTCGAATGGAAGATCGTCCAAGAAAGTCAACGTACAGTCTAATAGACGGTATTTGTACTCTCCTTTGTTTTGGAAGTCAATCCCCAAATATGAAATCAATAATAAGTCACACTGACCAGATTCTACGGCTACTGCCCAAGGAATTTGACCGTCTGTTGCGAACCAAGAGTTGTAAGGAATATCGTATTCCGTTGTTAAGCTCGATGGCTTGTACTCGTTTGTTTTGGCATTCAATTTCGTTACACGGCTCACCAATAAGTATGGAGGCATTGGCAACATTACACGACAAGGGTAGGTGTCGATAATAGAGTACTCTGGACCAAATACGTCAGCAATTTTACCTGTAGCGAAAGTCAATAGATCTTGTTCATTCCAGATCGCATCTTTCTTGCTCGCTTTGTAATCAGGTGCGTCGAAATCATAAAGCGCCAAGCCATTCTCAGCGATCTTTTGTTTCACCTTATTTTCAATCACATCTAAGGTTGAATTCTTATCCATATCTTTGGTAGTTTGTTCTTCTTTTTCTGATAAAGCAAACATGTCGAACTCCTCTCCTGCCAATACAGGTTCTGCGGTGTTGACTCTGTTCGTTGAATTTATGAAGGCTGCTTTGTTCTCTGCAGTGAATGCAAATTCTTTAAAGCGATTTCCTCCAGTATGTAAAGTTTTAAAGATTTTCTTCTTTTGAATGCCTTTCATTGATGTCTTGGCGATGATGGCTTGAAGATCAAGTTCTACTCCTTGACCTAACAATTGAGCGATCATACCCATGAAACTTTTCAATGAATCAGATCCTTTACGGTCTGTTGCAATTGTTGCATGTTCTTCACCTTTTAAGATCTCACCAATCCATCTCGAAAGGGTTGCATTTGCTCCCACTTCAATAAATAATTGATGACCATCCGCATGCATACTTCTAATCAATTTCGGAAGGTTTACTTCTTGACAACATACCTCTTTGGCATTGTTGGCAATCACCTCTTCATTGATCTCTAAAGGTTTGTGTGTTACGCCCGAATACACCGTTTTTGTCACTTCCTTCTGTAATGGAAGGTTGTGCATCGTCACGAATTCTTCCGTTACTCTACGGATAAATGTATGGTGCACACAGTTGTTAATGGTTAACGTCACCGAAGAAAGGGCATACTTTTGCATGATCTCTTCTAGGATGTCATTATCACCAGACAATATGATTTCAGAATCGGTATTGATGAACGTCAAGTACACTCTTTCGTACTTCCCTTCCACCTCGTTTCTAAACCAATCTTCTAGTGTTGCATAACCAAGCGTCTGTGCATTTAAGGTAATCAAACGGCTTCTCCATTTTGATTTTGCAGTCGCAGCGTCCATGCCCCATTCTTCACCAAGAACAGTCATTGCACCACCAACCACTTCAGAGAAGATATTCGACTCTAAGAATTTCTCATCTACTTGATGACCATCCCAAAGTCCTTGACCGTACCATAAGCTAGAAGTTTCCCCCATGCTGTACCCTGCCAAAGAATCTGCTTTTACTTTTAAGATATCTTGAAGAAGCACTGTATAGGCCGTTGCAAAGGCAACACCAATCGCCATTACAGGAAGTGCATTTGTTCCCAAATTCTCTTCTTGTAATTTGATTTCCTCAGCAGTTGGCTTTTTCAGTGTTCTAGGGTATAAATATTCTGTAAAGAACGCTCTGTTCGGGTAGTTTACAGAATCTTTGATGTGGTCATATAAGCTTGGGAACATCTGTAATAAAGATGCACCAAAACCTTGGTAAGCTGCACCAGAACCTGGATAGACCATAGCTACTTTTCCATCTTTCCCAATTGGGTTAGGATTATAGTAACTACCTGTTGGCATTTGTAACGCTTTCTTTCCTTTATAAGCATCTTTCATGTGTGCTTGGAAGAAGGCCACATCACGCATTAATTCCTTCTCGTTTTTAGCAACGAAAATTGGTTTAATAGGTGCTGCAGGATTAAATGCCTCACAAAGTTTGTCTGATGTTTCATTGAAGCCTAAGGTCTCCACATCTGTTAGAATACCTAACAGTTGCTCGTTAATACCCGCCGGTCTTTCAATAGAAAGAGGGAATAAACGTTCTCCTCCTTTGGCTAAGTAAGGGCTACGCTCGTCAAGTTGTGGGTGAGATCCTTCTGACATTAAAACATGTGCCGAAGAACCATCTGTCGCTAAACCTGAGATCGCTGCTCTTAATGTATCTTTTCCTTCTTCTACTACCCAAGGTGAAGATACCTGAGGAACGTAGAAAGGTGTGTTTTTAAATTTCTCCTCAAATTTAGGTCCTGACCACTGTGGAGTAGCAGGAATAAATCTGTGGTATAAAGCTAAAGCTGATCGGATAATTGAAACGATACCTGAAGCGGAGAACGTATGACCTACAGTCGCTTTCGCCGAACCTAAGGCACATGTCAGTTTATCGTCTTCTGATTGATATACTGATGTTAATCCTTCAATCTCAGCTTTATCTTCAGAAGGAATACCTGATGCTGACACTTCCAACAATCCAATATCAGAGGCATCTAAACCATTACTTTGTAATAATTCTTCCGCTCCTTGTGCTACGGCTTGAGGGTTGACTTCACCATTCAGAGATGATAAACCTGATTGTACAATAGCTACATCATCAATTTGAGCATACACACGATCGTTTTTCGCATCTTCAGCTCTCTTGATCACAATAGCACCTGCACCTTCACCGATATTCCAACCGTTTGTTTCTGTATTCCAACCGAAGGAAATATCACCTGTATTGACTGGGTTTAAAACATGACGGCTTAATACACCTTCCATGCTACCGGCCAAGTCGATGGCACCTACCACTACGGCATCCACTTCACCTAAAGCCAACATATTTCTCGCTACGTCCAATGCTTTATACACCGCATTTTCGTTGGATGAAATCGTGAATGAAGGTCCAGTGAAATCCCAAAGAGCAGAAACTCTACTTGAGATAATGTTACCGATAAAGCCTGTGTGTTCCGATGGAGAGTGGTCTTCGAAGGCTTGGAATACAGAGTTCTTTAAAACATCAGAAAGTGATTCTTTTTTCTGCACATCCATTTCTAGACCTGCCATTTCCAATGCTTTCTCTACCTGCCAAATTAGATCCCAACGTCCCATACGGTGGTGGATTTCCAATTCAGATTCCATTGCTGTTAATACTGCAATGTTGGCTCCTTTTCCTTCTAGTTGTTTCAAACCTGCATCATGTAATGCTCGGTCTGCCACTGTTAACATTAAAGTCTGCTGCAACGTTAAACGTTCCGCTTCTTTCGGTTGGATTTTGAAACGAAGAATATCCAAATCAAATTCTTCCAACCACGCTCCTTTCAAGCGTTTAATATCTTCTAACCCAAGACCTTTCTTCAGAGTCTCCAATTCTTCCATACCTTTCCAACGATTGGCCGGAAGGTCTTTGAAGAATTGCTGACCCTGATATAGTGATAAATAAAAATCTTCCAAGCTGGAACATCCACCGAAGTGAAGATCCATACCAACAATTGAAAGAGGTTGTTTGGGTGATGTAATCTGTTCTTTTTCTGCCTCTACTTTCTCATCATAAGCGGATAAGATCATATGGGCATTTGTACCACCAAAACCGAAAGCGTTAATACCTGCGTGAGGTAACTCTCCTTTTTGTGGCCATTCTTTATTTTCCAACATCATTTGATCTCTACCTACCTTTTGATCGTTGGAATGTACAGCTCCATCAATTTTGATGGTTGCTGGGATAAATTTCTTTTGCATCGCTAGGATCACTTTCAACATACCCGTCATACCGGCAGCTGTTAGCAAGTGTCCCATGTTCGATTTTACTGAACCTAAGAATGGAGGTCTTACCTCTTCTTGTGCAAAGAAATCGCTGATTGAATTGATCTCTGTTGTATCACCTAGTGGCGTACCTGTTGCGTGACACTCTAGATAATCAATTTCTCCTGGCGTTAAGTTGGTACCTTTGTAAGCTCTTTCGAAAGATAGCTTTTGACCTTTTGGATTAGGACTTAAAAGGAATTTCCCTTTACCATCATTTGATAAACCTACACCATCAATAACTGCTAGGATTTTATCACCATCTTTTTGTGCATCACTTAGTCTTTTCAAGACCACCATACCCGCTCCTTCAGATGACGTCAATCCTCCTGAAGTATTATCTAAAGGAGCAGACTTTTCATTCATACGAGCATATGCATGGAAATAAGAGAAGCCCATGTGAATAAACAATGGATCGGCACCACTTACAGCACCTGCCAACATCATATCGGCTTTACCCAATTGCAATTCATCAATGGCTAATTTGATGGCATATAAACTTGATGCACATGCGGCATCAAGAGAATAGTTGGTCGACGTTAACCCTACTGCTTGAGCGATCAAGGCAGAAGGTGAGTTCGTCAATAAAGTTTCATGAATATTCGCATCGTAATCGGTGTTAGCAAAAGGAACTTTCACTTGTTCACCTGTCAGTTCTGTAAATACCTGACTAGCCATATCTGCATAAATGGGTGCAAATATTTGGCGAGAACGACGTGTAGGGAATGACAAGTTACCCACAATAACACCACAGTTTTTATCCTTAGTGTTTTGCCAGTAACCACTATCTTGTAAAGCTTGTTGAGCTACATGTAACGACCACTTAAATTGATCGTCTTGTTTTGTTAGTAAGTCTTTAGAGATATTGTATCCCTGAGGGTCAAATTGGAAGTCACGTACGTAACCACCACGAACCGCGTAACATTTATCGAGCTTACCCTTTTCTGTATGATACAAACGTTCGGGATCTTGTCCGAAAGTCTGTTCATCAGAACGAGTAACAAGGTCTTTGTTATCAAGTAGGTTATTCCAGAAGGTATCCAAATCGGATGACCCTGGGAATAATCCTCCCATACCAATGACTGCTATTTTATCTTTTTTGCTCATTCTATATCTTATCTGTAATGACGGAATGGTATTTTAAAATAAGGGTGGACACGTGGGTCCACCCATACTTATAGTTATGACCAAGTTAGTTCACGGCTGATTGTCATTGCCGCTCCGTAACTCTTCATGTAAACCTTTCCAGTTTCTGCATCGAATGCAGTGATGTCTGACACCATAGAGAAGTCGTCTGTTTTCTTCACATCAATCTGAACGTAGAATGGCTTACCAAATGGTAGTGCATCAAAAATTTCTACATAGTCCGTACTTAATGGAAGACTTGCTGCTCCATGGAATCTTCTTACCCAAACAACGGCTCCTTGGTACATGATATCCATTAAATATGGATTCACTTTTTTCACAGGAACTTGTCCTTGTCTCTCTTCCGTTACTCCGTCATGCTCACATTTGAAAAGCATGCTTTGTTCGTCCATCTTTAAAATGGATTTGATACCATTAAAGTCAGCACCATGGAAAAGTGTACCATCTGTATATACTGTTGAAGCATCTGCTACCGCTGGAGAAACATTCTCGTTTGGTAATTGCATAATTGGTGCTTCTACATTATCCGATGTTAAAGTAATCTGTGTTTGGTAATGGTTCAGCGGAAGTTTACCTCCATTGTCGCTAGAAACGTTCACTGTCAACGTTACAGTCTTTTCTGATTTTGACGTTTCTGTCACTTTAATTGTGTAGTCTTCCGCCTGAGTACCATCAAATACGATTCCTTTGAAAAGCTTTGCGTTGTCTACTCTTTGGATGTTGAAGCCCGGATATAAATCCGTTGCCGTTTGCACCATCCAAGTAGAAGCGTTTACGATAGGTAATACTGCATTACCTTGGATCATATGATGTTGAAGGAAAGGATTTTTCTCTTCTGTCATATTTCTCTTTACCGTATAGCTTTTCAAATCACCTGAAATATCTGCTTTCGCAAGTGGTAAAGTACCACCTAAAATCACTTGAGGTTGTGCTTTAAAAGCATCACTTAATTGATCCACCATTGCTACAGGACCTTCATCAGAAGGAACTAGAGAAACACCGTGTGCTTCGAATAATTTCTTTAATTCTCCGCTTACCATACCTGCGTCCCATGCACCCCAGTTGATTGAAGCAACATGTACGTCTGGATGGTTTTTCTTGAATAAGTGTGCTACTCTGTTCAATACCTCGTTCGCAATTGCATAGTCTGTTTGACCAACGTTACCGTAGAATCCGGCTACAGAAGAGAACAATACAACGTGTTGGATATCGTGGATACTACCAGCGGCTACGGCTGCTAATAAACCAGAGATCTTCACATCATAAACGTTATCGAAGTCTGTTGCTGTTTTGTTTTCTATCAGTTTGTCTGCTAAACGACCTGCACCGTGGATGATTCCTGTAATAGCACCTGTTTTAGCAACGATTGGTGCTACAGCTGCTTTTAATTTTTCAGCATCCGTAACATCAGCTGCAGTGTAATGTGCTTCTGCACCAACACTTTGAATGTACGCTAAGTTCTCTTCGATTTCTCTTTGAGAAAGTACTGCACCTACCATTCTGTTTACTGTCTTAGGAAGTGGCTTCTCACCGCTTTCTTTTAAGAACATCATGGCATTTCTTTTCAAGATTGGCTCTTCAGCTACACCTTGTGCCCAAGATGGCTCTTCTGTAGTCAATGCCGAACGACCTACTAATATAAACTTAGACTTGTACGTTTTCGCCATTGCTCTAACACAATCCGCCGTTACTCCTTTGGCACCACCTGTTACTAAGAATACGTTTTGAGAAGTGATACTAGAAGTACGCATTGTACCTGCTGTATGTGCTTGCTCAACTGCTGCAAGTGTGAAACGTTTTCCTTCATCGTTGTAAGAAGTTTCAGTGGTAGAAACGTCAGCATCATTTAATTCTGCTACGATTTTCTTTGCTGCTACTTCCGCCTTCAATTGAGGAGAAAGGTCTACCCCTCTACAGAATACGTTGGTCCATTCTAAGTTTAATGATTTCGTTAATCCGAAGTATCCACCTCCAATTACTGAAACATTACCAGGGTTCTTTGTTCCGAAAGCACCTTCCAAACGTGTTACCGTCATGAATGAAGCTCTAGTTGATTTAGAAGCATATTCATTCAATGTAGGTTTAAGGTGTTTTGCCAATAAGTAAGCCGCTTTCAACAATTCTTTTTCCTTGTCGAAGTGCATACCCCATTGACCTAACGGGAATCTAAAGTGAGGATGTACATTAATAAATTGATCTACTCCACCGATTTGAGCTAATGCTGCTTTGATCGCATCATCAGAAATTTCAGCTAGAGCAATCTCCTTTACCTCGTTTGGTAAAGTCACTGCCGATTGACGAACCAATGAAGCTGGCATAGTCAATACAGCTACTTTTCTTCCTTCAGCCAATAATTCTTGTGCTAAAGAAACGGTTAATCCCGAGCCATCATTTGTAATGACTGTCCATGCATCTGCATTTTTCTCGATCACCAATTGGTCTGGCTCGGGAATATATTTCAACTCTACATCGTAGCGTGCTACGCGATCATAATTTCCAGAAAGGAATGAAGTATGATCTTCTGCGACAGTTGTTTCTTCTACTTGGCTAGTAGACTTTTTTTTTTCGATTGACGAATTAGTATTCGCCGCTACACTGGGGGTGGACGCTCCCGCCTTCGATGAGATGTACTCAGCAATCTGAGCTAACGTTCTCAATTCGGCTAATTCTTGAGGATCTACACCTTGAACTGATGGATTGGCTTCTGTCATCGCACCGAAGATCTCAACACGCTTGATAGAGTCGATACCTAAATCAGCTTCCATGTCCATTCCCATTTCTAACATCTCTGCTGGGTAACCTGTCTTCTCTGCGATTACTTCTAAAAGTGATGCTTCGATTTCTGCATTTGTTACGCCACCTGCTGTTGGTGCTGCTGCTACTGGAGCAGGAGCTGCTGCCGGCGCTGAAGTCGCACCAGCTTTACCTGAAATGTATTCAGCAATTTGAGCCAATGTTCTTAACTCTGCTAATTCTTGTGGATCTACACCTTGAACTGATGGATTTGCTTCTGTCATCGCACCGAAGATCTCAACACGCTTGATAGAGTCAATTCCTAAATCAGCTTCCATGTCCATACCCATTTCCAACATCTCTGCTGGGTAACCTGTCTTCTCTGCGATTACTTCTAAAAGTGATGCTTCGATTTCTGCATTAGTTACACCACCTGCTGCTGGAGCTTCTTGTACTGGTGCTGCTGCTACTGGAGCAGGAGCTGCTGACGGTGATGATGTTGCACCTGCTTTTCCTGAAATGTACTCAGCAATTTGAGCTAATGTTCTTAACTCTGCTAATTCTTGTGGATCTACACCTTGAACTGATGGATTTGCTTCAGTCATCGCACCAAAGATCTCTACACGCTTGATTGAGTCAATTCCTAAATCAGCTTCCATGTCCATTCCCATTTCCAACATCTCTGCTGGGTAACCTGTCTTCTCAGCAATTACTTCTAAAAGTGATGCTTCGATTTCTGCATTTGACACGGGCGACACATGGGTAGCCCCTACAGACGCTGCTGCTTCAACTACAGGCGCTTCCGTACGGGTCGACCCTTGTGTCGCCCCTGCAGATGATGCCCCTGCTTTTCCTGAAATGTATTCAGCAATTTGAGCTAATGTTCTTAACTCTGCTAATTCTTGTGGATCTACACCTTGAACTGATGGATTCGCTTCTGTCATCGCACCGAAGATTTCAACACGCTTGATAGAGTCAATTCCTAAATCAGCTTCCATGTCCATACCCATTTCCAACATTTCTGATGGGTAACCTGTCTTCTCAGCAATTACTTCTAAAAGTGATGCTTCGATTTCTGCGTTTGACACGGGCGACACATGGGTAGCCCCTACAGACGCTGCTGCTTCAACTACAGGCGCTTCCGTACGGGTCGACCCTTGTGTCGACCCTGCAGATGATGCACCTGCTTTTCCTGAAATATATTCAGCAATTTGAGCCAATGTTCTTAACTCTGCTAATTCTTGTGGATCTACACCTTGAACTGATGGATTCGCTTCTGTCATCGCACCGAAGATCTCTACACGCTTGATAGAGTCGATACCTAAATCAGCTTCCATATCCATGCTCATTTCTAACATCTCAGAAGGGTAACCTGTTTTCTCAGCGATTACTGCTAATAAAGATGCTTCGATTTCAGCATTTGATACGGGCGACACATGGGTAGCCCCTACAGATGGAGCTGCCGCTGCAACTGGAGATGCTTCCGTACGGGTCGACCCTTGTGTCGACCCTCCATTTTGAGAAGGAGCTGCAATTTGTTGTGCCGCTGCTGCTTGACCTGCACCTAATTGATTATCTGCTTGCATATTGAACAACGATGCTAACATTTGCTCAATTCTATTTTGCTGTTCAGTCAAACGCTGAATATCTGCTTGGATTTGATCCAATACTGCCTTCTCTGCCATGGAAGCTGAATTTTGTTTCTGACGAATTTTTTCTTCAATAATTTGAGACATGTCTGTTGTCTCTGCAATCACCGTCTCGATTTCTTCTACGATTGGTGCTTTTTGAGAAAGTACTTTTCCACCTTTCTCTAGGATATCTTGATATCTCTTCTTGAAACCATCTGTCAAATAGTTTGTACCTGAAATTTGTACATTCATTTTTGACTTCGCTCCTGCTTCTTTTACAGGACGAGCGTATGGATCAAAGTTTTCGATTTGAACACCCATTACAGCCAATTGGATAGCTGCTTCTCTTAACTGAACATCAGAGTTTTTCTTAGGGTTAGGGTTCAAAGCAATCACTTGATGATCTTTACCTGCTAAGATTTCAGAAGTTAAGTTGGATAAGATGTTCTTTGGTCCGAATTCAACAAATACTCTTGCACCTTCATTGTACATCGTATCGATTTGATCTTTGAATTTTACCGGACTTAAAATATGTCTTTTCAGCGTCTCTTTGATAAACTGAGGTTGAGCTGGGTAAGCCGTACCTAGTGTATTTGAATACAATTTACCTTGAGGTGCTGCAATGTTTGTTTGATCAAGTACTGCTGCAAATGGTTTTGAAGCATGACCAACAAATGGTGTGTGGAATGCTGCTGAAACAGGAAGGATAGTCGCTAATAAGCCCGCTGCTTTTAGTTCCGTTTTTAACGCTTCCAACTCGTTCTTAGCACCACCTAATATTGTTTGTGTTCCAGAGTTTATGTTAGCAACTTGAACATTTTGATATTTACCGATGTAAGGTTGAACTGCTACAACATCACCTTTCACTGCCATCATCGTTCCGGCATCTACACCCGCTTGTGCTGACATTGCTTGTCCTCTTTCTTTCGATAATTTGATGAAAGTTGGAAGATCAATCGCACCCGATGCATACAATGCAGAAAGCTCACCATAAGAGTGACCTGCAAAGTAGTTTGCCTTAAAACCTGATTTTTGAAGGATGTGATACATACTTACTGATAATGCACCAATAGCTGGCTGTGCATTTTCTGTTTGCGTAAGTACAGTTTGTTGTTGTTTACGTTCTTCGTCTGAGAATACTGGAATTGGGTAAACCGTTTCTGTCAATGGTTTCTTACCATCTTGTTCGAATACGCCGTTTACTTTCGCAAATACTTCTCTAACTTCTGGGAATGACCAAGCAATCTCGTTACCCATGTTAGTGTACTGAGAACCTTGTCCGGCAAACAATGCTGCCACTTGATCTTTACCCGCATAAGCTGCATTTCTAAACCAAACGTTCAAGATTGGATTCTTCCACTCTCCTGCGTTAATGTCTTTAGAGATACCTGCAACAAATGCTTCTAATTTTTTCGTTGCTTCCTCAATAGATGAAGCCACAAAACCAACTCTTGGCTGGTTGGCAGGAACATTCTCTGCAAATGCTGTTGCTGATACTTCTTTGTAGTACGCTTTTGCATCTGCACCTGTAAGACCTACAATATGTTTTTGAGCTAACGCTACCAAAGCAGAAGTAGATACATCAGATAGTAACCACTGCTTATGGATATTGTGCACTCTATTTTTCACGATTGACTGACCTTTATACTCCTCCATTGAGAAGTGAAGGTTCACACCACCAAAACCGAAAGCTGATACACCTGCTCTCAATGGAGTTTGTGCATCTTTCTGGAACCAAGGTCTAGTTTCAGAATTGATATAGAATGCTTTCTTCTCAATTTCTAATTTAGGGTTTGGCTTAGTGATATTGATTGTACCTGGAAGGATTTTGTGGTGTAAGGCTAAAGCTGCTTTAATCATACCCGCTGCACCTGCTGCTGCTTTTGTATGACCAATTTGTGACTTTACAGAACCTAAGGCAATGTGATTTGTTTTCACTCCATCATCACCGAATACCATACCCATTGATACACCTTCTGATGCATCACCTGCGTTGGTACCAGTACCGTGCGCCTCAATCAAACCAACTGTTGATGGATCATAACCTGCTTCTTCATATGCTCTACGCATCGCTAATGCCTGACCTGAAGGACGTGGTGCATATACCGACTTGTAACGACCATCTGATGAACCACCAATACCGTTTACTACTGCATAGATTTTATCGCCATCACGCTCAGCATCTTCTAAACGTTTCATGACCATCATACCTACACCTTCACCGATCAACATACCATCACCATCTTGGTCGAATGGACGGATGCTACCGTTACGAGAGAATGCAGGAGTTTTTGAGAATGACATGTACATGAATGGAGAGTTGTCTGTATCTACACCACCAGTAATCATCATATCTGCTCTTTTCTCTACCAATTCAGCTACTGCCATTTTAATTGCAGAAAGTGATGCCGCACAAGCTGCATCCACTACTGAGTTGATACCACCGAAATCGAAACGGTTCGCAATACGACCAGAAATTACGTTACCCAATAAACCTGGGAAAGAGTTTTCTGTCCATGGCACGAATGCTGCTTTCATTTTTTCGATCGCAACTTGGATTTGCTCTTCTGGCATACCCATTGACTCTAATGCTCTTCTCCAAACTGGATATTGCAAACGAGCCGTTAAAGGAATGATCAGTTTCTGACCACCACCAACACCAAGGATCACACCTGTTCTTTCTCTTAGTTCTGATTTTAATGCATCAGAACCTGGAGCATAACCAGAATCGATCAAGGCATCTTTTGCAACTGCTAGACCCAATAACTGAGAAGCGTCTGTTACTTCAAGAATATTTGGTGGTAAACCAAACTCCATCGGGTTGAAATCAATCTTTGGAACAAAGCCACCTACTTTACAATACGTCTTATCTTCCGCTAATGGATTTGGATCATAATAATCATCGATTTTCCATCTATCATCTGGAACTTCTTTGATACAATCTACCCCTTGGATAATATTCTCCCAATACTTCTCGAGGTTCTCAGAATCTGCAAATACAGAGGCCATACCTACAATGGCAATCGGCGTCTCTTTCAGCAGTTGGTTCGTGTCTGTCATATCTCTTTATTCTTAGAATTGTACAATTTTCAAATTGCACAGCTCATTTAATTTGTTCGTTCTTAAAAAAATTAGCTTGCGGTCGGTTTGTTGTTTGTCCAATTGAAACACGCAAAACATTTAATTTTCGCAAGTATAACAACCTATTTGCTGTGTTTGTGACAGACTTTTTGAAAAAAAATTACATTAGTTTTTATTTAAAAATGAATAACTTTTCACTCATCTATAAAAAAAGTACAATAATCCGAAAACAGACATTTATTACAGAAGTAAGTATTCATTCATTCGTTTTTTGAGTAGAATATTGGTGAAAATTAAAAAATGTGAAAATTTATTTAATTGTCACAAACAATCTTCACGATATCAAAAACAGCTTTTTTTGAGGAATATATTTTTCTGTTAAAAAAAATTGCAATACTATTTACTTGACATCACTTTTTATAAAGTTTCATATAGTTGTATTGGTCGAGAAATGTCGAGTTAAAAACAGAAATTGATATAATAATATTTACAACTACATTAAAATGATGCTATTCTTTCATTAAAAAATCATTGATAAAAAACATTCTGACTGTTTTTATAAACAAAATTGAGGTTGTAGCATTTAGTTATTACACTTAAATATTATCCTCTATGCATTTTTCTACTAAATACTCTGTAATTCTTGAGCTATTAAATAATTATAATCCTGACCTCTATGCTGCTTCTAGAAATTACATTGATGGAAGCGTCTCCTATTTATCTCCATATATTTCAAGAGGCGTCATATCTACAAAAAAGGTATACCAACTTCTTTTAAGTAAGGGGTATGAATTCGGAAAAATAGAGAAATTTGTTCAAGAATTGGCTTGGAGAGATTATTGGCAGCAATTGTGGGTTCATAAAGAAGAATTAATAGATGATGATTTAAAAAGAACTCAACCCAATGTTGCACACTATCAACTCCCAATATCAATATTAGAAAAGTCTACAGGTATAGATGCTTTAGATCACGGAATTGATGAATTGGAGAAAACTGGATATATGCATAATCATATGAGAATGTATATAAGTATGTTGATTTGCAATATTGGTCAGGCTCACTGGAAACAACCTGCACAATGGATGTATTATCACCTACTTGATGGAGATTGGGCATCAAACGCTTTGTCATGGCAATGGGTATGTGGAGCAAACTCAAACAAAAAGTATTTTGCCAATCAGGAAAATATTAATAAGTACACCCATACCCAACAAAAAGGAAGTTATTTAGATGTCTCATATAATGAGATTGAATATCAAAAAGTGCCCAAAGAGTTGAAGGCTACCCTAAATTTGGAATTGAAAACCGATTTACCTGAAGCCACTTCTATAGTTATTGATAAAAAGTCTCCTACTTTCATTTATAATTCCTATCAATTAGATCCTGAGTGGCATAGCTCAGAGAAAGGAAATAGAATTTTATTATTAGAGCCTTCTCATTTTGAGAAATTTCCAATATCTAAAAGAGTCCTTGATTTTATCATCGATTTATCGAAAAATATTGAAGGAATACAACTATTCATTGGAGAGTTTGATGAGCTAAAAGCAGCACTTGGCTGTGCTGAAATCTACTTTAAAGAACATCCGGCATTCAAGCATTATAAAGGCAACAGAGAATCTCGAGATTGGATTTCTAATATCTCTGGAGACTATCACTCCTTCTTTAAATTCTGGAAATTGGTCAAAAAAGATTTAAAAAAAGACCTAGAAACTATATTATAATTAAAACACATGCATTTAACAAAATATCTTATTAAAGAGATGAACCGGGTGAAACGCCTTAATCTAATTAATAGTATTACAGGCATTAAGCCCGCTAACCTTATAGGGAGCTCGTCTGTAAAGTATGGTGATAACCTCGCTATATTTAGCTCGGTAGTGCATTTGGGGAGTGACCCTGCATTACTGGGCTTTATTAGTAGACCATCTCAAGATGTACCCAGACATACATTAAGGAATATCTACGAAAACAATGTATATACTATAAATCATGTCAATACGAATCAGATCATGAGGGCTCATTATACTTCTGCCAAGATGTATGATCAAGATTCTGAATTTGAAAAATGTCATTTTACGCCTGAATATATTGATGGTTTTAACGCTCCATTTGTAAAAGAAGCCAAAGTAAAAATCGGTTTAGAATTAAAAGAAAGCATTCCTATAAAATCTAATAATACAGTAATGATCGTTGGAGAAATACAACATATTTTCATCCCTGAAGAAGCCATCACAGAACAAGGTTATTTACGTTTAGATAAAATTGATGCTACTGGAATTTCTGGATTGAATTCGTATTATTCGTTTAACTACCTCAATAGTTTCCCTTATGCTAGAAAAAAAGACCTCGAAACTTTAAACCTAAAACTAAGTGATGAAAAAGCAACATCTACCTCATAAGACCTGCCCTGTATGCAAAAGAGAATTTTCTTGGCGTAAGAAATGGAAGAAAGTATGGGAAGAGGTAAAATATTGTTCTGAAAGGTGCAGAAGAAATAAAACCTCAATTCCTATTTAAGTACTTGATTTTAAACAAAATGATTCACTCCAAATTCATTAGAATTTATTGTACATATGCATCTATTTATTGAACGTTTCTAAAGAGTTGAGAAAACTTTTTTATGAAAGGTGTTTTATAGTATATATTTGCATTCACTCATCATAATAATCATTTCATATTTATGTCAACAAGAACTTGTCCTAGATGTAAAGGTAGAATACCTGATGCCGAATTTGTTTCTCACTTAGTTAGATGTGACGGGAGTGGCGGATCGGTTGTGACTTCTGAAGTAGAAGAATCTGTAGCAAGAGAAAAGAAGAATAAGGAGACTAAAAAAAGAGCTACTGCAGCTAGAAAAAAAGCGGCACCTAAAAAAGTAGTTACTGCAGACATGGAGAAGCTAATGCAGAAATTTAAAATGACTGCAGAAGATGCGGAAATGTTCTTACAACAGAATCCTAACTACTTCGATAAATAAAAATACGATAAAGAACACCTACTTCTTTTAGAAAAAAATTACAGTATGAGCCTGAATCTTTCAAAATTCAGGCTCTTTTTTTAAATAAATAGAAAATTATTTGCTCATTTTTTACAAGTCTTTTATTTTGGGATTTGTATTTACCATATTGAAACTGACTATTTTATACAATCTGTTTCCCTTTTATTTTTTACATAATTAACTACTCACTTTTTATGAAGGTTTATTGTATTCAACTTTTTCACTTTGCTTTCATCTTTTTTAGTGTTTCTCTTTTTGGGCAAAATTTAGATAAAGAAACTATTTCTGTAAAATATATTCATTTACCAGAAAATCCGTTGCCCTCTAACTTAACTTCCTATTCCAGAAAAATCACCTTACCTAAATCGTTTTATGATGGCAGTAAAAAAGATAGTGTGGAAAAAAGGCTTCTCGAAGCAACTACAATAGAAGGTTATTCTATTGTAGATCATTCTGATGATTTTTCAATAGAAATCGAAACAAATAATTTTAAAACCCTCGGTTTTGAAGAAAAAACGATAGAAAAGGTTAAAGTATTTGATGGACAAAGAATTATATTCACTCATTTTTCTTATGAATTAATTTATAAAATGCCTGTTTTTTTCCAAGTAAAAGTAAATGGGAAAAATATACACAGTGGATACCTGAATAATTCTAATAACTATGTTCGTGTTGATACTCCTGCTTTAAGATCAGAAGAGGAAAGAGAGTTTTGGAAAAATCATTTAAGTAAAGATTTTATTAATGAGTTAAGAGCTAAAGAGTTTGAAAAACATTGCCAAGAAATTCATTCTTTCCTAACGAATAACTATGCTTACACGGAAAAACAGATCCAAATTCCTGTTTTGAAATTAGAATCAACTGCTAAAAGAGACTATACAGCATACAATTCTATCTGTGATGACATGATCAAAGCTTTTCATTTAATTGAAGCACATAAAGGACATGCTGGTAGCGAGTATAATAAAGAAGCAGAACAGGTGATCAGTAGGTTTAGATCAATTATCAAAGAAGTTGATTTTAAGGATAAAAAAGCACTTTACAATAAAAAAACCAGTGCTTATATCGTTGCAAATATTGGCATGCTTTCAATATGGTTAAACGACTTTAAAGTATCTCTTGAGTGCATGAAATATGCTCAAGCAAATGCTGGAAAGGAAATTGACTCCGAAAAGTACAAGCAACTTATATTAAGTAGGTCTACCAAATTAAAGAAATTAAAAGCATCAGTAATTCAATAATTATCAGTTATTTATTGATGTAAGTCTGTCTTATTACATATTAATAGGACAGACTTATTTTTATAATTTCAGATTAGTATTTCTTTTTACTCTGTGATTGGTATTTTATAACTCTGTTTAATCTCGCCCATTACAAATGTGCTATGTGCACTCCCAATATTTTCAATTTCCCCCAATCGATTTAAAACAAAATCTTGATAAGCCTTCATGTCTTTGACCATCACTTTTAGAAGAAAATCATAGTCTCCTGAAATATTGTAACATTCAACCACTTCTTCTAGAGCAGTAATGTCTTTTACAAATTTATGACCTATAGTTTTAGAATGTTCCTTTAAAGTCACATTACAAAATACGATTAAGTCCCTATCTAACTTTTCTCTATTTAAAACTGCTACATATTTTTTAATTACTCCTTCCCTTTCCATTTTTTTGATTCGCTCATAAACTGGAGTGTTGGAAAGGTGAATTCGTCTGGCTATTTCTTTTGTCGTAATACTTCCGTCTTCTTGAAGCAGTTTGAGTATTTTTTTATCTGTTTGATCCATTTTAGCTGAAGAAAAAATTTCTAATACACTGACTTATTTATTCGTTATTCAGAATTATTTTCCAGTAAGAATAAGATATAAAGTTTTATCATCCAATGTTTTTGATTTATACCAAAACAAAAATCATCAAAACTAATTTTGTGTAGAAATTTTAACTACACACACTATGAAAACTAGAAACTTTGGATTCCCACGTATTGGGGCAAAAAGAGAACTTAAAAAGGCCTTAGAACAATTTTGGGCAAAAGAAATTGATGCTGCACAACTCATTGAAGTTGGTAAAGACATCAGAAAGAAAAACTGGGAAGCACAATCTATTCTAGATGATATTCCTTCTAACGATTTCTCGTTTTATGATCAGATACTGGATTTGATTTATACATTCGACTGTCTCCCTAAACGATTTAGACAACTTCAGCAAAAGGAAAACCTCAATGATTTAGAATTGTATTTCGCTTTAGCTAGAGGTTTTCAAAATGAAACTTCAGATGTTAAAGCTATGGAAATGACTAAGTGGTTCGATACCAATTACCACTTTATTGTTCCAGAATTCTATAAAAACACTCAATTTAGCATCAGCAAACCCATCAAAATTGTGGAGGAATATAATGAAGCTAAAGTCAGCGGATTTGAAACTCTTCCAACAATTATTGGTCCTGTCACTTTTCTTTGGTTAGGAAAGGAAATTGATAAAGGATTCCACCGATTAGATCTATTAGACGATTTACTGGCTTCCTACTCTGTAATCCTGGATCAATTACTTGAGCATGGTGCTTCGAAAATTCAATTTGATGAACCCTGCTTGGCATTGGATGAAAACCCTCTGATTCAAGAGTGCATTAAAAAAGTATACCAACGTTTTGGAAAAGAATTTCCTCAATTAGATATCACTTTAGGGAATTATTTCGATTGCTATGGGGGAAACTTAACTACTGTTCTTCAACTCCCTATTCATACCTTACACTTAGATTTAGTTCGTTGTGGTGAACAAATAAACGATATCTTAAATCACGAACTCTTTAATGAAAACCTTCATCTTTCATTAGGCATTATTGATGGGCGTAACGTTTGGAAAAATGATTTCCGAAAGTCATTAGAAGTAATAAAAAAAGTAGAGGCATCCATAGGTTCTGACCGAATCGTACTCTCTCCTTCTTGTTCTCTATTACACAGTCCTATTGATTTAAATTTAGAGGATGAACAATCAAAAATTTACCCCGAAGTAAAACCTTGGTTGAGTTTTGCTCAGCAAAAAATTGAGGAATTAGAACAGCTTAAAGCACTTGTTGCTGAAAAAGAACCTTATCAACATCCTCTTTATGTCAGTAATCAAATTGATATTCAATCAAGAATTACTTCCGAATTAGTCAATAACCTAAAAGTGCAAGAAAGAGTAAAAAATCTTTCAGCTAAAGAATCTCAAAGAGCAAGTGATTTTAAATCAAGAAAAGTTCAACAAGCAGTGGCTTTGCAATTGCCTTTACTTCCTACTACAAGTATCGGGTCCCTACCTCAAACAAAAGAGGTTAGAAAGAATAGAAGCTTATTTAAAAGAGGAAAAATCACTCATGAACAATACTCAGACTTCATAAAGAATGAAATTAAAGACGCTATTCGTTTTCAAGAATCTATAGATGTAGACGTTTTAGTCCATGGAGAATTTGAAAGGAATGATATGGTTGAATTCTTTGGAGAACAATTGGATGGATTCACATTTACAAGTCATGGTTGGGTACAAAGCTTTGGTTCGAGGTATGTTAAACCTCCTATTATTTATGGTGATGTACATAGATCTGAAGCCATGACGGTAAAAGAAAGTGCCTATGCACAAAGTTTAACTGAACGCCCTGTAAAGGGAATGTTGACAGGACCTGTTACTATTTTACAATGGTCTTTTGTTAGAGACGATCAACCTCGACATAAAACCTGTAAACAAATAAGTTTGGCAATAAGAGACGAGGTAATTGATTTAGAGAAAGCGGGGTTAAAGGTCATTCAGATTGATGAACCTGCATTTAGAGAAGGTCTTCCTTTAAGAAAAGGAGATTGGCAAAGTTATTTAGATTGGGCCGTTGACTCTTTTAAAATATCAAGTAGTGGGGTGAAAGATGGAACACAAATCCATACTCATATGTGTTATTCGAAATTTAATGATATCATTAAATCAATTGCTGCAATGGATGCAGATGTGATTACGATTGAATGTTCACGATCTCAGCTTCATTTATTGAATGCATTTTCAAACTTCAAATATCCCAATGAGATTGGACCGGGAATATACGATATCCACTCACCCAATGTTCCTTCTATTTATGATATGCTTGATTTTATCAATAAAGCAAAAATTAAAATTCCGTTAGAACAACTATGGGTAAATCCTGACTGTGGATTAAAAACAAGAGGTTGGACAGAAACCAAAGCATCTTTAGAAGCAATGGTGAATGCCACTAAAAAAGCTAGAGAATTATTTACTGAGAAAGTGTCTTAATTATATTATTAGAGGTTCGACAATATAGGTTGAACCTCTTTCTTATAGTATCAAATACTTAAATCATTAGAAGTTATCAATTAATAGTACAATAAAATAGCAGACACAAGAACTTAACATTAAGTACACCTTAAAATAATATCATTTTACCAACAAAACATATAATTATTCTTTTTTGTACTTGGACGTTAAAAGTTCATCATCAATATTCGTCAACGGAAAATATTCTAACTATATTTTTTGAAAAAACTTCAATCAACTAATGATGTAATCAAAATAGTGCTATAAACTAAATTTCAGATCAAAGTAAACAAGCGACTATTATAATTACTGAAACAAAACTATTGAAACATGATACATTGACTAAATATCATGGAATTGATAATCAAGAACGGTGTATTTAACTTTTTTCAAAAAAACAGTATTACTCAATTTAATGTTAGACTAATAATTAATATGAAACTTTTTAAACTATTCATTTTAGTTTTATATAGGGGGCAAAACAAAATGTACATAATACAGGGGGGCGAAATCCTCCAAAAAATACCCAAAAAACAGCCATTACAATACCGTGAGGGCAATTTATTGCAAGTACCAGGGGGAAACACCTAAACAAAACGAATTGTGTAAATACTTGCTTTTTCTTTCTTTACCCTTTTTTCTTCCAGAAGAAAACGAAAATATTCTTAAATAAACTTACTGATACGCTCAAAATGTGGCTTAATATACCCGTTTTGGGCGTTTTTAATTTGCTTTTAATCCAGTTGAAATAGGGATTAATTACGTATTTAATAGATCGTTATTAGGTGTTGAAAGTGTAAAAAAACGGGGTTGGGTTGTCAGTTGGGGTGTCAGTTGGGGTGTCAGAATATGTGTAAAAACAATAAAAAAAGGGGTGGATAATGACATAAAATAGGTTGAAAAACGACTAAAAGAGTAAACTCATAGGGGGGTAATGCACTTTTAAAAACATAAAAAACCGCTATTACATATACAATAAGGCGGTTTTTGAGTGTTTTTTAACATTTAGGGTGCGTGAAAAAGGTGTACAAAATGACAATTCATTGACCATTTATTTGTAGATAAGAACATGTCAAGAATATGATTATCCTTGACGTATACATTATTCTACTCTAATGAAACCTAAAATAATAGATAAGCTTAAGATATCATTCTTAGGAACTTCAAAAGGAGGGTAATCTTTATTGTCGCTTACAAAATTTACTGAACTTTTAGATTCGCTAGATGGTAAAAGTCTTTTTACCATAGTACCAAGATCTCTAACGTAGACTACATATATTTCACCCCATTGTATGATATTGGTGTTATTTATTTTTTTACAAGCTATAATATCTCCACTATTATATTTAGGGTACATGCTATTTCCTTTAATTCTAATCATGAAATCAACTCCCTTAAAGTCTGGGACATTATAATAGTCATAAATATCATTTTGAGTTATAGATACATCCATTTCTCCAAAACCTGCAATTGCATTTATTGGTATTAAAGGAATCCCATTATTTAGTTCATTATTGGGTTGTAATTGTTTCACACCTGTGTTTAACATTTCTCCTTCACCAGTAAATAACCATTTGACATTTAAAAAAGGATATGTTCGTAGTATTTTCTCAACCTTATCTGACCCTATTGATCCTTTATTTTTAAATAATTTGTTAAAATAACTATTAGAAGCGCCTACAGAGTTAGAAAATTGATTAATTGTAAAACCTTGACTATCAATAAAGTGTTTGATTCTTTCTGAAATGTTCGTATTATTTTCTATCATTGTATTGTTATGTTCGTATTATTTTCTATATATTTGTATTGTCAAACAAAAAATGATTGTTCGATACAAAAACAAATGTATGTATTATTAAACCAACACCATAAGTATGAGCAAAAAAATTAATGTACCGACAAGTTTTGTTAAGCAAGTCGCAGAAGAATTGAAGACCAGTCAAGCCACAGTAAGGTATGCTGTAAGATATGCTTACAACACCACTCTTCATCAAAAAATCAGATCTCGTTTGAAAGATCTTTTAGAGAAAGAGGCAAAGGCAATCATCATCGATACGGGGTTAGAAGAAAGAAATTTTGCTTAAACATGTCTTTCGATTTTTTCAACAACAAACTATGTGTTGAAAGCACATGGCTTTATGGGGAAGCAGATATAATAAGTCAACAGAATTATAAGAATCTAAAAAGAAGAGATCAGATTGTGATGGCTAAAGGAGGAGGTAATGGAAGAAAGGCTTACGTCTATTACGAAACACTCCCCCAACGCTTCAGAGACAAGATCGAGGAAAAGTTTGGAGACCCACATAAGATCTACAGACGAAACAGCTTCTTTAATTTCCTTGAGATTGATAACACTGCCAAGAAGTTTTTCGACGATTACACTTTTGATAGTGATAACGGAAAACGAAAAGCATTACCCGAAGCCAAACGCATAGAATACACAGCAAATGCCTCAGTGCTAAATGCTATTAAGGAGTACAGCAACTTCATGATGGCGAAACGTCAGGCACTGGGAGGACGAAAAGGTAAACTTTGGGAAAAGATTTCGGATGTTGTTGCCGATCTACCAAGACATACCTGGGCACATAACTTACCCAAGAACACCAGACGATTACGCGAGCGTTTGGACAAGTATATCAAAGGAGGTTATGAGGTACTGATTCACCGCAACTTCTGTAATAACAGCAGTAGCATATTAACAGAAGATGCAAGAATGTGGCTTTTTGCCAAGTGGTCGAATCAGGTTAAGAGAGTGACAAGTGTTCCACATCTTTGGGAGTTGTACAACGAGAAAGCCGAAGAGGAAGGATGGAAAACACTAAAAGACGAAAGAGCCATTCGCTCGTATTTGTATCAACCCGAAGTAGAGGCACTATGGATCACATCAAGAAGGGGTTCATTAGCTGCTAAAGCAAAGTTCGATTTCCAACACTCTACAAAGATGGCCTCAAAGAGAGATATGCTTTGGTATGCCGATGGTACCAAGTTAAACTATTACTATTTGGATGCTGACGGAAACATGAAAACCATGTTTGTGTACGAGGTGATGGATGCTTACAGCGAAGTACTACTAGGTTACTCATTTGCAAAAACCGAAAACTACGAGATGCAATACGGTGCTTTTAAAATGGCGGCTCAAATCTCTGGAAGAAGACCTTATGAATTAAAGTTTGATGGACAAGGCGGTCATAAGAAGCTACAGGCAGGCAACCTTTTAACCAAAATTGCAAGGTTGTCTATTAAAACAAAGCCTTATAACGGTGCATCAAAAACCATTGAGAGTGCATTTGGTAGATTCCAACAACGCTATTTAAAACAGGATTGGTTCTTTACAGGGCAAAACATTACGGCTACTTCCGAAGAAAGTAAGAAGAATGAGGAGTTTATCCTTGCCAACAAAGCCAATCTTCCTACGGAGGAAGAAGTAAAGGAGATCTACAAACAGCGTAGAGAGGAATGGAACAATGCTCCCCATCATGTTACGGGAATTCCAAGAGCACAAATGTATCGTGAAAGCGAAAACGAGAAAGCAGTGGAGTTGAGTATTTGGGATATGGTCGATTTGTTCTGGATAGAAAGACCAAACCCAGTGACAATGACCAATCAGGGAATCATTCTCACAGAGAAAGGAGAGAAAAGACAATATGCAGTCATGAATGGCAATGTACCAAACATTAAGTGGCTGGATAACAACATGGGACGTAAGTTCTATATCAAATACGATCCTGAAAACCCTGAATACATTAAGCTCTACACTAAAGATGCTTTGGGATTGGAGTTTAAAGCAGATGCAGAACTCAAGCCGATAACACACAGAGCAGTCCAAGATCAGGAAGCATGGGAGTCTGAATATTATAAGAAAGTACAGAGCCTAGTCGATCAAAACAGATTAGATCGTTTCAATAAAGCCGAAGAAATATTGGCAGAGTTTGGAATGAGAGCGGAAGATCAAGGATTGAACACACCAAAAGTAAAAGGTGTAAAGAACCCAGAGGCAAAAACTAAAAAAGTCTCTAAAAGAAAAGTAAAGGAAACTAGCATTGGAGAAGCATTTAAGGAAGTATCGAATATGGATACTATCCCGCTTGTAAACAAAAACACCGAAAAACAAAAAGACGATGATAATGACGATTCGTCGTTTAAGTTCTTCGATGTTCTGTAAAATCCTTTGTGAGTAGAATTTTAAAATAATATTACGATGACAAAGATACAAAAAGAACAGATCATTCAAAAACTAAGAGCTTTCATTAATCACGTTGGAAGCCCAGAGAAAGCCGCTAACATCATTGGTGTTAGTAATGTGAAACTAAGAGATCTTGTGGCTGGCAAGATTGGTAAAACCTCAGACGAGATATTTTTAAAGGTGGCCGACGGTGTCGGTTGGTCACCGAAAGTTTGGGAAGGGGTCATGACAAGAGACTTTCAAGACATCACAGGTAAAGTACAATTCGCCCAGGAGAACAACGCTGTGATTGCCATTACTGGAGAAGCAGGAACAGGTAAAAGTTATGCGTTATCAGACTACAGTGCCACACATAGCAACGCTTACCTGCTTAGATGCTCGGAGTTTTGGAACAGAAAGTTTTTCCTAAGTGAATTATTAAGGGTAATGGGGCGTGACTTCTCAGGCTTAACCGTTGCAGAGATGGTAAACGAGGTGGTAGTTACCCTCAAGAAAAAAGAAAATCCTGTACTACTCCTAGACGAAGCAGATAAATTAAGTGATCAGGTGTTGTATTTCTTCATTACGATTTACAACGAGTTGGAAGATAAAGTAGGATTCGTGCTTTGTGCAACCGATCACCTTTCAAAGCGAATTAAAAGAGGATTGAAACTCAATAAAAAAGGATACAAGGAAATCTACTCAAGATGTAACCGAAAGTTTGTGGAGTTGAAAGGAGTATCCGAAGCAGATATTATCATGATCTGCAAAGCCAATGGTATTGCAGAGAAAAGAGTCATTAAAAAAATTATAGACGACAGCGACTTAGACTTACGCAGAGTAAAGCAAATGGTTAGAGCCTATTTGCATGATGCTGCTTGATAGTCGCACTTAAAGAACTTAAAAATGAGTGAACTAAAGAAGCAAAGAAGAACTCGCAGAAACAGAGCTATTACAGTAGACCAACTAAGCAAAAAGAGATTTACCACTTTCAACTTTACTGGGTCATGGAAAGATGCATTCGGAATGCCAGAACAATCGGGCGTGTGGATAATATGGGGAAACTCAGGCAACGGGAAAACAAGATTCTGTTTGCAACTAGCCAAATACATGGCAAGCTTTTGCAAGGTCGCTTACAACACATTAGAGGAGGGAGCAAGACGCTCCTTCCAAAAAGGTATCGAAGAAACTCGAATGGTAGATGTGAAGCGTAGGTTCCTGATCCTAGATAGAGAACCAATAGAAGAACTAAAGGAGAGACTCAAAGGCAGACAAAGTCCAAAGGTAATTATTATCGACTCCCTCCAATACACAGGAATGGACAAACAGGAATACAAAGACCTGAAAGAGGAATTCCCCAACAAAATGTTTGTATTTATCTCCCATGCAGAAGGAAAGAATCCCGCAGGACGTACCGCCAATTTTGCCCGTTACGATGCCGATGTAAAAATAAGAGTGGAAGGTTACAGAGCTTTCCCAGTGTCAAGGTACGGAGGTGGCGAACCATTTACCATTTGGGAAGAAGGGGCAAGCAAGTATTGGATTGATAAAGAGTAAAGCCATGAATAAGAATCTTAGAAGCATCAGTTATGTATTACGCTATGGTTATAAAGGTTGGGTAATAGATTATGAAGATATCGGCCTTAGTCATAGAAGAATCTATAAAGGCACCAAAGAGGGGTGTCCCGATCAAAGAGGATTTTCTTGGAATGCCTTGAAATCAAAAATAAATCATTTTGAAAATGAGTTAAATCAAGTTTAAAGCAATGGAAAAGACATTAACAACATACAAGGGTTGGAAGATCAGTTGTAAAGAAAAAGTATTCACTGCTAGTAAGGAATTTCTAGGAGAATTAAAATCCACATCGTGGAGTTCAATAAGGTTAAGGATTGATCTATTGGAATCCACACACAAAGTTGCAAGAAATCAAGTTTTTCATTTATAAATTTTTAATCACAATGGCAGTAAGAAGCATTGAAAAAACCGCACAGGAGTTTCAAAACCTTGACAGAGAAATCAAGGCATTACAAGCAAAGCAAAAGCCGTTAAAGGCGAAATTGATAGACTACGCAAAGTCTAACACCGACAAGATGGACGAAGCTTTCCAAATCAAGTTTAAATGTGGCACCTACATCGCACAAAGAACGAAAGATTGTCTTGATGCCAAAGAGGAGGCAAAGATAAAACTGATTGAGCAAACAGATGGGAAGTTCCTAGATGTAAAGCTCGACGAACCAAAAGTGGTTGCAGAATCGGGTAAAGATAATCGCATCAAAAAGTTATTGGCCAAGCTCGGTATTAGTATTGGTCAGAAGGTTACGCTTGCTGTGTACGCTGGATAGTTTCAATGGGTGGGGTTTCGGCCTCACCTAATCTTAAAAATTTATAATCATGACTCACCAACAAAGAAAGATGTTTTTTGCCTACCTCAAGGAGTTAGGTATAACAGACCAGAGAAAGGATTTAGTACATCAGTACACCGAAGGGAGAACCGATAGTACCAAAGAGATGACCCAAGATGAGGTGTATTTAATGCTTCAGGATCTACTTATCCAAATTCACCCTCCAAAAGCCAAAGATCAAAAGCAATATGTAAACAAGATGCGTTCAAAGGTAGTTGCCATTGCTGTAAAAATTGGAATGCTGAAACTGGAGAAGAACTACGAGGATACAGACTGGGGATTCTTTAATAATTGGATGCTTCAATATGGCTACCTGCATAAGCCATTAATGAAATACAAAATGAACGAGTTACCAAAGCTTGTAAGTCAGTTAGAGGTAATGGAAAAGAACATTGGTAAGGCAAAGTTTAGCGATTACTTGGAGGGTGTTCTAGCAGAACAAAACATTAGCGTTGAAACATGATGAAATACAGATTAACAAAGAAAGATTTTACAGGTGGTTTTACAGTAACCTACGATGAAGACAATGAGAGTTTAATCGAACTGAAAAACACCTTCAAATACAAAGGACAAAAGCCTGATCACTCCCAAATGATGTCTTTTTTACAACTCGTTCCCTTCTCTCAAAGAGACCTCTGGAAAATAGAAAAGGATTTCAATATCAAAAAAATGGAGGTCAATAAAAAGACAGAAAACAAAGAGTTGTATCACCGCTTTTGTCAGTTGTATAATCAAATGGTTTACAAACATACGGGCATGCCTGCCGACTGGACTACCGCTCCACAAGCTTACGGCACGGGAATTCATAAAATCATTCAATACCTTCTCCATTCTTCCAAAGAGAAACTAGGCCACAGAGCAACACTTTCCGAAATAGATACACAAGCACTTCAAGCGTGGGAGTATATTCTAAATCATTGGGAAGTAATACAGCGAGAGGATGAGTTCCTGACACGTCAGATCAAGCCCATGCAAATTGCCAGTAATCTAAGCAGCATCATAATGATATTAAGAAATGAAGCAAGAAAGAGCACTCCAAACCAAGGCATCTCAAGCCAATCAAAACTTGACGATCTCTACGGCTAATTCCAAAGCCATGCAATTGATCTTGGATGACAAGCTTAAAATGGACTTGCTCGAATATCAATATGACCTCACGGTAGATAAAGCATTAAAAGGGACTTCGTTAGTAGCTTTAAAAAAGCAAGACAAAAGGGAGCTGATGAAAGCAGTACACATCACTTTACAAATGCTTCTAGCCACCTTCAGGATTAAGAATAAACCCGAAACAGATTTCGAGATAATGCAAATCGTGATGATGATCACAGATAAATATTATTATCTCCGTTTGGACGAGCTTCTCTATTGCTTTAGGCGAGTATCCGAGGGAGCATACGGCAAAGTGTACGGGGCTATAGATAATCAGACCATTTGTGGGTGGATAGATAAGTACGATGTGGAGGAAAGGACACCACATGTTACGCATAGAGTCATATCCGATCATGGAAAAAGGAAAAAGGAAAAAGATTTAAGCGAAGCATCACCAGAGCATATGCACAAGCTTTATAAAAAGATGCAACAGCAACCACAATTACCGAAACCAAAGAAGGAAGACGATGCGGAATACAAAGCATTTAAAGCAAGATATATCGTAGACAAAATTAACCAACTCAAAAAATGAATATTAAAACACTCAGAGTATTACTAATTAACCAATTGGTAGATGCATGGAGAGAGCAAACACCTCCACAAGACTATCTAAAAATGAGAAAAGAAATGGTAAATCATGCTGATACTCTTCTGGAGGGATTCAATGAAAATGGATTCCTTGAATTTGGAGGGGTCAAGTATCAAAAACAAAACGAATCATGAAGGCAAGAATAAACATCTTATTACTAAGAGCTGTCATCTATATTTTAGAAGCTCAAATTAAAACCATCAATTCAGAATTGGATAACTACATTTATGAGGCTGTCTACCAATTAGAATGTGTGGTATTTAGAATTGAATTAAACTTAGAGAATAAAAAACTATGAATTACAAATCGGTTTTCATTAGTGCATATGTGATGATAGGTTTAGTAATAGCTATCATCTTAATTATAAAGCACTGGAACGAAGCTAAAGAGAAGCGGTGGTCTTACCTACTTACAGTAGTTCCAATAGTTTTTATCATAATGTGGCCATCTATGGTGGTCACTTACATGATGTCGTCAAGAAAAGTAAAAAAGTTATGAAGTATACGTACAATTATATATCTGAAATTAAAACGGGTTTTTCGTTATTGTTAGCAAAGCTTCGTTTTTGTCTTGATGTTTTTAAAGGTGATCATTTAATTTTAATTAACTGTGAGTTCAAAAAAGATAATGATGGAACAGATCGAGGTGTATACACTTTCTCAAGACTTAATGTTGGCTATAAAAATTCATTAATTCTTGCATATGGAGGTATTGCAGATGTATTGAGAAAAATTTACGGACATAGTACAATGTCAAAAGCAGATATTTACTTCGAGTATGGTCTAATACTTTATGAGTTAGATCATGAGAAAGATCACTTTGAAAAAGTAAAACTTGAAAAAAAATTAAAGGGGTTAGATTTATTTTTCTAAGCTCTAATGTTGGCAAAAAAAAGTAAATAAGTTATGATTTCATTAAAGGAACAACCAGTTACTACAGAATTTAAACTTAAGTGGATTGTAGGGGCAGAAACAGATAATTCAATAACATCAAAAATGATTTTATCTATTAACGAAGAAGTGGTAGCAGAAGAAGTTTTACCATTCCATTTACATAAAAAAAGCATACTCTATCCAATTATAGAGTATGCTCAGAGATTTGATTACTTTATATCAAGAAGTAAATTTAATAGCAACTCCTGTAGTAGTTGCTATCTGAGAGCAAATTGCACAAATTCTTTCAAAAAGTTTTGGATCGACTTTTTTTACAGACTCAAGCTCCGCTTTAAGTTTTTCAAGTTGAAGTTCCAATGTTTCTACATTAAGCGTAAGCTGTTGTTTTTGAAGAGACGAAATTCTATTCTCGCTTTCATAAGCTCCTTGTTCTAGGAAAGTAAAAAAAGGAGATTCTAAACTGACTAATGCATTAAATTTAGAAAGACCTGAATAGGATATAAAACCTCTTGATTCAAATTCTTTAAAGAAACCTTCAATTATCTCAGGAGAAACACCGTGCTTTATAGCAAAATCATTATTCAGATCGAATCGTAATTCGGTTAGACCTGTTTTAAAAATCTCCAATAAGATTTCATCTTTAATATTACTATACATTTTAATTTAGTTTTATAACCACCTTTTTCTCAGGAAGGTGGTTTGTTTTTGTATAGTGTAAACTTACTAAAAAGAGTTCTCAATATAGGGTTAAATATTTTACATTAATTGTCATTTTTTTTATCTTTGTTAAATAAATAACCAAATCATCCACCTCTTACTCACCCGTTTATGTCAGTACCGATGCGAATCAATACAATCAGAAAGGCAAGAATAATTCAGGCAATAGTATCTGAGTGGTATGAACCACATCGGCAAGACAGAAATAAAAAGTGGGTTTGGATGAATAAAGTGTTGCCAATGGTTCCAATCAGTTATGATAGGTATTTAAGGTTATTGAAAATAGATACAGAAATTTGTTGAAGTAAAGAAGAATTGTTATTTAAGATTGTACTTATAGGTTGGTTCTCATAGAGCTAACCTATTTTTTATGTATTGATGTCGATATTATTAATAGGTCTAGGGGTAAATTGTGTTTGAGCAGTCCTATCAAAATAGGCGGTTTCATAGGTAATTGTAAAAGAGCGTATGCCGTCTGGCCTTTTTAATTTTACTGCTGATATCCTTTGTAATGGTTGGAACTCATCAGTATAATAACCATGTAACTTACTATTGATAAGTTCAACAAGAGTCATAAAATTATCATGATCAGAGGGTCTATCCATTTGTGAGGGAGGTCTATTCCCTTGCAATCGGATGTCTGCAATAGTTACCTGTACTGTTCCTTCTCCAATTTGCACTCCTTGCCCTGCTTGAGAAAAATTAAATTGATCCATATCAACTAATGCACATGGGAATTTTACCGCAGGATTGTCAATGTCTAATTGCCCCCAATCTTCCCCTGAATATCGTAATTCGGGGATCTCACTCAATTTGTTTTGAATACTGTTTAAAATCTGTTTCATATTACTTTAAAATTTTATTTAAATCTTTTTTTATCATCAACTTAACTTTGGCGTTTAGTTTATTAGACTTACCTATGAACTGTCTTTTAGGTAGGTTTACAGAAGCCTTTCCAAATACTTTTATTTTCCCTCCTTCATTATGTACTTTAGCATAAGGAATATTGGTATAAATCTTAACAAACCCTTCTCCTGAACGATATCGAATACTGTTCATTAAAGCAGATGTGTTACCTACTAATGTTTTACGTCTTGTTGCTGCAGGGGAAAAGTTGGTAATGGCATTGGGTTTTCGTGCTTCATAAGCTTTTTTTGATTTCCATCTTTTAGGGTGATTATCTGGAGGTGTAGATTTAGCCCTATAATCAAACCCGTACCAGACACTTTTAGGGTTGGTTCTTTTGGCAGGTTTCCATTTTTGCAAATAACTATCTGTAAAGCCACTATCCTGAAAGCTTTTTTTATAATGCTTCTTTGCTTCAATACCCATTATTCTTGGAGCATCTCTATTTAAATAGGTTTGAATTTCCTTTGAATGTCGTTTTAAATCGAGTTCAAGTTTGAAAATGTGTTTTGCCATAGAACTATATTAAGGAGTTTTCGTATATTTGTATTAGACCTTGGGGAAACTCATCGTCCCACCCTTGCGGGAAGGGAAAATCCCGCATCTTTTTTAAAACAGTTGAATCAAATCATCATACGATTTGATTTTTTTTGTTTCTACTACAATCATTTCTTTCTTTCCAAGAATATAGACTAACTTCAAATGAGGATAATTTTTGATTTGTCCGTATAAAGCCGAAGCTATACCCGTTTTATTTTTTTGAATTTCTTCATTAATATTAATTACAAGAGAAACTTTATTAAAAATATTCTTTGATAATTGACCTTTCTTAGAATTAAGCTTTTTGCGGATATTATTAAGAATCGTGTTTCTTACTGTCGCATCCTTTTTTCTTTCAAAACGATCACCTGTAATTCCATTAATCACAAATTCAGGATTTTTAATATCATCGGTATTTGTGTGAGGTTTGATTAAAATCTCTACATCATATTTATCTACAATTCTTTTAGCATCGGTCATATTTTCGGTAATGTCTGAAGTATGAGCACAATAATGTATTTTAATGTTACCTTTTTTGCCTTTATATTGTATGCCTTTAGGGTATGGAAGATCAGGAATAAATGTCTGAAAAGTTTTCTCTACTCCATTTTTAATAGCTTCATTACTAATGGCAATCATAGGATGTTTATCTGTGATGATTTGACCCGTTTTTGCAGGATTATTACGAATAGACTTAGGAGGTAATTTAATTTTATCAGCAACCTCTTTTGCACCATCATCATTTCGTTCTTGACTAACTGAACATTTACAATTCCATGCAGAAGGAGGAAGCCATGTATCCCAAAAAGGATCATCAATATGTTTTATTACTCCATAAAGCTTTTTGTGTTCACTTCTTTGTTCTGCTGCAACGCTTGGGTTATATCTTAAGAAAGGATATAAATCTTTGTCCTCTTGTAAACTTTGCCATTCTTCTGCCGATTGGCACGAACGAACAGTATGATTATATTCTGTTCTTAACCAATTGGTGTTATAAAGCTTATCCATAGTTGGTGCATCTTCAATGTCAGATAGTAATAAAACAGCCGTTAGCTCACGCATTTTGTAGGCAGAAAAACGGGCAATATTCTTTCTAAAGTTTTGCACCATTTCAAAACCATTATCATCATAAATGATGTCCGAAAAGATTTTATCAATACCACTTTGCAAATAGTTATTGGTGTAATGGAAAAGTTCTGGGTGAATAAGCATTTGTTCTTTTTGAATATCATTCCACACTTTTTCAATAGCCTTGTTTCCCATTCCCAATTTAGGAGCGTTATCACTGGCAAGTTCAATAACACCATGAACAGGGCAACCATTGTTCAAGCTATCGTAGTAAAGTTTCATTTTTTCTCGATATGCCCCCATCATAGAGGGGCTTACTCGAAAAAAGAATCCAATCCACTTAAAGCCGCTTCTTTTTTAGCACCTGTAACTTGAATGCCAAATTTTTCTTTTACCCAATTAGGGTCTACGTCCATATGAGACATGGCTTGTACAGTCATTTCCCAAAGGGATTTTAAATTTTCCTCTACTTCAAATTGAAAAGTCAATCCCCCAGGAATAAACCCAATGGCCTCCAGAGCAGGAAGGACTTTCTTATTCATTTCCTGAGCTACCTTTCTTTTGTCTGCTTTTACAATGTAATCAACAAGTTTACTAGAACTTTCTTCTTTAGATCTATTTCCATGTTTTGTATCCTGACCAATAATTGCCGTACTGATAACCATTGACAATTCATTGTTACAAAGCTGAATCAAGTTTTTATACACGTTGCCATCCGTTTGTACGCCAGTAGCAAAGTTAAACTCCTCCTGATCATCAATAATAAAGTATGCAGCACTACCCATGTCACGCATCATGGCTTCGGCTCTATCCAATTGTTCAGGGTCTTGAGTGTTGGTTTTTAAAACTCTTGGAGGAATACCATATATTTCACATAATTCTGACCAACAAGCCTGAGCAAACTTTTTAAATAATACATGAGGCACACACTTATTTAAAACCCCATAATTTCGCCCTTCAGATTCGTTAAACTCAATTAACCATTTCCCAAATTCATTGGCTTCACGATAAGGAACATAATTATTACTTAAAAGATCAGGGTAAAAACGTCCGTTCGATGGCGAAATATGTCTTCTGTCAATTTCAACCAAAGTTAAAACATCATTGATGTATTCAAACTCAACCAATGAGTAACCAAATAAAGGAGCGTCTAAAATAGATTTTACTATATCAAGATAAAACGGATGCGTTTTAAATAGATTAGTTGCATTTTCATCTACTTTACCACTTTTATTAATTAGTTGGAAAGATGAACCAATGGTTCTTTCTTGCCTTTGTTGCACTTGAGATGACAATGTTCCATCCAACATAATATCTTCATAGACTTCTATGAGTAGTTGTCTTTTGGGATCATCAACATTATCAGCTTTTTGTAAGGCAGTCTTCCAGTTGGATATATCTTTTCGGGTTCTCGATATCGCTTTTGGTTTTATTTTTCTGTAAAACCCTTTTTGCTGTTTGTTTTTGCCCCCTCTTCGGTTTCTATTATTTCTATTGGTCATGGCTAAAATGTATGTGTGAATTTAGGATTTGAAGCATATCTATTTTTGATTTTGGTTTCCCCATCCTCATCTTTTTTTAGTGGAAGATTTGGGGCAATAGCATTGTTTTCGGCAACTTTAGTAAGCCAAGCAATAGCATTATCATAATAGAGTTGAGCCTTTTCAAAAAGGTAATCAGAGTTGCATACACGTATCACATAATATATAGCGATACTCTTACCAAACTCTACAAGTAAAGGGTTTCTATCGTCACCCACAGCACTAAATATTTCATCAGTATCGTATTGTGGGTATAAATACGAAGTCATTTCTTGAACAGCTGCAGCAATCTGATATTCAACATCTGTTTGAGTGGCAATTTCTGTCAAACTATATTGATAGATTACTGTACTCATTTCGTCATAAGTGATAAACATAATCTTAGAATTTACGTGGTGATGTTCTTCCTACTCTGTAGGTGTTACTTTTTGTGGCGGTTCTTTTCTGTAATAAGAACACACCTCCTTCCAATGCATCGGGTGCATCATCGTGTACTTTGGAACCTTTTTGAAAAGCAAGTAATTGCTCAATTAGAACTCTCATTCCTTGCGAATCCTTTTCTTTCTCATTAAAAAGAAAAAATCCTCTCTCAAATAGAGGTTGTAACGCTTCGATTCTTGCAAACTTGTCTGGCTTCTTGCGTTTGTCTCCTCTTACAGGGATCTGATGACCAACGGTAGCTCCAAATGTTTTAAACTCTTCCAGTAGTAGATCTTGTAAAAAATTAGCTTCCATGTAATACATTACTGGTGTCGCTCCTTTTACGAAATCATCTATATCGTAATGCCATTGTACCATATTGGATACGGTGGTTTGATCAGCATACGCTTTTATTAAATGGTAATACCCTTCTTTGGTTTTCCCTAAAAGCATCGTGGCTTTAAAGTCATTTTTGGTAGATGATTTAAAACTGGGGTCAGTATAACACACAATAGCAGCATACTTTTTTAAAGGAAGCATTTTACCAAATTGAATATACTTTTCCTGAAAGATGACTCCTTCTTCAATCGGATTGTTCATGTACTCCTTTTGGAATGCTCTTTCTCCAATTGTCTCACGTAGTTCTGATATTTCATTGGAGGTGTAATTTTCTTTCCAAGAAGGAAGTCCTTTTTTATCTAAAGCGTTTATTATGGTATGATAAAAATTGGGTCGTTTAACAAGTTTGGCAAGTATCGACTTTTTATGAATTCTGTTGCCAACTAAAGTGACCCTTCCTCTTCCCATCGCCATAGTACCCATTAAGGCAGTAAGTAGCCAATCCAAGGCAACATCCACACGAGCTTCATTACGACACATTTCATCGTCATCAATATCATCAATAACAATATAATCTGGCCTGTTACTTCTATCTTTTAAACCCCTGGGGGATTGTCCACGACCAAGAGCTACAAAATAAAATCCTCCTTGCGTTCTGAATTCTCCTTCCTCCCATGATCCTGTTTGGGGTTGGTCGCCAAAATCATGATTGAATAGTGCATTAAACTGCAATTCTGCTTGTAAGTCAGAAAGCAGACGAACAGCAGCATCTTCACTTTTTGAAACAAGAACCATCATATTGAATTGTTTGCGTTCCTGTATCATTAACCACATCGGAATTAGTAAAGAAACATGGGTTGATTTAGCGTGACCTCTCGCCCATTCAAATACAGCTCTTGCTCTTTTGTTTTTTAAAAGGTATTTACCGGCATCCAATTGGAACTTACCACATTTACTTTTAGCAAGGTGGGGAAAGTAAGTTTCAACAAAATAGGCGTAATCCTTTCGTGCTCTCGCTACTCTGGAGTCGATGTCGTTTTTAGAGTCAAGAGTAAAAAAAGCGTTCTGCACCTCGTCTACTCTGGCTTTCCACCTTTTTTGTAATTCCTTAGAGGTCATTATCCTTATTAATTAAGTGCTGAATGTATCTATCCTGGTACTGTGTAATTTTCTTCATCACCTGCTCATCTACCGTGTCATCTTTTAATGCTTCTGACTGCAGGTAATTGGAGAATTTCAAAAAGATGCGAATCACATCATCAATTTTAATGTTGTTGCCTGCCTTTAAATGCTTCAACTGGGAAATAGCTTTAGAAAAAGCATCTGCATTGAAATCGTCACCATCCAACATCTCATTAATTTTTAATAAAGATTTGGAAAGTATTGTATCAATGCTCATTGCTTGGGATGCTCTTTTTTCTTCCCAATTACCATCGGTTTTCCACTTTCTCAATGTAGGCTGTGAAATACCTACGTTCTCGCATATCTCCTTTTCTTTTTTATTCTGCATGAAAAGCAAATAAGCGTATTCGTTTTTCTCTTTATTATTCGCTCTAATACCCATTTCTTTTTGTTTGCAAATACCTCATTAGACGGCTCCAAAAAAAATAGAGTAGGTATTATAACGGTTCTGTTTTTCTCAGGGAACACAGGGGTATATGTTTGTAATACTTAAAACGCAGAATAATGAAACACACTTTTGTAATAAATGATGAAAGCAAAGTAAACTCTCACGGCTTCAGGCTGATGAATAAAGGGATAGATCAACAAAGATTTCTTTCCAACCCTGTTTTGCTCTATAATCATGATAGAGATGATGTATATGGTAAGTGGGAAAACTTACGCATAGAAGGAACCACGCTTTTGGCTGATGCCACTTTTGATGAAGAGGATTTAAAAGCAAAAGCATTATCGGGCAAGGTCGAACGGGGATTTTTAAAAGGTGCAAGCCCATGCATTCATATTTTGGAGGTTGATATTGATCCATCAGGAGAGTTTGTGGCTACAAGAAGTGATCTTATGGAAATCAGCGTGGTAAGTATTCCAAGTAATGCGAATGCTTTAAAGCTAATGAACACGGAAGGAAAAGAAGTTTCATTCGATGAGGTGTGTTTACAGTTTAGTTTAAGCGGAAATGAACCAAAATTTAAAACAATGATAAAGTTACCTGTGGCCTTGCAAAATGCTTTAGGTCTATCTGTTGAAGTTGATGAGGCAATTCTTTTATCTACGGTAGAACAGAAAATGACAGAGTTTGAGGCTTTGAAATTAAAAGTGGACGCAGAAAAAGAAACCCGTGCCACTTCGCTTGTAGATCTTGCTATTAAAGAAGGTAAGATTAACGCAGAAGCAAAAGAACAATGGTTGAACCTTGCAAAAGACAATATTGCTTTAGCTGAAAGCACATTGAATTCTTTACAAAAGAAACAAAGCTTGTCGGCATTAACTGGTAATGTTCAAAAAGTGGACGAGTCAAGAGCAAATTGGACGTATTTGCAATGGTCTCAACAAGACCCTGAAGGTCTTGCAAAGCTGAAACATCAGCAACCTGAAGAATTTGAAAAACTTAAAAACACTAAATAACTATGGCAGTCTGGAAACAAATTTGGCTGGATATCATCAAGGAAGGTTTTTATCCTGATGGTTCGTTTTTAAACGAAGTAGTGGACATGTCAGAGTTTGTCGAGTACAATACTTTGAACTTGGCAGAGGCAGGAGCTGATCCTGATGTGTTAATTGATAACACAACCTTTCCTATTCCTGCAAGTACAAGAACTGATATCCCACATGCTTTACCGTTGGCTACTTTAACAACAAAGTCGACAATTGTAAGAAACATCGAAGAGATGGAAACAAATTACAATAAGATGGATTCAGCAGTGAGAGGTCATCGTAACGCTTTGTACAAAAAAGCACTTCAATTAGCCGCTCATGGTTATGCTCCTGATACGGACGATGAATTTACCCCTGTTTTAGGAACATCAGGTAATGCAAATGGATCAATAAAGAGATGTTCTTTCCAAGATATTATTGATTTACAAACTCGCTTCTATGAGTTTGATGCTGATCCAATGGATTTGGTATTGGTACTATCACCTCAACATGCAGCAGATCTTAAGGCAGAAGATATTGCCATGTATAAGCAAGTGATGTCAGATCGTAAGTTGTTCGACTTTAACCTGCATGTATCTAGTGCGGTACCTACATTTGATATCACAGATGGATCAAAGCAAGTAGTAAGCACAAAGCCAGATGATTTAACTCTTCATAGAGCTTCTATTGCTTTCTTGAAATCGGAGGTAATGAAAGCAGATGGTGATTATGATATGTTCTTAAAAGAGAAAGATCCTGATCAACAAGGCGATGTTTTCAACTTCCAAAAAAGATTCTTGGCAAAGCCAATCAGAGGAAAAGGTGTTGCTTCTTTGATTACTTCGGTACATCCATAAGAGAAGTAGCATGAAGCACATAATAGATAAAATTGGGATGGGTTCCTTTGTGGTAGCCCTCCCGTCTAGTATTCAATCGTGGACAAATGAATCTTACCTAAGATCAATCCTTTCAGATTCAAATATCTTTTGGATTACGTGTTCAAAAACGGTAACGGTACTCACTATTATTTGGCTTGTGCTTAAAATATTCAATGAGATAACATTAAGACTAGAATCCAATGGAAAAGGAAAAACAGGAGGATAGATTAAAAGAAATGGCATTGAGGTACTTTGAGCAAAACCCAAAGGCGGATGTATACCATTTGTTTAACGATGGAATGGGGTTTGGTGATTATGCCAAATCTCATAAAGATCAATATGCAAAGAAGTCTTTTCAGGAGTGCACAACTTTCAAAAGAAAAGACTTCTTTCCAGAGAAAACAGAAGATAAAAAAATTAAAACTTCCGAACCTAAATCATAAATACCATGTCAAAAGGTTTACCAAATGCGAAAATTACGATTCTCAATGATCAATTGGGACGTGATATCACAAACACAGGGGAGTTCCTTCTTGTACTTACGGGTATTGCTGTAACAGACAAGATCGAATTAAACGAAGTGAAAAAGATCACTTCTTTGTCTGAAGCAGAGGCTTTAGGTTTGGATGCTGCTTATGATACTGCTAATAGTTTAAAAGTACATCATGAAATTACCGCGTTTTACAGAGCAGCCGATGAGGGAATTCCTCTTTGGATTATGCTTATTTCTGATGCCACAACTATGGCGGATGCTTTGGACAAAAACAATAATATTGTTCAAAAAGCTTTAACAGATGCTGGTGGTGTTATTTCTTTGGTAGGTATTAATAGAATTCCAGATGGTGCTTACTCTCCTACACCGACCGAGGGGATCGACCCTGATGTAATTACAGCAGTAGAAAAAGCACATGAATTATCAATAGCTACCCAATCATATAAAACACCTGTTCGAGTATTGGTCGGAGGTAGAGGCTATACAGGTGTTGTAGCAGATTTACATGATTTCTCTCAAGATAGTTACAATGGTGCAGCCGTTGTTTTGGCGAGTGAGTCAGAGACAGGTTATCCAGCTGTTGGATTGACGTTAGGTTGGGCGGCTCAAGGAAGTATCCAAGAGGCTATTTCCAAAGTAGAAAGAGGCAGTTTACCAGTTTTCACAGGCTATCTTACAGATGGTTCGAAGATAGAAGTAAACAGAGCTGAAACTGGTCAAGAAACTACCCAAGATAAGATTTACGATAAGCGTTATATAGCGTTCCGTAAATTCGCAAACAGAGATGGGTATTATTTCTCAGGCTTCTTGGCTGCTACTTCTAAAGCAGATGACTATTCAGAAATCCAAAGAGGTAGAATTATTGATTATGCTTTACGTATTGCTTACGATACTCTGATTGATCAGATTGATAACGATATTGAAATTGACACAAACGGTTTCCCTGCTGCAGCGGAGATGAAAGCCATCGAAGGGGCAGTAAGTGGAGCATTAACGGAACTTCTTGTTAAACCTGGTTATGCATCTGGTGTGATCGTTGAGTTAGATCCAAACCAAAATCTATTATCTACGGACACCATTGTAGTGGATCGTATTGCGGTACGTCCAAAAGGTTATCCTAAATACCTTGAGGCAAATTTAGGCTTTGATAATCCTTTAAACAGCTAAAACAATGGCAGTATTTGATACAGACGAATTCGCTTGGGCGGATGTTCAAGTGGTAATTGGAGGAAGAAATATTGTAGGTATTCGTGGTATCCGATTTAAAGAGTCGGATGATGACGAATTAATCTATGGACGTGGCAATAGACCTATTGGTATTGGTTCGGGTAATCGCTCTTATGAGGTTGAGGTAAAAATGACACTTGGGGAAAAAGATGCTCTGGAAAAATCATTGGGGATTAATTCAATTTTGGATATCCGTTTTGATGTATCAGTGGCTTACTCAAAGCAACTTTCTGGAAAACAAGCTTTCCGTTACCTGCGTAGTGTAAAGATCTCTGAAAATGAGGAGGACTTTAACCAAGGCGATAAGTTTATGGAAGTATCTCTTCCTGGTATTTGTTTGGACATTGAAAGAGCGTAATAATGGAGCTAACACAAGATAAGATTCAAGCTTGGAAGAAAGAGCATGGAGATATCAACTTAATAGAGACAGAAGACGGCAAACAAGCGGTGATTTGGAATCCTACTCAGTCATTAAATGTAATGAAGCAAGTAATGACTGCTTTTCAAAACAGTGAATTTGATGCGGTGGAAGTGGTGATAAACAATTGCTTTATTGAGGGGGATGATTTAACGGGTGATGCCGATATTATGGGTATTGCTAAAAAAATCAAACACTTACTCGATTTGCCAGATGCTTTCATTAAAGATGAAAAAGAGGAGACATTTATTTGTGTTCCAGAGTTTGACTATAAAGTAAAAGTTCGTCACGTAACAAGAGGTGATATCACGTTTGCTAACGAAAAGAATCAAAAAAACATTCCTTTTGATACCAATATTGAAATTCTTAAAAGGGTTTGGAAAGGTACTGAAAAAGAGTATCAAAACTTATTATTATCGGATCGTCTTCATTTGGCATTACTTACAGTAGTTAATGACCTGAAAAAGGAAAATGAAGCGAGCTTAAAAAAGCTTTAGAAGCTTCTGCCATCACCCAGAGCAGTAGCTTTATACGTAAGGGTGATGCATTGCTCACCTATCATTTAGGAATTCAAAAACCTTGGGAATTACCCGAAGAAGAATGGGTCTATTTATACAATGGCCTTGTTTGGGTGAGAAAAGAGGAAGCGAAATACAATAAGAAATGAGTGACGTTTATCAATACATATTAAAAATTACTGACAAAGCCAGCCCTGTTTTTGATAAAGCAGGAAAAGCGGCTGGAGTAATGAATAACCGTTTTGAACGTCTCAATAATAATGTAGATCGTTTCAATGCAAAAATGAAAGTGAGCTTTACTACAGTTGCAGCAGGAGCTACAGCCGTAGTAGGTGCAATGGCATTGGCTACAAAAGCAGCAGGAGATTATCAAAATGAATTTCTTGAGCTTAAAAATCTGAATTTAGACAAAACAACATCACAGCTTAACGATTTAGACAAAAGCATAAAAAGAGTTTCTTTCGAACAGGGTTTAAACCCAAAAGAAACCGTAAAGGCTTTTTATGATGTGCAGTCGGCTACTGGTCTTTATGGCGAGGAAGTGGATAAGATTGTAACAAAAGTAGGAAGGTTCTCTATTGCAACCAAAGCCGACTTAAATGAATCAATCAATTCCACGACCAAAGCCATGAAGGCTTTTGGTTTATCTACAGATGAATTGGACGGTTACTTGGAGTCTTCTGCTAAAACGGTACAGGTGGGTATTACTACTTTTGACGAACTAGCAAAGGTACAGACAGAGTACGCAGGAGCAGCAGCTGCAGCAGGACAAACAGTAAACACAGCCAACAAAGTGTTTGCAGCTATGACGGCTATTTCAAAAGACAGTGCTACAGCTGCAACAGCAACTAAGTCAGCTTTCCAAGGTTTAACAGCAGACAATACAGTAAAGGGTTTAAAAGAGATTGGGGTAAACGTTTTTGATGCAAGTGGTCAAATGCGTGATATGGATGAAGTGATCAGAGATTTAGTTCCAAGATTAAAAGGAATGAATGATCAGCAGTTCCTCGATTTGAGAAATTCAATTGGAGGTCCAGAAGGATTACAAAACCTAATGAACCAGTTAAAAACTTCTGGTGATGATGTAATTAACACATTAGATGCTTTCGATCAGTCAAAGTTTAATATTGATGAAGCTTTAAAAAATGCTCAAGGTGATTTTAATACGCTTTCAAACATTGTTCAAAATAGATTTAATGTTGTTTTAACTGAATTAGGAGAAGTGATTCTTCCTTATGTGGCCATTGCTTTAAATAGTATTGGCGATGGGATTATTTGGTTAAGAGAAAACACTGAATCATATATGCCAGTATTAAAGGCACTTGGGGCGGGATTATTGACTTCGGGTATTGCGTGGGGTGCAATAATGTTAGCTTCAAAAGGTTATGCGGCTTCACTTGCTATTGCAAGAGTTGCAACCATTGCTTTTACAAAAGGTCAGATGTTGTTGAATTTGGTCTTAACCGCTAATCCTATTGGTATTGTGATCGTGGCCATTGGTGCTTTGGTTGCTGCTATTACTTGGGCTTACAATGAATTTGAAGAGTTTAGAGGGGTTGTTTGGGGATTATGGGAAGCTTTCAAAACGGCATTCGGGAATATTGGTGCTCTTGCCAGTGAGACCTTTGGAGGGATTGGAGATTTAATAGTGGGTGCATTGACATTTGATGTTGATAAACTTAAACAAGGATTAACAAGGGTAATGAATGCTTCTATGACTCATGGTAAAAAGATTCGAGAAGCATTTAAAAAGGGATATGATTCACAAATAGGGAAAGAGAAAGTGGAATCAGCATCAAGCACAGGAGCTGCGAAAGTTTCCAACCCAACATTGGATGATACCATTCCCCTTCCTGATGCCACTGTGGATGATTCCAAAAACGGTATTAATGATATCTCAAAAGGTGGATCAAGACAAACAACGGTCAATATCACTTATGGAGATATTAGCATGGCAGAAAATATTAATGTTCAAGAATTGACAGAATCTTTGGATGACTACTTCGAGAAGTTCAAGGAGCTTAACTATAGAGTATTTACATCAGTAGCTAATTTATCGAATGGCTGATTTTAATATAAATAACCTTACAGGTGGATTGTATCCTACTTTTGCTGCAAAGTCAGCTAAAGAAATCGTGAGTAGGGTCAAAAGTGGAGAAAACCGAGTAGATGAAATATTCGGTACTCCACTTTATATGCCTTTAAAACTTAATGATATACTACTTCCATTAGAGCCAATAGTGTCCGTAAGAACTAGAAAAAAGATCATTACAACTAATATTAATCGCTCAACTTCGAGGGGTAGTATCAAAGAGTTATTTGCAGAGGGGGATTATGAATTAACTATAAGTGGTTTTTTAATGGACAACACCAATACAGGGTTTGATAAATCGTACTCACTTATAGCAAAAGATTTCCCAGTAAATTCTTTTAAAGCATTAAGAGATATCTGTGAACGTCAAGAGGCAATAAAAATAGAGTCAACCATAACAGAATATTTGAATATTCAGTTTGTCGTTATTTCTGATTATAGCTTTCCTGGTAATAATGGTTCGCCTGATAGGCAAGCATATACAATTAGAGCTATATCAGATCAAGGCTCATCAACAGAAAACATCTATTCTAATATCATAAAACAATTAAATACACAATGAAACATTTAATCATCATGTTCCTAATGATTCACCAAATTACCATTGGTGCCAAAAACACGGAATTACCCTTAGTGAAAGAGGTAAAGATTGAGAAGTCATGGACAACACTTGCAGATACTGCACAAATCACTATTCCTTCCATTTCTAATGAAGTAGACAAAAGTCTTGGGGAAGTAATGAAAAAAGGTACACCCATCAATATACAATTGGGGTATCAGTTTGGAGAAGATCAATATTTAAATCAAGAATTCGAGGGATATATTAAAAGATTTCATCAGACCAACCCTATTAAAATTGAATTAGAAGATGCAGCTTATTTATTAAGGTCTAAAAGAGTAAATAAAGTCTGGAAGAAAACTACTCTAAAAGAAGTGATCACCTACATTATACAAGACACAAACATCACTCTTTCGGAAGATATACCAAGCGTTGGTTTTGATAAGTTTAGGGTATCCAATATTAATGGATATGATGCTTTAAAAAAGATTCAAGAGGAATTTGGATTAACTGCTTATTTCCGAGGAAAAACCTTATATGTAGGTTTGGCTTTTACGGAGAAACCAGGGGAGATAGAATTTGATTTCAATAAGAATATTATATCGGAGAATCTTACCTATAGAAATTTTGAGGATGAGGCTATTGAAATGAATGCGAAAGCAATTCAACCTGATAACTCGGTAATTGAAACAACAGTAGGTGAAAAGAATGGTATTCAAAAGAATTACACTTCCTATTCGGCACGGTCAGAGACCGAGCTTAAAAGACAAGCACAGGAAGAAATTGAAAAAGTCCGGTTAGGTAAATACGAAGGTGGTGTAAAAACATTTCTGTTTCCTTATGCTACTTTCGGTATGACTGCAAAAGTAACTGACATAGAAAATCCATCTAAAGACGGTAGCTTTTTAGTAGATAAAGTGACAGTGATGTTCTCCAGCTCAGGAGGACGGAGAGATATTCAGTTTGGTAAAAAACTCACATAGATGGGGTACGAAGAAGATATACAAAACCTTCTAAGACGAATCACTGAAAGGCCACCCGTACTTTTTCCTGCAAAAGTTGTAACAGTAAATGAAAATAATTTTAGTGTAGATGTATTGCCTTTGCATGAAGAAGTAGAGATTCCAGATGTTAGACTCAAAGCTTCATTGGATACTGCTAGTAATTATACTGTAGTTTTTCCAAAAGTAGAATCTATAGTTGTGGTGGCCTTAATTGGCAACTCTCAGATTGATGCATTTGTAACAATGGTCAATGAGCCTGAGAAAATAAAAACAGTGATTGGGGAAACAACCATTGAAGTAGATCAAAATGGGATAAGTTTCAATGGAGGACAAAATGGTGGGCTGATGATCACGCCTACTTTGGTGAATGAATTGGAGAAAAACAACAAACTACTCGATGCTTTTTTAAAGGTGTTGGGCGGTGCTCCTATAACAGAACCAGGAAACGGATCACCATCAGCTCTTCAACAGGCTTTAAATTCTGCTTTAAGCAGTTTTGAATTGGGTGATTTTTCAGAGGTAGAAAACAAAAAAGTAAAACACTAAATGAAAGACTTTATACTCAACGAAGATGAAACGCTAAAAATTACCAAAGGGGATTTTACGGCAGAGGATTCACTGAATCAAGAAGAGAAACTAATATTAATGGCCAATAAAGGTGATTACAGAGAGTTTCCCGATTTAGGTGTAGGTATAGGGTCTTTTGTTGATAGTGAGCTGGGTTCGCTTTATAAGCTGATTATAGAAAACATGGAGCTGGACGAAAAGGAAATCAAATCCTTGGACATCTACGAGAACGGAAATATTAACCTTACCACGAAAAGAAAATGATTGGAAATATAATCAAATCGGCTTCATCACTTATTAAAGGTTCATCACAAATAATTGATAAAGTGGTGACCAGTGACCACGAGAAACAAACCCTGAAAAATGAGTTGTCTCAAGTGGTTTTAAGTAACCTTAATCAATTGCATGATGCTCAATCAAAAGTGATTCTTGCAGAGGCAAACGGCAACATTTTACAGCGTTCTTGGCGACCTGTAGTAATGCTATGTTTCGCTTTTATTGTGATGTATACTTACTTTTTTCAACCTGCGTTTTTTCCTGACTCTCCAAACATGCAAAATCATTTACCTTCCGAGTTCTGGAGTTTACTGGAAATAGGATTAGGTGGTTTTGTGATAGGCAGAACAGCGGAAAAAATAGCAACGAATGTAACTAAAAACGTGGATCTGTCTTTTCTGAAAAAGAAAGAGAGAGCCGATAAACTAAGATAATTATGGCTTTTCAATTTGGATCAGCATCAAGACGTAGAATGGATGGAGTAAATCAATGGTTAGTGTTATGCGTAACTATGGCTTTATCCAAGTGTAAACACTTTGATCAAACAGTTCCTTGGATGGGAGGTTTGAGAAGTGCTGAAGATCAACATCGGATTTTCAAAAATGGGAATTCTCAATTAGACGGATACAATGCAAAGTCTTACCATCAAACGGGTAATGCTATTGATGTAGTGCCGTATCACAATGGCAAAATTGATTACAACTGTGATAAAGGGTTTAGAGAGTTTGCGGCGGCTATGTTTACATCATGGCAAGAAATCTTAGTAGAGTTTCCAGAGGCAAGGCAATATAAGTTAGAGTATGGTGGTCATTGGAGAAACTTCATTGATAAACCTCATTGGCAATTGGTATAAATAAAACACAATGGCACAAACAAGAGCAGAACTATATCAGGAACTACTGTCTGAAAAGCAAAGAGTTCAGGAGTTGAATGTTTTATCAGACGATAAAGAACTTGCAGAGGCATTGAAAGATTTAGGAGAAGTGACATCTACATCAAAAGTGGCGATGTGGAATCTTTGGTTATACATTACCTCATTTGTAGATCACATTATGTCCGTTCTTTTTGATGCTCATAAAGCAGAAGTGGAAGCTTTGATCAATTCATCAAAAGTACACACGTCGGCTTGGTACGCTGAAAAGATTTTGGAGTATCAACATGGAGATAACATTTTATTGCATCCTGAAACCTATCAACCTTACTATGAGGTGATAGATGAATCAAAACAAGTGGTAAAATCTGTAGCAGTTTCAGGTCGTGGTTTTGCTCTTGTGAAAATCAGAGGAGAAAACGGAAAGTTACCTGATACAGAAGCTCAAGGAGTTGAGGCTTACCTTAGAGAGATTCAAGAACCAGGGGCACAACTTGGAGTAGTGAATTTGGATAGTGATAAATTGGTGCTTCATGCTGAATTGTATTATGAGCCTGAGCAGGATCAAACAACTATTGAAGCCAATGTGCAAACGGCCGTTGAAACCTATATCAAGAATCTTCCATTTGATGGAACTTTGCAAGTATCTGATTTAGTCGATTATGTGAAGGATACTGACGGGGTTACGGATTTTTATATTACCATCTTAAAGGCTCGTCCTGATATTGGAACAGTACTCGAAGATGTTGAGGCTAGATATTACCCCTCATCGGGTTGGATGGAATTAGAAACTTATCAAGTAACCGCAATAGCCGATGTCTAAAATACAAGAACTCGATACTGATTTACTTACGTGGCGTTCGATTCCTTCGTTTCTACGAGATGTGTTTCACACTTCTTGGGTAAAGCTACTTACTTATAATACAAAACGACTCAACGAGCAAAAGCGATTGTTTAGAAGTTACGCAAGGGATCAAATCATTTGGGGAAGATCAAAATTAAGCGTGGAGACTTTGATCCGTTTGAGGTTTAATAATGATTCTATTTTTCTTACTACTCAAATAGTGAATAACGTAGAATTCCTTGTTTTTCCTCCTGAGTTCAATGCTTTGATTCCATTTGTAGGAACTCCATCAGATGCTACAACTATTGTAAGGCCACCAAATGATCCAACAATAGATTTGCAACAAACTCAATTAACTGTAGAAGTACCGAGCGTGCTTCAAGGTCAAGAAAATAATATTCACGCCTTCCTGAAGAAATATCTTCACGTGGGCATCATCTACGAAATAGTCTGGACATGAAAAAGTTTAATACTCCTAGTAAAGGGGCAATTTATAATACTAAGGATTTTGAGCATTTATTCAATGTTGCAAAAGACATTGCAGGAGCCTTGTCATCTGTGCTAACTGAAAGTACAGCACCTGTTAGAATATCTGGAGTAGAATTCACAAAAAACGGTCAAGATTATTCTTGTACTGAGGGGTGGCTGTTACACAATAATACCTTCTATAAAGTTGATGCATTTTCAGGAACGGCAACAGGCTCTCAAATTCCTGTATTCAATTTAGAAACAGTATCAGAACCTCATGAACCTCACGACCTTTATGAGGGCTATAATAAGGTGGGCACTTTCTTTATTTGTCAGGAAGAAAAGTTAAAGCCTTCTTTCGGAGCAAGTGGTACAGGTCTTTTTGATTATGATGCAATCATCAAGCATCCTGTGAAGAGAAATAGCGATGCTATTGCAGGTGTTCAAGGACTTTTGAGAGGTATGGTTGTTGACTATTACGGTGATCTTACCAATTTTGATGCAACAGGACTGGGCATTGGGGAATTTATCGGTTACGCTCTTTGTAATGGACAAAATGGAACCCCTGATGCTAGAGGTAGAGTATTTGTTGGTATGTCTGATACATCTTCGGCGAATGGAAATCCTGATGCTAATTTGGGAGAGTATTTCGTAATTGGAAATACTGGAGGTAATAGATCTTCAAGTCTAATTGAGGGTAATTTACCACCACACAAACATGGAGTAGGTGTTATTATAGTTGAAGACGGAGATCACGTTCACCCTATAACATGGCCAAACACTCAAGGTGATAATAATTTGGTTCATGGAATGTCTGCTAGATTAAATTCTAATGATAATAATGGGGAACCAACAGCTTTAGATTCTGTACCTACCCAAACAGATTTAGCAGGGAAGCACAGTCACGGAGCAACAGTATCAGAAAATACGGTGGGTAATGGAGATCCTATTGATATTAGACAACCATACATGGTAACAGGAAAACTAATGAAGCTTTAAAAAATGAAAAAGAAAGTAATCACATCCGAAGGGATGAATATATTAGATATTGTATTATTCAACGAAGGAAGCGTTGAAGGCTTACCTGTTTTCTTAGAACGAAATCCAAACTTAGATCCTAACGGAGTAATCCCAGCAGGAACTGAAGTTGTTATTGATACTGAAAATCAATCTCGTTCCGAGGTAGTGAATTACTTTCAAACGCGTAATATTAGAGTAAACACGGGTGATATTGTCGTTATTGCACCTCCAACAGATCTAACCGCAATTCCCACACCCTCAGAAGTGGGAAGTATCACTTTGAATTGGATTGACAACGCTCAAGGATCTTATCCATTTGAAATCTACAGAAGAAAGAAGGGAGCTATAGACTTTCTTCTTATTCATACTACATCAAACGGCATCAATAATTATATAGATAACATATTAGAGCATTGCACTACATATGAATACCGTGTGAAAATTGCAGGGGTATCAGGAGCAGTAGAATATTCAAACATTGCAGAGGCAACTACTCCATGTGCAGACCTTGTTATCTATAATACAGATTCATCAAAATTACAAGCATCTGGCACTAACTTCACTTGGGATCATCGACAAGGAGTGAGTTATTTGTTTGCCCTAGATGGTAAGGATAAAATAAATAGTATTTCAGCTTGCGATGCAGGTGTTTCAGGTGTTATCGACCTTACATCAAACGAGTGGTTAAACCTAGTTTATATCTGTTTTAAAAATGCTTTAAACCCTGATTTAAGATTAGGTAATTGGGTCAATCAAGAAGGTGTAATCTTGGATCTTGAAAACGCTTTCTACGAACCAGACGACTTCGAAAGGATGCTCACAGAATTAGAGCGTGTGAATGATCCTGATAACGTAATTCCAAACCGTACTTTTAACGGGGGGATTGTATTGGTAGACCTTTCAGAAAACCCAGACATCCAAACACGTATTGATAATCTTACCGCTTTGGGGTGGACTATTAAGATTGTAAATTACAAACTACTTTCTGCTACTATTGGGGAACGTACTTATGTATCTTTTGATGGTCGTATAACTGCTAATTCAGGGGCTGCTTTGTGGTTTGTGAATGGTAAACGTGTTGTTGGTAATGTGCAGTTGGAGCAAGGGGATTTGGTGGAGTTGTATCATAGTGATGTGGGTAATTTGCTTGATGTAAGTCTTAATAATTTAAACATAATATCAATTTATATAAGTGATATTCTATTCAATTCAGAAGCAACATTAAAAGTAAATCAAAATTACATTGGCATAGATCAATGGGGTTTTATTTTAGATTTATCTGATAAGGATCATCTAACTATAAAACTTAGAATAGAAGCAACAGTAAGTTACTACATCAAATCAACGTCATTAATTACTGATGAAGTAGAGAATTTCTTTAATAATTATGTTCATCCATACTACTACAAACTAAGAGAAAATTATAATATTACAGTTGATAATGAGAACATTTGCAATATTTGGTTTCCATACATTTGTGCTAAATATGAGCATACTCAATCACAAGAAGCATACTTTATTTGGAATACTAAAGGTATTAGTTCTTATGTAAAAGAACAGAAAGTAAGGGAATCTGACGATTATATTTATCACTCTATAAAACCCAATGCTTGGCAGTACATTGATAATTATGGGTTATTTGGTAGTTCTCAGTATGGGGGTACTGTCACTTCAAGAGTGAACAATGTAAATCCTTTAGTATTAGCAACGGGTGAGTTTAGATTGAATTGGACTACAAACTCACTTGCTACTGATGAACTTGCTGATATTGCAAGTGACTGGTATAACTTCTTAATGTCTGATAGAGATTTACAAACTTGTAGCGGTGTTTTTATTGCTTCAAATAGTGCTAAGAGATTAAAGCACGAACAGAAATGTGTATTTACGGGTATGACACATCCAAGTCCTGGCACTACCTTTAGAGGAGGTTTGTTTTTTCACCAAAACTATGAAGTTAATACTAACGAAACGACTGATTTGTACGAGATAAAAACAGTTGATTACATCTATTTTAGAGATATTAGAGGGTCATTTGTCAACCTTAAAATTAATATTGATTCTACTCATAGGGTAAAAGAAGTTTATCTTCAACAACTAAGATCAGGTGAGTTTACTGTTAATTCAGCTCCTTTCTTGGAGAGAATAAGATTTTACAACTATGGCCATGGTGTAAGTCCTAATGCTAATCAGCTTAGGATAGAAGGTAATTTACCGGAATTGCAACATTGCGGTGTAAAACACGCTACACAAGATTATAACGGAATAACAAGTATTGCTTCTTATAATGATATTTATATTGATTTAAGGAATGCACCAAAATTAAAAGAGTGTGTAGTTAGAAGATTGAACGAAGTAAAAAACATTGAAATATACCTTTCTTCTACTACTGAATTTGTCTTTACAACTCAATCTTTATCAATTAAAAATCTATCAGTTATTACAAATGTGAATATCAATTTATTGTTTGTGATACATGGTCTTTCAAATGATGTTTCTTTAGGTGGATTTAAACATGAGCAAAATCAACTAGATCAATTGAATGCTGTAAAGAATGATATTACAGATGTAAATGTTATAGCATCAACAACAAAATCAGTTAAGTTGTATAACAAGCAAAGTACAACTTTAGCATGGTTTCAGTCAGTTGAAACATTGCTTTTAGATTTGTCTCAAAATTACAATTGGAATACATATTACCATGATGAAAATGGTGATTACTTCTATTTTGAAGCTGGAACAGGTAATAAAATATTAGTATAGTGTAAACGGCAAAATAAACTGTACAATTCGATTGAAATAAAATGTACTTTTCGTTTTGCCGTTTATATTTAGTAGTTAGTTCAACTACTTTATTTGCACAAAAAAGAACAAGCGAATCTGCGGCTTATGTTACTTACGTATTCCAACCTCTTAACGGAGAAATCGTAGACAACTCAACAGGTATTTTTATGTTTAATGTAGATACCGAACTAAACACTTTAGATAAATCTGATGTAAAAACAGTGACTAAAGGTGTAAAAAAAGATCGCAGACCAAAAGCAATTCTTGATGCTAGAAATGATACTCTTTACAAATATGAAGAGTCGTTCGAAAAGTATAAAGAAAAATTTTCTGGTAAAGGTGACAAGTACAAAGACCTTAGAATCGAGATCGAAATTGACACTCCAACAATTGATTTTCTTGCAAACTCTTTTAAAGAATTAAAAGGAAGCGATATTGCTTTAAAATTGAAAGCTAAGGCAATGTTAAGAATCACTTCTTCAGATAGACAATTACTTTACGAAAAGGATCTATTTGCATCAAATCCTAAAGCTTTACAATATAAGGCTTCGAGCTTTGTGGAATACATCACTTTAAAATCACAAGTTAATAAAGCGGGTTCTGATGAAGCGAGAAGAGCGATTATGCAGCAACACATTCGTGATGAAATGCACAAAAAAATATTCAAATATGCGATCTATTATGCACACCTTGATATTCAAGAACAACTTTTTAGTGACTCATCTAGAGAATTGATTTATATCTTTGGTGCTAAAGGATCACATCCTAAATTCAAGCAGTTAACTGAACTTCAAGAAACTTTAGCGGATAGATTCAAAAAACTTTACTCTTTCTCTAAGAAGAAGAAAACGACAATGGACCAAGTGATGGAAACAATTGATGAGTCAATTCCACTGTGGGAGGAACTAATTGCTGAAGCAAACTATGAGGACAAAAAAGCTAAAGTAAATGGCGAAATTGCTGATGGTTTAAAATTAAACCTTGCATTAGCTTACACAATGAAAAGAGATTTTGATAAAGCTTTAGAGATTATGAATACTATCGAGAAAGCAAAAGAAAATCCAAATGGCTTAAACGGTATTATGGCGGGTTCTTTTAAAGGTCAAGCAAAGTCATTAAGAAGACTTCTTGAAAGAATTCAAATCGATCCTTCTAAAGTAAGCGTTACTACAGGTCAAGAAGCGAACTAATTCAGTTCAATTAATCTTATATAAGAATTTTAGGCTGTCATATAATAAATGTGACAGCCTTTTTATTTTACAATAAATTATCCCGTTAAACCATCGATTTTCAGCATCTTATAAATTCCTAAAATATTTTAGTGATTGTCATCAATGCTTTTTAAATCAGGTGTTTGCAAATTGAAAGTGCATGGTGCCAAAATGGAATAATAGGGAATCTAGTGAGAATCTAGAACTATGCTCGTAGCTGTATAGCACTCGTTGTCATCACTTAATTTAATAGCTAATTCAATACTTTTAGCTCTCTTAATTTAACTGATAAAAATTGATACTCCATTGCTGTTCCGCTTGATCAGATGTATCAAGTATAAAGTGAGAAGGACAATTTTTAGAGTCAAGTCAGAAGACCTACCAAGCAAATGAAGCCACCGACATCGAGTTAATGTCTAAGTTTTCAGCGTCCACCAAATTATTTGATGTACGTTACTGCACTTCCTACAATAGCGCCTTGTGTTTTGTTTCAAAAAAATTCAAAAGACATGGTCATCACTCAAGACAGTAAATTGCTGAAATTCGCCAATGAAGCAATTAACCTTACTAATGTAGAAAACGAAAACGCCAACATGCCTGAAGGTGTTTTTACTGCAAAACTTACCCGTATGTCGGGTGAAATCTCCAAGGAATACACAAAAGCCTACTTACTTCCCGAAAAGCATTTAAAGATGCATGAAGAAGGATGGATCTATATCCACGACTTCAGTTCTTATGCTGTAGGTATGCAAAACTGTATGTTTATTGATGTTGGAGAAATTCTTAGCAAACCCATTCATACAACGAATGGCACTATGCGTCCTCCTAAAAGTATTCGCTCTGCTTTACAAGTCACTGCTGTTGTTTTACAATGTCAGAGTAACGCTCAGTTTGGTGGTATCGCTATCAATGCCTTCGATTTCCATATGGCAAAGTTCATTAAACTCAGTTTCTATAAACATATGGAAACAGCTATTAAGTTTAATGTACCCGATCCTGATACATTTGCTTGGGACCAAGTAAAAGAAGAAACTAAACAAGCTTGCGAAGCTTTTCTTCATAACCTAAATCACTTAGAAAGCCGAGCAGGTAACCAACTACCGTTTGTATCGATTAATTACGGATGTGATACATCTAGAGAAGGTCGTTTGTTTATCGAATGCATGCTAAATGCCACAATGGATGGTATTGGAGAAAAAAGAACCACTCCAATTTTCCCTATTCAGATTTGGCAATACAGAAAGGAAGAAGGTAAAATTTTAAACGAGGATCTTTTCCAATTAGCTAACGAGTGTTCGATAAAAAGAGTCTATCCTAACTATGTCAACACCCATCAAGAGGTATATGACATTTTGGATAAAAACGGAAAAATTGTTCCAGATTTAATCCCTGCCACTATGGGGTGTCGTACACGTTTAGGAAAAAATCTACATGGCTATAACGGAAAATCGGGTAGAGGAAACCTATCTCCTGTAACCATGAACCTTCCTAAATATGCAATGGAAACTGACTCATGGGAGGAATTCTGTACTCTTGTAAAAGAGATGGCATTTATTGGAATCGACATGATGGAAGCACGTTTACGTTGGCAAAGAAAGCAACTAATGGGAGCTGCTCCGTTTATGTATAAAAACAAGATTTGGAAGCACGATCAACCGTATAACGAAAAAGCTAAAATTGGTGATATTCTTTATTCGGGTACCCTTGCTTTAGGATTTATCGGTATTGCCGAAGCTTTATTGATTTTAGAAGGAAAGCATCATGGTGAATCAGAAGAATCTCAAGAAAAAGCATTGAACCTGATTAAAGATCTACATAATTTCTGTGATAAGGAAAGTCAGAGAAGACGTTTGAATATCTCATTATATGCCACTCCTGCGGAAAGTTTATGTCATACTTTCGCTAAAAAACTACAAGAGCAATACGGTCATGTTCAAGGAGTTTTTGATAAAGAATTCATTACCAACTCTTTCCATGTTCCTGTATGGCACAACATCAATTATGTTGATAAGATTGCTATAGAAGCACCTTATCATAAATACTGTTCAGGTGGTTCTATCACTTATGTAGAGTTACGATCGGAAATCAATAAAACACCTCATTTATATAAAAATCTAATTGAGGGAGCGATGGAAGAAGGAGTTTATTACTTTGCTACTAACATCCAAAGAGATCGATGCTTAAACTGTGATCACGAAGGTTTATTTGATGATCTGAAATGTGATAAGTGTCAGTCGAAAGATATTATTACTTTAAGGAGAGTTACCGGTTATATTACAGGGGCCTATCATAAAGTATTTAATAATGGAAAGAAAGATGAAGTGAGGAATCGAGTAAAACATAATTAATGAATAAAAAAGAAGGTAATCTTAAATAGTGTATCAAAGATTACCTTCTTTTTTTATAATGTCTTTTTAATACTAAAATAAAAGGTACTTCCTTCTGATTCAGGGTTGTTTTCCACCCAAATATCACCATCATGGAGGTTAATTATTTTTTTGCAATTCGCTAAACCTAAACCACTTCCTTCATACTTTCTACTACTATGGAATTTTTTAAAAGCATCAAAAATATGCTCTCTTTTTTCAATAGGAATACCTATGCCGTTATCAGTTATTTCAAAAATCCAATGCTGTAGTTGACTTTTACATCGTATAGTGATTCTAGGTTTTTGACCTTTATGCATAAATTTAATTGCATTGGTTAATAAATTTTGAAAAACTCTATATAAACCAATTTTAGATGCATTAATTATCGGTAAATTTTCATAATAAATCTCGGCAGAACTATGTTCAATTTCACTATTGATATCTATCAAAACCTCATCCAATAATTTATTTATGTCTATCTCTTCTACATCTTCCATACGATCACTTTTCCCGTACTCTAAAAGTGAATAAACTAATTTTTTTAAACGATGTATAGAGTGTTCTAAAATTTCTAAATCTTCTTTATCTGGCTCATTATCTTCAAGACTTAACTCTATCATTTGCACCATATTATTTATCGGTGATTTGATATCGTGTGTCGCTTTATATACAAAATCTTTTATTTCTTTATTCTTATGAATTAATTGTAATTCTATATCTTTTAAATCTGTTATATCGATAAAGGAACCAATAAAAGAGACCAATTTTCCATTTTCATCGTATTCAAACCCACTATCTTTCGATCTACACCAAATCCACTCCCCATTTTTAGCTTTGAATCTATATTCTATTTTAAAAGTCTCCCCCTCTTTTGAATTGATTACATCTTCCATGTGTTTTGCAATGGCTTCTTTATCATTAGGATGAAAAAGATCCATAAACTCTGCTTGACTAAAACTATTCACCTCATCTAGATTGTACCCTAAAATAGAAGTGTACATTTTGTTCAAATAGGAATTAGTCCCTGTTTTTATGTTATAAATATAAATCCCATTCTGAGAGTTTAAATCTACTTTTTCAATAAAGTTTTTCCACTCTATAAGCTGATTTTTACGATTATACTCATCAGTTACGTTTCTTGTAATTAAGTTTAATCGAATAACTTCTCCCTCATGTATCACTGGAGTTACTGTTGTAGAATAATGCAAAGACCCTAATGGAGAAGGAAAATCTATTTCATAAGAATCAGCTAAACCTTTTGTGAAAACATCGTTTAATACATTACTCACCATGAACTTAGTTTCTTCATTGGGCAATAAATTAATCAGTGAAGACCCAAGTACTTCCTCCTTAGATAATCCAGGCGAGACATGATTGATGTAAAGAATTTTAAATTCACGGTCAATTTGAAATAAGTGATCTGTGTTATGCTCGATTAAAGAATAATACAAATCAATCTTTTTCTGATACTTAGAGTTTGTTCCACTCGTTCGCTTTGCATCAATAATTATGGCTATAATTTTATCTTCGCCTTCTATTTTGATTGGGCTTAGAGATATATCTACATGTTTTGTTTTCCCATTAAAATGTTTGGCATAAATTGGACGAGAACTTCCAGCACCCATTCTTCTTTTAGAGGCATTTTTAAAGAAGGATTCAACTCTTGAGTTATGGTCTTTAACATAATTCATAGGGATTAGACAGCTCACATTACGCCCGATTAAACTGTTGGCTTCATAACCCAATAATTCTTTTATTGCATTATTAGCAAACTCAATTATTCCTTGTTTATTGACTAAAATTGAGGCTTCAGCTAAATTTTCTAAAAGATTAATATGTTGATTCCAACTTTTCAAAGCAGGGTTTAACTCATCATTTACAGATTGAATGCTCATAGGTAACAGGTAAATAAGTAGTTTATTAAATTTAAAAACATACTTACAACATCTTTAATTACTCACGAACTTATTTCTATTATTCTCAATGATGTCACATAAAATATTATAATCTTCTACTTTAAACCATTTCATGTAATGCTTTAATCCATACCTGATACCCTTCAGGTCGCATATGTAACATATCGTCCTCAAATAAATCTGGTCGGCTATTGCCCTTATCATTTAACATTGGGCGATAAATATCGACATAAGTAACGTTGGTTTGGTGCTTGATTTCATCAAAAACCAATTGATTCGATTCTTCAATTTTAGATTGAATGTTGTCTTTGCTTGGAGACGGTTTAATCGACAAATACACGATTGGTAAAACATCTCCATATCTTTCTCTTATTTGATGATACAGACTATTGTAAGAATTTAAAATATCTGAAGGTTGCTGTCCTCCACCTAAATCATTATCACCTGCATATATAAATATTTTCTGAGGTTGATCGATATCAGAAAACAATTCTTTAAAATATAATGCACATGCTTCTAGTGTAGAACCACCAAACCCCATATTTAAGATTTGATCGTTGTTTAAGTCCTCTCTAACTGATGTCCATAAACGAAAAGATGAACTCCCATAAAAGACAATCGGACTTTCAATACGTGGCTGCTTTTTGATGTTGTTTGCTAATTCAGGCAACCCTTCTTCTTTATAAAATTGAATTTCTTCTGTAGTCATATTTTTATTTTTCCGCTAAGGCTATAGCCTCTTCAACATAAGATCTATACTGTTTTGAATAACGTGAGAGAAACACTCTAAGTTCCTCTTTAAAAGGACGTTTACCTTCCAAAACGTCAGATAATCTAAAAGGTTTTTTAATTACTACTCCAAGTTTAGTTTTACTGATTCTTTTATCAAAAAATGCAATCGCAATAGGAACTATTAAGGGATCGACACCCGAATGATTGGCAATCATAAAGGCTCCTGGTTTAAATTCTACCGGAGATTGCTGGGTCTCACGGCTTGTTCCTTCTGGACTCAAAATTAAATTTGTCCCTTCCTTTAATTTTTCTCCTGCCTCATCAAAGAATTTATTCCTTAAAGCACGCTTCTCTTCTACTGTCTGATTGGCCGTATCAGAGTCTTGAGTAAACACACCAAGATGTCCTAACTTATTATAATAATCTTGATGCCCGTATTCTGGACCTTTCCCTATTCTCACTACCCTCATCCCTGAATCTTTATAGAATTTATAAAGAAGCATGGAAATAAAATGAGAGTCTAAGGTGATCTGAAAATTATTCGGTAAGGTATAGTAAGGGTGGTTCAACAAGTGATTATAGATGAATATATTTCCCGTAGACGACGGTAAATTTTCTAACCCATCTATCTTTATATCTACATAAGAAACTGCACGTTCAAACAATTGGGCACATTCGTTTCTTAAATCTTTAGGCGATTTATGACCTTTAGCCGTAATCACATGATTGGTCATGTGTTTTAATCCCTCCAAAAATAAAAACTCACGTCGTAAAGGCATGGTGATTTTCCTAAAGAGATTGGCTAAGTTTTGTTCCGTAGGATCACCATGATCCGAAAGAGAATCTATTAGGTCGAAAGCTTCTCCTTGAGTTACTTTTTCTGATAATAAAACGGGTATTTTATACAACTCAGAACATACGCTTATTTGTGCTCCCGCTTGCTCGATCATGGTTTGAATGGTCAGGAATTCTCTATCGAAAGTCTGAGTAATGACTTGTGCTCTAATTGCTTTCAATGCACTTCCCAACAACCACAAAAGGCGATACATAAATAGCATACCTAAATGAGGAAACTCAGCATACAATACCAATAAATCGATTCTATTGATCTCCAAGACCTCTATAGGTTCCAACACCACTAACTCCATTCGGTTAGGAATTGGGTCGAAACTAGCGGCAGACCACATTATCACCTGACCAGTTTCCTGTAAAATATCCGAAGTATATACTTCGTCATTATTCGTGATATAATTCAATGCGACTTTACCCGATTTCAAGACCATAAACTTATCAGAAACTTGTCCTTTGGTAAGGAGTTTCATACCAGGATTATACCTTTTAGTGGTACTTATTTCCGATAACTTTGCCAAGTGCCAATCGGCAAAAGGGTTGAAAAATGAACTCTGTCTAAAAAAGTCCATCACGGTTTGCTGAGGTCCTTTATCCTGAAATGAGGTATAACTGTTTTTGGCTTCAAAACTTGATGTACTCACAGCAACGGCTCCTTGCATCCAAGATTCTCTTGCGTTACTCAGCAAGTTTGTACTCAACAATAAACTTGATGACAACACGTGCATCCCAATCTGAGGGAATTCATCAAAAAGTTGTCTTAGTTCTTTATTATTCCAAGAAATAACTTCTGTAGCGCCGACTGCTAAACCTGTTGTTGCATATCGGTAAGGTTCTCTAAAGCCCGACCATCCAATGGGTGTCCACTTTTCTATACTTTTCCCCACTTCCAAGGCACCCCTTTGGTCACCCACATTTAATTGATACGCCACTCCTCCACTTAATAATACATAGTAGTTCTCTGAGGTGGCAAATTGCTCAGTAATGACTTCACCATCGTTAAAAGTAATAATAGTGGCAAGGGAAGATAGTTGTTCTAATTCTTTTTCCGATAAGCGATCCGCAAACGGTAAATCATGTAAAGTGGCCGTTAATGTCATATAGCAGATGTTACATTATTAACTTAAGCTCAATGAACTTATGTTGTTAGTTTAAAAGTGTAATTCAGCTTAAAAGAAAACGTTATCTTATTCCTATTTAAGCGATGATTCAATATCGTTTGATTCAGTAAGATATTGAGTTGAAACGACATAAACAAAAGGAAAAATTACACTTAATAGGGTGTTAGGGTAGTTTTTAGTTTATTTTTATTCATCAGATATTTTGAGTGGGAGAATTATTATCACTGGTTTTCATCAAATAATAAGAGCATTTGACTGATTACCTGATCGACTATACCTTCCTCATTTTCAGCAGTTATCTCCCATTCTCCTATCAGCTTGTCTTCAGAAATTAAACGATAGTTTAACTTGATTCCTTTTTTACTTACTTTATATCGTCCTTTTAATTCGTATACATCTGTTCCTTCTGCTCCTTTTTGATAATAAAACGGGTACTCTTCATCGTTTATAATGATCTTCTCTACAAACTTCTTTTCTATCTCCTTTTGATCTATCCACGTCTTCTCTTCCTCGAAATTTATATCAGCTATTCTATTTTTTTGAAGAGATAGCATGATCTTTTTTCGATCATCAGTAGCCAATTCTCCTATGTAAAAACTACCTGCTCCTCTTGGCATTCTGTATTCGGGTTGTTGCTCGCCTTGCATATCGTCGGCCAATTCGGGCACTTTGTCAATCGCATAGGTAAATAGGTTTTGAACATCCACAAATTTCCCTTCGTTTAGGGCACCGAATTTCATGTAATCCAAGAGTGAATACGTAAGCAGTCCATGTTTTAAAATAGACGACTCGTAGCTTACTTTATCTGCTGATGCTCCCGACAGCATAAACATACCCGTTCGAGAGCGGATTTTCTCTAAAGCACGCTTTTTCAACCCCTCCTCGTTATCGTCTCTAGAAACAATCTGATTTGTCGAAAAAGAACCGGCATGACAAGCATCAATCACAAACACTTGCTTGCTAATTGGAATTTCTTTAATCCACTCCATCAGTTCGGATCCATTAATAGAGTAATTTGTTCTGATATGTTGATCTTTGATATCGGAGTTCACCATATCTTTCGTGAGGAAATAAAAGTCTTTCCCTCCATTTTCATTATCTCCAACTGTTCCATGTCCAGCCAAGAAGACAAACAAAACATCTGATGAATTCGCCTTATTGGATACTTTTTTAAATGCTTTTCTAATGTTCTCCTTTGATGGCAGGTTATCTTCCACATCAGACGATATCAATTGGATATCTGTATTTTGAATGCCAAATAGATTTTCTGATCCATCTTGAATTACTTCTGCTACAGCTTGAGCGTCTTTAGATGCATATCTTAAATCAAGTAATCGTCCCCTATAATTTGATACCCCAACAACAATAGCATATAAAGTTGGTGGCACTTCCAATTCGACATCTTTCCCTTTGTATTGTAGCTTCAGTCCCCTTCCCGACAAGGTATTTTCTTGGTTTGTGGCAATCACAGAGATTTCATTATTCTTACCATCCATCAAATTACCTTCGAGCATCGAAATGGGTACCTTATAATACTCCTTATTATCTTTTTGTTCTATGGTGGCAACATCTTTCAGGTCATGAATCACTTCCTTATTATTAATAAAAAGTGATACTGTGCCTACTCCCCCTCCTCTATCATTAAGATGAATCCATAGGGTTTTATCTTTTTGCTCCACCTCAGCATCAGGATATAGTTTTAAATCGCTTAACGATGGTACCTTTCTTAATTCTTGTCTTTCGATAAGTTCCTGTCCCAAGCCGGGCTCCCAATACATATCTTTTAATTGATCAAAATCGATAGTTTCGTTACCGTAGACATAATAGATATTTTCCATATTCAGATCGCCTACATCAAAAAGTCCGGTAGCATGTTTGAGTACCCAATCACCATCATCGGTCACAATCAGTTTACCCATAGGTTCTTCTTGATACACATCCATTAAATCTAAACTCATGTCTCTTCTTACCGTAAAGAAAACATCTTGCTTTTCGAAGGGCAATAAAGTCACCATTGGAATCGAAGTGAAGTCAAATTGATTGACTTGTTTTTCCAAGGAATCGTTCATCAATACAATCTCTCCTGACAGCTTACCAATGAGCCAAAGGTCTGATTTATTAAGGTAACTGATAGTTTGGATAGGTGCATCTGTTTCTACTTTTTTAATCAGTTTAAAAGTGACAGCATCAAAAAGAAACAAATGATGTTTTCCCCCAACTAATAGCAGTCCGTCGGTTTCATTAAATGATAAATCTTGTAATTGTACATCACTAATAAAATCAGAAAACACTACTTTGTTTACTCTAAAGTCATAGATTTTCAGAGAACGGTCGCTACTTATACTTGATATAAAACGTCCACTATTAGATACGCAAACTTCAATTATATCTCTATTATGATCATATAGTTTTCTTAGGTTCTGAGTGATATCGTTGAATAAGTACACTCCTCCATCATCTCCTCCAATACAATCATGATTATTAAGAGGAACATTCTTCATTGATTTTACTATAAAATTGAGCTTAGTAGTATGCAGGTTTTGACCTCTTTTGTTCCATATTTTTAATAAGCTATCTGTTCCAGCGGTGGTATGTGTTTGCTTCACTGTATTATATGATAATGCATTGATGCTTCCTTCGTGGGCTTGAAACACGATTGATGTTGTATTTACCTTAGGACGCCAGATTTGAATTTTTCCGTTTGATAAACCAATGGACACTTCTGAAGAGTTGGGATCCAATAAGGCACACTTTGGATAACTTGCTTGAGGCTTCCAATTGACTTCGACAAACGATTTTCTGTTTTTATGTAAAGACCATAATGAGAAACTACCGTCACGATGTGTAAAAGCAGCAAATCGTCGGTCTTTAGTAAACTTCATTAAAAGCATATCCTCCTTAATCCCAACAGGTTGTTCTTCTATAATCCCATTATTTACTTGATAGAAATACACCTTATCTGTTTGTGTTTTCACAGATAGAATCTTAAAATAAGGAGCATATACAATATCAATAAAAGGGGTTCCATCTGGTGAATTTAAGGTACAGACTACTTTCTGATTATTTGCATCCCATACTTTAATAGTTTTGTCCCATGAAGCAGAAATAACTAAGGAATCTTCTGGTATAAAGTCGATTTCAGAAACCCAATCGTCATGTAATTTTTCTTCTATCGTTGGTCGGTCATATCCTCTCCATAATCCGACCGTACCATTCATATAACCAGCACCTAACCACTTCATTTCTCTGTTATAATTTATGGATGAGAAATTGCCGAAATTGGCTTTGACTTCCAGCCCATCAGGTGTAGATTTAATTTTTTGCCAATCGAAACGATAGATCATGCCTCCTTTATTTATAAAAAGCAGGTATCCCTGAACAAATCGCATTTCGACAATATCGTAATCCAACGAATCGTATTGATAAAGAAGTTTTCTATCTTCTAAGCTCCATACTTTTACAGACCGGTCTTTACCTGCAGTAGCCAGGTATTTATTATCGTTCGAAAAACAAAGCGTAGACACTCCATATTCATGTGGAAAAATGGTATCAAGTAGTCTTTTTTCGTCTGTGTTCCATAGTTTTAAAGAGCCATCTTCACCCACTGTAGCCAATAATTTAGCATCATCAGAAATGGCCATTTCGATGACCTCTCCCACATGACCTTGAGATAGTGTTAGGTGTATTTGCTGACTGAATACATTGACTGAAAAGCACAGTAGTAGAAAAAGCGTATGTGCAATACTTTTGAGCATCAAGTAAGATCTTATTAAGAATAAAAAATAGATCGAGTGATTTTGATTGTGAATATCAAATACTCTTTTAAAGATAATGCTTTAATTTAATTATCGGAGGAGTAGAATGTATCAATTTACAATCGACATGTTGATTTAAAGATGAACAATATCCATCAATTAATTAAGAAATACGTTAAATGTGCACTGAATAAGGTTCGATATTCTTTATAACTTTTATATTTGTTATACTCTATCAAAATTAATAAAGGAAAAGAAAAAAATATATGTCGAAGAGGAGCTCTATAAGGAATAGAATTTTTACTGAAGAGGAACAAGCGTTTCAGAAAGAACGGTTTGATAAGATTATTCAGTCTTTTGTAAAGTTGATAGAGACTTATGCCAAATTATTTAGTATTGAGTTAAAAACTGGGTTATCGGGCATGTTGGCTTTATTGGCCATCTTTACTGTTCTATTGACCTTTATGACTTTAGCTTTCTGCTTTTTTGCTTTGGCTTTTGCCCTTTTTGTAAATTATATCTTCTCCTGGCCTCCTTTTGCAGGATTCAGTATAGTAGGTGTTTTCTGCTTGGTGATATTTGGTGTAATTATCGCCAATACGGGTCGCATTCGTCAACAGTTCTTGATTTTGATTGATCAGGCTATTGACCATATCAATGAAGAAAATCAAGTGTAGATTATGAGTGAAACTACAGATAATAAACCGAAAGTCTCTGCCAACGAAGTTAGAGAGCGATTAAAAGCTGAAAAAATTCAGTTAAAAGAAGAGACTAAAAAATATAAAGAAGACTTAGTTAACGTAGCCACAGATACGGTCACAGATGTTAGAAGTGATGTAAAGAAAATGATGGTCTACGGCGCTGCTTTAGTCGCTGCCTATAGTCTTACACAATGGGGATTTAAGGTCCACAATAAACGTAGTCAGAAAAAGTTTTTGAAGAAACTGGCGAAGGAAAACAAAAATACGGGTCAACTTCCACTATCAGAAAGTAAAAATTCCAAGATCCCTTCCTTTGGAAAAATGCTTAGAGATGAGGCAACTACGTTCTTAATTGGAGTAGCGAAGGAAGAACTTATGAATTATTTAGAAACTCGAAAAGAAACTCGAAAGAAAAAAAGGGTTTGATTTTCAATAACTTAAGCTTTCTTAAGTATGCTTGCATAATATAATACCGGTCTTTTGACCAATAATATTTGCACAAATAAATTTTGTTGTATTTCTTTGCAACTCAATTGGTCAACTAAAAGTTATTAAGATGTCCGAAATTGCAGAAAAAGTAAAACAAATTATCGTTGATAAGTTAGGTGTTGAGGAGTCAGATGTTACTCCTGAGGCTAGCTTCACAAACGACTTAGGTGCAGACTCACTTGACACTGTTGAGTTAATCATGGAATTCGAAAAAGAATTCAACACTTCAATTCCTGATGATAAAGCAGAAAGCATCACAACTGTAGGTCACGCGATCGCATACCTTGAGGACAACGTAAACTAATAAGTTTACACTCCCTTTAAATAAGCGAATCAAACGCTAGCGAACCTGATAGAGCAAGCGCCTCAACAAAAGGATGCTAAATCTGTCAGGTTTGTTTTATTTTTGGATATTCCAAAAGACAAATTTCTATGAAACCTAGAAGAGTTGTTATTACCGGTATTGGTGCGATTACACCACTTGGTAATAGTGTCGAAGAATACTGGAATAATCTAGAGAAAGGTGTTAGCGGTGCTGCACCTATCACTAAATTCGACGCTTCAAAATTCAAAACACAATTTGCATGCGAAGTGAAAGGCTTCGATGCTAAGGAGTATATTGACAGAAAAGAATTGCGTAAAATGGACTTGGTAAGCCAATATGGTGTTGCTGTAGCCAAACAAGCAATTGATGATTCTAATTTAGATCTTGAATCTGTTGATAGAAACCGCTTTGGCGTAATTTGGGGTTCTGGTATTGGTGGACTTAAGTCTTTCCAAGACGAGGTAACTACATTTGCCAACGGAGACGGTACTCCAAGATTTAACCCTTTTTTCATTCCTAAGATGATCCCTGATTTAATTCCTGGACATATTTCTATGACTTGGGGATTAAAAGGACCAAACTTCACAACTGTATCAGCTTGTGCATCGGCAACAAACGCCATGGTAGATGCATTCAACTATATCCGTTTTGGTATTTCTGACCTATTCGTAACAGGTGGTTCAGAGGCAGCGGTTTGCGAAGCTGGTATCGGTGGTTTTAATGCTTTAAGAGCATTATCTACTAGAAACGATTCTCCGTCATCTGCTTCTAGACCTTTTGATGCCACTAGAGATGGTTTTGTACTTGGCGAAGGTGCTGGTGCATTCATCTTTGAAGAATATGAGCATGCAAAAGCTAGAGGTGCTAAAATCTATGCTGAAGTAATTGGTGGTGGTATGACTGCAGATGCTTACCATATGACGGCTCCACACCCAGAAGGAGAAGGATCTAGCCGTGTTATGGCAGAAGCAATTAAAGATGCAGGCATTACGCCAGAAGATGTAGATTACATCAACGTTCACGGTACTTCTACACCACTTGGTGATATTGGTGAAGTGAATGCTATCAAAAAAGTATTTGGCGAGTCTGCTTACAATGTAAGTATCTCATCTACAAAATCTATGACAGGTCACTTATTAGGTGCTGCTGGAGCTGTAGAAGCCTTAGCTTGTTTAATGTCTATTGAAAGAGGTGTTATTCCTCCGACAATCAACTTCGAAACTCCAGATGAAAATCTTGATTCGAAATTGGATTGTACATTCAATGAGGCTAAGAAACGTGATGTGAATATTGCATTATCAAACACATTCGGATTTGGTGGTCATAACTTCTCTGTGATTTTCAAGAAAGTTACAGACTAATCAAAAAAGAAACTTCAAACCCGTTAGTTTTCTACTAACGGGTTTTTTTATTTCTTAATTTGAGTGTTGTCATAAAGGGTTTAAATGAATAGCGTATACGATTATTTATACTATCCTACTATCAGTTAAAAAGATTTTGCTAAAAACTTTGCAATAATTTTAATTATTTTTCACATTTTTGGTAAATCTAGAATTCGATAGTAATAATTTACATCCAATTCAGATGAACATAATTTCATCCTCGGTTTTTTTCGAGACTTATACTACACCTTTTTTATGTTTTTAGGAAAACTCTTAAAACGATGGGTGTCCTCTTATAATGATCAGGAGAAAGAATTGGCAAGAGTGGTTCGACAGATCACTGGCAGAAAACCGTTCAACATTAAGCTTTATCATTTAGCAATGCAACATACTTCTGTTGCTTTCGAAAGTGGAGCGATAAAAGGATTTAAAGAATCCAATGAACGTCTAGAGTATCTTGGTGATGCCGTACTTGGTTCGGTGGTTGCTGAATATTTATTTAAAAGATACCCCTATAAAGACGAAGGTTTTCTAACAGAAATTCGATCACGTATTGTAAACAGAGAATCATTAAACCGTTTAGCTGTAAAAATCGGTTTAAGTCAGATGGTGGCTTTCGAAGGAAGGAAAAATTCGGCCTTAAGTCACAAATCGATCTATGGAGATGCAATGGAAGCTTTTATTGGTGCCATTTATCTAGATAGAGGTTTTCATTTCACAAGACGTTTCATCATTCATAAGCTCCTAATGAGACATTATGATATTGAGGAAATTATCGAAACCACTACCAATTTTAAAAGTCTTATTATTGAGTGGGCACAGAAAAACAGTAAAGCTGTAGAGTTTACTGTATCAAAGCAAGGTGGTAAAGACGGTAAGCAGTTTAAAGTAAATCTTCTTATTGATGGTGATGTCCAAGCAGAAGGTGCTGGATATAGTAAGAAGAAAGCAGAACAAGATGCTGCCCGTAAAACTTGCGAAAATCTAACTCTAATATAGAGTTCATCACCCAAAAAGGCCCTCTTAGAACGAATATTCTAAGAGGGTTTTTTATTTTGCTATAATTTTTGCTAGCTTGATTATTAACCTGAGTTCATAGATAAATATTTCCACAAAAAATGATGTTTATCGTCGAACCATGGTTATTAAGTAAAAATGAAATATTACTTTTTCAACATTACTTTAACAATATATTTTAGGAATCCATCGATAATGGTAGACACACATGAGCACTAAACGCTTATATTATTTCTTATTTTTTATTAGTCTTACTACACTAACTTCATGTCAGTGGGGAAAACAATATACCTACGCCACTAGACAAGATCGGTTAACTGAGGTGGAGAAAAGGGAAGCAGCGGCTTTGGGAATCTCAAGCACTACACCTTCCAACCAACAAGAGTCTTCGGATGAACTTCCTACCATGACTACTACAGAAGAAGGAGTAAAGAATATTTCGGCTGCCGGAAAAGCAAAGACAGCTTTAAAAACTGCTTGGTCTTATAAAGGGGTGAAATACAAAATTGGTGGAACCACTAAAAAAGGAATGGACTGTAGCGGTTTGATGTTGGTATCTTGGCAGTCGGCCAACATACAATTACCAAGAACCTCCCAAGAACAATCTAAAACAGGAAAATATGTCGCTTTCGCTAGTCTAAAGCCTGGTGATCTCGTTTTCTTTACTGGGCCAGGATCAAACTATATCAAACATGTAGGGATGATTTCTAAAATAGAAAACGGAAGAAAATATTTTATTCATGCAAGCACAAGTAAAGGAGTGAGAGAGGATGAAATATCAGATATATATTGGAAAAAATATTATAAACTCGGCAGAAGAGTACATTAACATATACATCATGAAAACAACAACGACTATTATCCTACTGTTAGGACTAACTTCTTTTATCTCTTGTGATTCATCTAATGAATCACAATCAAATAATGAGGAACAAGAAGCAACTATAACCATCAAAAAAGAAGAAGTTAAAAAATCTTCTACTACAACAACTTCTACATCAGAAAAAACACAGAACGACAAAGCTGAAACAGCAGTAGAAATGGCTCGTTCTTTAGTAGGTACTCCGTATAAAAGTGCTGGAACATCAAAAAATGGAATTGATGCTAGTGCACTTACAATGCTATCTTGGGAAGCTGCAGGTGTAAAATTAGCTCGTATATCTCAAGAACAAGCTAGACAAGGTAAAAAGGTAGCAACAGAAGATGCTCAACCTGGTGACTTGGTTTTCTTTTCTACTCAAAAGGGAAGCAGCCGTGTGAGCAACTGTGGAATTATTACTAAGAAAACTGCACAAGGATTTAACTTCATCTATACTTCTTCTAAAGACGGTGTGAAGGAAACTGCATTCTCTCCTTACTGGAAAGATAGATTGGTGGTGATTAAGAGAGTGGGATAATAGGTAGCAGGTAGCAGGTAGCAGGTAGCAGGTAGCAGGTAGCAGGTAGCAAAGTTAACGCTCGTTATTAACTAAGAAACTAAGGAACTGAAGAACTAAGGAGGCATTACTCTTTGATGAGAGAGAGGTGGTGAAACCCCTCGAAGTAATGTCAAAAAGTTCTCGTTTTCCTTATAGTCTTTTTTTATTTAACACCTCTTCATCTACTCATCCTCTACAGCGAGGGGTGTAACCCCTCGGTATACAAACCATAAGGTTAAAGTCAGCACAAACAAATAGCAGAGAGTAAACCTGACGCTCATTTTTTGCTAAAAAATAAGACAAATTAACCGGTTAGAATTCATTTTGTTCAAATTTAAAACTATTATTGTGTAGAAAGGAAGACAAACTATGGCAGAAAACAATAATAATTACGACGAGAGCAGTATTAAGTCACTGGATCCTCGTGAACATATTCGACTTCGCCCAGGTATGTATATCGGTAAATTAGGAGACGGTTCTGCTCCTGATGACGGTATCTATGTCTTGGTGAAAGAAGTAGTAGATAACAGTATTGACGAACACATGATGGGCTTCGGTAAACAGATTGATGTTACCGTTGAGGATGGTTCGGTGTTGGTAAAAGATTACGGTCGTGGTATCCCTTTGGGGAAAGTGGTTGACTGTGTATCTAAGATCAACACGGGTGCCAAATACGATTCTAATGCGTTCCAAAAATCTGTGGGTCTTAATGGTGTTGGTACAAAGGCTGTAAATGCACTTTCTAATTTCTTTAGGGTTTCTTCTGTAAGAAATGGAGAAAAGAAGGTGGCTGAGTTTGAAGCAGGTCAGATTACAAATGACTTACCAATTGCTAAGTCCAATGAGAAAAATGGTACAACCATTTACTTTAAGCCGGATAATACCATTTTTAAGAATTATAGGTTCCTTCCAGACTATCTTGATGATTTATTCTGGAACTATGCTTACCTAAACTCTGGTTTAACTTTAAAGCTAAATCAGAAAAGCTACCTGTCTAAAAATGGTCTTAAAGACTTATTAGAAAGAAAAACCAACGCGGAGCAAATCAGATACCCTATCATTCACTTTAGAGGTGAGGATATCGAATTTGCATTTACTCACGCGAATCAATATGGAGAGAACTACCACTCTTTTGTAAACGGTCAGAATACCACTCAAGGCGGTACTCACCTTTCTGCATTTAGAGAGGCGATCGTAAAAACAGTGCGTGATTTCTTCGGAAAAAACTTTGATGCTGCAGATATTAGAGCATCAATTGTAGCGGCTGTAGCAGTAAGAGTACAAGAACCTGTTTTCGAATCTCAAACGAAAACAAAATTAGGTTCTACTCATATTGGTCCTGATGGCCCTACCCTTCGTACTTTTGTAAACGATTTCGTAAGCAAAGTCTTAGACGATTTCTTACACAAAAACACTGAGGTAGCTCAAGCTTTATTAAAGCGTATCCAACAATCTGAAAGAGAGAGAAAGGAGATCGCTGGTGTAAAGAAAATTGCTAACGAAAGAGCGAAGAAAGCCAATCTTCATAACAAGAAATTAAGAGATTGTCGTCTTCACTTTAACGATAAGAAAGGTGAGGAAGAGTCGAAAAGAAATACCACTTTATTCATTACCGAGGGTGATTCTGCATCGGGTAGTATCACTAAATCTCGTAATGTTCAGAGTCAGGCAGTATTTAGTTTGAGAGGTAAGCCATTAAACTCTTTCGGCTTAACGAAGAAGGTCGTTTATGAAAACGAAGAATTCAACCTCCTCCAACATGCCTTGAACATTGAGGACGGAATTGATGGATTAAGATACAATAGAATCGTTATCGCTACCGATGCCGATGTCGATGGTATGCACATCCGCCTATTGATCTTAACATTCTTCCTACAGTTCTTCCCGGATCTTGTAGAAAAAGGACATATCTATATCTTGGAAACTCCTCTATTTAGAGTAAGAAACAAGAAGAAAACGATTTACTGTTACTCTGAAGAAGAGAAACAAAAAGCAGTGGGTGAATTAGGCAGTAAGCCAGAAATCACTCGATTTAAGGGATTGGGTGAGATTTCTCCTGACGAATTCGGTGGTTTTATTGGTGATGATATCCGTCTTGATCCTGTGATCTTAAGTGAGGACAGTAATATCAAAGATTTACTGTCGTACTACATGGGTAAAAATACAATGGATCGTCAGAAATTCATTATCAACAACCTTAGAGTAGAGAAAGACGAAGTAGAGGCAGAAGTGTAATCTATTTCTATTTGATATACATTGAGGCAACAATATTCGTATTGTTGCCTTTTTTATTTGACTTTGTTTTTCATTTAAGGTCTACAAAAAACGCCAAGTCGAAGGGTATCTAAATGGAATTTGGTAATTTTAGGTTATGAAGAAGATTGAATTTATTCTAAAAGCTAAAGAAGAGGGCAAACGATTCCTTGCAGATGCAAGATGGTCTAAAGAAGGTAAACTACCTTTGGTTTTATTTATCCATGGTTTTAAAGGTTTTAAAGATTGGGGAGCATTTGATATGATTGCCGATCAATTTGCTGATGCCGGTTATTGCTGCATCAAAATGAACTTTCATAGTAATGGTACTACTTTAGACATGCCTTTTGAAGTGGTGGACAAAGAAGCTTTTGCACAGAATAACTTTTCAAAAGAATTAGATGATATCGGTGTGATGATCGATTGGTTGCACTCAGAAGAGTGTCCTTTGAAACATATCGACTTAGATAAAATCAATATTATCGGCCACAGCCGTGGCGGAGGTGTTGTGCTATTAAAAGCCGCTGAAGATAGTCGCATTAAGAAAGTAGCTACCTTAGCTTCTATTCCAAGAGTAGATAGTTTCAATGAGGAAACGATGAAGGAGTGGAAAGAAAATGGTGTAACTTATGTTTTAAACGGTAGAACACAAGAACAATTGCCATTGTATTATCAAGTAGCGGAAGATTATTACGCCAATGAGGGACGTTTAGATATTGCCTTAAACATCAAAAAGCTAGATATTCCAGTGATGTGTATACATGGTGATGAAGACGAGACAGTACCTCTTCAATCATTACATTATTTAAAACAGCTTCAACCGAATATCAAAGATATAGTTATAAAAGGAGGATCTCATACATTCAACACCAAGCATCCTTGGGAGGAGCAACAATTATCACCAGAGATGCAAGAGGCAATTAATCATGTATTAGATCACTTTGGGGAGTAGAGATTATGGAAGATGCATACCTTACCTTAAAAGGTACAAGTGAAGGTCTATTTAAAGATAAAGGAAGTAAGTTTATCGCTTTAGCACATCATGTGACAACAGAAGAGAAAGCGAAAGAGATTGCGAAAGCTTACAGAAAAGAATATTATGATGCTCGACATTGGTGTTATGCCTATATCTTAGGTCCTGATAAAGCCAAGTATAGAGCTAACGACGATGGGGAACCTTCTGGATCGGCAGGTTTACCAATCTTAGGGCAAATTAGGTCGATGAACCTCACGGATACTTTAGTGGTGGTGGTTCGTTATTTTGGCGGCACTAAATTAGGTGTCCCTGGCTTGATTAATGCCTATAAAACATCGGCTGCAGAAGCATTGCAGCTCGCCGAAATTGAAGAAAAATTCGTTCAACGCAACATTAAAATCACATTTGCTTATCCACAAATGAACGATGTGATGAAAGTGGCGAAGAAATTTGATCTCGATTTTGGTCAACAATTTTTTGATGAATTATGTCATATTGAATTCTTGGTGAGAGAAAGCCTTTATCCTCAAGTAAAAGAACTACTTGAAGATATCGATGACTTGATATTCCAAGAAAAAGAAGATTAACATGAATACTAAGCTATCCTATTTCAAAGCTGCTTCTTTAAGCATGAAGCATTACTATAATGCCCTTGTTTATATCAATAAAAATGGGTTGAGGAAATACTATTTGTATACTTCCATATTTGCAATCATCCTCTTTACACTCATTTTTTGTGCAAGTTTGTATTTAGGAAACACGACAATTGATGCCATTTCGAACTTCAATTTTATGCAAGAATGGAAGGCATCAATTACTAGCTTAGAACCCGCAACCATAGACAGTATTATGTATTGGGTACTCTTCCTTTTTGTAGGTCTACCTATTATGATTACAGGTATCTTTGTTTACCCAGTAATTTTAAGTGCGTTTACAGTACCCATTCAAGATACACTGACTCAAAAAGTTTTAAAGATCTCTTACCACCAAGAAGTGGATGATCGTTTCGATATCAAACGAATGTCTTCCCTATTTTTTAAAGTAAGTATTCCCAATGCCTTAAAAAGTTTGTGCTATTCATTGATCCTCTTACCACTTACCTTTATTCCAGTGATTGGAATTGTTTTTATGGCGATTTCTATAGCAATCAATAGTTATTATCTTGGTTTTGGGATAATGGACAACTATTTTGAATATTGGAATATCGATGTCGATAAAAGTAAACAGTACATACAACGTAATAAAAAGATGTCGACCTCTATTGGATTGGGGGGTGGTCTATTGGCTATGATTCCTATATTGGGAGGTATTATCGCTCCAATTACAAGTGTAGTTGCTGGAGGATTAATGATGAAAGAACTTAAAGTTTATGAGCATTTTGAAGAAATATAATCAATTATTTATCGTACTCTTTTGTAGCATTCTTTCGTCTTGTGGCATTTTTGATCAAGAAGACGATGATCAAGATAATGGCATTGAAATTTTCGAAAACGTATACACTGTAGATCTTGAGTACATTATTAAAGAACCTGAATCGTCTGATTTAAAAAGAATAGAATTTTTCTATAACGATGAGTTCTTTAGATTTTCCGATATTATTCAATATGATCAAGAAGATAACATAAGAATTTTAGTACTTGATTATGTAGACAATTCATTAACCTTTGAATCAATAAAAGTATTAGATGGAGATGCCAATGAACTTCATCAATATTTATTCAGCTACTCAGGAAATACGACTACAATTACCAAGGACGGAATTGATTATCTAAACATTCAAAATTCTGAGCAAGTTGCCCTGCCTTATAGAATTCAAAACTTCAAGGAAGGGAAAACTTATTTTTATACCTATGAAGAGGGTACCCTGAAAGGAGTGAAAACATACAATACTATTCTAGAAAATGAATTATTCAGTTCTTCACTTAATACTACTTTCGAATACTTAGAATTTGGAAATTCGATGATCTACGGAACGACTAACTTCACTCAATTCCTCACTTTAGACAATATTGAAGACTATAAACTGACAAAACATTTAGTCACCGATCTCACTAAACCTACTTTGAATACCAATTTCTTTGTGGCATCAGATTCTACAAGAATCACCTACAGAAGTATTTTTAATGAGGAAAAGTATCCAATAAATATCTCTATGATCAATTATGATAAAGAATTAAATCCTACCCAACAGATAGTTCATATCATATCGTACGATCCTTTACTGTCTCCTTATTAATCTGAGTTCTGCGAAAAATTTCACTATGTTTATACTAAAGACATTAGAATTAATTTTCTGAGGTCTTCTTTAACCAAGGTATCTTTGTCGAAGCAAATACCATAATCTTTATTGATATCCAATACGCTAATAAGCCTACTAACCACCCACCGATAATATCACCAACAAAGTGAACACCTACTGCTATTCGACTATAAGAATACACAATAGTCCATAAAAATAATAAGACAGCCCAAGGGAAACGTTTCTTCCAAGCGTTATAGAAGAATAGAGCTATCGCCATAGAAGTAGAAGCGTGAGAGGACACAAAACCATAAGCCCCACCTTTATAGCCATGCAACGTATGCACTAAATGCTCTATGACAGGATCATGTGAAGGTCGTGGTCTCTGAATTAATTTTTTAATGATTTGAGAAGCAATCGCATCCGCCAATCCAATAGCTATTCCTAAACCTATCAAAGTGATCAATGTATTTTTCCATCCAAATTTGATGTACGAAAACATCAACAAGAAGACATATAACGGCCAAGAATTTACCGGTGTAGTCAGCCACCAGAAAAAACTATCTGATGCCGGATTATGCATCCCGTTAAAAAATAAAAATAATGATCTCTCCCACTCAAACGGCTCCATAATCTCTTCTTAGTTTGTCAAATGATGATGTTTTTCGAACGGATCTGGGAAAGGATAATTTCCTTTATATCCGCGTAAACGATATAGGTAAGCATAACGCATCAAGTTGCCACCACGAGTCACTTCCACTCGATCGACCTCTTCAATTTTATCAAAATATTTTCCGAAGACTTGGTTTACATCTCTACCCCAGTTAGTCACATTTACAAAATAGACATCCTCACCTACTTGTAAACCTCCACGGTCGTTATTAATCCAAGCATATTTATGAATCTGATCCCAATTCCCCATCATTATCAAAGGATGGCCATTCGGATGGGCAATATAAAAATCGATATGTGTACCTGGGAACCATTCAAAAGCTACAAATTTTGCATTTTCTTTCATGTTTCCATCAGCTACATCTTTAGCGATAATAGGCTTTAATTTCTTGTTGATCTGTCGCCAACCATACATATCTTGAGTAAAATCATACTCCCCAAAAATTTCTGGTTTACTCAAATCTGTTTTTCCTAATTGCAATGGACTAAAGTTGATCAACCAGAAAGCAATGGCTAACACAACCGATAAGAAAACAGTTGAACCCACAATACGTCTTGGTTTCCATAATCTTGATACATTTTTCGCTTTAGCATCAATAAGTTTTTCTCTCCAATATACCGCTGCTATAATGATAAGCGGCAAGTATGCAGGACCCGTCCAATGAGGTAATGTTCTTCTAAACAAAGCAAATGATGTAAACACCAATAAAAGAGGGAGTCCGTTATACAACAAAACTTGTAACTCTTTCTTTTCCATCACTTTTCTGCCCTTAAAAATACCGACTAAAGCAGCAATAATTAAGTACCAGTTCCAAGGGTTATTGTACGCAATTTGTCCACCTACTTCTGTAAAGAAATAGTCTAAACGAAGTTCCAATGCAGGAGTTACCCTTTCTGTATGGAAAGTAAAACTGATGAAGTCGTTGCTGTAATTCCAATAGATTACAGGGAACATACAAGCTACAGCAATAGCACCCGCTGCCCAAATACTCCAATCTTTTAACCAACGTCTATCTGATAGTAACACATACAATGCTACTCCGATGCCAATAAATCCACCATGGTATTTTGATAATCCCGCAAGACCTATCATTAAACCACCTAAAAGAAGATTTTTTCTACTCTTGGCATTTATTTCTCTAGGTAAAGCGTCCATTAAGAAATAAATACTCAACATCCAAAATAAGGTCTGAGGAGTATCTGGGATAATAAATATACCTGCTAGAATAGAGGCATAAATAGAAGAAGTATATAAAAATGCAGCGTATAAACCTGCAATATGATCTTTAATTTTCGAGGCTATTCTATAAATCAAGAAAGTATTGATTCCAGCAAACACCACTCCACCTAATCGCATAAAAAACTCATACGGTAAAGTTAAGTTTAGAGTAAATAGCTGAATCACCCATCCTACCATTGGCGGATGATCAAAATGACTTAATGCAGGATATAAAGCGTAGGTCCAGTAATATACCTCGTCATTACTGAACTCCATCCATCCACCGATAAATGCTCTAACAATCGAACTAATTACAATTAGTCGAAGCACAATTTTAGTGGCTCTATTTTCCGTAATACTTTTAGTTTCCATGCTGCAAATCTACTTATTCTAAAATAATGTCGATTACTTTTTATAAAAAATAACGGATTATTGATTTAAATCGTGGGGTTCATTAGTAAGTATCATCAAAGAATTACCGAAATAAATCAAATTTTACTGAATTAGTCGAAAAAATGCTTATCATGGAGCATAACGATATTATGGTTATTCCTAAGGCATTAGATAATTTCCAAAATTGAAGTCGGTGAGGTTGTATGAGAATCCGGTGTATGATATGAAGGAAAAGGAGGTGTTGTAGAAAGTTTTTAAAGCAGTAATTTAGTTAGTGAGAAATCATTAGTAGTATGGTTTTACACTTTGTAAAGTGCTTTCTAGAGACATGTTTTAGAAAGCACTTTACAAAATTTTAGTCTTTTATAAATGTTTTAGTAAAACGTTTGTTGTTGTTCGATACCCCAATTATATAGACCCCTTTAGGGAAGTGGTCTAATGTTATTGACGTTTGATGACCAATTACACCTTCAAACAAAGTTCTTCCATGTATGTCGTATATTGTACAATCCACTTCGTTACCAAAGAGTTGCTGTACATTTAATGTTGAACTTGTTGGATTTGGATAGATGCTCCACTGATTCTCCCAAAGGTCTTCTGAAGATGTTGGTCCTCCTTCCCTTTCTAGCGGAATACTAATCGCAGAGAAGATCTCCATACTTTCGTAATGTTGTAACAACAATTGAAGATTAAATTCTTTGTTGATACCGCTTGGAAGATCTGTTAAATCCACTTGTAAGCTTCCACTATTATCTGAAGCGATCATAGGTGTGATATAACCAATGACTTGATCAAAATCTCTTTGCATCAAATTCATAGGATTACATGCACCAATAGTTTCTTGTGCATCTCCGAAAGTAAATACCCAAAGCAATTCATCCATTTTACTGAATAAGGTATCAGCTATGGTATAATCAATAGTTAATTGATCTTCAGTGTGCGTCCAATCAACAGTAACAGGTTCATCCTTAAGTACTGATTTACGAATTGCATCGTAAATTGGTGTACTCATTTCTTGGATGCTTGTTCCTTCAATCAGTTCTCCATCGATCGCTACAGAATAAGGTCCTGTCTCATCGTTAATGGAATTAAGACCGTACCATAATCTTCTCGCTTCCGTGGTTTCTGCTCCTCTATCGTATATAGGATCAGTACACGTTTCACTTCTTTCTAGATAATAGTTATGGATAAAATCCGGATCGTTTCCATTGACCACTTCCAAGATTTCGTACATCTTAGACAAAATATCCTGATGACCAGTATTATTGGCTTGTAAATACGATTCGATAACCACATTTCGCGATCGATTACGGATCTTCATTCTTTCAAAACCAAAGGAATCTGTGCTTCCTTCTCCATGAGCGAATACAAAACGGAACATTACTTTTTCTAGGTCACCGTTCATATCTAATGCAGCATCTAAAGGAATTCTACCTTCTACTGCTCCTAATGCCCCAGCCCATGCCAAGCCATCGTTATTGGTATTTAGATCGTTATTGTATAGACCGTAAGTATTGTACCAATTCCATATTCCTTCTGGAGTTCCTACCGTTTTCCAAGTTCCAGCATATCCTTGTTTTACTTGCAAGAACACTCCGTTTCTTTCGGAGGTGTTGGCAATGTAATCTAGTTCGATCATTGGGCGGTCCATGGAAGATAGATCGTATACAGGGGATGAAATAGTGGCTAAACCTCTAGCGACAGTGTCAGCTAATTGCCATTGTTTATTTTCAACTTCCCATGGTGTTTTAGTACCGCCTAGTACGTCTTTTATAAAGACGCTATTTCCATCTACTTGAAGTAAACTTGCCTTCCAATTATCTTCTTCAATGAAAGATATATTGATTTCATCTTCAGCAGTATTTACATTTTTCAAAACAGGGATACTAAAAATTTCTTGCAGTTCACAAGTACCTGTTTCTGTAGCCGCCGTTAAAATAAATTTCACTGAATCATCATCAAAGGTATTTGATAAGTTAAAAGTAAATTTACCATTTGAAGTAGAAACTATGCTATTACCTATGGTTACATTTGACTGATTTGGTCCAAGCGATAACGTATAAGTTCTATTATTAAATTCTGATAAACCTACACTTATGATTCTTGAACTCCCTGTCTCAGGAAGAGTCATTTGTAAACTGGTTGTAATTTCTGGTTCATAAATCGTTTTGAAGTTTTTGTACCCTAAGAAAAGAGTATCATCATTTACTTTTCTATATAAACCAATTACAAAATCATTAAACCTATTTTCTGGATCATCGTGAATGTTACTTGGATATAATGTATATGAATAATAATCTGTATCAGACCTTACTAATGCTTCTTCATTTTTAATTCTAATTGAATCTCCATTTTCTAAGCGATACAAGTTTAATCCTAGTGTAGTTCCATTACTATCTGCCTCCTCAAAAACGTTGTTTATACTAAATTCTCCTATTTCTTCTGAATTACTACAGTAATAATCCTCAAATTTATCATCCAATATTGATTTTTGAGTGATTTTAAATTCGACTGTATCTTCAGATTTACCACCGTTTATATCTAAAGCTAGTACTCTTACATCTACTTTTCGTGTATCAATATCATCAGTAGACTTACCGTCTCTCCACATATTAATTGGTGAGATCAAATTATCCACTTCCGTTTTTGGATTATATTCAAAATCACTTACATCTGTGTTATCATCGATGTTCGTTTTCAGTTCGAAATTTTTACCTGAATACCCAAATAAGAGCCATTCATTTCGTAAAATGACGTCTTTTACATCTGATACATAAACTGCTCTATCAGGATTGTTAGGACTACTACCTAAAACGTTACTAGTTCTATAAACAAGATTTAATTGTCCTAAATATTTACTAGGAAACTTTTCTGATATAGAGTCGTAAGGAATTTTAATATAAGCTTCATTTACATTATACAAATCTTTATTTTCTAATCTAAATAATGGCTTTCCACTAATTCCATTTTGATATACAATAATGGAATCTGCTCTAAATGAATTTTCTAATGTTGAAATGTGAACTACCAAAGTATCTTCAGCAGGTATTTCTTGTACATACCATTTATTAAAAGGATTATAAGGATAGGAAATACTAAAATTCGCAGGGTTTTCAAATTTGATTTCAGGTAAGCAGTCGCCCATCCCGCTAAATACTACTTCACCGGCAGTAATTCCTCAATTTTATTGATCGGCTGATCATCTATTTTTTCTAGCGTTGATTTTAGCCATTCAAAAGGTTCAATGTCGTTCATTTTGGCTGTTGCAAAAAAGGCATAGAACATGGCAGCTTGTTTTGCTCCTTCTTCATTTCCTGCAAACATGTAATTTTTTCGACCAATAGCAAGTGGACGAATTTTATTTTCTATGGGGTTGTTATCAATCAAAAGTTTACCGTTAGTTAAGTACATTCGGAGTCCTTTTTCTCTATTGAGAAGATAATGTATTGCTTTTCCTAACTGAGATTTAGGTAAGACGGTTAGCTTTTTTGCCCACTCAAAAAGTGTATTGATTACTGGAAGAGCATACTTTTGCCTTTGCTGATAGATGATTTTTGGATTAGATTCTTCTTTCAGTGATTTTTCCAGTTCGTAGAGCTGGCCAATAAGGTTCACCGCCTCCAATGCCCTTTTATCTCCACCTTTATGTGCTTCAAAAAAGTATCGACGTGCGTGGGCCCAACAATTGAGCTGTGTAATTGTTGTTGTCTGATCAAAATAATCGTAAGCTTTATAGCCATCGGTTTGAGCATAACCTGAAAAATTATGCAGATGTTCTTTTAAATATTTCCGATCTCGACCGCTTGCATAATGAATCGATAATAATTTGGCTTTAGGATCAAGGTAATACCACATATATCCTTGGTGTGGTTTTCCTTTTTTACCTGTTCCCATCACCTTTATGGTCGATTCATCGATTTGAAGGTAGTTACTTTGCTGTATTTTTTGAGTGAGTGTGTCGTATAAAATACTCAGTTTATCCGCCGTTCTTTTTTGTAAGTCTATGAGCGTTGTATTTTTAGATAAACACCTTGTCTTTCAAATTGCTTGATAAAACGATGGATGGGGATATGATCGATAAATTTACTCACGACCATCTGTGCGGCTAAACTTGCCGATGTACTTGACTTAGGAAATGGTAGATCTGATGGTAAATTTGCTTGACTAAACTCGCTGTTCTCTTGATGTGTATCACGAACGTAACGAGGGCGAATAATTCTACGAACGAATAAGCGGGCAGGCTCGCATTCGAGTACTTCCGTGACATCTTCACCCACTTTATGCCATCCATCCAAATCATGATCAGGTTCAATCACTTCTTCTACACGTTCCAGATGCTCTGGTAAAGCTGTTCGTACAGGCTTTTTCTTTTTGCGTTTGTGAGCAGGAACGGTAATCTCCTGAGAAGGCTCCGTTTTCTGCTCTTTGTCTTGAGCGAAAATAGAGAGCTGATTATCGGGTATATCCGCTTGTTTTCGTTTCTCTGATTTAGAACCGTAAAGCATACTTTGAAGCATTGACAACTGTGTCTTCAGTTGTGCATTTTCTTGTTCTAAATTCGCTATTTTATCATCCTTACTCACCTTACAAAAGTAGCGATTTTAATACTAAAAACGTACTTTTTGACCTCTTTTTTCTAAAGAAATACCTTCAATTATCATCATAATTTCTGTCGAAGATAAAGAGATGTTTTTCTGTTTGTCGAACCCTTTCGGAAGCTCAAACCGACCTTTTTCCAAACGTTTATAATACAATGAAAAACCGCCTTTTTCAAACCGAAGCAGTTTCAATTTATCTTTACTTCGATTAATAAAAACGAAAATATCTCCATTAGTCACATCCAGTTCCATTAAAGAAATAACGATATTACTCAACCCATTAAATCCTTTTCGCATATCTGTAAATTTACTGTACAGGTAAATACGATCTGTATTACGAAGAGATAACATTAGAAAAAATGAATTGCTTCTTTTAATAGTTCTCGATCTGAAAGATGGAGTTTTACTCCATTGGGATATTCGAGAGTAACGGTCTTAACGGTCTGTTCAACCTTCTTCGGTACTTTGACAGGGATGAAACTCCCCTTAGCTGGATTTGTATTTTCTTTACGTTGTTTTACTACCCAATAATGAAAAGTGGATAGCTTAATTGAATGAAGTTGACAATAAGCTTTTTGTTGTAAACCACTAATTTTCCATGATGCTATATGAGCATACATTTCTGCTTTTTTTGACATAATATCTACGTTTTAATGATGACGTAAAATTAAGTCAGGAATTTGAGGCATAATAGATGGGGATGGGCGACTGCTTACGATTTCAGGGCCTATTATATTTTCCTCTGATACAACATTCCCAGATCCATCTTCGATGACTAAATCATAATTAAGCGTTGTACCACTTGTAAACTTTTCGTCTATTGGTAAATCGAATTTAAAAACACCATTATCTTCTGTAAAAACAATATTACCTATATCCTCATTTGTTCCTAGCACTCTGATTTTAATATTATTTTTTAATGAAGATGCAACATATGGAACCTCAATTGTCACTATTCCATTTTTCAATTCTTCGTTAGTACTTACCTCAATACCTTCTTGTATATATTTGATACCTGCTTTTGAAATTGATGGTGCAAAAGAAGAAAAATAATATTTTGTTTTTTCTATTAAAGGAATATCCTGTGTGTTACCCGCCTGATCTTCAGCGTAAACATTATTTATAGTAAAATAGGTTACCTTTTTAGCACTTACTCCATCATATAAACCTGACAAATTAAATGAAAAATATAATTCATTACTATTATTAGCCCCTTTTGTAAAAGAAGTTAAAGGAATAGATACCGGTGTTTTTCCACCATCTTCATCAAAAATATCAATAGACAAATTGGTTCCTGTCTTTTTTAAATCATATTCATCAATAGTAACCTTAATTGTTGAATAAAAATCATCCATGTCCTTTTCTGTTATCGGAGTTTGTACCCAGGTTGTAACTAATGGTACAGAAGGATCTAAAGGATCTGTTGGCCCAGATAAAAATTCAGGTTCTTCAATGTCAATTAAAGAAACAAAAGAAGGATTACTAGGTGGTGTATTATCGTAATAGTGTAATGAAGAATATACAGCTTTATTATCTAAATTTGAATTATCATACAATGTAACTATTGCATTAAGTCTTTCACCTTCATTCAATGTTTTAATATCTTCAATTACATCAGAAGTAAACTGAAAATTAAAGTTATTATTTGCAGTAAATTCTAATGGAAAAGTTCCCAAAAACTGTCCTGATGAATTATAAATAATTATTTCAGAAAAATCTTCATTTACAACAACGGAGTTATCTTTAGATTGATAACTATAATGAAGTGTCTCGTTTAATTTAATATAACCATCAAAAGGTGTTTGTGTTATCTTAAAATCTGACTTATTTAAAGTAGATGTACCTTCAAAAGTTGTAATATTTGTTCCATAATCAATAACATCAAAAGTATATTCTAAATTTGTTAAACCTTCGAAAAAACTACCGTTTGTATTTGGTGCTCTAAAAGTAATTTCTTTTTGCTTTCGACCATCTTCATCATCTTTATCTACGATTTCAACAGCTGTGATTGTTTTATTGAATGTATTAGATTCAGAACTTGTAAAATTCATTGAAAAAGAACTTTCATCTGTATAATCTAAATTAGATTCTAATACTTTGAACTTATATTCAACATAATTAGAAGTTATATCTTGATTATGGTTATCACCAATAATTGATATATCTGGAGCTAAATTATCAAAAGATAGATAAGGTCGATGATTATCATGTGTAGGTTGTAAAATGGTATAATTATCTACGTTATCAACAGTATATCGTAACACCAAACCAAATTGAATTCTACCTTCAAATAAATCAACATTATCTGCAATTAATTCAGCCTTAGATTTAAATATCTTACCATCAATTTTAACTACATATGTATTCCCAGATTTATGAGAAATACTTTTTATTATTTTTTGATCTCTTAATTGTTGAATTTCAGTATTAGCATAATTAACATATGTAATATTACCCAGATGGTCATCCAATATTATAATGTTACTATTTAATGCTGAATTTGTTGAGAATTCAATTTCTATATCACCATCAGCTGTAAATACTTTATGTACATCATTAATTATATAAGGTTTTGTAATTAAATGTGTACCCGAAAAAGATTGTGCATTTATTTTAAATGTACAAACAAAAACAACTATGTGTATGAATAAACATCTCTTTATTAATTGTTGTAACATAATGAGTTTTAATTACATTCAGAAATCACATCGTTTTTAACATTGAGATCAGTTTTAACTTCATCTATATCACCAACATCCATTAAACACACATTAGTTAATTCAACCCAATCTTGATAATTTGCAGCATCCTTATCAATAATAAAAAGAAGGGCGGTATTCGTTTGGTTTCCTCTAATTATAACATTCTCCAAAGTTAATGAAGCTAATTCTTCAGAAATTGCTTTTCTAATTGCCACATCTGTATTTATAAACTCAGTATTTTTAATATTAACATTGTTATCATCAGAATTTTCCATATATAATCCATGATTTGTATTTTCAATTACACAATTTTCAATATTAATAGAAAAATTTTCATAAAGTTTAGAATGTGCATTATCGATACCTTTTCTTGCATTTTTAAAATTACAATTAAATATATTATAATCACCGCTCGATATCCAGATTAAAGCCCATAACTCGCCACTATTAATACCATCAAAATCAAATCCATCTATTACTCTTAGTGTTTTTACTTTACTGAGATCTGCAATATTAAATAACATAATAAAATCAAGTAAAGATCTATTTTCAGAAAAATTACGATCTTCTAATTTTTCATACATATTTGAACTAAAACCACCATAAAAATTAAGATGAGCAGAATTTGAACTTACTTGTTCTGCTTCACTATACTCTCCCTTCTTAACCAAAATATCAATTGTATTATCTTCACCTTCAATCGCCGCCTCAGTAGTTTCTACAGCTGTTTTGATACTCGTAAACGCATTCTCCCAACTACTACCATCTCCAGACCCAGTCGCCGCAACATCAACAAATACACAACCATGTAAATCATCTAATGTTTTTACCTCAGTCGCTACTTCCTCTGATTCTTCTGAAACAATTTTTACAGCTGCTTTGATATCGTATGCAACACCAATATCCAATCCATGTCCTACCGCTACTAAAGTAGTTTCGTCTTTCATTTCTGCATCCATCCAAGTGTATGCATCGTCTGCATCAGTTGCTTTTTTGTAGTAGAAACCAAGTGCAAGATCGTCGTTAGGTTCGATATCAGAAGTGAATGTCCCTTCCATGTATAAACCACCTTGATTATTACTTACATCCTTAGTACTAACGGAAAATGTATACGTTTTAAAATCTTGTTCTGATTCAGAAAGCACTTCATCACCGTACTTTACTGTTATTTTCGAAGAGTAGTTTGTTGCCATGTCTAAGCCAGGAACCACAATTTCTAATTCTTCAACGTCTGTATCGTATTCATTCGTTACTGTTTTTACAACAATCTCTCCTGAAAGTACTTCTGTAACAATGGCAATTTTGGTATTTTCTAAAATTCCTTCTAAAGCACCGTTTATTCTGAATGAAGTAAATCCTCCATCAGCAGCGAAATTTGTTTTTACTTCTTGAGTGCTCACTTTCTTTTTTCCTGTAGTGACTACGTCTTCTCCGCGTATCACAGAAAAATCGAATTGGTATTCTTTTCCAGAAGTTAGTTGATCAACTTCTAAAGTATACTCCTGATTTTGTAAATCAGTAAATGTCTTTTCTGAAACCACTTCTTCTCCATCGTATAAAACGAATTTCGCAGAAGCCTCTAATGAATCTTCATAATTGGCGATACTACCTATTAACTCCAAAGAGGTATAACCAATCGTTGGATCTGAAGCAGATACTGTTACGCCGTCCATCCCATTTACAGGATCATCACCACCGTTAATTTCTTCCTCTGACTTATCGCATGATGTTGTCAGTAATAACAAGTAACCTAGTATGGCAACTAGCGTAGTTAGTTTGTTTTTCATCTTTGTAAAAATATATTTCAGTTTTAGCGAATCGATTGAGTACTTAACGCTATTTAAAAAATTAATGTCGTATTACGAAAAAAAGTATTTTGGTTTTATTTCGCAGTTCGAATGTAATATTTAATCAAATTATTAAATAAATACAGATCACATTTTTTTATTTATTAGCTCATTTTATTTGCAGTTCACAATAGAATCTACAAATAGTTCAATTTTAATGTCTTTTGATAATTGATTTTCAATATTCTATAAATAGGTGAAATTTATACAAGCTATAACGCAAATAGCATTATTGATCGTTATTAAATATGATAATATTGTGTGACCTCTCATTAACATGTAAGTATTGTGATGTAAAATCTTGTAATAGTGATGTAATGTAGAAAGAGGCGTTCATTTATTGAGGTTAATTATATTAACAATTGAGTTTTAGAATCATTATTTGATCACCACTATTTGAAAAAAAAAGAATTGCACATATCTTAGCCTTACAAAAGCAGACTATTAAATTACTAAGCACTCGTTTAATACAAATGTCTGTACAAACTTTTTACGCTTAACAGGACTAATTATTTTTTCATGTCTGAATTCGCTCAAAAAACAAAAAAAACTTCAGATCTTAGCAATAAAACTTATTCTACAGGCTATCTTTTTCAGGAAAAAAAAGAGATAGATCCTAAAGATCCACCACCCATTTACATTTTTGTAGATTGCAATTTTAATAGAAGATTAGATAACGATATTTCCTTTACTTTTCATTACGACAAAGGGGATTTTGTTGATGAAGACATTCTACGTCCATGTATTTTAAAGTTAAACTGGAATGATCCTTTTATCAAATATGAATTACAGCTTCCTAATAGTGTTTTTGAAAAGCTAAAGAACCGTTTAATAACTCATTTTAATGGCCTTGGTTTTATACATACATCTTCCTCAGTTGTTTCTATACCTTACAATAATAATGAAGCAGGAGGATATGATGCTTTTAATAAGGAAACTGTATTTTCGCAGACTCAAAACTCAAAAGGTCATTATATCAGTAATTCTAGATATGTTGTAAAAAGCTTGGATGAGCTTTCCATTGCTTTAAATATGCAATCCAAGTTTACAATGCAACTCGATCAGCACTATAAGAAGTATCAAAAAAGTTTACCAAAAGCATTGAATTATGAAGAACTTGTAAAAAGAATGTATTCTGAAGTAAATACAGAATATAGAACAACAAAATATTTTCAAGCGAAAACTGATCTTTGGTTATTGAGTTTAAGTCCAAATGCTTTAGGTTCTTATATAAGAGGAGATATTATTCAAAGTACTTTTTCAGATCTTTATCACTTTTTCTGTGGTCCAGATGAGGATGAATTTTTCGATGTTCTTTCAAAAATCAATAACCACCCTCCTTCTATTGAAAAATTAGAATCTACTTTCAAAAGATTATACCCTGAAGAAAAAGGAATAAAAGAATGGTTGGTAAAGGAATTGCCCGAACACAGAAAAATATGGCTTCAATTTCTACCAAATATCAATAAAGGAGAATTGCCTTTGGATTATGATCTCATTGCGAAAAATATACTTCAATATTATGAAGAATATCAAAATGCTTCTCATTATAAAATTGATTCCTCCAAAATTAAAACTCGTCTTGATGGATGGGAAGCCTACCACAGAATGCCCAAAATGCCTCAGGTAAGAAAAAGGGTAATGAATGGTATTCAAACCGAATTGGAAAAATTGGAAATGAATGCTGCTTCAGTAGAAGCTCTCCTCAATAATGAAGCATTTTACGATAAAAGCTTAATGGGTCTTTTGAAAGAAATGAAGATAGCTGATCAATTAACATATCTATTACCCACTGTAAATCAAATCAATTGGGTTGACACAGTATATGTTGAAGATGTATCCTATTCCCTCGATGAAATCCTTCATAAGGAAAAGACCTTTAAAAAGGAGGAGAATATAAATATCCCTTATGCAAATGGGAACCTAATACGTTATCAGGACACGGGAGAATATGCCTATATGGTTTCAGAGGGAGATACTATTTCAGGTATTTTAACACGGTTCAATATCAAAAAAGAGGATTTGATGTTATCGAATTGGTGGGACGGGTTTGCTGAAAATGGTCAATACCTGATTGGTAATGATTACCACTGGCTTCAGGAAGGAGATATTGTTAGTCTTCCCCATTACTTTTTTCCTTTGAATGGTCAGACTTTCTATATCTATGACCGTTGGGGTGAAAAAGGAATAAAAGCACAAAAGCAACAAGGAGAATATAAAAGAATACCTGTTCACTGTACCGACTATCAAGAATTAAAACAACTGGTAAAGGATAAAATTGATGAGTTTGATGACAATACAAGGACCTACAATCTCACTCTTGACATATCTCTAAGCATCACTGCCCAATTAACCGCATTCTTTTATATAGGTATTACTACGGGGGGGAATATTGAATTAGGTTCAGGCGATACCCGTAGTTTTGATGTGGCTTCCCAATGTTTTTTAAATGGTGATATTGGTGTAGGTAATAAAGCATTAGCCAATGCGGGAGCAAGTGGAGGTAGAAAACAATCATTCGATCTAGGGCATTTTAATTCCTTAAATGGAAGCTATTCTTCAGCTAATCATTTTTTAGCCTTTTTTGAGCGGTCGCTGTACAGTTTTATGAAAACGTATGCCTTGGATGATGCTTTGAAAAAAAGTGGTTTGGATGACTTTTATTGGGAGAATGAAAGGAACAAAGAATATGGTGTTTGGGATGAACTGTCAAAAGGTTACACAAGAAAAGTCCGAGTTGCGAATCATGGTCAATTAGAAGCAGGGGTTTCAGGGGTAGGCAGTGTAAAAGCAGGGATGGAATATAAATACGCAGAGAGTTATGGAATGAAAGGTGTAACCACAATGGAAGACCTACTCATTGATGATGACTACGATCACATTCTTAAACAAGCCATCGAAGAGGATAAAACAATCACATCATATGTAGAAGCTTCTATTGGGGATTACAAACTAAAATTCAATTTTACTGATGTACTATTCAGCACGAACCAAAGTAACCTCGGTAATTATATGAGTATAAGTCTCACCCTACCTGGAGATGATATGCTTGAACTATTGAAAGTAATCAAAAATGATTTAATGACATTGGGTATGGTTAAAGATGCCATTCCTGAGAAGAAAGAGTATTTTAGTAAAAGCAAGGTAGTTCAAGAGGCAAGAAAACAAAAAGAAATGCAGAGTACTCGCCTTGATAAAATCAATAAACAAAAAGAAGCTGCCAAGGAAAGTGGGGAGATGGTTGAACGTCTAAAAAAACAAGGTAAAAGCAGAAAAGAATGGCGTCCTTTTTTTACAAAACAACAAGCTGCTTTAAGAGAAATTAGAACTACAGAAATAAAATTAAAGAGAGACACATTAAAGAAAAAGATCAGTGATCTTTTCAAAAAACATCTAAAAGATGACTCCATTAAAAAACACCTAAAAAAACCTATTAGATCTGTTACAAAAGAGAGAAACCATGATCTAATCTTTGGAAAAGGAGTTGAAACTTATACTAGATTGGTAGCCAATTTTCAACAGAAAGAAGATGGGTACAAACTTCTTTATTTTAGAGCCATTGTAGGTGGATCTGCTAAAGCAACAATTGGGACAAGAAAAAGTTTTGCAGATCTAACGGGAAAAGTAACGGGAGAAGTAGAAGTAATGGAATTTTTAGGAACGAATACTATTAGCTATGCTTCTACTGTTAATAACGGAATCTTCAAAGAAGGTTTACAACGATTGAATCAGTCAGAAAAAGCTTATTTTAATGCATTTGTTCAGAATGCCCTACAAGAACTAAAAAGTAAAAGTTTGGAAGAAGTGTTCTCCAGAATCTCCCCCGTTAACATAAAACGTTTAAAGGAGTATACTAATGCATTAAGTAGTCGCTATGAACGACAGAAAAATTTATTTCCAAATAAAACACTGGAAGATTTTTATCAGGGTTATTGGAATACAGAAAAGAAGCAATTCAGTAGCCTAATCTCTAGTATTATTAATGAATTGGAAGAAGGAGAAAACTACATGACACCAATAAATTTGAATGACTTTTCTAAAGATCAAGTAGTTCTTCTGAGTTGTATAAAAACTCATCTGATGAAAAATGTCGAAAGTTTGAGGTATCAACCACCAATCACCTCTTCAGAACTTTTTCAAACATACGGTAGTAACGATCCAAGGTTTATAGCAATCAGAGATAAGATATTAGGAGAAGAAAAGGCAAGCAGTCAATGGTCAACATATAAAAACACTAGAGGAGTTGATCGCTTTTCAGGAGAGAAAGATGAAAAAGCTTCTGAAATGAATGCCATTGCAATAAACTTTGGGAATAAAGTGAAAGAAGCAGTTATAGCTTATGCTGCTGTCTTAAAGAAAAATAAAATATTACCGGAACAAGCCAAGTGGTCCGAATGTCCAATAGATGATTTATCACCACAACAAGCTGATTTGTATTTAGGGAAAATTGAACATATTGTTAGGTTTTTGCATAGGACAGAAAAACTAGAAAGTAAAGATATCCAATTAACACCTACAGAAAAATTTAATCTATCAGAGTTTATGAAGAGTCTTTTGATTAAAAACGATGAAGAAGAAATAAAAGTACTTTCATTATTTGAGAAAGATATCTTATATCCATTAATGTTAGAAAATATAGTATATGGAAAACAAGTATATAAACCTTATTATTAAATGCTTAATAATAATATTAATATTTAATAGATGCACAGATTATAAAAGTATGGAAGAAAAAGAAGCCATTCAGTCATTGAAGGATAGAAATTTAGAAGATTTTGGCTATACTTTAGATAAGTCTAAAGAGTACGTAATAAAGATAAGAATCGAAAATGCTCTTGACCTTACAGAATTTCCAGAAGAACTTTTAGCATTTAAAAAGATAGAGCAGATCACAATAAGAGACTGTAATATTGAAGAAATTCCAGAGTTTATTACCGCATTTGATTCATTAAAAATACTTACGGTAGCTGGCAACCCAGTCAAAGAAATTCCGGAGTTTATTGTGAATTGTAAAAATCTAAAACAATTAGATATTGAAAATACTGAAGTAAGTGTTTTACCTGATTTCTTGGCAGAATTAGATTTGATAGGTATATATATAATGGGTTCTAAAATTTCGGGTTTTCCTAAAGTCTTATACAAATTTAAAGATTTGAGAATTTTAACTATATCAAACGATGAACTCCCTTCAGATATAGGATCATTTAATTTAAAAGTTCTTCATGCAGAATTGAAGAGCTTTAAATATATAGATACAATAAGGAGTTTAATCAACCTCAACTTAGCTAATAGTACTGCAAAATATCTTCCTGAAAACTTCGGTAACCTTCAAAAACTAGAGGATCTCTATCTTGAGAACTGTAAAAATCTAGTGAAGCTTCCACACTCGATTGGTAATATTAAAATGTTTTGGGGAATCACTTTAAGTGGATGTAGTCGATTAACCGCTCTTCCTAGTACTATGAATAAAGTACATATTGGAGCATTAGACTTAGACCGTTGTTATAATCTAAGGAGTGTTCCCAAAGGAATGATGGTAGGGGCAATTACTGCAAGGGAAACAAAATGGAAAGCAATGCCTACCGGTATATTTTACAGTACTTGCCATAATTTAGATGTCACCGACCATCAAATCACCGACATTACTGGAATAGGCAATATGTATAACCTTAATATTTTGAATTTATCACGAGGGAACATCAAAAAGATTCCGGACGATATTGGTCGTTTAAAAGAACTTTCTATGCTTATTATGGAGCATAACGATATAAAGGTTATTCCTAGGGCATTAGATAATTGTCCAAAATTGAAGTCGGTGAGGTTGTATGGGAATCCAGTGTATGATATGAAGGAGCTAAATACACTACAATAATATCACTATTTTAATAACAGATAGTAAGGTATTTATATAATTATGAATTCATCAAATTTATTGCGATATTCTAAGTGTAAACCATTATTAATTAGTTCATTAAAGAAATTATTCAAATGATGATAATTGATTAATAGTACATGAGGCTTATCTCAAAACTATTGTGACTTACTTAAAGGCATTAAAGACATATCATCAGTAGAAGAAAAAAGCGATAGGAGTTTTAGAACTCTTATCGCTTTATCTTTTTATCATCAAATGGAGATTAATCCACTTTTAATACTGACATGAAGGCTTCTTGCGTTACCTCAACGTTTCCTAGCTGACGCATACGTTTCTTACCTTTCTTCTGCTTCTCTAATAGCTTACGCTTACGAGAGATATCACCACCATAACATTTGGCAATTACGTTTTTACGAAGTGCCTTGATAGTTTCTCTAGCAATAATCTTCGTACCGATTGCTGCTTGGATAGGAATCTCGAACTGCTGACGTGAAATTACTTCTCTTAATTTCTCACAGACTTTCTTACCTCTATCGTAAGCACCGTCGCGGTGAACAATTGCAGAAAAGGCATCGACAGGATCGGCATTTAATAGGATATCCAATTTCACCAATTTAGATGGACGGAAACCAATTAATTCATAATCCAATGATGCGTAACCTCTAGAGATGGTTTTCAACTTATCGAAGAAGTCGAATACGATTTCAGAAAGTGGCATTTCGAAAATCAACTCTACTCTATCTGTTGTTAGGTAAACTTGGTTTTTCAATTCACCACGCTTCTCCATACATAATCCCATAATTGGACCTACATACTCTGCTTTAGAGATGATGTTGGCTTTGATGTATGGTTCTTCGATTCTATCCAATTTTGATGGATCAGGCATATCCGATGGAGCGTTAACTACCACTTCATCGTTTTCTGCATTATTCAAGTAGGCGTGATATTGTACGGATGGCGCCGTTGTAATCACTGTCATGTTGAATTCTCTTTCCAATCTTTCTTGAACGATTTCCAAGTGTAACATTCCTAAGAAACCACAACGGAAACCGAAACCTAAGGCTACTGAAGTCTCAGGCTCCCAAACTAGAGAAGCATCGTTTAACTGAAGCTTTTCTAGAGAAGCACGAAGATCTTCATATTCCGTAGTATCTACAGGATAAATACCTGCGAATACCATTGGTTTTACGTCTTCGAAACCTTGGATAGCTTCTGTACAAGGACGCTCAGTTAACGTAATCGTATCACCTACTTTTACTTCTTTTGCTTCCTTAATACCTGAAATAATATATCCTACGTTACCTGCAGAAATAGATTTTCTTGACTCTTGATCTAATTTCAATACGCCAATTTCATCTGCCTTGTACTCTTTGCCTGTGTTGACAAATTTTACAAGATCACCTTTCTTAATGGTACCGTTTAATACTCTATAATATACCTCTACCCCTCTGAATGAGTTATACACTGAATCGAAAATCAATGCCTGTAAAGGTTCTTTAGGATCACCTTTTGGTGCTGGAATTCTTTTTACGATGGCATCCAAGATGTCTTCCACCCCTAAACCAGTTTTACCTGAAGCCTCAACGATGTCCTCTCTCTCACAACCCAAAAGGTCCATGATCTGATCAGCCACTACTTCTGGGTTAGCATGTGGAAGGTCGATTTTGTTCATTACAGGAATGATCTCCAAATCGTGTTCCATTGCCAAGTAAAGGTTTGAGATAGTTTGTGCCTCGATACCTTGTGATGCATCTACGATAAGCAATGCACCCTCACAGGCAGCGATTGATCTTGATACCTCATAAGAGAAGTCGACGTGACCCGGAGTGTCAATCAAGTTCAATACATACTCTTCTCCATCTTGCATGTAGTTCATTTGGATCGCGTGAGACTTAATTGTAATACCTCTTTCACGTTCCAAATCCATATTATCTAGCAACTGACTTTGCATATCACGCTGTGCCACCGTTTGAGTTGACTCCAAAAGGCGATCGGCCAAGGTAGATTTACCGTGGTCGATGTGAGCAATAATCGAAAAGTTGCGAATATTTTCCATCTTGTCCATATGACAAAGTTACTTGTTATTCCTTAACTCTCTAAACGTCTGTTTGTTTCTAACATAAGTATTAACGAAAAAATACAGTCGTCCTTAAAAAATCACACAAAAATAGAAGAAAAGATTCAATCTATCTCATTCTTCTTGATATTCTTAACAGATTCGTTCTACTTTTTTATTTCCTTAGAGTAAAAAATTTACTTGATACATTACCACTATTGTTATTGTCGTTTTTTCATTCTATTTGATAAAAAACGATAAGTAACCTCCTTGTATTAGAGAAGGTAAATTATTCTTTGTAATTTTATAAACAATAAAAGGTATTCACTAATAACAAGTATAAACTGTATGAGCTTTATTGATAAATTAAAAACTCGTTGGGGCGTAAAAAGCAATTGGAGTGTTTTTGTCATACTTCTAGTGTTTGCTTTAACGGGAACTACATTTATGTATACAGTAAAGCCTTATGTCTACCCTGTATTTGGAATTGATTCCACCTCATCCATTTGGATTAGAATTGCAGCATTTTTCTTTATTGGTTTGCCTTGTTATCAAGTACTTTTATTAATTTGGGGTACACTTTTAGGTCAGTTTCGTTTTTTTTGGGAATTCGAAAAGCGTATGTTTAGAAGAATGATTGGAAAAAAATAACTGTACAAATCATTTAAACTACATCTATTTACTTTATTTTGATTCTTTGTTTTAATACAACATTCTACTTTTCTTCCTAACTATATTGATATTACGTTTCTACTTTACTTTTAAGAACTAGCTTTGAAAGATTATAATTACAACGATTTTACAAATGAACAAATTCGAAAAATAAGATTTGCTTCACCTTACTTCTTTGGTATCTATTTATTGATCATCTCTTATTTTGTCGTTGCCGACTACAAAATGTTCAGTCAGGTACAGCCTCAATACTTTACTGCAATGAGGTTACCTTCAATTTTATTGTCCATTTTAATCATTGGATTGAGCCTTTATCCTAAGTTTAAAAACTCTACATCAAAAAATTGGCAATACCTTTATACTATTGGAATTACATCCATTATTTATAGTTTATTTGGAGTCACTTATCTAGCCTTTGGACACAAGTCTTTTGACTCAGGTTTATATATTATTTCGGCAGTTACTTTAAGCGTATTAATCTATTCCGTTATCCCTCCAATTGTAATGATTAGTATCGTACTCGGTGGGTTAATCCCTTTCTGCTTCTTGCTTGAATACAATTATGAGTTATTGATAGATTCACCACTGCTCAATAACTTCATCGCCATCAATATTACGATTTTACTCATTGCTATCACAAAGTATAGAGTTTCATACAAAGCTTTTACTCAAAGGCAAATGCTCCTATTTGAAAGAAACAAAAACAATGAGTTGTATCAAATTTCCTTAACTCAGAACAAAGAACTGCTGGCTAAGAATCTTCAAATTGAAAAGCAAAAAGACCTTTTAAGTAGTCAGTATTTTGAAATAAAGGAAAGTATCAATTATGCTTCTAACATACAAAAAACTTTTCTACCACATTTTGAAGTAAACAATATTGCTCGGGTAGAGGATTTATTTATTTTCAACAAGCCCAAGCAACAAGTTAGTGGCGACTTTTATTGGAAAGGATTCGCTATGGGGCAATATCAGATTATTGTTTGCGGCGACAGTACTGGACATGGGGTTCCGGGGGCATTAATGAGTATGCTGGGTGTTTCTCTATTAGATAAAATCGTCAATCAGAAGAACATTCATAATCCAAAACAGATTATTGAGAGACTTCATGATGAATTGAGTAATCTAAATTACAATAAAGATCACCTATACTCCAGAGATGGTATGGCTATATCTATTTTAAGAATACCACTTGATCCAAACGATAATACTATCACTTTTGCAGGTGCTAAATCACCCATTCTAATTGTTGATAAGGAAGACGAATACTTTATTAAAGGTGGACGTTATTATATCGGTAATTTTTTCGGAGTTGAAAATAAATGTGAGAACTATACAATTGAGATCAAAAAAGGGATGATGGTGTATTTGTATTCTGATGGATATGAAGATCAGTTTGGTGGTAAATACAATAAAAAATACAAATCGATTCGCTTCCGTACATTATTATCCAACATCGCCAATAAGGATTGTAAAACGCAGCAACTCATGCTTGAGGAAGAGTTTAAACAATGGAAGGAAGCCTCTTCTAAAGAAACTTCCTTCCAAATTGACGATGTACTCGTGATGGGCTTACGCTTCTAGTACTTCTTGAATTAGATCTAATCTCACATCATCACCATTTTCTAATACGGCATATTCCACTCCATCGACAACTTTTAATGTTACGATTCGAGTAGTTTCTTGTTTATTTCCATAACTGATAGAAAGTAGTGTTCTTCTCATAGCCCAAATTTCGTAATGATCATAAGTGGTGCAACTTATTGGGCGATAGCCATCTGTCTTGTCTGTTCTTCCGCTTGCCATTGTCTTTTTTGATATTCTATAACATGTTTCATGCTCATAGCATAACCGATATGAACGCCTTCATGCACGTTATTAAACACAATTGCTTCGGAAATGTTTGTGATTGTTACTCCTAATGCCGATACGTATTTATTATACTTCTTGAAGATTCCTTCTACCTTATCCGCATCTAATTTTTCGAGTAATTGAAGAGCGAGTACTTTTAGTTCGTCGACTTCTTCTTGTGTAAAGTCACGGTGAGGAGCCGTTCCTTTTTTAAATAGATTGATCCATTTTGCATCGATAGGCGGTGTAACGCCCGATAATGAATAACATAGTTGTTGGTGTGTTACGATACAGTGTCCAAAATTCCAGATAATATTGTTATTAAAACCTTCTGGAACATAGTTTAATTCTTCTAAACTGAGAGAGCTTAAAAGAGCAATGAACTTCTTACGCAACTTACGGGAGGTGTTAAAAGTTGACATATAGCAGGGTTGGTAATTATAAGTGTCTAATCTACATAAAATTAGAATATAAATCCACTATTTGACCACAATAAAAAAGCACTAATAACAAATATTGTATTAGTGCTCCAATTCATAAACCATTGAAATAGAATAAGTAATCCTCTTACAATGTTTGTCCTTTAACTGATAGTTGCAATAACCTTGTACTTTCTGCCCTGTTTGAATGGAATTAAGTTTCCAACTATTTCTTCTCCGTTTACTGATAAAGTCACATGACCTTTTTCAATTTGATTCGGATTTTTTATTGTGATTTCATAATCACTTCCTCTAAATTTTCTATTTACTGTATATTCTTTCCAATCTGATGGAATACATGGATCTACTCTTAAACCATAATAATCTGGCTGGATACCTAAGATATAGTGAACTACTGCATAAAAGTTCCAAGCAGCTGTTCCTGATAACCAAGAGTTTTTCCCTTCCCCAGGTATATATGCATCTTTCCCTGCAATCATCTGACAATACACATAAGGTTCTACTTTGTGTAATTTCTGGATGTCTTCTAAATACGCTGGGCTAATTTTCTTATAATAATCCCAAGCCTGATTACCTCTACCAATTTTAGTTTCGGCAATCATAATCCAAGGATTATTGTGACAGAAAATACCTGCATTTTCCTTATAACCTTTCGGATACGTAGATATCTCGCCGTATTCTATTTTATATTCCGTAAATGCAGGATTGTTCAACACAATACCATAAGGAGTGTCCAATCGTTCTTTCACACTATCCAACGACTTTTTCACCAAACCTTCTTCAAGGCCAATTTCGGCCATAGAACACCATCCCTGAGATTCAATAAAGATTTTCCCTTCCTCGTTTTCATCAGATCCTACTTTATTACCATAGAAATCGTACGCTCTTAAGAACCATTCTCCATCCCAACCTTTTTGCTTCACTGCTTCCTTCATCTTAGCTACATGTCCTTTCGCTCTTTCTACTTCCTCTTCTTTACCAAGTACCTCACACAATTCCACATAATCGTTTCCATAGACCACAAATAAACCTGCTATCATCAAAGATTCTGCTTTGGAGCCTTCAGTATTGTTTTCTGTTGTTTGGAAAGACTCATTAGGATCATTCGAGAAGCAATTCAAATTCAGGCAATCATTCCAATCGGCTCTACCAATTAATGGAAGTCCGTTTGGTCCTAAATTATTGATAACATGATCAAAAGATATTCTTAAATGATCAAAGAGTGTTTGTGCAAGGGATGGGTCATTATCAAATGGCACCATTTCATCTAGAATTGTAAAATCCCCCGACTCTTTGATGTAGCTAATTGTTCCCAATATCAACCACATTGGGTCATCATTAAATCCACCTCCGATGGCGTCATTACCTCTTTTGGTTAACGGTTGGTACTGATGATAACAGCTACCGTCTGGGAATTGAGTGGAAGCAATATCAATAATACGTTGTCTTGCTTTTTCCGGCACTTGATGTACAAACCCTATCAAATCCTGATTAGAATCTCTAAAGCCCATACCTCTACCGATACCCACTTCAAAGAAAGAAGCAGATCTCGACATATTAAAGGTAACCATACATTGATATTGGTTCCAGATATTCACCATTCTGCTTAACTTATCGTCATCATGATCAATAGAAATCACCGATAATAAGTTATCCCAATAAGCTGCAAGTTCTTTAAATGCCTGATCCACTTTTTCCACTGTATTGAACTTCTCAATAAGTTGGTCCGACTTTTCTTTGTTGATAACACCTTTGCTTTCCCATTTCTTATCTTCTTCATTCTCCACATAACCCAATAAGAAAATCAACTCTTTTTGCTCTCCCGGCTGAAGCGTAATTTCTTTATAATGAGAGGCTATTGGAGACCATCCATGTGCTTCTGAATTAGACGCTTCGCCACTAACTACTACTTCAGGCGATGATAACTCGTTGTATAGGCCTACAAATGATTCTCTATCTGTATCGTAACCATCGATGGAATCATTCACATGATAAAAAGCGAAGTGATTTCTTCTCTCTTTATACTCTGTTTTATGATAAATTGTAGAATCCTTGATCTCTATCTCCCCTGTTGATAGATTTCTTTGCAAGTTATTTTGATCGTCTTCTGCATTCCACAAACACCATTCGTTATAGGAAAACAGTTTGAAACTTTTGGCTTGGTCTCCATTATTTTTTAATACCATTTTTTGTATCTCAACCCAACTACCAAGTGGAACAAAAAAGGTCACCTCTGCCGACAAATTGTTCTTTTTGCCTTTTATTTTTGTGTAGCTCAACCCATGTCTACATTCGTATTCTTCTAAAGCTGTTTTTACCGGCTTCCATCCCGGAGACCATATCGATTCTCCATCATTGATATAAAAATATCGTCCTCCATTATCCATAGGTACATTATTGTATCTGTACCTATTTAGCCTTCTAAACTTAGCATCTTTATAAAATGAATATCCTCCTGCTGTATTCGAAATTAGTGAGAAGAAATCGTCGTTTCCTAGATAGTTAATCCATGGAAAAGGCGTCTTAGGATCTTGTATCACATATTCCTTTGCTTCATCATCAAAAAATCCGTATTTCATTTTATTTATCGTTTAATTTTTTCTTAAATAATTGCTTTATCTTCTAACATCTCTGAGCGATCGATTCCATTCCTTTTTTCCTGAAGTTCCAAGGTGATTTCTCTTAATTTTTGATCATTAAGAGGATAGTAAACCATCAAAAGTGCTGCAATAAGGGCAATTACTGCAGGAACCCAACTCATCAGCATAATAATTCCAGGAACCGCTTCCTCAATAGCTACTTGATTTTGACCATCGTAATGATACATCCCCAAAACAATACCTATGATACTCGCGGCGATACCTCCACCAAACTTTGTGGCAAAAGACCCTGCCGAATACACTAATCCTGTCGCTCTTCTACCATTTTTATATTCGGAATAATCTGCTGCATCTCCGAGCATTGTAAAGAACAATGTTGGGAATATTGCTGCTGCCAACTCAGAAATAATTCCTAGAATAAATATTCCAATCACATCTGTTTTCGTACAGAAGTAGATTAATGCGTTGACAATTCCAGATAGAATTAGTGCTGCGATAAAAAGTTTCTTTTTCCCAAATCGGTCACTTAAGAAAGAAGTCATCATTGCACCTACAATAGAGGCCAATGTTAACCCAACCATATAAGAAGAGGCTAACAATTGATCTTTCAGAAAGTGAGTAAAATAAATCACCACTATTCCTTGTTTAATGGAATTATAGATATTGAACAACAACCCGATAGAAAGTAACACTAACCACGGCTTATTGTGAATAAGATCTTTTAAATCCTGTTTAAGGTTGGTCTTTTGCTTTTTATCTGGAACCACTCTTTCTTTGGTCGAAGCAAAAGTGATCAACATAAAAAGTGATAAAAACAGTGACATTACATAAATCGAATAGCTATATCCTTTTTTCTGATTGATAAGTACTACATCTTCCTTACCTAAGTTTTTCACTCCATACACAATCAGATGATATTCTTCTCCTTCCACCATCGAGAAACTCTTGCTCTCTGTTGGTATGTCTTCTTTATTATCAGCTAGTTTAAATTGAGCAATACCATCTTCTGTCTTTAGTAAAGCATTTTCTACAGTTTCTGTAGAAACAATATTCAACTTGTACGTCTCGTCACTTAATCTTACCAATTGCATCTCCGGATTTATACTTCCGAAAGACATTACTAAATACAGTAAAGCCCCTTGTACAATCATCCCTCCCGCAAATGCTCCGACCATTCTAAAAGATCCTATACTTGTTCTTTCTCTATCGTCTCCCGTCATTACTGCCATTAAAGCACCATAAGGAATATTATTAGCTGTGTAGATTAAAGTGAACAATATATAGGTAACATAAGCATAGATAAGCTTACCATTCTCCGATAAATCTGGAGTAGTAAATAAAAGTGCTAGGATGATTCCTAAAGGAAAGGCAGTCCACAAAATCCAAGGCCTGAATTTGCCATACTTAGACTTTGTTCGATCTCCAACTACACCCATAAGAATATCACTAATACCATCACTAAATCTAGCGACAAGCATTAGTACGCCTACTACAGCGGGTGCAAAACCAAAAACATCGGTATAAAATATTAATAGAAAGGTGGCCACACCTCTCCATGCAATGTTTGCTGCCCCATCTCCTAAAGCATACCCAATTTTTTCTTTTATTGTTAACTTACTTTGCATTATCAGTTTATACTTCACTCCATACTTTCATTTCTTAAAAATCCGTTTTTGAGCATCCAATAGTTTGGTTTTAGAATAGCTAATTTATTCGTTGTTTAGATGTCTTGTTCTCTCAAAAACGTATTGCAATGTAGAGATGAAATCTTTGTTTATTCAACAGAATCGACGATTTATTTACGAAAGATGAAAAAATGTAGTATTATTCTGAGTTGATGTCGTAAAAGAAATAACGATATTAAATACTTTGATTTAGATTTAATTTTTTCTACTTCTGTTTATCCTATTGTTTCCTTTTTACATTCCCCTTATTTTCTTGATATTTTTTTTGAATTAATTGCTAAATCTATCACTTAAAAAAAAAGAGAGCACAATTGCTTGTACTCTCTATAATCTTTCCAGGAATTTAATTTATTACTGAGCCATTTTCAATACCTGGAAATTATCTTCGTTAAGGATTTCCTATTCTGAATCCCCATCTTTTTTCTAATTCTATAGCGGGCAGTCTCCAATGTTCGAACACTAACATTCATTAAAGTAGCTATTTCTTGATTCGCTAAGTCCATTCTTAAATAAGCACATATTCTAAGTTCGCGCTTACTTAACTCTGGGAACTCCTCTTGCATTCTCTCCAAAAAGTTATCGTGAGATTTATTAAACTGATGCTCGAATGTATCCCAGTATTCTTGGTTTTCAGAATCCTTATTGAGCTCTTTTACCAAAGTCTTTACTTTTCTTCTATCTGTTGTGCTCATGTCACTGGAGATTTCTACCAAACGAGTCTGCAGCTGCTGAATACTTTGGTTTTTATGCAGATGATTTAAAGTGATGTTCTCCAGTTCTGATTTCGTTTTCTTTAACTCCAATTCCAATTGCTGATTCTGAACCTCTACTTTTTCTCTTTCCGCTTTCATTTTATCCACTATATATTGCTTTCGGATATAAGAAGCTCGGTTTTTTTGCAAGAAATAAAGGAATACCAAAGACAATAAGAATAGCACCATCTTAAACCAGACTGTTTGCCAATAAGGGGCTTTTACAATCAGTTCTACTTCTGCTCCTTCCTTATTCCATACATTATGATTATTGGCTGCTTTTACCTTAAAAGTATATTCCCCCGGAGGAAGATTACTGTAAGTCGCTACCCTAGCGTCAGAAACAGGACTCCAATCTTTATCTAATCCTTCTAACTTATAGGTGTACTTATTTCGCTCTGTCTCTGAATAATTAATACAGCTAAATTTTATATTGATAGTCGATTGATCTTTATCCAATACAATACTTTTCTTTTTCGAAATCGACTCTATATGCAATTTGTTTTTGTTGTTGGAAGATGCTTCATTGTCCAATACTTCTATATCTGTGATATACACTGGCGGTACGTCTTCATTTTCTTTTAGATTATCCGGATTGAAATAAGTGATCCCTTTTGTCCCTCCAATACCAATTTCATCTTTATCAATATGAATAATCGCTCCATAATTAAAAGAGTTATTGTCAACATAATTACTGACCACTTTAAAAGTATCCAAAAACATTTTCGAGATATATTTCTTCGAAATGAAGATCAAGTTTCCTCTACTATCAATAGTCAGATCTAATAATGGGAGTTCAGGAATATTGTCTTTACTATCAAATACTCTAAATGACTTTGTTTCTGGCTTGTACATCAATAATCCTCCTGTTGTGGCAATCCATATTCTTCTAAAATTATCCTCAACAACCGCCCTCACATAACTAAAACCACGGTTTTCTGCGATTAAGTCTTCCATCAAGGTATAGTCCCAAGTATCATTTACTGAATTATATACCACCACACCTCCATCTGTACAAAACCATATGTTTCGTTTAGAATCTTCGAAAATATTATAGATGTGCTTTTGGGCCGATTGATGATACTTTAGTGGAATAGATTCTATTTGATATTTATCAGGGTCATATTTTGCAATACCTCCCCCCAAAGTGGCGATCCAAGTATTTTTTGATTGGTCGGTAAGTATTGACCAAACATGATTGATAGGTAGCTCCGACTTCTCTTCATTATTTTTGATATTCCTCACTTTGTTATTCTGAATATCAAAAACATTTAGCCCTTGACTATACGTACCAATGAGTAAGTTTCCATATTTATCTTCTGCTATCGATTTACATACTTCTTGGGATTCACTGTCGAAAATTTCATTTCCTTTTTCATCATAATGAATAAATACATCCTCATTTTCCGTCATTTGATGCAAACCGCCCCAATCCGTTCCTACCCATTTTCTCCCTTTTGTATCTTTATAAATACTTAAAATAGGTTTGTTCGGCAACGATTGTGGATTACAGGTGTTGGCGCTTACCCTCCTAAAGAAGTTTTTCTGAGAATCGTACTTTTCTACCCCTTCCAAGTAAGTTCCTAACCAAACATTTTTCTGTCTGTCCCTGTACAGCGACCAAAGTACATCGGAATTTAAGGATTCCTCTAGATTTGAATCTTGAGTGTATGCCTTGAAGGTTTTATTTTTTACATCAAAAATATTGAGACCTTTACCATCTGTAGCTACCCATAGCTCGTTATCTACTTGGATTATATCTCTAATATTATTGCTCGACGGTCCTTTATTTCCATTCCCGGCAAGATAAGTGGTGTATTTTCCTGTTAGTAAATTATATTCTGATAACCCTCCGTTATTACTCCCGATATACAGTAAAGTGTCCTGAAATATGCATAGATTCTTCTTATCGTTATCTTCAAAATTAGATAAGGTAAGATCTGTATATTCTATTTGTTGATATTTTTTATTGATTTTATTGAAGACCGTAAGCGTACGATTTCCTGTTGCTATCCATACTCTATTCCATTCATCTTCGACAATATCAAATATATTCCCATCGTGGTGATCAGTGTTATTGTACACCTCTGGAAAGATTTTTTGATAATCACTTCTATCTTCATTTAAGATCGAGAAGCCGTTATCAGTTCCTATCCATATTTGGTTTTGCTTGTCTTCTATTATCTTAAATACAGAAGAACTGTTTGGGATATTTTGCTCTTCGCTTCCTCCAGCTAAATGACTAAAAGTATTGGTTTCGGGATCATAGATACTTAATCCATTATTTAATAGGCCAATCCATATTTTCCCACTATGGTCCTCACACATAGAAGTAATCATATTTTCGCTTGGTCCTAAACTTTTATCGGTTTGCCGTTCGAAAAGCTTTACATCGTAGCCATCAAATCGAAATAAACCGCTGTGCGTACCAAACCAAACGAAACCTTTAGAATCCTGAAGAATTGATGTAACAGATGCCGTAGATAACTTACTTTTTTTACCAATATGCTCAAATTGCAATCGTTGAGTATGCTGTGCAAATGATATAGAATTTATGAGTATTAGTACAGTTAATGAATAGGTTTTTACAAGTTTAATCATTGTGTTAGTTCTAGTTTCCATTTCTTCGTCTCTAATTTCGAAAATAATACCATTTAAGTCTATTAATCCACTGTAAATTTTTCACTTATAAAAAACACTTCCCAATTAAAAACCGGAAAGTGTTTACTATAAACTTGAATTTCGATAATTTATTCTATCTGTTCCACTATTGAAAACTTAATTGATTTTCTAATATTATCAGAAGAATTCCCTACATGAAGCAGGTAATCTCCAGGTTCTAATACCCAATCTTTCATTTCTTCATCATAATATCTCAAGCTGAGTACATCCACCTCTCCTTTCACTTCTTGGGTTTCTCCTTTTTTCAACTCCACTTTACCGAAAGCTTTCAGCTCTTTTTTAGCTCTCATGACTTTCGACTTCACCTTTTCCACATAAAACTGAACGACTTCTTTTCCTTCCAACTCTCCAATATTCTTTACATCGCAAGAAGCGATTATTGTCTCTTGTCGGTTGAACGTTTTCTTGTTTAATGTCACGTTCATTATCAAAAAGTCGGTGTAGGATAAACCGTATCCAAATGCATATTTTGGCTTAATTTTCTTTGTATCATGCCATCTGTATCCCACAAGAATATCGTCTTTATATTCCTGATTAATACTATCACCTGGATAAGACATTTCTCCAAAATGATGAGCGGAATTGTCTTCCAATTTCATAGGGAAAGTAAAAGGTAATTTCCCTGATGGATTTACATCTCCGACAATAACGTCTGCCAATGCGTTTCCTCCTTCACTACCTAAATACCATCCCTGAAGCACTGCTCTCGCATTTTTCTCCCATTGCATCTCCACAGCGTTTCCACTGATAAGAACTACAACTATATTTTTATTTACTTTAGCTAAGTCGTTAATAAGGTCCTCTTGTCCAAAAGGAAGTTTATAGCTCAGTCGGTCGCCTCCTTCACAGTCTTGCTCATGATTCTTATTCAATCCTCCATAAAAAATAACAACATCAGCATCTTTTACTGTTTCCAGTGCCTCCTTCTTCAACTCCTCCTGATCAAAAGCTGGAGGCAATACTTTTCCATATTGAGCTCTACCTGAAGAATACCCCATCGCATAAGTAATTTCATGATCAGGTAATCTATTCTTCAACCCCTCTAAAGGTGATATTTCATATTTTGGTTTTAGTTCTGATGATCCTCCTCCTTTCGTCATCATTCTAGTGGCATTTTCTCCAATAACTGCAATCTTTTGTTTTTTATTGATATCCAATGGCAACAACTTTCCTTCATTCTTCAACAACACAATTCCCTCAGCTGCCACTCTTCGAGCCACCATTTGATGCTCCTTAGAATTTACACTTCCAAAAGGTCTTGTTTTATCCAATGTTGTTCGGTACATCAATCTTAAAATACGTCTTACTTTTTCGTCTACCACTTCCTCAGGTACCTCACCTTTTCTTACCAATTCCTTCATAGGCCCTGCCATGTAGTAGTTCTCGTAATGATTTACCTCAGAATAAGTTAAACCATTCGTACCTGTTCCCATCTCTATATCTAAACCATACAAAGCGGCCTGCTTGCTATCGTGAGCAGCACCCCAATCCGTTATTAATACACCATCAAAATTCCATTTCTTCTTTAATACCTCGTTCACTAAAAATTCGTTATGAGAACAATATTGTCCTCTTAACTGATTGTAAGCACTCATTACTGACCATACATTCCCTTCTTCAACAGCTGCTTTAAATGCGGGGAAATAGATTTCGTTTAATGCCCGATCACTTACTTCTACATTAATATGATCCCTCCATAATTCCTGATTGTTTACCACAAAATGTTTTACACAGGCAGCGACACCATTTTCTTGCACCCCTTTAATGTAAGGAACTACCAATTCTGAGGCTAAGTAGGGATCTTCACCCATGTATTCAAAATTTCTACCGTTCAATGGCGTTCTGTAAATATTTACTCCTGGCCCTAATAACACATCTTTGTTTCTATATCTTGCTTCCTCTCCAATGGCCTTTCCATATTCATAAGATAGACCTTTACTAAAAGTAGAGGCTAAAGCCGTTAAAGCAGGAAATGCTGTTATCGAATCGTTCGTCCACATCGAATACCCCCAATCATCCCAATTGACTTCTGCCCTTACGCCATGCGGACCATCCGACATCCATAGTTCAGGAATTCCTAATCGAGGAACGCCTTTAGAAGAAAACTTCGACTGTGCATGACACATAGCTACTTTCTCCTCTAATGTTAATTGAGCTATTATTTGATTTATTTCATCTTCAATTGCATCACTTTCTTGGGCGGTTAGGGTAATATGCCCAGAAAAACAAAATACGAAGAGCAAACACGCATTAATTAGGTTTATCTTTCTCATTATCAAAAAAACATTTCATATTAAAAAAGAGGGAGAGCAATTACTCTCCCCCGATTGTTCATCTATCTGCCCTGCTACCAGCCTTCATTTTGCTTTAAGTTCGGATTACTTGATAATTCCTCTATTGGAAGTGGCAAGTAAGCGTTTCTCGGTTTGAATGTTCTAGGATCAGAATTTAATTCTCCGTCTTCCACTTTTTGATTTTCAAACTCTGAGAAAGCCGTTAAAACTTGTTCTAGTTTACCCCATCGACGTAAATCAAACCAACGATGTCCTTCGAACGACAATTCTGCAATTCTTTCGTATTCGATATCATCCATTGTAACATTAGAAACTAAAGAAGTATACCCAGCTCTTTGGCGAAGTTCATTGATGTATTTTGCAGCATCTCCACCTTGCCCCAACTTCACTTTAGCTTCGGCTGCCAACAATAGCACTTCAGGATATCTCATAATTCTCTCGTTAGTACCTGCCGAATATTCCCAATCTGGCTCAGCTCTCTCTGTAGTACGTGCATCGTACTTCATTCTTAAATACCCTTCGATTTGCCAGTTCTTTGTTTCTAACCCTTTCCAACGAACAGAATCAGAGGCTACAGGCTCGTATCCAGGACCTTTAGAAGCGATATACTCTTCATAAATTCCTCCTGGCTCGTAATACGTATTTTTAAAGTCTTCCCAAGAAATTACACTTTGATCTCTTCTTGGGTCGCTAGGATCGAATAAATTATAGATCCATTCTGTTGGATTTTGGAAACCCCATCCACCTCTGTTGATCGTATGTCCACCAACAAAGTCTCTTGGTCCACATAATACCATATTGATATTACTTTCTGCGATATCCGGATTCCAAGGGAAACCGTTACCGTAAGGGTTATTTGATCTAAAACCTAACTCAAATAACGACTCATCACTCCATTCTCCATCCACATGTAGTGCATCATCAAAATTCTGCACTAAAGAATAGTGTCCTGAATTAATTACCTCATTCAATAAATCGAAAGCTTCTTGGTAGTTTTCATCTCTGTAGATATATGTTTTTGCTAACAATGTTTGAGCGAATCCTCTTCCAATTCTCCACTTTTCCGGTTGCTCTTCTGGAAGCATTGTGATTGCCTGTTCCAAATCTAATTTGATTTGAGCATAGACTTCTTCCTGCGTACTCTTTTCTACATTATACTCGCTTCTCGCTTGTTCTTTTAATATTAAAGGAACATTCTTAAACATATTAGTAAGTTCAAAATACAAATACGCTCTCATTGCATAAGCTTCCCCCACAATCGCTTCTCTTTCCCCAACAGGCTCAACTAATTCTATAATCAAATTGGCTCTGTAGATTGTAAAGTAATACGCTCTCCAAACATCTCTTACGTTTGGTGTAGACTCACTATTTGTGTACAAGTTGATTTGTTGTAACCAAGCCTGATCACCATTATCACCACCACCTGCATTGATCATATCTGATGGAATTGCCTTCAATAAACGAGGGCTTACATAGTCCGTAGAGGCATATTGTCTTTGTAACTGTGCATATACTGCCACCAATGCCTGTAGACATTGCTCATCTGTCTTGTAGAAATCCTCTACCTTTACTGCTCCAGGTTGTTCAATTTGCACCCAATCTTTAGTACAAGAGGTACCAAGCATGAGGCAGAAAAAGAAAACCCATATATTTCTGAATATCATTTTCATTGTTAATTTCATTTTAGTTCCTACATTAGAATGCTACATTCAAACCGAACATCATTTTACGAGGTGTTGGATACACCCCTTTATCAATACCTAGTGCATTGGCATCATTATTACCTGCAATAGGATCCATACCTATATAATTCGTGAAAGTGAAGTAATCGTCCATTGAAACATACAGTCTAAGATTACTTAAGTAAAGTTTCTCTACGAATGATTTCTTAAAGCTATAACCTAACTGAATCTGCTTGATTCTAAAGAAATTAGCATCATGTACTAAGAAATCAGACTGGTAATAATTAGAATCTGTTGTTGGACTTGGAAGCGATGCACCTTTGTTGTCTGGTGTCCAACGGTTTTCGTAGTAATGCACTAATGTATTTGTTTTTAAACGGTCTGGTCTGTACCAACCAATTACTGCTTGAGCACCTGCCTGACCTTGCATTACGATATTCAAATCAAATCCTTTATAAGAAGCGAAGATCTGACCGCCATAAGTAATGTCTGGATGAGGATCACCTAAGTAAGTTTTATCTGCTTCTGTGATCTCTCCATCACCGTCTAAATCTGCTAAGATTGGTTCTCCCGTTTCAGAATTTACTCCTTCACTTTTATATCCACGGAAATACCACATTGGATACCCTTCTTGGAATACAGTTGCTTGTTTCCAACCTGGACCAATCTCAGCCCCTGCGATAAATGGAGCCGGGTCATTTACCTTGATTACTTTATTTTTCAATGTGGCCATATTCAGGTTGAATCCATACTTGAATTCGTTATCGTGGTTATTGTATCCAATTACAATCTCCACACCTGTATTTTCGATATCACCTAAGTTGGTATTTGGTGCCCAGTTACCTACAGTTGCTGGTACCTGTGCTACTGCCAAAAGATCTTTTGTGATTTTTCTATACCAATCAATACCAAAGGATACTTTACCATCAAATGCATTTAAATCGATACCAATGTTGGTTTGATCTGATGTTTCCCATGTTAAATCTGGGTTGGATAATACCGATGGCTCCGATCCGAACATTAATTCATTACCTGGAACAACTATATTGATATTTTCCGATACAATAGATGGTTTATACAAGAAGCGACCAGGAATAGATTTGATACTACCATTTTGTCCCCACGATCCACGAAGTTTCAAGTAGTCAATCACAAAGTCTTTCGGGAAGAATTCTTCGTTTGAGATATTCCAACCTGCCGAGAATGAAGGGAAGACACCCGATATGTTATTGTATGGTACCATCGCCGTAGAAGTAATATCGTTACGAAGTGTTGCCGTAAACATATATCTATTCTTGTAATCGTAAGAAACACGACCAAAGTAAGATACCATCTTGTTCTCATCTGTAAATGCGTTCAAGTCGTTATTCGACTGACCTGTATAAGCATGCTCATTGTACAATGGATTGTTTACGTTCATCGGACCAGAAGCTGATGTTAGTGTTCTTAAGAAGGATTGCTGAGCCGACATACCCACTGTTGCTTGGATAGTGTGATCGCCAAATGTTTGATCATAAGTGGCAAAGTTCTCCCACATCCATTGATGATAGTACGTATTGTTATCAGTTACTCTTAGCGTATTACTGTTATTATCTGATCCTGACCAGAAAGGCATATCGTAGAAGTGCTCTCTTTCACCACTCCAATCGATGGATGGACGAGTAGTAATCGATAAGTTTTTAAATGGTTTCACTTCTAAAGCCATCACCCCTAATAATTTATCTCTTTGCGTACCGCCATTTCCTAAAATTTGCTGAACAAATGGGTTGGTTGCTTCAGATAAACCTTGGTTTGAAGTAGAATAATATCTGCCCTGCTCATCTTTATACATTGGGAAACCACTCTCGATCCCTAATTGTGTATTTGCATTTTCTTGCCCTGGCTCGAAAGCGATAGGTAACATCGGCTCAAGCGTTAAAGATGAGGCGATAATACCTCTATACTCATCCTGATCTGTTAGTCCTGATCTATTCTCTCTTGAATAGGTAAGATTGGTAGAGATACTTGCCCAAGGTTTTAATTCATGCTTTACGTTAAAACGAGCATTCAACCTGTCGTAACTGGCTTTATCTCCACCAATTATACCGTCTTGTTCGTAGTAGTTTAGAGATGTATAATACGTTGTTTTATCATTTCCTCCTTGCATCGATAAAGTGTGACTTTGAATTGGTGCATTTTCCACTACTTCTTCTAACCAATTCGTATTGTATCCTGTAGAAGTTAAAGGAGTGTACCCTGAATTCCCTTGGAACATCTCGTTTTGGAATTGGATGTATTGATCTGCACTTAATGTTTTCGGCAAGTTTCTTTTGTCTGCCGACTGAATACCATATCTAAAGTTATAAGAGATTTTACTCTCGCCTTTGGCTCCTGATTTAGTAGTCACCAAGATTACACCATTACCACCTTCAGAACCATAAATCGCTGCAGATGCGGCATCTTTTAGTACCTCAATGCTTTCGATATCCTCTGGAGCTAAGTCTGCAATTGAACCCGATTTTACTCCATCAATAATATAAAGAGGTTCTGAGTTACCATTCGATCCTGCTCCTCTAATTCTCACCTTGGCATCCGAACCTGGCATACCAGAGTTTGGCGTTAAAGACACCCCCGGTGTGATACCTGCCATAGCATCAGTTAATGTACCAGAAGATCTGTTTTGTAATAATTCGGTATCAACACTAGCTGTTGATCCTGTAATCAAACTCTTTTTTTGTACACCGTAACCGACTACCACCACTTCTTCTAGCTCTTTTTCGTCTATTTGCATGGTGACATCTACTTGTGTACGAGCCCCCACTTCAATTTCTTGCGTTTTATATCCTATAAACGAAACAGACAATACATTTTGACCACTGTTTAACTCGATACTAAATTTTCCATCAAAATCTGTGATGGTACCTATAGTAGTTCCTTTAATTGATACGTTCACACCAGGTAAAGGCGATACTCCATCCGTATCTACCACCTTACCTTTTACTATTTTTTTATCTTGTGCACTTAATTGCGTGCTAAACAAGATGAACATTAGCAATGGCATAAACCAATGCAGTTTTATTCGTTGTTTTGTTTTTAACATCTCCAATAATTTTAGTTACTCTGAATAATTGAAAGCTGAGACGTTTGGTTTAAAGTGTTTTTTTATCCCTCAGCTGAAAACCATATGTTTCATGCAACGGGTTGCATATAGATTAAAAAGTATGGTTTTTATCAAGATTAGGTTGTTGTAATAGTTTTCTAAATTTTCATAATTCAAATTTTCATTTCCTAGATTGAATAACATGTCGTTAGCTAATCGGCATATGCAAGTATCAAAAATATCTTAAAAAAATGTCGCAAAATGTACGTCACTTTTTTACACTCCCAATACACACTTATTACACATTTCTATTTTATATTACTGATTTTAGGAGACTTAACACTAAAACTGCAATTCACTTTTTATTCGTAAAAAATACATTTTATATCAATTGAATTAAAAAAAGTATCAATTGATAAAATTTTGATGATGAAAAAAATCAAATAAAAAAAGCTTCATCACTCTAATTAATGAGTGATGAAGCTTCTATATATATGAAATATAATTACTTCTCTTAGTTGTTATTAATATTACATGTTTCCAACAGAATAATTCTGTCCATATACATATTAATTTCGTTTTCAACATTGTAGTTTAAATCTTTATCAAATTGAATGGCTACAAGGCGATCCAACTCTTTTTGTAACTCTACAAGTTTACTTTTTAATGTTACTCTTTTTTCTATTGCTTCAATAATTGCTTCGCTGTGCGGCATATTTTGATTCACAATAAAGTCTTTTAAATCTTTTTGATCATCGTATGATAAACCATCATGAGCAACTTGAGCTAATCGTAATCCTTCTACAAGATCCGCATTAACACTAAACTCTTGAAACTTTTCTTTTAAAACTTCTACAAGGAATGATGATGAGATATTCATAGTTCAATAATTTTAAGCAACAACGATTGTGTGAATTTTTCAGACTCTTTACAATATTTTAAACTACATCTCATTCGTTTGTGTTCGCTTTATTTGTTTGTGTTAACAAGACAGTTTTGTTTTTACTTGTTTAAATGAAAGCCTTTATTAAAAAACTTCTATCTAATTAACTTTATAAGACCTTTATCTAGTATATCGTTACATAATTTTTTTTCTATCACCCTAAAAGTGAGGTACAAAAAAAAGAGCTCCGAATATCAAAGCTCTTTTCCAACCCAAAAACTAACTATTTCTCATTGCTATAGTCTTTAGATACTCCCTCCTGAAAGGGGATCAATATTTTTACGTCCTTATTACTAAGGCGATTTATTCTCTCATTACATATCTAATACACCTAACTATTCTCCCCCCCTACTTTTTATATGTTAAAAGAATGTTAAGAATATGTTTTTTTCTTTTTGAGAGGAAAAAAGTCGAATTGAACTCATAAAATAATTATTTTGTTAACTATTTAAACTTTATATGATTGTTATTTGATCATTTTATTAAATTTGAGCATAAAATAAATTGTACTTTCTGATATTTCAATAAATAAAAAATGGGAAAAGAAGATATTTTTGGTAGACAACAAAAAAAATATGCCCTAGTAGACTGTAATAGTTTCTACGCTTCTTGCGAAAAAGTATTTCGACCAGATTTAGCACACCGACCTGTTGTGGTACTCTCTAATAATGATGGCTGTGTAGTTGCGGGTAGCAAAGAAGCAAAAAAGCTAGGGTTAAAAATGGGTACTCCATTTTTTAAAGTAAAAAATATTATCCACAAACACGACGTTGCTGTTTTTTCTTCTAATTATGCTTTATATGCTAGCCTCTCTAAAAGAGTAATGAGTATTTTAAAACAATACGCCCATGCCATAGAAGTCTACTCTATAGACGAAGCCTTTCTCGACCTTAGTCAGACAGAAGGTACAGAAGAAATTGGACAAATAATTAAAGAAAGAGTCATGAGAGAAACAGGTATTCCTGTAGCTATAGGTATTGCCCCTACCAAAACTCTCGCAAAATTAGCCAATCATGTCGCAAAAAAAGACGACCGTTTTGATGGGGTGTGTGAATTTACTTCTTTCGAAAATGACAAAAAATATATGGCCCATTGGCCTGTGGACGAACTTTGGGGAGTTGGTAGGCAACACACCAAATCGTTAAACGAGTTCAACATTCGTACAATTGGTAGTTTTATGGACCTTCCCGAGGGTAAAATCAAAAAGCAATGGCACACTCCTGTTTGGCGTATCTATAAGGAACTTCAAGGCATTCGAATGAATTCCTTCGTGGCACATGTCCCTAAGAAAAAAGGAATAGGTACAGCCAGAACCTTTTCCAAACCTCTAAGTGATTGGAAAAGGTTAAAAGAAATCGTTGCAGGTTTCGCTGCTATGGTCGCCGAAAAACTCAGAAAACAAAATTCTTGTACCAAACGAGTGTCTGTATTTGTAAGTACCGATAAACATAGAGAACAAAATCCCTATTACGGGTCCAAAGGAACAAAACTCGATATACCTACTGATGACACCGCCACGTTAATCAAGGTACTTTTGCCATTATTAAAAGATATTTATAGAAAAGGACATAATTATAGAAAGGCTGGAATTTATGTAATGGACATCTGCCCCAACTATTCAAGGCAACTTTCTTTAGAAACATCGTGTACTTCCCAATACCTTACACGGAGAAGTAACTTATTATCCACTATAGACAAACTCAATAACAAGATGGGTAAAAACACTGTAGTGTTCGGTACACAACGCATTGCACACCGTAATGGGTTCGACATGAAACAAGAGCATAAATCACCTAATTTTACTACACATATCGGTGATTTTCTAAGTGTTAGATAATCTTAAATTGATTAAACAATCGTAAATAAACGAAACCTATTCATTAAGTGTTAAGAATAGTTTACAAACAAAAATGTATAGGTTATAGAGTGCAAATTACTATTTGATAATCTTAAAAAATGAATTAAATATCACATGAATACATTTTTTTCAATGAATCTTATTGTTTTTCATAGGATTTTTCTCACTTTTGTAATGTACTAATCAAAGATAAGGTTAATACCTTTTAATGTTTGGCAAAAAGTGGAACAAAAAAGGCGTTGATCGAGTTAGATAGGTTAGTTATTGAAACAGACATAAAACGTACTTTCACCTTGTGTGGAAGGATATTTATAAAAATCTCATTTTTAATTGGTTTTAGTTTTTAGCTAAGTTGTTAAAGGTCCTGCTCTATGAGCACGACCTTTTTCTTTTTTATAGCTATTTACCCAAATCCAAAAAACAGGATAAACCTTTATTCAATACCCTTTTCTAGAAAACCAATAGTCACATCATGATCTAATGGTACACCTTTAGACATTAGTGCTTGCACTCCTAACATTACGGTACCTGCAAAAATTACTTTATTGATATCTCCATTAAATAAATTTAGATAAGGTTCTCTTAGATGTTCAGTAAAAGGATTGGCTCCTTTCCCTCTTGCTGATAAAAACTCTAAAATGGTCTTGTTCTCTTTATAAAACTCTTGTTCGAAAAAATAAAACGCACGAATAGATTGTTCTAAACTTTTATACTGAAGAGCTTTCTTCTTGCCAATAAAATTAATTATTGCCTCCACTAAGCCTTCTTCTCCTTCAAAACGAGTATAAAATACTTTGGTAGTTGTACCGCAATAGCTGGCTAATTTTCTAAGTGACCATTCTCCCTTATCTTCTATATATTTAATAGACATTTCTATCATAGCCTCTTTCGTAGGAGCGGCATTTTTTCTTATTTTCATTATTTATTAGGTATATCCAAATGTTGAGGTAGTTGTATGTATGGTTCTTAATATCGAAACATAGAACCACACAAAAGAAACATTGTTGCAAAAATCATTCTTTTCGGGCGATATTTCATACTATTAGGAGAAATTTTGAAGATGATTCTTATTATCTTCTAATTTTGCAATAAATTTTAAAAGATGACAGCAAGAGAAATACAACAGTCGATAGCGGAGCGTTTATCATCAATATACGATATAAACGAAGCCAATAGTATTGCCTATTTATGGCTTGAAGAGAGATTAGGTCTAAACCGTACCGATGTGATGCTCGACCGCAATACTATAGATGTATCGGCAACAACTCTTGATGAAGATATTGAACAACTCTCTAAGCATTACCCTATTCAATATTTAGTGGGGAGAGGCGATTTCTATGGCAGGAAATTTCATCTCAATCCAGATACACTCATCCCTAGATCTGAAACTGAAGAATTGGTGCATAAAATCCTTCAGAAACACCAACAAGGTGTTTTAATTGATATTGGCACAGGATCCGGCTGTATTCCGATTACAATAGATTTGGAAAGTGACATAACATGTTACGGAATTGATGTTAACCCCAAAGCACTCGAGAAAGCAACATTAAACGCAAAGGAGCTGGAGAGCAAAACAAAGTTTTTAGAAATCAACATATTAACCGCAGCTCTAGAAGAATTTTCTGATGTGGATGTGATCGTGAGTAACCCTCCTTATGTTACTTATGCTGAAAAAGAAATTATGGATAAAAACGTGGTGGATTTTGAACCTGAATTAGCCCTGTATGTTGATGACGACAATCCATTAATTTTTTATAAGAGAATCACTTTATTGGCTACAGAAAAACTAAAAAAAGGCGGAGCACTGTATTTCGAGATCAACGAACAGTTTGGAAAAGAAACTGCACAGTTGCTAATCGACGCTGGATTTAATAATGTAGTCATCTCTAAAGACTTTCAGGGGAAAGATCGTATGGTCGAAGGAATTTGGTCCTAATCAACATCAAATAGTATATACTAAGAGGGGTGCAATTGGCTTACGACCAAAATACACCCCTCTTTTATTTTACGCTACAGGCGTCTTATATTTTAATCACTCTTACCGCCAGCATAACATCCAGCCCAAGAAGTAATAAACCTGCCATCAAAAAGTAATAAAATTTATTAGCACCTACATCGGCCATTTTACTGCTTTTTAATTCTCCTTGGATATTACCTATAGAAGAAATCAAGCGATTAATATCATTACGTTCATCACTAATTTCGAAGTAACTACCGCCAGTACTATTGGCTAAATCAATCAATGATTCGGAGTTTAGCTTAGTGACTACATCGTTCCCCATCTTATCTCTTTTAAAACGGTACCCTGCCGGAATTTTACTTCCTGATTTTGTACCGATGCCCATGGTAAACAATTTCACATTTTGATCTTTAATCTGACTGATTGCTGATCCTGTGTCTTTACCATAATCTTCTCCATCACTAATTAAAATGATGATTTTAGAGGCTTGTTTGGCTGTTGGCAACCCTTCATCAGCATCCATCAGCTTTTGAATAGCCATTTCTAAAGGAGGACCAAAATCGGTACCTGTATTTGATATCAACGAGGTACTCATGGTTTCGATAAACATATTCAATGCATTCCCGTCGTATGTTAGCGGGCATTGCAAGAAAGCGTCCGAGGTAAAAACAATTAATCCTAAACGATCAGAATTAAATGACTTAACAATCTGCTTTAGTTCAAATTTTAGTTTTGCTAATCGAGATGGTTTCACATCTATGGCATCCATCGACTTCGATAAATCGACACAGATGTAGATATCTTTACTTACTGCTTTTACTTCTTTTTTCATTTCACCAAAAGTGGGACCCAATAAGGAAATGATAAATAAAGAGAAGTAAACCGTTCTCAAAATTAATTTATAAAGAGTAGCACCACCTTTCGCTCTGAAAGATTTTCTGGCATTTATTATTCTTAAAAGATAGAATCCGTAGAAAAGAATAAAAACACCAATTAAAGACAACTCTACTATTCCAAGACTACGTGTTAACGACATGTTTGTTAATTAATGATCTATGTTTTTCATTAAATATGAATCCCTGAGTGATCCATCCGACTAATTTATCAGAAATATTTCACTCAGACAGTAGCAAATTTAAAATAATTATTGATGCAAAGTAAAAGTGTAATTTTTTTTAATGTTTTTATTATTGATTTTGAGGATAATGTATAAATCATAAATTTAATTAACACTTTTTTACCGATTCTGATTTGGATAAGATGAATTCACCGTGCATATTTGCATCGCATTAAACGAAAAGGGGCTTAGAAATAAGCAGCAAAAAGTTTAATGGAGAGTTGCCAGAGTGGTTAATGGAGCGGTTTGCTAAACCGTCATCGGGAAACCGATGCATGGGTTCGAATCCCATACTCTCCGCATCGTTCGGGATGTAGCACAGTCCGGTTAGTGTACCTGGTTTGGGACCAGGGGGTCGCAGGTTCGAATCCTGCCATCCCGACAAGAGCGATCTTCATTAGAAGATCGCTTTTTTTATGTCCAAGAATTTCTATTGCGTTCATATTGCCCTCCTTCTTTTTTTGATTATTTCATTTCTTCTTCATCCATCGTTAAAAGTTGACTCCTACATTTACACCATAGCAGGAAATAAAAACTAAACGATATAAATTGAAGCAAAAACACTTTTTAATACTATTACTCGCAGTCTTAAGCGTTAATTTCTTAGGGCTTATCAACGATATATTCGACGTTGACTCTGCATTGTATGCATGCATAGCGAAACATATCGTTAACACCAACGACTTTATCAACTTAATCGTTTGGGAGGAAGATTGGTTGGACAAGCCGCACTTTCCCTTTTGGATCTGTGCAATCTCCATGAAAATCTTCGGCATCAATAGTTTTGCCTACAAACTCCCTTCCTTTATCTTCTTTTGTGTAGGTCTTTGGTACACCTATCGATTAGCCGAAAAGCTCTATAATAAAACAGTCGCTCAATACAGTGTATTGATCACAGGTACTGCTTTGCATATTATGTTATCCAATAACGATGTACGAGCAGAGGCCATTCTGATGGGATTAATTATGGGAGGCATTTACCATCTCTATCAGTTTTCGAATAAAAATACCATCCTTCATTTATTCGCAGCAGCACTTTTTTCTGCCTTTGCTGTAATGACAAAAGGTGTTTTTATACTGATTATTCTCTACTCTGCCGTTTGGGGTGATTTGATCTTAAAAAAGAAATGGAAAAATATTATACATGTGAGGTGGCTATTAGTCCTATTTTTCACCTTGATATTCACCCTGCCAGAACTATTCGCTCTCTATTATCAATTTGATGCTCACCCAGAGAAAATCGTATTTGGCACCACCAATGTTTCGGGAATTAAATTCTTCCTTTGGGATAGTCAGTTTGGACGATTTTTCAACTCCGGCCCTATCAAAGGAGAGGGAGATATCTTCTTTTTCTTACACACTTTATTATGGGCCTTTGCTCCATGGGCACTCATCGCCTACGCTGGTATTTTTGAAGTGATTTATCAAAGAATCAAAAATGGAAAAATAGCGAAAGAGTATGTTACAATATGCGGATTTGGTATCATCTTCATCATCTTTTCTGTTTCAAAATTTCAGCTTCCTCATTATACCAATATCGTCTTCCCCCTTTTAGCTATTCATACCTCTCAAACTGTTATTCGATATACAGTAAAAAAGAAATGGATAGACATACTATCAAAAGTAAGTATACAGCTCTACTGTGGTCTTTTCTTATTGATATGTATCGGAATTATCACTTTCTATTTTGATGAAATAAACTACTGGGGGGTGATATTAAGTACCCTTCTATGTATCAGTATACTGTTTTTTCAACTTGGAATAACTTCCAATCTGCATCAAAAAGTGGTGATTATGGGAGTTGTATGCAGCTTAGTGATGGGAACTTTCATACATCAGGTATTCTATAAAGATGTGCTCACTTATCAGGGCAGTGTAGCTGCGGCAAAATATATCAATAAAGAATACAAAGGTAGAGAAGTACATCAAGTAGGAAATAGTTGGTTATTTCAATTTTACCTAGAAGCTAAACATCATATCAATATTGATCTTCAACAGCTTAAAAATATACCTATAGATAAGCGACCCTTAGTATATGCTAACAAATATTTTTTAGAAGAGCTTAGGGAAAAGCAACTCCCTTTTCGCATAGTAAAGCAATACGGATCTTTTCATATCACGACGATGAACGCAGAGTTTGTAAACGCCAAAACAAGAAAAGAATCGTTGGATACATTTTTAATTATTGACTTAAATACATCTCAACTTTCTGATACAAATGGAAACAAAAAAGAAAATCTATAACATCCTTGGGGTATCTACTTTACTGCTATTTATTCCATTAATCATTGCATTAGTCACCAAAGAAAGACAAACTGCTTGGATGGTACATCTATTAAACGACAACCATTCTATTGAACTAGATTATTTCTTTAAGTACATCACCAACTTAGGTGATGGGCTCTTCTTAATTCCTCTTTTAGGCTTGGTTTGGCTCGTTAAAAAAGAGTATTGGCCGGTATTGGTTATATCTGCGGCATTACACGGAATATTGGTTGCTTTATTAAAAAAAGTAGTCTTCACGGGAGATGCATTAAACCTTAGACCTGCAGGAAAATTTGGAGCAGAAAGTTTTCATCAAGTACTCGATGTGCATTTCCATATGGCCAATAGTTTTCCTTCTGGACACACTACTACAGGCTTTGTTATAGGCGCTATGATCATTCTATTATTTCCCAATTGGAAAGGTATTACTGCTGGGATGATTTATGGGTTTATCGTAGGAATATCAAGAATGTATTTAGTGCAACACTTCTTTTTAGATGTTGCTGTCGGCAGTATTTTAGGTGTATTTACAGTCTATCTAAGTCTTCATATCTGCTACAACTATAATTTATTAAAAGTGAAGCCTTGGAAGAAAGATCTTCCATCGCTATTTAAGCAACCTACTATTCAGAAAATATAAATTGTAATCGAGTATTTAATTATATAGATGTTTTTTAGGGGTTTTCTTCTCTAAAAATCAATTTTCACTTCTTACCAGTCGAGCACATATCGACATATGAATCTTACAGTCTCTAAACATCACAAGGTTATTTAACTTTGTGATGTTTTTTTATCACATTTGTAAACTGAACCACAAACATGATCCATGAAGAAAGTTGTTTTAATTGCCAATCCTGTATCAGGAAATGGAAAAGCTAAAAAGGCAGCGATGTTAAGTGCATCAATTTTAAAAGAAAATAAATTTGATGCTCAGATTGTGTACACCGAATACGCAGGGCATGCGACCGAACTTTCTAAAGATTTAAGTGATAAAAACGATATTATCGTTGCCGTTGGAGGCGATGGCACGGTCAACGAAGTGGCCACAGGTTTAGTCGGTACTAACTGTATTTTAGGTATTATTCCCAATGGATCTGGAAACGGTTTAGCAAGACATCTTAAGATCCCTATGAATACGAGCAAAGCTGCTCAATGCATTATCAAACAGCATATTTTGGCTTTAGATGCCCCTACGATTAATGGAAAGTATTTCTTCTGTACTGCTGGGGTTGGATTCGATGCTCACATTTCCCATGTCTTCGCCACAATGAGTGGTCGAGGATTGAAAAACTACATCAAAGCGATCTTCAAAGAGTACGGAAGTTATCAAACAGGGACGTATGGTATTCAATTAGATCAAAAAGAAGAGTGGACGCAAAAGGCTTTTGTGATGACCGTTGGGAATGCTGCTCAATATGGGAACGAGGCATTCATTGCTCCAAAAGCCAAAGTTGGCGATCAACAATTGGAAATGACGATCCTTCCTTCCCCAAATCTGCTCAAAGGAGCTGTATGGGGAATTAGACTTTTCCTTAAAAACATTGATAAGAGTAATGATGTACGTACTTTTAGTGGTCGATCGATTCAAATCAATAGTGATGAAAAGTTGGTGAACGGACATCGAGATGGGGAGCCTGATACTTGGGAATACCCGCTTATTTTTAAAGTAGAAGACCAAATAAAAGTCATCGGAGTAAGCGATAATTAATCGATATACGATAAGATTTAGGTGATTTAACAGTAGATCATCAAAAAGATAAATACCTTTGAGGAAAATAGAATTACAGATGCAAGACAAAGAATCAAAATTACTCATTTACTCCACTTTGGCGATGTTTATTCCATTTATCATCTCCATTGTAACAAATGAAACCGCCACAGCATGGTGCGTTCATTGGTTTAACGATATCAATACTCCTTTCTGGAATAACTTTTTTGCCTATGCCACTCACTTAGGTGATGGCCTAGTACTTATCCCTTTATTGTTTATCCTTCTTTGGCTAAAAAGAGAATATTGGACGGTGTTAGTCATGGCCTCAGCAATACATGGCATTATCGTTTATCTTGTTAAAGAACAAATACTAAAAGGATCTGACTTCGCCTTACGCCCTGCCGGCTTACATGGCACAGATGCTTTTAATCAAATATTAGAGCATCATTTACACACCATAGATACTTTCCCATCGGGACATACCACCACGGCATTTGTTGTTGGAGGAATGTTCATCCTAATGCTACCTAATTGGAAAGGTATTCTTATCGGATTAGGTTTTGGTATCACCATCGCTATCTCAAGAATGTACCTAGCACAACACTTCCTAGTAGATGTATCCGCGGGTGCGATCGTCGGTTTAATGACGGTTTGGTTGTCTTGGACTATTGCGAAGAAGAAGAATTGGCTAAGACTTAAACCGTGGGTTTAAATTAAAAGTGAAAAATTAAAAGTTAAAAACGTAGTTAGTAACAATAACGCATTCTCCATCAAAGTAAATCTATTTTGATGATAGAACTCTTGCGTTAGATCAACTAACTACGTTTTTCATTTTTCACTTTTAATTTTTCATTTTCCCCGAGGATTTGTAGTTGAGAGTAGCCACAATTTCTTCTCCATAAAAAACATGAATATCATAATATCCCTTAGAACGGAGTTTTGATTTTATAATGATACTATCTTTTGATGATGTTGTTATTTCTGCTTTTAAAGGATGTAATTCTTTACCATACCTTAAACTCAACTTCTCAGAATTAATATCAATAGTTTTTAGAGTGATCATAAACTCTTCATTTTTCATCACTTGATTACTAAAAGTAGAAGGACTCTCCAGAAAGATCTGATGTGAAAAGGCAAAGTGATAATGCAATGGCTTTTGAGTAAACTCATCAAATGTCAAATGATTATCTAAAAGCTGCCATTTTTCATCCAAAGGAAAATGAGTGAGGATAAATTGTTCAGGACTCGACAAGAAATATCCTTCATTGAAATCGAAAGTAAAGGTGTATTCGTTATTTTTAAAGTAACCACTTGCCCAAGTTGGGTCTGATAAATACCACTTCCCATCTAGTTTAACGGCATTCCAAGAATGATTAGGAAGACTTTTTTTTGAAAGAGAAGCGGATTGAATATTTCTTCCAAAGCCATCCACAATAACACATTCAATGTTGACTATTTTACACATTGATCTTAGTAAATAAGCATAACCGGTACAAACGGTTTTATGATCTTCAACTAAAATTTTGAAAGATTTCCGAGCAAAACTATCATTCCATTCTTTCAGCTTTGCCTCATCTTTAGCAAACTTCTTCCGCATCTGCTGATTTTTGGAATTATTGATACGGTCTCCTTTTATATTAGTACAGATCCAATAAAAAATACTCCTAAATTTATCCTTATCAGAGGGTAAATCTTTGGTAAGGTTTATTGTAAGATGATAAAGTTCTGTCAGTTCACTTCCTTTATAGCTTAATGCAACACTATCTGCTTTATGATATTCGTTTAGTTTATTGCGAGTGGTTTGAGCTTGAATTGAAAGAGAAAGTAAAAAGAAAAAGATGAATTTCTTCATTAAAAAATTGATTTGATTCTTTGCCAAAAGGTTTTCTTGTTGGATGCATAAATGTTATGTACAGAAACTTCTCCCAATAAAACACATGAGTCTTGTTTCATCACAATATTTAAATCAATATCTTGAGCTGCCTCAATAGTTACTAGTTGTTGTTCATATCCGATGTAATTAATAGATAAAACATTTCCCTCTTTTAGTGAAGGTAATTTAAATTCTCCATTATTATTAGCTGCTATTCCAATTGATGTACCTTGTATAAGTACAATCGTACCAGGTAACGGGTTTCCTTGTTCATCCTTTACAATACCACGAACTGTAATACCCTTTTTGTTGTCTTGACTAGCTTCCTCTTCCTTCTGCTCCGTTTTTTCTATAGGTACATCCGTTTGCGCTTTAGTATCATACATAGGTAAAAGAGAAAGTAATGATATCACAGCCACTCCAGGAAACCATTTCTTTTTTGGTGGTATTGGCTGAAGAAGAGAATAACTTTTTAATTGGTCCTCTTTAAAACGACCACAAACTTTCCCTTTAGACTGTTCCAAATACTGAATGATTTGTTTATCAGTCATACCTGTAAAATTCACTACTTCTTTTTGGCAATGACTACAAAAACCGCCTTTCTTGGTCGGTTTAAAATTGGTTGGATCCTCATGACAAGGAGTTTCTATAGTTAGCTTTATTCCTGTTTTCATATTCTAATTTATGAAATTAAAAGTGAAAAATTAAAAGTTAAAAACGTAGTTAGTGACAATAACGCGATCTCCATCAAAGTAAATCTATTTTGATGGAGATCTCTTGCGTTAGATCAACTAACTACGTTTTTCATTTTTCACTTTTAATTTTTCATTCCTTTCCTTCACTCTTCACTCCCCCTCGCTGTCATCCTATTATCAATCGCCCTCTCCGAGAACTCCTGCATAATTCCTTTTGCCAAATCTTCCAATTGTTTTTCCTCTGCCAAACCTGTTCCTTTCAAATCATGTTCCTGCATGCGGTCAGTTTTGAAATTATACATGAAAGTGACCTTCTCTCCGTCAAAGCCTAGAGTGTAATCTCCTTCTGTGACTTGGAAAGTACCCGGATCGAGAAAGTTTACGGCAAAGTGTTTTTCTGTAGAATCAATTGCTGATGATCCGAAAGAAATATAGTCTTGCTTCACTCCTAGGTAATCCATTATGGTTGGGAAAATATCAATTTGTTGGGTGATGGTAGAATCCATACCTACAAAGTTTTCATCACCTGGAGCATAATAAATGATAGGTACCTTAAATAGACCAAGGCTCGTGGTGTATTCAGGGTAATACACTTGGTTGGTATGATCCGCAGTAATCACAAATATCGTATTCTTAAACCAAGGCATTTTTGATGCCGTCTCGAAGAATCGTTTCAAGGCATAATCGGTGTATTGAGTTCCTCGGTTTAGTGGTAGAGGACCACCCTTAAATGTATCTTCGTATTTTTCTGGAATCTTAAATGGGTGATGAGATGATAAAGTAAACAAAGAACTTAAAAACGGTTCCTTGAAAGTATTCATTGTTTCCGCATAGTATTGTAAGAACGGTTCGTCCCAAATACCCCAAGTTCCATCAAAATCGTCGTCGTTGTTGTATTCGGTCATACCGTAATAATCGTCATACCCCGCCACATTCATGAAGGCTTCAAATCCCATCGACCCATTGGGTGCACCATGAAAAAAGGCCGAATAGTATCCTTCTTCCTTTAAAACAGAAGCAATGCTATTAATAGAATTAGTTGAATAATGTGATAATACAAATGGCGAATAGAAATTAGGAATACTCGCAATCACAGAAGGCAAAGCAGAAATTGATTTTCGACCATTGGCAAATGCGTTCACATAAGCTTTGGAATGTTGAATCAAAGAATCTGTAAAAGGTGTGTATCCTACATAGTTTGGATCTAAAGGATCCTGATTCATTGCCGATACATATTCACGACCAAAACTTTCAATCACAATCGTCACCACATTCATTTTCTTTTGTGGCTTCTCTTGGTTAGGGTGATGATATGCCGAATATATTTTTGATAATTCCTCTTGAGAGAAATACGTTCTTTTGTGTGCTATTTTTTTGTTGATCGTACGCAACATGGCAAAAGGAGTGTTCAATACCACCGACATTTCAAGCGGCTTTTTGACAAACTCCCCTGCATTATTTAACGAAATTGGTCTTGTTGTTCCATCAAAGCCACCACGTGCAGCACCACCTAACAAACCTGCTGATACTAAAAAGATGACTGAATGAATCAAAGTATATTTCAGAACAGGTTGTTTCACTCTTGGTTTAGTCAACACCACATTATTATAGGCGACTATAAATAAGAACATTTGTACAACCCATAAAACCGTCATGTACCAATAATCAACAAATAGGAAACGGAAGAATAAAGTCGCTCCATTTTCCTCATGAGCAAATTCTTGAAATATAGATGCTGTTGTTCTTTTAGATGTAAATTTAAAGAAGATGGTATCTGCCAAGTTCATCGCCAAAGTAATGGCATTAACGATAAAGACAGAATATTTAATCACATTCTGATACATCTTGTTATACCTTGCTTGTGAAGGAAACAAACTCATCAATACAAAGATGGCATTGGTATAAATCGCTGCAGGCAAATCAAATTTTATTCCTCCTAGAAAGAGGGTGATGACGTCTGCATCGGGAAAATAGGTGCTATTTAAAAAGAAGAATATGAATCGTGCAGATGAATACAAACTTAATATCAATAAAAATCTGTATATGTTGACAAATAAGATACTTGTCGTTTTTGTTTTTTGCGACATGGTGTTGACTTAATCCAATCAAAATAATGAACTATCAAAGTTAAAAAAAAAGATTTCACAAAATCATACATTTTCTAAAACAACTCCCCTATTTTTGTCTTTACTGATATGTAATGTCGTTTTAAAAAATTTTCATGGGAGATTCACAAGACCTGCGTCAAATAGAATTAAAAGATTTAATCAAAGCTTATCAATCGGATAGTACTACTGGAATTTTACTGAATCAGTTAAAGAAACCGGAAAGTGCCTCATATCTAAAAGGTCTTTGCGGAAGTTTAGATTCCATTATTGCTTCTACTGTTTATAATAAGATAAAAGGTTGTCATGTTTTTGTGATGCATGATGTAGAGGAAGCCATGTATTTCTTGAACGACCTTCAAAATCTACTACCCGATGCAGATGTACTTTATTTCCCTTCTTCTTACAAACGACCTTTTGAATTTACGGAGGTAGAAAATGCCAATGTGCTTCAAAGAGCAGAAACGCTCAGTACCCTCAACGAAAAGAAAAAAAAGGGGGCTTTATTGGTGACTCATCCACCGGCTTTAACCGAGAAGGTGATCAATAAAAAGTCGTTGGTAGAAAATACCTATGTCGCTAGAGTTGGAGAGGATATCGATCAAAATTTTATTCGAGAACTATTAATTGAATATGGTTTTGAGCCTACTGATTTTGTCTACGAAGCAGGTCAGTTTGCCATTCGTGGGGGTATTATTGATATCTACTCTTTTGCCAACGAGTTACCTTTCCGTATCGAATTATTTGGTGATGAAATTGAAAGCATCAGAACTTTCGACCCGGTAACTCAACTTTCTCAAGAAGATAAAGAACACGCTCCTATTGTTCCAAACGTCCACAATAAATTGATGCAGGAAGTGAGAGAATCGTTACTTGATTTCCTTCCTGATGCCATAGTTTGGATCAAGGACTATGAATTGTTGGTAGACACTCTCGATCAGTATTTTGATAAGGCCACTGCAAAGTTTGATGAAATTCTAGAAGTGAGTGGTGGTACTCAAGTCATCAATTCTCCAGAAGAATTATTTGAAACAAGAAAGGGATTTACAAAGAAACTATCATCGTTACACAGAATCCTTTTTGGAAATAGAAAAGGCATCAGAAATGCAGAAACCATAGCATTTGATGCCAAACCTCAGCCTAGTTTTAATAAAAACTTCCACTTGTTGAGCGAAACTTTAGAAAAACAGCAACTAAGTGGAATTAGAAATATCATTGTCTCCGATTTACCCAAACAATTGGAGCGTATTCAGACCATATTCGACGAGATCAAACCCGACCTATTTGTACAAGAATTAAACTTAAGTTTAAGAGGTGGGTTCATCGATCAGCAAATGAATGTGGCTTGTTTTACGGATCATCAGATTTTTGAGCGTTTCCATGCGGCCAAGTCGAAGAAAAAATTCTCCAAGTCAAAATCAATGACGCTTAAAGAATTGAGAGAATTGAAAGCGGGAGATTTCGTGGTGCATATGGATCACGGTGTAGGTCGTTTTGCCGGAATGGAGAAGATCAAAGCTGGAGATAAAGAACAAGAAAGTATCCGATTGGTCTACAGGGACAACGATTTATTGTACCTAAGTTTACATGCCCTCCATAAGATATCAAAGTATTCTGGGCAGGAAGGAAGACAGCCTACGGTTAGTAAATTGGGATCACCCGAATGGGAAAATAAAAAGAAGCGTGCAAAGAAAAGAGTCAAAGACATTGCTGCAGAGTTGATCAGTCTTTATGCAAAACGTAGAGAATCGAAAGGTTATCAGTTTGAACAAGATGGCTACCTGCAAGCAGAATTGGAATCTTCTTTCTTATATGAAGATACTCCCGATCAGGCGAAAGCGACTCAAGATGTGAAAGAGGATATGGAAAAACCGTATCCAATGGATCGTTTGGTTTGTGGTGATGTAGGCTTCGGTAAAACAGAAGTGGCTGTTCGTGCAGCTTTCAAAGCAGTCTGCGATAGTAAGCAGGTCGCTATATTAGTCCCAACGACGATCTTGGCGATGCAACATTATAAGACTTTCGTACAAAGAATGGGCGACTTGCCTTGTACAGTAGATTATATCAATCGCTTTAGAACAACAAAACAGATTAAAGAAACCCTCAAAAATGTAAAAGAGGGAAAAGTAGATATATTAATAGGTACGCATCGAATTACAAGTAAAGACGTTCAGTTTAAAGACTTAGGATTGATGATTATCGACGAAGAGCAGAAATTTGGAGTAAAAACCAAAGAGAAGTTGAAAGAGATGAGAGTAAATGTAGATGCTTTAACACTAACTGCTACTCCTATTCCTAGAACATTGCACTTCTCCTTAATGGGAGCCCGTGATTTATCTGTTATTGAAACTCCTCCCCCCAACCGTCAGCCGGTCACCACAAAAATCTCTACATACAGTGATGAAATCATTCGTGATGCCGTACATAATGAATTGATGCGAGGCGGTCAGGCTTTCTTCGTGCACAACAGAGTGGCTGATATTGAACATTTCGCTAATAATATCATGCGATTGGTTCCAGATGCGAGAGTGACCTATGCTCACGGACAAATGGATGGCCCCACTTTGGAGAAAATCATGCTTCGCTTTATACAAGGTGAATATGATGTATTGATATCCACTAATATTATCGAGTCTGGATTAGATATTCCAAATGCCAATACCATTATTGTAAATCAAGCCCATATGTTTGGTTTATCAGATTTGCATCAAATGAGAGGCCGTGTAGGTAGATCTAACAAAAAAGCCTACTGTTATTTATTAACCCCTCCTACTATCGGATTATCTACGGATGCCAGAAAACGATTATCCACTTTAGAAGAATTCTCCGATTTAGGCGATGGATTTAAAGTCGCTATGCGAGATCTTGATATTCGAGGAGCAGGCGATTTATTAGGTGGTGAGCAATCGGGCTTTATCAATGACTTAGGTTTTGATACATTTAATCAAATTCTTGAAGAAGCCGTTCAGGAAATCAAAGAGACACAGTTTGCCGATTTATTTAAAGAAGAATTAGCCAATAAAACGGTGAAAGTAAATACCGTTATAGAAACTGATTTCGAAATCCTCATTCCTGACACCTATGTCAGCAGCATATCAGAAAGATTAAACTTATATATGCGTGCGGATAAACTTAAAAATGAAAAAGAATTAGAAAGATATATAAAAGATATCCAAGACCGATTTGGAACAATGCCTCAACCAGTAAAAGATTTATTGGAAACAGTAAAAATGCGTTGGGTAGCTTCTAAATTGGGAATGGAGAAATTAATTCTCAAAAATGAAGGGTTAAAAGCTTATTTATTAGAGCATACACAAGCCGCTTATTATCAATCGGAAGAGTTCGGAAAAATTTTAATGTATGTGCAGACCCATCCTAGAAATTGTCAGATAAAAGAGACAAAAAAGCGTGTAATCATCAATATTGATGGGATAAACAGTATAAATGATGCAATGGTTTTATTAGAAAAATTAGATCAATAAATACTTTTTTTCAAAAAAAATTCCATTGATCGGTTTTTTGGGTACAATTATTGAATTATTGTTTTCCGTAGACGTTTCATTCACATTTAGAAACGATTTTTAGGAATTAAAATTACACCTTTTTTGGGTGTGAAATAAAAATAGAGAATTATATATCATGAGCAAAAAGAATCTTCTTTACTTAGCTTCTGTGTTGATATCCGCACTACTAGTATCGGGTTGTGCTAAGAGCTCCAAGCCTGACGCAAACCATCCAGGAGGCTACAGTACTATGACTGGTTTAGAGTATAATGGAAAAGACGACAATTCTTTCGCCGTTAGAGATTACCAAGGAATGCCCGAAGTACCTAACATGCGTTACATCGAGGGTGGTCGTTTCGTGTTAGGTTCATACGAGGAAGATTTAATGAAATCTCGTGATAACGTAGAAAGAACTGTATCAGTTGCTTCTTTCTGGATGGACGAAACGGAAGTTGCCAACGTTCACTGGTTAGAATACTTACATTATGTAAGCACTGACTCTTCGGTATCTGGTGTTTCTTACGAAGAAGCATTACCTGATACTACTGTATGGGCAGAACAACTAGCATTTAACGATCAATATGTAGATCACTACTTACGTTATCCTGGTTTCCGTTTCCACCCTGTAGTTGGTGTAACTTGGGCACAAGCTCAAAACTTCTGTGCATGGCGTACAACAGTTGTAAACAAAAATTTAGCGGTCAATAACGGTACTGACGAGGAAGCTGAAGCTGCAGAAAACGGCGAGCCAATTCCATTAGAGTCAGGTGTTGTTCTTCCAGCATTCCGTCTTCCTACTGAAGCAGAATGGGATTACGCAGCGCAAGCCTTGATCGGTCTTCAAGATATCGACGAAAACTACTCTGAGCGTCGTATCTACCCTTGGTCAGGTCACTCAGTTCGTAACCCTTACGGTGAGCACATGGGTGATATGATGGCGAACTTCAAACGTGGTCGTGGTGACTACGCTGGTATCGGTGGTAAATTGAATGATGGTGCAATGATTACATCATGGATTTATGACAACCCTCCAAACGACTTCGGTCTTTACAACATGGCGGGTAACGTATCAGAATGGGTGGAAGATATCTACCGTCCACTTTCTTACTCAGATATGGATGACTTAAACCCTGTTCGTAAGAATGACTACTTAGATGGTCCTGAGCACGGTTACAACTACCAATCATACGGATATGTACGTCAGTACAACACGTTCATCTCGAACTCGATCCGTGTTTATAAAGGTGGTTCATGGAAAGACGTTGCTTACTGGATGGCAGCAGGTACTCGTCGTTTCTTAGATCAAGATTCAGCAACAGCAACTATCGGTTTCCGTTGTGCAATGATCAACCCTGGTGAGAACTAGAATTTATCTACCATAGATTTAACAAAAAAACCTCATTTCTTTAAAATAAGAAATGAGGTTTTTTTTATTCCTCATTCTTAAACCTTATTTTTGGAGGCTTGCTGAATGACCTAATTACAAGATTTTTAAACCTGCGTTCAACGATAAATATTGCGCATATTAAATGATATCAATATCAGGTTTCTAGATCATTCAGCTCTCTCCAATTTTATCAAATAATTTGATGATCATTGGAATCGATTCAAGCCTACATGGGTGATTTTTTAAATAACACTTACCGTTCGAAATGGTGAATATCACACAAAAAGTAGCTCAGTTATTGAGCTTATCAGAAAAGCAAGTCAGTGCCACATTAGAGTTGTTGGACGATGGAGCTACCGTACCTTTCATTTCTCGATATAGAAAAGAGGTCACAGGAAGTTTAGACGAAGTACAAGTGGCCGACATTAGAGATAAGGCTCAGTCACTAAGAGACCTTGAAAAAAGAAGAGAAGCGATTCTTAAAAGTATCGACGATCAAGGTAAACTTACGGATGATTTGAAAAAGAAGATTCTAGCAGCAGAAACAATGACTGTGCTAGAGGATATCTACCTTCCATATAAACCAAAGAGAAAAACAAGAGCAAGTGTGGCCAAAGAAAGAGGTTTAGAGCCTTTGGCTGACTTAATGGTTTCTCCGGACCTATCTTCGGATATTCTTGCTGAAGCAGAAAAATTCATCGATCCTGAAAAAGACGTGGATTCTGTAGACAAAGCCTTAGCGGGTGCAAGAGATATTATCGCTGAGCGATTGAACGAAGATTCGGAAACGCGTGCAGAAATGCGTGACTTGTTCATGAACAAAGGTGCATTTAAAGCAAGAGTGATTCCTGGTAAAGAAGAGGAAGGTGCAAAATATAAAGATTACTTCGACTGGACAGAATCTGTGGGTAAAGCACCATCACATAGAGTGCTTGCCATGAGAAGAGCAGAAAAAGAGATGATTATTTCTTTGGACTGTTCTCCAGAAGAAGAAGATGCCATTTTCTTATTGGAAGACATCCACGTGGATCGTCGTCTTCCTTCAGCAAATCAAATTCAATTGGCGGTAAAAGATGCTTACAAGCGTTTATTGAAGCCATCAATGGAAAGTGAATCTAGATTAGCCTCTAAGAAAACTGCTGATGAAGAAGCCATTGGGGTATTCGCAGAAAACTTACGTCAGTTACTATTAGCTGCTCCACTTGGTCAGAAAAGAGTGTTGGCTTTAGACCCTGGTTTTAGAACAGGTTGTAAAGTAGTATGCTTGGACAGTCAAGGTAAATTGTTAGACGATGCTGTTATCTACCCTAACGAACCTCAAAAACAAGTAGCTCAATCTGCTTCTATGATCAAGCACTTGGTAGAAAAGCATAATATTGAAGCTATCGCTGTTGGAAACGGTACAGCAAGTAGAGAAACTGAATCGTTTGCGAAAGGATTAGGACTTCAAGGAGTTCAAATCGTAGTAGTAAATGAGAGTGGTGCTTCTATTTATTCTGCTTCTGAAGTAGCTAGAAACGAATTCCCAGACAAAGACGTGACTGTTAGAGGTGCCGTTTCTATTGGTCGTCGTTTGATGGACCCATTGGCGGAATTGGTAAAAATCGATCCTAAATCAATTGGTGTGGGACAATATCAACATGATGTTGACCAAACTGCACTTAAAGGAAGTTTGGACGATGTGGTAATGAGTTGTGTTAACGCCGTTGGTGTGGAAGTAAACACTGCTAGTAAGGAATTACTTTCTTATGTTTCAGGTTTAGGACCAAGCATTGCGAAGAACATCGTTGATTTCAGAAACGAGAATGGAGCCTTCACTTCTAGAGCACAATTGAAGAAAGTACCTCGCTTAGGACCTAAAGCATTCGAGCAATGTGCAGGTTTCTTGAGAATTAGAGATGCAAAAAATCCATTGGATGCTAGTGCAGTTCACCCAGAGAGTTACGACATCGTGAAAAAGATGGCCGAAAACCTTGGTGTAAAAGTGAACGATTTGATGGCCAATGAGAATCTTCACAAGCAAATCAAATTAGACGATTATGTCACTGCTACAGTAGGTATCCCTACTCTAACTGATATCTTGAAAGAATTAGCAAAACCTGGTCGTGACCCTCGTGAGCAATTCGAAGCTTTCGAATTTAAAGAAGGTGTAGAAAAGATTTCAGATCTAACAGTAGGTATGAAACTTCCAGGTATCGTTACAAACATCACAAACTTTGGAGCATTTGTAGACGTAGGAGTTCACCAAGACGGCTTGGTACACTTAAGCCAAATGGCCGATCGCTACATCTCAGATCCAAACGAAGTGGTTAAAGTACATCAAAAAGTACAAGTGGTTGTGACTGATGTTGATATTGCTAGAAAGCGTATTGCACTATCAATGAAAGGTCTTGATGGCGGAGGATCTGCACAGCAGAGACGTCCTCAACAATCATCTGGAAGAAGACCACAAGGAGGAAACAATCGTAGACCTCAACAAAGAGAAGAAAATAACGAGAACTTATCAATGGCAGACAAGCTAGCGATGCTTAAAAATAAGTTCAACTAATAATATACATCTCATTAGACTGTTTAAGCAGTTTAGTGAGATGTTTTCATTTCCAATTAAAAATCACATCATCTATCACCCAATGATTTCATACAAAGAGAAAGTCGAAAGTTGTGTTCAACAAATCCAAACGCTAATTGACGGTTTCCAAGCCGAAGTAGGTATTGTATTAGGTACAGGCCTTGGCGGATTGGTCGAAGAATTTGATATCAAATACGATTTACCCTATGAAAAATTGGATAACTTTCCCTTATCCACTGTAGAATCTCATAAAGGACGTTTGATCTTCGGTTACTTCAAAGGAAGAAAAATCGTGGCTATGCAAGGTCGTTTTCATTACTATGAAGGCTATGATATGAAAACTGTCACTTTCCCAATTAGAGTAATGAAATTACTTGGGATTAAAGCATTATTCATTTCTAACGCTGCAGGAGGAATTAATCCATCTTTCAATAAAAGCGATTTGATGATATTAAATGACCATATCAATTTAATGCCTGAAAATCCTCTTACTGGACATAATGTGGCAGATTGGGGCGATCGTTTTCCTGATATGTTCGAACCTTATGATAAAAGTTTAAGAGAACTCGCTAAAGAAGTCATTCAAGAACATCAACTTCCTGTACACGAAGGAGTTTATGCTTCTGTAACTGGACCTAATTTAGAAACGAAAGCGGAATATAAATACTTGGGAATAATTGGTGCAGATGTTGTGGGGATGTCTACTGTTCCTGAGGTAATTGTAGCGGTACACATGAACTTACCTGTATTTGCAGTATCTGTAGTGACTGATTTATGCTATGAAGGTGCATTGAAACCTGTAGAATTATCAGAAATTTTAGAGAATGCAAAAAATGCTGAACCACATCTTTCAAAATTAATTGGTGGTTTGATACAGAAAGTTTAATTTTTTTGTGAATATTTACAAATAAGCATGTAAATTGCATGAAACCTAATAAAAGTCATCTTTTAGACAATTTACATGGCTTGAACATTACCTGGAATACCTATTTTCTAGAGAAGTTCTAAAGGAGAATAACCTTTACTACTTATACCATTACGATTATCATGGATAATGCACAGACAGCGCTTTTACCGCTAGACCTTACTTATATTGATGATGCAATCATCAAATATTCGCTTAAAGCTTCGCCTCTTTCAACTGTTCGCAAAGTTATTTTAATGCACGTGCTTAAAGATAACTCCGGAAAAGATGAAGTAGAGTACAATGGAAAGCTTGTATCAAGAAAAGAAATGGCAAAAGCCAAAATGCTTGACTTGGTAGAAAAGCATAAAGAATTAAACACTAGAAATGTAGAGTTTGAATTTATTGTTTCTGAATCTAACGATCCAACAAACAAAATTTTAAAATATTCTAAGAAAAATAAGGTAGAACTTATTATTGCAGGCAAAAAGAACATAGCAGAAGGAAGTGGGACAATTGCACGTCTACTCACTCGTTATGCTTTTTGTACAGTTCTTACTGTATCAGAAAACCCTCAGGTTCCTATAAAAAAAGCAATTGTTCCTATCGACTTTTCTGAAATGTCGAAACGTGCAATGATTGAAGGAATCAATGTAGCGAAAAGAAATAACATGGAACTTGTTATTCTTCATGTCTACGCCTTACCAACAGGTTATACTGCCTCTGGCAAGTCTCCTGAAGAGTATGCATCCGTTTTACAGCTTCATGCAGAAAAAAGATGTAAGAATTTCTTAAAGCAATTCGATCTAGAAGATGTAAAATACAAAGAAAGATTACATTTTGATCTTTACGGAAATAACGAAGCCAAAATTATATCTAATATCTCATTGGTAGAAGATGCTGATTTAATTGTAATGGGTTCAAGAGGGCGTTCTGCTTTAGCCGCTACTTTTATTGGTAGTACCACAGAAAGTTTGATGAAACAACATAATACTACAGTATCTACACTAGTAGTAAAAGATAGAGTTCGAAATTTAGGACTTTTCGGAGCTTTATTAGAAATGTAATATAAAAGAACGCTGTAGCTAACCATAAGCTACAGCGTTCTTTGTTTTATACAATTCGCACTGCTTATATTTTTATTTACAAAATCTTTTTTTTCTTTAAACTAACTTTTCCTTACATACTTCCAAAAAAGAGGATTATTAACAAACGTTTTTTAATTTAGTCATGTTGGGTAGATAGCAAATATTTGATGTCATTTCTTTTTTAGATCACGATTAAACCTAATTTCTACTGACATCCCAATTATAAATAATTACCCATGAAGAAATTAAAATTCTCTACTTTATTCTTATCATCTCTACTAATAATTGGTGCAGTAAGTTGCACTGAAACAATTGATGGTGATATGCCAAATCAAAACGATCCTACTACTACTGCTTCATCATTTGAAGAAACCGCTATTCCAGAAGGCTTTACTTTTAAAACATCCCAAGAATTAACTCTTCACGCTGATTTTGAGGGAATAGATGAACAAGTTTTATACGAATATAGATATGTTTTACCATCAGGAGATGTAAGACAAGTAGGTAAGATGATTTCCAATGCTCAATCCAACATGAATCATCCCGTTAGATTACCAATACATGTAAAAAACATACAAGTAATCGCTAGAACAACTACGGGGTCATACTTGGAAACGACAGGGATTACTGGTAATAATGTTTATGTTACATTCAACTCCTCCTCTCCTACATTTACAGATGTAACCTCTAACCAAAGATCTTCCGGGATATCATCAACTGATACGGACAGTGATGGTGTCATCGACTCAAATGACGATTATCCGAACGATCCAAATAAAGCTTTTGACAGCTATTATCCTGCATATGATGTAAAAGCTTCTTATGCTTTTGAGGATCTATACCCACGAAAAGGTGATTATGATTTTAATGACGTAGTAATAGATTACAACTATCATTTTATAAAAAATGCTGCTGGTCATGTGGTTGAATTAATTATTGATTGTAATGGTGTTCAAGTAGAAGCTGGATTGGTACATGGTGCCGCCATAGAAACGCCCTATCCTGCATCATATATAACAAGTGTAACAGGTTATTACACTACGAATACAGTTGTAGAACTTGATTCCAAAGGCATAGAAACTGGAAATGATGCCAATAATGCTGTGGTTTTATTATTTGATAATATGAACGACAGATTAGAAACTACTTCAGGTGATATAACAATGACAGATGATATCGTAGTAACAGTGGTATTAAATACTCCTGCCGACCCTGGCGTACATTGGAATTTCAATCCATTTATTTTTAGAACAAATGATAGATCAAGAGAAGTACATCTTTCTGGTCAAGATTACACCGCACATTTTGATACGGATCTCTTAAATCGTAATGACGCCGATAACGGATTCGAAACAGAAGACAACCATCCATGGGCATTAGATATACCGGAAGTATTCGAACCACCTTTAGAGGGTAGAGATATTACTAATGTGTATCATAACTTCCAAGCTTTTGCAGAAAGCGGAGGAGCTACAAATACAGATTGGTATTTAGATATTGAAGGTTATAGAAACCAAAATAAAATAGCTGAAAGTGTAGACTTAGAATAAAAAAAATCACCCATTCTTTTGTAGAATGGGTGATTCTTTTTTTGAAAAATACAACTTATACAGTCATAATATCTTTTTCTTTCTTCACGAAAACTTCTTCAATTTTCTTAGTGAAAGCATTCGTTAAGTCTTGAACAGAAGCTTCAGCATCTTTGATAGCATCTTCTGAAGCGCCGTCTTTTAATAATTTCTTAAGACCGTCGTTAGTGTCTTTACGAGCATTACGGATAGAAATCTTACCTTTTTCGATTTCACCTTTTACTCTTTTTACTAATTCACGTCTTCTTTCTTCTGTTAATGGAGGCATGTTAATTCTTACTTGCTCACCATCATTTACAGGGTTAACACCTAGGTCAGAATCACGAATTGACTTTTCAATTTCAGAAAGCATGTTCTTTTCCCAAGGCTTGATTACTACAGAGTAAGCATCTGGAGTAGTTGCTGAAGCAACTTGATTAATAGGAGTTGGAGCACCATAATAATCAACAGTTAAACCGTCTAACATTGATGCAGAAGCTTTACCCGCACGAATTTTAGATAGTTCGTGTTCTGTGTGAGAAATGGCTTTTTCCATCATTTCTTTTGCATCATCAAGATACATTCCTATTTCCTCTTCCATTGTTTTATTTTTTTTGATTAAGTATAATCTATAATTCAAATATAATCAGCATAGTGAATAAATCACTATGTTTATGATCTTTTAATTATTGAGATACAATTGTACCAACAGCCTCACCCGACATTAAATGATATAAATTATTTGGCTTGTTCATATCAAATACAACGATCGGCAAATCATTTTCCTTACACAAAGTAAATGCAGTAAGGTCCATAATTTTCAAGTTCTTGTTTAGTGCTTCGTCGAAAGTAAGCTCATCAATTTTAGTAGCATCAGGATGTTTTTCTGGATCGGCAGTATAGATACCGTCAACACGAGTACCTTTTAATACTACATCCGCATCAATTTCAATTGCTCTTAATGAAGCAGCAGAGTCTGTTGTAAAGTACGGGTTACCAGTACCAGCACCAAAAATAACCACACGACCTTTTTCCAAGTGACGTACGGCTCTTCTTCTAATAAATGGCTCACAAACTTGATCCATTTGAATTCCGGACATTAATCTAGTATATACCCCTTCGCCTTCTAAAGCACTTTGTAGGGCCATACCATTGATTACAGTAGCTAACATTCCCATATGATCGCCTTGTACTCTATCGATACCCATTTTACCCGCTTGCATACCACGGAAAATGTTTCCAGCACCAATGACAATAGCAACTTCTACTTTCTCATCAACTACTTTTTTAATCTCTTTTGCGTATTGTTCCAGACGTGCAGGATCAATACCATATTGTTGCTCACCCATTAAGGCTTCGCCACTTAATTTTAGGAGTACTCTATTATATTTCATATATGGCTAATTGAAGTTTTGCAAATATATAAAAGTCAAAGAAATGATGGAATAAAATATTGACCTTATCTAAAAACTTATCATATTGCAATACAATAATATAGCATTTTTTAATTGAATTTGCATTCAGATATGTTATCAAAAAACAAATACTTACTGACAATCACTGTCTTTTTATTTTCTGTGACCTTGGTTTTTTCACAAGAAACCCAAACGTTTAGACGTTGTGGGAATCACTTGGTGAACCATAGTTATGACCCATCTTTACCTAGAACAACTTCTGCACTTCGTCTTTCTCAAACTATAAATAGAAGTCAAAAATCTAATTTACCTACCATTGTACATATTATTTACACCAATCCGGGTTTTAGCATTGGGACAGGTAATAATTTAAGCTACGATCAAATTGCTTCTCAATTTCAAGCGACTAATAATGATTTAAATAAAAAGAATAAAAATAGAGCTCAGACTTTAGAAGAGTTTCAATTTGATGCTACAGCTTTAAATGTTGAAATAAAAAGAGCATTGTATGATCCACAGGGTAATGTGCTTCAAGAAGAAGGAATAAACCGAATGTATAAAGACCCTGGTTCTAAAGGATATTTTAGTACAGGTGAAATCGAAGACATTATCGAACAAAATATTTGGGATCCCAATAGGTATGTAAATATTTGGGTGACCGCCCTACCTTCCAATTATCTAGGCTATGCATTTTTTCCTAATATTCTAACACTTTCTGGTTTGGACGAAGTCAATTCCTCTGAAATAGCAACAACATCAAAAGATGGCGTTGTAATCGATTATAGATACTTTGGATCTGAATTAGTAGATGACTTTGGGTTAAAACGTCCTTATCATATGGGAAGAACATTGACTCACGAATTGGGACACTATTTAGGGATACTTCACCCTTGGGGTGTGGGAAGTGCTTCTTCTGATTGTTCCAAATCTGATTATTGTGAAGATACTCCAGCAATTAAAGGAACTCACTCTGATACAAATACTACTTCATATTGTGATCAAAGCACGGAGTTCCATACAAAATATTTATGCGATACCGTTAATTATTCCTCGTCGATGTATCAGAACTTTATGGATTATACCAATGATTCATGCATGACATTATTTACGAATGATCAAAAGTCTAGAGTAGACACTGTATTGGTTGCTTCTACTGCTAGAAAAACCATCAATCAAAATGCACCAAATGCAAAAGTTACAATGGACGTGGATGATATTATTTCCAATACAGAAGACGGAATAAACAAAATCGTTTGGAAAGTTCCAGATGAGGGCACACGAGAAATTACAGGTTATGTTATCGAAAGATCTCTAGAAGACAAAGGTTTTACGTATTGTAGCCCAATTCTAGATCCCAGTACAAGAAGCTATACCGACTATCTACCATCTTCTGAAGATGCTGAAAAAAAAGTATCCTATAGAGTTTTTGCAGTAAATAAAGATGGTTTTTCATTAGAATCCAATGTAATTAATATTGATAATGGTGTTGTTGGTTTAAAGCCTAATTCTCCAAGAACATTTAGTATTTATCCCAACCCTTCCAATGGTATTTTCCATTTAGCAATAGGTGATTTTATTTCTCATGTTGGTCTAATTGAAGTTATCTCTTCGACAGGTCAAGTTGTGAAAACATTCGATCTTAGCCAACATCAAGAAGTGGTTGATATTGATTTGGGTAACCTTCCTAGAGGTACTTATTTCGTTCGCTTAAATAGTGATTTTGGGGTTTTCAATCAAAGAGTGATCAAACAATAAAGATTATCAGATACATCAAAAAAGGGAAGTAACCGAAATTACTTCCCTTTTTTGATGTCATTTATATTAATGATGGCCTCCACCTGTGCTTGCTGAAGGGGTATTATCAATCCCTTTCTTTTCTCTAACAGTCAACCATAAAACAGTTGAAACAAGTAATGTAATTGTACAAATAAGGAATAGTATAGCTTTATCATCATAAGAATTAACTAGTTGTCCAATTTTAAAACTGGAAACTAACTGCGGTGCTACAACAGACAAATTAAAAATGCCCATGTATAATCCCATTTTTGATTTATCCACTCTTTCGGACATGATTGCAAATGAAATTGAAATAATTGAAGCCCAACCAACTCCAATCACAACCATAAAGAAATACAGCAAGTATTCACTATCTTTTCCTACTAAACTATAAACTCCGAAGTACCCTAAAGTCATTATTGCTAAAGAAATAGTATGAGTTTTTACCTGACCAATTTTTTTAACTAGTGGATTGATAATCAAAGAAGGGAAAATTGCACCTACTAGGTTTAATACAAGAAAGGATATAGCTACAATTTTACCAATATTATTTTTTAATTCTTCTGCTACTTCCTGATCCATTTCAAAGCCCATTACATTAACTTTTGCAAAAGCCAACATATAAACAAACATTGATTGAACTCCTATCCAAGTAAACGAATGTGCAAATAATATTTTTTGAAATTCAAGTTTGTCTTTTTCAACATTTCTAGAAACTAATATTACTTGAATTCCTGCTATTAGAGTAATTACCAAGCACCCTATCTCAATATAAATATTGGATGTTGGTAAGTCTAACACTTTAGCTACAATAACATAAAAAGCATAGATCAAAAATCCATAAAGAGGCTTAATCACATCCATAATTTCTGAGAACGATACTTTAGATTGTTCTTCACCATCACTCGTAGAAGTTAATTGTTTTGGTTCTTCAATAAAGAATAATGGAAAAACAGAAAATGCAAACACTATAAAAATACCAGAATAAATTAACACATAGTTATCAAAAAATGCACCTATAGCATATGCTAAAACACCAAATGTACCAGAGATTGTTTGCATCCAAGTATATCCACTTGTTCTTTTTTCTCCTTCTGGAGTAACGTCTGCAATGATTGATCTTGTAGGGTTAAAACTTACATTTATTGCTAAATCAAAGGTTAAAGCAATGGCAATAGCGATACCAACAGTTGCACCTTCTTGCCCCAATGCCTTACCTATTATATCCATATTAGGAATTGCAAGTAACATGATTGAAGTCAAAACACCTCCTATTAAAATGAATGGTCTTCTTCGCCCACCCCAAAGCCATACATTATCAGATAATAGTCCTGCTATTGGTTGTGCTATTATTCCCGCTAATGGACCTGCTGCCCAAACAATACCAATTTCTTCAAGGTGGAATCCATATTTCTCACTTAGAATCCAACTCAAAGCAGAAATTTGGATGGAAAGTGCAAACCCCATAGCTGTAGCGGGTAAACTTAAGATAGTATAAAATGAGGACTTTAGTTTCTTTTGAATTTCCAGCATACTTATAGTGATTTAATCATTTATTTCATTTTCATTATTAACTTTATTCGTTATCAAAATATACAGAAAAATATTTGTAATATGCTTTTGATAACCATCAAATATAAACGGGAAAATGAATGAATTAGGTGATTTTTAGCACTTAATAAAGTATAAATACATAAATTTATTTTTTCAACGGGTTGCAGAATCAAAAAAAATTAGAAAAAAATATGGGTCATATGCCATATAACTATAAATACAACTTCTTACTTCTTTTATTTCTAATTACTTATCAAGTTTTTGGGCAGAAACCAAACGTGCATCATTGGACGACCAAGGATGGTTTACCTCATAATTTTATTTATAATTTATTAGAGGAAGATGATAAAATATGGATAGGCACAGATGATGGCATGTGTACTTTTAATGGCAAAAATTTTAAGACCTACAGTACTAAAGATGGTTTACAATCGCCATTCATTATTGGGTTCAATAAAAACGATGCTGATTCTGTCTACATCTTCAGTTGGAAAGGAGGTATTCATGTTTACAATCAAGAAAGTGATAGCATACATACTTATCCACATTTACAAACTCCTGGAGCAAATAAACTTCATAAAGGAATTGTACATAAGGGTAGAGTTTATGGGTGGCAATGGACCAAAGGTTATGTTACAGATGAAAAAAATAAAAGAGGTGATACCATCATCCCATATACCAAACAGAAAAATGGCAAAACAGAACTGTTCATTTCAGTAAACAAAGGTTTGCCATCTTATATGTTGGATATTGATAAGTTCATTCCCTTTAGTCTTACACTTTATCAAGACAAAGTACTAGCAATGGGTAGAGACTCCCAAGGGTTCAGAGTGATAGAAGGAACTAAACTGACAGATAACTTTTTCGAAAAGACTTTAGGTAAAGAATACATTTCCTGTGCTTACCCATCTAAAGATGGAGGGTTATTAGTGGGTTGTAAAGGTAAAATATTGAAAGTATCTGATAATGGAACAATTTTACAAACCTACCCTATTGGTGAGGAATGTTTTGTTTCTAATATATACGATTTACAAAATGGAGATATTGTATACTCTATTAATGAATCACTTCATCATCAAGTAAGTTATTACGTAAAAAAAGATAACAGTAGAAGAATTAACCTTGATAAATATATCCAGTCTAAATCTTCTAATTCCTCGATTATGGTAGATTCCAACGATCGATTATGGATTTCTACTCAAGGAGATGGATTATTTATGGTCAATAACCTTGATTTCAACTACATTGGTATCGAAGAATTATCTATTCCTCATATTCTATCCATCAATCAGGAAAACGATAGTAGTCTACTTTTTTCTACCACCAACCAAGTAATAGAATACAATTTAGATAACCGTAATACTTATGAACGTTACAAAAATATTAGAGTATATATCAACAAGATCAATAACAGAGTTTTATATACTTCTGATGATGGGACATTTTTCGAAAACAAAGATTCATTAGATATTTCCTACAGTACTTTTGTAGGTAGAAATTACAGTGGAATTTGGTTTAGTGAAGAAGATACTCTGAAGATTTTTGAAGATAATATGAAGCTTAAAAGAGCTTTCCATAAGTTTCCTGAAGGTAAAATTACGCAACCTAAAATTGTCAATGCGATTATCTCAGATACTACAGTTTGGGTGGCCACTAAAGGTGCTTTAAGTTTATATGACCATGATAAAAACACGAAACTAACCAAAAGAAAAGTTTGGGTAGATGAGTTTACATCGGGAGAAAGAATTCAGGATATTCTCTTTGATAATGAAAACAACTGTATTTGGATCGCCACCAATTATAATCTGCATCAATTAGTTTTGGGTGACTTAGATGCATCTATAAAAGTTGTTGATCAAATGAATAATATACGTTGTACTAAGCTATTTATTGATCATTTAGGGCAGTTATGGGTGGGAACATCAGAAGGTTTAATAGTTCTCAGAAACAATAAAGTGATTCGAAGATTTAATATTTCCTCGGGACTAATTAGTAACTACATCACTACTATTTTTGAAAGTTCGAATCATCAATTATGGATTGGTACTTATCAAGGAATTATGTCCATGCCGAATTCAATTCCATGTAAGAGTATTGTTCCTCCAACAGTAAAATGGTCAGCACCTATTTTTTATTCACATAGTAAGTTTAGTAGTGTAAAAATCCCTTTGGAATCAGATGTTTTAAGTGAAATGGAATCTTTAATTCTTCAATATAAAATATCTGAAGATGCTGAATGGATAGAATTTCAATATACCGATCTACTGAACATTAATAAAAGTACTCCGGGTGAATATCAATTGTTATTAAGAGGAAAAACTATTGGTTCGGATTGGAGTGAACCCAGTGTAGCCACTCTAATTATTAAAGGATATTTTTGGGAACATATACTTTTTAAAATAGGATCCTTGGTTATTCTAATTATTGGTATCTCGTATTACTCTTATTCTCGAATTAAAACCGAGAAAGGGAAATCAGATGAATTACAAGAAATTCTTGATTCTAAAAATAAAGCAGAGAAAAAGTTACAGATTGTAAGAAAAGAAATTGCTCAAGATTTTCACGATGAAATGGGTAACAAGCTAGCTTCAATTACTGTATTAGCTGACCTTGCTTCTATGAAACTTAAAGGAAAAGATGCAGATACAGAAAAGATTTTAAACCGAATAGAGAGTCAATCGAAATCGTTATACAACGGGACAAGGGATTTTATTTGGTCTATTGATGCTAAAAATGATGTTTTAGGAATTGTATTCGATCACATCAAAGACTTTGGTGATGAATTCTTTGAAGAACTACAAATCCGTTTTCATGCTCAAAAAGAAGTTTCTGATAAAATCGAAAGGCTTATTCTTCCACATTCATGGAGTTTACAATTGATTTTTATATTTAAAGAGGCTATGACCAATATTGCTAAATATGCCCAACCAAAACACGTACACTTCTCTTTAACTCAGCAAGCAGATACCATTACCATAAGTATTAAAGATGATGGAAATGGCTTCGATAAAGCAACTACGAATTATGGTAACGGCATTCAAAACATGCATTCTCGTACAAAAAAAATGAAAAAAAGTCATATATCGGTTGAATCACAACCTGGCATAGGAACTACAGTATCAGTTACTTTCAATAAGAATCTAGAACAACTACCCTAAAAACTACCCTTTAGGGTAGTACGTCATATTGCTTTATCACGTACTTTTGAATTAATGAATCGTTAAGCAGTACAAATCCGGACTATAACCCTCAACTGAGTTGGGGAACTCATTCTTATTGTTGAAATTCAAAAAAGAGGTGACAATTTAAATTGAATCATCTCTTTTTTTTTTGTACCTAGCATATTATGAAAAAGAAAATTATCATTGTCGAGGATAATAAAGATGTTCAAGAAGCTTTTCAACTACTTATAGAGACAAAGACTTCTAATTATGAAGTTGTCAATGCCTATACCACTTGTGAAGATGCATTAAAAAAACTTGAGACTGATTTACCTGATATTGTATTAATGGATATTGATTTACCCGGAATGAATGGCATTGAAGGGACAAGAAATATTCGTCAGACTTTACCTAGAACAGATATTTTAATTATTTCTGTTCATGAAAATAGTCAGTATGTATTCGACGCATTATGTGCCGGAGCTACTGGGTATATCACAAAGAATAGTAATCACACTCAATTATTGAGAGCATTGGATGAAGTTTCTGCAGGAGGAGCACCAATGAGTACACAGATCGCGAAATTGGTAGTTAAATCGTTTAGAAGAGAAAGCGAATCTCCACTTACCAACAGAGAAACTGATGTACTCAACCTATTAGCAGAAGGAAAATCATATATGGATATTGCCGATCAGATTTCTGTGTCGAAAGATACCGTCAAATTCCACATCAAAAATATCTACTTGAAATTACAAGTCTCTAATAAAATTGAGGCGGTAACGAAAGCCAAAAGCGAAGGTTTTATTTAACCCTCAAAAAATATAGTCAATAAAAAAAGTCTAGAATTTCGGTTCTAGACTTTTTTTGACTTTAGTAATTCAAATTACTTAGCAGCGAATTCAGCTTTGATAGCCTCAACGTCAACTTTTTTGATTACTGGCTTAGCGCTCAAACGTTGGATAGTTTTCACACGCTTAAGAGCGATTGTCTTATTTCTTCTAGACTTTCTAATAAGTTTTGTATATCCCATGATTATATTTAATTAAATCAATTACATTATTAAGGTCACAATCCTAGAATTATGAGCGTGCAAATTTAACTTATATCTATTTATTCTTCAAGTTTTTTCTAGGATACCTTTTAAAAAGTTGATCATTTTTTCAAAAAAAATCGGTTATTGAATCTGTTTTTCAACATTTTACTGATTTCAAATAATTGTTATTCTTATTTATCCTACTTTTTTTCTTCATCTAAACATGACAAAACTACCTTTAAACACCTCAAGATTGACCTTTTCTGAATTCTCTAAGAGAGATGCTGAAGGTTTTTTCCTTCTCAATTCGGATCCCGAAGTCATGCGATTTACAGGTGATGCAGCATTTGAAAATCTAGAAGAAACGCTGTCTTTTATCAGAAAGTATAATGATTATGAACTTCATGGAATGGGTCGCTGGACCATTCGACTCAAATCAACTGATGAATACATTGGATGGTGTGGTTTAAAATATCATCCTGATACCCAAGAAGTGGATATTGGTTTTCGCTTGATGCGTAATGCTTGGAATAAAGGATTTGCTACTGAAGCGGCTATTGCTTGTTTAAAATGGGCAAAAAAGAAAGAGGTGAAAAAAGTTGTGGCTAGATGTATGATATACAATTCAGCATCAAAAAGAGTGATTGAAAAGCTAGGCTTTGCCTTTACGCATTCTTTTAAGGAGGATGAGGTCGAATGGCATCAACATGAATTGGAATTGTAAAATCTTCAAACTGAAAGAATTATTCAAATCTCCTTTCTTAGATTCTTTTTCATCCAAAAAGTAATGCTTAAATTCATAGGTTAATTAAGTAAAAACAATGGCGAATAAGAAACAAAAGTTTTATGTAGTGTGGTCGGGTGGAACTCCCGGTGTGTATAAGACATGGGCAGAATGCCAAAAACATGTACAAGGAGTAAAAGGTGCGAAATATAAATCTTTTGATTCTTTAAGAGAGGCTGAAATTGCTTTTAAGGGGAATCCTGCTGAATATATTGTAAAGAAAAAAGCAGGAGAAAAACCGAAGCAGATTTACGATCCAACGGTAGGTTTACCTATTATGAACAATAGCTTAGCCGTTGATGCTGCTTGTTCTGGAGCAAGAGGCCCCATGGAATATAGAGGGGTTTGGTTAGAGAATGGTCAGCAACTATTTATTCAGGGACCTTATGAGGATGGTACAAATAATATAGGTGAGTTTTTAGGTATTGTACATGCATTGGCTTACCTAAAACAACATAAGTACGATCAGACAATAGTTTATACTGATAGTCGTACGGCGATGAAGTGGGTCAGAGAAAAGAAGATCAAAACCACATTAGAAAAGAATAATAAAAACGCTCAATTATTTGATATGATCGACAGAGCTATCAAATGGTTGGAGACGAATACATACATGAATCCTATTCGAAAATGGGAAACCAAGCATTGGGGGGAAATTCCTGCTGATTTTGGTAGAAAGTAGACATCAAAATTTAACCTAAAATACCGCATAGATGAGCAAAGAAGAGAAATACACCAAGAAAGGAAAATTACAAAAAGACTATTACGAAGGCGAGTTAGAAAAATTGCAGACCGAATTGGTTAAAATGCAAGAGTGGGTAAAGAAAGAAGGGTTAAAAGTAGTCGTTATTTTTGAAGGTAGAGATGCCGCTGGAAAAGGTGGTGTAATTAAAAGAATTACAGAAAAACTAAATCCCCGTGTGGCGAAAATTGTGGCACTTGGCGTTCCTACCGAAAAAGAAAAATCTCAGTGGTATTTCCAAAGATATGTGCCTCATCTTCCTGCGGCAGGAGAAATTGTTTTATTCGATAGAAGTTGGTACAACAGAGCCGGTGTAGAACATGTCATGGGCTTCTGTACTCCCGATCAATATCAAGAATTCTTAAGAACTTGTCCTGAATTCGAGAGAATGTTGATTCGTTCCGGCATCATTTTAATTAAATACTGGTTCTCTGTTTCTGACGAAGAGCAAGAAAAGCGTTTCGCAGAACGTATCAATTCTTCTATTAAAAGATGGAAGTTCTCGGAAATGGATTTGGAGTCTAGAGCTAAGTGGGTGGAGTATTCTAAAGCAAAAGACAATATGTTTGCTTACACCGATACCAAACAATCGCCTTGGTTTGTGGTCAAAGCAGACGACAAGAAGAAAGCTAGATTGAACTGTATCAGTCACTTTTTATCGAAAGTCCCTTATAAAGAAATCAAGTATAAGAAAATCGACTTACCTCCTATTAATAAGGAAGGATATGTTCGACCTCCGCTGGATGAACAGACGTTTGTTCCGGATAAATATTAGGTAGGTAGTAAAATAAAAATAGTCATCATTTCTTTCTGAATGATGACTATTTTTGATTTTTCTTTTCTTGCTTCTTCCTCTTTTTATTTTCCTTTCTAAAAGTTTTTGCCTCAGAAAGTAAATCTTTTCTACCTACTGCATATAGCTGTATTTTACTGTAATACTTTTCTGCCGCTTCATAATCCTTTTGTTTCTTAGCATCTCTTGCTAAAGCAGCTAAAGAATAATGATAATATCCCGATCCAAAATCTTTAATTTCTTCAACATATTCTACCGCTTTCTTGAAATAGAATTCAGCTGAATCTCGGTCACCAAGGTAATCTCTATAATAAGAACCTAAGAAAAAAGCAGCATAACGACCACTCATTTCTTCGTAACCCGTCTGTTTCTCTTCTACTCTATCATATAGCGATTTGCAAACTTTATATAATTGAGGGTAGCGTCCACTATAGTATAATAATCGAGCGTAATACCTATGGAAGTAAGGGTTATTTGGATACTTCGTGTGCAAATAGTCAGATATCTGAAGGGCTCGTATCATTTTTCCTCCTTTAGAAGAATGTACCTTCATCAGGTAATACATCGCTTCTATACGTGTATAAAAAGCCTCTTTACCACACGTTTCCAATTGTTCTATTCCTAATTCTTTATCTCCAGAATCAAATACCCATAAAACTGGACGAAGCATTTTATAATTTTCCTTGATCCACTCTACATAGTAATTGTAAAGCCCATCTCCGTAAAGTAACTCAGGAGTAAGATCGGTTTTAGGCATTTCTTTCAACTTATCGAAATAGTTCAATGCCTTTCTTACCGAGAAAGTAGCTTTTGTCCAATGATGTCGTTCACCATGTAAACGCCCTTCAAAAGCCCAAGTACCTGCTAAAATGAAAAGTGCTTCTTGATTCTTTTTATCCTCTTTGTACATCGCTTCTGCGTAATAAATAGCAGAATCCATATAAGCAAAAAATTGATCGTCGTAAGTATTATTTTCAATATTAGGAACAATTTTCCACCATTGACATAGACCCATTAAAAAATAAGGTAGGGGATGTTCGGGGTAATGACTTTTTAACCAATGAAATTGTCCTTCTGCCACTTTAAAATCAAAGTTATACATAGCATCTATACCAGAAGTAATTTCGAGCTGTACCGTAAGATTGGTCATAAGCATATCCACCTCATCTAATTTTGGAAGTTTTTGCTGTGCATTCACTTCATTATTAGTGAGGAAAAATACTAATATCAATATGCTTTTATAAATAAACCTCAAGGCGTAGTTTCCAATTGAAGAACAAATTTGGTAGTAGTCCCAGAGTAGTTTTTGTGTTACTCTTTAAAAAGACAACTCAATTTATACCCAATAAACCAATGTTAGGCAGTCTTTATCCTTTCTATAAGATATTTTAAGTTTTTTTACAATTCAAATTACATCTTCAAGCAATGTTTCAGTGTCAAGCAGGTGTTTGCCCCAAAGTTCTAACCATTTCTCTGTTTTGGGTAAAAAGTCCATTTCTTCTCCGTAAAAAGTCCCATCCAATTTACATGATATTAATCCATCATTGATTTTTCTGAAGAAATAAAATCCGGCATCAATATCTTTTGAGAAATCGATGGTTGGTACTTTTTCCTTAGCGAGGACTTCATTACATGCCCTTATCATCTGATGAAAATGAGCATTTGATGGATCGCCCATAGCTGATTTAGTCAAATAAGAATACAAAGAAATCTGTAAGGCTTTTGCATAATCCACATCATCGATAAACACCTCCCAATTTTTGGGCTTCATTTTCGATTCCACATAGCTTCCCGATTTATAATCTACAATTCTTAGCTTACCGTCTAAAACGTCTATTCTATCGGCCATACCTGCCAAACGTAGTTCTACTTTTTCTCCATTTATATCCAATGTGACATTGTGATTGATAAACTCCTCCAATCGAACAATTCCAAAAGCTTTCGATTCGGATGCCTCCAATTCCTCTATTTGTTTTTTGAAAAAGCGAACGATGATATTCTCAGCAACTGATTTTAATAAAAGGTTTTGACCTTTCACCAACTCTACCTTCTCTTTTTGGGCAGCGTCTTCAATAAGTTGAATGATAAAAGGTCGGTCATCTATGGCTTTCTTAAAATCATCTATTCTCAATACAAAAGAAGGTTGAATTTCTTTTTTCTTTGGATCGTACTCATCTTTTAAGCCTGCCATTCTTCTAAAACCCCATTCCATAGCAGTGTGTACTACATTACCAAAGCTTCTAGAATCCAAATCCTCTTCAATATCATCCGACTCATCTAACCCAATGACTTTTTGATCTATAAATGTGAGTGGATTTCTGATATATGAACTTATAGAAGATGGACTGACCCCTTTTTTCAATCGGGTAATGATACTTTCTTTTAACTCTTCGGATTTAGATACCTTAATCGGTTCCGACATTGTTTTATCTGCTTTTGCCAATAACCAAGCTTCTTGATGATCGTCTATTTGTTTTACTCTAAATCCACTATCTTCCATCATTTCCTCTTTTACCTGAAGCAGGTATCTACTTTGTTCGCCCACATCACTTCCAGAATTGGCGTCCAAATAACTAAACATTAGATGTTCCGATCGGTGGAATAAACGGTAGAAAGTATAAGCAAAAGCGGCATTTTTATCTTTGTATGTAGGTAATCCATAATTCGATCGGATATCAAATGGTATGATCGCTTCTACAGATTTTTTTGTTGGGAGCATTCCTTCATTACAAGTCAGAATCAAGACGTTTTTAAAATCCAAAGCACGGCTTTCCAACATACCCATAATCTGTAACGGAGCAATAGGTACACCTGTAAAAGGTACTTTTGTTCCTCTCAGCAACTCTAAAAGTAATGTTTTAAACATCTTGATAGGTAAATCACTTTCCTTCTGAATAAAATTAGGCAACACTTTATTCAGGTGTTTTAGATGTTCGAATAATATACTTAACAGCTCCTCTTCATAACTATAAATAGAATCGGATATTTTTACTTCTTCTTCTCCTACCGAATTGATACTCGATTTCATCATACGCAATAAGGCATTGATCAAGTCGATAAAGTTTTTGATAATGTCCTTATAGTTATTTTTCCAAGGTCGAAATACCACCTTGAATATTTCCATGTCACCCGATGCATCCACCAGGTAATCTAAAGGAATATTGATAAAATTTTTATTGACGATATCATCTAAAATACCGCTTGCAATCTGATCTATTTCTCTATAATTACTATTGAAGAAAGGATGTCTTAATATGTTCTGAACATTCTTGAAATAAACAGTGGCCTTATTATCCTTTTCTACCACCCTTTCTTTCATTAAGAAAATCTCTTTGATAAGATCAAAAAGTGGAGTAGTATCAAAACTAACACCCATAGTGATGTTGGTATATTCGGCCAACGTCTTTCCATCTTCAAAAGTAATATCAGGCAATGATTTTAGTAAAGCAGGTAATAGGCTTTCATCGGGTAATAAGATAGCGGTATGATTTAGTGTCTGACTAAACTCTAATTTATCTTTTTCAGTAGACAATAAAGAAATAAGCCACTCTCCTGCCAATTTTACTTCTCCAACCGTTGAACTCACTGATTTAAACCCGACCAATTTATCGTGGGTATTGAATTGGTCTATAGCAAAATGAGGATGTTGAGCGCCAAAACCATTGACATATTTTCTTAAATAATAACCTGCCTCGTGATTGATAGACTTATCCAAATAACGTTTATCTGCATCGAAATAGGTTTGTCCTTTTCCTAAATCGTTTAATTTTTGAACGATCTCTTGTTCTACCCCACTCATTTGAGAGAAACCTGCGAAAATTACTTTCTCTATTTCAAGTTCCTCCATACGGTCTTCCAGATTGGTCAGTGCTTCTCTGAAAAGCATACCACCATAGGCCAAACCTTTTGATAATAACGATTTTTTAAACGTCGCATAAGCATCAGCAAGGCGTTGCCAGAATATCAAGAACTCTGTCATGGAAGTCTTCCCCTCCCTCCAATTGCTTTTTAAATCTTCTTTTTCCTCATCACCTAATCCTTGAGCCCAATCTTCTAAAAGCTTTACTTCATTTAGATGTTCGAACATCTCATCTACCTTCTTTTCATTCAGATTATTATCAATCATATTAAATTCTGAAAGAAGCGACTTCCCTAAATGAACAAATTCCTCAATTTTTAAATCTTTGTCTTTTTCCTGATACACCTTAAATAGTTCGAACAATAAAGTCACATTATCCGCCTTCAGTAACTGAGAGAACAATTCTGCAAATCCTTCCATCGATATAATTTGAGGAGCGATGGTTAATTGATCGATAACACTACCAAAATATTGTTTAAAGTACATACATGCTCTTCGAGAAGGTAGTACAACAATAATTTTTGTTAGTTCATTTTTATGTTGCTGATAGACATTTCTTGCTACTTCTAATAAAAATGGTGAAGGATAGGTTTTCATTCTTAAGGGAAAAAAGGGGGTAGATAATAACTTTTTCTAGCATCGAAAATAAGAGGAAAAAATATAATATTTAAGGTGGATCAAAATAAATTTTACCAAAAGTAAAACCTATAGCAGATTTGTTCGTAAATTGAGTAGAGATTCACTTTAATAATCCGCCCAAATATGAACTTCTATACATTTAGTACAACAATTCTATTGATTATTGCAACATTTATCATTCTCCCAATATTTAAAGGATTTCAATACCTTCTTTCCCTAATATGGAAGGCTGTATCATGGATATTTATGACCGCTTTAGCTTTGATGATTGGAATGTATTTTCAATATCAACGTTTTAAGAAGGCATTTTTTGTTCTTGATTCCGTTCCTGTGCCCTCAAAATAGAGGAAAAGTTACTATCAAATGTTTGTAACAAATTGATAATAACCCATAGAATGTTATTTAAAATTTACTATTTCATGAATTTTTTTGTTTAAAAATCAAAAAAATCGAAATATTTAAGTCTAACCTTTAACATTACAACGGTTTCGCAATCGGTTTCTGAAAAGGTTTCTTAAAATGGTGATCTACATCATAACATTAGAAAAATAAATTCTAAAAATTGCAATCAGAATTTAGAATTGTCCATTTGACGTCAATTCGTATTCAACTGAAAATAAAACAATAAAATAAATCAATTTTAATCATATGTCACGTTTCGAAGAAAACTTCAAACACCCTTACGCTTACGACCCCAAATACAAAAAGCGTGTTGCTTATTTCTGTATGGAATTTGCTATCGACCAACCATTTAAAATCTATTCTGGTGGTTTAGGTTTCTTAGCAGGTTCTCACATGCGTTCAAGCTACGAGCTTAACCAAAACTTCATCGGTATTGGTATTCTTTGGAAATACGGTTACTATGACCAAGTACGTAAAGGTAACCAAGAAATGGATGCGTTATTCCAAGAGAAGATCAACAACTTCTTGGAAGACACAAATATCAAATTTACTATCGAAGTAAACGGTCACCCAGTTTGGGTAACTGCAAAGTATTTGCGTCCAGACGTATTCAAGACAGTACCAATGTTCTTCTTGACGACTGACCTACCTGAAAATGATTACTTGTCACAATCAATTTCTCACCGTCTATATGACGCTGACGCTTCTGCAAAAGTTGCTCAGTACATGCTATTAGGTTTAGGTGGTGCTAAATTATTGGATGAGTTAGAATATAACGCTGAAGTTTACCACTTCAACGAGGCTCACGCCCTTCCTGCTGCGTTCCACTTAGCGAACAAGTATGGTAAAGACATGGAGAAAGTGAAAGAAAAATTAGTTTTCACTACTCACACTCCTGAAGAAGCTGGTAACGAGAAGCACGATATCCACTTCCTTAATAAATTAGGTTACTTCAATGGTATTCCATTAGATGAAGTAAGAAAAATGACTGGTATCGAAAACGATACTTTCGATCACTCTCTTGCTTGTTTACGTCTATCGAGAGTAGCTAACGGTGTATCTAAATTACACGGTGAGGTATCAAACGATATGTGGAACAAATACGACAACATTTGCCGTATCACATCAATCACTAACGCACAAAACAGAACGTATTGGGCAGACGATCAATTGTACTCAGCACTTCATAAAGAAGATGACGAGAAATTATTAGATCGTAAGAGATACTTAAAATCGAAATTATTTGAAACAGTAGCTGACCAAACTGGTAAATTGATGGACCCTAAAGTCTTGACTATCGTTTGGGCACGTCGTTTCGCTGCATATAAGCGTGCTGACTTGATCACTAGAAACAAAGAGCGTTTCAACAGAATCATGAACAACCCAGACCGTCCAGTTCAAATTATCTGGGCAGGTAAGCCTTATCCAATGGATTACGGTGCGGTTTCAGTATTCAACCAACTAGTTCACCTTTCTAAAGACTATGGTAACATGGCTGTTTTAGTAGGTTACGAATTGAAGCTTTCTCGTAAGTTGAAGCAAGGTTCTGACGTATGGTTGAACAACCCACGTGTACCTCGTGAGGCTTCTGGTACTTCAGGTATGACATCTGCAATGAACGGTGGTATTAACCTTTCTACAAACGATGGTTGGATTCCTGAATTTGCTAACGGTGAGAACTCATACGTTCTTCCTCTAGCTGATTTGAATGCTCCAATCCACGAGCAAGATGAGCAAGACTTGAACAGCTTGTTAGATATCTTGGAGAATGAGATCATCCCAACATACTACGACAAGCCAGAAGAGTGGAACGAAAGAGTGAAAAACTCTATGAGAGACGTTCTTCCTTACTTCGATGCTAACCGTATGGCATTACAGTACTACGAAAAATTATACAATGAGTAAAAATTAGTAGGTTAACGCCTATTTACTATACAATTGTTATTTACTAAGCGAGTCTAATGAAATTAGGCTCGCTTTTTTTATCTTCGCAATCCCATTTTATTTCACCGAAATTCGAACCACAAACGGAAGTAAACTTTCCATTGTATTTTGAATCATCAAAAAATAAAGGGAAATTATATGTATGATAGTAGTTATCAACAGATTTATTCCATTTAAGGGGTATACAGCAATGGCTGTTTATCCTTTTGTGTTTGTACGAAAAGAATTTGAGAGTTATCAACATTCTGAGGAATGGAAAAGGATGATTTTACATGAAAAAATTCATTTCGCTCAACAAAAAGAACTATTGTTGATAACTTTTTATTTTATCTACTTTTTAGACTTTCTTTTTCAATTACTTATTCACAAAAATGTGAGTAAAGCCTATCGATTGATCTGTTTTGAACAAGAAGCGTATCAAAATGAAAAAAACAAGTCTTACTTATCAACACGTAAGCGTTTTTCTTGGCGTAAATACTTTCAATATTATAGAAAAAGAGTGTAGTTATTCACTTCGATTGGATAATTGATGTGTTTTTCTCTTATCAAATTCTCCCCTAGGTTTCTTTCCCTCTCAATATAAATAACGATAGATTACTGATCATCAAAAACTTAAGCATCAGATTACTTTTTGATAAGATCATGACCACTCCTATATTTTATTGACTCAAAAATAATCAGCAACTTTTACCCACAACATAAATTCAAACTACTCAACTAAAACTAAACGAAATGAAGAAATACTTATGGACTTCCCTCCTTTTCATATTCACATCTTTCCTTTTATGGGGACGCAATGAAGATGAACAAAATCAAGAAAAGCTTTCTGATGAAGAATTAATGGAAACTGTCCAAAAACAAACTTTTAGATACTTCTGGGATTATGGACATCCGCTTGCGGGATTAGCAAGAGAACGTAGCAATGGTAATGACGATATTGTTACCACAGGTGGTTCTGGTTTTGGGATTATGGCCATTATAGTAGGTATAGAACGTGGATATATTACTAGAGAAGAAGGAACAAAACGATTGATTCAAATCTATGAGTTTCTAAACAAATCAGATCAGTTTCATGGTGCTTTTCCACATTGGTACGATGGATCTACAGGTAAAGCATTTTCATTTTCTAAAAAAGATGATGGTGGAGATTTAGTGGAAACTGCTTTTCTAATTCAAGGAATTATCACCTCTCGTAATTATTTCAATCAGAATAATGAGGAAGAAAAAGAACTAAGAAAATTGGCAACTTCTTTATGGGAAGGTGTCGATTGGGATTGGTATAGAAACGGCACTGAAAATTTATATTGGCACTGGTCTCCAAACTATGATTTCCAAATGAATATGCCTTTGTATGGTTTTAACGAAACACAAATTGTGTATTTATTGGCAGCAGCCTCTCCAACACATCAAATTGATCCTAGTATTTATAAATCGTGCTGGGAAAATGGTACGGATCGTTATCAATTAAGCTTAGAGAAAGATTCTGCCAAACCGTTGTTCTGGGCACATTACTCTTACATTGGTTTAGATCCTAAGTTTAAAGACGGAAATTCAGAAAAAAACTACTTTCAATTAATTAAAGAAAGAACTTTAGAGAATAGACTTTGGTGTATCAATCAGAAAGATAAATACCCTAACTATGGAGAAAAAGAATGGGGTTTAACCGCTAGTGATGACCCTTTCCGTGGGTATATGGCACATGAACCAACGACCAACTTAGATAATGGTACAATTTCTCCAACGGCAGCTTTATCGTCGATTGTTTATACGCCAAAAGAGTCTCTTGAGGTTATGAGATATTTATATGAGACAAAACCTAAACTATGGGGTGAATATGGCTTTAAAGATGCATACAACCAAACCAACAACGATTGGTATGCTGAATCTTTTTTAGCCATTGATCAAGGACCAATTATCACAATGATTGAAAATTACAGAACCGGCCTTTTATGGAAATATTTTATGATGGACGAGGATATAAGAACAGGAATTCAAAGGTTGAATTGGACTTTTGAGCAATAATCTATTCTATTAATCAATAAAAAAGTGCTTCTCTTTAATTAGAAAAGCACTTTTTGATATTTAATCAATCAATTAGATTTCAAAATATATTACTCCAAACCGACTTTAAATGATAAAGGAAAAATGTAAACACTTTCGAATGCTACTCCTCTTATTTTAGCAGGTATCATAGTAGCATCTTTAAACACTAGAGATATCACTCTAAAAGCTTCTTTATCACATCTTGGCCCAATACCTTCTACTACTTTAAAGTTATAAACATCTCCTTTTTCACTGACGTACATCCTGGTATACACCTTCCCTTTGACCTCTTCATTTTTAGCTTCTCTGGGATATTTTATCACATAAGCAATAGAACGATAAACATGATACTTTCCTTTCTCATGCTTTGGTTCTTCTGTGAGTTGGAAATAGGTAAATTCCTTTTGGTTTTTGATAGATACTCCAGATATCAATTTACCATGAGCATCATACTTTTCGGTATATGTAAAAGATAATAGGTTATTTTTTCCGATCCATTCACCTACCTTATTTCCATTTTTTACTTTTCCTTTAGCAGTATGAATTCCATCCCAAGAATTGTAATCCAAATTGCCCTTTCCTTCTAAAACAGTTTGTTTGCCTTCTTTATTCCAAGCATTTTTAATTTCTGCAGTTTTAGAATTATAAGGATGCTTCTTAATTAATTTCAATTGGCCATTGGGGGAATACTCCACTTCCTCCTCGATCAAAACACCTTTATTATAAGTTTCTTTCTTTGCTAATGTTCCATTTTTATAATAATGGGTCATCTCACCGTGTTTTATACCTCGAAAATACTTAAAATATGTTCCTTTAGACTTAATGTTTCCATCTAAATAATAGACATAAACAGAATCTAAAACATTTCTTTCAGTGGATAATCGAATTTTAGCAATTGACTTCGCATCCGTTTTGCTGATACATTCTAATTCATTTTTATCCAAATACATGGATATGTAATCAGATTGAGCATTTACAGAATAACCTGTTAAAAGTAAAGAAAATAGTAAAAGTCGAAGAGTTGGTTTCATGAGAATAGATACAGGAGTAGTACCTCTAAGGTGTTCTCAGCTTAAATTTAAAATAAGCTTTACCGTCGGTTGCTACGCCTCGATTTTTAGTTGGTTCAAAATTAAATTTCTTTAAATACTTTCTTACTATTGCTAAAGCTTGACGTTCGCTTTCTGATACAGGTTCATCAGTAAATCTCATTTTTGCATATTCTGCCTTACCATCTTTGTTGATATAGACAGAGATATATACATGATCTGAATTTATATCCTTGGGTAAATCATTTATTTTTGATTTCACCTTTTTATAAAGTACATAATTCACCACATAGGGATAAACATATTCATCCTTATAAGTAAATACCTTTTTATCAGATTGTCGAATAGCCTGTCCTTTTTGCAAAGAACCATCAGCTCTGTAAGTATCTGTAAATGTAACATCAAGGTCTTCAATATATCCTGTCCACTCTCCTGTTTTATGGAATTTTGTCATTTTCCCCCCGTAAAGCTTTCCGGTTTTTTCTGACTTCCAAAAATATTCACCCTCTCCATTCGTACAGATTTGTTCTCCTTCTTCATTCCAGGCATTTAAATATTTTTCTTCATCATAACCACCAATTAGTATCAACTCTGATCTTTTCTGACCTTCAGGGAAAAATGTTTCTACAAATACATCTTTTTCAGACTTCTTATAATGGTAAATCCTACTTACATTTCCGTTTTTGTAGTACTCTTTATACTCGTTGATGTACCTTCCTTTTTTTACATCTTCTTTGAGTCCATTTGTTAGTAATACTCCATCAATTGAAAACGTTTTTATTTGATATAAGGGAGTTTCTGTACCTACATTCTCAATAGTTTGATAAAATTCAGCTTCATTTTTCTGACATTCAGCCTTCCATTTGTTTAGATAAATTTTTTCTTGACCAAAAACAGAAGTTGTGATCAATAAAAGGTACCCCAGTACCATTGCAATAGTTTTTTGATGTTTCATTTTTAATTGAAGTAGTTTTAAAAAGTAAAGTTTGTCTAAAAATAAAAAAGCAATTAATGCATTGACATTAATTGCTTTTTTAAAGATACTATTTCTAAATTAGAAATTATAATTTTTTCACCTCACCTAATTCAGGATCACCTTCTTCTCTGATAATCTGAACAGATACGATTTTATCGTTTGGACGGATATCATCTACTACTTCAACACCTTCGATTACTTTACCAAAACAAGTATGGTTACGGTCTAGGTGAGAAGTTTGTGCACGGCTGTGGCAAATAAAGAATTGTGAACCACCTGTGTTTCTACCAGCGTGAGCCATAGATAAAACACCACGGTCATGGTATTGGTTGTCGCCATCCAATTCACATGCAATTCTGTAACCAGGTCCACCAGCACCAGTACCATCAGGACATCCACCTTGGATTACGAAGTTAGGGATCACTCTGTGGAAAGTTAAACCATCGTAGTAGTTGTGTTCTGCAAGGTCTACGAAGTTAGCCACTGTATTAGGAGCATCGTTTAAGTAGAAATCTACTTTCATATCTCCTTTATCTGTTTTAATGATCGCTTTCATATCAATAATTTTTGAATAATTAAATTAAAGTGATGCAAAGGTAATTAAATTATCGATTTATGCATGATTAGGACGTAATGGAGTCAGATTAATTAGAGAAGAAACCACAACCTTTTCTCCATCGTAATCTCTTTCTACTGCATTACCTTTTTCCAACATCAATAATTTGTTTCCATTATCAAGGGTAACCACATACGTTTCGTAATAAGCTTTCCCTTGGTTTATAGCATCAGTAATTATTGACAAGGCATTATCATATCGATCCTGATCCTTTTCTGCTATATATCTATCTAAAGAAATATCTTCACCAAAGTAATTTTTCCAAGTTCCACTTTGATGCACTATTTCTTTTGGATTACTCGCACTTCTATAGATTACTGGGTTAGGTACTTTATCAACCCCGTTATCCAATTCACCCTCAAATTCTAATTTGGAAGCAATACTACAAATAGCATATACCTTACCAGCAGAATTTACCATAGGGAATTTTACACATTTGAATTTGCTACCATCCTCTCTTGTGTCTAGATAAGAAATTTCTGTTTCTTGTTCAGAAATTGCCTCATCCAATTCCCAAATTTCTTCTCCTTTTTCAGGTCCATAGATTTCTACATCAGTTTTTCCGATAATATCAAAGTCAACATCTAAAGAAGATATAAATGTCTGATCGGCCATGATATACTTTCCTTCAAGGTCTTTCATGTACACCTCTGCATCGTAAGTATCAAAAATAGCTTTCATTTGTCTTCTTGACTCGATTAGATCTATTTCTCTTTGCTTACGGTTAGTAATATCATGGAACATTACTGTTGCACCAACAATTTGATTATCGTCTGATATAATTGGGTAGTATCTCGTATCCATGATTCGTTTTAAATTTCCGAATTGGAAACTCATTTCATCATTAAATACTTCTCCGTCCAATACTCTTCTAATGTTCTTATGGTAATGATCCCTGTTTTCTGGTCGAACCATATCCAAGATCACTGTTTCTCCTTCTATGATATCTAAACCTCTAGTTTTTAAAGCTTCCTTGATAGCATTGTTGGCCAAAGTAACCATCATTTTTGTATCGATAGCGATAACAAAATCTTGTGTTACATCTAGGAATGCTTTTAAGTTCGCTTCTCTAAGAGATAACAATTCTTGCGATACTTTTAAGTCTACATTAGAAGAAATATCATTAATTGCTCCTGCAAATCGAACCGCTTTACCGTTTTCATTATGTTTTACCGCTCCTGAAACATGGAACCATTTGTAAGTACCATCTTTTAGTCTCAGTTGTACATCAGTTTGATTTGGTGCAATTCCTAAATGATCATTAATTAAACCATTGAATAATTTGGTTGATTCTTCTCTTTGATTAGGATGTATATTTTGTAAGAATGAATCTAAAGAATTTTCTAATTCACCTTCTTCATAACCCAGTAACTCTTCGTAACGAGGAGACCACCAGAAAATGGTAGAACTATCCAATTCCCCATTTTTTAAGACGGCATCCCAAATACCCTCGGTAGTACCTTGCAATGCTAGATCGAACCTTTCTAGTGTTTTTTCTAGTTCGTTCGTTCTTTCTTTTACTTGATTTTGAAGTGTTTTCTTTAAGTTTTCTAATTCGATCTGACGTCTTTCCATTTCCTCTTGAGTCGCTTGCAGCTCCTCATAATTCTGACGCATCTCTTCTTCTTGGCTTCTTAAGTGATCTCTTTGTTCTTGAGATGACATTAATAGCTCTTTGGTTCTTTCGTTATTTTTTGCCGTTCTCAGTGTAGAGGCAATAGATTCAGCTACTTTCTCTACAAATTCTACTTCAAAGCTTGCTATTTCTCTAAAACTTGCAATTTCTAAAACACCTTCAACAGCATCATTAATCTTTAAAGGAACAATTAAAACAGCTCTCGGTGTAGAATCACCTAAACCTGAAGTAATTTCAATATATCCCGGAGGAACGTCATTTAGATAAATGGTTTCTCCTAGCAAGTAAGATTGTCCAAGTAATCCTTCAGCAAAGCGACCATCGACATGTATCTTCTTCTCTATGATTCTTTTTCTCTCAAAAGCATATGTTGCTTCTAGATTAAGATATCTTTCTCCATCTTCATCTTCTTCAATAAAGAATAACTCTCCTTGGTTGGCATTTAAGTAACGAACCAATTCGGTTACAATAGAATTTGATAACTCTTTGATATCACTGTACTGTCTAAGAATATCTCCAAAATGGGCCATACCCTTAGTAATCCAGTTTCGTTTTTCATCCTCATCTGCCACATTTTTCAAACGATCCCTCATTTGAACCAATGCATTACCTAACATATCGTGATTACCTGCCGGCAAGAAATCAGCTTCAAAGTTCCCTTCACCAATGTTTAAGGCAAAAGCAGATGCTTTATCCAAGTTTTGTCGGAGTCGGTTGGACGAGGTAATGATATCGTTCATCTCATCATTGGTTTCTTCGATATTTTCACCGAGATCACCCACTGATAAACGGTCCAACTGATTAATTGGCCGTTGTAATGAGGTATTTAATGTTCGAATTACAAGTAGTGATGAACCAATGGCCAAGATGGCAAAGAATGCTGTAACAAAGGCAATTGATGAGTTAGCACTATCAATATCTTCGTTGATTCTCTTTACATCATCCAACATGGCTTTTTGTTGCTGTTGAGATAATGGGCCTAAATATTCTCTAATTTCTGCTTTAAGTGGTGATATATTGTTCAATAAATAATCGACAATATATTCGTCTACCTCTACTTTCTTTTTAAAACTTTCGAGCTTTAATCGTAATGTGAGGGAATCGAGTTCTTCTATGTCTTCTTGAATTGCAGCAAAATCGGTAAGATGTTGCTCAAAGTAGAGTTCTAGATCGTCCTGACCGTGTTTATACTCCTTCAAAAGAATACCTAATGCATCTATGGAACGTCTGTCTTGAGAAGTCAGTTGTTTGCCTAAAATTTCTAGTTTTTCTAAGGCTGGTAAAATATCAGTATCCCAAAGCGAGTTTCTTTCGTCTTTGTAACTGTCGTCTTTTGTCAAAAAGTAGCCTCTTTGTGCTGCAGATACCCTATCGAGACCTGCATTAATTCTAGAAGTCATGACGGTGATAGGATTTCTAGTTTGGATTACCCTATCACCAACATCACTTACTAATTTATTTTGATAGACCACAAAAATTGTGAAGGCAATCAAAATCAAAAGGTAAGAAGTCGTTAGGAGAACGTTCCTACCCTGAATAGTTCTAAAACTAAAGTAACGTATTAATTGACGTTTAAAATTATCTGTATCAATTCTATTTCTCATCGAGAAGTCTATTTTTCAGCTAGATAACACAGAGATATCAGCTGTACCTGACTCCCTGATAATCAAGAATCTGAACTACGGTCACTCATTCCTTTTTGATAGCATTTTCTACATCTTGCTTCATAGGAATCTGTTTCTCCTAGAAGAACTTGATCCTTAGATGCAGATAATCGGTAGGAATATAATGCCGGTTCACCACATTTCACACAAATAGCGTGCAACTTTGTAACATATTCAGCAATTGCCATTAATTGTGGCATAGGTTCGAACGGATTCCCTTGAAAATCCATATCTAAACCACATACAATAATACGATGCCCTTTGTTGGCTAAGTCAACACAAACATCGACTAAAGTCTGATCAAAAAACTGTGCTTCATCAATAGCTATAACTTCATTTTTGCCAACATATTGTGTAATCTCCCCTGCAGTTTTCACTGGAGTGGAAATAATTGAGTTAGAATTATGAGATACTACGTTTTCTTCGTGATATCTTGTATCTACAGCAGGTTTAAAAATATGTACTGTTTGTTTTGCAATTGTTGCTCTGTTAACTCTTCTGATAAGTTCTTCAGTTTTGCCTGAAAACATGGAGCCACACACTACTTCTATCCAGCCAATTGCCTTCTCGTCTGATCGGTCGTTAAATCTAGGTTCTACAAACATTTTGATACAGTTGAATTATTAGTTTGCAAAGGTACACTTTTGTCTGTACCAATAACTATTAATGTATCAATTCATTTGTTAACTTTGCAAAGTAAGATTAAGGATGGGCATTCGATATGAAAGAAGATAAAAAAGTATTAATAGTGGTGGTTGGGCCAACAGCGGTTGGTAAGACAGATTTTTGTGTGAAATTGGCACAAGAATTAAAAACTGAGGTGGTGTATGCCGATTCCCGTCAATTTTTCAAAGAAATGCAAATTGGTACTGCTCGACCAACAGAAGAGGAAATGCAAGACGTTCCCCATCATTTTGTTGGGCATTTAAGTATCAATCAAGAATATAGTTTCGGACATTACGAAAAAGACACACTTGCTTTGTTAGAGGATCTTTTTCAAAAACATCAAACAGTCATTCTTTCCGGAGGTTCAGGCATGTATGTTGATGCAGTATGCAAAGGAATCGACCCAATGCCTACGTCTCAGCCCGAAATTCGAAATAAGCTTAATCAACAATTCAAAGACGAAGGTATTCAACCTTTGCTTGATCAATTAAAAATCAAAGATCCTGAATATTATGAAGTGGTCGATAGAGCAAATACACAGCGTGTGATTAGAGCTTTGGAGGTCATAGAAATTACAGGCAAAACCTATACAAGTCAAAGAAACAAAGCTTCCGTACAACGACCTTTTGATATTATCACTATTGGATTAGACAGAGACCGACAAGAATTGTATGATAGGATCAATTTTAGAATGGAACTGATGCTAAAAAATGGTTTGGTCGAAGAAGTTGAACGACTTAAAGAATACAAAACACACAACGCCTTACAAACTGTAGGGTACAAAGAAATTTTTGATTTTTGGGATCAAAAACACGATTGGAAAGAAACGGTTGAACTACTAAAGAGGAATAGCAGAAGATATGCTAAGAAACAATTAAGTTGGTTCCGAAGAAATCCTGACACCCACTGGGCACACCCAGATCAATTAAAAGAAGTAATAAAGTATTTGAATGAAAAAATTAACCAATAACGCTCCATTTTTCCTAAAAGAAGGAGACCCCTTATCCGCTTTATTTACAGCCGCATCCGAAGGAATTGTAATTATTAATAGAAAAGGAATCATTATAGGTGTGAACCCGATGGCCGAAAAAATATTTGGCTATGGCCAAAACGAACTCATCGATCAACCTATAGAAACACTTGTTCCTGATAGCTTAAAAAAAACACACGTATCGTTTAGAAACAGTTCTTTTGAACAACCTAAAATGCGTACTAAAGGTGATGGAAAAGAATTTCAGGCTCAGAAAAAAGATGGGTCTACTTTTATTGTAGAGATATCGATTAGTCCTCTAGAAATTGAAGGTGAACATTATTATACGGCCTTTGTAAATGATATTACAAAGAGAAAAATTGCAGAAAAAGAAGTCATCGAACAACGTCAACTTCTTGAATATTATGCTGATTATGCTCCTGCGGCAATTGCTATGTTGGATTTAGAATTAAAATATCTAGTAGCAAGTTCTCGTTGGAAAAAAACAATTTTAGATTCTAGACAAGATTTATCTGATGTAATAGGCCATAGTATCACGGAAGATTATTACTTCAAAGAAGATTGGAAAAATATTTTCCAGAATGTTTTATTGGGTCAAAAAACAGGCATACAACTCGATCATATCCAAAAATTCAATGGAGATACGGTTTGTATTGAATGGGAAGCCCACCCTTGGTACAACAACGATAGAGAAATTAGCGGAATCATCATTTTTGCAGAGGATGTAACTACTCGGATTGAAAACGAGAATAAAGTACAGCAATATCTGCAAGAATTGATTTCTAAAAATAGAGAATTGGAAGACTTTGCTTATGTGAGTTCACATGACTTACAGGAGCCTTTAAGAAAAATTCGTGCTTTTGGGGATCGACTTCAAAAGAAAGAAAAAGAAAATCTTTCTGATAAAGGAAAAGATTACATCGATAGAATGTTGAGTTCTGCGGAAAGAATGCAACAATTAATTTCTGATTTATTACGCTTCTCGAGGATATCATCAAAGGCTAAACCGTTTGGAGAAATCGACTTGAATAAGATCCTGGAGGACGTTTTATCTGACTTGGAAATATCAATTACTGATTCGAATGCAGAAATTAACCTTCCCGATTTACCAACAATCAAAGGGGACGAAACACAGCTTAGACAACTGTTTCAAAATTTAATTTCAAATGCCATCAAATTTAAACAAGATGATCTTGACCCGGTTGTGAAAATCACGTTTAAAGAAGATGAAAATCAACCTAACTTTATTTATATTTCGGTAGAAGATAATGGAATCGGATTCGATCAAAAATACAGTGATAGAATCTTCCAGATTTTTCAACGACTAGAAGGTAGAAAATACAATGGTTCTGGAATTGGTCTGGCTATCTGTAAAAAAATTGCTCAACGACATGGAGGGGATATTACAGCAGAAAGTGTGATTAATAAAGGGACGGTATTTACTATTAGTATGCAAACAAATATTGAGAACGGAACTTACTAAACTATTTAGTTTATTTTTTACATAGACTTACCAAACATAACTTTCATTTTATGAACAATTATCTAACGCCCATGAATATTATTTGTGCTGAAGACGATCCTGATGATCGTATGATGACACAAGAAGCTTTTGATGAATGTGAATTAAAAGGTGATCTTACTTTTGTCGAAAATGGAGAGGAATTAATGAGTTATTTAAATCGGAATAATCAATTTCAAGAACTTGAAAACCAATGTTTACCCGATTTAATTTTACTTGACCTCAACATGCCTAAAAAAGATGGCAAAGACTGCATTTGTGAGATCAAAAAAGACCCAACATTAAAAAAAATCCCAATAGTGGTTTTAACAACTTCAAACGATGAGGATGATATCCTAAAAACTTATAACTTAGGGGTTAGTTCGTATATTACTAAACCGGTACAGTTTGATGCCATGGTGGATATCTTTAAAACCATCCATCAATATTGGTTCAACACTGTACGTTTACCAAAAAATTAAAAAACCATTTATTAAATGCCCTTCTCTAATATATTAGAACAACCAAGTGCTACTATTAAAGTACTTTTAATCGATGATGATGAAGACGACTACATCATTACCGAAGATATTTTAGAAGAAATACCCTTTCGTAATTATTCATTAGAATGGGAGCCTAATTATGACAAGGCACTTGAAAAAGTGATGAGTGGTGATTATGATGTTTATATTGTTGATTACCTTCTTGGTGCAAAAAGTGGCCTTGATCTAATTATTGAATCACTTGATAAAACTGGAAGACATCTACCTTTTATTCTTCTTACAGGACAAGGTGATGTAAAGGTCGATGAACAAGCGATGACTGCCGGTGCATCTGATTATTTGGTGAAGGGAAAAATGACTTATCAACAACTTGAAAGAGCGATAAGACATAGTATTCTGCATAGTTCGAACATCAATCATATTAAAGAACTAAACGAACAATTAGAACAACGTGTTCAAGACAGAACAAGACAGCTGGATAAAGCCATTAAAACTTTACAGCGTTCTAACGAGGATCTTGAACTACAAATAAATGAGAGAAAAAAAGCGGAAGAGGAACTCGTAAGGAGTCAGGCGATCTATAAAGTAATTGCCCACAACTTCCCTTATGGTATTGTTGCCGTACTCGACGAAAATTTACATTATATATTTGCAGACGGTAAAGGTTTTAAAGACCTTGAACTTGACTCTAAAAAAATAATTGGAGCTCGTTTCTTTGAATTTTTATCAAGAAATGACCCTGCAATGGCTGATGTTTATACTCAAAAATTTGAGCTCACAAAACAGGTCATTGATTCTGGAGAGGAAATTATATTTGAGTTTGATTACAAGGACATCAAGTACTCTGTGATTATTGTCCCTATTAAAAATAGTCGACAGCAAACCAAACAACTTTTAGTGGTAATGTTGAACATTACCCAGCAAAGAAAAGCAGAAAAAGAAATCCTAAAATCACTCAAAAAAGAAAGACAACTAAACGAGTTAAAAAGTCGATTTGTTTCTATGGCTTCTCATGAATTTAGAACGCCGTTGAGTACGATATTATCCTCTGTTTCTTTGATTTCTAGATACACATCTTTAGAACAAGCAGAAAAAAGGGAAAAACATATTAAAAGAATCAAATCTTCCGTTAACAATCTTACACAAATTTTGAATGATTTCCTTTCTATTAGTAAATTGGAGGAAGGAAAGGCAAAAGTGCATATTTCCACTATTCAGATTTACGATTTTATAGAAAATATCTGTGATGAAATGATTCCTGTAAAGAAGCAGGGACAAAAAATTATCATTTCTCATAATGGAGAGGAAAAGATTAAATCTGATCCTCAGATTTTAAAAAACATCATCATCAATTTACTATCAAATGCTATAAAATATTCGAGGATTGGTGATCGTATTTGGGTAGATTCTGAAGTAAACGAAGAAACATTTTCTATTAGCATAAGAGATGAAGGAATGGGTATTCCTGAAAAGGAACAAGTTCACCTATTCGACCGATTCTTCCGTGCTGAGAATGCTATAAATATACAGGGTACTGGACTAGGACTAAACATTGTTAGTAAGTACCTTGAGATGTTAAAAGGTGCGATTGACTTTGTTTCGAAAGAGGAACAGGGCACAACATTTACTGTAACAATACCGAAAAATTAGTTTATAAATATGAAAAAGATACTTCTGATCGAAGACAATCCTGAGATGAGAGAGAATACCTCAGAAATCTTAGAATTATCAAATTACGAAGTTATTACAGCTGAAAACGGGAAGCTTGGTGTAGAAAAGGCTAGAGCAAACAATCCTGACTTAATCATTTGTGATATCATGATGCCTGAACTTGACGGTTACGGTGTTTTGTTTGCTTTAAGTAAAGACCCTAATACTGCTAGTATTCCGTTTATTTTCTTAACTGCAAAGGCAGAAAAATCAGACTTCAGAAAAGGAATGAGTCACGGTGCCGATGATTACATTTCTAAACCATTTGATGATGTTGAACTTCTAGACGCTATTGAAAGTCGCTTGAAAAAAAGTGATACTGTAAAAAAACGCTACGAGCAATCTGCCGATGGGTTTGATACATTCATTAGTGATGCAAGAGGAATGAATAACTTGGAAAAGTTGTCAGAAAACAGAAAATCTCGTGCATACAAAAAGAAAAGTGTTCTTTTCTACGAAGGTGATCATCCAAATGCTTTACTTCAAGTTGTCAGCGGAAAAGTAAAAACATATAAAACTAACGAGGACGGTAAAGAATACATCACTGGTATTCATGGTGCTGGCGATTTCTTAGGCTATGTAGCCTTATTGAAAGACGTACCTTACCCTGAATCGGCAATGGTATTGGAAGAATGTGAAATTACTATGATTCCTAAAGAAGATTTCTTCTCATTGATTCATAATAATAGAGACGTTTCTCACTCTTTCATCAAGTTATTAACAAAAGAGGTAATCGAGCAAGAAGAGAAGTTATTGAAACTTGCTTATGGTTCTGTAAGACAACGTGTGGCAGAGGTATTACTTCAATTAGATAAGAGATATCAGCAAGGACCAAACGAAAGAATGTCGATCACTAGAGATGATTTGGCTAAAATCGTTGGTACAGCTAAAGAAACACTTATCCGTACGCTTTCTGACTTTAAAGATGAGCGTTTAATTGAAATCAAGGATAAGAATATTACTATAATTGACTTAGCGAAATTAGAGCGTTTGAGTAACTAATTTTAAGCCTCAATTATTTAAAAGGTCTAAAAAAACTTCTTTTTTAGACCTTTTTTATATCATTAAATTTCAATTTGTTAACATTTTAAGATGCAGTTATTAACTTTGCATTTTAAATTCTGTTATGAAAACTAACCGTGATTTAGTATATTCATAAACGGTAAGAAAGAAGATGAATTATTCACCTCTCTTCCAACTTAAACACGATAAAAAAACTGTTATCAAATCAACTTTTGATCAGATAACTATTTATATAATTGTTATATGACAAGTACTAAGGTACAATTTGCATTAAAAGACAAACTAAAAGAGGTATTTGGATATAATCAGTTTAGGGGCAACCAAGAAGTGATTATTACTCATATTCTTGAAAGAAAAAATACGTTTGTCATCATGCCAACAGGAGCGGGAAAATCTCTATGCTATCAGCTTCCCGCCTTAATGCAGGAAGGAACAGCTATTGTAATTTCTCCTTTAATTGCATTAATGAAAAACCAAGTCGACCAATTACAGGCCCTTGGGGTGAATGCTAGTTTTCTAAATTCTACGCTTTCTAAAAGTGAAGCGAATAAAGTAAAAAAGGAAACTCTTGAAGGTAAAACCAAGCTACTTTATGTGGCACCAGAATCATTAACTAAAGAAGCAAACATCGAATTACTTCAGAAATCGAATATCTCCTTTATCGCTATTGATGAGGCCCACTGTATTTCTGAATGGGGACATGATTTCCGTCCTGAATATAGGAGAATTAAGCAGATTATAGAAGCTATTGGCGATTTACCAATTATTGCCTTAACAGCTACTGCGACTCCTAAAGTAAGAGCTGATATACAGAAAAACTTAAAGATGGAAGATGCGAATATATTCTTGTCTTCTTTCCATAGGGATAATCTGTATTACGAAGTTCATCCTAAAAAAGATCCAAAAGTACAGCTGATTAAATTTATTCGTCAGCATCAAAATAAATCGGGTATTGTATACTGCCTTAGCCGTAAAAAAGTAGAGGAAGTAGCCGAGTTTTTACGTATCAATGGTATCAATGCACAACCTTATCATGCTGGAATGGAATCGGGCACTCGTATGGCCAATCAAGATGCCTTCCTTAATGAGGATTGCGATGTTATTGTAGCTACTATTGCCTTTGGTATGGGTATCGATAAGCCTGATGTGCGTTTTGTTGTTCACTATGATGCACCAAAATCATTAGAGGGTTATTATCAAGAAACTGGTCGTGCTGGACGTGATGGTCTAGAATCTTACTGTATGATGCTTTACAGTCCGGAGGATGTTGCAAAACTAGAGAAATTCCACAAGGACAAATCAGTGACAGAAAGAGAAAATGTACACATACTACTACAGGAAATAAGCTATTATGCGAATTCTTCTGTCTGTAGAACTAGACAACTACTCCATTACTTTGGAGAAAAAGTGGAGAATAATTGTGGACATTGCGATAACTGTAAAACAAAGCATACACGTTTTAATGCTAAAGATAAAATTCTACTTGCTTTAGAAGCTACATTAGAAACAGAAGAGAGATTTGGTATCAATCACATTTGTGATGTGATTACGGCTACTCCATCCGACTATGTAGATAGCTATCACCATAACGAATTAAACTGTTATGGTAAAGGTAAGGATGAAGACAATCAATATTGGGAGTCCATCATTAGACAATCCATGATTCATGGGTTCTTGACTAAAGATGTGGATAACGTCACGATCATCAAAGTGACAGAAAAGGGAAAAGAATTCCAAAAAACTCCTTTTGATATCGAGTTCACCCAAGATTACCAATGGCCAAGTGAATTAGAAGCACTCAACGAAGAAACTGTTATCACCAATGCTTTTGATAAAGAACTTTTTGATATTCTAAAAGCAAAAAGAAAGAAACTTGCCCATCAAAAAGGTATTCCACCATATGCGATCTTCCAAGAACCTTCTCTAGAAGAAATGGCCACAACCTACCCTACCAATACCGAAGAATTAATGCAAATTAATGGCGTTGGTGCAGGTAAAGCCAAAAAGTTCGGGAAACCATTTGTCGATATCATTGCTGATTATGTTGAACAAAATGAAATCACTACAGCTAAAGATGTAGTAGTGAAATCAACCGTCAATAAATCGAAGTCAAAAATCACTATCATTCAACATATTGATAGAAAACAAGATATTGAAGATATTGCTGAGACCCTCAAAATATCATTTGATGATGTTTTGGATGAAATCGAAAATATCTGTGACTCCGGCACCAAACTTAATCTTGATTATTACATTGAAACCATCATGGACGAAGACCGTATTGATGAAATCTATGATTATTTCATGAATGCAGACTCCGATTCTTTAGACGATGCCTTTGATGAACTTGATGAAGAAATTGGTGAGGACGAGATTCGTTTAGTGAGAGTGAAGTTCTTGTCTGAGGTGGCGAATTAGGATGAAGGATTAGGTAATAAGGAATAACTAATAGGTAAAAGGTAAGAAATAACTGATTTAAACTTCAATATAAAGCGTTGGTTCAGTCTTATTTGTAATGTCATTTTAATAATTATTAGTTATCACTTATTAGTTGTAAACAAAGAGCTCCTGAAATTTACATAATTTCAGGAGCTCTTTGTTTACAAGAAATTCGGCCTACATAAACCCTCTATCTCTCATTAATGCTTTATAATCTGCATCACGACCTCTAAACATTCTATAAGCTTCTGCTGGATCTATAGCGTTTCTAGGAGCAAATAGATATTTCACTAGTTTCTCTGCAATTTCTTTATCATAGTATCCTTTTGGCGATTCTTCGAATAACTCTGCAGCATCAGAAGTTAATACATCAGCCCATAGGTAACCATAATAAGCGGCAGCATATCCTTCTCCTGAGAATACGTGACCAAATTGAGTTGATCTATGACGCATTACGATTTCTTTTGGTAAACCTAATTTGTCTAGTGTCTCTTTCTCAAATGTGATTGGATCAATATTCGATACATCAGTGGTGTGATATTTCATATCCATCAAAGCTGATGCTAAGTATTCTGTTGTAGAGAATCCTTGATTAAATGTCGCTGCAGCTTTAATCTTCTTCACTAATTCTTGTGGCATTGGCTTACCTGTCTTCACATGAGTTAAGAAGCCATTGATTACTTTATCTGTTGGTAACCATCTTTCCAATAACTGAGATTGGAATTCTGTATAATCTCTTACACCGCTATTCGACTTAGGATATTTTACATTGGCTGATAAGAAGTGAAGTGCGTGCCCAAATTCATGGAAGAACGTTTCTGCATCTGACCAAGATACTAATGATACTTCACCTGGCGCAGGCTTAATAAAGTTAGAATTATTTGATGCTAACACGATTTTCTTTCCTTCGAAAGATGTAAAGCTTCTGTATGTAGTTGCCCAAGCACCAGAACGTTTACCTTTTCTTGCATATGGATCTAAATACCATAAACCGACTAGTTCTCCATTTTCTTTGTTCAATACTTCCCAAACACGAACGTCTTCATGGAATACAGGAACTTTACCTTTTGGTAATGCTTTGAATTCAAAACCGAAAAGTTCACCTGCTACCATAAACATTCCTTCTCTTAACTTTTCTAATTGAAGGTATTGTTTTACCTCATCAGAATCAAGATCGTATTTCGCTTTACGTACTTTCTCTGCGTAATATCTATAGTCCCAAGGCTCAATAGTTATTTTATCACCTCTCTTGTTAGCTACGGCTTGCATATCTTTTACTTCTTTATGCACTGTCTTCACAGAAGCAGCCCATACCTTCTCCATCAAATCCATAGCATTTGCTGGATTCTTAGCCATACGATCTTGTAAACGCCAAGTCGCATAGTTAGCATAACCCATCAATTTCACTCTTTCATCTCTTAACTTAAGAATCTGAGCAATAATTTTATTGTTATCATGCTCATCGCGGTTATCTCCACGCTTGATATAATTTGTCCAAACCTGCTTTCTTAACTCTCTTTCATCAGAATAAGTTAGGAAAGGTTCCATAAAAGATCTTGTATTCAGTACGGCATACTGCCCTTTCTTACCTCTTTCTTCTGCTTGTTTAGCTGCAGACTTTACAAAAGATTCTGGTAAACCGCTCAACTGTTTGTCTGTAAGATAGACTACATAGCTTTCTTCATCTGCTAAAACATTATTAGAAAAATCAGAATATAAAGTAGATAACTCTTTATCGATTTCTGCATAACGCTTTTTCTTCGCTGCATCTAAATCAGCACCTTTCATTACAAAACCAATGTAATATAAGTCTGTAATTCTTTGTGCTTCTTGTTCTAGAGGTGTTGTCTGACTATCCTCATGTACCTTTTTAATTCTTTGATACAGCTTATCATTCTGATTAATTTTTGATGAATAATCTGAGATAATTGGTGCTAACTCTTTTGCAATATCACGAAGCTCAGGAGAAGACATGTTCGATCTCCAAATCCCGTAATAAGTAAATACTCTATCTAAGTCAGATCCTGCTTTTTCCATTGCTACAATCGTATTTTCAAAAGTAGCTGGGGCTGTATTATTCGAAATTTCATTAATTTCATTAAGATGAATTTCAATGCCATTAACAATAGCATCTTTTAAATCTGCTACTTGCATTTTATCAAATGCCGGAGTACCTCCATAAGGACCTTCCCACTCTTGTAATAGCATATTATCCGATGTTGTTGATTTGTTGTTAGATGCTTTATCACATCCAAATAGAAGGATGAATAAAGATGAAATTCCAATAATTGAACGGAATGTTTTTTTCATTTTTGAAAATATATGGTTAATTAAATTATAGACCTATATCAGATAAATGATTATCTAAAATAGGCTATTGTCGAGTTTAAATATTTGTTCACCTCTTGAATTGTGGTCGTATATAGAGATTTTGAATTTCGTATTATTCGTCGGGATTTCTGCGATCTAAACCCCAATGTAATTTCTTTCTTAATGTATCAAGGAATTTTTCTCCACCACCAATATTCACCAATTTGGCTTTAAATGGACATTTTTTCACTGCTAATTCTATGGATGCATCTACCGCTTCAGATCTAGAATCTAAAGACACTAAAAAGTTTTTACTTCTCCCTTCAATCTCAAAAGAAATAACGCTTTTGTCAGAGATGATTAAAGGTCTTACATTTAAGTTATGTGGACATACTGGTGAGATAATAAAGTTCTCTGAGCCAGGAATAACGACAGGTCCTCCAACACTCAAAGAATATCCAGTAGATCCAGAGGGTGTGGAAACAATTAAACCATCTGCCCAATAAGAATTGAGGTATTCTCCATTTAGATAAGTATGAACGACAATCATTGAGGAAGTATCTCTTTTAAGGATCGTAAATTCGTTTAATCCGAATTTAATTCCTCCAAATAAATCTTCTCTATCACTTACCAAAGTGAGCATTGTACGTTCTTCTATAGAAAAGAATCCATTGATTAATGCTTCTAGTGTATGCGTAAAATTCTCTCTTTGTATAGAAGCTAAGAATCCTAATCTACCAGCATTTACACCAACGATAGGTATTTCTAACTCCTGCACATAAGTAAGTGCTTCTAAAAGAGTTCCGTCTCCTCCAATAGAAATCATAAAATCTACCCCTCTAAGTTGTTCCGTAGAATTAAATACGGGTAGAGACTTACCTATTTCTGGATCTATATTTCCGAGATAAAGTGCGAGACCATCAGAAATCATCAATTCAAATTCTTTTCTATTGAGAATTTCTTTGATGGCATTTATTAAAAAACCACTTCTCTCTTTTTCAAGTTTGCGACTGTGTAAAGCTAATTTCATTTTTAGAGTTCTAGGTAGCGCATCAGATTGTCCAATCGATCTTTAGAATCGTCTTTTCCTTCGGCCGAAGCAGAAGAATAAATCACATTAAGACTAAAACGTTCGAATGTAGCCAATACAGCATCCACTTTCATTGTATTTAACTTTAGGGTAACGATCACCATTTTAGAGTCGTTATTATCCACTTCTACAAAAGAACTTAATATTTTGACATTATTTGTTTCTACCCAACGACTAAGATCTTCTAATGAATAATGTATAGCTTCTATTCTAAGAACGACAATACTTCCTTCGATTTGATCTGCATGTAGTCTTGCCACCTTATCCATCATATCCTTGACGATAATGGTTCCATGATATTTATCCTCTTTATCAACAACTGGTATTATTTCTACATCGAATTCGTCTACAATTCTAAGGCAGTCATATAAATGTGTTGAGGGTAAAACAGAAACGTCTTCGTTTGATAATGGGAGTTTTACAGATTTTACTCCTTGGCTTAGGTCTAGGTCAAAAAAGTCTTGCTCCATAACCATACCTATATACTTGTCTTTTTTCAAGACAGGCAAGGATAGAATGTTATTTTCTTCGTAATAAGAAAACACACATTCTAAAGCGGTATCTGGGTGAATGGTTGGCAATGTAGTTGTCAACAAATCTTTTGCTAATTGCATATCATCTTAGTGTTTGATGAAAAGATATGTATATATAAACAATTTGGGAGATAAAAGTGTTGATAAAAATCAACATTTACCTCCCAAATCGGTTGTGCACTCGCACATACTCATCCAAAAAAATGTATAACATTTAGAGAAAATGAGAAAGGTATCTCTAAACTTACATTATTGTTAGTTATTTCTCAAGAAATCGTCCACTAACATGTTAAATCTATTCGGATGTTCCATCATTGGTGCATGACAACACTTGTCGATAAAATGCAATTGTGAATTTGGTATCGATCGGTTAAACTCATGTCCTGCTGAAGGAGGAGTAATTGTATCGTTCAAGCCCCAAATCAATTGAGTAGGGCATTTGATGTTCTTTAATTCTTCACGAAGGTTATGCTTTTGTGCAGATCTTGCGTAATATACAATTCTTAAACACTTCGCATTATCAGAAGTTACTTCATAACACTCATCTACTAATTCTTTAGAAGCTACTGCTGGATCGTAGAATGTGTAAGCAACTCTATCTTTAATAAAGTCATAAGAACCTCTTTTTGGATAAGATAATCCCATACCTGATTCGTACAAGCCTGAAGATCCTGTAAGGATAAGTTTCTTTACTCTTTCAGGGTTGGCTAATGTGTACAATAAAGCTACGTGACCACCTAAACTATTTCCTAAAAGAGAAAATTCGTTAAGCTCAAAGTCAGCGACAAATTTTTCTGTATAGGCAACAAGTCCTTCCAAATTCGATTCATTTCTTGGTGAATCGTAAATTGGCAACATAGGAATTAATACACGATATCTTCCTGAGAAGTAACTAAGAACATCAGACCAGTTACTTAAAGCACCGAATAATCCGTGTAAGAGAATTAGTACTTCTCCTTCACCCTCATCTATGTATTTAAAACCGTGTTTTTCTCGGACAGTTAAACTCATTTCTTAAATAATTGCAATATTCATTGTAAAAATACGTGCAAAGATACGATTATATTTTTAGCTTTAGTAACTTATTATGAGTTGTTTATTAACATTTCATTCATTTACGTTACTCTCTTTACCAAAAAGAAGTGCTTCAAAGCTGGATAAGGTTAAAGCACCTTCCTTAAACACTGTCAATAATCTATCCTTACCTTCTTGATTATCAATACTTATCTTTAATTCCTTTTGAAATTTATCGGATAAATACATTCCAAATCCCATAGCAGAAAACTTCGCTGGCTGTGCTGTAGTCTCCTCAACTATACGTTCTACATCAACATAATTTAACGCAGAGTTCTCCTCAACGTAGCGTAATGCTTCGTTTTTTGTCCATAAAAAGTGATGAATACCTATATCACACCACATCAATAAGGCATTATTTAGTCTCCAAAAAGCATACAGCACTTGTTTTTCCTGAGGGGCATTTTTGTAGTAAGCAGACACATAAATATTCTTCCAAAATTCGGAAGTATAAGAGAGTTTTAGTTCTCTTCTAAACAAAGGAATAGTACTATTTTTTATTTTAGTATCAGACCATTCATGCAAAGCATAAGTAGATACCGCATACGTCTCAAGTATATACGTTTCATAATCACTTAATGATTTATTGATATAAACATGCCCATTTCTACTATTATCAAAACTACCCTCACAATAAAAAGGTTCAAAAGAAAAGTTTCGAACATACTCTGGAAAGTAGCTCACTTCTATAGGCAATTTTGATCCTTGAATCATTCTTGGTGACTGATTGTAGGCCTCAAAAAAGTTAACAATAGAGTTTTTCGTTTTTTGGAGAGGATATCTTTTTATAAAATGATGGAATCGGTCTTGCAATTTACCATCAGGTATTCCTAGAGAATCTAACAGCGTATTTAGTTTTTGCTTCTCTACCCTCACCATCTTTTTAGCCATATAATTGAGGTTTCTAGGTCGGTATTCTCCTTCTATTTCCTCTTTATTTAGACCTAAATGATATTGAAGTAAATGCCTGTAATAATTGTCGCCTTCCTTACCAAAACGCATCAACGTAATCTCTTCTTCTGCTTGAAATTCCAATTCTTCCAAAGTTCTTTTAAGTGCATCAAAAGATGGAATAACGGCACCTTCAATGGCCTTTTTAGCTCTATATTTTAATTCTGGTAACTGACTAATGAGGTTCTCATCTTCTATCTTTTCAAGCTTATTGATAAAATCAACATAGAAAATATTCTCCTCTAATGGAGCAGAAAGAAATGCTTCTAGCTGTAAATTGATAAGTCTCAAAGTACTTTTTGGAGGCAAAGCTTGACCATCATTAATATTAAAATGATGAATACTCTCTTCTAACGATTCAAAGGGTCTTCGGTATAAAATACCTTTTGATGTAATCTGATCTTCAGCAGCATTCGGATATAAACTCTTTCCAGAGATCAATTCAGATACCTTATTTTGAATTTCTTCTAATCTGCTCACATAATTATAGGCTTGATTGACATTATCAATGGTATGGTTATTCACCATAAACAATGGCAATTGCACTTGGATACCTGTAATCTGATCAATTGGATATTTTACATTCTTATAAATCCAACGATCCAGAATGCTTACATCCATGATAAATTCAAAAGTCTCCCTGGATAATTCTTCTTGTTCCGTTAGTCCTTGTTGATCATAACGATTTAAAAATTCCAACTCCCCTTTCAGGTATTCAAAATCTCTTTCGCTCTGAATTGTCGACTCATTATTTAAATGACTTTCTAGGGTTTCTGGGGCATAAGGCCACTTAAATGCTTTCGTTTTCGTCAATAACTCTGGGTGAGTTAAAGTGTATTCGTAGAAAAAACGATCGAGCAATGTATACATTTTTGATGGGCGGAAATACCAATTATTTAATACATCGCCTATCATATAAAAAAGTAAAGAAAAGATGATTGTACGAAGATATAACCCCCATCTTTTTTTAATATGAAGAGCTAATTTTTGGAGGATATAATCTCGGTATATTTTATTGAATTTCATTCTTTGATAAAAAAACCTTATTCTTACTTTTCTATGAAGTCAACTTTAGAGTAATTTTAAGCTGATTTTTAAAATGTTAGCAGAAAACTTCAACAAAAAAAGTTGAAATACTTCTAAATTTGCAAATACTAGGCTAATAAATATTAACAGAATAGAACTTATTCATTGATAATAAGTTATTTAATTAAACTTCGCACCTGAAATTTGAAAAATAAAGAGCAAAAAATAGATCAAATAGTATTAGAGACACTTTCATTCGAACATCTCTTTTCTGTAGCTTTAGAAAGCGGACAACCATTTGCCGCTTGGAAAATGCCTTTTGAAAATACACAAAGTATTGTGGTCTCATTACAAAAAGAGGCATTAAAAGTATCTGCAGATCTTGAAGAATTACCGAATGGTTTTTTGGCCCACCCTTTTCAAGCTAAAGACAAGCAAGCTTATTTAATTCCTGCTGATATTTATTATACCACCGAAATGGATCACATTGACTTTTCGAATTCATATGATTTATCCATTAAGGAAAGAGTAGAACACGAAATACACAGTTTTGATCCCGACCAACCCTTAAAAAGGTGGAAAGGTAATATGTTGAAAGAACATTTCCCTCCTACTTCTAAAGAACACTTTACTTCTATCGTCGCAGAAAGCGTAGAAGCAATGCAAAACGAAGAATTTACCAAAGTAGTGTTATCAAGAACAAAAGAGGCAAAACTAAAAGAAGACTTCTCTCCTTTTGAATTCTTTCAGAAGTTAAGCAAATCTTACCCTGCCGCATTTGTATCTATCTGCTACATACCGAATGTTGGCCTTTGGATGGGTGCTTCTCCAGAAACTCTAATTAGCGTAGACGAGCACGGTATTTTTAAAACCGTTGCCTTGGCTGGCACTCAAGCGAGTAACGGCATTTCACCTAAAGAGGCTTCATGGAAAAGTAAAGAAATTGAGGAACAGGCTTTAGTTAGTAGATATATCATCAATTGCTTTAAAAAGATCCGATTGAGAGAATTTGAAGAAATTGGTCCTAGAACAGTCGCCGCAGCTCACCTTTTACACTTATGTACAGAGTTTAAAGTGGACACAAAAACGACTAATTTCCCACAATTAGGCACTGTGATGTTAGATTTACTTCATCCTACTTCTGCTGTATGCGGAATGCCAAAAGAAATTGCTACGGATTTTATTCTTCAAAACGAACAATATAACCGTTCTATTTACAGTGGTTACATTGGTCCAATTGGCTTGGAAAACAGGCATCATTTATTCGTTAATTTAAGATGTCTACAGCTTTTTAATGATCATGCCCTTCTGTATGCAGGTGCTGGAATAACAGCCGATTCAGATCCTGAAAAAGAATGGAACGAAACTGAAATAAAGATGGATACGATGCTGAAACATCTAAATTCATAAAAATAAAACCCTATTTTTGTAAGGAAAAGTGTTTTCAATTGTCTAATAAACTGAAAACGCTTTTTTTTATACCCTTTCTTATCTACACTTATGAAAAAGATTATCACTTTCATCTTATTGATGACCCTACAAGTTTACAGTTACGCTCAAGAAAAAGATATTTATGCCAAATATGGAATTAAAGTAGAGACTTTACAGCCTGGTTTAAACGTAGGTGATACAGCCCCGGATTTTAGTGGCACTGACCAAAATGGGAACAAAATTATGCTTTCAGAAATGGTAAAAGACGGTCCTGTTATCGTGAATTTCTTTAGAGGAAGTTGGTGTCCATCTTGTTACAAACATCTTAAATCCATCAGAGATTCTTTAGATTACATTTATGATACAGGTGCTAAAATTATCATGGTAAGCCCTGAAGAAAAAGAGAGTTTAGACAAATTTGCGACAAAGAAAAAGTTTACTTTCCCTATGATATCAGATACTGATATGAGTGTAATGAACAACTACAAAGTCACTTTTGAAGTGACAGAAAAGTATCAGAAAAAAATCAAAACCTTTTTAATGACAGACATTGCAGCAAATAACGCATTACACAATGCTTCCCTGCCTGTTCCTGCCACATATATTGTCGATAAAAACATGAAAATTATCGCCAAACAATACAATCCTCAATACAGTATTCGTATGTCGCCTACAGCGATGATAGAAGCTATAAAAGCTGAACAATAATTCCCTCTTATCCTTACTTTTTGATACGGATAATTTGAATGATCGTTCAGAATGAAAATTATTACTAAAAAAAGCAACGAAATCACTGTTGTACATAGTGTTTTTTACTATAAATGATTAATATTGATGTGAGATACTTTTTAATAAAGTATCTCCTATTTTTTAAACGTGGTTTTATCAAAGGAAATCTTTGATAATATCAAGTTTTAAAGGCTTTCTGATAAAGTTTGCTTTGATGGTTTCTGTAGGAAAGATCTATTAAATTTTAACCATCAGAAATCGGTATTATCTCTGAATTATTATCCCACTACTATGTCAACAGGACAAGGAGAATTTATAGTTGAAGGTGGTCACCGCTTAAAAGGCGAAATTACACCTCAAGGTGCAAAAAATGAGGCACTACAGATTTTGTGTGCCGTACTCTTAACGGAAGAAAAAGTAACTATACACAACATCCCCAATATTATTGATGTCATGAAACTGATTGACATCTTAAAAGATTTCGGGGTAAAAGTGAAAAAAATAGGAGAAGGATCTTTTGAGTTTATCGCTAAGGATGTAAATATTGATCATTTACAAACTGAAGAATATTCACAAAAAGCTTCTAAACTACGTGGTTCTATCATGGTATTAGGACCGTTATTAGCTCGTTTTGGTAAAGGTAAAATTCCTAAGCCGGGCGGAGATAAAATTGGACGAAGAAGATTAGATACTCACTTCTTAGGTTTCAAAACCTTAGGAGCAAAATTCGATTATACAAAAGACGGTTTCTTCAAAATTGATGCTACGGACCTTCATGGTTCATACATCTTACTAGACGAACCCTCTGTAACAGGTACTGCCAATGTAATTATGGCAGCTGTAATGGCGAAAGGGAAAACCACTCTTTACAACGCTGCTTGTGAACCATACATCCAACAATTATGTAAAATGTTGAACCGTATGGGGGCAAACATTACTGGACATGGATCGAATTTACTAACTATTGAAGGAGTAGAAAGATTGGGTGGAACAACTCACACAATGCTTCCGGATATGATTGAAATTGGTAGTTTCATTGGTTTAGCAGCCATGACTCAATCTGAAATCACCATCAAAAACTGTCGTATTGATGAACTTGGACAAATTCCAACGGTATTTAAGCGTTTAGGTATCCAAATGGAATTTAGAGGAGACGATATCTTTATCCCTGCTCAGGATTCTTATCAATTAGACCGTTTTATCGATGGTTCTATCCTTACAGTGGCCGACGGCCCTTGGCCATTATTCACTCCCGATTTATTAAGTATTGTATTGGTTACTGCTATTCAAGCAAAAGGTACAGTGCTGGTACATCAGAAAATGTTCGAAAGTCGTTTGTTCTTCGTGGATAAGCTAATTGATATGGGTGCACAAATCATCCTGAACGATCCGCATAGAGCTACTGTTATTGGTATGAATAGACAGTCGAATTTAAAAGGAATCAGAATGAGTTCGCCTGATATTAGAGCAGGTGTAGCATTATTAATCGCTGCTTTATCTGCCGAGGGAACTTCTGTGATTTCCAATATTGATCAGATCGATCGTGGATATCAAGATATCGAAGGTCGTTTAAAAGCACTTGGTGCTAAAATAGAAAGACGTTAATTGAGGCTAATCCCTCATCTTATTGAAATTGTAGGGACGTTGCAATACGGACGTTGAATTACTTAAATTAGTACGGACGTTGCACTGCAACGTCCCTACATAGTTTCGATATAAATAAAATAACTATCAAAATATTATTGTGCGATGAGTATAAAACACTCAAAAGGTAGCAGTTACCCATTAGGTGCTACGGTTACCGATAAAGGAACCAATTTTTGTATTTATTCGAAGGGTGCAACAGCTATTGAATTACTTTTATTTAATGACAAGGACAGTCCAAGACCTTTCCATGTTATTCGATTAAATCCACAAACAAACAAAACATTCTATTATTGGCACGTTTTCGTAGAAGGCATTGGTCATGGTCAGGTATATGGCTATAGAGCATTTGGTGACTTCCTCCCTGAAAAAGGGGCTTGGTTCGACGGTAGTAAAGTATTGGTCGATCCCTATGCGAAAGCAGTGTGCATGAACGACAACTATTCTCGTAAAGCAGCCATCCGTCCGGGTGACAATTGCTTGCACGCATTAAAAAGTATTGTCATAGATGATAGAGAATACGATTGGGAAGATGACAAACCATTATCTCGTCCGTATTCGAAGACCATTATCTATGAAATGCATGTTGAAGGATTTACTAAAGATCCATCTTCAGGTTTAAATGATGAAAAACGAGGTACTTATGCAGGTCTGATAGAAAAAATTCCTTACCTACAAGAGTTAGGAATTACGGCTGTAGAATTACTTCCAATTTATCAATTTGATCCACACGATGCGCCTAAAAACCGCATCAACTATTGGGGATATTCTCCAATTAACTTCTTTGCTCCTCACTCTTTATATGCCATGGATCAAAAAGATCCAACAGCACCTGTGAGAGAATTCAAAGACATGGTAAAGGCATTACATAAAGCAGGAATTGAAGTGATTCTTGATGTAGTGTACAACCATACAACCGAGGTTAATCCAGAAGAAGGTCCAACCATCAACTTTAAAGGTTTGGATGCTTCGACTTATTATATTCTAGATCGTCACAACAACTATAAATTCTTGGATTTCTCTGGTTGTGGTAACTCCTTTAACGCCAATCATTCCATTGTAAGGAGAATGATTATGGACTCCCTTCGCTATTGGGTATCGGAGATGCACGTTGACGGTTTCCGTTTCGATTTGGCTTCTGTACTTTCCAGAGATGAATACGGTAATCCATCAGAAAACCCTCCAATTCTTTGGGAAATCGAGTCCGATCCAATTCTTGCCGGTACTAAAATGATTGCCGAAGCTTGGGATGCTGCTGGTTTATATCAAGTAGGATCATTTGTTGGCGACCGTTGGTCAGAATGGAATGGAGTGTATAGAGATGTACTTCGTCGTTTTGTCAAAGGAGATGATAAATTGGTGGGTGCTTTTGCAGGTTGTGTAGAAGGATCACATCACGTTTTCCAAAATCAAGAAGAAAGAGATCCTAACCGTAGTATCAACTTTATTACTTGTCATGATGGCTTTACCATGAACGATTTGCTTTCTTATAACGAGAAGCACAATTTAGCCAATGGCGAAGACAACAGAGATGGATCCAACGATAACTTCAGCTGGAACCACGGACATGAAGGAGGAACTGAAAACTGGGAAATCGAGCATCTTCGTAAGAAGCAAATGAAAAACTTCTTCACTTTACTACTCCTTTCTCAAGGCACACCTATGATTTTAATGGGTGATGAAGTAAGAAGAACCCAACACGGTAACAATAACGCTTACTGTCAGAATAACGATCTAAGTTGGTTCAATTGGAACGATCCTAATCAACACGAGGATACTTTACGCTTTGTAAAAAAACTAATTCAGTTTAACCTAAAGCATGAAGTTTTCCAAACAGAGCGTTTCTGGAGTTCTAAAGCAAGGGCAAGAAGACCAATCATTACTTGGCATGGTGTAGAATTTGATTATCCAGATTGGAATGATAATTCCCACGCAATTGCTTATATGTTGACCTCTCCAAATACAGGGGAACAACTTTACGTGATGGTCAATACCTATTGGGAGAAATTAGAATTTGAAATTCCTGAACCTACCATTTATGCACAACATACAGAATGGAAAGGTATGATTGATACAAGTAAAGAGGCACCAGAGGATATTTATGAATATGAAGAGGCGCCGATAGTAACAGCAGGCAAAATGATGCTGAACCCAAGATCAGTGGTTGTGTTACAATCATATTAAATAATAAACCCACAGGCTGAATTAAAAGTCTGTGGGTTTATTTTTTATTTAGAAGCTACATCTTTTACTCTATCCGATGTATCGTATTTTGTAAGGGTTAAACGAACTATGCTATTTTCTTTGGCTATTAAATTATGAGGAATACCTCCATCTAAAGCTAAAATATCTCCTTTCTCTAAAGAATGAATTTCTCCTTCTACTCCAAAATCTAGCTTACCATCTACTAATTCTACAACAATAGGATATTTAGTTTTATGTTCTTTCATTTCGACTCCACTCTCCATTGCAATACTAATCTCCTTAGAAAAATCGGTTTCAAACAATACATTAACAACAGGTCTTTGTGAGTTGAATTCTATGTTTTTTAATACAGATGATGTTAGCATTTTCTTAAAATTTTAATGTGAATTAATCTATTGATTTCAATAAACCAACACCCAATTGATATCGATTTATTATTGAATAAAATAAAAGATAAATTAGTCTTTTATTTAGAATGATTCAAAAGTAGAGTAGCACTTATTCATTTTCAAGAATGTAAATCATTAATAATTAGTGATTTTTACCACAACTAATCAGTGTAATTCAATTGATTACAAAAAAACGGGTCAATATCAATCAACCCGTTCTTTGTAGAAATCGAATCTCGTTTACATCAGATACTATTTGATGAAAAACCAGACTATATTTTATCTAGAAACTCTCCTACTTTCTTCGAAAATAATTCAGGCTCATTCATCATCATATAATGTCCCGAATGAGGAAGTTCTACTGAGGTGATTTGTTCAGCATCTAAATGCTCAATTAAATCTTCTCTCAATTTTTTAGATACACAATAATCGTATTTACCCCAGATCAATAAAATAGGGAAATCCAATTCTTCCATGTTTTGATTATTGTTCGTTAGGAGCACTTCAGGAATAAGGGAATTGTTTGAGGCAATTGCTCTCTCGGACCAATGCATTTTTTCGATGTTTACATAACGATGAGCATCAGGCATTTTATCTAAAATGTAATAAGCCAAAAGAGAAGAATTTTGAGGTGTTTTCTGTTTTGCTACATCCTTCCAAAAATCTAAGTTTTCTTCTTGTATCAAATGTTCTTTTACTACGGCATCTACATCATCAAAAGCATATTCTAATAACTTCGTTCCGTCGGTAACTCCTGCTGCATCTATCCATGCAGAAATCTTTGCTCTATGTTCTGGGGATGATAAATAAGATGAACTGAGCATCCCTCCCCAACTATGCCCTAAAAGAACAATTTTTTTATGAGGAAATACTTCGTGCATCTCATCTACAACATGATCCAAATCGGATACATATTGATCTATAGTATAGTACTTTTTATCATCAACTCCTTTTGCATCTCCAGCACCTCTTTGCTGCCAATACGCCACTAGTGTTTTCTCTTCTATTAATTGAAGTCCTGTTTTTCCATTAAAAGAACGGTAATCATCTACCGAACTTCCAGGTCCTCCATGTACCACTAAAAGCAGTGTTTTAGCATTCATATTTCCATGTACTTTTACCGGCATGGTTTCATGGTTATTTGATACATGAATCACCTCATCTAATGGGTGATAACCCTGACCAAATGACACCTCAATAAATAATAACATGATCACAAATACCAATTGGTGTGGACATAGTTTCATAGATGTATTTTTTTTGTTAAGCAGTAGGTGAAAACTATCAAATGATATTAATTAAAAATTTAACCACAATCATTTACATTTATTAAAAAATTATCATTAAATTTCCGTAAAATTTCACAATTTTCAACGATTTACGTTATTATCATCATTATTTAAAATTCTAAAGCAAATTTGATAATCACATTTTGAATTGATAACAACTAACACCACAAACAAACTAATACAAACGAAAAATTAACAGGCAAAGTGACATGAAATTTTCGAAAATTAATTGGGTAGGTATGGCCAAAAAAGATAAAGGATCAACATACCCAGCGTTAGAAGAAATTATAAATAGTTATACTGTTGGAATTAACGACAAAGCTGATAGTTCTGACAAAGAGGTAGAATTCTTATTTGAGGTACCTGAAAGAAAAGTACTTGAATGTAGAGTAGCTCTTGGTAAGCATCTTATTTTCTCTGAGCCATTTGATAGTGCACCCGATCCTCTAGCAGAAGACGAGTGGATGATTTCCGTAAAAGTGAGCTTCTTAAAATAAAGATTTCACAAAAAAAGAGGAAAAATGTTCAATTTTTTTTTCCTCTTTTGGGTTAATATCAATTAGTTGATTTGAAAATTGACAACGAAATAGTTTCTGCTAATAGTAGACTTTACTGAGCTCCAAGGGGAAGGTCCTCCATTGCTTTCGTAACGATATTCTATTCCTAATTTTTTATATCTGATTCCTACACCACCAATCAATCCCATTGCGTGACTTCTTGGGTCTGAACCAATAAAGGCCTCGTTTAAATCTGGAGGTCTATTACTGTCTAAATTATAACTCACCCAACGTTCCGTTTTAGAATTTGTCATAAATGAATTTGTAAGACCGAAATTCAAAAACAGTTTAGATGATTCTGTTAGATAAAAAGTATATCTAGCCATATTCATCATCTGAAAATAATTAAAATCCAACATCACATCATGCGTATAATGAGATGATTGATATTGGCCTTCATATTTTGAATTGATTAAACCAAACTCATTATAAATAGACCATTTCTGATTTTTAACTGGTAGAATAACATCCAATGAGATTGCTGGGTAAAAAGCGGAAGACCTGCTATAATTTTCTACTCTCACCACAGGTTGCATGGGACCTTCAAAATTAATCGATGACGAGGTTTGGCCTGCGGTAATACCAAATTTCACTTTCATTCTTACAACATCTATCACTTCATTCTCTCCTACTTCCTTTTGATACACCTCGAATAACCTTTGCAATGAAGAAATATGATGTTTAGTGTATTTAATTTTAGAAATAGTTTTTGGATGTCCTCTAAAGTAATAAGAAAGCTGCCCTAAATACATTTTATTATAGGCTTTAGCATATCGTATACTCTCTGTTTTACTGATATCTTTTTTATATACCTTATACTTTAATAGAACTAATTTCTCATTTTCAAAAATATAAAAATTCGATTTTGTTGTGGATCTATACATGTATAAAGGTCTAGAACCACCTATAATTTTTTTAACAAAAAGCTGTTCATTTTTTGTTTCCACCCCCGAGGAATCTGACATTGCTTCCAAACTATGGGAAGCACTAACTTCGTGGTCAACTTTTTGAGACCATAGTGTTAGATCGCTACTAATAATTTTATAGGTGTTTTTTGGAGTTAGTTCTATCTCTACTCCTTTGTCTGATACAAAATCAACGGATTGTGGGGTTTTAGGTATACCTTTATCAAAAATTTTTCCTGATAAAGTATCCATTTCATTCGTAATCACCTTGGCATCTAACCAAACGGTTTGTCCATAAATAGTGTGCGTTAATACGGATAAGAATATCCATAGAATTAGGTTTAGCTTTTTCATTTTAATTGGTTTGCTGTAAAAAAAATAGAAGTCAGTTGTTATTAGACAGTAGTCATATAATAATTTAAGATGATACAAATATATTATCGAATCATCCGTCGTACTAATTCAGAAGACTAGATTAAGTAATGTTATATATCTTACGTAATTAATCGGTTATTCATCAATAAATTCGTAGTCTCCAAACTCTCCTTTTGCTGCTTTCCTAACGGCTTGATCGGCTCTTCTTATAGGCTCAAAAATTCTGTAATCACCATGGAACTTCTTGATCCAATAAATACTTGCATCCAAACTAATTAAATGTCCGGGTGATATATAAATTGGTTTTACTCCTTTGTTTGATCGGAAAGCTACACCTACCACTTCTTCATCAAGTAGTAAGGGTGCAATGCTAAACTTGCCCGTACCTAATTCTATTTGATGTGGAATCATGGGTTTCTTTGCTACCCCAATAGTTGGAATATCAATTTTTAACCCTAACCAACAGGCAATCCCAAACTTTCTAGGATGTGCTAAACCATGTCCATCAACAATAACTAAAGAAGGTGTTAGTTTTAGTTTTTTATTCAATATCTGAAGACACTCCAATAATAGTGGACCTTCGTAATAGGCAAAATATCCAGATTGATAAGGGGTGGTCGGTAACTCGTGCATGGTCACAAACGTATTGATCCATTCACCAGTTTTCTCCCTCATAATGTCGCAGGAAACAAAAGCACAATCTTCTGTGTAGGCCACATCCATACTGCACACCGCATCTTCATCTTTGAACTTTAGCTTAAACTCTCCATCAGGAAAAATCTTTACTTGGGCGGCCAACGCCTCTTGTTCCTTATCTCTTTCTTCTTTCATTTCAAAAGTTAAACTAAAGTCATTTAGTGGGGCAAAGATAAAAGAAAAATAGGATTAATAATTCTTAGTCATCAGTTATATCAAGTCGTTTTAGGGGGAATAAAGTTGAACTTTTTATGCTTTTAAGGGGGGTAAATGTGTAAGAAATACATTTGTCTTGCTGCTTTAAATAGAAAACAAGTAATTGCATTCATATTTAAAACACTTATTTATATTTGAACTAAACAATGCAGCAAAATCCAATTATCGGTACCTTATTACATGCAGTAGGCGGCGTTTCAGCTTCTACTTGTTATGTACCATTTCAGAAAGTGAAACAATGGAATTGGAATTCCTATTGGCTGATTCAAGCGGCTTTCGCTTGGTTTATTTTCCCTTTAGTCATTGGTTACATTACAGTGCCTAATTTATGGGAAGTATTCGCTGAATCACCAAAAGAAGTAATCTTCAATGCTTTTCTATTGGGTACGATTTACGGATTTGGAGGCATGTGTTTTGGATATGCGATTAAGGAAATAGGTTACTCTCTAACATATACTATTTCTATAGGAATATCCGCCATTTTAGGAACAATCGTTCCATTAATTATGCATGGCGAATTGATCTCGAAATTCTACGAGCCAGGTGGCAACATTATTTATTTAGGTATGTTCATTTCTCTGATTGGCATCGGGCTTTGTGGAGTTTCGGGTTATCGTAAAGAAAAAGATCTTAAAGAATTAAATATCGATACTGCTGATCAACCTTCTTTTAATATGAAGAAGGGATTTATGCTCACTTTAGTTGCGGGTGTACTTTCGGCGGTATTTGGCATCTCTTTAGAAGTAGGGGCTCCAATTGCTGAAATTGCTGGAAAACACGGGGCAGGCTATTTCGAAGGAAATGCCAATCTGATGTTGTCAACTATGGGTGCATTTGCTACTAACCTTGTTTGGTTTGTGGTTGTTGGCATCAGACAAAAAACACTAAAAGAAATTGTCGACGTAAAAGGGTTAGGCTCAAAAACGATCGGTACCAACTTTTTCATGTCCATTTTAAGTGGTGCATTATGGTACGGACAATTCTTCTTCTACAACATGGCACATGTGAGAATGGGCGATTTTAAATTCGCTAGTTGGGTAATCCACATGTCTATGCTCATCTTCTTCAGTTACATCCTGGGAATTATCATGAAAGAATGGTCGCAGGTAAGCAAGCGTACTTACAATACTTTGCTTTTTGCATTGGGCGTACTCATCATTTCTTTCCTCACTATGACTTACGGAAGTAGCATGGGAACGGCTGCTATGGGACATTAATCAAAAGATACAATTTGACTAAAAATATTGAACTGAAATGAAAAAATTAAAAGGAATTACTTGGAACCACAGCCGTGGATTTACTTCAATAGTAGCGGTTTCACAACGTTTCGAAGAACTTTATCCTGATGTACAAATTTCTTGGGAGAAAAGGTCGCTTCAAGCTTTCGCTGATGAACCTATAGATCAATTAGCAGAAAGATATGACTTCCTTATCATCGATCATCCTTGGGCCGGTTTTGCTGCCCGTACTCAAGTGATCATGCCCCTTGATACATTACTTCCACAAGCTTTTTTGAAAGATCTGGAAGAAAATACTGTAGGTCGATCTCACGAAAGTTATGCCTACAATAATCATCAATGGGCTTTGGCTATAGATGCGGCAACACCTGTCGCATCTAGCCGTCCTGATCTTTTTGAGAAAGAAGGATTAAAATTCCCAGAAACTTGGGATGATTTAGTGGAGTTATCAAAAACTGGAAAAGTAGCTATTCCTGGTATTCCTCAAGATACATTAATGAGTTTCTACATGGTCTGTTCCACTTTAGGAGAAAATGTATGTGAGACAAAAGACTATGTTGTTTCAGAAGAAATTGGATTAAAAGCCCTCAAGATGCTTAGAGATCTAGGGGAAAATATCAAAGAAGAAAGTTACGATTGGAACCCTATTAAAGTTTGTGAGGCCATGACCAAAACAGACGATTATGTGTACGCTCCTTTCGGATATGGATATACTAATTACTCAAGAGAAGGTTATGCTCGTGTTCCATTAAAGTACCATGATTTGGTAGCCATCAACAATCAAAAACTGATTAGTACGTTGGGTGGAACCGGCTTGGCTTTGTCTTCTAAATGTGAAGAAAAAGAATTGGCATCGAAGTTCTTGGAGTTTGCTGGTTCTTTAGATGTTCAAAAAGGAATTTTCTTTGATAATGGTGGACAGCCGGGACATAGAAAAGCATGGACAGATCAGAGGGTGAACAGCAAGTGTATGGATTTCTTTAGCGATACACTTCCGGCTTTGGATCGTGCGTTCTTAAGACCACGCTACAATGGTCACATGTACTTCCAAGATAGAGCAGGTGCTCCAATTCGTGAGTTCATGATGAAGGGTGGTGATCCAAAAGAACTCCTGACACAATTAAATGAATTGTACATCAAATCGCTTACTCAAAATGACTAATTCAAAACCATTAGAGGGCCTTTTGGTGTTGGAATTCTGTCAGTTTTTGGCAGGTCCATCAGCAGGATTACGTTTGGCAGATTTGGGTGCTCGTGTCATTAAAATTGAGCGTCCGAATCATGGTGAAGCTGGACGTCAGATTGCCATTAAGAATCTAAGAGTGGATGGAAGCAGCTTGGTTTTCCATACCCTCAATAGAAATAAAGAATCTTATGCAGCCAATTTAAAGGATGTAGAAGATCTACAAAAGGTAAAAGAACTAATTGCAAAAGCAGATGTAATGACTCATAATTTCCGTCCCGGAGTGATGGAAAAAATTGGGTTGGATTATACTACTGTGAAAGCAATTAATCCCCAATTAGTGTACGCAACGGTTACAGGATATGGTACTGAAGGTCCTTGGTCTGCTAAACCCGGACAGGACCTTTTAGTACAATGTATGTCGGGATTGGCACATCTTACTGGAGATAAAAATGATGGTCCTACTCCTTTTGGGCTAGCTGTCGCTGACATCATCACGGGGTCGCATATGGCACAAGGTATTTTGGCCGCTTTGCTAAGAAGTGCCAAAACCAAAAAAGGTGCTTTAGTAGAAGTTAGCTTATTGGAATCCATGCTTGATTTTCAATTTGAAGTAATCACTACCTATCTAAACGATGGAAATAAACTTCCTCAAAGAGCAGAGAAAGGATCTGGACATGCTTACCTAAGTGCTCCTTATGGAGTGTATGCTACAAAAGATAGTCATATTTCTTTAGCAATGGGTGGCTTTGATAAACTGGTTGAATTACTTAATACAGAACAACTAAAAGGATATTCTGAAGAAGAAACTTTTACGAAACGTGATGAGATCATGAATACACTTCGTGATATACTTTCTGAGAAAACCACTCAAGAATGGTTAGACCTATTTGAACCTGCCGGCATTTGGTGTTCAGCAGTTCTCGACTACGAGCAATTGATACAACACGAGGCTTATAAAGTCTTAGAAATGGATCAAAAACTACCGCTTGATACAGGTGAGTTTATTCATACTACACGTTGCCCTATCCGCTTAGATGATGAGAGAATATTTGCATCGAAACCGGCACCTAGAGTGGGTCAAGATACAGATGCGATTGCCAAAGAGTTTAACCTATAAAGACAAAAATATGCTTCCATTAAAAGATATATTAGTAGTTGATCTAAGCCAGTTTTTGTCTGCTCCATCGGCTACACTTCGATTGGCAGATCTTGGTGCGAGAGTCATCAAAGTAGAACGTCCCGAAACAGGTGATATCTGCCGTCAGCTTTATGTTTCCAATGTAATGCTCAATGGTGAGTCTTCCGTTTTTAGAGCGATCAATAGAAATAAAGAAAGTTTTCAAGCCGATTTAAAATCGGATATCGATAAAGAAAAAGTACTGAAACTAATTGCTAAAGCAGATGTTTTGGTCCACAACTTCAGACCGGGAGTCATCGAACGTTTAGGGTTGGATTATGAGACGGTTAAAGAAATAAATCCTTCGATTATTTATGGCGATATTTCTGGATATGGTTCCGAAGGTCCATGGTCAGCTAAGCCTGGGCAAGACCTTTTGCTTCAATCGTTATCAGGTGTTACGTGGTTAAGTGGTAATGCCGATAAAGGGCCGGTACCTATGGGTATTGCCATTGTTGATATTTTGGCTGGAGCTCACTTGGCTCAAGGTATCGTCGCTTCATTAATCAAAAGATTCAAAACCAATCAAGGAAGTAAAGTATCGGTAAGCATGTTGGAGTCGATTTTAGATTTCCAATTCGAAACGATCACGACCTATTATCACGATGGTGGCGAACCTACAGTAAGAACAGCAAGCAATAATGCACACGCTTATTTAGGTGCTCCTTATGGGGTTTATGCTACTAAAAACGGACATTTAGCCCTAGCTATGGGGAGTATTCCTGTATTGGGAGAGCTACTTAGTTGTCCATCTTTAACCAACTATCCTGAGCCTGATACTTGGTTTACTCAAAGAGATGAAATCAAGAATATTCTGGCTGAACATTTACTTACTGCAACCACAGAACATTGGCTTTCTATACTAGAACCTGCCGATATCTGGTGTGCAGATGTTTTGAATTGGGACACCCTTTTCAAACACGATGGTTTCAAAGCCCTCAACATGATTCAGAATGTAAAAATGGGCGATGGATTCGAGTACAAAACCACTCGTTGTCCAATAAAAATTGATGGAGAATACCTCACATCAACTTTAGGATCTCCAGCTATTGGAGAACATACTCAGGAAATTTTGAAAGAATTAAACGCTATGGATCATGAAGGAAAAGTTGAGAATTGCTGTTCGTAAATTCGGACCTTTTGAAAGTGCTCTCCAAAAGATTTGGGACGACTTCTGCTCGCAAAGATCATGTGATGTTGAATTAGAAGCTATTCCAATGGACTTGCACCCTCTCTACGATACGACCTTAAAAGAATACGGTCTAAAAAATGGAGAATGGGACATTGCATTAATGAATACCGATTGGATTACGGAAGCCTACAGCACTAAATCCATCATTGATCTTATGCCATTTATTGGTGATGATCCTTCTTCAATTGAAGCAGCTTGGAGCGAATCACTTCTTGGTAAGCAACGTTTCGGAGATGCAGTTATGGGTCTTCCTTTTCACAACGGCCCCGAGTGCTTGATGTACAGAACTGATCTTTTCGAAGATCCTATCGAAAGAAGATTATTCCAGAAAAAATATAACAGAGAACTTTCTGTACCTAAAACATGGGACGAACTGATGGAAGTAGCTTCTTTCTTTCACCGTCCTCTCATGAACTTGTACGGAACCACTTTCGCGGCTTATCCTGATGGACACAATACCGTCTTCGATTTCTGTCTTCAGTTATGGACAAGAGGAGGACAATTAATTACCGAAGAGGATAAAGTGGTCCTTCATTCAAAAGCGACAGTAGAAGGAATGAAGTTCTACCGAAAGGCACTTCAAAACAAAGAAGCAATCCATCCTAAATCCAGAGAATTTGATTCTGTAGATGCAGGCTTAGCTTTTGCCAATGGCGAGCTGGCCTTAAGTGTCAATTGGTTTGGTTTTGCAGCCAACTGCGAAGTGAGCCCAGATTCAAAAGTAAAAGGCAAAGTTGATGTGGCTTACATCCCTGCCGGAGAAGGTGGAGAAGGTGTTTCTCTAAATGCGTATTGGATGTACGTGATTGGTGCAGGCAGTAAAAAACAACAATTGGCTTACGACTTTATCAAGTTTGCTACATCAGTTAAAAACGACGAACTCCTGACTTTAGAGGGCGGTATTGGATGTCGTGTTTCAACTTGGAGAAGTCCAATAGTAAATCAAGAAATCCCTTATTATCATAAACTAGAAGAACTACATAAAAACACCGAATCATTGCCTCGAATGAACAATTGGTCTCAAGTAGCCGACATCATCGACGAGTTAGTTATAAAGGTAATCAACACAGAAGAAGACATAGAAAATATCTTAGCCACTGCACAAGAAAAAGTGGATCAGCTTGAGCTTGTGAACAGTTAAATCAATAATGAAATGGAAATAAATTATCAATATACCTTACCAAAAATAGCTCGCCCGATCATCATTATCGGAGCAGGAGGTATTGTCAACGATGCACATATGCCCGCTTATAGAAAAGCTGGATTTGAAGTATATGGCATCACCAACAGAACAAAAGAACGAGCAGAAAAAATTGCAGCAAAATTCGATATCCCCAGAGTATTTGATAGCATCGATGACGCCATCGCCCAAGCTCCGGAGAATGCCGTTTTCGACTTAACATTAATGCCGAATCAGTTTGTAGCTACCTTGGAAAAATTACCAGATGCTGCTGCAGTTCTGATTCAAAAACCTTTGGGTGATTACTTTGAGCAAACGAAGGAAATCATCGAAGTATGTAGAAGAAAAAAACTTATCGCGGCAGTCAATTGTCAGTTGCGCTTTGCTCCTTACATCATGGCGGCTCGTGATTTAATCAAGAAAGAAGCCATTGGTAAAATCTATGATATGGAAGTTAAGGTATCGGTGTATACTCCATGGGAAATCTTCCCTAACGTGATGTATCATCAGAGATTAGAAATCCAACAACACAGTATTCACCATATCGATTTAGTGAGATCGTTCCTTGGAGATCCGAAAGGAATTATGGCAAAAACTTTAAAGCATCCTGCTAAAGAAATGTCGTCTACACGTACCAATATAATCATGGAATATGATGATGATGTTCGAGCATTAGTAAGTACAAACCACGACCATGTTTTCGGGTTCGATCATCAAGAAAGCTATGTGAAATGGGAAGGTACAAAAGGTGCTATCTACGCAAAAATGGGCCTTTTGATGAACTACCCAGACGGTATGCCCGACTCTTTCGAGTACTGTATTCTTGAGGAAGGCAAAAAGCCAGAGTGGAAAACCAAACAATTGGAAGGTTCTTGGTTCCCAGACGCATTTATCGGTACGATGTCTTCTTTAATCTGTTATGCCAACGGAGAATCGGATCACTTAGATACTTCTATTGAAGACATTCTAAAGACCATGCATGTGGTAGAAGCCGCATATAAATCAAGCGATATGGGTGGAGTGAAGCCTGAATACGGATCCATTTAGGGAACATCAATTAAATTATTCTGATCAAAAAGCAATAAAAAAATAACAATGAAAGCATCATTATACGAAGGAAATCAAACCTTCACTGTTGTTGAAAAAGATATAGAAGCACCCGCTGCAGGTGAAGTTAGAATTAAAGTAGCTTACTGTGGAGTTTGCGGTACAGATGTACACATTTATCATGGTATGATGGACAAACGTGTAAACATTCCCTTAACTATCGGTCACGAAATGTCGGGTACTGTAGATGCGGTTGGAGAAGGAGTTGAAGGATATAAAGTAGGTGAAAAAATCACAGTTCGTCCATTAGATAACAGAGGTGAAACAGCAGCAGATAAAGGTCATAGCCATATCGCCAAAGCTTTGAAGTTTATCGGAATTGATAGCCCAGGTGCCATGCAACAATACTGGAATGTTCCTGCTTTCACATTGCATAAATTAAAAGAAGAAACCGACCTTAAATTAGCTGCTCTTATTGAACCACTATCAGTTGCTTGTCATGATGTACGCATGAGTAGACTGAAGAAGGACGAAGTAGCAGTTGTCTTAGGTGGAGGTCCTATCGGTTTACTTGTTGCGATGGTTGCAAAAAGTAAAGGAGCCCGTGTCATTATTTCTGAAGTGAATGATGCTCGAATAAAAATGGCTGAAGGAATGGGCTTTGAAGTTGTGAACCCCATCAACACCGACCTAGTCGCATATGTCGACCAACAAACAGAGGGCGGACTAGCTGATGTCGTTTTTGAGGTAGCAGGTGTACAAGCCTCTTTAGATGTAATGACTGAGGTGGCAGGCATCAGAGGTCGTATCGTGATGGTGGCCATTCATGGAGAGAAAAAACCAGTGGATCTATTCAAGTTCTTCTGGAAAGAATTGGAATTGATTGGTGCTCGTGTATACGAAAAAGAAGACTACGAGGAGTCAATCCAATTGATTACAGAAAACAAATACAATTTCGATAAGATCATCACGGCCACAAAACCAATTGATGATATCCAACAAATATTCGAAGACATCGATAATAATCCAACAGGTATGAAGTTCTTAATCGACTGTCAATAATTCTCACATCATTAGATAAAAAAATTAAGCAATGAGCGTTTTAAATACATTTAGCTTAGAAGGAAAAGTAGCTTTAGTTACAGGTTGTAAAAGAGGTATCGGTATGGGAATGGCTGTCGCTTTAGCAGAAGCTGGAGCAGACATCATCGGAGTAAGTGCCTCTTTGGAAAAATCAGGTAGTAACGTAGAAAAAGCAGTTACCGCAGTCGGTCGTAAGTTCTCTGCATATACATGCGATTTCTCCGACCGTAACTCTCTTTATGCTTTCATCAAAGAGGTAAAAGTAGATCACCCAGTCATCGATATTCTTATCAATAACGCAGGTACAATCCTTAGAGCACCAGCTGTAGAACATCCCGACGAAATGTGGGATAAAGTTATCGAAGTAAACCAAAATGCACAGTTCATCTTAACCAGAGAAATCGGTAAAGAAATGGTTGCTCGTGGTTCTGGTAAAGTGGTATTCACTGCATCACTTTTAACTTTCCAAGGCGGTATCACAGTACCTGGCTATGCTGCATCAAAAGGTGCCATCGGCCAAATGACCATGGCCTTTGCTAACGAATGGGCATCAAAAGGCGTGAATGTTAATGCCATCGCACCAGGTTACATCGACACAGACAACACGGAAGCACTTCGTAACGACCCAGTAAGATCAGAGCAAATCCTTGCACGTATCCCTTCAGGACGCTGGGGTAAACCAACAGATTTCGCCGGCCCAGTAGTCTTCCTTTGCTCAGAAGCAAGCTCCTACATGCAAGGAGCAGTAATGCTCGTTGATGGAGGATGGATGGGGAGGTAGTCTCTTATTGTAGTGAGATTTTTGGGGGATTTAGGGATTGTTTTTCTAGACACTTTTTAAATTAAAAATGAAAAGTGAAAAATGAAAAACGTAGTTAGTGACAATAACGTGGTTTTAATGTTTGAGAAAATCATTTTGATTTGGAGAGCTAAAACGAGCGTTAACTTAACATTTCACGTTTTTCATTTTTCATTCTTAATTTTTCATTTAAACCCCATCATAGGGTTAATATTCAACTTATAAAAATTACAACAACCTTGCATATAAAATCACAATTTTTCCAAGATTACAGACTAGGAGACTATAGAGAGACTCTTGGTAGAACTATAACAGAGACTGACTTTGTAGTACATGCGGGTCAGACTGGAGATTTTTTTCCGCATCATATGGATGCGGAGTGGTGTAAGACGCAGCCTTTTAAGGAGCGTATTGCACATGGCACGCTAACGTTTAGTGTGGCTATTGGGATGACGGCAACGGAGATTAATCCGGAGGCGTTTTCTAAAGGATATGATCGTTTACGTTTTGTGAAGCCGGTACATATAGGCGATACAATTCATGTGAAAGTAACGATTTCTGAGAAGTCGGAATCGAAGAAGCCAGAATTGGGTCAGGTGATTGAACACGTGGAAGTGATCAATCAAAGAGACGAATTGGTTTTGGTTTGTGATCACATTTTACTTGCGAAGAAAAAAGGGTAACTATTCTTCTATTGGATTGGAACAATATCAAATTCACCCTTTTTCATAAGCAGTAATTGATAGTTATCAACGTCATTATAGATATACCTTATTTGACTAATGATTCATCTACGACGTTACACTATCTAGACCTCGATTTGGTGCTTGCATCATTTCGGGGTTATTTTTTGTCGTTTGGAACGCCTCCAATAGATACATTAATGGCATCTACTGTGTTTAATATCTCTTTGATAATATCTTCTTGAGATACGTTCTTTAGCTGAGAAGTCAATCCAGAAACTACTAAAACAGCCATTACTTCATTATTGATATCATAGACTGGAGCGGCAAAATCGGTTACTCCTTCGGTTAAGGTACTTTTCTGCACAAAGCATTTGAGATCTTTTAAATCGGATAACTCCTTCTCCAATTTTCCCTTCTCATCTTTAGAAAGTGTCTGATAATCGTCAGAAGCTTTCAATATTTGCTTTCTTTCTGATATCGATTTATTGGCTAAAATAATCTTCCCAGAATTGGTTTGAGTGATTGGAAAAACTCCTCCTACTTCTACAGATAAAGATATTGGAGTCATACTCTTGGCCTGACAAATGATCAATAACTTATTTTGGTAGAAAAAGCTAAGATGACATGATTGTTTGATGGTCTGAGACAACTGTTCCAAGTAAGGCATAGAGGCTTTCACCAAGTAGTCTATAGAGGAATGATGATGGGATAATTGAAATAACCTTAAAGTCAGTTGATACTTTCCTGAGATCGGTTCTTTGTTGATATAACCTCTCTCCTCAAGGCATACCAACATACGATAAATCTCGTTGGGTTTACGATTAATTCCTGTTCCAATTTCTGCTTGAGATTGTGGAACCGACTGAGACGATAAAAATTCTAAGATGTCTAATCCTTTATCTAGGGCAGGAGAGTTATAAGTAGGCATAAGCTCAATTTAGTTTCAACAAAAATAAGAAATTGGTCAAATTATAGGGTGTAAATCGTTCAGTATTTTCTAAAGTTTTGCTTTGAATTTTATCTCATCAAATATTTCTTTAAAATCAAAGAAACAAACTTAGTGAAATGAATTTTTACACATCATCATATACGGAACATGTAGGTCCTGGATTGTCGGGTAACGGTGTCGGCATTCAGTATTTCAATATCAACAATGAGACTTCTGAAATAACTTTGGCTTATAGCCTTGAGACCATCAACCCTGGGTATTTTACTTTAAATCCAAGACATCAATTACTTTATACTTTTCAAGAACGTTTACAGGCTTTAGGTCCTCATTTACTTTGTTTCCAAACCAATTTAGGACATTTGGAATTGGTTGGTTCTTTAGAAATTAATGGTGGTTTACCTTGTCATATTTTACACATCAAAAAGTATGATTGTTTAATAGTTAGCTGTTACGAAACTGGTAACTTTCTAAAATACGAGTTGGATGAAAATGGGGTTCCTCTCCCCTTTTCACAAAATATAAAATACAGTGGAGGGAGTATCAATAAAGATCGACAAGAAGGTCCTCATGCCCACTTGGCACATTACGATGAGGCCCATGATCTTTTACTTCTTACTGATCTAGGCAACGATAAAATCTATAGTCTGAAATATCAAAATGCTCGGTTCGAACAGGTCGCTGAAGTAAGTATCCCTGCAGGTGGAGGCCCAAGGCATTTGGTTCAACATCCTGATAATAACTACTGTTTTGTTTCCAATGAAATGACTGGTAATATCAGTATTCTAAAATGGGAAAATGAAGCTTGGCAATGGATTAAAAATATCTCAGTGATGACTCAAGATCACAATAATGTAGCATCAGCTTCCGCTATCAAATTATCAAAAAATGGTCGTTATATCTATTGTGGAGTAAGAAGTACCAATAGTATTTCCATCCTACATTTTGATGCTGAAAAAGAAGATCTAACTCTCATCGATGAAGTACCTACCCTAGGTATTACACCAAGAGATTTCGAAATTTCCCCAGACGGTTCCATGCTTATTGTAGGCAACCAAGACTCTGCTTCTATGGTTTCTTTTTCGATTCAAGAAACTACTGGAAAATTGGAATTGATAGAGAAGGTGGAAGGGATTCGTTCGGTGTGTTGTATAAAATTTGAATAAAAATAACAAAGCAGTGAGTTCTAATTCACTGCTTTTCATTTTCATCAAATAAATTGATTCTTAAAAGTTCGGTTGTCTTTTTTTCTACCTCACCTTTTGATTCTGCAATCACATTAATCACATGATAATGTTCATTACCAATGAAATCATTCCACCGCCACTTCCATTGCGAAACAGTTTTATTTTCTCCAGAATCAAACCACCAGGTACCATAAAGTTTATCATCCCCTTTAGTTAACTCACAATAATTTAGCTTTACATTATCTATTTCTATTTGACCCTGTTCTTGTAGCGTGTATCCACTCCCCCTCCAACATACCATTGGACTATGTTGTGATTTATAAAAATGGACAGGTGGCTTTATGTAAATCAAATAATCTCCATCGAAGTATTTTAAGACGCCGAGACTTTCCTCTGTGATTAATTTATGTGATAAAACTCCATTTTTCTGAAGCTTCACATTCATAGTTTGTTCCTTGAATAAAAAGCTTCCTCCAAATAGAATAAATATCAACATCAATAATATTTTTGATAGTAAAGGATGTTGCTTTTTGATTGATATAATCTTGATTGAATTTTTATATGGAAGCTTTTTAATAATAAACCACATTGGAAAAGCGACATACATGATAAAGCATAAAATTCCAATGAAGTCATGTGATAACGCATCCTGAGGAGATTGAAAAATGGTTATCAAAACCAAACGAACAATGTTACTAATGATTATCCAAAAAGTAGATATTCCAAAAGTTATTAACACCCAAATAGGTGAAAGATTCATTTTTTTAAATCGCTGTTGAAATGCTATAAAAATAACATCAATAAACAGAGACAATGACAACATATTAAGACCTAAACAAACATCCTCTACATAGAATTTATTTCTATTTTTAATAATAACATTTCCAGAAAATCGGTAATCAGCATCGACAAATTGGAGCATTTTAGCTGCAATTTCAGTAATCCATAATCGAATTTCGAAACCGACTGCATTGGTAATATAAATGGTAAAAGGTGCAATGATCAGTAGCAAAAAGAAAGGAAGTAAATCTAGCTCAAACCCATAGTATTCTATTATGAAAAAAATCCCACAAAGGCCTCCCAAGTAAACAAAAGATGTAATAGGAATAACGAAATATGTACTAAACAAAATAGCTGCTACCCAACCAAACCTAAGATTCCCTTTTCCACCTACTTTTCTTACTAAAAAAGGCAAAGAAAGTATAGTAAGGAAGAACTGAAAATCTATAAAAATCAAATCAGATAATCGAAAAAGGAACAAGGCTATCCAAAGAACTAATATTGAGATACTTCTTTGGACAGATTTCTTTTTTAAAGACTTTACTACTCGTTGGATTTCATCATAAATAACTATCTCCATCGAATATTTACTTTTTTGATTTTCTGATAAAATATAAAACCAATGATACTGATAAATAATAGAATTAACGCCCATTCTTCTGGTTCTGGAATTGCCCCACTTGAATCAATTGCAGCGTTTTTCAAACTATTTTTATTTTCTTCTATACCGAATCTATCATAGTCTTCCTTGGTTTCTAAAACGACTAAACTAGATACAGGTGTAACGATAAATGCCTTTTCTATATCGACCATCAAATCTTCTACTAAACTGACTTTATCATTATTAAACTGACTCCTTCCCAACTTTTGCATAACTTGTCCATAAGTAAATAATCGCATTAGATGATCAGGTGCATCGCTAATGTTTTTCTCACTTTTACTTTTTAGAATGGCTATTTCTGATTTTGGTAAGCTTGTTACTGTTTCATCCATTGGATACTTTAAAAAGTTTTCTTTTCGTACTAATCCATCCAACTGATTTAAGTCCATTTTCTGAAGGTTCACCACTTGATATTCTTGTAAAGTTTTTAGGTAAGGTGATAAAGTAGTATTCAGGTGAACTACATTCAAACTCTTTTTCATCAATTGATAATTCTGTATTGAAAGTCTTCTAAACTCACTTCCCTCTAAATCTGAAAAATTAGGAGAAATAGCTGTTGATTTAGATACAATCAAGGCATTCTTATCAATCAGTTTGAAAAAAGGAAACAGTGAGAAATTACGTTTTGATAGCTCTTTGAATAGCTCGTCTTTATTTTCAGTATCAAGAGAAATAAATTGATGATGATAAACAAAGACCTCTTTATCTCTAAACGTCTTTAATAAATGATCAAATTCTTCTTTCGACCAACTTTTATTAATATCTAAATAAATTTGATCTGGATTAAAGGCAAATTCTTCTTTTTGCACTTCCAACATTTCATAGGCAAATCCATCAAAAGAAAAAGTGTTTGATGATACCTTGGGAGCTAAGCAACCTATCTCAAAATAGGGTTTTATACTTCCTTTATAATGAAATGTCTGACCTTCACTTTCATCAAAGAATGATGGAATATCTAAACTTTTAATTGGTCTATCTGAAATAAATCTAACTGTTGTTTCTTCGTCTGTTTCAACAAAAGCAGGACCATCAAAATAAACACTCTCTAAGTGTAACTTTTCCTTTTCTTTTCTTAAAGGTGTGGTTACACCTATTTTAAAAATTCTGTCTTTAGCAGCAGTACAAGGGAATACGGTGACTGTAAGTACATTTCCTTCTTGCCAATGCATTAATGCAGGATCTCTCATCTCCACACCAACAATTTCTACATAAGCAGAATCAGCTTTCGATTTGGTTGTTAATCTAGACTTTTCTTCTTTTCCATTTATCCAAAGAGATAATGATGTGGCAACACTCCCTTCTGGTAAATAAAATGAATAAGCTGCCTCTTGCTCAATAAAAGAATATTTATTTTGATTTTTTATGGTGATTTCTTTTTCAGTATACGCAAGTCGATATTCTGGGTAAACCTCGATAGTATTTTTTACTTTATGTGTAATTAAATCTTGGTCAGACCATAGTTTTCGTTGAGCAATATGACGTTTATCGTACATTGATTTTAGTATACGCACTCTATCCTGTCCATTTATTTCATCACTTGGGTACAACATCATTGCTATAGCCACTAATGGGTTGTGTTCTCTTTTGAAGTTTAGTCTATTTCTATTGTTGAAGCTAAAAAATTCGAAGATGACATTATCGTATTTATAATTGCCTATCAATACTTTTTTACCCATCTCACTCACTGATAAATATTCGCTCAATACCACCCAATCAGGTAATATTTTTTCTTTTTGTTCTTCTACTTTTTGATAAGTGTCCAAATAGTCATTGTGGGTATCACTCCAACTAAAAAGAAAAATAAATAGGAATATAAGTGGAGTAATAATACCTAAAATAAAGGTCCGAATTTCAGTTTTGTTTTTTTCAGTTTTAGATAAGTTCTTAAATACATCAATCCATATCAGCAGAGGTACAAAAATGTGAAAAGTCAATCCCAAAAACATCAAACCAACTATTCCAATGAATAAATCTGGTAAAAGAAAAAGTGCGAAATAAGAAATGAGAACTACTCCAGATCCTAATAAATAAAATAATAGATATCTTAAATATTTAGATAAATAATCGACATAACAAATACCTACATATGCTATATAAAAAGTGCACAAATAGACGTAAACCCATGATGTAAAAGAAGAAAATAATGGAATAACATTATTCATGGAGAAACATGAAATCGAGAACATTGTCAAGACTAAAATGATGTATTCTCTTTTTATCAACCAAGGCTTAAAGAAGGGTTTATTCTGAAATAGTATTATTAAAAAATAGACTACCGCAATAATATAATTAGTAAAAGAAAAGATGGATTCGTCATCTTGTATACCTCGTTGGTACATCTTTAAACCCGATAAATACAATAAAATGAGCATCAATGGAACTATGAAAAATAGCCCAAGCTTAAATAGTTTGCTTTTAGTTACGTGAGCAGTCATGTTATAAAATTTGATACAATAGTTTAGTTGAAGCAGTAAGTTATTAAATACATTTTTAATGATGAAAATTTTTGTACGAAAAAAAGGGAACATCAAATGCTCCCTTTCTTCTCCTAATATATCAAATAGTGTTTACTTGTACACTCTCGCCTTGTTTAAGGCTCTTTGATATTTAGCCGCATAAATATTATGCTCTCTTAATGTCTTCGAAAAATGATGGTATCCAGAGAAATCATCCGATGCTACCATGTACATGTATCTGTGCTTTTCTGCATTCAATACCGCATTTAAAGCTTGTGTAGATGGGATTCTAATTGGTCCCGGAGGTAAACCTGAATACTTATAAGTATTGTAAGGTGAATCTACTTCTAGGTGCTTATTCAACACTCTTTTTACATCAGTAAACTCTGCCACTATTCCTTCTTCAACGCAACCAAAAACTACAGTCGGATCTGATTGTAATGCCCATCCTTTATTTAGACGGTTTACATACAAACCAGCTACTTTTGGCATCTCGTCTACCTTAATGGTTTCCGATTCTACAATAGAAGCTAAAACAGTTACTTGGTAAGGAGTTAAGCCTAATTTCTCTGCTTTTTGTTTTCTAGAATCGTTCCAGAAGTTATCGTACTCCTTTTTCATTCTTGTCACCAAACCTTTTGCAGATAAGGTCCAATATACTTCGTAGGTATTAGGGATGAAGATGGCTTTTACCGTCATACTATCCAATCCTAAGGAGTTTAATAACTCTTTATCATGAATGGCATCTAAAACTTCGTTTGGAGTAATTTCTAAACGAGGTGTTATTCTTTGTGCTACGTCTTCTAATGTTCTTGCATTATTGAACGTGATTTTTGTAGGTGACTGTGCTCCCGATCTTAAATAGCGAACTGCTTCGATATTGGTCATACCTGGCTGTAAAACATACAAACCTGGCTTCACATTCTCGTTATATTTTAGCGCCTTACTTACAAATCTAAAAGGAACCAACTCAGAAATGATATCATACTTTTGTAAAGTGTCTGATACATTTTGAATTGTTGCTCCATGAGGGATTCTTATAACAGCAGGCTGTGCATTTTTCCCCGGAAGAATATTTTTAGTATAAAAAACTTGGTAGAAGTAAACGATTAAGCTAATCGATAAAACTGATATACCAATAAATAAAAAAACGCGTAAGTTCTTCTTTACCATTGTGTTTAAATTTGCCTCAAAATTATTGAATCGGTTCTTGAGGTTAAAGTTTATGTTCAGGACGGTAAATCAACGTAGATAAACGGTCTTTTGCAAACATTTCGTTCGCAACTTCAAGTAAATCTTCCGAAGTGATATCCCTAATTTGTTGGAAAACCTCTTCTAAGGTTTCGAATTTTTCTTTATCCAAAAGGGCTTTCCCCATACCTAACATAATCGAAAGATTCGATTCTCCAGACATGGCTATTTGTCCCATAATTTGTTGTTTGGCTGCACGTAATTGCTGAACACCTAACTTCTTATCTCTTAATTTTGCCAATTCTCTATCCACAAGTTTTATACACTTGTTCAAGCTTTTTTCTTCTGTAGCAAAATAAATACTAAACTGACCGCTATCTAAAAAGGCTGAAGATCCTGCAGTAATATCATAGACATAACCGTATTTTTCTCTAATACCTAGGTTCAATCTAGAGTTCATGGCTGGACCACCTAGTAGGTTGGTCAATAAGAAGAATGACATGCGTTTTTGGTGATGCAACTCGTAAGCATCCGATCCCATCATAACATGACATTGAGTAATAGGCTTTTTTCTTTCGACATGAATTGGTGTATAACCTGTGAAAGGAATTCTGCTTCTTTCTACTCTGCGTTCAGGAATGTGTGAAAAATACTTTTCACCTAATGCCACTACTTTTTCAAAATCAAGATTAGAAACAGATGCAAAAACTACTTCATGCGTATCCACATTCTGATTGATAAAATCAAAGAAATCTTGTTGTTGGAAACTGTTGACACTGTCTATAGTTCCTAATATATTTCTTCCTAGCGGATGATTTGGGAAAATCATTTCATCAAATTCATCACCAATCGCATCAGTTGGATCATCTCTGTAAAGAGACATTTCTTCCAGAATAACAGAACGTTCTTTATCAATTTCCTTTACAGGGAAACTCGAATTGAACGTTAAGTCTGATAATATATCTACTGATTTCTCGAAGTGTTCTACCAAAGTAGAAGCATAGAAATTGATTTTTTCCTTTGAAGTATAGGCATTCAACTCACCTCCAACGGCGTCAATACTATTTAATATATGATAGGCTTTTCTTTTATTAGTACCTTTAAATGCCATATGTTCCCAAAAGTGTGCGATACCTTGTTGCTCCAAAGTTTCGTCTCTACTTCCGACATTTAACACTACCCCGCAATGTGCTAGTTTAGTACTTTTTACCTGTCTATGTATTATTCTTATACCGTTCTCTAAACGATGTATCTGAAATCTTTTATCCATGAGTTGTAATCCCCTCCAAATGAACACGCTACAATAAACGAATTCACCAAAATTTAATTAGCTCGCAAAATTAATCAATCTGTTTGAAGAATTATGAATAAAGTCCTGTTTTTTAGTGAACAATATTTATTTATATAAAAATACCATACCGTATAAATATCTCTACTTATAGGTATGGTAAACATCACGAGTATGATGCCTTGAAATACTATAAACACACAACAACCTAGGAAACTTTAGCTTCCTCTAGTAAATTTTCTTTTTCTTAATTGATTTTTGTTGTCCCTCTACTTCCTACTACAATTACTTCGTTGGCCGATTTATGGTTTAGTTCTTCTACTTCTCCGTTTCTCCATCGAACAATTACTTTCGTAGGAATTTCATTTCTTAAACCAAAATGAACTGTATTCAACAAACTTTGAGAATGTATTTCTCCTGCTGAAGCTACTCTTCTTTTATATTTTGTAGTAGCAGTATAAATTTCGACTACTGCTGACATTGGGTCTACGTTGTCTTTTGGACTGTACCCTACGCGTACTTGTAAATAGTTATTGCTATTTGCAGTAGTGTTTTTATACAAATACCATTTACCATAATTATCACTACCACTCAATAAATCTACTTTGCCGTCTAAATTATAATCAAATGCTTGGCCCATATCACCGTGACCTTTGTCGTTTATGTCCACTGCTTTATGAGATGTGGTGACATCAAAACTTCCTTTTCCATTATTCAGTAATAACCAATCGGTTACTCTAGATTTTAAAAATCCGAATCGGTAAACAAATAAATCTTGATAACCATTGTTATTGAAATCACCTACCGTGACTCCTTGGTGACTTCCACCTTTTGGTAAATTGTACTTTTGGGTAACATCCATAAATTTACCGCCTTGATTTTCAAGCAAAATATCCTGAACATTTCTGTTTTGTGGATCCCAAGTAGAAGTAACATTAGAAACACCATCTACAGAAATTCTGACATCCCAATAAATGTTCTTATTTCTCACCCATTCCATTTTCCATTTTCCATTCCCTACATAACCAAAGTACCAACCATTGGCAGAACGATCATCCGGCCATCCTTCTGCCATTTTTTGGTCGATTGTTAACTTGTCATTCTCATCAAGAGAAGGAATCGTATGCAATTGTTTGCCTAAGTGAATGGGGAAACCGTCATCATAAAGACGGTACCAAAGGAAAATACCAGAGATTGTAATGTCACCTTCTGCTTCAAATTCGAGGGCAGTTATTGCTTTATTACCTTCATCTCTAATATCCAACCTGTTGGTAAGCGGGTTAAAATCATAAGACTTGTTAGCGGTTTGATAATAGGTTTTTCCTCGAGCTAAATAGAGGTCTAATAAACCATCATTATCGAGATCTATATCAGTAGCACCTGTCACGAAATCTAAACCTTGAACATGTTGGGGAAGCCATTTTTCACTTTGATCTGTAAATGTAAAATCACCTTTACCAATCCATATCGAAAGGGGTTCAAAAAGAACTAAATCTTCAATATTGTCATTGTTTAGATCTGTCACTAAAATTCTTTCGGCATCTGCACTTTCTATTCCCTCACTTCTTATATGAGTAAAAGTACCGTCGCCATTATTTTTATAAAGGATATGTCTTAATCCATCAGAAGTATTTAGTCCTTCAGCATTGATAAATATCAAATCTAAATCGCCATCCTTATCCAAATCAATCCAACGAACAGATCGTCCTCTAGATCCTAATGTTATCCCTGCTTCTTTAGTAACTACAGTAAAATGATCTCCATCGTTCCTCAATAAATGAGGTGGTTGAGGGTTGGTTCCGTTACCGCCTCCTTGAGAAATAAGAATATCCAAATCACCATCATTATCATAGTCACCTAACGCTGATCCATGAATATCCCATCTTCTTAATTCTTCTGTGTGTTGTGTTACGGTACCATCTCCATTATTCCAAAATAGTTTTGCAGGGACTTTATCATGATTATTCAATACAAAATCATAATACCCGTTGTTATTGACGTCTCCTATTGATGGGCCACCATATTTCCAAGTTGTTTCTGTTTTAAACCCTGAGGATTCTGAAACATCATCAAAAGAAGGTATTTGAGCATCGCTTTCACGTAAAGCAATTTGATTCATTAGAATCTCACTTCCTTGATTATAGAACTTTAAAGTTTTAGCACCTGTTGTTTTAAAGTCAACTAACACATTAAATAGATGATTCCCCTGATGAGGTATATCGAGATTATCTACTAAAACAATAGTATCTGATTTAATGGTAAGGTTAGTATAATTCCCTAAGCAATGAACATCAAGCATTAGGGTTTTTACAGGAGATGATAAAACTTCTACTTTTACCTCTTCTGTTGTAAGCCCTACTCGAATCGATTGGTTTAATATCTGATTTGTTGAAGTTATACACCCAAAAAACACCAGACATAAAAAAATTATATGTAAGATACTTCGTCTAGTCATAATATGTCATTCCATTTCTACTGCAAGAAGATGTATCAGGAGGGAAATTAAAAAAAACGCTACTAGACAATAAATTGACAAGGACAATAAAAAGTGATAATCTTAATGCCTATAACATGATTTTAGATAGACAAAAACAGATATGTATGTGCAAATTATCTTTTCATAGAGAATTTTTCTCTAGAAGAATTTGATAAAACTTTTTGATTAGATTTTGAATATAATGTTAATGCTAAAAGTTTTTTAGGTCCATAAATTCAAAAACAGCTATCGTTTAATTGTTAATTCATGACATATATCAGTTTTTTAAATTAAAAGACAAAACAATCTATTTTTCAATTAACAATTAATTAAGTAACATTCATCATCTTTGTAAATTTCATAATCAATCAACGAAAATTTACCATATAATTAATTTTATATCAATATTTTATAAATAATCAAAAAACATAAAAATACCTTTTAATCTTTAAATGAATAATCATTCACAAATGAAGGTTTTTTCAATTAAGAATGTTAAACAAAAAATTGATTTCATACTCAAATAGGCGATTTAATGACTTGTATCACTAAAATATATTGATCATCACAACCTTCTTTAGATGATTAAGAAACGGCGTTGCGTTTGTTAGATTTTGTTTACAATAAAAGTATTTGATTTCAATTTTTAGTGTCAATCTTTGAATCACAAACAAAACACAAAAAGATATTTAAATCTGTTTTAAGATAAACTTATAAACCTAAACGTATCAATTATCCATGAAAGGGTTATCCACTATAATTACGCTAAACTTCGTTTTGTTCATTTCGTTATTCGTAAATGCTCAAGACCAAAAAAAACTATCAAACGATAGTAAAGTTACAATCGAAGGTACATCTTCTTTACACGATTGGCATTCAGATGTAAAACAAGTTTCTGGATCTGCTCAATTAGCCACTGATGGTAATAAAGTTACATCCATCGATCAATTAGATCTTACTTTTGTAGTAAAAAGTATTGAGTCTGGAAAAAGTGCAATGAACAAAAATATCTTCAAAGCATTAAAAGAAGATAAAAATCCTAATATCACTTTTAAATCCACTTCTGCTACTGTAGATGCTAACGGTGTAGTTACTGCTAAAGGTAACTTGACAATTGCAGGTGCTACTAAAGAAGTAACATTAACTGCAAACTCTGCAGTGAATGGTTCTAAAGTGACTTTCGAAGGAAAAACTACATTTAACATGACAGAATATTCTGTAGAACCTCCAACAGCAATGTTTGGTACAATTACTACAGGCGACGAAGTAACTATCGTTTATTCTGCAGTATTTGGTGGTTAATCCTCCCCATATTTCGCATAAACTTTTGCAACAGCAAAATTTCTATTCATAAATTTTTCTTTGGAGTTTTTATCTGAAATTATCCTCTTGATAAAAGTACTCCCAACAAAATACAACCTATTTTAAAATAGCAACAAACAATGAAAAAAGTTTTATTATCTATCGTAGCTGCATTGTTCGCAATGTCTGCTTTCGCTCAAGCACCGGTTAAAGTTACTGAAGCGGATACTACAAAAAGAGTTCAAATCGGTGGTGGTTTAAACCTAATCTACCAAGGTCTTAACCAAACTGGCGTTTACCAAAACTTCGGTGATGAAACAACTCCTAATATCCAAGAAGCACAAGTTACAGATTGGTTCCGTCTTCCTGCTGGTGACTTAGACATGAGAGTAAGAATCGCTGATGGTGTTAACTTACATACTTCTGTATGGTTAGCTTCTCACCACCACACTGATACATACTTCGGTTTTGGTTACTTAGAAGTTCAAAAATTTGATGTTTTAGGTCTTGGTTCAGGTGCAACTGATTTCTTAAACAACCACTTGATGATTAAAGCTGGTATTGGTAACTCAATGTTCTCTACAAACCAATACTACAGAACTACCAACGCAAACGCGAAAAACAACCCGTTCATCTCAAACACTTTGATTGATGACTTCGGTACTGCGTTATTCGGTGAGGCTTACTTCTTCGCTAACGACAAAGAATCATTCTTAATGTTCGGTCTTCATGACTTCGCTTCTAAGTTTGGTAACTCAGTAGTTCCTCAAGGACAAGACAAAGGTAGACTTCCAAGATTATCATTAGTTGGTAACAAAGTAATCAACTTTAACGAAGACACTAAATTAGCTCTTCAAGCTGGTTATGTTACAGCTTTAGAAGATGGTACTTCTTCTCAACAGTTCAAAAACAACAGAGCAGGTTCTGAATTAGCTCAAATCTTCAACCAAGGTGACTTCGGTGGTGATATGGGTCTTCAACAAAGAAATGAGAACAACTTCTCAATTGACGGTACTTTCAACTGGAAAGCTTTACAAGCTAGAGCTTCTTTCCAATACTTAACTGGTGAGCACAGCCTTAACAGAACTTGGATCGAAGGTGATGTTACTCAATTCACTTTTGACTTAACTTACGACATCTCATCTAAAGTTTACTTAGCTGGTCGTTTCAACTCAGTTGGTTCTAAATTAGAAGTAGAAAACGGTGAGAAATACGAAGGTCAAAAAATCGAAATCGGCGCTGGTTACGAAATGACTAAAGGTATCTTGATGAAAGCTTCTTATTTCAACCAAGACATGACTAACGACTTCGTTGGTATCGAAAATGGTAACGTAAACGGTTTATTAGTAGGTCTTAACCTTTACTTCTAATCCAACGCTTTCTAAAAAGCTATATATATAAAGAAGAGGTGATCTCAATTTAATTTGAGGTCACCTTTTTTGTTTTAGGCTAACTCCTTACTAATAGTCCATGTAACGAGGGGTTGCACCACCTCTATTTCGTTAAATTAACATGCCCTCTTAGTTCCTTAGTTCAAAATACGAGCGTTAACTTAGCCAACTCCTAACTCCTAACTCCTAACTCCTAATTTAAACTCATCGTCCCTACCTCTTACTTTTTACTTCTTACTTCTTCACCTCTTCCCCCTTACTTCTCCCCTAGATTTGGAAATATAGTACACAAATCAGATAATAAAGCATTTAACCTCCCCGACTCCTCTAGCCTAATTTTGTATCAAGAAATCAAACACGAATTATTACTTAACCTAACTCACTTATGAACCAATTAACGAATAAAGTAAAGGCTTTTTTATCTCAAGATCCGATTCCATCATTTATCAATGGACAATGGAAAAAAAGCGAATTTGATCAAGCATCAGCTATAGAAAATCCTGCAAACAAGGAGGTACTCACTAAAGTTGCCCAAGGTAGTGTTGCCGATGTCGAAGATGCCATCGATGCAGCAGATGCTGCATTTCTTCAATGGAAAAACTACTCTCCAAAACAGCGTGCTAAAATTCTAAATCGTTTTGCTGATTTATGTGAACGCGATGCTGAGGAACTGGCACAACTCGAAGCGCTTGATGTAGGGAAAGCCATCAATAATGCCAGAGGATTTGATGTTCCTTTCGGAATCGAATGTATACGATATTTCTCTAATCTAATTCTTGAAAAAGATTTTGAAAAGAACTTAGAAATCGAAGGTATCAATGGCAAACAAGTACGTATTCCTTATGGTGTTGTAGGGTTTATCTTCCCTTGGAACTTCCCACTAACACTTTGTATGTGGGGAATCGGGCCAGCATTGGCTGCAGGCAATACAGTAGTTATTAAACCTGCTGAAATTACACCTTTGAGTACGCTATACCTTGGTATATTAGCACAAGAAGCAGGTATTCCAGAAGGTGTTATCAACATTGTTCCGGGTAGAGGATCTGTAGTTGGAGAGACCATTACTACCCATCCGAAAGTGAAATGTGTATCCTTTACTGGGTCATCTTCAGTTGGTAAACATATTGGTCAGAATTGCGGAATGAACCTAAAACCTGCGAAGTTAGAACTTGGCGGTAAAGGTGGTGCAATCGTATTTAATGATGCAGATATTGATCATGCTGCTGAAGGTCTAGCAGGTGCAATTACTCTAAATACGGGTCAGGTTTGCTGTACGGCAACACGCTGGATTGTACAAGAAGATGTTGCTGATGAATTTGTGGAAAAAGTGAAGGCACAGCTTCAAAAAACAGTCATTAAAGCAGGGATGATGGAAGAAAGTGAAATGGGACCTGTGGTAAGTAAAAAGCAACAAGACAGTATCATCGATTACATTCAGAAGGGTATAAAAGAAGGAGCTAAACTTATCCTCGGAAGCGATCAATTGATGGAAAGCGAGGGATATTATGTTCCACCAACATTATTGATGGGCAAAGAAGACAATATCTGTTATAAAGAAGAAATCTTCGGACCTGTAGCTTACATCACTACTTTCAAAACGGAAGAAGATGCCATCCGTCAAGTAAACAGTTTGGACTATGGTTTAGCCAATAGCGTTTGGACAAAATCACCCGAAAAGGCACAAAGAGTGGCTCTAGAAATGGTATCGGGCAACAGTTGGGTGAATGCTCACAACGTCTTTGCTTATGGTTTACCTTACGGTGGAGTAAACGGAAGTGGAAACGGTGGAGGTGTAAACAGCATCGAAACGTTATTCGACTATACTAGAGGATTAACTATTGCAGAACCTATCGCATAAGTTATGGATCAAAATGAATTAATAAAGTATCTCCGAACCCAAGGAATAATAAATACCAATGCAGTCGAGATCACCCCACTTAATGGTGGGGTCTCTTGCGAAATTCTTCTAGTTGATGATGGTCAGCATCGTTTAGTTGTCAAGCGAGCGCTGAAGAAACTAAAAGTCAAAGAAGATTGGTTTGCTGATATTGGTAGAAACGTTACGGAACAGGAGTACCTAAAATACGTCGGCAGCCTACTACCTGATGCTGTCCCAAAAATCATTTACCAAGATAAAAAACATCACTTTTTCTGTATGGAAATGATTGAAGGTGATTTTGAAAACTGGAAAAAAGAACTGCTCGCCGGAACATGTAATGATGCCTATGCAAGAGAAGCAGGTCATATTCTAGGTATTATTCACAACACCTCATTTGATAATGAAGCGTTGGCAAAACAGTTTGATACAACTCAGAATTTCTTTGAGCTTAGACTCGATCCTTATTTATTAAGTACTGCTAAAAAACATCCTAAAATTGCTCATTACTTTAATGAGGAAGCATTACGTTTAAGTAAAACTCAGAAGTGTCTTGTTCATGGCGATTTCAGTCCTAAGAACATCATGATTTCACCCCATCGATTAGTGGTTTTAGATTGTGAAGTCGCTTGGTTTGGAGACCCCGTATTCGATCTTGCTTTCTTGATCAATCACTTTACGCTCAAAGGACTCTTGATGCCTGAAAAATCACATCAATTCATGCATTTGGCGACACAGTTTTTTACTGCCTATAAGGAAAAAGCCACTTCATTTCCTGTGGATCACTTGGAACAACAAACCATTCATCTTCTTTTATTATTGATGTTAGCAAGAGTGGATGGAAAATCGCCTGTTGAATATCTAAATACAGATCAACAGGAAATAATACGATCATTTGTTTATGAAACTCTTCCTAAGGAGATCAAAAAATTAGACGAGTTTATATCACTTTGGAACAAAACAACGCAACTAAAATATGAATATTAAACACATAGATGCCTATCAGATATACGACTCTAGAGGGTATCCAACTCTAGAAGTAGAAGTCACTTTAGAAGATGGAACAACTGGGCGTGGATTGGTGCCTTCGGGGGCATCAACTGGACAGTTCGAAGCTTGGGAGTTGAGAGATGGTGAAAATTCAAAATTCAGAGGTAAATCAGTTTATAAAGCCATTGAAAATGTTCGAGGAGAAATCGCCAATGCTATTATCGGTCAGTCGGTCTTCGAACAAGAAGCAATCGATCAGAAAATGATTGCATTAGATGGCACTCCAAACAAATCGAGATTAGGAGCCAATGCCATTTTAGGTACATCAATGGCTGTGGCTTATGCAGCTGCTAAAGCGAAAAACATTCCTCTTTTTGAGTATTTAGGTAGTGGAAAAGGCTATCTGATTCCACTTAACGAAATTCAAATTTTAGGAGGTGGGGCACACGCCGATTGGGCAACTGATATTCAGGATTTCTTGGTCATTGCTGTTGGTGCAAAAACATACGAAGAAACCCTTGAAATGACGCACAATATCTATCACGCTGCTGGTGAGGTGATGAAGGAAAAAGGGAAATGTGTAGGTATTGCTGATGAAGGTGGCTGGTGGCCAGATTACATCGATAATGAAGAACCATTTGAGGTGTTTATGGAAGCCATCAAAAGAGCAGGTTACGAGGCAGGAAGAGACGTTGCCATATCACTAGATATAGCCGCAAGTGATTTGTTCGATGGAGAAAACTATCACTTACAATTAGAAGATAGAAAACTCACTCCTGACGAATTCTACGTTATGATAAAGCTTTGGTGTGAAAAGTATCCGATTGTATCTATTGAAGATCCTTTCGCGGATACCGAGTTCGATTATTGGAAAAAATTCACCGATGAATTCGGAGATCGTGTACAGATTATTGGTGACGATTTATTCACAACAAACATCAAACGTATAAAAGAAGGAATCGACAAAGGTTTGGCCAATTCGGTACTTATCAAGTTGAATCAAATTGGTTCGGTTTCCGAGACGCTTAAAGCGATTGAACTGACGCAAAATGCAGGTTGGCTTCCGGTAGTTTCGGCTCGATCTGGTGAAACGGAAGATGCATTCATATCTCATCTTGCTGTTGCCACCAATGCCGGTCAGCTAAAAGTGGGTTCTTTTGCAAGAAGTGAACGCATGGTAAAATGGAACGAGAATCTTAGAATCCAGCGTAAACTTGGTGATAAAGCTGAGTTTATTGGTGGTAAGATTTATGATAGAATTTTTGCTAAAGAAACGGTTTAAAAGTAAGAAGTAAAAGGTAAGAGGTTCGGGTACTTTTTGTGCTCGGACCTTTTTTTATAAAGCCTCAATCTCTGCTTTTGTCAATCCAGTTGTTTCAATGATTATTTCAATTGGTATATTTTTACTCTTCAAACCTTTAGCTATATCTAGAACTTTTTCCTTTTTTGCTCTATCTTCTGCATCTACCTTCAAAGTTAATATGCGACTTGCTTCGTTTCTTAGATCTTTTAAATGTTGGGAATAACTCTTTTGTTCTTCCTCAGGTAAAATATCTACTCGCCAAAGTTCCCTTGCTTGAGAAAGACCTTTTGCAGTAAAATCGTCCTTAATTTCATTATTTTTTAAATAATAAATCCATTGATCTAATGTATCTTTTGCTACATTATCAAACTGATTTACTTTTATCACAAAATATTCAGGGAATATTTGAGAAGGTTCTAGTTTTCCTCCCAACATTTCAGTTTGTTTAGCAGATAACATCAGTTTATCAGAATTGTGTATACCAATAAAATCGGTTTTCCCATGATATACATAATCATTACCTTGACCAAGATCAAAGTAAACAATATTTATTGAATAAACTTTCTTAATATTTTGATAAGGTTCACCAACCGAAATATATTCCGAAATTGCCTTTGATGTACCGTAAGACATTCTATGAAAATAGTCATATTCATTCTGGTTTTGAATTTCAATAATGACTAACTCTTCTTTTGAGTTCTTCACTAAAATGTCTACTCGGTTATATTTATCAGTAGCGAATTGTTGATTACTCTCACTTTCTAAAACATCTTGAATTTGAACGTCTTCTTTTAAAAGTTCAGACAAAAAGCCTTCAAGTACAGAAAAGTCTGCCTTATTTCTTAAAAGCCTTTTTATAGCCCAGTCAAATCGTATCAAATTCCTGTTATTTATTTTTCTGCAAAAATACTAAATTAAATCTTTTATTTCGAATTACTTACAAGATATAATTTCTCTCCACTTCCCCGATTCTGCATAATCTTTTATGACTACATTTCTCTTATTTAATAAATCAGTCATATACTTTTTTAGAATTAGAAAATCAACAACTTTTCCGATGAATCCAAAGAGAGTGGTATAATTAAAAAAAACAAAAACATCACCTAAAATCAAAATTGGTCAACCAAAATACCAAAAACTTAATTATATTTACACTACTACTTCAACAACACTTTTTGAAATGAATAAATACTTTACTGCAACTTCAATTTTATCTATAGCAGGAGCAATTCTGTTATACTCATTTACCGAATTTATAGATCAAGCAGCACTATTATTAATAGTTGGCATCGCAATAATGGCCATAGGCACTAAGCAATCTAAACGTTTTGGAGGCTTTTCATTTTCACTTTGGATATTAAGTGGAGTGATTGCCGCGTTGGCATATCCTCAGTATTTTACTAATATTGGCGAGTTCAATACAAAAAGATTAATCGTTCCTTTAATTCAAATTATCATGTTTGGAATGGGGTCTCAGATGAGTTTGAAAGACTTTTCTGGTGTTTTGAAAATGCCTAAAGGTGTGATCATTGGAGTGGTTTGTCAGTTTACAATAATGCCCATCGTTGGGTTCTCTTTAGCTTATCTATTTCAATTTCCACCTGAAGTAGCAGCAGGAATTATTCTTATTGGGGCATCACCAAGTGGATTAGCATCTAATGTGATGGCCTTCATTTCTAAAGCAAATCTTGCTTTATCAGTCACTTTAACGGCATTTGCTACATTATTATCTCCTATCATGACTCCTCTGATGATGAAAATTTTCGCTTCAGAAATGGTTGTGATCGATTTCGTCGATATGATGGCTGATATTTTCAATATGGTTATTTTGCCTATCTGTGCCGGACTTATCTTCAACCTCATCGCTTTTGATCATAAAGATTTTAAATCAAAGATGTATCAATTAATCGCCTATATCGGAATTGTCTTATTGAAGGTTTTCCTCAATACTTTCCATTCTGATCATCAGCTTCACGATTTTCTATACGGTACACTTTTAGATACCCTCATTTTTGTGATTGCTCCCATCCTACTTGCTCTTGTTTTTGTTAGAATTTGGGGAGAAAGAAAGGACATTATCAATAATGCCCTTACCAATGTTTCTTTGATCGGAATAGCTGTCATTATTGTCGTTATCATCGCTGCAGGAAGGGAACATCTAATGAATGTCGGTTTCTTCTTAATTCTCGCATGTTTCCTACACAACACTCTTGGATATGTGCTTGGTTACTCAATGTGTAAACTTCTCCGTTTAAACGAAAAAGATTGTCGTACTATCGCTTTCGAAGTCGGTATGCAAAACGGTGGATTGGCTTCTGGTCTAGCACATCAAATGGGAAAATTGGCAACGCTTGGTTTGGCTCCAGCGGTATTTGGGTCGATTATGAATATTACGGGTTCGACGTTGGCTTCTTGGTGGAAGGATAGGGAGTAGGTAGTAGGTAGTAGGTAGTAGGTAGCAGGTAGCAGGTAGCAGGTAGCAGGTAGCAGGTAGCAGGTAGCAAAATTAACGCTCGTTTTTAAAATGTTACATTATATAAGTATACAAATCCTGTTTAATATTCACTCTATTTCATAAGTAAACAATTTTTCTAAAAGTTGAATCCTCTCTTGGGTATCAATTATTCTTTGTTTATTCATTTCTAACACTTCAATAGTACCTCCTGAATATTTTTTAGACAATATCAGAGCATTTAACTCCCTCTGAAGCATCCAGTTTTTCTGAGATTCAATTATCGATAGCTTATAACTTTTAAGTTCATTGTACTCAATTTTATTTTCATAATGAGAAACTATGTCTGATTGATGATCTAATTTCACCATCAACTCATTGTATACCTTATTCATTAAACTATCATAATATTCGAACTCTTTGAGGGAACAAATATTCATTTCTAATTGTGATCCATTGTAACAATCAATTCTTTCATTAATTTTTTGAAATTGATTTTTTGATTCAATACTCTTGCTACTTGAATTACTGTCTTCATTTGTTTCTTCAATTTGCGTACAAGAGATTGTGATGAAGAATAGAAAGATGAGTTGTTTAAAAAGTTTAGTCATAGTTTATAAATTTGCCCTTGAGACACCACATCCCAAAGGCAAATTATTCGTTTTTTATTTCAATCCAAAATGATTAATCGGCCCATTCCCTCTTCCTAAGGCTTTATCTTTTCCTTTGGCAATCGACTGATTAACATATTGACAAGCTTTCCTTACCGCTTCTTCTAGTTGATCTCCCTTTCCTAAAAAAGTAGCGATACTCGACGATAAACTACAACCTGTTCCGTGAGTATTGTTCGTATCTATTCGAGGATTTTTGATAACGAAAAGTTGGTCGGTTTTATACTCATACAATATGTCTAACATATCGTTGGTCGTTGGATCTAAATGACCTCCTTTTAAAACTACCGAAGTTTTAAACTGAGTGCCAATTTCTCTAGCTGTTGCCTCACAATTGTCTTTATCAATGGCATGACCTACTAATATTTCTGCCTCTTTTCTATTTGGAGTGATCACTGTGGCTTTTGGCAAAAATTGCTTCAGGCAATCTATGGCTTCTTCGGTAATCAATTTATCACCTGAGGTAGCGACCATCACCGGATCAAGTACTATGTTTTTAGCCTTGTATATAGATAATTTTGATGCAATCGTATTGATCACTTCACAAGAATGGAGCATTCCGATTTTTATGGCATCAAACTCAATATCACTAAATACCGCTTCCAATTGTTTTTCGAGATGATCCACAGGAATTGCATGAATATCGGTTACGCCTTGTGTATTTTGAGCAGTTGTTGCCGTAATCACACTTGCGGCATAGGCACCGCAAGCGGATATACTTTTAATGTCCGCTTGAATTCCTGCACATCCGCCAGAATCACTTCCTGCTATGGTTAATACCGTCTGATAAGGTGTTTTTATATTTTCCATGCTTCTTTATTATAGGCGCTATCCCAAAACATCCACTCTAACTTCGATGCCTTTTCAAAAGCTTCATTCATTTTCTCTAATCTTTCTTGTGATGCATTACTTGCATACTTATTCGTAATATCAATGGCCTTTTTTACTGAATTTGCAAACGCTTCACCACCATAGGTATTGATCCAATCCTGATACGGATTATCTCCCTTATTACTCTGATTGGCCAATATATAATCTCCCACATCTTTGTAAATAGTAAAACAAGGAAGCACTGCTGCCAACCCTTCTTCTACCGATTTGGTATGCACTATACGCGACAAATAACTAATGTATAACTCACAAGTAACGGAAGCCTCTTTCGTCGTTTCTTGATCTTTTAAAAAATTCTGATGCAAAGCATCTTCTACATTAATAATTCCTGTTGCAGATTCTAAAAAGAACTGAGTTTCGTTTTCGTCATCACACTTTATACCTACTTGAGCCAAAATCTTTTTGTACTCAGATAAATAAATAGTGTCCTGATTGATATAAAAATAGAATACTTCTTTTGGAAGTGTCCCTGCCATTAATTCTTTTATAAATGAATGATTCTTGATTTCTTCTAAGATAGAATCCGTTTTGCTACTGATTTCTTCGTACCAATTAGACATATGAAGTTTATTTAGTAATAACAATGTTTAGCTGTGCCTACCGACTATTTGATAGCACACTTTCTGATAACTAATTCGGATGTAATTTAGTTTTTGTGATTCAAAAATCATTGATTTTCTTTTGATAGATGCTTTCTCCGATTTATATCTCCAATTAATTGAGGTAAATAATGATCATTCAGCCAATAATTGAAGATCTGAAAATATGCCCCTAAAGCAATAACAACTGGGATGAGCCAATCTTGATTGATTAAATAAATAGGGTAAAAAATTAATGACAACAACAATTCAAGAAGTAACTTCTTTTTTATCTTCCTTTCAATTTCTTTTACCTCATTTTGATGTTCGTATTCTTTCAGATAAATAGAAATTTTGTATTTGTAACGCCACGTTTCGAACAGCTCCATAAGTAATACAAAAGAGATCGTTGAAATAATAAATTCTTCTGTTTTACTCACCAAATAAATATAAATTAGGGTAATCAATAAAGTTATTAATCCAGGTAAAAGTTCAGCTTTGTACCAATACTTTTCTCTGGAACTTCCAAACGCAGACTGATCCCACCAACCTTCTAGTCTACTTATATCAAAACCAACATCTCCTAGCTCATTGAACAAACGATTCGAATGTTTATATTTTCTATTATGATGAAGTCCCTTTCCTAATTCATACTTTAATTCGTTTAATTCATTACTCTGAATCAAATGCTTTTCAACTTTTAAATAACCAACCTTATACAAATAATAAACTGCAGAGTATTGCTCCCTATCATTTAATGATTTTGCAAACTGATATATCACATCAGTAGCCACTTCCCAATCACTCTCTGAATTATTTATTCTTTCTAAAACTCTCGAATGATTATGTTCCCAATAATTCACTATTTGTGCATCGGTTTTTAAGGATTGTAAGTCTGCTTTTACTTTCTTCAGTTTGCTCATTTTTAAGTTTTGTATGTTGTTCAATTCTTTAATTGATTCCTAAAAATAAACATTTGATCTTTAAATCAGATAAAAGCTTTCCATACACATATAGAATTTTGTTCATTCCTACTCTAGAACATCTTTTTGATATACTGAATAAAAAAATCTCTAGGATCTAATAATGATACTCTAGAGATTTTTAAAATATAAATGAAAGTTAGATGAATATATCAATCAACTTATAAAAACTCATCTTCAATTTTATCTGTATCTTCTCCCAATGCAGGAGACCCTTTTTCTGATGTCAACAGTCGACCATCAATTTTGATAGGGCACCTTGTAGTCTGATACTTGTAACCATCCGACATTTTTACGGTTTGAAGCATTTGTAATACCTTGAAACCATCATGTTCAAATAGCCTTTCCCAATCCATCACATCGGCACACCAAATATCTGCAGGTTCTAAAATGGAAAGCCAATGTTCTGTTGTTTCTGTTTTGAGATGATCGGCCAATGTTTGTTTGATCTTATCTCTTTGATCGTACCACGAACTCACTTCCTGATACACCAACAAATCAAAGCATTGTAACAATTCTCCTAGCTGAGGGATGGCTCCCATCGCCAAAGCCAAATATCCATCGGCTGTTTGATAAATACCGTAAGGTGCACCTAAATACGCATGGGCATTATTACTTTCAGTTCTTTGAGTAGGTTGTCCTCCATCATGGTAATAAGTGGTGACAGTTTCGAATTGAAGATCCAACATCGATTCCAACATATTCACAGAAACTTTACAGCCCTTTCCACTTTTTCCTTTTTGAACCAACCCTGCCAAAATCCCTTGTGCTAAATGTCCGCCGGATAACATATCTGCCATGGCTAACCCTAATGGAACAGGCCCTTTATTCGCATTACCGCTTAACATTGTCACCCCCGATAATGCTTGTACTAACAGATCTTGTCCAGGTTTCTTTTTCCATGGACCTTCCTTTCCATATCCAGAAATTTCTCCATAAATAATGGATGGATTAAGAACTTTTACAGCATCATAATCCAAGCCTAAACGCTTAATTACACCTGGCCTGAAGTTATGCACCAATACATCTGCCTTGGTAATTAATTTTAAGATTTTCTTCTTATCAGAATAGTTTTTTAAATCTGCACAAAAGCTCTCTTTATTTCTATTGATAGCCCTAAAAATAGAAGATTCCCCATTCATGTTAAGATTCGATACATACATCGATCGACAAGAATCTCCTATTTTTGGTCTTTCTATTTTGATCACTCTCGCTCCTAAATCAGCTAATTTAAGCGTGCAACAAGGCCCCGATAAATACTGACTAAGATCGATCACTAATATATCTTGTAGTGGCTTCATGGCTATAAATTAAATTCTTTAGAAATTTGATCGGTATGCTCTCCAACTCTTGGTGCTCCTTTCCTCGAAAATAGTTTCTGATCATCCACTTGAATTGGACATCTTGTCGTGTGTACTTTCTCTCCATTCGTTAAAGTTAGTACCTGATCGAAGTTTAATAGTTGATATCCTTCGTGATTGATCAGTTGCTCATAATCGAAAACTTCTGCACACCATATCCCTTCGTTTTCTAATTTTTCAATCCAAAATTTAGACTCTTCGCCTAACAAAAAGTCTCTGATGATGTTCATGATTAGATTACGTTCAGTAAACCAATCTTCTTGATTTTCGAATCGTAAAAGCGGTTTACAACCCAACGCTTTACCCAAATCAATTAAGGATCCCATGGCTAAAACTATGTACCCATCGTATGTTTTATACACTCCATATGGAGCACTTAAATACGCATGGGCATTGCCTTTATTTGCCCTTACAGGCATGTCTTTTCCACCGTTTAAATAAGTAGTAATTACTTCAAACTGAAAATCTAACATCGATTCCAATAAGCTGACTTCTACCAAAGCTCCTTTTCCTGAGTTTCCTCTTCTTACCAAAGCAGCTAAAATTCCTTGGGTAAGATGTGTGCCACAAAAGATATCGGCTACCGCTAAACCCATTGGTGTAGGGGCATCATCTTTATCTCCTGTAAGGTGAGTCAAACCAGAAACACTTTGGGCTAATAGATCTTGTCCAGGCTTTTTTACCCAAGGTCCAATGGTTCCATAGCCCGTCACAGAAGCATAAATCAATTTTGAGTTTAGTTCTTTGACGGTTTTGTAGTCCAATCCAATTTTTTCCATCACACCAGGACGGAAATTGTGTGTCATCACATCGGCTTGTTGGATTAATTTCTTTACTTTTTCTAAGTCGTCAGCATCTTTTAAATTTGCTGCATAAGATTCTTTATTGCGGTTAACAGTATGGAAAACCAAGCTACTGTTATCTACAAAAAGATTCTTAATTGCAATTTGTCGGCCTCCTTCCCCATGTTTAGGTCGCTCAATTTTTATCACTCGAGCTCCTAAATCTGCAAGTTTTAAACCTGCTGATGGACCTGCCATAAACTGACAGAATTCCAATACTAAAATTCCCTCTAATGGAAGCATGTCGTAATTAAAGTTATGAGTGTTCTAATCGTTTGTGACACATAATGATTCTTCGTAGATATCATTTAAGTGTTGTAGCAATTTTACTTCGTCACCACCATGCATCATGTATTCACGAATAGGTGCTCCCGCACGATCTTGGAAATACATATGTCCATGGTATCGAGGACGTAAAAATGCTCTATCTAAAGCTGGTAATGTTGCTGTAAAAAACTGATCTGTTTGTTGATTAGTGTAGTCATCTTCCCACGCAGCGCGATGTCCGGGTTGCCCTCCATTATCAAAGAAAATACCTTTTTGATTTTCTGGACAGGCAGCAAATTCAGCAAACTTACTTGCCCATTCAGATTCTTTACATTTTGAAGAAATCGCTAAACCTGTTCCCCCCAAAGTAGATATCAATTTCTGGCCATCGATATCGACCATATCATGAAACTTGAGGTGCTTTCGTGCATATCCTCTTCTTGAATAATTGGTATATCCATAAGCAAAAGGAGAATACACATAATCGTCTGTTTGTGTCATCGCCTCGTACACTTTAATAGGATTCCAATCGTAACTTTCCTCTTTGATATGCTCTCCCAATGCTCTTAACATTTTAAGAGCTTGCAGTCCTACCTTTTCTGATATCACTTGCTCTTTTGATGTACAAACATCTTCTCCTAAAGTAGAGCAAATCATATAGAAACTCATCAAGGTATCTTGTGGAATACCCGGTATTGCTACTTTTCCAGTTTTTGATAACTCCACAAGATCATCCCATGTTTGAGGAAACTTCAATCCTTCTTTTTCAAATAAATCGGGACGACTTGCAGCAACTGGAGTGGCAGCATCTATTGCCAATGCCCATTGCTGATTATCGTAGCTGTAACTTTCGTGAGATCGACCTACACTATTGTGTTCTTGATCCTTTAAAAAAGCTTCCGAAAGTAATGTATTTAAGGGTTGAATCACTTTTGTTCGAGCAGCAAAACCTGCCCAAGGATGATCGATAATTAAGAAGTCAAATCGCTCGGCTAATTGATCAATAGGTTCGTCGGCGAAAGCTTGTAACGATCGTTTTTCCCATTGGATATCTACTTCTGGGTAGAGTTCCGAAAATCGTTGTGCACAGGCTACAATAGAGGTGAATCCTCTAGAGTGATTCCATGTGATGCCTTTTAATTGTATCATTGTTTGCTGTTTTTTGTTGATATCAATAAGTTTTTACTTTCCTATCCCACGATTGAAATCGTGGGTTTTTGAAAGATGATTTTGATGATACTAAAGTATCATCAAAATTAGGTTGGGGGATTATTCGTAGTTCATGTAGATGGCTCGCTTTTGGAGATATTGTTCGATACCATAGATGCCATCTTCTCCTCCGATTCCACTTGTTTTATGTCCAGAGTGGAAACCTTGTATGTAGCCTACAATACCTTTGTTGATGAAGATGGTTCCAACCTGAAACTCATTGATCGATTTCATTATCGTTTTATGGTTTTGAGTAAACAAATAAGCTGATAATCCTTCTTCTCTATCATTTAATAAAGATTTTGCTTCTTCATATCCCGATACTTTCATGATTGGAAGTACAGGTCCAAACAATTCATTCCTTAGAGTCGCATCATCACTTTTCACATTGGTCAAGATAGTCGGCTCATACCAGTTTCCTTCTTCAAAATACTTCCCTTCTGGTCGTTTCCCTCCTAGTACCAATTCGGCTCCTTGGGAGATATTTTCCATCACTAAATCATGTACTCTTGATAAACCTTTAGTGCTTACATTTGGTCCCATATTTACCTGAGTCATTGGATCTCCCACCGTTATTTGTTTCGTACGTTCAATGACTTTCTCTGTAAATTCATCGGCTATTTTTTCATGAACGAAAAGCATTTCGTTACAAATACATACTTGTCCACAATTGGCATATCGTGCCACTACTGCAGCTTCTACGGCTTTATCAATTTCGGCATCATCCATCACAATAAATGGAGCCTTTCCTCCTAATTCCAATACAAGACCTGCTACATTTTGAGAAGCTGTTTTATAGATCGCTTGCCCTGCTCTTGTGCTTCCCGTCATGGAAACGAGTTTGGTAATTGGACTTTCGATAAGTTGAGTACCTACGGTATGTCCCCAACCCATCACCATACTAATTACCCCTTTAGGTAAACCTGCCTCATGAACCAAACGACAAAACTCTGATGCTGTAATTGGTGTTAACTCAGAAGGCTTTATCACCATCGTATTTCCAGTAATTAAAGCTGGACCAATTTTTCTACCAATGAGTGCTAACGGATAATTAAATGCCATTAAACCGACAGTCACTCCATAAGGTACTTTATGAATACTGAGTTGTTCGTTGGCCATATCAGATGGAAAAATACTTCCTTCTATCCTTCTACCTGCTTCGGCTGAGTAATTGATATATCGGATGGTATCATCTACTTCTCCATACGCTTCTGCCAATGTTTTCCCTTGTTCCATCACCAATAAACGAGCAAAATGATCTCTTTCCTCGTTTAACTTTTCAGTAATTGCATATAAGTAATTTGCTCTATCGTTTGCTGGCAACATTTGCCAAGCAAATTGTGCTTTATCTGCACTTTCTAATGCCAATTGCACTTCCGTTTCCGTACTGCAATACACTCTTGCAAATACCTGATTATTGGCTGGGTTTTCTACATCTATATACTCTCCTTTTGAAGTTTCTACCCACTCTCCATTGATGTAACATGGGTATACTTTAATGTCTTGTGTTGTTGTCGTGTTCATATTGTTGCCTTATCTAAAATTTGGTTCTCTCTTTTCTACGAAAGCTAAATTTCCTTCTTTCGCATCTTCTGTGTCATATAGTTGATCGACCAGTTGGCTTTCTAATTTCAACCCTTCTTCCATTGAAAGTTCTAATCCTTTATACACACTTTCTTTTGAGGCCGTAATCGCCATAGAAGGACCTTTTGATAATTTTTCAGCAAATACAATCACCTCATTTTCAAAGGTTTCTTGTGTATACAAGTGATTGACTAAACCTACCCTTAATGCTTCTTCAGGCTGAACAGGATCTCCAGTAACCAACATTTCTAAGGCTTTACTCTTACCGATTAATCGAATTAGTCTCTGTGATCCTCCATTACCAGGCATTAATCCAAGTTTTATTTCGGGTAGACCTAACAGGTAATTTCCTTCTTTTGCTAAACGTAAATCGCAGGCCATCGCTAATTCCAATCCACCTCCTAAAGCATGTCCATTAATAGCCGCAATTGTTACCTTTTTGCTCTCCGAAATAAGTTTGGCCGATAGTTTTGCATGATCCACCATCAACTTATTTTCTTCTGTTGTGTTCGACTGAAAAACTTTGACATCAGCCCCTGCACAGAAAAATTTGTCCAAAGCACTTTTTATCACAATCACTTTTACTTCTGAATTTTGCTCTGCCTCTTTTAAACAAGAAATGAGCTGTTTCATAAAGTGGATATCATAACAATTTGCTTTCGGTCTATTGATTAAAATATAACCAACTCGATTGATGATCTGAAGTGTAATAAAATAGTTATTGATCGTCGTAATATTCATTTCAAAGTATGTTTTATTCAATTCGAATATCTACGTTCTTAGGAGTAACATCAAGTATTTTAGACCATGAAAACGACTTGTCTATAATATGTCTATATCTACCTAGAGTGTGACTCTTACCTCCTTCTTTTCAACAACTATAGACATCGTAATTTTTCTGATTTGCTTCAATTAATAACATCCCATACACTAATGAATAAATTACTTGTTTTAATCACTAGAAAATCAACACTTTAAATGAGATTGTCTATATAAAATCTAGAATGATAGATCAATTTTATATCAGATTATGAAAAAGGCTTGTCAATTATTTATACTGATATTTTAAATTTCAAATCAATTTTTAAGGTATTCTGTAATAATTCTATTGTCAACTTGATATTGATATTATGAAGTGAACGATTCTGCCTTTTTTCTATCCCAAATCCGTATCACTTTATCATATTCTAATTTATATAAGCTCTTCAATTGAAAAAAAACAGCTTGATAAAATACAGTACAAATGAGACAAGAACACATACTAAATTTCAGATTACTATACTTACAATTTATAAACACACATGAATAGTACGTATTTTATCACTAGTAAACGACTATATGTTTCCTAGTATTTTATTAGATTTACAGAAACATTAAAGCAAACGAAATGAACAAACTAATTCTACCTTCTCTATTATTCACTTTACTTTTTAGTTGTCAGTCACCTCAAAAAGAATTTACTTCTTTTCAGGATGATGTAGATTTTCTTCGTCAATATGTGGATGACCTTACAGTCCTCAAACGAGGAGAGGCTTTAATGGCGGTATCACCTTCTTGGCAAGGAAGAGTGTTTACTACTTCTTTAGATGGCGAAAACGGAAGAAGTTTAGGGTATTATAATCAGAAGCTGTTTAAAGCAGGAAAAGCAGATCAGCAACTATCAAAAGCCGGTGGGGAATCGAGGATGTGGTTTGGTCCTGAGGTGGGCGATTTTTCAATTTTCTTTCCTCCCAATGTAGAACAGGTTGGAGAAAATATGAAAGTAAGTGCTGATCTAGATACGCTAAAATTCAATACTGATGAAACGTCGAATAAGCAAGTGGTCGCATCAAATGATATGGTGATAGAAAATGCTTACGGAACGAGCTTTACTATTCATGCTTCAAGAAGTATCGAACTATTTGATGTTAAAACCATAGAGAAAAACTTAGGGATTCAACTTCAAAATGGTAATAAAAAATCAGTTGGGTTTGAAACGAATACCATCATCAAAAATACAGGAAGTACAACATGGAGTAAGGATACTGGTTTACTTCCAATATGGATATTGGGCTGTTTTCATCCTTCCGAAAATCAATGGGCAATTGTACCGACAAATTCTACCGAACTAGATACTGTTACAAATTATTTCACCGATCAGACCGGTCGTGTAATGATAAAAAAAGGTGTGGCTTTTTATAAGGTGGATGCGGGTTATCTAAATAAAATGGGATTACCTCAAAAGCATATCCGACCAATTATGGGGAGCTATTCACCCGAAATGAATTTATTGAACATTGTCGTTTATTCTTTTGACTCAGATCCTAACCTACTTTATGTGAATTCTGAATGGGGAAAGGAAAACAACTACGATGGTGATGTGATGAATATTTTCAACGGAGAAATCAATTTACCATTGGATCGCGACTGGCCTTTCTACGAATTTGAATCATTCTCTGCAGCCAAAGAGTTACAACCTGGAGAAGAACTTCAGCATAAACAGTCTGTATATCATTTCGAAGGCTCAAAAGAAGAGTTAAACCCTATAGCAGAACAATTATTAGGAGTAAGCTTATTTGATGCACCTTTTAATTAATTATCAGAAAATGGATATTGATTACCGTCTTTGTACTGACGCCTTTCGAGCATAATATTCAATTGTTTTGCAAACATATTGATATCTCTGATATCAAAAACAGCAAGTTTAATATCGATTGACTCTAGCATTCCATCATGGAAATACTCTATCGTTAATTCCATGGTTTCTGTATTTATTGAATACGCTTTTGCATCATTCCAATCGATAATTCTCTTACTTGGATAACTAATATAAATCCATCTTTCGTTGATGGTTAGACCTATTTCGTTTTTAACTACTGGTCGAAGCACCTTAAAGTGATTTCCATAAAACAAGGCAATCAATAATAGTATACATCCTAAAACCCAAGTATCGAGCGATAACATATAGCTACCAACAAATAAAAGAAAGCATCTTACTATAAATTCTACATAAATACTTTTCTTATTGAATTTGTAGCTTAATGAATCTCCTGTCGATAAGTCTATTTTTATTTTTTCGATTTGTTCGTATTCGGCACTTTCCTTCTCAAACTTTTTTAATTCTTCTGTTAATCGCTTGTTTCTAAACTCTAGGAAACCTCTATTGGACCAAGTCAAATATCTTAATTTTGCCTGTTCATTTAGATAAAAACTATTTTCTACCCCAACATATTTAAAGGCCCAAAGTTTCCATCTAGGAGTAGACATTGCCCAATACAACCAAGCACTAATAATCCCAAAAACAAGACTCAAGAAAAAGTAAATGACGCTATTTGATAAATGTACTATAAGGGTAGGCATCACCAAGACTAGAATTAATACCGGAAGATTAATCACTAACTGACCTATCAATATAGCTTTATTTACTTTAGACATTTTAGATGTATACCGTTTGAAGTGCTTTAGATCTCTTAATTTAAAAAGAAAGCCAGCATTGTAAAACAATACTGGCTTAAATTGGTGATTCGCGGTCATGAATGAACCACCAACATATTATTAAACGAATTTTTTCGTTCGTTTGTTTAATCTTCGGTTTCTTTAATCACGTAAACATCTTCACCTTTTTTGTGTAATAGATATTTCTCTCTTGCAAACTTCTCTAATGCTTCATTATTAGATTTCAATTCCCTCATTTTAGACTCTAATTCTACGATTTCATCTTTGTAGTAGAGTTCCTGATTTTTTAAATCTTGCTCTTTGTTTTTTTGAGCATGACGCTTGAAGAAATTATCGTTATCAAAAAATATCATCCATACCAAGAAGACTACACCTGTTAGAATGTAGAAATTCTTAAAATACTTTACCCAAGGATTATTTGATGATGTTATCGCCATTTTTATCAAATTATAAACCTGCTCCTTTTTCTATGACATAATTGACCTCGAAAGTATTATTACTTCGATCGACATCTGCCACTTTCATTGAAGGATCAATTTCAACTTTCTTCAATTTAATACCTTTTGTTGGAACTGCAATGGTATACACTGGGTGAGTCCATGGCCAATCTTCTAATTGCACCCAATTCCCTTCTATTTCTTTTTCTTTGGCACCCCTCATAATACGAAGCGGCATATAATATGTCGTCTGATCACCATTATCAAAAGTAACTTGAACTTCCATAGGCATTGGCATTTTACCAATTCTTTCCAGAGTAACATAAGTTGTATCTCCTTCAACGAAAGTATTTTTCACGCCATAATCAATTGTTTTGGTCGTATAAGTAAAATACTCTTTGTACCACTGAAGTTGCATACCCGATTCTTTTTCCATTACTCGAATGAAGTCGTGTACATTAGGATGTTTGAACTTCCATTCTTCATAATATCTTTTGAATGCCTTATCAAATGTTTTTTGTCCCATAATGTAACTTAACTGATGTAAGTACACGGCACCTTTAGAATACGCTGCAATTGAATAAGCAGAGTTTAGTTCAAAGTGATCTGCATGCGTCATCAAAGGCTCTTCGATGCCACGTTTCACCACATAGAAATAAGAATTATAAGAGCTAGCGTGAGCGTTTTCTTTACCGTTCACATATCTTTCGATCTCATTACCGATGTAACTATTAAAACCTTCATCCATCCAAGCATATAGGCTTTCGTTGGATGCTAACACAAATTGGAACCAACTGTGTAACATTTCATGAATAGTTACACCCACTAAGCTATTTAGATTTCTTTTACCCGTGATTAAAGTAAGCATTCCGTACTCCATTCCACCGTCGCCACCTTGGACTACATTGTAAACTTTGTATGGATATTTCCCCACTCTTTCGTTAGTATATTCAATGGCTTTAATTAAGTAATCTGGTAATTTCTCCCAGTTCTCATCAATACCTTGATTCTTTTTCCAGAAGAAATGTAACTCAGGTCCATTCTCCATAGGAACAATTTTGTGATTGTAATCTGGATCTGCTGCGAATGTAAAATCGTGTACTTTTGGGGCTTTGAAATGCCAAGTCAATTTTCCATTCTTAGGTTTTCCTTTTTTGAATCCGCCGTATCCATGACCTACTTCTTCAGCGTTTTGGATATAGCCTGTAGAAGCTACAACGTATTTAGCATCTAAAGTTAACTTCACATCAAAATTACCCCAAACACCATAGAATTCACGTCCTACATATGGATCTGGATGCCATCCTTCATAATCGTATTCTGCTAATTTAGGATACCACTGTGCCATTGAGTAGGCCACTCCTTCTTTGTTATCACGTCCATTACGACGAATTTGAATAGGTACCTGACCATCAAACTGCATATTGAATTTCACCTTAGATTTTGGTAAAATTGGCTTTGATAGTTCTACTTCCAGTATAGTACCAACTGTTTTATATTTTAGAGGCTTTCCGTTTTGTTTTAGTGAATTCACTTTTAGGTAACCGATCTCATCAGGAGTTAGTTTAGAGATACGATCTCTTACTCTTGGATCTGGATCATCGATTGTACGCGATCTCACATCCATCATACTACCTGGCTGGAAGGCATTCATGTATAAGTGATAATATACATGCGTAAGCGTATCTGGTGAATTATTAAAATACTCTAGTTCTTGAGTACCCGAATACTTATGTGTATCCACATCAAGATCTACATTCATTTTGTAGTTTGCCTGTTGCTGCCAACGATCGGCTTGTCCATAAACAACGAAACTAAAAATGCATCCAATAACGGTTAAAAAAAATTGTCTCATGGAAGAAAGTTCCTCTTTAATACTTCTTATCTGATTTTGCAATCGCAAAGTACGAAAGAATTTAATTATTATGAGAATTGGTGTGGGTTTCGGGGTGTATTTGATAGAATAATAAGAATTTATTTAGAAATTTTACAATCTTATTCTGACAGTAAAATCTCTAATTCCTCAATTTTTTGTTGTCTTGCCATAGAAAAAGTCATTATATCTACTTTTTCCAATTTCTTCAAAATTTCTAATGACGCTATCAAAAACTTTTGGTCGGATTCAATTTTCCCCTTCATCATCAAAGTATCTGCTAATAGTTCGATCTCATTATACCTTAATTTGGTAGATAAATCCAATACCTTCAACTCAATTTCTTTCGCATCATCTTCTGGATCAATCTTCACTATTTCAGTCAAATATTTCTCTAAAGATTCTAAGATATCTTCTCTGTACTTCACCCAGTCCATTCCTGTGAATCGAAGCATCATTTTCTCTAAATCTTTGATCAACCTTTTGATATAATCTCTTTTATCTTGTAACATGGGATTTGAGGAGGGTTATGATGTGAAAAATTATTTTGGAGAACGATTCTCTTTAATTGAAAATAGAATTTAATTTAGAGTTAAAAGTGAAGAATGAAAAGTGAAAAACGTGAAATGTTGCTCTAACGCTCGTTTTAATATTTTGGGTAGACACTGGCGCAAATGTTAAGCGCAGCGACATTTGTGCCCATAAACGTTAGAGGTCTCCCGACCTCGTTTTATTTTGTACATAGGAAGTATTAGGTAACATTTAAAACCGCTCTTCACTATTCCCTCTTCACTTGAAAAGCCCTAAACTTTTCATCTATTTGAAGGTAAATATTAAGTTAGCAAAGAAATTCCATACTACTACCACCCCAATCGAAATCACTTTTGCTACATAGAAATTCATTTTTACTTTTTCATGGAGTATCCAGATAATAGCATTGGAGAACAGTAAACCGACTACAGATACACCGAAGAATTTGAGGTACTCGACCCCTATTTGGTCCGTATGACTTTCGAAAGTCCAAATTCTGTTTAGAACATAATTAGAGGTAGCAGCACAGATAAATCCCAAACTATTTGCTAAATATTTGTGTCCTTTCATTACCTCTTTAACTAGGTATGTCACACCAAAATCAACAAACAAGCCGGAAAAACCTACTACTCCAAACTTTAAAAATTTCCAAAATAAAACTTCCCAGTTCATCTATCCTCTTTAATCAGTCAACTTCAATTTCTACGCAAATGTAAATATAGAGAAAGATTGTGTGCTATAGCCCCTAATTGATGATTTTTTAATTCATCAGTTACATTTACGAAATCTATATAAAAACAAAAACGCTCTTCCTTTCGAAAGAGCGTTTCTATATTTTGCATCAAGCTTAGTTGCTTGGTCTTCTTCTTCTACGGTCACCACCACCGCCACTACGACGATCGCGATCTCCACCACCACGGTTTCCACCGCCTCTGTAGCCACCGCCTCTACGGTCACCACCACGGTCTCCTCCGCCACCGAATGGTCTACGACGACGGTCTCCTCCGCCACCGCCTCTGCGGCCACCACGATCAGGAGCATTAGATACTTCAACATCAATTTTTCTTCCGTTGAAATCTAATTTACCCATTCCTTTAGTTACTTCATCCTCACGTCCTTCTTTTAATTCGAAGAAAGAGAAGTTTTGTTTCAAGTCGATACGTCCAATTTCGATACGCTCTCCTCTAACACCTTTGTTGATTAGGTCGATCAAATCTTTTGGTCTTACCTCATCACGCTTACCAAGGTTAATAAAGAAACGAGTGAAACCACTTTCTGCATTTCTTCTATTATTGTTCTCCCCTCTTTCTTTCTTATTACTGTTATCTCTACGATCTGGTACATTAAGATCTCTTGCACCTCTGTAATAATCTAAGAAACGGTTAAACTCAAGAGCAACAAATCTGTTGATGATTTCTTCTCTGCTTAAGTCTTCTAATTTCTCGTAAACTTTAGGAAGGTATTGTTCGATTTCATCCTCTTCCATCTCCACATCGTGAATTCTATCTACCAAGTGGAACAACTGACGCTCACAAATTTGAGGGCCTGTTGGCACTGGATCCATGATAAAGCTTTGCTTAAGCACTCTTTCGATGGCTCTAAGTCTATGCTTTTCTCTCATGTGGATGATAGCGATAGAAACACCTTCTTTACCTGCTCTACCTGTACGGCCTGAACGGTGATTGTATGTTTCGATATCGTCTGGAAGATTGTAGTTAATTACATGAGATAAATCGTTTACGTCCAAACCACGAGCGGCAACGTCTGTTGCTACTAGAATTTGAAGTGAACGTTGACGGAATTTACCCATCACGTAATCACGCTGAGCTTGAGATAAGTCACCGTGTAAGGCATCTGCGTTGTAACCGTCGATCATCAATTTCTCGGCTACATCTTTAGTTTCCTGTCTTGTTCTACAGAAAACGATACCATAAATATTAGGATTGTAATCTACTACACGTTTTAATGCTTCGTATCTATCGTTTGCACGAACCATGTAGCAGTAATGCTTTACATTTTTGTTACCAGTGTTCTTAGTACCTACAGTCACCTCTAAAGGTTCTGTCATGTAGTTAGAAGCAATTCTTGCCACTTCTCTTGGCATTGTTGCTGAGAATAACCAAACGTTTTTCTCTTCTGGTGTATTTTCCAAAATTGAATCCAATTCATCTTTGAATCCCATTTTCAACATTTCATCTGCCTCATCAAGAACAACAGTTTCCACTTGCGTGATATCTGCTTTACCTCTTTTTAAGACGTCGTCCATTCTACCTGGAGTGGCTACAATTACGTGAGCACCTCTTTTGATTTGACGGATTTGTTGGTCGATAGGAGCACCACCATATACTGCTACTACTTTAAGACCTGGGATTTTTTTGGAAAAGTTTTCTAAGTCTCTTGCAATTTGTAATCCTAGCTCTCTTACAGGACACAATACAAGTGCTTGAGTTCTTTTATCTGAAACATCTACTCGATGTAAAAGTGGTAAACCGAAAGCTGCTGTTTTACCTGTTCCTGTTTGTGCCAATCCCACTAAATCAGTGTCTTCTGTTAATAGAGTTGGAATAACTTCTCCTTGGATTGGTGTTGGTTCTTCGAAACCAAGTTCAGAAACTGCATCTAACAGCTCTTGCTTAAGCCCTAATTCGCTAAATTTTGCCATGTTTTGTTTTTTAGAGCGCTTACCCCTCTTACAAAGTGATAGAACAGCGGACAGCTGCTCTTTATAATGAGATGAGGATAAAAGCGCCAACTTACTTTTTTTACGGAAATGCAAAGGTAACTCTTTTATTATTTGTTTTACCTCATTACTTCACAATCATTTGTTATTCAGCGAAATTATTGGCTAAATTTCTGATTATTAACAAAAAAAGTACGCTTTTCTATGGTTCTTTTTTAATCAGACAGACATTTATTTAATAAAATTGTAAAGTGTTATTTATACGTATTATAGAATTGATTACCAGTTTTTAAAGTTGTTAAAGAAATTACGAATTAAATAGTCATACAACTTATAAGCGTATTTTAAATAAAAAATGCAGCTCAATAATTTTTGAACTGCATCCTTTTAAATCTTAATATTATTATTTCCTAGCGTTACTATCACAACCCCATGATAATTCAGTATCGGAGTCAATAGTAATAGTTTCTGAAGGAGAACGTGTATCGTAAGAATCTTTCCAGTAGTATTTATAGGTTCCTTCTTCTACTCTAATTGTTGTTATAGAGTAGGAACCCATTGTTGCGACCTCCTCCCCATCAAGGTAAAAGTATATTGTAGTACCATCGTCCCAGCAAGTTTCAAGAGTCAACTTATACTCAGGGTTAAGGGATTCATCTTCAAGATCAAGACATCCCGTCATTAATAATGGTAATAGTAAAAAAAGGGAGAACTTTAATATGTTTTGCATAATAAAAAAATAGTTAAAAATACGATGACCAGCTTGATCATATATATAAAAAATATAGTCTGTTCGTTCACCTAACTAAGTCACAAAGAATGTTCTTTAGAGTAAGTTTTAATCTTAGACATACATTACATATATCTACATTAGTTTTTTGATTCTCAGCATCAATGTCATTAAGTTAAGAATTAATTTCTAGAAACGAATGCTTCTATATTATAATTTTTTTGTCCCAAAATAACCACATCTTGATTACCTTGTATAGAATATTGATTTAAAAATCCATCGTTACTGTAAGTCAGTTTACCTACTTTCTCTTTCTTAAAAAGTATATTCTTACTCTTAATCAAAAACTGTATAGACGTTGTTATCCCTTGATCGTTTTGAGTAATTTCTAGCCACTTAACCTCATTTTTATCAGATTGAGAGGTGTATTTTATTTTGATATCCTGTCCTTCTTTTGTCTCTACTTTTTTATAACTATCCTTAAAGATCGGGCGATTAATATCTGCATCATTGAAAACTTCTAATTCCGAATCCCAATTAATATCACTAACAGAAATTTCAGAAGCCTTTCCATCATAATTCACTTTCTTCTTGACAATAACTTCTGTTTGATCCATATCCTTCACTGTTTTCTGAATCAAAGCATTGATATCGTAATTGTATAATTGATGATTTTCTTCCTCTGAAGTTATCACATCACATGAAAAAATGATTGAGGCTAGAAAATAAAAGGTGATGTATTTTAATGATTTCATGAATTAATAATATAGAACTACCAAATGATTTCGATATGACGTTTTCCAGTCCAAACGGTTGTTGAACTTTCATTATTCAATCGTTTTATCTTGAATTTTTCTTTTTCCAAATATACAACTTCCTGTTTTATCACGACAAAATCATTTTTTTTATGAAAAGCGACAGCCATACTATGTTCTCCATCTTGGGCATCAATTTTTAATCGCTTTTCCCCTTTAGCATCAATTATTGTGGACGAAGACTTTACTTCTCCTCCTTTTAAAATACTCATGGCTTTTTGAGCATCAGGCACTCCATAACCTGTATAATTATTTCCATAAGGATAAAAAGTAGAAGACTTTATGATAATGTCCTTTAATTCCTGACCGGTTAAAGAGGGATCCATCTCCCATAAACAAGCGGCTAAACCAGTAATTACCGGAGCAGAGAAAGAAGTACCAAAAAGAGAATAACACGTTACTTCTGGTTTTACATAATTAATGTAGGTTGGTCCAATACTGCTATACCCTGCTTTCTTTCCACTTTTTGTATTTGCACCAACACTTAGAACACTTTTCGCATCTGCAGGTGCACTTACTATCCTCCATCGCTCATTATCGCCTTCATTTCCTGCTGATACAATTATTAATGCTCCTTTTTTTGAAGCTATTTCAGCGGCCAAGGTGACCATACTGGTCTTCCCATCCATTTCATCTTTTTTGTAATTATCTTTTGATGAATCAAAGCCAATAGAATAACCCAGGGAACTATTAATTAATTTTATATCTAAAGAATCCACCATCCACTCTAAAGCGGCAATCCAATTTTCCTCATCAGTTTTATTTTCTTTATCACCATGATCGGACCTCGCTAGATAAAATTCACTTTTATGAGCTAAACCATAACGCATATTTTCATGATTACCCGCTATCATTCTTAACACTGTAGTACCATGGGAATCACTACCGGTTAGCTTCTCATTAAAGAATGAAGTTTCGGATCTATCATCAATAAAAAAATCTTTATACCCTTTGATCTGATTGTTTTGAAACAACCCTTTGAGATAATCGTTCTTTTGTGCATTCCAAAATCCGGCATCAATTACTCCAATGCGTATATTTTGTCCATGTACCCCATTATCTACCAATTCCTTGGTATTTAATTGATGGATCACATAAGCAGATTGCTGTTTATCATTTTCACAAGAAAGCCATTGACAGGTACCTAGTTCCAAGTCTGCCCTTACTGTTTTTATATCTTGAATAAAAGCTGAGTTCTCGAGTAATTCTCTATCACTTTTATCAGATAATTCGATGGTAACGGCATTTAACCAATTGGACACTGTCTGAGGTTCAAACCCCATCAACTTTAATTGATTTAGATACTCATTACATACTTTTTGGTTAAAAAAATCTAAAGGTGAATTTTCACATTTATCGTGAAAAACCACCCACACTCTTTCCTTATTAGAAGAAAAAGATGGATAACTAACTACAAAACAAGCCAATAGTGAAAGTAGAAGTATGTGATTTTTGGCCGTAGTGTAATTTTTTTTCAATTGTTTTGCTAGTCTTATCGTCATGTAGTTTTGAAAAATCAACGGAAGAAGTAAATTCGAATTGGGAGTAAGAATGAATACCTATTATTTTGGATAAAATGGCATCAATTCCTACTCATCGAGTAAGATACTTAAATAATTTATATAAACACATCAATTCTAATGAGATACGAGAAAATCGATCAAAACTTATTCATTGAAAACCGTAAACGTTTTGTTGAACGTTTACAACCTAATGCAGTAGCCGTTTTCAATTCTAACGATATCATGCCAACAAGTGCTGATGGAACAATGCCCTTCATCCAACATACAGACATTTTTTGGATGAGTGGTATAGACCAAGAAAAAAGTATCTTGGTGATCAATCCAGATGCTAAAGATCCAGCACATAAAGAGATTTTATTCCTTATCGAAACTAACGATGAAATTGCTATTTGGGAAGGTGCAAAACTTACCAAAGAACAAGCAACTGAGGTTTCAGGAATAGAAACTGTTTATTGGTTATCAGAATTCAATAATGTATTCAAAAGCCTTGTTTTCGATAGCGAATATATCTATTTAAACACCAACGAACACCTAAGAGCAGACACCACTGTTCAGACTCCAGATGACCGTTTTATTGAGGAATGTAAAAGAAACTTCCCTCTTCATAAATTAGAGCGTCTATCTCCAATTATGCACGACCTCAGAACCGTAAAATCTAAGTACGAGACTGATGTGATGCAAAAGGCATGTAATATTACAGAAAAAGGTTTTAGAAGAGTGTTAGACTTTGTAAAACCTGGTGTTAAAGAATACGAAATCGAAGCAGAAATCACACATGAGTTCGTTCGTAACGGTTCTAGAAGACATGCTTACACTCCAATTATTGCTTCTGGGTTTAACGCTTGTGTCTTACACTATATTGATAATGACCAAGTATGTCAGGATGGCGATTTATTATTGATGGACTTTGGCTGTGAATACGGTAATTATGCATCTGACTTAACTCGTACTATCCCTGTTAACGGTAAGTTTACGGAACGTCAGGCTGCAGTATATTCAGCTGTACTTAGAGTACACAAAGCAGCAGCAAAAATGCTCGTTCCTGGCAATAACTTGATGGATTACCATGTTGAAGTGGGTAAACTTATGACTGAAGAATTGATTGGTTTAGGTTTAATCACTCAAGAAGATGTAGATAACGAAGATCCAAAATGGCCTGCATACAAAAAGTATTTCATGCACGGTACTTCTCACCATATCGGTGTTGATGTTCACGATTACGGACATCGTTACAAGACTTTCGAGGCAGGTATGGTATTTACTGTAGAGCCCGGTATTTATATCAGAGAAGAAAATATGGGTATCAGAATCGAAAACGATTTTGTGATCCAAGAATCTGGTGAGCCTTTCGACTTGATGAAAAATATTCCTATCGAGATTGAGGAGATTGAGGCGATTATGCAGAAATAGGCGTTTATCCCTAACTTCATAAATCAGCATGTATCTAGAGCCCATGATTGAAATCATGGGTTGATACAAATGCACACCTAGTCCGACTGAAGTCGGGCTAGGTGTTTTTTTTATCTTACTTTTTGGAGATTTCTGAAGAGTTTTAGTTCATCATCTATTTTTAAGGAGTCGTGTTTTTCCCATTGTTCCTCTATATACTTACGAACTTTACTAACCATAAAAGGACTTACTGATGCAGCATAATAACCAACATTCCAAGTGATGTTTTCATCATTAAAATAATGAGAACTACTTCCTTTTAGCATTTTCACAATTTTAGACAGACTTAAAGTAGATGGTATCACAATTAAACAATGTAAATGATCTTTGTAACCATTGATACGATCTATTTTAAAACCTTCTCGAAAACTAACTTGTAATAAATGAGGAATTAGTCGGTTTTCTAAAAAATCTTTTGATAGAATCGCTTCCTTTCTTTTTGTAGTCCATACGATATGAACCCAATTTTGGCTGTTTGAATGAGACATAATAAGTTAGAATGTTAAGCAAAAAATTTCAATTCACTGAATTTAAAGAAAAAATAAAAAACACCTAGCTCGACTTTAGTCGTGCTAGGTGTATACTTCATCAACCCATGATTTCAATCATGGGACTTAAGAGCAGGTAGGTAGCCAGTTAAGACAAGCTTATAAAACTCTCTTCGCCACATAAAACCCATAACTATACTCTTCCTTGTGCTTCATGTACAAATCTATTTCAGCTTGAGTCTCTGCTACAATTAACTTAGCATCCTCACTGTGATTATGCTTCTCTAGGAAGGTTGGAAAACTATTGATTAGTGGCTTATAATATTCCTCTATCCAACTATTTTGATCCAAGTAAAAATATCCCACAGGAGAGTAACCATTATCTTCCAATATTTTGATTTTTTCCCCTGCCGTTCCGACTTCAGGATAAGCTTCATTCCAATAATCATTTATTTCTTTAGATCGCTCCCCAGTAGTCCATGTTATTTCACTAACACATAGATAACCACCTTTTTTAAGATACTTTTTCCATTGCTTTATGCCTTCCGTAAAACCCATATTATAGATAGCACCTTCAGACCAAAGTATATCAAATGAATCTTCTTCTAATGGAAGTTCTGTCATTGAAGCTTCAAGTGTTTCAATATTATTTAAACCTGCTTTTTCAGCATTGTTTTTCAGGATATCTAAAAACTGAGAAAAAAGGTCTACAGCGGTAATTTTTGCATTTAATTTCTTCCCTAAACAGATCGTTGATGCACCTGTACCACATCCAATATCTGCCACTTTTAAGTTTTCTTTTTGAGCGATGTCCACAAAAGATAATGCTTTTAATGTTTCAGCATCCGACCCCGGTCCTTGTCTATATTCGTTGATGTGTAAATCAACTAGTAATTCAAAGTTCATATGTATTTTTGATTGATTTAAGCTATAAAATAAAAAACACCTAGCCCATTAGTTTGAGTTAGGTGTTTTTAGGATATGATATTATCCTATCAATTAGAAATATCGAATAGAAAATTAATTATTTCCTTCGAACTCTTCCATGTTGATAGCTTCCACTTTTTTCACTTCTGGAACAGCATTAATAATTGCTTGTTCAATTCCAGCCTTAAGTGTCATTGCAGACATTGGACAAGATCCACATGCTCCAAGTAATTCAACTTTGGCAATTCCATCCTCTGTCACGTCAACAATTTTGGCGTTTCCTCCATCTGCTTCTAAATAAGGACGGATTGTATCCAACGCCTCTTCTACTCTTGCAATTAATGTCTGACTCATATTTTTATTCCCCTAAAGGTTAATTTCTTATTTATTCCCAAGTCTTTATTTCGACTCTATCTGTTTCTGGCAATTCAGCATTTCTGATCGCAATATTTCTTGCTAACTCTTCTGCGATTGTCATAAAAGCTTCTCCCGCAGGATTGTTCGCTTCCATAACAACAGGAACACCGTCATCGCCACCTTCTCTTACACTTTGTACTAAAGGTACTTCACCTAAGAAAGGCACTTCATATCTTCTAGCAAAAGTTTTACCACCGTCTTGACCAAACAGATAATACTTATTAGCAGGTAGTTCGGCAGGTGTAAAGTAAGCCATATTTTCTACAACCCCCAAAATTGGAACGTTAACATCCTTAGATGCAAACATTTTGTATCCTCTAACCGCATCAGCTAAAGCTACTTTTTGTGGAGTAGTTACGATTACTGCTCCAGTTACCTTTGCTGTTTGAACTAAAGATAAATGGATATCTCCTGTTCCTGGAGGTAAATCAATTAGTAAGTAATCTAAATCTCCCCAATCCGTATCCATAAAGAATTGTCTGATGGCAGATGATGCCATTGGACCTCTCCAAACTACTGCATTATCTGGAGGCGTTAAGAATCCGATAGAAAGTAATTTTACTCCGTATTTTTCAATAGGAATAATCACATTCTTACCATTTCTTACCACCACACCTGGCTGAGCGTTTTCACAGTTAAACATGGTAGGAATAGATGGACCGTAAATATCGGCATCCATTACACCTACTTTTGCTCCAGTTTCTGCTAATGCTAAAGCTAAGTTTGCGGTTACAGTAGATTTACCCACACCACCTTTACCAGATGAAATAGCAATTACGTTTTTCACTCCCGGTAAAACAGGACCTTTTTGCTGAATTGAAGTCACCTCAGCAGTCATATTTACCGTAATTTCAAGATCTTCAGAAACATCTCTTTTAATTGCATCCTCACAACGTTGTCTAATCAACTCTTTAAGAGGACATGCAGGTGTTGTTAAAACAACAGTAAAAGAAACTTTATTGCCATCTACCTCAACATCTCGAATCATGTTTAAGGTAACCAAGTCTTTTTTTAAATCGGGCTCTTCTACTGTAGAAAGGGCCTTTAATATATTTTCTGGAGTGAAACTCATGATGTTTGTCTATTCCATTTATGTTGAAAAGCAAAATTAATACAAAAGCTAAATTAATCCTTATCTTTATTTGGATTAATTTTGAATTTGTATCTGTTTAAACAACAATTAACCAAAATAGTTGCTGTTTTGGCTTAATTTCTTGTGTAACAAAAAACACCTACCTTAAACCAATGTCAAAGTAAGTGTTTTTTTATTGAATATTTGATGAACTACATCAACTGTTTTTTCTGATTAAAATACTGTGTTGGGGTTTGACCCGTTTCTTTTTTAAATGCTCTATTGAAGGCTGTTTTAGAATTAAATCCAACATTATAAGCGTGTCCAAGATAAGTTAACTCCTGTCTCTGATCGGATAATACTTCTTTGATAAATGCCTCTACTCTGTAAGCATTGACAAAATCATAAAAGTTCTTGTTATATCCTTCGTTGATCACTTTAGATAAATCGTGTGTATTGGTCTCTAATGCTTTAGCCAATTCAGGCAAAGTCAATCTAGGGTTGGTGAATAAGAATTGTGATTTCATCATCTCCCCTAGTTTATCTTTAATGAGTAACAGTTCTTTCGACAACCCTTCAGAAGGTTCCTCTGAGCTCCCAATATTCACTTCCGATATCATTTCCTCTTCTGGAATTTTGTGAGTAGATTTTAATTCTGATACTCTCAATATTTCTGGTTGGTTCATGGCATAGTATCCCATCATGAAAGATACACATGCAATAATAAACCACATCACATCTACCAAAAACTCAATTAATGGGAGTGATTCAAAATCAAAAATAAATCCTGCTCCTCCTCCAATGTATAAAACAGCCCAAATGACTAAGCAAACCATATAAACGGTTAATACAACATTGAGGTAGTTTAAATTTCTATCTTCTGATAATAATGCTGCACTTTCCTCTTCCTGACTTTTTAATATTGCTCTACATCTCCACCAATAATAAGCAGAGAATAGTAATCCAATCCCCCCTACTGTTTGATAAAACCACGCATATTTAAAATTGATGACCGAATCGATAAATGCATCTTTAGGCATCGCTATCATAGGTGTGTAAATTAAAAGTTGGATCATAAAAGGAGCCAATCTTTTAAAATAATCCTTTGCATCTATACTCTCTTTGATCGTCAAAGATTTGATGTATAAATAGAATAAAGGACCGTACAAGAAAAGTAACATTTCTGGGAACAAGTACAGCTTAGGTGCTGCATTAAAAATATCTCTGTAGAATGTCCCTACTCTACATATAATTGCAATTGAGGTTAATAAAATGAGGGTAATTAATACTACATTGGCCTTTCTGTTATTTTCTTGAATACCAAAAATAGAAAGGATCAATAATAAACCCTGAAATGCTCCTAAAAGAAGTAAGAACATATATGGGGTCATCGTATTTCCCGATAAATCTTCCCATGAATTGACCTTAATTTCTGTTTTCCATCCATCAACATCAATATCGTATTTTCTATTGTGGATAGCTCTACCGTTGTCTCTACCTTCAACAGACTCCCAACTTCCTCTTGTTATTTTATATTGAAATTTCTTCAATCCAAGAGGTAAAGATAAATAGTACTTACCATCCGGGTGTTTAGACATCTTACTTTCAGGGTCTCTAGGATTCCAATTATTAAAATCACCTGCAATAAAAAGAGTGGCATCATAAGGCGTTTCATCTGGAGTTTCATTCACGATGATTTTCACCCTATTTAAATATTTTTTTGCCATGTCTTGCCATGACATAATCACTACATCAATTTGTTCAGGACCTTTTGGGTCATACCACCTGTTCTGTTTTATTTCCCCAATATCATTTCCTTCTACTTGCAACCAAGTCCCTCTTGTAAACTTATATTGAAATGGTTTATCTCTTTTAGGAAGAGTAATAAAAAACTCTCCTTGACTATTCTTTTTTAGTTGGAAGTTCTCATCTCTTGGATTCCAATTATTATAAGAAGTCACTAAAAATATTTCGGTTTCCTTTGGTGTGTAATCTGGTAGATGTTTTATCGTAATTGTTATATGATCTGATGAATAAGCAGATACCCCAAAAATCAATAATAAAGTGGACAGAAATATTGTTCTTTTTGTCGTACCAAAGCTGGTAAAAATGCTCATGTGAGTAGTGATAGTAATTAAAAATTAAGTGTAGACAGTAATAAATCGTTCATACTTGTATAGTATAAATCGTGTAGATATAAAAAGTATCTAATTTTAACTCAATTTTATCTAATATTCAAGAAATAAGAATAAAATTATGATTTCGATGTATGAAAAAGAGTGTACAACGAAAACATTGTACACTCTTGTAAATCAATTAGTTTTTATAAATTTTCCGAATCATTACTTCATCATCAATTTGTACTTTTAGAATATACATACCTGTGGATAGGTTTTGTGCATTCATTTCAATTTTCTGATTTCCGTATAATAATTCTCTTTGTTCAGAGTACTGAAGTCTACCATTTAGATCGTACAAACTAAATTGTGCTCTCATTTGATTATCAGCAGTAAGTTGAACTGTAAATTTATGCTGAACCATAGTTGGATATACCGATAAATCGATTCTCTCTTCTAGATTGATTAACCTAGTTCCACTTGATTCTGGATTGGAATCATACCAAACACCATCTTTATACCACCCCTCTCTATCTCTAGACATATCGGATGTTTGTTCTCCACTTCCATTATGGAAAAGTAGATTCGATGAGCTTGCTCCTTCTATAATATAAGAATACCATCCATTTCCTTCATTCTCCATCAACTCTCCTGGCCAAGCTGAAGCACTCCCATTAGAAGCATTCCAATAGTGAATTCTAGTACTATTTCCCCAAGGGCTCTTGAAATGTACGGTTAAGCCTGTTGGTTGAGGAGGTTTAGCATCGTACCATACTCCGTTTTTATACCAACCTTCTTTATCTCTAGTTAAGTCAGGAGATTTATATCCTGCATTGTTATGAAATAATAGGTTTATGGAAGTTACACTTGATGGGAATTCATAATAATACCACCCAGCATCTTCACCGGTTGCCTCCATTAGGCTTACTCCAGGCCAACTTGTACTTGGGTAAGATCCTGCAGGAGATGCCCCCCAATAATGAATTAGTGGATTACTTACTCCTTGGAAATAAACCCTGAAACCTGCTGTTACTTCTACAACTGTATACGCTTCCATTGCGACATCGCTCACATTACCAGCTTCGTCTTTTGCAAAAGCTTTTACTGTATATGACCCAGGTGTATTCAGTTCAATATTTACTGTTCCCGAGCCACTTAATGATGACTCTGTTGGAGTAGAACCATCCATTGTGTAATATATAGTAGGAGAAGCAGTCTTATTATCAGTAGCAGTAATTGTTACTGTTCCTGATCCTTGGAACTCAGTAGCAGGGGTCAAACCTAAAGTTGGTTTAATTGTATCTGGACCAATTTCAATCCATTGCCCATTTTCATAACCCATACCCTCGTTTCCACAAGTAGTAAGATCTCCTGTTTGACCTCCACCTCCATTAGAGAAGATGACATTCGAACAAGTACCTCCAGTAACCATGATTTTTTTCCAACCTGAGCCAATTTCTGAAGCATCTTCCATGGCAACTCCAGGCCAAGAAACTGGGTTTTCGATCGTTATCACTCCATTTTCTTGTACTTCCCAATAATAAGCATGAGAATAACCTTTTGCATAAATCACAAATGTTGCTTCATCTTTGAAAGTATATGTAGCTGTTACTTCATCAGATACTCCAGCTTCATTTTTTGCAATTGCACGAACAATTACTATATCCCCATCTTGACCACTCACTACAAACCCTCCGCTGTATGGAGTACTTGTCGTATCAGCAGCTGTACCATCTGTTGTATAATAAATCACACCATCAAATGTAGCTGTCATGCTCACATTTAAATCGCCTATAGGGTAATTTCCTGTGCTAGGGTTAATGCTAACTGTTGGACCTTGTTCACCTGGACATTCGCCAGGACATTGACTATACCATTGTCCGTCTTTGTACCAACTATCTTTCGTGACAGTGTAATCTTCTAACTGTTCTCCACCATTGTTATTTACTACTACACCAACTGATAATGCCTCTACAGCAACATGATACCATTCTCCACTCACTAAATTCATTTTTTGCCCCGGCCAAACAGTATCTTCGGTAATACCAGTAGGAGTAGCATCAAACAAATGAATATAGGGAGAACCCCAAGTACTTGGTCTGTAAACCCAGATATTAATGGGATCTATAGCGCCGACTTGGTACTTCTCTTCCCCCGTTGACATGATTCCATTTGCATTTATAGCAACCACTTTTACAGTAGTAGTTGTTGTCACTGTAAAACTAGTATCTTGAGCCGATAATTTTGTCCAGTTCAAGTAATTGTCCTTCGTTTCATTTGCATCTTTAGTAAGATACACCACAGGGTTAGGATCTTCTTTATCTGTTACTGTGATAGTCACTGCTACACTATTTGGATCATACACACCTGCAGTCATAGAAATTTTAGGAGAGATGATTGGTTGGTAATTAATATCTTCTAGCAAGATGATACCTTCACTATCTGCAGTGAATGAAACGCTTCCATTTTCGACTATATCCATCGCTCCAGTGTAACGATCGATAATCGTATCCCCGTCTGCAAAGTGACCATTTACATCAAATGATACTTGTCCATTTGCACCTATCGCTACAATAACTTTGTCATAAATTTCTTTATCATCGTTATTATATTCACGAACAAAAGTATATGGAGCATCACCTATTTTTTGATGAGAACCTGCACCTACTGATGGGTGATCTCTACGGAAAGTACCTAACTTCTTCCAAACATCATGTTGTGTTTGATTAAAGTTACCCCAGTTCATGTCTGAACGTGTGTTTTGTTCAGCATCACTCCATCCACCTTCTGGACGGCCTGATTCGTCACCATAGAAAATCTGAATACCACCTGGTAATAATAAGAAACCAGGACCTGCAGCTTGTAAACTGTTTCTATCAAATAATGGTACTACATCATGAGAAGAAAGATAACTTAAAGAGTTCCAAGAAGGATCATCATTGATAGTTGCATATTCGGAGAATAAAGATTCTAAAGAAGAAGCATCTCTGCTAGCAACCCTGGTATCGTTCTTTAATCCAAAATTAATTACTGAATTAAACTGACCTACTGAGTGATATTCTGATTTGTTTTTACCATGACCCCAAACTTCAGCTGTCATCCAGAATTCCTCATCGTCCATCGCTTTGTCCGGGTTTTCTTCTTTCCAATCTTTTAATGCTTGGATAGCATATTGCTTTAATCTAGCCCAACGATCTAGCTCAACATGCTTAGCCGTATCCACTCTAAAACCATCAATACCATATTTTCTTACCCAGTCTGTCAACCAGAAAATCATGTAGTTTGATACCACTCTTGGTAAACCTGTTTGACTAAAGAAGGCATCTAATTCTGCTTTTTTCTGATCATAAGTTCCTTCTTGCGTCCACTTATTAACTAAGATGGCTGGAATACCTACAGGAGCGATATCTTCTGTTTTTAAATCAGGAAGGAAACCTACACAGTTATCAATTCCACCGCCTGATGAACAGCCATCGTAGCCATCAATATCTGGGTGACGCATCCACTCTGGTCCCCAATAATTTGACAACCAAGTTCCACCACTGTTATAATCAATAAACTTCTCGTGGTATGAATGCCATGATTCTCCACCTGCTGGCTGCCATGTTTTCCATGCTGGATCTAAACTACCGTAGTTGTATTGCTCCATATCGTGCATTGTCACATAACCTGTATGATTCATTACTACATCGACAACCACACGAATTCCTCTACTATGGGCTTCATCAATAAATTCAACGAAGTCGTTTTCAGTACCCATATTTTGATCAATTTCTGTCCAGTCCATTGCATAGTAACCATGGTAACCATAGTGTCTAAATGAACCATCAGAAGACCCTCCTACCCATCCGTGCATTTGCTCAACAGGAGAAGTAATCCAGATGGCATTTACACCAATAGACTCAAAGTAACCTTCACGAAGCTTAGCTGTCATACCTTTTAAGTCACCACCATGGAATTCTCCAGCCGATGAGTCGTCTGTATAAGGCTGACCATTACCATTTGTTCCTCTACCATATGCATTATTATTTGATGGATCGCCATCAAAGAAACGGTCCGTCATTGTAAAGTAGACTGTTGCGTTATCCCAAGTAAAATCTGATTTTTTAGCTGGTTTATCAGGAATAATGACAGATGTATCTTCATCAACTAATAATGTATAAGTTTCTGATTTCACCTCAGAAGATGATCCATTTAGATAAGCAATTGCAGAAATTGTTGTTGTCTCTGTAATTGAAAATGGATTGGAATATACATTCGAACTATTAGAAGGAGTTGATCCATTTGTAGTATAATATATACTCGATCCGGCTGTCCCATTTAAAGAAACAGTCATTTCATTTTCAAAAGTGGTTGATACAGGTGTGATCGAAACCATAACAACAGTGGTATCTTCATCTGGACAATCGATAGTACACTCGTTTGTTACTACCCCCTCTTTGTACCAAGAAGAACCTGATATAAGAATGTCTTCATCTTGATTACCATTGAAATCATGGAATACAAAGTTTGAACTTTCAGTTCCAGCCAAGCTAATCATGTACCAGTTGTCTGTACCCTCTACTTTGGTCATCACTTTACCTGGCCATTCTGAGTCTTCTACAACTCCCGAAGGTATTGCACTCCAATGATGTGCATATAATGTTCCCCATCCTGCAGGTTTATGTACATACACCTTCATTTCAGGAAGTTCTTCACCTACATAATAAGTTCTTTCGTCTCTACCTGAGTTTCCAGAACTATCAAATGATTTAGCAATTACAGTTCTTGTTGCAGTTAGAACAATTGGGTTATTATCACTGTAAACTGAAGATGACGTAGTTGGTTCTGTACCATCTAGAGTATAGTAAATAGGCAGTGCACCATCACGGTCATCATCAGATGAAATCGTTACAGTAATAGGATCAAATGATTGCATCACATCTGGACTAATACTCACAATTGGTTCTTGGTCAATATCTTGTTTGCTCCAAATCGAATAGTTTAAACCATCAGATTGTAAGATCCATCCATTACCTGAAGGAGACCATGAGGTGTTACCTAATCGTACAGCTACACTATTATCAATAATTGCAGCATATCCATTTCCATCGGATTGCTGAATGTTTACAGTACTATTGTTATGAATACCATTGGCTTTTCTTATCGCTACCATTTTCGAGATATCATCGTAAAGACCATAATCGAAAAGGTGAGAATAGAATACCATAGGACTACCTGCGTGAGTTAAAATATAAGCATACCCTTGAAGAACTTGTGAGTTAGTTGATGGATCATTTGGAAATGATGTTCCAGGGTGATCACCTTGTCTCACAGGCTCTGTATCGTGGTTTTCTAAGAAAGTGACAGAGTTTTGTGGCCAAACACCTGCAACACCTGGCATTTTACCTCCATTGTTTAGAGCACCATAATTACCATTTACAGCTTCATGTAATGCAAACTTTAAGGGGAAGTCAAATGCCGTGGATGTTTGTTGAGTACCATCCATCCAATTGACTATTGCCTGAGTATCGCTCGTCCAGTTTTCTCCGATAGAAATGTATGGAGAAGTAGCGTTGTTATATTCGGCAAAGTACTCAGCACCAAAACCATGTACAAAGTCATATCTCCAACCTGCATATCCCACATCATTAATCAACCAATTCATCCAGTCTTTAATCGCTTGACGCGTTTCAAAATCTCTGTGGTTGATATCACGAGCTGCACTGTAAGGAGTACCCGTATCAAAGTCTCCACAACCATCTCCTGGGAATTGTTGGTTTACCTCATCATCAGAAGTGATAGCTTGACAACCTAAAGCCGGTTCGCAGAAATCCGCCCAGCTAGTACAGCCTACTCTATGGTTGATGACAATGTCTGCAATAGACACGACCCCTTCTTGATTTAATGCTGCAATTAAATCTCTTAGTTCTTGTTCAGTTCCATAGTTAGATTTTAGATCGTACCATTTTCTAGGTAGGTACCCAGCTCTATCTCCAGCATCCGAAGAAGGAGGTAACCATACTCCATCGATACTTGCAGATTTAATAGCTGGAACTTTAGTTTGGAGGTTTAACCACCAATCCATTTTTGTCGCATCTGCAGACTCCCAATGGAAACCCTGAAGATACACTTCGGTTCCGTCGGCTTGTTGTGCATAGACATTTTGTGCACTATTAAGCCCAAAAAGAACCACTCCGAAATAGAGGAGTAATTTAGTTAGTGTTTTTTTCATTTTCATTTCATTTTAAAAATTGAAGAGAGCACTCTTCGCAAATAGTTGTGAGTTAAAAGTAAGGGAGAGAATTTGAAGAATCGCACCACCATTTTTTTTTGATGTTCGGGATAAAGAGAAACGTACCACCATGTAAAACGGTACCTAAAAACACTCGATTTTATAGATATAATGCAACATTTATAAGAAAGAGGTTGTACTTGATGGTATCAATTAATAACTTGTTTTGAATAATAATTATAGACCAAACAGACTATTATGAAATTCTCTGAGATTAAAAAAGTAAGTGTTATTGGTGCTGGATGGCTTGGATTTCCTTTAGTGGAAAAACTGTTGGAAAAGGGCTATCAAGTAAAAGCCAGTACAACTACTGAATCTAAAATCTTAAAGCTACGTGAAATGGGAGTTAAAGCTTACAACCTAAACTTTTCTCCAACTATAGCAGATATAGATCAATTAAATGATCTATTAGATACTGATGCTGTAGTTATTTGTATCCCTCCAAGGTTCAGACAACATCAATTACAAACGTATCATGCGGAACAAATAAAGGTAATTAAAGATGCTATTGAGGATCTACCTGTTAATAAAGTGATTTACACTAGTTCAACAGGGATTTATGAGAATTCCAATAAAGAGATAAATGAAAACTCACCAACATCTACTTCACCTAAAGCAAAATCAATTTTATTGGCAGAAGAAGTATTAAGAATTAATACGGATTTGGATGCTACAATACTAAGACTTGGTGGATTAATGGGATATGACCGTATTCCTGCCAAATATGTAGACGGTAAAAAGGATTTAAACTATGGAGACATCCCTGTAAATTATGTTTTTAGAGACGATGTTATTCGTGCCATTTTACATATTCTTGATTTAAACGATCACAATGCATGGAATAAGGTGTTTAACTTAGTGGCACCTGAACATCCTCCTAAACGTCTTGTTTACGAATCAACAGCTAAGTTCGGAGAGTACATTTTACCCACATACATTAATCCAGAAACACCGCCTGCATTCAAGATTATTAATAGCGATAAAATTACATCTAAAATTGGCTTTGAATTCTTATTCCCTAATCCATTGGAATTTGAATACGAATCATTTTCAGTATAAAATAAAAGAAACTTACCTTAAAAAAGTAAGTTTCTCTCCCCTTAACAATTAAACCAAATAATCCTTAAATATCCTTTTTTCCTTTCTTCGATAAGAAGCATAACATCGGTGGTCATCCCTAGATGCTTTTTAATTAAGCATACTTAAAAGTACATTAGAATTTATTTACATTTGATTTATTTCGGTTAAGTAATATATTTTTTCGATAAAGCATTGATTTACATCGATGAATATCAGATTTCCTCTAACTTATTCAATACCCCCTCAATTTCAGATAGATAGCTCTTACCAAATAGGTTCAAATGTACCAATAATGGATACAAATTATAGAAAGGAATTCTTTCCTTTATACCTTCTTCCCAAGGATAAGTTTCATTATAGGCATTAAAGAAAGCGTCATCAAAACCTCCGAAAAGAGTAGTGAATGCTAATTCTGCTTCCCGATGTCCGTAATACACAGCAGGATCAATTAAACATGGTTCGCCTAAAGCACCAACCATGGTATTTCCACTCCACAAATCACCATGAAGAAGGGCGGGAGATTCTTTAGGAAAGTAGTTTTCTAATTTTTCTTTTATCAAATAGATTTTATCTAAGTGATGTTGCTTTAAAAAACCATTTTGAACAGACATTTCGTATTGTGGCACGATTCTCTGATTCACAAAAAAGTCAATCCATTTTTCTTCTTTATTATTCAGTTGAGGTAACCTACCAATATAATTATGATAATTTAAACCGAATTCAGGTTGCGTCACCTTATGCATCTCTGCTAGATAATTCCCCATCTTTTCCCAATAATCATGCGATGAACGACTACTGTTAATGTGTTCCATAATTAAATAAACACCATGTTCGAACTCGCCAATACCTATAACTTTTGGAACGGTAAAGTCCGAATTATCGCGAATAAGGTTTAACCCTTTACGCTCTACATCAAAAAAGTGTGTCTTTAACTTAGCATTATGCTTAATAAAAAAGTTACCTTTGTTGGTGGATAATTTGATGGATTCGTTAATACAACCACCAGTGATATTATTAGTTTCTAGTAACTGAATATCATTTCCTAGGTGTTTTTTAAGTATTTCTTGATAAAAAGCTTCTGACATTGAGAGAATCAATAATTAATTATAATTGAATTCGTTGAATTTTGACGAATATAATCATTTGATAATTATCTTTACCAATTGAAAATTGAATTTATATATATGCATCACATATATCGAAATATAATATGTTCTTTCTTTTTACTGCTATTATCACATCAGTTGGTAGAAGCACAAAAGAATTTATTGGACCCTCCTAGAATAGCTGTTGGACTAAAAGGTGGGTATTATTCTTCTGCAGTGGGTTTTACCACAGAACCCATAAGTCAGAGTCCTGTATTAGCTCCAACTTATGGTTTTCTATTTAAATACAATGCCGAAAAATTCTTCGGTCTTCAGGTAGAACTAAATCACATTACTGCAGGTTGGGGAGAGTTTAATCAAGAGGATTTTACAGAGACAGTATACGAAAGAAAACTCAACTATATATCTCTTCCAATGTTGACCAACATTTATTTAGGTAAAAAGAACTTTCAGTTTGTCATATTAGTTGGGCCACAATTTGATTATATGATTGGAGAATCCAAGGAGGTAATAACTACTCTTGACAACCAACGGTATGATTATTACGATAGAGCAGCGAATCCATTTGTAGTTTCAATAGCCGGAGGTGCAGGGGTTAATATTCTCACCAAGTATGGACATTTTCAGATTGAGGGTCGCTTTTCTGCAAGTATGACTGATGTATTAAAAGCAGATAGTAGGTCATCCACCAATCGTTCGGTATCTACAATTGGAGGTCTAACCTTCTCTTATATTTTACCTATTAGTGGTTGGAAGGCAAAACCTTCAGATGATAATACAAATGAAGCCCCTTCAAAAAGTAATGATAATTGGGAGATAAGAAATGACCAATAAAAAAATCCCACAGTTTGGAAACTGTGGGATTTTTTTATTTCTGATATTTACATGGTGTCTTTTTTGGTATCCAAATAACTGAGAACATCATCTGCTGCTATTTTGAATGTCTTATCCAACTTTGCACTTTTAAATGCATTGGTCGACACATCGTAATCTTTTTCTTTTAATGCTGCAATTCCTAGTGTAAAATAATACTTCGATTTCGTTTTCACATCTAAACCGTTATATTTTACCAGTTCCTGCAATACTTTTATTGACTCATCTAATTTATGCAACTTAAATAGTGCTACCGCCTTGGTATATTTTACATGATAATTGTACTCATCATAATATAAAGCAGAGTCACAAGAAGCTATTGCATCATGAAGCATAAGAGACGAAAGTTGCCAAGAAGCGATTTCTTCAAAGATTTTTGATTTTTGATATTTTTCATCAATCTTCTGAACCATTATTTCTGCCTTATCAATTTGTTCTGACTTATCTGAAGTCACCTTGGCTATCTTGATCTGTAACTCATGTGCTTTCACATTAGAGTTATCTTGTTTTAAAGCATCAAATAAAAGATCACTTGATTTATCAAAATCATATATCTGATAATAACATACGGCAATCCAATATTTATACTCAGGAGTAAGTTTAGCCACTAACTTTTTATAGGACCCATAATTCGCCTTATCAATTATAGAATTTAATAGAGTATATTCTTCTAGATTGTAATAAGCATAGCCTAATTCGTAATAAAATCTTGCTGAATTTTTACTATCCTGAGGAACATAAGACAATGCCTTTTTAATATCTCTAACCGCATGTTCATATTCTTGTTCCATATTATACAGTTTACCAGAATAATAAAGAGCAATATAATTACTATCTGATATCGCTACAACATCATTAATATGCGGTCGGATCTTATTGTATTGTTTTTCTTTGAAAAGAATCATGATAATTTGATTCTTTGCATTTATTCTCTGACTCTTATTACTATTTGATAAATACTTAAACGATTGATCAAAGTAATATACCGCCTGTTCATAATAATCTTTACGCATGTAAAGACGTGCCAATTGATAATTCATAAAACCGTTTTCAGGAAACTGTTTTAATCCTTGTTCAAAAGTATCAATTGCATTATTGAACTGCTTCATTGTCACCTGACACTTCGCCTTCATCAAGTAATATTTCTCTTGGGTAGAATCATAGCGTATAGCTAATGCGTACTCATCAATTGCTTCTAAGTACTTGTTTGCTTTTCTATTATTTTCTGCCAAAACGAAATATGCAGCTGCACGATCAGCTTGTGCGTACACCTGACTAAAAACTTGAAGAGCAAGAATCGGCAACAATAATTTTAGTAGTGACCTCATCTTATTTTTACAACGTAGTTCTGAGTTTCTTTTAAACTAAAAAACAATGAATTACCCACTTGATATTCAAATAAATACCCTTTTTGAATTAAGAATAGAAGTTTGTATTTCAAAGTTTTAAAAAAAATCACCTAGCAACGTGTTAAAACAGAACTAAGTGATTTTTAACTTGTTAAAACAAACAAGTTCAAATTTTATTCCAAATCTATTACTCGTTATAAAATTTCTCATCCGAGTAGTCCCTTTGCAACCAATTTACCATATCGGTTTCATAGTCGTTAGGATCATACTCTGTAGAAGCTATTGTAACGGTAACAGCATTTTTATTAAAATATAAGGTTCTCCAAGTATTAGGGGGCAAATACAGACCCTGACAAGGATTATCAAGGATAAATACCTTTCTTTTCATGTCATCAAGAACAACCTCTACCTCCACTGTACCCGTAACTGCTACAATTACTTCTTCTGTTTCTTTATGAGCATGATTACCTCGAACAGTATCTTTTGTTCCGCCGTTCGTCCAAAATACTCTTTTTATAGGAAAAGGTATTTGTTTATTTTCAGATACAGGAGTTAAAAAACCCATTGTATGAGAACCGTGTTCCTCAATTTCTATAATGCGAGGCTTTTTATTTACCCATCTTTTCTTATTCAATGTCATGTTGTTTTCCTCTCTTATTCTATACACACCAATCTATTTTTGACATGAAATTAGATTAAACCTATTTTCTTTTTGATATCAGATGGAATAGCATCCTTATGAACCATAATTGAAACGGTCTTAAGTTTTACATATCCTTCTGACATATATAAATAACCTCCGAAATCATTTGATTCAGCACCCCATGAATTTTTAGTAACATAATAAAGTGCTCCGTCTTTATCTTTCACAATGCCAACGATATGCATCAAGTGATCGTCTGTGGTTGAATAATTATCAAAAGTTGTTTGTCGTAATGAAGACGTTACTTCAATTTCCTTACCATCTTTCTCTTCAATAGTTGCTTTTCCATTTTTATGAGAAAATGATTTTTCAGAAACATCTCCATCCCATGTTAATGAATAGCCTTTATTTAAAGCATTATTCATTACCTCTTGCAAATCAGATAAAGGAAGATTGTAATAGATACCATCAGACCAATTATCTGGAATTTCTAGTACACATGGAGCATATGTTTTATATGCATCATAAGAAGTTAACTCGACATAATCATCAGGATTAAAATCCAAGTTAGAAGCAAATTTTTGAGGTGTGTAAGATTTGCCCTCAAATTCAAATTCGACTGGAGTTCCGCCCATATATACGTCCAAAATTGCATTAAAAGCATCATCCCACTTATCTGAAATTGTTCTTGATGTTGACAACGTTTTCAAAACACTCTCCATCACACCGAATAATTCTTGATGATCATAAGGTCCTTTACTACCATTTTTCCCATCATACACAGCATTAGGAACAAAACCTTTCTCACGAATAATGTTCATTACATCGTGGGCAAGTCCACCTTCTCCAAACTGAGCTTTACCGTGTTTTCTTATATATTTTTTTGCTTTTAAAGGGTATGTATTTCTCACAAAATACATTTCAGAAAGGTCAAACTCTCCTTTTCCCTTACGCATTAATTCAGATTCAATAAAAGAGGTTGTTGAAAAACTCCAACATGTACCTGTTCTACCCTGACTCTTTACAGGAGTTGTTTTTACCTGATTAACCACTTTAAGTTGAGTACCATCTACGATAGTTTCTTGTCCGAATACTGTTAGTGTAGAAGCTCCGGCAAGCAGTACAGAAGCTAGTATTTTTTTGATGGATAACATCTATATATAATTATATTTTAACGAGGATTAATTATATGTCATAATCGAATGCCTAAATGTACAAAAACGAAATGTTAATATCTAATTATATATTAAATTATGTTAAGGCACTGGATCGTATCCACTACCGCCCCAAGGATGACAACTTTTTATTCTTTTGAAAGCTAATTTTCCGCCTTTTATCGGACCGTATTTCTTTAAAGCTTGCACAGTGTACTCAGAACAAGTAGGTGAGTATCTACAAGAAGATGGTGTATAAGGCGAAATAAGCACTTGATAACCTCTAACGAGCAGCACCATTATTTTTGAAATAAACTTTCCCATATTCGCATATTCGGGTATAAAATGTTTGAAAAATCGTTTTTTCACATATATAGCGTTAAAACAATGACAATTTACCAATAAAAAAGATGATCTTTATTTATTATAATCATCAAATTGTATAAATTGCATCCAAATAAGTAATATTAATATTTACTAACAAATAACCAACACAACCATGAGTGTATTGGTCAATAAAGACTCAAAAGTAATTGTTCAAGGATTCACTGGATCTGAGGGCAGTTTTCACGCCGAGCAAATGATTGCTTACGGCACAAATGTAGTTGGAGGTGTAACTCCAGGTAAAGGTGGTCAAACTCATCTTGACAGACCAGTTTTTAACACAGTTGCTGACGCCGTAGAGCAAGCAGGAGCGAACGTATCTATTATTTTTGTTCCTCCAGCATTTGCTGCAGATGCTATTATGGAAGCTGCAGACGCAGGTATCAAAGTAATTATTGCAATTACTGAAGGTATTCCAGTAGCTGACATGGTTAAGGCAAAAGATTACATTAAAGGCAAAGACGTTACTCTTATCGGACCAAACTGTCCAGGTGTTATTACTCCAGGAGAGGCAAAGGTAGGTATTATGCCAGGTTTCATTTTCAAACCAGGTAAAGTAGGTATCGTTTCTAAGTCGGGTACTCTTACGTACGAAGCTGCAGATCAAATTGTAAAAGCAGGTTACGGAGTATCTACTGCAATTGGTATTGGTGGTGACCCAATTATTGGTACATCAACTAAAGAAGCAGTAAAATTATTAATGGCAGATCCAGATACTGAAGCTATCGTAATGATTGGTGAAATTGGAGGTAACTACGAAGCGGAAGCTTCAAAGTGGATCCAAGAACAAGGTAACCCTAAACCAGTTGTTGGTTTTATTGCTGGCCAAACTGCACCGAAAGGTAGAAGAATGGGTCACGCAGGTGCCATTGTTGGTGGTGAAGATGATACTGCAGAAGCTAAAATGCGTATTATGGAAGAGTGTGGAATCGCTGTTTCAAAATCACCGGCTGATATCGGAGAGACTTTAGCTAAATTATTAGTTAATGCATAATTGGAATTTATTCCAAGCCATAAAAAAAGACCTTGATTCAATTCAAGGTCTTTTTTTATAATAATGTTTTTTTAGGATTGCTTAAGTACGATTTCAACTCTTCTATTTTCTAAGTGTCTTTCTCCAGAGCATCGTATACCATCAATACAATCGTTTACAATCTCTTCTTCCCCTACTCCTTCTGCTGTAATTCTAGTTGATGATATATTCTTCGATACCAAAATCTCTTTTAAATAGTCTGCTCGGCTTTGAGTAATTTCTTTATTGTAATCATTGGCTCCTCTAGCGTCTGAGTGAACTCTTATAATCACATTTATTTTATGATTTTTTGATAACAACTCATATAAAAAATCAATATGCTGCTCCCCGTCTTCTAAGATTGCTGAATTGTTCACTTCAAAATGTAAATCTGATAATGTATAAGGAATATCACATTTCACCTCTTTTATATTAAAGGATACCTCTATAATATTACTTTCTAAATCACCTTCGGTAGAGATTGTATGTTCTTCTTGATCAAAATATAAATCCTTAGTACCGTATATTTTATAATTTGCTTCGCCTTCCAGGGTTAATACAAACTGACCATTCTGATCGGTATATATTGTTGTCTTGGCACCACTTTTGATATTTTTTATGCATACTTTTACACCTTCAATAGTATTTCCTTTTTCACTATCCAAGTAAATACCTTTGAGAGTATATTCCTTTTTTGAATTGGCGATAACATTTTGGGTTAGTATCACCAACAGCAGGAGAAAGCATAACTTTGTTAAGATTTGAGTATATCGCATAATGCACCTATCAATAAAGAGAGATAATTACTTATTAGAGTAAGTTTCAAATATACAAACTTAAAACGAATGTTAACGGAATTATGTTGTGTAAAACATTGATTTTTCTTACCTAGAAAGAAAAAAAATTATTATCGGTCAAGTTAAGATCAATCTAGCAACAACAGAAACAAACCCTTTATCTCAAAAAAATTAAATGACTAAAAATAGCATCTTACAATATTTTTTATTCTTTTTCGTAATTAGTCTTACGTCATTCACTGTTTCCGCGAAGGAAAATATTGTATTAATTGGTACTGTTTGCAATTTAAAAAACAAACCAATTAAAGATGTTAAGGTCCTTGCATTCAAGATAATTAATCTTTCCTCATCATCCAAAAAAGTACTTGTTTCATCTATTCAGGCAACTACTGACAACGAAGGAAAGTTTTCCCTTGAATTGAGTAATAACGAAAATTTTGAAATATACTTTTCTAAGGAAAAAATGAAGAGTGTTCAAGGTTCTATTCAGATTTTATCTTCCAAAATGAAAGGCGGTCAGAAAATAAGTATCCGCCATACAATGGATAAAAATGAAGAGTTTGCTAAGATTAAAATCAATAGCCCCAAATACACTGATGTTGAAAATACTTATCAAATAGAATCAAAAAGCGAGGACGTTTCTTTTATTCTTAAACACAAGGGCAGTGAATTCATTATTCCGATTCACAATTATGACACATATAGTCTATCAGTAACCAATCCTAATTATTTACACTCATATGATACAGTGGTTGAAATAAATGATCAAAAAACATATGAATTAGATTTAAACTTTAAAGAAGAAAAAGTCCATAAATTCGACATATACCCTTTTGAAGTAAACACAGATATTATCTCCTCTTCTGCTATAGAAGAACTCAACTCCGTTATTTCTACTTTAAAGAAAAGACCTCAGTTATCAGTAGAAATAAGTTGTCATACAGACTCTCGTGGTGATGATGATTTTAATTTATCATTATCAAAAAAACAGGCAAAATCCATACTTTTATATTTTATTTCTCAAGGAATTTCAAGAAAAAGAGTTGTTACAGACGGTTTTGGTGAAAACTTATTGATCAATGAGTGTAAGAATAATGTAAAATGTTCTAACTTAAAACATCTTGAAAATAGAAGAGTAGAGTATAGGTTTAAAAAAATGGATTGATCATTCAAACTACATGTATCAATTCAAGTTGTAGAGAATAAACATGACCGTAAAGACTAAACAAAAATATACTTTTGGATATTCATCATCTGATGTTCATTCCACACATTTTTGGCTAAACGAATTAAGTTCTGATAGTTTATTTTTAGGTGGAGGACTTTTAGAGAGTGCAGATGAACAAACAAAAACAACCTTAAATAAATCTTTTAAAGAAAATAAAAAACCTCAACTTGCATTACATGAAGCAAGTAAAGTTGTAAAAAATTTTGGGTGTAACGACTATGTACTTGTCTATCTTAAAGATAGACGTTTGTGGCATACTCGCAATGGTAATATTCGTTTATTTGTCTATCGCGATGGTCGTTTTCTATCTCCTCCGCATACTAAAAACCCAGCAGTCGCTACTCCTTTTTTATTAAATGAAGACGATCAGTTAGTGGTCTGTAATGCTTCTTTATTATTTGAGACGGCTCCAAAATCATTAAAAGATATATTCTCTTCTTCCCTACCTCAAGAATCTGCAGAAGGGTTAATTCAACAAACTAAAGAAGACTTGTCTTTTGTAGGTATTCTTCCTTGTGAGTTTTTGAGAGACAATGCTCCATCAAGAAATAGAGAAAAAGCACTTCAGGAGGTATTTCCATTCGAAAAAGAGGCGGATGAAGCCCTTAGAAACCCAAATCAGAAGAAAAATCAGATCTATAATTTTGTAGGTTTCGTTTTATTTACTCTGTTGATCATCTTTATGTATCAGCAGAATAAATCTAATTGGGAAAGTCAAATACAGGAAAAAGATGATGAAATTGCAAACATCAAAAAGGAAAATACTAAATCTGAAAAGACCATAGAAGCTTTCCAACGTTATCAAACACAACATATTCAATCAATAGCTAATCGTGATTTTGATGTTTTCGACAACGAACGCTATCGAATGTACGCTTTGTTTAGAGATGCTAGAAAAAAATTCAAACGAGAAGAAATCGCTGAAAAGTTTAATATCTATAATCCCTTGGCTATTGAAGCAAAAGTAGTAATGGACGAAAATTGGTTTATTGTTCCTGTTAAGGGGACTCACTTAGTTCAAAAGGGAGAAACATTGAAAAAAATTGCTCAAATGTATTATGATAACGAGCAAGAAGGTATTAAGTTGATTCAAGAATTTAACCCACAAGTTGTTGAAGGTCATTCTGTTTTTTTACCTTTTGAAAATGAGCTATAAACATCGCCTATCCCTCAAAACCTAATTGATTAACAATAAGCATTAACTTAAAGAATGATAAATGAAGTTCTATCTTAGAAGAACTATCAAAAATTTATACTCCTAATTTATTTTAAATACTACAATCCTCTTAAATTTGTGAATCAATTGGATAGTAATAATACTGTGCATGAAAAATTATTTTTCAATCCACTCAGGTTATTAAACAATATCACTTTTTTTAAATTAATAATGGAGAGAGTCAGCTTGTATATTAAGGAAGAAACTACTTGACTTTTTTACAACATCATTCCATTAAAGATCAAACAACAAATCAATGATTCACGCTTTCATTGGCAATTTTGGGCATTTCATGATTATTGTAGCTTTTGTTACTGCAATATTATCTGCAATAGCCTATAGATTTACCGCAACAGAAAATAACATCGAGGAAAAACAACGATGGAAAAAATTAGCAAGAGCTACATTTATAATCCATGGCATAGCTGTTTTTTCAACGGTATGTACTCTCTTCTTTATGATATTCAATCATTATTATGAATACCATTATGTATGGAGTCACTCTTCTAATAATTTACCGGCTTATTACATTGTTTCTAGTTTCTGGGAAGGACAAGAAGGTAGCTTTTTAGTTTGGACGTTTTGGCATGTTCTAATTGCCTTGTTCATTATCAAAAAGTCTGGAGAGTGGGAGTACAATGTCATGTTTGTTGTGGCTGCAGTTCAAGCTTTCCTTATGTCGATGATTTTAGGTGTGACAGTGTTTGGAGCTAAAATTGGTTCTTCACCATTTATTCTTCTGAGAGACGCAATCGAGGCACCTGTATTTGCTACAAATCCTAATTTTATACCTGAAGACGGTACTGGTCTAAATCCTTTACTTCAGAATATTTGGATGGTCATTCACCCTCCTACTCTATTTATGGGATTTGCTTTAACTTTGATTCCTTTCGCATTTGTAATTGCCGCTTTATTTCAAAAAGATTACCAAGGATGGGTAAAACCAAGTATGGGATGGGTAGTTACGGCTATCTCCGTGTTAGGTATTGGTATTATGATGGGGGCTTACTGGGCCTATGAAACACTAAACTTTGGTGGTTATTGGAACTGGGACCCTGTTGAAAATGCAGTGTATGTTCCATGGTTAATTCTTGTTGCAGGTCTACACTTAATGATCATTCAGCACAAAAGTTTCGCTGCTTTAAAAGCAGGAATGGGACTTATTCTAGGTGCTTTTATTTTGATATTATATTCTACATTCTTAACACGATCAGGGGTATTGGGCGAAGGTTCTGTACACTCGTTTACAGACTTAGGATTATCAGGTCAGTTATTACTTTACTTGGTATTCTTCACTATTTTAGCAATTCTTTTGTTTGTAGCCCGCATGAAAGACATGCCTTCTGATAAAAAAGAGGCCTCTACATACAGTGCTGAATTTTGGATATTTATTGGAGCTACTGTTTTAGCATTAATGAGTTTCCAAGTATTGGTACCAACTTCTTACCCTGCCTTTAATGCTTTAGTAGCTAATTTTGGTATTTCATCAAACTTGGCTCCTCCTGCAGATGCTGTAGCTTTTTATACTAAATTTCAGTTGTGGTTTGCTATTGCTTTGGCCTTAATTTCTGGTACTGCCCAATTCTTCTTTTGGAAGAGATTGGATAAGAAAAATGTATTCAGCACGTTAACTACTCCATATATCATTACCTTAATTATTACTGCAGTTTTAATTTTAATGGGTAATGTGCATCAGCCAACTTACATCATTTTACTTACAGCGGCCATTTTTAGTTTAGTAGCTAATACCATCGTAATTGTTCAATTTACGAAATTGAAAATCTCTATTTCTGGTGGTGCTGTAACACATATTGGTGTGGCTTTAATGCTTGTAGGTATTCTTGCTTCTTCTGGTTTCGAAGATGTCATCTCTTTAAATATGAGTGGTAAAATCTACAATAGTGAATTCCCTGAAGAAATGAACAAGGAGAATGTATTGTTGTTCAGAGGCCACCCAAAACGTATGGGACAATATCACCTAACATACAAAGGACCAAGATTAACTTCTCGCGATATACCAGGGTATTTCAATAAGGAATCTGTAAAACAAAAAGCCAATGACCCGTATCATGCAGTTGTTTTAGAAGATATCATTCAAGATGGAGAAACTGTTGCGGAAATTGGAGATGAAATTCAGATTTATAATGAAAATATTTACTACGAAATCGAATACATCAGCGATAAGGGTAAATCATTCTCATTGTTCCCAAGAGTTCAAGACAACGAAGCTATGGGTCCAATTCCATCTCCAGATATTAAGTCATTCTGGAATAAAGATATGTATACTCACATTACGAATCTTGCAGTAAGCGATGATGAAGTGGAGTGGAGTAAACAAGATCCTCTTAAAATAGCTATTGGTGATACCGTATTCTTGAATGATTATGTTGTTGTTTTTGATGGGGTGAAACCACTTGAAAAAGCTCCTGGCTATCATATCAAAGAAGATGATTATGCACTTCAAGCCAACCTTAGAGTTTTACTTGGAGCTAATAACAATATCGATTTGAAGCCGTCTTATGTACTTACTCAAGTAAAGAGAATGAGTATAGATGGGCTAGTAAATGATTATGAGGCAGGTTTAATTGCTGCGACTAATAGAGAGTTAGGATTAAGAATTACTTTAAAAGAGATTCTTCCTAAAGAAAAAACATTCGTCTTTGAAGCAGAAACAGCTCAAAAAGACTGGGTGATTATGAAAGCAGTTGAAAAGCCTTTCATCAGTATCTTATGGATTGGTACTATTCTTTTGGGTGTCGGAACAGGTATTTCTGCTAGTCGACGTTTTAAAGAGAGTAAAAACAAAACCACAAAGAAAGAAACTAAAGAAGAAGTAATGGTTTAATCTTCTCTTTATATTGATATAAAAAAGGTGGATGATTTTAGAATCATCCACCTTTTTTAGCTTTATATTTTTACCAGTCTTCCTCTTCTTCCTTCACAGCAGCATCCTTTTTCTTCTTTTTCTCTTTGGCATTTTGCTCAAAAGGATCTGTTTCTAGACTTTGCTGATTATTACTATTACCAAATATCTTCTTCTTCTCAATTAAATTTCCGAGAGAATCGTACTGAGGTAGTTTGGCAAGAGAATCCGTTTCATATTTCTCCACATTGGCTTTATGAATGCTATCCAATTCGCTTTTGGGAATCATATAATGTTTCGGTTTCCATATCTCATACCATTTCCTTTTTACTAAGTACATAGAATCTGGAACTATAAAATACCCCATGCGCATAGAGTCTTCCTTAGCTACCAAATCACCATACTTCTGAAGATAAACATATCCATCGTACATTGTTGGAGGAAGAGAATCATTCGTTACAACATCTACATCATCACTATCTTGATCTGGTAATTCTTTAGCAACCATTGAATCATCATAACCTGGGCCACCTCCAAACAATAAATTCTCAAGGGAATCGCCAGAGTTCACCAAATAGATACTATCCTCTGCAATGAAATCTATTGTAGAATCTTCTTCAATTTTTTCAGGCATAGGATTTATTGTGCTTCCGATGATATAATTTGGCTTATTACCTGCCTGATGTTTCTTATCTTGATTAAAGTACTTTCCGTAAAGTCCACCTCTAGGGGCAAGCAAACCGGTCCACTCTTTTTCTCTTGATGCGTAAATTTCTTCTTCTTTTGCTGTAGAATCGTCGATAAAGTAACCTACATAAGAAACAGTACCTTTTATTTCCATTGTAGAATCTTCCCCTAATGGTAAAAAGTAGTCTGAGTCTGGATCAGGAGTTTTAGCTACATAATATAAACTATTTGGATCATCTTTTTGATAGAATACAGAGATATATGCTGGGCACACTTTCGGTACACAGGCCTGTAAAACCATACAAAAAATAATACTTATATAAACTAAAGTTTGTTTCATAAACTATTTTTTCTCCTCATTTACTCAAGTTTTCATCAAAGAAATTGAGGAGATATCTATGTAGTAAAATATTCACACTTACCTTTGAAATTGTTTTTGAGACAAGAGGTAAAGTATATATCAAATGATAAATATATAGGATATGTATAAAAGTACATATAGGATGCCAAAAAAAATTACAAATCTATCGAATTGGATGTATCATTGATTTTTTGGTAATTTGCATCGAGAATTTTAAAGATTCATTTAAATTTTACTGTTTAAAAAGTGAAAATAAATGCTTTGACTCTTTACATCTCGATGTATAAACACTAGATATGAATTCAATTTTTTCTGAAATAGGAATCCTTCTAAAAAAAGATGCAACTTTAGAATGGAGAGAGAAAACAAACTTAAATGGACTTCTTTTATTTACTATAAGTACAGTATTTGTCTGTTACTTAAGTTTTAATCAAAAAAGCACGGCTTTATCTCCTATTACATGGAACACCCTTTTTTGGATCATCCAATTATTTGCTGCCTTAAATGGTGCCAGTAATAGCTTTACTAAAGAATCGAAAGGCAGGCATTTTTATTATTATCAAATGATTAGTCCACAAGCGATCATCTTGTCAAAAATTATTTATAATGCTTTTCTGATGATGCTTATTTCATTTATTGGACTTGGTGTTTATTCACTTGTTCTTGGCAACCCTATTCAAGACTTTGGATTATTCGCATTTGTGGTCTTTTTAGGTGGATTCGGGTTTTCATCTTCCCTTACTTTAGTGGCGGGTATTGCTTCTAAAGCACAAGGAAATAGCACCCTTATGGCTGTACTTGGATTACCTGCTATTCTACCTATGATATTAATGCTCATTAAATTATCTAAAAATGCCATAGATGGAATAGCAAGAAGTCAGAGTATGGACGAAATACTTGTTATATTTGCCATCGATATAATAATAGTAACAGTATCTTTTCTACTTTTCCCTTATTTGTGGAGAAGTTAAACAATAATAAACAAAATAATGAAAGGCGCTTGGTGGAAAATCACCGCTGTGATTTTACTTTTTTACACGCTTGTAGGGGGACTTTTACTTAGTGTTCCTCGTTTAGACATTTTAAATGAAACGATCAGAAACCTATACTACCATGTTCCGATGTGGTTTGGGATGATTTTAGTCCTATTAGGTGCAATGATTTATTCTATTAAATATCTAAGATCTAACAATCTTCATGATGATTTATGGGCTTCTGAATTAACCAATACAGGTATTCTGTTTGGTATTCTTGGTATCGTTACCGGAATGATATGGGCTGCATTTACATGGGGAGAACCTTGGAGTAATGACCCTAAACAAAATGCTGCCGCTGTAGGTTTACTTTTTTACTTTGCCTACCTAATTCTTAGAGGCTCATTTAAAGATGATGATCAAAAAGCGAAAATTAGTGCTATTTATAACATTTTTGCCTTTGCTGTATTCATACCTCTTATCTTTGTATTACCTAGGTTAACAAGTTCTTTGCATCCTGGTAATGGAGGCAACCCTGGTTTCGATCAATATAAATCAGATAGTAATTTAAGACTTGTATTCTACCCTGCAATTATCGGATGGACACTCTTAGGTGTTTGGTTTACTCAATTAAGGGTAAGAATGAAAAAAGCAGAGGATAAAATTTTAGATATCGATTAATAAAAGAACAATGAAAAAGTTCATCAACACTATATTATTAAGTATTTTTTCTTTGACATTTGTAAGTGCTCAAGAGAAAATTCAGATTACGGAAAAAGATTATTCTAATTTTGGTGTAGAGATGGCAGATGCCCTACATGCGAATGGAAAAATCTATGTTGTAGTAGCTGTAGTTGCTGCTATTTGGGTAGGATTTATGGTTTACTTATTCTTAACTGACCGTAAAATCACCCAATTAGAAAAAATGATTAACGATAAATAAAACACTATGAAAAGGTCACATATATTCGGACTGATCATTATTGCCATAATGATTAGTATTTTAGTCGTTACTGCAGGAGATGCTAGTCAGTATGTAGATTTTACAACTGCTCAAGAAATAGCTGCTGATGGTAACGAAAATAAAGTTCATGTTATCGGTGAGCTTCAAAAAGATAAATCAGGTAATGTAATCGGCATTCAATACGACCCTATGAAAGATGCTAATTACCTTGCTTTCAACCTTGTTGATGAACAAAATGTAATGAGAAGAGTAGTTTGTTATTCTCCTCCTGCATCAATGAAAGATTTCGAAAAATCTGAAAAAGTGGTGGTTATTGGTCGTACAAAGAACGAACAAGAATTCCTTGCTTCTGAAATTTTAATGAAGTGTCCTTCTAAATACGAAGAGAAGCAATTGTAAGACATCAACTATTTGATATACACAGAAAGGCAACTTAGATATAATCTAAGTTGCCTTTTTTTTTACAAACTTTATTTTTCCCAATTCAAAAGTTTGTAAGAAGAATGTTGATTAGTTCTGTTGTCTTTGCGATCTATTCTTTGGTTGTGTTGTTTCACCTGAGTTCGTCTAACTCAGTAATTTTAGCTAAGTCGTTGCCATACTCGATATGTAAAGTTTTCTCTTAGTGTACAACTTTCATTTTCTTCTTTGCATCAATCTCTCTTTTAATATCTTTTACTTTAGCACTTGTAAAAGACATGAGATAATCTGCAAGTGTATTATCGTCTAATCTCGATCTATCAATAACAGAGGTATATGTATCGGGCTTTCCTTTTTTAATATGTTCAAGGAAATCATTTCTTAATTTAGCATTTTTGAGCATTTTCATTTTAGCATCTTGATAACTCAAACCATGGTTATCCATTATTTGTGCGATTCTAAACTGAAAAGTACTATTGATTTTTATACGTAAAGCATTTTGTAGTTCACTTGCGAAATATTCAGCACCTCGTCCTAAAATAACGACATTACCTCTATCGAAATAGGCATTAAGTACTGTTTCTAAAGCTTTATCTAGATGCCCATCTAATTTATTATAGTCAGGACTAAAGGAATGAATAATCTGCTCAACTAAGCCTTTCTTTTCTTGAGGAACATACTCTTCGATGGCTTTGTAGTCTAAGGAAAGCTCTTGGGATAAATCACGAATGACACTTGTATCAATAAGTATCCATTTCTTATTGAGAAGCTCGAAACCAATCTTTTCTTGATTGAGCTTATTGACTAACATTTGTCCTACTTTTCTTACAGCTGAACCGTATTCACGAGAAATAGTAACAATAACGCCTTTACGCTTTTGGGTAGCATTGCTGGAGCCGGCAAAATCCAACTCCAGTTTTCTGAGGAATTGATCTAATATATTGGTTTTCATGACAGTAAAATTAGTGATGTGTTATTTATTAATAGTAATTTACACACTTATAAAGATTTTTTAACTGACCATGATCACCAAAACTAAGTGATCTTATTTAAAATATACTGACCTAACTCTTCTTCTGATGTATAAATCTCTACCATCAAAGGATTAATTAAACCATTTACCATTGGAGGCACAGCTTCTTCTATTTCTGGATTTTCGTCTTTAATAAACTGCTCCTTGTAACGTTCTATCAATTCTTGTTGTTTTTGATAAGCACCTGCAAGCTTTGCATAGCTAAAGCCTGCTCTTTTAAGGTAAATCAATCTTGAGTCATTGATCTCGCCTTTTTTTAGTCCCATCAAAAAGCTTCCTAAATCTTCAGATATAAAACTTCTTCCTCCTAATTGTTTTTCTTCTTCGTCTAACTGTTTCATATTTAAATCAAATAATTATTCGCTTCCCATTGTTTCAGCAGCCGTTACTAATAACGATGAGCTGATTCTTTTCTTAAAGTTAGGATTAATATATTCAAAACTAATTTCTCCATTCGTCTTTACAAAAAATACAGCAGGAACAGGTAACATATTATGTTTTTCTCCGGTAGTTGTGACAATGTCCATTCCCATATTGGAGAACTTTTTAAACATTTTATCATCTAATTCGAAAGCTAAACCAAATTTCTTTGAGGCCTTCATATCACTATCTGATAATAGCATATAGTTCATCATGTGTTTGTCATAAGTTAGCGATAAATGGTCTGGTGTATCTGGCGAAATAGCCACAATTTGATAACCAATGCTTACTAAATAATCAGAAATTTCTCCTAATCCAGAAAGTTGTCTATTACAATAGGGACACCATCCTCCTCTATAAAAAATTAAGACTGTGGGTTTCTTTTTGATTAGTTTTTTCAGATCGACAGGGTTACTATCAACATCTCTTAAAGTAACTTCAGGAACATATTCACCAATTAATAAAGGAGAGATATCGTTTGCACTTTTAGGTACACTTTGTGAAAAGGCCGATAATAAAGACACTATAAAGATTGATAGAGTTAAGATAAAGTGTTTCATAGTTTGAAGTGATTAGTAATTAATTATGAGTTATAAAATACATGACAAGATAGAAAAAACTATTCTATTTTTTTTATTAAAAGTTGTATTGAAGTAACTTAGAACAGCAACAGAGATCAATTGCTCTGTTTTTAATTTAAATAAATGCCTCGACATCATCAACATTTTCTTTGGATTCTATTTTTCTGCCTATTTCAAAAAACAGTCATTGCTCAAAATACTGCTGATTCGTCGTATATAGATCATTCTTATATCAGACATATCAATGATAAAGTGAGTATCAGTACCTACTTCTCCAATTCTAAGCTTAATCTTTTATTTAATAACTATCCTCCTAAAACATGGTTCGATGATAACGGAATTGTTAGAAGAGAACGTCCTAAAGATATTTTATATACACCGAACAATAGTTACCTTATTGGTTTAGGTTTTGCCTTTGGTAACCTTGGTGTAAGAGCAAGTATTCAAACTCCATATTCCCAATATGATGAAGGAGTATATGGAAAATCTAGTGTTTTCCGTTTACGTGCTGATGGTTTTATCAAAAAATGGTATTTAGATGCTGAATATTACAGATATTCTGGCTTTATAGATAGTTCTATTCGTGTATATGACAGCCTTCAAACGGAGCCTTCTCCATTAATTCGAGACGACATCATTACTCGATCTATCAATTTACATGCGGTAAGGTTTACAAATAATCGATTCAGCTACAAGGCCGTCTTTAAACAGAAAAAGATTCAATTGAGAAGTGCCTTTACAACTTATTACAAAATCAGATATCGTTCAGAAAATTATTCAGGATTAACTCCCTTTTTACCTCCTCTTGCTAGAAATCCAGAATCACAATATGGTTCTATGACGAAACTTCGTATGAATGACCTAACTGTTATTGGTGGGGTGGCAGGTGTTCTAGTATATAAAGGTTTTTATATAGGAACAATGCTTGGAGTGGGAGTTGGTGGACAACATCAAGGTTTTACATTAGATAGCGGAAGTGACACTCAATTTTCATTTTTACCTGCTTTAGACTTTAAAGCTTCAGCAGGTTATAATCATGAAAGATTGTTTATTACTCTTCAGACCAATACAGAAGTTACCTATTCGGCATTACCTCATGCTTTAGATCAAGAATTCTTAGCCATTAGTTATTTTACCAGTTTTGAAGTGAACTGTGGTTATCGTTTTAATATGGGACCTAAATTAAATAAAACTGTGAAATGGGTAAATGATTTGATCAATCAGACAGCTCATATGATTTTTACAGGAGGTAAAAAATCAACAAAATAAAAAAAGGATAATAAACTATATTGCCTATTATCCTTTCATATCATTTGATATAAACTAGAAACTTCCTCTTAGTTTATAGGTATCCGCTACTTTTGTAATGGCCACCATATAAGATGCTATCCTTAGAGATACATTGTGTTTTTCAGCGATTTTAAACACTTTCTCAAAAGCTTCTTTCATAATTCTATCGCTTCTTCTATTTACTCTATCTCGTGTCCATTTGTATCCCAAACGGTTTTGAACCCATTCGAAATAAGAAACAGTAACACCTCCAGCATTGGCAAGAATGTCTGGAACCACAACGATACCTTTATCATGGAGTGCTTTGTCTGCCTTTGCTCCTGTTGGTCCGTTTGCACCTTCAACAATCAACTTTGCTTTTATTTTATCTGCATTCTTCGTGTTAATCACATCCTCTTTTGCAGCAGGAACAAGTACATCTACATCTAACTCTAAAAGAGCTTCGTTAGAAATCTTTTCTCCTCCAGTAAACCCTTCCAGTGTTTTGTAGGTTTCTCTATATTCACTTGCTTCTCTAAGGTCAATCCCATCAGGATTATAAAAAGCACCAGTGTGATCACTAATTGCCGTAATTTTAAGTCCTTTTTGAGCAAGTAGTTTTGCAGCATTAGAGCCTACATTACCAAAACCTTGTACAGCAACAGTTGCATCGTTTGGAGAGATTTTCATTTTTCTTAAAGCCTCCATTGCTGAAACCATTACCCCTCTTCCAGTAGCTTCTACTCTACCCAAAGAACCACCTAATACTAAAGGTTTACCTGTAACAACGGCTTGAACGGTTTTACCTTGAGCTTTAGAATATTCATCCATAATCCAAGCCATTTCTTGAGGGCCCGTTCCCATATCTGGAGCAGGAATATCGATATCTGGACCGAAAATCTCGTACATTTTTACAGTATAAGCTCTCGTTAGACGTTCTAATTCTCCACTAGACATTTTGGATGGATCACATTTTATTCCACCCTTCGCACCGCCATAAGGAATATCTACAACGGCACATTTCCATGTCATCCACGCAGCCAAGGCCTTCACCTCATCTAGGTTTACATCCATGTCGTAACGGATTCCACCTTTCGACGGACCAAGCGTGTTCGAATGAATTACTCGGTAACCTTCAAATACTTTTTTATGGCCATCGTCCATAACAATTGGTAATGATACAATAACTTGCTTGGCAGGACTTTTTAAAACTTCATAAGTTTCTAGATCGAGACCAAGTTTTTCAGCAGCAATATTAAATCGCTCCATCATAGACTCAAACGGATTTTCTTTATCCGTTATTGGAGCTGGTTCAATATATCCCATATGTTTAAGTGTGTGTGTTTATATATGTGTAATTTTTACATTTATAATTGCAATTAGCAAAAAATAGTTGCACATAAACAAACAAAACGTAAAAATTTATCAGTAGTTGTTTTTAAAATTATTCGGAAAGTACTCTATTACTGTAAGATAAGCAGGTTAAAAAGAAGTAATTTTCTTTCTCTTTTTGGTTGTACAATGTTTTTACTGTTTTAGTACCTGTAAAAATAAAATGATTACTGTACCAATGTTGTACTCCTCCACTCGTAAACTTTTTCACTTCTTTCCCTGGAGAATAATCTTGAAGAGATACCACTTTTAGATTATTAGTATATTTTAATCTATCAGAGATTTTATAAAAAAAGTTATCTCTATTTACATGAAGAAAGGCCACCTTTCTATTGTCTGCATAAGCTGTTACTGACTCAATTGGCATTTCTGTTTTTAAATTTCTTGTTACATAAGTATTGTCCCATTTTAACTCACCTGTTTCGTAATCAAATCCACAAGCAAACGAACGATTAAAATTACATTCTATTGGAAATGGAAGATGATCTTTCATCTTTTCATCCAAAAGATTCATGGGAATAAACTCTCCTTTACGGCGAATCATATTCTCGTAGTTCTGTACAAATGATGTATAAGTTGGGACTTCAGCCTTTGAATAAAATCCATCGCTCAAATATTTTGCTTGATCATTAAAAGGATAAATAAAAGTGACATCATTCACCACAAACACCACTTGATTATTCATAAACTGTAACCTATTAGGCATGATCTCTAAACGCAAAGGAGTGATCTTATCTTTTTCTCTTCTTTTATGAAACTTTGCTTCACTCTTTTCTTTTTGCTTTTCATCAAGATGACTATAGAAATTTTTGAAGAAAGAAAAGTCGTAAAACTTAGGATGCATTCTGTACCCATTTTTTGAAATGATCATTGAATAGATACCTTGAGTTTCATCCGATAAATTCCCTAAACCATATGTTCCCAACATCACAAGTTGCCCTTTACTATTGTGATAAGGCCTAAAGGTTTGATAATTATAATCTCTTTGTAATTCTTCAAAATATTGTTTGTCGATTAATCCATCCATGCTATAGTCCAAAATATATAAACCTCTGTGTATACTTGTCATCTGAGCTTTTACTACTACAGTAAGCATATCACTTTTGGGGTCAAACTCCATACAATACAAACCACCTTTTATTTGATGTACAGACGGTAAAATATTTCTTTTATCTGAATCTAAATCCCAACGAGTTACAATTGGTCTATTTTCTGCGTGACCTCCGAAGAAACACACATTGTTATGAGCTTCGAAATAGTCGACTGTCATTTTTTCTACATTTTTGTAATAGAAAACTTTATGAGCACCATCCTCTAATCGAATTCTCAATACTTGATAATTGTTTTTATTTGCTTGCATTAAAAAATAAGCAAATTCATCATCATATGTATTTAGCTTGAAATCACCATAATGATTTAAAGAAATGTCTTTGGTCCATTTCTTTTGAAATGATGACTTCACATAGGTCATTTGGATTTCGGATATTACATTACTTTTTTCACCAGCATATCGATTTCTTAGGACAAGTAAACCTTTATCTCCCATTTGACTTATTTGGTAAGCCCCGTCATATTCATGCATCATTGGAAACTTTAACGTATGTTCCTCGAAAGTTTGGGCATGAACAGAAGGTATTAAAATCAATAAAATTAAGTTTAATAAAATTGGGAATATATTGATAATGCGTTTCATAGGTTTTGATAGTAATGAGGTATGAAATCAAGTAGTATTGGGTGTTTAGAAATTGTGTATTTTTACATAAGCGATATAGCTGTGTTTATTTTTTTTACAACAATTTCTATTTGTTGAAACAATATTTTGGGTATTGTTAAAGTTCACTTATGACAAAAATCAATTTAAACTTTTATTATATTATATCTAAATTTAAAAAGATCAATATCAACAAGTTAGCTAGAAAACTTTTTATAACTTTAAGCTTTCTTTGTATTGTACAATTCATGAGTTGGGGTATTATTCATTTTTTATTCCCCTACCCTGAAAAGGTCAAATATGGTAAAGTTATATTATCCAAAAACAATGAGGTGATAGGTGCTACGTTAAATACTTCAGATAAATGGTGTTTATATAGTTCTCTGGAAGATGTTGATCCTTTTTTTATTAAAGCTATAACTCAGAAAGAAGACAAATGGTTTTATTACCATTTTGGTATTAATCCTATTTCAGTATTTAGAGCTGTTTTCTACAATTTAACTTCACAAAAACGAGTTTCAGGAGCATCTACGATTACAATGCAAGTCGTCCGTTTATTAGAACCTAAAGAAAGGACGTACCTCAATAAACTAAAAGAGGTATTTAGAGCTTATCAATTAGAATGTACATATAGTAAAGATGAAATCCTTGAAATGTATATTAACAGTATTCCCTTTGGAGGAAATATTGAGGGTATAAAAGCAGCAACTGTACTTTATCTCCAAAAAAATCCAAATGCTTTAAGTACAGCAGAGTCTTCAATGTTATCAATCATACCTAATCGACCTACCTCATTAAGTATTCAGCATCAAAAAGAGTTTTTGAAGAGCGAAAGAGATAAATGGATTGTAAGGTATTATGAGGAAGGGATAATCTCTGATGATGAAAAATATTCTGCTCTTCTAGAACCTCTTCATATTAAGAGAGAAAATATGCCGAGAACTACTCCACATCTAAATAGAAGGTTAATTAATAAGTACCCTCTAGATAAAGTGATAAAAACAAACATAGATGTGGGCAAACAGATTAAAGCTGAAAAAATTATATCTAAATATTCTAGAAGACAAAGTGGCTTAGGTATTTACAATGCTGCAGCTTTAATTATAGATAATAAAACAAATAATGTTATTGCTTACATCGGTTCTCAAGACTACGATGATGATCAAAATGCGGGGCAAATTGATGGAAATTTAGCATTAAGGTCACCTGGATCAACATTAAAACCACTTATCTATGCCCTAGGGTTTGATAGAGGTATACTTACTCCCAAGCTTCAAATTTTAGATGTCCGACACGATTTTGGTTCTTACAGTCCTGTGAATTATGATGAACAATTTCGTGGAGAAGTTACAGTTACAGAAGCGTTAAAGCAATCACTTAATATTCCTGCAGTCTCTATTTTAGAGAAAATCGGTACGCCGGCACTAATCAATAGTTTAAAAAATGCTGGTTTTAATACCATTAAAAGACAAGAAAAACGTTTAGGTTTATCACTTGCTTTGGGTGGATGTGGAGTAAATTTAACCGAACTAACAGGATTGTACGCTGCATTTGCTCAAGAAGGGTCTTACACTCCTTTACATTTTACTTCAGCTGAAATTGATTCTTCCAAGCATCAAATAGTCACCCCTGAAAGTGCTTATATGATCTATGAAATATTGAGTCAGTTAAAACGACCTGATTTCCCGAATAATTATCAAAATAGCTTTCATGCCCCTCCTATCGCATGGAAGACAGGAACATCCTATGGTCGAAGAGACGCATGGAGTGTAGGGTACAATAAAGAATATACAGTTGGAGTATGGTGTGGTAATTTTAATAATATTGGTGTTCCCGGATTAACGGGAGCAGAAACGGCGACTCCTTTACTGTTCTCATTATTCCAATCACTTTACACGGGAAATAATATTTCGAAATGGGAATACGATATACCCGAACACATTTTTGAAAGAGAGGTTTGTGCTACATCGGGAAAAGTACCAAATATCTTTTGTGACCATTTAGTAAGCGATACTTTTATTCCAGGTGTTTCTCATACTGAAAAGTGTACTCACCTAAAAAATTATTTCGTATCAACAGATTCTAGCTTTTATTATTGTCATGACTGTCTTCCAAAAGAAGGTGGCTATATCAAAAAACAATATGCTAATCCATCCGTTGAATTGATGACATTTTATTTAGAAAACAATCTACCATTTAATGCTCCACCTCAGCACAATCCTAAATGCAGGACATCAATTACTGGGGTTGCTCCTCAAATTATTTCTCCTGTAGAAGGTAGAGAATATATTATTACTGATAAAAGTACAGAGCTAGAAATGAAAGCTCATTTAAGTCCGGATGTCGCTTACACCTATTGGTATGTAAACGATCATTTTATTAAAAAAATAGAGAGAGGACAGTCACTTTTCCATCAGTTTAAATTCGGACAAAATAAAATATCATGTACAGATGATAAGGGAAGAAACGCTGAGATTTATATATTTGTTAAATAGTTAGTGGTTAATTCCCCTACTCAAAAACATAGTTTCTTACTTCAAACAATTAGAATGATAGAACTTGCCTCTTTAATCGGGCTTGGTTTTTTTGCACAATGGCTCGGGTGGAAAATTAAAGTTCCTGCCATCCTTCCTTTAATTTTAATAGGATTGTTGGTTGGTCCTTTTTCTACTTTTTTCACTCCCGATGGACATAAATTTATCGATGGAGATAAAATTTTCCATGGTGAATTACTTTTTGATGTTGTTAATCTATCTGTTGGGTTAATATTGTTTGAAGGTGGTTTAACTTTAAAATTAAAAGAGACAAAAAACCTTGGAAATGTAATTTGGAGATTGCTCATTTTTGGAACCATAATCACCTTAATAGGTGGAGCAATTGCTACACATTACATCATGGGCTTTAGCTATAGAATAGCTTTATTATTTGGAGGGTTAATTATTGTCTCCGGACCAACAGTTGTAGGTCCTATGCTTAGAAACATAAAGCCTAATATCAGAATAAATACTATTCTTAAATGGGAAGGTATTCTTATAGATCCAATTGGTGCCTTGACTGCAATTTTAATATTTGACTTCATTCTTTCAGGACATAGCAACGAGTTATTTACCTTTTTTGCCCTAAAAGGATTCTTGTTATTAACCTTATCAGGATTACTTACTGGTGGATTAGCGGCCTTCATCACTATAAGAATGCTGAAAAATAAAGCACTTCTACCCGATCACTTAAAAAACACTGTTATCCTCGGAGCCGTAATTGGCACATTTGGTTTTTCAGATGTCTTACATGCGGAGTCGGGATTGTTAGCGGTAACTATTTACGGTATGATTATCGGAAACTCCAAGATTGCTAACTTAAAATCCCTTATGCATTTCAAAGAAGATGTTACTTTAATTTTAATCTCCTTCTTATTTGTGATGCTTTCCTCTAGGATGGATATAAATGATCTCATGGCTCTTGCCAACTGGAAGAGTGTTTTACTATTTATAGTGATTATTTATATTATCCGACCACTTGTTGTTCTGTGTAGCACAATAGGAACTAGTTTAAAATGGAAAGAAAGAATATTTATTTCTTATATCTCTCCTAGAGGGATCGTTGCTGCTGGTGTTGCTTCCTTGTTTACTTTAAAACTTACTTCAGGACAAGCACCTATTACAGAAATTCAGGTAGAAGAAGCAAAAATGTTGCTTCCTTTAACTTTCATGATCATTATTGGTACGGTGGTAATACAAGGCTTAACAGCAAAACCACTTGCCAAAGCCTTAAAAGTATTAAGAGAAGAGCCTAACGGTATTTTATTCCTTGGTGCTAGTGAGGTAGGTTTATTCATTGCTAAAATTCTTCATCGATTTGATATTCCTGTTTTGATGTCTGATACATCAGAACATAATATTAGAAATGCTAAAAGGAACGGCATTCCAACTTACGAAGGAAGTATTCTATCTGAAGGAGCTTTAGAAGAAGTAGATTTCTCTAGATATGGACAGTTGTTTTCTACAACATCAAATAATGAAATCAACATACTTGGAAATAGAACTGTTTCTTCTGAACTGGGCATGAATAAAGTGTTCAGATTGGCTTCGAAATTAGAAGTAGAAACAAACGCACTTCAAAAACCTCAGCACCTATTATTTCAAGGGAAATATGATTTTATAGCCCTCTCTAATCTTATAAGGCGTAAACATATTATAAAGATTGTTAAATCAAGTCAGTATTATGATAAAGAGGAATCCTTTCAATTGTTATCGACATATGATTTACCAATATTTATAATTCATTCTAACCAAAGAGTAACTCCTGTAACCGATTCTTTAAACGAAATAAACGAGGATGATCAAATAGTGTATTTGGAGTTTAAAGATGTGAAAAAACAGAGTTAAGGTTAATTTAAGTGAAATAATTTTGAATAATTTCGCTAGCAAAGTATATATGCAATTGGGCTGTATATCCAACTAATTATCAATTAGATAGATATAAATAATAAAAATGTTCAGAAGGGTATCCATCGACGTAGGAAATAGCTTAATGAAAGTTGGCTTTTTTCAAGACAACGAATTAATCAACGTTCGTGTCTTTGAAGATAGCGTTAAACTTATTCATGCATTAGTTGATTTCTCATGCGAATGGATTGGGTTAGCAAGCGTTGGAAATTTAGAACCATCCTTACTTAATCGCCTTAAAGAACAGTTCAATGTTTTGGAAATTTCTTCCTCTACGAATTTACCATTTGATAATCAATATGGTACTCCTCTGACTTTAGGAGTAGATCGAATTGCTGCTGTAGCCGCAGCCAGAGAGTTATTTCCAAATCAAACTTGTTTGGTCGTAGATATAGGCACCTGTGTTACTTACGACCTTATAACTGCAGATAATGTGTATCTAGGTGGAGGTATCTCCCCTGGTGTTCAATTAAGATTAAAAGCCATGAATGCTTTTACTGCAAATTTACCTCTTATAGAAGAGTTGGATTTAGACCAAAAATTAATAGGTGATTCTACAAAATCATGTATGATGTCTGGTGCGGTAAATGGCCTTTTAGCAGAAATCGAAGGGACAATTCAACAATATCAAAGAAAATTTGATGGAATTAATACATTGTTGTGTGGTGGGATGGCAAATACTTTTGAATCTAAATTAAATTCAAGCATCTTTGCTGACCGAAATCTGGTTCTCAAAGGAATCGATAGTATTCTGAGATTACATGTACAAACAAATTAATAATATCATTATAAGCTGCCTGTTATTGATCACTTTTGGATCTACAGTTTATGCGCAGCAAGGAAACGCTCCTTTTACAGCTTTAGGAGTGGGTAACCCTGTACCTTCTACATCTGCTAGAAACCAAGGTATGGGTTATACAGGTGTAGGTTTAGCAAGTTATGGTCATTCAAACCTGTTAAACCCGGCTACTTTAACTTATAATAATCTTACTTTATTCGAAGCGGGTATGTATGCAGAACAAAGAGATTTGTTCTCAGACAGTCAGACGCAGCAAGATTATGGTGGGGGACTTAGTTATATGACTTTCGCATTCCCAGTAAGTAGAAAATGGACTATGGGTGTTGGTTTTAAACCTTACAGTGTTGTAAGCTATAAGTTTTACCAAACAGATACTTTATATGCACCTGTTAATGGTTCACAAATACCTACAGGGTTTTATGGCATTCAAAACGAAGGAAAAGGTGGTATTAACCAAGTGTACTTCAGTAATGGATTTAAAGTAAGCAAATGGCTTTCTGTAGGTCTTGAATTAGCCTATAATGTTGGTGTAATTGAGAAGGTGACAAAAACTGAGCTTTTAAACAATACTTCTGACTTTATTTCTGGTAGAGGTGTTCGTTTAAATTATAGAGGTTTGATGTATAAACCTGGTATATATATATCAAAGCATTTTGGGCCTAAAGACAAAGGAAGCCGAATCAACTTTGGTGGTACTTACACATTCCAACAACAAATTGGAGTAAAACGTTTAGAAGATATTCAAACAAGATCAACATCTGATTTGATCTTGAATAGAGATACAATCATTGTGGATGATTCTCAATACGCAACATTCCCAACCGAATTAGCGTTAGGATTCAGTTATGAAATTGTAGGTAAAATGGCAATTGCTGTGGACTACACAAAACAAAGCTGGTCTGAATTTGAAGACTACAATGGTACAAAAGGACTTTATGACGCATTTAGATTGGGCGTAGGTATTGAATATACACCTGATTATTTTTCAGCATCGAGTTACTGGAAGCGTTTAACTTGGAGAGGTGGATTTAGATATGGAGAAACCCCGTACCAAGTTTATGATGAAAAAATTAAAGAGTATGTTGTGACCGCCGGGGTGGAGTTCCCAATGGGATTCTCGTCTTTGGCAGTTTCAGGAGAGTATGGGTGGATGAGGTCAGACATTCAACAAGCCTCCTCTTTTGAAGATCGTCACTACAGATTAAACATAGGTGTTACAATCAATGATCGCTGGTTCGTAAGGCGTCGAATCAACTAATCAATCGAATTTCAAGTATGAATAAGTTAGCAACTTTTCTATTAGGTTTCTTGTTAGTAGCAAGTTTTGCTCAAGCACAAGAAGAAGCAGCCGAGTCTAAAGACAACGGTTTAACAGAGCAAGAAGCTGCCGATGGTAGCGTTAAAAAAGGATGTGACAGCAGAGGATACTGTTGGGGTGAAAATGTTGAAGAGGCAAAGTCGAAATATACTTTCTTCTCTGATAACATGAAAGCAAAGAATTACGGTAAAGAAACAATTGATGCGTTCAATTACCTTTACACAAACACACCATATATCCACAAAAACCTTTATATCTACGGATTAAAATTATACAAAGGTTTAGTGTCAACTGAATCAAAGAAAAAAGATGCAGCTGATAAGGCTCTTCTTACTTCTTACGAAGATAGAGTTTTAGAACTTTATGACAACAGAGGTAGATACTTTGGTGAGGCTGATAATTGGGAATCTGAAAAAGCGAAATACGTTTACAAATACCACAAAGATCGTCCTGATTTCAACGATAAGTTACCAGAGTACTATGCTTTCTACAATAAAGTAGCTAAAAGAGATTTTGATAAAACAGATGATGCGAACATGTCATCTTATGTTGCTATCGTAGCGAAATTACACGTAGCTTATAAGAAAGCAGTTCAAGGTTTCTCTAAAGACCCTGAAACTAAAAAGCAAAAGTCTGCTATCTTAACAGCAAACTCTGTAATTGCTAACGAAGGTGGTCAATATACTGATGCTCAAATCAAAGAGTACACAGCTAAAAAAGCTGCTGCTGAGAAAAAACTTGTTGAATTAGAAGCTTCTTTTGAAACTAACGATCCTGAATTCAAAAAATACAAGTCTTATGACGAAGATTGGTTGATGGATGAGTACGATTTCATTTCTGAAATCTCAGAAAAAAGCTTAGAAAGAGCTGAAAAAGCAAAAGACGAAAGAGATATCAAATCTTGGACTCGTATCCAAACTATGGCTGATAAATATATCATGGGTATGCTAAATATCGATTGTGACTTTATCAACGAGAAATTAGGTCCAAAATTCAAAGCGGCTCCAGAAGATTTAGGTGTTGCTAAGAAAATCTTTGGTTACTCTATCCGTAAAAAATGTACTGACGGTCCTTTATTCTTAGATGCTGCACTTGTAGTATACAATAACGACCCTCAAGCTGCAATGGCAAACGTTATCGCAGGTCAATACATTAAGAGAGACGATGTAGACAAAGCTATCGAGTGGAAAAACAAAGCTATCGAATTATATGCTGAGGATCCATCAAAACAAGCTGAGACATCTATCGATATTGCTAAATTATACAGCAAAAAAGGTTTAAAAGCACAAGCTCGTTCTCAAGCTTTCAAAGCTGTTGAGTATGATGCTAACATCGCTCCTGAAGCTTACACTTTTGTAGGTGACTTGTACATGACTTCATTCAAACAATGTTTTGATTCTTCTGAAGATAACGTACACGAGAAAGCTTGTTACTTAGCTGCGTACGATATGTACAATAAAGCAGGTAACTCTGCTAAAGCTGCTCAAGCTCGTAAGCAATTCCCTACTAAAACTGATGTATTTACATTAGCTGCTAAGGGTTACAAAGAAGGTGCTTCTATCGACGTTGGATGTTGGATCGGTGGTAAAACTACTATCCGTCTTCGTCCATAATGATATAAACATATTATATTAGCCTCATACATTTGTATGGGGCTTTTTTTTACATCAAACTTTTTGAAATGAAATACTTACTCTATCTATTCTTGTTCCTTTTAAGCTTGACATCATGTGATTCCACATCAAACTCTCCGGAGGTTACTTGGAAAATCACTTTAAACCAACGTGTTGAAAAAGATATTTTTATTACAGGAAATCAGCAAAAATTGGGTAATTGGGATCCCTCAGCTATTCAGTTGAGCAAAATTGATAGTCAACATTATACTTTCTCCTCGTCCTTTGATGTTAACGATTTAGTAGAATATAAATTCACTCAAGGTGATTGGAAATTTCAAGCGGCTGATGAAGATGGTAACGAATGGGGTAACTTAGAATTTATGATGCCTGATAAAGATACAACCATAGAAATAAGCATCAATAACTGGACAGATGGAAGTAACTTGATACCAAAAGGACAGATTACCGGAAATGTAGAGTATTTCAAAGACTTCAAGATAAAAGGTTTAGAGGATAGAGATATCATTGTCTGGCTCCCTCCTTCTTATTCATCAAATTCTAAGCAACGATTTCCTGTTTTATATATGCATGATGGTCAAAACATCATTGACCCAAAAACAAGTTCATTTGGTGTAGATTGGCAAGTGGATGAAACAGTGGATCAATTAAGTAAAGCAAACCTACTTCAAGAAATGATTATTGTTGGTGTCTATTGTACAAAAGACCGAAATGATGATTATGGAGTGACAGAGAAAGGAAAAATTTATCGTAAGGCATTTGCTACCGATATCAAGAAATTAATTGATACGAATTACAGAACATTACCAGAAAAAGAGCACACGCTTGTAGCGGGATCTTCTATGGGAGGTTTAGTAAGCTTTATGATCGCATGGGAGCATCCTGATGTTTATGCAGGAGCAATATGCATGTCCCCTGCATTTAAGTACGAAGAATTCGATTATATTGACCTTATTAAAAAAGACAAGAAAAGAGAAGTCATCTTTTATATTGATAATGGAGGAAAAGGTGTAGATGTAATTCTTCAACCTGGAGTAGATAAAATGATATCGCATTTAAAGTCTATTGGTTACACTTCAGGTAAAGATTTATTCTTAGTGATAGACAAAAATGCCAAACATTCTGAAGGAGATTGGGCCAAGAGATTTCCTGATGCCATTAAGTTATTTTTCGGAAAAAAAGATATTTAATGTTAAACATCTAAAAAATAGAAAGTTAGTAGAATCTACTTTTGTAATTTTACGTATAATTTATTAGACTATAGTCTCAATTTAGCAAGACTATTAATTAAAGCATTATCACAAACTAAAATTCTACTGAACTATATGAATAAAAGTACGCTACGATTTATTACTTTTCTTCTTTTTATAGGCACTTCTCTTTCTTCCTTCGGTCAACAATTTGTTAGCTTAGAAAAAGAACTATTCCAAAAAGAAGAACAGCTAAAAGTACTTCTAATTAAGTTTGAAGAAGATTCAGCATATCTTCAAACTATGATCGATCGTTTGGATCGTCAAAAAATCAGATTGATACATGAAAGAGATTCAATAAGTCAGCTGAAAGATGACTTAATGCCTCATACAAAAGCTTTCGGTATTGTCAAAAAAGATATTTCAATTACAAGCAAGACAGATCAGAAAGATTACTATTTCAATAAAGGTGAAAAACTTGCTTTGATTGATCATAGCCGACATACTTATTCTTTCATCACAGAGAATGATGTAAAGTTAACCATCAACAAAAAGTTTATTAAACCTGCTGATGGAAGAAGAAACACAATGTATGCGATTGCATTCTACCATAACAGAGTAGAAGATTACGATAACTTCGTAGCCACTCTTCCAACAGAATCATGGTATGCATTTGATCTTGAAAGAAAAGAAAAAGAAAGATCTGAACTTCAAAATGAATACACTGACTTAGTCAATGAAATCTCGATGCTTAAATTTGAGATCAAACAATTGAAGAAAAAGATCGTTCAAAAAAATAATGGTAAGAAAGTGGAAGTTTAATTTCTTAGCTTACTACATAAGAGAGTCTATCAAAAGTGATTTTGATAGACTTTTTTTTTGCTCTACCCTTTATTATATGGTTTAAATATCCCTCACGTTACTCCTTCTGTAAATATATACATTGGACAATGCCTATGAGTTATATATCAACACATCAATATTCTGGAGGGTTTTACAATATCTTTGGATTAAGCTTGGGCTTAAGATTTAACGGATAAATCGGAAGAATAAAAAAAAGCCTCAGATCGAATCAACGACCTGAGGCTTTGTATTTTCAAGTGCTCACCTGTTAAGTGTGGTGATTCACTGATTCTTCTAACATTGGATGATTCTGAGGAATCAAACCGCCTTTGCTTAAACCTGAGAAGTACAAGTATAAGAAGATCGATAAGAAGATCATACCAGAACCAATCTCTGTTAAACCAAATCCTCCGTTCTCTTTCAATGTACCTGGGATGATTAAGATAGCATACTCTAAGAAGTGACCGAAAATTACTACTACAGCAACAATTTTCATCATCATCGTCTTACGTTTTGCATCTCTTGTCATCAATACAAAGAATGGGAAGATAAAGTTTGTAATTAGGATAGTGAAGAATAAAGGAGCATAAGTTGCGCTTCTCAAACGATCTACAAAATAGATTGTTTCTTCTGGAATGTTCGCGTAGTAAATCAATAAGAATTGAGAGAACCACAAGTAAGACCAGAAAATTGAGAAACCGAATAAGAATTTACCTAAATCGTGTAGGTGATTCTCATTTACCGCTTTCAAATATCCCATTTCTTGAAGGATGATAACAAACAATGACATGAAAGCCACTGCAGTTACTAACCAACCTGCAAGTAAATACCATCCGAATAAAGTAGAGTACCAGTGCGTATCGATTGACATTACCCAGTCCCATGAAGTTACTGATTCAGAAATACCAAAGAAGATCAAGAAAGCTACTGAAATACGTTGAGCTTTTCTGAAATACTTAGTAGTACCTGACATATCTGCATCTTCTGCTTTAGTGATTTTGTTCAATACAAAACCGAAGAAGGTCCATACACAAATGAATAGTACCAATCTAAATAAGAAGAAAGGAGTATTCAAGAAATCTACTTTACCTGCAATAATTGCATCATAGTGTGAAGAATTAGGATCCGCAATTCCATCATGAGTCCAGTGGAAGATCGTATGAGAACCAACTAAGAAAGTTAGTAATAATACAATACCACCAACAGGGATAAAGTGACGGAAGTTCAACATTACTCTTTTGATCAATACAGGCCAACCTGAGTTCGCTACATATTGAAGTGCAAAGAAGAAGAATCCTAACAATGCCACTCCTGTGAAGAACACACCGTTCAACCAGAAATCGACAATAATACGCTGCCACCAGTGGTATTCTGCATGATGCTCTCCACCGTGAGCGTCTCCGTGAGCGTCTCCTGAGTGTGCCGAAGCTACCTCAGTTGCGTGCTCTACAGCTGCGTGATGATCATCGTGACCACCACCCATCATCAAGAAGATCGTACCCAACACGAACAGTACCACACCGATACCGCCGATGAGCAACACGTTCTTCTTCAGTTTACCTCCGAAAGTAAACTGCTCTTGGATATTCTTTAGATCTACATCTACGTGTGCCATATTCTATAAAATATAGTTTAGACCGTTGGGACGATCTTAGTTACCTTGAAGTTTTCTAACATATTTCACCACAGCCCAACGCTCTTCAGGGTTCAACTGTGATTTGTGTGGCCACATACGTCCTTTACCGTGAGTGATCACGAAGAAGATATGACCGTCTGTTGCGTTCTTGATTGCTTTACCTTTCAAGTTTGCAACACCACCGTATTTCTGACCTACTTTACCTTTACCGTCACCTTTTTCACCGTGACATGGCATACAGTAAGCAGTAAACAAGTGCTGACCTTGAGCAACCACTTCTGGAGTTGCCTCCAATGGGTTTTTCAAGTTTTCTGCAGCCCACTCTGCTTGATCAGCAGGAATGTCCATATAGTATAGTAATTCCTGATCTGGTTTCGCAGCAGCTTCCTTCGTTACAGCAGTGAAGTTTTGACGCTTCACAGTACCTGCAACTGGCTCCTTAACGTTAATTACTCTGTCTTTTTTACCAGCAGAATAATAATCGTTGTACGGGTTAGAGTTGATAAAGTCCTCGTAGTAGAATTCTTCAAGGAAACCACCTCTAATGCCGTCATACGTGAATTGAGAAAGCGGCTCGTAAGGTACAGTGTGGTACATTTGAGGAGCATATTCAAGACCAGTGAATTCACCGTCACCTTGAATCTTACATCCCGTCATTGCCAACGCTGCTGCACCAATTGCGATTGCTTTCATTACAACTTTATTGCCTCGCATGTTTGCGTAATTTAAATCGTGATTAATTATCCTTTTAACTCTCTAGCAGAATCTGTTACACCGTTCGTAAACAAATCAGCCACATAATCGAAGAAATTACCTTTCTTCTCTTTTTCTGTGAAGCTTTTGTTGTTTACCTCCTCAGCACCAGACTCTGAAAGTAACGCTTTAATCTCCTCCTCTGAAATCTTATTATTAGCAAGATCAATTGCCATAATGTGCTTATCATCAGACTGACGGCGGTCGAAAATTTGAGGAACCTTGTGAGGTTTCAAATCTTGAGATACGAAGAACGATCCTGCCATACCGAAAGCAGAGAATAAAACTGTTAATTCGAAAGTGATCGGCACAAAGTCAGGAATTGCAATAAATCCTTTACCACCGATAATCATTGGCCACTCAAAGCCCATGATCCATGATTGAAGTAAAATCGCACAAGTAGTACCAAGAGCACCAAATCCAAATGCCGCTTTTGGCATCCATGAGCGTTTATACCCCAAAGCATCTTCCAAGAAGTGAACTGGATACGGAGTAAATACCTCATAGATATTTACACCTTTCTTTCTTAAAGCTTTAACCGCTTTAATCATGATATCCTCATCACCGAATACGCCTACTAAATAATTTGTGTTTTTTTCCATCTCTAATTCTTTTTTATAGATCAACTGGAACTCTATCCGCCTCAGGAACTACCTCGTTAGAGATGGTACGACGAGACTGGTACACTTTAGTATCAGAACTTTTCAGTACTGATTTCACTTCTGCCATGTTTACTACTGGGAAGTACTTCGCAAATGCTAAGAACAATGTGAAGAACAATCCGAAAGTAAATACGTAACACATTACATCATAAATCGTTGGTGAGAAATACACCCACGAAGATGGAAGGAAGTCACGGTGAAGCGAAGTAACGATAATTACAAAACGCTCGAACCACATACCAATGTTTACTACAATTGAGATGAAGAAAATAAATGGAATGCTTGTTCTTAGTTTTTTGAAGTAGAATACTTGAGGAGAGATTACGTTACAACCCATCATCGACCAGTATGCCCACCAGTATTGGCCAGTCATACGGTTAACGAAAGCGTATTGCTCGTATTCTACACCTGAGTACCAAGCGATCACGAATTCAGTGATATATGCGATACCTACTACAGAACCAGTAATTGTAACTACTAGTGACATCATTTCGATGTGCTCCATAGTAATGTAGTCTTCTAATTTGTAAAGCTTACGAGTTACCAACATCAACGTTAATACCATGGCGAATCCTGAGAAGATCGCACCTGCAACGAAGTATGGAGGGAAGATTGTCGTATGCCATCCTGGAATTACTGATGTTGCAAAGTCCATTGATACAATTGTGTGTACTGAAAGTACTAGAGGTGTTGATAAACCTGCTAAAATCAATGAAACTGCTTCATAGTGCATCCAAGTTTTCGCTGAACCATTAAAGCCCATTGAAAGTGCACCGTAGATCAAACGTGGAATTGGTTTGATTGCACGGTCACGGATAGTTGCAAAGTCAGGAATTAGACCAATAAACCAGAATACTAATGATACTGAGAAATACGTTGAGATCGCGAATACGTCCCAAAGTAGAGGTGAGTTAAAGTTCACCCAAAGAGAACCATAAGTGTTTGGTAATGGCAATGCCCAAATACCACCAATCCAAGGACGACCCATGTGTACTACTGGCCAGATAGCGGCACAGATTACGGCAAAGATAGTCATCGCTTCTGCTGCACGGTTAATTGAAGTTCTCCATTTTTGACGGAATAACAACAATACCGCTGAGATTAGTGTACCTGCGTGACCGATACCTACCCACCATACGAAGTTGGTAATATCCCACGCCCATTGAACTGTCTTGTTAAGACCCCATCGACCGATACCAGACCAAAGCATTTCTCCAAGAAAAGCTCCACCTGCTAGAAGTAGAACAAGCGAGAGGCCCATTCCTGCAAACCATCCCATCGATGGATTACCTTCTACTGGTCGACAGACATCTTCTGTTATGTCCTTGTATGTTTTACCACCAGTTACCAGTGGTTCACGGACTTTCGATACAATCTGCATTTTATCTTATGTAGAGTATGAATACTTAACTTAAATTGAGTCCTAAGTAATGTACATTACTTAGTTTACTATGAGTGTGCCTCCTCCTTGTTTCTTACTTTAGCTAAGTAATAAACGTTAGGACGAGTGTTGATTTCATCCAACACATTGTAAGCACGTTCCTTCAATTCGCCTTCAAGAAGTTGACGAACTTCAGATTCAGGGTTGTTCAAGTCACCAAACTTGATTGCTCCTGAAGCACATGCTGACGCACAAGCTGTAGATACATCAGAGTCAACCAATTCACGGCCTTCTCTCTTAGCATTCAACTTACCTGCTTGCGTTCTCTGAACACACATAGAACATTTCTCCATCACACCACGAGAACGAACAGTAACATCTGGGTTCAATACCATCTTACCAAGATCGTTGTTCATGTGATAGTCAAACTCATTATTGTTGTGGTATTTGAACCAGTTGAAACGACGTACTTTGTAAGGACAGTTGTTCGCACAGTATTTTGTACCGATACATCTGTTGTAAGTCATTTGGTTCAAACCTTCCGATGAGTGAGAAGTTGCAGCTACTGGACATACAGTCTCACAAGGAGCATTGTTACAGTGCTGACACATCATTGGTTGGAATACTACTTCTGGGTTACGTGCTGAACGCTCCATTTTCGCATAATCCGTCATTGATGCATTTTCTTCTTCAGTAAACTCCTCTTCAGGACGTTGGCTATAGTAACGGTCCAAACGCAACCAGTGCATTTCACGACGGTTGATTACTTCTTGCTTACCTACGATTGGCACGTTGTTCTCGATATGACATGCAGTCACACAAGCAGAACAACCATCACAAGAGTTCAAGTCGATTGCTAAGCCCCAGTGGTGACCTGGATATTCGTGAACATCAGCTTTGATTCCTGTTACAGAGTTCCAAAGTAATGCCGCTCCTGGCTTAGATTCTGTTACTTTATGCTCATCCTTTTGATAACCATCAGAATTAATATCCCAAGCAGAAATATCAGTTGGTTTCTCTTTACCTTGGTAAGTAGAGATCATCACCTCATGACGAGCTGCTGCAGGGTTCTTAACGTATTGAGCAAGTGTTGTTTCTTGAATAATAGAATGACGGCTCATGATTGTTTCGTGCGTCTGCGTCTGAGCAACATGTTCTTTCGTACCTGTTGCTACTACAGAAACACCTGAAGTAATCACATAGCTTGTCAAATCTTTTGCAGACAACAATGACATTGCATTGAAACCTGCCGCTTCTTTAGCGATTTTACCCAAGTCATCTTGACCATAACCTAGAGGAACTGCGATAACACCTTTTGCTAAACCAGGTTGCATGATTACTGGAAGTTCAAATTCGCCAGCCTTAGTAGTCACTTTAAGTACTTCTTTCTCTGTTTCGAATTCTTTGTGAACACCCAACTCTCTAGCAGCATCTGGAGCGATAGCTACATAGTTACCCCAAGTTACTTTAGTAATCGGGTCTGGAGTTTCTTGGATATATGGGTTATTGGCTAAAGCACCATATCCCAATACTGATGATGGGTAAGCAACAAATTCCCAATCTGCAGTTGTCTTGTATTTAGCTGCTACTGCCGCACCTGCTGATGCTGCATCAAATTCAGCGAAATAGTTAACAGCGTCTGCACCTTGATCAAATACTGACTTATAACCACCAACGTTTTTCGTTTCGAAGATACCATTATGAAGAGATCTTACCCAGAAAGACTGAGCTACAGCTTCAGAAGACTGAAGAGCAAAAAGATCTGTTTTCCAGAATGACTTCACCAACTCATCATAAGAAGCATCGATACTAGCCCATGCTAAGAATGAATCTTGTGCTTGACGAGTATTGAAAATCTTGTTGATTGTTGGTTGAGCAATACTGAAGTATCCTCTTTTGTATTCAGCATCGTTCCAAGCTTCCAAATAATGTGTATCAGGAGCGTTGAATCCACATGCTTTTGCAGTAGCATCAAGACGGTCACTTGTCGATACAGAAAGTTTTGCTTTCTTGATACCTGCTGCGATTTCTTTACCTCTAGCGTAATCGTAAACTGGGTTACAGTTATAGAAAATCACCGCTCCATATTGACCACCTTTTAAGGCATCAACAAAAGCGTTCATCTGTACATCTGAACCTTGACGAGTATATAAAGGAGTGTTTAAATCGATAGTGTTGCCATAGTTTTGAAGCATTTGGTTGATACCATTCACCAACAATTGAACATTCACATCGTTGATTCCTGATACTACCAATGATTTACCTTTGGCGTTTAATAAAGCTTTAGCAGCTCTAGCAATGTTAGCATCCTTAATAGCACCTTTTACAGTTGCATTTCCAGTTGCTTTTGCAATTGCGTTATATAAAGCAGCTACTGCTACACCTTCTTGAGAAGGTTTTAGAGGAGAACGGTAATCAGCCGCCGCACCAGTAAGTGTCAACATTGTCTCGAAAGAGAACAATTGAGACATCTTCTTCTTATTTGGTCCTACTTTTCTAGTAGTAGCAAATTCTGTAGAGAAGATACCAGGAGCTACCCAGTTACCAAGGAAGTCAGCATTGAAACTTACTACAACATCTGCTTTATCAAATGCGTATGAAGGCACTGCTGCTTTTCCAAATTGTTTTTTGTTTGCCTCGATGATAGCAGAATTGTTATCCTGATCGTAAGTAACTACGTCAGCATTATATTTTTCTGCAAATTGGTTAAGGACTTTCTTCGTTGATGGTGAAACAACGGTATTCGTAACTACGGCTACTTTACCTGCTGAATTTAATCCTTTGATGATCTCAGCATCTGCCTTCTTCCAAGTAGTTGTTACACCACCTTTTGAAGGATCTTTAGCTCTAGACTCATCATACAATCCCATGATTGAAGCATTCGCACGAGCAGTAACTGCACCGTTTGAATATTTAGAGAATGTGTTACCCTCGATAAAGATAGGTCTACCTTCTCTAGTCTTCACTACTACTGGCATTGCATCAGAACCATTGAAGAATGTAGAAGCGTAATAGTTTGCTACACCCGGATCAACGTTCTCAGGTTTGTTTAGGTAAGGAATAGCCTTCTTGACTGGTGCTTCACAAGCAGCTAAAGAAACTGCCGCTACAGAGAAGCCCATCACTTTCAAGAAGTCACGTCTGTTGCTTTTGAATTCCCCTTCTGAGTTATCACCATAAGCATCTTTAATTGGTAGATGCTCCGGGAATTCTTTATCAGCATATTTTACGAATTCAGGGTCATTGGTTAATTGCTCAACGCCCTTCCAATATTCTTTCTTTGCCATTTCTCTATTGTAGAAAATCAGTTGAAAGCTTAGTGAACAAAAGGTTCAAAAAGCGACAAATTAATAGTGACATTTAGCACACTCTAAACCTCCGATGTCTTTTACTTTCATCGGCTCTTTAGAAGTAGCTTCGTGCATTTCTACCATTTTGTCATAATACGCATTACCTTTTGCGTTTACGTCTGTCTGACGGTGACAATCAATACACCATCCCATTGTCAACAATGAATGTTGTTGAACGACCTCCATTTTTTCAATCTCACCGTGACATGTTTGGCATTCTACGCCACCCACTTTTACGTGTTGAGAGTGATTGAAATACGCTAAATCTGGCAAGTTGTGAACTCTCACCCATTGGATTGGCTGATCATTCTCAATAGCTGCATAGATTTTTTGGATTTCAGGAGAATTCTGACGGATACTGTTGTGACAGTTCATACAGATGTTCGCCGAAGGAATGTTGGCATTCTTCGATTTTTCTACACCTGTGTGACAGTACTTACAATCAATCTCGTAGTAACCTGCGTGAAGTTTGTGTGAGAAATTGATTGGCTGTTCTGGAGCGTAACCTTGCTGAACACCAACTGCGAATAAAGAATCGATTGTTACTTTAGCAACAATCATCACAAACGCAAAAGAGGCTAAACCAACAAATACTTGGCTTTTGAAAATTGCAGCTAGGCTGAATTTCTCATTAATGTACGCTTCATCTTCAGCTTCAAGTCCTTTTTGTTGTCTAAGGTATTGAGTTAGTACATTAGCAAGAATGACTAAAACAATCAAAACAATACCCAATAAAACAAGTAGTCCAATAATCACCCCTACAAGTAGGTTAGAAGAAACTACCATACCTTGAGGCGTTCCCGCCTCTGCACCTGTGGATGCCGCCGCTGCTTCAGCTGCTGGTTTAGCTGGACCTTTTATCGTTGCATCTTTCACATATGCTAAAACCTGTAAGATCTCCTCATCTGTAAGATCTTGGTTAGGCATAATGGTAGGTTTGAACTCTTCGTAAAGTGCTACCGCGTAAGCATCGCCACTCTCGATTGTTTTGCCTGGATGTTTGATAAATTTAGTCAGCCATTTGACATCACGACGCTCATATACATTTTTAAGCGCCGGTGCGATACCTTTTTCGTGTATTTGGTGACAAGACGAACAGTTCCCATCGAAAAGTTCAGCCCCCGCCGAGATTGCTGCTTCATCAGTAGGGATGCCATCACCCTGCCCAAACACCATCGTGCTTGCTAAGAGCAACCCGCAAACTACTGCTAATGTAGAACGCAACCTTAATACACTTCTGCCGATACTCATACCATTGAAGTTTTTATACAAAAAAATTAGATGAAATATGCAATTGTACATTCGGTTGCAAAGCTAATACGGGGGACTTTTAAATCAAACTTAGCAACAAAAGTCGCTTTAATACGTAAAACACAATATTTTACACTTAAATTATTTATTTACAGACATTTACACCCCTAAAAGTCCAATATATCCTTATTTAGAATCATTACAAATTACAATTTTTAATGACATTTGACATCTTTTTAGGAATAATGAAGATCAGCAAAAAATGTAAACACTCTTAAATTTTCTTAATAAGCCCCAATAACAAGTGATAGTGTAGGTAATTTATTAAACGAATACTTATTCACTTCTTTTCAGTAACATGATTGATTACTGAAAAATTTGTTTAAACAGAGGTTTAAATAGTCTTATTGATGTAAAAGAATCCTAATATCAAATCATGGTTTTGATAATACACACGGAGAATTAAATCATGGTTTTTGGGTATAAAAAAAGGCCAAATCAATGTATTGATTTGACCTTTTAGAGGTGCCAGGCGGATTCGAACCGCCGTACGCGGTTTTGCAGACCGATGCCTAGCCACTCGGCCATGGCACCCTTTACCTTGTAAGACGATGCAAAAGTAATACATCAATTTTAATCTCCCAAACGAATATTCAAAAAAAAGAGTAAATAAAATTTAAGAATCTGTTAGACAAATGGATAATATAGAATGTTTGCTGCAAGTTATCTGATCAGAGATGTTAGATATGCTTTCTTTCCTTATCTTTGATCAACATAAACATACTTTAAACATAAAATGACACTAGAAAAAGCACCTAAAGAATCCTATGTAGTATCTACCGAGATGGTACTTCCCAATGATACTAACCCTTTAAACAATCTAATGGGTGGACACTTGTTACATTTGATGGATGTCGTAGCTGCCATATCTGCTCAAAAGCATTCCAATAGAATTGTAGTTACCGCATCTGTTGATAATGTCTCTTTCAAACACTCCCCAAAGCTAGGTGATGTAATCACTTTAGAAGCACACGTAACGAGAGCCTTCAATTCTTCTATGGAAGTGTTTATTCGTGTTTGGAGTGAGAATATCCCCAATGGTACAAAGGTAGAAACCAATCAAGCTTTCTTTACTTTCGTGGCCGTGGATCAAACAGGAAGACCTATTACTGTCCCTAAGATCAAACCAGAAACCAATATTGAAAAGAAACTATATGAGGAAGCATTACAAAGAAGAGAGGTAAGGTTGATGATGGCGGGGAGGATGAAGCCGAAGGATGCTACTTCTTTGCATTCGATATTTGATAAAAAGTAGTAGGTAGTAGGTAGCAGGTAGCAGGTAGCAGGTAGCAGGTGCTAAGTTAACGCTCGTTTTTTTGGGGTTCGCTCCTCATTACGTGGGCACGAGTTCGGAAACTCGCGCTAGATATAATTATTGCCTTATTTTACACTCGATTTTTGGGGTTCGCTCCTCATTACGTGGGCACGAGTTCGAAAACTCGCGCTAGTTTTATATAGATGCGGTGAAAATACTTTTTAAAAACTTGTATACCCTACCTACGAACCATTCAACATTTCACGTTTTTCATTCTTCATTTTTAACTTTTAATTTCCTTAAGACGGCAAAAAGGTCACTTTCCGAAAAAAGCGACCTTTTTTATTTCATCTAATGTATTTCTTTCTATAGTGATGAGAACTGACGTAAGAATCTTAAATCATTTTCTGTGAATAATCTAAGGTCGTTGATTCTGTATTTCAACATTGTCATACGCTCAATACCCATACCGAAGGCAAAACCTGTGTATTCTTCTGGATCGATACCTGATGCTTTTAATACATTAGGGTCTACCATACCACAACCACCGATTTCTACCCATCCAGTGTACTTACAGATATTACATCCTTTGCCACCACATACAGTACAGCTAACGTCTAATTCAGCTGAAGGTTCTGTGAATGGGAAATAAGATGGTCTTAATCTAATTTTAGTATTTGGACCGAAGAATTCTTTGGCGAAGTAATACAATGTATCTTTAAGATCTTTAAATGATACATTTTTATCGATATATAAACCTTCTACCTGGTGGAAGATACAGTGTGCACGAGCTGAGATCGTCTCGTTTCTGTATACTCTACCTGGCGATAATGTTCTTATTGGAGGCTTTTGATTTTCCATCACACGTACTTGTACTGATGATGTATGCGTACGTAAAGCGATATCAGGATCTTTTTCTAAGAAGAAGGTATCCTGCATTTCTCTCGCTGGGTGATTTGGAGGGAAATTCAAAGCAGAGAAGTTGTGCCAATCGTCTTCGATTTCTGGACCTTCAGAAATATTGAAACCAACACGCTCGAAGATTCTAGAGATTTCCTCACGAACTTTAGTAATTGGGTGAACAGTACCCATTTCGTTAGGAACGTTTGGCAACGTCAAATCATGGTGATTGATATCCGATGCTTGTGCATCTTCTAAAGCATCTTGAAGTTCCTGAAATTTTTCTTGAGCAGCATTTTTTAAAGCATTCACTGTTTGTCCAAAAGTCTTACGTTCTTCTGGTGCTACTTCTTTCATTTTCGAAAATAAGTCAGCAATAATACCTTTTCTACCAACAACACCTACACGGAAATTTTCTAAATCTTCTTTAGTTGCCGCAGTTGCTTTTTCTATTTGTTCTTCAATTTTTTTTATCTGCTCAAGCATAATTTCTAAAAATATATTGAATGGGACTTCCCCTTTTAAATCTTAATCTGTTACATAGAAAGATCACCTTTCTATTTTTCAATTTGCAAAGATAAAAACTTTATTCACCTATAACACGAGTAAAGTCATAAAAACCAAATAATAATGATTTGTTATGATGTTCCTTAACAAAAAACGCTTCAATCTTGCATAGATTGAAGCGTTTAAGTGAGTTTTTACTCTTATAAATAATTAGCAGTTGCAGTTACCGTCTTCACAGCTATCTTCACATACTTCTACTAATTCGATATCGAAGTTCAAGTCTTTACCAGCCATTGGAGAGTTAGCGTCAACTTTGATGATCTCTTCAGTTAACTCAACTACTGTTGCAGGGATTGGACCTTGAGGGCTTTGAAGACCGATTTGGTCACCTACGTTAGGTTTCATATCTGCAGGAACATCTGATCTTTTGAATTCGATGATCAAATCTTCACGAGCAGGACCATAAGCCTCGTCGCAAGGGATGTTTACAGTTTTCTTGTCACCTACGTTCATACCTTCAACTGCTTTGTCGAAACCAGGGATCATTTGACCAGCACCAACAGTGAAAGCGATTGGCTCGTTTCTGTCGTATGAAGAATCAAATTTGCTACCGTCGTTTAAAGTACCAGTGTAGTGAACTTTAACTTTATTTCCCTTTTGTGCTACTGACATTTCTCTATTTATTTGAATGTTAGAGCGTACTACCGCTCAAAATGAGTTGCAAAATTACAAAGATGTTGAGGGTTTACAAGTATTTGTTAGGAAATAATGAGGATTGACAAGATACTTTTGAAGTATTTTACTTATTTCTTCTTTTTGAAGACAATCATTACTCCATCTGTGTAGCTAAAACCCCATCCGCCAGTACCGACGTTAGACGAACTTGCTGATGATAAAGGAGTAATACTAACTAATTTAAATCCTTTTTTCTCATGCTCTTCCAAACATTTGTTGACCATCTCAGCCGTATCGTCACCATGTATTTTTACTGATCTTAAACGATCTGATGTAGTTCTTCTAGACTCTTTTTTTGTCTTTAAATATACTGTTTTAAACATGTCGAATTGTTAGTTAAATTTTATGATGTTTTCTCACACTTGAGCAATACCTTATCGTTGTTAAACAGAGTAGTTGCAAAAAGGAAATCATTTCCTCCATCTTTTAACTTCAGCTTTTTCTTTAATTGATCTACCGTTTGAGGAAAATTTCGAACAGATAAATTCGCTTTCAATGAGGGTAAATGCTTCTGCAAAACTTTCTTTTGCACTTGTAAAGTATCCACAATCTTAAATTTTCTTCCAGGGAAATCGCCTATCAGTTTATCTGAAGTATAGAGATGCGTATTCAGGTGTATTTTTTTTAACCCAAATTGGTTTGCAATAGATTTGAAAGCACCACCTTTCATTACCGCCGCATTAGGTTCGTATAAATATTCGTACAATTCACTTGCCAATTCTACCTCTGTGTACTCTTCATTTTCTAAAATAAAAGAAAAGGAAGTATCATTTCCATTGGATTTAAGATCGACACAAGTAATTTCTGTATTGACTTTTTCTTGTTGATGATCGATATAAAAAAGAATCTCTTTACACTCTCCATCCACTGCTATTACCCAAACCTTAGACACATTATCCAACTGTCGTAAAGACTGCTTGATGTCCAACATTGGGGAAAGTTTTATCAACACACTTTTTGATTTCTCTTTTAAAAGCGCTTGATGTTCAATAAGATTAGGCTCACAATCTGAGATCATCACCACTTTTTTATTGTGTTCATCTCGACGTGCAGGATCTACATAGATGACATCAAATTGTTGGTTGCTTTGCTGAAGCCACTCTAGGCTATCGCCTTGGATTACTTCAACATTGTTACGACCAAGTGATGCAAAATTCTGAGCACTAATTTCACTCAAATCTTTTTGCCTTTCAGCATACATCACTTTTTTAAAAACAAAAGAAAAAGCCCAATCGTCTACACCCATTCCTCCTGTAAGGTCAATCATCGATTCACCTTCTACCAAAGACGACTTGTATTTGGCTGCTTTTTCGGAAGAACTTTGTTCTAACGGGACTTTCTCTGGAAATATCACCTCTGCATTCTCGTACCAAGTCGGTAATTTCTTCTTGACTTTCTGACGTGAGGCAATTTGATGTGCCGCCACCTTACCATCTACCTCAGGGAATTTCTGAGCTTTAAAAGCAATATCAGCAGGATTTTCATCCAAATGATCTTGTATAAATTGCTTAGTGATAGTATCGATGATCATGCTATGTTTATTAAAATTCTGTATATCCGTATTCTTTAGGGGTGATTTTATTGTTGATCACCTGATTAGCGTTTAAGGCTAATGCCCACATTTCATCTTCTCCAGGGAAGATTTCTACATCAGCAATATGATTCACATATTCCGTGATTTTACCTGTGAACCATTTTCCATAAGCCATTCCGCCCGTCAAAATTACGGCATCTACTTTATTCTGTAAAGGAACGACCATACTATTTATCGATTTAGCGATTTGATATATCATCGCTTCCATCACTTTCAACTCCGCTTCTGAACCTGCTTGAGCTGCTTCTTCCACAGCTTTGGCATCAATAGTATTTAGGTAAGCTGACATACCGCCTTTACCTACGACCATTGAAATCATTTCTTGTTGAGTGTATGCTCCGCTAAATGCCGCACGAATAATATCTCCCACAGGAAGCGATCCGCTTCTTTCTGGTGAAAATGGACCATCGCCATCGAGTGCTTGATTTACATCGACCACTTTTCCTTTAAGGTGAGCTCCAACAGAAACACCTCCACCCATATGAGTGATGATTAAGTTTAAGTCTTCGTACTTCTTCCCTATTTTCTCTGCATATGTTCTCGCTACTGCTTTTTGATTTAAAGCGTGAAAGACAGATACGCGAGGAAATTTAGGGTGTCCCGACATGCGGGCAATATCAGATAGTTCGTCTACAACCACAGGATCGGCAATATATGCGTTGACTTTAGCTTCTGAAGCTATATCAAATGCTATTTTTGCTGCCCAGTTGCTTGCATGTTTTCTTGGAGTTTCCTTTAAATCGTGAAGTAGGTTCTCATCCACCAAATACACTCCCGATTCAATAGGTTTAGATAATCCGCCTCTTGCCATCACGATAGCAAGAGAGGAAATATCAATTTTTTCTTCCTTCAGAAATTCAACTACTTTTTCCTTACGGAACTTTAGTTGCTCTTCTTCGGTTTGAAACTGCTGAAGTTCCTCTATGGAATGTCTCAGCGTTTTCACTTTATATTCTTCTTCTCCTTGGTACAAAGCCACTTTTGTGGATGTTGAGCCAGGGTTGATAGCTAATATATATTGCATAAATTAAAATTCGATGGATGCTGCAGCTAAACGGATGGAGTTTAATTTCGTCTCCATAGAATCAGCTCTTGATGTTAAGACGATGGGAGCCTTTGCCCCTAAAATGATAGAGGCTACTTTGGCACTAGCAAAGAAAACGAATGCTTTGTAAAGTACGTTACCTGCTTCGATATCCGGCACCAATAATAGATCGGCATTACCGGCAACTGATCCTTTAATGCCTTTATGAGAAGATGATTCTTGTGAAATGGCATTATCGAAAGCTAAAGGACCATCGATTTCGCAATTTCTGATTTGTCCTCTGTTGGCCATAATCGTTAATAAAGCGGCATCCAAAGTGGCTGGCATTTTTTCGTTCACCATTTCTACTGCCGCTAAAGCAGCTACTTTAGGTTTCTCGATTCCCAACTTTCTCATGAAATCAATGGCATTATTAAGAATGGCAATTTTAGTATCCAAATCTGGAGCGATGTTCATGGCCACATCTGTTAATGCTAGAGGTTTATGGTAGGCTGGCAAATCGAATAATGCGATGTGAGAGATACATCTACTTTTCTTTAATCCCCAATCTTTATTTAGGACACCACGCATTAATTCTGCAGTGGAGATATGTCCTTTCATTAGGAAATCCGCTTTTCCATTGTGAATAAGAGAAACGGCAGTTTTCACCATGTCTTTGTATTCTATCTCGTGTATGATTTCAACATCATCACCAAAGGCATAACCTAATTCATCGCACATATTTTTAATATCGTGCTTGTTGCCGACCAAAACAGGTTCGATAATATCTTCTTTATAAGATCTATATACCGCCTCTAAAGCGTGATCGTCCGCAGCTGCACATAGTACTAAACGTCTTTTTGTGGTCTGATTATTTAATATCTCCGTAAGTTCAGATATGCTTTTTAACATGGTATTATGGTTAGTAAAAAAAGGTGTCCTCATGATCAAAAAGTATCTAAATAAAATAACATGAAATACAATGCTATCTATTTGAATACTATTTTGGATGAGTTTTAGTGTTTATATGTGTGCAAAAGTAATGATTTTTCCCTATAAAGGAATGATTTCAAGGACAGAAAACGATTTCTCAAATTCCATTACTTTCACTTGAACACTTTGTCCAACTTCAGCATTTAATTCACCTCTGAATCGAGCAGACAGTTTTGTTCCTACTTTTGGATAACGTGTCACTCCCGGACCACAGCCTACCAAAGACTTCACCATAAAAATGGCTCCCGTGCCTTCAATAGTCAAAAGTTCACCATAGAATACACAAGCACCTGGAGTTACTCTTAGTTCGTTATTATCTCCGGTCACCTGACTTTTATCATCTCCTCCAACAATTTGTACATAATTGGAAGTTCTACAACCTATTGTTAATAGAAAAAGTGCCGCTAAAATAAATCTCATTTTTTTCATGTGGCGAAGGTAAAGAGAAAAGAGGGAAGAATTAAAAATTATAGAATTAAGAAAGCTGAAATGTTTAAGGGTAGAGTTATTATTTATTCATAATTAAGTGTTTATAGATTTTTTTTAGAGATAAATACATAACTTTGTTTCAAATACACACAAAATGAATAACAGAAACTTAATACGATTCGACTGGGCAATAAAAAGACTTTTAAGAAACAAAGCCGATTTTTCAGTTCTTGAAGGTTTTTTATCAGAACTTCTCAAAGAAGATGTAATCATTCAGAATATCCTGGAAAGTGAAAGTAATCAAAGATTAGACTCTGATAAATACAACAGAGTTGACATTTTGGTTAAAAACTCCGTAGGTGAATTGGTAATAATAGAGCTTCAAAATCAGAATGAATATGATTATTTCCATAGAATGAATTATGGAACTGCAAAAGTCATATCTGAATATATTTCTGTTGGTGAACCTTATCAAAATATTAAGAAAGTGTATTCAATCAATATTGTGTATTTTGATTTAGGGCAAGGAAATGATTATGTATATCATGGAAAAACTGATTTCATTGGTATTCATAAAGCTGATAAACTTTTATTATCTGCTAAGCAAACTGAACTTCTTGGGGGTAAAATTGAGCCCTATCAAATATTCCCTGAATATTATGTAATTAAGGTAAATCAATTTGATGATGTAGCAAAAGACTCTCTTGATCAATGGATCTATTACTTAAAAAACAACGATATCAAAGAGGAATTTAATGCTAAAGGGATTTCTAAAGCCAGAGAACTATGGAGAGTCGATACTTTACCGGAAGAAGAAAAAAAGAATTATTCACAACATTTAAAAGATCTAAGAAACGAAGCAAGCAGAATGTTAACACTAAAAGTTGACGCCGAAGATCGTGTGAGATTAGAAATGGCAAAAGAAATGAAAAATGATGGTGTTCCTATTGAACAGATTATGAAATACACCAACTTATCAAAAAAGGATATTGATAACTTATAAAAAACCTGAGCTCGAAAATTAAATTTACAAACTCAGGTTTCACACTATTCTTTCACTATCATCTGATGATTACTCTTCTCCTCATCAAATACTTTTAGGATATACTGACCTGTAAACAAATGCTCTAGATTGAGAGTAATTAATCGGTTTTCAAATTCTTGATGATACACTTTCTGACCATCAACAGTGAAAACAGCAATACTTACTTTTGGATTCCAGCTATTTTCTAGTTCAACAGTAAATTGACCGGTACTTGGGTTAGGATACAATCTAATTGGTTGATTTAAATTAGAAAGTAAATTATTGACATCTGTAGTTTTTGAGTACAGAAAATGTTCGCTATCTACCGATTCTCCACTTGAATTAAATGCCTTAACCCAATAATGATAATCGCCTTCATCTAAAACAGAATAATCTTTAAAAATCTGCTCATTCATATCTACCTGTCCTATCATCAAAGTATCTGTGGAATTAACACGAGAACGATAAATTCTAAATCCATGCTCGTTCGATGAGACATCTTTCCAAGTCACTTTATGATGATCCAATATATCCAAAACTTTAACTGTATTAGGAGGAATAATATCATCTTCTGTTTGATCAAACATTAAATACATACACTCTACCTCAGGTGAATATCCCATAGAGTTAAAGGCGATCAATAGATATTTGTATTCTTCACCATCGGCTACTGAATTATCGTAATATTTGGTGGTGTTCGCGGGTAATTCTACCAATTGATTTACCGTTCCAGAATTTCTTTCGGCTCTATAAATCTGATAACCGTGCTCGTTGTCAGAACGATCTTCCCACATTAACATCAAACCATCATTTTCTTTTACTACTCTAAAATTTTCAGCAATAATTGGTAATGAAATGTTCTCTTCTGTTTTGATATATGCTGATTGAGTTATGCCGGCAACACCCTCATTAAACTCGGTAACATAATAGTAATATTTCTCTCCAGATAAGATGGTGTTATCAAAAATTTCTTTGGTGGAGTTTTCAACAGAAACTATATGTACTGAATCTTCTGAGCCTACTAATTTTCTATAAACTTTATATTCATCTCCATCCTCATTTAAATCCTCCCATTCTACCGTGACTACCCCATGTGTATATTCAGTTACCTCTAAAGAAGTTAATCCTTTTGGAGATTGAGGATGAGTATTTACAGCTTTTATTGATGATGGATAATATTCACCTGAATAGGTAGCCGCAACATAATATTCATAATTTATATTAGCGTATACATTTTCATCGACGAACTGACTAGTGGAGGATGGTAGAGATTCAATTCTAACAAAACTACCATTGCCACTTCGCCTAAAGATGCAATAACTTGATTCAAGATTAGACAAATCATCCCACTTCAAATATATTTTATTATCGGAGTGCAATAGTTCAAAATTATCGGGAGCATGAATTCCTAATTGAGCTTGGGCGATATCAGATAGCTGTTCTCCTAAATGATTATAACTCGCTACTTTGTACTCATAGGTCATTCCTTCATCTATATTTACGTCAAGAAATTCTTGATGATTATAAGTCAAATCTGCAATTTTTTCAAACTCCTCTGATAACGCATCTTTACGATAAACATAAAAACCTAATTCATTCGAAATATCATCCTCCCATGTCAATTGAACCGAAGAAGTCCCATTAGCCACACCGTTCAAACTAGAAGGAGCTTTTGGAGCACTATCATCTGATAAGGTATATAAAAATAATTGAGGGATACTTTGAAGGGTGCCACCAAGTAAACCATTGATGGCTGAGAGCTTAAAATAATAGGTCGCGTTTGGAATTAATTGTTCCAAAGTAATCATCGATTGATTAACATCTGTAGTAATCGCATGAGTGAAATTTACTCCTCCATCAACAGAATATTCTAATAAGAAGCCCGTTTCTAATGCCGAATTATCTTTCCATTGTATTTGTAATGAATTAACTGATAATTGATCAATATGAATATTCGTAGGTTGCTCCAATAATGAATAGGTAGATGTATACGTATATGTAGACATCCCTGCCCCGTTAACAGCTGCCACTCTGAAATAGTATTTCAAAGACCCAAAAGGAATATTATCCAATAAATAATTGGAGGTGTTTCTACTCACTTCTGCAATTGGTACATAGCCGTGATACTCGTTTAATGAGTACTCTATAGTAAAAAATTCTTCATCGTTCGATTGATCTTCCCATTGCAAGTAAAAACCATTCTGTTCTTTCTCTACTTTCAACAGATGGACTGGATTAGGTATAGATGTAATTCTTGCTGTAGCTATCGGAGATTGGGTAGCGATTCCATTCGATGTAAATGCTCTTACTTTATAGTAATACGTTACTCCTTGGGTCTTCTTTGCTTGATCTTCAAAACTTAAATTATCTTTCTCTACATTCCCTATGGCTATATATGATCCATCGGGAGATATCGATCTTTCTATGGTATATCCAGATACTTCTTGATTGGACTGCCAAGTAAGTAAAACATTGGTATGACCGTCCACTTTTGCTGTTAAGTTCTCTACTTGTGATGGAGGATTTCCTCCTTCTGATCTACCAAATACCTCGAAAGCTAAATCATAATCTCTATAATTTAATTCGGATCTTGGTGTCCATTCTGTAAACCCGTTTCTAAATAAATCGCCAGAATCCAATAAATGAAATTCTTTACCATTTTGACTTCCATTACCAGTTCCTCTCCAGTAATACGATCCTCCATTTCTGTAGGACATCACAGGAGCGACAGTTAACCAATAACGGCCTTCCTCTAGTTCAAGCGTTTCAGGAAAATTATAAGTAAGATACGTCCTATCCATATATTGAATGGGTACATCTCCTGAATTGTATATCTGATTTAAAGACGGCTTTCCATTATCATCTTCCCAAATAATAATTCGATATATCTCTTCTCTGCTACTATTAGCATGATATACTTTTACTCCAGTAATATTCCAATTGATATTTTCATCAACATAAAAATCATCGGCTAAATAAATAGGAACTCCAAAATCTGTAAAAAACTGACTTCTATACGTTCGACCAGAATTCTCTGACTGTGCATAAAGCAAAGGGGAAATTAATTTTACAGTTACATTAATGTCCATAGTGGTGCTCAAAGAACCATCTGATGCAGTTAATGATACTGTTGTTTGTCCAAAAGAATTTTGATCAGGTTGTATATATAAGTATTCATCATCAAATGATGCTTTGACAATAGATGAATCTCCTACAGAAAATGTATACGATAAGATATCAGCTTCAGAATCTTCAAATAGATCACTTACTAAAAATGCTATTTTCTGATCACCTGCATACATGATTAAATCATCTATTTGATTCAATACAATTGGAGGCGTATTCGTTGTTCCATAATAAGAAGTAAACAAACCATTTGAATGTGTGCCTATGGCTACAAAACCATCTTCTCTTGTTTTGATCATTCCTACTACTGCATCACCGATCTCGTTCTGTGCCTGCTGTGACCATTGAGTATTTTCAGACAATGAGGTTGCATGGAAAAGGCCAATACTTGTTCCAGCAAAGTAAGACGTTTCTTGTCCATCGGGCTGATGAAAAGCAAACCATCTTACCGAAGGACCGGCACCACTTCCATCTTCGTTTTCTTCTAAATTACCCGTGATGTGTGCCCAAGTATTTCCAGCGTCTTTCGATTCAAAAATACTTTGTGTTTGATAATTTGATAATACAATAACCACATGCTCATCATCTATAGGGTTGACAGCAATACATGAAATAAATCCGGTGGGTAATCCTTTATCAGTTGAAATAGTATTTACAGTAGCACTCGCATTTGTTGGGTTATCTATTCTGTAAACCACTCCTGCACTTGTACCGTAATACAAACGATGGTTTCCTTCTGTAGAAACATCCAAAGCCGTGATAGTTCCTGAAGCAGCAACATTTGTATACTTCGCCCACCCCGTTCTAGTCCCATTAAATGTGTATCCGGAGTTGATGTTATCCAATTCAGTATTGACCCATAGAGTTCGTCCAGAGGGATAATACATAATATTTTCATCTACATGATCGATCAGAAAGGGATTGACAAACATTTGTCCTGAAGCATCTCTTGGATGAATTCCGTCATAATCTGTTGGATTCCTTGGATCCTCTCCTTTGAATCGTAGAATCTTTCCGTATTGCGTACTTGTGTAACGCATTGGTTCATCAGAAACGATATGTACAAAACATCCATCTCCTCCTCCATATTCTTCAATCCAATCAGAAGTAACATCAGAAGATTTACTGTACCACTTGCCATTGTCCTGGAAACCGGCCAATAATTGAGTATCAAAATAGTTTTTCTCTGCTATAGCGATTGCATAACTTTGAGTGGTGTAATATCCATTATTAATAAACTCCCAATCGACTACATCAGCCATAATATTTGAGGTCTTACTTAACCCTCCATCATGTGCAGAAATTACATGATTACTATTCGATGGTAAAAATACCAAGTCGTGATTATCTGGATGGTGATTTTTATACAAGCTCACATTATTAACCGTAGAATAACCTCCAATCCATTTTGTTTCTGTAGTAGTTCTAAAGGCATTGTTTGATCGATATACATTTGTGCTTCCTAGAAAAACAACGTTTTCGTCATCAGGTTTATATTTGATAAACTGATTGTAAGATCCTTGGGACATATTGCCTACGTAACCACCAAATTGAGGTAAATTGGATGTCAAATTTCTCCAATAATTATTATCAGCAGTATATTCAAAGAGCATATGATTACTGACTCCTTTATTGGGAAAATGAACGAAGAACATCACTTTATTGGGGTTGGAAGGGGAGATATCGATGACTACTCTTTGAAAACCGAAATTCTTTAATGGGTCAGGTGTAATATTAATCCAACTCTTTCCCATATCATTTGATGAAAAAATACCATAGTTAGCTATTGTTGCATATACTTCATTGTTGGGACCGACAATCACTTCAGAAAATGAGTTTCTATCTTCTCCTAATACTAGTTCCCAGCTTACTCCTCCATCTCGAGAAATTGAAATTCCTTCAGCATGTGCTGCATATAAATTTCCCTCAAGATCCATTGCTAATTTATTGACAAACTGAAAATGACCTTCACTTTCGGTTGGATCGGATTCTGTTTCTTCGATTGGAGCCCATGTTACACCATTATCGTAAGATTTAAAAATACCGTTTCCTCTATAAGTAGCTCCTCCTCCGGAAGCTGAATTTCCATAGACTTCACCAGCACCATAATACCAAATATTAGAATAAGCAGAACGAGGATCTTGAACTATACAAGTAATGCCTTGTCGGTCTGTAGAAGAAGTCACTTTCACCCAAGATTCCCCAGCATTTATCGACCGCCACAATCCACCAGCCACACCACCAGCAAAAATGATTTTCTCATTATTTCTATCCAATGCCAGTGCCCTTGTTCTACCTCCGACATTATAAGGTCCCCTTTGTTGCCAAGGAGAGTGAATTGGTTGAATAATCCTTTTATTCTCATTTTTAGCTTTTAGTGCATTGCCAAAAATATGCTCCAATTCAGTAATATTTCCAGGAATCTCGTGGGTAATAGGATTTTCCGTCATCAACTTTTCATGAGCCAATCTTGCCGCAGGATCATCTTTTTGCCTCTTAAATTTAGAATAAGGCATTACTTCTTGGGCATCAGAACTTAGGATAGGTTTTGATTGATTTTGAGCAGATACGGTAGTAGTCAGTATACACATTAGGAAGACAAAAATTTGTCTCCACAAAGTGTAGTTATAAGTAGCGTTCATGGGTATTAGGTCTAACGGTCCTCTGCAAGTAATGAGCATCTAAGCCCATTACTATACATATTGAGGGTCACTAAATGAGTTAATAAAAGTAGCTTTAAGAAAATAGGTGCTTTAAGCTTTCAAAATTAGGTATTATCAATATACCAAACTCCTTAGGGAAAAAATAGTGATTAGTTCAAGTCCTTGATATTCTGAAATGATAAACTTGGATAAGTGATATTTTTAGAACTAATAAACTACGGGGGATTAGTATAAATAACTCAGGAGTTTTTGAAGTAAGAGGTTAGAATTAAAAAGTAAGAAGTAAAAGGTAAGAGGTAAGGTGAGAAAGCTAGCGAGGTGGCCTTGGCCCCTCGAGGACTATCGGTTTACGACGATGCTAGTAGGTAGTGATATGTAAAATGTTAGATGTACGATGTTAGATATGGAATGTAAAAAACCTCACCAAACACTATTACTTGATGAGGTTTCAATTTATAAATTGATGATATCTAAGATTATTTCTTCACTACCTTCTGAGTATAATTACCATATTGATTCACCATATGAATAAAGTACATTCCTTCTGGTAAGTTTTCCATATCTAACTTAATTTTTGATGAAGATGAATGTCCTTTCTCTATTTGTTTGCCACTCATGTCTAATAATTGATAGGACAATGACTGTGAGGTGGGGTTATAAATCATTGTAAAATTAGATAGATGAGATGGATAGACCGACAATTTCAATAGATCATCTGATAAGCTATTGACATCTTCGTCATCTTGTTCGTCTTGATAATCGCTGATAATAGTTTCTGTTGGCAGGGTGACTTCTACTGCTACAGATTTACCACTTTCATCGTTTGCAAGAATAATGATATCAAGATCTGCGATGGCATCCATTAATCTTGTACCGGCAGGGACTTTTGATGGATCTACGGTGAATGTCAAAGTCTCTGGATCGAATATCACCCACTCCGGCAATTCGCTACCGTCTGCAAGCATTGCTTGATAAGTAACAGTGCCTTCTAATTCAGCGAATAAAGTAGAATCCACTTCAACATTCACTGTTCCATCATCTTGAGTAACTGTTTCTATTTGCTCTTCTTCTACCTGAATGGTTTCTTCAAATTTATAGACGGCACTTATAATGTTATCCTCCACAGTTAAGAAATGAGATCGGTTGTTACTTTGATCTTGAGCTAGAAAAACCTCTTCTACACCATCGACCAACACCTTGTAATAAATCATGGCACTAGGGAGGTCCATACTTGTTGTATAAACAGAAGTTTGATCTACTCTTTGTAACTCAACGGCACTTGCCCATCCATTAAAGCTACCTAAAATTTCTACTTTGCCTGTATTTGGATCAAATTGCTGAGTGATGATTCCAGGATTCATATTTACCGTCCAAGTGGCCGTTATCTTTTCGACAGGCTCTTCATCATTAAACCAATGCAATTGAACTTGCTGTCCGCCTCTCACTGTAAAGGTTCTAGAATTCTCTTCCTCTACTTTTGATAAGGAATCTCCATTGGAATTGATGTAATAGAAATAATATTGATAGTCACCTAAAGTGTCTAAAAGGTAAAGTGATGTTTCGTAATTACCATCTTCATTTACTACTAAAGGTCGATCTACATAACTACTATCCACCATCAATTTGATGAATACTTCTTGACTGCCTGCATCAAAATTTCCTTGGGTTACTTGTTCTGACATATTTACCGATAACACCACTTCTGGATTCGGTATAAATTTATTATCGAAGAAATCGTAAAGAGAAACATCTTCATTAGGACCAAGTGTAAATATTCTGTTTGGTCCACTATCGTGCATTCCTACATCCCATGAAGAGTTGATTCTATATTTATATTCATAATCGCCGACTAATAATTCTGTCGAATAGGAATACACCCCATCTAAATCATCATCACTTAAGAATAGTGTATCGTAATTCCCCCAATTATTTAGACTTCCAACTACCTCCACATAATCTGATAAAGGATCAAATTTTTCTTCTAAAATGAAGACCCTCATATCCACGTTAAAAGTGACGACACTGGTTTGATACAATTCATCGTTAAAGGTAAAACCTCGATTAGGGTTTCCTGAAGATACTATCAATGTTCTAACTGTATCTTCTACCATAAGAATTGAGTCCGTCTGACTGTCTACTATAATGAAATTGAAATCTAAAATCGATCCTTCAGGTTGTCTAAAACTCCAGCTGAAATATTGGTCATCTACTTTCATCATAGGATAAATTATAGTGGAGGTATCTGACTCGAAGTATTGAATTTTTACCAAGTTTTCGTCGGGTATAAAGTTCCCAAAGTCTATTTGATGACTAATGTCCATCACCACTGTAGTAAGAGGATCTGCTGTGAGTTTATTATCAAATACATCGGAAACAATCACTACATTATCACCTGTATTCACAAAAGTCCTCAACTCTAATTCTTCAATATCTCCATCCTGTTTACGAATGATATATTTGTATTCATTTCCTGCACTCAGAATATTCGTTAAGTCTTTACTATACATTCCATTTCCCATGTTAAACATTGTTTCCTCATAGAAAGAATGGTTTTCAGTAAAGTTGGAGTACAATATCACTTGATCTGCATTTGGATCAAATTTTCCTTCTTCTATATAAACACTAAGATCTACAGTAAAACTAACAGTGTACATAGGTTCATTTACAGGGAAGAAAGGTCCAATATCATCCGTCTTATCTGATCCATATAGATTTTTCATTAGAAAGTTAATGCCGTAATTACTGATGATGGAATCCTCAACATTAAAAAGTGTTGTCGGAGTAAATGTATAAGAATAAACTCCTTCACTTTCTTTCGTCATCTTTGCCGATGGATCTGAAAAACCAAAATCTGTTTGGAGCAAAGGAGCATAAACTGAATCAGATGTTTCTATCCAAGTCCAAATGTAGGCACTATCCATATGTTGAATATTACCTTCATTTCTTAAATCCAGAATCATTTTAATTTGTTGGTTTGGCTGCCAATATTGAGGTTGAAAAGTGACAGGTGGTGTTTCATATGACTCAACAAATTCATAAGAATAAGATCCATCAGAAAAGTCGACAGTTATTCCATAAATACCTGCTTCATCAACATCCATTGGAATACTGTTATTGTATTTATGGGTGATTACATTGTTTATCGTATCGTAAGCGATAAATGATTGGGTTTGATCTAGTATAGAAAAACCACTATTTCCAACATCAAAAAATTGTTCTAAATAATACTGAGAAGGTCCTACTCTTTGCATTTCAACCGCTCTATCTGATCTAAAACCATTGGCATCTGACATCATGAAATATCCGGCACGTTCAATTCTCCAATCAAAAGCCACATCATCTCCTAAATAATGTTCCCATTTGATATATACCGTTTCTCCTTGTGCTAAAGGTTGTACTACTAATCCTCTCGCTGCATTAAAAGAAATGGTATCGTTACAATCCCAATAAAGGGAAACATCTTCTGCCATGTACTCGGCATTCGATAATCTATTTGAGGATTCTTTGATATAATAATCGCCATCTTCTGGAGCGGTAAATACAAACCACTGTGCTGTACTTTCAACTACATTATCTCCTAATTGAGAAGGTAATGCTGTCTCACAACTATTCTGAGGTGTTGGAATAGCCGACCAAGCGAAAATATCATCTACGAAGAATACGTTGTCCACACTACTTTGAAGATCGACAGTTCTGATCTTAAGTGAGTCTTGTTGATCTATTTCTCTAAATTTCGTTCCGCCTTTTAAGAAGAATGTAAACTGATTTTTCGTTGCTGTGAGAGGTAATTCAACTTCGTAATAATTACTATCTACATTATAAATTAGATGTTTATCCGGCCAATTAAATCGCCAACCTTCGTAATCTCCCGCTACATATATTTTCGTATCTGATGGAGTATTGGCAGGAATATTTCTAACAATAATTTTTGGTAAAGGGGCGATATTAAAGTTAAAATCAAATGCTTGAATATTACTTTGAGCATCAGAAACCATCCACTGAACTTTTAGTGTATCGAAAGGTTGAAGTTCTACAGCGCCACCAATATCGTATCCATAAGTATCCAATTTCAAGGTGTTATTGACAAACAATCTCAAATTTTTATTGATAGAGTAATCATCTGTTTTTATATCAACTATTTCTTGTCCACTACTTACATACTGATAAAATGAGGGTTGATCATAGGTAGAATAAGTACTTGATGAATCCACTAACAATGGATTATCAAAAGAGTAACCTGAAGGTACAAAATTCCAATCCTCTATAATTATTTCCCATTCTGTAGAATCAGTAAAAGATACATAATACGTACTTTCGGAACCGTTACTTTCTAAGGCTTTATACGCCGGATTATTATCAATAAATACATTGAAATCTAAGCCAATGGTTCCATCAGGCAATAGTAATTCATAATAAACACCTGATGTATCCAAAAAGAATTGTCCATAAGATGTTGGGTTATTTAAGTAGGCAGGTGCGTTAGCCGTTAATATCGCATTCTGAGGAGTATTAGGTGGTAAATTATCCACTCTGATTCTCACTTTAGGAGCAATAATTCCAGCAGAAGCTGTATTCACTAATGAATAAGTATTCTGAGTAAAATCGACGGTGATGTCATAGGTACCTTGAGTAACTTGAATATTTAAACCGTTCGGAACTAATACTCCAGAAGGAAAGGTGTCTCCTCCCCAATTGATATCCCAGGTTGTATCTGCCCTGAACTTTAATTCTCCATCCAAAAGAGGGACATCAGAAAGTGTCCAAATGGAACTGTTTGCAGGGTTTACGCTAAGAAAAGTGTCGAAGTCCCAACTTCCGCTTGTCGCTGTGCCGATGATACCGACGGCAGAATATTGAGCATAAGAATAGTAGCTACTACTTAGCAGTAGCAGTATGAGTAATAGTCTATTTTTCATACTGAGAGTTTTAGGTAAAGATTCTAATAATAGTTTGTAGAGCGAAACAAGAAAAAATCTTACTCAAACACAAAAATTATATCTGATAATCAATCAAATATAAATTCAATACAACTATATATTAGTTTTTTATAGTTCATCTATAAGCAGTTAATCGTTAAGTCCTTATAATTTCCCCAACAAAAAAAGGTTAACCATCGAAATGATTAACCTTCCTTTTTAGACTATGTATAACTTAATCTAACAACTCTGCTAATTTCTTTTCTAAAGCATCGCCTCTTAAGTTCTTCGCAATAATTTTTCCTTCTTTATCTAATAATAAAGTGAATGGAATAGTCTGTACACCATAAGCTTCAGCCGCTACATTTTCAGTATCGTGTACTTGTAACCAAGTAATACCATCCTTCTTAATCGCTTCTTTCCACTTATCTGTTTGCTGATCTAAAGAGATACCATACACTTCAAAACCTTTGCTTTTATACTTGTTATAAGCTTTTAAAACATTAGGGTTCTCCATTCTACAAGGCATACACCACGATGCCCAAAAATCGACCATTACATATTTTCCTTTTAAAGAAGATAGCGCGATAGATTTACCATCTACATCTTTTAAGTTAATGTCTGTAGCCAACTGACCAACAGAAGTTTTCTTTAATGTCATGTACACATTGTACACTTCATCCACCAATTCATCATTGGGAAAACGTTCGTTTAGACGCTCAACTGAAGCGATAATTTCATTCAAATGTTTTTCTTTATTCTGAATGTAATTTAAGACGATTAAGGTAATGTAAGCACCATCAATTTCTTTTAGAGATTGATATAGCTTTGCTTCTCTTTTGTCTTGTAATTCCTTTAATTTCTTAACTACAGCCTCTTTCGCCTTATCATTATCAGCAGTTACATATTCTTGATTTAAAAGACTTTCTTGATTGACAAAATCATCAAATTGAACTTTCAATTTATGAAGAAGTTCATTTTCCTTGGAACCATGTACTTCTAAACCATGAGTAGAATTTTTAACGGTCAAGTCTTGTCCTTCAATTACAAGAATATCTTCTAAAGTATTACCGATGTTTAATGTATAAAGTCCAACCTGATTAACAGTGTACTTTAAATTGAAAACACCTCCTTTTTCGACTACAGAAGTAGCAACATCTTTCTTTCCTGTTTTCTCGAAAGCAAAAAGGGTTACTTTATCACCTTCCTTAGCAGTTTCGATAGTACCAGAAATTGTTACCTCTGCAGGAAAGTTAGCGGCTGATTCCTGTGAATTTGTAGAAGATTTGTCACAGCTGATTATAAAAAGTGCTGCGATAAAAATTAAAATATGTTGTATCGTTTTCACGTGATCTACGTATTTACTAGTTTATATATATTGCAATATACACAGAAACTTATTTTTCCAAGGCTTCACGCAACAATTGATTTGTTTTTTGAGGATCAGCTTTTCCTTTTGCCATCTTCATTACCTCTCCCATAAACAGGCCTAACAAGTTCTTTTTCCCTTTCTTATAAGCTGCTGCTTTATCTGGGAATTTAGCAATTGCTTCTTCAATTAGAGGTAACAAGAAGTCATCTCCTCCGTCTTGAATAAGGTCTAACGATTTTGCTAAATCCTCCACAGATCCTTTATACCCTTTCAACATTTCTTTGATAAGCGTTTGAGATGCCGCCGCAAAACTCACTTTCTTATCATCGACTAATTGAATGATGTCCGCTATCTCTTGTGGAGTACTTTTTAATACATCGAAATCAATTCCTGCATCGTTGGTAATCGACTTCAGAGGTCCCATCATCCAATTTGATGCTGCCTTATAATTCTTAGTTGCACCACAAAGCTGTTCAAAATACAATGCAGAAGCTTTCGACTCTGTCAATAAACGTGCATCGTATTCTGGTAATTTATATTCTTTGGTAAACTTCTCAACCAATTCTGCTGGCAAAGCAGGCATTGTCGATTTAATTTCTTCTACCCACTCAGGCTTCACGATCATCGGAGGTAGATCTGGACAAGGGAAATAACGATAATCGTTTAGTGTTTCCTTTGTACGCATTCCATACGTTTTACCATTATCTACATTGAACGTTCTTGTTTCAGAAATAATCGGTTCTCCATCCTCAATCAATTTGATCTGACGCTTCATTTCATAATCAATTGCTCTTTGGATATTACGCATAGAGTTCATGTTCTTGATCTCGCATTTTTCTCCAAGAGTGGTTGATCCTTTTAAACGTACAGAAACGTTTGCATCACAACGAAGGGAACCTTCTTCCATGTTACCATCGGCAACACCAAGGTAACGTACAATTTTTCTGATTTCGCCAACAAAAGCAGCAGCTACAGCAGAATCGTGAATACAAGGTTCGGTCACGATTTCCATCAAAGGTACTCCGGCTCTGTTAAGATCGACCAAAGTATCTGGGCTTCCATCAAGGTGAGTTGATTTACCCGCATCTTCTTCCATGTGGATTCTATTCAAGATCACTTTAAATGGCTGACCATCTTTGGTGACTACATCTAAGTGACCACCAACCACTATTGGTGTTTTATCTTGAGTTGTCTGATACCCTTTCGGAAGATCGGGATAAAAATAATTTTTACGGTCGAAGAATTGATATTCAGAAATCTTTCCATTGACTGCCAATCCCATTTTTATCGATGATTCGATTACACCCTTATTTACTTTCGGAAGTGTACCCGGCAAGGCAAGTGTAATCGCACTGATGTTGACGTTAGGATCTTCTCCAAAAGTAGTTGGATCAGAAGCAAAGATTTTACTGTTTGTTGTTAGTTGTGAGTGAACCTCAAGCCCCACTACCAATTCATATTTATCTATTATTGATTGATCGACCATGTCAGTAAGTTTTTTATATAAATCTTTCCCCATCCTGATAACCTGATATAAGGGAAAGAGTAATCTCTAATTTTTGAAATATTTTCAACAAAAAAAGCTATTCCTTTACAAAAGAAATAACTTTTTATGAATTTTATTACAATATCAATAAAATAATTGAGATTTCACTAACATTTTAATGTTTTCGTTGACTTGCTTTGAATAAGATCTGCTTTTCTTCTTGAGTTAATCCTTCATATCCTTTGTCAGATATCTTATCCAAGATCTCATCTACTCTAGATTGTGTAGGTTGATCTGTATTTTCTTTACCTGCTTTAGTTTTCGATTTCGACTTTTTATCTCTACGATAAACCACTTTTAAATTCTTCTTTGGTGATAAAAGATTATCAAAAAAGTTTTCGATAGCGTAAAATGGCTTGCCCAAATCTGTCCCCTTTTGAAGCATTTTCACATAAGCAAAACCCATGATAACTCCACCTAAATGGGCCAATTCACCTCCGGCATTACTTCCTGTAATTCCAATTAAAGAAAGGAAAATATACACAGCAGCTAACCATTTGATTTTTACCGGTCCAATGAACAATAGATTTATTCTGTAATCGGGAGCAATAGTTGCTGCACCTACTACGATGGCAAATACACTAGCAGAAGCTCCTACTAATTGTACATTAGCCCCCTGATAATAAGGCACCAAATTGTAAATCAATAAGTAGAAAATACCACCGGAAAGACCTCCTAAAATATATAATATTACCGCTTTTTTATCGCCAAGAAATTCTGTAAATATCATCCCAAACCAATACAATACAAGCATGTTCATCAAGATATGGAAAAAACCTTCCATACTGTGTACAAAAAAGTAAGTCACTAAAGTCCAAGGGGTAAATACGAATTCGTTGAAATTGGACGCTAAAGATAGGTTATCATAAATGTAGTATTTAAATATCTCAGGATGGTCTGAGAATTTAAATGCAAGCAATAGAATACTCATGACTACATAGATGATTACATTAATAATAATCAATCGAAGTAATCCACTTCCAGGCTTGTTCCACGTATATTTTAAATCTGATATAAAACCGTTCATAAGAGTTGATATTGTAATGGTTTAATAGTGATTATCCATACTGCTTATTAAAATTACACACGTCTTTGATGGAGACTTTGGTAGATGGTAAAGCAAATTAATTAGGTTTTATTAATTTACATAAATTCAATGTTTTAAAAAAATGAAATTTTGTTACCCTTCTACTTATGTACATTTTATTTATAACTCATGTACTTCCACCTTTTCATTAAAATGAATGCAAATAAAACTCCCCCAAGGTGAGCCAAGTGGGCTACATTATCTCCAGGGTTATTTTGTATTAATTCATAAATCTCAAATAATATGTAAGCTCCAACCAAGTATTTTGCTTTTATCGGTATTGGCGGGAATAAAAGCATCAAACGTAGGTTAGGGAAAAGGTATGCAAACGTGAAAAGTAATCCGAAAATTGCACCTGAAGCACCAATCATCGGGGTTTCAACTGCATCCAATGTATAATAACTCACTTCATTTACTGCTTTCTTCACAACAGCTGCATGATCCATATATAAAGCTGGATATTTCTCACTTACAAATGATAAATACTCTGGATTATGCTGTAAATAATACTCGAAATTATGTTGAAAAAAATACAATAAATTTTCTGGAGAATTATCATTAATAAAACGAGCAGCATCTACCTCTAATTGATGAATCTCATAATAATTTGTTAATCCATACAATGCTCCTCCACCTAAGCCACAAACTATATATAAGATTAAAAATCTTTTTGAACCTAAAACATTTTCTAACATTGGTCCAAAAATGAATAAGGCAAACATATTCGAAAATATGTGTCTAAAATCATTATGAACAAACATATATGTAAAAGGTTGAAAAATTTCGAAATGCTCAGATCCTGGATAATGGTAACCTAAAAAAGAAGAAACCATATTTATGGGTTTCAATGGCATTCCCTCAACCAATTCAATAGCATCTAATGGAACCAAATTAGATATACCAAAAATAATAAAATTGATAATCAGTATATATTTAACATACGGTGTTAATTGAAAATTCATATAATTTATAGTGATGAGTAATGAGGTAGTATACCTTTATTCATTCTCTGATTTTTTGATATCAACACAATTCAACTGAAGTGTTTTATTCCCTCTAAATTCGTTGATTTCTAATTTAAATAATATATCAAACATAGAAGTAGTAATTACTTCTAATTTTTCTACTTGGTTGAAAGCAATCACACTTAATGCTTGATCGCCTTCATGCTGAACTATATTAAACTTTAAATGTTTATCCTTAAGTACTCTTGGGTTATCGGTAATCTTTACTTTTTCAGCTAAAAAAACCGGAATCTCATTTTCGTGACCAAAAGGTTTCATTTGCTGAAGGATATTTGCAACAGATAAATTAATGTCAGCAAGATTTACTTTTAAATCTATATTTCTGAAAGAAACAAATTCCTTTCCATTCATTTTTTTGTCTACTTTGTCAATGACACGTTCCTTAAATGCTGACAAATTTTCCTCTTTCAATGACAAACCTGCGGCAGATGTGTGTCCTCCGAATTTATCTAACAAATCGTCACAATCCGTTAGCAACTCATGAATATCAAAATTATCGGTGGATCTAACAGATCCAGTCACCTCACCTCTTGAATGCGTAAGACAGATTGTGGGTTTACCAAATTGAGCCACACATTTCGACGCGACAATGCCTAAAACACCTTTATGCCAATCTTCTTTATATAACACCAAAATACTATTGTCCTTTTCCTCTTCACCAAGAGTGAAAGCTTCTTCCGTATTTTGTTGATCGTATTTTCTGCGTAAACCATTTAATCGATTTAACTCAACTGCTAATTCTTTGGCTTCTTTAGGATCTTCTGTAGATAAAATTGATGCGGCATACTGTGCATGTGCGACCCTTCCTGCTGCGTTAATTACAGGTCCTAATGAATAAGCAAGATCATTTAACGTAATATTATTTTGATCCAACTTCAAACTAGAAAACAATGCTAAAAGCCCTGCCTTCTTGGTTTTCTTTAAATAACTTACTCCTTGATGACAAAGTACTCTATTCTCATCCACCATTGGAACTACATCACAGGCCGTTCCTAAAGCCACTAAATCTAAGTGACTCCATAATGGCGTTGGATCAATACCGTGTTTCTGACAAAAACCTTGAAGTAATTTGAAGCCGACTCCACAACCTGATAACCCTTTAAAAGGATAGTTACAATCTTCTCTCTGAGGGTTTAAAACGGCAGTGGCTTTCGGTAACTCCTCTCCAACTTGATGATGATCGCAAACTATAAAGTCGATATTTCTTCTATTGGCTGCCTCGATAGCTTCAAAACTAGTGATACCGCAATCCAAAGAAATAATTAACTGACAGTTGGTGGTATGTGCATAATCGATTCCTCTTTCAGAAACGCCATACCCTTCTGCGTATTTATCAGGAATATAGTAATCGACATTATTATAGACAGAACGGAAAAAGTGCATATACAATGCGACTGCAGTAGTGCCGTCAGCATCATAATCTCCATAAAAAAGAATACGTTCCCCTTTTTCAATAGCTATGGTCAGACGTGCAACGGCCACATCCATATCCTTCATCAAAAAAGGATCATGCAACTTTTCTAAAGTTGGTCGAAAATAATTTCTTGCTTCAGGTAGCGTCTTCACCCCTCTTTGTGCCAACAATTGCGTAATCAAAAGTGGAACATTAGGTTGTTTAGACAATTCCTTTACATATTCTTCTTTTGGCAGTTCAGCCAATTTCCATTCTCTAATCATATTATTTTTTTGCCCCTATGGCTAAAGCCACCCAAGCGGCGATGAATCCAACTCCTCCAATTGGCGTGATTGCTCCCAACCAATTCATTCCTGTCACAGATAATATATACAAACTACCCGAGAAAATAATAATTCCCAAAATCATAAATGTAGCCGACCACTTTAACCAGCTTCCTTCTACTTTATCAGACAAGGCTCCCAATAATAAGAGTCCTAATCCATGATAAAAATGATATTTGACACCTGTTTCGAAAGTAGCTACTCTTCCGAACGATTCTAATGTAGCTTTTAAGCCATGTGCACCAAAAGCACCAATTCCCACGGCTAGGGCTAAAATGACTGCCCCAATTGTAATTATATTCTTACTCATTTTGTTTGTCTGTTTGGATGAGTAAATTTAGGGAAAGTAAACACAAAACCCCAACTTTTACCAAGTTGGGGTCATACAAAAAAATGATTGATTGGATCGTATCTTTATTTCTCTACTTCCACTTTTGATGTTGTCAATTGATCCACCATCTCATCGACCACTGCTTTTATAGGTCGAATTGATTTTACATACTCTATGGATGGACCTGCACACCAAACTGTTTTGTAGGTGGCCGACATTGCCGCTTTTTCTAACATTTTCATGCCTTTATAAGCCGTCAACATCTTGGCGAATTTCTTTAACTTCTTATTTTTATTCAGGAAAGTTTCTAACCAATTCTGATTAGTTCCAATTTCTTGCATGTATGGCGTATTAATAACTGTACAAGGAGTACCTGATAGCTTCGTGGTCATCACAATATCCTTTGCTCCATAATCCACACAAGCCTGTTTATAATCTTGTGAAACACCTGCTTCTTCCGTAGCAATAAAAGGAGACCCCATAGAAATACCCACAGCTCCCAACTCTAATTTCTCTTTCCATTGGTATCCATTGCCTACACCACCAGCAGAAATTACTGGAATGTTACAAGCCTCCACCAATGCAGGAACAAGTTCAGTCGCTGGAGTTGGACCAGCATGTCCGCCAGCCTCTTTATTTACTGCAATAACAGCATCCGCCCCCAATTCCTCACATTTCTTGGCATAATGTACGTCTACGACATCACAAAATACTTTTACACCTGCAGGCTTACAAAGCTCGATCACCTTTCTTGGGGAACCCAAAGAAGTAATGATAAAGTCTACCTTCATTTCCACGCAAGTATTCAATTGCTCCATCATACGGATATTCGATTTATTCACAATCAAATTTACCCCAAAAGGTCCATCTGTCTCCGAGCGTATATCTACTATGGCTTCTCTAAAAGCCTTATCCGTTCTGTAATTTAAAGCAGGTACTGCCGCTGTTACTCCACTTTTAATGGCAGCTTTCAGCATAGCAGCATTGGAAACCAAAAACATCGGAGCAATAATCATAGGGTATTTTATCCCCAACATTTCGGTTAGCGGTGTGGAAATCTTTTCCATAGTGTTGTGTATTGGTGAATTAAGTTAGTTAAAAAAGGTATGCAAGCATACTATTTATTTTTTTCAAGATCATAAATAATGGGGAGAAAAGCAAGTTTAAGGTTTTAAGGAATAGGTAATAACTAATAGGTAATAAGGATCAAAATTGCACTTTGTTCGTCATAAATAGGATAGGACTAATTTCAAATTAATAATTAAACCTTGTCAATTAGGTTTTGATTGATATCAATTATTACTGCTACCAAAAAGTTTTATCAAATTCATAATTTGAAGACATTAAATAAAACTAATTCTCATCACTTTCGCCTTCCCTATTAGTTATTACTTATTACCTCTTACTTTGTCAAAGACTCTAAAAAACTCTCCATCAAAAATACAACCTCAAACAACTACCAACTCCCCTGCTTTTCATAAGTCGACAAGGAAACATGCAAATGATCTCCCGTTCCTCCGTGCCTTACGGCATTAAAACCGAGGGATTTGAAATAGAGTTGGGCGGACCAAATCATCCAGAAGGGGCGGTTTCTTGTACTTAGGTCCATAGCGTGAGCATATCCCGTATTTTGAATGAAATGCAAAGAGCTATCTTTTTTCTTTAAGCCCATTTTTATGTAATCGTCTGAAGTTCTTGATAGGTCTGTGATGATTAAATCGTTATCAAAGAATAGGAAAGTGCGGACGGATATTTTTAGGTAGGGATGAAGTGAACTGTATTCGGCTTTGACTTTATTTGATTTCGCATTTTTTCCGGTGAATGATAATAAGGAGAAAACTGTGTAGCCTAAGACCAAAATACTCACAATACCGCTTAACCATTTCAAATAACTTTTTGATAATCGCCTGTCTTTGAAAAACAGTTTCGTGATGATCAAAAGATAAATAGCAATGCAAGAAAAGGAAAAAATCATACCTAAGAATAATCCAATCCATGTATTTAAGTGATAGGTATGATAAAAATAGATTCCACTTCTAATCAACCCTAAAAAAGGTAGATAGATGAGGAAGGAATAAAACAGACTTTTCATCAAGAATTTAGTGATTACCCATTTCCAGTTTTTTGATTTTGTTTCTGCGATTTCCTGATTTTCTATCATTATATTTTTTATCAAAGAATAGTTGTCTTTACCTAGTTTCAATTTAATCAATAAGTCAGATTTCTAATATTAATTGAATTAAAATCCTATAAAATAATACTATATCAGCATCTGTTATTTCATATTTGATTACGTAGTCTTTGAATATTTCTATGGTAAATCGTCTAAAAATAAAAAAGTTAATCGAAACAAAAATTAGCTAATTTTAACGATCAAACAACTTATAATCAATTACTTACAAAATACCATAGTAAAAATGTAGTAATATAAGTGTAATAATGATACTTATTATTTTTGAACCTGATTTATCAAAACGCTACCTATGTATTGTCCACAAAGACATTGATATCAATCCAATAGTATTTTTCTTAGTAAAAAATAAACTATTAGCGTATGTCTTTAATAAAATGAAATGAATCAACTCTTTAATCTATCTAACTATGAAATGAATTATTCAATTCTCTTGTGAAATGAACATTACCAACATCTAAACATTGGTAATATTTTAATCGACTTAACAGCTGTCTCTTAAAATTATATTAAGAAGCTGGTCCAACGTCCTATAATTTATTTAAACAAAAAACATTCTATTACGAAAATGCAAAAACTAATACGAAATAAAGTAATGTGGTTTATGCTCACATTTGCTTTCTCTTTGCTTTTAGGTTCCTCATCTTATGCACAGGACCGTATTGTCTCCGGTACTATTATAGATGAAAATGAACAGACTCTTCCTGGTGTTAGTGTTACAGTAAAAGGAACTACTCTAGGTACTGTAACTGATTTTGAAGGTAAGTTTAAATTGAGTTTACCAGAAAACGCTACTTCACTAATTTTTTCATTCGTTGGTTATAAAAGCCAAGAGGTTAGTATCGATAACAAAACAACATTTGATATTAGCTTGGAAGTGAACGAAAAGCAACTTGATGAAATCGTTGTTGTGGGTTACGGTGTGGAAAAGAAGGCTGTTGTTACAGGGGCTATTTCTTCTGTAAAGACCGATGATATCTTACAAACTCCAGTATTGAACGCTGCTCAGTCTCTTCAAGGTAGAACTGCTGGTGTTCAAGTGACCAACGTTTCTGGTCAGCCTGGTGCTGGTATAGATATTAGAATTAGAGGTACAGGTTCTAACGGTAACAACAGTCCTTTATATGTTGTAGACGGTGTACAGATGGATAATATCAACTATCTTAATCCAAACGACATTGCCACTTTCCAAGTATTAAAAGATGCTGCTTCTTCTGCAATTTATGGGTCTAGAGGAGCTAACGGTGTGGTTTTAATCACAACTAAAGAAGGTAAATCTGGTAAGATGACAGTTTCTTACGATGGTTACTATGGTGTGCAACAAGCAGCAAACAGAGCTGATTTAATGAATGCACAACAGTATATGGAATTTCATAATGAAGGTTCTGTAAATGCAGGAAACGGAGAAAAGTGGGATTTATCTAATCCTCCTGCTGCTAACACAGATTGGCAAGATGAAGTGTTCCAAAATGCTCCTATTCAAAACCACAGTTTAAGTTTAAGTGGTGGCAGCGAAAAATCTACTTTCATGGCGAGTATCGGTTATTTTGCTCAAGATGGTATCATTGGTGGAGATAAATCGACTTATGACCGTTTAAGTTTACGATTGAATAGTAATCATAAAATCTCTAATTCATTCACTTTTGGACAAAACTTAAACTTCTCAAGAGAGAATAGAAATGGTTTATTAGAACAAACCGAACATGAAGGTGCAGTGACGTCAATGCTACTTCACGACCCTGTTACTCCAGTTTATGCTCCAGAAAGTGATTATGCTAAATACGATGCAATTGTTCCTGCTCCGGTAAAATCAGATGACGGTAGATATTATGGTATGTCTGATCTCAACTTACAAGGTATAACCAACCCGTTAGGTATTATAGACAACACAAACCAAGAAAACACTTATAATAATATTGTTGGTAATGTGTACTTAAATTTCCAACCTAAAATGATCAAAGGGTTAAACTTTAAAACTGATTTTGGTTTCCAATTAGGTACTTCAAAATCTAGAGAATATACTCCAGTTTCATCACTCGATCAGTTTACGAAGAAAAACAGCTTAAGTTCAGTACGTCAAGGACAATCACAATCAACTACTTGGCAATGGGAAAATACGTTGTCTTACACTCACGACTTTGGAGATCATAAAATCACAGCTCTAATTGGTAATACAGCGAGAGAACATAGTAATGAGTGGATCAACGGTAGTGGTACTGAATTACAATTCAGTGGATACCAAAACGCCTATTTAGACAATAAAGTGAACAATGAATCACAAACAAACGATGGTAACCGCTATTTACACCGTCTTGTATCTTATTTTGGTAAAGCTAACTACAACTACAAGGACAAATATTTATTTACTGCAATTCTTCGTTATGATGGTTCAGTAAACTTTGGTCCGGAAAATAGATTTGCCTTATTCCCGTCACTTCAAGCAGGCTGGGTAATGTCAGAAGACTTATTCCAATCGTCAGATATTGTAAACTTTATGAGATTAAGAGCATCGTATGGTGAAGTAGGTAACGAAAATATCCAACCATTTGCTTACTTATCAACTATTGGAAAAACTGAAGAGTACATGTTCAATGGCCAACGTTATACAGGTTTTGCTGCTCAGAAAATGCCTAACCCAGCTATTAAATGGGAAACTGCTACAGAGATGAACGTAGGTTTTGATGTAGGACTTTGGCAAAACAAATTCTTCTTAAATGTTGACTTATACGATCGTAGAAGAAAAGACTTGTTATCAGACAATCCAATTCCATTAATCTATGGTATCGGTGCTCCAACAGCAAATATTGGTACGGTACAAAATAAAGGTTTCGAATTGACATTAAACTATAAGAATTCAGAAGGTGATTTCAGATATGATATCTCAGCAATTGCTTCTTACAACGACAATAAAGTGTTAAGCATAGATGGTCAAGATCATATTCTAGGTTACAAACCTGATTTCTACGATGGTCAGTTAGCCATGAAAGAAGGTCATTCATTACCGTACTTCTGGGGATACAAAACAGACGGAATCTTACAAAATGATGCTGAAGCAAAAGCTTATAACGAAGCACTAGGAAAATCTGCAGTAGCAGGTGATATCAGATTTGTAGATACTAACGGTGATGGAGAATTAAACGCTGCTGATAGAACTGATATTGGTGATCCTTTCCACGATTGGACACTAGGTTTAAATGCTCGTTTCGAATATAAAAACTTTGATTTAAGTATCTTCTTCCAAGGTCAAACAGGTGCCAAACTATTTAACGTTGCAGCTCTAAGATTGGACGCAATTGGTGCAGGTGCTCACAATTACAATACTAGATTCTTAGATCGTTGGACTGGTGAAGGTAGTACAAATAGCTTCCCAAGATGGAGTCATACAGCAGGTGATAACTTTACGCTTATCAATGACATGGTTCACTTAGAAGATGCTTCTTATGTTCGTTTGAAAACTTTACAGTTTGGATACTCACTTCCACAATCTGTTTTATCTAAAGCGAAAATCCAAAATGTTCGTTTTTACTTCTCAGGAAACAACCTACTTACATTCACTAACTACTCTGGTTTAGATCCAGAAGTTGGTCACGGTGGAACAATGGGTATGGGTATGGACAGAGGTTCTTATCCACAAGCAAGATCATTCATTTTCGGTACTAATTTGACATTCTAATCATGAAACTAAAAAATATATTAATAGCTGCGTCTTTATCCACATCACTACTTATAGGTTGTGGGGAGAAATTCTTAGACGTTCAACCAACAGACCAAGTGTCTACAGAAGCTTTCTTTGCATCAGAAGCTGATCATGAAAAAGCTTTAGTGGGTGTTTATGGTATTCTATCAAGAGATTACTACGAATGGACATATCAACCATTAAATATGTTATCTGATTTAATGTCAGATGATAGCTACGCCGGTGGAGGTGCTGGTGGTTCAGATCAAATTGAATGGCAATTAATGGGACAGTTCAATTTAACTGCTGCCAACAATCAAACTACACAAGCTTGGAAGAAATGCTATGTTGCTATCCAAAGAGCAAATACACTAATCAACAACTTTAATTCGGATGTATTCTCCCAAAAAGAAGCTGCAGATGGAATGCTTGGAGAAGCTACAATGTTAAGAGCACACTTCTATTACGAATTAGCTAGACATTACGAAAATATTGTCATTGTTGATCTTACTGCTGGAGAAAGCGAAATCACTCAATCTCCTGTCGATGAAACGTATGCATACATTGCTAAAGATATGTTAGATGCTATTGAGTTATTACCAGATAGCCAAGAGCACGGTAGTGGGCGATTAGACAAATGGGGAGCCACAGCAGAATTGGCTAAAATGTTTGTATTCTATACAGGATATTATAAAAAAGATGCATTACCAGTTCTAGATGGACAACCCATTACAAGAACGGACATGATCAGAAAGTTAGAAGACCTATTCCTAAATTCTGGAAGAATGTTAGAAGCGGATTATGCTACGCTTTGGGGTGCTACAGGCGATTGGACAAACGAATCTTTATTCGAAATCCCTCACGCAGATACAGGTTGGGACCAATGGCAAACAGAAAAGTTAGGTAACATGGGATGTCAAATGGCTGGACCACGTGGTTATAAAGTAAACAAAGACAACTCAAATTACTTAACTGGTGGATGGGGATTCGGTATTCCTTCTAAAGAATTAGTCAATGCCTACGAAGCAGGTGATATGAGAAAAGATGTAACAATCATCTCAGCAGAAAAACTACTTGATGATGCATGGAGAGTAAATCCAGATCACGAGTCAGGTAATCCTAAAGGTTTATTGGAAGTAGGTCACGCTTGGACAGGTTACTTTACTTTCAAGTATACTACACACGCTTCTATCACTCCTGCTACTTGGGAAGCAATGAACTTCCCTCAAAACTATGTATACATTCGTTTGGCTGATATGTACTTAACAGCAGCTATTTTATACAAGCAAGAAGGTAATCAAGGAAAAGCAGACGAATATGTAAACCTTATTCGTGCACGTGCAGGTTTAACTGCTAAATCCAATGTAACAATGGATGACATCTATGATGAAAGAAGAGTTGAATTAGCTATGGAAGGTCATCGTTACTTTGATGTATTGGGTAGAGGATTAGAATATGCTAAACAAGAATTGGATATCACTAATTACGTTGTAAGTAAAGGACCTGCAGATGATCCTAAGTATACAGAAGTTAGCGGTGGTGTTTTTGGCGATGATTTAAGAGGTGAACTAGGTGTTCCTGCTCACTTTGAAGTAACTTTTGATGTGGCTAAAAAAGGATTCTGGCCAATTCCACAAAGTGAATTGGATCAATTAGGTTCATTAAAACAAAACGCTGGCTATTAAACTTTCCAAATTTTTTGATAGAGAACAATAGACAAAAATTGTAGTGAGTTGGGGTGTTGCTTAGCAATGCCCCTACAAACTACAAGGTGATAACGAAACATTATGATACGATTTTCTAATAAGGCTATTTACTTTTTGACAACGGTAGTTTGCTTCTGTTCTTTTCAAGTACTGGGACAAACCAACGAACAAATAGAAGATAAAATCAACTCCATTATCCATCAATTAACTTTTGATGAAAAAGTGGCTATGTGCCATGCACAATCTAAATTTTCTGTACCCGGTGTAGGTCGATTAGGTATTCCAGAATTATTAATGTCTGACGGTCCTCACGGTGTACGAGCTGAAATCAATTGGGATGATTGGGGTTACGCTGGATGGACAAATGATTCTATTACAGCGTTCCCTTCTCTTACCTGCCTAGCGGCAAGTTTTAATCCTGAAGTTGCCGGTGAGTATGGAAAAGCAGTAGGTGAAGAAGCCTTATACAGAAGAAAAGATGTCCTTCTTGGTCCGGGTGTAAACATCTACAGAACTCCTCTAAATGGTAGAAACTTTGAGTATATGGGAGAAGATCCTTACTTATCTTCCAAGCTTGTTGTTCCCTACATTAAAGCTTTACAAAGCAATGGAGTGGCTGCTTGTTTAAAACACTATGTGGCCAACAATCAGGAGCATCAAAGAATGAGCGTGGATGTAGAGATGAGCGAAAGAGCTTTAAGAGAAATCTATCTACCTGCATTTAAAGCTGCCGTACAGGAAGCTAATGTTTGGTCTATCATGAGTGCTTATAATCAGTTTAGAGGTCAATATTGTTCCCACAATGAATACTTAGTAAACGACATTCTTAAAGGAGAATGGGGATTTGATGGAGCATTAGTAACGGACTGGGGAGCTGCACATAACAGTAAACAAGCTGCCTTATATGGTCTTGATATTGAAATGGGTACAGGAACCAATGGTCTCACCTACTCAGAGGTTGATCATTACGAAAATTACTTTCTCGCAGGACCTTTTAAAGAACTACTAAAGAAAGGTGAAGTACCAGAAAGTGTATTGGATGATAAAGTAAAAAGAATACTCCGATTAATGTTTCGTACATCGATGAATAGAAATCGAGCTTACGGATCTATCAATTCACAAGAACACCTTGATGTCGCAAGAAAGATTGGACAGGAAGGGATAGTGCTTCTTCAAAACGAGAAAAACTTCTTCCCTATTTCTACTTCTGCAAAACTTCATATAGCGGTTATTGGTGACAATGCTACAAGAATGATGACCAAAGGTGGAGGTTCTTCTGAATTAAAACCAGAACATGAAATCTCACCATTAGACGGCATCAAAGAGAGATTTACCAATGCCAAGATTAGTTATGCAATGGGGTATTCTGCAGGGCCTCCAATGTATGATAAAGTACTTCCTGCTCCGCATGATCAAGATTCCTTACATCAAGCGGCCATCGCTTTAGCAAAAGAAGCAGACATTGTTCTTTTTGTGGGTGGTTTAAATAAAAATCATCATCAAGACTGTGAAGGAGGCGATCGTTTAGCTTACGAATTACCGTATCAGCAAGCACAATTAATTAATGAAATTGCAAAAGTAAACGAACAATTGGGTGTGGTAATTATTAGCGGAAACGCTGTGAAAACTGATTGGTCTAAAAACGTGAAAGGAATTCTTCAAGGATGGTATTTAGGAAGCGAAACAGGACATGCATTGGCTGATATTATCTCTGGCGATGTAAATCCTTCTGGAAAACTACCCTTTACTTTTCCAGTAAAACTAGAAGACAATCCAGCACATCATTTTGATAAAAGAGCTTATCCTGGTGATGGTACTACAGTAGAATATAAAGAAGGAATATTGGTAGGATACAGATGGTACGATACCAAAAAAATTACTCCTAAATATGCTTTTGGTTATGGACTATCGTACACATCATTTGATATTACCGACATTGAAGCAAACAAAAAATCATTCACATCTTCAGAAAGTATTTCTATTACTTGTAGTCTTTCCAACATCGGCGAAGTAGCCGGTTCCGAAGTGGTTCAAGTGTATGTTGGAAAAGCAAAATCAAGTGTAGAGCGTTCAGAAAAAGAATTAAAAGCTTTCAAAAAGGTGAAACTTAGTAAAGGCGAAAATCAAAAAATTGAGTTAGCATTCTCTACCGATGATCTCAAATATTATGATACCAAACAAAAAGCCTGGGTATTAGAAGAAGGAGATTATTACATCTATGTAGGTAATGCCTCTAACAACATCAAAAGAAAACTGAAGGTCAGAATTACAGACCGAATAAACTAGCAGGCAACTTCCAGGGACATGTAAGGAACATAGATTTACTATAAGTTTATGTTCCTTTTGTCATCTTAAAATTTTGAAATCCATTCTTAAAAAAGTACCTTAAGTAATCTCTAAAACAACTAACTGATTGAAGTATTTGAAATTGAAAGAATTAAAAACATATTATCTGTTACTCTCGCTGCTTATTTATATACCAACTTATGCTCAAAATTACAATAAACAATTCGATCATCTAAAAGTGGAAGATGGTTTATCTGATGCAACTGTTGGAAGTATATTACAAGACGACAAAGGGTTTATGTGGTTTGGCACTTTTAAAGGCTTAAACCGTTACGATGGTTATCAAATTAACCGTTATGTCTATGATATGGGTGGAAATAAAGGTCCAAACGACAATATGATTTCCTCTCTTATTCAAGATAGTGATGGATATATTTGGGTGGGCTATTTTAATAATGGCATCAGTCGATTTAACCCTAAATTGGAAGTCTTCGAACATTTTACTGGAGGAAATACCAAAGATCACCTGATCCAAACTGGTTCTATCAATTGTTTATTTGAAGACAAAGAACAAAAGTTATGGATTGGTACAGAAAAAGGTGTTGCTGTTGTTCAAAAGGACCGAAAATCGTCCATAAAATATGTCCTATCAGACCATAAAAACAGTATTAATGGCGAACAAGTATACGATATTGTTGAAGATAAATGGAATCGTATTTGGCTCGCTACGAATAACCGAAAACTTAGTGTTTACAATAAAAACACATTACAATTTTCAGAAGTTGAATACACCGACCTACCTCTTGATGATTTAGAAGATAACGAGAAGAAAAACCTCTGTATCTATAACGATACTTTGCTTTACGTTTGTAGTAACAGTGGAGGATTGGCTGAATATAACTTACTATCTGGAAAATACACGACGTATGTAGAGGAGGAAAATGGTCCTAGTAGTAATAACATTAGAGATATTCTTCAGGTAGGGAATAAACTTTGGTTGGCAAATGATGGAGGCGGTTTAGATATTTTTGATGTGACCACTAAACAATTTGAAAATATCAGTAATTCTAAAGTCGATCATCAATCTTTGTCTTCTAACGTGATTTGGTCGTTGTATAAAGACAACCAAGAAAATGTTTGGTTAGGCTGTTATTTACAAGGCGTGGATAAATACGATCCTAGAAAGAACTTTTTTAGTACCATCGGTAACGACCCTTGTAATACGACTTCCCTACCTAATAAACCTGTATTAAGTATTTATACTGATAGTAAAAAACAACTATGGATTGGTACAGATTGGGGTGGTTTACATCGTCAGAAAAAGAATACAAATAATCAATTCGACCACTTTAATATTGATGGGACGATCACAGACGATATGGTATATGATGTTGTGAAATGTATTACTGAAGATAAGTATGGAAACTTATTAGTGGGTACCTACAGCGAAGGTCTTAGAATATATCAAAATGATCGTCGTACATATAAACAGATAAAGCGATCTATTAAATCAGATGGTTTACCAAGTAATCATATTTGGGCGATGATCACCGATAAGTTTGGCATGACTTGGATGGCCACTTTAGGTGGTGGTGTGGTACATTACGATGCAGACACACAAACTTGTAAGGCATTAGACATCAACTACCAAAATTTAAGTCAACATCACATTTATCATGTCTATGAAGACAGTCAATCTAACATTTGGTTCAGTACCGATGGAGGGGTCATCTATTACAATAGATCAGAAAACAAGTGGCATACTGATTTACTAAGCACATTAATTAAAGATAATCACAATATCAGTTATGTAAAGAGTGTTTACGAAGATAAATTAAAGCAAATTTGGTTGGCTACAGCTTCCGGATTGGTGAAATATATGCCGGAAAGTAATCAGTTTACTTTGATCGATGAAGATGATGGTATTCCTCAGCTTCCACTATACAATATTATACCAGATAACCTTGGTAACTTAATTCTCATAGGTAAGAACTATATTTCAAAACTTTCTTTATCGGATGAGAAAATCGTCAGCTTTCATATCCCGAATAATTCCTTTAACTATAACTCTGCAGCAAAAAACGATCGTGGAGAAATTATGGTGGGAGGAACTGAAGGCATTACTATTTTCAATCCGATATTATTAGAAGAAAACAAACATTTACCTCCGGTTTATATCACAGGTTTTGATCTATTTAATATCCCTCAATTACCACATGATTCTACTTCTGTACTTAAAAAATCGGTATCAGAAACAGAAGAAATAGTACTTGATTATGATCAGTCAGTTATTAATTTCGATTACTGTGGTTTGAATTTTACAGAGACCGATAGAAATCAATATGCTTATATGTTGGAAGGGTTCGATAGCAAATGGAACTTCGTCAACAATAGAAGAAGAGCGACATATACCAACCTTGATCCAGGTAAATATACCTTCAAAGTGATGGCCTCAAACAATCATGGCAAATGGAACAAAGAGGGAACTTCGATAGATGTAATCATCAATGGGCCTTATTGGTATTCGAATTGGTTTAGAGCCGCCGTTCTACTCCTATTTATTCTGATGTTTTACGTACTCCATCGAATTAGAATGATGAACGTGAAGAAGAAGTTTGCTTTAGAGCGTATTCAAGCAGATCGAGAACAAATCATGATACAGAATGATACGTTGGAAAAGGAATTGGATCAGACAAAGAGTGAGTTAACCAACATCACTATTAGTCACCTACACAAAAACCAAAGTTTACAGCAGATTAAATCGAAATTAGAAAAGATGTCTGTCACTTTTGGAAGCACAGAAAAAAGGAAAATCAAAAATCTAGTCCGAGAAATTGATAAAGAAAGTGAGAATCATACTTATTGGGACGAGTTTGAACATGAATTTAATAAATCGCACAATAATTTTTTAGAGCGATTCAAACACGAATATCCTGACTTAAGTAAAAGAGAATTAAGGATTTGCGCTTATCTCAGAATGGATTTGGACAATCAGGAAATCGCTACCTTGATGAATATAAGTATCAGAACCGTAGAAACATCAAGATATAGAATTAGAAAAAAAATCGGATTAGAGCAACGTAAATCATTATCAAAAATGATCAATAGATATTAAGTCTATTGGTCATTTTTGCATTTAATCAAGGTAGTATTTTAACTATTTTAATTCGTGTTATATAATAAATTTAATCAGCCTTAAAAAAACAGAAAAAATAGAGATTTTAATTCCTTTATCCGCAATAATAACGTAGTATAGTACTGATTATACTAATTATACTTATTTCTGTATCCCCAAAAAATCAAAATAGTGGAAAATAAAAGTATTGGAAAACGAATCCTTAAACTGTTTGGGTATTTTATCTTAGGAATATTTGGCATCCTTATCATCGGAGTACTCTTATTCTATCTCAACAGACAAACCATAAAGGAAAAAGTAATTGAGGCAGTCAATCAAGAACAAAATGGCGAACTACATATAGGTCAGATCGGTATTGCTCCTTTTGAAGACTTCCCGAATTTCACCTTAGAGCTTGATAGTATTGCTTACTACGAAAAGAAAGCTGAATTAAGAAAAGAAGAAGCACGACCTATTGCTGCTTTAAATAAATTCTTTGTTTCTGTGGATGTTATGGCCCTTATTGGCGGTGATGTTAAAGTAGGAGCAATTAAGCTTCATGATGGAGAAGTGAACCTTTATGCATATAAAGACAGTTCGCTTAACCTAACCAATGCGCTTGGTATTGATTTAAGTGATACGACTCAAGTAGAAGAAGTGCCACAAGATACCACACAAGCGGCCCCTCCTGCATTTAATGTACAATTGGATAAATTCTCGTTGAAAAACGTGAAAGTGATTGTATACAATCAGATGACGGATAAAGGATTGGGTGTACAGGTGAATAACATCAAAACTTCCCTTACTTATAACGAAAATATTATCTCTAATAAACTGAAAGTAAATGTTGAATTATTAGGGATTAAAGATAAAGAAAAGCTACTCTGGCGAAACAAACATTTGGAGATGAAGACCAACCTCACTTTCGATAGAGTGAAGAAAATCATCGACATCAAAAAATGTGATTTTGATATTGAAGGAGCTGTTTTTGCCTTAAATGGTACGGTAGATATTCCAAATGATCTAACGTTGGATTTAAATCTAACCGCCTCACAAAAAGACCTGAACATCATTAACCTTCTTGCTAATGGTAAGATGGATATGGATAAGATCAAGTCAGAGTATACAAGTACTTTGGGTGGTTTGGAGTTTGATGCTAAAATCACTGGTAAATCGAAAGCAACTCTACCAAAAGTTGTAGCGAATGTCGCTTTAGATAAGTTTACCTTAAAGAGTTTAAAAACACCTTATGGACTGAACGACTTCAGTTTCCAAGCCTCATTAAATACGGGTGATTCTGCAGATCTATCTCAATTAGAGTTCCATTTGAATAAATTCAATATTGAAACAACAAATGGATTTACTAGAGGTGATCTATCCGTTACCAATGGAATTGAAAAACCGCACGTAGATTTAAACTGGGAAGCCGATTTATCTTTAGAAAACTTCGATGATTTACTAACTGGTATTCCATTCGATAGCCTAGGGGGTAAACTTGCTTTTAAAGCCGATGTGAATTACGATATCGATGTGAAGAAAAAGAAGTTTATCCAATCGGGTAGAAATTCTCAGAAAATCTATCTAAAGCTAAGTGATGGACACGTGAGACATATTCCGACAGGAATGTCGCCAAGAGATATTAATGCTACCTTATACATTTGGGAAAACCATGTGGGTATCAAAGATTTTATGGCTAAGGTAGATGGTTCTGACTTTAAATTTAACGGAAACATCGACAACTTAATTTTCTATGCTTTAGGAATGCAAACGCCAATTAAGGCAGATGTTCGACTTCAGTCCAATCATTTACTTGTTAGAGAATTACTTGAATATACCGATTCGGCAGCTATCGATTTGGCCGACAATCTACATGATATTGATATCGATTTCACTATGGAAACCGACTCAAAAAGTTTGAATGATTATAAGATTCTCCCTTATGGTAAATTAACGATCAACAACCTTCAAACTTCTTTTGATAAGTTCCAATCGATTCACAATGTATCTGGTTTGATGGGCATTACGCCAAAAGCTTTAGGTATTGATCATTTAAAAGGTAATATCGGAGAGTCAGATTTCTATTTCAGAGGAGGATTTGATAATTACGATGGTATCGTTTACAAAGACTCTGCTATTACAATCAAAGCAGGATTTGATATACGTTCAAACTCTATGCGTGTTGTCGACTTCTTCACTTACGGAGATTCATTACTTGTTCCAAAATCGTTTAAAAACGAAAAGATGAACAACTTCCAAATCCAAGGTGGTATCGATGTGGTCAATCAAGAATTGTTCTCTGATAAAAAAGTTCCTGATTTTAAAGTATGGATGAAGGGTCTAAAATGGAGATTAAGTATCACTCCACTCCTATTTAGAGATTTCCGATTCGAGTTGGTCAAAAAAGATAAAGATGTTTACCTGAATGATTTTAAAGGTAAGATCGGTCAAAGTGATATGACTTTCAATGCTCAATTATTGAATGTTTTAGACAGTACTCGAAAAGACTTTAAAGGACAATTCCAAGTCGATGCCAAGCTCATCAACTTTAATGAACTCTTGAAATTGACCCTGCCGGAAGAAACGTATGAACAATCTTCTGCATCAAGATCTCAGCAGATACAGGAAGAAGAACCTGTTGATATTTTTGCGATCAAGTATCCTGAATTGGAATTAGACATCAAAGTAAATACCATGAAGTTGATGGACATGAACATCAAAAACTTCGATGGTAAAGTATCGACTACCACCGATCAAAAAGTGGTCTTAAATGGTGTTTCTGTCCAGCTTGGTGATGTCGGAAGTATGAAAATGAGTGGTGTTGCCGATACACAAGATCCTAAAAACGTAATTCTAGAAGGTGATGCGACACTAACAAATGTCGATCTATCAAAAATTGATTTTGAAGTAGAATACGAAGGGGACAAAATCAATATGGCCGAAAACTTTGATGGTATTTTGAATGCTAATATGAAAGCAAAAACGCATATCAATAACGATTTGAGTGTGGATATTGCCCATACAACAGCAGATATCAAAATGACACTTGCTGATGGTCGTATTGTGAATTTTGGTCCTTTAGAAGCTATGGCTCGTTACTTCGGTAATAAAGACATGAGTAATATTCGTTTCGATAAGATCGAAAACAATTTTACGGTAAAAGATGGTGTATTCTACATTCCACGAATGGACATTGCCTCAACAATTGGGCAGTTATACATATCTGGAGAGCAACACTTGAATATGGATATGAAATACATGGTAGAGGTACCTTTTAAACTTGTTCGTTCTGTCGCTTGGAATACCTTAACAGGAGGTAAGAAGAAAAAAGATGACGAAGAGGACGAAATTCAAAAAGATGAGGGAGGCAAATATGTTGCTGTCCGAATCGAAGGAAATATTGATGATTATGACATCAAATTAGGTAAAGGCAAAAAGAACAAAGGGAAATAATATCATTCCACTAAAAATAATAATGGCTGCTAGATTTAAATTTTTCTAGCAGCCATTTTTTTATTGATACTTATATTTATTGATTTTAATACCGTCTTCCTCATAGGACTCTGACCACTTTAGGCCTAGCTTTTCGGCCAATCGTACAGACTTATGATTTCCTTCTTCAATAATGGCATAAATTGGATTCACCTTTCGTTCGTGAATACCGAAGTCGAATATCAATTTTGATGCTTCGTAGGCATAACCCTGCCCCGCAAATCTTGGACTGAATATCCAACCAATTTGTATATCTGTTTTTCCAGGAATAGGGTTTAGGTTCACAATACCCATCAGTTCATCTGCATTATTTCTTACTGTCCAAAAGAAACCAATATCTTGATGTATTTCTTCAATTTTTACTTTAAGTATTACTTTTCTTTCCTCATCTGATTTATCCACCATTGGAAAGATAAATTTCATAACATCTGGCTCTTTAAATAAAGCAATGGCCTCGTCTAAATCACTTTCTGATAACAATGTGAGGTATAATCTGGAAGTTTTCATGAGTCTTAGTTTTCTGAATTGGTGACAATTTGATATTTAAGTTATAAGTATCAAAACTGAGATAAATAACTCAGAACTCAAAAATTAAATGAAAGTATGTTAATTATTCGAACGAATGAATAATTAGTACGTTATTATATAAGTAATCATTCAAATCACATAAAATCAATCCATTAAAACTTTATATTATGAGATCTATATTTTCTAACTGCGTTAAAATTGTTTCACTAGGAGTAAAAGCAATTGGTTTATCAATCGAAATCTATTCACAACAAAATCACCCAATAGATCGAAAGAATAAACGATAAGCATTGAAAGTCCATTTCAGAAAAACTGAGATGGACTTTTTTTATAAATGATTAGGGGATTGAAAGAGATATTTCACCTTTATGAATGTATATTTGATTTATCTATTCAAACTCCTCACCATGAACATTAATTACAAAAAGTCACTTCTATTCACTACACTAATTTTATCTACTCAAATACTTTATGCTCAAAGTAAATTCAATGATTATTTTATTGATTCTGCAGATCATTGTGTAGATGTCAGCGGATTTTTAAATGCCGGTTTTGGTTTTCTACCTGTACCCATTTTAATTACAGAACCAGCCGTTGGTCTTGGAGGTGGACTTGTAGGGGTATTTTTCCATGGTCAGCAAAAAGAAAGAGTAGTGGTCGATTCTACCGCACATTTTGAAAATAATAAAAACCTACCGCCAGTGATGACCGCTATAGCCGGTGCTTATACAGAAAATGGCACTTGGCTAACGATGATCGCCCATCAAGGATCGTATTTAAACGACCGTTTACGCTATACCGGTGCAGTTGGCTATATCAGTCCAAATCTTACTTTTTATGGCGGAAACGTACTCGATGCAGGAGAGTACGAATTCAACATGAAAGGCTTTGTTACTTTTCATGAATTATTATTTAGACCAGTAGCCAAAGTCCCTATGTTTGCAGGATTCAATTACGTCTATTTTAACAATGACGTTTCTTTTGATACCAAAACACCTGAATTAGGAAAATTGGAAGAAGAGAACAATCTAGGTGGACTAAACTTAGTGGGGATGTGGGATTCTCGAAATAACACTTTTACCCCTACCAAAGGAATTATGTCTGCTACAGAGTTCGGTGTTTTTGATAAAGCTTTGGGTGGTGATAACGATTATTGGAATTTTAGCCATAGAACTTATTTTTATCAACCGATTATCAAAGAGAAGTTATTTTCTGGATATCGATTAAATTATGCCGCTAAATGGGGCGATAGTGTTCCCTTTTATGAACTTCCTTTCATCAATTTAAGAGGTATTCAAGCCTTAAGATATCAAGACCATAATGCTTTGACTTTAGAAACTGAATGGAGATGGCAATTCACAAAACGTTGGAGCGCTGTTGGTTTTGCAGGTGCCGGTTTTACTGCACCAAAAATTGATCAGTTTGATTTTTCAAAAGGGCAATATGCCGTTGGTGGTGGCTTTAGATATTTTATTGCTAAAGAATATGGTTTACACGCAGGTATCGATATTGCAAGAGGTCCTGAAGTTTGGGCTTGGTACCTAACGGTAGGGTCTAATTGGTTTAGATAAACTCTAAAATAGTTATATATTAAAAATCAGAAAGGCTATTTCAATACATTTTGAGATAGCCTTTCTTGCCTATGTTTAAAAAAACATGTAAATAATATATTTGTTTAAATTCTATTTAAGTGCTGACCACATTCCCTCGATGAGAATGTGATCATGTATATAGTAATTGGGTTATTTTTTCTTTTTTTCAGGAACAACAGTGATGTTTAAATCACGTTGTTTGTATTCTTCTTTTTCATCCAAGACAGCGAATGTAATGGTATGTTTTCCCGTTGATAATGAGTTCATCACTTTAGGGACTAAATGTACTCTTACATCTTTCGCTCCCAATACATGTCTGTAAGTAGTGTGCTTTCCAAGCATACTCTCTTGCATCTTTTCCTCTCCAAATTCTTTTGGCTCCTCTGCCAAATTGATATGAAAATCTTCTTTGCCAAAAGGTGTACTTACATCCACTGTAACAATTTTGGCAGGAACATAAATATCGATTTTCACCGTATCTTGAAACTTCCCTTCTGTGATGTACATTTCTGTTCCTCTTGAAAACTCAAATGCAGTTGATCTTGGAATGACATCTTCAATGTTTCTACCTCCGCAAGAAGATAACAAGGCCATAAATACTAAAGCAACAACGACAAATACTGATATATTTTTCATAGCAATAAAGTTAAAGTAGATTGTAAAAGGAGTGATGTATAGACAAGAATTAGTACACGTTAATCGTGAGGTCTTGCCAAACATGATTGCCATTTCTGTCAATCATTTCGAAAGTGAATAACTGCTCTCCTCTTTTCAGTTCGTTAATCACTTCTTTTTTAAGAAAAGCTTTGGCATTGGTCGCTCCCTTAATTTTTTCTGGAAGTTCTCCATCCAACAGCGAATCTTGTATTTCTTTCATTTCTTCAGATTCTGGAACTCTAGTGAGTTCTACACTAACACCCAATCCTTGCATCGGGAAAGTGACCAACACATGATCTATCAACCCTTCCGCCTTAAAATTCACTTGAATATCTTCATTCGCTTTCCCCTCTCCTATACTCACCTCATTTGGTGTAGAAATTTTAATACTAGGAATACTAGTGGGTTGTACGTTAGACTTCTTACTACAAGACCAAAACATGGTCATTAACCCAAGAATGAATATTTTTATGTATGTACGTTTCATAATGTCTTTGTTAGATGATATAACTGAACAAACGTTCAAATTATTCAATCGTTTGATTTGTTCAAGATCATTAACTACTGTTCAAACAAGACCAACTCACTCTTGTACAAAGAATACTATTCAATTATCAAATAAAAATGGATTTAAAATGCCTCTCCTAAAGTGATATAAATACCTTTATTGTTCTCTTCCAAACTCCAACCAAAATCGACTCTCACATTTGCAGGGTCTTTTCTATTGATATTTAATCGAAGTCCTGCCCCTAAAGTAGATTTTAAATGTTGAAAATCGCTAAGTTCATCGTATACTGTTCCTAAACTATAAAAGGCCGTCATACCAAATCTCCCCCAAACTTTTTGACGTAATTCTGCTTGTGTTTGTATGGAATGAAAATCTCTATATCGACCCAATTCATAACCTCTCATTATTTGTTTTCCTCCCAGTAGGGATAATTCATGAAAAGGTATATCACCAAAATTATTCTGAACTAGTAACTGACAAGCCAATACCGTTTGTCCATTGTTCTTTAGGTCAAAATAACGTCGTCCATCCAATTTGATGGTGATGAAAGACCTTGAATCATCTAAACTAGTATAAAAAAGAGTGGTTAAATCTAGGTAAAAGTTTCTTGTAGGGGTCATGATGCTGTTTCGTTTATCCCAAATAAAAACAGGACCAATACCAAGGTAACTTCCTCCCTCAGCCCCAGGAAATGGCAAATTATTTTCATCTAAGCCTTTGCCTTCTCGATCTGTATAATTAATATCAAAAATACTGATGGAACGAAACTTCCCTCCTATGAACATATTGGGTCTGAACTGATGCACTATTCTTTCAAATATTTCAAGAGAATGATACTCCGCATTAATAAAATCATCCTCTCCTGTATCCGGACCAATTCGATAAAGTTGTTCCGGAGTTTTCTTGTATTCAATTTTTCCTTTGTAATAGTACTTCTCAGCATTACTCAATAACTCATGTTCCGTCGAAAGGTAATTTTGTCCTTTGTAAGAAGACCCCACATAAAAATTCACATTAGAAGGACGGGTAGTATAATCATCCTTCTTGAGTTTGAACTGATATAAAAAATATAGTCCTAAAACGACATCTGTTTTAGGACTATAGGATAAAGCCGGTGAGGCTAAAATATTGTTTTTATATGGACGTAATGAAGTCGAATCAGTTTGTGCTATCGACTGATTGATACATAATACAAGAGTAATAATATGTACCCAAATGAACTTCATTTACTTATTTTCATCTAAAACCTTTTTATATTCTTTGATCAATTGTTTTTCTGTGGTCATGGAACTATGAATGAAATAACCCATCTGGGTTAGTTTTTCTTTTTCAGTAAGTAACTGCATACCAGTAAATGAGTGCTCCATAAACTTCTCCATATTATTCATATAAATTGCTTGGAGTTTATATAATGAATTGAATTTAGACAACTCCTCCAACTTCATATAGGTCACTGCTCCTGATATTTTAGCAGTTTCCCAGGCAGTATCCTCAGTCAATTCAAATTCTAATGAAATATCTCTATCAACATTTGTACTGTCTAATTCTCCATCAAGTACTTTTGCTAGAATTCTTATTTTCTCTTCTGTTTTTTGATGTACGACCACCAAAGAATCAATTTTATTAAGGTTATCTTTTACCTCTATAAGAATATCTCGTTTCGCTTTTTTTGCTAATTCTTGATGTTCATGATCACTCCACATCGTATCAATAAACAAGGCGAACATCACCCCGAACAATACAGAGAAAAACTCTTTTAAGTATTTTGGGTCTATTTTATAAGATTTCTTTTTCATCAGAAAGTAAACTGAGTGGTCAACATAAAGAAATGTTGGGTGTGTGCTTTTCCTGTTTGTGTATCCCAGAAATATTGTCCAGGTACCCAGAAGTTATAGGTGGCACAAATTTCCCAATGACGGTTTAAAGTAATTACGGATGATAATTGCATGGAATCACCTAAGTCTCTTGAATTACTCTCTCCACTTCTTAATATACCATTTGATGTGTTATAAACCGCATCTTCTAAGCTCGATCTTTGAAAGTTCCAATACGTCAACCTTGATTTTACTACTTTGAATAAGGTAAAATCGATATTGGCAGATAATGATGTTAAGTTCTTACGATCCATGGCTCCATGTTCTCCAAAAAACTGTGCTACCTGAGGAAAGAGAGGATTGAAGGTTCCTAATGAGCCATCTCCTTTGTTTTGATCACCTGATGAATAATCAAATCCTACCCAGATATGAGGTTGTGTGGCTACTTCTGGAAAGGATACACCAAACTCAGTAGTTATAGAATAAGCATTGATGTTTTTATCACCAAACTTACCAAACTGATACATGGCTTCCACTTCATAATTAAAGATTCGTTTAATTGGGCCTGCCAATAAGAAACCTGCGGTATAACGTTGTTCGTTGGCTACCCCATCTTCATAGACTGCATTTTCTCGATGTAGACCATAGAAGTAGGGTTCAAAGTAGGTTCTATCAAAAGACGACCAACTTGGCACCCCAAATCCGGCAGTGGTGGTATAGGCAACATCAAACGATTCGTAGCGTACACCCCAAAAAGTGGTGTTTTCATCTCTTGTGGTATAACCGTCGGGAACAGGAATAACTGGTTTACTCACAAAGGCCACTAACTTGTTATTATCATTCCCTACATAAAAACCGGCTCCATCAAAAGATCGACGCGTAATAAGCCAATTGCCGGGGGATAATAAACGTTCGTGCCCTGCCTGTAATTCTCTTCTACCTGCCCAAACTCCCATGTAGGTATTATTATACAAATCGAATTTATATTCACCGAAAAGGTTGAGAAAGGCGCCATTTGTTACAGGTGTTCCAGCACCAAGTCTGTCCGTATTATCTTTAGTGGTATTCGAATAGATACCCTCTGCAAATACTCTAAAGTTTTTACCAAAATGAATATCGGCATGTGTTCTCAAACGAAAAGTAAATAAACCAGAGTTAGGCGATTGAAACTCCTCGTTTACGGTAGGCATGTATCGTACCCTCGCTTGTCCACCAAAAGATGCCCAAATCTTTTTATTTTTTGATAATGGAACAGCTTTGATCTTATCGGACCAATCTCTCGATTGAACATCACGAACTCGCCAATCTTCTAGTTTCCAATTTTCTTTGTAACGTCGGTCTTGATAGCTATCCAAAGGCCATGACAAAGAATCTTGACCCCAAGAAAAAATAGGTATCAATAGAAATAAAAATACGCTTGAACACTGCAGAAATCTCATCATAAATTAAATACTGAATTGCTCTAATAAAATGCGGTCTTCTAAAGATTGATCTTTATCGAATAGTAGATGTCTCGTGTCTTTTTTGTCTTGCCAAACCTTAGCATGTACTGCATTCTTCACTTCTTTGGAATCTGCCGCGGCACCGATTGGTCTTTTTTGTGGATCTAAGTTTTTAATCTCAATCACCACATCATTGGGTAGTAAAGCTCCCTTCCAACGTCTTGGACGGAAAGGGGATACTGGCGTTAAAGCCAATAAATTTGCATTCAATGGAATGATTGGACCATGTGCTGAAAAGTTATAAGCAGTTGATCCTGCTGGAGTAGCTACTAAAACGCCATCCGCATTTAGCATGTCTAAAGCTACCTTTCCATTGACAGAAATCTCAAGATTTGCACTCTGCCCAGAATATCTGATGACCGACACTTCATTATAGGCTTTATAATGAAAATGCTCTCCCTGATCGTCTTCGATATCCACAGAAATTGGACATAAATGCACATCTTGAGAATGATTGATACGTTCTAATAAATCCACATCATCCTTGTACTCATTCAATAAAAAGCCTAGTGTTCCTCTGTTCATACCGAATACAGGTTTATCTAAATCCGGATAGGTATGAAGTACTTGTAAAAGGAAACCATCTCCACCTAAAGCAACTACGACATCAGCTTCATCGACTGAATAGTTTTTATGTACTGAAGTCAATAACTGAAAAGCTTCGTCTGATTTAGGACTACCTGATTTTAAAAAGGCTAATTTTTGATATTTCATAATAAGTTTTGAATGCGTGGATTGAATGGATCGTATTATTTATTATTTACTGTTATTCTTCGTACAACATTTCATATTCTACATCTGCAAAATGTTGCTCTCCTAAACTTGTTTTTACAATAACAAGAGGATACTGATGCCAATCTTCTACATAGACTTCTTCGATCTCTCTTGCTTCATCACCTAAGAAATGAGCACCAATAATAAATTCTTTTTTCTTTCCGTCTGTATCGATAATCGATACGCCTTTAAACTGTTTCATTTGCTTTTTTTGTTTAGGATAGATATTACTTTATTCGTCGAGACATCTTTTCGAAGCTCTCAACGAGAATATATTTTGATAGAGGTTAACTCAGGAATACTGAGTCAACCTCTAAATTTTTCTTTTTTACTTTTCCTTACCAGGAAGGAAGAAACTTAATATCAACGAAATCACTGTAAAGATGCTGATGATCATAAATGTATCTGTGAATGCTTTCTCAGCAGAATTGTTCACGATCTCTTGATACGCAGCTTTTGTTTTTTCTGGTAACTCCTCCTGTACCCAAGTTTTCTCTTCCTCAGGAGTAATTTCCATAAAAGTATCTTCTAATTCGATAATGATTTCTTCTTTGGCTGTTTCTGATAACTGAAGTTCCTCAGTCGTTTCGTAACCGTCAACCATATTCGAATACACCGAACCGAATAAGATAGATCCTGCGAAGGCAATGGCGAATCCTTGACCTACAATCTCTTTCATGGTCTCTGATAATCCAGAAGCCTCTCCATCCTGAGATGAAGGTACTTTGATCATCGTTAATGTGGCTATTTGTGCCATCACTAAACCACAACCAACACCGAACACTAACGCTCCTGAGATTGTTGACATCCAAGTCATCTCGACAGATGTTTGTTGCGTCAATAAGAATGATCCTCCTAAGATGATCGCAAAACCAACTATCACGATCAATTTTGGAGAAATCTTCTCCCCTAAACTTGCTGTCCCGAAAGCGGTGAAGGCTACACCAATTGAAATTGGTAAAGTGGTCAATGCTGTATCAAAAGAATCTAAACCTGCTGCCGATTGTACAAAGACTGAAACCGTAAACAATACTGCCGCAATCAAGAAGTACAATAACGCTTGAATTGTCATCCCAATAGAGAATGGAATGTTTTTCAAAATGGACGCACTCAATAATGGTGTTTCTCCTTTGGCTGTCAAAGCTGCTCCTCTTTTGAAGAAGACAATCAATAATACCACTGCAATGGCATACATCACAGGCACAATAGATAATCCACCTAAAGGAATGACTGTCCCTCCGATATCAAATGGTCTTTTCTCCATTAACCAACCGAACTCTGACGCCATTGTCGTTGCAATCAAGAAAGTACCGAAAGCCAATACTGATAATACTACTGATAGAATATCAATTTTAATGGATGAATCTTTTTCTGTTTCTGGTAAGGTGAAAGCAGCTAAAATGGTCAATACACCAAATGCAGGTGATAAACCCAGTGCTATTCTCCATGAAACGATAGAAGCTAAATAACCTACAATTACTGGTGCTAAGGCAGAGATAATTGATAATACGGCTCCATAGATCGCAAATGCTGAAGCTCTTTGAGACCCTTCGTAGAAATACATGATGAGTGCAATGGATGTCGGAATAACCAACACCATACCAAAAGGCCAAATCAATGCCCATGCTACACTAAATATGGTAGAGTTGGGTGCTAAAACTACTATCGTTAGACCAACAGTATAAATAATTGATCCGATGATAAATACTTTTTTCTTCCCTATTTTATCGCCTAAACGTCCTGCGGTTACCATCAAAGTACCAGCAATTAAAGACGCGGATACGATCACCATTTGCAGACCCGATACCGACCAATTGAGGTCTTGTACAATTGGGCCAATCAATACGTTAATACTAAATGATGTAATGTACATCATCACCATCGAGAGGATGATTACGATTAACGGTTTCCAGTTCATTTTATCTTGCGTACTCATTTGTTAGTTTAATCTATGGTGTCACAATTTTCTTTTTTAAATCTTCGTAGTATGCCTTCGTTTCATCAATCCATGTTCTTAAGAATGGACGGAAAGCATCCAACATTTCAGACGTTCTATCCGGACTTTCCCAAGCCTCGTTGTCGTAACGCTGATACTTCATTTCCTTCACTTCTTCCATTCTTTTGATTAAAGCATCGATGATCTCCGGTCCTTTTGTTTTTGACCAAGTTGGCTGACCATCTACCTCCACATAAATCGGAGAAGTGTGGGCTTGAATTCTTTTGGTAAAGTGACTTTGGAATACAATGTCATGGGCTTTTTCTCCATGCACTTTGATCGCAAACCAAGCACTTTCTTCCATTGGGATATCTAAATTAATTTCAATTTCTTCTTGACCTTTTTCCAGTTTAATCTCTTTGATGATCTCCCCATTCATAATCACAGAAGCATAGTTTAATTTATCCCAACTTGGAACGATATAACCTTTGGCTTTTAAAGTGATGTTCTCTCCTTTCTTCACACTCAACGTCGAGCCAATATCAGATCCATTGATGTTGAAATCGACCATCGGACCATTGGAAACAAACGACCTTCCTTTTTCCAAACCTTCGTTCCAAGCTTCTGGAGAAAACGCTCCATCTACTTTCACATAAGTTCTTACAGCTCCTGGAAGCGACATGTACGGCCAATCCGATCCCGCTGCTGCCGATAACTTAAACCCTAGGTTAAGGAAAGCATACCAATCGTTTAAGTTCAATGAATGATATTGGAAAATCTCTACAAAATCCACTTCATCTTCTGGAACCAATAAAGCCAAAGCAATATTTTGTTGGAACTGAGCAAAGTCCATGTGTGCTACTCCAAATACACCTCCTTGATTATGTACCTCTTTCGATACTCTATCGTAATGGAAGTATTCGTTGGGATAGCGAACAAACTCATTGTGTCCCATCGCTAGAACGTGACCTAGAAAGTCAGTTCTCGGATCTTCTTGTCCTGAAGCGATATAATAATTTTTCTCTTTGTACTGACCTTCTTTCCCCCAAGCATATTGATCGAAGTGTGTCGTCACCGAATTTCCCAATGCATACAGCCAGTGCATATGTAAATCTGCTGCTCTCGCGTGGGCAATTTGATTCGGGTTCATGCTCGAATTTCTTCTTGAGAAGTGGTTATGAACATCTCCAGAGTACCAACCTTTTTTAGGCATATCAAATACATGCTCCAAATACAAGTTGATGTTGTTCGTCTGACCTTCCTTAATCTCAATTGTCTTTTGATAAATTGGATATTCAGGTCCTTTCATAATCACTAAATCATACTTCCCTGCCGGAATATTGGCTTGATACAAACCATCGATATACATAGTATAATGGTTTTTATGAGGCCAGTTGATTTGATCCAATTCTTCTCTGATTTCTACAGAGCGAACCATGTTTTCAAAGAATTGTAGCTCGATAGCACTTTCTGTTGGAAGAGGCATTCTGCCAGTGGCATCATATAGTCCGATCTGTGCCGCTACTCTTTCTTTAGATTTCTTATTGAAAAGGTTTAACTGTAAATTTCCAGTAGGGTTTTGCGTTGCATTATCACCTACCAATTCAAAACGAATATCCTTAATGAACAATAACTGAGAAGACATATCCACATTACTTGATAAAGCAAAGTCTGTGTTTCCATATCCTCTGTTGGCTAAACGAGCTCTGTCCAAAACAAATTCGAACGTCTGCCATCCCGTTTGTCCTTCTTTGATATCCACTTTGTGTACAGACTCTACCACACCATTTCTGTCGTAAGCGTAATAGAACTGCTTGAGATTACTTACTTCCATCTCCACAGTTACTTTTACTTTCTGATCGATATCAAAAGCAAAAGTATCGTCGATACTAAATCCCAAAGCTATACCGTATAGAATCTGATCGTCACCGTCTCTTTTAATGCCGGCTCTAGATGGATCATTATCCACACGAAGTCCCATTGTTTGGAACACTCCTGTAGCAATGGTTTTATCGATTTGACTTGTCTTCCAGTCGATCTCAAATGTTCCTGATGGATTGTCAGGATGATGTGCTAGAAGTGGTAAAGTCAATAACCAACCTATACATAGTAGTATTTTTTTCATTCCCATGAGTAGTAATCAATAGAGAGAAATTTCTTTCCATAACTACCGAGGGGACGAGGGTTTCATCGTCCCCATCGATACATTTTATCTAAACAAATTAGGCTTAACAATACCTAGTAATTACTAGATATCTTTTAATCTTTCTGGTACAACGTGTCTCGAGAATACCTCGTCTTGTGTTTCTGGAGTTTTTACCCATTCCACAGTATCACCTTTTACCATCACCATACCCGGTCTAGGAAGTGCATTGAAGTTACAAGTATAAGGCTCGATGTAAGAACCTGTGTTCAAGAACGCCAATGTATCCCCTTTTTCCAGTTGTGGCATTTTATGTTGTTCTGCAAGACAGTCGTAGTTACAAGTAATACCTACAACATCTACAGGAGTATTGTATGTTTGATCTGCTTTGTTACACGCTACCAAATCGAATGGAGGTGTCACATTCAAACCACCAACACTTAAGAACGTCTCCGAAGTATCTGTCTCTGCCCATTGGTAGTCCATACCGTTGGCAGTTTCATGCTTCATGTTGTGTACTTTGAATAAGTGAATACCACTTTCGTTATACATCGCACGACCCGGCTCGATTTCAAGAATTACACCATCAGAAGAAAGACCAATACCTTTCATTCCATTTCTGAAAGTTTCTGTAATCACTTTAGCAAAATCTTCTAAGTGAGGTGTATCGTAATCCGTTACTGCTACACGAGTTTCTTTGTCCATTTCAGCAGGGAAACCACCACCAACAGAAACAATCGAAGGTGACCAGTTATTACCCACACCATCATGAATCTCTTTGATCATGTCGACTACTGATTGTACCAATGACGACCAGAAAATTGGCTTTTTCGAGTGACGACCGGCATGTGTATGCACACCTACTAGCTTCACATTTGGACAATCGGCAAACTGAGGCAACATCTCTCTTACTTCAGAAGTAGGGATACCATATTTTACCGTTTGTGTCATTTCACGAATCAAACGTGCAGGGAAGAAATCCGATGGCTCATCAAGGTCTTTCATGTAAGGCTTGATACGCAACATCACGTGTGCTTCTTTACCCAATTCAGCAGCAATTCTTTGGCAAACACCTAGTTCGTCTTTGTTATCCAAAACGATATGAATACCTAAATCAATTGCTTTTCTGATAATATCATCAGATTTAATCGAACCGTTAACGGCGATATCTTCGTAAGGTACACCACCTCTAATTGCTGTTTCCAACTCTCCAGCACCGAAAGTATCACAACCACAACCCGCTTGAGATAATACTCTTCTTACTGCTACAGTTGGGTTGGCTTTTACCGCTGCCATAACACGAATTCTTCCCTCAGGATAAAACTTTTGGAAAGTGTTTTGAAAAGCAAGGTAGTTTTGTACCAAGATGTTTTCTGATACCACGAATAAAGGAGTACCGTACTTATTAGCAATGTCTACAGTGCTTACATCTTCGATAAATAATTCTCCGTTTTTCACGCTTAACAGCGGGTTCATTTTGATATCGCTCATGATTCTATCTTTTTAATGTTTTTCGTTTCTTAAAGGAAGACTACAAGGGCCAAACGAGCAGTGTGATTATCATCTTTAAAAACTCCTCTGTAAAAACCACTTAGTTGTAGCTTATCTGATAATGCGTATTGTGCAATAAATTCTTGTATGTAACGGTCGTTTCTTTCCATGCCAATATTACTTGCCGTATAAATTGGCGTAACCTGAAGGAACATCTTCTCACTCAAAATAATTGGAGTGATGATCTGAAACGACATTCCGTGTTGTGGATCTTGAAACAAACCTGGTCTTTCTAACACCGGTGAAGAAGTGTACTGATAAGAAAGAATTGGGAACATTTGAATCCAATCTGCTATCATTAAACCTACTGTAACACCTGGCTGTACTAACCAAGCTCCAGATCCTAAACCATCATCATAATTTCCTGTTGGAGCAAAAATGTCTACCGATGGACCAAATGCTCCAAAGAACTTATCATAATTTTTATAAGGGAGATAGAAGTATCTTGCTCTAAAATCTCCAATACCTGTTTTACCTGTCTCTGTGTTATGCAATAATGGCATCTCAGCTAAAAACAAGTGTGCATCACTTGGTGCGAACATAAACTCTGCTCTATACCCATATGTATCTGCTCCATTTTTAGAATAGTTGTATTCTAAGTGATTGTACAACTGAGTATAAAAGTTCGTTGGCTTTGATGCGTCAATTTCTTCTTGTGCGAAAATGAAGTTTGATAAAAGAAGAAGAGTGAATAGTGAAATGAATTGTTTCATAGTAAAAATTAATGACCAGCACGAATACTGGTTCTTGCTAATATATAATTGGCGATAGGTACTAAAGCAACCATGCCTACTAACCAAGCGAAGAAATTGATATAGGATAGACCTATACAAGCTACTGCGACTACCGGGTCAGCTAAAATTTCGTTGGATAACACCTTGATTCTCTCGTCGGTCATCTCCTCTTTAAGCATATCGTTTTTCTTTGCATGATGCAGTTTCCAATACGAAAAGATGCCTAATAATCCCCATACAGCACTAAAAATGGCTCTTGAATGAGGTTGATCTGAAGTGAACTCAATGTTCATTTCAAAATAAGGATAGAGACACAGTAGAAAGAAGTAACCAAAGGTGATTAATATCTGATTGAGGTTGGTTGTTTTCATCGAATGATGTACTTCGACGAACTTGAACCAATGGATAACTAATATCAAGAAACCTGCTACATAAGGAAGAAATGGTTTATCCCATATCAATTGAGAATCTATGACTTTTTCTCCATCTACAATTTCTGTTTCGACATCAAAAACAATCAATCCCAAAACTGGGGTGGTCATACTTATTGCAAAAAGCAGCATGCCCAAATGTTTTACATAGTCCAGAAAGTAGGTGTGGTCTCTAGGTTGTTGTATTTCTTGTGATGCCATATTAATACCTTTCTAGCCATTCATCCACGCAATGATCGATGGAGTTTAGCCATACCTGACGTGCAATTTCTTTTAGCTTCGGCGAACAATCGGCTTCTTCAACAATCAATCTTGAACCTAACAATTGAAACCCTTCTGGCATTCTTTCATAATTTGTCTGTGTACCTGCTTCAATGCTATTTCCGTCTCTGTAAACGTAATACGTTTTACCTACTTGACTAAAACAGATTCTTGCCAAACACATCGGACAAGGTTCTTGAGAAGTAAACAAAGTGTAATCTCTCATTCGAGGGGTTTTATCATCACATAATCTGTCTTCTAACTCATTCAATAGCACCATCTCAGCATGTAAATCCAAGCGGTGATAAGGAGAGTTGGCTTTCGACATATTTTCTGCGATCACCTCATCATGATGAAGCAAACAACCACCTACTGCAACACTACCTCCTCTTCCAGCACGTATCCCTTGACGAACAGAAATAATTGACGGTCCATCATGCTTATATCCTTCTGGATTTGCTTCATAATCGTTGAGTTGCTGCTCCAATTCATCATAATTGAATTTTGGAGTTTCGAACTTTAAAACGGGTTTTTCAGTATTGTTACACATAGTAGAATGATTAACGTTTAGTTACCAATTGATTTTTTCACGATCTGTAAAGAAACCTGCAGTTGGTCCATCTTGTGGAAGCGTAGCTAACCATACCGATGTATCAGCTCCTTCTGCTGGAGTTTTTGGTCGAGCCTCATCACCATAATCAGGTAGTTCGTCGGTATTCATAGCACTGTCTACCCAACCAGGACAACAGCTATTTACTTTGATACCAAATTCTTCCAACTCCTTCGCAAAAAGTACTGTCATGGCGTTTACTCCAATCTTAGAACTTTGATAAGCGGCACAGATATCATCTCTTAAAGGAGAATTCATATCAGATAACTGTGCTAATTGTGCCACTTGAGTGGAAAGGTTAACGATTCTGCCTGCCTCACTTTTCTTTAAAAGAGGAACTAACTTTTGAGTGAAAAGGAATGGTCCGATATAATTCACTTCCATTACTTTTCTAAATAGTACTTCTGATAAATCTGATGGATGCTTTCCCATATCTACCAACATGGCAGCATTGTTTACCAATGCATCTAATCTACCGTAATGCTTATCCACAAATTCCACTACTTGATGAAAAGTAGCACTATCTGCTAAATCAAATGATATGGCTTTTGCTTCAATACCTTTCCCTTCTAATTCCTCAACTTTTGAAGAAGCATCTTGAACATCAGCTAGTATGACTGCATATCCTTTCTCTCCTAAAAGCCTTGCTGTTTCGAATCCAATTCCTTGGGCAGCTCCTGTAATTAAGGCAACTTTCTTCATCTTCAGTTTCTTTAGAACATCATCAACTCCTAAGAGTCGATGATGCTAAATAAGATCTTATAAACCTGGTGCCATACCACCGTGAACCGGCAATACAATACCTGTAATGTAACTCGCTGCAGGAGAAGCTAAGTACACAATTGCTTCTGCAATTTCACTTGGCTCAGCAGGACGACCTAATGGAATACCTGCATTTTCTTTCGCTGCTGCCTCTTCTACTGAACAACCTTCAGCTTCTGCAATCGCCTTGTAAGCTTCTTGTAACATATCTGTATTGATTGCACCTGGAGCAACAACATTTGCACGGATACCTTTCGCTGCTTGCTCAATAGCCAAAACTTTAGTCGCACCAACTAATGCGTGTTTTGTAGCTACATAAGGATAAGGCATACCCATACCTGCTGCGATACCCGCTGTAGAAGCAACGTTTACAATTGCTCCACCACCAGATTTTTCCATGGCAGGAATAGCACCTTTGCAAACTGCTAAAGCACCTTTTACGTTTACAGCGTAGTTGGCATCCCAGTCTTTGTCAGTGTTTTCGTCCAATAAAGCAGAACCAAAACCAACACCTGCATTGTTCACTACGATATCAAGAGAACCGTAAGCATCCAATACTTGTTGAATAGCTGCATCTACTTGAGCTGCATCTGAAACATCTACTAAAACACCCATTGCTTCGCCACCATTTGCTTTGATTGCTGCAACGTTTGCTTCCATCCCCTCTTTAGAGCTGTTACGGCCAGTTAAAACTACTTTAGCACCTAACTCTGCCAATTTCTCAGCAATTGCTCTACCTAAACCTTTTGTTTTTGTTGCTCCTGTTACTAGAGCAACTTTGTTTTCAAGAAGTTTCATTTTTGATTTATATTTTTTGTTAGGCTTTCTTTTTTAAGCACTTCTGGGTGCCCACGATTGAAATCGTGGGTTAGTGAAGTTTGAGTTTCAATAGGTTGAAACCTATTGAAACTCTTGAAAGCCAACATTATTTCTGATTGATTATTTATTTCTTTGTGCTTCCCACTCTTCTCTTAAGCTCTCTTCTGATAGACCGTATCTACCTGCTTGAGTCTTGAAGAATGGCTCCCAGTGAGAATCCAATACCTCAACGATTTCCTCGTCTTTGATGATTGACTCATAACCTCTAGCACCTGGCATACCTGGCTTTCTTTGACCTGGACGAGCTGGAGAATCTTCGATTGCTTGAGCAAAACGATCTGATTTCGCCAATACATCACCCAATGGTCCAAATACTGAAGGATCGATACAGATAAAGTAAGAACCACCTACTGAAGTACCATTCGCTTTACCGTCTACGATATCACCTAATGATGGAACTTCTGGAGTGATAATACCACCTGGGTTGATAATACCTGAAAGTAATTCGTTGAATAGGTTCAACATGTAAACTCTTGGGTTAGATAACTGTTGGAAAGCCGATTGGTTGTATACACGACCGTAACCTTCGATTGGCTGAGCGTATGGAGCCAAATCGTTTGATAAAGCACCTGTTTCTGGATCGATTACATAATCACCTTTCAGCTTAGTACCTTGAAGAACCGCTTGTGCAGTATCTGCATCGTACCACTCACAAAGTTTAGTTGACATCCATACTGGAGGCTTCTCACCTGCAGGACCAATACCATCTAGTGGAGGTACAGAAATTGTATTTGACATACCACCTAGAGGCGAACACATTGGTACAGAGTTGTTAGAAGTTAATGCAACACAACCTGCTTTTGATGCCATCCAAGTATAAGCACCGAATGAACCTGCATCGTTATGGTTATGACCGAAAACAATAGCAATACCATGCTTTTTCGCTTTTTCGATCGCCATGTTCGCCATCTTAGTCAATGTCCAGTAACCTGATGAACGCTTACCATCGATTGATGCCCAAGTATCTCCTTCACCAACAACTTCTGGCTCAGCATTGATATCCAATAAACCTGATTGGTGCATGATATCAATTGCTTCATATACACCTAAACCTTGGTTTAATTTACCTTGACGGATACCTAACATTAATGCATCTGCTACTGCATTACCGTGCTCTTCTGATGCGCCTGCAGCCATCCAAGTTCTTTTCAATGCATATCTTAAGAAATCTGCATTCGTCGATTTAGTTTTTCCTTGTGCTCCCATAGTAGTAATTTTTTAATTTGTAAGATTATGTTTTGATGGGACGTGGCAGTACCACGTCCACTTATATTTTTTTAATTATTCAGCAGCTAATGTGTTGTAAGCATCGATGCTCATACCTGCAGTAAATCCACCATCAACACCAATTACTTGACCGTTTACGAAATCACAGTCTTTAGCTGATAAGAAGTGAATCAATGAAGCTACTTCTTCTGGCTCTGCAATACGCCCTAGAGGTACTGCTTTGTGCTCCATTCTCAATTGTGGTTGACCTTCTGGAGTGTTTGCCATTGGTGTATTCACCGAAGTTGGTGCAATTACGTTGGCTCTGATACCACGGCTACCCAATTCTACAGCAGCTGTTTTTGTGATACCTACCACAGCCCATTTCGAAGCTACATAAGGTGCCAAGTAAGCCACACCTTGAACTGCAGCTGCAGAGGCTACATTGACAATACGACCACCGTCATTCATTTGAGGTACCCCGAACTTGATGCCGTGAACAACACCTTTCGTATTGATCGCAAAGTTTTTATCGAAGTTTTCGATGTCTGTTTCCATCATTGTGTCGTAACCGAAGTTCGCACCAGCATTATTCACTAGGATGTCAATTTTACCGTATGTTTCAACAGCTTTATTGACCATCGTTTCTACCGATTCAGCACTAGAAACATCACACTGAACGAAAGTAGCTCCGATTTTCTCTGCGATCTCTGTTCCGTCTTTACGACCAGAGATCACTACTTTAGCACCTGCAGCGATAAAACGCTCAGCAGTTTTTAAACCGATACCCGAAGTACCGCCTGTTACGATTGCAACTTGTCCTTCTAATGAAAAGAAATTTGCCATGATATATTTAATGTTTTAAAGTTCTAAGTGATTAAAGTGTAACGTTACCAAACGCTTGCGGCCAGTTTGTAGGATGATTTTCACCACCATTTCTACGTTTCACATCTGCCGCTAACCAACAAAGGATTTTCCAGCTAAGACCTGCAGCAATGTAACCAAATGTTTTCGCTGGGTCGTTTTGTGGAGCGTATTCTACAACATCTGCACCTACAAGGTTTACTTTACCTGACATTCTAACTAGTTTAAGCACATCGTGTACCCAGTTAGCATCTAAACCGAATGGCTCAACAGCAGAAGAAGCCGAGTTGTATACAGGATCTAATGAATCCAAGTCCAATGAGATATAAGTAGGACCATCACCCACTACCTCGATAATTTTGTCTGCCATTTCTCTTGGAGACATTACTCTTGCTTCATCCGCGAAGTACACATTAGTACCGAAATTTTTCGCGTGACCACCTACAAGACCAGTCATTCTACCTCTAATACCAATTTGAATCATTCTCTCAGGGTCTACATTACCTTTCGCAAAGTTCTGAGTAAACATGTTACCTGAGTGGTATGGATAAGGGAAGTCAGCTTCCGTTACCAAGTCATAGTGAGCATCAAAGTGAATTACTGAAAGTGGCCCGTAAGTCTCACCCAATGTCATCAAAGGAGCTACTGAAACTGTGTGATCACCACCCCACATGAAAGGAATGATATGATTATCACAAACAATTTTTCTATAATGCTCAATGGCGTGCTCCATCTCACCTGATAAATCAAACTGACCGTAAGTATCGATCGTACCGTAGTCAATAATGTTGGCGAAATCGAAAGGAATATCGAACTCTCCGTTGATCCATGGCTCTGTTGTTCCCATGAAGTTTTTCGATAATTCTCTTAATGCTTTTGGACCATATTTATGAGAAGCATTCATAGGAGCAGACTTTTCGAATGGCATACCAATAATTGCAATATCTGCTTCTTCCAAGTCTCTAGAGAATGGAGCCATAAAAGCACCTAGGTAATCTTTATTGATGTTACTCAAGAATTCGATACCTTGACCGCCACCCATTGTCTTTACTCTTTCCAAGTGTGCCTTCACGTCTGGATGAACACCATCTCTACTTGTTGAGTTTTTCCATAGATCCTGGTATTTTTCCAATCTCTCTTGTGGGATAGCAGGGTACTTTTTGATTTCCTTTTTCATAGTAATATTTATGTTTAGTAATGAATTTGTTCTAGCGAATTTTGATCTTCTTTAAAAACTATTCAATCGTTTGAATTATTTTTCTGCCGTTTAAAAAACCGCTCGTTTCCGGCGATTTCATTTTCATTAACGGCCTAGGATGAATTTGGTTTCAAAAGTAGGGGTAGTAAAATTATTAATAACATTGAATAGGTATATAGGTTAAAATAAGTTTTCGCCCATATATATAAATGGGCTATAGTTTGAGTCAATCATTTTTTTGATCTGTGCAATATTAATAAACAATATTTGTAAATAATTTAATTTTGAATAATCCTCTATCAAAAAACACATAAATTACTGTAATAGTGAAACTTATAGTATTTACAAACATTTAAAAAGTAGTCTTTTTTTCGTGAAATATCACTAATAGAATAATTGTAAGGTTATTTAAACCTTTTTGATATCCAATTTTTTCATTTTTGATCTTAATGTTGCTTCGTTTATTTTTAATAGTTCGGAGGCACTATTTTTACCACTCACTTTCCAGTTACAATGCTTTAAAACTTTAAGGATATATTTCTTTTCTTGCTGATCTAAGGATAAATATTCAGAATTACCTTCTCTATGATCTTCTACATATTCTTCAAACTGAAAAAGCTTAAGTGTTTTGCCTTTTGAGTTATTGATTGATCTTTGAATAATATATTTTAGTTCTTTAATATTTTCTGGCCAATGGTAGGCTTGTAATTTTTTTATTGTCGCTATAGATACTTTAAACTGTGGAATATTATTTTTCTTACAATAACTCTCCACAAACACTTCAACTAAATAGGGTATATCACTTAGCCTTCTCTTTAAATCAGGCAAATGAATTCTATAAATACTTAAGAAGTGATAGAGTTCTAGATTGAATTTACCTTCTTCAGCAAGTTTTCTCAGATTCTGATCAGTAGTAGCAATAAATCTCACATCATATTTTTGGTCATCACTTTCATCCAATTGTTTTAAAAGGTCCAATAGATATATTTGATCATCATCAGAGAGATAATGGATATTTTCTAAAACTAAACTTCCTCCATTCGCTACATCAAGAATACTTTTATTATACCCTTGTGTATATACTGAGTCTTCGTAATATTTGGTATTAAATACCGATTTTAAGGTAGAGTGGCAATTATAGAGTATTTGAGGTTTCTCAGCTCTATCTCCATATTTGATAATCTGATTAGCAATATAAGTTTTACCTGCTCCTTCATTACCGTGAATTAACACCGTACTTTTATAATTGGCTATTCTTTTGATTTCACTTTCTACAGACATAGAAAAGTTATGATCAATTACGAGAACACTTGGTTTATTCTTCCCTCTAAACTTTGTTTCTTTCAGGAAGGTATTCTCCTCTTCCAGCTGTTTTGATACCTTCTGAAGCTCATCCAAAGTTTCTGTTAATTTCTTTTGATGGGTTAGACGTTGAGTAATTTCGTAACCTATCATGTAACTTTCACGAGAATGAGAAGATAAGTTGACAGTTACTCTTGTGCCTTCAATTACTTTGTAATTTGGTCCTTTTACGGTTAATCTAAAATTAAGATCATCTTCCTCTTTTTCCTCTATATTAAAAAACTCTTTTATTGGACGATATAGATTGTTATTATCAAATGATAATTCTTTCTCTGAAAATTTATTGAAGAATGTTATATTCCCATTATCATCGTATCGAAATACATATAAATCGATATTCAGGATCATTTCTTCAAAACTTTTAGTAATAATATTAAGTGAAACTTGTTTTTGGTATCCTAAATAAAAACTTAATAAGAGGTCAATACTCAAAAGCATCACAATTCCAGTGACTGCATACTCTGTTAGAAAAATACCTTTTATAGTTCCAATATCAATAAATACATCATAGATATTACTAAAGATAAATAATATACTTACTGAAGATGAAATGACTATCTTTCTAGGTGATTTTGATTGAATGGAACGTATAACTAATCTTGAGAAATAATAAATACAGCTCAAATAAAATATAGTAGTAAGGAAAAAAAATAAATTTTGAGGTTCTCCTTTTAGATAATAATATTTTTCGGATGCTAACTGTATTGATTTTACTAGTACTTTATCGGTGTACATGAAATAGTTTCCGAAAAAGAACATAAATAGTATTATCAAAATAGATAGAAATGTAAGATACAAATACGTTTTTCTAAATATTCTTTCTGAAAGTTCATAGGCAGCTCTAAAAATCATCATCATTAAAAACATATAAGTTACCAACATATATGTGGAAAACTGTTGATGTTCATCAAGATCAAATAGCGAATGCGTATAGGTAGATAACAATATAAATGCCCCGCTACTACCACTCATCAACCCATAAATTAGTTTTAGAATATCTCTATCTGTTATCAAATAAATACAGAGATACAATACACTCAAAGTGAAGAATATTCCTGCTAGTATAAAATTAATGCCGTATAGATCTAACATTTTGGTTATTTGGAATTTAAAAAGTTCCTAAAGATCCCTTAAAATACGTTTTATATCTAATATTATGCTTTAAATTAATCTAAAAAGAGGCGATTTTCGTAACATTTTACTACTAATCAATCGTTCAACTTACTAACATCAACAATCAAAATATCATGCTATGTAAATTAAAACTGAAAAACAGTAAGAAAACTGTCATTGTGTCCCATCGGACCTTAGAGTTACTGGAGAATAATCCATATCTAAAAGAGCTTGATGTGTTGAACAACTTGAGAATACACACTAGTGGATATGTTTTTTTTCAAAGGAACTTTCCAAGACCTGATGGTAAATACAAAAATGTAACTATTTACCTGCATCGGTTGATTGCAGAAAAATTGCTAGACAAACGTGAATCAGACAAACGACTATTTGTTCATAATATCAATGGAAATCGCTTAGATTTAAGAGAAGAAAACTTAGATTGGAAAACCATGGAAGAACTTCGAAGGCTTCAAGAGCATCGAAATAAGCATGGTTATAGAGGCGTCATTAAAGTTGGTAAGAAGTTTAAGGCAATTATTTATGAAAATGGCAAAAGAACAGATTTAGGGAATTATCCTACCATTGAAGAGGCTTCCGAAGCTTATGAAAAAAGAAACGAGGAGCTTTATGGTAATCTGAAAAAACCTGTTATCAAAAAAAGAAATTACATTAAGTAACATTTTACTGTTGATTGTGTGGATAACTTGACGATTTGTTTTAGGGTAAATCAGAAAGTTATCCACTTTTTTGTTGATAACTATTTAGGTAGCAGGTAGCAGGTAGCAGGTAGCAGGTAGCAGGTAGCAGGTAGCAGGTAGCAGGTAGCAGGTAGCAGGTAGCAGGTAGCAGGTAGCAGGTAAGATCATCTACATAATAATATCATCCAAGATTTCGGGGCTGTTTTTCGTAGAAACACTATTTATTTCTCCGTCTTTACAGAGGTGGCCTTGGCCCCTCGTTACACGGGTTATTGGCCTACATTTTTTTGAGCATCTGCAATTCTAGAGATATTTGATGCATCATCCACATCCCCGTCTTCAACGAGGTGGGTTTATCCCCTCGAGGACTATCGGTTTACGTAGATACCTGTGCATAACCCAAACACCAGTTTTATATTAACACAAAAAAAGGTTAGCCAACATCTTGTGTTAACTAACCTTCTATATTTAATGAATGTGGCGCCGACTTACTCTCCCGGGGGTTAACCCAGTACCATCAGCACTGTAGGGCTTAACTGCTCTGTTCGGAATGGGAAGAGGTGAACACCTACGTCATTGGCACCATCAATGTCTTAATATCATTGACTGTGAACAGTAAAAACTTTGTCGGTGCCCCCACTAAGGGGACACCAACCGAAGAAAAGCTTTCGGGCGATTAGTACTTCTCAGCTTAATCCATCTCTGAACTTACACTTGAAGCCTATCAACGTCATCATCTATAACAACCCTCATAAGGAAATCTCATCTCGAGGTGGGTTTCGCGCTTAGATGCTTTCAGCGCTTATCCGCTCCACACATAGGTACCCGGCGATGCTCCTGGCGGAACAACCGGTACGCCAGAGGTGTGTCCAACTCGGTCCTCTCGTACTAAAGTCAGAGCCTCTCAAATTTCCAACGCCCGCAACAGATAGAGACCGAACTGTCTCACGACGTTCTGAACCCAGCTCGCGTGCCACTTTAATGGGCGAACAGCCCAACCCTTGGGACCTTCTCCAGCCCCAGGACGTGACGAGCCGACATCGAGGTGCCAAACCTCCCCGTCGATATGAGCTCTTGGGGGAGATCAGCCTGTTATCCCCAGAGTACCTTTTATCCTTTGAGCGATGGCCCTTCCATGCGGTACCACCGGATCACTATGTCCCACTTTCGTGCCTGGTCGAGATGTCTCTCTCGCAGTCAGGCTCCCTTATGCCATTGCGCTCTTCCGACGATTGCCGACCGTCGTGAGGGAACCTTGGAAAGCCTCCGTTACTCTTTTGGAGGCGACCACCCCAGTCAAACTACCCACCAAACAATGTCCGGGTTCAAAACCCGTTAGACCGTCGAACAGGAGAGGGCGGTATTTCAACAATGACTCCAAAACGCCTGGCGACGCTCCTTCACAGTCTCCCGCCTATCCTACACACTCCTGGCCAACGGCCAACGTTAAGTTGCAGTAAAGGTTCATGGGGTCTTTTCGTCCCGTTGCGGGTAAGCGGCATCTTCACCGCTACTTCAATTTCACCGAGCTCATGGCCGAGACAGCGTCCAGATCGTTGCACCATTCGTGCAGGTCGGAACTTACCCGACAAGGAATTTCGCTACCTTAGGACCGTTATAGTTACGGCCGCCGTTTACTGGGGCTTCAATTCAGAGCTTCGTGTTACCACTAACTCCCCCTCTTAACCTTCCAGCACCGGGCAGGTGTCAGGCTATATACTGAATCTTTCGAGTTCGCATAGCCATGTGTTTTTGTTAAACAGTCGCCTGGACTTCTTCGCTGCGGCCTCTTACAAAGTAAGTAGGCGCCCCTTCTCCCGAAGTTACGGGGCTAATTTGCCTAGTTCCTTAGCCATGAATCACTCGAGCGCCTCGGGTTACTCACCCTGACCACCTGTGTCGGTTTGGGGTACGGGATCCTATAACATAATCTTAGAAGGTTTTCTTGGAAGCGTTTCATATCGTTATCAGATTGGCCGTGGCCGCTCTGTACTGTCTTGTTTCCCCAAGTCGTGCGCATTTAACTACACAACCTATAGGTACGCAATTCAACGTACTAATCCGTCAGTACGCAGATACTTCATCACTCCGTCACTCCGTCGATGATATAGGATGCTCAGGAATTTTGACCTGATATCCATCGAGTATGCCATTCGGCAATCCCCTTAGGTCCCGGCTAACCCTGGGACGATTAGCGTCGCCCAGGAAACCTTGGTCTATCGGCGGGCAGGTTTCTCACCTGCCTTATCGTTACTTATGCCTACATTTGCTTTTCTAACCGGTCCACTGCACATCACCATGCAGCTTCAACCCCGTCAGAATGCTCCCCTACCACTCGTGATAAATCACAAATCCATGTCTTCGGTGGATAGTTTAATGCCCGATCATTATCGATGCCCTGTCGCTCGACCAGTGAGCTGTTACGCACTCTTTGAATGAATAGCTGCTTCCAAGCTAACATCCTGGCTGTCTCAGCGACTGGACCTCCTTAGTTCAACTTAACTATCACTTCGGGACCTTAGACGATGGTCCGGGTTCTTTCCCTCTCGGACTAGGACCTTGGCACCCTAGCCCTCACTGCCGGTAGTGTTTGATGGCATTCGGAGTTCATCTAGATTTGGTAGGATATGACTCCCCCGCATCTAATTGGTAGCTCTACCTCCATCAAACTCATCCGACGCTGCCCCTAAAGGCATTTCGGGGAGTACGAGCTATTTCCAGGTTTGATTGGCCTTTCACCCCTACCCACAGGTCATCCGAAGACTTTTCAACGTCAACCGGTTCGGTCCTCCATTGTGTGTTACCACAACTTCAACCTGCCCATGGGTAGATCACCTGGTTTCGCGTCTACCTACA